>CAXXXP010000001.1:0-686621 GCA_963678095.2 Selenomonadaceae bacterium | reverse complement strand
AGCTATCCTCACGCCCGTTCCCTCCGCTCATACACCTGCGCCGCATACTCACCGACCGTCATTCGTGGAGTTTCCTGCGGCATAACTCCATCTGTGCGATACACCACGTTATAGCTGCCACTCGATTTTTCCAGTGCTCTCACCGTCCACGGCTCATATGTGCCATATCTCTGTATAATCACCCAGTCTCGGCCGGTTTGTGCTTTGTCAGCTTCGACGTAAGCGATTTTTTTGTTGAGATCATCCAAGATTATCCCTCCTAGGTTATAGATTCATCAGCCATAAGACCATATATGGCCGTTTGCCTCTCATCTTCTGTTTTGTGCTCGCGGCGATATCCTTGATAAAGCCACCATTCCCACATTTCATCTGCATTCTGAAAAGTGCTATTTTCTGCTCTATATCCTCGATTAATTGCATTGTGATAGCACTCAACGATTCGAGGATATCGTTCAATATCTGCCTTTCTCGCCTTAGCAGTCTGAAAAGGGCACAGAACACACCCGATCCGATTAAAACCTTCATCGTACAAAGAGCAATATGAAACATTGTATTTGTGTATATATTCCCAAACTTCGTCTTTATCCCAATCTATAACGATGTGTAAGAACCGCTTGCCGCCACCATTCTTGCAAGTTTCTACTAACTTCCTGCCTGATCTTTTAACAGATTCTTCATGTCTGACGCCAGTTATTATGAATCTCCCTTTCCCGCCTCTTTCTTTTAGTTCAGCGCAGCAATATCTAACCATCGGGGTTGGTAATATGCCTTTTTGCTCTATCAATTGCCACATGGTTTTTTCCGGAAAGTGCTTTTCAACTTCTGGATATTCATTCCGGATAAAATAAACTAGCTCCGGTGGATCAACCGTAGTTAGGTTATAATGCGCATCGAATTTAACACCAGCACGTTTACATAAATCCAATATCACACAACTATCTTTCCCCCCGCTGAATGCTACATAATAGCCCTCCGGCGGTTCATTGAGCTTCAATCGGGCAATTGCCACTTTTACTTTATCGACCGTCCCGAAGAGTGTTTCTTCAACAAGCATCAGCCCATCTCCAATCTCTTGCGCAGCCGCCGCACCAGCTTCATGTCTCGGCTTTCCGGCGGCAGCATCATTTGCCAGCTCAAGGCGTTTGCCCAATTTACTGCACGTTTACGCTGTGTGTGTTTCCAGTTTTTCATCCCATCACCCCCACCGGATCGCACCATGCCAACATATCTTCCAGTACCTTCGGCTTTTCTCGCAGCACCGGCAGAGGCTTTGCTGTTTTATTCGCCCTCGCCAGCCCACGCTCAATCGCCTCATCAATTTCGATGTGCTCACGCCAACGATGCATTGTAGATTGCCCGATACCAAGTTTTGCTTGCAGTGCTGTGATGCCACCACATTTATATGCCATTTCCTCGAGATCAATGAGGCCAGACGGCGTTAGCCATTTTTTGTATTTAGGTTTCACATGCTCCCAACCTTTCTTTTGAGCCGGGCCCAGCCGCCACGGCTAGAAATTTCATCAATTTCACGGTTTAATCGCCCAACTATTACTCGCGCCGCTTCGCGGGGTATTTCTCCATTCACCCATTTTTGTAAGACTTCGGAGCGTTCTTTTTGTCTGGCATAGATATCACCGCCCCAAACCGTGCCGCCTGCGTTCCCTGGTCTTGTGCATACCATCCTTGCGCTACCTCCTTATCGTCGGTATAGGTCAATACATCCCCATTAAATCGCATCGACAAACCCTTTGAAGCATCCGCGTTTCTTGCCTTTTTTATCTCCAAAATCACATTCCACGGCGCAAATTTCGGTTGATCGTCCTCGCTGATTCTTTTTAAATTCACCCACAAATCAGCTTCGTGGCTCATGTAAGAGGATTGCGCTAGTTTGCCGGATTCATTGAGCTGGGCAATCATCACGACCACCAGGCCCATTTCCTGCGCCATCGTCTTTAGTTTCTGCGCCGCCGCTTTCAGCACTTGCCAGTCGTCCCGGTTCTTGCTGTTTGTCGTGTCCATACGACCAATATAGTCAACAATGACCATTTCGACGTTGTGCTGTTTCTTCGCCCGCCTAGTTTCGGAGACAACATTGGCAATCTGCAAGTCCGGTATGGTCAGCGTGTGCAGTTGACTGGTATATAGCTTGTCCAGCTTGCCAGTGACCCGCCGGAATTCATCGTCACTGATTTTCCCGTTGCGGATTTTCGTATGACTGACGCTCGCCAGGTGCGCGCTCCACCGTAGTGCCATTTGGTCGGCACTCATTTCGCTATTAAGGTAGATTGCCGGTCTTTTCTGCGTGATGCCAATGTCCTTGACCATATTCATGGCAAAAGCCGATTTACCAGTTCCGGTTTCACCGCTAAGGATAACCAAATCGCCCTTTTCAAAGCCGCCGGTTATTTCATTGAGCTTTTTGAAACTTGTATACAGCACCTTCTCGTGTCGCTTATCATTATCCATACGCTCGCATACTGCGTCCATGCAGGTTTCTGCCATCTCCTGAGGGGAAATGTATACCCGTTCTACTCCGGACGCGTTAAACGAAAGCAGGGCGGTTTCAGCGACTTCTACAATCTGGGCACTGTCGGCATCACCGCTTGCAAGATTGCGGATATCGTCCGACAGCTGCAATAGCTTGCGGATTCTCGTTTCTTCTTTGAGCCGCGCTATCATCGCTTCTACGCCACCCAAAATCAGCTGCGTTGCCAGCATGGTGTAAGAACAACCGAAATTTAGTTTTTTTATCTCGTCGCTGTTTTCAATCAGCACCGACTGCACCGATACCAGCCTATTGGCGTTATACATATCGGCTATCAGGAGGAACAACTGCCGCAAACCGTCTTGCGTGAAGTCATCCGGCTGAATCTCGGTGACGATCTGGGAAAGGTACTTATCTTTCTGCATCATCGCCGCCAGTATGCTTTTCTCGCATTCCACATCAAACCCGGTTGCCATAAGTCTCACCTCCTAGATTAGTTTGCCGTACTTCTTCACCATGTCATCACTGGGATCAGGCCGTATTGTCTCCTTCTGATTGAGATAGGATTCAAACTTGTTACTAAATAGTGTTTCCGGTCTGAGATAGCGCTCCATCTTTTCGTCATTTACCCATTCTGCTGCTTTCTTTTCGATTACTGTGAAGAAGTCGTCTATCGTGAATCCTTCTTTTAGTCTTGCATTTATGAGAGAGATTGTTTTACTTGTCGTTGTTTTATATTCCGTTCCAATCCGCTGGTTGAGGTATTCAATGATTTTTTCTACACCGTCGGGCTTGTCCGACAATATACTATTCTTTGTATTATTAAATACTGTAGTATTATCTTTAACCTTTTTGTCCATAGGGGTACCCCCATTTTTGTCCATACCCTCCGGACAAATTCGTAGATACCTATGGACAATTTCCTTCCCCCCTTCGGCGTAAATTATTTCTGAATAGACATACCCGCCGGTGATTAAGTCTTGGATCCAACGAGAGACAGTCTTTTTGCTAACGCAATAAAGTTTAGAAAAGTAATCGTTACTTGACCAGCAATATCCTTTTTGATTGCACAGCGCTGTTATTTCGCCGTAAAGTAATTTAGCGTTTGCCGTAATATTTTTGTCGTATCTTACGTTTGCCGGTATTACCGCATAATACGATATTTGCTGTTTATTTTCTCTTTCCATGTCCTCACCTTATTTCAAAGGGGCCGAAGCCCCTCACTTCTTATGCTGTTTCGCTTTCTGCTACACTCCGCAGAAAATCGTTCCAGTACCGGCCGGAATTTTTCAGCAGATCCTCAATTTGGGCAACGCTCAAATCATCCGACTTATTTATTTTGAATTTGAATTGCATCAACTGCTTGATATCGTCCGCTGATAGGCCGCTTTCTTTCGCCTGGTGCATTAGCCGGATCAGTAATTGCTTTTTATCTGGTTGCTTCGGGGTCGCTTCTGCTTGTGGCCTTGGCGAACCCTGTTTGTATTGCTCTTTGCCGCTGGCCTTGTTGCCGTCGTCATCCGCATCCCAGGCGACACCAAGGATGGAGGAAAGCGCATACCGTCTGCCGTAGGTGATCGCACTGCCAAGCCCCTGTGGATCGCTTTTCACCGGCTTTAGGGCCAATGCTTCAAATTCGATATATTCGCCCGAATTATGCAGCAGTACGGTCTTCACGGTGACGTTGGTGCCGTCACTGCTCGGCTCCTGCAAAATTGACAGGCCGTTCCTTGTGAGTACCGGCCGTACGCTGGCCAGAAGATCGTCAAGCTCAACATACTTGCTTTTAAAAAATGGATTATCGCTGTTCTTCGCCGGATCCTGTACCTCATTTTGAAATTTGGAAAGAGCCGTTGCCAACTCTTTGATGCTCTCTGATTTAATCATCATTCAGCCTCCCGTACAGTGAATTCACATGCGATATCACACATTTGTTCTTTAAGATATGCCAGCCGACTTTCCGGCAGATTCTTGATAACAAGTTCCACGTCGTAAACCTTTTGCACAGGTGCTTCGTTGACTTTCTTCGGTTCCGGTGCCGGTGTGGCTGGAGTAACCGCTGGCGCGACCGTTTCCATCATCTTCTGTTCGACGTCAGCACGTTTCTGAGCGACTGTTTTAATGGCTTGCGGCAAATCCTTCAATTCGCAATGTTTCGTGGCGTATGCGCAATCCTGCGCTGTAATCGGTGTGTTAAGTCCGAATAAATCAGAGGTAGTCTGGCATAGCATTTCGATTTGCTGCTGTCTGAGTGCATCCATTTCCTTTTGCTTGTCCTCAAGATTCTGCTGCTGCAAAATCTGTTCAAGCCGGTCCTGCATTTCCTTGGCAACCGCGCCTTTCTTGGCAGTGCGGTTTGTCCATTCTGCCAGAACGCTGAAATAAAAGAAGTATTCATCCCGTAGCCCAATGGATATGGCGATTTCCTTCGCTGTTTCGTTTAGCCGTACCCTTTCAGCATTTACCCGCTCAAGCTCATATTTTTTGAGCTGGTCACTGAGGGGTAGCTCCGCATCTGCGATAATATCCTGGATAGACTTGATCTCCATTTCAAACACTTTGAGCGGCTTTTCATACTCAGCTTTCGTAGTTTTTCTGAATTTATCTACCTGCCGCCGAATTGTGGCAAGAACCTTCTGCGTCTTTTCCATATCTTTGAGATTATCTTCCGTGACAACGAGCCCGCTGAATTTGCTGATATATTCCGTGACGTTCTTACGGATGTCGTCGATATTCCACTCGATACGCCCGATTTGATTTGATACTTGTAAATCCATTTATGCTACCTCCCAAAATTTTGCGTTTATTTCGTCGATCTCAGCCTGCAGATCGGCGATTTCTTCTTTGATTGCTGCCATGAGGTGCGGGGCCATTACTTTATAGAGCCTGCGACCGCCGGCGGATATTGTGTGATTATAGATTGCATCGCCGATGGATATGAGCATTTCGTCTGTGCCAGTATCGACGATGGCGTTTTCTTCGAGTATCTGCAGATCTTCTTTGAGGGCGTTGAGTTTGTGAATAATCGCTACGCTGCAATCCAGCTTTTCATCGATGCTCATAAAATCACCGCCAGACACGCGATCCCGATTATCATTAGCCCTGTGCTGACTACTTCCCAGCCGTAATCCGTCAGTGGAATTCTTTTAAACATAAAAGGAGTGCCCCTCTCTTTGTGATTTTGCGAAGCTCCGATACTTTCATGAGGCGACAAGTTCCGTATCGCTTATTCATGGCTACCAACCTCCACCTTCAGGGTTTTAAAGTATTCGACAACCGCCCGATAGTCTTTTCCGTGCTGTGTATCGAGCGGATATGCAGCAATTACTCTTTCCTCAAATTCTTCAAGCGTACCGCCTTTCCAAGGCTCGCGGCCTTCACCATGCCAACAACCGCATTGCACAATATTTTCGTCAACGCGATAAATCGTATATGATTGCTGGCTGCCAATCGGCCCGACCGTGATAATTTTCGTCGGCAGGTTAGCACGGCACAGGTTAGCATCGCACAGGTTAGCATCGCACAGGTCGGCATTGCGCAGGTCAGCATTGCGCAGGTTAGCATTGCGCAGGTTAGCATTGCGCAGGTCAGCATTGCGCAGGTCAGCATTGCGCAGGTCAGCATTGTACAGGTCAGCATTGCGCAGGTCAGCACGGCAGCCGCCTTCTTCACCTCTTAACCATTTACCATGAGATTCTATGATTTCTTGTAGCTTGGTATTGTCCATTTGCTTTTTCCTCCGATCGTGATATAATTTACGTAACAAAAATTTTTTATACGCCTAGATCCGTGCGAGCGACAACTCGTGCGGATTTTTTCTTTTTGCGAGTTCGATAGCATCTACTCTGAGTTTTATCAGCTCCGGCTTATTCAGCACCTTTGCCAGCGCTACCGTGGATTCTATCTGAGGGATTCCTTCACCGCGTTCCCATCGGAGCAAGGACTCATAGGAAACGATCTGAATACTCCTACTGCTTAGCTGGTTGATCTTTATATAGAGCTGCATGATCGTCCAGCCTTTTTTCTCTCGTTCTGACCGGATCACCATCCCGAAACCACTATACTTCCGTTTAGGCCCTCCCAACACATAAGTTTTTACGGGTCCGGAAGATTTTTTTGCACTGTAATCCATTACCACTCACCCCCTTTCATAAGAGGTATAATATCAGTGAGGACATCCTCACCCTTTCAGCCTGCCGTTGCGCGGGCTATCTTTTTATACCGACAATCTTTCCATAAAATATCTACGCGGAACACGGCCGGAAATGATTATTTTATTTTTAGCCTCCAGTTCGTCATTTAATTTTTTCATGATTTTGTAGGCTTTTGATTGTGAGCATCCTAAAATCTCCACAATCTCGCCAACTCGCATGAATCTTTCCATAGTCTCCATGGTTTACTCACCACCTTTCGTGAGATAATAGTTATATGAAGGACCTTCAAAATTTCACTGAGAGGACTTGATATTTGCAAATCCTTTGTGTATTTCTATGCTCACAGTGACACCTAAAGGTGACACTCTAGGCAAAAAAATACTTATTTATTGGCTCGTCAGGGAAACGTCTGGTGAATGCACCAATAAACGCGCCTCCAGGTCTACGTTTATTATTCATTACGCGTGATACCGTGCATCTGCTCAACCCCAACTCTTGAGCAAAATTAGTAAGGTTCCATTTGTTCTTTTTTAAAACGAGAGATATTTCTTTTTTGTTTATCTCCATCCTAATGCCTCCTTCCGTTACTTTTTGGTGACACCTTTATATTACATCAAGTGTAACCTTTCGTCAACACTTTTTCTATAAAAATTTTTAAAAATGTTTCCTTTTGGTTACAGCTAGTGTAAAATATACTTTATATAGGAGGTTATCATGAGTAACTTTGCAGATATATTAAAAGAATTTCGTTTAAAAAATGACTGGAGCCAGCGTAAATTAGCTCAAAAATCCGGTGTCAGTAACACGGAAATAAGTCGTATTGAAAAAGGCGAACGTACAAAACCTTCTTTGGATGTAATAAAGAAATTATCCCAAGCGTTTGGCATAACGGTAGATGAATTGCTTTCTTTAGCTGGAATAACAGAACAGAAAGAAGAATATGGACAGCCGAAAAAACCAAAAGACCTCTTGCGCTTCCTTGATAATGCCGAAGTTATGTTTGATGGCGAAACGTATAATCTGTCCGACGATGATAAGGCGAAAATTCGAGCAGCGCTTGAAGTAGCATTCTGGGAAGCGCGAAAAAAGAATCAAGAAAAACGAAAAAAGAAAACTTAATGGATTAAGGGGATTTTACGTGTGAATATTAAATTGCGCGTAGCGAATTTAGTAAGGAAACACGGTACGGCCGATCCGTTTAAATTGGCCAGGGATTTGGATATTCTTGTCCTAAGACTATCTATTCCCGGCAGTATCAGAGGATTTTTCGTTAGGGCTTTGCGACAAAAAATCATTATATTAAATGACGATCTGTGTTATGAGGCACAAAAAATAACAGTCTGCCATGAACTTGGCCATGCTCGCTTACATGCCGGATATGGGTACTTTTTTCGTGAAGAAAGTACATATTATGCATCTAATACGTGCGAAACCGAGGCAAATCAATACGCAGCATACCTACTCGCCCACTCTAGCGATATAAGTCCAGAGATTATTGATCAGTACCTTTCGGAAAAACAGCCATCCAGAGATGAGTTGAAACAGGTTTTAATGCAAATGATGATTTGACAGTATATTTAGAAAAATGCCGCGGGCATTTGCTCGCGGCTAAAAAATAACGAGGTGATAATCGCATGGCTGATTTATTTGGGAAGATGCTCGCTTTAGTTGTCGGAGTACCTGTCTTTGCATGCACTTTAGGGGGTACTATATCTCTTGTATGGCTATTATGGCTAGGTGAATGGAAGTTAGCATTGCTGGGTTTTTTTGTTGCATGGGTTGCCAAACATGCTATCGCTTATTTAAATTTATTGCCTATATCTATTTCAATTTTGGGCATGAAACTAATGAAAAAAACATTTATTTTAGGATCCCCAGTTTTCTTTTTTAGTACATTTCTGTCTTTCGCTATCTCATATATATGGATATGCTTAGTCGTAAATATTATTTTACCTAATGCGCATAAAATAATTATGCCATATATTTTATTTGCCTTTTCGATGTCCATGTCACCTTTTTTAAAAATGAATGATCCTTCAAGTGAAGCTACCACTATACATATATTAAGCACTTTAATTGGAACATTTGTATTGTATTTAACAATATTAATTAGTGGTTTTTCTGACATGTCTTTCTATAAAGGTGCGAATTATATGTCATATGTATTACTCATAGGCGCTGTGTTCCAAACCGGTATTGCCATATATTTTGAAAAAAACAGACGGATCGAAGAAAATGAAGAAAGCACTTGCTGGCGGCGCATGTTGCACGTTAGCCTACTTAAAAAGATTTGGGCCGTCATATTAGGGGTTTTGGTATTATGCGTAATTTATTATTCACCATATCATGCG
Organism: Selenomonadaceae bacterium; assembly: GCA_963678095.2. Classification (GTDB taxonomy): domain Bacteria; phylum Bacillota; class Negativicutes; order Selenomonadales; family Selenomonadaceae. The sequence continues at coordinate 677,631 of CAXXXP010000001.1, read as the reverse complement.
GTCATTCCCGATTATGGTGAAAAATTTATTGGATATGGAACTATTTTTACAGCTCCGCTTACGGGGATAAAACGAGTTGATAATATCACGACTATTGATTATGGGAGAATTATTTTAGAATTAATCGCCGTGAGTGTGCTCTGTAGTACAGGTTATATATTTTCTACTTTATTACTAAAGAAAAAATAATACTAAAAGGGGCGATTTTTTATGAAGCGAATTTATTTTTTTACACTTGCTTTAGTGATTTTATTTACGAGCGTTGCCTTTGCTGAAAAATCAGAATACAAGAACGACAAATATAATGCTAGTCATATAAAAAATATCATTTTACTTTGTGGGGTTCCGTCTAGTACATCTTCCTATGTGTATGATCCGTATATTTCAATGACATTTCCAGATGTTATTGTTAAAGAATTATCTGAAGATAGGAATATAAAGATTACTATGTTTGCCGATATAGTTAAGAAAGTAAACCAGGAAAATAACTGTGATATCATGGCGGCGTACGACGCTGACCCAGCGGGTGCAAATAAATTAATGCAAAAATATATCGACAAATACGATGCATACCTAGTTGTAAACATTTTACAGTATGGAACTGGCTCACAGTATAGGCCAGAATTTGCTTATAACACAACACAATATAGTACCTCTACAGTTACAACATCAACGGGAGAATTCGCTACAATAACCACCCCTCAGACTGTAACGCACACAATACCGGCAGGCCTGACAAGCAATGCCACTGCTGCTTTTGAATTCAATCTTAGAGATACTAAAACAAATGAGACAATTTTTGCTCGAACAGAATCTCGCACGAGAGAATCTGATTTATTTAGTACCGCTGATCCTAAAGATATAGCTAAAAGGATTAGTGATAATTATGTCCATGATCTACTTGATAAAATACACAACGATTTAAAAGTGTCAACAAAATAAATATATCTATATAAAACAACACTTTTTAAAATAAATAAAGCCGCCTCTTTTTAGGGGCGGTAAAAAATAGATTTTTGCATAGAACATATGTACTGAAGGGAGCTGATTTTATGCCAGTATACCGAGATGAAATTCATAAAACTTATTATGTAAAATTCGGTTATAAGGACTGGAAGGGAGAATATAGGCAAACCACAAAAAGAGGCTTTGCCTTGGCGCGGGATGCTAAAAAATACGAGACTGCATTTAAGGAGAAATTAGCCGGGCAACCAAATATGACTTTAAAATCATTATATGAAAAATATATTGCTGATTTATCCGTCCATGCTAAAAAAAGCACTGTACGAGGAAGAAAGTCGAAGTTAGAAAAGCACCTTGTACCTATGCTTGGAGATATGAAAATAGGCGATATAACCCCTGCTGTTGTCCGAGAGTGGCAAAATAAGATCACTGCATACATTTCCCCTAGGACAAATAAAACGATGTCTCCTGCGACCGTAAGGACAATAAACTCCCAGTTCTCAACGATAATGAATTATGCTGTCCATTATTATAATTTAAAGTCAAACCCTGTGGCAGCTGCCGGCAGTGTCGGTAAAAAAAATTATAAAGAAATGGATTTCTGGGAAAAGGAAGAATTCGATCTATTTATTGCAGGTGTTGACAATATCGTATGGAAGGTCATATTCCTCGTTCTTTTTTACGGTGGTATACGGCCCGGGGAATTGTTGTGCCTGGAGGAAAGCGACCTATCGTTTATTGCCAGCACCATAAGTATTTCAAAAACATTAGACTATATGGGTGGCAATGATGAAGAAACCGAGCCTAAAACCCCGTCTGCAAAAAGAATTATTCCGATGCCACATTTTATAATGGATCTAATCAAGGAATATATTAACAGGATGGCCGAGAAAACGGATAAGGTGTTTCCACAAAACTATCGGACGATCGACTACAACTTTCAAAAATACACAAAAAAAGCGGGAGTGAAACGCATTCGTCTTTACGACCTGCGCCACTCCCACGTATCACATCTTATTAGTTTAGGTATTCCAATTACTGCTATCAGTAAAAGAGTTGGCCATAAAAGCCCTAAAATAACTTTGGAAACATATTCTCACATGTACCAAAAAGATAGCGACAACATTGCCAAAATCTTGGACAAAATAGAGAAATCAGGTCAAAATACGGTCAACGAGCACTACCATACACAAAAGGCCTTTGATTTATAAGGGGTTTCAAGCCTTTCCTCACGGCTCCCGCCCACACCACAAGGACCGAATTCCTTTGTGATTGCCTCTATACGCCACTGAGGATTGATATCTGACTTCCCTTTAAGGTTGCCAAACCCGATTTCTCTAAGCGCATCCCGTGGAGTAACTCTGAGATTGTCATAATGCTGCATTGTATTTTCCATAATCAATGCACCTCTGTTTCGCTCAATTCATACCGAATATCTCTCAACTGTTCCTTGAGATATGACAGCCGGCTTTCCGGCAGGTTCTTAATACTGATCGTCACATCGAAAATTCTTTGTGCCGGCGCATCATTGATTTTCTTCGGCGGCTCCGGATCAACCGGAGCAATAACCGGTGCAACCGTTTCCATCATGCGCTGCTCTACGTCAGCACGTTTCTGAGCGACTGTTTTAATGGCTTGTGGTAAATCCTTCAATTCGCAATGTTTCGTGGCGTATGCACAATCCTGCACGGTAATCGGAGTATTCAGTCCGAATAAATCAGAGGTAGTCTGGCATAGCATTTCGATTTGCTGCTGTCTGAGTGCATCCAGTTCCTTCTGCCGGTCCTCTAGGTTCTGCTGCTGCAAAATCTGTTCCAGCCGTTCCTGCATTTCCTTGGCAACCGCGCCTTTCTTGGCAGTGCGGTTCGTCCATTCTGCCAGAACGCTGAAATAAAAGAAGTATTCATCCCGTAGCCCAATGGATATGGCGATTTCCTTTGCTGTTTCGTTTAGCCGTACCCTTTCGGCGTTTACCCGCTCGAGCTCATATTTTTTGAGCTGGTCACTGAGGGGAAGTTCCGCATCTGCGATAATATCCTGGATAGACTTGATCTCCATTTCAAACACCTTGAGCGGCTTTTCATACTCAGCTTTCGTAGTTTTTCTGAATTTATCTACCTGCCGCCGAATTGTGGCAAGAACCTTCTGCGTCTTTTCCATATCTTTGAGATTATCTTCCGTGACAACGAGCCCGCTGAATTTGCCGATATATTCCGTGACGTTCTTACGGATGTCGTCGATATTCCACTCGATACGCCCGATTTGATTTGATACTTGTAAATCCATTTATGCTACCTCCCAAAATTTTGCGTTTATTTCGTCAATCTCAGCCTGCAGATCGGCGATTTCTTCTTTGATTGCCGCCATGAGGTGCGGGGCCATTACTTTATAGAGCCTGCGCCCGCCGGCGGATATTGTGTGATTATAGATTGCATCGCCCACAGATATGAGCATTTCATCCGTGCCAGTATCGTGAGCCTCGTTTTCTTCGAGGATTTGCAGATCTTCTTTGAGGGCGTTGAGTTTGTGGATGATCGCTACGCTGCGATCCAGCTTTTCATCGATACTCATAAAATCACCGCCAGACACGCGATCCCGATCAGCATTAGCCCTGTGCTGACTACTTCCCAGCCGTAATCCGTCAGTGGAATTCTTTTAAACATAAGCGAATATCCCCTTTCCTTGTGATTCTGCGAAGCTCCGATACTTTCATCATGCGGCAATACCCATATCTCATTTGCTTTTTCCTCCGATCGTGATATAATTTCGTTAGAATATTTTTTTAAGTCCTAGATCCGTGCGAGCGACAACTCGTGCGGATTTTTTCTTTTTGCGAGTTCGATAGCAGCTATTCTGAGCTTTATCAGATCCGGCTTATTCAGCACCTTTGCCAGTGCCACCGTAGATTCGATCTGAGGTATGCCCTCTCCACGTTCCCATCTGAGCAAAGATTCATAGGATACGATTTGAACGCTCTTGCTGCTGAGTTGATTGATCTTTATATAGAGCTGCATGATCGACCATCCTCTTTTTTCTCGCTCTGACCGGATCACCATCCCGAAACCACTATACTTCCGTTTAGGGCCTCCCAGCACATAAGTTTTTATGGGTTTGGAAGATTTTTTTGCACTGTAATCCATTACCACTCACCCCCCTTTCATAAGAGGTATAATATCAGTGAGGACAACCTCACCCTTTCAGCCTGCCGTTGCGCGGGCTATCTTTTTATGATGCACTTCGAAATTTTGTCTGGTCTAGATATCGCTGAACCTCAGCACCTTCAATCACCCAGCGAGTGCCACAACGAGAAGCAATGATCTTTCCTTGCCGCAGCATTTCGTATATGTGCGGTTTGCTGACACCAAGCCTTTCCGCAATCTCTTCCGGCTTCATGTATTCCGGTAAAGTGCTACGAGCCACGATCATTCCTTCTAACTCCTGGATGCGCTCCTTCTGAGCCTTAATGACTTCCAGCATTTCCGAAAATGCTTCTGGCATCTGGTTGAGGACGGATTTCACACGGAAATTTAGGTTATTCATCTACTCACATCCTTTCAAATTTTTTCTAATGAATAGTTCAAACTCCAAAGTGACTTTTTCGATAGATTTTAGCCGATTAAGGATTTTCAACAGATCCTTTTTATTGGCACAGCCTATATCTAAGTCACCCATATTGATAATCATAGACTTGGTCTCATCTGCTCGGTGCAGTGCTGCCAAGGCTTTCAAAGCAACCTTTTCGAAGGGTAAAGCTTCAATAAATGGCAGGTCTTTGCCAATCGGACAGCTGCGGCAATAATAATTGAGAAGTTCCGGTGTATTGTACTTATCCGCCATTCTCAAAACTTCTTCCGGCCGGGGCTGTATTTGCCCTAATTCGATTCGAGCAAGCCGCGTACGCTCAATCTCCAGCAATTCCGCGGCTCCTTCTTGATTTTTGAGTTCGTGGGTGAACAAAACACCCGCATTTCGTGCGGTTCGGTACACGTTTTCACCCTGTTTAGTGCGCATTTTAGGCATTCATTTTCACTCCTTTCTGTGGGATAATAGTCATATGAAGGACCTTCAAAATTTCACTGAGAGGACTTGATATTATGCTGTTTTACTAACGGTTTTAATAACGGAATCCGTTAGTTTGTCGTCTAAAAAAACGGCGCTATCAACGCCTAACAACTGACCGATTTTTAGCATTCGCTCAACATCAAGTCTTACATCACCATCCTCGATGTATCTATACCCTTGGAGACTCAGTTTCAAACCTTTAGCCAAAAAAGTTTTTGATACCCCTTTAGCCATTCGTATTTTTTTAATATTCTCGGTTACTCCCATATATATCACCTCCCTGCATATAACGGATTGCGTTATCTATGTTTTAATTATACTAACGACTTTCGTTAAAGTCAATGTATTTTTTATAAAAATTCTCAAATATCGTTAGTTTTATATCGTATGCCGTTAATTTATGTTATTATTTACGAGAGGTGTTTAGTGTGAAAATAAGCGAACGTATCCGAGTTTTAAGAAAAGAAAAAGGTTGGACACAAAAACAACTTGGCGATATGATCGGAAAATCACCGCAGGTAATATCTAACTGGGAACGTGGCTACACATCTACGATAAATCATGATGATGTTGCCAATTTATCAAATATATTTGGAAAAACAGTTGATGATATCGTTGGTGCAGAGTTTCAAAAATTTCCGATTGTAGACAAAAAGCCTCAAGACTTATTGAAATTTCTCGAAAATGCAGAGGTTATGTTTGATGGTGAAACATACAACCTATCGGATGATGATAAGGCTAAAATACGAGCTGCGCTTGAATTGGCTTTTTGGGATGCGAAGGAACGAAATAAACGAAATAAGAAACATTCTTAGATTAAGGGGATTTTACGTGTGAATATTAAATTGCGCGTAGCAAATTTAGTAAAGAAACACGGCACGGCCGATCCGTTCAAATTGGCCAGGGATTTGGATATAAAAATCTTATATACCCAGCTTCCCGGTAACATCAGAGGTTTTCTTGTTAGGGTTTTAGGCAAAAAGACCATTATATTAAGCACAGAGCTATGCTACGAGGCACAAAAAATAACAGTCTGTCATGAACTTGGCCACGCTCGCCTACATGCTGGATATGGGTACTTCTTTCGCGAGGAAAGTACATATTATGCATCTAATGCGTGTGAGACTGAGGCAAACGAATATGCCGCCTACCTACTCGCCCACTCTAGCGATATAAGTCCAGAGCTTATCGATCGCTACCTTTCGGAAAAACAACCCTCTCGCGATGAATTAAAACAGGTTTTAATGCAAATGATGATTTGACAGTATATTTAGAAAAATGCCGCGGGCATTTGCTCGCGGCTAAAATAAGTGTGGTGATAAAAAGTGGATATATTTTTTGCAATAATCGCAGTACTTATTTATATATTGATAGTGCATTATGCAGAAAAAATTGCTCTGAAAAACAAAGCATTCAAATTTATCGGCTGTTTTATCCTCATAGCCACCTTCCCTATTATGATGGCATATTATTATAGCGGTGAAGAGTTGGGCCATTATGAAAGTGCTTTGCACGGAGAATATTTTATTTACAAGCCAACGGATGCTGAATATGATGAAATGTTGGCAGAAATGGATGCACAGGAAATCAAACGTGATGAAAAAATTTTACAGTTGCGAAAAAGTGGTTTGAGTAAAGATGATGCTGAATATGAAGCCTTTGAAAATGAAGACCCTGGTGCAGACTTTTCATATATTGCAAATAAATATCCAGGGCATAATCCGCCAAAAGAAATAATAGAGAAACATATATCCGAAATGAAAGAAGCTCGCACCGAAAGAGTGATTACTGTTTCGATAGGAATATTTATTATATATTGCTTTATTTGGAAGAAAAAGTTATATAAAAACAGAGATAACGGAAATGGTGATATCAATGAGAAAACCGCTTAAAATTTCAATATCATTGCTAATGTTTGTTGTCGCATTGTTATTAATATTTGTTCCATGGAAGGCAGAATATAAAGGCCAATCATATTATATAGGTTATAGCTTTATTTGGCAGCAGCCAGCAATATACACGGATGCAGATTTTCAAAAACCTCGAGAAAAAGGATGGCTATTAAACGAATTAGACAATATGGTTATTGAAGATGAAAAGGATAAGGTCAGGGCTGCCGGTTATCAAATATATCCAGGATGGGCAAAACATTTCATGCGTATAGATTATCGAAGAATTGGCCTTAGCTGTCTATCTGCAATTTTGATGTTTTCTGCTTTTGGTGTTGCATCAACGATGCTTGGTAAAAATAAAAAATAACTATATTATAGACGAAATAAATAAAGCCGCCTCTTTTTAGGGGCGGTAAAAAATAGATTCATCAATAGAACATACGTACTAACGGGAGGTATTTTGAATGTCATATATCTATAAGAGAGGGAAAAACTACACTTATTCGGTAGAGGCCGGCCGCGATGCACAAGGAAAACGGCGAAAGGTTACTAAGGGAGGATTCAGAACCAAGAAAGAAGCTCAGCAAGCTGCTGCCAAAATAGAGATAAAGATCGCCACCGGTACATTTATCTTTGAAAGCGGCATATCAGCCGCGGATTTTGCTGACGAATGGTATAAGGAACATGCTAAAAAAATAAAAATCTCATCATCACACAATGAACTTTATCAAAAGAATATATTCCGCGATTACTTCGGTGAAAAGCCTATGAAAGATATCTCTCGAAGAGATTTTCAAGAATTCATAGATGATATCTGTTCCCGGATAAGCACCAAGGGAAAACCGTATTCCCGAGCCACTCTATCCTCCATTATGAAGCTGGCAAAGAAGGTATTCAGATCAGCAATGGAACAAGAACTGATTGCGAAAAACCCCACTGAATTCGTCCAGCTTCCACGAGAAAAAGAAAAGATTGGTGAAGATGCAGCTTTACCTAAGTACCTTGAAAAGAATCAGCTACAGCAGCTTCTAGACTATACAAAGCAAAACACGCCCGTCTTTCCTCACATGTATCCAATTATCATGACATTAGCCTATACCGGCTGCCGAATATCAGAGGCCACGGCCCTGCAATGGGATGACGTGGATTTTTCCGAAAAGACGATCCGGATAAACAAAGACATTTTCTTCACCAACGAGCTACGGCGAGAATATGTATTTCAAACGCCTAAAACAAAGAAGAGCAACCGTACGCTTAAGGTATCAAAAATACTCATTGAAACCCTTCAGGAGTACAGACGTTGGCAAAACGAAGATAAGATGCGCTACCGCAACCAGTACCAGGAAAACAACTTTGTTTTCACAGGGAAATGCAAGAACCCAGAAAAGCCTTACGGCGCCCCACTCCCTAACTCACGGATCCAGAACTTTATGTACAGTGCATCCAAAAAGATTGGCATAGACGTTCACCCTCATATGCTCCGGCACACGCATGCCTCCCTGCTGGCAGAAGCCGGAACCGGACTTGAAATAATACTTGATCGTCTAGGACACGCCGATGATAAAACGACTCGGATGATTTATCTCCACACAACCAAAAAACTAAAAAAAGAAGCTGTCCAAAAGTTCGATGAACTCATGAACAGCTAGTCTTTTTGAGAAAATGTCAACAAAATGTCAACATTTCCGTTTTTAACGGGTCTCAAGCCCTTATATATCAAGGTTTCTTTATTTTTTACATTTGCCCAATCATTTTATGCGTCTGCGGAATTACCCTGACATCATCCAGCAGCGCCAAAGCCTGTTCCTGATACGCGAGGACAGCTGCCGGCGGAGCTGCATTGCAGCCATTGGTCGGCGTCACCGGCTGAATAATAAACGGAATCGCTGGATCGACTTCATGAACCAACGCAACAGCCCGGGAAAACTCCTCTGCCGTGGTTTCTGCCGATACGACGAGTTTTATATACAAATCCTTTGTTTTTGCCAGCTGCATAAAAGCTCGGTGCTGGTCCCAAAGGTCTTGTCCGGTAATGCTCGGCAATTTGATATCCATACTGATGATGTCGACATCGTCGATAACAGTTTCGAGTTCATCAACCAACGTCCCATTCGTTTCCAAAAACACCTTGCAGTCAAGTTTTGGTGCCAGTGCATGAATAAAGTCCGCGCGATACAGTGGTTCTCCACCAGTAAAACTTATCGAATGATGTCTGACCTTGAGCAAATGCTGAATGCGTTCCGTAAGCTCTTCCACCGATACCGGATTCGTCAGATGGATAAACTTGCGGCTGCCGGCATCTTCCTCCGTCGTACAATAGAGATACGGCGCATGTGACACCAGCGTATCACAATACCGACACTTTAAGTTGCAGCCTGAAAAGCGGACAAAGATCTGGCGGCAACCGACATATTTTCCTTCCCCCTGGATCGATGAAAACACTTCTACTACATTCGCCCTCACTGCTGTTCACCTTCACTGTATATTACCGAGGATTTAGGGGATTCCCATATCTTAACATATTTAAGCCGGCACGCAGCATGCAACAGTTCGCTGCCCTTCAATTCATCATAAACATATTTGGCGATATGTTCAGCTGTCGGGTTATAGCCATTCGTAAAAGTTGGCAGTTCATTCAGATACTGATGATCCAGCTGATCGAGCACCCGATTGACTTCTTTTTTCATTTCCTTGAAATCCACCAGCATCCCAAGTTCATTGAGTTTATCGCCGATAACGCCGACTTCAACAACCCAATTATGCCCATGTAGACGATGGCACTTCCCCGGATAGCCTTCAATTCTATGCGCGGCTTCAAATTCTGCCGAAACACTTAATTCAAACATATATTGTTCACATCCTATTATTATTGATATATAACCAAAAAAAGATGAGTGCAGGCACTCACCTTTTTCCAGCAAATTACGGCTGTTATTTGCTTGCTTCGCGGCTCAGCATCGAATCGCCCTTTGCCTGCTGCATGAGTTCGTCATAACTGACAGCCCGTGTGTGCTTCGTATGGCTCCATTCATGCTCATTGCGATGGATAAAGCCCAAAAAGACAATCGGAATCCAGCTATAGATAAATATCGGATACAACAGCAGATAAAACCACGCCTTGGGTTTCACACGGATTTTTAGCAAAATAATGATCGGCAAAATGTACTGTCCAAGCATTATAATGGTCAAAAGCTCCGACGGCATAAAATTATAGATATTGGTATAAAACGGCGGAAACAAAAGTTGCAGATAACTGATCACGACAAAAAAAGTCGAGAGGATCAGAAAATGCGGCTGCAATAAATGCAGGCAACCATCAAGGATGCGAATGTCACGTTGCTGAATCCCCGCCTTGAGCATTTTCGGAATAAAGCGGTGAGCAACATCAAACTGCCCTTGTGCCCAGCGTTTCCGCTGATTCCAAGACTGCTTAAACGTCAGTGGTTTTTCATCGTAAACAATGGCATCATGCGCCCAAGTCGTCTTAATGCCTTCAACCAGGGACTTCATGGTGAATTCCATATCTTCCGTCAGACAGGTTGCACCCCAGCCATGCTTCTTCAATACATCGGTCGTAATACACATGCCGGTTCCACCCAAAACCGAGGACAAGCCAATATTAGTTTTGGCCAAATGCCAAATATGATCAATAACCCAAAAGGCAATGGCAAAAGTCCCTGACACCCAGGTATCATACGGGTTCTTTGCATCAAGGTAGCCCTGAACCAACTTATCCCCTTTGCAGAGGCGATTGTTCATTTCCAGCAAAAAGCGCGGATGGACCAGATTATCAGCATCAAAAATTGCTACCGCATCATATTTGCGTTCGAATTCAAACAGTTTGGCAAACATCCATTCCATAGCAAAGCCTTTGCCAACTTTCTCCAAATTGTTGCGCTGGCAGACAATTGCCCCGGCCTGCTCGGCAATCTGCGGCGTATTGTCCGTACAGTTGTCGGCAATTACATAGATATCATATAATTCTTTCGGATACTCAAGATTATGCAGATTATCAATCAGCTGCCCAATGACCTGTTCCTCATTATGGGCGGCAATGATAACAGCAAATGTTTTCTGCGGAATAAGAATTTTCTTTTCCTTTTTGCGCCACATGCCACAAAAACCAATGACAAAGTAGTACATAGTAAAGAGAAATATAATGATCTGCAGAGGAACCATTATATAGTCAAAAGCATAACTCATGGATTTTTTTCTCCTTTAAAATCCTAATAACTCAGATGTATTTTAGATATTATCCGTTTCGCCGGCCGTGCTGAATAGCGAAACGGTCGTATTCAAAATACCGAAAACAGCATAGGTGATGAAAATGTCAAACAAAATTGCATTAAAGATTGCATTCTTACCGACGATGAGAACCGCAATTCCCACTGCAGCCGACAAAATCAGCGACAACACATGCGACTTTTCACCCTTGCCTTTAAAATCCGGATAGCGAACCTTACTGACCATCAAATAACCTACCACCATTACGGCCAAAGGCACAAGAAAGCCCAGATTATTGAGATCCACCGGTACCACAATGCACAGCATGATAAAAGTTGAAATCAAACACCCACCAGCCGGAATCGGCAGGCCCATGAAATAGCCGTGCACAACATCCGTATTGACATTAAAACGAGCTAGTCGCAGAGCGCCGCAAAGCGCAAACATGATCGCTGCCACCCAGCCAAAATAGCCAAATACGTGCAGATAAAACACATATATAAGCATTGCCGGTGCTACACCAAAGGAAACCAAATCGCATAAAGAATCCATTTCCCGGCCGAAATCACTGCTTACACCAAAAAACCTGGCCACGCGGCCATCGAGTCCGTCAGCGATCATTGCCAAAATGATGCATACCGCTGCCACAAAAAAATTCCCATTAAATGTTGAAATAATCGAACACATACCAAAAACAAGATTCGATGAAGTCAGCATGTTAGGGATTAACGTTCTATACATTATCCTTTACCCTCCCGATAATCGTCTCGCCACCGATTACTTTATCGCCTTTTTTTACCTGGACTGCTACATTCTTCGGCATTACGATCTCAGTGCAGGAGCCAAATCGAATCAACCCATATCGTTCACCCTTGTCAAGAACATCATCCAATGTAACCCAGGAGACAATGCGGCGCGCAAGGATTCCGGCAATTTGCGTTACCGTAACCTGTAAATTTTCATTTTCAATACCGATCATATGGCGTTCATTTTCATATCCAACCGTATCCTTGTAAGCAGGACGAAAACGCCCGCAGGTATACTGCTGGCATTTAATCTGCCCCTCAATCGGGCTGCGATTGATGTGCACATTGAATACCGATAAAAATATAATAACCTTCATTCCCGGCTCAGCAACGAAATCATCGTTCTCAACCGGCACAATATCCATTACCTTGCCGTCAGCTGGAGAAACGACCACCGAGCTGTCTGTCGGAATCTCCCTTGATGGATTCCTAAAGAAAAACATAAAAAAACCTGCCAGCACAGTTGGAACGACCGCCGCGTAAGGGCTAAACGCATAGCCAACCACCAGTGCAAGCAAAAATGCTGCAGCAATAAAGCCATAACCTTCTTTTATTATAGGAGCTCTCACCATGTGACAACCACCTCCATTTAAAACCTTGCGATTTGTTATTTAGGGGCCGGAATACCGGCCACCCGCTTCTTTTGTAATTATAGTTCACCCGTTTTGCTTTGTCTACTACTTTTTACAGGCATAAACCTTGAGGACAAACCGTGGCAACGCCATCAGGCGGCCAATGCGTTTCGGCTGCAAAAGCCCGCGAAACAACCATTCGAGCTTTGCTTTTTGCATCCATCGCGGAGCCCGTTTCATCACGCCCGCCATTACATCCAGTGTACCACCAACGCCAATTGCGACCGGCACCTGAAGTTCGCTCAAATGACGTTTCAGCCATTTTTCCTGCTTAGGCACGCCCAGAGCTGCCAGCAGTAAATCCGGCTTAGCGGCCCGTATCTGCGCGATAATCTCTTTTTCATCTTCCGCTTTAAAATATCCATCCCGAACACCGACAATCTGTATCCCGGGATAATCTGCTTCGGCTTTTTCTTTTGCCTTTTCCCCAACGCCCGGCGCCGATCCAAAAAAGAAAATCCTTGCACCGCGCTTCGGGGCTCTTGCCATCAACTGCTGGGCTAGATCATAGCCAGCAACCCTTTCCGGCATAGCTACTCCCATCTGATGAGCAGCCCAAACCGTACCGGCTCCGTCCGGGACAACCAAATCCGCTTCATTGAGGATCTGTTTAAGTTCCTGATCCTTGTTTGCCATCATAATCATCTCAGCATTTGCTGTTGCCACCAAGGCCCCGGCTTTTTCATCTATATATTTCTCCACGGCGGTAACGGCCTCTTCCATAGTCAGGGAAGCCACATTTACGTCGAGTATATCCACTTTTTGCAACGACACGTCCATACTCCTCTACGAAAAATTTATCGGTTCTATTCCCATATTGTATCATAAGTTCCCAGAGGGAGCAACCAGCCGTCGCTTTCGCCGGGCAAAATATAAAGCACAAGATACACCCATATCTTGTGCTTTATCGTTATGATAAATTATTTTTTCTTCGCGGCAATTGCGGTGCGAATGGAAAGTTCCTGCAGCTGCTTACCATCAACTTCTGATGGAGCCTGTGTCATTATACATGATGCACTCTGCGTCTTTGGGAAGGCAATGACATCACGAATCGAATCGCGCTGCGCCATAATCATCACCAGACGGTCAAGGCCAAAGGCCAATCCACCATGCGGCGGTGTACCATATTCAAAGGCATCGAGCATAAAGCCAAATTTCAAGCGGGCTTCTTCTTCTGACAAACCAAGGGCTTCAAACACTTTTTCCTGCAGCTCACTGTTATAAATACGCAAGCTGCCGCCGCCGATTTCTGTCCCATTGAGAACCATATCATAGGCCTTTGCCTTTACTCGGCCCGGATCCGTCAGCAGGTACTGCACGTCCTCATCGCGCGGTGCGGTAAACGGATGATGCATCGCCATCCAGCGGTTTTCTGTCTCGCTGTATTCAAACATCGGGAAGTCAACCACCCAAAGGAAGGAGAGCTTGTCCGGATCAATTAAATTACGGCGACGTGCCATTTCAAGGCGAAGCTCGCCAAGAGCATGCGCAACGACAGATGGCTTATCAGCAATAATCAGCAGTAAATCGCCGGTTTCAGCCTGCGTAGCAGCCTGAATCTTCGCCAATATTTCATCCGAGAAAAATTTCTTGATCGGGGACTTAAGGCCTTCTTCTGCATACTGGAACCAGGCAAGTCCTTTAGCACCATAGTTACCAACATAGTCAACAAGTCCGTCAAGTTCACGGCGCGGAATAGCAGCATATCCTTTTACGTTGATCGCCTTTACCTGCCCGCCATTTTCAAGGATCGATTCAAAAACCTTGAAGTCTGATCCACGAACCACTTCCGACAAATCCATCAGCTGCATATCAAACCGAAGATCCGGTTTGTCAGAGCCATATTTATCCATAGCATCTTCCCAGGTCATTCGCATCATCGGCATTGAAACTTTAGCTCCGATCGAACGGTCAAACAGTTCCGTAACCATGCCTTCCATCATTGTCAGAATTTCCTCCTGATCGATGAATGACATTTCAATGTCAAGCTGCGTAAATTCCGGCTGACGATCCGCACGCAAATCTTCATCGCGGAAGCAGCGAACAATCTGGAAATATTTTTCATAACCAGCAACCATTAAAATCTGCTTAAAAATCTGCGGCGACTGTGGCAGAGCATAAAATTTCCCCGGATTTACACGACTGGGAACGAGATAATCACGCGCGCCTTCCGGAGTGCTCTTCGTGAGCATTGGCGTTTCGATTTCCAAAAAGCCATTGCGGTCAAAGTAATCGCGCATAACCTTTGTCACCCGATGACGCAAAATAATGTTCTTTTGCATTTCCGGACGGCGAAGATCAAGATAACGATATTTGAGGCGAAGCGTTTCATCTACATCGAGGTTGTCCTGAATGTAAAACGGCGGCGTCTTTGCCTTGTTCAAAATGCGAAGTTCCAGACAATAGATTTCAATTGCACCAGTTTCCATGTGGGGATTCACGGTTTCTTCCGAACGAGCAGAAACGGTCCCTCTGACGCCAACAACAAATTCCGAGCGCAGTGTCTCCGCTTTGTGAAAAGCTTCTTCCCCCATCTTTTCTTCCGAAAAGACAACCTGCACCAAACCAGAACGATCACGTAAATCAACAAAAATCAATCCACCATGATCGCGGCGTCTTGATACCCAGCCGCACAATACCACTTCCTGAGATTCATCACTCTGACGCAATTGCCCGCAATGATGTGACCTCTTTAAACCTTCTAATGTTTCCATAATTAATCCTTCACCTCAGCGTATAGCTTATTTACTAGTTCTGACAAGCTGATTTTTTCCTGCTCACCAGTCTGCATATTTTTAAGTACAGCACAGGACTCTTTGACTTCCTCTTCTCCCAAAATGACTGCAAACCGGGCCTGGGCCTTATTTGCCTGTTTCATCTGGGCTTTCATGCTGCGTCCGGCAAAATCCATATTCGCCGTAAGTCCTTTTTCCCTCAGCTTACAGAGAAGCTTAAAGGCCGGTGTCTGTGCTTCAGTCCCCAATGCGACCACAAAAGCATCCATACTGTCACTGAGCACTGGCAACAGCTGCTGCTTTTCAAGTGCCAGCAAGACCCGTTCCAAGCCAACGGCAAAACCCACGGCCGGCGTAGCATTGCCACCGCACTCTTCAACAAGGCCATCGTAGCGTCCGCCACCAGCAACAGCGCTTTGCGCGCCGAGCGGGGCATATTTGATTTCAAAGGCGGTCTTTGTATAATAATCGAGTCCGCGCACCAGTCTTGGATCAAGCTGAAACTGAACATCAGCTGCCGTCAGGCATTCCTGCAACTGGGAAAAGTGATCCTGACATTCGCCGCAGAGACACTCCGTAATCGCTGGCGCCCCCACAGACAGTTCCTGACAGCGCTCGTTTTTACAGTCAAGAATTCGCAACGGATTGCGTTCATAACGCGAGCGACAGTCCGGGCAAAGCCCGTCGAGCTTTTCCTTGAAAAACGCCTGTAATCGTTCACGATAAACAGGGCGACAGTTCGGACAACCGACAGAATTCAAGCTCAGTTCCAGTTCGCTAAGACCAAGCTGTTTTAAAAACTGTACTGCCAGCAGGATAATTTCCGCATCGATTGCCGGATTGCTTCCGCCCAGGGCTTCCACCCCGAATTGATGAAACTCCCGATAGCGCCCGGCCTGCGGGCGGTCATAGCGAAACATGGATCCGATATAAAACAACTTGTTGAGGGCCGCATCCGCATAGAGTTTATGCTCAAGATAGGCTCTGACAGCGGCTGCTGTATTCTCCGGCCGCAACGTAATGCTTCTTTCCCCACGGTCAACAAAAGTATACATTTCCTTTTCTACCACGTCTGTTGTCTCGCCAATCCCCCGCAAAAACAATTCCGTATGTTCAAAAACCGGCGTGCGAATTTCCTTATAGCCATAAAGGGCACAGATATCGCGCACTGTTTTTTCAATATGAAGCCAGTAACCAACGGTATCCGGCAATATATCTCGCGTTCCGCGTGGAGCGTTTGTCAGCATAAATGATTTCCCCCTTAATGATCAAATGCTTCAGCAAGCAAAGCCGATCGTTTTTCTATATATTTATCCACACAGTTAAGATATGTAGTTAAATCCTTGGCATTAAATGATGTCTGTAGCCGCCGCGTCAGTGGGTGTATCACCTTGGTCGTCGCTGCGCCGCCAATTCCAATAATCGTCTGGTTTTCTTCCATAATCTGAATATTATACATGCTCTCAGCACCAGCGATACTACAGCCTACATTTTCCAGTTGCCCGCTCATATAGCCTTGCCGATAGAGATAATACGGCTTGAGGCCAAGCCCGTCAACCTGCTGCATGGCAATAGCAAACATTTCCTGAACCATCTGATCCGACGGCAGTTCAATGTCTTCGAGCTGCAGCTTAAGACGCGATCCTTTTTTCAGGGCCAGTGCATGTAATGTTATATCATCCGGCTGCAGAGCAGTTACTTTTTCCATCGTATCCTTGATGTCTGCCGTCGTCTCGCCGGGCAAACCGATAATCAAGTCCATATTGATATGCTTCATTTTCGCCGCCCGAAAGCGCTGGAACATCGCGACAATATCCTCCGGGGTATGGTTTCGTCCAATCCGCTGTAACGTTCTTGCCTGCATTGTCTGCGGATTCACGCTGACGCGGTCGACACCATATGCCATCATCGAATGTATTTTTGCCTCGGTAATGCTATCCGGGCGTCCGGCTTCCACTGTAAATTCAATGGTTTCCGGGCCATAAAAAGAATTCCGGGCCAGTTTCAACAATTCATCAAACTGCGCCTCCGGCAGACTCGTCGGCGTTCCGCCGCCAATATAGATCGACTGGACTTTTAAGCCATGCTGCCGAATCGCATCGCGGGCAGCCTGCAGATCCTGCTTTAAAACAGACAAGAATGCCTGTAGCTGCTTTTCTCCCGGCAGAACGTAAGCCGGAAATGAGCAGTATAAACAGCGGGAGAGACAAAACGGTATGCCGATATATACACTGACTGTCCGGTCATCTGACGTAGCCAAAAACGGACGCTGCTTGAAGGCCAGCTCTGTAATCATCGCGGCCTTACCCGCGCTCACCTCATAATCACGCTGTAACCGAGCGATAATCTCCGCAGATGCAAGTCCCTCACCAATATAGCGGTGGACAATTTTAGTCGGGCGAACCCCGTGCAAAATACCCCAGGGAGCTTTTTCTTTACCAAGGTCTTCGACAAATATATGATACAGGTTCAGCTTTATCATGCGGTGCAGCGCTGCCCCCAGTCGTTCATCCGGCTCAGCCTTCGACGTCCGGCTAAAACAAAGGTTCACATCACCACCCGTAAGGGTGATACGTGTGAGCACCGTCTGCACTGGCTCTGGCTGCTGTTCGTTTATAATTTCCAGCCGCTCATAAGCAAAGGGGCCCTGCTCGCTGATTTCAATTTTAAACAGCGTCAAAATCTCTTTTACAATCTTGACGATAACCTCTTTGTCGCTGTTTAAATAAAAACTTTTAATCTTCACGTTTTTTTTGGCACTCCTGACAATAGCCGTAAAATTTCACCTGATGATCTACAATTTGAAAATGACTCTTATCCGCCACATCGGTCTCCAGTGGTTCAAGCAGATCATCCGCAAACTCTCTTACTTCCCCACACTGCAGACAGATCAAATGATGATGCTGGTGCTGCGCCGGGTCGCTTCCCGTCACTTCATAACGGCTTCTCCCATCACCAAAATCCATTTTTTGCAAAATATTTAGGCTACACAGCAGTTCCAGGCTGCGATATACCGTGGCCAAGCCAATTTCCGAACGCTTATCCCGCAAGATATCGTGAACATCCTCTGCACTCAGATGCTTACCGGGGTGATCCACAAACACTTGCAACACGGTTTGGCGCTGAGGCGTCAGCTTATGCTGGCGTTCCTGCAGCTTTTTTTTCAGATCATCCATTATAACTTTTTTCGGCATGATATTTTCCCCTCTACCATCATAACTTTCCTGTCTGCAGCTGCACAGAAAAATAATTTTATGATTCAAATACTATTATTCTATCAAAAACAGCCACATAATACAAAGAAAATTTCATTTATCGCGTTTTTTAAGCAAAATAGGGGTTGTTTTCACGTTCCCAGCCTATTCTGGTAGCCCCGCCATGTCCCGGATAAACCGCCGTATCGTCAGGGAGCAACAGCAGTTTTTGGCGAATTCCGTCTAAAAGCTGCTGCATGCTCCCGCCGGGGAAATCGGTTCTCCCGACGGAGCCGGCAAACAAGGTATCCCCACTAAACAGCACACCGCTGCCAAGCAGACAGATCCCCCCCGGCGTATGTCCCGGCGTATGCAGTACCGTCAACGATTCCTGGCCAAAGGTCAGCACCATGCCGTCGGCCAGAAGCACATCCGCCGGCGGAGAAATGATATTCTGATTCCAATAGACCGATAAGTTTTCTTTCGCGCTGGCAAGCATGCTTTGATCGGCTGCATGAATACACAATGGCACAAGAGGCAGTGATGCCTTCAGGTCTTCATTGGCGCCGATATGGTCCGCATGACCATGGGTGTTGATAATATATCTGACGACAAGGTCCTCTTGGCGAATATACTCGAGAAGCTCCTGTCCATCTGCCCCCGGATCAATTACAACGGCTTCTTTCGTCGTCGGATCCGCGGCTATATAGCAGTTGACGCCAAGCGGCCCGACCATTATCGATTCAATTTTCATCCATTATTCCTCTTTCGCGCTTGATGTCATGGTTCTTGTAACACTGTAGACATCCTTTAGTCGCCTGAATCTCGTCATGATCTGCTCAAGCTGCAGGGCATTTCTGACATCAAGGCTCATCGTCACGATCGATGTCTTGTTGCTTTTGTTTGCCCGAGCATAAACCGAGCTGATATTGATCTTTGATTCAGATGGTACCGCTAAAATCATCGTCAGTACCCCGGTCTTATCATTGCAGGTAATATCGATAGCCACCGTATAGACTTTGTCGAGACCAATATCCCAGCTAACTTCAATGACCCGGGCAAAATCGCTGTTTTCATTGATTACATTGGAACAGTCGGACCTATGCACCGAGACTCCACGTCCCCGGGTAATATAGCCGGTAATCGCATCCCCCGGTATCGGATTGCAGCAGCGGGCCAGACGGACCAACAGGCCATCTTCCCCCTCGACAAGAATGCCGTGGCTTGACTTTTTCTTTTCGCCCTGCGGTCTGATTTTTTCCAAAAGCTGCGATATATCGGGGGGGGTTGCCTTCTGCACTTCTTTTTTGTAGAGCTCAATCAGCTTGGTCAAAATCCCGTTAATCGTGATCCCGCCATACCCCAATGTTGCCAACAGGTCATCCTCGCTGAGTATATTGAGCTTCTTGGCAACAAGCATCAGGCGGTTGTCTTTAAGCAGTTCTTTCGGATCAAAGCCCAGCCGTTTGGCTTCTTTTTCAATCAGTTCGTTGCCACGGACAATATTTTCTTCCCGCTTGGCTTTTTTAAACCACTGCCGGATTTTATTGCGCGTTTCCGAGGAAGCAACAATATTGAGCCAATCACGACTCGGTCCGTTGTTCTGCTTATTCGTCGTAACTGCCACAATATCACCGTTTTTCAGCTTATACTCAAGCGGCACTATTCTGCCGTTAACTTTTGCCCCAATACAGTGATGCCCGACATCCGTATGAATCCGATAGGCAAAGTCGAGCGGAATTGAGCCCTTCGGCAAGTCAATTACATCCCCCTTAGGGGTAAAAACAAAGACCTCATCAGAAAACACGTCGACCTTCAAGGCCTCAACGTATTCACGCGGGTCACTCAGTTCCTGCTGGAGGTTGACCAGTTGGCGCAACCAGGAAAGCTTCTGATCATATTCCTTGGCTGCCCCGACACTTTTGCCGCTTTCTTTATATTTCCAGTGAGCAGCAACCCCGTATTCAGATACCTTGTGCATCGTAAAGGTCCGGATCTGGATTTCCAGCGGATAGCCATTAGCGGCGATCACCGTCGTATGCAAAGACTGATAACCATTCGACTTTGGCATAGCGATATAGTCCTTAAACCGCCCCGGCAAAGGTTTCCACATCGCATGAATAATCCCCAGCACCCCATAGCAGTCCTTAACACTTTCAACTAAAACCCGGACCGCCGACAGATCATAAATCTCACTGATATCCTTGTGGTCACGCTTCATTTTTTTATAGATGCTATAAAAATGCTTTGCTCTTCCCTGTATCTCCGTTTTTATACCAGCCTTGTCGAGCTGGACCTGCAGCTGCGCTGTCGACTCCTCAATAAACTGCTGACGCTCGCGGCGCTTTTGTTTTACCTTCTCCACAAGTTCATAATAGGTTTCCGGTTCGAGATACCGCAGGCAAAGATCTTCCAGCTCCCATTTGACATTGGAAATACCCAGCCGATTCGCCAGTGGCGCATAAATCTCTAAGGTTTCCTTGGCAATGCGCTTTTGCTTTTCTTCCCGCATAAACTTCAGTGTCCGCATATTATGCAGGCGATCCGCCAGTTTGATCAAAATTACGCGAATATCCTTGGCCATTGCCAAAAACATCTTGCGATAATTTTCGAGCTGCTGCTCTTCTTTTGATTTGTATTCAATCCGGCTGAGTTTCGTAACGCCGTCAATCAGCATTGTTACCTCTTCGCCAAATAATTCGCGCATCTGTTCAATAGTATAGGTAGTATCCTCCACCACATCGTGCAATAAGGCCGCACTAATGGTCAGCGGATCAATCTGTAAATCCGCCAGAATCTTAGCCACACTGAGCGGATGGTGAATATATTCTTCCCCCGATATCCGCTTTTGACCGGCATGGGCAGCGTGTGCCAGATCATAGGCCTGACGAATCAATCCAACTTCCGCATCCGGCTGATACTGCACAACAGCGTCAATGACCTCTTCAATTGTAACTGACGAATCCTCTATTTCTCTCATTTCATTCAACCCCATAAACAATATCATCACAAAGAAACAATTTTACATGGTATCATTATAACATATTTTACAAAAATCACCGCTTAATTTATCTAAGGGCGGCAAAATTGTCAATTTTGCTTCATTTGGGCCTTCGCAAAGGTAGGCGAATCCATTAAATCACACTTTCCCTTCACCACCGGTAAACGAAAAGATTCATCATCCGCTGGCTGCAGCAAATGAAGTTCCTGCAAAACCTTGACACTCCGCCGGACCAGCAGCCCGGAGATCCGCTCCCGGTAACGCTGCTGATACATTTCAACTAGAAGCAGTTCCTGTATAAAGACATGGCCTGCTTGATTTTTTTGTCCCTTGAGCAGCAAGTAAACTCTACCTATTTCCTCCCGTGTCGGGAAAGGAGCTTCCGCTGGCCGCAAATCCTGTACCTTGAGTTGTACAGACGTCCGTCCTTGCCAGACATTGAGTTCTGGTTGAAAGGCGACATCGAGTTCTATCCCCTGAAGGTCAGGTGCTTGTTCTCCCTTATTCCAGGCTATGGCACTGGCACTTGCCCGTCCCTGCGTCAGCTCCAAGCGCAGGTGTGCCCCTTCTCGACCCATCTTTTTGGCGCTGCGCACCGCTGTATTTTGACAGGCAAACAAGGGACGCGGGTTTCCCATACCGTAGGGCTCAAGCGCAGCCAATTCTTCAATCAGCTGTGGTTCCACAGCGTTTATCGGCAGGGACGCCTCAATATCTAGTACCGGAATATAATCTGCCGCCGTCAATTTTGTCGCGGCAATTTCACTAAGCTTATCGCGAAGCAGCGGTATATTCTCCGGCAGGATACTCAGTCCGGCGGCTTGGGCATGTCCGCCAAACCCCAGCAGAAGGTCTTCACAATCAGCCAAGGCCTCATACATATGAAATCCGCGAATACTACGGCAAGAACCTTTACCAATGCCGTCTTTAATGCCAATGATAATGACCGGTTTATAATATTTTTCTACAATTCGCGAAGCCACAATGCCGATAACACCTGAATGCCAGTTTTCTCCAGCTAAAACGAGTACCTTCTCGCGTTCTATTTCGATTTCTTTCAGCGCAGCTTCTGCCGCCTCAAGAATTTCTCGTTCCGTCAACTGCCGCTCTATATTTTCTTCATTGAGCTCAGTGGCGATTCTCCGAGCCGCCGACACATCTGTTTTTAGCAGGAGGTCTACCCCTGCTGCCGCACTAGCCAGACGACCAGCCGCATTGAGGCGTGGGGCTAGAACAAACCCGACATGCCCGGCGTCTATTCGCTTACCCTCCAGGTCGCAGACATCGATCAGCGCCGCCAGTCCCGCAATTTCGGTCTTATTTAGTGCCGCCAGTCCACTCTTGACAATACGCCGGTTCTCGCCCAGCAGCGGCACAATATCAGCAATAGTTCCCAGCGCCACAAGCTCGAGATCACAATCGAAGGTGGTCTGCTTGAGCTTTTGCCACAGCGCCTGACATAGTTTAAACGCCACTCCGACGCCAGCAAGATTTTTGTCCGGATACGAGCAATCCTCCCGATGCGGATTAACAACCGCCAGGGCTGGCGGCAGCTCAACGCCCGGCAAATGATGATCCGTAATGATCACATCCATCTCGCGGACAGACGCAATCTCATTGACAGCACTGATCCCACAGTCGACCGAAATCAGCAAATCATTCGCCTCGGCCAGCTTTTCCAGTGCTGCCGGATTGAAACCATACCCTTCTTTTTGCCGGTCGGGAATATAAAAATCTACGATAGCATCGAGGCGACGCAACGCCCGCACGAGCAGTGCTGTCGCAGTAATTCCATCGACATCGTAATCTCCATAAATCACAATCCTTTGCCGCTTGGAGATCGCCGTCTCAATCCGACTGACAGCCTTATCCATATCTTTAAGCAGCCCGGGGTCATGGAACGGTTGCTTCTCCACAGCCAAAAAACAGCTGGCACTTTCCTGGTCCGTAAAGCCGCGGTGCAGCAAGATTCCGGCCAAAACTTCCGATATTCCAAGCTGTCCGGCTAGTATTTTTTTTTCTTCGGCATTCTCTGCCGCAAAGTTCCATATTTTTTGCATATGTTTCCCTTCCTGCCGTGATTATAATGTCAAAAAACAGAGCACAGGCAAATACACCCGTGCTCTGCTTGATTTTATTTAGCTGTAGCAGGCTTACCGTCCGCTGACTTTTTCCCGCCCCATTCTCTGAAGTCAACCCACAGCGGGCTGGCAATAAAAATTGACGAATAGGCGCCAATCGCAAAACCAACCAACAAAGCAAAGGAGAAATCCTTTGTCGTATCCCCGCCAAAAAAATACAGGGCAAATGTCGTAAACAAGACCGTGCCAACCGTGTATAGGCAGCGTGTCAATGTCTGATAAATACTTGTATTAACCAGAAGTTCCACATCGCCTCCACGTCTAAAGTGCAGTTTCAGATTTTCCCGGACCCGGTCAAAAATAACAATGGTGTCACTGACCGAATAGCCGACAATGGTCATCAATGCCGCCACAAAAGTGACATCGACCTGTTTTTGCAGCAAAGAAAAAACACTGAGTACAAACAAGACATCATGTACCAGGGCCAGTACGGCCGCAATCCCAAATTTAAATTCAAAACGGTACGAGATATACAGTACGATCATGCCCCAGGAGAGCAGTGTCGCCCAAAGCGCTTTCCACATCAGTTCCGCGCCCATGGTCGCACCGACTTTTTCCTCCCGCAGCACACTGTAATTCCCTAAAGACGACTTCATGGCCGCCATAATTTCCTTGCGGTCATTTTCTTCAAGGTCAACTGTACGAATCATGACATCCTGTGCTGTGGTTGCACTGCTTTCTTCCCCGGACAGCTGAATCATACTATTGTCAAGCTGATACTCCTTTAAGACATCCCGGACCTCGGCAATCCCGACTGGCCGCTCAAACTTAAGCTCCATAAGGGTCCCGCCGGTAAAATCAATACTCAGATTAAACCCTCTTGTAAACATGCAAATGATTCCCGGAATAATAATCAGCAGCGACAGCGCATACCAAATTTTTCTTCTACCAATGATATCAAATTTTTTCATTGCTATTCACCTCCGCTGCGCGGGCCGATGCCCCATAAATGCCAGGACTTTTAAACAAATTTGCCCCAATCAAAAGCCGCAGCATGTACTGCGTAAAAGTCGTTGCTGTAAAAAGACTCAAGACCGTACCGACACCCAAGGTAACAGCAAAGCCCCGCACAGTGCCCGAACCCATAAAGAAGAGAACCAGTGCTGCCAGAATCGTTGTCGTATGTGAATCAAATATTGTCATAAAAGCACGCTTGTAACCGGCTTCCATGGAAAAACGCAGGCTCTTGCCCAACTGATACTCTTCTTTAAAATGCTCGAATATCAACACGTTGGCATCTACCGCCATCCCAATCGACAGGATAATACCAGCAATTCCCGGCAGTGTCATAGTCGCGCTGAGCATCTTCAAAACAAACAGCAGCATCAAGACGTATGCCATCAGGCTGATGTCAGCAATAAAGCCCGGCAGGCGATAAAACAAAATCATAAACAAAATAACGACACCAATGCCGATCGCAAAAGCAAATTCGCTTTTAACTTTAGAATCCTGTCCGAGCGTAGGTCCTACCGTTCTTGTTTCGACAAGATCCACCTTCACCGGCAGCGAACCCGAGCGCAGCATAATTGCCAGATTATGTGCCTCTTCAAGAGTTTTCGAACCCGTGATTACCGCCTTACCACCAGTGATCGGCTCATTGACATGCGGTGCGGTGAGAACTTCGCCATCAAGCAGGATTGCAATTTTTTTGCCGACATTTTTTGTCGTCAAATCGGCAAATTTACGGCCACCTTCATCGCTAAACTCCAGCGCAACCAAGTTCTGATTACTCTGGTCGGTCTGCTCGTGCGCATCCTTTAAATCCGTTCCTGTCAATACCGTGTTACCGGCTTCATCCTTAAATTCCAGCATTGCTGTCTTACCGAGAATCTGAATTGCCTTGTCTGGATCTTTAATGCCCGGAAGTTCGACGATAATCCGCCGTTCTCCTTCCCGCTGAATCAGCGGCTCTGTCAGGCCCAGTTCATTGACGCGTTTCTCGATAATTTTGACTACACGCTGCATGGCGTCCTCATTTACTGCTGCCTGCGGAGTATCTACCCCCTCAAGCACAACATGCGTACCGCCCTGCAGATCAAGCCCCTGTCGGATCGAGTATGCCAGTGGTGACACAAACGCCGCAAACCCTCCGACAATCACAACGATAAGGGCAATCAGTTTTATCAAACTGTCCTTTCTCACTCTAGTCCCTCCTATGTATGGCCCGTCAGCACATACTCTTTTATGTAAAATTCCATCGGCACTAAAAAGTGCCGGATGTTTCCTGTGCTTTTATAAAAGCAATGACTTTTCCCAGCACCTCTTGCTCTGTTAGCTCATCTGTCTGGAGATATAAATCGACATGCGCTCTGGCATCACGCAAACGTTCATGCTGCGCCTGAAGCCGCGACTCATCCCAGTAAACCAGACGGCGTTTTTTTATTGCCGCCAGGCTGGCGTCAATCATAATCAGCAAATCAGGCGCATGCTTGTTCCAAAACTTTTTTATACAGGAATGTTCCTGCGCGACATTATAGGCATTGAATCCTGCTGTTTTAAGACCTCGGACAAGCGTCGTCTTCCCAGAAGCACAGACGCCAACAATAGCAATCACCATCACGCCCAACCCCTCTTTAAAATGGATAAGAGGCACTTAAATGCTGTACCTTATTACTCTGTTCTGCCTTGTCACAGATTCCCATGACAACTACCGTCATATCATCCCCCGGCTTTTCGTGGTCTACCTGCAGGGCATAATCCAAAATGCTTTGGGCAATAAACTCGGCATCCTCGGCAGTATTTTCCATGATGATTTTTTCAATCACCGCAAAATCCGCCTGCGGCAGCCCGGCCTTCCGTCCAGCAGCCTGGATCCCGTCGGTATAGGATACAATCAGCATCCCCGGGGAAAAAGGAACCTCGTACATCAGCGGCTTCATATGGCGATGAACGCCGATCGGATTGACTTCCTCATCGTATATAGACAGATATTCCTCCGTCTTCACGATGACCGGACAATTCGAATTGCGGCTGATAACAATGGTTTCCGTTTCCAGATCCGCACTAAGAACGGTAAGGGTACAAGATACCTTGCGATCTTTCATCGCATACAGATAATCATGAACCGCCCGAGCAACCGCCCCGTCGCGTGCGCCATCCATAATCAGCGATACCGCCTTATTTACAACCCAGCTGCTGGTATGATGTGCCGACAGACCACTGCCCTGCCCATCGGCAAGCACAGCCGAAATCCCGCCATGGGGGCGCTCAGCTATCTCACAGCAATCACCGGAATGAGATACTGCATATTTTTTTGTCTTAGCGATGCCAATTTTTATTTCCATAACAATCCCGCCCAATTATATATCTTTTAGCCTGGAAGCTAGCAGCGCACAAGGCCATCTGGCAGCAGTAATGCCGTCAGTTTACAATCATGTGTCTCCGCTGGCAGGTCTTCCAGCAGCTGGCAGTCAAAAGCCAGTCCCAAGGAAAAAGCTTGGCTGGCCAGCACAAGGTATCGGTCATAAAAGCCGCCCCCCATGCCAAGGCGCCCCCCATCGCTGCTAAAGCCAGCTCCGGGAACAATTATCAGATCCACTGCCGCCGGAGCAATCACCTCGGCACCAGCCGGAGCTGTCGATATCGAAAAAGCTCCCTGCGTAAGTTCCAGTGGCGAATGCAGCCGAACCGCCACCATAGTGCCACCAGCGTGATCGACAACCTGCGGCACGCAGACTGTTTTCCCCGCGGCCAGCGCGTGCTCAATAATACTGTTGGTCTGCACTTCATCGGACATTGCCACATAGCAAAACAGGCATTTGGCCGCTTTAAACTCGGGCAGCAGGACAAGCTGATCAAAAATCCTCTGACTTTGCTCTTCGATGACGGCCGGCGAAAGCTGGCGCCGCCGCGCCAAAACCTGGCGGCGAAGAAGCTGCTTCGCTGCTGCCGCCCGGCTATCGGACAAAGCCTTACTTGGCGTCTGCTTCATCTTGTGAAACATTGGCACTGATAGAGGCCCGTGCCACCTGAATTTCAACATTATCAGCGATCTTCAGCTTTATGACGTTCTCATGAATCGCTGTAATTTCTCCATAAATACCGCCAAGCGTCAACACCCGGTTGCCCTTTTTCAGTGTTTCCAGCATTCCTATGCGGCGCTTTTGTTCTTTTTTCTGCGGCTTGTACAGCAAAAAGTAAAAGAGCACAACCATAAAGACAATCGGTCCGTAGGATACGACCAATCCTGTTGTTTCTGCATCCATTGCCAAATCCCCCCTAAATCATATATTCAGTCACAATTCTATTAATTTCGACAGCCAGCGCGGAAGTCCTTTAAAATCAATGGACATAGCCAGCTAAAAATTTCTTGCGAAACTCGACAAAGCGATCTTCAAGAATAGCCTGTCGCATCTGCCGCATGAAATCCTGCAGGAAATAGAGATTATGCATCGTCATTAAGCGCAAGCCAAAAATTTCATTGACCCGGACAAGATGGCGAATATAGGCCCGTGAATAATTACGGCAAGCATAACAGCCGCAATTTTCATCAATCGGCCCGAAATCATGGGCGTATTCGGCATTTTTAATCACAAGACGCCCCTTCCAGGTCATCGCCGTGCCATTGCGGGCAACCCTGGTCGGGAAAACACAGTCAAACATGTCGATACCGTGCATTACACCTTCCACCAGACAATCCGGCGTGCCTACCCCCATCAGGTAGCGCGGCTTAGTCTGCGGCAGCTGTCTTACAGTGTGCTCCAAAATTTCATACATCATGTCTTTAGGCTCCCCGACGCTAAGTCCGCCGACAGCATATCCCGGAAAATCAAGCTCGAGCAAGTCATTCACGCTCATGGTCCGCAGATCCTTATACATTCCACCCTGAACAATACCGAACAAGCCCTGGTCTTCCCGCGTCAGCGTATCCTTGCAACGCTTAGCCCAACGGGTCGTCCGCAAGGTGGACTGCTTGGCATATTCATGATCTGCCGGATACGGCACGCATTCGTCAAATGCCATAATGATATCCGCCCCGAGGTCCATCTGAACTTTGGTGGCAACTTCCGGCGACAAAAATTTTTTCGAACCGTCAATATGGGAGCGGAACGTTACGCCGTCTTCCGTGATTTTGCGCAAATCTCCCAGACTGAACACCTGAAAGCCGCCGCTATCGGTCAAAATGGCGCGATCCCAGTTCATAAACTTGTGCAGCCCGCCGGCTTCCTTCACCAGCTCGGAGCCTGGGCGCAAAAATAGATGATACGTATTGCTCAGGATAATTCCAGCCCCCATATCCTTTAATTCTTCCGGGGACATCGTTTTTACCGTAGCCTGCGTGCCAACCGGCATAAAAATAGGCGTGTCAAAGGTACCATGCGGGGTATGAATCCGGCCGGCGCGAGCACCAGTTTCGGGGCATTGCTTGATTAATTCATATCTTATTGCAGTCAACTTATATCCTCCAGATCTTTTTTCTTCTGGCTGCCAACAAGCAGCATGGCATCACCAAAGCTGAAAAATCTATATTTTTCTTCAACGGCCTGCTGGTAGGCCGATAAAACAAATTCTTTGCCGGCAAAAGCACTGATGAGCATCAGCAGCGTTGATTTTGGCAAGTGAAAATTTGTGATCATCGCATCAACAATCTTAAATTCATATCCAGGATAAATAAATATTTCCGTCCAGCCACTGCCGGCCTCGATAACGCCTTTGGCTTTCGCGGCCGATTCCAATGTGCGAATGGAAGTTGTTCCCACGGCAATTACCCTGCCGCCGCGCGCTTTTGTCGCCGCAATAAGTTCTGCCGTTTCCGCCGGCACCGAATAGTATTCTTTATGCATCGCATGGTCTTCTATCTTATCGACGCTTACCGGACGAAAGGTTCCCAGTCCGACATGCAACGTCACAAATCCCAGGTTAACCCCCATCGCTTCAATTTCCTGCATCATCTCTTTGGTAAAATGCAATCCGGCGGTAGGCGCTGCTGCCGATCCCTGTTCCTTCGAATACACGGTCTGATAGCGTTCTTTGTCCGCCAGTTTTTCATGAATATATGGCGGCAATGGCGTTTCACCCAAACGATCAAGAATTTCCTCAAAGATGCCGTCATAAGAAAACCGGACAATGCGCCCGCCAAAATCGGTATGTGACAGAACTTCACAGGAAAGTTCCTCCCCAAAACAGATGACGGTACCAGGCTGTGCTTTTTTCCCTGGTTTAACCAAAGTTTCCCATTCATTGCCCTTTATCCGGCGCAATAAAAACACTTCAACCTTACCACCTGTTTTATCACGGTGGCCGATCAGTCTGGCCGGCATAACCCGGGTATCGTTAAAAATCAAGGTATCCCCCGGCACTAAAAAGTTTTTTAAATCATAAAAATGCTGATGCTGCACGGTTTGCTGCTGGCGGTCCAGAACCATCAGCCGCGAATGATTGCGCGGTTCACAAGGCGTCTGGGCAATCAGTTCTTCCGGCAAATCATAGTCAAATTCCGATAATAACATATAATTAACTCCTAATATATCTTCTTGATTTCTATATCTGTATAATAGTGATGCAAAATCGCCTGATAATCGAGCTGTTTTGCCATCACCTGGGCTCCCCACTGCGACATACCAAGCCCATGCCCCCAGCCGCGCCCATCAATTGCAATCAGTTCGCCTTCACGACCACTGATACGGCGAATATTTTCACTGTCGGTATAAAGGCCGCGTTCCTCATACGGCGGCAAATTGACCGCAATGTCCTTTTTATAATACTGTCCAATCGGCACCGATATTTTCTTTTCCTCCGGCACAATCATCCGAATATCAAACAGAGTGCTCTTGAGCCCAAGGGCGCTTCGCACCTTAGCTCCGGTAAGCGTAACGGAGCCTTTATCCCCGATGAACCGCATCGTCTTTATGCGGCCGGTGGCTGACCGATCCTGATTCGCTGCCAACTTTTCCTTAAGCGGTGACAATTCAATTGCCGCTAAATTTCCAATACTTAGTCCGGCTGCATTCAATTTTTGGGTCAGTTCTTGCGGGGTAAACTGCATTTCCCATTTGGCATAAGGTGTTGCAAGATCATCATCCGGGACAGCTCGCAAATAGGGCAGATAGGAGCCCCATACGTCCTCGCTGTTTTCTGTCATACCCCCGGAGGTCGTATGAAATGAAGCATAAATGGGCTTACCCTTATATAACAGGGTCTCGCCGCTGGTTGCATCAACCGCTGCTGTCGCATTTGCCGATTCAACGGTTTTGCCCCCGTATACCTGGCAGTGCGTAGACGCGCAGAGATCAAACCCTTCTGCCTCATGTTTATGCAAACTGTAGAGGGCAAAGGTTCTCGCTGCGACAGCCTGCGCCTTCAGAGCTTCTGCTGGCCAGGTATCAGGCATTTCCTTTGGCATCACGCCGTATAAATACTGTTCGAGAGGAATTTTATTAACCGCCGTCAGGCCGCTGCTCAATACATTGATTTCAATCGTCCCACGATAAGATTTCCGGTTGACTTCAATGGCAGCATCCGCAGCCTTTTCATCCAGCGGCGTCACCAGCAATTTCTGCCCGGCAAAGGGCTTGCCGTCAACAACAGTCTGCTTATCCTTCCAGGCGATAAAAATCTTTGTTCCCGCTGGGTATTGTTGCCTGAAAGCAGCTGTATCAGCGCTGCCTACAACAAACGGCTGTGACGAGGATAGCAGCAAACTCGCCTGCTCCTGCCATAAGCCAACCCTCACCAGTGGCACTTCAGCAGCCGCTGCTGACCGGAGCCCCGGCAGCAACAAAAGTAACAACAAGATACTCACTATATGACGGATCCGCTTCACCAGAAACACTCCCTTTTTCTCTTGGCATTATTTCGCAGCCTGTTCTTTGGTTGCTGCCAGCTGTTTTTTAGCTTTTGCTTCCTGACGCCGCTGCTGGCGAAGTTTTTTGCTGTAACGCTCCTCTTCACTAAAAATACAGCCGCAATAAGGCTGGCGATACAGCTCCATTTCCAGACTAATATCCACACCAGTCTGCCAGCCTGGCCGAAAATCCTCATAAAAAAATTCAATGCCTTCTTTGTTTGCTGCCGCTGCGGCGGTTTCACGCATCAGCTCATGCTGCTGATAAGGACTCACAAAAAGACTGGCGGTAAAAATTTCATAACCGTTTTCCTTCGCGAACGCTGCCGCCTGCTCGAGGCGCCAGGTGTAGCACATCTGGCAGCGCCCATTTGCATTCTCAGCTTCAGCACTAAGAGCTCTTGTCAAAAAATCTCGTAACTGATAATTATCATCGACAATAATTTCCATATCAGATTTGCTGGCAAACTCTTTTGCCGTTTCAATCCGCTGCATAAATTCCTTGTACGAATGAATATTCGGATTGAAAAAATATCCGACAGGTTCATAGCCCAGCTCACGCAGGCGTTTTACCGGATAACAGGAACAAGGTCCACAGCACATATGCAATAATATCTTTTTCATTTTCTCTCACCTGTCAATCTTCTATATAGGCAATCCCCATATGCTCATAACCAGCCCTCGTGACAACGCGGCCACGGGGCGTCCGGTTTATAAACCCGAGCTGTAGCAGATAGGGTTCATAAACATCACCGATCGTATCGGTCTCTTCACTGATCGCCGCCGCCAGAGTGTCAAGCCCGACGGGGCCACCGGCAAACTTCAGGATCATTGCCTCGAGCATGCGGCGATCGGTATGATCAAGCCCCATTTTATCGACCTCAAGCATTGCCAGTGCCTGATCGGCTACGGCATCCGTAATCACGCCGTCCCCCGTGATCTGAGCAAAATCACGCACACGCTTTAACAGTCGGTTGGCAATTCGCGGCGTACCGCGGGATCGCCTGGCTATTTCAAGCGCACCGCGCTCTTCAATATCAATTTCAAGTATTTCTGCGGCCCGTTTAATGATATGAATCAGCGCCTCCGGTTCATAATATTCAAGCCGTGATATGACGCCAAAACGATCGCGCAACGGCGGGGCCAAAGCTCCAGCCTTCGTTGTTGCTCCGACCAGCGTGAACGGCGCAATGTCAAGGCGAATGGAACGGGCACTCGGGCCTTTTCCGATAATAATATCCAAGGCAAAATCTTCCATTGCCGAATACAACACCTCTTCGACACTTCGCGATAAGCGATGGATTTCATCAATAAACAGCACATCGCGTTCCCCAAGATTGGTGAGCAGAGCCGCCAGATCGCCAGACCTTTCAATTGCCGGTCCAGAGGTCACCCTGAAGTTCACGCCAAGTTCGTTGGCAATAATTGCCGCCAGTGTCGTCTTGCCAAGGCCCGGCGGGCCATAGAGCAGCACATGGTCGAGCGCCTCGCCGCGAGCCAGTGCCGCTTTGACAAAAATCGCCAAATTATCCTTTACTTTATCCTGTCCAATATATTCATTCAGGTGCCGCGGACGAAGACTATACTGCCATTGATCCGCCATCATTTCATCACCGGCAACAATGCGGTTTTCCGATTCTTCCATAGTCTCAGCCCCTTCCGGCAAACTCTTTTAGCGCGTATTTAATAATCTCTTCGACTGTTTTCAGTTTTGTCGCCTTCTTCAGTAGCGGTGTGATTTCCGCCTGTGAATAGCCCAGCGACTGCAAGGCGAGCATGGCTTCGGAAATCACATCCCCGGCACCACCATCACCCTCCGGCACAAACAAAGCCTCCAGGTCATCGTCGAGAGCCTGTACTTTATCCTTCAGCTCAAGCACCAGCCGCTCCGCTGATTTTTTACCTATTCCTGGCAGCTTCGTTAAAATCCCCAGCTGCTTTTGCTGAATAGCCCGGCATAAATTATCGACGGTTATAGCCGACAACATCCCCATGGCAACCTTTGGACCAATACCAGAAACCGAAATCAGCTTATTAAATAAATCATATTCAGGCTGCGTATAAAATCCATATAAAAGCAGCGCATCTTCCCGAACATTCAAATACGTAAAGAGCGTGGCTTCCTGCCCAAGTTTCAGCTTCGTCCGTGTGGAATCGGCAATAAATACCCGGTAACCGACGCCCTGTACATCCAGCAGGCAACAGTCCACCATCAGATGGGTGACACGGCCATGCAAATATCCTATCATATAGAGCCTCCTTCTGCCATCGTGCAGATCAAAGCTGATTCCGCCAGGCGATACTATTCATGCAGTGCGTTGTACAGATCGCCACCGCCAGCGCATCCGCTACATCATCCGGATGTGGCGCCGCTGGCAAATGCAGTATTTTCTGTACCATGTAAATAACCTGTTCCTTGGTCGCCTTACCATATCCGACGACCGACTGCTTCACCTGTAACGGGGTCCGCTCGACAAGTTCCAGATTGTTTTTAGCCGCCGCCAGTAAAATAACGCCTCGTGCCTGCCCTACCGGAATGGCTGTTGTCACATTGCGATTAAAAAAAAGCTGCTCCACACCCATCACATCCGGTTTATATTCATTGATCAGCGCATCAAGCTCATTATATATTTTGAGCAGCCGGTCTTCCGCCCGGCTTTTCGGACTGGTCAGCACGGCACCATATTTTACTGCCTTTAGCCGGCTCCCCTGCATCTCTACCAGCCCATAGCCGCAAATAGCAGTTCCCGGATCTATTCCTAATGCCAGCATATCTATCTATTCTCCAAACTAAAGCAATCCCTCACTTAATTCAACCTGCCTGAACAAAGTGAGGGATCTGTGCTTCTTATTTACAATCCACTTGAATTTATACTTACGCTTCTTCGTCTATATCGTAATTGGCATAAACATTTTGTACATCATCGTGTTCTTCCAAAGCATCGATCAGTTTCATCACCGTATCTGCATCTTTACCAGTAAGCGTAACTGTCGTATCCGGCATCATGGTGACTTCCGCTTCAACAGTTTCAATGTTATTGTCTTCCAAAGCCTTCGCAATTGCATCGAAATCTTTGGGATCCGCTGTGATTTCAAACGAATCCTCTTGCGCTTTGAAATCGTCAGCACCAGCCTCAAGAGCCAGCATCATCAGATTTTCCTCCTCATCATAGGCCTCACGATCGATGATGAATACGGCTTTCTTTTGGAACATCCAGCCAACACACCCGGTTTCACCGAGGTTACCACCATTTTTTGAAAACAGATGGCGAATATCTGCCGCTGTACGATTGCGATTATCGGTCATAATATCAAGCATGACAGCCGTACCTGCCGGTCCATAGCCCTCATAGATGAGTTCCTCATAATTGCTGCCATCCGCGCCGCCAAGTCCCTTTTGAATGGCCCGCTGAATATTGTCCTTCGGGATATTGTTAGCCTTGGCCTTTGTCAAAGCCAGCTTTAAACGCATGTTACCAACCGGATCACTGCCGCCCATGCGCACAGCCACTGTTATTTCACGGCCGATCTTCGTTGTGACCTTGCCGCGAACAGCATCATTTGCGCCCTTTTTTCGTTTGATGTTTGCCCATTTAGAATGTCCTGACATTGAATTTTCGCTCCTTCTTAAAAACTAACTTATATATTACCATATTTATGCTATTTTCGCAAAAATCATGCCCTGACCAGACGATAATATTTCTTCTTGCCTTTTTTCACAAGGGCTCCGTCTTCGCCAAGATCAGACTCCGTTAAAATTCGGTCAGCATCGCTTATGCGCTCATCATTAAGGGACAAGCCATTTTGCTGCACCAGTCTGCGACCTTCCCCCTTGGAGGAAAATACGCCTTCGCGGGTCAGCACATCAATGAGCTTCGCCCCAAAATCTTCTGAACGAATCTCAAGGGTTGGCACATTTTCAAGATTCCCTTGCCCGCTGAACAAAGCTTCGGCGGCCTGCTGGGCCTTTTCGGCCTCGGCTTCCCCATGAACAAGTTTTGTGACCTCATAGGCAAGGACTTTTTTGGCTTCATTGATGGCCTGGTCCTGGAGTGCGCCCAGCCGTCTTACCTCCTCCATTGGCAGGAAGGTCAGCAGCCCGAGGCATTTTTCCACATCACTGTCAGCAACATTTCGCCAGTACTGGTAAAAATCATATGGTGAGGTTTTTTCCGGATCCAGCCAGAGGGCGCCTTTTTCTGTTTTCCCCATCTTCTTGCCTTCACTTGTCGTCAGCAGCGTAAAAGTTAAACCAAACGCAGCTTTCGCCTGCTTGCGGCGGATAAGCTCAACCCCGGCAATAATATTTGACCACTGGTCATCGCCGCCCATCTCGAGCTTGCAACCATAACGATCGCCAAGTTCCATGAAATCATAGGCCTGCATGATCATATAGTTGAATTCAAGGAAGGTCAGCCCGCGTTCCAGGCGTTGTTTATAGCACTCTGCCGTCAGCATCCGGTTTACGGAAAAATGTGCGCCGACATCACGCAGCAAATCGATGTAATTAAGTTTTCTGAGCCATTCGGCATTGTTCACCATCAGGGCCTTGTCCTCACTGAAATCAATGAACCGTTCCATCTGCTTCTTAAAGCAGCTGCAATTGTGCTCAATGATCTCATCGGTCATCATTTTACGCATATCCGTTTTACCGGAAGGATCCCCAATCGTTCCCGTGCCGCCGCCGATCAGACAGATCGGGCGATGCCCTGCTTTTTGCAAGTGAGCCATCGCCATCATGCCCATAAAGTGTCCAACATGCAGGCTGTCCGCTGTCGGGTCAAAGCCAATATAAAATGTCACTTTCTCTTTTTCAAACAAATCGCGAATTTCATTTTCGTGCGTCGCCTGGGCAATAAAGCCGCGCTCTTTCAACTCATCATATACGTTCATCATCGAATCCTCCCATAAATAACCAACAAAAGCTGCATCTTATATTCTAATTTTTCCCTTTACCAGCTGTCCCGCTGAGTTCAGGCGCGGGCGGTGCCGGAAGTGCTGGCTGGCTGGCGCCATCCTTTTCACTGTCCTGCGAATCAGCATTGCCCTGTCCTGGCTGAGCAGCCGGTGTCTTGCCAGCTGCCTTAGCCTTATCTGTTTTATTTTTATCAGCCGCCGCTTTATCTGTCTTGTCTTTGGATTTTTCCGCCGGATCAAGTTCTGTCACCGGATCGTCGACCGTCACGCCAGCCGGGCGTGAGAAATCGCTGGCCTTGATTCCAGCAAGCGCTTTTTGCATAAAGGTACGCCATATAACCGCCGGTGTTCGCCCGCCCGTCATACCGTTCATCACGGTATTGTCATCATTGCCAATCCAGACGGCAGCAACAAGATCTGGTGTATACCCGACAAACCAGGCATCCTTGTAATCACTTGTCGTGCCGGTTTTACCAGCAGCCGGACGCCCGATATTAGCAGCGGCACCGGTACCACGGGTAATAACCCCTTTAAGCATATCTGTCAGTAAATATGCACTCTTCTCACTGATAACGCTTCGTTCCTGGTGTTCTGCCTGCTCAATCACTTTACCGTTACGGTCGACAATTTTTACGATGACAACCGGGCTCGTATGAACCCCCTTATTGGCAAAGGTCCCGTAGGCACTGGCAAGTTCAAACGGCGTAATGCCCTTCGTCAGCCCGCCCAGAGCAGTTGCCAGGTTGCGGTCGTTTTGCGGCCCATTGAGCACCATGGACGAAATCCCCATTTCTTGGGCATAATAAATAGGTTTGTCGATGCCGACCTTCTGCGCGATCTTAACCGTCGGCACATTGATCGAATTCTCGGCAACTGCACGCATTGTCACTTTGCCGCTAAAGCTCCGTTCGTAGTTTTGCGGTGACCAGTCGCCAATCGTGATTGGACTGTCTTCAATGATTGTGCCTGGCGTCATTTTACTTTCCAGTCCAGCCGCAAAGACAAACGGTTTAAATGCCGATCCCGGCTGACGTTCAGCCATAACAGCCCGGTTGAACTGATCACTGCCGCGGCCGCCAACCATAGCTTTTACATAGCCAGTTCCTGGCTCAATGGCAACCAAGGCCCCTTGCGGCTGCTGCAAACCATTTGCATCTGTATAATAGTTTGGCAGTTGCTGCATCGCGGCTTCGGCAGCCTTTTGCATGTCAATATCAAGCGATGTATAGATTTTCATACCATCCTTATAGACAGCATCCGCCCCATACTTGTCGATCAGTTTCTGCGTCACGTAATCAATAAAATAGGCGGCAAAGGAGCTATCTCCTTTGGCAGTCTTTTTCACCAGTTTCAAAGCTTCCTGCTTGGTCTTGCTGGCTGTGGTGGCATTAATATATTGGTATTTTTCCATCTGATCAAGAACTACCGCCTTGCGCTCATTGGCTGCCGCAAGATTGTTTAATGGGGAAAAATAATTCGGGCTCTTCGGTATTCCTGCCAGCATTGCACATTCTGACAAATCGAGATCTTCGACATTCTTGCCAAAATACGTCTGTGCTGCGGCCTGAACGCCGTAAGCTCCCTGCCCAAAATAAATCTGATTCAGATAAAGCTCAAGAATTTCCTGTTTTGTATACTGTCGCTCAAGCTGCAGTGCCAAAAACATTTCCTGGATTTTTCGTTTTAAAGTCCGCTCCTGCGTCAGATAAGCATTCTTTGCCAGCTGCTGTGTAATCGTACTGCCGCCTTCTGACACTCCGCGATCGGAAATATTAGACCAGACTGCACGCAAAATGCCCCGCGGATCAATACCGGAATGCTCATAAAACCGGGCATCCTCGACAGCCACAAATGCATTTTGTAAATTTTTAGGAATTTTATTCAAGCTTACCGGTACCCGGTTTTCCGCCGCATGCACATTGGCAATCAGATTGCCGTTGATATCATAGATCTGTGACGATGCGGGCGGACGGATATCATCAGCCAGATTTGGTTTTGTATTTATGCTGGCGGTAAGAAAGCCACAGCCGACCCCGACAATCATAACACTGAAAATTGTCGCAATGCCGAGAAGCGTCTTTTTTAGACTGCCGCTTTTAGGCGGAGCATCTTGCCTGCGATTGTTACTGCGTTTCTCCATGAAGGATCCTCCTTAAAATCAATGATTGTTTCTCATTGTATCACAAAATACGAGATTTTAGCATCCCTATTTTAATTCTACAACAGTAACTCCCGATCCGCCTTCATTTATATCACCTAAAGTCAGGCTCAGTACATTTTTATGTCCCTTCAAATACGCCTGAATCCCCTTGCGAAGAGCCCCTGTACCCTTGCCGTGAATGATCAGAACCTGCGTCATGCCTGACAAAACGGCATCATCAAGGTATTTTCCGACAATGTGTTCCGCCTCATCAACCAGCATCCCCCGAATATCAATTTCACGCCGGATGCTGCTTGCTTTACTTACAATTCCTGTCATTTTCGATGGGGCTGTTTCCGCTTTAAGCGAAGGTGCACGCTCGACAAACATGCATTTATTTGCCTTTACATTCATCTTCATACTGCCAAGCTGAACTTCAATTTCCTTGCCGCTGAGGGAAAGGACCGTGCCTTTCTGATCGAGCGATGGCACATAGACAATGTCACCCGGCAAGAGTTCCGTCAGGCTCACTGGCTTTGTATACGCTTTTTGCTTAAACACAGCGGTACTCGTCCGCTCCACACCTGCCTTTATGCGGCTACGTGCGTCCTCGATCGCCAGCTGCCGCTTTTGGATCCCCTGATCATTAAATTGTTCCTTAAGGTTCTTAATGATCTGCTCAGTTTCACGTCTCGTGCGCCGCACAAGAGCAGCACTGTCCTCTTTTGCCTTTCGCATGACCTGTTCCTTGCGTTTTTTGAGCTCGTCCTGCATC
This sequence comes from Selenomonadaceae bacterium, assembly GCA_963678095.2. Classification (GTDB taxonomy): domain Bacteria; phylum Bacillota; class Negativicutes; order Selenomonadales; family Selenomonadaceae. The sequence goes on along the minus strand of CAXXXP010000001.1, from coordinate 638,366 downwards.
GCCGTCATCTTTTGTTCCAGCTGCTGAACTTTAAGCTGGCGCTCGGCAATATCTGCATTGCGCTGTTCATACATTATCTTTTCAGCCTCAAGGGTATTGAGAACATTTTCAAATTGGGCGTGATCGGCCTTAATCAGCTGCTGCGCCCTTAGGATCAGGGACTGATTGAGGCCGAGCCGGCCACTGATGGCAAAGGCATTGCTGGCTCCAGGAATCCCTATCAAAAGCCGATATGTAGGACGCAAAGTCTTTATATCAAATTCTACGCTTGCATTTTCTATGCCTTCATGAGAGTACGCAAAAGTTTTCAGTTCACTGTAATGCGTAGTCGCCAGTACCTTGGCGCCAACCCCCAGCAAATGTTCAAGAATCGACATTGCCAGTGCCGCCCCTTCTTCCGGATCCGTCCCGGCACCAAGCTCATCGAGCAGCAACAGGTCATTGGGTTCCACTTCGGATAAAATTTTCACCAAATGGGTCATATGCGCTGAAAATGTACTGAGGCTTTGTTCAATACTCTGCTCATCGCCAATGTCGGCAAAAACCTGCCGGTAAACAGCAATCTGAGCCCCCGATTGGGCCGGAACAAAACACCCGGACTGCGACAACAGTACCTGCAGACCCAATGTCTTCATGCTGACCGTTTTTCCGCCGGTATTCGGTCCAGTAATCAGCAAGGTATTGAAATCACGACCAAGAACTATATCGATCGGCACGACTTTTTCTCGATCAAGCAGCGGATGACGTGCCTGACGAATCTCTGTGTACCCTTGTGCATTGAGCAGAGGCCTTACGGCGTCCATATCCTGGGCTAGGCGAGCCTTGGCAAAGGTAAAGTCAAACCGGCCGAGCAGTTCACTGTTGGCCAAAAGGATCTCACTGTTTTGGGCAATTTGCAAGGACAGCGATTTTAAAATTCGCTCACGCTCACGCTTTTCAGCAACCAGCAGCTGCTTAACTTCATTGTTGAGTTCAACAATAGCCATTGGTTCTATAAACAGCGTAGAGCCACTGGCCGACTGGTCGTGAACAAGTCCAGGGAAAAACTGTCGGTATTCCTGCTTAATCGGCACAACATACCTGTCCCCACGCATCGTGATGAGGGTATCTTGAAAATATTTTTGATACTCCGCAGCCCGCAAAATGCCGTTGAGGCGATCTTTGATCCGACTATAAGAGGATTTAATTTCACGGCGAATGCGTTTTAGTTCAACGCTGGCATCGTCACGCATCTGCCCATGCTCATCAATGACATGATTCAGATTGTTCTCCAGTTGTCCGAGAATTTCGATGGCCTGTGCCCAGGCCTTGAGCAGCACCGCCTCGTCACTTGCTTCCATTTCTTTAAAAAACCGTTTGATATTGCGCATTGCATACATCGTACTTATGATGTCGACAAATTCAAAATCCTCAAGAACGGCGCCCATTCTCGCTTTATGCAGAAATTTTCTTATATCGCGAATGCCACCAAGCGGCGGAGCCGCTGTCTGTAAAACAGCAACCCCAGCAGCAGTTTCCTGCTGGCGCAGCTCAACTTCATCGATTTCGCTGCTCGGCAGCAGCTGCTGTGCCAATTCCTTGCCCAGTGCTGAGCTCGCCTTATCAACCAAAAGATCAATAATGCGGTTATATTCTAATGCTTTAAGTACAGCCTCTTCCATTTTTTCACCCTTATAATACACCACGGAAATAATGTCCGCGGGTAATCTGGCCGCCTTCGGCCTTTTCCATTTCGCCGCTTCTGAACAGAGGATGATCTCCGCCCAAATCAAGCAATTCACGGTAAATTTTTGTCGTCTTTCTCACCTGATTGGCATCCATATACTTGCCTTCAATCCGGACCCGTTCAATTCCGAGCGGGCCAAACTTCATAACATGCGGCATCATGCTGAGCTCTTTGCCGTTTAGTACATGCATATGACAATACTGATCCGTAACCAGCGGGAAGTGTTCTTCTTTACGGTCTTTCAGCCAGTAGCTCTGTTTGGTACAAGGCTGCGTACAGGCCCCTTTGTCAAGACCACCCAAAAAGCTTCCCATTGCGCAGTACTCAGAAACCATCAGTTCAAGATTTCCGTGGACAATACACTCCAACGGCAGCGGACTGATTTTAGCAACCTGTTCAACCTGTGCCAGGGTCATTTCCGGTGATAAAACAGCAGCATCAACCCCGCATTCCTGCAAGAATGCCAAAGCCAGATGGTTATAAATATTTAAAGAAAAATCCGCTTGCAAGGAAATATCGGTAAGTTCACGAGCCAGCGCAATTCCTCCTATATTGTGGACATTGATCTGGTCCGGGCGAAGCGCAGCAAACATTTCCAGCTGGCGTTTAAACGCCTCCACCTGCCCCTGTCGTACGATTCGTGGGGTATTAAAATTTATCTTTTTCCCGGCTTCCCTAGCCAGTTCCCCGGCCTCACGGTACATTGCCGGTGTAATATTTTCATGATGATAGGACTCCCCACCAAAGAGAATTCTGTCAGCCCCAGAAGCCAAAGCCGCTTTAACCTTTGCCAGGGTATCAACATGGACCACAAGCGCCGCTGCTGTTTTGACGGATCGCCGCGGGGAAGAGAAGTATCGCGCCCTCACATCAACAGGTGCCGGCAATTCCGGCCGCTCAAAAGGTTCCAGGCGAGCCTGCATCGCCATCTCAACGGCTTTTCGGCGGGCTTCATTGATTTCACTAACCGGCACCATAACCTCACCTTTAATATCACAGGTCAATTCAGCCAGATGATAAACTGTCGTGCCCAGTCGCTCCACCTGTTTGCGCACGGTATCTTCATTCAAAGGACGTTTCAACGCTTTTTCGCCGATAAAGTCCGTTTCACCGTACCCTTTATAACCATCAGCATCCATGACTGCAATGCGCAGCGGCTGCCCAATCACAGCTTCCACCCTGGCGGCAAGATCGATCCGGCGTACCGGAGCTCCGGTATTGAAAAACGCCCGGGCCCGGTCCATCATTGCGGCGTCAAACACCTTAAAGGCCCGGTCATGATCGCGCACCGGTGTGTTCAGGGCAAAAGAAACCTCCTGATTGCCCTCAGCCCTAGAAACCTTCTTCCCTTCAACCCACATTTCGCTGATGGTGGCAGTAACTCGTCCGCCAACTTTAACCCAAAAATCAATGATATCATTGATGTTAAGCGCCTCGGCCAGCTTTATCGTAACCTGTTTTGTCTTCATGTCATAGCGGACAACTCTTCCCGCCAAAACACCGCGATTGTTAGGCCGGCGATCACTCATCATCTCCCGGCTTGGCTTGCCCGTTAAATAGGCAGCCGTAAAATCACGGTTAAAAATCTGCAGCAAATTTTTTTGATCGGCCATTTCCACCTGATACGGCAACGCTGCCGCCAGACAGGAATCGACACTGCGCCGGTACGCATCCACAACAGTCGCCACATATTCAGGCCGCTTCATCCGGCCTTCTATCTTTAAGGAAGCTACCCCCGCTTTCATCAACGCCGGCAAAACATCAATCGCTTTTAAATCACGAGGACTCAGCAGATATTGTCCGGCATCCGCCGTAGCTAACACATCCTTATCGTCTTTGTCAACCAAAGTATACGGCAGCCGGCAAGGCTGAGCACAACGACCGCGATTGCCGCTACGTCCACCAATCATACTGCTCATCAGGCATTGTCCTGAATATGAAATGCATAGCGCCCCATGAACAAAGACTTCAATTTCAGCCTTACTATTGGCACATATATACTCTATGTCCGGCAAAGAAACCTCTCTTGCCAAAACAACACGCGAAAATCCCAGCCGTTCAAGTTCATGAACTCCGGCCAAGTTATGCACGGTCATCTGCGTGCTTGCATGCAGCGGCAGTTCAGGCACAACCTCACGCGCCAGTTTGACTACACCAAAATCCTGAACCAAAACCGCATCGGCTCCGGCTTCATATAAAAATCGCAAATAATTGGCCAGTTGCACCAGTTCTTCATCACCGACAATCGTATTGACCGTCACATGAACCCGAACCTGACGCATATGGGCAAACTCAATTGCCTTTTTCAACAGTTCTTCATCAAAGTTACTGGCATAGGCCCGGGCCCCAAACATCTGCCCGGCAAGATACACAGCATTCGCACCACTCTCCACCGCCGCCACCAGGGATTCCCAACTGCCGACCGGAGCTAATAATTCCACCAAAAAAATCCTTCCTTCCCATCGAAAAGCATATAAATACATGCCTTATCCTGCCGCACACTTTTCGGCCCGGCAACACGAATCACTTTATATTATAGTCGATTATAACATGCAAAAATATTTTTAGAAAGTTTGCCTCTGCCCTTATCACCGCGAAAGCAAACTGCATAACTTATCCATTATACCAAATTTCCGCCGAACAAACAAAAAGCATCCGCATGGATGCTTTTTGCAAATTATTCTTTTTTCAAAAACGCCAGCAGGTCTTCATAATCTTGTTTCAGCTTTAAATATTCATCACAGATATTCATGGCCGCCAGCACGGCAACACGATTCGTCGGCAAAGGGCGGGTACCGTTTGTCAGGCTCCGCATCTGTCGGTCGACCATGCGGGCAAGCCGTTTCACTCGCGCTTCTTCCATATCGCCCTTCAATGCATATGTATCGCCAAAAATTTCTACTGTAACCTTATGTTTATCCATTTGCTTCACCTGTACATTCACTTTATATAGTAATGAAGATGTTCGGCCTGACACGGATAAATTCCTGCCATCGGCAAAAAAAAGCAGGCCGCCGCCATGTACTGTCACGGACAGCGGTCCAGGCCTTACTGATTAGCTTCTCAGCTTGGCCGCAAATGTTTCTTCCACTTTTTTCAATATTGTACCAAACGGAACTTCCACATCTTCATCCGTCAATGTTTTATCAGCCGATTGGAACTGCAGCGAGAAGGCCAGGCTCTTTTTCCCCGCTTCAATCTGCTCCCCGGTATAGACATCAAACAAACGGACTTCCCGCAGGAATTTCCCACCGTTTTGAACAATCAGTTTTTCAACAGCGGCTGCACTCACCGTCTCATCAACCAGCATGGCCAAATCCCGGCTGCTTGCCGGGTATTTCGGCAATGACTGGTATTTGAACGTTACCGCTGCATATTTCATCAAAGTTGCTACATCCATTTCAAATACATACATTTTCTTTGTGATGCCGAACGCCGCCAAAACCGCCGGATGAACCTCACCGACCGCCGCAATAACCTCACGGCCCTTTTTGAAGAACGCCGTTTTCCCCGGATGCATCGCATAGTGTTCACCAGCCTCAACCGTATACTTGCCAACGGCAAGCTGCGCGAGCAGTTCTTCCACTACACCTTTGGCATCGTAAAAGTCAACCTGCTCGTTTTTCTGATTCCAGCCAACGACATCGCGTCTGCCAAGCATAGCTCCAGCAAGCTTTAATGTCTGCAACGGCTGTTCCGTTACCGGAAGTTCTTTTGGCATAAATACCGGAGCAACTTCAAATAACTGAATATCTTCGTTTTTACGCGATAAATTGCGGGTAACATTTTCAAAAATACTGCTCAACAGAGTCGTCCGCACCAGCGGATATTCGTCTGTAAGCGGATTCATGATCGGTACTGCCCGGCGCAGTTCACTGTCCGCCGGTATATTGAGCTTGTCAAACATAGACGGATGCGTAAAACTAAAAGATACCGTTTCACAAAGGCCAAGACTGCTGAGCGCCTGGCGAATTTTATCAGTAAATGTCTGATTTTCTCCCTGTCCCCCCTGCATAACACGCCCTGACGGCAATGTTGCTTTTATGTTGTCAAACCCATAAATCCGGGCAATTTCTTCCGATATATCCTCCATGCAGGTAACATCATAGCGCCACGATGGAACCGCCGCTACCAGTTCCTGGCTGGTCGTATCCTTAATTTCAAACGAAAGCTTTTGCAGAATCTCACATATCAGCGATTGCTCGATTGCTGTCCCAAGGCGCCGGTTAATCTGCTCGGCAGTAAAGCTCACCGCCACCGAAGATTTAGGCGCCGGATAGACATCAACCGCACCTTGGCAGACAGTAGCTGCGCCCATATCCTGCAGCAACTGCGCTGCCCGATCAAGTGCCCGCAGGGTTCTCGTCGCATCGGTTCCACGTTCAAAACGTCCCGAGGCTTCAGAATGAAGGCCGCAGGCTCTGGCTGTCCGGCGAACACTGGCGCCATTAAACGCTGCTGCCTCCAAAACGATCGTCTGGGTCTTGTCCGTAACCTCAGTCTCAAGCCCACCCATGACCCCGGCCAGCCCAGCAGCTTTTGTCTTATCAGCAATAACAAGCATTTCGCCACTGGCCTTACGGGAAGAATCATCCAGCGTATGAAGCTCTTCACCAGCGACCGCCCGACGTGCCGTGAGCACCTGCCCATCGATTTCGTCATAATCGTAGGCATGCATAGGCTGTCCCAGTTCAATCATAACAAAGTTCGTCACATCGACAACATTGTTGATCGCACGGATCCCGGCCCCTTCAAGACGCTGCTGCATCCATACCGGTGAAGGTCCAACCTTCACATTTTTCAGTACCCGTGCCGAAAAACGCGAACACAGATCCACCGCATCAATGCGAATATCGATCAGATCTGCCGCTTTTTCCGGCTGATCTTCGCGAACACAGATTTCCGGCCAGCGTGGTTTATTACCTGTAAGGACGGAAATCTCCCGCACCAGGCCCCATACGCTAAAACAGTCCCCCCGATTGGCGGTCAATTCAAATTCCAAAACGACATCATCAAGCCCTAAGATGTCGGTAACTGGTTGTCCAACGAGCGTATCCGGCGACAAAATAAAAATGCCGTTTTTCTGGGAATCCGTCAGTTTTTCCAGATCGAGTTTGAGTTCCTGCGCCGAGCAAAGCATGCCATAGGACATGACCCCGCGCAGTTTCCCCTTTGATATCTTTAATCCATTTGGCAGATGTGCCCCTACCATAGCCACCGGTACAACCTGGCCTTCGGCCACATTCGAAGCCCCGGTAACAATAATGATCGGCTCCGGTGCCCCCACGTTCATAGTGCAAATCTGTAGATGATCCGAATCCTGATGTTTTTCAAGTTTTTCAATCCGACCGGTAATAACTTTTTCCAAGCCTTCCCCCGGATCGACTACATTTTCAACCGGAATTCCAGCCATCGTCAATTTGTCCGCGAGCTCAAGCGGGGTTTCTTCAAAATCTATATAATCTTTCAGCCATTTTATTGATACTTGCATATTCTCTCTCCCTCCGCAAATCCGTATTAAAACTGACGCAAAAATCGCATGTCATTGTCAAAGAACATTCGTAAATCATCAATGCCATAAGAAAGCATGGCAATGCGTTCAACCCCAAGGCCAAAGGCAAATCCACTGACAACAGCCGGATCATAGCCACTCATTTCAAGCACATGCGGATGCACCATTCCGGCCCCGAGAATTTCCAGCCAGCCAGTCCCCTTGCAGACACGACAGCCTTTTCCCTGGCACATGACACAGGAAATATCGACTTCGGCACTTGGTTCCGTAAACGGGAAAAAGCTCGGACGAAACCGCACACCGATTTTATCATTGAAAATCTGATGCAAGAAAAGTTCCAGCGTCCCCTTCAGATCAGAAAAGCTGATGTTTTTATCGATCACAAGCCCTTCTACCTGCGTAAACATCGGGGAATGCGTCGCATCATAATCATCCCGGCGGTAAACCCGGCCCGGAGCAATCATGCGAATCGGGCTGTTGGGCTCATGGCTCTGCATGGTCCGCGCCTGCACCGGCGAAGTTTGGGTCCGCATCAAAATATCTTCTGTTATATAAAAGGAGTCCTGCATATCGCGGGCCGGATGATCTTTCGGCAAATTCAATGCTTCAAAATTGAAATAATCCCGCTCAATTTCCGGTCCTTCCTCAACGGAGAAACCCATCCGCAGGAAAATATCCTTTATCCGGTTCATCGTTATCGTCAGCGGGTGTAAATGTCCGAGCGGACGCGTGCGTCCCGGCAAGGTAACATCAATTTTTTCTGTCGCCAGCCGCTGCGCCAGTTCAGCTGCCGTAAGCTCTTCCTGCCGCCCTGCCAAAAGAGCCTCCAATTCCTCACGCGTTTCATTAACCAATTGACCCACTCGTGGGCGTTCTTCTGGTGTCAATTTTCCCATACCACGGAGAAGTCCGGTCAGGACACCTTTCTTGCCCAGGTATTTGACCTTGACGTCGTTCAAGTCAGTAAGGGACTTTGCTGCCTGAACCAAGCCAGCAGCCTCTTGTTTTAAAGCTTCTAATTGCTGTTCCATAAGTACCTCCTAAATTAATCAGCCTGAAAATAGAAAATAAAAAAACTCCCGCCCCGGCAAGGGGCGAAAGTCATATTTCGCGGTACCACCCTAATTGATACTCTATTGCGTTAACGCCGCCAGCGCTTCAGCTAAAAAAATTCACCGAAGAAGCTCCGAAGTGAACTTCAACCATCTGTCTTAATACTGCTCTCAGTCACGGCAGATATCTTCCTGTATAAGACGCCAACGGCTTACTCTCTTCCTCATCACTCAAGTTATATAGGTATAAAATATATTATATCATATCGCAAAAAAAAAGACAAATTTTACTTGTAGCGCTGACGCAGCCCTTCATATAAAAGCACGGCTGCCGCCGTCGCCACATTGAGTGATTCCGATCGCCCTGCCATCGGAATAAATACTTTTTGGCCAGCCTTATCCAGCAACTGCGGGGAAACGCCTGCACCTTCATTGCCCAGAACAAGTGCGACCGGCACCGTAAAATCAAGTGAAAAATACGGCTGCGCCTGTGCATCCAGGGCGGTTGCGAGCAAAGAAATTTTGTGCTGCGCCAAAAAATCGATCACTTCTTCCTGCCGAACGCCGGTAATTACCGGCAGATGAAACAACGAGCCCATAGTGGCCCGAACCGTTTTCCCAGCATAAATATCTGCTGAATTTTCCAGCACAATGATGCCACTGCAGCCGGCGGCATCAGCCGTCCGAATGATGGTGCCGACATTTCCCGGATCCTGCAATTGGTCAAGCACTAAAATAAAGGATGCCCCTGCTTCGCTAATAACCGAGGACAGCAACGGGGTACCGGTTTCAAGCACAAGTAAAAAACCCTGTGGCTGCTGCGTATCGCTGATTTTATTATAAATTTCTTCCGGGACCTCAAATACCGGACACTGCCGCGTTTCAAGCTGAGTCAAAAGAGTTTTCACGCGTTCATTCTTAGCCGCAGCCGCCGTACAAAGGCCGAAACGACAGGGCCATTTAGCCTCTACAGCAGCTTCTGTAAGCCGGATACCCTCCGCAACAAAAAGTCCTTCAGCATCCCGGTGCTTCTTTTGTTTCAGGCTTGCCACAAGTTTAATTTTTTTATTGGCACTACTAGCAATCACTTCCATTATTTCAATGCCTCCAAGCTGTTGATTCCCTCATTACTGCCAACAACAATCGCAATATCCCCCTGCTGCATGCGTTCCGTCGGCTGGGGTGATATAAGCAGATTATCCCCGCGCTTGATGGCTACCACATTGATGCCATATCTGGCTCGAATATCCGTTTCTGCCAGCGTCTTATTCAAAAATGGCTTAGGAATTGTAATTTCCACAATGCTAAATTGTGGTGAAAGTTCAATATAATCCATGACATTCGTCGATGCCAGATTATACGCAACCCGCCGGGCCATATCACGTTCCGGGGAAACAACCCGGTTAGCCCCTATTTTCTCCAATAATTTGCTTTGTAGTGAGTTGCGGGCAATGGATACAATATAAGGAGCTCCGATCTCCTTAAGCTGCAGCGTCGTCAAAACATTGGCCTGCAGATCTTCTCCAATTGCAACGACCACAACATCAAAATTCAATATTCCCAAAGCCCGTAAGGCATTTTCATCGGTCGTATCAGCCTGTACAACATGCGTAACTTCATTGCTAAAGTCCTGTACCTTCTGCATGTTTTTATCGACAGCAAGTACCTCATACCCCATTTTATAAAGCGCTTTGGCCATATTGCTGCCAAAACGGCCCAATCCAATAATCGCAAACTGTCGGTTCTCTTTTTTTGTACTCATTTAGACAGCTTCCTCTCTTCTTATCTGCTAATACGTCTTTTACTAAAAAATACAAGATATATCCCGGCAAATCCTCTATTTCACAGTAAAAAACAAATGATTCTGCGGTTAAAAAAAGAGGCTGCCAACGCAGCCTCTTCTAACAATTCTTATTTCAACTGTTCTTTTGCAACTTCTACAAGCTGTGCAAATGCTTTAGCATCTGTTACAGCGAGATCAGCCATCATTTTGCGGTTGACTTCAACGCCAGCCTTGGTAAGACCACTGATCAAACGGCTGTAGGACATTCCATTGATGCGAGCTGCTGCATTGATGCGGGCAATCCACAATTTACGGAATTGGCCTTTTTTCGCACGACGGTCACGACGAGCATAGTAAAGACCTTTCATTACGGTTTCATTAGCTTTTTTGAACTGTTTGCTCTTTGCGCCTCTGTAACCTTTGGCTAATTTTAAAATTTTCTTATGACGTCTATGTGCTGTCACGCCTTTTTTAACTCTTGGCATGGTTCGTTCCCCCTAATTGTCTTTTATTTTTAAGCGTACGGAAGCATTTTGCTTACGCGTTTATGATCTGCCGTAGCAACCATAGCTGCTTTACGCAGGTTGCGTTTGCGTTTTGGAGATTTCTTTTCTAAAATATGGCTTTTGAAAGCTTTGTTGCGGTTAAATTCACCACTACCAGTTACTGTGAATCTTTTTGCTGCAGCTCTGCGTGTTTTAATCTTTGGCATTGCTATTTCCTCCTTTAATTTGCGCCTTTGGTGCTAAAATCATTATCATATTTTTACCTTCAAGTTTCGGATCGCGTTCGACGGTAACCAAGTCTTTCAACTCAGCTGCCACTCTCAGCAATACTTCCCTGCCCAATTCCTGATGAGACATTTCTCTTCCGCGGAACATAATGGTAACTTTAACCTTGTTTCCTTCTTGGACAAAGCGAAGAGCATTCTTCAACTTGACGTTAAAATCGTGATCTTCAATATTCGGGCGAAACTTCACTTCTTTGAGTGTAATGACTTTTTGTTTCTTTTTCGCCTCTTTATCGCGTTTTTGCTGTTCATATCTGTAGCGGCCAAAATCCATAATACGGCACACCGGCGGTTTTGCCTTCGGCGCAACCTCAACCAGATCCAGATGCTGTTCTTCCGCCAACTGCAAAGCCTCACGTGTAGTCATGACTCCCAGCTGTTCACCGGTAGAGCTCGTCACACGGACTTCGCGAACGCGAATATCGTCATTAATTCTTAATGTTTCTTTACTAATAGAAACCCACCTCCTAATATATACTTGTTGAAAAATAAAAAAGGGCGGCTCGCAGCCACCCTGAAATACCAAACAATCTGGAAAGATCAAACCAAACTGACAATGTATCAGTTGGTGAGAAGCGGTGGCCTCTGCTTAAATTACTATATTAGAATAACACATTGGATTTTAGGTGTCAATCTATTTTTATGCTTTTGTTGCGACTTTTTCCTGTACTTCTTTAATAAAATCAGCACCCGTCATCACAACACTGTTTTGTTCGCCATACTTGCGGACTGCAACCTGTCCATTTTCAACTTCCTGATCGCCGACAACAAGCACATATGGTACTTTTTTGATCTGGCTTTCGCGGATTTTATAGCCGACTTTTTCATTGCGATCATCGACTTCCACCCGAATTCCAAGGTCAAACATCTGGCGTTTAAGCTCATAGGCATACTCGGCATGCTTATCTGTAATCGGCAGAATTCTGACCTGAACCGGTGCCAGCCAGACCGGGAAGGCCCCCGCATAGTTCTCAATCAAAATACCAATAAACCGTTCAATGCTGCCGTACACGACGCGGTGAATCATAACCGGACGATGCTTCTGACCATCCTCCCCGACATATGTCAGATCAAATTTCTCCGGCATCAGCATGTCGAGCTGAATTGTGCCACACTGCCAAGTCCGGCCAATGGAATCCTTGAGGTGGAAGTCAATTTTCGGGCCATAAAAGGCGCCGTCGCCTTCATTGACGACATATTTCAAGCCGCGATGATCCAGTGCGTTGCGCAGTGCCGTCGTAGCCATTTCCCAAATATCATCCGAGCCCATCGAATCTTCCGGACGCGTGCTGAGTTCCGCATGGTACTCAAGGCCAAAGGTACTGTACACACGGTCAAACAGATCGATAACCTTTTGGATCTCTTCCTCTATCTGGTTTGGCAGCATAAAGATATGCGCATCATCCTGCGTGAAATTGCGCACGCGCATCAGGCCGTGAAGTGCACCGGAAAGTTCATGGCGATGGACCAAGCCGAGTTCGCCCATGCGCAGCGGCAAATCACGATAGCTGTGCTGATGCGTACGGTAAACGAGAATCCCACCCGGGCAGTTCATCGGCTTAATCGCATAATCTTCCTCATCAATCTTCGTAAAGTACATATTTTCCTGGTAATGGTCCCAATGCCCGGACTGCTCCCACAGTTTTCGGTTCAAAATCATCGGTGTCTGGATTTCCTGATAACCAAACTGCCGATGAATTTCCCGCCAGTAATTGATCAACTCATTGCGAATGACCATGCCATTAGGATGAAAGAACGGGAAGCCCGGGCCTTCTTCCTGCAGGCTGAATAAATCAAGTTCCTTGCCCAATTTGCGATGATCACGCTTGGCGGCTTCCTCCAGCAATGTAAGATAAGCATCAAGATCCGCTTTTTTTTCAAAGGCCGTGCCATAAACGCGCTGAAGCATTTTGTTCTTTTCACTGCCTCGCCAGTAAGCCCCGGCGACGCTCTGCAGTTTTATCGCCTTGACCTTGCCTGTGCTTATAACGTGCGGGCCGGCGCAAAGGTCCGTAAAGTCTCCTTGTTCATACAGTGAAATCACGGCATCTTCCGGCAGATCATTGATCAATTCGACCTTATAGCTTTCGCCTTTTTCCGTAAACATCGCCAAAGCATCGCTGCGACTCAGTTCGCGGCGAACCAACGAAAGGTTTTCCTTAACAATTTTCTCCATCTCTTTTTCAATTTTCACAAGATCATCAGCCGTCAGCTGACGGTCCATGTCAAAATCATAATAGAAGCCATTGTCAATTGCTGGCCCGATTGCCAATTTTACATTGCTGTCCTTATAAAGACGTTTTACTGCCTGGGCCAGAATATGCGAGGCCGTATGACGCAGTGCCCACAGTCCGCCAGCATCTTCCCCCGTCAAAAAGTCAATTTTGCAATCTTTATCAATCACCGACGTCAAATCTTTGGTCACGCCATCAACTTTTGCCGCCAGCACTTTTTTTGCCAGGCTGTTGCTCAAACCTTTCACAAATTCCAAAATTGTCATTCCCTGCGCTGCCTCACGGACAGCACCATCTTTCAAAGTTACCTGAATCAAAACAAAAACCCCCTTTTTCAAATAAAAAAAGCCTCCATCCCATAGGGACGAGGCTTTGCTTCGCGGTTCCACCCTGTTTGCCGCCAAAGCGGCCAACTCAAGCTTGATAACGGAGAATTCTCCGGCGCAGCCTACTTCATTCAGCCTGCAGTTTGAAAGTGGTAATCATAGGCTCCGTCTAAGATGCTCCCAGCAATACATCTCTCTCTGAAAAACAGTCACTCTATCATCATGTCTTCCGCATCACTTTTAATATACCTCAGTATAGGCTTAAACCGATTTTCTGTCAATGGTTTTTTCTCATTTTCACTATTTATGGAGTTCTGCCAGCACCGGAACCTTTATCACCTGTCCCGGGATCACCCGGCCTTCACTGTCAAGTGAATTTACCTCATGAATTGCTGCTGCCAGCTCCTTTACCTGTTTGTTTTCCCCCGCGTATTTTTCTGCGATGGCCCATACACTTTCGCCCTGCTTGACTACCACCGTATCAAAACGATCCGCCCGCAGATATGCATTCGATAAATGAAGCGGAGCTAACGCTATTAAGAAAACCACGAGTAAAATGCCTGTTCCGATTTTCATAAAAACACCCCTCAGCAAATTATTAATAATACACAGAACTTATGTTCTTTATATTATCACAGAACAAGTGTTCTTGCAATATCAAATACAAGAAAACTTTTCGCCTATATATTTGCCTGATTCACCAGAATCTGTTAGAATCCTAAGTAAAACAAGAACATTGCAGGTGAACCACTATGCTACTCCATGGAGCCGTCATTATCGAACAGGGCGTTACCTTTGCCATCGTTGCCGTAAAGCCACAGATCACACAGTATACCAGTCGAACAGTTCAATTACGGCATGAACTGATTCCCTATTTCCCCAATATGCCGATTATTCTCGTTTCGCAGGACCGACAAGGCCAGCCTCATTATTACGGCAGGCAGGACATCGTAGAATTCCTCAAAACCATCCGGCTCGATCAAATCCCCTGGAAAAAATATCATATTTATTAATCGACATAAAAGGAAACGGCACAATAAAATTTATTAGGCGCTTCCTTTTTTAATGCAAAAAACTTAAAAACAATTCATATGCCATTCAGAAAAATAATATATAAAAAGTTCTATTTGAAATCAGTGCCAGCTTGACACGATTTACTGATTGTGTATAATATAAGCAAATAGAATGATTTGTTTTCTAGGGTTCCGCAGTTTACTGGTCTGGTCCAAGAGAAAACAGCAGTCGTTAGACTGTCACACGGAAGGATAAAAGCCTGGGAGAATAGCTGCTATACAGCAGTTTATTTTCTCAGGCTTTTTGTCTGTGTTTATATTTTTACAAGGGAGGTATTTTATCACGCGCAAGCTTTGGTTATCTGTTGTTCTGGCCGCTTTCGTTGAGGCCGGCTGGGTTATCGGGTTAAAACATGCAGACACTGCAGGCGAATATTTCTTGACCTTAATCGCCATCATCATCAGTTTCTATTTGCTGCTTAGGGCCGGATACCGTCTTGCGGTAGGCACTGTATATGCGGTCTTTGTCGGACTGGGAACAACTTTCACGGTACTGGCAGACATCCTTTTGTTTTCCGCCCCGATTGTTTTGAGCAAGTGTCTCCTACTCGGCCTCTTACTGCTTGGCGTTATTTGGCTTAAACGGCTCGACCAGCCCCCAAAAAAGGAGGTGATATAAATGGACTGGCTGACACTTATACTTGCAGGGTTATTCGAGATGGTTGGCGTCATCCTGATCAGCAAGGTAAAAAGCACACACAGCAGGAAATCCTATATGCTTCTGACAACAAGTTTTTCCCTAAGTTTTTTCTTTTTATCCATTGCCATGAAGACGCTGCCCATGGGAACAGCTTATGCCGTTTGGACCGGCATCGGCACTGCCGGAGGAGCTTTAGCCGGTATCATGTTATATAATGAACCTAGAAATCCAGCACGAGTTCTTGCCATTTTGATGGTGATCGGTTCTGTCATCGGTTTAAAATTAATAGCTTAAATTTAGAAAGAGAGGCTTTCTCCATGTTTAGAAAAATGCGTCGTTCCAAACAATTATTATCCTTTGAAGCTACCACCGCTGTAATGAAACGAGGTTCAAGTGGGATCCTTGCATGTCTAGGCGATGACGATTACCCCTATGCAGTCCCGCTCAGTTATGTGTATTTCAAGGACAAGATTTATTTTCATTCCGCCAAAGCCGGCCATAAGATTGACGCTATTGGCAAAAACCCCAAAGTTTCTTTTTCGGTAGTCGATGAGGATCAGATTGTAAGTGAAGAATACACAACATATTTTCGCAGTGTTATCGCCTTTGGCAAAGCCAGGCTTGTAGAGAGCGATGAATGGCTGGAGGCATTTACGGCCTTAGTTGAAAAATACGCCGGCGATCTGCCGGAAGAAGCCCGGCACAAAGAAATAACCGGCTGCACGCAGTCTTATATCTTAGCCATCGACGTTGAGCACATCACTGGCAAAGAGGCGATTGAATACGTTAAGGCAGCAAAAAACTAAAATCATTTCTTACAAAAGACAGGCAGCGCCTGTCTTTTTCGTCGTTTGGATCTTCGCTTATTTATTTACCTCTTGTAGCGACGACAAAAAAGGCTTCCCCGATAGGAAGCCCCCACTGTTAATTTGATAAGCCTACACTTTAAAAATCAGTTTATCTAGTATTTTATGGATACCAACTTATCTTACAGAGACTGTATTCACCATGCTTTTAGCGCTTATATGCTTGCCCGTCTTCTATTGCTATATTTACAACAGAGTATAAAACCAGGAGGTTCCCTCCTATTTTAACAAGTAGTCAATTGCTTATATCGTTCCTACATTATCAATATCAATAAATATCGCAAGCAGCCCTGCGATTCTTACATCAAATTGATTATTTGCATCCGCAGTTAAATCTACATTTTTCAAACAAGTATCGATGCGTCCTACTATTTCATTATTATCGACCTGCAAGGAAAAATAATTATAAATACTCTGACTATTCTGTATATCTAAGGTAAATAACGTCAACAGCCAATCGCTCGCTGACCCCAGCCCTTCATCAGCCTCAGATTCAAAATTTGCTGAATATGTCTTTTTATTATCCGTCTGAATATATTGCAGAATCTTGTCAGTGATTTTTATACAACCAGCAGGCAAATTTCTTTTCATGACGAGGTATTCTCCTCCACTGCCCGCCGCCTTAATTTGAACAACCTCTTCCGCATCGGTATCATCCGCATAAAGTACAATAGAGTGGATTTTTCCCTGGATCAAAGTACAACTGGCATTCCAAAGCATTGCTTTCTGCTCGTTACAAAGTCTATTGAAAAATTTATACTTTATCAAATCCTTGCTTATTATGTTTCTTTCAAAAAAAATATCCTTCTTCTCTTCAGGAATAAGCGGGCACTCCCCATCATTGCAATTTGATGCTTTTTGTTTGTCTAACCGAAAAAATTTACAACATACCTGATATAACGCTACCCCCACAATCAAAAGTAAAAACAATAGCAAGGGTTGAACCATCGCCATTCCCAAGATTTCTCCCCCTCGGGAGTTATATTTTCCAACTACATTCGAAATTATGCCTGCTATTACGATCAACATAAAAACAATCCATGCTTTCAAACAGAATCGCTCCTTTTAGATTTATTTTTCTCCCCCGTTAAAGTTACCAGCATCTCGAATCTACCATTTTCAGCCTCATGCCCCCTAAAATATTTTGTTATTTTTTATGATAATGTACCGGAAAGACTAGCAAAATTACTATTAAATCTTTTTCTACACATTTCTTCTTCCCCTGAAAAGAATTTTTAATGCCCCTGCATCTTATCTATTCATCGCCGGTAGATTTCTGCATAACCATATTATAAAAACAAAAGCTCCACAGATAAATCTGTGAAGCTTGAATTTACTGGTGACCCACCACGGAATCGAACCGTGAACCTACTGATTAAGAGTCAGTTGCTCTGCCAGTTGAGCTAGTGAGTCTTTATTTAGCTATTCAGCGCGAAACTGCCATTCGCTGACTACGTTGTATATAATAACAAGTCGCAGCCAATATGTCAAGGACAAATTTTACTTTTACTGTATAGCGGCGCTGATTGCCTCTTATTCACATATCGTTTTGCCACTTTTTGCGTCCCGGGCTGCATAGGCTGTATGCAGCAGCTCATGCGATAATTCACCGAGCGGCGCGCCCAAAAACTTCTTATATACCAGCTCGACCTCGGGATTTTCATGGGCTTTTCTAATCGGATTTTGTTGATCAAGCGTGTAAAGTGTCTGTTGCCGCAAAGTCTTGTATTCACGAGCGGCAGTGCGCGGCTGGCCGCTACCGCCGATACAGCCACCCGGACAAGCCATGACTTCAATAAACGCATAGCGGCAAGTTCCCGACTGAATCTGCTCCATAATCGCTTTCGCATTGGCCAGACCATGAACTACCGCCGCCCGCAGCCGCATCCCTTTTAGCTCAAGCGTAGTTTCCTTAATCCCCTGCCAGCCGCGAACCTCCGTAAAATCAAGCTGTTCCAGCTCTCTTTTTTCCGCCAAGGCATATACACTGCGCAAAGCGGCTTCCATAACACCGCCACTCGCCCCGAAAATAACCCCGGCACCGCTGCCCTTGCCAAGGGGCTGATCAAAGGGAAGATCCGGCAATTGCGAAAAATCGAGCCCAGCCCGTTTTATCACCCTTACCAGCTCCTGCGTTGTCAGTACAAGATCCACATCGCGTATGCCGCCCTTCTCCATCTCCGGCCTTGCGGCCTCATACTTCTTCGTGACACACGGCATAATCGATACCGTTGCCAGGGTTTGCGGCTCCCACTGCCGGCTGTGACAATAATATGATTTTGCCAACGCGCCAAAAATCTGCTGCGGTGATTTCGTTGTCGACACATGCCCCAATAAATCCCCGTAATGCTTTTCTGCATAATTGATCCAGCCGGGACAGCAGGACGTTATCATCGGCAAAGTTCCGCCTGTTTTAATCCGGGTCAGCAGTTCCTGCCCTTCTTCCATAATCGTCATATCAGCTGCAAATACCGTATCAAAAACAGCATCCGCCCCCAAATATTTTAGGGCAGCTACAATTTTCCCGGTGACAGCCGCCCCGGCTTCAAAACCAAACGCCTCACCCAGCCCCACGCGCACGGCTGGCGCGAGCTGAACTACCACCTTTTTCACCGGATCACGCAAAAGCGTAAGGAACGCTTCAGTGTCATCCTTGATTGAAATTGCTCCGACCGGACAATAGGCCGCGCACTGACCGCAAAGCACACAGTCTGTTTGCTCGAGAGGCTTATGATATGCCGTGGTAAAGGAAAAACCTTCCGACCGGCCGGCAGCCGTCAAGGCGCTGACCCCCTGCACATCCCGGCAAACCTTTTCGCAGCGGCCGCATTTTATACACTTAGAGGCATCACGAATCAGACAAGGATTTTCATCCTCACTGTCAACAGGATCGATTGTACGGGCAAGTCCTTGCTGCCTTATGCCAAACCGCTCGGCCAGGGCCTGCAGTTCACAACTCCCATTGCGATCGCAGGCCAGGCAATCCTGGTTATGATTAGCCAGAATCATTTCCAAAATGCCTTTTTGTGTATGATATACTTTTTCCGTATTCGTGTAAATTTCCATACCATCCCACACCTGCGTCGAACAGGCTGCCGACATCTTACTGCTGCCGGCAACTTCAACCGAACAGACCCGGCACAATGCCTTAATTCGCTGATCCGGATGATAACATAAGTGGGGAATATCTATATGCAGCTGCTTGGCCGCCTCAATAATTCTTGTTCCCGGCTCTACCTGCAGATCCATGCCATTAATTTTTATATTTATTTTATTCACTGCCAATCCCTCACTTACCCTTTACTTCAAAAGCATCGGCAAATAGATCCAGCGCGCATAAAAGTGCACTTTGCGATGCCTGACCAAGACCACATAGTGACGTCGCCGCCATAATTGCGGCAATCGAGCGCAGCTGTTCCACATCTGCTTTGCTATGCTGCTGTGTTTTAATTTTTTGCAAAATACTCTTTATCTGTCGATTGCCCTCACGGCAGGGCGCACATTGTCCGCAGCTTTCCTGGCTGAAAAACTCCTGTGTTATCAGCAGAAACTCCAAGATGCTTGTCCGTTGATCGACAACCAGAATAGCTCCTGATCCCACACCTACACCAGCTTTTGTCAGATGTTTATAAGAATACGGCGTGTCGAGAATATCTCCCTTGGCAATTTTCCCAGAAGCTCCGCCAAACTGGATAAAATTGAGCTTTTCATCCTGGGCCATCCCACCGGCCAATCCATAAATAATTTCACGGACCGTGACTCCGAACGGAATCTCAAACACTCCCGGATTTTTGACATTGCCGGCAACGCTGACAAGTTTTGTTCCCATCGAGCCATGATCGCCCTCCACCGTGTAAGTATGATAGACTTTTTTATCATCATTCAAGATCGGAGCAACAAGTGACAAGCTTTCTACATTTTGGACACAGGTCGGATAATTGTAGAGCCCGCACTGCTTGATATAAGGTGGCTTCATGCGCGGCCGGCCGCTTTTCCCCTCAATGGATTCCACCAGCGCCGTACCTTCGCCACAGACATAGGCACCTGCTCCGGTGGCAACATGTATCTTGTAATCAAAACCCTTTTTTCCCAGAATATCACTTCCCAGAAAACCCGCTGCTTCCAATTGTCCGATTGCCTGTAGTAGCCGCGGTCGCAGATGGGAATATTCTTCGCGCAGATAAATATACCCCTGCTGCGCCTCGACGGCATAACCGGCAATAATCATGCCTTCCAGTAGGTTGAACGGATCTTTCTCCAGCAGCGTACGGTCTTTAAAAGTACAAGGTTCCCCCTCATCTGCATTGCAGATCACTACTTTTTGCTTCGCCTTCACCATTTTAGCCTGAGACCATTTTTTTCCCATCGGATAGGCTGCTCCGCCGCGCCCCTTTATCTGTGCTTCCGTAAGCAGCGCCGCAATATCCTCTCCATCCATAGCAAGGGCTTTTTTTAAGGCTTTCATACCTCCGATGGCCTCATAAGCCGCCAGAGAACTCACATCATAGCGATTAAAATTTTTAGTCATAAATGAAACCATATTTTTCATCCCAGCACCTCCGCCGACAAGGAGTTAAGCAGCGTCGCAATTTTCTCCCGGCTGTCGAGATTTCCATAAACCTTGCCATTGACTCTGAGCGCCGGCGCCTGATCGCAGGCCCCAAAACAAGATACGGCTTCAAGCACAAACCGCCCATCCGGCGTCACTTCGCCCAGTTCGACTCCCAACAGTGCCTTGAGCTCGGCCAACAAATTATCACTCTCGTTAACCCGGCAGACAATGCTGTGGCAAAGCTCCAACGGATAGGCCGCCCGCGGCTGATCATGAATGGCCGCATAAAAGGTGATGCAGTCATAAATCTCAGAAATCCGCAGATTTAATTTCTCCGCCAGATAATAAGCGACGGGTTCCGAAATATAATGCCGCGGCACCACCGCCTGTACTGCCAGCAAAATCGCTACTAAATGCGTTCGTTGGTATGTATACTCCGCAAGAATTGCCTCTATTTTTTCTTCCCATTCCTCGGTCAACACTTCTTCTATCTTTCCGCCATGCATAAAAAAACTCCTATCTTTCGTTTCTCGGACCTTCATCTATAAACAGGTACAAAAAAACAGCGTCTGCCTGACAAACAAGACGCTGCCTTCTAGTAAACCGATTTTACTCTTCGTAGTATAAGTTGTCAATATATGTAAGAGCTTGTGAAATCTTTTTCTTTCTCAGCGGCCAAAAATCCGCTATAACGCCAGGTAGCCGTTCCTTTCACTTCCCGTTTTTATCCCCGGCACCGTTCTCCCCCTTATACATTTTTTCCCATATTCCACGCGGCCTGAAAGGCCGTCGTCTGCCGGACATCGCCTTTTTTCCACGCACCGACACCATAGACAACACCTTTTTCCACAGCACCGTCAAGGCAGTCGGCAAAGCCGCGGAAACATTCCACTGTACGTTCCATTCTAGCCAGGGACGTGTCAGCTGCCGTAATTATATAATATAACTCTTTGTTGACAATTTCGGTATAACGAGCTACGCAGCGGTCAATCAAGGTTTTCATCTGGGCATCAATCGTGTAAAAATAAACCGGCGACGCCAGAACCAGCACATCGGCCGCAATGATTTTCTCGAGAATCGCTGCCATATCATCTTTTTGCCAGCACAACCCCTGACTGCGACAGGCATCACAGGCTACGCAATAATGAAGCCCCTTGTCCTGCAGAAAAATCTTTTCTCCGTTATGTCCGGCTTCGATAGCTCCTGCCAAGAACTGATCACACAGTAAGTCCGAGTTTCCACCCTTGCGCGGGCTCCCCGATAAAATCAAGATGTTTTTACTCATAATTCCACTCTCCTCTAGCTTTTTTTATATACTACTCCCTGGAGTGCGGTCGAAGTCAACACATTTTTTCCATCATAAAATAAAAAGAGCGGCCTCTTTTTAGAGACCGCACTTTTTAAAACATCAACCCTATTCATTAAAGGCCAAGACCTGCCATCACTGTATCCATTAGTGCCGGTGCAACCGATGACAGCAATAGCATAAGTGTCAGCACAATCAGAAGGCCAGTAAACAGCCAGGCAACAACATTATACCAGCTAGAATTCTTGTATTTCCCCATAATTGATTGATTATTGGCAATCAAAACCATAAAAATCAAAATTGGCGGCAGCAATACTCCATTGACTACCTGAGAGGCCAGCATAACATTCGTCAGAGATATATTAGGCCACAATGCAATTCCTGCTCCGAGTAAAATAATCACCGTATATACGCCAAAAAACACCGGCGCTTCCTTCGGCTTTTTACTGACACCACTCTCAAAACCAAACGCCTCACAAACGGCATAGGCACTGCTTAGCGGCAGAACAAATGCAGCCAACATCGAGGCTCCCAATAAGCCAAAAGAAAACAGCACGCTGGCATATTTTCCTGCCAGTGGCTCAAGGGCCACGGCTGCATCCTTGACTGTTTCAATCTCGATATGATTCGTATACAGTACCGCCGCCGTAGCCACGATGACAAAAAACGCGATAAGCCAAGTGAAAAAGGCTCCCAGCATGACATCAAAAAAAGTATATTTATAATCCTTTGCCGTTATTCCCTTATCCACAACGGCTGCCTGTATATAAAACTGGCCCCACGGAGTGATCGTCGTTCCAATGATTCCAATGGCCATCATCAAAAAAGCCGCATCACTGTGAAACGTAGGTGTCACGGAAATAAGCAAAACTTCTTCCCAGGGAGGATTGATAATAATACCAGAAATAATATAACTTAAAAAAGTAGCACATAAGACAAAAAACACTTTTTCAATCCGGGAATAATTTCCTTTCAGGACAGACCACCATACGACCAAGGCCATGATTGGCACAGCCACCAGCTTGTGAACACCAAACATCTCAAAGCTAGTCGCTATCCCGGAAAATTCAGAGGCGGTGGTCCCTATATTGGCAATCAATAAAACCACCATAGCAAACAACGTCCACTTAACGCCAAAGGATTCCCGAATCAAATCCGACAATCCCCGTCCGGTTACCGCACCGGTTCGGGCAGAAATTTCCTGCGCCACCGCCAAACAAACCGTACTGATCAGCAACGTAAATAATAAATCATACCCATAGGTTGCCCCAGCGGCGGCATAGGTGGCAATTCCGCCAGCATCATTATCAGCAAACGCCGTAATAACGCCTGGTCCCATTACAGCAAAAAACACGCTCATGCGTGTACGCATATTCTTCATCGTCTGCCCCTCCATCTGCTAAGCGCAAACCATGAATGAAGATCCATCCGGTCTTCTTCCGGCAGCAATAATTCAATAACATCATCTACTGTCACAATCCCTAGAATAACGCCTTGTTCATCAACGACAGGCACTGCCAAAAGGCCATATTTATTGATAAGCTGCGCCACCTCTTGATCTTCTGTTTCCGGCGCAGCGGTCATGACTTTTGTATGCATAAGATCGCGCAGCACTCGATCCGGCGCCGCAATAATCAGTTCCCGCAAGGACAAAACCCCTTGCAGGATCTCGCCTTCGTCGACAACATATAAATAATATATCGTTTCTGCTTCCGGCGCCAACTCTCGCAATCGTTCGATAACCGTTGCCACCGTATATTCCGCCGGAAAGGCAATGTATTCTGTGGTCATCATCGCCCCGGCCGTTCCGTCTTCATAGCGCATGAGTTCCCGGACTTCTTCTGCATCCTCTGCTTCCATGAGTTTAAGCAGTTCTTCTGACTTTTCAGCATCCATTTCCACCAAAATATCCGCAGCTTCATCTGGCGGCATTTCTTCCAGCAGATCCGACGCCCGCTGTTCGTCCATTTGTTCAATGATCTCTACCTGAGAATCAAGGTCCATTTCAATCAAGGCATCCGCGGCCTGCTGATCATTCAAATTCTCTATAAATCCCGCTCTGGTTTTATAGTCCATATCTTCCAAAAGATCAGCGATATCAGCCGGATGCAGCTGACTGATCTGCTGTTTCTCATGCTTCAACTGCAAATAAGAATTCCAATTTTCCAGAGGATTTACATCCTGTAAATCCACTAAATTGCTTTGACAATGTCCGACCAAAAACTCCAGGCCAAGGCGGCGAAACAGTCCCTTTATGCCGATGTCAACAGCAACCAGCGTCATATGCTGTATGTTTTGCTGCTGTACCCAGGATAAAATTATATCGTTGACGCGAACAAGCTTCGAGCCCTTCAGGTCAATAATCTGTTTGTCGAGTAGCCATTTGCTGATATAGATATCATGCTCATGCAATACAATATTTTTCTCTGTCGAAAAATCCGTTTTCAGCCGAACCTCACGATAATCACAACGGGCAATCTGATCAACTGCAATCAACTGCTGCATGCTCTTTCTGTACTTTATTCCCACAATCCGGGGATAAGAACTCTGCCAGCGTATGGCCATATCTCGTATTTTCCCTATTTTTTTGCCAGTAGCATCATAAATAGGCGTTCCTAATAAACGGCTGAAATAAAATTCACCCAAAACCTGCATCTCTGCCATAAAGCGTACCTCCTTATTCAGCAACTGAAGCGTCATCGACGGCTCAATTACTATCATTCTTCGGAATAATACCTGCTAAAGGCACAAGACCACACCATATTATATTTCGCGATGTAAGGCCGAAAAATGGATGCTACAGCAGCCAACTTTTCCGTCCTTATACCGCCTTCGGGGTCCTGCACCGCTACTACTGCCTGCGTCCATTTTCCTCACCTCTCCTTGTAATAGTCCTTCATATATAAGGCAATAAAAAACCCACACCAAAGTCAAACCATGGTGTGGGGAATACCCGCCTACATACAGCACCTGAAATAACAGGCACCACCACCGTCTGAGCTTTAGCCTCACAGGGCGGTGAAATTGCATTAGATGATACCTTGTTTTTCGATATCGCCTGTTCAAACCAGCGCATGGTGTCTCCACCACTTTGCGGCAGCAATCCATATCCCTGTGGTAGCCTTACCTACCGGAACTATTTAATTCTTATAAAGAATACTACGATCCCCGCCGCTTGTCAACACGCTTGCTGAAAAAGGTCTCTATAACTATAGCTGTCAAGCATTATTATAGATTAGTTTTGCCCTGGCAGCAGACTTTCTTCTACAACCTCTTGGGCCAGCTGGGCATAGTCTGCCTGATGTTTCTGGTCTTCACAAGTCCCAAACTGCAAAAGCAGCAGCAGCACCCCCGTCCCGATAGCTGCTAAGGCGCCTGTATTTTTAAGCACTCTGCCTATATGCTTATTTTTATTGCCAGAAGTTTTATCCTGATGCATATACCATGCCTCCTCGCAAATTTTCAATCCATATGCCGCGTAGCATTTTGCTGCTCGGAAATGCGAATAAATTCGCGCACAGTTTTCTCATAACCGGCACGGTCATGAAATATTCCCGCCGCATGCTGCGTTTGCAAAAACACATGCAGCTCTTTTGGTCCCTTTGTGGCTTGATAAAGTTTTTCGGCCATAGCCACCGGTATCAATGAATCTTCCTGCCCATGAAGATACAGCACTGGGGTTGTAACCCGGCTTACTGACCTAACAGGAGAAATCTGGGAAAACATATACCGTTCATGCCAATAAGCCGCTGCATCTGCATATTTCAGTAAAAGATCCGCCCAGGCTGTTGCCGAAATATATTCTTTCGCCTGCAGCAGCAGTAAGGATTCAAAATCCGCATAAGCACTGTCGGCAATATAAAATGCCACTCGCTTTTTATTTTCATCCATTTCAGCGTGCATCAGGGCTGTAGCCGCGCCCATCGAACGCCCATGAATTCCAATTTCTCCGGCCGGGAAACGTTCTGACAGCCAGTCTATCCAGGTATCAACATCATATTTCTCATAATAGCCCCAGGTAACCGTACTGCCCCCGCTCTCTCCATGAGCCCGCGAATCAACAAGCAACACATTAAATCCGGCCGATAAATAAATATCCAAATAATTAATCCCAGCTGCACGGTTCTCCCCAAAACCATGCAAAAAGATAATGGTTTTGTCGGTCTCCCGAGGATTTTTAATATAGGTCCCGCGCAAGGAATAGCCAAAGCGCGAGGGCACCGTGACGTCTTCCCAGGCTTTATCCTGTAGGCCCTGTTTCAGCAGCGGCTCCGCCGGTCCGGCATTCCCTGCCCGTATATGTGCCTGAAGGTCCCGGGTTTCCCGATATAAAAAATCGCCTAAAAAAAAGCCGATTCCATTGATAATAACTGCCATCACGCCTAGAAATACTATAAACCAGCGCCATCTTTTTTTCTTATTCACATTAGCCACATTCATATTTCAGATTCATTTCCTTTGTTTCCTTTTCCCTAGCCCGCAGCTGCCCTCTGACTATTCGTCTTTATGCAATTCTACCTGATCGAGCTGTTCCCCCGAGGGCAAAAAAGCGGACAATTTCAGCGCATGAGCATCCGCCTCCAGCGTCATGTAATTATCCGTTTCCGGCTGCGGAGCAACTGCCTTGTCAAACGGATGATTCACCCACAGATTCGGATACCGGACATTTCCCGCAACTCCGGTGAGGATATACAGCGGGCCACGACTATCAGGCTTAAAATCATACAGATGATCTCGACGACGATAGGTATGAAGATGCGCCGTCAATACGGCATCAATACCATATTGATCAAATAGCGGCATCCAGGATCTTCCGACATCAGAAATCCCCGCCTTGCGATCACTGCGATTTTTAATCTCATAGGTCAGGACGTCCTTATGTAGCAGGACAACCTTCCACAGTTTATCGGTTTTTTCCACATCGGCAGCAAACCATTTTTGCTGCTCAGCCAGCAGCCCCGGCTGCAAGGGTTCCATTTCTTCCGTCTGTGTATTTAAAACGATAAAATGAACCGGTCCATAGTCAAAGGAATAATACTGATTACGCCGCACAGAGGAATCATTTTCCGGCAAAGAAAACAATTGCAGGTACGCCTCGGGCATGCGAACCTTCCAATTCAAATCATAGGTTTCATGATTCCCCAGCAGCGGTGCTGCCGGAATAACATCGATAATGCCGCGCAGACTGTCAAACCAGGCGCGCCATTGATTATGATCCTCCCCATTGTCGACAAGGTCTCCCATATTGACAAAAAATGCAGCATCTGGATTCTTGTCTCTGGCTGAATGCGCCAGTTTTTCCCAGTCGCTGTAATCATTCGACTGTGAATCAGGGAAAATTAAGGCTTTAACCGACTTGCCCGTGTCAGTTTGCAGCGAAGTCCACTCACTGCGCTTATCGCCGTAGCCAATGCGATATTCATATTCTCTCCCAGGCACCAGGCTTTCCATTTGGGCAGTATGTAGATATAGCAGCGTTTTATCATCTTTAAATTCAGTATTCGTCGTCGGCAGTGTCATAATAGCCGACTCACCCTTTAGCCTGTATTCCAAAACAGCATCGGGTTCCTCGACTTCAGACTGCCACATAATCGTCCGTTTTGTCGTATTATCAGCCGCAACAATCTGCCGAACCGCAGCAGCCTCCAGCTTCGTGAGCGACTGAAACTGTCCGGCAACAACATTTGCATAACCAGGCAATTTCTCCGGCCACCCTCCAAACCCCAGCACTAAAATCCCATAGCAGATTGCAGCTATACCCAAGGCCATACCAATAAGCTTTAATGTGTTTTGTCCCCGCGTCGATTTACAGATTCCATGCATTATCTATATCCCATCCTTCATCCCCAGAGCTTTTGTCTCTGCCAGCAGTAAACAATCCTCTTTCTATCATAGCACCCTACTATAATCTCTCGTATATTATACTTTTTATTTGGTTGGCTGTCCTGCCCTGCTATAATTCATCAGCCGATTTTTCATGTCAAATCCCAAGCACGATTCGCTTACGATGATCGTCCTTCTGGATATAAAAATAGAGCCCCTTTTTATGGTCTGCAAAAACTAATTCGTAAGTTTTCCAATTTATTTAAGTTTATCGTAGTCTTCCTTTGTTACCGCTTCGCACCATTCGTTAGCCGTGTTTTCCCCCGGGACCTCTACCGCCAAATGCTGAAAAGCACTGTCCGACGCCGCCCCATGCCAGTGTTTTACTTCCGGCAAAATATGAACAACATCACCCGGCCGAAGCTCCTGCGCCGGTTTGCCCCACTCCTGATAGTAGCCGCGGCCTGCCGTCACCAACAGCATCTGCCCGCCGCCTTTGCTGGCATGATGAATATGCCAGTGGTTACGGCAACCTGGTTCAAAGGTGACATTGCCAATAATCACTTGGTTTAAGGAAAGCATCGCCAAATAGCTCATCCCATCAAAGTACTGTGCATATTCTGTGTTTTCCTTGCCGATGGAAAACACACTTTTTTCCTGTAAATCTTTTAATTCCATATCTATCGCTCCTCATTTTTCAATTATCCTTCATTGCTTAATTTATAGTCCAAGTTTCGCTAAAAATATCATTTTAAGCTTCTCCATAAACCTCTTTTGCCAGTTGAAAGGCTGCCCAGGCCTTGGGCCAGCCAGCATAAAAACCAAGCTGTGTAATCATTTCCACCATTTCATCTTTGGTTACCCCATTTTGCTTAGCCGTCTTTAGATGATACTGCAAGGAACTGTCGGTTACGCCGCTCCCCACCAAAGCCGATATTGTAACAAGACTGCGATCATGAAGTGACAGCTTATCATTTTTCGACCACACTTCGCCAAATAAAATATCATCATTATAGCGGGCAAAATCCGGGGCAAAAGCGCCTAATAGATCACGTCCTGCGGTCTGCACAATCTTTCTTGGCCCGGGTACCTTCTTGTCGCCTGTATTTCTGCTCATAACTGCTTCCTCCTCATCAAAAATTCATTGTCATATTTCCGCTATCATTATTTTCTAACCAGCGTTTCGTTTTCTTTACAACGTTCTCATAAGCATAAAACCAACTTTAGAGCAGCTGTCTTTTTATTGTAGACTCTAAACGAAATTTAATCCAATGCTTAAATCTATCAGTCCTCCATGCCTAAAAAGCATTTTAGCGAACCTCTCCCCCACTATTTCAGTAAGCCGTTTTGAGAATTTCTAAGATTTCCTCTTTGCTCAACTGCTTATAGCCACCATCAAGAATTACCGTAGAATCAGCAATTAAAGGCAGCATAGCTTGTGTTGCCCCAAGCTCGCTTAATCTCGTCACAATTTTGCACTCCTGCATAAAGCTTTCCAAGGCATCAATTCCCGCTTGGGCAATTTCCAGCTTTGATTTTCCCTGTCCATCAATCTTCCAGACATTCTGGGCAAAACGGACAAATTTTTCCAGGCCATACGGACAAACATAGCGATAGTAAGGCAGAGATACAGCCGCCAATCCCATTCCATGGGCACAATCGGTATAAGCCCCCAGCTGGTGTTCTATCATATGGACTTCCCAGTCCTGCTTTTTGCTAAGACCCATCAGCGGGTTCATCGCCAAGGTTGAGCTCCACATCAGGTTGCTGCGGGCTTCATAATTTTTCGGATCCTTCATCGCTGCTTTGGCACTGGTGATGATCGAGCAAAGCAGGCCTTCAATCAAATAATCCGTGGTGGCATCATCCGTTCCGGAAAAATAAGCTTCCATAAGATGTGACATCATATCAAAAATCCCACTAGCCATCTGATATTCCGGCAAGGTAAACGTGTATTGGGGATTCAGTATAGAAAACACCGGATTTACCGCAGCAGGAAAAACCCGCCCCATCTTGAGTTTGGCCGCTTCATTTGTAATAACCGAACCCGCATTCATCTCTGAACCGGTCCCCGCCAAAGTAAGAATTGAGGCTACCGGAACAATTGCATTGTCGACTGGCTGAAAATCGATCCAATATCGTGTCCAGGCATCCCCCTTGCAATAGGCCGCCACAGAAATTGCCTTTGCACAGTCAATAACCGAGCCGCCGCCAACAGCCAGAATAAGATCCACCCTGTTCTCACGGACAAGCCCGGCTCCTTCCTGTACTTTTTGATAGGTAGGATTTGCCATAATTCCCGGCAATTCAATGATCGTTTTATGATTTTCCTTCAACACTGCCTGCACCTGATCATAAAGACCACTTTTTTAATAGCACCCTTTCCATAGACCAGCAGTACGGTCGGACCGTAGTTTTTTAATTCCCGGCTCAAATTCTCCATAGCCGTCTTGCCAAAATATATGGTGGTCGGATTCTGATAACTAAAATCTAAATTCATAACACACGCTTCCTTCTGTTTATAATTTGCTGTCGCGCTTACAGTTATAAACTGTAACACTTTGAGTTAAGTCCAAGTCAATAGCAAATATGAAATACCTTGCCCCTTTTTCTGCTGCCGCGTTATATGCTCCCCGCCATAAAGCCCAAGCCTGGACTTGCCCGCAATAAAATAAGGCGGCACTCGCTTTAAAATAAAATTTCCAAACGAGCACCGCCTTATTTAAAATTCCCCTTACCCTGTATGCTTTTACTTTTGCCGGAATATTTCATAATACAGCAACGGCACCAGCAGCAGCGTCAGCCCGGTAGCAATGACGGCACCAAAAATCATCGAAATCGCCAACCCCTGAAAAACCGGATCAAACAGCATCACCAGAGACCCGACAAGCACCGCAGCTGCTGTCAGTACAATCGGACGCAGCCGGACAGTCCCCGCTTCTATCAGGGCCTCCGCTAGAGATTTATCGCCGCTGGCAAGCTCTAGTTCAACAAAATCAATCAGCAAAATTGAATTGCGCACTACAATCCCGGCCAGGGCAATAAAGCCAATCATCGAAGTTGCCGTAAAAAACGCATGAAATAGCCAATGCCCTGGCAATATCCCGATCAGTGTCAACGGAATTGGTGCCATAATCGCCAGTGGCGTTGCAAAACTTTTATACCAGGCAACAACCAATACATAAATCAAAAATAAGACTACAGCAAAGGCCAGCCCCATATCCCGAAAGACCTCATACGTAATCTGCCACTCACCATCCCACTTCAGACTATAGCGATCTGCAATTTCTGGTCCGGCTGGCATGCGGGAAAAATATTGTTCCACGCCCGGCAAAGCCTGGTTTAATTTATCCTTCATTGCCAGTATTGCATACACCGGACTTTCAATAGATCCGGCAACATCTCCCACCACATAAGTTACTTTTTGCATATTCTTATGGTAAATTGTCTGATCGGCATTTTTTTGCTGTACCTGTACAAAGGCCGACAATGGAATTAGCTGTTTTTCCCGGGACAATAGCGACAGCTGACCGAGCCGCAGCAAATCGTTTCGATCCTCATATTTCATGCGCAGCATCATTTCAACAGGTTCCTTTTCCTCCGCAAAGTGAACCAGCCCCGGGCTGTAACCGCTGGAAGCCATTTGCTGCAGCTGTACAATATCGGTCGTCTGCACACCATTGCTTGCGGCTTTCACCCGGTCTATATTCCATAATACCCGCGGCTGCTCTGCATCTACATACCAGTCCACATCGACAACGCCCTCCGTCTGCGAAAAAAGCTCTTTTACTTGCTGCGCATTTTCCTGGCGCTGTTTGTCATCTGTTCCATAAATTTCAGCCACTAAGGTGCTTAGCACGGGCGGTCCGGGTGGAATTTCCGCCAATTTTATATTGGCCTTATATGGCTGCCCAATTGCCTGCAATTCTGGACGCAGCCTGCGGGCAAGTTCATGACTTTGGAGGGTCCGCTGGGCCCGGTCATTAAAATTAACCTGTATATCAGCCACATTGCTTCCGTGGCGTAAATAGTAGTGGCGTACCAAGCCATTGAAATTGTAGGGACCGGCATTGCCAATATAGCATTCATAATCACGAACTTCTGGCACGGAGCCCAGATAATCTCCCAACTGCCGCACAACCTGTGCTGTCTGCTCCAGGGTTGTACCTTTAGGCATATCTACCACCAGCTGCAGTTCACTCTTATTATCAAACGGAAGCATTTTTACCATAACAGCCTTTAACGGAATCATGAGCAAGGTGGCCGCCAGCACCGCCAGTGTCAGGCCAAAGGCCAGATGCCGTTTCTTTTGATGGTATAAAAATGACCGCAATACTTTTTCATACAATTGCCGGATGCGTGAGACCGGCAGTGGCTGGCTTTTTCCTTCCTGCTGTTTAGACGCCAGCAGCTTATAGCTCAGCCAGGGACTGACAACAAAGGCAATAAACAAGGAAAACAGCATCGCCGCTGAAGCACCCACGGGAATCGGCCGCATATACGGCCCCATAAGGCCTGAGACAAATGCCATCGGCAACAGTGCCGCTACGACTGTAAAGGTTGCCAAAATCGTCGGATTTCCGACTTCATCCACAGCCTCGACAGCAGCGTCTTCATCAGCCCCGCCCCGCCGAATAAAATGCCGATGAATATTTTCGACCACAACAATCGCATCATCCACCAAAATCCCAATGGAAAAAATGAGCGCAAACAACGTGACCCGGTTTAGGGTATAGCCAAGAAAATAACTGATAAACAAAGTCAGCGCCAACGTAACCGGGACTGCCAACGATACGACAGCTGCCGCCTTTTTTCCCAAAAATACGGCAATCAGCACCACCACCGACACGGTCGCTATCAGCATATGTTCCAAAAGCTCATTGGACTTATCTTTCGCTGTTTCGCCATAATTTCTAGTCACAGTCGCAACAACAGCCTGCGGAATTATGCCGGTATGCAGTTTATCAATGGTCTGAAGTGCGGTCTGTGCTACATCACTGGCGTTCATTCCCTTTTTCTTCGCCACGGTAACCGTAACGGCATCGCGCACCTTTTCGCCGTCAGTGCCAGGCGGCATTCCTGCCGGACCAAAACCAATAAACGTATAATCCTTCGCCTCTGCCGCTCCATCCTCTACGGCTGCAACCTCCCTAAGATAAATCACCTTGTTGTCGGCTGTGCCAACGACAAGATTTTCAATTTCTCTGGCATTTTTTAAAAAACTGCCGCTCTGCAAAATATATACTTTATTTTGCTGCGAATATTCTTCCGGCTGACTCATGGCATTGGCCGCAGCCAGAACTGAGGCAATCTGCCCGGCAGTAATTTTATAAGCTGCCAGCCGCACCGGATCCAGCGTTATCTTGATCTGCCGCTTCGAGCCGCCAATAATATCAACATTTGAAACCCGTTCATCTTTTTTCAGTTCCTCGGCAACCGCTGCTGCAATACGCCTTAATTCATAACCAGTATATTGCCTATCCGCACTGGAAAAAGTTACGGCTAGAATCGACACATCATCAATGGATTTCAACCGCACCAGAGGTTCAGACACACCATTTGGAATCTGATCATAATTTGACATAAGCTTATTGTACACATTGACCAGACTTTTTTCCGCATCTTCCCCCACCTTAAAGCGAACGATGGTCAGGTTTTCACCTGTTTGAATCGTTGAATATACGTATTCAACCCCGTCAAGGCCCCACAATAGTTTTTCCATCGGCGTTGTAACCCTTGCCTCAACCTCCTGCGGGGAGGCGCCCGGATACTGCACCATAATATCTACCATGGGGACAACAATCTGCGGTTCCTCCTCTCGAGGTAACAGCAAAATTGCCAGACAACCGCAAAAAAGTGACAGGGCTACAATAATCACTGTCAGTTTGGAGCGAATAAAATATTTTGCCAGTTTCCCTGCCGGGCCAAGCTGCTTTTCCATTTTATTCACCTGCCTTAAACAAATCGCCATCATGCGCGGATTCGGCAACCTCTGATAAGACCAGCTCTCCTTCATTTAAGCCCGAAATGATCTCCTGCTCAGATCCATTCTGCAGGCCGGGTTTGACTATGCGAAAATGAAGTACCTGCTGCTCGTCAATTACATAAACACCCGTAAGCTGACCTTTGCTGATAATGGCGGAAGTCGGCACAACCAATCCGCGCTTCATCCCCCTGGGCACAAGCACCTTTACATATTCACCGCCAACCAGTGGCAAAGCCCTATCATCAACCGCTATTTTTATATGATATTTTCTCACTGTCTGGTCGATAAAGGGAACAACCTGTTTCAGTGTCCCCGCCATTTCGGTTCCGCCGGAGTTTTCCCCCAAGCGAAGCTTTACTACCGTACCGACTGGCAAAAACTGCAGCATGTCTTCCTCCACATCCGTTTCAATTAAATACCCTGCTGCTTCCGCTTCAATCAAAAACAACGGAGTCCCGGCAACGGCCAGGCTGCCAGCATCAAGAAACTTAGTGCGGACCTTGCCGGAAAACGGCGCCCGAATTTCACAATAACTGCGATTGACCGCCGCCTGCTGCCGCGTGGCTTCGGCCTGCTCCCAGGCATTTTTGCTCTCTTCGACTGACAAGTTGGCCCGTTCTTTTCTATTTTCCATTTCATCCATCAGCTGTGACGAAATTGCCTGCTGCGCATACAAATCCCTATACCGCCAAAAAGTGGTCGTTGCCAGTTTCTGATCTTCCTCGGCCAGTAAAAATGTCTTTTGCGCAGCTAAAGCACCGGCTACTGCAGCGTCAGACTTATACTGCTGGCCCTGCGAATCAAGCTGCGCCAGCAACTGTCCGCGTTCCACCCAGTCGCCTTCACGGACAAAAACAGCCTGTATCTTTTCCGTCAGCTGACTGCCCACAATAGAATTACCCTGAGAATTCACAGTTCCTGCATATTCACGATATTGCGGCAACTCCTGCAGATGTGTAATCCAGGCAGTACCGCTGACTGTTGCAGACTTGTTTTCTGCCCGTTTATCGTCTCCGCTACACCCCGCAAAAGACAGCAGACAAAAAACACTTAGCAGGACAATAGCAATTCCTCGCCCTCTTTTCATCATCGCTTCACACTCCGCAACTATATAAGATTCTACCAACTACCACATCTACCAACGCCGGAAAAACAACGCTGCCGATAACTAGTTTCCTTGCTGCAAGCCCGAAAATCCCGGCGAAACATTATCCCCGCATCCAGATTGTCAGCGGCTAAACGAAGCCAGATGTTTTTGGGACGCAGACAACAACCGGGAAAAAACAAACTGAACATCTTCTGGCAAGTTATCCTGCTGCAAAAAATGCTCATACATCGCTATATTATCGGTTTCAATTGCCTGCGCCTGCACAAATGCCGCTGCCAGAGTATCCACCCCTACGACTTTATCCCGGCTGTTGTCTAGCGGTACATCCCAGCCGCGATCGACAAATAGCGGAATCAGCAGATCAATATGCCTTTCCTCTGCCCGCACAATATTGACAAACGGTCGTATTTGTCCGAAGGAATCAAGTACACTTAGATACTCACTTCTTGCCAGATATTCATCTTCGATGGCAAACTCCAGCATCTGCTGGACACTGAGCTGTTCCTGCTGCAGAGCTCCCTTGGCCCCATAATCATCCGCTGCCCCGGCAAACACTGTATTTATCCCCAGCAAAAAAACAAATACAAAACTTAAAAGAATACGCATACTATTTCCTCCTCATCTTATTTTTATAGTCTCATTATAAAATGTTTCCAAGGATTTTAGCAAGAATATTCTAAATTTTAAATTATTATCCTGTATTTTATTTGATAAAATTTAATTCTATATATTTTTTTCTTTTTTCATTTGTATTGACTGATGAATTTCGACTAACTCCTGCTCCATAAAACAAATAATTTCTTTGCAGGCAACTCCTTTTTGTTTCAAGTCTTTACAGTCATAGGTTCCATACGTATCTTTAACTTTTTTCAATAGCCTGCGAGCATATTCTCTTGCTTCATTTGGCAAACCATCACTCTTTCTTCCCATAATTGCCCCTAAAACAAGCAGGCTTCCCGTAATAGCTCCACATGTTGCGCCAATTCCCATTCCACCACCAAATGCCGAGCCTAATTCTGCCGGAATAACTTCCCGTCCCTCAATATCATTAAATGCCTTTAACATTGATTCTGAACAATTATAACCCTTTTTATGATACTCTTCCGCCTTTGCCAAATAAATCGCCCCCGTTTAATCCAACTTTGTACATACTATAAATTTTTAAAAACGACCGATCCATACTCTCTACATCTAAACTTGATTTTCCGGCTGAATTCCCAGTTTTTTTCTCCAATAGCGTGAATAAACCGCCCCTAATGGATTATGTCCTAGCACCCGGTCTTTTGCTACCATACAGGACACAGGCATTTCACATGCCTGTGTGAACAAAGCATCATGCCCGACACAAAGGCCAACCGTTATACTAAATTCCACTTCACTTTTATTAAGTATGGTAGCTTGTATCATTGGATTGCACATCGTTTCCCTCGCTTTGGGTTTAATTTGATCCAATTCAAAATCCGCCTTTGCCACTCCACAAACCTTGCAGCAAACCGAAGAAACCTGAAAAAATTTCGACAAATAACATTCTATAAGTTTAGCCTCTTCTGCAAGGCCTATACAAAAGGCCAAGCCAAGCTTTTTATATCCCATCCCATTACAAAATTCTACCGTTTCCTCAAGTCGTGTAAGCCGATTATAGGCATTTGCTTCCGTACAGGCTGCAGCCTTCATTATCGCCAATTGTTTAATCCCATAAACACCCTCCACCGTAGCAGTATCCATATCCGTACAGTTTTTTCCCTCTATATAACATTTTTTCAATGCACATTTTGCACAATGCAAAAAAAACACCTCCACTAAAACAACAAATTTTTATACCTATCGACTTCCGTCCAAGCACAGCCATCGTTTATATTTCACTAAGCATAAATTGCGGCCATTTTATCTCACAAGAAGATGTTCCTTTTTTAAAAACCCCCTTCCAGCCTGTAACCAAACGAATCGCTGTCGTACTACGGCGATCCATCGCGGTAAGGATGAGAGCTCCTTCTTTATGTGCTGGAAGGACTGTTTCAGTCGAAAGATCAACTATTTCCGGCCAAAAACAATCCAGATTGAAATGATACCCAGTCTGACACAAAGACTCCCACGCTATGGCAGAGGACTGTACGCCAGCCAAGCCAAGCTGACGATAAATGGGCACCTCAAGCTTTTCCTGCCATTCCTTTCGACGTCGATCACTTAAATCATTGCTTAAACAAAAAAGCATTCGACATGGACCGGCTGATCGGCCCGAAGCAATCCACTTCTCCAGTAAGTCAACCGTCAAAGCACAGGCATTTGCCCCATATGCAACGACATCTTCCCATGGACGCTCCGACATTCCCACCGTCAGTGCCTTTAACGTTTTTGCCCCCTCGATCATGCCCCAGGCTGGACCTTCTTTATCAAATCCATCGGCAACAAGTAATACTGTTGTCCAATTAACACCACAGGCCGCCATCCACTCCGCACAATTCTCTCCCCACTGCATCAGTTCCTCTTCCAAGTAAGGGGTTTTTCCTGCCATTCTGGCCACACTGCTTAAAGGAACGGTAAGTCCTAAGAACAGTTCCATCTTAGATCGTGCATCATATACTGGCAACTCTGCAATTTTATCCAGAGAAAACTGCGTAAGATCCAGTCCCCGCGCTTTACAGCGCTCATCAAAATCTATATCTTTTTCCTCTGCCCAATGCAAGCAATCTTTCCAGCGAGTCTTTGGCGTTCTTTTCTTTTTTTCCTGTTCCATAAAATTTTTAAACCCCTTTTAATTTGTATGGTATTTTACAATAAAACTTTTTCAAATAATAATTTGGCACTATAACAGCGACAGCAACACTTGTTCTCACAAACTAAGACTTATTTCTTTGAAAGCCTCTGATGGTATATCCGTTGTCGTTAAAATCACTTCGATATTTTTGTCAGAAAAAACATATGCCGGCCCTTTTTTATCAAAAGCATTTTTTACAAGAATTACCGCGACTCCTTTAGTAAGCAAAAACTCCGCCGTTAAAATCCCTTTGCTTTTCTCACTTATACTATATGGATTATTTACACATTCGACTTTCCACGGTTTCTTTTCATTTTTCTTAAAGGCTACTAATAAAAAATATTTTGCTTCACCAAAATGTTCACTAATTCGGCTTTTATCATCCGTCAGAGGAACTGCATATAAAAGGTCTTCTTTTTCAACAGGCTCATAATGAATAAGCATTTGATCTATATTAGAGACGGCCTTTTTGACATCGTATTCTATTTTATCAACTAAAAAATGTGCTTTGTCCAGATCATGTGTTTGTAGCACGATCGTCGCTTCGATAAATTTGAAAGCCCCTGAACTTCGACCTGTCAGCATTTTGATTTCAACAACTTCTGGCACCTGTTCCATTATTTTTACAACCTTACCAAGTGATTCAGTATCAATCGACGCATCTAAAAGTACACGCAACCCATCGATCAGAATATGCCACCCAGTTTTAATAATAAACAGCACCACGATGAAAGCTGCAAATTTCTCTATATGATATCCCATTAAATTTGAAAGTATTGCTCCTAAAACAACGATATTACTCAATACATCCATATGAATATGTGCTGCATCTGCCAAAATCATCGGAGAATTAATCTTTTGACCTACTTTTTTTTCATAACGAGCAAATAGGAACGTAACTGCTATAGAAAACAACAGACTCAAAATTGCCACTTCTGAATGAGCCACTGCAGCGGCTGTTATATTTTTTGCTTCTAATGCAATTTCATATCCCGTATAAAAAATAACGCCGGCGATTATGACAGAAAATATATTTTCGATTTTATATAATCCATAAGGGAATAACTTGCTTTTGCGTTTTACAAGTTTTAATCCAATAAAAACCGTAACTGACCCTATAAGATCAGTAAACGTATGAAATGCTTCCGCTTTTAAAGATATACTTCCCGAAAAAAAAGCTGCTGCATATTTCACTATAAACAAGATAAAATTAACGATAATTGCTAGGAATGCAACTTTTTCACCAGGCTTCACAAAAAATCATATCCTTCCTCACTTAATACGCCAGCAGGCATTAAAATAAAAATATTTATACCTACTGGCGCATTTTGTTCATCTATTCTTGTTTCTCTTACCTGTCATAAAGAAATTGCACCTACGGGGCAGACTGCCGTACAAGCCCCACACTCGACGCACGCATCACTGATTTCAGCTTTTTGTTCAACCATAAAAATCGCCTCTACGGGACAAACGGCCATACATTGTCCACAGCCAATACAATTATCCTTTTCTACCTGTGCTTTCAAAAAAACCACTCCTTATTTATTAATTTTCTTAATGGGATCCGCAAGAATCCTGATGCTGATGTTCCTGACAAACAACATCATTCGAAACCAAATTCCCTTGTAAATATCTGTTCACAGCATCTTCTGCCCGGCCTTCGGCTCCAGTGATAACCACAATACCTTTTTCAACAAAGATATCTACTGCGCCCTGTCCCATCCCCCCGGAAATAATGACAGAGACACCCATTTCATGTAAAAATTTTGGTAAAAATCCTGGTTTATGCCCTGGATTATCCACTGATGTCCTTTGAATAATCTTACTTCCTTCTGTATCAAAAATATTAAAATTTGTACAATGGCCAAAATGGCCCGTCACCATATCTGTTTCGCTGGCTACAGCAATTTTCATTTTTTTCTCTCCTTTTTTGGCAAAAATCTGCTCTATTTGATCGAAATAGTTCCCGGAAAAGGATTCAATTTCCCCCGCATCACAAGCAGCAGCAAGTGCTGGGTCCATCGGCAACCGGCCAAGAATTTTCAGATTATACTCTTGGGCAATCTCCTCGAGATGGCTATCGCCAAAAATATTATGCTTTTTCTTACAGTCCGGACATTCAAAATATGCCATATTCTCAACTATCCCAAGGATTGGCACCTTCATCAAGTTTGCCATTTTTACCGCTTTCCCCACGATCATTGACACGAGTTCCTGCGGCGAAGTCACAATGACAATTCCATCCACCGGAATGGATTGAAAGACTGTCAAGGGAACATCCCCTGTTCCTGGCGGCATATCAAGAAACATATAATCAACATCTTCCCAGATGATATCCTGCCAAAACTGCTTAACTGTATTGGAAATGATTGGTCCCCGCCATACAACAGGGTCCGTTTCATTTTTTAGCAGCAGATTGACGGACATAATATCGATTCCATTTTCACTTTTTGCTGGATATGATCCTGACGCATTGCCAGCCAATGCTCCATTTGCACGGATTCCAAACGCTTTGGGAATCGAGGGCCCGGTAATATCGGCATCAAGAATTGCCGTATGATACCCTTTACGATTCATGGTTACTGCCAACAATGACGTAATCATGGATTTACCGACACCGCCTTTGCCACTAACAACGGCAATAACTTTTTTAATACGGCTCAATTCATTTGGACTTTCAAAGCAATTGTCTTTCCCTTCTGTTCTATCCGTACATTGATCATCGCAACTTGTACAATTTTGCGTACAACTATCACTCATTTTAATCTCTCCTATTTTTACAATAGCAATCGACTACCCGCTGCTAAATAATTAATCTGTCCAGACATATATGTTTTCATTAATTGGTAAGGCTCTGTACCCGTACAATGACAGGTGTAAAACTGACTATTCATTTCTTTTAACAGCTCACTAAGTTGCCTTATTTTTTCGGGGGGCTCACCTGTCTGCCGTGACTGACTGTATAAATGAAATCCACCAAGAACATCGTCCGGATATCTCCCATACAGCTCATAAAACCGCGCCAAAATATTAAGAATCCCCTTATGAGCACAGCCTAAAAACAATACCTTCCGATCGTTTTTACAAATGACAAGATTCTGTTCATGAATAAAATCATCTGGTTCCACTCCTTGAGACCCTTCCATAAACAGCGATTTATTGTCCGTTGGCAGGCTTTGACCATCGCTAACATCTGCAAATATTTTTAAAGAATCACCAATCGAAGCTTGTTGCTCAACAAATACAATTCGCTTGTTTTCCGACAATGCTTTATCTAAACCAATAAATTTTATTTCCGCTGCGGATCGGCGCGAAAAATGTTTTTCAAATGCCTGCTTTTGTACATAGACCAGCGCTCTTTCATTTAATTCAAAAAACCGTTTTAACCCGCCGCCATGATCTGCATGACCATGAGAAATTACAACTATATCAACCGAGGAAATATCTACACCCAGGTGCTCTGCATTTTTTTCAAAAAAATCATCCGGGCCTAAATCAAACAATATCTTACGACCATTTGTTTCAATGTAAAAACTCAGACCATGCGCTGGCTGAACCGAATCATGTATGCTCGTATTTTCCACTAGTGTCTTTATCAGCATATACTCGCCACTTCCGGCTCACGAAACTGTTCCCAGACCACTGAAAAAATCTCCTTGGCAGCCCTCCCTGATGGGCACTCTATATCAACAATTGAAATTCCACTATTAATGGCTTTCACGGCCATTGGATCAAATGGAATTCTGCCAGCAAAGCTTATATTCATTTTTTGACAAAAATCTTCTACTTTTTCTGTATTTTTAATATTTGTATCATATTTATTTATGCACACAACAATTTTTGTTTGAAATTGCTGTGCCTTTTCTACAATACGTTTCATATCACATATTCCTGACAACGACGGTTCGGCCACGATCAGAACCATGTCTACACCACTAAGCGATGCAATAACCGGACAACCAATCCCTGGCGATCCATCAATAATAGCCATATTTACATTTTCAGCCGCTTGATGCATTCGCTTTTTCACTTCGGTGACCAAAAGCCCTGAGGTTCCACTGCCCATTTTTAACTGTGCTGTAGAAAAAACCAGCGGGTTTCTGTACAGTCTAAGTTCACCAGCAATTTCCGGGCGTAAAGATATTGCCTTAACGGAGCATAGGACTTCACAAACACCACAGCCTTCACAGGCAAAAGGATCAATATGATATCCCTGTTGAAAGGATATGGCATCAAAACGACAGTTCTGCTGACACTGACCGCATTGTACACATAACTCGGTATCAATTTCAGCTTTTGGCAGACCATAATATTCCGCTCGGTCCGGTTCGCCTAGTTCTGGCATAAGCAGATGCAGATTCGGCGCATCCACATCGCAATCTGCATAGGCTTTTACCTGCCCCAGCTTGATAAAGGCACTGGCAACTGTGGTCTTTCCCGTTCCACCTTTCCCACTAAGCACCAGCAATTGCTTCATTTTCAACCGCCTCCTGAATTGTTTCCAACAGTGTTTTAAATACTTTTTTATATTCTTTAGATTCTCGGACGGCAAGCTTTGCATTGGAGTTTATATTCCCTAATTTTGCATCAAAAGGAATTTTCCCCAAAACTGCAATCCCGTTTTTCTCGCAAAAAACTTCTGCTGGATTTTCTTCTGGCAAGCACTTATTAAGTACTGCACCATACGGCTTATTAAATAAATTCACCAGATTATAGACCATTTCAAGATTGTGTACCCCGAATAAAGTCGGTTCCGCTACCAACACACAATAATCAGCATCTTTAATGCTTTCCATCACGATACAGGCACTGCCCGGAGGACAATCCATAAATATCAAGTCTTCTTTATGAGATCCAGCCTCCGCTATTAATTGCTTAATAATAGGAATCCCTGATGCCTCCCCCGTATTTAAAACCCCCGTAGCTACAGTTATCCTATCTGCCATACCATATCGAATTTCACCAACCAATTTTTCTGTTTCTGATAATGCTTTTTCTGGACAGAATAAAACACAACCTCCACAAGAATGACATATATCTGTAAATACTATGGGCTTATTTTGAATATAGGCAAGTGCATTAAATTTACAAAAATCAACGCAAGTACGACAGCCCACACAGCGCTGCGGATCAACTACAGGAACTTTAACGCTGATCGGCTTGACTGTCGTTTTTTTAGGGCGCAAAAACAGATATCCATTGGGCTCTTCCACATCACAATCAATATAAACCGACTGCTTGGCAATTGCTGCCAAATTGACTGCAACCAGAGTCTTTCCCGTACCACCCTTGCCACTCAGCACAGCAATTTTCATCTTATTCTCCCCCGCGGCCCCCATGAAAGCCCCCATGGAATCCCCCATGAATTTTTTCAATCAAAGACAGCTTTCCTTTTTCAAAGGCGTCAATATTGCCTTCGGCAAACCCCGCCTGGGTTTTATAGATGCGGATTCCATTGGGCTGCATAACTCTTGCCGCATTTTCGCCGCACTGTGGTGTCAATAAAGCCTCCACCTTCTGGTCTACAACCGTCTGCGCAGCTTTAATCCCAGCGCCACCCTGACTAGCTGCCGCACTATTATCAATATACTCTGCAGTCTTATTTTCCGTATCATAGATCAAAAAGTATTCCGTCCGGCCAAAGGTATCACTAACCTGAGCCTGCAATGACTTAGCTTTTACGGGCAGTGCTATTTTCATATAAAAATCCCTCCTGTTCTTTTTGTCCTGTATTCTCAAAATTTCTGTGTTTGGGACAGCTGCCACAACAACAGTCCTTGTGCAGTTCATCACAAAGTTTATACGTGCCCCCACCGATAATCAGCGACTTGCCATTTACCAAAGCTTCAGCCAGCTTTTTTCTGGCGGTGTTATATAATTTTTGCACGGTTGTCCTGGCAATGTGCATTTGTATGGCACATTTTTCCTGCGTAAAATTCTCCCCATCGATTAAACGAAGTGTTTCATATTCTTCAATAGTCATTGAAATGATTCCAGCTTCTGTCAGCCCCCCATCAAGCGGTCCGAACCGCAGACGTCTTGGCATACAGCATACTCTGCGCCATTTTCTTGGTCGTGCCACCGTCGTATCACCTCATGTATCTGCCTGAAAAGCATCTCCCAACAATTTTTCTTTTCAGGCAGATATTTGTTTCAAACTATATTCTATCCAAACACTAAATCTTCACTGACCGCAGCTTATGGACGATTCGTATTTATAGGTTGTCCTTTACCGTTTTGCCCCATCCCGTTGCCACGACCACTTCCTGGCTGTCCGGGCACTCCTGTATTTTGCCCGCAAGGCCCCCGGCCTCCGCGTCTTACACCACTTCCCTGTCCGCGGCCACCACCAGCGCAACCACCTGTTCCATTAGGACCAGTTCCATCTCTTCCTGGCATTGTAAGCACCTCCATTTTCATTTATGGCATATGCCATTTACAACTACATTATAAATCATTTATGTCATATGTCAATATCTTTTATTCTAAGTAACCATATTTTACAAAATTCGTCCGATAAATTTAAAAACCATAAAGGGTTTTTCTAATATTTGAAGAATTTCGATAATTGAGGGAAGAATTATATTGATGAGGCATATTTATATGGAAACAAAAATTATTTTGGCTCTCGATGGTTCTGACGGCAGCAACAAGGCGCTTGATTGGACGATTAATTTCGCAAAATCAAATAGTGCACAAGTTCATGTTGTTACGGTTATCGACTCAACAAGTGTAATCACCTTGGAACCAGAACGCCATATTCTG
Source organism: Selenomonadaceae bacterium (assembly GCA_963678095.2). Lineage (GTDB taxonomy): Bacteria > Bacillota > Negativicutes > Selenomonadales > Selenomonadaceae. Next base: position 594,069 of record CAXXXP010000001.1, on the reverse strand, counting down.
GAAATGGAAGAGATTCGCCGGCAATCCTTGGAGCGCCTCAATCAAGCTACCCAGCCATTATGTGATGGACATTCCTGCTCCATTATTCGTAAAGTTTTAGCAGGCAATGTCGCCGATGAGATCCTTCAATACGCAAAAGAGAATCAAGCAAATATGATTGTTTGCGGCACTCGCGGGCGCGGGACATTAAAAACCCTGCTCTTGGGAAGCGTAGCCCACAAGTTAGTGATGTATGCCGAATGTTCGGTACTCGTTGTAAGATAAAAAGCACCAGCTTACACAGGGTTTCTGTACTGACCCCCATAAGTTAGACCTAAAATGAGTCTAACTTATGGGGGTATTTTTATGGCTAAATATAGTACTGAATTCAAGAAAAAGATTGTAACTGAATATTTGAAAGGGACTATTGGTTATGGAAGCCTTGCAAAAAAATATAACATTCCTAGTACGAGTCCAATATCAACCTGGGTTGCTGCTTTTCAGAGTCTTGGGACAGAAGGAATTTCTCGTTCGTGCCAAAAGAAAAGTTATTCTTTTCAATTTAAGCTGCATGCAGTAGAGTTATATCTAAGTACAGAGATTTCCTACAAAGATTTAGCATTGCAACTCGAAATCAATAATTCAGCTCTATTGACGCAATGGGTTCAACGGTTCCGTGCTGTCGGCGTAGATGGTCTTAAACCAAATCGGAAAGGCAGGCGTCCTAAAGTGCCAGATAAACCTATCGTCGTAACACCTACGCAACCAAAAGGAATTCAGGATGAACGGCTTAAACAGCTTGAAGAAGAAAATCTTAAACTTCGCATAGAGGTAGCCTATTTAAAAGAACTGAGGAGATTGCGACTGGAGCAAGAGGCGCAGAAACGAGAGCAAGGATCGTCCACAGTCTCCGAGGATCCTTCAAACTAAAAGATATCCTTGCAATTGCAAAACTCCCCAAAGCAACGTACATGTACTGGCAGGGCCGGTTCAACCGACCTTCGCCAGATGCTCAATTAGAAAAGAAAATCAAAGCAATTCGTCAGCGCGATAAAGATTTTGGTTATCGTCGTATCTGTGGGAAACTCCGTGAATATGGTATTATGGTCAATCGTAAGAAGGTCCAGCGTCTCGTACAGAAACTAAGTCTGCAGGTAAAATCCTTTACCCACAAGAGTCGTAAATATAATTCCTATAAAGGAACGATTGGGCGCATTGCGCCCAATCGGTTACATCGTCGCTTCGACACCTGTATTGCTCATCAGAAAATCACAACAGACACAACCGAATTCAAATATTATGAGATTGACGCAAAAGGAAATATCCTTACACGCAAAGCCTACCTTGACCCATTCCTCGATCTTTTCAACCGTGAAATTATCAGTTTCAGTATCACCAAACGCCCTTCATCGCAAGGGATTCTATCAGCCCTGGAAAGGGCTATTATGGTAACCAGTGATTGTCCATATCGCCGCACCTTCCACTCGGATCAAGGCTGGGCATATCAAATGAAAAACTATGTCCATCGCTTGAAAGAAGAACGAATCTTTCAGAGTATGTCTCGAAAAGGAACCTTTCTAGATAATAGCGTGATGGAAAACTTCTTTGGACTGTTAAAGCAAGAAATGTATTATGGTCAAACCTATCATAGCTTTGAAGAGCTAGAATGTGCTATCCGTCGTTATATCGAATACTATAATAAACACCGAATAAAGGCTAAGCTTGGCTGGCTTAGTCCTGTGAATTATCGATTACGTTATGCCGCAGCATAATAAAAACCGCAGTAGCAATAAATGCTACTACGGTTTGGTCTAACTTTATGGGGTCACTACATTCTTATCCTGTGCAAGCTGGTTTTTTAATCCGAACTCTCGCCTTGTCACTTTGTAATTATAAAATAAAAGTAGCCTATATCCTGTACAATATTATATAATTTACCTTGTTTCAACCGATTATTTTTATGGAGGTTTTTTATTTGAACGTTCCCATATATCAAAAAATTGCTTTGGATCTCGCCCGCCGGATTGTAAATCAGGAATTTGCCGTAGGACAAAAGATCTCCGGGCGTACCTTGCTTGCCAGCCAATACGCAGTCTCTCCGGAGACAATACGAAAGGCCTTATTTTTATTAAAAGACGCAAATATTGTTTCTGTATCCCAGGGAAAAGAGATGCAGATCACCTCTTCCGAACAAGCCTTTCTTTTTTTAACCCACCAGCAGGAAAAGGCCTCGGCCTATTCCTTAAAACAGGATCTTGAGCTTTTATTGCGTGAAAAAGACGATATAGATTTGCGCTTTCGCAAAATTACAACTGAAATTATTCATTACTCAGATCGCTTAAAAAATATAACCCCTTACAATCCGATGGAACTTGAGATTCCCAATCCATCCACGCTTATTGGAAAATCTTTACGAGAACTGGATTTTCGTAATCAAACAGGCTGTTTGATTATTGCCATTCGTCGTCAAACAAAAATCTATATTGCCCCTGATCCTGATGAGATTTTACAGGCCTTTGACCGGCTTGTTCTTCTCGGCACTCCGGAAGCTATGCAAAAAGCAAAAGCTTTCATATAAGCTACCTTACAATAAATTTCTATTGACTTCCAACCTGTCCCAGTGAAGACAACTTTGCTCCATCTCTTTCATTGGCAAAAATATAGATATAGTCGCCCGCCTGAATTCTGGTATCGCCAACCGGCGAAATTTCATTCTCGCCCCGCTTGATATTTATTACCAGGCTGTATTGTGGCCAGGAAATCTGATGAATACATTTTCCATCGAGATCAGATCCATTTTCAACAACAACTTCAAACAGCAGACGCTTATATTTCATCTGAATTTTTGCCTTCTGCTGTTTCTTTAAAGATCGTTCTAACAATATATCATATACCGGTTTCCCATTAAGCATGTCTGCCGTAACATAAGCAACCATAGACACACAGATCAATGGCAGCATGTGCTGAAATGATCCCGTCATTTCCATGATTAAAATACTGCCTGTAACAGGTGATTTAACAACGGCGGCGAAGTATCCAGCCATAGCAAATACAATAAAATTTTCTGCATAGCCGGTAACAACAATTCCTAAATATTCTACACCGCTGCCAAAAACACTGCCAGCCAGCGCCCCCAGAACAAGCATGGGCAAAAATATCCCCCCGGGAACACCTGATCCAAAGCAAATCATGGTAAACAGGAATTTCCCTGTAAAGAGCAACAACAAAAAGCCCATTGCATATTGGGTCGTCAAAACCGAATCAACCAAATGATTTCCGCCGCCGAGTATCTGCGGAAAAATCAGCCCCAGTCCAGCAGCCAAAAGGACCGGGATCAGCGGCTTTGCAAAACCATATTTCAAGGGCACTTTATCATACAAATCAAGCGAGAAAGCTAACGCCTTGTTAAACCCTATCCCTAAAAACCCCAAGAAAATCCCCGCGATGACTAAGATACTGTAATACCTTACAGGAAGTACCGATAATACATCCAAATGAAATATAGGAGCATCCCCAAAAAAATATTGAGAAACAACCGTAGCGGAAATTGTCGCGGAGATCGTCGCCATTAAAACAAACGGCGAAAAGTTTTTTTGCAATTCTTCCAAGCAAAAAACGACGCCAGCCAGGGGCGCATTAAAAGCGGCTGCCAATCCTGCTCCAGCACCGCTGGTAAGCAGGAATTTCTCCTCAAACCGTGACCGGGCGGAAATACGGCTCATCCCCTGGCCAATCGTTGCCCCCAACTGAACCGACGGGCCTTCCCGACCCAAAGACAACCCGGAGCCAATGGCCAAAACACCACCCATAAATTTATAAACCAGCACGCTGGCCCACTTCATATGCATTTTTCCTAATAGAATACCTTTAATTTGTGGAATCCCGCTCCCTGCGGCCATCGGTTCTTTTTTGGTGATTTTGTACAATACAACGGCAATACTGGAAAAAGCCAGCAGTAGCAGCACTGCCATCCCAAAATCGCCTGAATGTACTTTAGCATACCGTTCCAGCCAAAAAACTTCTAAGCCTTCAATAAGGAAACGAAACGCAACAATTACCAGCCCCGTGATCGCGCCCACGGCAATTCCTTCCAAAAATAATGTCATTCTAAACCGGCGTTCTGACACAAATGCCTTCATTGCCTGTTCCAGTTTTGTTTTTCTCATGCAGCCTCTCCCATTTTCCGATACCGTTCAGTTTCCTGTTCAATAAAACCCATTATTCTTTTACAAAATTTTTAATTCTCGACTTCCATATAGTATAACCTTTTTCATTCAGGTGCAATCCATCGACTGTATAATTTTCAGGCAGACGCCCATTTTCATCCATAAAAAATGGCACCAAATCCAAATACGGATACGCATATTTTTCTGCCAATTTCTTTATGCCTCGATTCAGCTCTTCAATATTTTCATTGGTTCGTAAATACCGCGAAGGAAATATCTGATCATTAAACGGTAGCACACTCTCTATGTAAATTTTTGTTTGTGGTAAATTCTTATGTAAAATGTTTAAGATTTGATCATAATTTTTCAAAGTGTCCGCAACTGACCGATTATAGCACAAATCATTCGTTCCGATCATCAAAAAAATTTTTGACGGTGCCAGAGCTAAAACCTGATCGATCCGGTTTAAAACACCTAATGTAGTATCCCCACCAATTCCACGGTTTACTAGATTCACATCGGGGAACAATTTTTTCCAGTCGCCTTCATCAGTCATACTGTCACCGAGGAAAACCACCGGATTGCTTCCATGCGGCTCCATTGAAAAATACAATTTTCTCACCCGGTAATGCAGGCTGTAATACGCCGGTGTGTCTGGATTCCGGCTCAAGTCATCCATATAGGAATACACTTCCTTCTTTGTATGCTTCCAGCTGCTGTTTGCGGATAAGGGATTACTGAATAAAATACCTGCAGCCAGACATAAAAGAACAACCCCAATGGTTCTACTAAAGAAATATTTTTTCACACGATACACTCCTCAATAAAAAATCTGTACCGCTTTAATATTCTACGCAAAACTAACAATCCCTTTGAAATAAAAAGTTTTAAGTTTATACAACAGACTTGACCATATAAAAAATTTTTTATATACTAAATATAAATCATATAAGCAGCTATCCGGTGGAGTCTGTCAACACAGGCTCCTTTTTGCTTTTTTTAATTTTTTCATTTCTATATCCCTAAGCATCGAATCCAACTACCAATTTACTGTTACACCTTATGGTTTTGTTTTAATCATATAAAAACAACTTATAACAGGAGGGTTTCCTATGAACACCGTATTGAAGATAGGGCTTTTTGGTTTTGGTAAAACGGGCAAGCTGGTTGCAAATGAACTTCTAAATAGTACCGATATCCATTTACAATGGGTCGTTCGAAAAAGTCATGATTCTCATCACAAATATGCCAGTCGCCTGCTTGGCTGTGAATATGATGCCGGAGAAATTTATTCTGTTGATGATCTCACAAATGATTTTTTTATTAACCATCCAGTAGATGCCATTATTGATTTTTCCAATTCTGCCGGTGTCAATCTCTACAAAACAGCAGGGTTAAGCGGAACTCCCATTGTATCTGCGATCTCAAACTATGATTTACACGATATGTCCGTCCTCGAAAACCTGGCCAAATCTTGCCCGGTTCTGTATTCTCCGAACATTACCCTTGGTATTAACGTGTTAATTGTCGCCGCCCAAATCCTACAAAAAATAATGCCTCAGGCTGATATTGAAATTGTCGAAGAACATTTTCGTGAAAAATCCGGGGTTTCTGGTACTGCCAAAAAAATAGCCAACCTCCTTGACCTTTCCGCCAAAAAGCACATAAACTCCATTCGGGTTGGCGGAATTGTCGGACGCCACGAAATCATTTTAGGCATGCCAAACCAAACGATCCGGTTGTCTCACGAAAGTATAAATCGAGCCGCCTTTGGCCAGGGTGCAATCTTTGCCACACATGCAATTATAGGAAAACCTGCCGGTATGTATACGATGGAGACAATTATAGCGGAAATGTTCCGTAATAATATCCCCCTCTATCTGTAAGTACCAATTCATATTAAAATTTCATATTAAATTTATCTAAGGAAGTGTCCCCTTGAAAAAACGGCCTATGGTCTTTACACTTTTAGCTTGTTTCTGTTTTATAGTTTTTGCTGTCCTTCATTTTTTGAACCAAAAAGAAATTCCTGTTTTAGGTTATCATCGGATAAACAACGTCGATCATCTCCCGTTAACTTTAAGTACGGAAGAATTCGACGCTCAAATGCAATATCTGCAAACCAATGGTTATTCAGCCATCACCCTTGATGAACTGGTTTCCTACATAAGAGACAAAAAGGATTTGCCCTACAAATCTGTCGTCATTACTTTTGATGACGGATATGAAGATAACTATGTCAATGCTTATCCTATCTTAAAAAAATACGATTTAGATGCCACTGTTTTTCTGATTTCAGATTATATCAATCGCCCCAATTATCTGACCTGGAATGAAATTTATGAAATGCAAAAAAACCACATCTATTTTGAAGGCCACACCTTCAATCACCCACACCTCGATAAACTTACAGCAGGACCAGCCCTTAAGCAACAATTGTCAGATTCAAAAACAGACCTTGAATCGCACCTTGGTCATAAAGTTGAGTATCTAGCCTATCCTTATGGTGATTATAACGAAACAGTAATAGCCGCTGCCAAAAGCTATGGATACAAAGCAGCGTTCACTGTCCATCTGGGTGACGATAGTGCGCAGGACGATCTTTTCACCTTGAATCGTGTCCCCATTTTTCAAACCTACCAGCATACCTTCCTGCATTTTTGGCTTAATATTCATTTTCCTTACATAATGAATATTATCCAAAAAGTTTTCCCCGGATAATACAAAATCCGTGGAAACCATCTGTGTATTATTGGTTCCCTGCTATTCACAGCGCCAAACCCTCCTATATTTCTGCGATTAATTCCCCGCAATGGCAGGAATAAAATTTCGGACCTAGAATTCATCTGTAAGTTCATTTAGCACGATATATTTCAAATGCTATATGAAAAAACGTAGAAGAGTTATCCTAATTAAAAATAAACGGTTCTGTTTGGGAGGCCTATTATGAATTGGCTAAAGCAATGGTTATCAGATATTTTTGATCTGCATTCCGATATCGCTTCCGCAGAAGAAATTGCTGAACGAATAGAAAGCGGGGCATTGCTCAAAGGGCCCAATATGTCAATTTTAGTTTTGGCAATGTTCATCGCATCTATCGGTCTTAATATGAATAGTACGGCCGTCATAATCGGTGCCATGTTGATTTCGCCCCTTATGGGGGGAATTATGGCAATTGGCTATGGTTTAGCAACCTATGACAGTTCCTATGTAAGAAAATCTTTTCTCAGGTTATTGTTTCAAGTATTATTTTGCATTCTGGCTTCAACAATATATTTCTTACTATCACCTATTTCAACCGCTTCCTCTGAACTACTGGCTCGTACAGAACCAACAATCTGGGATGTGCTCATTGCCTGTTTTGGCGGACTCGCCGGGATTATTGGTCTTACCCGCCAAGAAAAAAGCAATGTTATTCCCGGGGTAGCCATTGCTACCGCCTTAATGCCCCCCCTTTGCACGGCCGGTTACGGCATAGCCAGCCAGTCAATGAAATTCTTTGGCGGGGCCTTATATTTGTTCTTTATTAATTGCGTTTTCATCTGTCTGGCAACTCTTATTGTTTTAAAATTTATCCATATCCCTGCCAAGCACTATGTTTCCGCAGCTATACTTAACCGACAGAAGAAGTTCTTGCTATTTATCACGCTGGCAACTATAATTCCCAGCCTGTATTTAGCCTACCAAACCGTACAAAACAACCTTACCGAAAGACAAGCTTCCCAATATATTCACACGTATATTGATGCCACCGAAGATAGACAAACTGTATCATATAATTTGAACACCAACCTGTACACCTTAGAAATTGCCCTGCTCGGGAAACCATTTTCCAATGAGGAAATAGCTCTTTTAAAAACTCATTTAAAAGAATATAACCATTTGGAAGAATTCACGCTTAAAATCATTCAAAATCAAGTAAACCCGGTAGACGAAAACACCTTAGAAGAATTCTTCCATAAAAAAATAGAAAAACCTGATTCGTTAATGACAAAATCCTCAAAAGATGACTTACTGAAATTCCAAAAGCTAAGCAGCTTATATTACCCCTCTTTTCAGCAGCTAAAGACCAACGAAAAATTAATTTCCGCGATCAGCGAAAAAGCCAAAATCCTATTCCCGAACATATCAAGTGTCGCTGGGACGACCTTCAACAAAATGGATGAAAGCGGCAACATTGTAAGTTCTCAATTCATGATAATTATTTATGTTAATGAAAAAATCCCCGGAGAACGTACAATCATTCTGAAACAATGGCTGGAAAAAGAACTGTCTTCTGATGTAATCTTAAATATTCAAATGCAAACGCCAACTCCTACACAAATTATTTCCGGAAACGGCATCAATTGGTAAATTGAATAAATATAAATTAATAGAATACAAAAGGCCTTTGCGATATTGCAAAGGCCTTTTGTATTCTATTAATTTGTTATTCCCCCTCCACGGCCACTGCCTTTTTCAGTGTATTTTCCCGGCCTAGCCCCAACCGAGCCCGATGAAAACAAAAACAAAAAATCAGCATGAGAATTGTCAAATATACCATCAGCTCGCCAAATTGCTTGCCACAATCCATAAAACCAGCCCCACGGCTTATAATATCCCGGGTAAAATGATATTCCCAGGTCAACGGAAACAGATGCGATAAAGTCTTTACCCATTCTGACAAAATTGTAAGAGGACCGGTTGGACCCCCAAGAATAAACCCGCCTGGTAAAAAAAGAATCATCCGACTTGAAGCAATCCCCGGATTAGCGGCCGTCCAGCCAAAAAGCAAGCTTAAAATCCCCAGAGAAGGAATATAAAGCAGCAGAGACAAGAAAAACACAAACAGATTTCCGGAAAAAGTAAGATCCCCAAACGTACGCAAAATTGCCAGCCCTACAAAAATAGCTGTCAGTAAACACCCACCATAAGGAACTAATCGCAGCATCAAAGAAAAAGGGCTGGATGCAAGCTCCGCCTCCCATTTCTTTTCCAGTTTCAGTCGCGGCACCATACCAATCGTGGCAAAGACAAAAAACATGGAAGAAAAAAAGAACAAGAAGCCCAGGACTTCCCCATTGCTGCTTGAATTTACCGGATTAAAAAGCTCCCGATCATTTAATGCCAAGCCGCTGGCAGCGCCATTTTGTTCTGCCGTTTTTTGATTTTCCATAGCAACGATTTCATTAAGTGCTGCTTTTACTTCACCTGTTTGTGCACTATTTGTATTGTCATAAAATACGCCAATGCTCGCGGGCGTTTGGCTATAACGATTTTTTTCCAAATCCTGTGGCAAATAAATAACCGCTACATTCTGATCGCGATAAAACAAAGTTTTAGGATCGGCTGGCACATTGATCACATGCGTTACCTTCATAAAAGTCGACGCATTGATCTGGTCCGTAATTTCATGACTATACTTCGAATTGTCCAGATCGATAACAGCGACTTTTGCATCCTTGGAAAAATTATTACCCAGCAAAATGCTAAGCAAAACCGTTATGACAACAGCAACCATCAGAGAAACTTTTTCATAAGGCATTCCTCTTCCCGAAAAGAAAAAAGCTATTTCATCTTTTAGTGAATGCATCTTGTTTCACCTCAACTGTCATTCCCGGTAATATTCCTTCCTGCGCATCTATATAAATACGCACCTGGAATGCGGCTAAATCAGCCTGACCTTTTTCTCGGGACATCTTAAGATCGGCAAAGCCTGGTGCCGCTGTTATCAGGCGAATGATTCCAGTGACTGTTTTGTCTCCGGCCACTGTTTTTCCGGCAATACTGTCACCCTCACCAAGTCCGACAACCTGTTGCTCACTTAAATAAATATCATAATAATTTCTCTTACTCTCCAGTAAGATGACCGGTGTATTCGGAGAAATCATTTCGCCCTGCTTGGCAAGAATTTTTAATATTTTCCCATCTTCTGGTGCCCGCAGGGTCAATCGATCTTTTTTCACCTCAAGCTCTTTCAACTGCACTTCCAAATATTTTTTCTGTGCCTGCAGATTTTCTACATCATTTTGTTTATTATCCAAGGTCTGCCTTTGTTGGTCGATTGCTGGCAAATCCACCTGTCCGGTAGCGTCATTAGCCGTCGCTCCGGCCAGCAATTTTGCCAGCATTTGCTGCTGTTGTGCGTCATTTGCCGCCGCAACATTTAAATTTGTCTCGGCTTCGTCAAGCTCTGATTGTGAAATTGCCCCCGAAGCTGCCAAGGCTACCTTTCGATTATAATCAAGTTGTTTATTTTCATACGTCGCATGGGCTCCGGCCAGGGCCGCTTTTTGCTGATCAATTTGATGAAAATTTTGCTGCTCATCGGTATTCGTCTGGGAATACCCAATCCGTATGGTCCCATTCATCGAATGAATTTGCGCCTCCATCTGTGCAATCTGGGCCTTAAGCTTGGCAATGGAAAGTTCCACATCCGTGCCGTCAAGCACCATTAGAACATCCCCCTTCTTTACCTCCTGTGATTCCTTCACCGCTTCATTGACCAGCCGTCCACTGACAGAATCAAATGAGACTTTCACTTGTTCAGCTGTAAGTATACCTTCTTTCTTCTCTATGGCTAATGCAACCGCATCATTGCCTTTATACATAAGTACAAACCCACTGATCAAAAGCAATGCTAAAAAGGAAAGCCCCACTCGCACTGATTTTTTGTTAAAATCCATAATAATCTCCTCATCCTCAATTAATTAGTTAGCTAACTATATGTTTATAGGACAATTGTATTTTTGTTTTACGAAAACCCATATAATTAGTCAACTTACTATATGGGTAAAAATTGCCGGCGCTTTACGTGCCAACAATTTTTTTTAATAAAATAATGAGTTCTTGTTGTTCCCCTTCAGACAGCCGCCCCATCAATTTCGTTATCCGCAGATAGTGGTTCGGCAAGACTTCATCCATAAAACTGCGCCCTTTCGATGTAAGGCAAACCTTTTTCCCCCTGCCATCTTTTTCATCAGAAAAAGAATCTACCAGTCCATCGCGTATCATTCTCTGCAGCATCGCGCTGATCGTCGCTCTCGTAACCCCTGCAAGTTCTGCCAGCTTTGACGGGGCAACTCCGGCCTTCATTTGATGCAGAATGATCATCACACAAAGTTTTCCCTCCGACAGCTGGTATTCACTCTCTAAAACATCAATAATCGCATGCTGAATCGCGGAGGATGCCTCCAGAACACGCAGCATCGCAATCACCGATGAAGGGTTAATCTCCGGGATAAGTTTAGCATGCTGTTCAAGCGTTTCCCGCGCAGGTGTTATCACTCTTTTCATAAAACTCTCCTCCAATTAATTAGCCAACTAACTATAAGTATATAATGTCTACTGCGCAAAAGCGATTTTTTGAGAATCCTTCCATTGGAAGCTCCCCCAAAATGCCTGTACGATGTTTATTACCAATTTTAAAATTTGAGCGCACTGAAGCTTGCTCAGATTCAATGCCAAAATCGACAATGCGATTACCGTTTGCGTTGTTTCCTTCAAATAGGTTCGGATTTTTCCCAATCCAAACCGTCGTTTTGCTAGACTGAAGGCTCGCTCTACTTCAACTCGATCGCAAATATCTTCATATTCCGTTTTTCTGTCTCGCACAGCATCGTTCTTCGGTCGTCCAAGCGCCGGGCCGGAAAGCCGTATCCCTTTCTCTTTGCAATAGGCTAGATTTCCTCGATTCCGGTAGATTTTATCTGCCAGCACTCGTTCGGGATATCTTCCATAACGAGCATAGTAGTGTTCGACTTCCATTTGCAATAGTTCGCTTTCATTGTATGCTTCAAAGCTTTGCTGTTCCAGACGCACTACTCCATCAACTACACTAATATCTAGTTTCACCCCGAATTCTGTGGGTGCTTTTGCTTTTCCACGGACAATAGGCCGCAAATATGGCTGCCTTAGATTCACAATCCTCTGGCTCACGCTATGCACTTTATGATCATACATGTATTTTTGCTGTTCATAAAGTTTTGCGATAACTTCTAGCTGCCGCTGATATTTTTCGGCAAGTGGTCTTCCATCCTGACGGAGTATTGCAACGATCTTTTCATTGCGGGAAATATACTGTAACTGTTGACGTACTGCCTTGCGTATTTTCTTTGCACTATTTTTCTTGCTGCGGGCGATGCTCAAATACTGTTTTCTTGCATTTTGGCGATACATTCGAGGTTTCTTACCATCTTCCGGAGTATACAGAACATCCACGATCTTCTCAAGCTTTTCACGCGCTTCGTTGAGCAGTTCAACATCTCTTGGATATTTAATCTGCGATGGCGCACAGGTTGCATCAACGATGAGTGTTCCTTTATTGGAAGGTGGTTGTGGCTTGTCATCATCTTTGTGGTCTTCTTCTGCTTTACGTTTGGCTTCCATTTTACGGATGATCTGTTCATTGATTGCTTCCAGCTTTTCTGGTGTTAGCCGCTTACGAAACCGTACCATGGCCGATGGATCAAAGGGTGCCTTGTATTCATATCCTGGCAACCCGCAGAAATATTGCAAGTATGGATTTTCTTTGATCTGCTCGGCGGTTTCTTCATCTGAGTACCCGTATTCAATCTGAATGAGCAACGCGCCCAAAGCCATCCGGGCTGGTTTTGCAATATGGCCTTTAAATCCTTTGAAAAGTTTTGCATACTCTGTTTCGATTTCATCCCATGAAATTAATTCTGCTTTTTTGACCCAGCGATTCGCTGAATTCATATGCATTCCAATAGGTTGGTTAAAATCTTCAAATGTCATCTGTTTGGAAGGTATTTTATACATTTTCATCACCTGCGTGCAAGGTTTTTGAGCATTTTCCCGCAATACTCATGCACTTATTATACGCCTTATTGGCTTTGAATTCAGCTATTATGCGCCTTTTGGCTTTGTGCAGTACACATTATATAGAATTTGAGGACGTTTGTCAAAACAGTATTGGGCTTGACAGCCCTTTACAAAAGGGACTGCAAACAAAAAATGCCATAGCTACCTAAAAGTAGTCTATGGCATGTTGCCAAGGTATATATAACCTAATAGTGGTATTTATAATCCCCGTATATTACGCTCATTTCTTTTGCAGTGCCGCCTCAAGCTCCTTGGCCAATGCGAGATCTGACTGCGGATTTTCACCAGTGATCAGCTCACGATCATGAACTACATGGCTCTTGTACATACCATTATTTACAATTATAGCGCCTACCATCTGCAAAGCCGGCTCGATATGAAAGGGCATCTGCGTGCCTTTATGCAATTCTCCCGGCCACTCTTCCAGGTCAGACAACATCGTCATCTGATAGCCTTGGTAAATCCAATCTTTAGCCGCCTGCGCTCCCTTGACATCATCTGCCAAAAGTGCCTGGCGAAATTCAGCCGGCCGCGGCAAAGCAGCAAGCAGAGCAACAGGGCCATGACAAATAGCTGCCGTAGGTTTATTGTTCTCATGGAAATATCGGAGAATTGTACCGAGTTCTGTGCTTTGCATAAGATCTGTCATCGGAGCATGTCCACCGGGAATAAAGAGCGCATCAAAGTTCTTGATCTCCCTATTTGCCGTTTCAAGTGAAACAACCGGCAGTTTCTTGGTAAACACTTGTGCCTGCTCTCGTGCAGCTTCATTCCCCGCAAAGAATTTAGCATTATTGGACCCCGCATCCATCACAGGATGGGCTCCACTTGGTGTAGCCATCACAATTTCATACCCCCGGCTCACCAGATACTGGGCTGGTACCGCCAACTCATTTAAGTAGAAGCCCACATCCATCTGACTGCCATCTTTTAGCTGCATTGACTGTTCACTGGATGCTATAAACAAAATGCGTCCTTTGGAAGCAGCCTCGGCAACATGTCCATTAAAAACGGGCATGACCATCACAACAGCCATGACCAGCATCAAAATCTGTTTCATCCCTATCGCTCCTTATGTGTTCATTACGATTTTATTTGCCGCTCAATAAATTTTTCATGATATATTCTTCTTGATCCGATCACCCATATAAGCTTTGCCCCAGTTACACATGGCGTCAAGAATAGGAATCAAGGTCTTGCCAAACTCCGTTAAACTATATTCTGTCTTGGGGGGAACTACCGGAAATACTTCCCGATGGATGATACCTTCACTTTCTAATTCACGTAACTGCTGCGTGAGCATCTTTGCCGTAGCCTGTGGCAAAAGTCTAGACAGCTGACCAAATCGCATCGTTTCATTTGCTAAATGCCATAAAATAACCGGTTTATATTTGCCACCAATAATCTGTACTACCGCATCCACTGGGCAATTATAAAGTACCTCTTGACCCGACATAGGATTCCCTCCCCCAATCATGTTTTCCGCCAAATTAAAATTTTCATTTTCCGAGTGGATATTCATGAAATAATATTTATATTCCCGTATTATTCTGGTATAATTTCAATCCAATACCCATCCGGATCATTGATAAAATAAATCCCCATATCTTTATTCTCGTAACAAATACAATTCATATCTTTATGTTTTTTATAGGCACTTGCAAAATCATCGGTTCTGACTGCAAGATGAAATTCATTTTCACCAAGACTATATGGCTCTTCCCGATCATGCAGCCACGTCAGTTCCAGTTCATGCGGCGTCTCCCCACCATCCGAAAGATAAGCCAACGTAAACCCTGGGCCATTAAACCTCCGCACTACCTTGAACCCTAAAGCTTCTTCATAAAATTTTAAACTCCGCTTCATATTAAGAACATTGACGTTGTTATGCGCAAATTTGAAGCTCATATCTCTGCCTCCCTAATGCTTTGATGAGCTTGGCAAAACCGCACTATATTGCGAAGTTTTGCCAACTATCAATTAAAATGGACTGAATCCGTAGCTTTATACTCTTTGTTTCGAGGCAAGAACGGTTGCCGCCAATCCTTTTAACCAGTCCTGATGTCCAATATTCATCGTATCCGGATTTGATTCATGCAAAGCTTTAGCTGGCTTTCCTTTTTGTGATTCCTGTGTCAATATACGGACACGCCCTTCTGAAAGATCCTCCAGTAACCAGGCATGGATGACATCCAAGCGGTGTTCTGCATCGCCCTCGGCCCAGCCGTGCCATGCAAGTCGTCCAGGCTTGCCCCCTGCCGGTGCTTCAAATTCAACAACCTGAGCTTCAATTGGAAATCCGAATGTTTTGAAGCGAAAACGCGTAGCTTCCTTCAGTATTGTACCGACAGTATTGTCAAATTCAACATCGGCTACGTTATTATAATAAGAAGGCCAGATACTTGTATCTATAAGATTTTCAAAAACATCTTTTGCCGTGATGCCACGAACAATAACCTCATTGGATGCAAAATTATCCGTATATCCCGGCAGATACCCTTCAGGCCAGTTGATTTCATTTAACATAAGTGATTATTCTCCCATCTTTAATCTAGCATTTATCTCGGGGCGCCCATTCGATGGTTTCATTATATCAATTTTACGCAAATCAACAAGTATGCACTTTTATGATAGATAGTATTCATTTAGAAACTATCTATCCAGCGATACTCTGCAATAAAGGGTTTCTATCTTTCACCAATTCTATTCTCCCCTCTGCTATATCCTTAGCATGAATTATGCGAA
Organism: Selenomonadaceae bacterium; assembly: GCA_963678095.2. Taxonomy (GTDB): domain Bacteria; phylum Bacillota; class Negativicutes; order Selenomonadales; family Selenomonadaceae. Next base: position 578,356 of record CAXXXP010000001.1, on the reverse strand, counting down.
ATTCCTGTTATTATCATATAAATTTGAATTCAGCATCCGTATACTTGTCTTTGCAATTAAAAATTGACACAGGTTTTTTCACCCGTGCCAATTTCCTATATGCCTTTAGTAAAAATAAAAAATTTTAATTGTACCTATAGAACAGATAGAACAGATTCCCGCGAACCTTCGATCTTTGCTCATAAGCACACTTTGTGGTCTTTTATTTTATATTGCGCAATAAAATGTTCTCAATCGCATGGTCAAGCAAACGACGCAGGTCTTTTTTATCTTCTGCCGTGAAATCCGCCAGCATAAAAGCATTCCATTGATCGAGAATCCCCTCTAAAATCTTATGGATACTACGGGCTTTTTCTGTTGCATGCAAAATGTACGCCCGTTTGTCTTCTTGGCAGGTTTCCCGGGTCAAGTACCCTTCACCTTCAAGTTTGGCAACAGCTCTGGCTGTTGTAGTCTTATCAATTTTCACAATATCAGCAAGCTGCTCCTGATTGATGCCTTCATTTTCTAATAGACTCAATAAAAAAATATATTGTCCACTGCCCAGTTTATATTTCTTTAACTCGGTATTAAAATAAATCTGGCTTTGGCGATACAAAAGTGATATATGTTTCCCAAGATGCTCTATTTTCAAAAATGATTCCTCCAATAAGTTGTATATTATTTGCTGCCGACAAAGACACCTATCTTTTGTTTTCATTTTTGAAAAAACAATTTCTAAGGGAGGCACTCCGTTTAAAATAACTGTTTTATATATATAGCTAGCGAGCTACGATTAAAAAAAGTATGCATCCCCCCGGCAACGATGAATAAATAGCTGGCATATTCATGTAACCCTTTAGGATAAAATGGTATACCGCCACTTTCACTCCCATGTGGATGCGGCAACAACATTTGAATACCGGTAATGATTAAGATCAAACACAGTACAAGCAAAAGTAATGAAACGAATTTTCTCATATACATCATACCACCTTTTCATTATACAATAAACGTCAGATTAACCCGTAAAAAGTAAAATCCTGTCCCTGCAATCGACTCTTATGGCTAGCTTCTTTGCACGTATGTTTATAAATTTTCTTTTACCACATTTATTTTCACGCCACGACAACGAACGTCATTCATATAAAAAATCCCCATGGGAATCAATGTTACAACGGCACAAGCCAAATACATGAGCCGCAGGCCCGTCACCATGGACACTGCTCCCAAAGCCATCGACCCGACAGCAAAGCCAAGATCAAAAGCCATAAGGATTGTACCATTTGCCATCCCGCGCCGCGTTATATCAACAGCATTAATAGACATTACAAAGCACAACGAATACAAAATCCCAAACCCAATTCCCAGCAAAAAAGCAGCCAGCAAAAACAACAGCAAGCCCTGTGCAAAATACAAACAAATAAACGTCATCATAAAGGCAGCAAAACCAACATACATAATGCCAACCGGCCCTTTTTTATCCATGAATTTTCCTGCATAGGGACGACTCACAATGACTCCGACTGCATTTGTCAAAAAGAAAGCACTTGCATTTTCAATATTTATTTCCTGCGCAAAAAGCACAATAAAGGACAAAATCGCACTATAGCCGATAGCCATAAAGAACACAATACCAGCATATGGCAAAACCTTTTTCTCAAAAAATCCTTGGGCTTTTTTCATACCTTTCATTGTTTGTTCTTCGTAATGGATGCCAAACAGGCATACGCAAGACAGTCCTGCAATAAAGGATGCCGACAAGAACATCCCTGCGTAATCAAACGTCTGCAAAACTGTAAGGCCAAGCCACGGCCCCAGGAGCATAGCAATAGACATCGACAAGCCAAAATAGCCGATTCCTTCCCCGCGGCGCTTTGCCGGAATGACATCGGTCGCGACTGTCGCAAGCGAGGTCGTAGAAAAACCCCAAAAAATCCCGTGTACAAAACGAAGTACAAAAAGCCCGATAAGCCCTGCAGCCCACTGATAAGCAAAGACGGCAAAAAAGAGCAGTAGGAGTGATCCCCAGGCCACCTTCATTCGCCCGGAACTGTCGACGATATGACCGGCTACCGGGCGCACGAGCACCCCGGCAAAGGCAAATAGTGCAAACAAGATACCGACATCACTCCTATCCCCAGAAAGCACCTGCGTTGTATAAAGCGGAATTGTTGACATCAAATAATACATGGTCGTAAATGCGAAAAAATTTGCCAGGCAGCTGAAAATAAATTTTCCATTCCATAATTTCTCCGGTACTTGCTTTTGCATCATTTTCTACCCCTTCTCCTTAATAAAAAACACCAGAAAAGAGTTTTTGCTCTCTTCCAGCGTTTTTCTAAATTTTATTTCAAGCAAGATGGAATAAGCGCGCCGCGTTCCCCTGAAAGATCAGTTCTCTCTCCTCTTCTGTTATATCGATCTGCTTAACAAAATCAACCCCTGACGACATCCAGCCATACACCACGGGGAAAGAACTGCCAAAGAGCAAATGATCCGCTCCACATACCTTGACGGCACATTCAACCTGCGCCTGCCCCCAGGAAGCCGGATGTGTCATATCATAAAAGATATTGTTCTTAAGATATTTTTCAATGCGATCTGCCTCTGACGTATCAAGCCGGGCCAGCGCTTCATTTTTCTTTGATTTATGCGGCGTCGTCAGATTCTGATTGGCAAACCAGTTGCCCCCAAACATCGTATGAATAAACTTAAGATGAGGGAATTCTTCAAACATTCCACTGAAAAGTTCGCGGCCCAGAGCCGTAGCCTGATCGACTACACGCCCAAATTCACGGCGCAGATTCGTAAATTCATAAATCGACTGCCAGTAGACCGGCAGCGGCGTGTGATGTACGATAACCGGTACGCCCATCTCGTCTAAAACTTTCAGATATGGCTTAAAGGCCTCATCATCCAGATAAAGCTGCCCATAATGGCAAGCAAGCTGAACGCCAACCATGCCAAGCTCCTTAATACAGCGCTCCAGCTCGTAGAGATTTTCTTTTCCCCCCAGGGTGGAAGCACTGCATTTGCATACAGCCGCCCATTCGAACGCCTGCACATGTCGGCTGCATTATCATTCACAATTTTGCAGCTATCGAGCCGCAACCATTCCTGCCAGACAGGCACCCGAAGCAGTCCTTTATCTACGCCGGCATCATCCATCGCCTTAAGTTTTGCTTCGAGAGAATAATCACCCTCTACATAATCGAGATTATGATAGCCTTTTGGCTTTTCGAGAATTAGATGCTGCTTGCCCGTATCGAGTGTTTCCAGGGTAGCAATCTCGCCAAAACTTCTCGGAGCCGTTGATAAAAATCCATCCATAATTTTCTCATTTGTGAAAAGATCTTCTGGCAAATGATGCATGTTGCAATCGATAATCATATAAAATCCCCCTTGTAAAAATATTTACCTAAAGATTTATAGTTTCTTTAACAACTAAATTCAGTCTATCATGTTTAAGTTGTTATTGCAACTATATTAAAAAAGATCACCCCTTCAAAGGCTTTCTAACCTAAGATGCTTCAGGCTCTTTATCAAAAGGGAACCATCCTGCTATACGCCCTTCCTGCGGTAGAAAAGATCATAAAAAAGCGCCCCTATTCATCTTTTATGAATAGGGGCGTGAAAATTTCACCGACTTAATTTCAGAACTATTAATTCTGGAACAAGTTAATTTTTCTCTCTATTTGGCTTTACAGATTCTATCCATCCAGGCAAAAAGTTCGGCGAGATCATAGTCCCCATCGTGCCCACGATTCCACGGCGATGCAAAATCCACGTCATAACCACCATTCATAAGCTTCGTAGCCAGAATTGCTGGGATAGCGAGTGAGGTATCCCGATCGATTCCTGCGCCAAAATCCAGCGCAGTAAGATTCAAAGTCTTAGCTAACGACCATTATTTATGGATCACCCGCCCCATCTAAAATGAAAACGAGCTCAACAGATTTTTATGTCTGCTATCCTCGTTTATTTTTAGCCTTCCGTCAGACTGTCACGACTCTGAAACATTGTCCAGAAAAGTGTTGCCAATCCAATGTTCGCCTAATGACTCATCTATGTTGCTTTAAAACAGAATTTTCCCTTAACCAAATATTTCCTCTTTTAGATAACGCACCGCTTCTTTATTAGTTATAATATAGCTTACTTCATTCCGATCTCTAACAAAGCTTCCAGATAGGCAATTGTAGGATCCAACTATAGCATACGGATCATCCATAATAAGTAATTTGACGTGAGTGGGAGCATTATATACGAGGTTACATCCAAGAATATTATTCAATTCAAGAATTTCCTTTTGAGCTCTATCACGGTAGATCGCTCCAAAATAATCAACATTAAGTAAATTTCAAAAAAGGTGGGGTGCTCAATCCCCTCAGCTAGGATCGGCCCCGCCATTTTACGATAACCATAATAGTTCTTTACAGATTTCCCCAAATTACATTATTTCGTACTAAAAGGTGTATATTTTTGTGTTGCAACATTTCTTTTTTTAGCAGAGAGCGAGTTAACCCGGAGTCTTAAAAGATGAATATTAGGAACTACTTCATGATGAAAATGGTAATTCTCTTTACCTTCTTGTACATCATATTGTTCCAACATTGTTTGTAATGCTGAAACTTTTTCGTCTTCATTAACGTATTCGATTGTTCCTGTTCCCATAACAGATTCAAATTCCATTGTACATTCGCATGCACCTACTTGTGGACCCGTTACAATACCGTATGTATCTTCCATAACAAAGCTGACTTTGTTATTTTTTTTCATTAAGTCATGCTTTTTACCTACTTTGGCACCATGAAAATATATGTTTACTTCATTGTTATCTTTTACGTCCATACCAAAAGTCATAGGAACTACATAAGGGTATTCATCATCATGGAATGCTACGTGGCAAACCTTACAAGCTTTCATCACTTTTATAATATTATCAAACCCCATGATTTCTCGGTCTTTTCTTCTCATCGTCTTTACCTCCCGGATTTTTTATATATTAATTATCAAACATTACCACAAAAGATAAATTCGGCAAGTAGCAGTACATGTCCTACTATTTTTTTTAAGCACTTTAGGATGCTTCTTTGAATTTCGCATAACAAACTCAAAGAAGGGCTAATATGCAGGCGTGGTTACCATTTACAAATATTATATTAGAAGATACATTCGCTCGCTTCTTCTAGGAGTTAATATTTCAAAGGATACGATTACCTTTTATATTCTAGATACTTGATCATACGGCGCCAAGAAGTAAGGATTTACTCAAAAGTTCTTCTGAAGATTTTTCTCGTAACAAAATCAAAGATTTTGGATTGTTCCAAACATTTCATTTGCAATATGACGCGAAAAAACTTGACAACTTGTTCGCTGTCGCGGTAGGTACGACAATGATGGGAAATGTAATAAATAGTATCCCCTTGTTGATGAAACCAAGGCAGCCCCATCGTCTTCAATTATTGACTTTGGTTCAATGGCCAGTACACTTATTTGCCTATTTTCACTGAATTAAATTCTTGTTTTACTGGATACCCATATTTTTCTATAACTTTTTTTCTATAATTTGCATACATATTTATAGATTGTAACATATTATGTCTTTGTCTTTCATCCATAGAATCAAATCCTTTAATAAGTTGCTGAATATAGGACAGATATTCTACTTCTGTCAATATTGTATTAAATGGATATGGATATGTGTTGAATATAAAGCATATCCCCAATAGAGCATCATAATTAGTACTATCAAATTCTAGCGCCTTTTTAAAATATGAATATCCTTCATCATCTGCCAAATACGGCGATATGCAAGAAATTATACTGCCGATCAAACATAATCCCCTTGACTTAACAGCTGCATCAACTAAGGGATTATCAATTACCAATTTGATTTTTTCGATTAGTTTTTCACTATCCATTTTCCCAAATTGTTTTTCCAATTCATTGAGTTCTTGTTCATAAGTCACCAATTATCCCCCCCTGCATTGATAGAGTCTACGTATCCCATCTGCCACAAACGCTACAACCCATACCTCACCCCCTTCATGTTTAACATTCTATATGCAAGTTCCCTTCCAGCTTCTAAACATTGGATTGGCTTACTATTTCCATTTAGACAGTTACGGATATGTATTTTCTGTCATTTACTTTAATATATTTTTTGCTATATCAAGGCATTCTTCAAAACTTTTTTTAAAGAATACTTCCCCACAGGTATTCAAAAAGATATCCTGTATCCCTTTAGCTAATTCATTTTCATCATTCGTTTTTTTTAATAAGTCTGCTATCATTTGTATTTCCAAATTGTATTCCTCGGCAGGTGCATGTGACATTAAATTAGTTGGGTCCCAACTATTTATTATCCAAGTTAATTTATCCATTTTTCCTCCTCCTCCTTTAACTTGTTTTATTGCCGCTATACCATGATCTTTGAATTTAGCGCCTCTATTATCCAGTCTGTAGAATACCATCTTTTGGTATTATCCTATAGCCTATCCAGCTAACTTTCAACCAGATGTCTCCACGAAAAAGGAGGTCCGTGGCTTTTTAAGTCCGCTGACCTCTCTTTTAATTATTTGGTGTATTTTAATCAAAGTTCCTTTTCCCGCTTCAATAAAATCATTTATGTATTAAATAAAATTGTTCATCGCTTAACTGCAAATAGCTTTCAATATTTTTTTTGCTACATGTTGGCATTCTTGAAAATCTTTTTTAAAAACAGTCTCACCAAATCTATCTAAAAACATTTTTTGAATTTCCTCAGCAAGCTTATCCACATCACTTATATTTCTTGATAGCTTCAGTATAAACTCAATTTCAACTACATATTCATCCGGGGGCGCCTGCGACAATAAATCTATAGAATCCCATTCATTAATAATTCTAGTTATACATTCTATATTCAATCATATCACCCTTAATTATTAAATAACTTAGACAGTTTGGGAGCATTCTTTTTCGCCACTTTCAGCTATAATTCCTATTATAGCTTATTCCTCTGCCCATATAAACATTGGGGTCTTGCGGATCTAATTCTATTGTTTGGGTGAAATCTTTTATTGCCAAATCAAAATGTTCTTGTCTAATATAAATCCGACCACGAATAAAATAGAGAATCCCATTATATGGATTTATCTCTATTGCTTTATTAAAATCTATTAAGGCTAAATCATATTGCTTTTTTATAATAAGTAAATCCACGATCATCGTAAACTATCGCACTCTGTTAATTAACTCTTGTTGAAGTATCTTTTTTACAGATAATTTGCTGTTCAAGCTAATCATCTGTCACTATTCCCGTCATCCAAATAAACCATTTCCTCAATTATCATTCTTGCTGCTATAACATTAATTTTGTCCCCTGAATTGAGAAGAAAACCTACTTTAAAATAATCCTCACTATTAAGGGTTTCTGAAATACCATGTGCAATTTCAACGGGTTCAGCATTCACTTCTAATACATAAATACCTGCTCCCCAAGGTTCCAAAAAACTTATATCTAAGCCAACTGTATTTTCAAAAGTGATTATCGCTTTAAATGTATCAATGCCATCTTTTTTATAAAGCTTAACCGGCATTGCAATTGTATGTTTATAGTAATTACTGATAACCTCTGCTATCTCCGCATCGTGAAAATAGACAGTATCTATTTCACTTAGATTTTTCCGCGATATTATTAACCTCAAGCCTATCCCCCCGAACACGCTGGACTTAATTTATCTCTCGTTTCACAAGTCATACCGTTGTAAACTCAAAACCCATTCACAAATCAAAAATATGATTTATTTCTTACGACAATAAAAATAAGTATAAATATCGAATTCAAGAGAAGTGTCCAACGTCCTGCTTTTTTCCTTATTTTTCCATTCATTTCGAAGCCCACATCTCTCCAGACAAAATTAAAAAGCCTTCGCGAACCCGCGAAGGCTTGAATTTACTGGTGACCCACCACGGAATCGAACCGTGAACCTACTGATTAAGAGTCAGTTGCTCTGCCAGTTGAGCTAGTGAGTCATTTTTATTACCAAAGCATTATAGGATGCTTTTCGCAGCAGCCACATCGTTGACTACGCTAGATATTGTACCAATTATAGGACAATTTGTCAATTTTAATTTTATAAAGATTTCCTCTCGCAATTTCACCTGCAAAAAGGTCGAAGTTTCTGCACTGTCTTGTAACAGAAACTTCGCTCCTTGGGTTTATTTCAGACCTACCTGGCCCCAGAGCCTTATACAATCATTTCAGATGGCGATCAAAGAATGCAATGATGATCTTCATCACTTCCGGCTGATTCCAGTAAACACCGCCGTGCTGCGCATCTTTCACGATGTAGCGCGTAGCTTCAATGCCATGATCGACAAGTGCCTGTTGCAAAAGTTGCGTCTGGCTTGGCGACACAACCGTATCCTTATCACCATGCATTAAAAGAAACGGTGCCGTCTTATCCGAAATATACGTTATGGGATTTGCCGCTGTGGTTTTTTCCATATCAGCGAAAATCCCCCCATCCCTGCCGCCGAAAACCGGACTGCCATTTACCCACAAGGCCTCGGTCGCGCCCGGCGAGCGATGTGCCTGTTGTACTTCGGGGGAATAATCCGCACCGACTTTTGTTAGGTCTGACAAGCCGTAAAGATCAACTGCCGCCTGCACATCACTACTCTGCTCGAGATCTTCGCCTTTGTCAAACTGCCTGGTGCCGTTTGTCGTTCCGGCCATAGCCGACAGATAGCCGCCGGCTGATCCGCCCATAATACCAATTTTGTCCGGATCGATATTGAATTTGTCCGCATGGGCACGAAGGTAGCGGATGGCCGCCTTTACGTCTTCCAGCGGCTGCGGAAACGTTGCTGTCGGCGCTACCCTGTACGTAATACTTGCCACTACATAGCCGGCATCGGCCATATCCAGGCGCTGCTGGATGCAATTATCCTTATTGGCGTTAATAAAACCGCCGCCCGTCACAAAGACAATCGCTGGCATTTTTTTATTTTTTTCGGGTTTCAGTATATCCATCCCCATAGCCACATTATCGTAGCCACGGCTGGGAACCTGCTCATAAATAACATTGGAGATAAGTTTAACGGCCGGTTTTGTGATTGTGACTTCTAGGTGTTTGGACCCGTCATCGACGGCAGCTGCCGAAGCACTCCCGATCAGACCGGTTAACAGCAGGCTCGACATGGCAATAATGCCGATTGATTTTTTCATATTCATTACTCTTCCCTCTCAATTCACGGTATATAGATCAATTTTTTCTTGCCGTATAGCCTTCCGGAAGCTCGCTCGGAGCACAACAGATCACGTCAGCCTTGTCGGCACCACATTCCTCCATGAAGGTGATGGTGGCAAATTCATCGATAACCATCTTTGGATATGTCGGGCCCTGATCGCGATATTGGTTCATTAAATCGAGATGTTCATTTTGGTAGCATACGGTTTTTTGTGGATCTGCAGCTACCCAGGCCGGGAAGAAAATCGTGCCGTGAATTTTGCGCGTAACCAGATTAAATGCCAGACTTACGCAAGTGCCGGTCGGCTCATCCCAGGATATTTTATACACATCGTCGGCTAAAACGACAATATGAGCGTCCTGATCCGTCACCCATCTTCCACCGACAATGCCGCTGTGAATGCGGTAATCAAAGGTTTTTTCATTTTTGACATAGACTTCATATTGCCAGCCATTATCATAGGTATAGATGAAATGTTTGCCAATCAAATTTTTGAGTTCATTTTTCATAAAGATCACGTTCCTTCATTAAATTATATACATGTATAAATTGACATGTTGATGTATATGTATATATTATATATACTGTAATTTAAATAGTCAAGGAAATGAGGGATTTTAAGTGAATATATTGAGCTATGCCATTTTAGGCTTAATCGATAAAGAAAGAATCACCGGCTACGACTTGACCAAAAGGTTCAACGGCAGCGTGGCTGATTTCTGGAGTGCCAATCAAAGCCAGATCTATCCGGAACTGAAAAAACTAGTGCAGGCCGGACTGATTGAATATGAGGTTGTCATTCAAGGTGAGGTCCTGGAAAAAAAGCTTTATTCCATTACAGCAGAAGGCAAAGAGGTGCTAAAAAAATGGATGCTTGAAGAGGATCCGGCACTGCCGCAGAGCAAGGACGTCTTCAAACTACGGATTTACCTTGCCGAACATCTGACCAAGGAACAGCTGCTGGATAAACTGTTAAAACGCCAACAGCAATGCACGAGCCTGCTCAGCCGCTACCAGACCAAATTCAGAGACTATACAAATCTGCCTGTCCCGCCGGTGCAGCTAGGTGATTATATCCTGCTAAAGGGTGCCACGGCACAGCTGGAAGCCCAACTTGCCTGGCTGGAGGAATCGATACATTATATAGATGCCCTTCCCAACGGGCAAACAGAAAAATAACAAGAGCAGGCAAATTAGCCTGCTCTTGTTATTTTGTTAAATCATAGCTCATAGTAATCAAATTGTAAATTTCTTCTTCTGGGAAAGGACTGTCTAAAACAACTGTAATCCAGTGTTCTTTATTCATATGGTACGCCGGTAAAATTCCCTCTTGCCCTCTTAAAAGCCCGTTCAACTCGACATCACATTTTAGATTTAATATCTCCGCCCTGCCTTTTCCCGTTAATCCTAATTTAACTCTGGCTACATTCATAATAAGTCCATACCATTTGCCACTATCCTTATGCCTGAGTACCGCATATTCTGGATATTTTCCCCAAGGATAATCCGGCTCTGTAGCAAATGTATTCTTCACATAAGTGAGAATGCTTTCCCTTTTTATCATAAGCGTTCCTCCTAGAATACCTACTTTCTTTAGTGATTATAGCATACTCACAAATAAATTAGGTTTATCAGGGAATACGTTCATTATATTACAAGGACTTTCTTACAAATATCTTGCCTAAATTATTGACTGCAATTTAATTCTCATTTAAAAATATAACCTTGCTGACAAAAAAGAAGCGTCCCCAGTGTCTCCCCGTGTCTCAAGGATTTCAACTCAGTTTTGATTAAATTCTCGTTTAATTGTATAATGTTGTCAGACATGATTCTCGTCTCCTTTGTGGGTTTGGTTTGGCAACTTAATTTTAACAAAGGACGAGAGTCATGTCTTTATTTGTTTTTGCGAAAAATATTATACCTTATCAAACACCTATCATAGCTTTGAAGATCTGGAACATGCTATCTGTCGTTATATCGATTACGTTATGCCGCAGCATAATAAAAACCGCATTAGCAATAAGTACTACTACGGTTTGTTCTAACTTTATGGGGGCACTACACACCTGCTAACGATAATTGCTATACGTTTTTTATTTTGATTGACTTGACATTATTTTGCTTATAACCCAACAACATAAAACTAAAAAAAGTAGAATTAAAATCATCTTTTTTAAATGAATAATGATCGCTGCAATAAAACCCAACCCAACTAAGATAAAAGCTAATATTTTGTAACGAGTATTGCCAGTATGTTTTTCATCTGAAGTTGACATCGGATAAATATGATCTACCGTTTTAGAAATGGATTGGTTATTGTGCTCCACTATAGGCGATTGTTGTTGTTGATGCATAGGTTCATGATAGGATAAATTATTTTCAACAAATCCATCAGGATTTGATCGAACATAACCATGTACCGTTTCTGGTCCATTCGGACCACTACGAATATAACCATGAACATTATGATAACCACTTGGAGGTGGCGGTTTTACTAAGTTAGTATTATGAACCACATCCGCACTATGCCCAGTATGCGCTCCATCAAAAAATCCATGTGCACCAGCAACCTTAAGAAATGGCAGGATCATAGCTATAATAACTAGAGGTACACTCCCCATAATCGCAAGCGCAGAAGCTGCACTATATTTATATTCATAAAGCCACAAAAGGACTTTATGTAAAAAAGCCGCGGCAAGGACCCCATTAATTACTGCTCCCATAAGAAAGACAGTCGGTCCAAATAAATTAATCAATGTGTTAGGAATTATTGCCATCAATATTTTGGGTACTATATACAAAAGCTCCTGCCCATCTCTAGTACAAGCAATGAAGGCTGTAGAATATACGCCTAACCCTGCAACTACAGCCCGCCAATTCTCAAGAATAAAGTGTATCCGCAAAAAAAATAATATCACCATTAAAATGAATGCAATTGGTGCCAAAAACGGTAAAATCACAACTAACGCACATATTATAATGGAGAAAAATAACATCGTCTTCAACATTGGCCAAGCTGTTATTATAAAGAAAATAGCATATAGCATTACAATACCAACGCTATCAGCTCGAACAAACGTTGCACTAAACATGATTAAGAACATACCGATCAAACTAATTTGATGGATAGTCTCCCGGGTTTGTTGTTGAATCCATTCATTATTTGTGTTCATATAACATATCCTTATTTAAGTTTTTTAGGGAACTAATTATTTAGCAAATGATCGGTATTTATTATATCACAATTTACAGAAATTGTTTCTTTTAAAAATAGGTTTCCCTTGCGGACACCTACCGCGCAATGAGATCAGAATACTCTAGTTGCTGAAATATTTCTTTTTTAAACTCAATTAGATAATGTGTACTGCACAAAGCCAAAAGGCGCATAATAGCTGAATTCAAAGCCAATAAGGCGTATAATAAGTGCATGAGTATTGCGGGAAAATGCTCAAAAACCTTGCACGCAGGTGATGAAAATGTATAAAATACCTTCCAAACAGATGACATTTGAAGATTTTAACCAACCTATTGGAATGCATATGAATTCAGCGAATCGCTGGGTCAAAAAAGCAGAATTAATTTCATGGGATGAAATCGAAACAGAGTATGCAAAACTTTTCAAAGGATTTAAAGGCCATATTGCAAAACCAGCCCGGATGGCTTTGGGCGCGTTGCTCATTCAGATTGAATACGGGTACTCAGATGAAGAAACCGCCGAGCAGATCAAAGAAAATCCATACTTGCAATATTTCTGCGGGTTGCCAGGATATGAATACAAGGCACCCTTTGATCCATCGGCCATGGTACGGTTTCGTAAGCGGCTAACACCAGAAAAGCTGGAAGCAATCAATGAACAGATCATCCGTAAAATGGAAGCCAAACGTAAAGCAGAAGAAGACCACAAAGATGATGACAAGCCACAACCACCTTCCAATAAAGGAACACTCATCGTTGATGCAACCTGTGCGCCATCGCAGATTAAATATCCAAGAGATGTTGAACTGCTCAACGAAGCGCGTGAAAAGCTTGAGAAGATCGTGGATGTTCTGTATACTCCGGAAGATGGTAAGAAACCTCGAATGTATCGCCAAAATGCAAGAAAACAGTATTTGAGCATCGCCCGCAGCAAGAAAAATAGTGCAAAGAAAATACGCAAGGCAGTACGTCAACAGTTACAGTATATTTCCCGCAATGAAAAGATCGTTGCAATACTCCGTCAGGATGGAAGACCACTTGCCGAAAAATATCAGCGGCAGCTAGAAGTTATCGCAAAACTTTATGAACAGCAAAAATACATGTATGATCATAAAGTGCATAGCGTGAGCCAGAGGATTGTGAATCTAAGGCAGCCATATTTGCGGCCTATTGTCCGTGGAAAAGCAAAAGCACCCACAGAATTCGGGGTGAAACTAGATATTAGTGTAGTTGATGGAGTAGTGCGTCTGGAACAGCAAAGCTTTGAAGCATACAATGAAAGCGAACTATTGCAAATGGAAGTCGAACACTACTATGCTCGTTATGGAAGATATCCCGAACGAGTGCTGGCAGATAAAATCTACCGGAATCGAGGAAATCTAGCCTATTGCAAAGAGAAAGGGATACGGCTTTCCGGCCCGGCGCTTGGACGACCGAAGAACGATGCTGTGCGAGACAGAAAAACGGAATATGAAGATATTTGCGATCGAGTTGAAGTAGAGCGAGCCTTCAGTCTAGCAAAACGACGGTTTGGATTGGGAAAAATCCGAACCTATTTGAAGGAAACAACGCAAACGGTAATCGCATTGTCGATTTTGGCATTGAATCTGAGCAAGCTTCAGTGCGCTCAAATTTTAAAATTGGTAATAAACATCGTACAGGCATTTTGGGGGAGCTTCCAATGGAAGGATTCTCAAAAAATCGCTTTTGCGCAGTAGACATTAGATAAGAACTGACAACTGCAAGAGACACATCGCACTCTTTGGCAATATTTTTTATACTGGGATTGATTTGCTGTTCCGCACGCTGGCGTATGACCCTGCTTTTTGTTTCCGCGGATGAATCCACGGCACGCATAACATCATGATAAAGCCTTGTATATCGCCCTTTTCGTTGTTGCAAGGAATTTACAATTTCAATAAATTGAATTCTTGGTCAAGGTTCTCCAAAAGTTCAATTTGTTGATCATGAATATGTAGCATATTCATGATCTTTGGTCGTGAGAAAATGTCATTCCACCTGATCCGATAAAACATCATTATTATAATTACGTCAATACAAAAAATTTTATTTTCTTTACCTAATTTTCACACCATCCCATTTATGGTTCATTAAATACATTTGTTAAAAAGTACAGAAAGAGAAACTGCAGTAAAAATGCAAACATTTTTGTTGCAAGCAACTGCCAAAGCAAAAAAGTAGACTAATATATTTACTTTCAAATAATATATAACCCCCAAAACAAACCCCATATTTATAAAAAAAGCCTTCGCGAACCCGCGAAGGCTTGAATTTACTGGTGACCCACCACGGAATCGAACCGTGAACCTACTGATTAAGAGTCAGTTGCTCTGCCAGTTGAGCTAGTGAGTCATTGGTAAGTCGTTCAACTTACTTGTAGTATTTTACATTGTTATGGAAAAAAATGCAAGTATTTTTTAAAATTGTTGCCCGCATCCTTTATCCTTATGCTGTACGGCGGGAAAAATATCCGGCCGCCAGCACGCCAGCGGTAACAAGCAGCGGCAACGCATAGACAGCCCCACCCGTCAACGAGGAAATATACGTGCCGACGATCTTGTCATGCATAACCATGGCTCCGGCCGTCCAGGCCAGGATTCCCGACCCGACATAAATCAGCACCGGCTGCTTTTGCATCCAGACGCCAATAATCTGACTGCCCCAGACGATGATTGGCACACTGATCAAGAGCCCCAGAACGACGAGCAGAAAGTCTCCATGGGCGACCCCGGCGATTGCCAGCACATTGTCAATCCCCATCGCTGCATCGGCAATAATAATCGTCTTGACGGCAGTCCAGAAATTATCCGAAGTTGCAATATGCTCTTCTTTCGCCGCCGGTCTGAGCAGCTTGATGGCAATCGGAATCAGGACGATTCCCCCAATTGCCTGTAAAAAAGGAATAGTCAAGATCCAGACGGCCAACAGCGTCATCAGCAGACGAATGAGGATCGCCCCGCCGGTACCGATGTAAATTGCTTTTTTCCGTATTCCTTCGGGAAGCTCCCGCGATGCCATCGCGATGACAACCGCATTGTCCCCGGCCAAAACAAGATCCAAAATAACAATAGAACCCAGGGCCATTAAAAACTGCAACGATAAAATTTCCAAAATATAAATCCTCCTTTAATAAAAAAAGACTTTTAGTGCAATGATTATACATTACACTAAAAGTCTCACTAATCAAATGGTTTGCATCTGACACCATTACCAGCTGTAAGCACAGCATGTATGTTGACAATGGTTTGCTAGCTACTCCCTTTTAGAGCCATTTTCTTACCTACGATGTAATTATACTTGAAGCTGCAACGCATTGTCAATACTGAATTTTCAGCTTTGAAATTCAGTCTTCAATGATATAGACGCTGATCGACTGGCGGCCAAAAAGTAGAGCCTCCTCATGTGTGTCAAAAGCAATATCAATCATATCGCCTCTAATTCCAGTCCCCACATCAGCAGCAACTGCCTCCCCGTAGCCCGGAATATATACACGAGTCCCCAGTGGAATTACCGAAGGATCCACTGCTACAATCCCTTTTTTCAGAGTTGCTCCTGTTGCTGTACATGAGGAGTTCCCCGGATCAAACGCACTGTAGCCAGATGCGTTCATATAGATTTCCCGCATCGCTTTATGCCCATTGTGGCGGCTTGTTTTCGGCATATTCCTCGTCAAATAGGAATATGTGTCATCACCGACAATCCCGTCTACCGCCAAACCGTTATCTGCCTGAAATTTTTTAATTGCCTTCACCGTTGCTTCACCACAGATTCCATCGACATTTCCCAGTGAATAGCCCGCGTCTGTCAGCAGCTGCTGAACCTGACGCACATTCTCTCCCCGCATGCCGGACTTAACCAAAAAACCGGCAGCAAATACCTGTACAGTACCTAACAGGAGAAGCAGGCATACTATCACAGAAAATTTTACTCTGGCTCCCAAACACATCACCTCTCAAAATGATTATTTTTTGCCAATTATTTCTTATTATACTATAAAAAGAATATTTCGTCAAAACGCACAAACAATTATAAACAATGAATCGTTTGTGCGTTTTGACGAAACAAAACAGCACAGCAAAAATGCTGTGCTGTTTTATAAAATAATGGTTGGTTAAATCATGTTTTTCTTGTATGCAGCATACAAGGCTTTAAGTTCCTCCACTCTATCGTACATTTCTACCTGAAGACCAGAAGCCGTAGCATAATCCTTTTCATTCAAGGCATTGACAAGGAGTGTAAACAAGGATTTTTCATCAATGCTATCCTTTGCCAAATAGCAGCGGATGCTGTTGATTTTGTTCCAGTTGTAGGAATCAAGATCCGTAACATATTCCGTTTTAATTTCCTTGCAGGTTCTGACGATTTCACGATTTTCCGGCACAATGCGGCTGATCAGTTCTGTTTTCCAGCGGAGAAGCTCGCCAGCAACAAAAGCATCGAGGATCTGATCGCGCAAGCCGCCGCCAGCACCAAGCACCGCACGTTTTTCCGGATAGTTTTTGAGGTTTTCCATGTTTTCCCATACAGTAGCTGGAGGCGCACCAAACAGATGGTTGCGTTCTTCTTCTGTGTAATCTTCAAATACGTCTTCTTCACTGCGATAAGCTCTGTCTTTTTCGAGATAGAAGCCTTCTGCCCCAGCTTCTTTGGAAAGCTCTGCCAAAAGTTCATCCGTTGTTTTCGTAATTGCCGCCTTGATGCCATCAAGAGCTGCCGAATAAATCGCCGCCAAAACGAGATACGTATTTGTATACGGATTGCAGGCACGAAGTTCAAAACGAGTGGCCATCGGATTGTTGATATCGCGAACGAGTCCGGCAAGGATTGTACGGTTACGCGACGGAATTTCCGGTGTATGTCCCAGGGAAGTTACAATGCAAACCGGGGCTTCAAAGCCTGGTTTCAAACGGTTCAAGGAGTCATTTGTTGCTGAAACAAGCGGATTGATGACTTCATAATTTTTCAAAAGGCCCATAATTGCCCCATAGCCGATGGCACTCATAAAGTCCTTTGTCATTTCCTGCGGGGAGAAGAGATTGACAATTTTGCCCGATTTCATTTTCGCAGCCAGTCCAATATGGGTGTGTTCCCCGTTGCCAGCAAGGCCGATCATCGGTTTTGCCTTGAAGTTTACTTCCAGGCCATTTTCTCTGAACACTTCTTTGACCATGATACGAACCAACAGTTCATTGTCTGCTGCCTGCGTGGCATCAGCGAATTTCCAATCAATTTCAATCTGTTCGCAGACATGTGTCATATTACCAGCTTCATCAATTTGTGCCTTTAAGCCGCCAACTTCTTTATGGCCCATTTCAGCGCCAAGACCATACTCATCGAGTTTAAGTACACACTGTTCAAGTGCCGTGCGGACCGCACCACGAGTGCGCTGCCAGTACTGCTCCTGCATAACCTGCGATGCCGTCATTTCCATGATGTCTGCTTCGCCGAGCGGAGTTTTTACCCAGAATTCGAGTTCTGTAGCCGAAGTAAATAAAATATCCTCAACATCATTGCCACTGATATGACCAAGTCCGGAAATCGTCGGGTGAGCCTTAAACAGATCCAGCATTTCTTTTTTTACATAGGTCAAAGTTTCAGCCAACACCGAGCGGGAATCGACACGTTTGCCATCGTGAATCAAAAAGGCCGGAATGCGGAGCGTGCCTACCGGTTTTTCTGTTTCTTCATCATAGTATTCATCATTGTAATCAACGAACCAGTTTACACTCGGATCAACCGGCATATCTACCTTAGCATTGTTAAGCACTGCAATCCCGGTCAGGACTACGGATGAGCCGTCAGTCTGTACTGCCGAGCCAGCATAGAAATCTTCAATATCCTTCAGAAAAACATGCATCGGAATCTTTTCATCCGTATCATTTCCAGCAAGATCAATACCAACCAAGGATACAAATTTAATTTCCGGATGCGCCGTCAAAGTTTCAATAATCGTTTCTTTTGGAGAATTTGCAGGGATCACATACAGTAAATCATTCATCATTCATACCACCTTTAATTAATTATCATAGATTGATTTTAAATAAAACCCTTATACTGCGGCAACAAAAAATGCCATATGAAAACCGCCCACACCCCAACACAAACATATGCTGCGAATAGACCAGATTTATCATATGGCGCCATTGCCAAGTTTTTAACTTTCCTACTAAACGATATGATACCACAGGCACCGCACGATTGTCCACATTTTTTTCATGTATACATAAATAGTAATACAGTTATTAGCAGTGCTCTATTTATTTTTCAAGTCCTGTTACATGGTCAATGAATAGGTCGCCCCAGGCATCGACAAATCCAGCTGCCAGCAAAAGCTCTTCCAGTGAAGAAATTCGCGATTGCTGCAAAAACATGCCTGCCCGCTCACGCTCGACTGTCCGCTCCGCAAAAAAATCCTGCGGCATGGTTGCTTCCGCCGGGAAGACCACCGTATACTCATGATAGATTTCATCCGACATCGATTCATAAACTGCTGTTGACCGCGCAGCATATACGCGAAATTTTTCCGGCAACTTATCAAGCAGTTGCTGCGCTTGTGCCAGCAGTGCCGCACTTCCATCGCGATATTCTTTAAGCAGCGACTCGACAGCATCCACATCATCTAGAATCACAGCACAGACGAGGTTTTTAATCGCCGTATAACTCGACAGATCATACGCTGTTACCTGCGCCGATTCTTTGATCTGTTCCAGCCAGCGTTCAAGCGCATTTTGCATTTCTGTCCGCGCGGCCAAAGGCAGTGCCTCATCGCGTTTATGCAGTTCAAGACAAAGATTATATAATTTTTGCGTATCCGTATCGGCCAGATTAAGTTCAGCCTGCGCACAATCCGCACAATACCCCATCTGATGATAGGTAAATTCCGCTTCCGCTGCAATCTCAGCTGACGCCGGAAAATCAAGCCCCAGCAGCGCATATACCTGCTGCTGTTGGCTATATCGGTCCCGCGAAAAATACGTAACGCCGGTATGATGGTAATCTACTGTAATTTCTTTTCGGCATTTTTGGCAGTGATGAACTTTATTCACGAGATTTACGGCCACATACGCATTATTTTTCGGCACAAAAAAACCATAGGGTGCACTTTCAACAAAGGCATAATTAAAAACCTTCAATAAATTATCGGTAATCCCCATTGGCTGCATATTTTCTTCCACTGTTTTACACCTCAATTATTTTATCAAAGTATTTTATAAAAACTTAAATGGCTGCACACGATTATAATTACAGCGCAGATATCCGTCTCCGGAAAGCAGCCATATGAAAAAGGCCGGGAATATTCCCAGCCTTGTCGGTTCATATTTTGGAGGCGACACCCAGAATCGAACTGGGGAATAGAGGTTTTGCAGACCTCTGCCTTACCGCTTGGCTATGTCGCCAAAATAAATGGAGCGGAAAACGAGGCTCGAACTCGCGACCCCCACCTTGGCAAGGTGGTGCTCTACCACTGAGCTATTTCCGCAGGTAAAACTATGCTACTGTCTGTATGATATTTTGGAGGCGACACCCAGAATCGAACTGGGGAATAGAGGTTTTGCAGACCTCTGCCTTACCGCTTGGCTATGTCGCCAAAATAAAATGGAGCGGAAAACGAGGCTCGAACTCGCGACCCCCACCTTGGCAAGGTGGTGCTCTACCACTGAGCTATTTCCGCATATGAGATGGCGACCCGAAGGGGACTTGAACCCCTGACCTCCGCCGTGACAGGGCGGCATTCTAACCAACTAAACTACCGGGCCGTATACATTCCATCACCGCTGACCTCAGCGACAAATATTATTATACATATGCTTTTATTTATTGTCAACCTATTTTTAACATTTCCCCGCATCTTTATACAGCGCATAAAAATGATGCGTTGGCCCTGCCCCCGCCCCCAGCTTGAACCCATGCCGTATGGCCATTGTGATATAGGCCTTCGCTTCGCTCACTGCCGCTCTCACTTCAAGTCCCTTGGCTAACCCGGCCGCAATTGCCGAAGAGAAGGTACAACCGGTACCGTGCGTATGGATATTATCAATCCGTTTTTGGGAAAAAACCTCGCTTGTCCGCCCATCATAGAGCAGATCACCGGCAGCTCCTGTCAAATGACCACCTTTGACGATAACATACTTCGCGCCCATAGCATGAATTCGCTTGGCCGCCTCCAACATATCTTCCTCGGTCCTGACGGTAATCCCTGACAGCTCCTCTGCTTCCGGCAGATTAGGCGTCACAATAAGTACCCGGGGGAAAATGTCCCGCTTCATGACCTCAACCGCTGCCGGTTCAAGTAACGATCGTCCGCTGCTGGCAAGCAATACCGGATCTAATACAATGTTTTTCATATTATAGCGATGAATCGCCACGTTTACGGCCGTTGTAATTTCAAGACTGCCCAGCATGCCGATTTTAACAGCATCCACCGGAATATCGGTATAAACCGCCTCGATCTGCGCCTGTAAAATCGCCGCATCCATGAGCTTTACCGCTGTCACACCGCAGGTATTTTGTGCCGTCACAGCTGTAATGGCGCTCAGTCCATATACGCCGCAGGCCGCAAAAGTCTTTAGATCGGCCTGAATCCCGGCCCCGCCGCAACTATCCGAGCCGGCAATAGTTAATGCTGTCCTCATAGTTATCTCACCCCCTGGCCGCTTGAATCCTCTGACGCAGCTGTTTTAAATGCGGCAAAAAATATGTATCGAGTTTTTCTTCCAATTCAATCAGCTCCGTGGCATCAAAGGTATAATTCATCTCCGGTATTTTGCATATTTTGGATTCCCCGAAAAATTCATCCCGGAAAATATTATAATAAATAATAAAATTACTGTCCGTAGCAAAATCGCAGTAATCAAAAACGATATAGGAACCATTGATTACCTGTACCGGTTCATGCGGATCGATAAAGCGTGTAAACCCTTCAATTTCAGCAGGAAGCCGATCAACATATTCCCATTTTAAAATCTGTTTTTCCTGCACGATACAGCTGACCATCTCCTCATCAAAGGCCGCTATCGCATGCAACAATGCTTCAAAGCGCTCGCGCAGAATCTGTTCCAATTCCTTAAGCCCCGGGGCAATAAATTCAATACGGCAAAATTCTGTCAGTCCGATTGCCGTCCGCAATTTGTACTCTTTTGTTTCATCGTGGTAATACACACTGATCTTCCGATGGTGGCTCTGATTTTCATAACTGTACATGTCATAAGTATCACCTTCCGCTGCCATATGCAGCTTTAAATCAAAGCCCTCCCAAGATTTTGGCAGCTCTTTCATGTATTCCCAGGCTGAAACTTCAGCTTCAATTTTTTCCTTTATTTCATCTTTCAAAATGTCACCCTGCTTTCTTCCTTAGAAATAACATTCTTTTTCCAAAAGCAAAAAACCTGCCCCAAAAGAAAAAAAGGCAGAATCTGCACATTGCAGAAACTGCCCGATCTTGCTAAAACCTTATTTTCCGGTACGGCCGCGCTTTGTCATCGAAACATTATTTTGACAAAGCGGACAAGTTTCCGGTGCATATGTCGTCACATCCAAATGGAGCAGCGCCTGATATGGCACTGGGCCGAAATCAATCTTGCCCCCGCTGCGATCAACCAGCAGACCGACACCAACCGGGATCGCTCCGCTTTCAAGAACAACATCGATGACTTCCTTGACGGACCCGCCCGTCGTTACGATATCTTCGACAATGAGGACTCTTTCCCCGGGGGCTAACTTAAAGCCGCGGCGAAAAGTCATCTTGCCATTTTCACGTTCGGTGAAAATCGCCCGGGTCCCCAGTGCTTTTCCCACTTCATGCGCCAGTAAAATACCGCCGGTTACCGGACCGACAACCGTTTCGATCTTCTGATCCGCAAACTTTTCTGCCAACGCCTGGCAAAGCTGCTCGGTATACTTCGGATGCTGCAACACATTGAATTTTTCTACATACATCGGACTGTGCAGTCCCGAGGTGAGGAGAAAGTGCCCTTCCATGATGGCATTTGTCTTTAAGAACAATTCTTTTACCTGATCTTCCGTCATTATTGCACCGTCTCCATTTCTGCTATTATTTTTTTTACCGCTGCGAGCGGATCTGCTGCGGCCCGGATCGGACGACCAATCACAAGATGGGAGGCTCCGTCCTGCAGTGCTTTGGCCGGAGTTGCAATCCGGCTTTGATCATCAATCGCTGCCCCGGCAGGACGCACGCCGGGAGTTACAATCATGAAATTAGGCCCACAGGCCTTGCGGATAGCCGCAGCTTCCTGCGGGGAAGCAACCACTCCATCCAGACCGGCTTTTTGCGCCAGGAGCGCCAGCCGCACGACTTGTTCCTGAATCGGAGCACTCTGCCCCAGCCCCTGCCAATCAGCCTCATGGATACTCGTCAGAACAGTAATCGCAATGAGCTTCGGCCGTTCAATCCCGAGCTGCGCCGCCGTCTGCTTTAAGCACTCGGCCGCAGTCTGCATCATGGTAAAGCCCCCAGAAGCATGCACGTCGAGAATATTCGCCCCCAGGCGCAGCAAGGAGCACAGCCCCTCCGCCGTAGTATTTGGTATATCATGCAGTTTCAGGTCTAAAAATACATCCTTGTTCAGGCTGCGCAGATACGCGACAACGGGCGCCCCCACACTGTAGAACAATTCCATGCCTACTTTGTAGCAGCTGACACTGTCGCCAAGTTTTTCGACAAAACTTTTGACCTCTTCCATCTCATGAAAATCCAAGGCTGCAATCAATCTATTATCTGCCATATTCGTCTCTCCTTCTTTTGACGATCTATGTCATCATTTTATTTTAAGCTGGCCGACAAGCTGACTGACATTCGTCAATTTTCTTGCCACCAGATACTCATCGATGCCGTCGGCAATATCCTGCGCCGCCGTCGGATTGACAAAATTTGCCGTACCAACCGCAACCGCCGAAGCTCCCGCTAGTAAAAATTCCACGGCGTCCTCGGCCGTCATAATGCCGCCCATGCCGATGATCGGAATTTTTACACACTGCGCCACCTGCCAGACAAGCCGCAAGGCCACCGGCTTCACTGCCGGGCCCGAAAGCCCGCCAATAATATTGCCTAAAACCGGTTTCCAGGTTCTGGCGTCAATTGCCATACCAATCAGCGTGTTGATCATCGAAATTGCATCGGCGCCTGCCGCCTCAACGGCTTTTGCCATAATCGTTATATCCGTCACATTGGGCGACAGCTTCAATATTACCGGCTTTTTCGTATTGGCCTTTGCCGCCCGCACCACCGCCGCCGCACTTTGAGGGTCGGTACCAAAGACAATGCCGCCCTCCCTGACATTTGGACAAGAAACATTGAGTTCAATCGCCGCGACTCCGGGAACATCCAGCATTTTTGCCAGCTGCCCATATTCCTCAACCGTGCTGCCGGAAATATTCACAATGATCGGCGCATCATATTGCGCAATCCGCGGCAAAATATTCGTCAAAAAATATTCCACGCCCGGATTTTCAAGGCCGATACAGTTTAGCATACCGCTCGGCGTTTCGGCAATTCTGACGCCTTCATTGCCGCTGCGGGGCTTCAGGGTTGTCCCCTTGACAACAATCGCTCCCAGCTGGTTCAGATCAACAAAGTCACTGAATTCTTCACCAAAACCAAAAGTCCCCGACCCCGTCATCACCGGCGTTTTCATTTTAATTCCTGCAATATTGACTGCCAGCCGTTCTTTTTTTTCCATTAAAATACCTCCTGCGCCCAAAACACCGGTCCGTCCTGACATACTTTTTTCCGCTTGCCGTCACTGCCGGCGCAAGTGCAGGAAAGACATGCCCCCAGACCACAGGCCATATGTTTTTCGAGCGAAACCTGGCAAGGTATTTTGTATTCGGCAGCAATCTTCGCTGCCGCTTTCATCATGATTTCCGGTCCGCAGACCATGACTCGGTCAAATTTTCCGGTAGCCAACAGCTGCGGCAATACATCGACCGTGAAGCCTTTGCTTCCGACCGATCCGTCATCCGTAGTAATATGGATCTTCTGGACGCTGCCCTCATAAAGAGCCGGCCAAAACATTTCGTCTTTGTTTCTGCCCCCCATTAAGATCGAGGCTTTGCCCGCAAAGGTCTCTGCCAGAAAAATCAACGGTGCAATTCCCATTCCGCCGCCAACGAGCAGCGGTGACTGACAGGTAAGGTCAAAGCCGTGGCCAAGTGGACCAAGGCAATTCACCACTGCACCAGCAGGAAGATCAGCCAAAGCTTTTGTCCCCTTGCCGACAACGCGGTAGATCAGATCCAGTGTTCCGGCTGCGGCATCGACCGCAGCAATACTGATCGGGCGGCGCAGCAGCGGTTCGCCCTCTTTTATTTTCAGCTGTACAAATTGTCCAGGAGCTGCCTGCGCAGCAATTGCTGCTGCCGCAACCACCAGTTTTTTCATATCCTTGGCCAGTGTCTCATGGCGAAGAATCACGGCATCGACAGCTACTTTAGGCAAGTGAATCACCACCGCCGACATAATCCTGCAGCGCCAGCGCATAGACAAGGCGGCGTTCGCGCATAAAGTTCAGTACCCGGAGTACCTCCCACGCCGTATCAAGCGAGGTCAGGCAGGCAATGCCGTGTTCTACTGTCGCCCGGCGAATCTTAAAGCCATCGCGGGCTGAGCTTCCCTTGCCCTGCGTCAGCGTATTGATAACCATATGAATTTTACCGGTCTTGATCATCTGGATAATATCTGTGCTGCGTTCATGTACCTTGCCGACGATATCGGCATCGATACCAAGCGACTGAATGGATTTTGCCGTTCCCTCTGTCGCCACAATCCGGAAATCAAGTTCCGAAAACGCCTTGGCCAGCTGTTTCATCTCGGCCTTATCCTTATCCGCTACCGTAAAGAGAATGGTTCCTTCTGTCGGTATATTCATACCGGCACCAGTGATCGCCTTATAGAGCGCCCGGGCATAATGGTAATCAATGCCCATGACCTCACCGGTCGACTTCATCTCTGGCCCGAGTGAGATATCAACATCCTGCATCTTGGCGAAGGAGAATACCGGCGCCTTAACCGCAACATATGGCTTAGGATCCGCCAGCCCCGGTTTAAGGCCCATGCTTTTAATCGTTTCACCAAGCGCAATGCGAGTGGCGAGATTGACCATCTGGATATCCGTAACCTTGCTCAAAAACGGCACGGTTCGGCTTGAACGCGGATTCACCTCGATGACATACACCTCATCATTCGCGACCACATATTGGATGTTGAGCAACCCCTTGACATGAAGGCTTGTCGCCAGGCGCTTCGTGTAGTCGATAATCGTATAGATCACCTTCGACGAAAGTGTCTGCGGCGGATAAACCGCGATACTGTCACCGGAATGAACGCCGGCGCGTTCGATATGTTCCATGATCCCTGGGATAATCACATCGGTACCATCCGAGATACCATCGACTTCAACTTCGGTGCCCTGCATATAGCGATCGACAAGCACCGGATGTTCCGGTGTAACCTTAACCGCCCGGCCCATATAGTCGAGTAATTCCGCTTCATTGTAGACAATTTCCATGGCCCGGCCGCCAAGCACATAAGAAGGGCGTACCATGACCGGATAGCCGATCTCATTTGCCGCCGTAACCGCGCCTTCAACCGTAGTCACGCTGGTTCCTTTCGGACGTGGAATCTTTGTCTGTTCCAGCACTTCGTCAAAGCGTTCCCTGTCTTCCGCCCGGTCGATATCATTGACGGAGGTTCCGAAAACCTTAACGCCAGCCTTTTGCAGCGATGCCGCAAGATTGATGGCTGTCTGTCCGCCAAACTGGACGATAACGCCCTCGGGTTTTTCCTTATCAATAATGTTGAGAACATCTTCTGTCGTCAGCGGCTCAAAGTACAAGCGATCCGAGATATCAAAGTCCGTGCTGACAGTTTCCGGATTGTTGTTGACGATAATCGCTTCAATCCCCATTTTTCTTAAAGCCCATACGGAGTGAACCGAGCAGTAGTCAAACTCAACACCCTGTCCGATGCGGATCGGGCCGGAGCCGAGAACCATGACCTTGCGCTTATTGGAGGCCTGGACCTCATCTTCCTGGGCATGGAAGGTAGAGTAGTAGTATGGAGTGGCCGCTTCAAATTCTGCCGCACAGGTATCAACCATTTTATAGCAGGGAAGAATATTCATCGTCTTGCGCAGTGTCCGCACTTCGTCCATTGACTTGCCGGCAATTTCACCGATAGACCAGTCTGCCAGACCGACATTTTTCGCCGCCAGCATCAGTTTCGGTGTAATTTCTTCGGTCTTGATCCGATTTTCAACATCCGTGATATTTTTTATCTTATTTAAGAACCACTCATCGACCTTGGTGATTGCATGGATCTTATCCACATCGGCAATGCCGCGGCGCAGGGCTTCGGCAATCGCGAAGATTCGCTCGTCATTGATGCGCGAGAGGCTGCGCAGCAGTTTTTCATCCTCCCACTCGGCCATCTTGTCCATCTGCAGACGGTTGACACCGATTTCCAAGGAGCGGACTGCTTTCAGTATGGCACCTTCAAAGTTCCGGTCAATCGACATAACCTCACCGGTTGCCTTCATCTGGGTACCGAGCGTATGATCGGCATAGACGAATTTATCAAATGGCCAGCGCGGGAACTTGACGACGCAGTAATCAAGTGCCGGTTCAAAGCAGGCCTTCGTCTTCTGGGTTACTGCATTGGTGATTTCATCAAGAGTATAGCCGATCGCGATTTTGGCCGAAACCTTGGCAATCGGATAACCAGTGGCCTTTGAGGCCAGGGCGCTTGAGCGGCTGACACGCGGATTGACTTCAATTACATAGTACTGGTTGCTGTCGGGATCAAGTGCATACTGTGCATTACAGCCGCCCTCAATACCTAATTCCCGGATGATGCGCAGCGAAGCACTGCGGAGCATCTGATACTCGTGATCACTGAGCGTCTGGGAAGGAGCTACAACGATGCTATCGCCGGTATGAACCCCGACCGGATCAAAATTTTCCATATTGCAGACGGTAATGCAGTTGTCATTGCTGTCACGCATAACTTCATATTCGATTTCTTTCCAGCCAGCGACACTGCGTTCAATCAGAACCTGGCCGATCATGCTGTACTTGAGACCCCGGATGACGATTTCAATCAGCTCGTCCTCGTTATCGGCAATCCCGCCGCCGGTGCCCCCCATCGTATAGGCAGGGCGGACGATAATCGGGAAGCCAATTTTATTGGCAAAAGCAACGGCCGACGGCACATCTTCAACAATCGTGCTTTCCGGTATCGGTTCATTGAGCTTTTGCATGGTTTCCTTGAATAATTCACGGTCTTCCGCTTTTTTAATTGCTGTCAGCGAGGTCCCGAGCAGTTCCACCTGATATTTTTCCAAAATCCCCTGCTCGGACAGCTTTACGGCGAGATTCAGTCCGGCCTGTCCCCCGAGCGTTGCCAAAAGGCCCTCCGGGCGTTCTTTGCTGATGATCTCTTCCAGAAATTCTACCGTAAGCGGCTCTATATATACCCGGTCGGCAATGTCCTTATCGGTCATAATCGTTGCCGGATTGCTGTTCACCAGAACAACTTCAAGGCCCTCTTCTTTTAACGAGCGGCAGGCCTGCGAGCCGGCGTAGTCAAATTCTGCGGCCTGGCCGATAATGATCGGACCAGAGCCGATTACCATAACTTTTTTTAAATATTCCTTTTTCGGCACTATTATTCCCCCTTCGTGAGCATCGTCCAAAATTGATCAAATAAGTACATATTATCATCTGGTCCCGGTGATGCTTCTGGATGATACTGCACCGAGAAAATCGGCAGTTTCGTATGACGCATGCCTTCGACCGTACCATCATTTACCGACAGATGCGTCACAGTCAGCGGCAAATTTTTAAGCGAAGCCTCGTCGACGGCATACCCATGATTCTGCGAGGAAATATGCACGCGGCCAGTCGCCAGGTTTTTCACCGGCTGATTAGAACCGCGATGACCGAATTTCAGTTTATACGTATCGGCGCCAAGGGCCAGGGCCAAGAGCTGATGCCCCAGGCAGATGCCAAACATCGGCTTTTTGCCAATCAGAAGTTTTATGTTTTCAATGACCGCCGTGACATCCTTAGGGTCTCCAGGGCCATTCGACAGGAAGATGCCATCGGGATTCAGTGCCATGATTTCTGCAGCCGTTGTCGCTGCCGGTACAATCGTTAGGCTGCAGCCAAGATTATGCAGGGAGTTTAGGATATTTTGCTTGATACCAAAGTCCATGACAACAACGTGCGGGCCCTCGTTTTCCATCTCATAAACTTCCGGCGTGGTTACTTCCTCTACAACATCTGTCTTGATCGGCACCGCCAGCAGCTGACTGATTTCTTCATCCGTAGCATCTTCCGCTACAATCACGCCCTTCATCGTTCCAGCCGAGCGGATCTTGCGTGTTACGGCCCGTGTATCCACATCGTACAGGCAGGGAATCTGCTGTTTTGTCAGATAAGCCCGCAGGCTCGTTTCCAAATGCCAGTTGCTGCCCTCTTCGCAGAGCTCACCAATGATGAACCCGTTGACGAACGGCTGCCGCGATTGATTAAATAACTCCGCTACACCATAATTGCCAATCATCGGATATGTGAGCGTCACAATCTGTCGGCAATAAGATGGATCCGTTAAAATCTCCTGATATCCTGTCATCCCTGTATTAAAGACAACCTCACCGGTTGCCTTAGCTTCATTTAAAAGACTGCCATAAAACACGCTGCCATCTTCTAATACTAATTTCCCTTTCAAAATAGCACCCCCATATATTTCATCAGCCGATAATTTTTCCGTCCTGCATGACGATTTTGCCATCAACGATAGTCATCACGGCTTTTCCTTTTAATTTTCTGCCAGCAAACGGTGAATGCGTGCCGCGTGTATAAAAATCCGCTGCATCGACAACCCACTGCCGGTCCGGATCAATAACCGTAACATCCGCTGCTGCCCCCACTTCGAGCACCCCTTTTGTCAGGTTAAAGGCCTTAGCCGGTCCGGCTGTCAGCTTCTCAATGATTTGCGGCAGGCTAAGCTTATCTTCATGATAAAGGTCTGTCAGCAAAACACCAACCGCTGTTTCAAGCCCCGGAAAACCGCTGGGCGCATAACGATACTCTACGTCCTTTTCCTCTTCAGCATGCGGCGAGTGATCCGTGACAATCGCATCAATCGTGCCATCCCTGAGGCCTTCGATCATGGCCTCAACATCCGCCTGTGAACGCAGCGGCGGATTGACCTTCGTTGAAGTGTCAAAGAGATTTACCGCCTCATCCGTCATGGTCAGATGATGTGGCGTAACCTCTGCCGTCACCTTAACCCCGCGTTTTTTCGCCTGGCGGACAATATCCAGCGCATTTTTCGAGCTGATATGCGCAATATGAATTCTTGCATCTGCATATTCAGCCAGCAGGATATCCCTGACAACCGCTATATCCTCCGCCACGGTCGGGCGGCCTTTCATCCCCAGCATTGCCGAGCGATGCCCTTCGTTCATTACGCCTTCTTCGACAAGCGTTGCTTCCTCCGCATGTGAGATAATCACCTTTTCAAAAGTTCGCAGATAGTCAAGTCCGTTTAGAAGGACCTTGTCATTTTGCACATAATGCCCGTCATCTGAGAAGGCCACTGCCCCGGCAGCACTCATATCGCCGACTTCGGCCAGCTCCGTTCCCTGCTGACCTTTTGTCAAGGCCCCAATCACTTCAATATGCATAACAGAGGCCTGACGGGCTCTTTCCTTCAGACCGTTTACGAGAATCGAGGAGTCGACGACCGGCTTTGTATTCGGCATCACCGCCACTGTCGTAAATCCGCCGGCCGCTGCGGCCCGTGAACCGCTTTCAAAATCTTCCTTGGCTTCCTGTCCCGGCTCGCGAAAGTGCACATGCATGTCAATCAGCCCCGGTGTAACCACAAGGCCTTTGACATCGACGACTTCAGCCCCGGCAGCCGGCAGTTTTTTTCCGATCGCTGCAATTTTACCATCCTCTACCAAAATATCACAAATTTCATCAAAATTTTTCCCCGGGTTTATAACCCGTCCGCCTTTAAGCATCAACTTCAATGTTTTTCCCTCCCGTCAAGACTAAAGTCAGTAAAGCCATCCGTACGGCCACACCGTTTTGCACCTGTTCCTGGATTGCCGAATGATCGCCGTAAGCGACATCGGGAGCAATTTCAAGGCCTTTGTTCATCGGGCCCGGATGCAAAACCAGCACATCGTCCTTAGCCAGTGCCAGACGCGCCTTGTTCAGGCCAAACAGTCGCGCATATTCGCGCGGCGATGGGAACAACCCTGATTTCTGCCGTTCAAGCTGAATGCGCAGAACATTGATGACATCTGCCGCTTCCACCGCTTCTTCTATGCGGTCATGCACGAAAATCCCCGGTTCCTCAGCCAAAAAGCGCGGCAGCAGTGTCTTCGGACCTGCCAGATGCACCTCAATGCCCATCTGGCGCATGCCCCATATATCCGACCGGGCTACGCGACTGTGCAGAATGTCACCTAAAATGGCAACCTTTAATCCCGGCAGCTTGTCTTTATGCTGCTGTATCGTAAACAAGTTGAGCAGTCCCTGGGAAGGATGGGCGTGCGCACCATCGCCGGCATTGATGATCACCGGGCTGACAACCTTGGTCGCGTATTCGGCTGACCCTTCTGCCTTGTGGCGCATTACAATCGCATCGACACCCATGGCTTCAACCGTCAGCAGCGTGTCCCGCAGGCTTTCCCCTTTGACGATGCTGCTCGAGCTGGCTGTGATATTTACAACGTCGGCGCCGAGATATTTGCCGGCAAGTTCAAAGGATGAACGCGTCCGCGTGCTCGGTTCATAAAACAAGTTCACGATGGATTTACCACGCAGTGTCGGTACCTTTTTGATATCGCGCTGAATGATATTTTTCATTTCCTTTGCCGTATCGAGTACCAAGCGGATTTCATCCGGCGTGAAATGTTCCAGCCCCAGAATATCCTTTCCCCGCAGGGATACATTGTTTTTACCTAACAACCCAATCACTCCTTTTCATTTCGCGCCGCCTTGGCTGCGCGACGGACCGCCTTCGCAAAGCATGAAGAGATCTGTCATTAAGCTACAATTATTTTCACCGTCAGCATCGCTGACCGCTTGTAAATAATTATACCTTATTTATGCATAAACTTGCAACAAGGAAATACCACCTTCAAAAAGGGCATAAAAAAAGCTCTCTCATGCGCAGGCATAAGAAAGCAATAATAGTCACACTATCATCGATAAGCTCTCCTTCTCAGCCTCACAGGACCAATTTAAAGGGTATATTCTCTTTCTGTTTATAATAGCACAGGGCGTTATCCCTGTCAATTCAAAGCAGTGAAATTTTGCAGGTTTTCTTGCAGCTTTTCTTAAAAAAAGACGGCCATCTACTAAGACAGCCGTCATCCTCTTTATCAGCATTGTATTTTTCTATAGGCAGCAACACCGGCGTTTACTTCAAAAAAACGATGTCTTCCGGCGTGTAATGCAGATATTCCGGTCCGGTTTCGGTCATGACAAAGCTGTTTTCTATGCCGATGGCCCCTTCGTCAAACACCAG
Organism: Selenomonadaceae bacterium; assembly: GCA_963678095.2. Classification (GTDB taxonomy): domain Bacteria; phylum Bacillota; class Negativicutes; order Selenomonadales; family Selenomonadaceae. Next base: position 546,357 of record CAXXXP010000001.1, on the reverse strand, counting down.
CTTCGGTTCCAGGGCAAAGGTCATTCCCGGCAAAAGCGGCTGCTTGATGCCTTTAGCAATAATCGGCCATTCATCAAGCTCCAGGCCAATGCCATGCCCGATAAACTTCACCTGATTTTCCTTATAGCCCATGAAATGGTCTTTATAGCCCATTTCTTCGGCCAGCTTCAAGGCCAAAAGATATGGTGCCTCAGCCAAAACCCCTGGTTTCATGCTGGAAAGCACTTCCTTTTGAATAAAGAGCATGTCCTGAAAAGCCTGTTTGAGCCGCGGCGATAAATCTCCGATACAGAACATTCGTGTCTGATCTCCGGTATAGCCCTCAAATACACAAGTATAATCGATATAAACTGGTTCATCGCGCTGTATTTTTTTCCAGCCTGCGCCCTGTGGATTTGCTGCCGCTGTTCCGCTCCCGCCCACCGGCCCGTCAAAAAAGCTCGTATCCAGCCCGCTATTGCCGCTGCAGACATTGCCATAAAAAAACTCCTGATTAAATGTCCTCATTTTCGCCGGACCCGAATACCCCCGCTGGCGAAGCTCAGCCTCAAACAGCGCCGCCAGTTCTATTTCGCTCATATTTTCTTTTAACAGCGACGGCACTTTGGCAAAAGCCTCGGCCATAACCTTCATGGCTCCCCGCAAAAGTTCTATTTCATAGGGGGATTTTATGGAACGAATCGCTTTGACAGCCGGCGAGATATCCACAAAGTCTGTTCCTGCAAATATTTTCTGATAAAATCCGTATAAATTTACCGGCAATACATCAAGTTCCAGTCCCAGTCGCTCGATAAGCGTATACCCGAAAGTCTGTAAAACAGCCGGAATATCCCGCGGGCTTCTGATCGGCACAATATGTTTAATGCCGCCTTCTGCCCGGGACCGCTCCAGCCCACGCTTAACCATTAAGACAGGCTCGCCTGCCGCCGGAACAAATAAAAACGAGCTTTGTACCGTTCCTGTAAAATAAAACAGATCTGTATTTAACAGCAACAGCGTTCCATCGAGCTGCGCCGAGACAAGAGCCTCCTGCAGTTTTTCAATTCTCGTCGCAATTTCAAGCAAAGGTCTACATGTTTCCATTTACTCAATCTCCTTTATTAGCTTAAATGTGCTTTCTATTTATTTTAAACTTTTTTTCCAGTAGCAGCGGCTAAAAAACCGTTTATGCGTGCTCTGCTTTCGACATGATAAAAAGAATAGCGGCTACCTATATAAGATAACCGCCGCTCTTAACTGAATCATTGATAAGATAAAACGATTTAGTAATTCCGTTCATAAAGATCGCGATACTTTTCCCGGTTTTTTAAGACACGGCCGATATAAAGCCTGGTCTCTTCATAAGGAATTTGGTTGACATCCGTAAAATTCATGTCCCAGCCGCGTTCCTCCATCCAGGAATGCACCGTTCCGCGGCCGGCATTATAAGCAGCCAGCATCAATACCTCATTGCCGTAAAATTCTTTCTGCAGCGAAGACAAATACCAGGTTCCAAAGCGAATATTGGTCGCTGGTTCATGCAGTTTTTCCATACTGTAATCCGTGTATTCAATCTGCTCGGCTACCCATGCAGCCGTCGTCGGCATCAGCTGCATCAAGCCAACAGCCCCCCGGTCCGAATGGACCTCATCTTGAAACTTGCTCTCACTCATAATAACCCCGGCTACCAATGAGCTTTCCACCCGATACTGGGCCGCATATTGTGCGACCAGCTCCTGATGCGGATATGGATATATATATTTTTTTTGAAACCGCTCCGACTGTGCAGCAAAAGCGGCTCCGACCAGACAAAAAAGCAGACAGGTGGCAATTACCCAGTTTCGATTGCGGCGTTTTATTTTTTCGCGGCGCTCCTCAAGACGCAGATGAAAAGCTTCAGCCATGATGCACCCTGCTTTCAAGCGCCTGCCAATACTGCTCGACCTGGCGGCGCGTCGTCAGCTCATCTTTGCTGTTGTCAATCACCAGATCCGCTCGTTTCGCTTTTTCCGCTAAATCCATCTGCGCTTCAATTCTTCGGCGGGCCGAGTCTTCCGGCAGCTGATCGCGCTCCATCAATCGGCGCAGCTGCGTGGCAGCATCAACATAGACAACCCAGTCCTCATCGGTAAAATCATTCCAGCTCACCTCATAGAGCAACGGAATATCAAGCACCACAATCGGCACCGCTGCCTTACGGCACGCGTCAATTCGCCGCCAGATTTCACTGCGGATCAGCGGATGGGCCGTTTCGTCAATCCACCTTCGTTCCTGCTGGTTGGAAAAAACCATTTCCCCAATCCGGCGACGATTAAGGGTTCCGTCAGGCTGAACGATGCTGCGACCGAAATGCTCGACAAATTTTTCCCAAAGCGGAGCCTTGGGCTCAGCCAACGACCGGGCAATCGCATCGGCGTCAATAATAAATGCGCCCAGTTCTGCCAGTAGTTTACTGACAGTGCTTTTTCCGCTGGCAATCCCACCGGTTAATCCGATCAAATACATGACTATTTCCCCTCCAAAACCTGACAATGCGGACAAAAATGTGTCCCGCGCCCACCGACTTCAATTTTTTCAATCACATTGCCGCAGTGCTGGCAGGGCTTTCTATCCCGCCCATAAACCAGCAGCCGCTCCTGATGATGCCCAGCCTTGCCCTCACCATTGCGATAATCACGAAATGTCGTACCACCATCGGCAATGCCTTCAGCAATCACCTGGTTTACGGCAGCATGCAGGCGTCTCACCTCTTCTGGCAGCAGTGTTTCGGCCGGGCGCAGCGGATGAATTCCCGCCACGGCCAGCGCCTCATCGGCGTAAATATTGCCGAGCCCACCGATGTATTTTTGGTTGAGCAAAAATGATTTTATTTTCGTCCGTTTTTTCGCCAAAATAAGGCTCAAGTACTCCGCGGTAAACGCTGCCGAGAGCGGCTCCGGCCCCAGTGACGCCAGCCCGGAAATACGCCACAGATCCTCTTGGGGCAGCACATAAACCGTGCCTAGGGTTCGTGTATCCGCATAAACCAGGCTATCCCCACTGTCAAGGGCAAAGACAATGCGACGGTACGCATCCTGCTCGGCCCCTGCTGCAACCCAGCAAAGGCGGCCCGTCATCCGCAGATGAAAAACTAAGTTATTCCCATTATCGAGCACAAACAGCAGGTATTTCCCCTGCCGGTTGACCTGTTTTATTGTACGACCGACAACACTTGCCGAAAAATCATCAATTCCCGGCCACTTTATCAGCCGCGGCAGCAGAATATCGGCATCAATAATTTGGCAATCGACAAGTTTTCCCGCCAATCCGCGCCTGATAATTTCAACTTCTGGCATTTCCGGCATTTCTTTTCCCCCATTTACAATCCTGCACTTACTTTGCTTGTGCCCAATTTTTTCCAATATTAATATCAATTGTCAAAGGCACTGCCAGCTTGACAACATTTTGCATGGCATTTTGCAATAAGACCGAAACAGCATCGATTTCATTGGCCACGACTTCCAGCACAAGCTCATCGTGGACCTGCAGCAACAAGCGGCTTTTCAGCTGCTGGCATCTGAGTTCCCGCTGCACTTCAATCATTGCCATTTTTATGATATCAGCGGCCGTACCCTGGATCGGCGTGTTCATCGCCATTCGTTCCGCGAGTGTCCGCTGATTATAGTTCGAACTGTTAATCGCTGGCAGATAGCGTTTGCGCCCAAAGATCGTGGTCACAAAACCATCTTTATGCGCTGCTTCAACAACCTGATCAATAAAGCGCTTTACGCCAGAGCATTTGGCAAAATAGCTTTCAATGTATTGTGCCGCTTCCTTGCGCGGAATATGAAGATCGCGCGACAACCCGTAATCACTAATCCCGTAGACAATGCCAAAGTTAACGGCCTTGGCCTTGCGACGAAGTTCCGGTGTAACAAGATCCATCGGCACATCAAATACCTCAGCCGCAGTCCTGGCATGAATGTCCTGATTTTCATTAAAGGCTTCAAGAAAGCTTTTATCCTCTGACATATGAGCCAGTACGCGCAGCTCAATCTGCGAATAATCCGCCGACAGCAGATAATCGTACCCTGGTCCCGGTTCAAACAATTCCCGGATTTTACGGCCTTCAGCCGTCCGCACCGGGATATTCTGCAGATTTGGTTCAGAGCTGCTGAGCCGGCCGGTTGCCGTAACCATCTGGTTAAAGGTCGTATGAATGCGGCTGGTCTGCGGCGCTATCAGTACCTCCATCCCGTCAAGATACGTGGATTTCAGCTTTGTCCACAGCCTGTATTCCAAAACCTTGGGAATAATCGGATGCTGATCATGTAGCTCATCAAGAACTTCCGCATTCGTCGAATACCCCGTCTTCGTCTTTTTTACTGCCGGCAATTCGAGCCGCTCAAACAGGATTTCTCCGAGTTGTTTCGGTGAATTTACATTAAATTCTTTCCCGGCCAAAACATAAATTTCATTTAATAGCACCGCAATATGGCCGGAAATTTCCGCCGCCATTTTTTCAAGATGGGCCTGATTAACATATATCCCGACTTGTTCCATTTCAGCCAAAACCGACAACAGCGGTAATTCCACCTCGGTATAGAGTTGCATCAGCCCCTGCTCTACCAGCTGACTATGCAGTTTTTCTTCAAGGCGGCGCACACAGTCCGCCCGCCACAAAGCCTGCTCCGGTACATTCGCAAAATCGGGCACTTGTTCATAGACTTCCAGATATTTCCCGATAAGATCTTCCAGTTGATATTCACTGGCCGCCGGCTCCAAAAGATACGCCGCGAGCATTGTATCAAACAGCGCTCCTTCAATTTGGGGCAGCATGTGATAGAGCGGTTTTAAATCATGTGTGCTTTTAACAATCGAAGAATCGGCAAAGAGCGCGATAATGGTATCGTTGCATAAATGTCCCGGCAAAAAGACAAGCTCATCTTTAAGGCTTATCGCCATCCCATCGATCTGCTGCTGGGGAACGCGCCCCCGCGACAGGCAGCAAAATACTAGTTTCTGCTCTTTTTTTACTGCGTCGGCTACGGCTGCAACCTCCTCCGCATCCGCTAGTATCCGGTAATCCGGCATCAGCTGTTCAACAACCGCACCAAAGCCTAGCCCGTCGGTTTCAGGAAACAACTGTTCAATTTTGGGGAAAATATTTTTAAATTCGCAGCGCTGGCAAAACTCCTGCAGCTTCAATTTTTGCGGCGAAATCACATATTCAGCCTCCGAAAAATCAAGCGGCATATCACGAATAATCGTCGCGAGTTTTTTTGACAATAAGGCCAGTTCTTTGTTATTTGTCAGATTTTCTTTTAGTTTTTTACCAGAAACAGCATCAATATTTTCCAGAACATTTTCCACACTGCCATATTCGAGCAGCAGCTTCGTCGCTGTTTTTTCCCCCACGCCCGGCACTCCCGGAATATTATCCGAACTATCTCCCATCAGACCTTTCAAATCAATCAGATCAATAGGGGCAAGCCCGTACGCTTCTTTAAAGGCCGCCTCATCAAAAACCTGCATCTCTGAAATCCCTTTTTTCGTCAGCATCACCTGGAGATTGGGGCCAATCAACTGTAAAGCATCCTTATCCCCGGTAACGACAATAGCCTCATGGCCCTTCGCGGCCGCTTTTGTTGCCAAAGTGCCGATGATATCATCGGCTTCATAGCCTTCGCGTTCAACAAACGCAATGCCAAACGCCTCTGCCAGTTCACGAATTAACGGCATCTGCGAGGAAAGCTCGATCGGGGTCTTTTGACGTTTGGCCTTATAATCGACAAAAAGCTCATTGCGAAATGTCTTTTTGGCCTTATCAAACGCAATCACTAACAGATCCGGCTGCCACTCCCCAATCAGTTTGGTCAGCATCGTCGTAAAACCATAAATCGCATTTGTATATTGTCCACTAGCCGTCGTCAGTAACGGCAATGCATAAAACGCCCGGTGCAGCAGACTGCTGCCATCAATTATAATAAATCGCTTCTGCAAAAAATCAACTCCTGTTTCTTTATCAACGAACCTTCTCTGAACCCCTATTTTAACATAAAAACAAACAAAGAAAAAGCAATCCGCCCAGAGACGGATTGCTTTTAGCAGTCCATTCACAGTATGTTTTCATTGTTTCGGCTAAAAAATATTTATCCGGCAGCCCGGGGCGCAGCTGTCCGCCCAGAAACGGTCTTGTTTTCTACCGGCGGACGAACCAGATTTAACAGTTCTGGATTTTCCCAGTCTCGCTGCAGGCCAAATAATCGTTCCGCATCCATGGCGCTGAAATACGGTACCCCTTTTTTCATATATCCATGAACTTTGCCACCAGCACTGGTAAGTATACCACTGGCTTCATCCCAGTTCAGCGGCATCCCGGCCTGCTGCGCCACCGCTTTCGCCGGGAGATATATCATGCCGTCGGCCACCATCCCGGGATCCTCGAGCGCGGAACCATCTACCATCAAATGCACAATTTTCCCAATATAAGTCGGCTGCCCGTCAGCCGCCTGCAGTTTGGCCGCAATGCTTTCATCACTGACAAACGGCTCAGCTCCGTAAGCTGCCAGCGCTTGCTTGACCAGTTTCAGGTCCAGCGGCTGGCAATTGTACCCATCCGGATAAATATAATAGGTAAGAATTTTTTCCGGACTCTTTTCTATAACAATTCGATTATAGGTAATCTCAACCGGAGTCCCTACCGGAACAAGATCATAGAGAAGCTCAACATCAGACTCCTTCATTCGGATACAGCCTTTGGAAACATAACTACCGATGGATTCCGGCTTATTGGTGCCATGGATGCCATACAGATCCTGTAGCTGCATCCAGCGATACCCCAGCGGGTTATCTGGCCCCGAGTCAATTTTCTCTTCCGGTTTTTCCGGTTTTATCCAGACGGGATTTTTTTCTTTGTAAAGAATCGTATACTTCCCTACTGGCGTTTTATGGTCCGGCTGCCCAATGCCAACCGGAAAAAGCAAGATCTTTTCCTCGCCAGCATAAAGGGCCAGCGAACGGCTGGGGATATTAATGACGATTTTCTTATCATTGGCACTTTCCTCAGGTGCTGCCCCCACTGGCGTCATCAGCAGAAACATAAAATATAAAGCAAGCAGAAAATATTTCATGTTCATTTAACCTCTTTCTGCGATAAAATTCGCTTTCCTTTACTATTTTTACCGTCTTTTACCAAGTATCTGCCCGCATAAAAAAGCCCCCGCAATTGCGGAGGCTAACAAATTCACTGGTGCCGAAGGCCGGACTCGAACCGGCACGTTTGGGTAAACGCTTGATTTTGAGTCAAGTGCGTCTGCCAATTCCGCCACTTCGGCACTGTACAATGCAGAAATAAAATATGGTGCCGAAGGCCGGACTCGAACCGGCACGTTTGGGTAAACGCTTGATTTTGAGTCAAGTGCGTCTGCCAATTCCGCCACTTCGGCATATTCCATTCTGCTGTTCGATGCACTGGCAGGTGCGTTACCGAACAGATAATATGTTAACATCCTCCAGCTATATTGTCAAGAGAATTTCTAACAATCTTTAAAACCTCTTTTTCCGGCACAGATTGCAGTTAATGCCGCACTTATTCTGTAACTTCCGAAAAATAGATTACGGTGACTGTATCATCCATGGTAATGCGCTTTTTGTAAATCCGTTCAAAGTCTTCAATCAGCGCCTCGCGCGAATTGATTTCGGGATTTTGATGACCTAAGTCAGACGAGGTAAGTTCCGCCATCGTCTTAACCTGTGTTTTATCAATAAAAGCTGTATATAGCCGCTGTTTTGGTTCATATTTTTTTCCAGTGGTTATCCATACAACAGAACTTTCCGGATAATGTTCACTGACATCCCCCAGTCTGACGGTACAGTTTTTCTGACGGGTAACTAGCAGTTTTTCGTGTTTTGGTGCTTGGAAATTTAATGACATCATAATGAATCTCCCCTTTTATCCCAAAATATATAAATTCTTATTTGCTGGTCAGTTTTCATTTTACCATATTTTATAAGGCTATGAAAGGAAGATTACACAAATACAGCACTTGATTTTTTCCCCTGATAAAGCTATCATACAAGGTGAATACACTGGCAAAGGACATCTCTATGAATACAATCACCATTGCCCCTTACACCTATACGTATACCTTGGTGCGACAACCCCGCAAAAGCCTGCAACTCGAACTCACCGCGCCTTTAACACTGTTGATCAAAGCACCGTTGCAGCTCGAAAAGGAAAAGATCTTCAACTTTGTCCGTCAAAAAGCTTCCTGGCTGGAGAAAAAAAATCGGCTCTTGCCCAGTAGCAACGCCGCAAAACCAGGCTTAGCTTCCGGTACAACGCTGCCGTTTAGAGGACAGCCCCTGTTGCTGCAAAAGAGCCACTCTCGCTGTAAACCCGCCGTCAGCCTGTGCGGCAATACCCTTAAGGTCAATTTGTGTGAATATGCCCCCCAAGACGACACGCATTCGCTGCTGCTCGCTTGGTACCGGCAGCAGGCACTAGCCACATTATCACAAAAGACAGCGATTTGGAGCCGAAGACTTGATGTAAACGTGAAGAAAATATCCATCAAGGACCAAAAGACCCGCTGGGGCAGCTGTTCATCTCTGGGCAATATAAATTACAACTGGCGCATCGTAATGGCGCCAGAGCCAGCTATCGATTACCTTGTCATCCATGAGGTCGCGCACCGGATCCATCTGAACCATTCTGCCGCATTTTGGCATCTGGTCGGGCAGCACATACCTGACTACAGCGTGCAAAAACGTTGGCTTCGCCAACACGGATCACATTTATTCAGCATACTATAAAAAATTTATACATCACAAAGGAGATTTTTATGAAAAACCTTAGACTTTTGCTCATCGTTTGCGCGATATTCCTGCTGCCACAGGCAGCCTTTGCTGCCACCACTGATAACGCAGCCGTCCATACGGTTTCTGTTCAGGGCTCAGCAGCGCTTGCCGCTGCTCCGGATCAGGCCAGCATCGCCATCGGCGTTACCAGCAATGCAGCCACGGCAGCGGAAGCGCAGCAAAAAAATGCAGCAATTGCCACCGCTATTCGTGACTCCCTGAAAGAAAAAGGTATCAGTACCAGCGATATTCAAACCCAGAATTACAGTTTCTATCCTATATACAGTGAAGAAAAAAACCACAGCAATGACATCATCGGCTATACCGTTGACAACACAGTTTCCGTAACGATTAACGACGTCAAAGCTGTCGGCGATATCATCGATACGGCCATTGCCTGCGGGGCCAATAAGATCAATTCGATTGATTTTACTGTAAAAAATACCGACAAAGTCCAGCAAAATGCCATTAAGGCTGCGGTCAGAGATGCTCGTGAAAAAGCGGATCTCCTTGCCAATGCTGCCGGTAAGCACATTATCAATGTGCTTAGCATTCGTGAGAATGGTACCCGCATCGAAAGCCGTCAGTTCGGCCAGATGCTACTCAATAAGGCAGCTGCCGACTCGACTCCGATTGAAGGTGGCAACGTAAACATCAGCGCCAGTGTGCAAATTGAATTCATCATGGATTGACTTTAAACGAAAGAACCGCCAGCCGGCGGTTCTTTTTTTTGCCCTGCATATTTTATTTACAGTCATTTACATCCACGCCTTCTGCTTTTATAATAGATTCTATATGTATAAATTAAGGAGCTGCTTTTTCTATGAAAAAACAACGAATCCCCGCGATTGAATATATCCGCGGCATTTCGATGCTTGGCGTCATCGGCATACACACGGGATCACAGTATTTATCAAATCCGACCAGTAATATTCATCTGGTCGCAATGTTTGAAATCTTCACCCGTTTCAGCGTTCCAATTTTTTTCTTCATCTCAGCCTTTGGTTTGTTCTATAACCTGAATCTGCAAGATCGATTTGACTATCGGGATTTTATGCGCCGACGCTTCAAAACAGTTCTTGTGCCTTATCTTGTTTGGTCATTATTTTATATTTTGCAGTATACTTTTTTATATCATGATGCCTCCCTGCTGTCTCCGTTGACCTTTCTACGCTACCTTTTTTTTGGCTTTGCCTGCTATCAGCTTTACTTTCTGGTAATCATGCTCTGGTTTTACCTTTTTATGCCGGTCTGGATTTATCTGATAAAACACATGAATGCCGTTCGGCTTCTGTTTTTGCTTTTGCTGCAGATTGCCTTTGATTATTACTCCAGCTTTATCATGAATCCCTATGGCATAGAAAATCCCCTGTTAAAAGCCCTACTCGTCTACCGCCTCAATTACTGGGTCTTCCATTATGTATTTATATTCCTTCTCGGCGGCTGGCTTGCGGTTCACTATGAGGCCTTCCAAAAGTTCATGCAGGAAAAACGCAACCTCATCACTATTTTTTTCTTTGGCAGCATGACTGCCTTGTTAGCCTATTATTACGAACTAATTTTCAGCCGAGGCTACACAGCCGAAGAGGCCATCAATACTGCACATCAGCTTTCACCGGCGGGAATTTTCTACACGATCGCCGCCTCTATTTTCTTTTTTACGATCTTTTCCTATAACAATTATCCGGCGCGGGTGCATACACTTCTGTCAGTGCTCGGACGGCATTCGTATTTTGCCTATCTATTTCATCCGGTTCTGATCACGTATCTTTCCTTGGGCCTGGCCGCCGGCAACCACGTCATGACCGGCACAATTGCCATTATTTTCTACCTGCTCGTAGCTGCCGGCAGCATTGCCATCGGCGCCCTGTTCCGTCGCCTCGGCAGCAAATTCCCCCTCTTGAATACGCTCACCATTGGCGTTTACCCAAAAAAATAGTGGAATCTTGACCAAGATTTTCTACTGCTCCTATAAGAACCCCGCTGATACCCGCCACTTTGTTGCTATTGTATCGATATAATATCAACAAAATGACGGGTGTTATTTTTTCCTGCTACAGTTTGCGGTATACTATTTGTATTGTATTTTATTGACTGACAGGAGAGATTTTATGAGAGACGAAAAACTGTTGAAGCTTACACTGGCTTCCATGTTTGCCGCACTGGCATTTATTTGTTTTACGTATTTTCGCATTGAAATTCCGATGGGCGGTGGCCTTCCCGGAAAGATTTATATTGGTTCGGCCTTTATTATGTTATCAGCTTTTTTACTGGGGGGAAAATATGGGGGGCTCACGGGCGCCATCGGTCTGACCATCGGCGACATTCTCGTCGGCTATGCAACCTCTGCCCCGCCGACTTTTATCGCCAAATTCATCTTTGGCTTAGCCTGCGCTTTTATGGCTCATCAAATTCTGCACCTTGCCGACGCCCGGACAAGGAAACAAGTGTACATCCGCACGGTCGTTGCCGGCCTGTTTGCGTCTTTGCTCAATGTTCTCACGGAGCCAGTCATCCGCTGGGCCTTTAAAGTATATATTCTCGGACTGCCAGAACCGGTAGCCTATATATCAGCCATAAATTGTGCCATATCAATGGCGTTAAATGCACTCCCTTCTATTTTTGTCGCTAGTATCCTTTATGTTTTAGCCCGCAATACTGTATTCAAAAACCGCAGCCTGCTTGATGCCTAAGCGACTTTGACAAAAAAGCGTACGAAAGCTTCCCTCGGGAAATTTTCGTACGCTTTTATTTTGCCCGCCCTGCCAAAAACTTTGGCCTATGCTGTAAGGTAGCGGACCCATTATTTTTTTACCACACCCTGGCAGATTACCGCCTGCGCTTCTTCGACCTCAGATTCGAGCACCTGTATTTCAAACATGCCCTCTCCGGTTGATGCGGCCATGCCCACCGGCCGGATATTTGTTAAAATCCCATTTTCATCTAACAGCACTTTTAGCTTATCTGCCTGTTTTTTATTATTTGCAATATATATGGACGTCCACATTATGCACACTGCCTCCTTACACGAACACCAAAGTAGTATAGATACTGTGATTCTCTATGGAACCTACGATTCCTGCAAAAAAATTATATTTCTATTGAAACTGCACCGCACCTTTGCCGAGCAAAGCTTCAAGTTTTTCCACCGCTGTCGGTGACGGATCGAGCCAAAATTTCGGCTCCGTCTTGATCAGCTTGCGTTTGTCGACAAGCTGCAGGTAAACCATCGCCGTCCCATGATGCGCAGCAAAAATTTCATGCAAGACCTGAAAGGTTTCTTCCGATTCCTTTTCCCCAGAAATCCGCAGCCGGATTTCTGGCTGATATTCCCCCAGCAAGCAAATCGTATCGGCAATGACCTTGCTGCCAGTATCCGTCTCATTGAACCGTCCCTGGATGACAACCGGCACATCCGGTGCCAGAAGATTGACATGTTGGTAGAATACCCGGGGAAAAACAACGACTTCTATGGTATTTGTAAAGTCCTCAACATCCAAAAAGCACATCGTATCACCCTTTTTGGTCGTGATCCTTTTTGCCCCAGAAATAAGGCCGCCAATTTTTACCATTTGCCCTTCTTTTGCTTTCCCCTCAAGCAACTCAGGAATCGTGACAAAATTCTCCAGTATTTCGCGGTATTCATCAAGCGGATGCCCAGTGATGTAAAAACCCGTGATTTCTTTTTCCAGCTGAAGGATCTCCCGTTTAGGCAGTTCCGGGATATCCGGCAACTGTATATCCTCCGCCTTTTCCATCGCAGCTTCATCAAATAGCCCCAGCTGCCCGCTGGCAGCATCGCGCTGACGGGCCCCCGCAGCATCAAGAGCTTGATCGAGAATAGCCAGCAGCTGGGCCCGCCGCCCGCCAAGCGAGTCAAAGGCCCCACCTTTAATCAGACTTTCCATAACCCGCTTGTTCACCGTTCGCATATCAACCCGGGAACAAAAATCGATCAGGGAAGTAAACGGACCGTCATTTTCACGCACCTGCACCAGATTATTCAGCGCTGCTTCCCCGACATTTTTCACGGCTGCCAGACCAAAGCGAATCGCTTCTCCATCCACACTGAACGAGGCCTTACTGGCATTGATGTCCGGCGGCAGTATTTTTATGCCCATATGACGGCACTGCTCGATATAAAGCCCCACTTTGTCATTTGTATCCATAATGCTCGAGAGCATTGCCGCCATAAACTCCTGTGGATAATGTGCTTTCAGATAAGCGGTCTGATAGGCGACCAGGGCATACGCCGCACTATGTGATTTATTAAAGCCATAATCGGCAAAATGCGTAAGCAGGTCAAAAATCGTGTTAGCCAGCGAATCCTCAATTCCATTAGCCGCCGTTCCCTTGAGGAAGCTTTCCTTTTGCGCCATCAAGATCGAATGTTTTTTCTTCCCCATCGCCCGGCGCAAGAGATCCGCCTGTCCGAGCGAAAAGCCCGCCAAAACCTGCACAATCTGCATAACCTGTTCCTGATACAAAATAACCCCGAAAGTCTCCTTAAGGATAGGCTCTAGCAGCGGATGCATATAAGTGACTTCTTTCTTCCCATGGCGTCCGTTAATAAAATCCGTTACCATGCCGCTGCCGAGCGGACCCGGCCGGTAAAGCGCAACCAAAGGAATCAGATCCGCAAACCCCTCCGGACGTAAGTCTTTGACCAAAGTGGTCATACCAGCCGATTCCATTTGAAAAACAGCCCCGGTATGGCCGGCACAAAGCATGGCGGAGGTCTTTTCATCGACGAGTGGAATCTTTTCCAGATCGACATCAAGCCCACGGCTCTCCTTTATGTAAGTCAGAGCATCACTTATGACAGTTAATGTTCTGAGTCCCAGAAAATCCATCTTAAGCAGGCCAAGTTCTTCCACGTGATCCTTGTCGTACTGGGTAACGAGAGTTCCCTCAGAAACCTGCACCGGCACATAGTCCGTCAAAGGATCGCGGGCAATAACAACTCCGGCCGCATGCGTGGAGGAATGTCGTGGCAGGCCTTCCACATCTCGGGCAAAATCAAGCAATCGCTTGACGGCCGGACTTTCATTGTAGAGCGCCTGCAGTTCACTGACCTGTTTCATTGCCTTGTCAATCGTAATGCCGAGCTCTGCCGGAATCAGTTTGGCAACCTGGTCTACTTCACTATAGGACATATTTAATACCCTGCCAACATCACGAATAGCACCCTTGGCTGCCATGGTACCGAAAGTAATGATCTGCGCCACATGATCATCACCATAGAGACGCTTGACGTATTCAATTACCTCTTCACGCCGCATATAGCAAAAATCAATATCAATATCCGGCATCGTCACGCGTTCCGGATTTAAAAAGCGTTCAAAGAGCAGCTTGTATTCGAGCGGATCAATATCCGTAATCCCCAAAAGATAGGCCACGATACTGCCGGCCGCCGACCCTCGTCCCGGACCTACGGCAATTTTCTGGCTGCGGGCATGATTTATAAAATCCCAAACAATCAAAAAATAGCTGTCGTACCCCATCTTGCGAATAACTGCCAACTCATATTCCAGTCGATCCCGCTCCGTTTGGCCCGCTTGTGGATAGCGCTGCTCGAGCCGTTCTTCGCAAAGCTTGCGCAGATATTTATCATCCGTCATTCCCTCTGGCAGCGGAAAATTTGGCAGATGAAGCTTGCCAAATTCAAAATCAACCTGGCAGCGCTCGGCAATTTTGAGTGTATTGGCAAGTGCCCCCTCATAAGCACCAAAGAGCTGGGCCATTTCTTCGGCCGACTTCAGGTAAAACATATCGCCATGAAAGCGCATGCGAGATTCATCATCAATGGTTTTTCCCATTTGAATGCAGAGCAGTACATCATGAAACTCACTGTCCGCTTTTTTAATATAATGCAGGTCATTGGTGGCCACCAGACCAACCGCATGTTTTTCAGCCAGTTTGACCAATTCGATATTGGCCCGCTTTTCTTCGGGAATTCCATGATCCTGAATTTCGATAAAAAAATTATCCCGGCCAAAAATCTCAATGTATTCGGCTACCAATGTGTCTGCCAGCGCCAGATTGTCGCGCAAGATAGCCTGGGGGATCTCCCCGGCAATACAGGCACTGAGGCAGATCAGACCTTCACTGTACTGGCGCAAAATCTCTTTGTCAACACGCGGCTTATAATACATGCCCTCCGTATTGGCCAGAGAAACAAGCTTTACCAGATTTTTATAGCCCTGATCGTTTTCAGCCAATAAAATCAGATGGTAATAGCGGGTGCCATCAACCTCAAAGCGGTCATGACGTGACCCAGGAGCAAGGTACACCTCGCAGCCGATAATCGGCTTAATCCCTTCTTTTTTCGCTGCTTTATAAAAATCAATAACGCCGTACATCGAGCCATGATCTGTAATGGCAATCGCCGGCATATTTAATTCTTTTGCCGTTCGGACAAGATCTTTAATCCGGCTTGCTCCGTCCAGCAGACTGTATTCTGTATGTACATGCAGATGCACAAACTGCCCATCGGCTGTGTTTTTAATTTCATTCATAGCAATGCCTCTCTATTTTTCCCAGCTGCATTTTTCTCAGCAACAATATAGATTCTATTATACAGAAGGCACCGCACTTCGACAAGCTGATTAAAAATGACCATGCCCCCTTGCTCACGCCATTTTATGGACAGACAACGCCCGCTTCCAGCTGCTGCGGATTGCCACTTTATTATTCGGCAAAAAATTGTTATAATTTATAAATGGCTTAAAATAAGATAAAGAGGTGTTATCCGATTGTTTCATATAGGAATTTTGCAACTAACTCAAAACTTGGATGACGCAGTACGCGGCTTCAAGCAAAGACTTGAAGCCTTGAACATTGCTGTCACCTACGAATACCGCAATGTCGACGGCAATACCGCCGCACTGAAACAGGCGGCGGAAGAACTGGCTGCCTTATCGGTGGATCTGATCTTTGCCTGCTCCACCCCGGCTGCCCTGGCGGCAAAAGCCTTGCCTGAAAATATCCCGGTCGTTTTTACACCTGTTTTTGATCCGGTCAGCGCCGGACTCGTTGACTCCGTTGCCATCCCTGGCGGTAAAATGACTGGTATGAGCGGTATGGTCCCGGCAAAAGACAAGGTCACATTTATTAAAAAACTCTTGCCCACGGCCCAAAAAATCGGCATGCTGGTTCCCGCCGAAGATCAAAATGCGCAGATTGAAGCTGCTAATTTCCGCCTGGCGGCTGAAGGAAGCTTCGCTCTGTATGAAATTGCAGTTAAAACGGCAGCTGATCTTTCCCTGCTGCACGAACTGTTACCGGAAGATCTCGACGCTTTATTCCTGCCGATTGGGAAAATTCTTGAAGAAAATTTTTCCAGCATTGCGTATTATACCGACGCCCTGGACCTGCCGATTATCGCCTCGCATGCCCCCAATGTTTCCATGGGAGCACTCGCTGCGCTTTGTGCCAGCCATACGGACCTTGGCGAGGCCTGCGCCGATCAGGCCCAGGCTATTCTCTGCGAAAAAAAAGCCGCCGGAACAATTCCGGTTGGACAGCCCCGTCAGGCACAAATTCTGCTAAACGCATTTGTCGCCGACAACCTCGGTATTGAGCTGCCAACAGATCTGACAGCCCAAGCCGCTGAAATTTACAATTGATCACAAGGAGCATCAAGAATATGTTATTAACCCGTAAATCCGTAGAATTACTGGCTCCGGCCGGAACCTGGGACTCCCTTGTCGCTGCCGTCGAAGCCGGTGCTGATGCCGTATATCTCGGCGGTAAGCACTTTAATATGCGCCTGCACCGCAGTGACACAAATTTTGATGACGCGATGCTAAAAAAAGCTGTCGATTATGCCCATACCCATGGGGTAAAGCTTTACATAACAATCAACAATCTGCTCAGCGACCGGGAACTGGCTCCCTTGAAAGAATATCTGCTGTATCTCGACACAATTAAGCCGGATGCCCTGCTCGTTCAGGATCTAGCCGTGCTGGAACTCGTGCGCGAGCTGAAAATTTCGATCCCGCTTCATACCTCCGTCATGATGAATACACATAACGAACACGCCATAAACAAACTCAAAGAATACGGGATTACCCGCATTGTCGTCGGCCGGGAAATGACCTTGTCCGAGCTGAGCCTGTTTAAAGAACGCACAGGCATTGAAGTCGAGTACTTTATGCATGGCGATATGTGCATCTCCGAAAGCGGCCAGTGCATCCATTCCGGCGTCGTTTTTGGCCAGAGTGGCAATCGCGGGCGCTGCCTAAAAATGTGCCGCTGGGCCTACAAACTGCTTGACGAAGCCACCGGTGAAATTGTCACGGAAAACGACCCCGGCGACTATCGCCTGGCGATCAAGGACATGTGTATGTATCGCAATATTCCGGAACTGATCCAAGCAGGCGTTCACTCCTTTAAAATTGAAGGCCGAATGCGTACGCCAGACTTTGTCAGCCGCATCGTGCGTACCTACCGCAAAGCCATTGACAGTTATATTGCAGATCCCACCGGGTACAGTGTTGATGAAAAGGACTGGCAGGATCTTTATGACAATCGCTCCCGCGACTTTACGACCTGCTTTGCTCTCGGCCAGCCTGGGAAAAAAGACATCGGCTTTTCCGGCGAACGCGAGCCAAGATTTTTCAGTCAGGCTGTAAAAGAAGCCGGCCTGAAAGCAGGCATACTCGATCGCGAATTGCCCATTCAGGCTGAAAACGCCGCCCATCGTCAGCTCTCTGTGCGTGTAGCGAATCTCGCTGCGGCAAAGGCAGCCTGTGAAAACGGTGCCGATACGATCTACATTGGTGGGGAGGCGTTTAAGCCGCAGCGACCTTGGACATTGGCTGATATACAGACAGCCATAAAGATTGCTGAAACGACAAATACAAAGGTAGTTGTCCTTACCCCCCGTACGACAATGCGCCGCGAATGCGGCGAGCTCGAGCAGTTTTTTGCCGAACTGATGAAAATCCGGCCGGCCGGCATTATGGTCAGCAACCTGGGTTCTTTGAACCTGGCCCGCACCTTGACAGATCTGCCCCTTCAGGCAGATTTCGCCTTTAATACCTTCAACCATTTGAGCACGCAGTTTTTAAAGAAGAACGGCATTCGTCAGGCGGTGGCATCCCTTGAGGCCTCCTATCCACAGGTACGCGATCTCATCGAAGCCTCAGCACTACCGATTGAAATCATCGTTCACGGAGCAACGGAGGCGATGATCTGCGATCATAACTTTGCGGCCATGCAGCTGGATTTTTCACCACTGCAAAATCCAGAGCTGACCGATCATCATTACGCACTGCTCGACACGGCTAAAGAGGCCCATCCACTGCGCGTAGACCAGTATGAACGGACCCACATCCTGTTTGCCAAAGATCTATGTCTGCTGCCATACCTGGAAAAACTGAACGGCGTGGCCTCTTATCGCCTGGAAGCACAGCATTATTCCCCTGAACTGACCGCGCAGCTGACAAAAATTTATCGTCACGAGCTCGATGCGCTGGCCACCCCGGGCTATCAATTCCAGCCGCAAATTCTGGAGGACCTGAAAAAAATCAGTCCGCGTGAACTCGGCATCGGCGCTTACCGCTACCGAGTTTCACGCTGAGAAAGAAGGCTTGTTTATGACGAACTACATTGGACCTGAAGCTATTCTCGCCAAAAAAAAGGAATATATCATCCCCTGCCTCGGTCATTTTTACAAGGAGCCCCGGCAGTTTGTCCGCGGATCGATGCAGTATCTTTATGATAGTACCGGCAAAAAATATCTTGATTGCTTCGCCGGCATATCGGTTATTAACTGCGGCCACTGCAATCCGGCCATTACTGCTAAAATATGTGAACAGGTCGAAACTCTCCAGCATGTCTGCAACGTCTACCTGACAGAAAACTTTGTCAATCTCGCCGAACAGTTGGCTGCGGTTACCCCTGGCGATCTGCAAAAATCCTTTTTCTGCTCTACGGGAACGGAAGCAAATGAAGGGGCTGCCCTGCTTGCGACAATTTATAGCGGTAGCAGTGAATTCATCTCCCTGCGCCACGGTCTGCATGGCCGCACGAAGCTCACCATGAGTATGACGGGCATTGGCATGTGGCGTACGGATCCTGAACCTGTCGGTGGCATTCATTTCGCCCCTAATGCTTATTGCTATCGCTGCCCGCTTGGAAAAACATATCCGCAGTGTGATCTCGCCTGTGCCAATGCCGTGGAAGATCTGATAAAGACTGCCACCTCCGGGCATCCGGCAGCCTTTATTGCCGAGGCCATCCAGGGAAATGCCGGCATCATCACGCCACCGCCAGGTTATTTCAAGCGCGTTAAGGAAATTCTTGACGCCTATAAGATTCTCTTTATTGTCGATGAAGTACAGACCGGGTTTGGCCGCACCGGAAAAATGTTTGCGATCGAAAACTATGAGGTTGCCCCTGATATCATGACCATGGCCAAGGCACTCGGCAATGGTACGCCGATCAGCGCCTTTATCGCCTCGGCTAAAATTGCTGACAGCTACACCCAGCCGGGAGCGTCAACGCTTGGCGGCAATCCGGTTTCTTCCACTGCCGCCCTGGCAACGCTTGACTACATCAACAGCCAGCATCTGGTCGAAAAAGCGCAGCTGCGTGGAGCGCAGCTGCGGGCAGGTCTGAAAGCTCTTCAGCAACGCTATCCGATCATCGGCGATATCCGCGGTTTTGGCCTTATGCTCGGCGCTGAACTCGTTCATCCGGATAAATCGCCGGCGGCCGACGAACTTGAAAATATTCTCGAAGAGATGAAAGACCGCGGCTTCATTGTCGGAAAGAACGGTATTAACCGCAATGTAATGGCCTTCCAGCCACCGCTGGTAATCACCGAAGAGGATATCAACCAGCTTCTCAATACACTTGATGATGTACTAAAAAAATACCAGTAAAAAAAGCGTTCCGCAAAAGATTTTTGCGGAACGCTTTTTATTGGTCTCAGGAATTCTTCAGCCTTGTCAAAACTTCCATCATCAGCTTTACCTGCGGAGCCACGGTATCAAGCTGAAGCTTCTCTTCCGGCGTATGAATGCCAATAGAGGTGACCCCGATCGAGACCATATCCAGCTGCGGATTCTTTTTAAAGAACCAGCCACATTCAAGCCCGGCATGAATGACTTCGACCTTCATCGGGCGGTCATTTTGCTCTGCAAAAACGCCGGTCATCAGCTGCAGCAAACGGCTGCTCGGATTTTCAGCCCAGCCTGGAGACTGCGCCCCAAAGACCACATCAAACCCAGCTGCCGTACCCGCCGCCAGCGACATATGGCGAAATTCGTTAATGCGGGCATCAATGGCACTGCGCGGAAAATAGCTTACAACCAACTGATTTTCATTTATTTCCGCTAGGCCCAAATTTGCCGAAGTTTCAACAAGTCCGTCCGCCGACTGCGACATTGCATATACACCCGTATGCAGCAGGCAGATAAGCTGCAGCAGCCCCCTGCTGTCAGCCGCAGAAAATACCCGCTGCGGCATATTGGCAGCTGTCACAGCAAAAACTGGGGTCTGCTCCACGCCCCCAAAAATATGCTGGAAATCCGCTTTGACTTCAGCCAGCACAGCTTCAAGCTTCGACAAATCATCCCGGTCAGCAACAATCACAGCCGCAGCCTTCGCCGGAATAGCATTGCGGGCTACTCCCCCGCTGAAGGACGCAATTTCATACGCAAGCCCGGTATCGGCAAGACGACGTAAAATCAAGCCCAGCGTGCGAATAGCATTGGCCCGGCCACAGTTAATCGCTTCGCCAGAGTGCCCTCCCATAAGGCCCTTAATCGAAATCGCATAGGCCGCTGGCTGCTGCGGTGCCTGCCATTGCAGCTGGCGAACAAAATCGACATTCAGACTGCCGGCACTGCTCACTGTCACAACATCATAATTTTCCGAATCGCAGTTAATCAAATAACGAGCCTGAGCCAGATGATCTGGTGATAACTCAATCGCCCCGCTCATTCCCTGCTCCTCATCAACGGTAATAATCGCCCGCAGCGGGCCATGCGAAAAATCTTGTTTCAGTATGTAAAGTATTTCGGCTATTCCCATGCCATCATCAGACCCAAGCGTTGTTCCTTCGGCATAAAGAAATTTTTCATCGCGACGAAGCTTGATCGGATCGTTAAGCGGATCAAACTCCACACCGTCAGCAGCTACGCAGACCATATCCATATGTCCCTGCAGCACTGCCAGCGGCATATCCTCACAGCCTGGCGCAGCCGGCTTGTCAGCGATGATATTGAGCTTTTCATCCTGCTTTACTTCAAGCCCCAGTGATTTCATATAATTAAACAAGTACTGGCTGACCTTAGCCTCATGCCCAGACTTGCGCGGAATCTTAGCCAACTCTTTAAACTCAGCCAATACCGCTTCTAATATTTCTTCATCTTTTTGCATCTGTTCACCCTCCATTGAATTACTCCGTATATTATCTTATCACTTTTGACACAAAAATGCACATTTTACTCAGCGCACTGTCCACTGACAACAGGCAGCTGTCATCAGCTGCCTGTTGTCAAAGTCTATATACGCAGTTTCTTTTCTTCAATCCGCCGTTTTAAATCAAGCACTTTCTCTTTTATCTGCGCGGCTGTGACTAAAAAAGCCTCATGCCCCTTGCCGGTAGGATCTTCAAGCCCCCAGTCCTCCCGATGACGACTGGGAAGAAACGGACAGCTGACATTACAGCCCATGGTAACGACAATGTCCACCGGCGGCAATTTGCCAAGAAGCTTGGAATGCTGCGTCAGACGCATATCGATGCCATACAGCTGCTGAATAACGGCCACAGCCTCCTCATTAATATCCGGCTTCATCTCTGTTCCCGCTGAATATACCTCCAGGCAATCACCAGCCAGCACTTTCGCAATTGCCTCTGCCATCTGTGAACGACAAGAATTATGCACACAGATAAATGCTGTTTTGATTTTTTCCATTCATATTTCCTCCTCCCGCCAAAAAAATTTCTCTAGCCAGCAACAAAAGGATGGATTCCCTTTATAGCAGAAAATGAAAATGTGCTGCGTTTTATCCGCAGCACACCCGTCATAAATAAATATAATAGCTTTAAGCTCTTGCTTTACGCGCACAGGCGAGCTGTCCGACTTCGACATTTTCCGGCACATAAAGAACCATCGTTTCAGAAATGCGTTTTGCTTCCCCGTTTAAAACATAGCAAACCCCATTGATAAAATCACACAACCGGCGTTGCTGGGCACTGTCAGCTTTTTCATAGTTGACAACCACAGCTTTTTTTTGTTTCAGCGCATCGGCAATGACATTCACTTCATCAAAAACCGCCGGAGCAAAGATCATGATTTTGAGCTCCGGGATTTTTGTCGTATGCACGGTCAGTACCGGACGCTGCCGTTCAGCCGTCTCATAGCGCAGAGGGGCTCCGTTTACCACTTTCTTTTCCTCACGGACAGCTTCGACAGCGGCAACTTCTTCTACCGATTCTTCAACTTCCTCCATCGGCATCAACCAATTTGTAATCTTCTCCAGCATCCCTGACATATTATTCCGCCTCCAACAAAAAATTATGTATCATCGCAGTAATTTTTTACCTAATCTACCCTGATATATGATTATTCTATATAAAAAAACAAAGTCCTGCCAGCATCCGTAAAACAGGACTTTGGTCAGGACTTTTATTTGTTATTTATTGTTTCTTATTATTTTGCACTCTTACGGTCACGGCCACGCTGTGCCTTATCAAGAACCGTCTTGCGCATACGAACGCTGTCCGGTGTAACTTCCACCAGTTCGTCCTTATTGATATATTCCAGGGCCTGCTCAAGGCTCAAAAGTTTCGGCGGTGTCAGGCGGATAGCTTCATCCGACGAACTCGTACGCATATTCGAAACATTTTTCTTCTTGCACGGGTTTACGTCCATGTCCATTTCACGGGTATTTTCCCCAATGATCATGCCTTCGTACACTGGCTGATTTGGCGAAATAAACATCGTTCCGCGATCCTGCAGCGTAAACAGACCATAGCCTGTCGTTTCCCCCTGTTCAAAGGCCACGAGAGATCCGCGGGCACGTCCCGGAATTTCCCCTTTATAAGGCACATAACCATGGAATACATGGTTCATGATACCATTGCCCTTTGTATTCGTCAAAAGCAACGATCTGAAACCAATCAGGCCACGGGCCGGAATGACAAATTCCATGCGCAGATAGCCGGATACTTCCGACATATTCAAAAGCTCAGCTTTACGGGTACCAAGCGATTCCATTACAGTCCCCATATATTCCTGCGGAACTTCAATTGTCAGGTTTTCAAGCGGTTCACAGAGCTGCCCGTTGATTTCGCGGTATACAACTTCCGGCTTACCCACTTGCATTTCATAACCTTCACGACGCATGGTTTCAATCAGAATTGACAAATGAAGTTCACCACGGCCCGAAACTTTAAAGGTATCAGCCGAATCTGTTTCTTCCACACGCATGCTGACATTCGTTTCAACTTCTTTAAACAAGCGATCACGAAGATGACGAGAAGTTACAAATTTGCCTTCTTTACCGGCAAACGGGCTCGTATTTACACCAAAGGTCATCGAAAGTGTCGGCTCATCAATATTGATTGCCGGCAAAGCTTCCGGATTTTCAGCGTCGGCAATTGTATGACCGATACTGACATCACCAAGACCCGTCAGAGCGACAATATCGCCCAGTCCGGCTTCAGCTGTTTCCACCCGGCTCAGTCCCTGATAAACAAACAGTTTGCCAATTTTTGCCTTAGTGGCACTATCGCCGTCCACAAGCACGACATTCTGATTTACTTTGGCTTTACCACGGATAATACGACCAATAGCTACACGGCCGACATATTCATCGGAATCAAGCGTTGTAACCATAATCTGCAGCGGGCCATTGGCATCACCTTTAGGCGCAGGAATTTCTTTTATTAGCATATCAAACAGCGGATCAAGGTTGTCATTATCATCATCCATGCTAAGCTTTGCTACACCGGCACGGGCAGCAGCATAAATAACCGGAAAATCAAGCTGTTCATCATCCGCATCGAGTTCCATAAACAGTTCAAGTACTTCATCATAGACATCATCCACACGCTGATCTGGACGGTCAATCTTGTTAATGACAACAATTGGTTTTAATTTTTGTTCCAGTGCCTTGCGTAAAACATATTTCGTCTGCGGCATAGGACCTTCAAACGCATCGACAAGCAGTAAAACGCCGTCGACCATATTTAATACACGCTGTACTTCTCCACCAAAATCAGCATGGCCCGGGGTATCAACGATATTGATCTTGATATCCTTATACATAACAGCCGTGTTTTTTGATAAAATTGTAATACCGCGTTCACGTTCCAAATCACCAGAATCCATTACGCGTTCGGCAACGGTTTCATTCGCACGAAAAACGTGACTCTGCTTCAGCATCGCATCAACCAATGTCGTCTTACCATGATCGACATGGGCGATAATCGCAATATTTCTCAAATTCTCTCTTGTATCCATTAAATTTATCAGCCTCCTAAATAAAGTAAAATCAAGCAGAAAAATCTGCTGAATTCAGCAAGTAGTGAAGCAAAAAAGAAAAAAGAATGCGCGCTTACATGCATTCTTTTCACATTTGCTAAACTTAATCTTATTATATAAAGAATACAATGTCAATCTTTTTATAAAATTGACATTGTATTCTTCATCATAACTACAAATCGACATTGCTGATTAGTTTTTTCAGGTAGCGCCAGCCCTTTTCTACATTTCTGATGACCGTTTCCATCGTCGCCGGTTCCCGTATGACAAAATAGAGCAGCTGACGGCGGAATTGACGATATTCGGCATCAAGCAGCTGCAGGTATTCTTCCATGTCCTTTTCAATCGAAACCTCCGGAATATCTGCCGCTTCGATCCGGCAAACCTCTCCGTCAATTACAGCTGTGTCGCCAAAAAAGGGCACATACGCATCAATCGAAAAGCGCTTTTCGATTTCTTCCTTCAGCGATCCTGCGGACGGAGCTTCCCCGTGAACGACAAAAATATGTTGCGGCTGTGGTTTTTCCAAGTGTTCCAGCCATTCTAAAATCTGATTGCGATCTGCATGGGCGGAAAATCCATCAATTTTATAGATCTTTGCCTTGACACTGACTTCCTCCCCCATGATCTTCACTCGCTTGATTCCTTCAACCAGCCGCCGCCCCATACTGCCCTCAGCCTGGTACCCGACAAAAAGAACGCTTGATTCCGGCCGCCATAAATTATGTTTCAAATGATGCAGCACGCGCCCGGCATCCGCCATGCCGCTGGCTGAGATGATAATGGCCGACCCTTCCCGTTCATTGAGGGCCTTTGATTCCTCGGCCGACTCGCAAATCTGCAGCTGCGGCATCTGTGGTATAGGTCCGTCATGCTTGAGCAATTCCACCATATCCTCATCAAATTCCTGCGTGTTTTTCAAAAAAATACGCGTAGCGGCAATCGCCAGCGGACTGTCGAGAATAATCGGCACATCGCTGATCCGTCCTGCTTTCCAAAGTTTGTAGAGGTAATAGAGCAGCGTCTGCGTTCGCCCGACGGCAAACGCCGGAATAATCAAATTCCCCCCACGGTCGACCGTATCATTGATCGCTTCTGCCAGGCTATCCTCCTTGGTCTCTTCCATCGGATGCAGCCGGTCACCATACGTCGATTCAACAATTAGATAATCCGCCCCTTCGGCAAAAACCGGATCTTTGATAATCGGCTGGCCAGGCTGCCCCAGATCGCCGGAAAACAGCAGCTTTTTGCTTACCCCCGCTTCCGTAACATAGACCTCAAGAAATGCTGACCCGATAATATGTCCGGCATCTTTGTATACCACTTCAATCGCCGGTGTTATCTGCAGACGTTCATCATGCCGAACAGGCACAAACTGCTGGAGCGATCGTTCCGCATCCTCTACTGTATAAAGCGGCTTAACCGTTATTCCACCACTGCGTTTTCCCTTACGAGTCATTATCTCGGCATCAGATTCCTGAATATTTGCACTGTCTGGCAGCATAATAGCAGCCAGTTCACAAGTTACCTTCGTCGCGTAAATACTTCCCTTAAATCCCTCACGACAAAGTTTAGGCACCAGCCCGCAGTGATCAATATGTGCATGTGTCAGCAGTACACTGTCAATCTCTGCCGGTTTAAACTGAAACGGCTGATAATTGAGCTCGCGCAAGCGCTTGGCCCCCTGAAACATACCACAATCAATCAAGACTTTTCTGCCGTCCGCTTCAAGTAAGAAACAGGACCCTGTTACCGTATGGGCCGCCCCTAAAAACTGCAGTTTCATAAAGCATCCACTCCTCAGCTGTTCTGATCTCTATCTCCTTTGATTATACCATAAATACCCATGTCCTTCCATAAAATAACACAAAAATCTGAATTTTCATCGCAAAACAAAAGCGACCGTCAGGTTCCGGTCGCTTTTGTTTCGAATTTATTGCTCTCCGAGCATTCTAACCTCTGGAAAAAGTTTTACTCCATGCGCTTGATAGACCCGATTCTGAACTTCTTTTATCAGATCGAGCACATCCTGTGCTGTGGCTCCACCGGAATTGACAACAAAACCAGCATGTTTCAATGATATTTGGGCTCCACCAACCTTAAAGCCCTTGAGTCCGGTCTGCTCAATCAAAGTCCCGGCAAAATATCCTTCCGGACGTTTAAAGGTACTGCCGGCGCTTGGCATTTCCAGCGGCTGGCGGCTCTCACGGCGTTCCGTCAGATGTTCCATACGATCTTCAATTACAGTCAATTCCCCAGCTGATAATGCCAGTTCAACTTCACAAATCGCCTGATTATTTGCCTGAAAGACACTGTGACGATAGCCAAACTCGAGTTCCTCCCTGCCATAACGAATAATTTCGCCCTCAAGGCTGACGGCCGTGACTGACTCAACCACGGTCTTTATTTCTCCGTCATAAGCTCCGGCATTCATAAAAACGGCTCCACCAATGCTGCCCGGAATCCCAACTGCAAATTCCATTCCCGTCAGTCCACAGTGCGCTGCATAAAGCGAAACATCCTTGAGCGCCGCCCCGGCACCAGCAAACAGATGCGTTCCCTCCTGGCGTACAGAAGCATACGGCGAATTAAATTTAACTACAGCTCCGCGAATTCCTTTATCAAACACCAGCACATTTGAACCGTTGCCCAAAACCGTAACGGGGGCCTGATAGCGGCGAATCAGTTTAAATACAGCCACAGCATCTTCTAACGAGGCCGGAAAAATCAGGCAGTCGGCCGGGCCGCCTATCTTAAAAGTGGTATGTCTGCTCATCGGTTCCTGCAAAAGAACCTGCGT
Organism: Selenomonadaceae bacterium; assembly: GCA_963678095.2. Classification (GTDB taxonomy): domain Bacteria; phylum Bacillota; class Negativicutes; order Selenomonadales; family Selenomonadaceae. Next base: position 519,231 of record CAXXXP010000001.1, on the reverse strand, counting down.
TGGCGGCAGCACCTGCTGCACGGCCGTTATAAACTCGTGGATATTTTGCAAAATAAAGTCATTCCTTATCTAAAATTATTAATCCAAGTGGTCAAACCCGACCTGTTTTAAATGTGAAAAGTCCATCTGACGCATCGCCTCATAGGCAACAATTGCGACGGCATTTGACAGGTTTAGCGAACGGGCATCACTAATCATCGGAATGCGAATACAAGACTGCCAGTTTTCCTTAAGAATCTCTTCCGGAATTCCTGCCGTCTCCTTCCCGAAAACAAGCAGATCGTCCTCGCCAAAGGCAATATCGGTATACGCATGCGGCGCTTTGGTTGTACTATAATAAAATTTATGATCCTTATACAACGATAAAACTTCATTAAAATTCTCATGATAATGGACTTTGACAAGATGCCAGTAATCAAGGCCTGCCCGTTTCAAGTATTTATCATCGGTAGAAAACCCCAAGGGCTTTACCAAATGCAACTCAATATTCGTAGCCGCACAAAGGCGGGCAATATTTCCTGTATTTCCAGGAATCTCCGGTTCAATTAAAACGATATGCACGAAATACACCTCTAAATTTTTGTTCATTACGATATAACTTACTTATTATACCCAAAACAACCACTAAAAACAATGGGAACATTGACACGCCGACCTCCGGCTAAAATTCAATGCCAGCCTGCGCTTTGATTCCAGTCGCATAAGGGTGCTTAATCTCGGTCATTTCGGTCACAAGGTCTGCTTGCGCGATGATCGCCGGCCGAGCCTCGCGTCCGGTAAGAACCAGATGCAACGCCGATGGCTTTTGTTCGAGCAGCGAAAGCACTTGTGCCTCTTCAACAAGGCCAAATTTCACGGCATAATTGATCTCATCGAGAATAATCATGTCCCAGTTTCCGCTGTCTATCGCCTCAATCGCTGTCTGGAGAGCAGCAGAGGCAGCGGCGCAATCGCGCTCACGCTTTGCCTGGCCGCTGCCACGCTGGGTAAATCCCTCGCCCATCTGGCGAATTTCCATCTGCGGTGAAAATTTTTGCAAGGCTTTAAGCTCGCCATATTTCCAGCCACCCTTGATAAACTGTAAAATCAACACTCGCAAGCCCTGGCCCCAGGCTCTGACAGCCAGCCCAATTGCCGCTGTCGTTTTCCCCTTACCACTGCCGGTATGGACAATGACTAACCCACTTTTTTTATCTGCTTCCATTATATAGCCTCCCGGTTTGCATTATAAATTTACCATATAAGGTAAAAACATGATATACTGTATTTATTTATTATAGTATCATATCCAAGGAGTTTTTATGAAAAAATTTCTCGCCTTCACATGTATCATCCTATATCTGACACTGCTGTGCATTTTTTTCACAGAAACCACTGATGCACTTTCACTAAAAGCACTGACTTTTGAAACAAGCGCCGAACAAATAGCCGGCACTTGCATTCTGCACTGGAAGCGCCTGCCTTATCCGGCTTATTATGAAATCGAAGTTTTTACCAAAAATCCACAGCCGGATCTTGCTGCCAGTCCCTATCATTTGCTGCGCAAGGATTTTACCTTTAAAAACAGCTATGAGCTGCCCCCGACCGCCGTCCCGACCTATTACCGCATAACGGCTCATGGCATATTTACCACTGTCGGCAAGCCGTCGGGCATCATTGACCATCCTGTTTTTAACCAAACCCAGCCGATCCCTTCTATTATATCACATTATCCTGGCGACCAACCCGCCAGCCGCATGCCATACCTGTTATGGCATACCGTTCCCGGTGCTGTCTATTATGAACTCGAACTGCTTACAGACCATCCAGAGGCGGAAAACACGACGACCCTGTCACAGAAAGTACATCTTTTCAGCACAAAAAACATCTTCACCTGTGGCTGGCAGGCGGATTTACGCCCCTTTGCTGCCTATAACCGCCTGTACTGGCGCGTACGTGGCCTTGACTTTGCCGGCAATCCGATCGGGGTCTTTTCAACAGCAGAAGAAATAAGCATTGACAACAGTGTACTTGCACCCCAAAAACCGTTGGTTCATACAGCCGATCAAATTCCCGATCTACCACAGCCGCTTTATCCTGTTTACAACTGGATTCCACTCAATAACATCAAGCGTTATGAAGTCGAACTCATGACACAGCCACCGGCAGCAGAAAACGATACACAGCCATCGCCGGGCAGAATCTGGTCTTTTGTTGTGGATGGCACCGTCAGCTGTTACGATGAATATCCCCGCATCGATGCCGGTGATTACTACTGGCGAATTCGGGCCATCGATGAAAATGGCAATACGATCGGCTGCTATTCCGATACACAGAAGTTTACCGTCAGCCGTACACCGCTGCGTGTTTTCGCCGCTACTTTCGGCGACAGCATCACCCACGGAGGAGGCTCCTTATCTTATTCGCCGGCAAATCCCGAATACTCTTATCAGACCTACCTGGATTTCCCTGTTCTCAACCTCGGTCGCAGCGGAGATACATCCAGCAGCACCGCCGCGCGCTTTGAGCAGGATGTATTGCCCTTCCAGCCTAAAAATCTCCTGATTCTCTGCGGAGCCAATAGCATGCGTGCCGGGACCTCGCCGGAAATCATTAATCATGACATTGATATCATCCGTGAAAAATGCGAAGCCAACGATATCCGCCCCATCTTTTTAACCCTAATGCCAATAAACCCGGGCAATATCATGCAGGCTTTCCAAAATGAAACCGATCCGGCCTGGCGGGAAAAGCTGGCTGCCGTCAATGCCCATATCCGGACAATGCCATATGTGATCGATCTGGAACCGTATTTTTACGATGCACAGGGATTTCTTTCCACGGAATACGCTGCCGATGGCCTGCATCCCGACATCGAAGGTAAGCAACTGATGGCTGAGATTATCAATATGCATAAGGATATGCTCCGAAAATAGCAAACGCTGTCTGGACCAAAATCCAGACAGCGTTTTTTAATGTTTATTCTTCATATAAAATGCCATTTTCCAGGCACCATTGCCGGGCAATTTGCAAAAATTCCTTTTGCCGCTGCTCCAGCCACAAAGATTCCAGACCAAACTCCTTGATCTGCCGGCGAAAGTGCCGCAGGGCAGCACTGCCTTTCAGCGCTTCCAGCAGCTTTTCTTTTATCGCCGGATCCGCCTGCTGCACAGCAAAAGTCTTCATAATCGAATGCTCATCAATATCATACGCATTAGGCAGCGCCACATAACGCTCCCAATTATCCTCAACCTCAAATGCATATTGAAGGATCTGCTCTTCTGTCATCTCTGTTGAAACTTCTTCATCATACTCTTCCGGAAATTCAACAAAATCCCCTGTCTGTGTATCAAAATAAATCTGCCACAGATCAATTTTTTCCAACTTAGCAGCTATCGCTGCCAATGAAACCTCTTTCATATCCTTGCTGCTCCCTCTTTGACAATCCTTTACTCCATATTATAGACGATTCCCCGCCATCATTCAATCGCTGTCCAAGAGAAAGAGCCGCGCCTTTTCCGGCGTGGCTCAAAGGACACAATCGTTCGCTTTGTTTAGTATTCCTTGCGATTGCCAAACTCTGCATCTTCCACCCACTCATCCGCCTGCCGCAAGAGCGCCGCAAGTTCATCAAGCAAAGTAAAATGCTGTTTTTCCTGTCCGACGAGATAAGCAAACAATTCCCGTTCAGCCTCATTCTCTGCTTTTTCCAGACAAGAAGTATATAGATCTATACTGTCTTGTTCTTTTTGCGCGGCAATCACATAAAATTCAGTCTGAGAAAGCCGGCTCGTTCCATCCGAGCCAAGATCAGCTGCCCCGGCAAAAATACTCCGGCCAGTAGCTGCGATATTTGTTTCCAGCAGCTGATAGGGAAAACCATTTAGTCGGCTGGTGACAATCATGGCATGCCTTTTTTCTTCCGCTGCGAGCATATTACAGACCGCTGTGATCGGGGTATTCGGGTTTAGTTCTGCCTGCCGCCGATAATATGCTTCCCCCTCAAGTTCCATATCAATAATAAACTGCAGATCATGGTTCATATTTACAGTCCCCTTTCGATTCGATCAAATCTATGAATATTTATTCAAACAAATACAGCAGATGTCCATATCCCTGCTCTTCCATTTCATCCCGGGGAACAAACCGCAGGGCAGCACTATTAATACAATAACGGCGGCCACCGCTCGCTGTCGGCCCATCCTCAAATACATGCCCCAGATGGGCATCGCCCGGGGTGCTGCGGACTTCCACTCGCTCCATCCCAAAGCTATGATCTTCATATTCCTCAATAATTTCCGGCAAAATAGGACGGGAAAAGCTGGGCCAGCCACAACCGGCATCAAACTTATCGGACGAAGCAAACAGTGGTGCCCCCGTCGTCACATCGACGTAAATCCCTGCCGCTGTCTGATCAAAAAAAGCATTGGCAAACGGCGGCTCCGTAACACGATTTTGCGTTACAGCATACTGCAGCGGCGTAAGTTTTGCCTTCAGCAGCTCTTCCGGCGGACGCTTGTATTTCATGGAATAATCTACGGCGGCCGCAGCACGGGCAAAATCCTGTCGCCCAAGGTGACAATACCCTGCGGGGTTTTTATCCAGATACTTTTGATGATATTCTTCTGCCGGCCAATAATTTTCCAGGCTGCCAGACTCAATGGCAATAGGCGTTTCATATTTATTCTGTAATTCCATTAGCGCAGCTTCGATAAGAGGTTTATCCGCCGGATCGCTGTAGTAAATTCCGGTTCGGTACTGAACACCCGTATCGCCACCCTGCCGGTTTTCAGCTAACGGGTCTATCGCCTCGAAAAACAGCTGCAGCAAAAACGACAGACGCAGAACTTGGGAATCATATACTAGCCGGACCGTCTCGGCATGTCCCGTATTTTGATAACTGACTTCTTCATAGGTTGGCTTCATCGTACTACCATTTGCATAGCCTGTTTCAGTCACCTTCACCCCATTTATCAGGGATAAATATTTTTCCAGCCCCCAAAAACACCCCCCAGCCAGATAGATTTCTTTTAATCCGCCTGTTTCTTTTTCTGTATGTTTTTTCATCCTCCGGCTCCTTCGCTTTCTTAAAATTCTACCGTATACATTCGACCTTTCCTCGCCCATTCCTACCTCACCCGAAAAACAAACGGCTTCGCAGCAAAAAAACAACAGCTTTCTCTTTTTGTCAAAGAAAGCTGCTGTTTTACATCCCTTATATTTCAAATAATTTTTCTGTCTGATCAATGATATTGTCACGGCGCTGCTTGGCTGCCGCAAAGTAATCATGTATTTCCTGCCGATTGCCCTGTTCTATCGAATAAATGACTTCGCCAAGGATCTGCTGCAGTTCACGTAAGTTATCGGCAATTGCTCCGGGATTTGAAATGCATATATCCGCCCACATATCGGCATTGGAAGAGGCAATTCGCGTAGTATCCTTAAACCCACCGCCAGCAAGCTTAAGGCAAGAATCCATATCCCCGGGACTGCACCGGTTAAGCAGTGTGACCAAGGCCGCGGCAGTCACATGCGGCACATGGCTGATAACAGAGGCACAGCGATCGTGCTTTGCTATATCAAGCGTTGTCAGATTGGCCCCGGTGAGCCTGAGTAAATCCGTGACCCGGTTGACGATCTCCATCGGGACGCCCGTATCTTCAACAATTACATAACATTTATTAACAAATAAGTTCTTATCTGCCGCGCTGACGCCACTGCGTTCCTTACCAGTCATCGGATGCCCGGCTACGTAGTAAATGTCTGGCGGCAGAAGCTGCTGCAGTTCCTGCCAGATAGACTGCTTGGTACTGCCGGCATCTGTCAGTATGACCCCTTTTTTTAAATAAGGCAGCAGCTTTTTTACCATCGGCACAATCTGCAGTACCGGTGTACTTAAAAACACAATGTCAGCATCCTTGACCACCGTCTCAATATCATCGGAAACCATATCTACCGCCTTAAGGCGCAGGGCCTGCTCCATACTTTCTCTGGTTCGCGACAGCCCGGTCACATAAATCTCATCCTTTAACTTATCTTTAAGTGCCAGCCCCAGCGACCCGCCGATGAGCCCGACACCTATAATCGCCAAGTGAAGCTTGCTCATTTACTTTTTCCCCATGATCTCAGCAATTTTGCGAACTTCGTCCATTACGATGCGGAAATTTTCCGGTGTCAGCGACTGATCGCCATCACTCAGAGCGATTTCCGGATGCGGATGAACTTCAATCATCAATCCATCCGCACCGGCAGCAATAGCCGCCCTGGCCATTGGCTGTACCATTTTCCAGCGCCCCGTACCGTGACTCGGATCGACAATAACCGGCAGATGTGACAATTCTTTAACCGCTGCTACCGCACTGAGGTCAAGCGTATTGCGGGTAAAAGTCTCGTAGGTGCGGATGCCACGTTCACAGAGAATGACATTATAATTCCCTTCACTTAAAATATACTCCGCCGCATTGAGCCACTCACTGATCGTTGCCGAAAGGCCACGCTTGAGCAGCACCGGTTTTTGCGCCTTGCCTACAGCTTTGAGCAACTGGAAATTCTGCATATTGCGGGCCCCTACCTGAAGCACATCCGCATATTCGCAAAGACGTTCAACATCATTGACATCGACAATTTCCGTCACCACTTTAAGCCCGGTTTTTTCGCCGACTTCCTTGAGCATTTTCAAACCCTCATCCGCCAGACCCTGAAAATCATACGGCGAGGTCCGCGGCTTAAAAGCACCCCCGCGCAGAAAATTAGCTCCGCCCGCTTTTACGGCTTCAGCTGCCTCAAGCAATTGTTCCCGGCTTTCCACCGCGCACGGTCCGGCCATAATCCCAAGATGTCCACCGCCGACAAGCACCCCGCCGACATTGACAATTGTATCCACCGGTTTAAATTCTCGGCTTACCAGTTTGTATTTCTCTGTAATTTCCACAGTCTTCTCCACTCCATCAAAAGCCTTCATTTGAAGGCGGGAAATAATTTTTTTATCACCGATGACTCCGACAATCGTTCGCGAAGCTCCCTTCGACATATGATATGTCAAGCCTTCTTTTACGATTTTTTCCTGTACCCGCTTCAAGTTTTCCCGAGTAGACGTCGGGCTCATTATAATAATCATTGTTCATCCTCCAGTACATTTTTTACAGAATAAAAATAAAAAGGAATACAAAAAAAGCTCGCCCCCATACAGGGACGAGCCTTATAGCCCGTGGTACCACCCTGCTTGCTGAAAGCAAGCCACTCAATTCGAGTACTAACATACTCTAGCCCATGATAACGGTGGCATTCCGGCTCAGCCTACTATAGATTCAGCTTGCTGCTTGCGAGTGTATTTCAATCAATCCGCCTGCCGTGTCGCACCAACCCCCGGCTCTCTGAAAGACGACCTCTGATCTACTCCGTCTCGTTCATCGCATTTGTTTTCTGTATTGCTGTTACTATAACAAGAAAAAAAGATCTTGTCAACAATAAAAATAAATTTATATTTATCGAATTTTATTGTACATATTGTCCCGCTTAAAAGTATTTTTATACAGTGTCACAATAACAATTTCATAGCGATCTCGTCACAGTTGGGAAACTTTGCACAGTCGATGCAGTCTTTCCAGACTTTATGTGGCAGAGCATCTTTGCTGATTTCAATAAAATTCAATGTCTGAAAAAAGCCCGGCTTATAGGTGAGGGTAAACACTTCTTTTACCCCCAATACCTTTGCTTCTTCTAAAAGCAGCTGCACAATTTTTTTACCAATCCCCCGGCCTACTGCCGACGGCAAAATCGCCATCGTCCGTATCTCGGCCAGCTCATTCCAGGTGATATGAAGTCCTCCTACTCCGACAACTATACCATTTTCTTCGGCTACGACCATATCACGCAGCGTCTCATAGAGCGTATTGCGCGACCGCGCAAGCATTACGCCGTCCTTTGCATAATCATTCACCAATTCATAAATGGCTTCCACATCATCAAACGTCGGTTTACGATACAACATTACACGTCACCCCTTTGGTATTATTATACACCATTACACGATATTTATTCAACCCCACTGCTGGGGCAAATTTTCTGAAGCGGACATTTTTCACACAAGGGACTTCTGGCTTTGCACACTCTGCGCCCGTGCCAGATGAGCCAGTGATGTGCTGCTGACCATTTTCCCCTGGCAATCACGCGCTGCAGACCGTGTTCAACCTCAAGCGGAGTTTCACCTACAGCAAGCTGCAGGCGATTTGCCACCCGGAAGACATGTGTATCGACCGCAATAGCCGGCTGATCAAAGGCTATGCTCATGACAACATTTGCCGTCTTGCGACCGACTCCCGGCAGCTGCAGCAGTAAATCAAAATCTGCCGGCACGGCTCCGTTATATTGTTCACAAAGCTGACGGCAGGTAGCCATAATATTCTTGGCTTTATTGCGAAACAGGCCGCAGTCACGAATCTCTTCCTCAAGCGCTTCCAGCCCTAGCGCAACGATCGCCGCCGGAGTTTCTGCCCGGGCGAACAGCCGCGCCGTAGTCACATTGACCCTTACATCCGTACACTGGGCTGACAGAATCACGGCAATCAAAAGTTCGAACGGATTGCGAAAGTGCAGCGCCGGCTTTGTATCGCGATAGGTTTCCTCCAGCAATTCGACCATCTGTGCTTTTATTTTTTTTGTTATACGCATATTTTTCTCTCTTCTCCCCAAAAAAACGAGAAGCCGCAACCGCAGCTTCTCGTCAATAACAGACCATGCCACCGTAGCCGCACAGCTTTTTTATTAGTTTGTCAGACTGCGAACCGGAGCCGGAATGCGGCCGCCACGAGCGATAAACGCCTCAGAGCTGAACTGGCTCTTAACCGGAAGGATCGGACAATAGCCCAGCAACCCACCAAACTCAACAGTTTCACCGACTTTTTTTCCAGGCACCGGAATCAGCCGCACGGCCGTTGTCTTGTTGTTGATCATCCCGATGGCTGCTTCATCGGCAATAATACCGGAAATTGTTGCCGCCGAGGTATCTCCGGCAATCGCAATCATATCGAGGCCGACCGAGCAGACGCAGGTCATTGCTTCGAGTTTTTCAAGCGACAGGCTGCCACGGACAACCGCATCGATCATACCGGCATCTTCACTGACCGGAATAAATGCACCGCTTAATCCCCCAACATGTGACGAGGCCATCAAACCGCCTTTTTTCACGGCGTCGTTGAGCAAGGCAAGAGCCGCCGTTGTTCCCGGCGCACCGCAGCTTTCAATGCCCATTTCTTCAAGAATATGCGCTACACTGTCGCCAACCGCCGGGGTCGGAGCCAGCGACAAATCGATGATTCCAAACGGAACCCCCAGGCGCTTGGAGGCTTCACGCGCCACAAGCTGCCCCACTCTGGTAATTTTAAAGGCCGTTTTTTTGATGGCTTCTGCGACTTGACTGAAATCTGCTCCTTTCAGGTCTTCAAGCGCATGTTTTACAACGCCCGGTCCACTGACCCCGACGCTCACGACCTTGTCGGCTTCGCTGACGCCATGAAACGCGCCAGCCATAAACGGATTGTCCCCCGGCGCATTTGAGAACACCACGAGTTTAGCACAGCCGATGGCATCCCGGTCACGAGTAAGTTCCGCTGTCCGCTTGATAACCTCGCCCATTTCACGAACGCAGTCCATGTTGATACCGGCCTTGGTCGATCCGAGATTTACCGACGCACAGACGAGATCCGTGACCGTCAGCGCCTGGGGAATCGAATTGATCAAAATCCGATCGCCATTCGTATAGCCTTTTTCAACAAGGGCTGAAAATCCGCCAATGAAGTTGATACCGATTTCTTTTGCCGCCCGATCCATAGCCTCTGCCACCGGAACATATGTATCCGTCTTGCAGGCTTCGGCCGCAATCGCAATCGGCGTCACCGACACACGTTTATTAATAATCGGAATGCCATACTCGGCTTCAATATCCTCACCAGTTTTGACCAAAAATTCAGCCGACGTAGTGATTTTGTCGTACACATTCTGACAGAACTGCTGCATATTAGGATGGGCACAATCACGCAGGCTAATGCCCATTGTAATCGTCCGCACATCGAGTTTATTTTCCGTAATCATTCGGTTTGTTTCTAATATATCATCTATTGTTATCACTGAGTTGCCTCCCTGTTGTTGTTTCTTAAACGTTGTGCATGACATTGAAGATATCCTGATGCTGCGCCTTGATATCGAGGTTGATTTCCTGCCCTTTATCACTCAAAATCTTCTGCAAATCCTGCAGTTTGATCTTACTGTCTTTTATTTCCACAATCATAACCATGTTAAAAAAACCATCCATGATATTCTGATTAATGCTCAGGATATTCACATTATTTTCAGCCAAAACATTACTTACCATGGCGATAATTCCTACGCGATCTTTCCCGACAATTGTCACTACAAGTTTCATTTACATACTCCCCTTGTTTTATTGTTTTTTTGATGAATTGCGTAAACCAACTCACTGCACACAAACACAAATTTGCATGGTTCATATATTATAACACGAAAAAGCAAAAAACAATACTTTCGGCAAAAATATATGACGTCCTCTTAAAAGATACAATATTTCATCATAAAAATCCATGTAAAAATATTAATTTATGATAAAGTTCACACTTCTATATAAATAAAACATATTATGAGCTATAATATTATCTGTTTAGGAGGTAATATTATGAATGAACTTGGTTTTTTTGACGGAGAATTTATTAATCTCACAGAAGCAAAAATTTGTCTGGAGGATCGCGGTTACCAGTTTGGTGATGGCATCTATGAAGCAACGATGGTATATAACGGCCACTGTTTTGCCCTCGAACGCCATCTGGAGCGCTGTGTCAAATCGCTGCGCGCCCTGCAAATACCGGTCACATATACAAATGATGAACTGGCTGCTATCCATGAAGATCTGATCAGCAAAAGCGGCATCACAGATGGTGTCATTTATTTTCAAATCACCCGGGCGACTTCTCCGCGTCAGCACTTTTTCCCGGATAAAGTCATTCCGCATCTGAGCATGACGATCCGCCCGACCCGGCTTCATACCGATTGGCAGGAAAACGGCATTGCCGCCATCTGGGTAGAGGATATCCGCTGGCTGCGCTGTGATATAAAGTCTTTGAATCTGCTCGGCAATGTACTGGCTAAACAAAAAGCCCATGAGAAAAATGTTGGCGAAGCAATTCAGTTTCGCAAGGATACCAATCTGGTCACCGAAGGCTCCAGCACCAACTTCTTTATCGTTAAAGACGGAATCATCTGGACCCACCCGACTGACAATCTGATTTTAAAAGGCATCACCCGCTCTATTTTACTTGAAGAATGTGTGCCAAACCTCGGACTGACCGTTGTTGAAAAGGCCTTCACCCCAGAATTTGCCCTGACTGCAGATGAAGCCTTCGTAACCAGTACCAGCCTTGAAGTTACGCCAGTCATCTCAATCAGTGGCAAGACAATCGGTACCGGCAATCCCGGAAAAATAACAAAAGATTTGCAGGCGGCCTATAAAGACCTCGTCGCCAAGACCTGCCACCAATAAAGGAGTTTTACAATTTGATTACAAAGGAAATGATCCAGCGCATCAATGAACTGTCCGCAAAGAAAAAAGATTCCGGCCTCACCAGCGCTGAACAAAAGGAACAAAACGAACTTCGTCAGGAGTATCTTGGCACCATCCGCCAGCGCCTTAAGCATACCCTTGATGGCATTGAAGTCGTCGATGAACCCAAACAAACCTTTACCCTTATGGGCGACAAGGACAACCTGAAAGTCATGATTCCCAATGATTCACCCTATCAGCAATAAAATGCCAGTGGTTTCCCGTCATACCTATCATACGCTGCTGCTCGCCAGCGGTCATCTGCTCAATGATTTTTACTGTAATTTTCTGCCAATCCTGCTGCCCCTGCTCACTTTGCGGCTTGATTTATCACTGACTATGAGCGGCTTGCTGGTAATGCTCTTGTCTGTAACCGCAAATGTGTTGCAACCGTTCTTGGGGTATCTGATGGATAAATACAATTTGAACCGGCTGCTGCTGCTGGCAATTCCCTTTGGCGCCGTCTGCATCTGCTTGGCCGGCTATATAAAAAATACGCCTGTGCTTTTTCTGGCAGTCGGTCTCAGCGGCATAGCAACTGCCGTTTACCATCCACTCGGATCAACGCTGCTAAGCAAAGCTGCCGCTCCTGAGCGCCTAGGGCTCGCCCTGTCGCTGTTTGTCGCGGGCGGTAATATCGGTTTTGCCCTGGCCCCTTTAGCCCTCGTCTGGTTTACCTCAGCCTATTCGCTCGAAGCCCTGCCGCTGCTGATACTCCCATCACTTTTACTCAGCCTGCTTTATTACCAGGCGAAACTCTGCCAGTTATCAACGACAACAAGTCTGTCTGGCTCAGCCGCTGACCGGCAAAGACTTTCCGACCTTTTGAAAAATCCGGCTCTGCTTAAACTCAACGCCGCGATGGGATTGCGCGCCTGGACCCACGTCGCCGTATCAACCCTGCTGCCATTGCTGCTGATCAGCCACGGCCGTGATCCCATGACCGCCGGCATAATGCTCACCGTGTTTCTAATCGGCGCCGCGCTCGGCGGCCTCGTCGGGGGCTTTTGTAGTGACCGGTTCGGCAACAAAACGGTAATCGTCACCGCGTTGACCCTGGGCATCCTTCCCACCGGGCTCTTTTTTCTACTCGATCCCGGATCACCACTGGCTCTTATCTGTCTCTTCTTTTGCGGGGCCGGGCTCCAAGCCCCACAGCCGTCCTCTTTGCTCTGGGCCCAAAAACTGCTGCCCGGACATGCCGGCATTGCTTCTGGCATGATGATGGGACTTTCCTTCGGGCTGGGCGGCATTGGTACCGCTATAACAGCGGCCGCAGGTGATTCTTTTGGCTTATCACCCGCTCTCTTTTTCACCACAGTGCCGCTGGCACTGGCCGCGGCAATCACCGCCTCGATTCCAACGGCACCAAAACAATAAAAAAGCCGGCAGAGCTGTGCAAATACAGGCTCTGTCGGCTTCTTTTATTTGCCAATTCCAGACGATTTAAGTTTCCTTCCTTATATATAAGCATATGTTTTTTTAAATATTTTCACTATTTATGTTAATTATATAATATCTTTTACTTATAATCAGTTAGAAAATTATGTTAAAAAAATCACGCTTTTTCATTGACAAGCTTTTGATTAGTACCTATACTGTATTTGTGATGTAAATTTGATTTTTTCTCGAAGTTTGTAGTAACCATGCGGATTCACCGCAATATGGCTGCTCGAATTTTCATTCAAATTTACCCTTTGAACCATATCGTTCAATTATGTTATTATAATCAAGGGAGTGTATTTTACTATGGCAAAAAAACCTGTACGAATTACTGAAACTGTCCTGCGCGACGGTCATCAGTCTCTCGTTGCGACACGTATGCGTATTGAAGACATGCTGCCGCAGCTTGAAGCGCTTGACAAAGTTGGCTATAATGCCCTGGAAGCTTGGGGCGGTGCTACATTTGATACTTGCCTTCGCTTTTTAGGTGAAGATCCATGGGAACGCTTAGACACTTTGAAAGCTCATCTTAAGACTCCGATCCAGATGCTCTTAAGAGGTCAGAACCTGCTCGGCTACAATCCGTATCCGGATGATGTAGTCAAGGCTTTCGTAAAAAAAGCTGCTGAACACGGTGTTAAAGTTTTCCGTATCTTCGATGCATTAAATGATATTCGCAACATGACAACAGCAATTGACGCCGCTAAAGAAGCTGGCGCACATGTACAGGGTACACTTGTTTATACAATCAGCCCTTACCATACAAACGAAGTGTTCGTTGAGCTCGCTAAAGAACTCGAAGGACTCGGCGTTCATTCCATCTGCATCAAAGACATGTCCGGCCTTTTGAAACCTTATGTAGCCGAAGATCTCGTTAAAAAATTAAAAGCTGCTGTAAAGGTTCCAATCGAACTGCATACACATTATACAAGCGGCTTTGGCTCTATGACATACCTCAAAGCGATTGAAGCTGGCGTTGATATCATCGACTGTGCACTCTCGCCGTTTGCACTCGGTACATCCCAGCCTTGTACAGAAACAATGATCGCAACACTTGAAGGAACTGATTTCGATACAAACCTCGACCGTCAGGCATTGACACCGATCGCAAAATATTTCCTCGATGTCAAGAAAAAGACAATGAACGAATTCAACCTCAAAGGTTATTTCGATGTTAATCCGAACGTACTTGATTTCCAGATTCCGGGCGGCATGCTCTCGAACCTTGCCAACCAGTTGAAAGAACAGGGTATGGAAGACAAATATCAGGATCTGCTTGACGAAATGCCTCGCGTGCGTAAAGACCTCGGCTACCCGCCACTCGTTACGCCGTCCAGCCAGATTGTCGGCACAATGGCAACTTTCAATGTCATGATGGGCAAACGCTATGCAATGGTACCGCGTGAATTCAAAGATCTTGCTCGCGGTAAATTCGGCCGTTCCCCATTGCCGGTTGATAAAGAATTCCTTCATTCCCTCGGCATCAAGGATGAGGACATCATCACCGGTCGTCCGGCAGATGACCTCGAACCGGGTATGGACAAATTCAAAGAAGAACTTGCCAGCAAAGGCTATCCGAATGCAACAGAAGAAGATGTTCTCTCTTATGCTCTCTTCCCACAGGTTGCTGAAGAATTCTTTAAAGCACATCGTTAATAAAAACAAGAACCGCCGTTTATCGGCGGTTCTTTATTTTTCCCCTATCCTTTATTTTCTCACAAACAAAAAAGCAGCACCAAAAGCAATTGCTCTTGGTGCTGCTCTTTTAGATTGATTTTATTTACTAAATACCAGCAAAACTCCCTGGTAAACAATCGCACTCATCAAAGCGGTACACGGAATCGTCAGAATCCAGGCAACCAGCATCTGTTGTGCAGTCCCCCAGCGGACAGCACTGATGCGTTTTGCCGTGCCAACGCCCATAATCGATCCGGAAACAACATGGGTCGTGCTGACCGGCAGGTGCATCAAGGTCGCACCAAAGATAACAATTGAGGAATTCAAGTCGGCAGCAAAGCCGCTGATCGGCTCAAGTTTATAGATCTTCCCGCCAATCGTCTTGATAATTTTCCAGCCACCAAAGGCTGTACCAAAAGCCATGGAAGTTGCTGCCAAAAGTTTTACGATAAATGGCACTTCAAATTCACTGATATAGCCGCCACTCAAAAGTGCCAGGGTGATAATCCCCATCGCTTTCTGGGCATCATTTGACCCATGAGAAAAGGCCATCATTGCCGCCGACACAATCTGCAGCTTCTTAAAGCGGTGATTGATCAATGATGGCATAAGCTGCCCGAAGAGACGGTATAGTATGCACATGACAATGCAACCAGTACCAATTGCCAATAGTGGCGACGCGACCAGCGATACCACGATCTTGCCAATTCCATAATAATTGAGTCCGTCAGCCCCGGTAGAAACCAGTACGGCTCCGATCAGGCCACCGACCAGCGCATGAGAAGAACTGCTTGGCAAAGCGATCCACCAGGTAAGAATATTCCAGATAATCGCGCCGACCAAAGCGGCAATGATTATCCGTTCATCCACATGCGCCGCTGATTTTACAATATCACCGCCAATGGTCTTGGCAACCCCGGTGCTGTAGAGCGCACCGGCAAAGTTCAATGCCGCTGCCATCAAAATCGCATTGCGCGGGCTGATGGCGCGTGTTGAAACAGAGGTAGCTATCGCATTGGCCGTATCGTGAAAACCATTTATAAAGTCAAAAATCAAGGCCAGAATAATAACCGTGAAAATCAAATACTGTAACTCAAGCATATTTCATTACCACGCCTCTGATCATGTCGGACACATCCTCACAATGATCAAGTGTATTTTCCAAGTATTCCAGGATATCTTTCCACTTGATGATTTCCACTGGATTTTCTACATTTTCAAAGAGAGAAGCAACTTCACGGCGATACAGCAAATCCCCTTCGCTTTCAAGCTTGCCAATTTTATGGGTACACTTGAGAATTTCATGCTGGTTCGCTTTGATATCCTTAAGCAGTTCCAAGGCACGCATAATTTCCTCGGTTGATTCAATTAAAAGCTTTGTCAGCGCAACCATCCCCTGCTTAACCGGACCGCGTGTATGGTACATTACCATGCGCTGCAGTGTTCCTTGAAGAAAGTCCACACCATCATCCAGACCATTTGCCAGAGAATAAATATCCTCACGGTCAATCGGGGTTATAAAGGTCTGATTTAATTTATCGATAATCCGATCATTAATCGCATCCGCTTCGTGTTCAAGGTCAACAATTTCATCCATCTTGGCATCGGCTATGCTATAATCCTGCATCACCTCATCCATCAACAGAGCTCCCTTGTAAAAATACCGAGCGCTTTCGACGAATAGATCAAAAAACTCGGTGTCCTTCTTCGTGAAATTAAACATATATTGCCTCCCAGAACTATTTTATTTTCGTTTGCACTTTTTTACTATATCATTATTTATAGCAATTAACAATACGGAAATACGCAATTTATTACAGGAAAAAAGAGAGAGCGTCCCTTATATTTCAAGGTGGGACACTCTCTCATAAAATTGTGATTATTCCTATTTTACCCCATCAACAAACTGCAAAGCCTTTAAGGTCTTAGCAGCAATTCCCTTCATTTTTGCAGCCGGTACGGCGCAGGCGGCAATACGCACACCACGCTTGAGCGGAACCGCAAAAATCAAATCCTCATGGAGTTTCTGGCAGACAGCCACCGAATCCTTGGCCGGCACGGAGAGGAAGAATCCTGCCTTATACGGAAGAGCCTTCAAGCCACAGGCCTTTGCTTCCTCCATAAAGATTGCTCCGCGTTCACGAATCAGCTGATAATATGCTTCGCGCTCTGCTTCAAACTGGCGAGTGAGCGACTGATCCTTATGTATCATCGCCAATAGCGTCATTGCTCCACGATTGATATTCGACCAGGTGGCCCGGCTTGTATACTGATTGATTTCAGCAAATTCCCGAATGACCTCTTTGCTGGCCGATACGCCAATCATCGCCCCGGTCCGCTGTCCATATAATGTATAGCCCTTGGACATACTGAAGGCAAAAATCCCCAGTATATTTTCCGGCAGATGACCAAACTGCTTCATGAACTTCCGGCACTCATTCTTTTCGCCGGCAAAATCAATGTAGGCAATATCGACTAATAACGTGATCTTCTTTTTGCCGCCCTCGGCATGGTCACGGCAAACATCAAGAACCTGGGTCCAGTCCTCCTCAGACAGGCTGTACCCCGTCGGGTTATGTGCCGGTGTATTGATAATGATCAAAATGCTGTCCTGCTTTGCCAGAATCTCCTTAACCTTGGCGGAGAAACCAGCTATATTGAAGCTGTGCGCTTCATCAAACAGCGCATAGGTGTCAAGCTTGCGTTTTGCCTCGGTACATAAAATATTATAGGCACCCCAGAACCAATCCGACGTCAGCACGGTATCCCCAATTTCTGAGTAATTCCAGATAGAGTGATGGATTACACCGGTCCCACCGGCGGTCGCGACGGAAGCAAAATAGCCCTCCGGTTTTTGATCGGCAAAGGTTAAATCTATCACGGCATCAAGGTACGCCGGCAGCCCCGATATCGGTGCATAGGCAATAATATCCTTCATCGGCAATTCACGGAATATCTTTTCCACAGTAGGAATACAGGCCAAGCGCTCCTCATCATCCATAAAAGCTCCAATTGTTGCATTTGTAACTTTCCCCGCGCCAAATTCCAAAACAGCCTTATTCGCTGCGGCACTGGCACCAAAAATTGCATCCTTAGCGACCTTCCCTACGGAATGTGATGCAGCCATACTGATCGTCATACTATATATCCCCCTTAAAATTTACACCTTTCGGCATAAAAACGTTAAATATAAACGTCAATTTATATAAATTTCGTTATTGACCCTTGTTATCCTGCCTTTTAGCAAAATGTATCCAAGTATACTTAGTCACAACGCGGCGACAAAGAGAAATGCTAGCGGCTAAAAAGCGCTAGCATTTGATTTTTCTTATTTGGCCGGAAAAAACTCTCCGTGAATTGCATTTACCGCCTCTTTGAGCTGTGATCCCTTGATCAGGCAAGAAATGCTAATTTCTGATGTGCTAATGACATCAATATTAATCCCCGCCTGCGACAGTGCGCCAAACATGCGGGAAGCAATGCCTGGATTGCCCAGCATCCCGGCACCGACAATCGATACCTTGGCTACGTCTTCTTCGATCAACACCGCAATGGCATTAAGCTTATCGGCCACCTGATCCACAATCTTTTTTGTCTGTGGCAGATCGTCGCTGGCAACAGTAAACACCATATCCGTGACGTTCTTTTCAATATTTCTGATGCTCTGCACAATCATATCGACATCTACATTGGCTTCGGCAAGGGCCGAAAAGATCGAATAGGCAATGCCAGGATTGTTTGGCACACCAAGTACAGCAACCTTGGCCACCTTATCATCATGTGCTACGCCTCTGATTACAAAATCTTTTTCTTCCATTGTATATTCCTCCCTGATCATTGTTCCCGGATTTGTCGTAAAGGTAGAACGGACATGTATCGGTATATTGAAGTATTTTCCCATTTCGACCGAACGCGGCTGCATAACCCCGGCTCCGAGACGAGCCATCTCGAGCATTTCGTAATAGGTAATTTCCTTCATCTTGCGGGCATCCTTGACGATTCTTGGATCCGCCGAATAAACACCATCGACATCGGTGAAAATTTCGCAGCTGTCCGCTTTAAGCGCTCCGGCAAGAGCTACCGCAGAGGTATCAGAGCCCCCACGTCCGAGCGTCACCGGATCTCCATTTTCACAAGAACCCTGGAAACCGGCAACAACGACGATATTGCCTTTATCCAGTTCTTCCTGCACGCGCCGAGGCTGAATATCGACGATTTTCCCCTTTGTATAAACATCATTGGTCTTCATCCCCGCCAAAGGCCCCGTCAGGGAAACAGCCTTTTGCCCAAGGGACTTAAACGCCATCGTCAGTAAGGCAATGGAAACCTGTTCACCGGTCGTCAACAGCATATCCATTTCCCGGGCATATTGATACGGATTTTTACTGACCCCTTTGGCAAGAGAAATCAGCTCGTCGGTTGTATCCCCCATCGCCGAAACAACCATGACAATCTTATCATTCGGTTTCTTTTCATCTATGATGCGTTTTGCCACCGCCATAATTTTTTCTGTACTGCCAACGGAACTGCCGCCAAATTTCTTAACAATTAAAGCCATTGTTCTCCCCCTAAACTAAATAAACAATTAAACATCAAAGAGCAACTCTACTTAAGATACCACATTCCGTAAAAAAACACAATGTCCTCTTGCTAGAGGACATTTATTACAGAATTATTTTAAAATATCCTGACTAAATTTTATTATACTTGATTAGCCGTATCGCTGTACAGGGAAAATTGTTTATTTATGAAGAAAATTATAATTGTTAAAACAGAACACTGGACTTTTACGTATATATATGGTACATTTTATATGTAAATTGGCCTTTAACTTAGCCCAGAGAGGTTAAGAAGGTAGATATTGCAATATGTGTGATACCACCTTTATGATCTCTTTGCCGATTCGTGCAAGAGATTTTTTTTATGCCAAAATCAACATTTAAAGGAGATATCTCAATATGAAAGAATCTATTCCCGTAGACAAACGCCTACCATTATTAAAAACAATTCCGTTAAGCCTGCAGCACTTATTTGCCATGTTTGGTTCGACTGTACTCGTCCCGATGCTCTTTAAAGTCAATCCGGCTACAATCCTCTTATTTAATGGCATCGGCACGCTCTTCTATATCTTTATCTGCCGCGGCAAGATCCCGGCATATCTTGGCTCAAGCTTCGCTTTTATCTCTCCGGTATTCCTCGTCTTATCCCAGTATAGCTACGAAGCGGCTCTCGGCGGCTTCATAGCCGTCGGAATCGTCTTTTGCCTCGTCGCCTGGCTAGTCCGGCTTGTCGGAACCAACTGGATTGACGTCGTCTTTCCGCCGGCTGCTATGGGGGCAATTGTTGCCGTCATCGGGCTTGAATTAATGCCGGTTGCCGCCAGCATGGCCGGTCTTACCGGCGATAACGCAAACCCAACTGCCATCATGGTCTCTGTTTTGACCCTAGCGATTACGGTTATATGCTCCGTCGCCTTTAAAGGGTTTTTGTCAATCATTCCAATCTTAATCGGCATCGTCAGCGGTTATGTCATTGCTGCCTTCAACGGCCTTGTCAACTGGCAAGCGGTTATAGACGCTCCCTGGTTTGCCTTGCCGACAATCTACACTCCGGAAATTAATTTCAGCGCCATCGTCATCATCTTACCGGCAGCTTTGGTTGTCATCGTTGAACATATCGGGCATCTGCTTGTAACGGGTAATATTGTCGGCGAAAATCTCGCCAAAAATCCGGGTCTTGATCGTTCCTTGCTCGGCAATGGCCTGTCGACGATATTTTCTGGCTGCTTTGGTTCTACGCCGAATACGACCTATGGCGAAAACATTGGCGTGCTCGCCATCACTAAGGTCTACAGCACCTGGGTGATCGGCGGCGCCGCAATCTTTGCCATCCTGCTCTCTTGCCTCGGCAAACTTGCCGCCGCCATTCAGAGCATCCCGACCCCAGTTATGGGCGGGGTATCGCTGCTACTGTTCGGACTCATTGCCGCTTCGGGACTGCGCATTCTTGTTGAAAGCAAGGTCGATTACAACAAACCGACAAACTTGCTACTAACAGCCATTGTCCTTGGCATAGGCGTCAGCACTGCCAGCATTACCCTGGGTTCTGTTACCTTAAAGGGAATGTCACTGGCAACGGTGGTCGCCATCATCCTCAGCCTCAGCTTCCGGGTACTGACCTCCCGGCTTCAGGATAAAAACTAAGATGTCCAGCTATACGATTCCACCGGCCTATGCCGGAAAATCCGCTAAGGAATTTTTGCGCCGGGAAGTCGGCGTTTCCCTGACACTCTGGCGGAAGATCAAACAACAAAATGAATTCTATATTAATGAAGTTCAGGTATCACCCGGCACTGCAATTTTGCAGCCGGGTGATATTCTTCGTTATGCACTCGGCACCGAAAGTAGTATTTTACCAGTAAAACTGCCCCTTTCTATCTGTTACGAGGATGATTGGGTGCTGATCGCAAACAAACCGGCAGGACAGCTGGTTCACCCGACAACGAAAGAACATACCGCCACCCTGGCCAATGCCGTGCTCTACCATTATCAGCAGCAGGGCCTGCCGCTGGTGTATCACCCCGTCCACCGCCTTGATAAGGACACCTCCGGCCTGGTATTAATCGCCAAAGAACCTCAGATCCAGCATCAGCTTTCAACCAGCAGCCAGAAACTCTTTCACCGCTGCTACCAGGCGCTGATCCCTGGAGAAATAGCGCCAGCGGCAGGCAGCATCGAGGCCCCCATCGGGCGAAAACCCGGCAGCATCATTGAACGCCGGGTAGCTCCCGACGGGAAGCCGGCGCTTACGCATTACAAAACCCTGCGTACAAACGGCAAGCTCTCGTTGCTTGAACTTGTACTTGAAACCGGGCGCACGCACCAAATCCGGGTCCATCTGGCTCATACCGGGCATCCTTTGCTCGGCGATGATCTGTACGGAGGCTCCCTGGCTTTGCTGGGCAGACAGGCCCTGCATGCCTGGAAACTTGAATTTATGCATCCCGTAGAAAAGCGCTTGCTTTGTGTTTCCTGCCCCCTTCCGTCAGATATGCAGGAAGTGTTATCGTTTTTTAGTATATAATGCGTTTTTTTGACATTTACTGCCACTTATAAGCCTTCTTTTTATAAATCCTCAAAAAAGATCAGCAAAACGCCTAAATTTTTCTATTGTTTTACAACAAAATATACAACTAGTTTATGATCTGTGCTATAATGTATTTGTCAGTGTTATACATTATATTAGAGGGGGAACTTTATCATGCCATTAGTTTCTACAACCGAAATGTTTGAAAAAGCCTATAAAGGCGGTTATGCGATCGGTGCTTTCAACGTAAACAACATGGAAATTGTTCAGGGAATCACTGAAGCAGCTAAAGAAGAAAATGCTCCTATTATCCTGCAGGTTTCGGCCGGTGCAAGAAAATACGCAAAACATGCCTATTTAGTAAAATTAGTCGAGGCTGCCTTAGAAGACACCGATCTCCCTATCGCGCTTCATTTAGACCATGGGGCAGATTTTGAAATCTGCAAATCCTGCATTGACGGCGGATTCACATCCGTTATGATTGACGGTTCCCATCATAGTTTTAAAGATAATATCGAATTGACAAAACGCGTCGTTGACTATGCACATCAGCGCGGTGTTACTGTTGAAGGGGAGCTCGGACAGCTCGCTGGCATCGAAGATGATGTCAATGTATCGGCTGAAAATGCTTCCTATACACAACCGGAACAGGTTGAAGAATTCGTCAAGAGCACCGGCGTTGATTCCCTGGCCATTGCCATCGGCACCAGCCACGGAGCCTTTAAATTCAAGCCGGGACAAAATCCGCAGCTGCGCTTTGATATTCTGGAAGATATCGAAAAACGCCTGCCAAATTTCCCGATCGTTCTGCACGGAGCTTCCTCCGTTATTCCTAAATACGTTGATATCATCAACAAAAATGGCGGCAATCTTGCCGATGCCATCGGCATTCCAGAAGACATGCTGCGTCAGGCCGCTAAACTGGCTGTCTGCAAAATCAACATTGATTCCGACCTTCGCCTTGCGCTGACAGCTGGCATTCGCGAATACATGACGGCTCATCCGGACCACTTCGATCCGAGACAGTATCTGACTCCAGCCAGAGCTTATATAAAAGAACTGGTTAAACATAAACTTGTCAACGTGCTCGGCTGCAACGGCAAAGCATAATAAAACGAAAAAAAGCAGCAGGGATATATTCCCTGCTGTTTTTTTCGTCCAAAAGTTATAACCTGCCGCGCTGCTCTTACAACGCAGTGCTGTTGCCAGCCAGATAATTTAATTTTTCCAAAGAATCTCTGGCTCCAAACAAGATCAGCGTATCAGACAAGCTGATATTTTCGTCAGCACTTGGCGTCACCAGCATTTCCCCACCCCGCTGGATTGCCAGCACAATTGCACCATAATCGGTCTTTATGGCACTGGTAGATAATGTTTTGCCAATGAGTTCCGATCCCTGCTGCACTGTAATCTGAGCCATATCGAGATGGATTTCCTGATTATAAAAAATATTTTCCATCAGATCCATAATCAATGGTTTTGTCAAAGAATTCACCATATGCCGCCCGCCCATTACCGCCGGGGATACGACAGAGGTAGCTCCCGCCCGGCGCATTTTCTCCTCTGCCTCTGGCCGGTCAGCTCGGGCAACGATGAATACATCCGGACGTATGGTCCGGGCCGTCAATGTGATATAGACATTATTCGCATCACCGGAAAGCGCAGCAATGACACCTTTGGCCTTCATTAAGCCGGCTGAAAGCAGTACTTCGTCCATGGTCGCGTCGCCCTGAATCACCAGGATTTTTTCCTGTTCCAGATATTCACAGATCTTAGGATCATTGTCGACCACCACAAAGGATTCCTTTTCCTGTTGCAGCCGCAAAATTGCATTAGAGCCTACCTTGCCCCCGCCGCAGATAATAATATGATTTTGCAGGTGTTCTATCCGTTTGCGCATTTCACGCCTCCCCATAATATCCTTTACTTTTCCTTCTACCACCAGACTCACGGCCAGTGCCCAGGTATAAAATACCAGCCCCACGCCAAAAACAATCAAAAAAATAGTAAACCAGCGCCCGGCCGGGCTCTGCGGCGTTACATCCCCATAACCAACGGTCGACAGTGTGGTTATTACGAGATAAGCCGAATCAGCAAACGATAATTTTTCCAGATACATATAGCCGCTGATACCGCCAAAGATAACGCAGATTAAAAGAATAATTGCCATTTTCACATGCTGAAGCACGATGTTTCATCACTTCCCTATATAAAGATGAGACTTTACCGACTGAATTTTTTTACGGCCGGCCCATTTAAATACGTACACAGCCGTCCCTGATATTGGTTATTTTGGGTCATCGTCTGAATAATCGTATCACGGATCTTCCACCAGCCGGTGTGCCAATTGCTAAACAAGGTGTTAGCCTCCGGCGCCCGCCCGATGATCCGCTGGACCACAATATCCGGCGACAGATGCTCCAAAAAGGCAATCACCCGTTGCTGATAGCTTTCACAGGAAATTAATTCGATTTCTCCGGCTTCATACTGCTGTGCCATTTTGGTTCCCTTCACGATATAGAGCGCATGAAGCTTTACCTGATTGACGCCCAGTGCCGACAACACCTTGGCTGCCTCAATGACATCAAGCGCATCCTCACCCGGCAGATTTAGTATTAAATGAGCACAAACCTCTATGTCAAATTTCTTGAGGCGTAAAACGGCATCAATAAATTCGCCCAGGGTATGGCCGCGGTTGATTTTTGCCAGTGAATGATAATTCACACTTTGCAGCCCCAATTCAACACAGATGTCAATGCCGCGTTCCTGCTTGATCTGCTGCAGCATTACCAGATATTCCTCGCTGATGCAATCGGGCCGCGTTGCAATATAGATCGCAACAATATCCTCGCCGCAAGCCGCCTCGATGTATTCTCGCAGCTGCTCCACCGGCAGGTAGGTGTTGCTGAAGTTCTGAAAATATGGTATGAATTTCTTTGCTTTATACTTGGGAATAATATGTGCCTTGTTGGCAGCAATCTGTTCTTGTACCGTCATCGATGCCGGCAAATTTTCATAGCCGGCACCGATTTCACCGCAAAAAGTACACCCGTCAAGCCCGCAGGTTCCATCCCGGTTAGGACAAGTAACCGGCAAACCGACGGGAAGTTTATATACCTTTTCTCCATAACGTTCTTTTAAATAATCAGAAAAAACCTTGTATACCATTTCAAACTTCCCCTAATTCTATCACTTGATAAGCAGCTTTTGCCGCCGTATAATCAAACAGCACTGCCACCTGGCGGGAAATGCTTTGTCCCTCAGCCAGAGCTTCCAGGTCAAAGGAAAATACCTCAATATGATACTGCCGGCGCAGCTGCCGCCAATTTGTAAAAACATAATTTTCAATATAGCGCTCTGCCCCGCCGCTGCGCCAAAAGGCAGCGGTTGCCGACTGATATTGGTCTTCATTCCATTTTAGGCATTCCGGACGAATACTGCCGCCATCACTAAGCAGCGCATCAAGCTTCAACAGTTCTGCCGCTGCACACGCGGCTTGAGAATACTGTTCCCGCGAAAACTCGAGCAGATAACGGTACAACGACTTCGTTGTATGGGCCACTAGATGCAGCCCGCGCTGTTCCCAAAAATTCGTCAGAGCGCTGTAAAAAGCAAACGCATTGCCGCCACTGGCCTGAATCAGATATGCCATCGTCTTGCCAAAACGGCCGGCATTATAGTAACGTTCAAATACATCCTCAAAGGTATGCAGCCAGCGAATCTGCCCGTAGTTCAGGTAATTATTCGCCAGCACCTGATACGGTGCCTGCTGCATATATACATAGCCATGGTCCGCTGCGAGCTCCATCATAGCGGCTCCCTTTAAGAACTTCAAAAATCCCAGCTGCAGCATATCCGGCTGCAGTGCATACACATCATTAAAAGATTTCTCAAAGGAAAGGATATCCTCTGTCGGCAAACCGATGATCAGATCTACATGCAGATGCATATTGCCAAAGGACAAAATCCGCCTTATGTTATATGCAATTTTTTCCCAGTGATTTACCCGGCTCACCTGCGAAAGCGTCTGCTGATTGGTCGACTGAATGCCAATTTCAAGCTGAACCCGGCCTTCCGGCATCTGACGCAGGGCCTCGAGCACCTCTTCATCCATATAGTCAACGGCCACTTCAAAATGAAAATTTGTCCGGCAGTCCTGATCTGCCAGGAACCTTAGAATCGGCATAAAATGCTCTTTGCTGGCATTGAAGGTCCGGTCAACAAACTTAACCTGCCGGACTTCATGCCGAATAAAAAAGGCCAATTCTTCAAGCACACGGGCGACCGGCAGGTATCGAACCCCCTGGCTCGCACAGGATAAGCAGTACTTGCAGGCAAATGGGCAACCGCGTGAACTCTCATAATAAAGAATCTTTTCCTTTAGCTCCGGCATTTCTTCCTCACGGTAAGGAAACTGTACTTTTGCAAAGTCCCCGACTGCCGCAGCGCTTCCCGCCAGCAGCTCGCCATCCTCTGAGCGATGGGCAATGCCAGCCGGCAATCCTTCGTCGCTGCCGCCAGTCAAATGCCGAAGTAAGGCCAGAAAGCTCTGTTCCCCTTCCCCGCGAATCACATAATCTACCATCGGCAGCTGCTGCATAAAGGCTTCTGTTTCATAAGAAACCTCCGGCCCGCCGCAGATAAGCCGGCACGCAGGCAAAACCTGGCGCACCATCGGGATAAGGTGCTTTATCATCTCTATATTCCAGATATAACAGCCAAAGCCAAGGATATCGGGTTTTTTTTCATAAATCTGTCCCAGTATATCGAGCAGCTGATTGTTGATGGAAAACTCCATAATCTCAATTTCCTCAAACTCTCGGCAATACTCGCGCAAATAACGCAGTCCCAAAGAGGTATGCGTGTACTTTGCATTTAACGTCGTCAAAACAACTTTCAAAATTCCACCTCATTTTTAGCGCTCTTTCAATTATAGCGATAAAAATTCGATATTGCCAGCAGTTAATGCTATAATATCCTTAAAATATGCTATAAAGGAGCCTTCTTATGCACAATTTTTTCTCTCCCGCAACAAATACAACCTCCACCGGCGACCTCATCAACCGCAGTGAAGTCGATCCGGCACATAAATGGCAGCTCAAAGACATCTTTCCTGACGATCCGACGTTTGAAGTTGAATTTTCGGCCTTGCAGCAGCTACTAAGTGAGTTTGACACCTATAAAGGCAAGCTCAAAGAACCGGCCAGCCTGCTTGCCTGTCTGACCCTGCGCGATACCGTAAACCACAAGGCAGGCTCCCTGTTTGCGTATGCCCGGATGCACCGCGATGTCGACACGGCCGATAGTTCCTACCAGGCTTTAACTGCCCGCACTACAACGCTGCTCAGTAAAGTGGCCACAGCACAAGCCTTTATCGATCCGGAGCTACTGGCCCTTGATGCGGCCGCTTTACGCCAGACGATCAAAACCGATCCGGCATTTGCCCCCTATGATTTCGTAATTTCCGATCTCTTGCGCCAAAAATCCCATGTTCTCTCGCCGGCAGAGGAGGAGCTGCTGGCGCAGGCCGGAGAAATCTGTCAGAGCCCGGCCAACATTTTCACAATTATGACTAATGCTGACCTGAAATTCCCCCAGACAAGCACGGACCACGGGGAAAAAGTACAGTTGACCGAGGGGCGTTACAACAATTTAATCCGGGCAACGAATCGCCTTGTCCGCAAAGAAGCTTTCCATAATCTATTCACCACCTATGCGGCTTTTCGCAATACCTTTGCCGCCGCTTACAGCGCCCAGGTGCAAAGCACCCTCTTTAGGGCCAAAGCCCGCAAATACAGCTCTTCACAGGAAGCCGCTCTCGACAGCGGCAATATCCCCCTCAGCGTATATGATCATCTGATTGCGGGCATTCGCAGTCAGCTTTCTCTGCTGCACCGCTATACCGCCTTAAAAAAACGCATTCTCGGCCTTGATGAGCTGCATATGTATGATTTGTATGTGCCGCTGGCAGCAAAGCTCAAGCGCACCTTTTCCTATGAAGAAGGTCTGTCGCTGGTAACCGCAGCTTTGCACCCATTGGGCAGTGATTACAAAGAAGGCCTGCTGACAGCACAAAAAAACAGCTGGATCGATATTTACGAGAACAAGGGAAAACGCAGCGGGGCGTACTCCTGGGGTGTCTATGGGGTGCATCCCTTTGTCCTGCTAAATTATGATAACCGCTATGAATCGGTCTCTACCCTCGCGCATGAACTCGGCCATGCGATGCACAGCTACTACAGCAACCAGGCCCAGCCTTATGCAACTGCCTCCTATACGATCTTCTGTGCCGAGGTCGCCTCCACAACAAATGAAAATCTGCTGCTCGACCATATGCTCGCGACCGTCAGCGATCCCGCCGAGCGCCTGTATTTTCTCAACCAGTACCTGGAACAGGTTCGGACAACGGTTTATCGCCAAACGATGTTTGCCGAATTTGAAAAAACGGTTCACCGTATGGTCCAGGACGGTTTAGCTCTGACAGCCGACGTTCTGGAAAGCATCTGGATTGACCTCAACCGTGAGTATTACGGCGAGGATATCATCGTTGATGATTCCCTGAAAATTGAGTGGGCCCGCATTCCCCATTTCTACCGGCCATTTTATGTCTATCAGTACGCCACCGGCTATGCCGCGGCAACAGCACTGGCTGAAAGACTTTCTCACGGAGATGACTCGGCACAAACATCATATCTTGCCTATCTGGCAAGTGGTGGCAGTGATTATTCCCTGCCGCTTTTGCAGCGTGCCGGCGTTGATATGACCTCCCCCTTGCCACTGGCAACCACCCTGGAAAAATTCTCATCTCGGCTGGATGAATTTGAGCTGCTGCTGACAAAAACAGCTGATCTGACATGAAATCTGTCTCAGGAACCCTTTTTTTAGAAAATCCCGGAAACAGCTTGCAATCAGTCCTTGGTTTGTGATAGAATACTTATATTGTGTATGAGGATATTGATGTCCTTTACTTTAAGGAGGTGTGCTATATGGCAAATGTTTGCGAAATCTGCGCAAAAGGTGAAGTTGCTGGTATGAATGTCAGCCATTCTCATTTAAAAACAAAACGCACTTGGAAACCTAACATCCAACGCGTTCGTGCTGTAGTAAATGGTGATGTCAAACGAGTTAATGTCTGCACTCGTTGCTTACGTTCCGGTAAAGTTGAACGTGCCATCTGATCGCGCTATTAAATATGAAGTGATATATCATAAAAATAAGCTGCCTAGTCTTTGATTAGGCAGCTTATTTTTATGCAAAAAAGGAGGCTGACTGCGTCGTGCAGTCAGCCTCTCTTTATTTCCCCATCACTGCCAGTTTTTTGCTGACAGCCAGCAAGGCTTCTATTTCTTCCCCGCTGAACTGGTACTTTTCCCCGCAAAAATGACAGCAGACCTCTGCCTTGCCATCCGCGCACAGGGACTGAAGATCCTCTTCTCCTAAGCTCATCAGCACCTCTTCGATGCGTTGCCGGGAACACTGACATTTAAAGGCCAGATCAAGGGTTTCAAGGTAATTGATCTCCATGCCAGCAAAAATTTCCGCCACAATCCCCTTGCCGTCAAGCCCCTCCTGTACCATCTGCGATACCGGGCGAAGCTGCTGCAGATTTGCTTCGAGCTGGTCAAGAGCACTATCTTCAACATCCGGCAACGGCTGAATAAAAAATCCGCCGGCAGCAATCACCTTCAGCTGTTTGTCGACCAATACACCAAGGCCAATGCTCGATGGCGTCTGCTCAGAAACATAGAGATACTGCGTCAAATCTTCGGCAATTTCTCCACTGACAATTTCACAGCTGCCGCTGATCGGTTCTTTCAGTCCGGTAAAGCGCGTCACAGAAACAAGTCCCTGACCGACGCCGGCCCCTACCGCAAGCTTGCCTTCATGAAGCGGCAGATCCGCTTTCGGATTATCCACATACCCCCGCACAAAGCCATCCGAGCTGGCATCTGCTACGATCTTGCCGAGCGGGCCATCTCCGGAAAACTTGACGGTAATGCATTCCTTATTTTTCAGGTTGCTTGACAGGAGCAGCGCTCCGGTCATCGTCCGGCCAAGCGCCGCAGCCGCCGTCGGATAACACTGATGGCGTTGCACCGCTTCATCTACCAGATTGGTTGTCACGGCAGCATAGACACGAATGCCATTTGCCGTCGCCTTAATTAAATGATCTTTCATACTAACTCCTCATCTGCATCACTGGCTGCGATCCCGCCTAAACTGGCAGGGACAGCAGAATTTCATCGGTATCAATGTCAATAATTTCTATTTTTCCATTGGCAAGCATGGCGATCGTCGAGCGGCCATCCTCCCGTTTACTCAAAGAAGGCGAGCCCGGATTCAAAAAGATCGTCTGGCCGCGTTTTTCAAGTACATTTACGTGAATATGTCCTGTTATAAAAAGATCGGCTTTAAGCTGCGCTGCCATGGCGTCCTTTTCTTCCTCACTGGGCACAAGATGACCATGGGTGACAACAATCCGCAGTCCGTCAACAATAGCATAGCCATATGGTGCCTGCACCGGCAGGTTCAAGACCATCGCATCGACTTCAGAATCACAATTTCCTCTGGCAGCCAGAATCGGCACCGGACAGGCATTGAGCTTCTCAGCCAGCAGTGCCGGATTGTAATCTTCCAGCATCGGATTACGCGGCCCGTGATATAAAATATCCCCAGCATGCACAATGAGATCCGCTTTTTTTAAATATTTGTCATACGCCAGCGACCAGCGGGCCTCCGAGCCGTGCGTATCACTGATAATTCCGATTTTCATTTTACGCACTTCCTTCTATTTATATATTTTTTAATAAATTGGCCATTTCCATTGCTGCCATGGCGCCATCGACGCCCTTGTTGCCAGCTTTTGTTCCGGCCCGTTCAATTGCCTGTTCAATATTTTCAGTCGTTACAACACTGAAAATCGTCGGCACCCCAGTTGACATGCCAACCTGAGCAACCCCTTTTGAAACTTCGTTGCAGACATAATCGTAATGAGACGTCGACCCACGAATAACAGCGCCAAGGCAGATGACGGCATCATATTTTTTGCTTTCTGCCATTTTTTTAGCAGCCATCGGAATTTCAAATGCCCCCGGAACCCAGGCAACATCAAGCATATCTTCATCTGCCCCATGTCGGCGCAGTGTGTCGATCGCGCCACTGAGCAACTTGCTCGTTATAAATTCATTGAATCTCGCTGCTACAAGACCAAAGCGCAACCCCTGCGCGGTTAAATTGCCTTCAATAATATTTGCCATAATAAAATCCCCCTAAAATTGTATTTTTACATTTCTTCTTCCAGCATATGACCCATTTTTGCTTTTTTGATTTTCAGGTATTTCTTATTGAATTTATTCGATTCAATTTCCAAAGGAACCCTTTCGACAATCTCCAGCCCATATCCTTCAAGGCCGGCACGTTTTGCCGGATTATTGGTCAGCAAGCGAATGCTTGTAAGCCCGAGATCGGACAGGATTTGCGCGCCGATACCATAATCACGCAGGTCCGGAGCAAATCCAAGCAGAACATTGGCCTCAACCGTATCCTTGCCCTCATCCTGCAGGGCATACGCACGAATTTTATTGGCCAGACCAATCCCGCGACCTTCCTGCTGCATGTATAAAACAACACCTTCGCCAACTCGTTCAATCTGCTGCAAAGCCGCCGCCAGCTGATCGCCGCAGTCACAGCGCAAAGATCCCAGCGCATCACCCGTCAGGCATTCCGAATGAACCCGAACCAGCACATTTTCTTTCCCGCGGACATCGCCTTTGACAATGGCCACATGACATTTATTGTCAAGTCCATTTTCATAAGCAATCAGGCGGAATTTCCCGTACTTACTGGGGAAATTGGTCTCCGCTGCCTTGGTAATCAGTGTCTCCGTGCGCTTGCGATAAGCAATCATATCCTTTACGGTGATCAGCTTCATCTGATGCTTTTGGGCAAATTCGATCAAGTCCGGCACCCGCGCCATATGCCCATCATCGCGCATGATTTCGCAGATGACGCCCGCCGGTGAAAAGCCTGCCATAACGGCAAGATCAACCGCAGCCTCCGTATGGCCGGTGCGGCGCAGAACGCCGCCCTCTACGGCCCGCAGCGGAAAGATATGCCCCGGACGGCGCAGCTGTTTCGGTTTCGTCTGCGGATCAAGCATCACTTCAACCGTACGGCAGCGTTCATACGCTGAAATGCCGGTCTCTGTATCATAGGCATCCACAGAAACCGTAAATGCAGTTTCATGGTTGTCCGTATTTTTGGCCACCATCTGCGGCAGCCCCAGCTTGTCAAGGCGTTTACCGTCCATTGGCATGCAGATCAGGCCGCGGGCATGTGTTGCCATAAAATTAATTGCTTCCGGGGTAATTTTATCAGCGGCAACAATGATGTCACCTTCATTTTCACGATCCTCATCATCCACCACAATAATCATTTTTCCCTGTCGAATATCCTCTATTGCATCTTCAATTTTGCTAAATTCCATAGTTCCATCTCCTTTTAAAATCCGTATTTTTGCAAAAATTCCGGTGTAATTGCACTGGAATTCTTTTTTTCTTCCTCTGCTCCCAGCAGCACAAAGCGCTCCACATATTTTCCGATTACATCATTTTCCAGATTGACTTTACTGCCGGCCTTTTTCTGCCCCAGCGAAGTGATTGTTCTGGTATGCGGAATAACCGATACCGTAAACCACCCGTCAGTGACAGCGGCCACCGTAAGACTGATCCCGTCAATGGTAACGGAGCCCTTCTCAATGATATAGCGCAAAACCTGCGGCGAAGCCCCAATCTTAAAGACTACTGCATTTTCCTCTTCGGTCAGTTCAAGTATGGTACCAACCCCGTCAATATGCCCGCTGACAATATGCCCGCCCAGCCGGCTCGTCAGCAACAAAGCCCGCTCGAGGTTGACCCGGCTGCCGCCTTTAAGCTCGGCCAGGGCTGTGCGGCGAATGCTTTCTGGCATGACATCTGCCGTGAAACTCTGCTTGTCAAAGCCGACAACCGTAAGGCAGATCCCGTTGACAGCAATACTGTCTCCCATTCGCAGCCCTTCAAGCACTTTATCCGCACCGATCGTTATTTTCCCGGCTTTCGCGCCGGCTGCGATGCTCTGCACCGTTCCTAATTCTTCTACAATTCCGGTAAACATAGTCTTCATCACCTTCTATTGATATAGCCGCTGACGAGAATATCCCCTGCCAGAAGCTCGGTTTCCACATCCTCAAGTAAAAAAGCCTGATCGAGCGTTTCCACACCGTCACCGCCCACCGGCCCCGGGGCACTGCTGCCCCCCACCATTTTCGGGGCAATAAAGCTGTACACCTTATCAACAAGCCCGGCTTTCAGCAGGGAGTAATTGATATGAGCCCCGCCTTCAACAAAAATACTGCAGACGCCGCGCTCGCCCAGCAGGCAAAAGAGCTGCTTTAAATCCACCTGCTGCCCGTCATTGACCACCAATACCTCGACCCCTGCCTGGCGCAAGGCCTCAACCTTTGCCGCCTCGGCCGCAGCCGTTACGGCAATCAGCGTTTTGGCCTGCCCATCCGTGACGACCTTTGCGGTCAGTGGCGTACGGGCCCGGCTGTCAACAACAATCCGCAGCGGATTCTTTGCATTTTGCGATTCAAGCCGCGTTGTCAGTGCCGGATCATCGGTCAGCACGGTGCCGATCCCGACGAGAATGCCATCGTACACATCACGCAGCTCATGCACACGGCGCCTTGAAACTTCGTTACTGATCCATTTTGAATTGCCTGCTGCCGTAACGATTTTCCCATCGAGTGTCATCGCCGTTTTCATGACGACAAATGGCATCTTCGTCATAATCCATTTCAAGAAAACCTCATTGAGTCGCTCTGCTTGTTCCTGGAAAAGACCTGTTTCCACCTCGATGCCGGCTGCCTTCAGCATCGCTACGCCCTTACCGGCAACCAGAGGATTGGGATCCAGCATGGCAATCACAACCCGTTGAATTCCCGCATCAATCAGTGCCTTGCTGCACGGACCCGTTCGCCCATAGTGCGAACACGGCTCGAGTGTCACATAGATCGTCGCGCCGGCTGCCAGTTCCCCGGCCTGACGCAGGGCATGAATTTCAGCATGCTCGGTACCTGCTTTGCGGTGCCAGCCCTGTCCGACAACCCGGCCATCCTTGACGATAACCGCCCCCACCAGCGGGTTGGGACTGGTCCTTCCCACCGCATAGGCTGCAATCTGCAGGGCCTGCTGCATATATTGTTGCTGCACTTTTTTCGCCTCACCTTATCAGGATTTTTCAACAAAAAAGGCTGCCAAAAAGATCACTCTTTTCAACAGCCTTCAAAACGCATACAAATAAATCATCAGAAAATGCATTCCAAAATAACGTCTTTTCTCATCCAGACTGTACTGTCGGCCCCGGAATTTAACCGGATCGTGCCAAAATGGCTTGCGGGCTTTACCGCCGGTAGGGAATCACACCCCGCCTCAAAGACTGTTTCTATTCAATTAACAAATCCTATGTTAACACCAATTTACAAATAAAGCAAGCCATCCGCAAAAATCAGATAAAGCAATGCCAGGTTGAGAAGACACAGCAGCGGCACCCCAATATAAAAGGCCGGATGGCGCGTCTTGTGGCGACAGGCCTTCATTCCCAGCCAAACCCCGGCGGCACCAAAGGCTGCGGCCCAAAGAAAAAAAGTCCGTTCCCGGATGCGCCACTGCTGGCGTCTGGCCCGCCGTTTATCAAGCAGCACCAGAAAAAAAGCCGCCAGATTCCACAATAGATAGCCCCATGCCAGCAAGGAAAACGATGCTTTCATCTCATTCCCACTTCCGGCTGCGGCTGAGCAAAAAGCGAACAACCGTCAGGGTATCGGCCGCATTCATAGACGGCTCGTAGCCCAGATCCATAAACTCCTGCCAGACCTGCCGCTGCTGGGCAGACGCAATCGTTGTCAGTTCGCGCATTGCCGGCACCAGCTGCTTTATCTCCGCATCATCCATCAGGGAAATGACCTTCCGTCCCTTGTCATCCCCGATCAGCAAAAAAAAGATTGCTGCTTTTTTTATTGCCATCATAAAGAAACCTCTCCCCATAAAAAAACTGCCCCGCATCAAATGTCGCGGGGCGAAACAAGATTGTCACCAAGCACCAACGCGGCGAGCGCCAGCGGCGTCAAAAAAGATCCGTCTTTAAAGGCGCGCATATTCCCTCCTGAGATCTCATCGATCAGGGCAATTTGCGCCGTTTCGCCGACACGGCCAAACTCAAGCTTTATATCGTAAAGTTCAACTTCCCGTCCGGCCAGTTCCGCCTTTACCATCCCGGCAATTCGCCGCGTCAGCAACTTGATCTCTTCACACTCGGACGCTGTCATCAGTCCCAGCATCACCAGTGCCTCTTTTTCAATCGGGGGGTCCTGGCGAGTATCATCCTTCAGCGTAAATTCAACGAAAGCCTCCAGTGGCTGCCCTTCCCGGGCATACATGCCATAACGGCGCAGAAAACTGCCATAGGCCCGGTAGCGGCAAATGACCTCCAGTCCCCGACCAAAAACAGCGGCCGGCAAAACCGTCATGGCATTTGCAGCCGTATCGGCTGCAAGATAATGGGTCAAAATCCCGCCAACGGCCAGCCGCTCAAAAAAATATTTTGACAACAACAGTCCTGCCCTACCAGATCCGACAATCTGCGGTCCAACCGTATTTGCCCCGGGATCAAAAACCGTGCCCGTGCCGGTAACATCATCTTTAAACCGTAAACAATAGTTGCCGTCCGGCAAACGATAGACCTCTTTTGTTTTCCCGGAATATACCAGCTGCATAAAGCTCCTCCTCCATTCGTATCAGATAAGGATTTCTGCAATTACCTTTTTCACCAGAATATCAGGCACATTCTTGTCGACCTGCACTTTGCCGATTTCATTCATCACTACCCACTGCACATTGCCATTGACGGTTTTTTTGTCGTGAAAAATATTTTCAAACATCTTTTCCAGGGTACAGCCGGAAGCCTTCACCGGCAGATGAAACTTGCGAACGATTGCCTTGACGGCTTTGACAGCAGCTTCGTCAATCAGTCCGAGTTCCCGGCTTAACCGGGCCGCGCCGATCATGCCAATGGCCACGGCCTCGCCATGATTATATTTTTGATAATTTGTCTCGCTTTCAATGGCATGCGCAAGGGTATGACCGAAATTCAAAATAATGCGTAGGCCAGCCTCGCGCTCGTCATTGCTGACAACTGCCGCTTTGATCTCACAAGAACGAGCCACCACATGCGCTATCGTTTCAAGATCAAGCCGCAACAAGGCATCGGCATGTTCCGACAGATAGTGGAAAAATTCCGCATCATAAATGATCCCATACTTTATAATTTCGGCCAGCCCGGTATAAATCTCTCGTTTGGGCAGCGATTGCAACATCGTAAGATCGATAAATACTGCCCGCGGCTGATAAAAAGCGCCGATCATATTCTTGCCTAGACGATGGTTTACCGCCACCTTGCCACCGACACTCGAGTCCACCTGTGCCAGCAGGCTTGTCGGCAGCTGCACAAAAGCAATGCCACGCATATAAGTTGCGGCAACAAAACCAGCCAGATCGCCGACGACACCGCCGCCCAAGGCAAACAGTGCCGATTTGCGGTCAAGGCCCATCTCAATGGCCTTCGTATATATCTTTTCCGCTGAACCCAGGGATTTAGAGCTTTCCCCAGCTTCAATCAAAAAGAGTTCTGCCCGCAGACCTGCCGCCTGCAAAATCGCCAGCACCTTTTCCCCGTAGAGTTTACCGACAACACTATCTGAAACCAGTAAGGCTTTTCTCGAGAATCCTGCCTGCCGGATAAAGCTTTGCAGCTCGTCTGCTATATCTGTACCAATGCAGATATCATAACTGTCTTTTCCCAATGAAACTTTTACATTACGCACGCTGCTTCACTTCCTTTCTGACAAATGACATAATCTGATCCACAACCTGCAGCGGAGACAGTTCACTTGTATCAATGATCAGATCCGCCTGTTTATATAAATCCTCGCGCTGAGCGCGCAGCTTAGTGATCGCCGCCCGCCGCTCGTCCATCGTTTGATTCTCTAGTAGCGGGCGCGTATTCTTCCGGCTTGTCCGCTCCAAAATAACCTCGACCGAGGCCGTCAATGAAACAATGACGCCTTTTTTTCGCAAAGCCTTCATATTGTCCGGATTCAAAATCGTTCCGCCCCCGGTTGAAATCACCAGATGATGTTGCCGGGCCACCTTGCGGATCACGGCAGCTTCCTGTTCACGGAAATACGTTTCTCCATGTTCCGCAAACAGCTGCTTTATTGTAAGATGACATTCTTTTTCTATTTTTCGGTCCGTATCGACAAAAGAATAGCCCATCCGACTGGCCAGAAGCCTGCCCGTACTCGTCTTACCTGTTCCCATAAAGCCAATTAATACGACATTTTTCATCATGCTTCACCCGAAAGCCGCATTTCATATTGTTTTATGGCGGCCTTTAAATCGCCCAGGCTATCTCCGCCAAATTTTTCCAATAAAGTTTCCGCCAGCACCACCGCCGTCATAGCTTCACCTACAACCGAAGCGGCCGAAACAGCACAGACATCACTGCGCTCGGTACAGGCCAAAACCTCTTGTTTGGCAGCAATATCAACCGAATGCAGCGGCTGCATCAGTGTCGGGATCGGCTTCATCACCGCCCGGACAACAAGCTGCTCCCCATTGCTCATACCGCCCTCAATACCGCCAGCACGATTCGTCCGGCGATACACCCGCTTTTCTTCATCAAAGAACATTTCATCATGGGCCTGACTGCCAGGCAGATCGGCATAGCCAAACCCGGCACCGATTTCCACACCCTTGATTGCCTGAATCGACATCATCGCTCCGGCAAGACGGGCATCCAGCCGCCGATCCCATTGAATATGACTGCCCACACCAACGGGCATCCCCTGCACAAGTACCTCAAAAATACCGCCCAGCGTATCTCCGTCGGCCTTTGCCTGGCGAATCCGTTCCTTCATCTGTTCTTCCGCCACCGGATCACAGCAGTTGAGTTCTGATTGATTGCTCCCAATCCGGGTATTATCTATATTGTCGCGATCAATTTTTACCGAACCGATATTGACCACATGCGAAACAATGTTAATATTGCAGGCGGCAAGCAGCTGTTTTGCCATCGCCCCCACGGCTACACGGGCCGCAGTCTCCCGGGCACTGGCCCTCTCGAGGATGTCACGAATATCCGTGCGGTCGTATTTCTGGCAGCCAATCAAATCGGCATGGCCCGGGCGCGCGGCTGTAACCGCCGGTCCGGCCGGCTTTCCACTTACTGACATGCGCTCCGTCCAGTTTTCCCAATCCTTATTTGCCACCTTCAAAGTAATCGGATCCCCAATTGTCTCACCAAACCGGACCCCAGAAAGAATTTCCACTTTATCCGTCTCAATTTTCATCCGACCGCCGCGGCCATACCCCTGCTGGCGCCGCGCCAGATCCTTGTTTATCGCTTCTACATCAACCGGCAGTCCGGCTGGAATTCCCTCTATAATTGCAGTTAAGCATTGGCCATGCGACTCGCCTGCCGTTAAAAATCGAAACATCGCTGCACCTCATTCATTATTTATTCTTGCTCTTACAAATTATTATAATTTCCCATGATATATAGTTTATTCTATGAAACAATATAAATCAAGTTTCGCAGGAATAAAATTTTGTATGATTCCAGTAGATATTTCGTCCATCCGGCAGACATTCTCACTGCATTTCAGCAATTTTTTCCCCGTCAGCGTAAATCACGAGCAAAAGCTTACAACTGAGCTGGGTATTTTGCTTCTCAATCTGCATTTTTCTCACATGAACACAGCGCGGCAAGGCTTCCACGGCCTGTAAAAACGCCAGCAGATCAAAATAACCTCCCTGCACAGTAATCTCGATCGGCAACTCCGCACAAATACTGCCCGAAACTACAGCGCCCGGCGTCATGGAGCTTACGACAACTTTCGACTGCAGGGCACTTTGTTCGATCGCTGCCATAAAGGGCCCAACCTCCATCTGATCCGGCAGCATAGAAGAAATAGCCGCTGACTTCCGGTCAAGTTCCCCGCGAAAACTATTCATATCCGGGTGTAGCTGCAAAAAATGTTCAACCTCCGCCAGTTCTTGCTGCTTACCAGCTGTAATCTCTCGTTGCTGGGCAACTTCCCGTTGCAGCGGCTGATAACAAAGAATATATATGGCCGACAAACATGCCGTAAAGAAAAGACCCGCATACAAGGGTCTGCGGCCAAGTTGTAACCACCTCATCCTTTAGCCTCCTGTTCACCAAAAGAAGACTGCAGGGAAAACGTGATCGGCAAAAGTTCCCCGGCAACGTCGTGCTCAGACTCCGCTCCCACCAAATGGACTTGGGTAAAAAAATCATCTGTTTCAAATCGGTGCAAATATGCTGCCAAAACATCATAATCTGCCGCCCGGCCAGTAAGCCGCAACATCCCATCAGACTGAAATTCAAGTCCTGTCAGCTTGACATTGTCTGTCGTCAAAAAGCCCAAATGAATGAGGATTCCCCGGGCAGAGGATGACCGGCGGCTTGACAGAGTAGTCAAGAGCTGAACCTTTTTTCCATTTTTCAACTGCTGCAATTCAAGCATTTTCTTTTGCTCTGCCACCTCCTGAAACATTCCCATCCGAATCCTGGCTGTTTCGCCAGCCTCCTTCGCTGCCAGCAATGCATTCCAGCCCTGAAGGAGCAGCCCGGCCAGCACGATTGCCGCTGCTGCCAGCAGCAGACAAATACCCCGGACGTAATTGACATTAGGCGGTCTTCGTTCCGGCGGCAGCAAATCAGGCTGGTGTCCACAGGGATATGCCAATGCCTGCAGGGCCGCGATCTGCCCGCCGCTAAAAGTCTCCTCCAAAACAAGATCCACCCCCGGCAAAATCGCCTGCTGCCAGTCATCGCCCTGCAGCAACAGACTTTCTTCCGTCTTTTTAACCTGCAGCGGCTGGCGGCCAACAACAGCCCTTACCACAAAACCTGCCTGTGCCAACGAATCCACCAGCTTTATCAAAGGACGCAGCGGTGTGATCTCTAT
Organism: Selenomonadaceae bacterium; assembly: GCA_963678095.2. GTDB lineage: Bacteria > Bacillota > Negativicutes > Selenomonadales > Selenomonadaceae. The sequence continues at coordinate 479,347 of CAXXXP010000001.1, read as the reverse complement.
CTGCAATACAACCTGTTCTTCACTACGCATTGTTTCCCGATACGCATATGTATGCTCTCCCGTGATCGAATCGGTTGCCTCCTCAACCTCCCACTTAACACTTTCTGCAAGCTCTGCCGCCGACAGAGGAGGAAATTCGCGCAAAAAGCAATGCACCATGGTCTCTGGCAGACAAAGCACCAGTCCTTTACTTTGCAGCCCTTCCATCCGCCAGGTTGTCTCAACGGCTTCGCCAACACTGCCATACTCTGTTTCAGCTTCAGCCAGCGGCCGCTCCGCCAGGCGCAGGATCGTTATCCCGTCCGGCCCGCTATAGCCCTGGGCCAAAAAAATTTTGTTTTCTTCCACAAATAAACCCAGCTGGATCTTTGTGCCACCGCATCTTCCTGCTATACACTGCCTGATTTTCCCCAGCATGAACGGCATCTCCCTTATCGCTCCCATTTTACAATCTTTAACCCATCTCTCGCTTGCTGGAAATGAACAAACACCTGCCCCTTCCGATCGGCTACACAGCTTACCGCCATCAAGACATAGGCATCTCCATCAAACGTCAGGTATATTTGGCAGGATTTTAGCGGCGCATTTTCTTCTGCCGGCAGCGACATAATGCAGACCGGTTTCCCTGCCGACTGCACCTTTGCCAAAATCTGTGCATCCAGACTTGCCAGTGCTTTTTCCGCACCGCTTTCCGCATAGGACTGCGCCTGCAGCCCGACAGCAAACCCATCGACCGCAGCCCGCTCTTTTTGCGCGAGTCCAATTACAGCGGCGCTCAGGCAAGCCATCAGCAGCAACAGACACAGCCCCAGTACCGAAGCAAATCCATGCTCATTCATCAGCCCCGCCTCCACGTCTTTTATTTTCCAAAACTGCGGCCGTTTCAACGACAAGAATTTTTCCCGTAAATGCATTACATCCGGCAAACTCCAGTACAATTGTTTTTTCATTAAATTTTCGGCACTGAAATTTGACTATACGAATATCACCATATATGCTGCCACCCGTCAGCGGTTGGTTGTTTTTGGTTAAAATCGCCTTTCCGCTAGGATCCCGTATCCGGTAAACGATCTGGCGCGGTAAAGAGCTTTGACTGCCGCTCCAAAGAGAAATACCATTTTCTTCAATTTTTGCCCGATCGGCATACATCATATCCTTGGTAACGGCAACAGCCGCCAGCCGCAGTTGCTGTTGAAGCTCCAAATCGCTTATATCCGCCCAACAGGAATGCAGCAATAAAAAAAACATCGTACTGAGCCCGGCCAACAGCATCGCCACCAACGGCAGAGCAACAACCAGCTCCAGCAATGTCATGCCGGTCTCATCCCGCCGCTCAATCATCGCTTCGCACCAGCCGGCTGAGCGTAAGCTGCTGCTGTTTCCCCTGTGGCAGCCAGCGCACAACAACCTCGATTTTCATCAAGCCCGGCGCTGCCGGACAAAGCGAAGTTTCCACATAAAAATCACGATTATTTCGCTGCACTGACGTCGCTATTATTTGATCCGGGCAAGCTCCTGCCGGCAGCATAGCTATTTCTCCCTGCCTGCAAGCCAAATACTTCTGCGCCAGAAAAGTTGCTGTCATTTTATCCTGTGATGCCAGGGCCACCTGTCGCCCTGCCGTATACGCGCCCAAAACACTGATACCGGCAAGCAAAATAGCACCTAATACAATCGTTTCCAGTAGAAAAAAACCTTTTTCCGACACCCCCCTGCCCCCTTTCTCTCACAAATTCCGCTCCACGCGAATGCGTCCCACAATATCGATGATCACCCGCCGTGCCTTTCCTCCCTGCAGCAACAAAATGGTCAGAGGTGGATTCATCCGCCCCTCGGTATCAAATGCAATCCGGCTCTGATTCACATACATTTTTAATCCCGGAGAAAATTTATGTTCGCGTAATTTTTCTTTCATAACAATGCGATAATCGCCCTTGCGAATATAAAGCTGTGGCTGGTCATCCTCCCCGCGACCTTCAAACCGAACGTCAAGGCGCTGCATGCTGCGCGTACGCTCCTGCATCCAGCGCAAATCAGCCACCAGACAGGCAGCTTCATAATCAATTTGCCAGCTGTCAAGTATGCCAGGCAGTCGCGGCAAAACACAAACTGCCAATACACCAATTATTGCCAACGTACAAACAAGTTCAATGACTGTAGCCCCGTGCTCCTTCATTCCCAAAGCCTCCTGCAGACAGCAAAAAGTTGCGGCGCATAAAAATATGCAGCAGCAGCCCCAAGGGAAAGAAACGGACCAAATGCAATCGGATCTTTGCGGCTCTTCCGGCCCGTCAGCAAGAGACAAATCCCGCCTATAGCACCAAAACAAAAAGCCAGCCACAGGCCAAGCAAAACCGGCAAGGATCCCAACCACAGGCCAAGAACCGCGGCAAATTTCACATCGCCACCGCCAAGGCTACCCGGCAACAACAAATATAAGAGCAACAAGGGACTCCCTCCGAGAAAAAATCCGGCCATCATATCAGCCAGCGACAGTTGCCCGACCAAAAGCATGGCCAAAACCCCTGTAGCTGCCAATGCAAGCAGGACCCGGTTAAAAATAAAGCCCTGCTCATAATCGATAATGGCAATGCAGAACAAAAACGCACAAAACACCACCGCTGTCAAAAACTCCAGGGACAGCCCATACGCCTGAAAAAGAGCCCACGAAACGAGCCCCATCAAGATTTCAACCAGCGGATAACGCCAGGAAATCGGTCCGTGGCAGCTGCGGCAGCGAGCCCGGCAGAGCAAAAAGCCCAACACCGGGATTATATCAAGTCGCTTTATTTTTTCTCCACACAAGGGACAATGTGAGGCAGGATAAAGCAAGGATTCCTGACGTGGCAGCCGGGATATACAGACATTCAAAAAACTGCCGACGGCTGCCCCGGCAGTAAACAGCAGAAATGCCAGCATCAGGAGCGATCCTTCCGGCCAAAATCAATCGCCAAATGACTTTGGCATTGTGCCTGGTCATGCGTTGCTGTGAGTGCATAAGTCTTATCGGTTATCGTAAGCTTCGTTCCGTCACGCAAAAAGCAGTCCCCCTGCGGGGGAGCAACACGCGTAGCATCGCTCAGATACGGAGAAAGATCGGTTATTATATTTTGCGGATAAACTCCATTTTGTGCCTGGTAGACCGCAATCGCCGTGTTAATGGTCTGCAGATCTGCTTGTATCCGCACGGTATTAGCCACTGCCACAGAGCTGCTGAATTTCGGTACAGCCAGCATTGTCAATACTCCTAGAATCGAAAGCACCACCATAAGTTCCAGCAGTGTAAAACCCTTTTCATTTTTCCGCAATGTTTCCTGCAAAAAAAACATCTCCCCTGAAATAATTTTCCCTACACTGCAATTTTCTGGCCTTTGCTCAGTAAGCTGCAGTTACTGCATCAAATAACGGCAGCGCCAGTGAGAGCACAATAAAGCCAATGGCACTCCCCATAAACAGGAGCAGCAAGGGTTCAAGCATTGCCGTCAGACGTTCTGCCTCCCGGGCCAACATCATTTCATAAAACCTGCTAATCTTTTCCAGCATAAGCTCAAGAGTTCCCGCCATCTCGCCTGTTTCCAATAGCTGCAAAAACATCGGTTCAAATAACCCGCTTGCTGCCAATGCCCGGGAAAGCACATACCCACGCTGCAAATCCTGCTGCGCCGATTTTAGCGCCGCTGAAAAGCAGCTGTTCTTTACAGATTCCTGTACCAGTCCGACCGCATCGTCAACCGCAATGCCTCCGCCAAGCAACAACGAAAGCATGCTGCTGATGCGCAGCGAAACGGCCCGCCGATAAAACCTGCCCCAGAGCGGCAGCCGTAAAAACCATGCATCAAGTCTGCGCTGCCATTGAGGCTGTCTAAAAACAAAAACGCCTAGACCAGCTACCAGCCCCAAAAGCAAAAAAACAGTCCCCCGGAAATCGCCGGCCAGGCGGCCTGCCGTCAGCAGAATTTGGGTCGGCAGCGGCAAAACCGTATGCAAATTTTCAAACAAGACAGCAAATACCGGCAATACAAAAATTATCAAAAAAGCCAAGGTTGCCATACTTACCAGCAGCAGCAAGAAGGGATAAAAAAGTGCCGATTTTACTTTTTCCGTGATCTCATAACTGCGCTCCAAATAATCTGCCAGCCGATCAAAGGCCGCATCAAGGCAGCCACTGGCTTCCCCTGCTGCGGCCAGAGAAATCATATCTGCCGGGAAAACATTCCCGGTAAGCTTCAAGGCGGCAGCAAAACCCGCTCCTGCCTGCAGATGGCGAAAAACCTCCGCCAATGCTTTTCGTATCATCGGATCTTCCGCCTGCTTTGTCATACTTCCGATTGTATCCAGCAGAGGCACGCCTGCCCGCAGCAGCACAGAAATTTCGCGGCAAAGCAGGACAAAATCACGCTGCCGGGGCGAATGCATATAGGACTGATGACAAAGATCATATCGCCAGCGTCTAACCCGTATCAGCTTGGTAACAAACCAGCCTCGCTGGCGAATCAGACTCGCTGCATCCCGCAAATTTTCCGCTTCAACCTCTCCGGCAAAACCAATTCCCCGATGGTCCCGGGCCTGATATTTGTATCTATTCATCCCCGTCTCCTTTCAACTGACAGGCAGCGGCCATCAAAAGATTTCTGTTTTACTGTACAGATTGGCTGCGCTCCGTGTAATCTGTCCGGCTGCCAGCAGTTCTCTTATTGCCATATCCATTGTCTGCATGCCTGCAGCCCGTCCCATCTGCATCTGCGAAAAAATCTGCTGTGGCCTGCCTTCACGGATCAGATTCCGGATGGCCGGCACCGCCTGTAATACTTCAACAGCACATATGCGTCCAGAGCCGCTTTTCCTCGGGAGCAGCTGCTGCGAGGTAATCCCGAGCAGAACGAGCGAGAGCTGCAGGCGGATCTGTTCCTGTTGATGGGAAGGAAACATTCCCGTCAGCCGCAGGACGGCCTCGCTAGTATCGGCCGTGTGCAGTGTGGCCAGCACGAGATGCCCGGTTTCGGCCGCGATAAGCGCTGTCTGAATGGTAGAGGCATCACGCAGTTCTCCCACCATAATCACATCCGGATCTTCACGCAGCACCGAACGAAGAGCTGCCGGAAACGACTTAAAATCACGGCCGGCCTCACGTTGCTCGATGATACTCTGAAGATGCGGGTGCAGATATTCAACAGGATCCTCCAGTGTGACAATATGCAGTGCCTGGGTCCGGTTAAAGACATCAATAATAGCCGCCAGCGTAGTAGATTTACCAGATCCAGTCGCCCCTGTTATCAGCAATAATCCATGACGCTTCTGTAGCAGACGCAGCAGCCCCGGGGGCTGACCGAGATCATTAAGTTGCGGGATTTTAGCGGCAAGGATGCGAATAGCTAGTGAAATACCACGCTGATGGCGAAAAGCATTCATCCGAAACCGACGATCCTGCTCCATATAAGCAAAATCCACCTCGCCGTACTCTGTAAATTCAGACAATTCTTTTTCCCCCGCAATGCTCTGAAAGACATCGGCCATCAAATCAGCCGTAATTAAGGGCTGTTCAAGATAGTGCAGACTGCCATCAACGCGAAGTGACGGTGGCGATCCTGGCGAAAGATGCAAATCCGAAGCCCCGGCTAGGACAGCAGCCGCCAGTGTTTTCTGACGAAAAATCTCGGTTGCTTTATTCACCATCGCAGGTCACCCGCATTACCTCTTCCAGCGAAGTCTCGCCGGCAGCAGCCTTTTCCAGTCCATCGGTCGGCATCGTTACCATCTGTTTCCAGACAAATTCTTGCAGTTTAAACATAGCCTCCGCCGACTGCAGTCGTTGCCGCAGTGAATTGTCAAAGAGTAGCAGTTCATGAATTGCGAGCCGTCCACAATAGCCGGTCTGACAACATTGGCTGCAGCCGACAGACCGAAAAAATCGCTGGCCCGGCTGACATTTTTCGCCGAAAAAAAGAACTGCCGGCGAATCAGCCGGCAGTGAATATGCCTTACGGCAGTGCGGGCACAGGCGGCGCACAAGGCGCTGGGCCAAAACTCCACGGATAGCATCAGCTACAAGATAAGACTCAACCCCCATATCCAACAGACGAAAGATACTACCAACCGCATCGCCTGTATGAAGCGTAGTGAAGACCAGATGGCCGGTTAGTGCGGCGCGAATAGCAATTCCTGCCGTCTCGGCATCGCGAATTTCCCCAACCATAATCACGTCAGGATCCTGCCGGAGAACGGCCCGCAAACCAAGCGGAAAGGTCAGCTTTGCTCCGGCACCGACAGGAATCTGATTGATCCCCGGCAGGCAGTATTCGACCGGGTCCTCAAGGGTGACAATATTGCTGCACACGGAGCTTAGTTCTCTTAGCGCCGCATAGAGCGTGGTAGTTTTGCCGGAATTCACCGGCCCACTGACAAGAATCATACCATGGGGTTTATGGATCAACTGCGCAAAGGCCCGCCTGTTCGCGGGAGAAAAACCCAGCTTATCCAGTTCCAGCAAGCAGCGCGCTGCATTTAAAATTCTCAGCACGACTTTTTCGCCATTGAACTGCGGCATCGTTGAAACACGCACGTCAATATGCTGCCCATCATATTCATACATAAACCTTCCATCCTGCGGCAGGCGTTTTTCTGTAATATCCAGCAAACTGATTATTTTTGTCCGGGAAACAACAACGGCATGTACCCCCAAAGGAAGTACATGCCGCTCACATAACCTGCCATCAATCCGAAATCGTATGCGAAGTGCTTCCTCCTGCGGTTCAATATGAATATCGCTTGCTCCGGACTGCACTGCCTCCTCGACCAGATGGTCGACCAGGGAGGCGGCCGGGGCATTGCCCGGGCGCTGTAGTCCATTTGATCCTGCTTCTGCGCCATGCGGCATTTGCTGCAGGATCTTCGCTGTCATCATTTGAATTGCCTGTGGATCCGATTGCTCCATAAATTCACCCGCTTTGTAAGTAAAATTTATTTATTGAAGCCCACCGTACTCAGCATTTACAAATTTCTCAAATATGTTCTTAATTCTTTTGTCATCACTTCGACATCCGCTTCACAGCCCGTCCAGATCTTAAATGCGGCAGCACCCTGTTCAACAAGCATGCCCTCGCCATTTAGCACCGGATTGCCATTTTGCTGTGCCATCTGCAAAAACTTTGTCATTTGCGGCACATAAATGATGTCATATAGAAAGGTTTCCTTTTTCACATACTCCCAGTTAATCCTTGGCATCTCGTCGATATGCGGTGCCATGCCCAGTGGCGTCGTATTGACAATCAGATCCGCCAGCTCGATCTTTCGCTCAAAGGCTGCATCTTCCCAGTTTTTAACCTCAATCGTCACATACTTGCGAAAGGCTGCTGCCAAAGGCTCTACTTTTTCTGGATTGCGAACGCCAATCTCAATTCCCTGTACGCCGTCCATTATCAATCCCCAGATAATGGCCCGGGCAGCGCCTCCGGCGCCAAGCAGTACCGCACGCTTTCCCTTCATCGAAACCCCCTGCTTATGCAGCGGTGCCATAAAGCCAGTACAATCCGTATTATAGCCATAAAGCTTCCCGTCGCGGACGGCAACCGTATTGACGGCGCCGATCATCCGGGCACTTTCATCGATTTCATCAAGATATTCCATAATGGCAACTTTATGCGGTATCGTTACATTAAAACCGCTGAAGCCGAGACTCGCTAAACCAGTCACAGCCAGTGATAGTTTCTCTGGCGCTACCGGCATTGCTATATAGGAATAATCCATTCCGGCTGTCTCAATTGCCGCCCCTTGAATTGCCGGAGATAAGGAATGCGCAATCGGGTAGCCGATAATGCCCAAATTCTTTGTTTTGCCTGTAAATGTCAACTTCATCCCTCCATTGTTCTATCTTACTCCAATCGAGCTGTTCTTGCAATCATAAAATTTTTCAATTTTCCAACTCTTTAGCTTATTTCCTTCCATTTACACCCGGCTCCAACAAGTCCTGTACAAAAACATATAAAAATCCTCTGATTTGTGCTACCATTTACTACAATGAACATGCAAATTGTGAAATCCCATATTTTCAGGAGGCTTCAACATGCAAAAACAAAAAAGAATTCCCCCACACCTGCCGGCATCACTGCCAGAGGCCACGATTGATCTGTTTTGCGAGGAGGATTTTATCAGCGACTGCCTGATTCAGGACTGCGTCATCAATGCCCAGGAAGCACGCAACATCGATATCCGGCATGTCATCTTCAAAAATGTTGTTTTTACCGGGGGACAAATGCTGTCCGGGAAAATTACGGACACGCTGTTTGACCACTGCGATCTTTCCAATCTGAAATTCCAGCAAGGTTTCATGGATCGCGTCGAGCTGAAAAGCTGTAAACTGACCGGTTCCGATTTGACCGAAAGCAGTCTGCAGCACACCTTATTTGAGGATTGTATAGCCCCTTACCTGCTTCTCAGCCAGGCAAAATGCCGCAAGGTAACTTTTGAGAAAACCACCTTGACTGAAGCCGATTTTTATCGGGCGCAGCTGACGGACGTAGAATTTTCCCGCTGCGATATCGACAAGGCACAGTTTTCCGGAACCAAGCTCGCTGGCATAGATCTGAGTTCCTGCCAGTTTTACCAGCTGGGGCTGACCCCCCGGGAGCTTCAGGGCTGTATCATTGCCCCGGCCCAGGCAATCGCCCTTATAAGCCTGCTTGGCGTGGTTTTGAAAAAATAATATATATTATATACACCAAAGCCACTCCTACTCTCGGCCAACTTTTGCTATTTATTTTTCGAAATTCACTAAACATTTTTACTTAAATATGATATTATTTACCAAATAAAGAATACAATACATGAACCTATCGTTCCCAGCACAAGATACTATATAAATACTGAGGTTTTTATGACGTATACAGGACGAATCATTGGCATTTCACTTGTTATCTCCATTACTATAATCGGTCGTATATTAGCTTACATATATTTGGACTACCCCTTTACAGCTCTGCCAATCCCCGCGTTATGCGCCTTACCTGTTTTTTACTTGTTTGGCAAAAAATATGATCAAGTAAAATTTTATTCCGAACGCGATATTTTAACCCATCTTTACAATCGCCGGTTTATGTATCAAAAATTCACAAAGCTATTAAAGCATCCCCATAAAAATTGTTCTCCTATCGCCATCTTGCTTTTGGACTGCGATAAGTTTAAAAACATCAATGATGCTTACGGACATATGCAGGGCGATCTTGTTCTCAAAGAAATAGCCGCCATACTCCTTGCCAGCCAAAAATCCCCACTCATTATTTCCCGCTGGGGTGGGGATGAATTTCTCATTCTTCAATATAATGCCGATAAAATGAAAATGCAGCTATATATCAGAGAAATAAAGCACAAATTAGACATATTGTCGCAGCGCCTTTCTTTGCCAATCTCTGTTTCCTATGGCTTTGCAATCCATTATGGCAACAAGCCACCAATAAAAGATCTAATTGTGCAAGCGGATCAAATGATGTACAAAAACAAACGTCCTCCAGCAGACCAAAAGACGCCCCCCAAAAACAGTGCTTATTAAAATATCATTCCCTCTCAGCCCGACCTCCTTATGCCTCATTTTAATGCATTTACAGACTGACCGGGATGTTCAAAGATAAAATCAATGATCAAATAAACATTACCCGACAGGAGATGCTTTATGTTAAAAAGAACTCTGCTTGCGATTATTTTAATTCTCGGAATCCCAACAATGGCCTTTGCCGATGACTGGCACAGCCTCCCCGATGGAATTTGTGCCAAATACGCCGCTCAGGAATTCGAAAAACTTTCACCTGAGCCTCATGTAAACTGGCTGAATTACAATTACGACTGGGTGATTCAGGCCCAAAAAGCTGGCTGGGTGGTAACGACTGAAGTCCACAGCGTCGTTCCCGGTGCCATCGCCGAATGGCAAAACAATGACCGGACTGACGGGCATGTCGCCATCGTTCGGCATGTCCTAGCTGATAAAATCATCGTAGAAGAAAACAATGTCGGCAACACTGTCGACTCGATGAAATTCTTTTTCGGCGGCAAAACCTGCAAAGCCACGGTTACGGACGGCTGGGGAAAAACTACTCTGCGGGCAATTTCCTATGATGATATGATTAAAATGGGGACCAGAAAATTTACTGGTTATATTTGGCCGCTACGGCAAAGTGAATATGATCAAAATCCAGCAAAATATCAGGTATCCCTCGAAAGTCAAATGGCAACCAAAGAACCATCCTACAAGGGTTTTCGCGAATATTGGTCCATCACCTATATCTTGAAAGAATTTGATCAGATTGCCCCGGCTCCTGGTGTTAACTGGCACGGAAAAGTTACCGACTGGTTGGTAAATGCACAAAAAAGCGGCTGGGTAACAAAAAACACTCCGGCGGATGCACAAGTAGGCGCGTTATTGCTGCAAGTAAATCCGACAACAAGCCTGGTTAAGGTCGGAATTGTACGCGCTATCAGCAATGGCTCCATTGTCGTTGACAGCCGAAGCGCTGATCTCTATCCTCATACAGACACCTTATCCATCGAGACCCTCAAGAGCCCTGATAAAAAGGGCTTTGTATTTCTCGGCTACATCTGCCCTGTACGAATCTAGAAAAAGGCATGTGTGCAATTAATGCATACATGCCTTTTTTTACTTTATTTCATTATCTATTTCTACTGCACCTCGTTCACTACGAAACAAGTAAAAAAAATCCGAATCCTTCTTTATGATGTGACCAATAATAATTTCCTGTACCAAATACTGTGCAGCCACTCTTGTGGTAATTTCACCAGCTTCAAATTTTGTCAAAACGAGTAATATTCCTTTTAATAAGCTTTCATGAACGCGCTTATGTTCATAAACCTTTTCATAATGCACTTGTTGCAGCAGGCTTTCTTCTCGCGCAAAATGAGCAATGACATCCTTTATCAACCCCTTAAACAGCAAGGAGATCGTTTTCTTCTCATGTTCTTTATAGCACGTATCAATGATTTCATTGGCTAATGAAATTAACTTATAATGATCCTCATCAAGCTGCCGATTCCCACAACGAAAAAAGGGGCCCCAGTCTATGCTCACTGGTTTGCCTTGGTAACCGAGCTGCAATTCTTCATTACTGACAACCTTATTTCTGCCGGTGAGCTTTGCTAAATAGAGAGAATTATCCAATCGTTTAAATACGCTTTCCTCATCATCATTTTGCCGCCACTGTGTCACGCCAAAACTTGCCGTGATCGACTTCATTTTTTTAAGCCGTTGCTGCTGAATAGTCCCTCTGATTCGCTCAGCCATATCAACAGCCTGTTCCAATTCCGTATTCGTCAGCATGACGATGAATTCTTCCCCACCCCAGCGACAGGCAAAATCCTGTTTTCGGCTAACCCGGTTTAAAATTGCCGCAACTTCTTTTAATACATAATCGCCCTGTAAATGGCCATATTCGTCATTAATATTTTTAAAATAATCAATATCCATTAGGATAAAGGAAATCGGTTTTTTGCTTTTGGAAAATTCCCGTCCACTTTTCTTACAGGCCTGGCTGAAATAAACCCGGCTGTAAAGTCCTGTCAGATTATCGCGAATCGCTAAATCAAAAAGCTTTTTATTCTTTTGCACCAGTTCCTGATTCAGCCAGTAACGTTCAATACATGAATTAATTCTTACCATAAACAGTTTAAAGTCCAGCGGCTTAAGAATAAAATCATCCGCGCCAAGACTTAGACAATGCGGTAAAATATCACCATTGTTATAGGCTGTTACCAAAATTATAATCCCTTGAGGATTTCTGCTGCGGATGGCAACGATCACATCATCCCCCATGCGCTCCGGCATAACAAGATCAATGAGGAATAAATCATAATCCATACTCTGCTCTAAGAATTCTTCTGGGTTAGTATAATAGTCGACACGCTTCACTCCATGAAACAAAAAGAATTCCCGGATCAGATCAATGACCAACGGACTGTCATCCACTACAGCAATCTTAAAGGCCCTTAATATTTCTATGTTTTCCCATTCTTTTTTTATTGTTTGAAGATATTTGGTGAACCGCTTACTCTCAAAAGCATCTTTTTCAAAACACGCCATAATTCCCAGATCAAAACAGCGTTGCTTAAGCTCTTGATTATTTTTAGGCGTAATCACAATAATAGGTGGATAAATAAATTTAGCGGAGGTCATCCGCGTCAACAGTGCATCATCAAATAACTTGCGAACCTGTTCATTCACAATTAACAGCTGAAATTCCCCTAAATGAATTTCCCGGTAAAGTTCATCATAAGAAACTGTTGCTGTATAGGAAAACCCTTCTTGCTCTGCAAATTTTTTTATTTTTCTTGAAAACCCTTTATCAAATTCAAAATGTAGTATCCGCATGCCGCCCACTCCTTCAACATCCAACACCGGCCTGCAGCAAAAAGGCCGCTTCCGAAAAGTCAGAAAAATCACACGATATAAAAAATGCCAGATTGCAATTATCGCAACCTGGCATTCATAGATGACTAACCTACATCCGTAGAACCATGGCTTTGTGTCACTTACTTTCATAAGTTTTACTAGGTATATCTATTCGACCAATTTTGAAAAAGCCCTTTTAAATCTCTCACTTTATTAATTATTTTACGTAGTAATCGTACACGGCCTTTAGTTGCATGGGTTTTTAAAGAAATTCATTAACATTCTACAAAGAATCTTCCAAAGAAACTCCTATAGATTTCCAAGAATGAATTGCTATAGTAGTGACAACGAAAGGATGTGTATAGTATTATGAATCAATCGATCAGAAAAGCCGCCACCATCACTTTGAGCCTGGCGATGCTCTGTGGGGTATTCACCGCAACCAACACAACCGAAGCCTCGCCGCGCCATCACGCCCACTATACGGATGAGCAGCCGGCTCCACCTCCCGTCCCGGAAAAACCTTCGTTTGACAAACATCATCCCAAAGTTCAGGAACCGGCACCGGTTCCTGCTCCCGCTCCGTTTCCAGAGCAACCTGGTCCTGAACAATATCCTGATACCTAGATAAGGTATAATATTTTTCGCAAAAACAAATAAAGACATGAATCTCGTCCTTTGTTAAAATTAAGTCGCCAAACCAAACCCACAAAGGAGACGAGAAGCATGTCTGACAACATTATACAATTAAACGAGAATTTAATCAAAACTGAGTTGAAATCTTTGGTTAAGCAAAGTGTAGAGGACACCCTCAATACGTTACTGGATCAAGAGGCCGCCGAGCTTACGAACGCTGCCAAATACGAGCGGTCGAGTCATCGTAATGGCTATCGGTCCGGTCATTATAGCCGCAACCTCCAGACTACCGCTGGAACCGTTTCTTTGAAAGTCCCTAAATTAAAAGGCATTCCTTTTGAAACGGCTATTATTGAGCGTTATCGCCGCCGCGAAAGCAGCGTTGAAGAAGCTCTTATTGAAATGTATCTGGCGGGTGTTTCTGTTCGCCGCGTTGAGGATATTACAGAGGCTCTTTGGGGTTCCAAAGTATCGCCCGGCACCATCAGTAACCTAAACAAGAAAGCATATGCCCATATCGAAGAATGGCGAAATCGTCAGCTTTCGAGCGAAGAATATCCATATGTATTCGTTGATGGGATCTATTTAAAGCGCAGTTGGGGTGGTGAATTTGAAAATGTCGCCATCCTAGTAGCCATTGCCGTAAATCAGGATGGTTTCCGTGAAGTGGTCGGTGCTGCTGAAGGTATGAAGGAAGATAAAGAAGGCTGGAAAGGATTCCTTTCTTCCCTGCGAAGCCGCGGACTCAAAGGTGTCCAACTTGTTGTTGGGGACAAATGCCAAGCGATGTGCGACTCTGTGACGGAAATATTCCCAGAAGCGAAATACCAGCGTTGCAGTGTACATTTCTTCAGAAATATATTTTCTGTGGTGCCCCGCAAATACTGTAAGGAAATTGCCCGGATGCTGAAAGCGATTCATTGCCAGGAAGATAAACAGGCAGCTCTTGAAAAATCTGAACTGGTTGCAGAAAAGCTAAGAAAAATGAAATTGGCTAAAGCGGCTGAAAAGCTCACCTCTGGCATCGCAGAGACCCTTACCTATATGGATTTTCCAGAAGAGCATTGGAAAAAGATCCGTACAAACAATGGAATAGAACGCCTCAACCGTGAAATTCGGCGCAGGACCCGTGTTGTTGGCACTTTCCCCGATGGGGAAAGTGCATTAATGCTGGTCTGTGCGAGACTTCGCCATGTTGTTAACTCTCAATGGGGTTGTAAAAAATACATGGATATGAAGCATCTTTATGGATGTGAGGCGGATACAATTCTCGACTGATTTTTACATGGATGAGATTTATGAATTTGCGAAAGAACGTTGACAGCACCGATACCTAATATAAACGGGTGTGTGAAAAAATCTCTGTATCTTGGATCTTCTATGATAATTTATTAGATTTTAGAATACTTCTAGACTTTCCGGGAAATCATGTAGCTTTAGCTGCAATATAAAATATATTTTTCTGCATGTCAAGAAAGGCCGCCGATAAAGCGGCTTTTTTGTCAGTAAGGTGTGTCTATTCTAATCGACCTTCGTACATGATCGACAGTTCTCCATAAACCTTGCCCCAGTTTCGGATTGGCATGCTCCATTTTTTCGTCGCTTCGAAGGTTGCTAGGTATAACGCCTTTAAAAGAGCCGTATCACTCGGAAATACACTGCGTTGGCGATTCAGCTTTCGATAGGTTGCGTTCAAGCTCTCAATAGCATTTGTCGTGTAAATAACGGTCCGGACCTCCGCTGAAAACTTGAAGATTGGGCTAATGACATCCCAGTTGGCATGCCAGCTTTTCATAGCATTTGGATATTTTTCTTGCCACTTTTCTGTAGTTCGGTTCAACTGCTCTTGGGCTTTTGCCTCATTTGCTGCTCCGTAAATCGTCTTTAAATCAGCAGCTAGCGCCTTTTTATCCTTGTCCGATACATATTTCATGGTGTTTCGTACTTGATGCACAATGCAGCGTTGGTATTCCGTTTTAGGAAAGGCAGCACCAATGGCCTCTTTAATTCCCGTCAGGCCATCTGCACAAACAATCAGGATATCTTTTACTCCGCGATTTTTCAGGCTGTTGAGGATATTAAGCCAGTATTTGGCGCTCTCATTTTCACCTATCTCAATGCTCAATACCTCTTTGTGTCCTTGTTCATTGATGCCTAAAATAACATAGGCTGCGAGCTTACGAATTATCCCATTATCCCGGACAGAATAGTGAATAGCATCAATGAAAAGCACTGGATAAACATTGGCCAAGGGTCGATTTTGCCAATCCTCAATCTCAGGAAGAATTTTATCTGTTACGTCGGAAACAAAACCTTCTGAAACATCAAAACCATATATATCCATCAAGGTGTCTGAGATTTGCCGCGTAGTCATGCCCTTGGCATACATAGAGATGATTTTATCATCAATCCCTACGATATCTTTTTTACGCTTAGGGACAACTTTGGGCTGAAAAGAAGACTCTCTATCTTGAGGGATCGGTATTTCCATATCGCCATACCTGCTGTGAACGAGTTTTTCTTTGTATCCGTTACGACTATTGGGGTTTTCAGAATGACTATTTTTTTGATAGCCCAAATGGTCATCCATTTCAACTTCCATCATTTCCTTGATCGTGCCACCTAAAAGATCTTTTAATGCATCCTGAATATCTTCAGCAGTCTCAATTCGATATTCTTGAAGAAGCTGTTGAATAATATTTCTTTTTCCTTCAGTGAGTTCAATACGATGAGTTTTTTTCTCTCTAGCCATAATAAATTAGGCCTCCTATGATTTTTATTTTATCATAGAAGACCCTTTTAGTATTACTTACAGACTTTTTTTCACAGGCTCATATAAACGGATCCGGATAACAACAAAAAACTTCTTCCCGGCGAAACTGACATTACACCGGGAAGAAGTTTTTTTATAACACTAAATGCAGCTATGCCCGCCGGATTCTCCACTTTGACTTTACTTTTATGCTGATAATCCGGACAGCCGGCATTTTTTTAATTTCAGCCACTTTATCCTCCCATTCCTGAATATTCATCCAGGAATCCGCCCAAGGATACCTATAATAAAACGAATAACCCCGCAGCTGCCCCAGGTTGTCTTTGTATGCCACGGTTACATGAGTCAGCCGATAGAGCTCAAAGCACGATGCAACAAGCAGTACAACCGGAATCAAAAACAGCAAATAATGTGTCATCTTAAACAACCTCACTTTCTGTTCAACACTCAGGTTATCACTATAATAATTCTCCGTGAGGAATCGTTTTCCTTCTCTTAAAATTAAAATACTTTCTATAAACGACCGTTTATTTTTTGCATTTCATACAAATATTTAATTCACAAATGGGAATTTATTATATCTATTACAAATTTTATAAACTATTACCAAATAGTTTATGTAAAATATTTAATTCACGAACAGGGCGCCCAAAAAAATCCATCCTAACTATATTGCCTGGAACTTCCCCCTACCTTCGCCCGATGGTTTTCCACCGCCTTTTGATATATAGCTTCCATCTTGTTCAAACAGGTGTCGGAAGTTTATACTATCAGCCTTTTATTCCCCCTGCACAAGCAAGCATTTTCACTTTTAAAAACGATAGTTTCCTGAAAAACGGGGACACAACTTAAAATTTTTAAGGTGTGCCTCCAAATATTATATTCGCTATCCCCAAAGCAGCCTTATTGATTGGGTTAAGATCATTTTCATCCACTTTATTCCACCCACGATCTGCAAAAAAGCGCCATACTTGCAATTGTTTTTCATTATCAAGCAATGTTGAAGAAAATATCTTATAATACATTGCATTATTTATTTTTTTTAATCCAATGGAATTTTCAATAATACCGTCAGCTAACACAGTTTTATATATAGTCACTTTATATTTCTTATCATCCACTGGATCTACCCGATCGGTTATGTTATTCAAATCGACCAAAGCACTCATTTCCTGATTAGAAAAGACCTCCACCCACATGGGTTCACTTCCATAAAAAGTAAAGCTATGAATGGATTCTGCAATATCCTCCTGAGTAGCACTTTCTTCTTTTTTGTATATATAATATATTTTATATAAAATCCCATGGTTGAACGTCTGATAAACCATAGCCGTTTGCTTATCCGACTCATACTTCTCCCAGTAAAAACCTCTATCTTCGATTACATTTGTGCCTGATTCTTTTAAAATATAATCGGCTCTGATACGATATCCTATATATTCGCTTTTCAATGATTGATTCCAAAAAATTGTATCATTCTCAACAACATTTTGCTCGGAAGGAAAAAACAAGATCTCCGGTAGTTTTTCTATATATATGCTCGCCCCGCCGATCATGTTAAGTGCCACAAACGAAGTGTTTTTTATTATTGACACATCCTGGTAATTAAATCGGCAGGGAATAGAAATACTATAATGATCTTGTTCATTTTTATACTCTACCATCGCATCAGCCAAAGCCGGCAAAGGTTTCTCCAATAATATTGCAATTATAATAATTAACAGCTTAAAAAAAAATCTCATACCTATATACCTTCTATTAATTATTTCATAATTCTTCAAAATAAATTTTCCCTAATATAATTAATGATTCTCCCATGTAAATTTATACCAAGTGGTTTCTGTTTTGACCAAGCACATATTTATATAGGACTATTATATTATTTATTTATTAGAAACACCTTAGATTTTAATTCTTTTCAAACGTCATTTAAATTTCTGCTTGTTTATAAAACATTCACCAACGCCGTGCACTCGCATTCGGTATCTCATATACAAAAATAAAATGCCAAAACAACTGCAATTAATACCACCGTCCAAAACTCTATAATTTGTGCAACAATACCCTATAGAAAAACCACCAAAATGGCAATCCTATAGGGTATTGCTGTATCATCCATATTTTAAACTTTAAACCGATGCACCGCCTGTTCTAATTCTTCAGCCAGCTGTGCCAAGGCCTTGCTAGCCGATGCAATCTCTTCCATCGAGACCGATTGTTCCTCACTGGCCGCCGATACGGTTTCCGTCCGCTCTGCCACCGTACGGCTTGCCATCGTTATCTTTTGCACCTCTGTAACAACCACGGAGCTGCCCTGCGCCATCTGCTGGATCATCTCGGTTATTTTCCCTACCCCCCGGGTTACTTCATCGATATGCCCGACAATTTCCTTAAAGATATCGCCTGCTGCATGCACCACTTTTGTTCCTTCTTTTACATCACTCAAACCTACCCCCGCTGCCTCAACAGCTGTTTTTGTATCCTCCTGGATTTCGCCAATAATCCCACTAATCTGCTGCGTGGCAGCCTGCGATTGCTCAGCCAGCTTGCGGACTTCTTCAGCGACCACAGCAAAGCCTCTTCCGTGTTCCCCCGCCCTGGCGGCCTCAATCGCTGCATTTAAAGCCAATAAATTAGTCTGTCCCGCGATGGCTGATATAGTATCGAGAATCTGCCCTATTTTTTCTGACTTAATATTTAATTTACTAATAGCCTCCGAAACAACGGTTGTTGAATTTCCGATAGCTCCCATTTCTGCTACCGCTTTTTGGATGATACTTGTTCCACTTTGAGCTGACGTTACCGTTTTATTGGTTAAATTTGATACATCACTCACATGTACAGCCGCTTCTTTCATTCGACCAGACATTGTTTCCACAACTTTTTCTGCATCATTGGCGGCGTTTGTTTGCAATTCAGCATGTCTTGATACATCGGTAATGGATTCGGCCACATGAATCGCTGCCGCTGTTGATTGCTCTGTATTTGCGGTTAACTCTTCCGAAGAGGCCGCTAAGGTCTGCGAAGAAGTAATTACCTTTTGCAAAATCTCACTTATATTATCAATCATCGTGCTAGTCGCACGAGCTAAATCACCAATTTCGTCTTGTCCCTTCAAAAAGTGCTCTGGAACTTTAAAACTAAAATCTCCGCTTGCTAAGCGTTTTAAATCTTCTACGGCTAATTTTAAGGGAACAACAATCCCACGAATCACAAAATACGCAATTAAGACCGAACAAATTATTGCTATCGCCGTAAAAATAATCAAAATATATTTCGTAGTATAGCCATTGGCAATGCTATTATCGAGAACCCCTTCGATCTGATTATTGCGAAAATCGATATATTTTCCAATGATATTTCTCGATTCTGTTGCAGCTGGCGCCAGTTCTGATTTCATTAATTTAATAATATCATCCATTCTATTTTCTCGTTTTGCCGGAATTACTTTTTTTTCAAAAATCTCTTGATATTTATCCGCTGCAACTTTTGCATCTCGGGCGAATTTCTTTCCTTCTTCCGTAACAGATTGGGCCGCTAACTCTTCCAGTAAAGCATCGGATTCTTTGTCTAATGCATAAAAATCGTCGACATAAGTATTCTCCCCCGTAATAACAAATCCCCGGACAGCTGCTACCTTTAAGCCTGAATTCTGTGCTAATTTATTTGTCTTCTGATATAACCCCAAATAAGAATTCCTCGTTAATTCTGACAAATCATTCATTTTTGTAACGAAATAAATACCAAAAATACTGGCCAATATCATAAAAGCCAAAATACTAATATACCCTGCTGCTATCTTTTTCCCAACCGTCATACCCATCTGCCTCCTCAAATTTAACTTTACCTCATCTGAATGAACAAGGATCACAGCTACATATTATGTTGTAAGCAAGCCATAACTACTGGTATAACTATTTTAATGGTCTATGATAATACCATTAAGAACTTGTCTTTAATGGTCATTATATGGTAAATTTTTTGTTTGTTACAAAAATCACTAACCTCTGCATTTTGAATCTATTTTTCACAGAAACTGCACAATCCTCACAGCGCCTTTAGAGTTTTCTAAATAATCAGTTTTTTAAATATATATATTGTATAAAGAATCGTTCCCCGTCTTGAACCGATCGTTTACCAATTTGATTTTAAATAACATCGTAATATAATTTCCGCAGGCTTTATAAATTTATAATACCTATTTAGTTCGTTCCAAAAGTAAAAAAACCTCTTCAATTAATCATTATTTATAAAGTATACACAGGGCTGTTTGATTACTATTTTTATACATTTATCAAGCTTTCGTTTACAATCTGCCGATCAGAAAACAGATCCCTCTATAGCAAAGGACCTGTTTCTCTAAAAACTATATACGTTGTGGCAAAGAAAGCTTCCCTCGATTATTCTTCGACATCAAATACTGTTGCCAAATCAGAAAAATCATTATCTACATTCTTTTTATACCCGCCAAAGCTCCTTCTATTCCAATAAAATTTAGGATTGATAAAAGCAAACGCTTCGCCAGTTTCAGCAAAAGAATATAAATATGCACTTTTTGTCGTCTTCCCTGCCGGCACGAACAGGCTTGCCAAAAGAAGCAAAGGCGGATAATGAAAATTTGCCACGCTATTCATAATGGAAAACCGATCCGCCATGGCTTTTATTTCAGCTACTTTTCGCAAGGCTTTATTCTCCTCTGCCTCTTCTTCATTGACTTCTATTAAAGGAAACCTGGCCTGTACATTCAGTGTATACATATTATCTTGTATGGATGCGCTACTCTCCACGCCATTAAAATTAATCGCCACTACCGCCATTCCTTTGCCAGCAGCTTCCCGAAGAAACCCCGGCTGCATTTGCGATAGTATCATTTTTTCTTTTGCTGCCGTATCCGGCATGGATGGATTCCCAAAACACGACATCGGATTGCCGACCCCTACACCAATATGCAAAATTTTTTCCATATCATTTCTGTCATCAAAAAATTTTTTCACCAAATCACAGGCGACAACAATTGAATCTTTGTCTTTCGCAGCGATCCTTTTTGCAAAAACCGTTTCATTTTCTCCCGTGGGCTGTAGAAATAAAAACTCTCCCATATAGATCCACTCGCTTTCCCTTATTTTAAATTATAAGATAGCGCTATCCTTACAATTATCATAGCAAATTCTCCATCTACTATGGTGTCCGAGTGATCTCTATAAATTCCGCCCTTGCAAAATACGCTTTACACAAATATATACACGGATTTAGCCGGAATGTATTTTAAAAAGCCCCAAGTCCCTAACCCTAAAATTTTCAAATCAATTCCGGTTCAAAAAGCAGCCGGGCCAAATGAATTCCTTGTTTCCCACCTAAATTCAAACCACGAATGCAATAATGGCAATAGGCCACGACCTTTTCCGTTGGAATTGCCAAACAATATTCTTTCATCATCTGCTGCTTTTCTTCCCTGGTATGTTCTTGGAATAAACCCTTGGCCCCTGCCAGAAATCTTTTCGGCGCTAATTTAGGATTTCGTGCCGGCTGTGGCTGATACAAGGAATATCCGCAAAATTTTGTTTGCTCACCATTTTCGTCTAACTCTATATATTCTATATGCATCCGTTGCATAAGTTCTCGTACAGCATGCTGCTCGGCTTTATTTTCTTTAGACCGCCAACAGTCCTGCACGATCATTTGCATTCCGTTATAATCCGGATACGAAAACGTCTCATCCTGCAAAATCAGTTCCCACAGGGACAGCCGCTTGATTTCCGGATATTGTTCCTCAAAGACAGCAGAACAATTATGGCAAATCGAAACCATCGTACTGCCCTTTGGATATTCCTGAAAGTGCTGAATTGCCTGCCATTGGGCTTGATACCAGGGCGGCATTCTTTGCTCAAATTCATTTACTTTATACTTCGGCGTACAACAGCGAATAACGGGGATAGCAAACCGGGCCTGTACATACTCTTGTACTTTTCTACTTAATGCAGGCTCTTCTTCCGTAAACACACAACTTGCAACATAAAAATAATCTTTCATGGCGCAGTTTCTCCTTCACATAATACTATACTCAAAAGGATACTATATTTTCCGTGGAATTCTATTTTCACAAGGAACCCCGGTCTGACATTTCCCACAGCCATATCTGGGTGCATATTTTTTTTGCGTTTCATCAAGAAAAGCTGAACAAACTACATGGTTTTTCCCTGTTTCCATTGAAATTGCTCCCACCGGGCATTGTCTTATACAAGCTCCGCAGTTCGTACAATATTCATATGCATCATTATAGTCTCGCATACTTGGCGTTAATTCCAGATTGGTAATTAAGCTAACAATCCTGCCCGCCATTCCCTTGGCCGTAATCAGCCCTTTAGAAAGGCCAAATGTTCCTAAGCCACAAACAAAACCAACATGCCGCTCCGACCAATTGCTAGTAAAGGAAGCCTCCGGATGTGCTGTATTAACGTTGTATTCGGTTTTATTCCAAAAACGTTGATCCAAGGAAGGAATCACACTCTCATAGCCCTTGTCTGAAAACTCTTTTTGGATCTGTAGAATAAACTGATTGATAAATCGTTGGCCCTCAATCCGGCCATACAGCCATTCTTGGGAAGGACACGCTTTATTTTTACGGTTGCTCAAGCGAACTGTCTCCGTAAACGGAAAAAAGAACGTTATAACACGCTTGGCTGCCGGCATCCATTCCACAGGCAAAAGAAAATGTTTACCGATTCCGGTATCTTTCTTCAACTCCAGAAATAACGGATCTTTGGCGTCGCCAACCGACAGCAATGGGGCTTCAAACAATTTTAACCCAATAAACTCTTTTCCAAGAGCGTCTTCTGCTGAAATATAATTTTCTTTCGATTCTGCCGTAAACCGGATCGCTATGGAATCAATATCTGATGTATTCATCGTTTCACTCCCCCTAGCAATTTGAAACTTTGCAACAATGTTCCTTTTTATAATATACTGTATTTAAATATAAGTAAAATCGATACTCATGATACAATCTATTATATTTCATAATGCAAAGGGGTAAGAAAATGGACATCAAACATCTCAAAACATTCGTAACGGTATACCATGCACAAAGTTTTAGTAAAGCTGCTGCTTTACTCGGCTATGCACAACCAACGGTTACAATGCATATTCAAACACTGGAAACCGATTTGCAGGTAAAATTATTTGAACGGCTCGGCCATATAGTAAAAATCACAAATGAAGGCACACAGCTGCTTTATTATGCCGAAAAAATTTTAGCTTTTTCAGAACAAGCAACCGCCTTTTTTTCAACGGAACAGCAAAGCAATCAAAAAATCACAATAGGGGCAAATCAGTCATTCAGTGTTACTGCTTTGCCCCTATTATTGAAATCCTTTATAAAGAAATATCCCGCTATTGATATCCGGCTAAAATTCGGATCTGTTCAAGAAATCCGCGCGGCATTAAAAGAAAACACCATAGATATTGCCTTCTTTTTGACCAAAAAACTAGATTATATGGAGTTAATCATCGAGCATTTATTTTCAGAAGCCGTATCTTTGGCAGTGCCTGTCGATCACCCTTTTACCAAAAGAAAAACCGTTACCTTTAGCGACTTGCAGACCGAGACCCTCATTGTCACTGAAAAAAATTGCCTTTATCGAAATATGATCGATGAAGTATTAACAGCCGAAAACATCCAGCCACACGCAACCATCGCAACCAATAATGTCCAGGCAATCAAAGAACTTGTCATCAGCGGCGTAGGGGTCACCATCCTACCCCACAGCACAATCGCCTATGAAGTAAAAAACAACCAGCTTACCAAAATCCCCCTTCAGGGGCTGAACCCTACGGTTTCTACGCAGATTGCCTATCACAAAGACAAATGGCTCTCCCCTATTCTTGTGAGATTTTTAGAAGAAGCCCGCCAACTATATAAAAAATAACCTGCTTGCCAAAAAATAAACGTCCCCAGTGTCTCAAAAATAAACTCTTAAAATCTATAAATTTATACAACAATACCCTATAGGGTATTTCTATATTATCAATATTTTAAGTTACTGCACCTCGATAGGTTAATTTATCAACCAGGTATATGAAAGTCCACATTTACTTAACTTGCGTGCGTCGCTTAGCATCCTTTACTAACTCTTATTTAAAGCATATTAAGAATCCACCACCATGTTGCACGAAATCTCACACCCCTACCTTAGGCTGATAGTTTTCTAAATCGTTTTGATGTATAATTTCAAAGCTGCACCTTGTTCAAGCAGATGTCATCCAATAATTACAGGCCTCGGCTTGTACCCTTTCGTCCTTATATTTTACAAAATAAACTACCTAGGAGATGTTTTTTATGAAACGAATTTTATTTTTACTGCCATTTTTTCTACTTTTATTTAATTGCCCGACCTTTGCCGCCAACCATATCTGGCAACCAATAACTTCCGACAAGCAAATCAGTTGGTCGTTTGACACCCAATCTATACAATATAAGTACCTGCCAGATTCAAAAACAGCCGATACATCAACTATTATTTTTTACGCCAAAAAGCTCTACAGTCCTGAAATGAAACAACAACTGATCGCCTATGATAAAAAAAATATCCATTCCACTGCCGCCAGTGATATCATCCGCAAAATGGACCATTGCATCGTGAAATATGAATACAACCGTACTGCTAATACTTTTAAAATATATGAAGCCAATTATTGCGATGCAGCAAATACGTCATTGGCCGTCAAACATTACCCTCAGCCAGAAATAGTAAAAACTGCTCCTGAATCAACAGAAGAAAAAATTTTTGATACGATCAGCGAATATGCCACTGTGCATAGCAATGAACTCACGACCAGAGCAATGAATTAAATAGTATTTTTATCTATTCTGCCAGCAAACACTTATTGGCAGCTTCTGCCTTCAGCTTTATATTTCCCCTGCACGAGCAAGCTTTATAAAAAAACTAAGGATATAAAAATCTATGAAAAAATTATTTATCTCGCTGTTCCTCCCTGCCTATATGCTGTTTATTTCCTCCGCGACTTTAGCTGCTAATGATATGAAATCTTATCATAATACAAATGATCATTACAGTATCTTGATCCCGAAAGAAGCGATTTACCAAGACGCTGAAAAACTCAATACTTCCAATCTGTATACGCTTTCAATGGCAGCTATTACAAAATCAGAGACTCTGGTATATATACAAAAATTACAAAAAGCACGATTTTCCCCCATTGAAAACTGGTCCCAAACCTCACGTGAAAACTTCAGCCGGGGCATTGTGGAAAAGGAAGCCTCACAAAATGCGGTATATGTAACCTCCGGGGATATAACCATTCATGATACGCACTTTCTCTGGTTCAAATTCAAAACCGCCACGCAGGAAGAACTCCTCTATGCTTTTGTCCATGATACTTCACTCTACTGTATAGGCTATTTGTATCCGATTGATCAAAGGGAGAACATCGCACCTACAATTGCTGCCTCCATCAACAGCCTGCAATTTGACGGTACCGAAAAAAACTGGTACTGGATCGACTCTGACAGCCACTACAATGTGTACATCGATATTAATAATATTTCCTCCTTCAAGGATCCAGCAGCAAACAGCCTCTGCAAGCAAGTAGCAATAAAATTCACAGAGAATGAACGCGATGGTTCTGCCCCTTATGATATAATGGTTGCTGATTTCAAGACTGAAAATGGCCGCCATTATTTCCGTCCCGTATCTTTTTTAAACTTCGGCGCCGACCAAAATTTACTGACACGGCCGTCCAATTTAGGTTCGATTAACCGGGATAAAAAATCCATTGATTTAAGCTGGAAGGAAATCGAGCCCACCGATCCATTTTCTAAAATAACAGCTTTATTATTTAACGAGTAACCCCCCGGAAAAGTTGGCGGTGACAACGGCGTATATATCACTCAATATCGGCTAAACAAAACTTTTAATAAAACAAACCGTCCGATTAAGCAAAATAACGACCTACTATAACATCTATACCATATGCCGTCTAGGTTAAAGGGTTTAAACTCAATTTAAAAATACTCCCCCGCAACAAAGAAATCATTCTATGTTTCGAGGGAGTATTTCTATCGTATTCGTTTTTAAATCACTTTAATATTTTCTTAATATCATCTTTATTCAGGACTTTTCCTGTTGCTTTTACAACTCCATCTACAACCAGAGCTGGTGTAACCATAACCCCGTATTTCATAATCTGCTTTATATCTTCCACTTTAGAAAATTCTGCCTCCATACCTAATTCTTGTACAGCCTGTCTGGCAGCCGTATCTAAGTCCTTGCATTTTTGACAACCCATACCTAAAATTTCAATCTTCATATTAAAACCCTCCAATTTATTTTATTTTATTGCAAAAAGTCAAATAACACCTGATTTTTTCCAAGTCTCTCGCCAATCAGTTTTTCCGCGACCTCAATCAGCTCTGCTACACAAGGATGAACGATATGATAATTTACGCGTTGCCCGGCTTTTTCTGAATCGATTAAGCCTTGCTTTTTCAATATATTTAAATGCTGTGATAAATTTGACTGCTCTACGTCCATAATTTCCATCATTTCACAGACACAATACGTTCTTTTTTTTAGCATTTGCAGGATTTTTATCCGAACCGGATGTGCCAATGCTTTAAATATATCCGCAGTTAATTTATTTACATGATCTTCACTCATCAGGAAATCCTCCCTCTCACGAATCCACCATTTATTTCTTTAATATTAGACAATTATAATATTAAAAAGATATCCTGTAAATATAATTGCCACGGCTAAAATTGCTACAAAAATTGCCAGCAGTTGCGGCTTCAGTACATTTTTCAATATAATCATTTCCGGCAGGCTTAACGCGGTAACTGCCATCATAAATGCCAGTGCTGTTCCCAGGCTCATCCCCTTTTGAATCAGTGCCGTAATAATAGGAATTACACCGGCTGCATTCGAGTATAATGGTACGCCAATCAGAACCGCCAACGGGACTGCAAAAATATTATCCCGCCCTGCATACTGCACTAAAAAATCTTCCGGAGCATAGCCATGAATAAAGCCCCCTAGGGCAATTGCCGCAATGACGTACAAAAATATTTTACGCAAAATTTCCTTGGTATAATCCCAGGCATAGTCCACTCGCTCCCGGAATGTCTGCTCAACAATATCCATTTCCCCAAGCTTCATCTCATAAACATAATCCTGTACAAACCGTTCCAATTTCAACTTGCCAATAATCCAGCCGCCAATAATCGCAATCAACAAGCCTGATACTATATAGATCAACATGATTTCCCAGCCAAGTAGTCCCCATAACATAATGACCGCGACTTCGTTTACCATCGGTGAGGCAATCAAAAAAGAAAAGGTAATTCCCAGCGGGACTCCGGATTCAATAAAGCCAATAAATACCGGAACCGCCGAACAGGAACAAAACGGCGTCACTACCCCCAACGCTGCTGCAGCAACATTCCCAAAAAATTCTCTCTTATGGCTGAGTATTTTCTTGGTTCTTTCCGCCGGAAAATAAGACCGTAAAATGGATACCATAAAGATAATGATCGTAAGCATCAAAAATATCTTCATGCTGTCGTAAACAAAAAAGTTAACCGCGCCTCCTAATGTGCTATCCGGTTGTAAGCCCAAGCCTTGATAAACTAAAAAATCAGCTATTTCCTGCAACATTTCCATCGCCTCACAATATATTAATATATAATAATATACTAATATATTTATTCAACAAAAACAAGCTTTTATTTATAAACAATTTCATTCATTAAAATTCGAATATTCTTCCTTACAATAAAGCTTCAAAGACGCATTTTTCTTTTAGCAGCAAAGAATCGCTTCAGGTTCTCCGGTATAGCTCTGCCAGCTTGTGCTGCTGGCTGCCTTCCGCCATATACATGCCTTAACAGCGCATCTACAAGCATTGCCTTGGGCGGCTGCGAATATTCCTTCCCTTCCCAAGACCAAACCCGGCAATCTATATCCTCGCCAGCAACATCTCCACAGGATTCGCACAAACTTTCTTTGGCATCTAATTGAATATCCTGTCCATTGATACGGATCGTAGGGGAACTGATAAAATTCAGTGCCTCAGCCTGCTTCTCTGATGTAACCAGAATTTTTCGAACCTCAATTTCATATCCCGCGGCCTTCAGAACATTTGTCACTTCAGCAATTGCTTCTCCCAAAACCGTGTCCGTGCCCATGCAGCGTACACACACCTGCAAATCAATATACATAAATTCAATTAGCAAACGTTTTCGCTCCCGGCTGTCTTTACTTGTATTATTTGCCAAGCAACATTTACGTATAGCACTTTCATCAAACTCTTGACAATCACAAATATTTTTAACTTTATCCATTCAGCTTTCCCTCCCAACACCTATTCCTTCATTAAATTTTGCAGTTAGAATTAAGATAACGGCTCACTAATCTAATTTATCAAAACTTTAATAAGCCCGACTCTATCCTTTTTTCTTTTGCGATAACTTAAATTCCAATTTCATTTTACTTTTTGCTTTCAACAATGTAAATAATATTTAAAAAATTCTTTCATTTTGTCGAAAATTAAAGGTATTTAGAATTAATGTTCGAAATATAATACTATATGTACTATCATCTAATGTAAAATTTGTAATCGAAAAACTCATTTAACAGAGAACTCATCACTCAGTCAGCGGAAACCTCCAAGTTGGTGCAAAATAAACACACCAATTTGGAGGTTTTATTGTGGCGAAATTTCCAACTATTATCCAGTCAAATATTTTCATTCCGGAATAAATCATAAAATATCAACAGGAGGTCATCATATGAAAAAAAGACTGAATATCGGGCTTTTTGGTTTTGGCAAAACCGGGAAAATTGTTGCGAACGAACTGCTAAACAATGACAAAATTTGTCTGCAATGGGTTGTTCGAAAAACCAACAATGATTATCACAAATATGCAAGCCATTTACTTGGTTATGAATACAATGCGGGGAAGATCCACTCCATTGATGATATAGCAGATGATTTTTTTATCAATAACCCCGTTGAAGCCATTATCGATTTCTCAAACTCTTCCGGTGTCAATCTATATAAAAAAGCGGCCTACGCCGGAACCCCTATCATATCTGCTATTTCAAACTATAATCCCCATGATATGGACGTCCTGCAAAGCTTATCAAAATTTGCTCCTGTTTTATATTCGCCGAACATTACCCTTGGCATCAATGTCTTAATTGTAGCAGCGCAAATCCTGCAAAAGGTAATTCCACAGGCTGATATTGAAATTATTGAAGAACATTTCCGAGAAAAACCCGATATATCGGGTACAGCCAAAAAAATAGCCACAGTACTAGGCTTATCAGCTGATAAACATATAAATTCAATCCGTGTTGGTGGTATTGTTGGACGGCACGAAATTATTTTTGGAATGCAAAACCAAACCATACGCCTATCTCATGAAAGTATTAACCGGGCAGCCTTTGCCCAAGGGGCTCTTTTTGCTGTTCGTTCAATTATAGGAAAGCCCGCTGGAATCTACACGATGGAAAACATCATCGCCGAAATGTTCCGCAACAACATCCCGATTTACTTATGATTCTCCACATATTAAAGTTTTTTCAAAACTGGATCTTATCATTTTTCTATTAGAAAACAGGTCCCTCTATAGCAAAGGGACCTGTTTCTCTAAAAACTATATACGTTGTGGCAAAGAAAGCTTCCCTCGATTATTCTTCGACATCAAATACCGTTGCCAAATCAGAAAAGTCATTGCCTACATTCTTTTTATACCCGCCAAAGCTCCTTCTATTCCAATAAAATTTAGGATTGATAAAGGCAAACGCTTCGCCATTTTCAGCAAAAGAATATAAATATGCACTTTTTGTCGTCTTCCCTGCCGATAAGAGCGTACTTGCCAAAAGAAGTAACGGCGGATAATGAAAATTTGCCACACTATTCATAATAGAAAACCGATCTGCCATGGCTTTTATTTCAGCTACTTTTCGCAAGGCTTTATTCTCCTCTGCCTCTTCTTCATTGATTCCTATTAAAGGGAATCTGGCCTGTACATTCAGCGTATACATATTATCTTGTATGGATGAGCTACTTTCCACACCATTAAAATTAATCGCCGCTACCGCCATTCCTTTACCAGCAGCTTCCCGAAGAAACCCCGGCTGCATTTGTGATATTATCATTTTTCCTTTTGCTGCCGTATCCGGCATGGATGGATTTCCGAAACACGACATCGGATTGCCAACCCCTACACCAATATGCAGAATTTTTTCCATGTCGTTTCTGGCATCAAAAAATTTTTTCACTAAATCACAGGCCGCAGCAATTGAATCTTTGTCTTTCGAGGCTATCCTTTTTGCAAAAACCGTTTCATTTTCTCCTGTGGGCTGTAGAAATACAAACTCTCCCATATAGATCCACTCGCTTTCCTTTATTTCAAATTATAAGATAGCGCTATCCTTACAATTATCATAGCAAATTCTCCATCTACTATGGTGTTCGAGTGATCTCTATAAATTCCGCCGCCATGAATCCTCTTTCCATCTCATAAAAAACATAAGGCCCTGCCATCAATTCTCTATCGATGACAGGGCCTTCTTATGCCGGCGGCAAAAAATTCCGCCCTTCCAAAATGCGCTTTACACAAATATATACGCGGACTTGGCCGCATCTATAAAAAAAAAAACCAAGTACCTAAACTAAAATTTTCAAATCAATTCTGATTCAAAAAGCAGCCGGGCCAAATGAATTCCTTGCTTCCCACCTAAATTCAAGCCACGAATGCAATAATGGCAATAGGCCACGACCTTTTCCGTTGGAATTGCCAGACAATATTCTTTCATCTTCTGTTGCTTTTCTTCACTGGCATGTTCTTGAAATAAACCCCTGGCTCCGGACAAAAATCTTTTCGGCGCCAATTTGGGATTTCGAGCCGGCTGTGGCTGATACAGCGAGTATCCGCAAAATTTTGTTTGCTCACCATTTTCCTTTAACTCTATACATTCGATATGCATTCGCCGCATAAGTTCTCGCACCGCATGTTGCTCGGCTTGATTTTCTTTAGACCGCCAGCAATCCTGCACGGTCATTTCCATACCATGATAATCCGGATAGGAAAAGGTGTCATCCTGCAAAATCAGTTCCCACAGGGACAGCCGCTTGATTTCAGGATATTGCTCCTCAAAGACAGCGGAACAATTATGGCAAATCGAAACCATCGTACTGTCCTTTGGATATTCCTTAAAATGCGGGATTGCCTGCCATTGGGCTCGGTACCATTGCGGTATTCTTTGCTCAAATTCGTTTACTTTATACTGCGGCGTACAACAGCGAATAACGGGCATAGCAAATCGGGCCTGTACATACTGCTGTACTTTTTCACTTAATGCAGGCTCCTCTTCCGTAAATACACAACTTGCAACATAAAAATAGTCTTTCATGGCACATTCTCTCCTTCACATAATACGATGCCCCAAAATATATTATATTCTCCGCGGAATTCTATTTTCACAAGGAACCCCGATCTGACATTTCCCGCAGCCATACCTGGGGGCATATTTTTTTTGCGTTTCATCAAGAAAAGCTGAACAAATTACATGATTTTTCCCTGTTTCCATTGCAATTGCACCGGCCGGGCATTGTCTTATGCAAGCCCCGCAGTTCGTACAGTATTCATATGTATCCGTATAGTCACGCCTGTTCGGCGACAATCTTAAAGTAGTAATTAAACTAACAAACCTGCCAGCCATGCCCCTGGCCGTAATCAATCCCTTGGAAAGGCCGAATGTCCCGAGACCGCAAACAAAGGCAACATGCCGCTCCGACCAATTGCTGGTAAAGGAAGCCTCCGGATGTGCTGTACTTGGATTGTATTCGGTTTTATTCCAAAACCTTTGATCCAGGGAAGGAATCACACTTTCATACCCATTTTCGGTCAACTCTTTTTGCAGCTGCAAAATAAATTGATTGATAAATCGTTGCCCCTCGATCCTGGCATACAGCCATTCCGGGGACGGGCATGCTTTATTTTTACGGTTGCTCAGGCGGACCGCCTCTGTAAACGGAAAAAAGAACGTTATGACGCTCTCGGCTGCCGGCATCCATTCTGCCGGCAAAAGAAAATGCTTGCCGATTCCGGTATCTTTTTTCAGCTCCAAAAACAGCGGGTCACTGGCTTCGCCAACCGCCAGCAAAGGGGCTTCAAACAGCTTTAAACCAACAAACTCTTTGCCAAGAATGTCTTGGTCTAAAATATAATTTCCTTTTGATTCTGCCGTAAACCGGATCGCTATTGAATCAATATCTGATCTATCCATAGTTTCACTCCCCCCTAGAAATTTTAAGCTTTGCAACAATGTTCCTTTTTATACTATACTGTATTTAGATATAAGTAAAATCGATACTCATGATACAATTTATTATATTTTATAATACAGAGGGATAAAAATGGACATCAAACATCTCAAAACATTCGTAACACTATACCATGCACAAAGTTTTAGCAAAGCTGCTGCTTTACTCGGCTATGCACAACCAACGGTTACAATGCATATTCAAATACTGGAAAGCGACTTGCAGGTAAAATTATTTGAACGGCTCGGCCACATGGTAAAAATCACAAATGAAGGCACACAATTGCTTTATTATGCCGAAAAAATTTTAGCTTTTTCAGAACAAGCAACCGCCTTTTTTTCAACGGAACAGCAAAGCAATCAAAAAATCACAATAGGGGCAAATCAGTCGTTCAGTGTTACTGCTTTGCCCCTATTATTGAAATCCTTTATAAAGAAATATCCCACTATGGATATCCGGCTAAAATTCGGATCGGTTCAAGAAATCCGGACGGAATTAAAAGAAAACACCATAGATATTGCCTTCTTTTTGACCAAAAAACTAGATTATATGGAGTTAATCATCGAGCATTTATTTTCAGAAGCCGTATCTTTGGCCGTTCCTGTCACTCACCCTTTTGCCAAAAGAAAAAGCGTTACAGTTGCCGACTTGCAGACAGAAACTCTCATTGTCACTGAAAAAAATTGCCTTTATCGAAATATGATCGATGAAGTATTAACAGCCGAAAACATCCAGCCACACGCAACCATTGCAACCAACAACGTCCAGGCAATCAAGGAACTTGTCATCAGCGGCGTAGGTGTCACCATCCTACCGCACAGCACACTCGACTATGAAGTAAAAAACAACCTGCTTACAAAAATCCCCCTTTGGGGCCTGACCCCTACGGTTTCTACGCAAATTGCCTATCACAAAGACAAATGGCTCTCCCCTGTTCTTGTAAGATTTTTAGAAGAAGCCCGCCAGCTATATAAAAAATAACCTGTTTGCCAAAAACCTGCTGCAGTCCATTGTCAAAAATATTTACCAAAGCCATCATTATCTAAAATAAATGGAACAATGAGATATTGGAATTAATGCCATTTTTCTTTTTGCTTTTGCGGACGTATTTATGTTAGGGCATGGTTTTACAAAAACATATGATGTATAATTACAATGGATAAAATTACCATTATAAAAGGAGCGATTTTCTTGACAAGCAAATGTTCAAAATGCAATACAGATATTGATGACTCTGCACAATTTTGTCCAAATTGTGGAACGAAATGTGAACGAAAAAAGGAATGGATCTGCGCCCATTGTCAAACCAAAAATTCTGCTGAAGCCAATTTCTGTAAACAATGCGGAAAAAGTAATCAACCTTCCTCCGTTCTAGCCCAAAAATTACAGATCTGGTCTTCATCCCCTTATGCAAAATACATCATAAGCTTACTCATTCTTATGCTAATCACGGGCCTTGGATCTTATTATTATTTTAATTTTGTAAGCGAAAGTCATTATCTCGCTCAATACGCTGAAGCAGCGAGAAAAATTGAAACCGCAAACGATTTGCTTACCAGCAATATTAAACCTGATACTTTAACTCGAGAAAAAACTGCTGATTTGCAAAAGCAGCTGCAAGAGCAAAAAAACAATATAGATTCTGTTGAAAAAGATTTTTCCCATAGCCATCCATTACAAAAATATGCTGAACAGCATAAAAACCTCATAAATTTATTGAATAAAGAAAGTTCGATTTTGGAAGAAACCTGTCTGATCATCACCAAGCCTTTAGACAGTGGAACGGACAATGTTTTAAACAGTTTAAAAGAAAATGTGGATGAGGCAACCTCCCTTGCAGGTCAGATACAGGTGCCTAATACTAATTTTTCTCTAAGCAATGATATGTCACTGCTTCCACATCATTTAACCCTCTTTGTCGAAGAACAGCGAAAAATCAACAAAGACAAACTGGATCGCTTGGCCCTAATGAACACATTTTTTCAGAAAACAGATGCTATTATCCAGCGCTATGACGGAGCAAAAACAGATTTAAGCGGACTCCTAGGAAATATCCGCAACGGCGGCTACACTTGGTTTGATTATTTTCAGGCACTTCAATCGGCCCGCTCTTTCCGCCTAGGTATCCGCAGTGAAATTGACCGTTTAAACGCTCCAAAAGGAACAGAAGCTCTCAAACGTCAATTCAGTGAAGTTCTTACTGCTTCTTTGCTGTATTGTGATCAAATGAATGCTGCGGCCCAAATCGAATTTAATTCCAATCTTTCCAATGCACAAAAAAAATATACTGAAGCAAATACCATTAATACAAAGGTTCAAAATTCTTATGCCGACTTCATCAATACGTATCAGTCTGAAAAAACACGACTAACCAACATGGATAACTTATAAGTAGCATATTCTATATTAAAAATGAACTCCCAAAATCTATAATTTATACAACAATACCCTATAGGAAAACCATTAGAATGGTGTCCCTATAGGGTATTTCTATATTGTCCATATGCCGCACTGCCTTTGATAAGATTACCAAATCACCAAACCTCAAAAAAGCCTGCACATTCATTATATCCTTTTCCACACATTCAAAAATCGAACTATTCTATCAAAAAACATCTTTGACAATCCGGTAAGAAAAATACATCAAGATCCCGCCAAATATACCATCGATCGCCTTCTGTGTCCTTTCATATATCCGCCGAAAAAAATCGATGGAAATAAATACCGACAGGAAAACAAACCACAGGCTCGTCGCCAAAACAATTTCGAAAGCATAGATCCATTCGATCCATTTAGCCGTATCCGGAGAAAAGAGCTGCGAAAAAATCCCTAAAAAGAACAAAAATGCTTTAGGATTCAACAAGTTGCACAAAAAGCCATTCTTAAAACCCTGCCATAGGTTTTTGGTTTTTACCGGAGGCTCAGTTTCCGTGGTAAGCGCCAGCTTTTGTGCCTGAAACAACGACCGAATCCCCCCTATACCCAGATACGCCAAGTACGCAGCACCTAAAACTTGCAAAATTTCAAATAACCAAATATAGGATTGAATGACCAGCGTCAACCCTAAAACCGTATAGGTCGCATGAAAAATCAAGGCAGCACCAATCCCGCCAGCCGTTGCAATGCCGATATTCTTTCCATGGGTCAAACTATTGCGCATCACCATCAAGAAATCCGGTCCAGGCGACATGCCGGTTAAAATGCCTATAACAAAAACTTCCAAAAACATAGTTTCAACCCCCGTCACAAATTCAATTTATAATAGCGAACATCCGGCAAAGGATTTGCATAATATGGAGGAATCTGCTCAAAGCCAATTTTCTCATAAAGATCGATAGCAGGCTTTAAAGATGCCAACGTGTCTAAGTACACATGACGATAGCCGATCTTTCGTGCATCGCATATAGCCCGTTCCATGAGCTGCTGTGCTATCTTTTGTCCCCGAAATGATGGTTTCACATAAAGCCGTTTAAATTCACAGGCCCGTTCTGACAAAGCATGAAACGCAAGGCACCCGGCCAACTTTTCCTGCACATAAGCTGCATAGATACGGCCCTGCGGCATAGCATATTTCTTATCCAACTCCTGCAGCTCGTCCTCATACTGTTGAAAATCCAGATTTACCTGTAAAGACCCCGTATATTCCTGAAAAATGTCCCGTATATCTTCAAGAACATCATATGCGAGCCGGATTTCAATGCCTTCCATCTGCGTCAGCCTCACTTAAAATCCGATGGATCTGCTGCATGGCTTGCTCAAGACAAGACCATTTACTGGCATCAACGCCCTGCAGCTGATTCCGGATTTTCTCATCTGATTTTTCCTCGAATTCCTGATAAAGCTTTTCCCCCTCAGCTGTCAACCACAGACATTTCTTACGGGAGTCTTCTACTGTTCCACGCTTTTCCAAGAGTCCATTTTTTTCAAAGCTTGCAACAATCCGCGCGACATAACTTCGGTCCATATCGAGATAAACTGCCATACTGTTGGCTGTACACCCTCTATTACGGCCCAGTTCACCGAGTATCCTTGCCTGTGCCAGCGAATAGCTCGTACCTAGTGCATACTGATCAAAAGCCCCCAGGACACGGGCATAAAAGCGATTAAACTCACGCATCGATGCTATAAGTCTCTCTTCCTCCATCTACATCCCCTCCGTTTTACCATCATACTATAATATGTTGACTGAGTCCACATTTTGTTTTTCAAATATAGCCGCTTGCTTGATATTATATTCGCCCAGAAAGACACATAGCGCTCGCATATTCTTGTAAAATTTTTAAAAGAATATGCGAGCGCCATGTAAAAAAATTACCTGCTTGCCAAAAAAGAAACGTCCTCACTGTATAATTTGTAAAATTTGTCATTATGCATTTTCATCACCACCTTTCTTGCAGGTAATTATTTTCTTCCCACGAATATGTTTTTAAGGGAATAACTAACTTCAAAGGAGTGAATCATTTCATGAATACCACATCTTCAGATTTGACTATTTCAATGAATGGACCTATGACCAAAGATGCTATTGATCTCCACACACTCGGTATAGCTCTAATCAACATTCAATCAATTTTTGATAGAAGTTACTGTCATTATACTGGGCACAAAAAAATAAGTCCTCTAGAGCGTAGCAATTTTAAACTTGTTGCTCATGATGTTCAGCGTGGATCTATTATTTTTACAGCCGGATTAACAGCCTTTACAATTCAACAATCATTAGCCATAACCCAAACAATTGATCCGAAATTTATAATGTCTGCTACATTTACTGCATTTAAATATTTATATAAGATACTTACTGAAACTAAGAAGAGTACGCCTCCAACGATCAACGTGATTGACTCACCAAATACCGTTATAAACTATACGTATACCGAAAACGGGAACAATATTATTGTATCCTCGGACATCGTTCATATCGCACAAGCTATACGCCCGTCTCTACGTCGTCTTGCCAATACTTTTTCATCAACGGGCGAAGGTGAATTCCTAATATCATCCAACACTGTTAATGATGATAAAATAAGCATAACTGATAAAAATGCTCGTCTTTTTCAGAGCAATAAGGTCATTTCCAATATACCTCTAAATATTTCCGGACTAGTAAAATCCTATTCTGCTGAAAATTTTTCAGGGCAATTTGAAGTTATTTCCAACTCCACCATCCCACTCGGTAAATATACCTTTAAAGTCGATAGAGAACATCAGAACAATGTTAATCCTTTTATTGAGTCTTTAAAGGGAAAGGTCATCCAAGTAAATGCATTAATCGAGTATGATGTTTCACCATCCATAGAAAGTAAAATCACTAGATTATTTTTATCCGTGAATCAATGACTTTGAGTTGATAAGATATAATATTTTTCGCAAAAACAAATAAAGACATGACTCTCGTCCTTTGTTAAAATTAAGTCGCCAAACCAAACCCACAAAGGAGACGAGAATCATGTCTGAAAACATTATACAATTAAACGAGAATTTAATCAAAACTGAGTTGAAATCCTTGGTTAAGCAAAGTGTAGAGGACACCCTCAATGAAGACACCGGGGACGCTTCTTTTTTGGCATATTGGCAATATATTGTTTTGTTGCTCAAAATAATCAGCCCCACGTCCCAAGGATTTTTTTACCAAAATATGATAAAATTTAACCTCGGCAGTGATTAAATATCTACTGACTGAAAGTCAGTTTTTCATATTTCTAAATGAAAGTTTATAAAAAAGTGATAGATTGTATCCAAAATCAAAAACAAGGATGTGTTTATTATATTTACAAATCCAGTTGAAAAATACTTTTCCTGTAAGGGACGAATCAACCGAAAACAGTTTATTAGATCTATGATCTTAGTCGGTATTATATCCTTTGTTTTATCTACTATTTCATTTTTTTTAATTCATCATTTTGATAACACTTTTATGGTTCTTACAATGTCTATATTATCTATATTACCAAATTTATCTATTTTGTCTTTGATCGTCAGAAGACTATATGACCTTGATAAGCCTGCGTGGCCTATTTTAGCAATAATATTAGTCCTAATACCAATGCTTTTTGTAGGAATACTTTCTTATCTTATCAATTCTCCGGCAACTTTTTTTAAGTCACAGTTCTATTCTTCTCTTAAAAATTTTTACGGCATTATATTTTTAGCATATTTAACGATCAAAAAAGGCAGCCCCGGTAAAAATAAATATGGTATTGATGTTTAGTATATACTTATTATTGCGATAAACATCTTACTGTGCAACAGTTATGCTAAATACATTAATAGTGTTACATGGGGCATCCCTGCAAATAATGCCGAAAGGCGTTTCTTTTTTATCAACTTCAGGCTATAGCCTATGCAAGACAATACGGATTCTATTTAAAATACGGTCTCTTGCTGCAAGACTTTTAATATTGAGTATTCCGCCCCTTGAGAGCCGAGTCATATCCTAACGAGAGCCACTCATTCCGAAGTACGGAGCCATCCTTGAAAAATTTTGAATATGCTGTAGAGAGCCACTTCGTGTCGCTGTACAATGGACATGTGGAATCATCCACATGTTTATTAAAAGGATGTGTTACTTATGGCAAACGAGAAGGAAATACTGGCTCACTTTTTCAAAGGAGACAGCCAACGCACAATAGCTGCGGCCCTTCGGATATCCCGCAACACGGTGGCTAAAATCGTTAAGGCCTGCCACGAGCAGCAGCTGGAAGCTGCTGCTGTGGGACATATGGATTCTGAGACATTACATCGTCACCTCTTTCCTGAAGATGTGGCCCTGCCGGTACAGGTTCAGCCAGATTACGCACGCATTCATAAGGAACTGCTGAAAAGCGGCGTGACACTGAAACTCCTTTGGGATGAGTATGCGGCTGACTGTCAGCAGACAAAAAAGATGTATTTCATGTATTCGCAGTTCTGTAAGCGTTACCGCGACTATGTTGACCTGCATCGTCTCACCATGCATATTCATCACAAGCCTGGTGAACGTCTCATGGTCGACTGGGCTGGCACCACGCTGCCCCTATACAATCCAGAAACAGACGCCGTGACAAAGGTGTATCTTTTTGTCGCTACCTTGCCGTTTAGTATGTATTGCTATGCCGAGGCCTGCCGCGACATGAAAGAGGAATCCTGGATTCAGGCACATATCCATCTGTTGGATTTTCTTGGCGGTGCGACACGCCTGCTTGTTTCAGACAATCTGAAAACCGGCATTTTGCAAAACCGTAAGCATGAGGATCCAATCGCTAACCGTTCCTATCAGGAGCTGGCCAATCATTACAACATGGTGCTTTTGCCTGCCAGAGTTCTGGCTCCAAAGGATAAGGCGGCCGTTGAAGGTAGTGTTGGCCAAGCTACCACTCATATCATTGCGAAGCTGCGTAATCGCAAGTTCTTTGACCTGTACGAGATGAATATGTCCATCCGCGAGGAACTGGACCATTTGAATGAAGCACCTTTTCAGAAAAAGGACGGTTCACGCAGTTCCGTATTCCATACGGAGGAGCTCCCTTTCCTTCAGCTTTTGCCCAAATTCCCCTATGAGTATGCGCAATGGCGAAAGGCCACGGTTCAGCTGAATTACCATATCACTTTGGACTATCAGAACTACTCGGTTCCGCATACGTTTGTACGCAAGCGGGTTGACATCCGGTTTAGCAATAAACTGCTTGAAATCTACTATGAAGGGAGGCGAATTGCCAGTCATAAACGACTTATTGGCCGTCGCGGCCAGTATTCTACCATCACAGAACATATGCCGCTAAATCATCAGCTTTACAGCCAATGGGATGCCAATCGTTTTCGCCATTGGGCCCAAAAGTGCGGCGTTTCAGTAATTAATGTCGTGGAAAAGCAACTGGCCAGCTACCGGGTGGAAGAGCAAGCCTACAAAGGCTGCCTGTCACTTTTAAAACTTGCTGAAACCTATGGCGTGGACAGACTTGAAGCAGCATGTGCCATAGCCTTAAAAAAGATTTCTGTCCCAAACTATAAGCTCATCCATAACATCTTGCTGACAAAGCAGGATCAAAAAATTGAGAAGGTAACGCCTTCGCAGAGCAATCCGAATGCTTTCGTCAGAGGAGCAGCTTACTATGGAGGTGGTCATCATGACGAATGAAACCATCCGCAAGCTGCAGGAGATGCGTCTCTCTGTTATGGCTAGGACTTATCTGGATCAAATGGATCATCTTGAGGACTACGCCAATATGTCCTTTGACGAGCGTTTTTCCCTCATTGTCGACCATGAGGCCGATATCCGCTTGAACAATAAGCTCAAGCGCTTGGTTCATCAGGCACAGTTTCCCAACGAACATGCTGATCTGGAAGATATTCAATATCTGTCTGATCGTCACTTAAATCGCGAAATGATTCGGGCACTACGCAGCAACGGTTATATCGACAAGAAACGGAATGTTATCTTCGTCGGCGCCACAGGAAGTGGCAAGACGTTTTTGGCTAACGCGCTTGGTGTCAATGCTTGCCATGCTGGTTACAAAGCACGGTACGTGCGATTGCCGGATTTCTTTGCTGAGTACGCCAGCGCTGAGGTAAAGTATCAGCAAATGGAGTTCATGAAAAAATGTCAGATGGTTCGGCTACTCATTCTGGATGAATTTCTGCTGATTCCCCTTGATGAGAATCAGCAGCGAAGCCTGTTGGAACTGTTAGAGCGCCGCTCCGGCCAAGCTTCGACTATTTTTTGCTCCCAATTCGCCATCAAAGGCTGGCATGATCAATTAGGTGGTGGCGCCATCGCAGATGCTATCCTCGATCGCATTGTCCCAGGCTCCAATATTATGGAAATCCATGGCGACGTTTCTATGCGTCAGCGTCTAGCTGAGGAATCTGAGTAAAATTAGTTCTGGCTGACAGAGCCTTCTTGTCTATTTGGGATGGATGGCTCTGCCGGTCATATTAGATTTTTGTTACCATCAAGCAAACTGGCTCTGAAAAGCATATTGCTATGCGCTCAGCCGCCGCAATAATCAAATATTTCTAATATATATTCAAACTCTGCTTTTCTTCAAATATATCCGGATGATTTATTATGCGAAATACCTTATGGTAAAACCGTTTTAATTTTCTACTCTCTTTCTCTGGTAATTATAAAGTTTTCTGTTGCTACTTTCCCTTGTACTGTCGTTTTTCTTTCAAAACTACATTGTTCAATCCAATTTTCACCATCTAAAATAGTGATCTGATAATTATCAACTAGTTCCGAATCTTGAACTGCTTGTTCAAATTCCTTTAACTTAACATCCAAAGTATTCCCCGAAACCATTCGTAGCATTGATGATACACTCTTTATAACTGTTTCCCTGTTAAAAAGATTGCTTATTTTATATTGATTTACATTTCCATCATGCGATGCTAATAAACTCATCGTTCCCTCAACAGGTAAACTGGAATCGAATATATTTGGTATTTGCACTTCGGCTGAATAAGTTTGTCCATTCTGGAAGCTTCTCCCACATATAAAATCGCTATGTAAACTTGCTAATTCCTTTGAAGGGCTCTTTATAAATGCCCCGTTCTGCATCATCTTTTGTCTTATATCTTTCAATTTTTCCTTTTCTTGCCCTTCAGGACATCTATTCAAAAAAACATCTAATGATCTATTCGCCGCGGTTTGAATTTCATCTACATTTACTATCTCCTGAAAAACTCCATTATTATTTGTTCTATATCTTACGACCTTTTCGCCCTCAATTTTCGCCAAAGTATCTAGTGATGCTTGCGTTTCCATAGGTAGCTCGTTATATTCGGGACTGCACTCCATATCGCCAAGTATCCATTCCAAAACATACCCTGCCCTGTTTTTTTTTATAACCTTGATATTAACATGCGAAGTCACAGAATACTTACATTTTGTTGACTTTTGCACTAACTTATATGATGCCGAGTCACCAACTGCCCAATTCGGTAAATAAGTAATTTCATCATTATTTTTCGCATAAGCGGTATTAGCTAAAAATCCAACGATCAAAAAAATACTACTTACGACTCCGATTAATCTTCCTTGCAATATCATATACCACTCCCTTCCAGTAGATTATACTGTATAATAGTCGTTTATCATGAATCTTACGATATGAAACATATACCTGATAAAAAATAAAGGGTCCTCATTTTCGAAAAATAAACTACAATCATTATAAACTCTATATAAACAACGAACCCTTCTATTGTTCTAGTTCTTTCACATCTATAGCATATTTACTATGAGGCAAATATTCCACCTGATAATATTTTTGTCTGTTTTCTTTTTCTCGCAATTTAGTTCCCATAACAAATTCGATGTCTTTCCCGCCAATAGAAACATGATGAGTCAATGATTTCTGGGGCTTCCATACTTTTTCGGGTTGTCCTTCAACCGACTGATACTGCCCCATTAATAAATTCGGGATGTCCATAACCATAGGGCCGAGAAAAATCATATAGCCACCAATTAATATCGTTAGTATAAATAGTTTAGTGCCCCCTTCCCCTTTATATGGCAGTCTACACACAAGAAGTATCACTAAAAGACAAAAAACGAGTTGGAACCAAAAGAAAAATATATAAACTGGTTTAGGGCTGGATAGCGATTCAATCAACCAGTCAATCCCCCAAAAACCTAGAACCATTATAAACAAAGCGGCTATTAGTAACCCAACAGAATATAACCCTTGAACAACGCTATCTAAATGCCAGCCCCGAGACCTTTGAACCCTCACGAAATCCCCTCACTTATTATATTGACCTATTCACCTATAGTTTTTTTTTAAATATTTTTCTAAGAAGCCCCACGAAAACAGACGTCGTGGGGCTTGCTTTGTATCCACGTTTCCCTATGATTTTATTTTCAGCACAATAATTATTTTATACTCTGCTACATACGGCCTTTTACAATCACTTTTTATCGTCCGGCACATTTCGTTATATTTATATCTCTTTTTCATTGCCCATGCAGCCCGATGTCACCGCGCAGCTGGATGGCTTCGGCGATATGACGATCGTTTATCGTGTTCTCCTGTTCAAGATCGGCAATGGTGCGAGCGACTTTGATTACCCTGTCGTAGGAACGGGCACTGAGACTGAGCTTTTCAAAGACCTGCTTCAAGAGTGTTTGCGCTGCCGCTGACAGCGGGCAGAGTTTTTTCAGCTGGGCATGGTGCATCTGCGCATTGCTGAAAATCTTATATTTTGCCAGCCGCTCCGTTTGCAGTCCTCGGGCCGCCTCTACCCTGGCCCGAATCACGGCCGAAGACTCAGCGGGAACAGGCTCTGCCAGGTCCTTGTACTCAACGCGCGGCACCTGGATATGGATATCAATCCGGTCTAAAAGCGGACCGGATATTTTCTTTGTATAGCGCTTGATTTCACTGGGGCTGCAGATGCATTCATGGGAAGCATCGCCTTGAAAGCCGCACGGACACGGATTCATCGACGCAATCAGCATCAATTGCGCGGGGAAGGACAAGGATGCATGCACTCTGGATATGCATACTTCCCCGTCCTCCAGGGGCTGGCGCAGGACCTCAAGGGTTGACTTGCCAAACTCCGGCAGTTCATCGAGAAACAGTACGCCGTTATGGCTCAGGGTCACCTCGCCGGGCTTGGGGATTGTGCCTCCGCCGATCATGCCGGCGGAGGATATGGTATGATGCGGGCTGCGAAACGGCCGGCTGTCCATAAGGCCGGCATTACGGCCCAGCAGCCCGGCAATGCTGTAGATCTTCGTAACCTCGAGCGCCTCCTGCCTTGACATTGCTGGCAATATCGAGCTTACCCGCCGCGCCAGCATGGTCTTGCCAGCCCCCGGCGCGCCGATCATCAGCACGTTATGCCCGCCGGCAGCGGCAATTTCAAGGGCTCGTTTGGCAAAAAACTGGCCCTGCACATCAGAGAAATCGTTTTCACCACCATACGATTCGATGACCGGTTCCGGCGCGGATTTTTCCGGGGATAATTGTTCTTGCCCCGATAAAAAAGCGGTAAGCTCGGCGATGTTTTCCGCCGCATAGACCTCCAGCCCGTCGACGAGCAAGGCTTCACGAACATTTTGCTTGGCGACAAACAGCCGCTCCATCCCGCAGCGGCGGCAATTGACGGCCATTGGCAATATTCCCTGAATCGGGCGCAGTTCCCCCTCCAGGGAAAGCTCAGCGGCAAATAAGCTCTTTTGGCAATTTGCCGCTAAAATGACCCCCTGAGCGGACAAAAGGCCGACAGCCATCGCCAAGTCAAGCCCTGAGCTATCCTTTTTGATGTCCGCCGGCGCTAAATTAATTGTGATTTTTCCCTGCTGGAGCCTTATTCCTGAGTTCTTTATTGCTGTCCTTACACGTTCCTTTGCTTCTTTCACCGCTGCATCAGGCAGACCGACGATATCAAAGCGCGGCAAGCCGCGTGAAACATCCACCTCGACGTCAATCAGTACCCCATTGACGCCCAGGGTTGTCGAACCATAAGTTTTAGCAAACACAAAGTTCCCCCCTGTTTATTCATTTCCCTGCCATCTGGCAAACAAATCATTGTCGACGCCGATGGCATCGCAGATCTTGCCGACCATCATATCAATCAGATCCTGCATGGTCTTGGGCTTATGATAAAAAGCCGGACTGGCCGGAAGTATTCTCACCCCAAGGCGTGCCAGCTTCAGCATGTTCTC
The DNA here is from genome assembly GCA_963678095.2 of Selenomonadaceae bacterium. GTDB lineage: Bacteria > Bacillota > Negativicutes > Selenomonadales > Selenomonadaceae. The sequence continues at coordinate 434,554 of CAXXXP010000001.1, read as the reverse complement.
AAGATGAATCGCATGCACCGGAGTTTCCCTTGGCACAAGCACGAGCTTTCGCCCCTCCTTCATGGTGACATCCGCGGCCCTCGTCAGGAGATTGTCGGAAATCCCCCCGGCAATCGATCCCAGCGTCTTCATCGAGCAAGGCGCAATGACCATCGCCTCATTTCTGAAAGACCCGCTGGCAATAGTAGCGCCGATGTTGTCGACTTCATGCAGCACATCCACCCGAGTGCGCAGGGCCTCGCGATCCAGTCCGCATTCATGCTGCAACACCTGCCAGCCGCTGTTGGTCACGACTCCATGCACCTCACAGCCGGCCTCGCGCAGGACCTCCATCAATCGAATTCCGTACACAGAGCCGCTGGCTCCGGTTATTCCCACTATAACCCGCATATTGACCCTCTCTTTTCAATCCATTTCAAAGGCATTTTTCAGCCAGTTAATTCTGATGCTGTCAGGAGTTTTACAGTAGACTTCAACAACATCAAAGCGACAGTAGCGATCAGAGCGCTGTTGCTGTAAGTAGGCCTCAGCCGTCCGGGCAATCTTCTGCTGCTTATGCTGGTCAACCGCAGCTGCCGCTGACCCAAAGAACGTGGAGCGGCGCGATTTTACCTCAACAAAGGCCAGGGTATCGCCGTCACAAACGATCAGATCGATTTCCCCGCCGGCGGCCTTAAATTTTTTCTTGAGAATTCTGCAGCCTTTTTTTTGCAGATACTCTGCTGCCAGCGTTTCACCGGCATCTCCCAGCACCTTTGTATTCATAAGCTCCCTCTTTACAGGTGAATCTTTGGCCGGGCTTTTTTGTCCATCCGGTAGACATAAGCCAGTACTTCCGCCATCGCCGAATAGAGATCCGGCGGTATTTCCCGATCAACCTCAAGGGCCATCAGCATCGAGGTCAGGGTCTTATTCTGATAAACCGGTACGGCCGCCTTCTGCGCTGCCTGCAGGATGCTCTCAGCCACATAGCCGCGGCCCTTGGCAATCACCTTCGGGGCAACATCCTCATCTTTTTTATAACGCAGGGCCACTGCTCGCTTATCGAGATCAACTTCTTCTTTTTTTACTTCTTCATTTTCCACATCACGTATATTATCTATATTTATCATCGTCATTTACTACCAATCGTCGATACTTTTAAATCTGTCAGCACCAGCGGAGAGGCCTCAAAACTCGCCTTAAATTCCGGTATATACTGCCGAAAGGAGGCTGTCGCCTGCTCATCGGAAAAAGCCAGCCGGACATTAAGATTCTGTTTTTCATAGAGCCTGAATACCATTTCCACCGCACCAATATTCTCTGTCAGCAGGCACAGGCGCATCCAGGTTTCCTTGGCATCCTCACCGCTCTCATTGTCTTTTTTGCGTTCATCATAAACATGCACATAGGTCGGATAGCTCTTCTCATTTTCACCGACATAAAGCGGCATCATAAAGCTCATCGAGCGCTGGTTTTCTGTATTCACATTATCATTCGGCATCGTGTGGCGCAGGACAGTTGCAAAATCACTGACATGCTTGCCGGCATTTTTAAGCTGCTGGCTCTGCATTTCCTTAAGTTCACTGAGATCGCAAAGCTGGACAAAGCTCCACAGCTTCGGCAGATCGGGCAGATTCTCTTTTTGAGCAGCCTGTTGGACCGAGGCCGGAATATTTTTTTCACTGAGACGAATCAGATTCTGGAGCTGCCGGGCATCCTGTTCGGACATCATCTTCTGGGTCCCATTGACAAAGTTTTTCAGCAACGTGGCATCCTGCTCACTGGTTTCGGTATTTTGCAGCAGCAGTCCGGCAAGGTCCTTCATAACCTGCATGGTCTGCGGTGTGTTTTGCAGGGGCGCTGCAGGTGCCTGCGGCGCAGCACCGGCCCCGCCAGGCATCGTAGTATTACTCCCAGTTGTCGTCTGCCCCGGCTGCATGCCAGGCTGATTTGCCGGATTGTTTTGCGGCATCATCCGCGTCGTCATGGGATTTGCCGCTGCTGCCGGTGCATTTTGCCCTGGCAGGGGCTGTCCTGCGGGCGGCGAGGTTTCGCTGTTTTGCTGATTTGCTGGCAGCTGCTGATTTAATCCCGCTTTAGCTTGTGCCGCCGCTGTATTTTGCTGTCCTGGCAGTTCCCCTTGATTTTGCGGACCGGACGTCATCGCCGGCCCAGACGATCCGCCTGATGAATTTTGCATTTGCGCGGCATTCGCCGGCAACTCCTTCCCGCCGTTTTGGCTTTCACCCGCCTGATTGGCCGGTAGGTTAGACGGCTGCATTTGTCCCTCAGGCATTTTTCCCGCTGCGGGATCAGGCAAAGGCTGCCCCATTCCTGGCTGCGGGGAGGAAGCTGCCCCGCCCGTCAGATTCGCCGTCTGCGGCGATGCTCCCGGCTGCGAGGTTCCCGGCTGCGCAGGTCCGTTGCCAGCGGTTGTAGCATTTTGTCCGCTCCCTGGCTGCTGCGACTGGGCAACATTTGCCGGCACTGCTGCCGGCTCCGAAGTTTCCACCGGTGTTGGCATAAAAAACTGCATAAGCTGCTTTAGCGCCGTCATAGTCCCGGATGTCTGTCCTGCTGGCGCGGCTGAAGAATTCATCATCCCGGCAGCCGAGGTCAAAAGCTGCTGCAGCTGTGGATCCAAACTGGAAAATTCTTTGCTGTCAAGCAGCTGAAATGCCAGTTTGTTGAGATTTACGGGATTTAATATCTTTCCGTCAGCACCATCGAGTATCTTGAGGCTACTCAGGAGCGTTTGCAGGCTGTCACTTAAGGGCGCAATACTTCCTTGTTCCGCCATAGACCCCAGCTGCGTCAGCATTCTTGACAGCGTATTTAACTGTTCGAGCGTAAAGCGCTGGCTTTCAAGTGAACTGCCCACGCCTTGAGCCAGCGTGGCGTCAAGCGAAAAAGAATTCTGCATCATCGTCTGAATCATCTTTTGCAGTTCCTGCGGCAGCTGGTTTTCAGCCATGGTTTCCGTCGAGGCCACTTTGGCTAAAATCCCGGCCATATCCTCAACCGAATTGTTTATGTTTACATTTGTCTGCTGTTGAAACGGCGACCTTGTCCCCGTATCTCCGACTTTTTGCGTAATCGGCTCCTGGGTTACCGGTTTCACCTGTGGTATTGGTGAAATTACCAATCCGGTCGTATTTGTCTCCATTGCCACTTAGCATTCCTCCCTGGTCATCCCTCGCACAGAGATTTCACGGGCTCAAAGGAGCGTCGGTGAATCGGACACGGCCCATATTTTTGCAACGCTTCCACGTGTTGCGCCGTGCCGTAGCCCTTGTGCTGGGCAAATCCATATACTGGATATAGTTTGTCATATTCGTCCATCATGCGGTCACGTTCGACTTTGGCGATAATAGAAGCTGCCGCAATGGATGCGCTTTTCGCATCGCCTTTAATCAGCGGCAGTGATGGCATGGGCAAGCGATCCAGGCGCACGGCATCAATCAGCACCTGTGAAGGCTGCGGCTGCAGGCCAAAAATTGCATCGTACATGCCATTGACCGTGGCCTGATAGATGTTTACCCGATCGATGGTCGCAGCATCAATAATCGCCCGTTCAACAACTACCGCCTGCGCAATGATCCTATCATAGAGTTCTTCTCTTACCTTCGGCGACAGCTTTTTGGAATCGTTGATTTTCGGCAAAAACAAGCCGCTCGGCAAAATAACCGCCGCGACTACCACCGGTCCTGCCAGCGGGCCGCGGCCGGCCTCATCAACTCCGGCAATATAGGTCCGCCCCTCCGCTTCAAAACTACGCTCATATTCATAGAGCGCATCGACACGCTCTTTTTCCTGCTCTGCTCTTTCCCAGCGGCGAATGACTTGACCCACCGCCTTGCGCTCATCCTCGCGGAAGCAATCGACCTCCGCTGCCGACAGGCATTTACTGGCAAACAAAGACTCTATTTCTTTTATCGTCATCTTCTTATTATCCATTAACCCAATTCACCCATTTCAATATAAAAATCCCCATAACAAAAGAAATTCGTTACGGGGACCTGTTTTCCTGTAAAAATTATAGATTTTTCTCGATATCCACCGGCTGGTCAAGACTGATCAGCCCAAGCTTACCAGCTCTGAATTCATTGAGCAGGATCTTGCGCGTCTTATCGAGGTCAATCAATCCACCCTTGAGCAGAAAACCGCGCTTGCGCCCAATGATCTCCAGTGTCGCTTCCTCATCAAGCGGCAGCGGTTCAGCGATCTTGTAGCGTTCCTGCAGGCGCTGCGGATAATCGCGAAGCATCGTCGTCAAAAAGATATGGACGACCTGTTCGAGATCATAGACCTCATCATTGATTGCACCAGTAAAGGCGAGTTTTAAGCCGACGGTCATATCTTCAAACTTCGGCCATAAAACACCCGGCATATCCAGCAGCTCGAGATTCGTACCGAGACGAATCCACTGTTTAGCCCGGGTTACCCCCGGTTTATCAGCCGTTTTGGTTCGCGCCGCTCCAGCCAGGCGATTGATCAAAGAGGATTTCCCCACATTTGGAATACCCAAAATCATTAGACGGGCAGCCCGCGGATTGGCACCACGTTTGACGAGTTTCTCCGTCTTGGCCCGGGCCAGATCTTCGGCAAGTTTTACCAGCGGCTTCATGCCCTTGCCGGTAATCGCATCGATGGCAATGGCTTTCACACCCTTGGCCTTAAAATGCTCAATCCAGGCTTTTGTCATCTCCGGATCGGCCAGATCTGCCTTGTTCAAGGCAATGGCATGAGGCTTACTGCCAATAATCTCAGCCAGCATCGGATTGGCACTGCTGTAGGGAATCCGGGCATCGAGCAGTACAATCACGACGTCAACCAGTTTCAGATTATCAACAATCAGGCGCCGCGCCTTGGTCATATGCCCCGGAAACCATTGAACCGTGGGTATATCTTTTTTTATTTCTTCCATTTCTCTTATCGTCCTTTTATGACCCCTTGATTTATAAGGGATTTTATTATTTTATGACTTGATTTTCTTATATTGTCTTTTTTAATATTTTATAATCGTCGTGCGAAAATGTAGACATTGGTAGACAAAACGTAGACAAATATAGAAATTTGGTAGACAAATAAAAATCGGCATCGCCTTTAGAGCGACGTCGTACCTTCCTTATTATAAGTGATAATATTGTAAAAAGCAAAAAACCGCTCTGTAGATTTTTTATTCTCTATTTTTATTTTACAAGCTGCCCTATCAAGACTTGACTTCGCAAAAGCAACAACTGTACGCTTTAGGAAAAATATATACCTTCCGTATAAGCTTAAAAAAAAGGGGGCGCCCATTGTACTTTAGCTTCTTCTCGCTTTAACAAATAGTTTTAAGTCACAGCATAAAAGTCGGCATAAAACAAAAATACTTTGTACACAAATATAAAAAATCATGTACAACATATTTTATTAAAATCCAGTATTATCAGTTATATTTTATTTTTATACTTAGATTTTTACGCAAGATAAATATTATAAAAATTTACTTCCTATTTTAAAATAATACACTATAATATTACATAGGAACTAATTTATGGCTATAGCAAAAGTAAAGTGAGGTATTCTTATATGAAAAAATTATTTCTTCTAATAACAGCCCTGGCTATCCTATCCAATCCCTGTTACGCCTTGCAAGCCAGCAGCTGGCAACTCGTAAAATCCCTGGATTCCGTTGATGTCTTTTTTGATAAAAATAATACGTATGAAAAAAGCGATACCATTTATATCTGGACAAAAAATTATTACAAGAGTAATTATGAAAATCAAAAAAATTTACAGCTTCTGCAAAAAGCCGGTGTTGATTTAAAAAGCAGCCTATCCTATTCGGTTGAGCTTGGTAAATTCTTTACCGAAAATAATATTGTCTATTACGCACCGATTCATATCGAATATTATGATGTCGACGGAAACTCTGTTTATTCTATAGAAAATAGCAGTGGATCCACGACAACCAGTACCACCTCCACAACAACAACTGCAACAAATACGAGCAGTCTCAACATTACGCAGATTATGGTAGTTCCGGATTCATTGTTTAGCCAGGAATTACAGGCCGCACAAAAGATATTAACCCTGCAAAAACAACTTATAGCAGCAGCTTCGGCCACACAGACTACAACAAGCAAATAATTTTATTTCAAAATAAAAAGATCTATCTTGGATTGCAATTATCCCCCTGCATCCCAAGATAGATCTTTTTTAATTTTAATAAAAATAGCCATCTTTGCAAAATGATAGAAATCTATAACGTTTCCGTGACAAAAAACCGCCGATATAGATTTATACCGGCGGTCTATCTCATGGTAACGTTTTTAAATGATCGAACGGCCAGAAAACCAATATGGCCTTGCCCTTGATCAGGTTGAACGGCACAAAGCCTACATCCGCAAAGCGGCTGTCCTCAGAATTGTTCCGGTTATCACCCATAACAAAAATATGGCCTTCAGGCACCGTTGACAGCGGATAATCGCCACGGGTCTGGCTCAGTATATACGGTTCGTTCATCAGCTGCTGATTGACGAATACGCGTCCATCCTTGATTTCAATGGTATCACCCGGTACAGCAATGACGCGTTTGATGAAATCACGGCTCTGATCCTGTGGATACCGGAACACCAGCACTTCGCCGCGTTCCGGAGCCCGGAAGCGATAGACAAATTTATTTACTACCAGTCGTTCCTGATTGAGCAGCGTCGGGCGCATGGATGGTCCATCGACTAGATAGAGCTCCACAATAAAGTAGCGGATAAAAAACGCCAATACGACGGCAACTAATATAGAAACGACCCAGTCTTTAACTTCTTCACCAAGTGAATTACTCATAACTCAGCCTCCTGCCAAATAAAAAGAATAGGGACTGTCCCCAGTCCCTATCACCTTTATCAGCGTTTTTCTTTAATACGAGCAGCTTTACCCGTAAGAGCGCGCAGATAGTAAAGTTTTGCCCGGCGGACAATACCTTTACGCACAACATCGATCTTTTCAAGTCTCGGGGAATGTACCGGGAAAGTACGTTCAACACCAATACCGTAAGAAATACGTCTTACTGTAAATGTTTCACGGACGCCTGTACCCTGACGAGCAATAACAACGCCTTCAAACATCTGGATACGTTCGCGCGTACCTTCGACAACCTTTACGTGAGCACGTACTGTGTCACCAGGTGCGAATACCGGAATGTCAGAACGGAGCTGTTCTTGTTCTAAAGCTTGAATAATGTTCATGTGTATGTTTCCTCCTTATTTAGACGTTCATGGTAAATCTTATAGTCATTACTCAGAGGACCGCCCAGATATTATAGAATTATATCACAAAGCCCGTGACAATTCAAATCTTTTATGACAAATTTATAGATTGTCAGCCGAAGCTTTGAGTTTTTGCAGAATTTTTTTATCCTCTTCACCGAGGTCGGCAGCTGCCAGCAAATCCGGCCGTTGGCGCAGCGTAATGCGCAGTGACTGCTCCCGGCGCCAGGCACGAATCCGGGCGTGATCCCCCGATAATAAAACCTCCGGTACCTCAAGACCCTCATACTCGCGCGGACGCGTATATTGCGGATGCTCTAAGAGTCCCCCGTAAAAGGAATCCGTCGGCGCTGAATCAGCCGAACCAAGTACCCCCGGCAGCATTCTTGCCACGGCATCGACCATGACCATTGCCGGCAGTTCACCGCCCGTCAACACATAATCGCCAATCGACAGGCTTTCATCAGCCAGCGTATCGGCAATCCTGGCATCAAAGCCTTCATAATGGCCGCAGATAAAGATGAGCTGCTGATAACCTGCCAGTTCACGTGCCTTCTCCTGGGTAAATGGCTTTCCGCTCGGACACATCAAGAGCACACGCCGCTCTTGATAATCCGTGGTCTGCTTGATATGGTCCACGGCACGAAACAATGGTTCTGGCTTCAATACCATGCCGCTGCCGCCGCCAAAGGGAGAATCATCAACCTGCTTATGTTTATCATAGGCAAAATCACGAAAATTCGTAACAAAAATATCAAGAATATTATTGTCAATCGCCCGCTTGACAATGCTGTGCCCAAACGGACCGTCAAACATCTCGGGAAACAAGGAAAGAATATCAATCCGCATGCTTATTCATCCACTTCCGGCAAAGTAACCGTCATTTTACCATTCTCAAGATCAATTGAGGTAACCACTGTTTTTAATGCTGGCACCAGGATCTGCTCCGCCCGGCCTTTGCTGCCGACCACATAAACATCATTGCTGCCGGTCTTAAGGATTTCCACAACCTGACCTATATGTACAGCCTGCGCATCATATACTTCCAATCCGATAATATCAAATCCGTAGTATTCGCCTTCACCAAGCGGTGCTACCTCGGAGCGTTTCACCTTGAGAAGCTGACCATTTCGTGCGGCCACGGCCTCACGGTCATCCATGTCCTTGAATTTAAGAATCACAAACTGTTTATTGTGTTTAACCGAGGTAATGGTAACCTCTTCTTCTTCCAAATATGCTTTCTTCAGGGAATCAAACCGATCCGGAAAGTCCGTGAGCGGAATAATGCGGACTTCCCCTCGCACGCCATGCGGTGCTCCGACCTTGCCGATGACAATCATCTTTTCCATGAAATTAGCTGCGGAAGGCAATGATGTTGCCGTCTTCTACCAGAATTTCAGTGTTGACCAGTTCCTGCAAGCTATCGCCAACTTTTACTTCAACCACGCGATCCATTGTCCCTTGGATAATCTCCGCTCCGATTTCAAGGTTTTCCGTTTCCTGTGCCTTGGCAAGCAACTGCTGTCTGGCATCCATTCGCTTATGACGTTCTACTTCGATCTGATGGCGTACGCCAGCTACAGCCTGCGGACCCTGAGCTTCAGCTTCAGTCAATACACGCTTTGCATCAAGTTCGATCTGTTGCAGTTCAAGATCAATCTTTTCAATATTGTTTTGAATTTTCTCCGCTATATTCTTTTTCAAATCTTCAGTAACTTTCGCTTTTACTGTTACCGGACATCTTAAAGTCATGCTTTCCATAATAACGCCTCGTTTCATCAAAATATGTATTTATGTTATACCCATAAAGAAACAGCGGCAATAATCCTTACTTGCGTAGTATGGATTTTTTGCCGCAGTTTTCAAATAATCTCAACAGTGACTTTTTTATTTTCGCGGGTAGCCGCAGCTTTGACAACCGTGCGCATAGCTTTGGCAATGCGCCCCTGTTTGCCAATAACTTTACCCATATCCTCCGGTGCAACATGAAGTTCATACAAAGTCGTGCTGGAATCGGATTTCTCCTCCACCACGACCTGTTCCGGATTCTGTACTAATGATTTGGCGATAACTTCCACAAGTTCTTTCATGTCTGTTTATGCCTCTTTCTTAGTTCTTCGCGCGTTTTGCTTCATCAAACTTAGTCATGATACCCTGTCTCTTCAACAAAGATTTAACGGTATCTGTAGGTTGAGCACCTTTGTTCATCCATTCAAGAACCTTTGCTTCGTCAATGTTAACAACTGCCGGTTCCTTTGTGGAATCGTAATTACCTAAAATTTCGATAAAACGACCATCACGCGGGGAACGGGAATCAGCTACTACGATACGATAGAAAGGATTCTTTTTTGCACCCATACGATTCAAACGAATTTTAACTGCCATCTGAAATTCACCTCCTTCAAAAAATAATGTATTAAAATCACATGAACGGCATTTTAAAGCCGCCCAGGCCCTTTTTACCACTTTGCATTTTTTTCATCTGCTTCATCATCTTGCGAACCTCTGTGAACTGCTTGATCAGGCGATTTACATCCTGTACCTGCGTTCCACTGCCAAGCGCAATGCGCTTGCGACGGCTGCCATTGATCAGCGTGACATCATGCCGCTCTTTCGGGGTCATCGAGTAGATGATCGCTTCAATGCGTTTGATTTCCTTGCCGTTGAGATCGACTTCCCCCAACTGCTTGCGCATGCCGCCCATCCCCGGAATCATCCCAAGAATCTGATCCAGCGAACCAAGCTTGCGGACCTGATGCATCTGAGAGATGAAATCATCCAGCGTAAACTCATCTTTGCGAAGCTTTTTCTCCATCTTTTTGGCTTCTTCGACATCAAAGGCATCCTGTGCCTTTTCAATCAGGGAGAGAACATCCCCCATGCCAAGAATTCTCGATGCCATGCGATCCGGATAGAAAACTTCAAGTGCTTCGAGCTTTTCGCCCATACCGACAAACTTGATCGGACAGCCGGTCACTGCTTTGACGGACAGTGCCGCGCCGCCGCGGGCATCGCCATCGAGCTTTGTCAAAATGACACCATCAAGGCCGAGATCCTTGTTGAAGCTTTCGGCTACATTCACCGCATCCTGCCCTGTCATGGCATCAACAACCAGCAGAATTTCATGCGGACGAACTTCCTGTTTGATCGACTTGAGTTCCTGCATCAGCTCTTCATTGATGTGCAGTCGGCCGGCCGTATCGATGATGACGATATCATTGACATGCGAAGCCGCATGTTCAATAGCCTTTTCAGCAATTGTCACCGCATCGGTACCCTCTGCCATGGCAAATACCGGTACATCAAGCTGCTCTCCGAGAACCTGCAGCTGCTTAACAGCCGCCGGCCGGTAGATATCAGCCGCAACCAAGAGTGGTCGCTTGCCCTGCTTTTTCATTGACAACGCAAGTTTCCCTGCCGTCGTCGTCTTTCCTGCCCCCTGCAGACCGACCATCATGATGACCGTCGGCGGCTTAGGGGAAATTGCGATACGGCTCTGCGTACCACCCATGAGCTCGGTAAGCTCTTCATTTACAATCTTTATGACAACCTGCGCCGGGCTCAGTGTTTCAAGAACTTCCTGCCCAATTGCACGTTCCTTTACCTTGGCAACAAAATCCTTAACAACCTTAAAGTTTACATCTGCTTCCAAAAGGGCCATGCGCACTTCGCGCATCGCATCATTGACATCCGATTCCGTCAGCTTGCCATGGCCACGCAACTTTTTAAATGTCTCCTGTAAGCGATCTGCTAAGCCTTCAAAAATCAAATCTATGCCCCCCTGACCTTACCAATCAAGTTGGCAAGCCTCTTTATCAAATCATCTATATCTGAACTGTTATCTTCACGTTTTAATTTTTGCATCATGTTCACTACCGCCTGTAGTTCGCCGCGCTCACTTTCATGGCGCGCCACCAGACCAAGCTTGCCTTCATAATCGCGCAGCGACTGTTCCGACCGGTGAATGATATCATACACCGCCTGGCGCGATATCCCAAGTTCACTGCCGATCTCCGACAATGAAAAATCTTCAAACAGATGCATCTCCAGGCATCGCTGCTGCTTTTCCGTCAGCAAGGCCCCATAAAAATCAAACAAAGCACTCATCTGCAGCAATTTTTCCAACATGCGAATCACCCGGATTCATTATATTTCTGACAAGTAAATTCACTTGACTTTGTTATTATACAGAAGCCCTCAATTATTGTCAAGCATTTTTACTTGTCGGAAAACAAAGCTTGGGCAAAATCCTCCGCATTAAAGGGACGCAGATCATCCACGCCTTCGCCGACACCAATCCATTTTACCGGCATCTTAAGCTCAGCCTTGATGCCAACGACAACCCCGCCCTTAGCCGTACCATCGAGCTTGGTCAGCACAACACCGGAAATCGGAGCCGCTTTAGAAAAGAGATCCGCCTGATTGATTGCATTTTGTCCCGTGGTTGCATCGAGCACAAGCAAGGTTTCATGCGGCGCCGCTGGAATTTCCCGCTGAATGACCCGGTTGATCTTTTTGAGTTCTTCCATGAGATTGGATTTCGTGTGCAAGCGTCCCGCCGTATCGATAATCAACACATCCGCATTGCGGGCCTTCGCTGCATTGACAGCATCAAAGGCTACCGATGCCGGATCAGAGCCCTCTTCATGTTTGATCACTTGGGCATCGATGCGCTGCCCCCATATTTCAAGCTGATCAATGGCGGCAGCCCGGAAGGTGTCTGCGGCAGCAAGAATGACGCTTTTCCCCTGCTGCTTATAGTAGTTACCAAGCTTGCCGATCGTTGTCGTCTTGCCGACGCCATTGACGCCAATAACGAGCAACACGGTCGGACCACTGTCGGCCATGCGGCTTTCATCGGATCCAGCGGTCAGAAGCTCACTGATCCTTCGTTCCAGAAACGGACGCAGATCGGCCGGGGAATTTATTTCCTTCTTTTTTATGCCGCTACGCACATCCTCCATCAAGGCCATGCTGGTCTTGACTCCGACATCCGCCGAAATCAAGGCTTCCTCGAGGTCATCGAGCAGATCTTCCTCAATGCTTGCATAGCCTATAATGACCTGCTCTATTTTTTCAGTAAAGGACTTGCGCGTTTTTTCCAGTCCCTGTTTTAATTTATCAAAAAAGCCCATATTCCTTGCCTCCCCTTATCTACTTAATCATCCAGACGAACCGATACCAGCTTCGATACGCCGTCGTCTTCAACCGTCACGCCATACATGATCTGTGCCGCTTCCATCGTTCCCTTGCGGTGCGTTACAACAATAAATTGTGTATTGGCTGCATAATCCTTGAGGAACGAGCCAAAACGAGCGACATTCGCCTCATCAAGCGGGGCATCAATTTCATCGACGACGCTAAACGGTGCCGGCCGATACTGCAAAAAGGCAAACATCAAGGCAATTACCGTCAAGGCCCTTTCTCCGCCGGAAAGCACCGACAGGTTCTGCAGTTTTTTCTCCGGCGGCTGTACGGCAATTTCAACACCGGCCGTCAAGACATTCTCCTCATCCGTAAGCAACAGTTCAGCCTTGCCGCCGCCAAAGAGGCGAACAAAAACATCGCTGAAGTGACGGCTTATTTCGGCAAAGGCTGCCTTGAACTGTTTTGTCATTGTCACATCCATTTCGGCAATGATGCCGACCAGATATTCCTTGGCAACAACCAGGTCAGTTGATTGCTTTTGCAAAAAATCACAGCGGGAGGCGAGTGCCTCATATTCAGAAATCGCATTAGGATTGACAGTCCCAAGCTCTGCCATTTTCCCTTCCAGCACCGTAATGCGCTGCGTCAGGGCTGATGCGGTCAGATCCAGCTGATGCTCGCGGGCCTGCTCCTCGGTGAGGCGATATTCCTCACGCAATACCTCCTCACACTGCTGCACCTCAAACTCGATGCGCGTAAGCTCGAGCTCGAGCTGATGCATCCGGCTTTTGTCATCGTTTAAATTCCTTGCCGCCTGTTTGCTGTCACGGTCGTTTTTCTGTATTTCAACCAGCTTAGCCATCTTGACCTGATAATAATTAGCGTGATCTTTGACGGCAATTTCCTTCAAAGACTGCAGCTGCGTTGAAGCCGCCTGCAGCAGATCAATTTCGGCATTGCTCTTTGCCGCCGCCGCTTTAAGTTCCTGTGCTTCCGCCTTGTTTTTCACCAGGTCTGCCTGGAAGCGTTCCAGCTGCCGGGAAAGATTTTCGCATTGCTCGCGGCTGCGAATCACTTCCTGCTCGGCCACCGTTTTTTCAATCTGCATTTCAACGATCAGTTTGTTCAGGTCGGCTACATCCTGGCGCAGGTCCTCCAGCATTTCTTCCGCCGCAGCATCATCCGCCAACTGCAGATTCCCCTGCCCGCGCAGCTGTTCGAGCTTCTGCTGCAAAATCCCGCGCTGCTGCAGCAAATCTGACTTAGCGCCTTCACCCTGCAGTTTTTTCTCAGCTGCCGCCTGCTGACGCTGGGCCAGCAGTTCAATTTCAGCGGTCTTTTTTTCACGATAAACTTTTTGTTCTGCCCGCTCCACGGCCGCCTGATTTTTACGGTGCAGCAGCTGCTGTCGTTCGGCCTCCAGCTGCTGCTGCTGCTCGAGTTTAAGGGCCAGTTCGCCCTTAAGCATCTCCACCTTTGCCGCGGCAGCTTCGCGTCTGCCGGTAAGCTCGGCAATCTCGCCACTGCGATTTAAAAAACTGCTTTCACGATGTGAGGCGCTGCCGCCCGCCATTGAGCCGCCCGGATTGAGAATTTCCCCCTCCAGGGTGACAATGCGCAGCTTATAGCCCTGCTGCTTGGCCAGTGACAGGGCATTGTCGATCTGATCGACAACAATCGTCCGTGCCAGCAAAAATTCGACCGCTTTTTTATATTTGGCATCAACAGCGACCAGTTCGCTGGCATAGCCAATAAAGCCCGGAGCGCCCTCTACTGCGCTATCCTTCGCCGGCTGGCGGACGGCGATCGTTGACAACGGCAAAAAGGTAACCCTTCCCAGACGTTCCTTCTTCAAAAAGGCAATCGCCTGTTTTGCCGTTTCCGCATCACGCGTGACAACATTTTGCAGATTGCCGCCAAGCGCAATTTCAATTGCCGTAACATATTGTTTTGGCACTTCGATCAGTTCGGCAACAGCGCCCTCAATGCCGGAGCGAAAGGGCATTGTGCTCCGCAGAACTGATTTTACAGCCCGGCCAAAGCCTTCATATTCAGCCTGCAAATTCGCCAGCACCTTGAGCCGAGTCGCAGCATTTTGTTCCTCCGACTGCAGCCGTTGCATTGACGTTTCCATCTGTTTTCTGGCTTCCCCGGTCGCTGCGAGCTTTGCCGCACATGCCTCATTTTCCGCCGTCAGGGCTTCTTCCGCTGCCTGCGCCTGCGTTGCCGCCGCTTGCATTTGCGACCAGACCTTTTCCTGCACGGCTTTTTCAGCTGTCGCAGCCTGATAAAGTTCCTGCTGCTCTTTCAGCTGCCGTTCATTTTCAGCCAAATCGCGATCCAGCAGCGCCAGCTGTCCCGATAACTGTTGCATATCTTGCTGCTGTTGCTGCGCCCGCTGTTGCTGCTCGCGCAAAACGGCTTCCTGTGCCTTTAGTTTTGCCTGTAATTCATCCGCCTGTTGCTGTTTTTCGGCCAGTCCGGCGGCAACTGTCTGCAGTTTTTCCTCAAGATTCTTTTTGTCTGCCATTGCCGCTTCAAGGGCTTGTTCGGCCGCCAGCTGCTCGGCAATAATTTCCTTGCGACTGATTGCCAGCCGGTCACCGGTACGCCCGCCCTGTGCCAGCCGTTCCTGTAAAATTGCAATTTCACTGTTGTTATGATCGAGTTTTCCTGACAGCTCACTGTTTTTTTCGGCAAGGAGTTTCAGGGAATTTTCAACATCGATTAATTCCTTCCCCATTTGTTCCTTACGTGCCTCCAAAAGCTGCACCTGCGCCTGCAGGGAAATCTCTTCATCGCGCAGCTCTTTAAGGCGCTGCTCACCGCCAGCTTTTTCCCGGCTGGATTTTTCGTACTTATGTAAAAGCTGTGTGAGACGACAATCCTTATACTCCGCCTGCAGCACGTTATAGGCCCGCGTCTTTTCAGCCTGCTCAGCCAGCGGTTCCAATTGATTTTCTATTTCCTGGATGATATCCGTTACGCGCAGCAGATTGGCCTCAGTATCCTCAAGCTTGCGTAAGGATTCACGCTTGCGGTTGCGGTATTTTGTAATGCCGGCTGTTTCTTCAAACAGCAGCCGCCGTTCCTCCGGCTTGCTGTTGAGCACCTGATCGATTTTATTTTGACTGATTACACTGATTGCGTCCCGGCCCAGCCCCGTATCGGCAAATAAATCATAAACATCCTTCAGACGGCACTTAGCCTTGTTGATGTAAAATTCACTTTCCCCGGAGCGAAACAACCGCCGGGTGACGACAACTTCCTGGAAATCAAGCGGCAGCTGTCCATCCGCATTGTCAAAGGTCAGAGAAACTTCCGCTACCCCCAGGGCCCGCCGGGAAGCACTGCCAGCAAAAATAATATCTTCCGCCTTCGTGCCGCGCAGATTGCGCACATTTTGCTCGCCCAACACCCAGCGAATGGCGTCGGTAATATTGCTTTTCCCACTGCCATTCGGGCCGACAATTGCCGTAACCCCTTCGTGAAATTCAATTTCCAGCTTGTCGGCAAAGGACTTAAAGCCATATGCCTCTAATCTCTTCAGTTGCAAAAACTTCACCTGCCCATACGAATCCTAATTTTAACATTATATTTCATTGTATCACATTTCAGATACCAGCACAAAATTACATTATCGCAAACAAACCGATATAAAAAATGCAGCCGCAATTTTTTCGCGGCTGCTGTTTTTATTTTTTCGATTGCATTCCCATAAAGATTTTTTCCGGTGTAATCGGCAGTTCCCGGATCCGGACGCCGGTGGCATTATACACCGCATCGGCAATTGCCGGTGACGGCGTGTTGATTACAACCTCACCGATTGATTTTGCCCCAAAAGGCCCCGTCGGTTCATAGCTGCTTTCAAATTCCACCGCAATCCGCCGGCCGATATCAAGTCGGCTTGGCAGCCGGTACTGCATAAAGGAATTATTGGCAATCCTGCCGGTTTCCCCGATGACGACATCCTCATACAAGGCCATGCCAATTCCCTGTACAAGTCCGCCTTCTGTTTGCACCTTGGCCAGCGCCGGATTGATTACCGTACCGCAATCAACGACAGCAGCATAGTCAATGAGCTCGATCTGCCCCGTCGCCGTATCAATCTCCACTTCGGCAATCCCGACCATATACGGCGGCGGCGATACCGGCGAGCAATGAGATTCCGTCGCATACAGCGCGGTCGAGTTGCCACACATAGCAGCATTGGCAACATCTTTTAAGGATACGCAGCAAACACCGTCTTGTGTCATAATCTCATGGCCGTCAAAAACAAGCTTTGAGACTTCACAGCCAAGTTTTTTCGCACCCTCAGCCAAGATCCGCTGTTTCAAAGCTTCACAGGTTTTGACAACTGCCATCCCCGTGACATAGGTGGTCGAGGAGGCATAGGACCCGCAATCATACGGGGAAGTATCCGTATCAACACCATGCACGACAATATCATCCGGGCTGCAGCCGAGACATTCGGCAGCAATCTGCGCCAGAATCGTATCGCAGCCAGTGCCCATATCCGTCGCGCCGACAGCCATCGTGTAAAAGCCATCATCGTTGACTTTTATCGATACCGCCCCGGTGTCGATCTTTGAAATTCCCGAGCCCTGCATGTCAAGCGACAAGCCTACCCCCCGCACTTTGCCATTGCCCATTTCGCGCCGGGGATATTTTCCCTCCCAGCCGATCATCTGCTTTGCCCGGGCCAGGCAGCGATCCAAAGCACAGCTTGAAGCGTACTCATTGAAATAGGAGGGCACAACCTGCCCCTGCTGGACCATATTGCGCTCACGCAGTTTTGCCGGATCAATCCCCAGCTTTGCTGCCAGCTCATTTACCGCTGATTCCACCGCAAAAATCCCCTGGGTTGCCCCATACCCGCGATATGCACCGGCCGCAATGGTATTCGTATAGACGACATCATAGGAAAAGCGAAATGCCTCCAGATTGCTGTTGTAAAGTGAAATCGATTTATGTCCTGACAACCCCACGGTCGTCGGACTGTGCTCGCCAAAAGCACCGGCATTCCACAGCGAATTGACGGTAATGGCACGGATAATCCCGTCACGCGTTGCCCCCACCCGCACCGAAACCTGCGCCTCATGGCGCGGAGAGGAGACCACCTGCGATTCATAACGGGTATAAATCATTTTTGCCGATTTTCCCGTAATCCAGGTTACCAGCGCCGGATACATCTCCATAACCGCCGTCTGCTTGGCGCCAAAGCCACCGCCAATCCGCGGTTTAATCACGCGAATTTTTGACTTTGGCAATTCAAGTGCCTGGGCCAGAATGCGCCGCACATGAAATGGCACCTGCGTCGAACTAACGACAGTAAGCCGCTGATAAGCATCGATATAGCAGTACGCGCGAAAGGTCTCCATCATTGCCTGCTGGCATTGCTTCGTGTGATAGGTTTCTTCAACAACAACCTCACAATCGGCCAGCACCGCCTCGACAGTCCCATGTTCATGCGTTGATGCGGCAACGAGATTGCGCCGATTGTCGCCACCAATTTCGATTAATTCCTTCCAGTCCGGTTCCGGATGAACGACAACCGGATGGTCCAGCGCTTGCGTAAAATCCAGCACTGGCTCAAGAACTTCGTATTCGACTTTAATCAGCCGCAAGGCGCGGTCAACCGCTTTTTCATCCGTCCCGGCAACCAGTGCCACGGCATCACCGACAAAACGGACTCTGCGATCAAGAATCAGCCGGTCATATGGGCTGAGCTCTGGAAAGGTCTGTCCGGCAATCGTAAACCGGCTGCCCGGCACATCCTCATAGGTCAGCACACATTCAATTCCCGGTACTTTTTTGGCAACAGCCGCGTCGATTTTCTTGATCCATGCATGTGCATGTGGACTGCGCAGCGCCTTGACAATTAAACAGTCCCGGGGTGCGACATCGTCTGTGTAGACAGGCTTACCGGTAACCAGGGCCATTGCATCTTTTTTAATAATTGCTTGATTTACAGCTTTCATGGCATCTCCTCCCCGGCCTGTCTGGCAGCAATAAAAGCTTTAATGGCACGCATGTGACTGACATAGCCTGTGCAGCGGCATAAGTTTCCTGCCAAATATTCATTGATTTGCTGTTCATCGGGATCATCCAGCTCTTCAACCATCGCCAATACATTCATGATGAAGCCAGGATTACAAAAGCCGCATTGATCCGCACCCTGCCGGGCCATAAACTTTCCAAAGCCTGCCGCCTGTTCCTGCAGACCTTCAAGGGTGATAACTTCTCGGCCCTCAATCCGCAGCGCCGGCACAGAACATGACAGCACCGGCCGTCGATCGAGCCAGACGGTACACAGGCCACAGTTACTCGTCTCACAGCCGCATTTTACACTGAAGCAGCCCTTGGCCCGCAGATGCTCAAACAGGGTGCTTCCCTCCGGAATATCGTCTTTGCATTTTGCTCCATTGAGCACATATTCCATCACCATTGCTGTGCCTCCCCGCCAAGTGCTTCAAGAGACCGCCTGACAAGGACCGGCGCCAAAGCCCGACGATATTCGGCGGAAGCACGCATATTTTTCCCCAAAGCCGTATTTTTTCCGACAAAAGCTGCATAGGCGTCCATCGCCGTATTCGTCAGCCCGCCGGCAAGATATCCCTCCGGGTCCGTCAGCAAAACCGCCCGTCCCGGACGTGCGCCTATTGCCGTGCGAATGCCGGTTTCACCCAGGCTAACGGCACAGGTAAGCAGGGGGAAATCCGTAGCCGCAGCGCGAAAGGCCTCATAATGAATCTGTCGCGGCCGCTTTTTTATGATGATATGCACCAAAATATCATTATCTGCTGGCAGATTTATAAACTCTGCCAGCGGAATCGTGCCGCGCTGATAAAGTTCCACTTCTGTTTCCAGCGCCAGCAGGCAGGTCAGAATATCAGAAAAACCAAACCGCCCGAAGATGCTGCCGCCGATGGTTGCACAATTTCTAAACTGGGTACCAACAATATGCCGCACGCTCTCTCTTACTGCTCCCTGCGTCCAATCATTTAAAGCCGCTGAGAGCTCAAGATCCCTCAATTTCACCATACAGCCAATGACAAACGCATCTGCTGTCTCCTCTATCTTATCAAGTCCGAGACGGTCAAGATCTATTGCCGTCTGTATCATCCGGCTTCCCTGTCGCAGCCAGAGCGTGCCGCCGAGAATCACATTCGCCTTTTTTGCATTTAAAGCGAATGCCTCCTCCAGCGTCTCTACCTTGGCATATTTATGAATCGTGTACAAGCGCTGTCCCTCCATCTCTGTCGAGCGATTTTTTCTGTTTTTCTGTATCTTTCGATAGTGCCAGCCAGTCCGCCATGGTATCGACATCAGCAAAGGCAGCCTTGTCGTCAAATGATAAAAAGCATACCTCAGACGGATGATTTTTGTAAACAGCCCGTCCGCCTTCATCGCCCGTCAAAGCCATCAGTTCCGACTTAAACCGGACGGGAAATATGCAGGGCGACGCTGGCTGGCCGTCTATAAGCGGCACTACAATCTGGTTGCTGCTAAAAAAAGCCTGCACCAGCTGCCCTACTTCTTTTTCTGTAAGCTGCGGCTGATCACAATTAAAAAACATCCAGCCATCGGCCGCCCCCGCAGCCGCGATGCCAGCCTGCAGCGACTTTGCCAGCCCCTGTTCAGCGCACGGACTGGTAGCCACCAAAAAACCGGCCGCAGCGGCGGCCCTGCCAATAAGAGGGGTATTGGTGACAACGACACGCGAAAAAAAGCAGCCTGCCTTGAGCAGCCTTAGCGTATAGGAAAACAGGGGTTTTCCCTTAAGGCGCAGCAAGAGCTTATTTTCCGGACCCATTCGCCGGCTCAACCCGGCCGCGAGCGCAATCGCCGCTAGTTTCACCAGTCACTGCCCTCAAGCAGAACCTTCACCCTGCCACCGCAGACCATCCCCAGCCCGGACGCATCCTGCAAGGAAAGATCATACTCCCTGACTTCGGTTTTACCGGTCCCGGCAAGCAGCACGGCCCGCTGCGCCGCCTGAAACTCAATGGCACCGCCACCAATCGTACCTAAAACCGCGCCATCGCTGGCGACAAGCATCTTGCTACCCGCCCCGCGCGGAGTTGACCCCTGTTTTTCAAGAATGGTCACCATCGTCCACGAGTTTTTTTCGGCTGCCGCTGTCTTCAAAATATCGGCCTGAAATTTATCCCGTCCCGACTCGTTGAGCACCATGATAATCTCCGCCATAATACTGACGGCAATCTCGGCTGGAGTAATGGCCCCGATGTTTAAGCCGATCGGGGCATGGATGCGGCGCAGACAGGTTTCATCATACGACTTGCCACGCAAATTTTCCATCGTCAGCGCCACCTTAGCCTTGCTGCCAATCATCCCGATATACTTACTGCTTTTTTGCAAAATAATCTCCAGGGCGCGCTCATCATCCTTATGTCCGCGCGTAACAATCACATAATAGGCATTGGCTCCAAACGGCCGGCTTAAGGCCTCAGCAATATCCTGACAAACGATATGATCCGCCTGGGGAAAGCGCTCCGCATTGGCAAATTCCGGACGATCATCGATTACATGTACAAAAAATCCCAGCAGCTTCGCCAGCTGTGCTGCGGCGACCGCTACATGACCGCCGCCGACCAAAATCAGCTCCGGTTCGCCGGCCATTCGTTCAAAAAAGAAGCTTTTTTCGCCCGCAACCACCAGTTGCGGGAAATGTTCCGGCAGTCCTTCCCCCAGGGCTGGCTCTGCAAAGCCACCGTCATAAAGGTATTTCCTTCCGCAATCCGGAGAAATCTCCGTCGCTGTTATGACTTCCCCATCGCGCAAAAACAGCCGCAGCATCTCTTTATACCAGTTATTCATTGTCTTCCCTCCCCGTGGCAATAAGACTCTCCTGCAGCAAGCGCGAAACCGCCCCCGCCTGCAGCAGCGCCACCGAATCATTTACCTGATGCAGCACGGCCTGAAAACGGCACTTCACATCTTTACGGCTTCCCTGATTGCTTTGGAAAACCGCTGCAATATCCGCCGCCGTTACGCGCTCCTCCGGCAGCTTTCCAAGAAAATCAGCCATTTGCTGCGGCCGATGACACGTCTCTCCTATTTTTTTGCCCAAGCAAGTATACCCGGCAACGCCGACAACCAGCTCGGTTTCCGGCGGCAGCACAGGTTCATGGGCAGCCGGAACCTTCAGCGGAAGAGACCTTGACCCGTCAGCCTCGACCAGCAGATAGTCGCTGTTTTTCCGCAAGAACGAAAAAAACTCCGGCTCCACTGCCGTCAGTTTCCCCTCCAAGGCAGGGCGTCCGGCCACAACGATCCTCCCGGCTGACAATTCCTCGCGCAGACGGGGATTATCAGCAGCGGCAGTATAAACCCCTGGCCGGGGAAAAATATGTGTCGTCGTCGTTACAACGATCTGTTTTCCCCGAGACTCAAGCTCACGGGCCAGTTCCCACAGCAAGGTCGTTTTTCCCCCACCGCCGACAAAGGCAATGACCTTCGCCGGCTCCTGCTCAAGGTTGAAGGCCCGATACAAGGAAGCCCGCCGGGAAACAACTCCCGCTTTGATATAAAATATATTTATAGCCATATTTCATGAATCCCTTCTGCCGCCAGCCCCTGCTCGTCAAGCAGCGCTTGTGCTGCCGTCCGCTCTGCCGGTTCGAGACAAAAAGCCAAACCGCAGCCCGCCTGAATAACGGTCGGCACCGGGATCAATCGGCCTGGAAGGTCTTGTGTTTTAGCAGCCCGCTCAAAGGCCATTGCCGCGGTAGTTGCCGCAAAGGTTATGATCAACTGCCATTTTTTTGCCCGCATCAGCATCCCTCTTTTTCTTATTGCATCGCCAGCGATTTTACCGCACAGACAGCGGCATCAATCTCGGCTTCTGTATTAAAATGCGAAAAACTGAACCGGACAGTCCCCTGCTGCATCGTGCCCAAAGCCTTATGCAGCAGCGGAGCGCAATGGCCTCCGGCGCGAGTGCAGATCCCGAATTCTTCACTGAGGGCATCACTGACTTGCCCCGAATCATACTCGCCGATATTAAGGCTGACAATGGCCGCCCTCTCATCTTGCGAAAAGTCGCCATATATAGATATCTGCGGCAAAGCTGCCACGCCCTCATAAAACCGGCGCATCAGTCGCTGCTGCCGGCAGCGCAGCTCAGGCAGTCCCAGCTGTTCAATATACTGTAAGCCAGCCTTGAGACCGGCAATCCCATGCGCATTGATCGTTCCGGCCTCAAGGTGTTCCGGCATGACTGCCGGAGCTTCCGGGGAAAAAGTCTGGCTGCCGGTACCACCGGTTATGAGCGGAGCCACGCTGAGCCCTTCACGAACACAAAGCCCGCCCGTTCCCTGCGGTCCAAACAAGCTCTTATGCCCGGTAAAGCAAACAATATCAATCTGGTCTTCTTCCATATCGATCGGAAATACACCAGCAGTCTGCGCGGCATCCAGCAGGAAATAGAGGCCATGACGATGGCAGATCGCACCAGCCGCCCGAATATCGACAAGATCGCCCGTCACATTTGATGCGTGCGTGCAGACAAAAGCCTTGGTGTTGCCTTGCACAGCAGCCCCAAGTGCGGGCAATCCCTTTTGCAGCACCTGCTGGGCAGACAAAACCGTCAGGGAACAGTTTCTGCTCTGGCAAAGTTCATACAGCGGGCGCAGCACACTATTGTGCTCTAAGGCTGTCGTTACCACATGATCCCCGGCCGACACGATCCCTTTAAGTGCCGTATTGATTGCCATCGTCGCATTGGCAGCAAAGGCAACCTGCTCCGGCCGCGGGCAGTTAAAGAGACGTGCCAGTAAAATCCGTGCTTCATAAACCGCACGATTTGCTGTTAGCGAAGCTGCATACGCCCCGCGGCTTGGATTGCCGAAGGTTTCGATTGCCTGGGCAACAGCGGCCGCCACCGCCGGCGGCTTTAACAGCGAGGTCGCCGCCTGATCAAAATAGATCATCGTCCGCACTCCCAGGCCAGCACTGCTTCAAGGACGGAGCCGGCAATGCAGCGGGCTTTATCAGAAATGGTAAAACAATTTTCTTTTTCACTTTTCCGGGGATCAATATCGGCAATCTTCAATCCGGCGGTTACCGGATACCCATCGCGAATGATGCCGCGCAAAATCCCGCTGACAGTGGCCTTTACCGGAGTCTCGCCTATCATGGCAATCGTTTCATCCTTTTCGACAAAATCACTGATATCCCGCACATTTTTTATTCGTCCGGCAGCCGGTGCATGCAGGACCCGCTCTTTGCCGACTCCCTGAATCAAACCCGGCACCCCGGTATTGGGCATTGCTTGGCCTGCGTAAATCAAACGTCCCAGCGAATGCCCGCGCATGGTTTCTATAACACAATCGACATCTTGTCCGGCAGAAAAGCCGGGGCCGAGTGCGATTGTAAACTCGGCCATCCTCCGATTGGTCCCGAGGTTTTTTTTCGCCAGTATCGCATCGATTAATACCTTTGGCTTCAGGGTTTCTAAAGCCGTCCCCGCTGCATCAACCAACAAGGCGACCTCGCCGGCTTCCATAATCTGGTTTGCTGCGGCCAGAGAATCCGCCCGGCGACAGGTCACCCCTTCCACCGTGACTGTATTTTCAAATACGGCCTCACAAAAAGCTACTCGCCGGCGAATGGCCGACGGATTTTCCAGTTCCAGAACCAGCACGCGATAGCCGGCTCGATGCAGGCGGTGAATGGTTCCGGTGGCAATGTCGCCGCCGCCTCGCACAACAATCATAGGCTTCATGCTATCACTCCTCACGGCTTTATAACCCGGCCAGCGCTCATCATCTGTTCCACAATGGTATACATATTGGTTACGGATCCCACCAGTAATTTTTCAGTCAGACCATAATGATTTAAACAGGTGCCGCAAGTAAAAATTTTCACGCCGCGGCCCTCAAGTTCCTGTAAATCCGCCAGCGAATCCGAGCCTTCTGTCGTCAAAAAAGCCCCCCGGTTATAAAACAATATCGCTTCCGGAAGCTCTTCGGTCTGTGCCAGGGCGTAAATAAAGCCTTTGAGCAGCACCCGGCCAAGCGCCTCATCTCCCTGGCCCATCACATCGGCTGCGACCACTACGACCAGATCCGCTGCCTGCCGTGGATCACGCTGCATCGCTAAGGGCACTTGAAGCTCACCATTAAAAATGGTAAGCCGCGCGCGGTATTCGCGCTCACCAGATTTTTCCGCAACAATTCCGTAGCCTTTTTGCTCCGCCATCTTCGTCAGATTCTGAACGGCAATCTCATTATCCACCAGGACCTCAACTTCCCCGCTGCCGCCAAGCGCCTGTATGGCCCGTTTTGTCTGCACCACCGGAATCGGACACTGCTGCCCTCTTGCATCTACCTTAATCATCGCTCTTTACACCCCTCATTCAAATGCTTTTACCCGAATTTTGACCGCTGCCGCCGGGATTACTTCTCCGACGACATCACAGGCCAGACCCAGCTCACGAATCGAAGCCAATGCCGCTTCACTGTCCTTACTTGAAACAGCTGCCAGCAAACCGCCCGAAGTCTGCGGATCAAACAGAAGCTCTTCCATGGCGAAAGGAACTTGGGTAAATTCGACATCGTGGCCAACATAATTACGATTTTTCTGCCCCGCACCGGTCAGCAAAAATTCATCGGCATACCTACGGGCTTGCTCTATATAAGGTATCTTATCATAGTAAATGACTGCCGAACAAGTATCTGCCAGCATCTCCAGCAGATGCCCTAAAAAGCCAAACCCCGTCACGTCCGTACACGCACTGACAGAAAACGCCCGCAGTTTTTCCGCCGCATACTTATTAAGCGTCGTCATCGATTCCACAGCCGCCGCAGTCGCTTCAGGCGAAGCTTCGCCAACCCGAGCCGCTGTCGTAACAATGCCAACCCCCAGGGGTTTGGTGAGCAGCAACCGGTCGCCTATTTTCGGAGAATTGTTCCGCAGTATTTTTGCCGGATCAATGGTGCCGGTTACACTCAGCCCATATTTCACGCCCTGGTCGGCAATCGAATGTCCCCCGGCCAAAACGCCTCCAGCCTCGCGCACCTTATCACTGCCGCCGCGCAAAATGTCACCTAATATATTTAAGTCAAGTCCTTCCGGAAAACAGACGATATTCAAGGCTGTCCTGACATCTGCTCCCATGGCATAAATATCACTCAGGGCATTCGCCGCAGCAATCTGCCCAAAGGTATAAGGATCTTCCACCATTGGCGGAAAAAAATCCAGCGTCTGCACAATTGCCAGCTGCTCACTGAGTTTATAGACCGCCGCATCATCTGACCCGCCAAAACCAACCAAAAGATTCGGATCCTCCGCCTGAGGAATTTTCTGCAGTACATGGCGCAGCACACCGGCGCCGAGCTTTGCCGAGCAGCCGCCACTTTGACAAAATAACGTTGTTTGTTTTTTCTCACTCATCCAGCCCGCTCCTTTAAGGTTTTATGCGTCTAAAAAAAATATTTTTTCCGGCGGCAGCTTCAAGTAAGCCCTTTTACCAGCAACAGCATACTCCTGCCATACTTCCTTGGGGCCCTCAACGCGCAGATCCGCCCCGGCAAAGCCCGGTCGTCGCACCAGCAGCACAAAAGAAAACACCTCTTCCAGCACCCGCACAACTTCAAATTCATAGGTATTATCCTCACACAAATTTTCCGCCAAAGTGATATCATGCGCTCTGATGCCGGCGTAAGACATCGGCAGCTCACAGTTGGCGACAAGCTCAATCCCGCCCCAGTCAAGAGCCGTCACTTTCCCCAGTCTTCCCACCTCCAGCCGCGAATGATTCTTGCAGCCGGTAAGTCTCGAGGCCGCAAGCGTCTGCGGATTCTTAAATACCTCGGTTTTCAAGCGCACCGGTTCAAGCGCCCCGTCAGCCAGTACCGCAATCTTGTCACAAAAGCGATAAATTTCATCGCGGCTGTGCGAAACAAACAATGTCGTCCGGCTGTATTTTTGTAAAACAGCCGTCAGTTCAGCCTCCACTTGCGATTTCAGATAATCATCCAGCGCTGTCAGGGGCTCATCGAGCAGCAGCAATTCTGGCTTTGAGCCAAAAATTCTGGCCAATGCCGTGCGCTGCTGCTGTCCGCCGGAAAGTTCACTCGGATACCGTTGTTCCAGACCAGAAAGATAAAAACTCTCCACCAAGTTTTTTAACTGTTTCTCCTTATCCTGACAACGAATTCCCACCGCCAGGTTTTCCCTGACCGTCATATGCGGAAAAAGCGCATAATCCTGAAACAAATAACCGACCCGGCGAAGCTGCGGCGGCAAATCAATTCCGGCCACAGAGTCAAATAATACCCGTCCATCCAGAACAATTTTGCCAAAATCCGGTGTCTCGATTCCGGCAATGCATTTAAGGGTCAGGCTTTTGCCAGCGCCTGAGGCCCCCAATATCCCGAGGACTTCTTGACCTGCCGTAAAGTTCGCCACCAGTGAAAAATCCTGTCGCTTTACTTTTATATCAACCTCCAGCATGTCTGCGCCTCCTGCCCTGCATGCAGTACGGCTCCGGCCAGTAATTTAAAATGCCAACAATCAAAAATGCCAGCACCATAATCACTGCAGCCCACAAAAAGGCCGTCTGCTGATCTCCGGCCTGTACCGCTGAATACACGGCGGTTGCCATCGTCTGCGTCTTTCCGGGGATATTGCCAGCCAGCATAATGGTAGCCCCGAATTCACCCAGGGCCCGGGCAAAAGCCAGAATTGTCCC
Source organism: Selenomonadaceae bacterium (assembly GCA_963678095.2). Lineage (GTDB taxonomy): Bacteria > Bacillota > Negativicutes > Selenomonadales > Selenomonadaceae. The sequence continues at coordinate 407,455 of CAXXXP010000001.1, read as the reverse complement.
GGCCACAATTCCCGGCCGGGCCAAAGGCATTATGATGCGCCAAAAGATCTGATTCTCACTCAGGCCAAGGGTCCGCGCCGCATAAATACAATTTTTATCGACCTGTTCAAAGGCCCCGCGGGCGGTGCGGTAGATCAGGGGAAAGGCAACCACGCTGGCGGCAACAACCGTTGCCTCCCAGGAAAACACCAGATTCATGTCAAGATACTGCAAAAAACGCCCGCAAAAACTATTGCGACCCAGCAGCAGCAGTAAAAAAAAGCCGATTACCGTCGGCGGCAATACCAGCGGCAGCGTCAAAAGCCCATCGACAACGCCCTGCCAGCGGCCAAGCTTTTGCGTATACCGCGCGGCATAGATCCCCAGAAAAAATGTCAGCCCGGTCGCCACGAATGCCGTTTTTATCGATATATAAAGCGGTGATAACTCCATGCTGTTCCCCTCTGTTTTTCGGCTATTTTACAGTAAAGCCATATTCCTTAAAGATATTTTTTGCCGGCTCCCGGTCAAGATACTCTGCAAACGCCCGGGCAGTCATCTCCTGCTGCGTGGCACTAAGGATTGCCAGCGGATATACGACTTCCTTGTGACTGCCTGCGGGGGCCTTAAGCAATACCCGAACCTTATCCGATACTGCCGCATCGGTTGCATACACCAATCCGCAGTCGACTTCTCCCGCTTCCACCCAGGCAAGTACTTGGCGGACATCTGAAGCATATACCGCTTTACTGGCAACCTCAGCTTCAATTCCCAAAGACTTAAAAATCTGCCCGGCATACTGTCCGACCGGAACCCCTTTGGGTTCCCCCAGAGCAATTTTCCCAACAGCTGTACCCGCCAGCTCAGACAGGGAGCTTATAGTCAGCGGACTGTCTTTGGGCACAATCAGAACAACTTCATTGGCCAGCAGATCCTGACGCGTCCCTTCTAGCAGCAATCCTTTTTCCTCAAGGGCATCCATCTGTTTTGGTGCCGCTGAAACAAAAACATCAGCCGGAGCCCCCTGCTCAATTTGCGTCTGCAATGCACCTGAGCTGCCAAAATTATAAATGATTTTAACCGAAGGGTTTTCCGCTTCATATTTTCTCCCGATATTTTGCAACACATCTGTAAGACTTGCTGCCGCACTGACATAAATTTCGGTCGGCGCTTTTGCCCGCTCGCTGCTGCAGCCACCGAATCCTATCACTGCCAGCAGTAATAACAAATAAAACCAGCCTTGTCTTTTCATTAATCGATCCCCTCTCCCCACTAAAATTTAGCGGGCGCACTCTTGCGACTGCCCCCGCAAAATTTTAAGTCCGTGTTCAAGCTCCGGCAAGACAAATCCTAGGCACTCTTCCACCGCTTTTGGACTTCCCGGCAAATTAAGGATCAGCGTCCGCCCACGGATACCCGCAACCGCCCGGCTGAGCATCGCCCGCCTTGTAATTTGCAGGCTGAAGCTGCGCATCGCCTCCGGAATCCCCGGAACCTGCCGTTCAATTACCGCCAAGGTTGCTTCCGGCGTACAATCACGCGGAGAAAATCCCGTCCCGCCAGTAGTCAGCACCAGCGCCAGATCAAGCGCAGCAAACTCGCAAAGCTGCGCGGCAATCTGGTCCCGGTCATCAGGAACCATCACCCGCCGGCAAACCTCATAGCCGGCGGCCTCGAGCAGGTCCTCTGCCCGGTTGCCACTCAGGTCCTCGCGTTCACCGCGTGCGCCTTTATCACTGGCTGTAAGAATTGCCGCCTGAAACCTCATCCTCTCTCCTCCTCTGCTATTACCTGCAGGCTGTCACCAACTTCAATCTCGCCCCCCTGCAGCACTCTGGCAAATACACCGTCCCGTGGCATAATACAATCACCAACCGCCTGAAAAATCCGGCAGCCGTGATGACATTGCTTACCGATCTGTGTCAGCTCCAGTTCCACCTGCTTGCACCTGAGTCTTGTCCCCACCGCCAGGGCTTTGAATTCAATGCCCGCTACCAGAAGGTTTTCCCCAAAATCTCCCGGACCAACCATTACCCCGCGCGACTTAAATTCTTCCACCCGGTCAAACGACAACAGACTGACCTGACGGTGCCAGTTGCCGGCATGAGCATCGCCAACAAAGCCGTGATTTTCACGACAAAGTGCCCGGCCCACATTCTGTTTTGCCGTTCCTTTGCTTTCGCTGATGCATACGGCCATTACTTTCCCCATAACGGTTCCCATCTTTAACCACCTATCTGAAACATCCGGCGCCGGTCATCCTTCAGGTCTGCCAGACCCTCACAAAAATGATGTTCCCGCGGCTTTATATAAATTTGTTTTTGTATCAGCTGCCGCACTTCATCCTCGGCCAGTCCGCTGCGCAGCAACGGGAGCAGTGCCAGCCCATTGCAGTATTGCAAACAAAGCTTCAAAAAGCCGTCGGCTGTCAATCGCACCCGATTGCAGGAACGGCAAAACTTATGTCCGATCGCATCAATAAAACCAATGCGCCCGCTAAAGCCCGGCAAAGAAAAATACCTGGCCGGACCATTGCCTGCCTCAAAGCTGCAGGAGGACAGCGGGCCGTACGCCTGCGTCAGCGTCCGCATGATCTGTCGCTGCCGGATTCCACGATAGCCGGCAGCAATTCCCAGCGGCATGAGTTCAATAAACCGCACAGCAACCGCCTGGTCTTTCGCCAGCCCCGACAGTGCAAGCACCTGATCTTCATTTTTACCGGCCAAAAGCACCGAATTAATTTTTATATTGAGAAAGCCTGCCCGGACCAGCTGGCAAAACCCATCCAGCACCAGCGGCAACTGATCAGACCCGGTCAGACTTTTATACTGTAACGGATCAAGGGTATCAAGACTTATGTTGACTCCATCAAGGCCGGCAGCCAGCAGTGCATCTATTTTCCTGCCAAGCAGTACGCCATTTGTCGTCAGCGTCACCTGTTCTACGCCCTCTATTTGCTTAATTCCTGCAATCAGCTGATAAAGATCCCGGCGAAGCAATGGTTCCCCACCGGTAAGCTTAAACTTGCGCACACCAATTTCGGCAAAGATTCGGCACAGACGCAAAATCTCCGCTGTTGTCATCTGCCCGCTGACTTCCTGCAAGGCAGTTTCGGGTCTGCAGTAGCTGCAGTGAAGATTACAGTCTTCGGTTAGGGAAATCCTCATATAGTCAATTTCCCTTCCATATCGATCGCGCATGTTTTTCACCACCTTTATATCCGCTATTCTCTCTCAAAGAGTCCGCTGCGTCCGCCGCTTTTACGCAGCAAACGAACCCCTTCGATCTGCATTTGTTTGTCTAGTGCCTTGCACATATCATAAATCGTCAGCAAGGATACTGTAACCGCCGTCAACGCCTCCATTTCAACACCCGTCTGGCCGGTAAGTTTAACTACGGCAACAGCCTCAATCGCCAAAATATCCGGCAAACATTGAAAGTCAATCTGGCAGCTGGCAATTGCAAGCGGATGGCACAAGGGAATTAAATCTCCCGTGCGTTTTGCCGCCATAATCCCAGCAATACGAGCGATTCCCAGAACATCCCCTTTGGCCGCCGTGCCGGTGACAACGGCTTGATATGCCGCCTCATTCATAAGAATCCGCCCCTGCGCTTTTGCCTGCCGGGCCGTCGGGCTCTTGGCTGTGACATCCACCATGATGGCCTTACCCTCTTTATCAAAATGTGTTAAATTTGTTTTCATTTCCAATCTTCCCATCCGCTTCTTCGCTTTCAGATTCCCTTGCCAAAGCTGCAAGCAGGATAATGACAGACACTGCAACCGAGGCAAAGGCCGCCATGTCCAAGTCCAGCCAGCTCTTGAGCCCGGATCTTTTCTCCGGCTGCCAGCCGCGGCAGCACCAGGTCAAACACGGTGGTGGCCGCATACATGACACATCCCGGCAGCCCAAGGATAGGTACCCGCCCCTGATAATATGCCAGCAGCAGCATCGCCCCCGGCAAGACCGGTACCCCATACGTAACAAAATCAGCCCCGGTCGCCCGGATCGCGGCCGGTGTCAAATCATCAGGATCTACGCTCATGCCGCCCGTACAAAGAATCATATCCATCCCCGCGGCCAGCATCCGCAGCACAGCCTCATGTATAGCCGCAACAGAATCTTCCACAATTTCATGCTTTGCCATTTTAAAACCAAATTGTTCAAGCTTTTGCTCAATCACCGGCGTAAACGTGTCTTTAATCCGTCCATAAAAGACCTCATTGCCGGTTGTAACGACGCCAGCCTTCATGGGCCGGTAGGGCAACAGCCGCAGTAGCGGCTCTGCTCCACTTACCTTGGCCGCCTGCTGCAATTTTTCTGCTTCAATCACCAGGGGAATTACCCGCATGCCGGCCAGAACATCACCGGCCTTTACCGGGGTATTGTTGTGACGCGTGGCAATCATGATTTCCCCCAGACTGTTTACCGCTGTCAAGCGCCCAACATCCACTTTAAACAAGCCGTCACACTCTGCCTTAAGTTCAATTTTCCCTTCTTTTACCGCTGATGCCTGCAGGTTCTCAGCCCCGCAGAGCTGGCGAAGAATTTCTGCCGCTTCATTTTCATGCAGCATCCCGGGATTCTTTTCCCAAACGTAAATATGATCCTTGCCCAGAGAAAGCAGGACGGGAATGTCTTCCTCGCGAATCACGTGGCCTTTGCGAAAGCGTGCCCCCTTGCTAACGCCGCGGATAATCTGCGTCACATCATGGCAAAGGACATGCCCCACAGCTGCTGTCGTATCAATTACCTTCATCTGCCCACTCCTCTGCAAAACTATATTCATATCATATCATAAAAGTCTTTAAAATCCTGCCCCTCTACCTACGGAAAAAGATTTATTCGTTTTTTCAGCCAAGCACAATCTTTCATGGATAAAGGCAGGAAACAACAGGTCGAATATGATATAATACTCTATAAAACAAACGAAAAATAGCGATATCTCGATTTACCATTTCTGTAAAAGCGAGGTTCTTGATATGAAACATCATCTGCCGGCCCTGCCATCAGACTACTTTTTTGCCAGCAGCCCCGATCTCCTTGCCACCGCCTCCAGCGCAGCCATGCTGTCAACGACAAATCCAGCCTGGACTACAACGCTTGGCTTTGCCTCCGCTGAACTGTCCGGCAAAAAGCTGATAGAGCTTTTTCAAAAATGTGATCATAAGGCAGCCACCGCTGCACTTAAAGCTGCTATCACCAGCCAGTCAGAAACTCCCTTCAGCGGCCACTGTCGCTGCCAGGACGGAACCTTTCGTTATATTGACTGGAGCTTTTGCGGTAAAGAGGATGTCCTTTATTTGCGCGGCCGCGACAATACCAAGCGACGCCAGGAAACAGCCGCCTTCGAGCGCAGCCTCCGGCTTCAGTCCGCGCACCTTGAGCTGATGCAATCACCTGACCTTGGCATTGATGGCTTGCTCAACAAGGCCCTTGAGCAGATTATTGCCGTAACGCTCAGCGAGCTCGGCTTTCTCTTTCTTTACGATGAGCAGCAAAAAGATTTTGTCCTACATGCTTGGTCAAAATCCGTACTGCAAGCCTGCTCCGCCAGCACTAACGGGGACCTGCCCTTTTCCATCCATCATCGAGGCTTATGGAGCGAGGCGGTGCGCAAGCAAAAAACCGTCATTGTCAACCATTATGATCCGGGCGCAGAGTATGCGGTCGGTTATCCGCCAGGACATCTTCCTATTTATAGCTTCCTCTCACTGCCGGTACTTGACCACGGGCGGGTCGTTGCCATCGCTGGGGTCGCCAACAAAGCCGGCGATTACACTGCCGAAGATTCGGTAAGTCTTGAACGGCTGATGAATTTTGTCTGGACCAGACTGGAACGGACTCGCAACGAAATGCTGTTTGCCCGTGAACACAGTCTTTTTTGGGCAACACTTTTTTCAATCCATGAAGGAATCATCACCACCGACCCGGCAGGGAAAATCACCCTGATGAACCAGTCGGCGGAGGAGCTGACCAAGTACCCGATGGCAGAAGCGGCTGGCAAACCATTGCTGACCGTATTCAACGCCCACGATACGGTAACCCGAGAAAAGATCACCGACCCGCTCTGGCATGTGCTTGAAACCCGCCAGCCAAAAACCGCTCTGTCAGAAAAAATCCTGATCCGCCGCGACGGTTCGGAACTTCATATCACGGGGAGTATTTCGCCAGCCATCGACAACAAGGGACAAATCCTTGGCACGGTAATAAATTTTCATGATATCAGCAGCTTCTGGCGCAAACAACAGCAGGATGAATATCTTCTGAACCATGATACCCTGACCGGAGCCTATAACCGTCAGTTTTTTGAAAAAAAAGTCCGGCAGGAAATCGACCATGCCGAAAATTCCGGAGATCCTTTGTCTATGTTACTCCTCGATCTTGATAATTTTAAGGACATCAATGATACCTGGGGGCATCCGGTTGGCGACAGCGTCTTACAGCACCTCGTCAAGGTCGTCAATGGTTTGATCCGCAAGACGGACAGTATTATCCGCCTTGGCGGAGAGGAATTCATTGTCCTGCTACCGCGGACCGCTCTAAAAAACGCCCTGACTGCTGCGGAAAAGCTCCGGAGCGTCCTGGAGGCCTCGCCACATGAAACAGCCGGAAAAATAACAGCCAGTTTTGGTGTGGCCGAACACCTTTCACAGGAAGATTTTTCCGAATGGTATACAAGAGTTGACGCTGCCATGTACCAGGCAAAAAAAGCCGGGCGCAACTGCGTCGTCAGCGCAGAGACCCCGCCAAAACCACAACAGGAATTTTTACAGCTCGTCTGGCAACCGCAATGGGAATGCGGGCATCCAGAAATTGACCGGCAGCACCGCTTGCTGGTTGAGTATGGTAATCAACTACTGGCACTGGCCATCTGTCACAACGACCCGGCCGCGCTCGATGCCCATCTCGACAAACTGCTGGCGCATGTCGCACATCATTTTAACTGCGAAGTAGAACTGCTCAAGGAGATCGGCTATCCAGCACATGCCCAGCACACGACAACACATCAAAAACTCATCGACGAGGCCATAAAGCTCAAGGAAAATTATCACACCGGCACCCTGCGCGCTTCCGCCTTCTTCGCCTTTGTCGTCGATGATATCATCGTCGGTCATATGCTCAATGAAGACATTAAATTTTTTCCCTACATGTCTCCACCCAAGCATTAATTTAATCCATTCTATCCCCTTGCCTCAAAAGCCAGTGAGTTCGCGGCGAGCATATTTGCGTCGCGGACTCACTGGCTTTTTATTGACCGCAGCCAATAATCCCAAAGACCCAGACACAGCTTTTCTATACAGCCCTTTGCTCCTGTCCTCTATTTATAAACCCACGGCACAGAAAATCAGCATCATATTTTTATTTGAATTATATAATTAAAATGTTATAATATAAATAATCATGAATCATATGATTTTATACCCACATTGCATATTTGTGAATTAAATTTTTATACTAAATACACAAAAAGGAGGACTTTTCTTCATAAATTATATATTACGGGTCCCGGACTTATAAAGTACAATAATTTTCAACTGTCTAAAGAGGTGTATACAATGCTTTTTTCATCCCTAGAACAAGAAATTTTAGAAACTGCCACCATGCTGTTTGTCGGCACCACCTATACATATCATGCTTCCGCATTAAAGAGTGACTTTATGCAGGCCGTAAATAAACTAATCCATCTGAATATTTTATATGAAGATCAAATCGATATTGAAAACGGCTGCAAAATAGAGGTTTATAAACGAACATCACAGCAGATTGAAGACAGCAGTCTTTAACTTCCTAGCACTCAAACTAAGGAGGCGATTTTTATGAAGTTCCCGACAGCAGGCTATCTTGTTACCATTATCACTATAATTTTTTTGCTGTTCCCCGCATCAATCGGTCTTTGCTCTTCATCGGCCAGTACCGCTTTATCCTCATTATCCGCTTTGGAAAGTAAATTGGAAAAAATATCTTCCTTGATAGCAACCGAAGACTCCTCGGTCGACAGCGATGCTTCTTCATTAAAAGAAGACCTTGCTGACTTTAAAACAGATATGAAAAGCCTTTCTGGCGGAATCAGTACCTATTCCAATCTGCAAAATAAGTTATCAGCTTTAAAAAAGCTCGAAACTTTAAGCACTTCGACAAAAACGACCTTGCTCGGGAATATCACCGATGCCCTTGAAGGGCTGTCCGCACTAAAAGCCTTGACCGCCCTCTTGTAATCGCCTATATTTATCAGTTAAACAACAACAGCATTCGACAAACGCCTTTTTTGCAGCGCTTGTCGAATGCTGTTGTTATTTTCCTCGGCAATTAATTTTCATATAGCCACTGAGAAATAGCTGCATATACTTTGCTTTTTACCGATCCATCCGGCACCGTGGAAACATCCTCATCCGGTAGAATACTAATCAAATTCCCTTTGGCATCATATAAACGATGATTTTTGCTGATCAGCGTTTTATCCTTTAAATTGCATTTGGTTGACGAAATCATATATTTTATGTTTTCCCAGGAAGACGTATCATATTGCTCCCGGCATTTTTCGATCAGCACCTGTACCATATCTGGAGACATTTCCGTCTTCAACTCAGCAATCAGAACATCACTTGAGCCCACGGTTCTCACACTAGCCGTATCAAAATAAAAGGCTGATATATTGTCTTTATAGGCCACCTGCCAATTTGCCGGCGGTGTTTCAGCAAAAGCAACAGACATAAGCAATAATAGCGAGCAAAGAAAACTTATACAAAATTTCATGACTTTAAGACCTCTCTTTTTCTGTAAAATCCACAGATTGTTACCAATAATTCTCTTGTATCATTATATAGTCAAGCCGCCGAAAAAACAAATCAAAGTAGCTGAAAAACTGCCAACAGGTATTGCTATTCTATTATGGTGCCCCCGGTGCTTGCGATCCTTCTGGTGATATCTCTTTCAGATTCGACGGCATAAAAAATGCCGCCACACCTAAAACAAGCAATACCGCCGCCAGCATATGATATGTGTCCGCATAAGCAAGAATACTAGCTTGGCGTACGAGCTCCTGGTAAATTTTCCCCAGAACACTGCCATCTGTGCTCAAAACCCCTAACTGACTTAGCGTTTTCCCATAAGCAGCAAGTGCCTGCCGGTAACCAGGATCGGCATACGTTAAATGTTCTACCAAAATCGCTTGATGAATCTGCTGGCTTCGCACGACAAAACTCGTCGCCAAAGATATCCCGATACTACCGCCAAGATTGCGCATCAGCGAAAAAATTGCCGAGGCATTGCTGCTGTGTTCAGCGGTTATTTGGGAAAAAGCCAAGATGCTGCAGGGGACAAACAAAAATGGCAGGCCCACCGTCTGTAAAATGCGCACGAAAACAAAGGTCCCATAGTCGGTCTGCGGCGTAATCCAACCCGTCACAATCATACCAATAGCATTCATCATCATGCCAAAAGCAATCAGATATTTGGCCTGGACCATGCCGGTAAGTTTTCCGATCAGCGGCATCAGCAAAATAGTAGTTATGCCGCTCGGCGACAAAACAAAACCGGAAAGTGTTGCATTATAGCCGAAATTTATCTGCACCATCATCGGTAAAAGTGCCGCACTTGAATACAGCGTAAACCCAACAAAGAACATCATCAGACAGGCCATACTGAAGCTTCTCAGTTTGAACAAACTCAATTCAATAACCGGATGTTTCTGCTCTCTAAGCCATAAGATTGCCAAAATAATCCCCACGGCAGCTATCACGGCAAATAACAGGATAAAATTGCTGCTGAACCAATCTTCCTGCTGTCCCTTATCAAGAACCACTTGCAAGGCCCCTAGGCCCAGCGTGATAAAACCAAGCCCCATATAATCAATAGACCCCACGTCTTTTTTGGCCGACTGCGGTGTGTCCTCAACCAGCATATTCACCAAAAATGCCGCCAACAAGCCAATCGGCACATTCATAAAAAAGATCCAACGCCAATTGAAGTTATCCGTAATATAACCGCCAAGTACAGGTCCGACAATAGGGGCCACCACCATGGTAATGCCCGTAACGGCAAAGGCCATGCCAAGCTTTTCCTTCGGAAAGGCATCTTTAATAATTGCCTGCTGGCTTGGCTGCAGGCCACCACCAGCTAGCCCCTGAAGCAGCCGGCATATTATCAGCATCGCTAAGGAGGTTGAAATACCACACAAAAAAGAGGTTAGCGAAAAACCGAAAATACATAACAGGAAAAAATTCTTCCGGCCCCAAAGCCCTGACAACCAGCCCGAAAGCGGCAAAACAATCCCATTTGAAACAAGATACGACGTCAATACCCATGTGCTTTCATCTGAGGTAGCACCAAGCGAACCGGCAATACTCGATAAAGCAACATTTGCAATCGTGGTATCAAGAACCTCCATAAAAGCTGCGAGGCTGACTGCAATCGCAATAATCATCGGATTGGCTTTTAACCGCTCAGTCATGGCTGCTGCCGCTTTCTGTATATACCGTTGGCTCAACCGACATTCCCGGTCCTATCGCAAGTAATGCATCCAAAGGTTCATCAAAGACTATTTTCACGGGAACCCGTTGTACTATTTTTACAAAATTTCCCGTGGCATTTTCAGCCGGGAACAACGAAAAGCGCGCACCGGTTCCTGCCTGTAAGCTGTCGACTTTACCGTGCAAAACCATGTCGGGAAAAGCATCTACTTTTATATCTACTCGCTGTCCCTGACGCATCTGCATCAGCTGTGTTTCCTTAAAATTGGCCGTGACCCATAAATCACCGCCCACGACAGACGCCAGCTGTTGTCCCGCCTGGACAAAATTTCCCGGTTCAACACTGCGTTTGGTAATGCGCCCATCCATGGCAGCAACAATTTTCGTATTCGCCAGATCGCTTTCCGCCTGGGCCAGCGCAGCCTCCGCCTGTTTCACCTGGGCTAGCAATTGGTCCCGCGTGTCTTGCGCACCGGCAATCGCTGTGGAAGCTGTACTTACCGCCTGCCGGGAGGACTGCATCTGATCAAGTGTCCCCCGGGCAGCACGCTCGGCGGCGACAGCCTGATCCAGTTGTTGTCTTGAATAGGCTTCGGCATCAAAAAGGGCTTCTGCCCGGCTGCGATCTGCTGCAGCCTTCTCCCAGGTTGCCTGCGCCGTTGCCACTTGCGCCGTTGCCGCATCGGCATTTGCCGGAGCACTGATGCTGGTCGTCTTGGCACTGTTATCTGCAGCACTGGCAGCGGCCCTGGCGGCAGCGAGTGCTGCCCGGGCCTGATCCCGGCGAATAATGTAATCCTGCGGATCAATTTCCAGCAGTAGCTCCCCCGCCTTGACCTGCTGATTATCCGTTATATAAACCGTCTTGACATACCCCTGTATTTTAGGGCTAACGGCCGCAATATGACCGTCAATTGCCGCATCATCCGTACTTTGCTCGCCGCGATGCAGATAATAATAGCCACCTGCACTTATGCCGATAACCAACAACAGCAAAAAAAACTTAAAAATTGCTTTATTCTTCACAAATTTTTCCCCTTTCTTACAGCCTATTCAAACAATCATTTGTTTGAATAGGCCCGAAACAAGCACAACGGCTTATCATGAATTTATAGCACTCACTTCTTCATAATACCTTCTAAATAGATACGAAAAGCGTCTGCCGTATATTGAAATTCATCCTCCTTGTCTGCATCAATAACATGCAGGCGTTGCAGCATAGGCTTGGCAATAAAATAAAAATTTAAAATTCCCGTTAGTGCTACCGCCGCATATTTAATATCAACCCCGGTTTGAAAAGTTCCTTCTTTCATTCCCATTTGCAAAGCCCGATCAATAAACTGATACACCTGTGACAAATGTCGTTCAATAATCGGCCCGCCATAAGCCGTCGGATTCATGCTTTCGCTGATCATAAAGCGCGACAAATAAGGCCGGCAACTGTGAATATGTGCCACCCGCTCGGCATAAAAGGTGAGTCGCTGCTCCGGTGACAAGCTGGTGTTCGATTTCACATGATCCACCGCTTCCAAAAGCGGTGACAACTGCTCTTCAAGGACCGCCTGGTACAAGCCTTCCTTGCCGTTAAAGTGATACGATATTGCAGAAACATTGATATCAGCCGCATCCGTTACTTCCCTGACCGACACTGCCGCATAGCCCTTTATCGCAAACAATGGCGTCGCTATTTCGATCAGACGATTCTGTGTGTTCGTTCTTATTTTAAACACCATCTTCCTCAAGGATATAAAACAAACGATTGTTTTATTTGTAACAGTTTACCATATCATATAAAAAAGTCAATACAGTGTACAGCACCAAATTAACGTTCCGTGACTTCATGAGTTTCAACACTGCCACCATAATTTTTTGCATAATCAATTCCCCAGCCATTAAGTGCTGCCAAAATTGGCAACAAGCTTCCCCCCTGAGTCGATAAAGAATATTCCACCTTCGGCGGAATCTGCATATAAATATGGCGATTTACCAACTTATTGTTTTCCAGTTCGCGCAGCTGCTGCGTCAGCATCTTTGGGGTTATATAACCAAGTTTTCGCTGTAACTCATTAAACCGCAACGTCTCTTTCCCCAAGTACCAAAGAATTAAAACCTTCCACTTGCCGCCAATAATCGACAGTGTCAACTCCATAGAACAATGATACTTGTTATTATCAAAACAAATCATCAAACTCCCCCATATCCATAAAAACATCTCTACTACTACCCAATAATATACTGGATTCCCAAAATGTGCGTACTTATATTCGTATACGCTCAAGCATTATACTACTTTTAGAAATTATTTTAGCTTTTCATCTTGGAGGTTATATTATGACTGTTGTAACAAAAAAGCAAAACATCTTTATTTTCCTACTCTTTCTCATTGGGTTTTTACTGGGAATTGGCATTGATCTTTATGTTCCCGCCCTCCCCGCAATTTCACAATATTATACAACTTCGCAAAATGCAGTGCAACTGAGCATTAGCCTGTATATGCTTGGTTACGGAGTTGCTCAAATACTTTTCGGTCTTTTATCCGATGCCTGGGGGCGACGAAAAATTTTGCTGATAACAAGTGCTGCCTATACGCTTATCAGCTTTGGCATTGCTTTTGCACCAAGCATGCTTTGCTTAAATATTCTCCGCCTGCTGCAGGGGGTAAGTGTTGCCGGTCTTGCCGTCGTCGGACGGGCACTGCTTGTGGATTGCTTTTCCGGTGCTGCCTTACTTAAGGCCAGCAGCTGGTTCGGGCTCAGCTGGTCACTCGGGCCGATCCTTGGCCCCTTGATTGGCAGCCTCTTGCAAACATATTTTTCCTGGCAAACAGATTTTTTATTTTTTGCCATTTATGGGCTGCTCTTATTCACTATTATTTTACTGCAAGTTCCAGAAACCAACACCTGTCGTCAGCCGGTCGATCTTCGACGAGCCTACCAGTCAATAAAAAAGATCTCCTGTCAGCCGGTTTTTTCCCGAACCACACTTATCGGCGGGATTGGCTATTCCATCATTGTTCTATTTAATATTCTAGGGCCCTTTCTGCTCGAAGAATCCCTGAACATCAATCCCTTGACCTACGGCTATATTGCTCTCGGACTTGGTCTTTCATACTTTTTCGGCTGCACAGCAAACCGGCTGCTCAGCCAGTATTACTCACTAGATAAGATCTTCCTGTTTTCTATCGCTGCTTTAGCATTTATAAGCACTGGCATGTTCCTAGTCGCGATGATTTTCCCCTTTAGCGCAGTTTCCCTACTTATCCCTGTCGGGTTTATGTTTTTCGGCTGCGGCTTTGCAGTCCCCTGTTCTTTGGCAAAAACCATGCAGCTCTTCCCGCAATATGCTGGTACAGCCAGTTCAATTTTCGGGTCCCTGTCCGGTCTGACAGTATTTTGTCTGAGCTTTTTCGCCCGGACTCTCCCCACAAACAACCAGCTACCCTTGGGCTGTACCTACCTGATTCTGTCACTGACAGCCCTGTTTCTTTTGTCTGGCACACTTTGCTCTTCCCTGTTCCCAGCAGCACGCTGCGCCGCATTACTCTTTAACCGGAGAAAGTCTCTGGTGCTGTCTGCCACTGCTGATAAGCAGGGCTGCGATAACTCCCAAAAAAGCGACCATTGATGTGACTAGAAATACATCTTCATAAGAAAGTTCTGCTGCTTTATAGGCAATGAGATGCTGAAACTTCACAAGAGGAAGCATTCGTGCTGTCATATCGTTTTGTCCGTAAGCAATATATCCGCCATAGAGGAATAGATATGCATCCTCCAGGGGCTGTCTGGCAACGGAAATATAGTCTCGCAGGACATCACGGTGAAATATTTGACGCTGATCGAGCAGCGCCCCCATAACAGCTACCCCTACACTCCCGCCTATGTTCTTAAATAAATTGAAAATCCCCGATCCCACACCAATTTTATCTGCCGGCAAAGATCCCATAACGCCATTTGACAGTGGAGAAATCGTAAATGCCAGCCCCATCCCCATCAGTATAAGCCGCCAAGTAATGGGGAATCCATCAATATCTTTGTTCATCAGACTAAAAGCATATAAGGCAATGGTAATGAGCATCATCCCCAAAGCCGCCGGGAGTCTCGATCCGAAGCGATCTCCCAGCTTCCCGCCCAGAGGTGCCAGCAGCACCATACATATCGTCATTGGCAGCATTACCAGCCCTGCCTTTATAGCGGTATAGCCAAGAATATTCCGCAAAAAAAACGGCAAAATAAACAAACCGCCATACAGGGTAAGAAAAGATATAAAGCCGACAATATTTGACATAGTAAAAACCCGGCTGCGAAAAAGCTTGAGATCAACCAAAGGATGCTCTACACAATATTCTACGGCTAGAAACAGCAGCATCCCAAGAACAAAAACGGCCATTAAATTGACGATAAATGGTGAGCTCCAGCCTTCCTTGGTCCCTTTGTTCAATGCCAATAAAAACGCACTAAGGCTCAGGATCAAAAGCACACTGCCGCCATAATCAACACTGGTTTTCTTGCCCTCAACTTTTGATTCCGGTAAAAGCAGCGAAGAAAAAAATAACGCCGCTATGGCGATCGGCAAAATAGAATAAAAAATCAAGCGCCAGTCAAGATATTCGACAATATAACCGCCAATCGTCGGCCCACAGGCACTGCCGCCCGCAGCCAAGGCCCCCCATATGCCCAGTGCCTGCCCGCGTTCCTTGGCAGGAAATACCACGGCCACAATTGCCATCGCATTAGGAAAAATCAGTCCGGCGCCAAGGCCCTGTAAAACACGAAAAATGATAAGGGAGGTGTCGCTCCAGGCAGCACCGACCAAAAAAGTAGACACTGTAAATACGCTCAGGCCCAACAAATACATCCTTTTTCTG
Source organism: Selenomonadaceae bacterium (assembly GCA_963678095.2). Lineage (GTDB taxonomy): Bacteria > Bacillota > Negativicutes > Selenomonadales > Selenomonadaceae. Next base: position 392,141 of record CAXXXP010000001.1, on the reverse strand, counting down.
CCAAAAAGATCTCCCAATTTACCCAGTAAGGGCAGTGCGGTTCCATATGGAATCATATAGGCCAGCGTCACCCAGACAATAGAATCAATGGTAAAACCAAAGACCTGCATGATATTGGGCAAGGCAAGGTTCACCGAGCTGCTGACATAGGTAGACATCAAGGTTCCCAAAGAAACCAGAAACAAGACTATATACCGGTGTGTTTCCGGCTGTTTTTTCATCTCCATGTCAGCACCTCATCGATGGATTGTCACGGCAGCTGACATTCCAGGTTTAAGCACAAAATCAGCCTCTGTTTCAACCTTTACTTTTACTTCAAATCGCTGCGTTACTTTTGTAAAATTTCCCGAGGTATTTTCTGCCGGCAACAAGGAAAATTGAGAGCCGGCTGCCGCACCAATCTCAGTTACAGTCCCGTGAAATTCCCTGCCCGGATACGCATCCACCTGGAAATCAACAGCGGAACCGACATGAATTCTCCCCAGATATGTTTCTTCAACATTTGCCGACAGCCAGACATCATCAAGATTAACCACATGAAATAAAGTCAGTCCGGGAATTGCCGTCTGGCCAATTTCCGCTGCTTTCGAATCGACAACGCCATCGGCAGAAGCACGGATCCAGGTATTTTCAAGCTGAGCTTCAAGATTTTTCACCTGAGCAGCGGCCGCCTGCACTTGGGCCTCATCATAGGATATATCCTCTGCTCTTGTTCCGGCCGCTGTCAAATCATATTTTTGCTGACGGGATTCTTTTGCCGCCCGTGCAACCGCTAAGGCAGTTTTGGCACTGTCGAGCTGCTGTTCGGAAACAGCCTGCTGGTCATACAAGACTTGCATTCTCGCGTATTCCTTTTCAGCATGCTCTAAAGTAGCTCCAGCTTCTGTATCACCGGCTTTTGCCTCAGCAATTTCCTGGGGACGATTGCCACCCCTGGCTTCACTGAGCTTTGCCTCAGCAGCTGCCAGATTTGCCTTAGCCTGCAGAAGCTGCGCCTCAAGTTCGCCCCCATCAAGCCGGGCCAGCATCATCCCTTTTTTTACTACCGTTCCATTTTCAACAGCAAGTTCAACAATTTTTCCTTCAATTTTAGAACTGATGGGCACAATTGTCCCTTTTATCCGGGCATCATCCGTAGCAACCCGGCTCGCACTATAATACCACCATATGCCGGCCGCAAACGCCACCAATACAGCAGCAACAATTGCCAGTATCATTATTTTTGTCTTTTTTATCTGTTCTGCTTTTCCCACGTTTATTCATAACCCCTTATTTCAGTAAATCCGCTTTAATGATCTTTATATTTTGCTCAATTTCCTCAATTCTAGAGCGCAGCCTTTCCTCAAGCTCTGGCAGATAGTTCCGCCCAGCATCGGTTATCTCATAAACTCTCTTACAGCGCATGGTCGGCGAATCCCAGGTCCCCATAATATAGCCACGCTCTTCCAATAAATGCAGCGTTGGATACAGACTGTTTGTATTCGGACATATGACCTGCCCCGTCCGCTCTTTAATCTGCTCCGATATACAATGCCCATGACTTGCATGCTCTTCTAAAATCCGTAAGATATAAACTGCGGTCGTCAGTTTAACAAAATTTTTTCGGCCATTTTCCTTAAATGCCATGGTCTCACCCCTTATTGATAAAAATATCATTATTAATATTATCATTATTAATATTATCAATCAAGAAAAATTTATGTCCCTGCTGCAATCTGCTTATAGAAAATTTCTATCAAACTGCTTTTTATAATTGATTTCCTTTTTGTCGGAAGAAAGGGTACACTATAAAAAATGATACCACACCGATTTTTCGTATTACAAAAATACACCGGAGGATATTTATGGATTTGCAATTGCTAAAGACCTTTCTCGGCGTCGCCAAAACAGAAAATCTCACCCAGACAGCAGAAAAGATGAATTTTACCCAGCCGACAATTACGGCACAAATAAAGTCACTGGAAAAACATTTTGGTGCTCTGTTATTTGAGCGAACCGGAAAAAAACTTCATATTACAGCTGCAGGCAACTGCCTGATTGATTATGCAGAAAAAATTCTGGCCCTCGACAATGAAGCCAAGGATGCTCTGCAAAACTTTTCACCCCATACCATCATCCGGATTGGGCTGGGAACTGCTGTCGCAACCCATATGTTGGCGCCCTTTCTCCAAGATCTGCAGCGACTGTATCCCGATGTGTCCATACAGGTTGAACACTGCTTTGACATTCCACTCACCCTCGAAGGGATTTTAGACAACAGCTTTGACTTTGCCGTGGTACACGATGCGATCAAAAACGCTAAAATCCGTCAGTTTCCTGTACTTAAGCAACAACTTTTATGGGTGGGCGCTCCCGGCTTGATAAAAAAACCCCATGAAAGCATCTGGAACTATCCTTATGTTTCCCTTAAACGCGGCAAGGTCTACCGCAAATTTTATGAGGACCTGTTCCACGAACATAACATCCGGCCCAGTCTTGAATACAGCGATTCTGAAGCGGTTTTTCAGGCAGCCCTGAACGGCTGCGGCATCGCTATTTTACCAGAAATTCTTGTAGCCGACAGCATTCGTCGTAAAAAGCTATACGCCTTTCCTACCGCCCCCATTCGGGAAATCACCTTTTCCATTATTTTTCGCAAGGGAAAAATATTTCCCTTGCCGGTACAGCAACTCTTGCTGGCCATTGCCGCGGCAGCACCAGCTGCACAAGGCTTCAGAAAATATCTCACGACCTAATGATCGGATTAAGGAATGATTTTTATGCCTAACCCCTTTTACAAAAGAGTCTTATTTACTTCCGGACTGGCCCATTTTATTCACGACGGACTTACCGATATGCTGTACATATTTTTCCCTCTGTGGCAGGCACAATTCTTCTTAAGCTTTGCCGAAATCGGTTTTTTAAAAACGATTTTTTCTGGAGCCATGGCCTTGGGACAAATCCCGGCAAGTTATCTGGCAAAAAAGGCAGGCAGCATCCGGCTGCTGTTGCTCGGCACCTTACTGACAAGCATTTCTTTTATCTTGTATCAAAGTATAACAAGTCCGCTGCTTTTATTCCTGCTGCTTTTGCTTGGCGGACTCGGCTCAAGCGTCCAGCATCCCCTGTCCTCGTCAATTATCACCACGGTTATAAAAGATCCCTATCCACGGCGGATTGCCCTGAGCACCTTCAATGTAGCAGGCGATGTGGGCAAGTTGATTATGCCCGGGCTTGCTGCCGCTATTATCCACATCTCCAGCAGCTGGCAACAGGCCGCTTTTTTCTGTGGCCTGTTGGGTTTGCTGGGCACGGCCGTCCTTGGTCAAAGCACCCGGACACTGATTTTAAAAGATTCACCCCCAAAAGTAACCACAGCCCCCGCTTCAACTTCCACTGCATTTTCCCCGGCCTTTTGGGCGCTGCTTCTTATCGGGATCATTGACAGCAGCACCCGCATGGGATTTTTAACTTTTTTCCCCTTTCTGCTGCAAGCGAAGGAGGCTGCCATTGGCACAATCGGACTGGCATTATCTTTAGTATTTGCCGGCGGGGCTGCCGGCAAATTTTTCTGCGGTGCCTTAGCCGCCAAAGCCGGGGCTCTTCCTACCGTAATTTTTACTGAACTTTTGACAGCTGCCTGTATTTTGTCCATGCTTTACCTGCCGTTGCCTGTCCAATTGACTCTGTCATTTTTCCTCGGCATTGCCCTAAATGGCACCTCCTCGGTTCTCTATGGCAGCGTTCCTGAACTCGTCTGCAGTGAAAAATATCAGCAGGCCTTTGCCATTTTCTACACGGGTACAATTGCTGCCGGTGCGATTGCCCCTTGGCTTTATGGGATGCTCAGCGATTTTCTTGGCATAACAGCTGCCATCATCATCATAGCCGGCATGATTTTGTTGATACTGCCGCTCACTGCCTTTTTGCGCGGGAAAATCACCGCATAAAAAAACGGACCTTTATCCGCTGCTTTTTAGATCTAACGGATAAAGGCCCGCCTCGTTAATAAATTTTCTGTATGATGACTCCTGGACCTTGAGGAACAGCTCTGCTTCTTACCAGATCAACGTACGCTCTAAAGTCTATATTTATTGGATTAAAACTGCTTTAGCCTTTAATCCTTTCTGTGGACAGATTCAGGCGATACGTTCCATATTCCATCAGCTGATCGAGCAGCCGGTTGATTTCCATCATCCCCGGGCAGATAACCTTTACCAGATAACAGCCATCGCCGCTGATCCGGTGAACCTCCGTGACAATGTCTTCAGCCTGCAAAAAACGCTGCAATTGCTGATGCTCTCGCGTCTTCATAAAAACAGTAATATAGGCAATCATTGCCATTCCCAGCTTTTCCTCATTGACATCGATTGTATAACGACGGATCACCTGCAGTTTTTGCAGCCGGATAATTCGGTTTGAAACGGCCTGCGCCGTTAGATGAACGCTCTCGCCGATAGTCTTTAGAGCTGTCCGCGAGTTGCTTTTAAGCATCAGCAAGATCTGCCGGTCGGTTTCATCAAGAAAATCCATAGTATCTTTTTCATTCATAAAGCCAATCCCCCGTTTTTCTTTCACCTTTCCAGTCTGCTTTAGTTTATCATAATACTATAACAATAGACACGCGAGGGGAAGATTTTTATGCGAAAAGCACTGCTTATCATCGATGTACAAACTGAATATTTCACCGGGCATCTGCCCGTCACCTATCCGGCGCCAGAGGAGAGCCTTGCCCATATGTTAGAATTGATGCGCCGGGCACAGGCACTACAAATGCCCATCATCGTGATCCAGCACACGGCTCGGACCGGCGAAACTTTTTTATACCAAAGTGAGGGCTGGCAGCTTCATCCAGAAATCGCAAAAATGCCGTATGATTATCTGATCGAAAAGACAAAACCGAGTTCTTTTTACGCTACCGCATTAAACGATATTTTAGAGCAGGAGGGGATCTCGGATCTGGTCATTGCCGGCTATATGACGCAAATGTGCTGTGATACCACTGCCAGAGAAGCCTTTCATCGCGGCTATGGCGTTGAATTTTTATCCGATGCCACGGGAACCATTGACATCCATAACGACATCGGCACTATCTCCAGCCGCGACTTGCACCATGCAACCCTAATGGCCCAGAGCCTTCGGTTTAGCCGAATTTTATCGACTGAAAAATGGCTGGCAGAAAATTAAAGATCATCAAAAAAGCAGGCACTCAGCGACTTGTAGTGACCCCATAAAGTTAGACCGAACCGTAGTAGCATTTATTGCTACTGCGGTTTTTATTATGCTGCAGCATAACGTAATCGATAATTCACAGGACTAAGCCAGCCAAGCTTAGCCTTTATTCGGTGTTTATTATAATATTCGATATAACGACGGATAGCACATTCTAGCTCTTCAAAGCTATGATAGGTTCGACCATAATACATTTCTTGCTTTAATAGTCCAAAGAAGTTTTCCATCACGCTATTATCTAGACAGGTTCCTTTTCGAGACATGCTCTGAAAGATTCGTTCTTCTTTCAAGCGATGGACATAGTTTTTCATTTGATATGCCCAGCCTTGATCCGAGTGGAAGGTTCGGCGATATGGACAATCACTGGTTACCATAACAGCCCTTTCCAGGGCTGATAGAATCCCTTGTGATGAAGGGCGTTTTGTGATACTGAAACTGATGATTTCACGGTTGAAAAGATCGAGAAATGGGTCAAGGTAGGCTTTGCGTGTAATGATATTTCCTTTTGCGTCAATTTCATAATATTTGAATTCGGTTGTGTCTGTTGTGATTTTCTGATGAACAATACATGTATCGAAGCGACGATGTAGCCGATTGGGCGCAATGCGCCCAACTGTTCCTTTGTAAGAATTATATTTACGACTCTTGTGGGTAAAGGATTTTACCTGCAGACTTAGTTTCTGGACGAGACGCTGGACCTTCTTATGATTGACCATAATACCATATTCACGGAGTTTCCCACAGATACGGCGATAACCAAAATCTTTATCGCTCTGACGAATTGCTTTGATTTGATTCTCTAATTCAGCATTTGCGAAGGCCGGTTGAACCGGCCCTGCCAGTACATGTACGTTGCTTTGGGGAGATTTGCAATTGCAAGGATATCTTTTAGTTTGAATGATCCTCGGAGACTGTGAACGATCCTTGCTCTCGTTTCTGCGCCTCTTGCTCCAGGCGCAATCTCCTCAGTTCTTTTAAATAAGCTACCTCTATGCGAAGTTTAAGATTTTCTTCTTCAAGCTGTTTAAGCCGTTCATCCCGAATTTCTTTTGATTGAGTAGGTGTTACGGCGATAGGTTTATCTGGCACTTTAGGACGCCTGCCTTTCCGATTTGGTTTAAGACCATCTACGCCGACAGCACGGAACCTCTGAACCCATTGCGTTACTAGAGCTGGATTATTGATTTCGAGTTGCAATGCTAAATCTTGGTAGGAAATCTCTGTACTTAAATATAACTCTACCGCATGCAACTTAAATTGAAAAGAATAACTTTTCTTTTGACGAGAACGAGAAATTCCTTCTGTACCAAGACGTTGAAAAGCAGCAACCCAGGTTTCTATTTGCCTACTACCAGGAATGTTATATTTTTTTGCAAGGCTTCTATAACCAATATTCCCTTTCAAATATTCAGTTACAATCTTTTTCTTAAATTCAGTACTATATTTAGCCATAAAAATACCCCCATAAGTTAGATTGATTCTTGGTCTAACTTATGGGGGTCAGTACAACTTTGCCGCACGGGTGCCTGCTTTTCTTCTTTTAGCAATGCTGCTTGGCTGCAAACTGATCCATTTCCTGTTGCAGCGACAAAAAGACCTGTGAAATAAGATATCCATCGGCTGCGGCATGATTCAGCCGCACACTGACGGGCATGACAAGCCGCTCCTGTTCCCGGCGATAGCGCCCCCAGTTTATGATCGGCATAAAGTGGAGATAGCCATCCGGCAGTTCGACATGCAGGGAATCATAGGACAGCCAGGAAATATAGGATGCATCAAACCAATTGGGATGATTGGCGTCATCGAGCAGATAACCGCCGCTTTGTTTTGCCGCCGCGATATCTGCCGTACAGCCATCATAAAATGCCGCATAATCGGGCTGATATTCCGTATATACCGGCGTACAGGTTTTCGTCTTTTCATGAAAAACATAGTGTGCGGGATTTATTTTGTCGTAAACTACCAGCTGCTGCGTATCCCGAAGGTAGCAGAGCCGGTAATCCTCCCGCGAATTGAGCACCCGCGCCATTATATAGAGAAAATTGACGTAAAATTTTGTTTGGCTTTTTTTGCTCGCTTCGACCACCTTGGTCACATCAAGTGGGCTGGTCATGGATACCGAACATCTGCAGTCCTCCGAAAAACGGCGAAACATTTCCCGCCGATAATATTTTTCCATGTCAATTATTTTGTAATTCATTTCGCTCACCCTTTCCTGTATAACTCTAACAGCCCTAGAAGATCGCGGCAATACACAGAATGCTTCGGTAAAATTCCGTAAAAAAACTGCCGTCGCAAATAGCCGCGACAGCAGTTTGTACCTTACTTCTGGTAGATAATTTTTCGAATCGCATATACGGAAAGATAATAGCGCTCAGCAAGCTGAGTCAAAGCTTCCCCCCGGCTGAACTCCTGCCGGATTTTTTCATTTCTTCGATCAAGCTCCTGCCGGTACCCCGACAGTTCCCCCCAGGATTTATGCTTTTCCTTTGGTTCCGGGATATATACATATCCGCCCGGCAGATACTGCTGCAGCTGGGCAACGAGTGCTTCCGGGAAAATCCTATTTGCATTTACATATTTCATGCAGGCTCCTCCTTGATTACAATAATCAGGCAAAAGCCGGCATTTCAGCGACTTGGAATCGCTCCATACAACTGCCGCTTACTTCAGCCGACTCTGTATGGAGCAAAATCTATGCATAAAATCATGGGCATCCTTCTCATCCCTTTACAAATCACGCACTATCTCAGGGTGATATTTTTATACTTATCTTACGGCAAAACAGCAGCTTCGTCAAATTCCGCTCGCTAAGCGGCTACAGCGAATACCTCCACCAGATTGTGTCTTGTTCACGGTATTTTTTAAACCCGCAGCGCGTTAAGACCCGCTGCGATGGTTCATTGTGCTTTTCTGTTTCAGCCGTTATGCAGCAAACCCCGGTTTGGCGAAGAGCCCAGTTTGACATGGCTGCAACCGCCTCACTCATATAGCCCTGCTGCTCAAAAGCTGCGCCAAGACCATAGCCAAGCTCAACCTCGCCCGCACGACTTGGAGCCTCCTTAAAATCAGCTGCACCAATTACCACTGCGTCGGCTTTTCTGATTAAAAAAAAGAAGCTGCGCCACCAGTACAAAAGCGGTGCCTGCTGCACTCGGGCGTATTGCCCCTTCACAATTTCACGAAAATCCCCCTCCAGCGCCTCTGCCTGATAACAGCAGTCCAATTCACGTTCAAGCGCCGGCAGATCCTCCAGCCATAGCTTCAGCTGCCGGCAAGTCAGTGCGACAAGCACCAACCGGTCCGTATCTATATTCATCGCAATATCCTCCTGCTGCCCAATCAAGCCTGTTTTTTTGCCCGTACGGCAATCATGTTCATGTAAGCTCCGGCTCCGGCAGACATCGCCAGGCGATCATTGACGGCGTAAGGATTTTCGCATTGCAGCCAGTCCTGCCAGCTTTCCTCACAGCAGTGCATCTCTGTTACTGCTTGCAGTTCAATACTTGGCGCATCAGCAAGCAGCGCTTGCCACCACTCACAACTATGAAAAGATTCGAGATCGTCCTCTTGCCAGGAGAGTAGAAATTCTGGCGGCAGTGGCAAGGGCAGCTCCCGTTTGAAGCCGGGGAAGGCCAGCGCGATTTCACCTGCCGCTTTAAGGAGGGGCACCAGTTTTTCTTCCATAAAGCCCTTCTGCAGACCAAAGTAAAGATATGCATCAACACTGATGATTGCATCAAAAAAATCTTGTTCAAACGGCAACGCCTTGGCATCCGCATGAATCGCTGTAATCTTCTTTTCCAGCGACCACTGCCTAAACCGCTGCTCATTTTCTTGCGCTTCAATCCACAAATCCGTAGCATAAACCTGAACCCCAAATTCCTGTGCCAAAAAGATGGAAGTCAGCCCTCGTCCGCAGCCAAGATCAAGAACACGCATCCCCGGCTGCAGCTTCATTGTCTGCGTCAATTCCTCAATAATCTGTAGAGCATTGGGCCCCATCATATTATCTCTGACAAAATTCTGATCGTATTTTTTACTCTTTGTAAACAGCATGCATAATGCCTCCTTTTGATTTCCCCTTTATTATATGCCTGCCATAACCAAAAGTAGACCTGCTTTTGGTTTCTGAAAAAAAAAGGAGAACACGCCATCTGGCTGTGTTCCCCTTCGCTGTCATTCATTGTTTCATTTTTGCTATGATTTTATAGATCGTTTTATCTGATAAAAAATAGCATTGTGTCAGTTCCTGCACCGATTTTCCCGCCTGATAGCTTAAAAAAATCTCCTGATTACGACGCAGCAGCTGCTGCCGATTCTCATGGTCATTTTCTCTGGCATATCGTTGCTCTTGCCGACGGGGAATATAAACATAGGCCCCATCCACATACTGCTGGATCGCCGCCAGTAACATTTCCGGTAGAATTTTTTTACCATTTTGATAGCTCAATGTCTGCTTCCTCCTAAAAAATGATTTAGGAATTAGCAAAAGCTATTTGAAGGATTCGCTCTGCAAACAGCCTTTGCTATTTGCAAACAAGCCCCATTTTAATCAAGAACCCGCTAATAAGTCCTCGCTCCTCTCAAGCCAAATAAAGTACGATGTACATATACATCTTATAGTACACGCAACGGACTGTCAATCCAAGAAAATCATGCCGGACTGTGTGTTTTTTGCAGCAGCCAAGCCATATTTTGGCCAATGTTTTTCATGTTTTCCATGCCTTCCGCATCACTGAGAACCTCGCCAATCTCACGCCCATATACCATATTCCAGTACGTCGAGCCCACAACAAACACTTCTTTATTGAGCAAAAAGTGATTCATTGTATCAACTGCCGTGAGCCCCCCGCCCCGCCGTACAGCGGCAACACAAGCTCCGATCTTATGCCGCAGCAAATGCGGATGACAGGCAATAATCACCCCGGCCCGTTCCAAAAATGCTTTCAGTTTCGCCGACACATCGGCAGAATAAACCGGTGATCCTAAAACAATGCCATCGGCTGCCAGCAGCTTATCAAAACAAGTGGCAAACGCATCGTTTTTCATCACGCAGGCCGCTTTTCCCTTACAAGCAAAACAGGCTTTACAGGGAACAATCTCCTTGTCAAAGAGTTCGAGCAGCTCCGTATCAATGCCCTGCTGTTCTAATTCTTTAAAAACCGCCTGTATAAGCAGGGACGTATTGCCATTTTTTCTCGCACTGCCCGATATTCCTATAACCTTCATAAACAAGTTTCCCTTCTTCGATTAAATAAACGGCTTCTCTATCTGTTCTTTTTACTCTTCCGCTAAAGCAGCAAATACAATTTTGGCGGCCTGGGCCAGGAGGGCATCGTCGTATTTATCTTCCTGGCGCGTATGCATGGAAAGAATGGCAATAAAAATCGGTTTTTTGTCAGGGCGCAGGACAATCGCTATATCATTTCGTCTGGCATAAGGGCCACTGCCGCTTTTATCGGCAACAATCCAGTCTTCCGGTGCCTCGGCACGAATCAGTGATTTACCGGTTGCATTACCCGTCATCCAGGAAAGCAACAAGGCTTTCTTGTCTGCCGGCAATAAGTCGCCAGTCGTATATGCCTGCAAGTCAGCAGCCAGCTGACGCGGCGTACTGGTATCCCGGCTGTCACCGGGCAGCCGTTCATTGAGCTCCGGCTCCATACCAGCAGGCTCCGTAACCTTGTCGCCAAGATCGTCCAATGTTCTTTGCAAAGCCTGCACACCGCCAAGCTCTTTTACAACAAGATTGGCGGCCGTATTATCGCTGTAGCGCAAAGAGGCCTCACAAAGTTCTCGCCGGGGCATACCAGCAGCAACATGCTGCCTGGTAACCGGGGCATAGGATAAAATGTCCGCCTCCGCATACTGCACGCGCTGTTCCAGCTGTTCTAAAGAGTTTTGCTGTAACAGTGCCCCCACCGCCAACACCTTAAAGGTCGAGCAATAAGCAAAACGCTCATCGGCCCGATAGGAAATCTCACGATTTGTCTCCATATCTAAGGCATAAACGCCAAGGCTGGCCCCATAAGCCTGCTCAAGCGCAGCAAGGTCAGGCTCGGAGCGCAAAGGCGGCTCCTTGCCAGCAATAAAAAGGCAGGCCAGTATTGCCAGCAGCAGCATAACAATGACAGCGACCCGGCTACATTTTTTTTGCTGCGCCAGCATCGTTTTATCATCCTGGTTCATATCGTATAACATCTCTTTACTTTATCAGATTTATAAGATGAGCATATCCTGTTCATCAAAAGACCAATATGGATTATAGGCTACTTCCCAATAATACCCGTCAGGATCCATAAAATAGCCGCTGTATCCACCCCAGAATACCTTCTGCGGTTTTTTGGCTATAACAGCCCCGGCTTTTTGGGCAAGGGCCATAATATCGTGAACTTCTTGTTCACTTTTTACATTATAGGCCAGCGTAATCCCGGCAAAACCTCCGGCAATCGGCGGCGGATTCTTTTCATTGATATCCTCGGCTAAAAGGGCGAGCGGATAGAGCTCAAATTTTGTCCCAGTTGTATTAAAGAAGATGACCTTGGGCGACGATTCCTTTTCCTCAGTGAAAAAGCCGAGCCCCTCACGATAAAAACGGACCGATGCCGCCATATCTCTTACGCCCAGGCAAATTATGCTGATTCTGTTCATAAAATTATAACTCCTTTTTGATTTTCATGACATTTTAACAAGGGATTTTATTTTTCACACGGCAAGCACTCTGCCGTGAGATTCTTCCTCGCCCTGTAATCGCAGCCTGTATTTATCTGTGATGCTTATTACGACTTTCCGTTTAGCATGATGGCCAGCGTCGCCCCTAGGACAATGACCAGAACAAACAGCAGGGATATGATTCCCACCCATTTTTTATTTGCGCTTACATTTAGATTTACATTCACTTTCTTCAACCCCTCTTTAAAGTAAGATAAGTAAATACCCAATGCCACCCATACGCAACCGTTTATCATGGACGGCTTGATCCTCACAGACGGCTCTTGCTGTCTTATACCTGCCAATACATGGTAACAATCGTTGTTTTTGTCTCTTCCTGTATCCGTCCGTCAACGGCTATTTTTTTGAGATATTGCCGAACTAGCGTTTCTTCGGCCGAGCTCATCTGGCGCTGCGTTTTTATTTTGCCCGTATACCAGGCCCAGGCCTCTTCAAGAGAGTTTTCAAACTGCCATATATCCTGGTGATAGGAAAGCTGCGGGCAGGCCCCCATCTGCCAGATAAGCTCAAAGGCTGCCCCGATATGCTTGTCAAATTCGCTTCCCCCCGGCAGGCCGAGCTGCCGCTTGATCGCGTCAAGCACCGAGTCACTGCGCCTTGTCGGCTTGGTCAAAAAGCAATACTGACGCGAACAGGCCATCATTTTCTCCAGGGCCGCGGCACTGTCGATAGCGGGGGTCATATGCGCAAACACGAGATCATAAGCACCGCGCCAGCCGGCCTGATCAATATCAAAAACCGACCAGTCGGCGCAAATAAAGCTGGTGTTGGCGGCATGATACAGTGCTGCCTTTTTTCTAGCTGCCTTAATCATCGCCGGAACAAGATCTGTGCCACAGGCCTGCTTCACCTTCGATGCGATCCGGATAGAATAATCCCCGGCACCACAACCAATATCAAGCGATTTCATCTCCGGCGAAAACAATACAACATCGTCGATCAGGCGTAAAAAATCATCATTTTGCCATTGTGGCAGCTCGCGCTCCGCATAATAATCCGCCACACTGTCCCAGATATTTTGGGCCGCCTTGTGCCCATCCCTGTTGCGGCTCTTCCACCTTTTCCGAATTTCATCTAATTCCATGATAACCCCTCCCCGCCATGCGCATTTTGGGTTTTCATTTTATAAAAAGGCTGCTTAACAAACACACGTTTTCTAAGCAGCCTCTCCTTTATCCTGCCGCAAACAATCAATCGAGATTTATGACCTCCAGGTCATCCGGCACATAGATATTTCCCCTATAATATTCTTTGGATTCCTGCGTGTAATTTTTCTTGCGTCCAGCCATATTCTTGTCCTCCGTATGATAAAGCACGAGGTTTTTAACGTTTAAAGCTGCCGCGATTTCGCCAGCTTCTTTTACCGTACTGTGATGTTTTTCATACGGCTTAAAAACTTCACGATCCGCATAGAGGCAAAACGCTTCTGACAACAGCCAATCGCTGCCAGCTACATATTCACGGCAATGCTCATTGAAAGGCTCATCCCCCAGACAGGAAAACAGCAACCCTTCAGGGAATTTTGCGGTAAAACCAAACTGTTTCGCCTTGGTCGACTGGATATCAAAAAACGTCAGCTTCAGTGAGAGCAGCTGACATTGCTGGCCATCTTTAACCTCTTTGAAGACAATGCTCTGCCCCAGCTGGGCAACATCCGTTTTTTTCAGTGTCAGCCGGGTCATGGTCTCGATGGTTTCTATCAATTCACGATGACAATAGATTGTGAAAATCCCCTCGTATTTCCCCTGATTGATCAAAGTTGCAATTTTTCGGATGACCCAAATAACCCCCAGCACATGATCCGTATGTCCATGCGTCACAAACAAATGGTGGATCTGCCGGGCATCAATTTTCGCCTGCTCCAGCTGACGCAAAATGCCATTGCCGCCGCCGGCATCAACGAGGAAGTATTCCTTATCCAGATGCAGGGCAAAGCAGGTATTAAAGCAATGGGTAACCATCGCCGAACCTGTGCCGAGTACAATTAATTCTCTCATTTTATCACTGCTTTCAAAAAAAATCTGACTGTGCTTTTATTTTAGCACAGTCAGGCATATTTTCCTATATATGCAATTAAATGCATTTCAGCAGGGAATAATTCATCCGATAACGGCGACCGCGAATTTCGACATCAACACTGCCTTCATACGCAAGGTCAGCGATAAATTGAATCTGCCGCAACTGATATGCCTGCCGCCACTGCTCTTTATTGCTGTTTTTATTGCCGCGCACCCGTGAAGCATCGCGCGGGGCATGGTGAATCCGAACGACCTCTCCGTCCGCATTTACTTCATCGAGTATCCGCCCGACCATCAGATAAAACAAATAGGCATCTGCCATTTCTCCAAAGGCCGGATGATAGGGTCCGGCAATTACAGTGGCGCCGTCATCGAGAGTTTCACTGGCCTGCAGGCCAAGGCGAATGACACGAATCTGCTCGCGCTCAAGATACAGTTTCATCAAGGCCCCATAACGCACAGCCTGAGCCAGCGACAATGGCTCATACCGACCCTGGCGATAGAGTTTTTCCAGACTAGTTCCACCAATGACGACAGTGGGATAAATTCGAACGATATCCGGCTGCAGCCGGATTGTTTCCTGCAGCGAATGCAGGATAGACTGCAGCTCATCGCCCGGCAATCCCGGCATCAGCTGAATCCCCAGGGTAAAGCCTTCCTGCCGGATCAAGGTCGCCGCCCGTTCAATATCTGCGGCCGTATGACCACGCGCAGACTGATGCAGGACCTGATCATCAAAAGACTGCGCCCCGAGCTCAATGGTTTTGACACCGTAGGCTTTAAGCACCCGAAGTGTGCTCAGATCAATTGCATCCGGCCGCGTAGAAATGCGCAGAGCGTTTATTTTCCCGGCCTTGATATACTCATAGGCAGGGGCCAGCAATTCGCACTGCACACTGCTTGTCAGCGCGGTAAAACTCCCCCCATAAAAAGCGGCTTCGATATAATAAGGCCGGGTGATTTGTTGCAAATGCCCCTCAATGGTCTTTCTTATCTCTGCCGGCGTCACACTCGTCTCACAGCCGGTTATTTTTTGCTGGCTACAAAACACGCAGGTGTGCGGACAACCAAAATGAGGAATAAACAACGGGATAATATAAGTTTTCATTTTGTCCTCCACGGCAAAAAGAACCAGATGGCTGCTGCCACCCAGTTCTTCTGATTCATTTATTTCCGTTTTTCAAGAGCCTGCTGCGCCGCATGCTGCTCAGCTTCTTTTTTGCTGCGCCCCTGGCCGATACCACAGACAACGTCATTGACTTTGACCGCAAACTCAAAAATCTTGCTATGATCCGGGCCGGATTCGGCCAACAGTTCATAGTGAATGGTCTGATCCGCATGCTTTTGCACAACTTCCTGCAACAAGGTCTTGTAATCTTTGAGCATCTGCCCATCTCTGACATTGCGCAGATCATCCTGCAGGCGTTCCAGTACATAAGCAAATGCCACTTCACTGCCCTGATCGAGATAAATCGCCCCAATGACAGACTCAAAAGCATCGGCTAAAATAGACGCCCGTTCCCGGCCTCCGGTAGCAAGCTCGCCTTTGCCAAACAACAGATATTTGCCAAGATCGAGCTCACGGGCGCGCTTAGCCAGTGTGACCTCACAAACAATAGCCGCACGCGATTTCGTCATTTCACCTTCCGGCATTTCGAAAAAATTTTTATACAGATACGTACTTGTTGCCAATTCCAGCACAGCATCCCCGAGAAATTCCAAGCGTTCATTGTGAAGTATTCCCGGATTTTTGGCTTCATTGGCATACGAGGTATGCGTAAGCGCCTGATGCAGCAAACTCCAGTCCTTAAAGGAAACCCCCAGCCGTTTGGCCAGGGTTTTCAATGACTGCAGGCGTCTTTCCGTCAATCCTGCTTGTGTATTCATTTATTCAGCATACTTCCTTAAGATCAGGCAGGCGTTGTGACCGCCAAATCCAAGAGAATTTGTCAATGCTGCATTTACTGTCTTCTGACGGGCTTCATTCGGCACATAGTCGAGGTCGAGGCCTTCATCCGGAGTTTCATAGTTGATCGTCGGTGGCATTATGTCCTGTTCAACCGTCAATGCCGTAGCAATGCATTCGATGCCGCCAGCGGCACCAAGCAAATGCCCGGTCATCGATTTAATGGAACTCATTGCCAAATTATAAGCATGATCACCAAATACCGTTTTTACGGCCATTGTTTCGGTTTCATCATTCATGTTGGTGGATGTTCCATGTGCATTGATGTAATCAATATCCTGTGGATTCATTGCCGCATCATTAAGTGCGAGCTGCATGCATTTTGCCGCCTGCGCGCCACCCGGTGACGGAGACGTGATGTGATAGGCATCCGAATTCGAACCATAGCCGACGAGTTCGGCGTAGATATGTGCCCCACGCTGCTTTGCATGTTCAAGCGTTTCAAGAACAACCACTCCAGAACCTTCTCCCATGACAAAACCGCTGCGGTTCTTGTCAAACGGGCGCGAAGCTCTTGTCGGTTCTTCATTGAAATCCGAGCACAGGGCTTTCATCGAGCAGAACCCGGCTACTGCAGCCGGTGAAATACAGGCTTCCGTACCGCCAGCGAGCATTACATCGGCATCGCCACGCTGAATTACGCGAAAAGCATCCCCAATGGAGTTCGTGCCCGATGCACAAGCCGTTACGATACAGCTGCTTGGTCCTTTCAGACCAAACGTAATCGATACCTGTCCTGCTGCCATATTGCCGATCATCATCGGCACAAAGAACGGGCTGATACGGCTCGGACCTTTGTCAAACAGTGTTTCATACTGTTTATGCAGCGTTTCAATGCCGCCAATGCCCGTACCGATATAGGCCCCGACACGATCCGCATTTTCTTCTGCAATTTCAAGCTTTGCATCCTCAATCGCAAGTTTGGAAGCAGCCACAGCAAACTGCGCATTGCGGTCCATGCGTTTTGCTTCCTTTTTGTCGATAAAATCATTCGGCTCAAAATCTTTTACTTCACCCGCAACCTGCGCCGTATATTCCGATGCATCAAAGCGGGTCGTCTTCGTTATCCCGGATTTCCCGGCAAGCAGTCCCTGCCAGAATGCATCTTTGCCAATGCCGATTGGCGTAATGGCGCCAATCCCTGTAATTACGACTCTATTTTTCAAACTTAGATCACCTCACATCAATTTATCGCTGCAATTTCGGTCTGCAGCCGGGAGAAAATTTCCTTTACAGGCAGTATTTCCTTTATCTTGTGAATGTATTCTCCTGTAAATACGAGACCGGTTTCCACGTCACCCTGTTGTGCACGGATCAGCGCCCGAATAATACAGAAATTACGTTTACAGTCTTTTAAGCAGGAATCGCATTGCTTTACCTTATCCGGACCCTGCATGATCTTTTCCGCAAACGGATTGCGCACGGCCCTTCCCGGCAGTCCGACAGGACTATGTATCACAACAATATCCGCCGGTGTAGCCTTCAGGTAAAACTCCTTTAACGCCGGAGCAGCATTCGATTCTTCGCTAGCAGCAAAACGTGAGCCCATCTGGACACCGTTTGCTCCCAATTTTATCAGATCAACAATGTCCTGCCCGCTCATGCAGCCGCCGGCTGCAATAACCGGTATGCTGGGATCGACCGCCGCCCGGATATCCGGGATCAAAGACTTGATGGAAACATCAGTTCCCAAATGTCCGCCGGCTTCTTTTCCTTCGACGATGATCGCCGTAGCGCCAAGACGTTGAGAAATTTTCGCTAATTTAACAGAAGAAACAATTGGTACGATTGGAGTACCAGACTCCTTACCTAAACCAAACATATCACGTGAAAATCCTGCACCTGCAACAACTAAATCGATACCTTCATCAATCGCCGTCTTGACGATTTCACTGAACTTTCTGGCTGCGACCATGATATTTATGCCAATAATTCCGGCTGTCAAAGAACGGGCTAATCTGATTTCATAACGCAATTCTTCGTTCGTCATGCCGGAAGCAGCAATAAGTCCAATGCCGCCTTCATTCGCTACTGCAGCAGCCAAGCGGGCTGTTGACAGGCGAATAGCCATGCCGCCTTGAATGATCGGTACACGTGCGATTTTAGTGCCAATTTTCAGTTCTGGAAGTTTCAAACATAACTCCTCCAATCAATTCAATGCGTTACCTTTAGAAAGTCCCGGGAATTCACATTCTCGGGACTTTTCTTTCTTAAAGGCAAGACACTCAAACTTATTTGTTTTGGTCTATATAGGATACAACATCCTGAACTGTCTTAATTTTTTCAGCAGCTTCGTCCGGGATTTCGAGACCGAATTCCTCTTCGAATGCCATGATCAATTCAACAATATCAAGAGAATCTGCACCTAAATCATCGATGAAAGTGGATTCGATTGCTACATCGTCCGCTTCAACACCTAATTGTTCTACTACGATATCTCTAACTTTTTCAAAAGTCGACACGCCGTTCACCTCCTCCCATTGCATGCAATCTATAATTACATTACCATGCCGCCATCCAGATTGATGATCTGACCGGTAATATAAGAAGCTTGATCAGAAGCCAGGAACAGCACAGCCTCAGCCACTTCTTCCGGAGTGCCCATACGGCCCAGCGGAATACCCTTTACCATCTCTTCACGAACTTTTTCCGGCAGAACCGCCGTCATATCCGTATCGATAAATCCAGGAGCAACCATATTTACTGTGATTCCGCGCGAAGCCAATTCCTTAGCGGCGGACTTGGAGAAGCCCGTCACACCAGCCTTAGCTGCAGCGTAGTTCGTCTGGCCTGCGTTGCCGATTAATCCGACAACCGAGGTCATATTGATAATCCGACCGCTACGGGCCTTCATCATATGCTTGGCAGCTGCCTTCGTGCAGTGGAAAATACCTTTGAGATTTGTGTCGATGACCGCATCCCAATCACTTTCCTTCATTCGCATCAAAAGCCCGTCCCGCGTAATACCGGCATTATTGACAAGGATATCAATCCGCCCGAATTCATCCATCACGGTTTTCATCATTTCATCAACAACTTCAGCCTGAGCAACATCTCCCTGGACAAGAATTGCCTTACCACCAGCCTGCGTGATGATCTGCTGTACTTCTTCAGCAGCCTTTACGTTTCCCGCATAGTTGACTGCTACAAGAGCTCCTGCTTTAGCCAGCGCGATTGCAACGGCACGACCGATTCCGCGGGAAGCACCTGTTACAAGCGCAACCTTTCCGTCTAAAAGCATTTTAGCGAACCTCCTTGAAATAATCAAGCGTTTTTTGCAAAGATTCCTGATTTTCGACGTTTAAGTTCTGTAAAGCCTTGTCAATTCGCTTGTTGAAGCCGATTAAAACTTTTCCCGGACCGGCTTCGACATACGTATCAGCACCAAAGCCTTTCATCGTCGCCACACAATCTTCCCATTTAACCGGGCTGGCTGCCTGCGCAACAAGACTTTCCTTGATTTCATCGGCCTTCGTCAGAATTGTACCGCTGACATTAGCCACAACCGGAATCTTAGCATCAGAGATCGTAACTTTGTCGAGCTCTGCCGCAAGTTTATCGGCTGCCGGCTTCATCAATGCACTGTGGAACGGTGCGCTTACCGGTAAAATAACACATTTTCTTGCACCAGCGGCCTGTAACTCTTCTGAAGCCTTCGTAACGCCAGCCGTAGTCCCAGCAATAACAACCTGTCCCGGACAATTAAAGTTAACTGCCTGCACGAGTGCCGCCTCTGCCGTGACCTTTTCACAAATATCTATTATAACATTTCTGTCAAGACCTATAACAGCTGCCATTCCGCCTTCCCCGACCGGAACAGCTTCCTGCATAAACGCACCACGTTTATGCACGAGCAAAACTGCATCTTCAAAGCGCAGCACGCCCGCTGCTACAAGAGCCGAATACTCACCAAGACTGTGTCCACCGACAATATCCGGCTGCAAACCGTGTTCCTTTAAAATCTCATTGCAGATTACACTCATCGTGAGAATTGCCGGCTGCGTATTCGCTGTCAGCTGCAACGATTCTGCCGGGCCATTGAAGCACATATCCATGATCGAATACCCCAGTGCTTCATCAGCCACATGAAAAAGTTTTTTCGCTACATCATATGTTTCATAAAATTCTTTTCCCATTCCTACCGTCTGGGAACCCTGTCCGGGAAATACAAATGCTAATTTATTCATTGTACATTCCTCCTATTTACAGTTGTTTTGAGTTTTTGTCAATACGTCCGGCAAACCATTTACCAGATCCTGTACGATTTCTTCTACGGTTTTAAGCTCATTGAGCATGCCGGCAATCTGCCCGCTCATGACGGAACCATGCTCTACGTCACCTTTGTGAGTGGCCAAGTTAAGTTTGCCCGCACCAAGCTGCTCAAGCGTATCGGTATCAGCCCCGCTGTTTTCAAGTTCAATGTATTCACGGGTAAGCTTATTGGCAATGACCCGCACCGGATGCCCTGTAGAACGGCCTGTAACGACCGTAGAGCGATCTTTCGCCTTTAAGAGCAGGTTCTTATAGTTTTCATGCGCAATACATTCCTTGGAGACGACAAAGCGCGTTCCCATCTGCACGCCACAGGCGCCGAGGGCAAAAGCCGCTGCCATACCGCGCGAGTCACCGATGCCCCCGGCTGCAATAACCGGAACCTCAACTGCATCGACCACTTGCGGCACGAGTGCCATTGTCGTGATTTCGCCGACATGGCCGCCGCTTTCCGTACCCTCCGCAATAACCGCATCTACGCCAGTACGCACAAGGCGCTTGGCAAGTGCCACGGAAGCTACAACCGGAATCACCTTGCTGCCAATCGCCTTTAAAGCCGGAATATATTCTGCCGGATTCCCCGCCCCTGTCGTCACAACCGGAACTTTTTCATCGACAACCACCTGCATGACTTCTTTTACGAACGGAGACATCAGCATGATATTGACGCCAAACGGCTTATTTGTCCATTTTTTTGCCTTTTGAATTTCTGCCCGCAGGAGATCAGGCGGCATGTGACCGGCACCAATAATTCCAAGGCCACCTGCATTCGACACAGCCGAAGCCAGTTCTGCCGTACCGATCCAGGCCATTCCCCCCTGGAAAATCGGATATTTAATATTTAACAGTTTACAAAGTACATTATTTTCAAACATGTTAGTCCTCCTTAGCCCATTTCATTACGCATGACGCCCACGTGAGTCCGGCACCAAAACCAGCCAGGGCTATGATGTCACCTTTCTTGAAACGACCACTTCGTGCAGCTTCCGCCAAAGCAAGCGGAATGGATGCTGCAGAGGTATTCCCATATCTCTCAACGTTAACGACAACCTTCTCCATCGGCAAATCAAGTCGTTTCGCCGCTGACTGAATGATGCGGATATTAGCCTGATGCGGAACAAGACAGTCGATATCCGTCTTATCGAGACCAGCCTTTGCTAATGACTGCAACACCGTTTCGCCCATGACCTTGACGGCAAATTTAAAGACAGCTTTACCATCCATATGAATGTAATGCATGCGATTGGCAATAGTTTCCAGTGTTGCTGGGTGAAGGCTGCCGCTTGCTGGAATATCAAGAACATCGCCACCGGAACCATCTGAGCCAAGATCCATACCAAGAAGGCCATAGCCACTCTCTACTTCACCGAAAACCGCTGCCCCGGCACCATCACCAAAGAGAATGCAGGTATTGCGATCTTCCCAATCCACATATTTTGAAAGCGTTTCCGCTGCCACGACAAGGACCTTCTTATAGACACCATTTTCAATAAACTGCGCCGCGATTGTCGAAGCATATACAAACCCCGAGCAAGCGGCTGACAAATCAAAAGCGGCTGCTTTTTTTGCCCCAAGCCGATGCTGTAAAATGCAGGAAGTCGATGGAATTACCCGATCAGAGGTTAATGTTGCCATGATAATCAGATCAATGTCCTCTGCCTCAACTTTCGCGTCTGCCAGTGCCATTTGCGCTGCTTTAAACGCCAGCTCGGACATCGGGACATCGTCCTCTGCTACACGTCGCTCTTTAATTCCAGTGCGTTCAACAATCCACTCGTTATTGGTATCCACTATTTTTTCTAAATCAAAATTTGTCAAAACCTTTTCCGGAGCATAATATCCGGTACCGATAATGCCGGCACTTTTTTTATTATTATTCATTGGCTGACACCGCCTCCTCTGCGACACATTCCTTGATATGTTCTAACACGTTATTTTTTACGCATTCATTCGCGACATCAATCGCGCTTTTAATCGCCTTTGCATTCGAACTCCCATGGCAGATAATATAGCAACCATCCACCCCTAGCAATGGTGCTCCACCGTATTCGGCAGCATCAACGCGTTTGGCCATTTTCTTCAAGGCCGGAGCGAGCAAAAGGGCCCCCAGCTTGGCAAAAATACCGCCATCTTTTATGGCTTCCTTGATCAATTTGATCAAGGTTTTTGCCAGTCCTTCGGCAAATTTCAAGACAACATTGCCAACAAAACCGTCACAGACAACGACATCAAAAGTTCCTTTGGTGATATCGCGGCCTTCGGCATTGCCCCTAAAGTTGATGAATTTCATCGCCTGCAACAAAGGATACGTTGCTAGCGCCTGTTCATTGCCCTTAGTCTCCTCTTCCCCGATATTAAGCAGACCAACCCGCGGCTGTTCAGTGCCAAAGACGTATTTATAATATATGGAGCCCATCAATGCACTTTGCATGAGGTGATGCGGCTTACTGTCAACATTGGCGCCTGAGTCAAGCAGAAGCGTAACCCCGCCTTTAGCCGTCGGCAGCGGCGTTGCAATTGTCGGGCGATCAACGCCCTTAATGCGTCCGAGGCCGAGCAAGGCGGAAGCAACGGCAGCTCCCGTGCTGCCTGCGGAAAGAACGGCATCACATTGTCCCTCTTTCACCAGGCGGGTAGCCACAACAATGGAAGAATCCTTTTTGCGGCGTACGGCTGCCCCCGGATGTTCATCCATACCGATGACATCACTCGTATGGTGGATGGATATCTTCAAGTTTTTCCAAGCCGGATCCTTTACTAGTTCCGCCTGAACTTTATCCTGATCGCCGACCAGAACGATTTCACAATCCAAATGTTTCGCAGCTGCAATCGCTCCAGCAACAACCTGTTCCGGAGCGAAATCTCCGCCCATCGCATCAACTGCAATTTTCATACACAAGGCCCCCCATTATTCTTCCCATGAAACTATGATAAATTTTGCCCGAAAAACTTCCTGGGTTTCATTACGCGTCTTTACCCAGATAAAATATTTATTGCCGCGCTTATGAATCACTTCCGCTTTCGCAACAAGTTTTTCCCCCACATGCACCGGCACTTTGTATTTGATATTTGCTACACCAGTCATAGCCATCGGCGCATCAACGACCGCCAGTGCCAAAGAATTGGCCTGAGAAAAAACATAATGGCCCCGGGCCACATGGGTCTTTTCAAATACCATTTCCTCTGTGATCTTCATTAGTGATATGCCGGACCGGCCTGGCTCAAGATCGATCAACTCGCCAACGACTTCACCACTGGCGATGGACTTGACCTTATGCTGCGCAGTTTCCGCCATCTTCTTGATGCGTTCGCGCAGTTCAGGAATCCCCAGTTCCAAGCGATCCAGTCGTATCGTCTGAATGCTGACCTGCAGGAGTTTTGCCAGATCTTCATCGGTAAGAAACGGTTTTTCCGCCACATGATCAAGCAGCAACTTTTGTCTTATTTTCTTTTTTACACGCATCATAGATTATCACCCATTTTTAGCACTAGATACTATAACCTGTCATAATTAGATATTATAACGATTTTAACATGAATTGGCAAGTAAAAAAGAATGAGCAAGATATAATAAATTATATCTTGCTCATTTACAGACATATTATTCTGCTGCTGCAATAACTTCTTTACCATCATAATATCCGCATTCAGGACATACACGATGCGGCATTTTAGCTTCATGACATTGCGGACATGCAACAAAACCTGGGGCTTCCAACTTCCAATTTGCACGACGTTGGTCACGACGGGCTTTCGACATTTTACGCTTAGGTACTGCCATTTATTACACCTCCTTAAAAGAATCCACACTCTCAAAAATTTAACTATTTTTTGTTTAAAAGCTGCTGTAACACTGCCAGCCTAGGATCTGTGATCTCACGACTGCAACCGCATTCTGACTGATTCAGATTTGCACCGCACACCATGCACAGGCCTCGACAAGCAGGACTGCATATATTATTCAACGGCTGTGCCAGTAAAATCGTATCCCGGATCAGATCCGCAATGTCAATTACATCACCGTCAAAATAACTTACATCCTGTTCCTCATCAGCATCATCAGTTTCTTCCTCTGTACCGCGTTTATAATCTTCGGTAAAAGACTGCTGCTGCTGCTGTACAAAATCCTCTAAACACCGGTCACACTGAAAGGCTTTTTTACAGGAAAGTGTGCCTTCCACGCGGTAAACCCGCCCAGTATTCATGACAGAGCCCTTGATTTCAACCGGCCCTTCAATTGTATAGCTCTGATGAACTACATCAATTTCATCAGCGAGAGCTGTAAATTCGAACGGTATCGCCGTCCCTACATTCTCATCTGACGCTAAAATATTTATCTTCATCATTTGACATCAACCTCAATCCATTATAGCGGCCTCAATATCATTTGTCAAGGTTTTAACCTTGGCTGATCTTTCGCTTTTCTTCGGAAAATATAGGAATTTTCGCCGCCGCATGTTAAAATAATTTTCAGAAAGGTGGTTTTTTCATGGAAGCTGTCGGCATTATCGCTGAATACAACCCATTTCACAATGGACATCTGCATCATCTGCAACAAGCAAAAAAAAATTCTGGAGCTGAAGCGGCCGTCTGTGTCATCAGTGGCAACTTTACACAGCGCGGGGAAGCAGCCCTGCTCGATAAGTGGAAGCGGGCCAAGCTCGCCGTTGATTGCGGCGTCGACCTCGTTATCGAACTGCCCTTCGTCTTTGCTGTGCGCAGCGCGCAGGAATTTGCCCGCGGCGGTGTCAGGCTGCTCAGCGAGCTACCCGGTGTAAAGACACTGGCCTTTGGCTGTGAGCATGCCGATCTGGGACTACTCAAAAAAATATCACAGGCATCACTTGCCGACTCTACCGCCGACCAGCTTCGCCTGCACCTGAAAGCCGGACATTCTTATGCCCGGTCGCTAGCCTCTGCTCTTCATGAAAAAACCGGTGTGCCCGAAGCACTGTTAAAAAACCCTAATACCATTTTATCAGTTGAATATTTAAATGCAATAGAAATATTTCAAACCGGTTTGACTCCCCTGCCTATTCAACGTATCATCGCTCATTACCACGATACCGAGATCACCGCCCCACTGGCAAGCGCAACGGCAATCCGCCGCGAAGTCTTTTCCGCAGCACCGGCAGCAGAACGATTGCAGATGGCTTTGCCGGCACCAGCTGCAGCCATGGTTTCAGCAATCAGCCACCGTGACCAGCTTCCCTCCATCGACTACCTCTTGCCAGCCCTTTTGGCAAAACTCCGCATCACCACAGCTAATGATCTTGCATCGCTATATGGTTTTTCCGAAGGCCTAGAACACAAATTTTTAGCCGCTGCCCTAAAAGCCAATTCGGTAGCAAATCTGCTCGAACTGGTCAAAAGCAGACGCTATCCTCTAAGCCGACTCCAACGAACGCTGCTTTACCTTCTACTCGATTTAAAAGTTTCAGATGCCGCCAGTTTCGATAAAGCCGGACCGCTTTATGCCAGAGTCCTCGGTGCCAGCAAAACCGGTTGTCGCCTGCTGCATCAGTTCAAAGGCACTTGTCGTTTGCCACTTATCACCAAGACAACAGAGTATCTCGACTCGGCAATCCGGCAGCGCGGCCAACTAAGCGAACTTCAAAAAATGCTTGCCTTCGACACAAAAGCTACGGATATATATGACCTCTGTTTCTCGACACCACACAATGCGGCCCGCGATTTTACAACCCCACCCTATATCGTCCGCTGACATAAAGAAAAGGAGAATGCGATCAGGCATTCTCCTTTTCTTTATGTTACGCGCTAGTTATCATATTCTATTTATCCATGATACCCATCCGCCGCTGGAACACCTTGAGAGGAACAACGATCAGCAGATTAAAGATGAGAATGGTGAGTATGAGCAACGCCCCTATGCCATCCGCAATCAAATCACGATCCGGCACTAGTCCGACGGACATCAGATACCAAAGATGCACCGCCAGCGTTTCACCAGCAGCAAAAACATCGGTATCGTACATATGACGCGATACGGTGGTTCCGGCCGTAAAGATCAAAATGGCAGTTTCACCAAGCGCCCGTCCGGCCGTGAGCGTTATGCCAGTCATAATTCCCGGCAACGCACTTGGCAAAACTGTCCGCACGATCGTCTGAAGCTTTGTCGCCCCCAGAGCGAGGCTTGCCTCCCGGTAGGTTTTCGGCACCGTGCGGATGGATTCTTCAGTAACCCGCACCAGGAGCGGCAAATTTAAAAGCACCAATGTCAGTGCCCCACTGATAATACTGAACCGCAGCCCCATAAAATTAACAAAGACGATCATGCCAAAAAGCCCCAGAACAATCGATGGCACAGTGGCCAGACTTTCCGTACTCAAGCGGATCAGCTTCGTCAGCCGTGTTTCCTTTGCATATTCAGCCAGATAAATTCCGGCTCCCACGGCAATCGGCACCGATATTACCAGTGATAAAAACAGCAGGTAAAAAGAGTTAAACAGCTGCGATCCAACCCCGCCGCCGGCAGTTATATCACTTGAGCGTCCAAAGATAAACTGTGCTGACAATATCGGCATGCCCTTATAGAGAATATATCCAAGGAAAAGGCATAATATGCCAAGAATCAAAATTCCGGTAAACCAAAGAATGCTCATGGCGATTTTATTTTGTGTTTTTGTATTCATCAGGCATACCTCCGCGCACCGATTCTCCGAATCAAAAGAATCATCCCCAGGGACAGAATAAGCAAAACCAAGGCCATCAGAAACAGGGAATTCCCCCAGGCCGAGCCAAACGGTGTATTGCCCATTTCCACGACGATGTTGCTAGTCAGCGTTGACGTCGGGGTAAAAAAGGATGTTGGCAGCATGGGCGTATTACCAATGAGCATCTGCACTGCCATGGTTTCGCCGATAGCTCTGGCCATGGCGAGGACAATGGCGGTCAAAACACCGGGCAGTGCCGCCGGCACAAGCACACGATACAGTGTCTGCCAGTAGGTTGCCCCCAATGCCAGAGATGCCTCCTCTAATGGTTTAGGAACCGCTCGTAGGGCATCATCACTAATGCTGATGATCGTTGGCAAAATCATAATGGCCAGCACCAATCCCGCAGCCAACACGCCAAATCCCGTTTGTACATCAAAGAATTCCCGCAAAAACGGCACCAACACGACGAGTCCGGCATAGCCGTAGACAACCGAGGGTATTGCTACATACAGATCAACCGCTGGTCGCATAATATCCCTTACCCAGCGGGGAGCAATTTTCGCCATAAATACAGCTCCCAAAATCCCCA
This sequence comes from Selenomonadaceae bacterium, assembly GCA_963678095.2. GTDB lineage: Bacteria > Bacillota > Negativicutes > Selenomonadales > Selenomonadaceae. The sequence continues at coordinate 364,673 of CAXXXP010000001.1, read as the reverse complement.
GCGGGCCCCCGATGGCAACAGCTGTCGCCGTTACGAAAAGTGAACCAGCAATAAAGCTCAGCGCACCAAACTGTTTCTCCATCGGATCCCATTTGGCGTTAAAGAAGAACTCGCCCGGGCTTATCTGGGTAAAGGTCATCAGCCCCTGTCTGCCAACAAAAAACACAATGGAAAAAATCAGTAAGGCCATCAAGGCTGCACTCGCTATAAACAAATATTTCACATAGCGATCACAGAGCAGTTTTTGTTCATGATTTTGATCTCTTGTCTTCATACATGATGCCCCTTCTGAAATCATATTTATTTCATCTTATTGACCGGGATAAAGCCCAGTTTTTCAACTTCTGAATTTTGGAATTCATCACTGAGCACATATTCAATAAAGGCTTTGGTCGCACCAGTTGCTTCTCCTTTAGTGTACATATGTCCGTAAGAATACACCGGATATTTGCCATCAATTACAGCCTGCGCTGAATACGCCACTCCATCGAGTGAAAGCGTCTTGATGGTATCGTTGGCATACGGTGCATCCACATAACCAATGGCCCCCGGTGTGCTGGCAATCGCTTTGAGCACGGCTCCATTGGAATCCTGAATTACAGCCTTATCTGTAAAAGCTTCCCCCTTGAGGACGGTTTCCGCTACCGTTGCCCGTGAGCCGGAGGATTTTGCCCGGTGAATCAGGCTGATCTCCTGATCCTCTCCGCCAACTTCCTTCCAGTTTGTAATTTTCCCCTTGAGAATATCCTGTATCTGCGCCATTGTTAAATTACTGACTTTTACATCCTTATTGACAACAAACACAAATGGTTCTACTACAACCTTATGATCGACTAAGCCCTTGTCCTTCAGTTCCTCCGGGGTCACAACATCTGAATTACCGATCTGAACAGAACCTTCTGCTACCTGATTCATCCCCGTAAAAGAGCCACCACCAGCAAGGTTGATCGTAACTTTTTCATGCTTATTTTGAAACTGTTCCTGTGCCGGTTTTAACAGCGGCAACAGCGCCGTTGACCCAGATGCACTGACGGTACCCTCTATTGCAGCTGATTTACCATCGCCTGCCCCCTGCTGCGATCCTCCACAGCCGGCAAAAACCATCGAGCCGATCAGCATTGTTCCCACCACTGCCATAAGTTTTGTCTTATTCCAAGAAATCATGTTCAAAAACCTCCTGCGTTTTATTCTCTAACCTGTTTTTATTCTAACGCAGTTTCAATGAAAGCTTGTTATGTCTATGTTAATTTTACGTTAACTTATCGATTGTTTTAAATAAAGCCTGATACAGATGAACAGAGCAGCCGCTGTTATCAGCGGCTGCTCTGTTTAAACTTCATGCAGTCATTTTATTTTTTCGACGACCCCTATATAACCTCTATTTTTCCATCCCATAACCGGCCTTGCGCGACTGTTTTTTCCAATAGAGCGCAAGCTTTCCGGCTGCCGCAATCAGCAGCAGCGTGATCGAGCCACCAAGAATACCAGAAACGCTCGTTCCTACGCCAGCTTTCTCCTCTGCCTGCGGGAAAGAATAGTCCGGCAGCAATGCTGTTTTTTGCTGCATTGCTCCCAGCTGCTGCTCAAGCTGCCCCGCCCCACCTTCAAGTTCTGTCGATCCGGTAATCCCCTGGATTGACCATTCAAGGCCATCGGGATACTCTGAGGCATAGAGTGACAATATACCGCCAGTAAAGGCCGTAAGCAATGCCAGGACAAGCAGGATTTTTGGGGCCGGTTGCTTCCTTTCCTTTGTCGACACCGCCAAAAGTTCTGGCCCGGCCTCCAGTAGAAAGGACAACACGCTCCCCGTAACCAAGCCTTCCACTATGCCAATTGCCAGATGAATCGGCTGCATCAGCAGGACAAAGGTTCCAAAAGAAAGCTCCGTTCGACCTGAAAACAAGGTTTCAAGTACAACACTGAAAGCCCCCAGCTGCAGGGCAATGACTACGCCCAGTAGTGATCCCCAAAAAATCCGTCGCCGGCTGGGGTTTTCCTTTACAAAAAACCGATAAATCAACGGATACGCAATAAAACAGGGAAAAAACCCCATGTTAAACAGATTGCAGCCCCAGGCAAGCAAGCCCCCATCAGCAAAAAACAACGCCTGTACCAGCAGCACGGAGGCAATCGCCATAAAAGCTCCCCATGGGCCAAGTACAGCGGCCAGCAAAAGCCCCCCGCCAATATGTCCACTTGATCCCGTCCCCGGGATCGTGAAATTAATCATCTGAGCAGCAAAAACAAAGGCCCCCATCACACCCATCAACGGAATCATCTTATCATCCATTTCCCGCTGTATTTTCTTCACTGACAGCCCCAGCAGGCCGCCACTGACAGCAAGCATGGTAATCCCGACCGTCGGGGATATCAGGGCATCTGCCATATGCATATGCAGCATCTCCTTTTATACTTTTATTCACTGCTTTCATTATAATCACACCGGCAAAAGTCCTCAAGCCCTGACGGGGGTTCTCTGTAAACTGTTTTTTCAGCTTAATTCTGGTATATGTTGGCAGACAAAACAAGCATGCCTATCCCCATCCCCCCGATAAAAAACAGGATTCTTCTGTTCGCACGAAACAATCCCCTGCCGCGCCTAGAAGAATCCTGTCTTTATTTCATAAACCGATCAATCGCCCGATTCAGATTTTCCAAGGAGGCCAGATCATCATTTTTAGCCGCATCCACGATACAGTGTTCAATATGATCCTTCAGTATCACCCGGCTTACCCCCTGCAGCGCCGCCCGGACCGCCGACAGCTGCACCAGCACTTCGCTGCAGTCACGATCACTTTCCACCATTTTTTTAATGGATTCCATATGTCCGATCAGTCGCGACATCCGGTTCAGCACCGCTTTTGTCTGTGTATGCGAGTGATGGTGCACATGCTTATAAACCGTGCCATCAGCCGCTGTATGCGCATGTTCTTCATGATTCATAAATACAGCCTCCCCCGTAGCCGCAGCAAAACTCTCTAAAGCCCGGCTAAAATATGCCTTTATTATATCATATACTGCCAAATCTGCCGTAAAAAAAGAGATCCCGCCGCAGCTGTCGCTGCAAGCCAGGATCTCTTGTAAAATTATTTTTTCATCATATGGTGTGCTGCCGGCTTTACACTTTCACGTTCCAGCGCATCCCAGGATTCATTGGCCCGGTCAACAAACAGTTTGCGAACCTGTTCATTTTCACCCAGTCCGTGAATATAGGTCGATACATGAAATCCGTCTTTCTCCAATATCGATTTATGAGATTCCGGTTCAGCTCCCGCCATATCGTTGTTGGCATGATCTCCGGCAACCATCATCATCGGAATCAAGGTAACATTTTTGATGCCTTTTTCTTTGAGCTTCGTCATAACATTTTCAAGACTTGGCGTCCCTTCGACCGTATAAATCAAGACATTATCCAGGCCCATTTCCTGCAGACGATCCTGTATAACAGCATAATAGGCATTGGCCGGATGTGGTGTTCCATGATTCATCAATAATACAGCATCTTTTTTCCCTGTTTTAGGGAATTCTGTCCGGATCGCGGACAGGGCTTCTTTTACGTCATCACGCTGGCCTTCCTGGCCCATCCAATACATCAGAGAAGTCCCCAGTGTCATTTTTTTAAACTGTCCTTTATACGTATCAAAGATCGCACTGTCATATGCATACTCCATTCCCGGAATCAGGTCCAGCGAAGTAAGTGCTACCCTGGTATACCCTTCTTCCTTAAGCTGGGCTAAGGCTTCTTCCGGTGTCGGAATTTTAATGCCTTCATTTTTCTGGATGCGGTCAACAATGATATGTGAAGTAAACGCCAGGACAACCTTTGTTCCCGGATGAGCTGCCTGAATTTCCTCTACCGTTTTTTCAATCGTGGCTTTGCGCGATTCAGCATACGTCGTCCCAAAACTCATGACGACAATGGCATCTTTATTTTCCGCATCCTTCATTTCCGCATTTTCTGCGACCCGGACTCCAATTTCTGCCGCTTGCCGCAAAGCCGGTGTAGCATCTTTGACTTCCGGATTCAGCTGATAGGCCGCGTAGCTGGTAACGGAACTTCCACTGATAAAAGCGGCACAGGCCATCGATGTAATAAGCATTTTTTTCCAATTTTTCTTCATGATTTTTCCCCCTAAGTAAAATATAAAATAAAAAGATGAGCCCTCTGCAACATAAAGAGAAGGCTCATCTGAAAATTTTTAAAATGAACATAATCCCCTTCCTATCGCTCGCAGGTCTGACGGTGATTGCTGATCAGGCAGTTCTCCTGGCTCCAGTTCATCGCTCATTCAAGCCTTCCCAAAGCATATCGCTTCAGTGACATAAATATGAATTCGCTCGCTGTTACAGTGGCGGGACCGCGTTGGCATTGCACCAAACTTCCCTATTAAGTCCTAAGACACCTGATCCTGTTGTTATGAAATTTTTCTTAACCAAAATCCTTGTCCATCTTAGCACCAATGATTTACATTGTCAACCTGATCATACACGCGCCCTGTTAAAGCCTTTTTCTGCACGGCAAGTTTCCGTTCCCAGTCCGCTCTTGAATACTGGATGAACTCATGTACCAGATACTCCGGGTCAACACTTGCCACCAAATCACGAACAATACTCTCTGTAAAGGGCTGGTGCTGATCGATATTCAATATATGATTCATCAACTCCGGTTTAGCAAAACATGGCCTATGCTCCCGGCCTATTATGTTTTTCACATAGGTACCAGAAAGAGACTGATGCAAATGTATACCCCGGATATACTGTTTAAGCGAACCTAGATTATCCATCACCTGCTCGACATACCTTGCCGCCTGAACCTGTGTCTCAAGGCTGCGGTTTGTATTCATCAAATGGCCCGTATCGAGCATAAAACCGATATTTTTATGCTCGACATGTTCCACGATATAGGAAACTGCCGCTGATGACAAGAAAGTCAGGCCCGGCCACCAAAGATTTTCAAACAGCAGACAAGTATCAGCCGGAACTTCTTGCGTCAGCGAATTGATCAAAGCCACGGCTGATTTTACTACCTGCTCTGATGAATGTTCAAAGCGATAGCAATAGCTCTCTTCAGCATGTGCATTGGCGATATGAAAGACCATGTACTCTGCCGGCGTCGAGACAGCTGCACGTATGTTTTCCCGGTAAAGCCGGATCCAGTCAGCTGGCAGCACGGCCCCATAATACGCTTTTACAGCCGCCTTGTCCCCGATGAACTTTTCCACGGCAGGCTTATTGCCACAGTAAAAATCAAGCCAATCGGGCCAAAAACGCAGATGAATGCCCTTTACCCATTCGCCTCGGTGCAACTGCGAGTCCCAAGGCTGGCAGAGCATCAATTCAATTCCGTCGAGATCAAACTTCTTCAACAAGGCGGCCAAAGACTTCGGAGAATTATGGATCAGCCCGTCATTGTCCGTCGGATAATTTGAGAGATTTATCAATTCCAACACATTTTTCACGTTTCCTTCTATATAATATGCCATTTATTTTCAAAGGGATGACGGCGGGAAGTCCCACTCGGATTAAATAATGGCTTCACTCGCAGGAGCTCAGAACGAATACCTTACACCAACCTGCAGATACCGTCCGCCCATCGGATATGCTCCCGGCGTTATTTTACCGGTATTTTCATACGCTTTATCAAACAGATTGTTTACCTTAATATAGGCCGTGAGATCCTCTGTCATTTTGTAATTGGCATTAAAGTCAATTGTCCAATAAGAACTGTCGGTGAAATACCTTGTGCTGCGGCCAGTGCCGGCATTAAGGAAAAGATTGCTGTTCCAGCGCGCATCCTTATAATGAAGACCAGCGCGATAGCCATTAGGGCTGCTGTTATTCTCATCCCATACATAGCCTTGCTGCATGTCGTTGGTTTCCGTTTTAATATACGAATAACCAATATCTGCACTCCAGCGATTGTTAAGGACACTATCAACGGTAAATTCAAAACCGCGTTTTTTCTCTTCATTTAAATTAAGAGCCTGCCATATTCCACTTCCATTATCGGCCCATTTTATAGCATCAGATATTTTGCTCGTAAATACATTCATATGTAAGCCTGTTGTTTTTGACAGCTTTGTATTCATTCCAGCGCTGATCTTGTAGCCGCGTTCCGGTTTTAAATCAGGATTTCCATTCATATAGCCATAGGGATCGTGCCAGAAGAGATCATCCGTATTCGGTGCGTTGAACACCCTGCCCCAGGACGCATAAAAATTTGTATTTTCATCAGCTTTATAGCTGGCAGCCACCTTAGGTGTAAGCTGCGAGCCAAACATATTGTGATGGTCCGCACGCAAACCCGGAGTAAGGGTCCAGCGGTCGCTCAGCTCAATTGCATCCTCCCAAAATACTGCCTGATTGGTGACCTTCTTGTCGCTGTAATCACCGCCATTGACAGCGCCGTTATCGACTACCGTTTCCCGCCACTCCAAACCACCCACAAGGTGCTGCGCACCAACTTGCCAGCTATCCTGCCAGTCAAGCCCGCGGACTTTATTGCTGTAGCGAGAAAAGGCCGGGGACCAGCCATCGATATCATGAAAGCCCTGCGTCGTATAATTTTCATAATACCGCAGATAACTCGGCGCCGGCTGGTGCTCTTTATAATTGTAGGTTAATGCGATATTGTTGACCAACTTATCCATCCGGTCATGCGGATAATTTGCATAGCCCGGCGCCTGATTCCATTGTCCGGAGTCATCTGTCATATGCTCATAATTCAAGGTCAGGGAAGTATTAGCCGTTAAGCTGCGATCCAGACGCAGCGTCGTATTCTTTTTATTATAATCGCTGTTTGGCATCGAGTCACTGCGGTCTGTTTTCCAGTTCTTGAAATCCATATTGCCCTGATTCTCAAAACCTGCCGTCAAAAACCAGCTCCAGTCGCCCTCGCTGCCCTGATTTGAATAATCAACAGTTTTTGTCTTCCATGAGCCAAGGCTCATATCGAGGGTAGAGCTATTTTTCACTTTCTTGCCATGCCGGGTAATGATATTAATTACCCCGCCAACAGCATCTGATCCGTAGAGGGCTGAACCTGCCCCTTTTACAACTTCAATGCGCTCAATGTTTTGCAGGCTGGCAATCGTTTTTAAATCAATACCAGCGCGCCCTGAGGCTGCCCCTTTGTCCATATTCATCCGCCGACCATCAAGCAATACCACCACCCGGTCATCCCCATCTATTCGGACAATATCCTGATGACTCATTGCTGCTTCGGTGACCACGATGCCATTGACCCGCCGCAGTGCTTCTGCCAAATCCTGATAATGATTCTGGGCAATCATATCCGCCGTAATAACAGTAACATTAGCCGGCGTTTCTGACATTCTGGTTGGAATCCGACTGGCCGTGACCACATAATCCTCCCCGGTAAATTCCGGCAGCGCCTCGCCATGGGCAACAGCCATACTGCCAGGGCCGATAATAAGCCCCAAGCAGACCGCGGCCACCAGCTGCGTTCTCATTTTTTCTCTGCTGTTCATTATGTATTCGCTCCTATCGATTACTCAGCTCCGCATCCCTGTCAGAGCAGTCTGTCAGGGATACAGCCCCCTTTCTGGCCATATCCCTGCAGAAAAATTACGATTCTATTTTTTGCTGTTCAAACGCAGCAATCAACTGCTGCGCCGCCAAGGTTGCCGGCATACGTCCGGCAAGAATTTCCTGTTCAAGCTTCGGCCGGCAGGATTTCACCTGCTCATTTTGATAAAAGACGACCCGCAGATGTTCCTCGACCAACGCGTATACCCAGTCCAGCGTCTGCTTTTGCCGCCGCCGAAAAAACACCTCACTGGCTTTTGTTTTAGAACAAAATTCAGCGATCATCTCCCAGACAGCATCAATTCCATAGCCGCTATAAGCAGAACAAGTACAGGCCCTTGTCAGCCAGCCCTCCGTAGCCGGCCGCAGATAATGAATCATCCGTTCATAATCGACCCTTACCATTTCTGCTTTCTGACGATTGTCCCCATCAGCCTTATTGATTAAAATCGCATCTGCAATTTCCATTACGCCTTTTTTCATTCCCTGTAGTTCATCACCGGCTCCGGTCAAAGCGATCAGTAAAAAGAAATCCACCATGGACCGGACGGTTATCTCACTTTGTCCGACGCCGACAGTTTCCACCAAAATCACATCATACCCGGCGGCTTCACACAAAAGCAGCGTTTCGCGGCTTTTGCGTGTCACCCCGCCCAGAGTACCACTCGATGGCGATGGCCGGATAAAGGCATTTTCTTCTCTGGCCAGATTCTCCATTCGCGTCTTATCCCCGAGAATACTCCCTTTGGTGATACTGCTGCTCGGGTCTACAGCCAGCACAGCCACTTTGTGGCCTTTATGGCATAGTCTACAGCCCAAGGCTTCAATAAAGGTACTCTTACCAGCCCCCGGAACTCCGGTAATTCCAATGCGGATGGATTCCCCCGTATCGCCCAGCAGCTGCTGTAGCACCTGTTGGGCGATAGCAGCATGCTGTGGGGAATTGCTCTCAATCAGCGTTATCGCCCGTGACAGAATCATTCTGTCGCCGCGGCGCACCCCTGCAACGTAATCTTCCACCAACAGCTTGTCACGCCTTGCGGCCGGTGCAGCTTTGCGAACCGTTTTGGCATAAGAAGCCATTCCCTCATGACCACCAGGCACACCTTTCATGACTTCACAGGCAAATTCACAGCCTGCATTGCCGGGCGCCCAGTCTGGCCGATACGTATCAGTCATTCCAATCCATTCGTTCCTTAAGTTTTTCCATAACCTTGCCGGCAGCCACAGGAATAACGGTTCCTGGGCCAAAGATCGCTGCTGCACCGTGTTCATAGAGGTATTCATAGTCCTGCGCCGGAATAACCCCGCCAATCACCACCATGATATCCTGGCGCCCGCGTTTTTTCAGTTCCTCGACAAGCTGTGGCAGCAACGTCTTATGCCCGGCTGCCAGCGAGCTCATCCCCACAACATGCACATCATTGTCGACGGCATCCTGCGCCGTTTCCTCCGGTGTCTGAAACAACGGGCCAATATCGACATCAAACCCCATATCCGCAAAAGCGGTGGCGATAACCTTAGCCCCGCGGTCATGCCCGTCCTGCCCCATCTTGGCAATCATAATGCGAGGTCGGCGGCCTTCCTGCTGTTCAAAATCATCCGCCAGCTTGCGAACACGGCTGATTTCATCATCATCCGCAAATTCACTGCTATAAACCCCCGATATAGATCGGATGACGGCCTTATGCCGGCCGGATACCTTTTCAATCGCATAGGAAATTTCCCCCAGACTGGCCCGAGCGCGAGCGGCATCAACCGCCAATTCCAGCAAATTCCCTTCCCCTGTTTCCATGGATTTTGTAATCGCTGCCAGGCAAGATTCCACTTTCTCGGCATCGCGATTTGCCCGGAGCTTTTCAAGGCGCCGGATTTGTGCCTCACGCACGGCGACATTATCGACAGCCAAAATATCGAGCGGATCTTCATGTTCCAGACGATACTTATTGATCCCGACAATGACCTCTTCCTTCGAGTCAATATGTGCCTGCCGGCGGGCAGAGGCCTCTTCAATGCGCATTTTCGGCAAACCCGTCTCAATGGCTTTTGCCATACCGCCCAGCCCTTCAACTTCCTGAATATGGGCCCAGGCACTTTTTACGAGCTCCTGCGTCAAGGCTTCTACATAGTAGGAACCGCCCCAAGGATCGGTAACCTTGCAGATTTTTGTTTCATCCTGCAGGTAAAGCTGGGTATTGCGCGCAATACGGGCAGAAAAATCCGTTGGCAGCGCAATGGCTTCATCAAGCGCATTGGTATGCAGCGACTGTGTATGTCCAAGGGCTGCGGCCATCGCTTCAATGCAGGTACGCACAACATTGTTGAACGGATCCTGCTCCGTCAGGCTCCAGCCCGAGGTCTGCGAATGTGTCCGCAGGGCCATTGACTTATCCTTCTGCGGGTTAAACTGTTTGATTATTTTCGCCCACAGCAGACGTCCGGCCCGCATCTTGGCAACCTCCATAAAATAATTCTTGCCCATAGCCCAAAAGAAGGACAAGCGCGGGGCAAAGTCATCGACACCGAGTCCGGAGTTTGTCCCGGTACGAATGTATTCCAGACCATCCGCCAGGGTATAGCCAAGTTCAATATCAGCCGTCGCACCAGCCTCCTGCATATGATAGCCGGAAATACTTATGCTGTTGAATTTCGGCATATACTTTGAGGTATAAGCAAAGATATCGCCGATGATTCGCATTGAAGGAAGCGGCGGATAAATATAGGTGTTGCGCACCATAAATTCCTTTAAGATATCATTTTGTATGGTCCCGGCAAGAATTTTTTTATCAACGCCCTGCTCTTCAGCCGCCACGATATAAAACGCCAGCACCGGCAGTACCGCACCATTCATCGTCATCGATACCGACATTTTATCAAGGGGAATTCCCGAAAAAAGAATTTCCATATCGAGAATGGAATCGACCGCCACGCCGGCCTTACCAACATCACCGACAACGCGCGGATGATCCGAATCATAGCCACGATGCGTGGCCAAATCAAAGGCAATCGATAAGCCCTTCTGCCCCGCCGCAAGATTTCGCCGGTAAAAGGCATTGGACTCTTCCGCTGTCGAGAAGCCTGCATACTGGCGGACCGTCCACGGACGTGTCACATACATGCTGGGATACGGCCCGCGCAAAAATGGTGGAATACCGGCAACGTAGTCAAGATGCTTCATCCCCGACAGGTCAGCCCCCGTATAAAGAGGCTTAAGATCTATCTGCTCCATGGTCCGCTGATATAACTCTTTAAAGCTGCGCCCGGACTGCGCCTCCAGACGATCCTTCCACTCAGCAAAGCTCTCGTGTTTTATTCCCGCCTGATACTGCAGTTGTGAAAAATCAGGATTTGCCATTATTCTATCTCCCCCTGTGTCTGCAGCCAGGTTAAAATCTGCAGACAGTTTGCTCTGACATGTATAAATTCGGCTACGCCAGCTTCGCGATAAGAAGCTTCACATTCGGGTGCCGGAGCCCCAGCCAGCATGACAATCATTGCCGGGTTTTGTGCCTTAATCCGCCGGGCAATATCCGGTACCAATTCCGGATACGTCGCATCCGTAGAGCAAATAACCGCCGCCAGAGCCTTTGATTCCACGGCTGCGGCTGCCGCCTCCTGGGGCAAAGAAAACCCGTCATTTTTCAACACTTCAAAGCCGCCAACCTCTAAAAAGCCAGTGCTGAAATCCGCCCGCGGTTTATGCTGGGGAATCGGCCCCATATTGCAAAGAAAAATCTTTAATTTCTCGCCGTGTTTTTGTTCATAGCCTTGCATTTTATTGCGCAAACCTTCAAACTGCTCGGTAAAGCGATGTTTTTCCACTACGCACTCCGCAATATATTGTGCCCCTTCCGGATAAAAGATTTCAGCAATTTCGCCAATATCACCACCGGCAGTAAAGGCCGCCGTCATCGCAGCAATTCTTTCAGAATCGTAGCTTCCCTGCCATCTCTGAAGCTCCGTCAATTTTTTTGCCCGCTCCTGTTCATCAATATCGGCTTTAAAATCTTCAACCGCCCGCAGCCTGGATTTTTTTATGCCCGCCGTATCCAGTGAACGAATTTCTAGCGGCTGCTCCAGCATATTCGCGTACATATTTACGCCGACCGCACGATCGGCACGGCTGGCCAGCTTCTTAAAGCGCTGCAACAATACATCCTTCACATCCGACTGAACCGTTCCGGCGGCCAGTGCTGCCGTCATGCCGCCTTTTTTCTCAACCTCCTGCATAATCTGCCAGGACTTTTCTGCAACCTGCTGGGTCAGTGTTTCAATATACCAGGACCCGCCGGCTGGATCAACCGGCTGGCACAGATTGCATTCGCTTTGTAAAATAATCTGCGTATTGCGGGCAATGCGGCGGGAAAATTCGTCCGGAATCTGCAAGCATTCATCAAACGGAGAAACCTGCAGGCTGTCAATCCCGCCAATTACAGCCGAAAACGCTTCCGTTGTCGTTCGCAGCATGTTGACATAGGGATCATATTTCGTCTTATTAAAGGTAGCCGTTCTTGCATGAATTGCCATCTTGCTGGCTTCCTTACTGCCGCCAAAGCTCTCAATGATCTGTGACCAGAGCAGCCGTGCCGCTCTGAGCTTGGCAATTTCCATAAAGAAATTAGCCCCCAGAGAAAAAGTGAATTGCAGGCGACCGGCCGCCTGTTCAATTGACAGGCCACGCTCCTGCATCTCGCGCAGATAGACAATAGCCGTTGCCAGCATATACCCCAGTTCCTGAACGGCAGAAGCGCCGCCATCGCTGTAAGGCTGGCCACTGACTAAAATGTTTCTCAGCTTTGGCATATGAACTTCACACCAGCAGGATGTTGCTGCCATTTCATCATAAAGTTTTGGCAGTAAGGCTGGCACACTGCCCTTCATAGCCAACACGCCCAAGGGATCAGCGCCGATTGTGCCTCGCACAACCGCCGGATTCTGTCCGTCCGCCCGTAACGAAGCTGCGACCAGTGACACGACTGCCCCCGCCGCAGCTCCGCTTTCCATATACAAGCTGTACTTTTCAAGAGCAATCCCCTGCAAAATTGTATGCATATCCGCCAAGGTCGCAATAGACGCTCCGCCAACCATTATATCCTCTGCCGTTAACTCCTGCGGTCCCTTTCCTTCTCTGGTCAAACGATCCAGGGAAATATTCAATTCTGTGGAACCTTTTTCAATCTCATGTAGCAACAGTTTATTGAGTTGCTCCGGTTCGCAGATTTCACATTGCTGCGATATTTTCCAGGGATCGGTCATATACCCGCCTTCATGCGTACCACGCATATAGTTTTCTGCCCCGGGAAGCTGCGAGAGTTCCTCCGGTGACGGAGCCATCTGCCGCGTATACATTGGTGACAGCGTAATGCCTTCATACGTTTTGGTCAGAAGTTTTTTCTCAAAGCTTGCCCCTTTCAGCAGCGCTGTCGCTTCTTCTTTCCAGGTCTCATAGGACGGTATAGGAAATTCGTCAAACTCGACATCAGGCAATGCTTTTTCGGCTTGGTCTATCTTTTCTGTCATCCTCCACAATCCTTTCCTTCTTGCTGAAAATATTGTTATATAAAAAAAGCCATTTGCTCAATCCTATAAGCAAATGGCTTTAATTATCAGTTCGGTATCTGTCCCCGAAAAATACACTGATACGAAAATGCTTGCCGCACTAACATGACGGCGGGCAAACATCCCCTTAAATCCCCTTCCTATCGCTCGCAGGTCTGACGGTGATTGTCAAGCAGGCAGTTCTCCTGGCTCCAGATCATTGTTCCTCCAAACCTTCCCAAGGCAGATACTCTCCCTCAGTGGCATTTCTTGAATTCACTCCCTGATACAGTGGCGGGACCGCGTTGGCATTGCACCAATCTTCCCTATTAAGTCCTTGCGGACACCTGTTTCCATATATGAATTTATATAAACAGCAACACTTACAGCTGTTTTTTTAAAAAAGGGTTCCCGGTTAAGGGAACCCGGCACTGTGTGCAGTCAGTGCCACACAAAAAAGAAATAAATAGGTATAGAACTGTATGAGCAATTCCTCCTTGTACAAGCTGATATACAAGGAAAACTTTCCGACAAAATAAAAAGCTCTTTTCCCTAGACGGAAAAGAGCAGGCAAAACAGTCAAACGTCCATAAAAAAATCTCGACATATGCCGAGACCTATAGCGCTTAAACTATAAATCCCCTTCCCATCGCTCGCGGGTCTAACGGTGATCGTCAAACAGGCAGTTCTCCTGGCTCCAGGTCATCGCGCCTTCAGGCCTTCCCAAAGCTTTCGCTCCAGTGACATAAATCTGAATTTGCTCGCTGATACAGTGGCGGGACCGCGTCGGCAATTACACCGATCTTCCCTATTAAGTCCTTGCGGACACCTGTTTCATCCCTATGAAATTGTATCGAATTTACTTGCTTATAATAACATTACTATTTCATATTGTCAAATAAAACCTTTAAATTTTTTAAATATAGCAAAATTAGCAATAACTGCCGCATTATGGATTAAAGCAAAAATTCAACACACAGGTCCATATTATGATAAAATACTCCTAAGAAGAATTTTTTCAAAGGATGGTTGCCATGTTTAAATCAAGAATCAGCCGGCGCCTGATTGGCACAATGCTGTTGTTAACGCTTATTTCCCTGTCCGTACTGGGAATTTACCTATTGCAGTTTTTCCACCGGGAAACCTTGCAAAACAAAACGCAGGAGCTGTTGATAAACGCCAAAATCATCGAAAAGGCTATGGAAATCCCGCCGAAAAACTCCGCCTCAACCGAAATACCAGCTGAAAAAATCCAGCAGATCAGTGACGCTACTAGTCTGCGCATCACACTGCTTACCCCATCGGGCCTGGTACTGGCGGATTCTTCAGAGCCTGCCGCCCAGCTTGACAACCACCTGTTGCGGCCCGAAGTACAAGAGGCCTTAACCAAGGGCAGCGGCAGTGCAATCCGCTACAGTGATACCCTGCGGGAAAACATGCTTTATGTGGCCCTGCCGATTTACCAAGATGGCAATCTCCTCGGCATCGTGCGAACGGCTTCGCCGCTGACGCCGATTGAAACCGCTTACGATCATACCCGCCAGGCAATTCTCAGCGCACTTTTCATTGGGGGCCTGACAGCAATTTTACTAGGCCTGCTGTTGGCCCGCCGACAGATTCGCCCCATCCAGCAGATGACAGTCACGGCCAAAAAAATAACTGGTGGCAATCTGACAAAACGCCTGCATGTACACACCGGGGATGAACTCGAGGTGCTCGCCGGAACAATCAATAATCTCACGGCAAACCTTGCCGGTAAAATCGCTAAACTCGATGCCGAAAACCATAAATTGTCACTCATTCTCGAAAACATGGACAATGCCGTCATGCTGCTTGATCCGCAGGGAAATATCATCACTGCCAACAAACAGGCTACGGTCCTTTTTCAGCTGACGCCAAAGCTGCTGCATAAACACAGCATCAATGCCATTGGCAGCACTTTACTCAGCACAACAGCGCAGGACGTCTTGGCTTCCGGCAACGCCAAATCCATTGTTTTTCCCATCACCCTCAGCGGGGCGAAAAAAACCTTTACTGTTTTTTTTGCCCCGCTACAGGAGGGAAACACCCAGTCGGTACTCAGCGTATTCCACGATATATCGCTGCTGCAGGAATTGTCCACCCGCCAGGCTGACTTTGTCGCCAATGCCGCCCATGAGCTGGCAACGCCCTTGACTTCAATCTCTGGATTCGCCGAAACCCTGCTCGCCAGCGAGCTTGATGATGAAGTCCTCAACAAGAAATTCATCACCATCATCTATAACGAAGCCCAGCGCATGGCACGCCTGATTAAGGATTTGCTGCAGCTGGCAAAGCTTGACAGCCAGGAATACTGCGATCAGCTTACGATCGAGCCCATTGATTGCCGCCACATCCTGACAATTGCCAAAGACAAGCTAAAGCAACAGTCGACGGCAAAAGCGCAGAACGTTGAACTGATCCTGCCGCCACACCCGACAATTGCCGCCGCCAATGCCGATCTGTTGCTACAGCTTATCATAAATATTACAGAGAATGCCATCAAATACACGCCTGCTGGTGGGCATATACAGCTCAGCTGCAGCGCTGATGACCAAAATATTCAAATCCGGGTGAAAGACGACGGCATTGGCATTGCCCCATCAGACCTGCCGTTTGTCTTTGATCGATTCTACCGGACCGATAAGGCCCGGGCGCGAACATCGAATACCAGCGGCTCCGGCATCGGGCTTTCGCTGGCAAAATTCATTGTTGAAATGTTCGGTGGTAAAATCAGCGTCACCAGCCAACTGCAGCAGGGAACAGAATTCATTATTGACCTGCCGCAGATTCCTCTCGATAATTAAAAAAGCGAATCCCCCCTGCCTGGGGGGATTCGCTTTTTCGTAATGTTATTTTGTCTTACGGATGCGCTCTGCTGTTTCAAGGTAAATAACCCATTCCGCAATATTCGTCGCATGATCGCCAACTCGTTCAAGAAAACGGGCCACAAAAATCAGCTGCGTCGCCTGTTTGGTCGATAACGGCTCTACTCCCATGGATGCCGACAGCTTCTGAAATGTCCGGGCAAAAAGCTCATCCATCTCATCATCGGCATGACATACCTGTTCGGCCAGCTTAATATCCGCCGTACGGTACGCCTCAATTGCCATTTCAATCATCTTGACAGCACAGCTGCCAAGCCGAGGGGTATCATACACATCAATGGCAAATTCTCCGGACAAGTCCCGGGCGATTTTAGCAATATCAAATGCATGGTCACCAATGCGCTCAAGATCTGTCGATAATTTGAAACTCGTCGCAATAATCCGCAGATCATGCGCAATCGGCTGCTGTTTGGCAATCAAAAGCATACCCCTGTCCTCAATATCAACCATCATATCGTCAATTAGATCATCCCCCTGCATGACCTCTTCCGCCAACTGTTTATTGCCGGTAAGCAGGGCCTCCATCGATTTCTTTACAGCCAGAGTGGCCGCTTCTCCCATGGTCACAACCGTGTGCTGCAGCTTGGCCAGGTCTTCAATATATATCTGCCGCGTAACCTGCGTCATCTCTATTCCCCCAAATCAATCAGCCGAAACGGCCGGTAATATAATCTTCCGTTTTTGCATTAGACGGCTTGGTAAAAATAATATTCGTTTCATCATGTTCCATCAACCGGCCATTGAGGAAAAATGCGGTATAATCCGATACCCTGGCTGCCTGCTGCATATTGTGTGTAACCATAACAATCGTATACTTTTCCTTTAGCTCGGTGATGAGTTCCTCAATTTTCATCGTCGAGATAGGATCCAACGCCGAGCAGGGCTCGTCCATCAGTACCACTTCTGGTTCGACTGCCAATACCCGGGCTATGCACAATCGCTGCTGCTGACCGCCGGACATCCCCATCGCCGAGGAATGCAACCGATCCTTGACTTCATCCCACAGAGCTGCCCCTTTGAGACTTTTCTCGACAATTTCATCCAGGCGCGTTTTATCTTTCAACCCATGTATTTTAGGCCCATAGGCGATGTTTTCATAAATCGACATCGGGAAAGGATTGGGCCGCTGGAATACCATCCCCACACGTTTTCGCAGATGAACAATGTCGGTATCCGGAGCATATATGTCTTCACCGTCGAGCATGACCATTCCTTCAATTCGAACATTGTCCACGAGATCGTTCATGCGGTTGAGTGTCTTCAGAAAAGTCGACTTACCGCAGCCCGAAGGACCAATCAGGGCAACAATGGAATTTTTCTTTACTGCAAGTGACACATCGTACAGAGCCTGCGCATTGCCATAATATAAGTTTAAATCCTTCACCTGCATTTTATAGTCCATACTTTTTCCTCCTGCAATCTTACTGGCTCTACTATAGCACAGGAATATACAGCAAATATTATCGCTTTGTTAAATTTATGTAAATTATTTAAATAAAAAAGCATCCCCGGGAAAGGGATGCCTTCAACTATATCTTATATGTATTTATAAGCTTTTATCCGCCGGATAGAACAAACGCAGACGCCCCGGCAAGGTTTCAATGGCAAGCGGTAACTGTGGTCCGCGTTCTCCGTCAAGATCACTGCCGAGTTCCTCCGCACAGGAGATCACGAATTTTTCCGCCTGGAGATAGCGGACATTTTTTGTATTGTTCATGCTCTTGCCGGCAAGGATCTGCGCAATCACCGTCATCAGTTCCGGCAGGCTGCATTGCTGCAGCAAAACCATATCCAGCTTACCATCATTGACTTTGGCATCTACCGCAACATTTTTCAGACTGCCAACAATGCCGCTGTTGACGATAACAAACAGAAACGCCCGTTCCTCAAAAACCTCGCCATCGGCCTCTATCTGCAGCTTTAAAGCCCGAAAGCGCGGCAATTCTCCGATCCCCCGCAGATAATACGCCATTTTGCCAAAAGCATTTTTCAACCGAACATCCACCTCATGCGCAACCGAAGTAAGCATTCCGGCACTGGCCACATTGATGAAATATTCACTGCCCACACGACCGAGATCGACCGGCACACTATGACCAGCAACAATTGTATCGATGTAAAAATCAAGATCATCTGCTAAGCCCATAAAAGACGCAAAATCATTGGAGGTTCCATTTGCCATGATGCCAACCGGCAGATCGACACCTTCCTTCAGTAAAAGATTGATAATTTCATGCAGCGTGCCGTCGCCGCCAGAAACAATCACGCCATCCGCATCAGCTGCCCGTAAAAACTCGCCAAACGAGCGGCTGTTATCGCGTTCTGTACGGTATAAAAGCAGCATACAGTCCCGCTGTTGAAATTTATTAATCATCATATCGAGTTTATTCTTAAAACTTGCATCTCCGGAAACAGGATTATAGACAAGAATCATCTTTTTCATTTTTCAGCCTCCTATCGTGGTCAGGATTTAAATACGCCAGCTTTTTGAAGCAGCTTTGCCCCGGCTTTCCCCAAAACCGGTATCCGCACAATATCCTCTTCTTTAATGCCACCGAGCAGAAGGAGCACGACAAGATACACTCCGCAGCCAATTAGAACTGACCCAAAGGTAGCCAAAGCATTGCTCGCCGTTTGGCCAAGAATATAATCATAGGAAAAAAATACAGATAGCCCCATAATCGCGGCAGCTGCCACCGTACGAAGGACTTGTCCAATTTCCATTTTATAGCCAATATAGCGGTAAAGGAAATACAGGTTGATGCAGGCCGCCAAGCCAATATCCGCTACCGTAGCCCAGGCAGCCCCCATAATACCGAAGGAAGGGTTTGCTGCCAGCGTCCAGTTTAACGCAATCTTCGCAACCGCCGCCACAACCATATTCAGCATAGGAATCGAGGTATGACCCAGTCCCTGTAGTGCCCCGGTTGTTACCTGATGCAAGCCCAGCAGAACAATACTGAAAGAGGATACCCATACGGCGGGCCCGGCCCCCGGAGCATTGTAAATTAAGGATGAAATCGGCACCGCCAGCACGAGCACGATGACAAAGGCCGGAAAACAAATAAAATTCGATATGCGCAGCGCCGCTGCAATCTGATTAAAAGCCCGCACCCGATTTTTTAGTGCCTTCGCCTCAGATATTGCCGGCACAATGCTGACCGCCAGTGACGCGGTCAATATTGTCGCCAGATTCACCAGCGGCACCGCCATTCCCGTAAGGTAACCAAACAGCTCCGTCGCTTCATTGACCGTGTAACCGGCAACTTCAAGCCGCGCCGGCACAATCATCAAATCGAGATTCATGACCACTGGCAGCATCAGACTGGCTGCCGAAACCGGCAATGACAGGGCAAATATCCGCCGTACAACCTTCCAGGCCGACAGTTTTTTTTCCTTTACCGGCTCTTTGTCTACCGTCAAAAAAGCGCCATAGTCGCGCTCAATATCCTTTTCCAGCTTCCAGTAATAATAGACCATCACAATAACACCTGTAATCGCCCCAGCAAACGCACCGAGACTAGCACCGGCTGCAGCAAATTCAAGTCCCCAGGGCAGCAGTAAATTGGCGAACAAGACCATTGTTATTACACGAAAAATCTGTTCGACGATCTGAGAGACTGCTGTCGGAGTCATGCGTTGCCAACCCTGTAAATAACCGCGCGAGCTTGCCAGCAAGGTGACGAAAAAAATAGCCGGAGCAAGTGCTACCACGGAATAGTAGGCGCGCGGGTCACGAATAAAGTTGAAATCAATCAGCCACTGCGCCCCAAAATACGTCAACAAGCTGAAAAAAATCCCGGTTACAACCATCAGCAGCATAGAAATCCGAAAAACCCGCTTGGCGCCCAAAATATCCTTCAGGGCTACACGCTCGGCCGTAATGATGGAAATGGCCACTGGAACACCGGCTGTCGATATGCTGAGGGCAAAAAAGTAAATGGGAAAAGCCATCTGATACAGACCGATCCCTTCGCCGCCCAGTACACGCGACACAAAAATCCAGTTGAGAGAGCCTATGATTTTAACGACAATTCCGGCAATCGTTAGTATAAATGTCCCCTTGAGGAACGACTCACCCTTACTTGCCTTTTTCTCTATAACATCCTGACTGCTAATCTAAAACACCCGCCTTAAGGAAAACTTTCACTTTTCTTTTTACTAAAAGAATATATAATATATATACAAGCATAATAACTTATACAGAAACATGTCTGCCTGATAACTAAAAAATTATATCATTTATGTCCTAAGTATTCCAGTACTAATTTACCAAGAAGGTGACTCCTATGGAAAAGAATTTTTTGAATTTTAACGTAAACATCGGACGCAAAAAACCGGAAAACATCATCAACACGGACGCCGCCTGCCCCTTTTGTGACCGCAGCCAGCTGACAAACATCATTGACAGTCAGGGCGACATCCTGTTAATTGAAAACAAATACAATGTCCTCGAAGATTCTTATCAGACCGTACTGATTGAAAGCCGTAACTGCAATATGGATATTCCAGATTATCCGCTGCATGAACTGCAGGATATTCTTCGGTTTGGCATCCGGCACTGGCTGACAATGCTTGAATCCGGCACTTATAAAACCGTGCTCTTTTTCAAAAACCACGGGCCGATGTCCGGCGGCACCATTCGCCATCCGCACATGCAGATAATCGGGCTCAATACGATTGATGAGCGGCTGCTATTTGATCCCGAGGACTTCGACGGACTCGTGATTGATGAGCAAAACGGGGCTCAGCTCAACATATCAACCAACCCGCGCATCGGCTTTTCAGAGTTCAATATCATAACCGACGACAACGGCAACGTCCATATGCTTGCTTACTACATACAGACAGCCGTCGACTACCTGATGAAGCACCTTAACAAGCGCTGCAAGAGTTATAACCTTTTCTTTTACCTTGTCGACGGAAAAATCCGGGTCAAGGCAATGCCGCGATTTGCCACCTCGCCGCTGTTTATCGGTTACAATATCAAGCTCCGGGCAAACAATCTCGAATATATCGCCAAAGAATTTCACTCGCTTTATTTTGCCAAATGACAGGAAACAGGCTGCACACTTGCAGCCTGTTTTTTATTTTGCGATAGCCTCGCAATTATGCTTCTTTTTTATCCGGCGGAACATGGAACATATTGAGTTCCGGATTATTGTCGGAAATCCAGCCCAGAGCCCATTCATTATTGACGAGCAGTGCCGGACGATCCTTCATGTCATAGACAAACATGCCCCGATCCGCTCCGCGCAAGGATTCCGGTGTAACCGTTGTTCCATCGTCAAAGGTCAGCCAGCGGGCCACTTCATATGGCTGCATCTGCATGATGATATCAACACCATATTCGTTTTTCAGACGATATTCCAGGACTTCAAACTGCAGATTGCCGACCGTGCCGACAATATAGGATTCCATTCCGGCTCCGGCCTGACGGAAGAGCTGTACGGCTCCCTCCTGCGTCAGCTGCGTGATTCCTTTGACAAACTGCTTGCGCTTCATAGTGTCCTTGGCCTGCACGCGGGCAAATTTTTCCGGAGGGAATACCGGGAAATCGGCAAAGTCAAACTTACGTCCGGCATCACAGAGTGTATCACCGATACCAAAAATTCCCGGATCAAACAATCCGATGATATCTCCCGGATAGGCTTCATCGACAATCTGTCGATCTTGCGCCAAAAACTGCTGCGGCTGTGCCAGCTTAATCATCTTGTCTGTCTTGTGATGATAGACTGACATTCCGCGCTCAAATTTCCCTGAGCAAATACGGATAAAAGCCAAACGGTCCCGATGGGCCGGATTCATATTGGCCTGAATCTTAAAGACAAAGGCCGAAAATTCCTCATCCGTCGGAGCAATAATTCCATCCGACGAAATCCTTGGCGCTGGCGGCGGTGCCAGTCGCAGAAATTCTTCCAAGAAGTTCTGCACCCCGAAATTGGTCATAGCGCTACCGAAAAACATCGGTGTCAGTTCTCCCTGGGCTATTTTTTCAAGATCGAAGGCTTCTCCGGCTGCATCAAGCAGATCAATATCATCGATCAGCGCCTGCTGAATGTCTTGTCCCAAAAGATCTTTTATATCCGGATCATCGAGTGAACCGGTTACCGAAGTACGAGCCTTCTGCCCATGACTTGCATCCTCATCGAAGAATTCGATCTGCTTCTTCTGGCGGTCATAAACACCGCGGTAATTGCCGTCGGTTCCAATCGGCCAGTTCATCGGATACGACCTGATGCCGAGCACATTTTCAATCTCCTCCATCAGATCAAGCGGAGCCTTACCATAACGGTCAAGCTTGTTGATAAAAGTGAAAATTGGAATGCCCCGCTGCTTGCAGACTTTAAACAATTTCTTGGTCTGCGCTTCAACCCCTTTGGCAACATCAATGATCATAACGGCGCTGTCAACGGCCATCAAGGTACGATACGTATCCTCACTGAAGTCCTGATGTCCCGGGGTATCAAGAATGTTGATGCGGCAGCCGGCATAGTCAAACTGCAACACACTCGACGTGACAGAAATGCCGCGCTGTTTTTCAATTTCCATCCAATCCGATACCGCATGACGCTGTGTCTTGCGGGACTTTATCGATCCGGCCAGATGAATGGCTCCACCATAAAGCAATAATTTTTCTGTTAAAGTTGTCTTCCCGGCATCCGGATGGGAAATAATCGCAAACGTCCGGCGTTTTTGAATCTCATTGTTAAAATCTTCTGCTGACATTGTTTCCTCCAAACCAAAGCATAAGGCCGCCTGACGGCGGCTCGATTTCATTTTATAAAAAACTGCACTGTCTTTTATTTTATCATATTTGGACGATTTATGTAGCAAATTAAAAAATTATTTTACCAACGGCTTCCCGGCCAGCTGACTATTCTATAGCAAAGTGCAGTGTTCTTTTTATAGCGCAGCGAACCTCATCGCCATTGCTGCTGACAGCTGGCTGATAACGGTATTTGTATACAGCCTCCGTCGCCGCCGCATCCATTTCATCATAGCCGGACGATTGAAGGATTTCAACATTTTCCACCAGACCATCAGCACCGACAGTAATCCTCACAGTAACCGCCCCTTCGATATTGCGCCGGCGTAAATTCTCCGGATATATGGGAGCCGGCTGCGACAGAATCTGAGGCGAACGCTTTAGTTGCCCGGCTGCCGAACCTGCAGCCCCGACAGAACCACCAGCACCTGCTCCGGAATCACCAGTTCCCGATCCGCCCTTGCCCGATTCAGCCCCATTGCCTGTTCTAGATCCAGCATTTGCTCCTGTATTTTCAAGATTACCACTGGTAACAGCCTCAACCTTTTTAGGATTTTCACCAGTTTCCGCCAGTACAGGTTTTGCCCTTGTGTATTCTTTGGTTATTTCCGGAAGCGCTTGCTCACTTGGCAACGAGATAGCACTTGAGGTTATCTCGCTGCCGCCACTGTCGGCTGAAATTGAAGCCGCCGGACTTGCTGCCGCCTCCTCGTAAACGACAAGGTCTATCAGCTTTTCCCGGACCGGGCTGTTAGAAAAGATGCCAGTCGAAGCGACGACGAGAAAAACCAATAGATGCAGCAAGATTGACAAGGCGGCTGCCTGATATTTCCCCTTTCTCTCTCTGTTCATCCTTACGGCCTCCCGGCTTCCGTCGCCAGGGCAAAGCGCGTGATTCCGGCACTTTTAAACTTATCCAACAGGCTGATGATCATTCCGTAGTCGAGATCCTGATCGGCTCGCAGCACTAGGGCAAACTTGCTGTTTTTCTTATTTTCCACCTGGGCCTGCTTAAGTAAAGTTTCTTCCTCCATCCGCTTATCCTCGAGCCACAAGGACCCATCCTTTTTCATGGTAACCAGATAGGTTGCATTCATCTGTGTCTCCGCATGCTCGGCCTTTGGCATATTAACACTGACCGTCTTCAAATTCACCATATACAAAGTACTAAGCATAAAAAAGACCAGCAAAAAGAACATGATATCGATCATCGGGATGATCATGACTTCGGGCTTTGAAAAACTGCGCCGGTCACGCAATCTCATGACAAGCCACTCCTTCCACCTGCGCTTCACAATTCTTCAGCAACTCTTCTTGTGCTTCAAGCAGCGAAAAACTCTGCTCCATATCCGTTATGATATTTTCAATTCTTTGCGAAAAATAAGCATGGACAGTCAGGGAGACAATCGCCACGCAAAGCCCCATCGCCGTGGCAATCAGAGCCTCGCCAACACCGCCGGTAATCGCTGCCGCCTGGCCTGCTTCCAGATTAAACACACTAAAAGAAGAAATCATGCCACTGATCGTGCCAAGCAGACCAAGCAAGGGTGCCATCGTCACAATAACGCTAAGATAGTACAAACGTTTACGAAGCTTAGACAAAAAAATACCCGACTGGACTTCCAAATAAAGCGCCAATTCTGCTGGCCGTTTCTCCATGGCTTCCTGTAACAGCCGGGGAAGATCTCCCTTGGCTGTTGCCAACAGTCGCCGTGCTTCTTGGACTCGGCACTGGCCAAGCAAGAGCGAAAATTCTTCAGCAAACCGCCGGCCAGCATCGGCTGCATGAAAATATAACCCCCGTTCCATTCCTATCGCCACAACAAATACAGAGCAAAGCAATAATATATACATGACAAAACCGCCCTTATGAAACAGTTCCCATGCATTTACAATATAATCCACAAAAATTCCTCCTCAATAAATAAATTTTATATAGCTTTCCGTCACCAAAAGCCTCATTCACTATACTGCTGGTAAAGATGTACTCCCACGACAAAAAAAACAATTCCCAGCCCCAAAAGCAGACTGGCAGCAAGCCACATTTCAAAATCCCATTGCTGCCCCCGCAGCAGATGGTTTAAGGCCCCTATTGGAAATAGTCCTACCATATACTGCATCCAGACGGGCAGACTCTGCACCGGGAAAAACGAACCGCCAAAAAACGTCATCGGCATGATCAAAAAATTGTTAACAAAGGCAATATCGTCCGGATGCCGCACCAGCAGCCCAACAATTACCCCCAGGGCACTAAAACAAAATGATCCCAGCAAGGCGCCAAATAAAAACAGCAGGATGCTTCCGTTTACCTGAAATACCAGCTGCGCCATGATAAAAATCAGACTGCCAAAAAAAAGTGCTCGCACCATACCGGCTGCAATGATGCCAGCAATTACCGAACCGCTTCGCACAGGTGACAGCACAAGACTTTGAAATACATGATAGTAAAACTTTCCGGCACTGATTGAAGATGCCGTCTGCTGAAAGGCATTGATCATTACTGTAACGCCAATGATTCCGCCCGCCAAAAATGGCAGATAGCCCCCTGTAATTTCGATCCTGTTGCCAAGCCCATAACCAAAGGCAAACAGATAAATAAACGGCGAAATCACACTCGAAAACACATAGCCCATCCGGCCGATTTTTTTGCGCAGCAGCAGCAGTTCCCGGCTATAGACGGCATAAAACCCCATCACTACTCCCTCCGTTTCTTGCCAGCTCTATGAATAAATTTTCCAGATCTCGTACCTCCATACCAATCCTGGCCTGCAGCTGTTCCTTGGTAGCAGAAAAAAACAGTGTACCCTGCTGCAAAATAGCGATATGATCACACAGCCGCTCAGCTTCTTCCATATAATGCGTTGTAAAAACCAGGGTCTTCCCGGCTTCTTGCAGGGACTGCATAATATCCCATATGCTCTGGCGCACATCAGGATCAAGCCCGACCGTAGGCTCATCGAGCAAAATCAGCTCCGGATCAGCCAACAGCGTGCGGGCGATCAGTACCCGGCGCATCATTCCCCCGGAAAGCGTGCGCACTTGTTTGTGGCGTAGATCCATAAGCGAAAACCGCTCCATGGTTTTTGCTACAGTCTCCTTTACCCGTTTGAGTCCAAACAAGCGTCCATAAACAACCAGGGCCTCTTCGACACTCAGCTCACGTTCCAGATTATTATCCTGCGGGATCAGGCCGACAAGCCGACGCATCGCCGGATCCGGGCCCTTAACCTCCCGCCCAAAAATCGCCAACGTGCCCGAAGTCGGACGCACAAGGCCGGCAAGGGTCTTAAGCAGTGTTGTTTTTCCGGCACCATTCGGACCCAAAAGTCCGAAAATCCCCCCACGGGGAATCGACAGCGATACACCCCGAAGCACTGCCTGCCCATGATATTTTTTCACAAGGCTTTGCGTCTGTACGGCAACTGCCGGATCATACTCGTTCATTTGTTTACGCTCCTTATCGGTTTAACTCTTTATTCTTTCTGAGCAGATACAAAAAATACGGGGTTCCCAAAGCCGCCGTCATAATTCCCACCCGAATTTCCGTCGGCGGGAAAATCACCCGTCCCATCGTATCGCATAACACCAAAAATGCTCCGCCCGCCAGTACGCTTGCCGGCAAAAGCCGGCGGTGATCCGGCCCGACGAGCATTCGCATCATATGTGGCACGACGAGTCCGACAAAACCGATATTCCCGCTGATACATACGCCCGTCGCCGTAGTCATGGAGGCCAGCGTCAGTAAAAATAAGCGAAAAAAGCCTACCCGCATGCCAACACTTTTTGCCTCAACTTCCCCCAGAACGAGGACATTTAAATGGCGTGCCAGCAGCAACATCAAGCCAATTCCGCAGCAAATCGGCAGAGCCCCTAGCACCACATGCTCCCAGCGGCGGTAATCAAGCCCGCCAATGGTCCAAAACAAATATTGCTGCAGTTTTTGCTCATTGAGCACGGTAAGTATGCCTGCCGTAACGGCGCCCAGCAGCATCCCTACAACAACGCCGGACAAAAGCAAGGTCATTACCGGAATCCGTCGGTGCCGCATTGCCAGAAAAACCGTGAGGGTGACTGCCGCCAGAGCTCCCCCGAACGCAAACAGCGGCATATAGAACATGCTGATCTCCGTCAAGCCCAAACCAATAGCGATAACAGCTCCAGCGGAGGCCCCGCTTGATACACCGACAATCCCCGGATCAGCCAGGGGATTACTAAATATCCCCTGCATAACGGCACCAGAAATCGCCAGTCCAGCACCCACAAGCAGTCCCACTAAGGTTCGCGGCAAACGAATATGCCAGAGCACGGCCTGTTGTTCCGGCGAAACGGGCACTCCCGCCAAATAAGGCAGTCCCGCCTGCTGACAAAAAGCCGCCAGGATTTTTTCAAACGGAATATCCACCTGCCCCACGGAAAGCGACAACAGGCTGACAAGAATAAAGATGCCAGCCATGATTGCCAAAAATGGCAAAGACCGACCGAATCGTTGTTTCATATATATTTCCTCTTTTCTTCCTCGAACAAGGCAAGCCGCATCGCAGTTTTCTCTTTGTCCGCTAAAAGCTGCTGCTTTTTCGGGGAACGAAGAATCTGCTGCAGGGCCTTTTGCCGTTCCTCCGTTGGCGGGGACTGCGTGAAGATATCAAAATTTCCCGTCAGCGGATTTTGTACGACCTTTACCGCCACATTATAGGCATCACTTAAATTTTCCTGCGTCAAAACTGTCGCCGGTATCCCATCAGCAATAAGACGCTGTTTTCCCAAAAGCAGCAGCCGGGAACAAAATCTGGCAGCAAGTCCCAATTCATGGACAACTAAAATCACCGTTTTCCCGGCCCGGCAAAGTTCCCGGCAAAAGCGGAAAATTTCCTCTTGATAGAAAACATCCAGCCCTGTTGCCGGTTCATCGAGAAAGAGCAGCGGTGTTTGCTGCGCCAAAACCTTGGCCAGCAAAACCCGCTGGCGCTGCCCTCCGGAAAGCGCATGAACAGGTCGATCGGCAAGTTCCCATACACCGGTATATTCCATGCAGGCTTTGACCAGTTGTTTATCCTCATCGCTCTCCTTCTGCCACCATTTTATATGCGGATAGCGGCCTGCCATTACAATCTCTTTTGCTGTATAGCCAAAAGAAATTTCCACCTGCTGCTGCAGATATGCCACCTGCAAGGCAAATTCATGCGCCTTTATATCTTTTATATCAAGCCCATCAAAAAGGACCCGCCCGTTTCGAATCGGCAGCAATCCCCGCAGTGTCTTCAGCAAGGTACTTTTTCCGGCCCCATTGGGGCCGATAATTCCTACCATTTCTCCAGACCCAACTGAACAGGTAATATTTTTCAGTACCGAATAATGCCCGGCATAGGCTGCATCCAGATTTTCTATGGTTATAATTTTCTTATTCATCTTTGCACTCACACTTTCTCAAGCCCGTACCGACTTGATGATCTGCAGCATTTTGGCTGTGACAGCGACAATCTTAACTTCTGGTCTTTTTTCTTCACGGTTGAACACAACCGCCCCCTTTATCGTAGCGGCCTGCGCCTCTTTATGAAGCTAATCGCCCGCAAGCGCCGACAGATGGCAATCCCCCGGCTGCGAAAACCGATCCCCATAAGCCATATAAGCCATTTCCTGTACGCCAAAGACAATATCCTGTGAACAATTGTATATGTATCCTTCCCTTGGCTCCGCCAGCTGCTTTTGCTGTATAGCCTTCATCGACTGCAGTGAGGGATCCTCCAGATACTCACGGTGAAAAGAATTTATGTCATATTTTCCATGGTCACTGTACGTCGGCAAAAACAAGATATCCGGATTCAGGCTTACCAGCTGTTCTTTTGTCATAGCCTGCCCATTTTGAATCCCTGCTGCCGACACTGCATTCGTAACCCCGGCCAGCCAGCAGGCATCATCAAAGGTACAACCACGGCCGCCATAGGAGCGCATCAGTGACAGCAGCACAATGCTTTTGCGCTCGGCCGGGATAATTTGTTCAACGTTTTTTCTAATCTCCTCTAATTTCCTGTCCATCTTTTCCACCAACATCTGTCCTCTTTGTGGCTCGCCAGCAGCTGTTGCCAGGAGCACGATGGTTTCTTTTATCTCATCAATATTTTTGGGTCCCTTGCAGACGGCAACTTTAAAGCCCAGTTCCCTCAAAGCGGCTGCATTTTCAATATTGCCCCAATCAGGAACAACAATCAGATCCGGTGACAGTGCCACAAGCTCTTCAATGGATGGATTGCCTATTTTCGTAGGTATTTCCCCCGCCAAAACCGCAATATTAGAACTTACCGGATCATCCAGCAGCTTATTAATGGCAGCCATTTTTTTTGTCTCGACAAGCCCCAGAATTATTTCATCCGTACTCATCGATAAGGTCACGATTCGCTGCGGCTTTGCCTCCATATGAATTAACGTTCCCTGCGAATCCGTAAAATTATAGCTGGTTTTTGTTTGTGATAAAGACGTCGGACCTGTTTCCCCGCAGCCAGCAATAAAAAACATGCCGATCAGGCATAGAAGCAGTCCAGTTTTTTTATGCCATAAAAATTTTTCCACTGTGGCATTGCCCCTTCCTTAGCTTTGACAACAACTACCCAACACATCATTTCTGCCATTATTGGACAGGCAAATTATACGGCAACAGCTATAGCCGTTAGTTATTCAGCAAAATCAGCCTCAACCCATACCTGCGGATAAATGGTACGCGACAAAACCTCAACTGCCTCCACTGCATACTGGGAAGCACTGTACCGATAGCGATCAGGAACCGTCAGCAGGCAGCCACTATGCAAGGCTTTAAGTTCCTGATAGGCAGGGTCCATCGTAAATTGCTTCCGGAAAATTTCCGGATCTTTTTTATCCTGGCTCCAATCCGGAAGTAAAATTACATCCGGATCCAGCGTAACTACCTGTTCCTTACTCAGTAACTGGTTTTTTGTCAGTCCCAAAACAGCCGCGCCGTTTTTTATGCCAGCCTGCTGACACATATCATCAAACATCCCCCCTTCGCGACCAAACGGTCCGCTAAAGGAAAACGCCAATACCGTCCGTCTCTGTGCCTCCGGTATCTGTGCTGTCTTTTTTTGCACGGCCAGTAAACGCTGCCTGAGCTTGCTTTGCAGCAGTCTAGCTTTCGCAGAGTTGCCGGTAATCCGGCCAATGTTCTCAATCCGGGCAAAGACCTCCTCTACGCTTTGCGGACTTTTGGACAAAAACACCGGTACCCCCGAATCCCGCAGCGTAGCTGTGACCTCTTCCGGAATACCATCAGCGGCAAGGACTAGATCCGGCGCCAACGCCAGGATTGCCTCCGGATTGCGGCTTTTTAATTTTGGGATCGCCTCAGCCGCTGTTTTTATCGAGGACAGCCCCTCATCCTCCGCCAGATAAGAAAGTGCGGCAATCCTGTCCGGATCAACTAATTCGAACAGAATTTCATCGGTGCCAAGATTCAGGGATACGATGTGTTCCGGCTTCTTCGCCAGAGTGACCAGCTGTCCGCTGTCATCCGCCCCCATATAAAAAGGCAGTTCTGACTTCGGCTGTGGCATGCCACAGCCAGCCGCAAATAGCAAACTGATGCTGCATATCCAGATTTTCCAGCCCTTCCACTTTTGCTGTATCATCAGAAATTATGTGTAAACGTCAACCGATAATTGCGCGGCAAATCAAGATTACCATACCGATTGGAATAGTTATCCCGGTTCAACAAATTATACAGGCCAAGACTCAAGGAATTGTCGCGATCACACTGATAATTGAAGTTCATATTGAGTTGCAGCTTATCCGGTATATCCTGGGCCAGCCCACTGCTGGCTGAAGCCGCATAGTATTCGCGGTCCCCGAGGTATTTGATATTCATATTCGCCGTCCATTTTTCTTTCTGATAGTCGACCCCTATGAGACCTTCCACCCGGGCAGCGTCCTGAACCCAGGCCGATGTAGTGGAAGACGGATTATTGATCTCCGGATTGGATATGCCGGCGCCGACCTTCATGCTCCACACCGCATCAAATTTCTTTTTATATTCGGCCTCCACACCGGTATTGCGGAAATCCCCGGTATTAATCGGATAGTATTCGCCATTTGTATCCTTAGCCCAGCCGACTTTATTAGACATCTCCATATGATATAGTGCCAGCTTCCAGCTATCAGCACCTTTCGTATGTTTCCAGCCAGTTTCATAGGTCCAGCCCTCTTCCGGCTTAAGATTGCTGGCATTGATTTTATTGTAGGTCAGCACGTCATCGACATCGGGCATCTGAAATGCCTTGCCGACATTGATATACCAGGAGGTGTCCGGACTGACTTTGTATACGCTTTGAATCTGCGGCATAATGACATTTTGGTCTTTTTCCGGATCGTTGATAAACTCTCCTCGCAAACCAAGCGTTGCTTCCAGTCGATCATTAAAGCTTTTCGTATAGGAACTGTAGATCGCATTGCTTGAGCGCGTTGCACTTTGCGCACTGTATGTATTTTCCGCATTTTCCTGGCGGAAAGAGTACCCGGCCAAAAACGTATCTTTATCGAGCTTCCACTCTTTTTGCAGATCAAGCGTTTCGCTGTCCATCGTTCGATTGCTCGACAGCTTCGCTTTTTTGATATAATCGTACCCATCCACCTTGCGGGAATTATAGCCAAGCACCGCCTTTATGCCATTGTCTTTTCCCTGATAAGTGAAGCTTCCCGATTGGCGATAATCCTCAAAGGAATAATTGTATTGGGTCCCTGCCGGAACCAAAGCATTGCCGCTTACCTTGTATTTTGTTCCGCCGCGGGTGATATCAGCCTGTGTGTAATCATAGTTAAAAGATAATTCATCGGTAAGCTTGAGGGCCAGCCCCACGCGATCCTTTTGCCCTTCCCCTACCCACCAGTTCGTATAGGATACCTTATCAATTCCAAAGGCATTGGAATGTGGGATATCACTGGATCGTTCCCGGCTGATATCCACCATAAAATTGTCCCCCTGATAGGTCGTTTCCGTCTTTTTGAAATAATTCCCATAGGTTGTAGAAACCGTACCTTGCTTGTTGCCGGCTGCCGGTTTCTTCAAAATCACGTTGATCACGCCTCCCATGGCCTGACTTCCATAAAGTGTCGAAGCCGCTCCTTTTACGATCTCAATCCGCTCAACCATTGCAATCGGGATATTTTCCGTGCTTGCATAATTTTTTAAATTCATCGGCACCCCGTTGACGAGTACCAAGGTTCCCCGGTCATAGCCGCGCAGCGCCAGCCGTCCGCTGCTAAAGCCAAAATCCTGTCCGGCCTCACCATACGAAGTACTGGTCGAACCAAGCTGCTGGTCAATAGCCTCAAATACATTGCGATACCCGGCCTGCTCAAGTTCTTTGGCCGTAATAACCGTGGTTGCAGCCGGCGTATCGAGTTCACTCTTCTCCATGCGCTGCGCCGTCACCAGCATATCTTCCATCTCAAATTCATCCAGCGCAGCCGGTCCATTTTTTTCTGCCGCCCAGGCAGAGGTTTGCAGCGTCAAAGAACAGACGGCCATAAGTGTCAAAATTTTTTTCCTGTTCATAAATAAAAGCATCCCCTTATAACATCCTCATCTAAAAATCAAAGAAAAAAAAGCTTCTGTTCCTCACGGAATAGAAGCTTTTTTGTACGATCCTTACTCATAAAAAATACTACCCCGGCATACAAAAATGCCGGGGACGCCTGTTTTACAAATTAATTGCACAGAAAATCCCCCTTCCTATCGCTCGCAGGTCAAACGGTGATTATCAATCAGGCAGTTCTCCTGGCTCCAGATCATCGCTTATCTGCGCCTTCCCAGAGCTTTCACTCCAGTGACATTCTTGCAGATTTACTCCCTGTTACAGTGGCGGGACCGCGTTGGTTTTTCACCAAGCTTTCCTATTAAGTCCTAAGACACCTGATCTCTTTCTATATTTTCTTTTCTAATGGTGTTCTTTTCATGCTCCCTTGCACAAATAAAAAATGGGCTTTTCTACGCAGAGAAAAGCCCATCCAATAAAACAGCATGAACCAATCCCCTCCCCATCGCTCGCAGGTCAAACGGTGATCATCCATCAGGCAGTTCTCCTGGCTCCAGATCATCGCTTATCTGCGCCTTCCCAGAGCTTTCACTCCAGTGACATTCTTGCAGATTTACTCCCTGTTACAGTGGCGGGACCGCGTTGGTTTTTCACCAAGCTTTCCTATTAAGTCCTAAGACACCTGATCTAATCGCTATAATTTTTTATCTTGTGATCACTTTCACAAGAGCTCACTCATTCATCATAAAATAAATAATATATATTGTCAAGCACTGCTATTATATTTTCTTAACGACGGTACGGCTGCCACAACCGTACCAATATCCCTATTGGTTAAAGCATTGCCAAAAAATTTTTCAGCAGCTGGCGACCGGCCGGAGTCAAAATCGATTCGGGATGAAACTGCACACCCTCGAGTTTATACTGCCGATGACGCAGGCCCATGATCATGCCATCTTCCAGTTGTGAGGTTATTTCAAAGCATTCGGGAAGCGATTCACGCTCCACGATCAACGAGTGATACCGCCCAACCTGCATTGGATTTTCAATTCCCTGATAAAGGCCCGTGCCGTCATGCTCGAGCCTCGATGTTTTGCCATGAATAGGCTCCGGGGCCCGGACAACCCTCCCACCAAAGACCTCGCCAATGGCCTGATGCCCGAGACAGATGCCCAGAATCGGCAGCTGTCCGGCAAAAGACCGGATCAATTCCTTGGTAATACCGGCCTCATCTGGTCGCCCCGGGCCCGGTGAAATCACTATGGCCTCATAGTTTTTCGCCTCGATTTGTTCCAGTGTCAGCTTGTCGTTACGAACCACCTCAACTTCAGCGCCCAGTTCGGTCAGCAGCTGATAGACATTATAGGTAAACGAATCATAATTATCAATCAATAAAATCATTGTTTTCGACCTCCTCGACAACCTGGAACAGGGCTCCTGCCTTTTGCAAAATCTCCCGATATTCGCGGTCAGCGACTGAATCGGCTACAATACCGGCCCCGGCACGAATAACAGCCTGACCATCTTCCATCCGGATCGTCCGGATCGTAATGCACATGTCCATATTCCCGTTAAAGTCCAGATAGCCGACAGTCCCGCCGTAAGCCTCCCGTTTCTTTTCTTCAAGCGCTTCAATAATTTCCATGGCCCGGATTTTCGGAGCCCCGCTTAAAGTCCCTGCAGGAAAACAGGCTTTCAGCACATCGAGGGCACTGTAATCCGGACGAACCCGCCCGCCGACCTCCGATACCATATGCATGATATGAGAAAATTTTTCCACCTGCATCAGCTTATGGACCATAACCGATCCTGGGCAGCTGATCCGCCCCAGGTCATTGCGGCTCAGATCCACCAGCATCGCATGTTCGGCGCATTCCTTGCCATCTTGGCAAAGATCTTCGGCCAGCTGTTGATCCTCGGCTGCTGTTTTCCCGCGCGGACGTGATCCGGCAATCGGATACGTATACACCTTGTCTGCGTCGAGTTTTACCAGCATTTCCGGGGAGGCCCCAATCAGCTTTTTCGCACCAAAATTCAGATAGAACATATACGCCGACGGATTCACCTGGCGCAGCCGGCGATAAAAACGAAACGGCGGCTGCGTCACCGGAGCTTCAAACTGCTCGGATAATACGATCTGAAAGGCATCTCCGGCCGCAATATGTTCCTTGGCTTTTGTGATCATCGTCAAAAATTCCGGACGCATCTTCCCATACCGGGCAGAAAAATCTAGTTTTTCCTGCCCGCCTCCAGGCAATACCTGCGCTTTTTGTACCTGTTGGTTCAGCCGCTGCCGGGCTGCCTGCAGTTTAGCAGTCGCCGTCATATAGACAGCAGCCGCCTCCTGCCCTGGCTTCACCTCAGCCAGATAAACCAGCTTCGAGGTGTTCTTAAAATGATCCATCACCAGCATCTCGCGGCAGATCATAAACTGTCCTAACAGCTGATCGGCAGCGACAGCCAGCCCGCGAATGCGATCAAAAGTCGTTACCACTTCATAGTTAAAGTACCCCACGGCCCCGCCGTTTAACAACGGCAGTGCTCCCTCTCGGGCAGCACTTTCAAAGCGGCCCAGATATTCTTTTAAGACTGCAACGGGTTCACCTTCAAGAATCTCCGTACTGCCGGCTGAAACAATCCTGGTATGATCCTTAAAAACAGCAAGCTGCGCCAATGGCTCGGCGCCAATAAAGGAAAAGCGCCCAAAGCGTTCGTTGACATCCGCACTTTCCAGAATAAAGCCCTGCTCTTCGCCGACAAGCTTGTAATACACCGACACTGGAGTTTCCATATCAGTAGAGATTTCAGCCGTGAGGGCAATGATATTTTGCCGCTGTGCCAGCTTGCAAAATTCCTCACTTGACAGGTTTAGCTGCATTTAAATCACCCTTTCATCAAGTGCCTGGCGAATATCGCCAATCAGCTGCGCCGCCCCCGGCAGATCATTTTCCATCAACCGCCGCACGACTGCACTGCCGACGATAACCGCATCAGCCTCACGCGAAGCCTCCAAGGCCGCTGCCGGAGAGCCAATGCCAAAGCCCACCGCCAGGGGAATATCCGTCTGCTGGCGGACCAGGGCCACCACTTCGTTGATCGGCGAATAATCAATTTTCCGCACACCGGTTACGCCGTTGACCGAGACGCAGTAAATAAAGCCCGTAGCACTTGAACACGTCTGTGTAATTCGCGCCGGAACCGTGTTTGGCGTAACAAACTCGATCAAATGCAGATCATTCGCCCGGCATATTGCCGTCATTGCAGCAGCTTCCTCATGTGGCAGATCAGGAATAATCAGGCCGTCAAGTCCGGCTGCCTTAAAATCAATAACAAATTTCTCTAATCCGTAATGAAGCATGTTGTTGATATAACCCATGCCAAGCAGCGGAATCTGGGAAAAACGCCGTATTTCCTTGACAATCTGCAAGACCTTGTGAGTTGTCATGCCATTTTTCAGTGCCGTTACGCCGGCGGCCTGAATCACCGGGCCATCCGCCAATGGATCGGAAAACGGCAGGCCAAGTTCAATGACATTCGCGCCAGCTTTTTCAGCGGCCCGTACAGCCTCTATCGTCGCCTCAAGATCCGGTGCTCCGGCCATGATATAGATAAACAATCCCTTTTTACCGGCTTTTTTCAGTTTTGCCAGTGTTTCGCTTAAACGTGTCATTCTATTTCCTCCCCCAGTCTTTTTGCCACCATCTGAACATCCTTATCGCCACGTCCGGAAAGGCAGACAATAACAACTTCCTCCGCCTTTGTCTCCGGCATTAATTTTTCAAGGTAGGCAATGGCATGCGAGCTTTCCATTGCCGGAATAATCCCCTCGATGCGCGTGAGCCGCTGGAAGGCCGCCAGAGCCTCCTCATCATTCACTGCCACATAACAGGCAATGCCCTTGTCCTTGAAATAGGCATGCTCCGGTCCGACCCCCGGATAATCCAGTCCGGCCGAAATCGAATACGCTTCGACTACCTGCCCATCGTCATCCTGCAGCAGATAACTGCGGGCGCCATGCAAAACGCCCGGGCTCCCCTGGGTCAGTGTTTTTGCATGATCGCCATTTGCCTCTCCGCGTCCGGCTGCCTCGACACCGATCTTTTGAATCTGCTTGTCTCCCCGGAAATCGTAAAAAGTTCCCATCGCATTACTGCCCCCGCCGACACAGGCCACCAGATAATCGATGCGCCCACCCGTCACTTTTTTACTCTGCTCCCTGATCTCACGGCCGATTACCGCCTGAAAATCACGAACCATTGTCGGATAAGGATGCGGGCCTGCTACCGTGCCGATAATATAATGGGTATCCGTAATATTTGTCGCCCAATAGCGGATGGCCTCACTGGTCGCATCCTTCAGCGCTGCGGTGCCACTGGTTACCGGCATCACCTTGGCTCCCAGCATTTTCATGCGAAATACATTGAGTTTTTGGCGTTCCATGTCCATAGCGCCCATAAAGATATGACACTCCATATCAAATAGCGCCGCGACTGTCGCGCAGGCCACACCATGCTGGCCGGCGCCAGTTTCCGCCACAATGCGCTTTTTCCCCATATATTTTGCCAAAATCGCTTGTCCCAGGGCGTTGTTTATCTTATGCGCACCGGTGTGCAAAAGATCTTCCCGCTTTAAATAAATCTTTGCCTTGCCATAGTGTTTGGTCAGTTTTTCCGCATAATAAAGCATCGTCGGGCGTCCGGCATATTGCGTAAAAAAGCGGCTGACCTCTGCCTGAAATCCCGGATCTTCCTTATATTTATCATAGGCTTCGCAAAGCTCCAGTAATACCGGCATAACGGTTTCCGGCACATACTGCCCGCCATAATCGCCAAAACGTCCCACTTTGTTTTCTGTCATTTCCAATTCCTCCAACTCATATTTTCTCCGTATCAGGCAAGAGCCTGCGCTAATTCTTTTGTCTTTTCCCCGGGAGAAGCCGCCCGGACAAGTCCCTCCCCGACCAGGGCTCCCCGCACCCCGGCGGCCCGCAAGCGTGCAACATCTGCCGCGCAGTGGATGCCGCTTTCGCTGATCAAAATCCTGTCACCCGTGCATCCAGGCAAAAGATCGAGGGTATGCTGTATATCCGTGCTGAAATTCTGCAAATTACGGTTGTTAATACCGATAAATTCTGCCGGAGTCGCCTCGGCAGCAAGGATATCACGTTCATCATGGACCTCAATCAACGCATCAAGCCCAAGTTCCCAGGCTGTATACAAATATTCCTTCAGCTGCGATGGTTCCAGTATCCGGGCTATGAGCAGCACTGCATCGGCACCAAGTGCCCGGGCTTGATAGATCTGATACGGATCTATGATAAAGTCCTTGCGTAAAACCGGCAGATCAACCGCCGCGCGTACCGCTGCAATATCCTCATTTTTCCCCAGAAAATGCGGATCGGTATGCACCGAAAGTACGCTTGCACCATTGGCTGCATAAATCTTTGCCAGCTCTGTCACCGTATGCCTTGTGCACAGGCGTCCCTTGGCCGGTGACTGCAATTTGCATTCGGCAATCAGGCTCCAGGGCTGCGGCCGCAGCCGCCGCGCCATGCGAAATCCTCCGGGTCGAATATCTGCCTTAATCTGCAACAGGGGCTGCCGGCGTTTTTCTTCGGCAACGATCTCTTTTTTCCGCTGCACAATTTCTTTAAGTATGTTTTTCATCATCCAGCCTCCGCTCGGCCCTGCGGGCCGCTTCCATAAACCGCTTTATTTTAATCCATGATTTTTCTCCGCTTTCTTCCACCCCACCGGAAACATCAACCCCAAACGGGTGAAAGAGTTCCATCCCCGCCGAAACGTTTTCCGCGTTCAGCCCCCCAGCAAGAATAACCGGGCGTTTCAGCGCACGGACCATCACTGCCGCCTGCTCCCAGGAAAAGGTCTTGCCCGTACCACCGGCCTGTCCGGGAAGGAAACTATCAAGTAGAATCATCTCGGCCGGATAGCTTTCGGCTGCTAGCGGCTGAAAATCCTCGCCCACACGGAAGGCCTTGATCACAGGATAGGAAATCTGCTGGCGGTAGCAGGCCGTTTCATGTCCATGCAGCTGCACAAAGTCAAGTCCGCAGGCCGCAGCAATCGCATTGACTTTGGCTGGCTCCTCATCAACAAAAACACCTATTTTTTTTACCCGGTTCACCCCCTGGCAGATTTTTGCCGCCGCCGCGGGCTCTATACGCCGACGCGATGGTGCAAAAACAAACCCGATAAAATCCGCGCCGGCTTCGCTGGCCATTTTTGCTGCAGCCGCTGTCTTTATGCCGCAAATCTTGACAATCATAAAGCAGCCGCCAAATTGCTGTTGCTAAAAACAATGAGTTCGTCAAGCTTTTGCTGTGCCCGCCCACTGTCAATGACCTCTGCCGCCAGTAAGAGTCCCGCTTCCAGAGAAGAAACGCGCCCCGCGATATAGAGCCCGGCAGCCGCATTGAGTAACACCACATCGCGTTTTGGCCCTTGTTTGCCCGCGAGCACCGCCCGCAAAATCCCCGCATTTTCTGCCGGTGTGCCACCGGCATAATCAGCCAGTGTGCCGCCGGCAAAGCCGTAGGCTTGCGGATCTATTTCATAGGATTTGACGTTACCGTCACGAAGCTCGCTGACCTTGGTCTTCGCCTGCGTTGAAATCTCATCCATGCCGTCGTTGCTATGCACAACCATCGCCTGCCTGACCCCGACTTCACTTAGCACCGCTGCCACCTTTTCTGTCAAAGCCCCGTCATACACACCGACAAGCTGATAGTCAAGCCGGGCCGGATTTATAATCGGTCCCAGCAGGTTGAATACCGTGCGATATCCCAGCTCTTTTCGTGGCTTGGCCACAAAACGCATTGCCTTATTCAGTGCCGGAGCAAACAAAAATCCTATGCCGACCGTTTCAATTTCTTCACTGACCCGCTCTGCCGGCAGATCCACATTGACCCCAAGCGCCGCCAGAACATCGGCACTGCCACAGGAACTCGATACACTGCGATTGCCATGCTTGGCTACCTGCAGGCCGGCTCCGGCAAGTACAAAAGCCACTGCAGTTGAAATATTAAAGGTATTTTTGGTATCACCACCGGTGCCGCAGTTGCAGATGACCGGACGGCTGTGCCGGACCCGATCTGCCTGGCCAATCAAAGTCCGGGCAAAACCGGCAATCTCCTCGACTTTTTCCCCTTTTATCTTCAGTGCTGTCAGGAAAGCCCCAATTTGCGCCTCAGTAGCCTGCCCGTCAAGAATCACCTGCATCGCTGCTGCCGCATCTGTCTGCGACAAATTACTGCCTGCCACCACCTGGTCCAAATATGCCTTTAACATGAGATTCACTCCATTTCCTCTTATCTTATTTCCGGTAAAAAAATAAACCATTTCGCCCCTTAAATGCACGTCAGGCATTTAAGGGGCGAAATGGTTTTCCGCTGTACCACCCTAATTCAAGCTGCTTATTTAAACATAAAAAAATCCACTTCATCCACACAAGGGACGAAATGGTTTCGCTCTGCCACCCTAAATAAGCAACTTCTCGTTTCAGATACGGGATAATACAATCATCCGATATCCTAGCCCGCTAACGGAGGCAACCGTTCCAGCCTACTTGAAATCTTTCGGTGGACTCTCGCGGGACCATTCGATACGCTCTTTTGGCTGATCATCACACCTCCGATTTCTCGGTCATCAGCTCGCTGAACAAAAGGCTGCATATGTACTATTTCCCGGTCGTTGATTTATTTCTGTAATTCAACTTTCAATACGCTTATAATATAATACCGCTCGTCTCTTGTCAATAGCTAAAAGTGTAATATTTTTATATTTTTTTAATAATTTTCATCATTTTTGTAACAAAACAAAGTGTACCGTTCTTCGTGAAATCCATCCCGTACCACGCACCAAACGATGCCAGCGAGTAACCTACTATCCTATTTTTCGCAAAACAGCCCGGCCCTTTAGTAAAGGGCCGGGCTGTTTTCGCTTCAGTCTCAGGCCAAGCCAACGTACAGCTTGACCGCGATGCCATCACAGTCAAAATCGATGACAATTGCCTGTGGTACCGGCAGTGTCGCCATCCCGCCCGTCCCCATCATCAAAGTCGGCGGCGAAATATCGAGCCCGCCGATAGCCGCCTTACTGAACTGCGTACAGGCATTAGCGCACACCATATTCGCCATCTCTGAAATAGCACTTTGCGCCAAAGAATCAAGTTCGTGGACTTCCATTCCCATCATCATCTTGGAGGCAAATTTCTTGGCATCCTCAAAACTCATGCCGAGCAGCAGCACCCCTTTTATCGAACCAACCACCGCCACGTTGAGCAAGATCCCGTCATAGGCAAGGGTCGATCCGGCCAAAGACACTTTTTTCTTCGTCACCTGGGAAAAACCGAGCAGTGGCAAGACTTCCGTAAAGGAAGCCAAAATGGGATTAATCGCATTTACATCCATAATGTCGACCCCTTTTTGAATCCGATGCCCAGGAATATTTCACCATATTGTGTCCGGGCCAGGGATTTTTGAATCTTAACCCGCGGGCTCACGAGCTCCGCTGAGTTACCATGAAACATGCTTGGCGGCGAAACGCGCAGGCCAAGCGATTTTTCCCGTTTATTGAGCATTGAGCAGGCAATGCCGCCGACGATATTTGCCAGCTCAGCCACCATAGCCAGAACTTCTTCCCTGTCTTTTGCCGGCCGGCGCAAAAGCGTCTCGGCAATTTTTTCCGCATCTTCAAAGGCCAAGTCCATAATCATTGTACCGGTATACTGGCCGATGATGCCGATAACCGTCGTCACCCCTTTCGAACGATACGGCTCTTCAATAGCCGCATCTTCGATAAACTCAACGGGTGTCTTGGCCATCCGGGTCAGATTCTGCGCCAGTGCTTCCTTAAAGGTCTCCAGCCCCCGGTCCATCAGTTCCTGAAACAAGGTGTCCGGCGACAGGACCTTTTCGATAATGGCAAACAACGTTTCTGCCTCGAGCGGTTTTTGCACATAGCCGGAAACACCAATACGCTTGGCCTCCATCTCGGTTTCTTCATCCTTCATCGAGCTCGACAGGATGATCTTCGCCTTGGGATCATGGCGCAATAGGGCCCGGCTGACCTCAAATCCGTCGTGCTCCGGCATTGCAATATCCATAGTCACAATGTCCGGCTGAACCTCTTCATAGGTCTTTAATGCACTTTCCAAAGAATCAGCCTCGCCAGCAATTTCAAAGCCACCCTCAGCCAGTGTCTCTGCAATCAGTGTCCGGGAAAACGGTGAATCATCAACGATCATTACCTTTACAGCCATAAAATCCACTCCTCCAATTGTTTTGAACTCAGACGGATTCCAGCATTTCATCAGATCAGCTGTAGGCCGGCCAAACAAAAAAGCAGACAGCGCTTTCGCGCCACCTGCTTTTTAAAATTCATTCTTTGTATCGCCAATCATGCGTATAAGAAGACTCTAAGCAGGCTGCTTTTTTAAGTTCAGATAAAACCGCGTATCCTACTGTTGCCCTTGACGACATACCGTAATTTTCTATTATTTTAGCACAAATCCCGGTTTTTGTCAATGAAGGGGGCTGCCATAAACCCTTTATTGACCAGCATTCATGCGGTTAATCGCACTGATCAATGCCTTGACGGAAGCCGTTATAATATCCGTATCAAGCCCTGCCCCCCAGCTTATGCTGCCGTCTTTGCCGGTAATTCCAATATACGCAATTGCCCGGGACGTAGAGCCGATTTCAAGCGCATGCTCACTGTAGGTCAGATTGCTGTATTCAATCTGCAGATTCGTCTGGATTGCATTGCTGACAGCATCGAGGCGTCCATTACCGCGTCCACTGAAAACACATTCCCGGCCATTGATTTCAAGATGAACATCTCCTGTGCGGGTGCCATCCGGTTCCTTCTTCAGCAGGAAATCAATCAGCCGGATAGGCATTTCAACGTTGACGTATTCACTTTGAAAAATTTGATAGATTTCTTCCGGCATAATTTCTTTGTGCTTGTGATCAGACACGCCTTTAACGCAGTAGCCAAAATCCTCGCGCATCTTTTTCGGCATATCAAGACCGTATTTTTGTTCCATGATATAAGCAACGCCGCCCTTGCCGGACTGACTGTTGATGCGGATGACATCACCGTCATATTCGCGGCCGACATCCTGCGGATCTATCGGCAGATATGGCACCGTCCAACGTTCTTCTCCATTTTCCTCGCGCCATTTCATGCCCTTGGCAATTGCGTCCTGATGTGACCCGGAGAAGGCGGCAAATACAAGCTGCCCGGCATATGGCTGACGGTCATAAACCGCCATCCGCGTAACGCGTTCATACATTTCAATAATTTCCGGCATATTGGCAAAATTGAGTTTCGGATCGATGCCAAGAGAGAACATATTCATGGCAATCGTCACAATATCAGCATTTCCGGTGCGCTCACC
Organism: Selenomonadaceae bacterium; assembly: GCA_963678095.2. Classification (GTDB taxonomy): domain Bacteria; phylum Bacillota; class Negativicutes; order Selenomonadales; family Selenomonadaceae. The sequence continues at coordinate 321,954 of CAXXXP010000001.1, read as the reverse complement.
GTTGCCAAATAAGGTGCCCTCGATCCGGTCAGCGCCGGCCAGCAGCCCCATTTCAGAATCAGCCACCCCACAGCCACGGTCATTATGTGGATGGAGCGAAATCTCGACATTTTCGCGGTATTTCATATTCTGCGACATATAAGCAATTTGGGCAGCATAGACATGCGGCATCGACATTTCCACCGTGACCGGCAGGTTGATAATTGCCTTGCGCCCCGCAGTCGGCTGCCAGACATCAAGGACGGCATTGCAGACTTCAAGCGCATACTCCACCTCGGTGCCGGTGAAACTCTCGGGGGAATACTCAAAGCGGTAGGACGCTCCGGCTTTTTCCGTAAGTTCTTTTAAGAGTTTGGCCCCGTCGACGGCAATCTGCTTAATTTCCGCTTTTGATTTTCTGAACACCTGCTCTCGTTGCGCGATCGAGGTCGAGTTATAGACATGAACAATCGCCTTCTTTACCCCCTCAAGAGCCGCAAATGTCTTTTTTATGATATGTTCCCTGGCCTGCGTCAGCACCTGCACCGTGACATCTTCCGGTATCAGATCCTCTTCCACGAGACGGCGCAAAAATTCATATTCCGTTTCCGAAGCCGCCGGAAAGCCGACCTCTATTTCCTTAAAGCCGATGTTCACGAGCATTTTAAAGAATTCTATTTTTTCCTCAAGACTCATCGGAATGATGAGGGACTGGTTGCCATCACGCAGGTCAACGCTACACCAAACCGGAGCTTGTTCGGGATACTCTTTCCTCGTCCAGCTCATGTCCACGACCGGCGGCATAAAATAGCCTTTTTTGTATTTTTTATAATTCATCATCTGCTATCGCTCCCTTATGTTTTGTCTTAAAAAAGGTAAAAATAAAAAGCCCTCATCTCCAAAGAGACGAAAGCCTTTGCTCACGTGTTACCACTCTACTTCACAGCTATGCTGTGCACTTTACCAGATACGGACTTATACAGCCTTATATCCTCCTGTTTTAACGGCCAGGCCCCGGCGCCACCTACTCTTTGCATTTCAGCGTGCTGCTTCAAGGTGAGTTCAAATCCACTTTGCTCCCGCTTTTCACCAACCAGCGGGTCTCTGCCAGCATCCTGCATTTTACTATTCCTCTGCAACGCATTTCTCATATATCTTTTACAGATTAACATACGTAAACACTTTTTGCAAGCTTTTTATTTTATGTCGAGTTAATTGTAAACAAGTATTTTTTTTATTCTTCTTCAATGGACAACTCATTATAATTATCAGCAATAAAAAAGCAGAGTTCTCACTCTGCTTTTTATGGTGGCACTACTTCTCAACGCCTTTGGCCGCTTTGGCAGCTTCTCGGGCGGCTTTTTCCGCCAGCAGCTGCTGTTTTTTCTTCGCCTTATGTTCCTCATAGCGACGTTTCCCCTCGCCAAAAGCTGCTTTCACTTCTTCCGTGTCCAGCACCAGTGCCGGCACCGTCTTTGGTTTGGCATTGCGATCGAGTGCAACCATCGTAAAGTAAGCGGAAAGCGCCCGCTGGGGTTTGCCCTCGTGCTCGAGATCCTCCACTTCGACATTGACCGCAATTTCCATCGAGCTGTGACCCACGAAGACGATATCCGCCGTGCAGACCACAAGATCCCCAATCAAAATCGGCAGATGAAATTCCAGTTCATCCACCCGGGCTGTAACGACATTCGACCTGGCATAGCGCCGAGCGGCAGCATAAGCAGCTGAATCCATCATCTTCATGATTTCTCCGCCATGGACATTTCCAGCCACATTGGCCTGACTCGGCATCATGACCTCACTGATTATAATTCGATTTTCTCCTGCTCTGCAACTCATATTTACCCTCCTAAAAAGGCCGTATCCGGCCTATCTTTAACTTTATCTATTTTGGCTATATTGTACCATGGTTTATCAATACGAAACAATAGCCCGCCTTCAATGTCCGTTATGCAGAAAAAAAGCCCCCGCAGGGGCTTTTTTTACTGTGCAGTAAAGGTAAGCTCATCGCCGACGATACCGATCTGTACCGTATCGCCTTCCTTGATCTCCCCTTTGATAATTTCCTTGCTCAGTGCCGTTTCAACCGTATGGGCCAGCAGCCGGCGCAATGGACGCGCTCCGTAATTAGGATCAAACCCTTGGGAGGAAAGCAATTCGAGCACCTCGTCGGTCCAGGTAAGACTGATTTTCACCTGCCGGCGCAAACGTTCATCCAACGCTGTCAGCAGGATGCCGGCAATCTGCTTAACCTGCTGGCGGTCAAGTCCCTTAAAGACGATGATATCATCGAGGCGGTTTAAAAATTCAGGACGGAAGTAATTTTTTAAAATTTCCCGCACGGCGGTTTCCGCCTGCGAAAAATCCGCCGCATTCAAAATCTCATGGGAACCAAGATTCGAGGTCATAATGATGACCGTATTCTTGAAGCTGACCACGCGCCCTTTACCGTCCGTCAGCCGCCCATCATCGAGAATCTGCAGCAACACGTTAAATACATCTTGATGTGCTTTTTCGACTTCGTCGAGCAAGATAACACTATAAGGCCGGCGGCGCACGGCTTCCGTCAACTGACCGCCTTCATCGTAGCCAACATAGCCCGGAGGCGCTCCGATCAGACGTGAAACTGCATGCTTTTCCATATATTCGCTCATGTCCAGGCGAATGATGTTGCGCTCGTCATCAAACAAAACCTCGGCCAATGTCTTGGCGAGCTCCGTCTTACCGACACCCGTCGGTCCGAGAAATACAAACGAGCCGATCGGGCGGTTGGGGTCCTTTATGCCAGCCCTTGCCCGGATAATCGCTTCGCTGACAACACGAACGGCTTCATCCTGCCCGACCACCCGCTGATGCAGTACATCCTCAAGGTGTACGAGTTTTTCCCGCTCCCCGGTCATCATCTTTGCGACCGGAATCCCCGTCCAGCGGCTGACAACCCGTGCGATATCTTCTTCTCCGACTTCCTCTTTAAGCATCTGCGATTCTTTAGCCTGCGCCGCCACCGCCGCCTCTGATTCGACCAGTTGTTTTTCAAGTTCCGGCAGCCGGCCATACTTGATTTCAGACAGACGGTTTAAGTCATACGCCCGTTCGGCCGCTTCCATCTCATTCTTTGTATCGTCAATCTCTTTTTTAATGGCCCGGATGCGCAAAATGGATTGTTTTTCACTTTCCCACTTTGCTTTAAGTTCACTTTCCCGCTGTTGCAAGGTCTCCTTATCCCTCACAATCTGTGTGAGCTTTTGGGAAGAGGCTTCATCCGTTTCTTTTTTCAGTGCCTGTTCTTCAATTTCCAGCTGCATGATCTTGCGCCGCACCTCATCCAGCGGCGCTGGCATCGATTCTATTTCCGTACGCAGCTTGGCTGCGGCTTCATCGACGAGATCGATGGCCTTATCCGGCAGAAACCGATCCGCTATATAGCGATCTGACAGCACCGCCGCCGAGACAAGCGCATTATCGCGGATGCGAACCCCGTGATGCACTTCATAGCGCTCCTTTAGTCCGCGAAGAATCGAAATCGTATCTTCAACAGTCGGCTGATCAACCAGCACCGGCTGGAACCTTCGTTCCAGCGCCGCATCCTTTTCAATGTACTTGCGGTATTCATTGAGCGTAGTGGCCCCGATGCAGCGCAGCTCACCACGGGCAAGCATCGGCTTTAAGATATTGCCCGCATCCATGGCGCCCTCAGCGGCACCGGCGCCGACAACGGTATGCACTTCATCGATAAAGAGCAGAATCTGTCCTTCTGATTTGGCAATTTCATTGAGCACCGCTTTGAGCCGCTCTTCAAACTCCCCGCGAAACTTGGCTCCAGCCACCAGTGATCCCATATCAAGGGAATACAGCATCTTGTTTTTCAGTGATTCCGGCACATCACCGGCAACAATTCTCCGGGCAAGGCCTTCGACAATGGCCGTCTTACCGACACCAGGCTCGCCGATCAGCACCGGATTGTTTTTGGTCCGCCTTGACAGAATTTCAACTGTCCGGCGAATCTCCTCATCCCGGCCGATAACCGGATCAATTTTGCCACGGCGGGCCGCATCGGTCAAGTCGCGCCCATATTTTTCTAATGATTTATAGCCGCTTTCCGGATTATCGCTGGTCACATTCTGTTTACGATTTGTCTTGATTACCGCTTCGATCTTTGATTTATTCAAGCCAAATTCCCGGCAAACCGCTAGCGTATCACTGTCTCCATCCTCGATCAAGGCCAACAGTATATGCTCTGTGCTGATATACTCATCCTTCATCTTTTGCGCAAGCGCTTCTGCCTTGCCCAGCACCCTTACCATCCCGGTGCTCATGGACAGACGATCCTGTCCCTTTACCCCCGGCTGCTTTTTCAAAAGCTGTTCCAGCCGCGTTTTCAGCAGTGGCAGATCCGTCTTACACTCCTGAAAAATGGTGGCAAGCAAGCCTTCCGGGTCCTTGACCAGTGCCAATAGCATATGGGCCCCTGTTATCTCCTGATGATAGTGCAGCGCTGCCGTCTGCTGCGCTGATTGCAGAGCCTCCATGACCTTTTGCGTATATTTTTCCTGTCCCATATAATTTCCTCCCAGCTTTCTTTTATAAGATCGCTTTGCTAATGAGATATCCTCTATAATTTTTATTATATCCCAAAAGGTCAAAAAGTCAAACTATTTTTTGACCTTTTGACTAATTATATTTACAACAAAAAATACTTCACAAACTCTCACTTTTTTATGTCAGCGCTTCAGTTCAACCGTAAAGGTCGTGCCTTCTCCTGGCCTGCTGTCAACCTGAATTTTCCCCTTATGCAAGCGAACGATTTCGCGGGCTATCGCCAGCCCCAGCCCATTGCCGCCCGATTCGCGCGAACGGGCCTTATCAGCCCGATAAAAACGATCAAAGATCAGATCCTGCTCCCCAGGGGCAATACCAATCCCCGTATCACTAACCTTGAGCTTCACCTTACTCTTTTCACTTTTACTGTCAAGTTCCAACTTCACCTTGCCGCCAGAGGGTGTATATTTCACGGCATTATCGACAAGAATCAATAACAGCTGCTTGATTTTTTGGCCATCGGCCTTGATTTCTGCCGGCACCAACTGACTGCAGGTCAGCTCTATATTCTTTTCGGCAGCCAGCGGCTGCATCCGCCGCACCGTCTGTTCAATTATTTCAGCCAAGTCAAGCCGTTCTTGCTGCAGGTTTACCTTTTGGTTGTCGCTGCGGGCAACCAGCAGCAGATCACTGACCAGCTTTGTCATTTTCTTGACTTCATCGCGCACATCGCCGATTACCTGCTTCAAAAACGGCGATGTAATGGCCGGATCGTTGTCGAGCACATCCGCTGACGCCATTACAACGCTCAGCGGCGTCCGCAGCTCATGGGAGGCATCAATCGCGAACTGGCGCTGCTTTTCATACGCTTCCTTAAGCGGCACCAGGGCTTTGCCTGACATCACATGCCCGGCCAGCGCTGCCATAAACAAAGCCAGTAAGGAAAATGCTCCGAGAACCAGCATGGATTTTTGCAGGCCGTTATAGAGGGCAGTTACATCCTTGCCGACATAGATCATGCCAGCCGTCTTGCCCTCGACAATGATCGGGCGGGCTGTCATCATCAGCTTGTGCTTAAATTTTAAATGATCCTCCTTGCTGAATACCGCTACCTCGCCGCTTTCCATTGACCATGCATTAATCACATCGAGGACAAACGGTTCCACCATAAAGGATGCTCGGGAAAAATTCAGCATGTGACCCTCGTTGTCCAGCACATAAAAAAAAGTGCGGTCATGACTCCCCTTATACGGATCAGCGTTATCCGGCAAATTTTCCTGCGCATGCGGATAAACAGCATGCACCGCCGCCGAATCATTCGCTGCATCGAGAATTTCCCGCGCCTGCTCTGAGCCAATCGACCATTCCATACTCTTATAGACGCCAAAAATCATGACAGTCAAAAAAATTGCCATCACCAGCGAATAAAAGAGCGTCAGCCGCTGCCGCATACGGTTGAACATATTCTGGCTCATACTTTAGCCTCCAGCTTATAGCCAACCCCGCGAATCGTATGGATAATGGGCTCGCCGGCTCCCGGATCAATTTTCTTACGTAGCAGCTTTACGTAAGAATCAATATTATTGGAACTTACCTCGGATTCAAGACCCCAAATTCGGTCAAGAATCACATCACGCGGCACGACAATCCCGGCATTTTGCACGAGCAAATCAAAAATCTGAAATTCGCGCGGTGAAAGCTGTATGACCTGCCCGCCTTTATGCACTTCCTTGGCGGTCCGGTTTAAAATAAATTCTCCGATGCGAATGACCTCCTGCTGAATTTTTTGATTGGTCCGACGGCCAAGAGCGCGCAAGCGCGCGAGTAGCTCAGCAAATTCAAACGGTTTGACAAGATAATCGTCTGCCCCGGCATCGAGCCCGGACACCCTGTCCTCTACCGCATCACGGGCGGTCAGGAGCAATATCGCCTTTTGGTAACCATTTTCCCGAAGGCGACGACAGACCGATATCCCGCTTTCCACCGGCATCATCCAGTCAAGAACGAGGATATCATACTCATCATAGATCGCATATTCATAGGCCATATCTCCAGCCGTAACCCACTCGGCTGCAATTTCATTTTTTTCCAGCATGTATTTCAGCAGATTGCCCAGTTTTTTATCATCCTCTGCCAGCAAAACCCGCATGCACATCAACCTCTTTTCTTATCTTCCCCTAAATTATACTGTATTTAACGAGCAGCATACAGTATTTTTTCTCTGCTGCAGTATACTATCCTTTGTTGAAAACAGGCTGAAGACGCTCCACCAGCAAATGTACAAACACAGCACAATTTGCTATAGTAGCAGTATATACTGGCAGAGCCAGCAGCTAAGAATATATAAAAATGAGGTTTTCTTATGTTATGTCAAAGCTTTCCCCCAGTAATCGATCCACAATGCCACACCCTAATTCTCGGCTCTATGCCCGGGGTACGGTCGCTGCAGCAGCAGGAGTATTACGCCCATCCGGCAAATCGATTCTGGCCCCTGCTCGCGAAAATTCTTGACACCGATCCACTGCCAAAACTCTATGGCAACCGAATCGAAATGCTGCTCACCCACCATATTGCCCTTTGGGATTCGCTCGGCAGCTGCGTGCGAACCGGCAGTCTCGATTCGGCAATCCACAGCGAACAAGCCAATGATTTCCCGGCCCTGTTCGCCACCTATCCTAACCTGAAAAAGATTTGCTTCAACGGAACAAAATCAGCGCAGGCCTTTGCCAAACACTACCGCAGCCTACAGCTTGATCCACAAAAAATATTCATTGATTTGCCGTCGACCAGCCCGGCCAATGCCCGCTGGCACAAAGAAGAACTCGAAGCCATCTGGCGCAAAGCCTTGCTGGAATAAAAAAGCGGCTGCCCCATACCGGGACAGCCGCTTTTCTGTTTCTTATTTGCCGAAGAACAATTCTATATCATTTTCAACCGTACCGATTCCAGCAATGCCAAAGTTCTTAACTAAGACATCCGCAACTGTCGGCGACAGGAAGGCCGGCAGCGTCGGTCCAAGATGAATATTCTTCACGCCAAGGTAGAGCAAGGCCAGCAAAACGATAACTGCTTTTTGTTCATACCAGGCAATATTGAACACAATCGGCAGATCGTTGATATCATCAAGGCCAAATACTTCTTTGAGCTTCAAGGCGATCAGCGCCAGCGAATAGCTGTCATTGCACTGTCCGGCATCAAGCACGCGCGGAATGCCACCAATATCGCCAAGGGCAAGTTTATTATAGCGATATTTGGCGCAACCAGCTGTAAGAATGACCGTATCCTGTGGCAGCGCGCGAGCAAAGTCCGTATAGTATTCACGCGACTTCATGCGGGCGTCACAACCAGCCATTACAACAAATTTTTTGATCGCCCCGGATTTCACGGCGCCGACAACTTTATCCGCCAAAGCCATAACCTGATTGTAGGCAAACCCGCCGACAATGGAACCGCTTTCAATCTGCGTCGGAGCCGGACAACGTTTAGCATGTTCAATAATTGCCGAAAAATCCTTAACTTCGCCGATTTCACCAGCAATATGTTTACAGCCCGGGAAGCTCACTACACCGGTAGTGTAAACGCGCTCCTTATAGGAGTCCTTCGGTGGCACGAGACAATTTGTCGTCAGCAGGACCGGCCCGTTGAAGCTTTCAAATTCTTCTTTTTGTTTCCACCACGCGTTACCGTAGTTACCAGCAAAATGCGAATACTTCTTAAAGGCCGGATAATAATGCGCCGGCAACATTTCCGAATGGGTATAGACATCAACCCCACTGCCGTCGGTCTGCTGCAGCAACATTTCGAGATCGCGCAGATCATGCCCGGAAATCAAGATCCCCGGATTTGTGCGCACGCCGATATCAACCGTCGTCATCTCTGGATTGCCATACGTCTTCGTATTTGCATCGTTGAGCAACGCCATTCCGGCGACTCCAAATTCCCCGGTCTTTAAGGTCAAAGCCACGAGCTCATCTGCGCCCAGACTATCATCGCGCGTTTTGGCCAAAGCTTCCTGAATAAAGGCATCAATTTCTTCTTTTTCATAGCCGAGCACATTGGCATGTTTTACATAGGCGGCCAGGCCCTTTACCCCATAGATGATCAATTCCCGCAGGCTTCTGATATCTTCATTTTCCGTTGCCAGCACGCCAACGCCTTTTGCTTTTTCGTCCATCGCGGCACGGTCATGGCCTTCCCAAACAGCCGCTTCGCTAAGACCAGAAGCATCCTTTAATTTAGCAGCCAATTCCTTTTTTGCCTTCTGCGTCAGCAAAATTCGGTCAGCAATAAATTCTTCATCAAAATTTGCATTGGTAATCGTCGTAAACAGATTGACAGTCACAATATGATTTATTTCCCGGTCAATACTGGTGCCTTCCGCGCGAAGACGGGTCGTGATCTCTGACAAACCGATCGTCTGATAGCGCAGCAGATCCTGCAGATTCGCAACTTCCGGTTTTTTACCACAGACACCAACCTGTGTGCAGCCGGTACACTGGGCAGCTTCCTGACACTGATAGCAAAACATTTTGTTTTCCATTTTTAGCCCTCCATTTTTTAGACAATATATTTTTTAATCACTAACTGCTCTTTATTCTAATGGAAAATATGCCAAAAATCCGTTGCATATGCAACACAGATAAATAAAAATGCCAACTGCAGTTTACCGCAGCCGGCATTAAAATACATATCATTTGTGTTTGCTGTGACTGTCCAAAATCGGACTGGCTTCTATTACTAGTGTGATATCTGCCGGCAGCAGCCTGAAAACTACAACACGTATCCCTTATATAACAAATTGTCCTAGCTTCATTATAATTTATCCGTCATTTTTTTTCAAGCACCAAAAAGAGACGCCTCCAGGCGCCTCTTTATTTTTTATCTACTATTTTCTTTACTCACGAGAGAAGAGTTTGTCCTTCAAGATGACATCATGTGATCCGCCCTCGACAATACTCGTTGAGGAAACAAGTGTGAGCTTCGCATTTTTCTGGAAGTCCTTAATGGTGAGCGAGCCACAGTTGCACATCGTCGAACGAACTTTGCTCAGCGTCAGCTGTACATTGTCCTTTAATGGACCGGCATAGGGAACATAGGAATCCACACCTTCTTCAAAGGAAAGCTTGCCATCCCCACCGAGATCATAGCGCTGCCAGTTCCTCGCCCGATTGGAGCCTTCCCCCCAATATTCCTTGAGGAAAGTGCCATTAATTTTGACTTTGTCCGTCGGGCTTTCATCAAAGCGGGAGAAATAACGGCCAAGCATCATAAAATCAGCACCCATTGCCAAGGCGAGCGTCATATGGTAATCATGTACAATTCCACCATCCGAGCAGATTGGGATATAGATACCAGTTTCTTCATAGTATTCGTCACGAGCTTTGGCAACATCAATAATAGACGTAGCCTGGCCACGGCCAATCCCCTTGGTTTCACGAGTGATACAGATCGACCCGCCGCCAATGCCAACCTTGATAAAGTCTGCTCCGGCCTCAGCCAGGAAGCGGAAACCCTCACGGTCAACAACATTGCCGGCTCCGACTTTGACATCATCCCCGAAATTTTCATGAATGTACTTCAATGTTATGCGCTGCCATTCCGAAAAGCCTTCGGAAGAATCGATACAGAGAACATCGGCCCCAGCCTCAAGCAATGCCGGAACGCGTTCGGCATAGTCACGGGTATTGATACCAGCCCCAACGATATAACGCTTCTTAGGATCGATCAGTTCATGTGCATTTTCCTTGTTATCTGTGTAATCTTTGCGGAATACCATGTACCGTAAACGCTGATTTTTATCAACCAGCGGCAGCATGTTGAGCTTGTGCTGCCAGATCAGATCATTGGCTTCCGGCAGCGTCGTATCAGCATCGGCATAGATCAGCTTGCTGAACGGTGTCATAAAGTTTTCAACCCGCTCATCAAGACTCATGCGGGTTACACGATAATCACGACTGGTAACTATTCCGAGCAGCTTCCCCGTCGGCATCCCGTCTTCCGTAATCGCCATCGTCGAATGTCCCGTCCTGTCCTTAAGACGCAGAATCTCAGCCAAGGTGGTAGTCGGCTTGATATTTGAATCGCTGTTAACAAACCCGGATTTATAGTTTTTTACTCTGGCCACCATAGCCGCTTCGTCCTCTACCGACTGGGAACCGTACACAAAGGAGACGCCGCCTTCTTTGGCCAAGGCAATTGCCATATTATCATCAGAAACAGCCTGCATGATCGCCGATGTCATCGGTATATTCATCTTAATTTTTGGCTGTTCACCTTTTTTGAATTTCACCAATGGTGTTTCCAACGAAACATTTGTCGGAATGCATTTATCGGAGGAATAGCCCGGAACCAGTAAATACTCGCCAAATGTGTGTGATGCTCCATCGAAATAAAATGCCAACATAACCCCTTCTTTTCTAAAAAAATTCGAAAACCTTTGTCAAAATCCTTTTCACGTTCAAAAACAGATTTCAAAAGTTATTGTTATATATGATAGTACGTTTTTTATGCTTTTGTCAATGACCTGGTCCTTTTTTTTAAAAAAAGAGCCACCGTAAGCTACGGCAGCTCTTTATGGTTATTCTACAGTTACTGATTTTGCCAGATTACGCGGTTTATCGACATCGCAACCTCTGGTCAGCGAAGCATAATAAGCCAGCAGCTGGAGCGGTACTACCGTCAAGAGCGGAATCAGCAATTCATCCGTCTGCGGAACCTTGATTACATGATCTACATATTTTTCCAGTTCCATGTCATCCTGCGCTGCAATTCCGATAACGACAGCATCGCGGGCTTTTACTTCTTTGATATTGCTCAGCGTCTTTTCATAGACATCGCGCTGCGTCGCCAAAGCAATAACCGGAACGCCTTCGATGATCAGGGCCAGCGTGCCGTGCTTAAGCTCACCGGCAGCATAGGCTTCCGCGTGAATGTAGGAAATCTCCTTAAGCTTGAGCGCCCCTTCAAGAGCTACATCATAGTCCAGGGAACGGCCAATGAAGAATACATCCTCACAGAAGCCGTATTCCTTGGCAAAGGTCTTGATCGGCTCTACATCTTCGAGCGTTTCACTGATCTGTGCCGGAATATGGCGCAGCTGGGCCAAGAGCTCCTGTGTCCGTTCCGGGGCAACCGTACCCTTGATACCGCCCATGTACATGGCCAGCATGAACATCATGATCAGCTGCGTTGTGTAAGCTTTGGTCGAGGCTACCGCAATCTCCGGGCCAGCCCAGGTGTAAACAACCTGATCCGCTTCACGGGCAATGGAAGATCCAACAACGTTCGTTATGGCCAGAGTCTTAGCGCCAAGGCGTTTTGATTCTTTAAGGGCTGCCAGCGTATCGCTGGTTTCTCCAGACTGGCTGACAACAATCGTCAGAGTGCGCTCATCGATAATCGGCGAACGGTAACGGAATTCCGAGGCAATATCGACTTCAACCGGAATACGCACAAGTTTTTCAATATAATATTTGCCGACAAGTCCAGCATGATAGGCTGTGCCGCAGGCTACAATGAAGATCTTATGGAAGGATTCCAGGTATTCCTTGTTCCATTTGAGTTCGTCCATAACGATGGCACTGTTGTCCTTCGCCAGACGAGCCGACATCGTTTCACGGACAGCTCTTGGCTGTTCATGGATTTCCTTGAGCATGAAATGCTCATAGCCGCCTTTTTCAGCCGCTTCAGCATTCCAGTTCACTTCAAATACTTTTTTCGTAACCGGCTGGCCTTCACGGTTGGTGATCCATACCGAATCTTTTTTGACAACTGCCATCTCACCGTCATTGATAATATAGGTACGGCGCGTGCGGGCAATAATCGCCGGAATATCCGAGGCGATGAAATTTTCACCGTCGCCGAGACCGATGACAAGCGGGTTGTCTTTCTTCGTGCAGATCAAACGATCCGGATCATGCTTCGACATAAACACGAGCGCATAGGAACCCTCAATGCGCTTGAGCACTTCGCGCACAGCCGCTTCGAAATCGCCCTTATAAAGTTCTTCTAACAAATGAGCCAATACTTCCGTATCCGTTTCCGATTTGAATTCATGGCCCTTTTTGATCAGAGCTTCCTTCAGGGAGAGATAATTTTCGATAATGCCGTTATGAACTACGACAAAATCGCCGCTGCAATCGGTATGCGGATGCGAGTTGCGATCCGACGGACGACCATGTGTCGCCCAACGCGTATGCCCGATTCCCACTAGCCCCTGCGGCACACAGCCTTCGATTTTTTCCTTAAGCGAGGCCAGGCGCCCCACCGTTTTTTCCACATTGATTTTTTCACCATCAAATACCGCGATACCAGCGGAATCATACCCGCGATATTCAAGTCTTGTCAAGCCTTCGATAAGAAACGGTGCTGCTTGTTTTGCACCTACATAGCCAACGATACCACACATAAATATAGTGCCTCCATTTTTTGCATATTGCCTATTTTTACGGTACAGGCGCCGAGCGACCTGCCGTCCTTATCCTGTTGTGTATCTCCATAACTGTATTGTCCTGCCGATCACTCGACAGTTTTGGCAGTATGTATCGACCCGATCCGGCCGAGAGGCATCCGCTGATGATTCGACAACCTCTTCCTCGTCCTCTTGCCCATGGCAAGAGCTAGCGCTAAAGTATTGCTACCCTTTCAGTAAAAAACGATTCCACCTCCTGCAAAAACAAAACAAACACAGGATGAATTTATCTTGCTTATTCACTAATACAAAGGAGCACAAATGTGCTCCTTTGCCTGTTGCATATTCTAATATATCCGAGGGCAATAGTCAAGCATCAGCCCTGTTCTTTTTTTACTACTGCCGCAATCCGGTGGCAGATCACGTCGAGCTGCTGCTGATCGGGTCCTTCCGCCATCACCCGGATCAGTGGTTCTGTACCGGAAGCCCTTACCAGAATACGTCCGCTGTCACCAAGCTCCTGATTGCCTTCGGCAATCGATTGGGCAATGGCTTCATTTTCTTCCCAGCCATCCTTCGTAGCTACACGCATGTTCACGAGCAGCTGCGGATAGCTTTTCATCAGACCAGACAAGGCCGAGGCCTTCTTCCCGCTGCGCTTTACCGAGCTTAATACCTGCAGTCCAGTGATAAGCCCGTCTCCGGTTGTGCTGAACTCACTGAAGATCACATGTCCGGACTGCTCACCGCCAAGGTTATAGCCATTGGCCAGCATATTCTCAAGTACATATCGGTCCCCGACGGCAGTAACTTCAACCCGGCCACCGGCTTCTTTGATTGCCTGATGAAAGCCTATATTGGCCATAACCGTCGATACGACGGTATTGCCCTTAAGCGTACCGCTTTTCATCATTTCAACCGCGCACATGACGAGGATGCGGTCGCCATCAATGATATCACCCTTTTCGTCAACGCATAGACAGCGATCGGCATCGCCATCGTGGGCAATCCCAAGATCCGCCTGATGTTCCACTACAGCTTGCTGAATTACATCTAGATGCGTCGAACCGCAGTGATCATTGATATTTTTGCCATTTGGTTTATTATGCAGCACAACGACTTCCGCTCCTAAACGGCGCAGTATCGTCGGCATCGCTTCATAAGCGGCTCCATTGGCACAGTCAAGAACAACTTTCATCCCTTCGAAACGTTCCTTAGTCGTCGCCGTGACAAAATCTATGTATTCCTTGACAAGATCATGACGATATTCCACCGTGCCAACCTCGGCACCGCTTGCCCGGTAAAGCTGATCATCCTTGGCGATCGAATGAACAAGCGCCTCCAGCTGATCCTCAACTTCATCCGGCAGCTTGTAGCCATCACCGCCAAAAAATTTGATGCCATTGTCATAAAACGGATTGTGGGAGGCTGAAATTACAATCCCTGCCTGTGCCTGCATTTTCTTGGCAAGATAGGCAATCGCCGGGGTCGGGATCACACCAGTAGCGACAGCCTTACCGCCAGCTGAGCAAATACCTGCAGCCAAAGCCGATTCAAACATCTGCCCCGAGATGCGCGTATCGCGCCCGATCAAAATTACTGGTTGCTGCGTATCCTCACCAAAAAACAAAGTAGCGGCCCGTCCAAGGCGGTACGCCAGCTCCGGTGTCAATTCGAGGTTGGCTTCACCGCGCACCCCATCTGTTCCAAAAAGTCTAGCCATAGATTATTCTCTCCTTACTTACATGTAGTATCTATTATATTGAACTTACAGTTTATATTGTCTGATAACAGCCAACGCCGCATTCATACCGTCGACGGCCGCGCTCATGATGCCGCCGGCATACCCCGCGCCCTCACCGATCGGATAAAGTCCCTCGGTATTTTCTGACACATAGCTTTCCCGCCCGCGGCGGATCCGGCAGGGCGCCGAGGAACGCATCTCCACGCCCGTCATCAGGGCGCCGTGATCGGCAAAACCCTTGATTTTCCTGTCAAAATGCGGCAATGCCCGAAACAGCGTACCCGTCACAAAGTCCGGCAGGCATTGTCTGAGGTCAACCGCTTTAACGCCTGGCGCATACGTCGGCCTGGTCAAAAAATCGGTCGAGCCTGTCGATCCGGCAAGAAAATCACCCACACTCTGAACCGGCGCGCGATAGTCGCTGCCAGCACAGCGAAACGCCTTTTGCTCCCATTCACGCTGAAATTCTATGCCGGCAAGAACATCTTTACCAAAGTCCTCCGGGCCAACCGTGACCAGCAAGGCACTGTTGGCAATGCCGGAATTGCGCTGATAATTGCTCATGCCATTTGTGACCACCCCGCCAGTTTCCGATGCGGCCGCAACCACCAGTCCTCCCGGGCACATGCAAAAAGAATAAGCACCACGGCCGCTTTCACGATCCTGAAAGGTCAGGGCGTAATCCGCTACCGGCAACCGGGGATCTCCGGCATCCGCGCCATACTGTGCCCGGTCTATAATTTCCTGCGGATGTTCAATCCGCACCCCGATTGCAAAGGGTTTTGCCTCCATTGCCACCTGCCGTTGCCGAAGCATGGCATACGTATCCCGCGCACTGTGCCCGATTCCCAGCAGCAAGGCACAGCAAGATATTTTTTCCCCACCGGCAATGGTTACCGCCGTCAGGCGGCCGTTATCAATGACGATATCCTCTACTTTGGCTTCAAACCGCACCTCACCGCCAAGACGAATAATTTCCCGGCGGATATTTTTGACCACCGTCCGCAAAATATCCGTGCCGATATGCGGTTTGTGCAGGTATTTGATTTCTGGCGGCGCCCCGGCCGCGATAAAGGATTCCAGCACCTGCTGCATGTTGCTATCACTGATGCGGGTCGTCAGCTTGCCGTCAGAAAACGTCCCCGCTCCGCCTTCGCCAAACTGGACATTTGACTCGGGGTCCAGCTGCCCGCCCGCCCAAAAGTTTGCAATGTCCGCCTGCCGGCGGTCAACATCGCGCCCACGCTCGAGCACCAACGGTTTATAGCCGTTTTGCGCCAGAGTCAGGGCCGCAAACATTCCCGCCGGACCAAAGCCGACGACTACCGGCCGTTCCGGCAGCACTTTTTTTCCTGAATTCACCGGCTGCGCCGCAGCGCTTTCAACCCGTGCCACCTGTTTATCCCGATGCAATTTTGCCAGGATCTTGTCTTCACTGCCGGTAACTTTGACATCAAGCACATAGACAAACTGAATCGGGGCATTTTTATAGCGCCTTGCATCAACCGCCTTACGAACAATTACCACCTCAAGCACCGCTTGAGGTGGTAACTTCAATCGTTTGGCCGCAAGTTCCGTCAATGCCACTGTATCATCAAAAGGTACATTAAAATTCGTAATGCGTAGCAAACTGTACCCTCCTTATATCCTTACTTTTTTTCTGCAACATCAATAGTAACATTTATGCTCTTATTTGTCACGGCAATTCCCGGCTGCAGCTTGATTTTCACCTCGCGCTTTACCGGTCCATTTACATCCGCCAATGAAATCAGCTCTGTTTCTACCGAGTTCACCGATTCAAGCAGCTTTTCTTCGCCGGATATTTCGATCTTCGCCGGGTCCGTTTTTACCCCATTGAGGATATAGCCCGCGGGTAAATCCGACCCGACAGCCGCTTTGACCGCGACCATCTTTTTGACCTGCCCATGAACCAGGCTGACATTTGTATCTACAACCTGTGGCAATACATGGACGTCGGACACTTCCTTGCCCTCTTCATTGACCGCCTGGAGAGGGACAGATACTTTAAAATCCGCATCATTGGCAGAAAAAGCAACGGTTCCCACTACCCGGGCGACTGCATTGACCGCCTCCCGTGGGCCTTCAATCATCACCGTTTGTAATGACGGCGTGATTTTATCAACTGTCATCCCGGCAGCCGGGCTTCCAGCAACAAGAATTTCCGTCTTCATCTGCTTCTGGATAATCTTATCGACAACAAACGTCACGGTCTCCGGAGAGGTTTCAATAAATTCAAACCCCTGTGGCAGCACCGACTGTACCTTGACCTGCTGTTTTCCCTCTTCAATTCCCTGCAAATCAACGTACACCTTAAAATCGGTCGCCAAAGCCGTTGCAAACAAGGATCTCTGCCCGCGGACCTTGATTTTGATTTCATCGACATCTTTTGTGATTTTATACCCGGCTGGCGCATTAACAACCGTAAGCGGCACCGTATAACTACTTTCAATCATCGGATTTTGCTCCGTCATGACAAAAAACCATAAGGCAACGGCTGCCACCAACGCGATGATCTTAGCTGGCAGATTTCTCTGGATAATATTCATCATTTGCCCTGCCTCCAATTCGCCACAACATCCTTAATGTTCATTTTCTCCGGTGCGAATAAAGGCTGTAGTTTCTGTTTTAGCTTTTCCGAATCAAGATGGCGGTATATCTTGCCATCCTGCGCAATTGAAATCGTGCCTGTTTCTTCACTGACAACAACGATAATCGCATCGCTTTGCTCCGATAAGCCGATCGCCGCCCGATGGCGTGTCCCAAGCTCCGTACTCAGGGATCGGTCATCGGTGAGCGGCAACAGACAGCCGGCGGCTACCATGCGTTTGCCCCTTATAACAGCCGCCCCGTCATGCAGCGGCGTATTGGGAATAAATACGTTCATTAAAAATTCCGAAGTTACCAACCCGTCGATCTGGATACCGGTAGCACATATATCATTGAGTCCTATTTCGCGTTCTAAGACGAGCAGGGCTCCGATCTTGTTGCGTGACAGTATTTTTACGGCCTTGTCAAGTTCATTGACAAGTGATCGCGCTTCCTCGTCATTCAGGAAGATCGATCGGGCAAAAAAACGCCCCTGCCCAAGGTGCTCCAGCGTCCGCCTCAGCTCTGGCTGAAACACAATTGGCAAAGCAACAAAGAGCAGCGTCACGGTTTTTTGCAGCAGCCAGAAAATCACATGCAGACCTAGCCAATTGCTGACCATCGTAAGCCCTAACAGAACAATTAATCCTTTGACAAGCGTAATAGCCCGCGTATCTTGGAGCATTTCATATAATTTATATAAAATAATTGCCACGATCAGAATATCGACTAAATCAAGGAAGCTTATGGTTGATAATAATCCTTTAACCTGTATTGGCATAATAAAACCCCTCAATTTATTATTAAAAAATCCTCTTTTATCCATATTCTCTTTTTTACCGGCAAAATCCTGTCCCCGAAAAAAAAATCATACAAAAATGGCCTAAAGAAACAGATCTCACTCCGTCCCTCAGGCCATTATTCCAAACCCCTATTTGGTTAGATTTGCGCCACAACCTCAATAAATCCCTGCGTATCCTCTACTTCTCCGCATTGCAGGCCCGTGATGTGGTCAAACATTTTTTGGGAAAATTCTCCTATCTTTCCATTACCAATCACCATGTCTTCCCCTTTATAGCCAAGAACGCCTACCGGTGAAATAACCGCTGCCGTTCCTGAGCCAAACACTTCCTCCAGATCCCCATTTTCATGTGCCGTTTTTATCTCATCGATTGAGATCCGGCGTTCGACGGCCTGCAGACCCCACTGGCGAGCCACAGCCAGCACTGTCCGGCGGGTGATCCCGCTGAGAATGCTGCCATCGAGTTCCGGGGTTACGATCTCGCCTTTGATCTTAAACAAAATGTTCATCGAACCCACTTCTTCAATATATTTGCGTTCTACCCCGTCAAGCCAAAGCGTCTGGTCATAGCCCTTTTGATGCGCTACCAGTCCAGCATGAAGACTGGCCGCATAATTTGCTGGTGTCTTCGCTTCCCCAAGGCCCCCACGGACGGCACGGACATATTTGTCCTCGACCATGATTTTGACCGGGGCAAATCCATTGGCATAATAGGCAGCAACTGGCGAGAGGATGATCAGCAGCTTATAGGTGGAGCTGACATTGACCCCAAGATATGGATCCGTAGCAAAAATAAACGGGCGAATGTACAGGCTCTGCCCTTTTGCCGTCGGCACCCAAGCTTTCTCCGTAGCAATTAGCTGCCGCAAGCCCTGGTGGACTGTGTCCACATCAACTTCCGGGATGTCGAGCAGTCGGGCCGAATTGTTTAAACGATTTAAATGATCCAGCGTCCGGAAAATAACGACCTTTCCCCCTTGACGGAAAGCCTTCATGCCTTCAAAAATTGCCTGGCCATAATGCAGCGTCGTATTCGCCGGACTCACGGTGATGTCGCGATACGGTACAATACGCGGATCGTGCCAGCCTGCTGTTGGATTGTAATCCATTTCAAACATATAATCTGTAAAATGCGTACCAAAAGCAATTTTTGCTACATCGGGTTTTTCCTTCAGCATATCTGCCTTTACAAATCTGATTTCAGCCATCAAATACATCCCCTTATACTATTAAAAAGTTTCTATACTTCTCCTACCGAAATATAATGTATACATTATATGCCCTGTTTATGTAACCGTCAAGGAATAACTGTACATTTTCTGAATTTTATTTTCTTCCTTTACAATATCATATTCTGGCAGAGGTCATTTATTTTCAGCCTGTCACTTTAATTAAAACACAAACAACCCTGCTGCATGTAGCCGGTAAAATCCAGTACATACAGCAGGGCCGCAATCAATCAATATATATTTGTTTCTGCCTGGCCTGCTCGGTCAGCTTTTGCTGTACTGACAAGAGGTCTTTAGCCAAGGCGAGCTGGGTATCGACCTGATGATAGGAAGTTCCGCCCAGAGAATTGCGGTTTTTCACGCAGGTTTCCGGCTGAATCGCCTCCCGGATGTCTTCTTCAAAGAGCGGGGAAAGCGCCTTGAATTCAGCTGTCGTCAGATCCTGCAGCCACTTTTTCTGCTCAATGCAAAAATGAACGGCTTTGCCTGCTACTTCGTGTGCCTGCCGGAATGGCAGTCCCTTTTTGACAAGATAATCGGCCAAATCTGTCGCATTTGAAAAATCCTCACTGACAGCCTTGCGCATATTGTCCTTGTTGACTTTCATCCCCCGCATCATCTGGGCATAAACAGCCAGACTGAATTTTACGGTATCAATGGTATCAAACAGGCCTTCCTTATCTTCCTGCAAATCCTTGTTGTATGCCAGCGGCAGTCCTTTCGCCGTTGTCAGCATGGCCATCAGATGACCGATAACACGACCGGTTTTTCCGCGAACAAGCTCCGATACATCCGGGTTCTTCTTCTGCGGCATCATGCTCGAACCGGTACAGTGCGCATCATCCAGCTCGATAAAGGAAAACTCCCGGGAGCACCAGAGAATAATTTCCTCGCTGAGGCGGCTCAGATGCATCATCAAGATAGAAGCTGCCGCCAAAAACTCAAGAATATAATCACGGTCACTAACCGCATCGAGACTGTTCGTATAAACCGCTTCAAAATTCAGCTGAGCCGCCACATACTCCCGATCAATCGGGAAGGTCGTCCCTGCCAGCGCGCCCGCTCCGAGCGGCATAATATCTGCCCGCTCATAGCAGCCCTTCAACCGGTCAAAATCGCGTCCCAGCATCGAAAAATAGGCCATCATATGATGTGAAAACAAGATCGGCTGGGCCCGCTGCAGATGCGTATAGCCCGGCATGATGACATCGCTGTATTTTTCCGCTGTTTCCACCAAGGCCTGCTGCATATCGATCACAAGCTGCTCGATATTGACAATTTCACGGCGCACATACATATGCGTGTCCAGAGCCACCTGGTCATTGCGACTGCGAGCCGTATGCAGACGGCCGCCAGCTTCTCCGATGGCATCCGTCAGACGCTTTTCGATATTCATATGAATGTCTTCGAGGGCAATATCAAACGAAAATTCTCCATTTTCAATGGCCACCAGAATCTCCTTAAGTCCGCCAACGATGGCATCTCTGTCCGCTTCAGCAATGATGCCGCATTTGGCAAGCATCGTCGCATGGGCGATGCTGCCGGCAATGTCTTCATGATACATCCGCTGGTCAAAGCTGATGGATGCCTGAAATTCATTGATCATCTCATCGGTGGATTTCGAAAATCTGCCGCCCCACAGCTTCTTACTCATTTTCAAGCCCTGCTTTTTCTTTCATCAACGCTCTGACCTTAAGCGGCAAGCCAAAAAGATTGATAAAGCCGGTAGCGTCCGCCTGATTGTAGACCTCATCGCGTTCAAAGGTAACAAATTCCTGGCTGTAGAGAGAATACGGAGATTTTGCTCCGGCCGCCATGATATTGCCTTTATAAAGCTTGAGGCGTACCGTACCGGTAACCGTCTGCTGGGTGCTGTCAACAAAGGCAGCGAGCGCCTCTCTGAGCTGCGTAAACCACATGCCATCATACACGAGTTCCCCGTAGCGAAGGGCAACCCCTTCTTTGTAGTGCATGGTCTGCCGGTCAAGGCAAAGGTACTCAAGCTCACGGTGGGCATAGTAAAGAATGGCTCCGCCCGGATTTTCATAAACACCGCGCGACTTCATGCCCACCAGCCGGTTTTCTGTGATATCCGTAATGCCGACGCCATTGGCAGCACCGATGGCGTTGAGTTTTGTCAGCAATTCAACAGCGCCAAGTTTTTCTCCATCGACCGCAACCGGCAGACCCTTTTCAAAGTCAATCGTTACGTACTGAGCTTTATCCGGCGCATCTTCCGGTGCCTTAGTCACGAGCAGCATTTCATTTTTCGGTGCATTCCATGGATCCTCAAGATCAGATCCTTCATGGCTCAAATGCCAGATGTTGCGGTCCATGCTGTAGGTTTTATTGCTGGCAGCTACCGGGATATTGTGTTTGGCCGCATAGGCCAGGGCATCTTCCCGGGAACGAATCTCCCATTCACGCCACGGAGCAATAATCTGGATATTCGGTGCCAGTGCTTTTACTGTCAGTTCAAAGCGGACCTGATCGTTGCCCTTGCCAGTTGCCCCGTGGGCAATCGCATCGGCTCCTTCACGTTTCGCAATTTCAACCAGTGCCTTGGCAATGATCGGGCGGGCAAAGGATGTCCCGAGCAAATATTTTCCTTCATAAACTGCACCGGCTTTAAGGGTCGGCCATACATACTCTTCTAAAAATGGTTTTGTCAGATCTTCAATAAATACTTTGGAAGCACCGGAGGCCAGCGCTTTATCGTGAACGACAGTAAGCTCATCGCCCTGGCCAATATCAGCACAGACGGCAATGACTTCACAGCCATCATAATTTTCTTTAAGCCAGGGAATAATAACCGAGGTATCCAGCCCTCCGGAATATGCAAGAACAACTTTTTTAATACTAGCCATAATAAAACATCTCCTCAATTTATAAAATCAATATTCACCCATCGTCAGGGCCATAATCGCCTTTTGCACGTGCAGGCGGTTTTCTGCTTCATCAAAAATAACAGCCGCATTTGCTTCCAGAACATCCGCCGTGATTTCTTCCCCGCGATGCGCCGGCAGACAATGCATGACAATGGCCCGTTTATCTGCCACTGCCAGTAGTTCCTGGTTGATCTGGTACCCTTTAAAGATCTGCACTCGCTCTTCATGCTCAGCTTCCTGGCCCATGCTGGCCCAGACATCCGTGTAAAGAATATCCGCATCCTTGGCTGCTTCATAAACATCATGAACAAGCGTTATCGAGCCACCAGTCAGTTTGGCATCGGCTTTGGCTGCTTCGGTAACAACTGGGTCCGGCTCATAACCGGCCGGCGTCGCCGCCACAAAGTGCATGCCGACCTTGGCACAGCCATACATCAAGGAATTTGTCATATTATTGCCATCACCGATATATGCCAGCTTTAACCCCTTAAGATTGCAGCCTTTATGTTCCTGGGCCGTAAAAAGATCTGTCAGCACCTGACAGGGATGGAGTAAATCCGTCAAGGCATTGATGACCGGCACATCGGCATACGCGGCAAATTCCTCAACATCCTTGTGTGAAAAGGTGCGGATCATGATCCCGTCAAGATAGCGTGACATCACCCGTGCGGTGTCTCTAATCGGTTCGCCGCGCCCGATCTGCAGGTCGCGGTCAGACAGAAACAAGGCCGTGCCACCAAGCTGGTACATGCCGGTTTCAAACGAAACCCTTGTCCTGGTTGATGACTTTTGAAAGATCATCCCCAGCGTCTTACCCTTGAGCAGATGATGCTCTATTCCCGCTTTCTGCTTCATCTTTAGCTCTTTGGCAAGAGCAAGGATCTCATATACCTCTTGTGTGGTGAGATCATGGATTGATAACAAATCTTTGCCCTTTAACATTGTAAAACCCCCAGATTTTGCTTTCGGCTAACACTGCTGTGCTCGCCCTATATTATACTATAAAATATATTATTTTAGGCATATATTCCCAAAACTTTATCCAGTACCACGGCAAGCTCATCCACTTGCTGTTTCGTTATAAGCAGCGGTGGTACAAACCGCAGTATATTCCCAGCCGTGCAGTTGATAATAGCCCCGTGGTTGAGGCATTCATCGACAATTTCCCGGCCCGGCTTCGTAAGTTCCATGCCGAGAATCAAACCCAGCCCCCGAACACCCGTGATCAAGGACGGATATTTTTGCTGAAAGCCTTCCAGTTTTTCCTTTAAATATGCTCCAACCTCCCGGCAGTTGTCCAGCAGCTGATCACGGTCAATTGTCGTCAGCACCGCATTCGCTGCAGCACAGGCCAGCGGATTGCCGCCAAATGTAGATCCATGGTCGCCAGCATGAAAGGCCGCAGCGACTTCATCACTGACAATAAAGGCACCGATGGGAACTCCGCCGGCAAGCCCTTTAGCCAGCGTCACAATATCCGGAATGACACCAAACTGTTCATAGGCAAACAAGGTACCCGTCCGCCCCATGCCAGTCTGAATCTCATCAAAAATCAACAAGGCCTTGTACTTATCACAGAGTTCACGAACTTTTGCCAGATACCCAGGCTGCGGCATATTGACCCCGCCCTCGCCCTGAATCGGCTCAAGCATTACCGCACAGGTCTTTTCGCTCATCATCTTTTCCAAGGCATCAATGTCATTGAAATCGACATAATCAAAGCCGCCCGGCAGCGGGCCAAACCCCTCCTGATATTTGGGCTGGCCAGTTGCCGTCAGCGTTGCGAGCGTGCGCCCATGAAAGCTGTGCCAGGCCGTTATGATTTGCGATTTTTCAGGATCGCTCTGATGCGCATATTTACGGGCAATCTTTATGGCCCCTTCGTTGGCCTCCGCCCCAGAGTTGCCAAAAAACACTTTACCTAGACCACTGAGCTGTTTAAGCCGGGCTGCCGCCTGTGCCTGCACCTCTGTATAGTAGAGATTGGAACAATGAATCATCCGTCCCGCCTGTTCGGCAATCGCTTTGACCAGCGCCGGATGATTATGCCCGAGAACATTTACGGCAATCCCGCCAAGATAATCGATATATTTATTCCCCTTGGTATCGTATACATATGCCCCGTCACCATGATCGAGTACAATCTGATACCGCGCAAACACGGGGAGATAATCTTTTTTATCCTGCTGATAAATCTGTTCGTCCGTCATATCTTTTCCTCCTATTTTACAACCTCGGAGCCAATCCCTTGAGAGGTAAACACCTCCAGGATCAGCGAATGATCGAGTCTCCCATCAATGATATGGGTCTTGCCGGCGCCGGCTTCAAGGGCCCGCAGGCAGGCCTCCACCTTAGGGATCATGCCACCAGCGATTGTGCCCTGGCGGATCATCTCTTTGGCCTCTGCCTGTTTGAGCGTTGAGATGAACGTGCTTTTATCCTTATAATCGCGATAAATCCCTTCGATATCGGTCAGTAAAATCAATTTTTCAGCCTGCACAGCCCCTGCCACTTCCGCTGCTACATAATCGGCATTGATATTATAGCTTTCCCGGCCAACACCAACGCCAATCGGTGCGATGACCGGAATATAATCCTGATCAAGCAAATCATTGAGAATATCGACATTTATTTTTTCAACTTCACCGACATAACCGATATCGACCTCACGTGAACTGCCATTTTCATGTACCGTTGCCAGCTTTTTATGGGCGAGAATGAGTTCCGCATCCTTTCCACTGAGCCCGACAGCGCGTACCCCGCGATGATTGAGTAGACTGACAATTTCCGTATTGATCTTACCGACGAGCACCATTTCCGCAATCTGGACTGTTTCCTCATCCGTCACCCGCAGTCCGCTTACGAACTCCGACTTCTTGCCAATCTTCTTTAGAAAATCCGTAATATCCGGTCCGCCGCCGTGAACAATAACCGGGCGCATGCCGACATATTTCATCAATGTAATGTCCTGAATGACCTTCTCCTTCAGATCTTCACTGACCATTGCATTGCCGCCGTATTTGACAACAATGGTTTTGCCATAAAACTCCTGTATATAGGGCAAGGCTTCGATGAGAACCGCCGCTTTGTCCTTCGGTAAAAACTCCATTCTATATGCTCCCCTCAGGTGTGATATTCTCCATTGATTTTCACGTATTCATAGGAGAGATCGCACGACCAGACCGTGGCCTCGCCATCGCCCAGGCCCATTTCAACATCAATGACGATATCATGTTCTTCCATGACCATCCGCAGCGCCTCTGGGGAGGCCTTCGCCCCCATGCCAGCGGCAAATACCGGAACCCCGCCAAAGGCAACCGTCGTTTTTTCCGGTACCATTGTAACCCCGGCATAGCCGATCGCACAGATGACCCGGCCCCAGTTCGGATCTTCACCAAAGAAAGCTGTTTTGACCAGCGGGGATTTGGCAATGCTCATTGCCACCGCCTTCGCATCTGCCGAGGAAGACGCACCCTTAACATTGATCGTCAGAAATTTCGTTGCCCCTTCACCGTCAGCGGCAATTTCCTGGGACAGCAGCTGACAGATTTCCTTGAGGTTTTGATAAAAGACCTTATAATCGCTTTCATCAGCGCTTGTAATTGTCTTATTGCCAGCGGCTCCATTGGCCATGACAATTGCCATATCATTGGTGCTCATATCACCATCGATTGAAATCATATTGAACGATATCTCGACGATATCAGACAAGGCCTTTTGCAGCAACGGCTGGGCAATCGCCACGTCAGTCGTAATAAAAGCCAGCATCGTCGCCATATTAGGCTGAATCATGCCCGAACCCTTAGCCACAGCTCCCATCCGAACCTTTTTCCCGCCGAGTTCAAATTCAACTGCGCAAGTTTTTGAATACGTATCCGTCGTGATGATGGCACTACCGGCATCGGCACTGCCCTCGACGCTGAGCTGGGTTGCTGCCTGCTCAATTCCAGCTTCCAGCTTATCCATCGGCAAATTCACCCCGATCACCCCGGTGGAGGCGACGATCACCGTGCTGGCATCAATGCCAAGTGCCGAGCCTGTCAGCTGCGCCATTTTTTTTGCATCCTGCATGCCCTGATCACCCGTGCAAGCATTGGCGCAGCCAGCATTGGCCACAATGGCCTGCGCCGTACCGCCGGCCACAACTGCCTTTGACACATACACCGGGGCGGCGGCCACCGCATTTTGGGTAAAGGTTCCGGCAACCGCAGCCGGTTGTTCACTATAGATTACGGCCAAATCCCGGTTGCCGCTCTTTTTAATGCCAGCTTTAATCCCGGCTGCTTTGAATCCCTGGGCAAAGGTAACCCCATATTTATTATCTTTTAACATAGAAATTCCTCCATTTATGTTTCTTCTATTTTTATAGATTGTTTGTTTTATTTTATGGATATACCGGCACATTCAGCAGCCCCATCGTTTCCTCAAAGCCGCAACAGATATTAAAATTCTGCACAGCCTGTCCGGCCGCCCCCTTAACGAGATTATCAATCGCTGACAGGGCTATAACCCGGCCTACCCGCTGATCGATATGCCAGCCAAGATCACAAAAATTCGAACCACGGACTTCCTTAGTCGCCGGATAACCACCGCGGCCAAGCAGACGGATAAAGAACTCGTTGCCGTACATCTGCTCATAAGCCTGGTCGACCTGAGCCGCTGTAACTCCCGGCTGCAACTTTGCATAGCAGGTACTGAGAATCCCCCGCGACATTGGCACCAGATGTGGCGTAAAGCTCAAAATGACCTCTTCACCGGCCAGTTTAGTCAAAGCCTGCTCAATTTCCGGGGTATGTCGATGTCCGCCGACATTATAAGCCTTAAAATTATCATACATTTCCGGGAAATGATTACCAAGCTTGGCCGATCGTCCTGCTCCTGACACCCCCGATTTAGCATCAATCACAATGGACGACGGATCAATCAATTTATTTTTTGCCAGCGGCGCCAGTGCTAAAATACTAGCGGTCGTATAGCAGCCGGCATTGCCAATGATCCCAGCCTGTTTAATTGCTGCTCGGTTCAGTTCTGCCAGCCCGTAGACGCGCTTGGCATCTTTATGCACATGTTTCACCTGGTACCACTGCTCATAAACATCGGTATCAGCAAAGCGATAATCCGCGCCGAGATCAATAATCTTCACCGCTTTACCGGCGAGCTTTTTACCAACTGCCATCGCATGTCCATGTGGCAGGCCAATGAAGATAACGTCACTGGCGGCCGCAATCTCATCGAGCTGTTCCAAACTAACCAGCGTCTGCTTGTATATCCCGCGCAGATGAGGATATACCTCAGCCACCGGCTTGCCGGCATGGCTCTCTGACGTCATATATACAACTTCTGCCTCGGGATGATTGTTTAACAGTCGCAACAATTCAGCTCCGGCATACCCGGTAGCCCCAATAACGCTTACCCTCATAGCTTATTCCTCCTCCGACCCTCCGGCCGTTATCATGTTTATAATTATACATCACAGTTGCATAAAATTTCAATAGTAAATTTATAAATATGCACATAAATTTAAAATTTTATTAAGTACGCCGTTTCAACGTATTGGCAATTTCCCGTTAAATTTTATCTTCCCCTTTGAAAACAGGTGTTCCAATGTTATAATGAGAGTATCTATTTTTCAGGGGGATTTTATGAAAATTTTACGGTTTCTCTTTCTTTTGTGTATTGTCTTTGTGATCTGCTTTTTAATCTCCGGTGGACACACGCTGCTCGATACCAGCACTATCGGGACCCGCGTAGAAAAGCAGTTGCCGGCGATTGCCAATAATGTCGAACCTACTACACTGGCCGGCTCCCGGCCAGTTTCTACGATCGACCGTCTCTCCCGCCTGCTATTTTTGCAAAAAGCCGTGAACCGGGCCATCAGCGACAGAAATTATGTTACGATTGACTATATTGCACTTCCCATGCAACAGGCCATCATTTCGGTTGAGGACAACCGTTTTTATTCACACTGGGGCTTTGATATCGAAGGCATCCTGCGTGCTTCTTTGGTCAATCTCCAGTATGGGCGCATTGAGGAAGGCGCCAGCACCATAACCCAGCAGCTCGTAAAAAATATGTTCCTGTCACAAGACCAATCCTTTGGGCGCAAGGCCGAAGAGCTCCTGCTGGCCGTTGATATGGAAGCCCATTATTCAAAGGAACAGATCCTCGAACTGTATCTCAACACCATATATTTCGGCTCTGATTTTTACGGCATCAACGATGCCTGCCGTGGTTATTTTGGCAAAAAACCGGCCGACCTGACACTGGCGGAAGCCTCTTTACTGGCCGGACTGCCAAATGCCCCCTCGCTGTACTCGCCCTACACAGATTATGCCATGGCTAAAAAACGCCAGGCGATCGTGCTCGACACCATGGTGCACAGCGGGCTGATCGCTCCGTCAACCGCCGAAAAGGCCAAAAGCGAACCACTGCACTTTACTCGCGAGACCCGCTAAATGGCAAAAAAACGTATTCAAAGAATGCTTGTGATTATTCTTTGAATACGTTTTTTGTTCCCCTGTGCTTATTCTGCTTTATTGCTGTCTTTCAACTGTTTCTGCAGACTTTTTCCATAAGATCTGTAGAAATCGCGTATCAGTCGTTCATAGGTCACCAGATTATCAGCCTCCGTTCGGTCGGCTACAACCTGATATGAATAGACAAGCGTATTGGTCGAGGCCGCATAAATATCGAAGAAGATTACCACCCGATCGTTATGAACAATCGTCGGCACCAGATAAGCATCGGCATAAGTTCCAACGTTGGCTTTAAACAGCGCATCTGCCTGTTTTTTATCAAGGGTATTGATATCAACCTTTGCATCACGCAAAATATTGGCGGCAATCACTTCCCCCGGGATAATCTGCATCTTGGCCTTTTCCTGTCCGACGGTATAGATCATCGCCGTAATTTCTTCTTTCTTTGCCCCATCCTTCAGCGGTGTATACTGTGGATCAGCAACTGCCAAACGGTGTATCGTTGCTAACGAAAAGTCTTTTTCAATTGTCGTCTTGTCGGAACTTGCGGCAGCAACCTGTACCCCGGTAATCACCAGACAAGCAACCAACAGCATCTGCATTAATTTTTTCATTGTGATATAGATCCTCCTATTTTATAAAGTTCATACTTGGTTTAATTCTTTTTCCCCGCCCTAAATCCTTTTATTTTTTCAATTTTTATTAAAAAATATGCTGCGGCAGGAAAATCATTTTGTCCGAAGAAGATTTTATCGTAAAGAACCTTATTCAGTTAAAGGAGTGTTATATATGATTCGCGACCTTGTACATAAAAATCGCAGCTATCGCCGTTTTTTTGAAGATGTACCCATTGATATGGCCGACCTCCGGGACCTGATTGATCTGGCCCGTCTGACACCAAGCGCTGCTAATAAGCAGGCTCTGCGTTACTACCTTTGCGCCTCAGCCAAAATAAATAAAGCCATATTTCCCTGCCTTAGCTGGGCCGGATATTTAAAAGAATGGACAGGGCCTGCGGAGGGAGAACGACCCAGTGCCTACATCCTGCTGCTGGAGAAAGAAGACCATACCATGGGGCTGCCGTACGATGCCGGGATCGCCGCCCAGACAATTTTACTCGGTGCCGTCGAAAAAGGACTTGGCGGCTGCATTATTGCCAGCATTCATCGGCAAAAACTCCGTGATGCGCTCGGACTAGCTCCGACAATGGAAATCCTGTTGGCGATTGCCCTTGGAAAACCGAAGGAAAAAATCGTCCTCGATGAAGTTTCCACTGACGCAAGCATCCGTTATTGGCGTGAAAGCGACGGCACCCATCATGTTCCCAAGCTCAGACTTAACGATATTATTATCGGCTCCACATCACTTGACTGAGGCCTCTGGCTGATACGCAAAGCGCGGAACAAGCTGCCCATCAACCGAAACCTGTTCCCTGAACATCGACAACGGTCGGACCCATAACCCCTGCTCACCATACAGTGCCTGGTAGACAACCATTTCCTCCCCGCTTTCACTATGCCGGGCAACAAATAGCACCCGGTACTCCTTTCCCTTGTAGTGCCGATAGATGCCTTTTCTCATTTTTACCATAAATACTCCTCCTTCGCCTGACAGCAATACCTGCTGCTGTGGCTAAACCCAGTCTAAGGCAAATAATTGTTTCTTCCAGCAAAACCTTTATCCACATATTATTTCATCGGACAATTGTTCCATTACACTTTTTGTTTATAATTGCTATATTTGACCTTATACTGTGAAATACCTGCTTGACAGCAGCCTTTTGCATTTGCTATACTTCTTTTTATGACAGGTTTGTAAACATGTAAACCGCTTGTGATTTTTATCAACAATTCCATTAAACAATTCCTTATGACAACGATTCCTGCAGTCTTCTGTTTTTATCCATACCTGCCGGCTGAAGCCGTCTGATTATAGCCCTTTCACTGGGCTTCGTTCTTTCCCGCCTTTGGCCGGGGGCAGCATCTCATCCTCCGGTGAGATGTTTTTTTATTCTTGTAAAACAGAAGTTTTCAGGGTTACTGTCAAATATTTAAAAGAGAGGCTGATTTTCATGCGTAGTGATACAATAAAAAAAGGCGTTGACAAAGCGCCGCATCGTTCCCTGCTCCATGCCACCGGCAAACTTCATGCCCAAGACGATATGGACAAACCATTCATCGGCATCTGCACGGCCCAGGTTGATATCATTCCCGGACATGTTCACCTGCACGAGCTAGCCGAAGTTGCAGCCCAGGCAGTCCGGGAAGCTGGCGGCGTTCCTTTTATTTTCAATACCATTGGCATCTGCGACGGCATTGCCATGGGGCATCCGGGCATGCGCTATTCGCTGCCAAGCCGGGAATTAATCGCCGATTCCGCCGAGAGCATGATCAACGCCCATTGCTTTGACGGTGTATTTTATATACCTAATTGTGACAAAATTGTCCCGGGCATGTTGATGGCCTCCGTGCGCACCAACATCCCTTCCATTTTCTGCTCCGGCGGTCCCATGCAGGCTGGCAGGTCCTCCGACGGCAAGCAGCTGACCTTGTCTTCGGTTTTCGAAGCCGTCGGTGCTTACAAGGAAGGAAAGATGAGCGCCGAAACACTGCAGGACTATGAAGAACACGCCTGTCCTGGCTGTGGTTCCTGTGCCGGCATGTTTACGGCTAATTCCATGAACTGTCTGTCTGAAATGATGGGCATGGCTTTGCCGTTTAACGGCACAACCCTTGCCGTCAGTCAAGAGCGGCGCGAATTGATAAAAAAATCAGCGGCAAAGCTGTTACAACTAGTAGCAGAAAATACCTGCCCGCGCGATATCATCAAAGAGGAAACGATCGATGATTGTTTTGCCCTCGATATGGCAATGGGCGGTTCGACCAATACAGTGCTGCACACGCTGGCAATCGCTACGGAAGCCGGCATCACCTATCACCTGGAGCGGATCAATCAGACCGCAGAAAAAGTCCCTTATCTGACAAAAATATCCCCCAGTTCTGCTGCCACCCTGGAAGATGTGCATCGCGCCGGCGGTATCCCGGCGATTATTCATACACTGATCAACCTTGGCGCCGTAAACGGGAATCGGCCAACGGTCAATGGCACCAGCCTGAAAGAAAGTGTCATTGACTGTCAGATTCTTGATGAAACTGTTATTCACCGTCCAGAAAATGCTTATAGCCAAGTCGGCGGCCTCTCCATTTTGCATGGCAATATCGCCCGCGATGGTGCTGTCATAAAAGCCGGCGGCGTTGACCCTTCGATTAAGGTCTTTCGCGGCAAGGCATTATGTTACGATTCGCAGGAAGCTGCCGTCGAAGCTATCGACAGCCAGATTGTCCGTGCCGGTCATGTCGTAATCATTCGTTATGAAGGGCCAAAGGGAGGTCCGGGTATGGTAGAAATGCTGGCTCCAACGAGTTCCATTGTCGGGCGCGGTCTCGGCAAGGAGGTCGCCTTGATCACAGATGGCCGTTTTTCCGGAGCCTCACGCGGCATCTCGATTGGACATGTATCACCAGAAGCTGCCGCCGGCGGTGATATTGCCTTGATTGAAGACGGCGACGAAATTGAAATCGATCTGCCAAACCGTGCTTTAAACCTGCTGGTAGACGATGACGTCCTTGAAGCCCGCCGTAAAAAACTCCAATCCTTCACCCCGAAAATCAAAACCGGCTGGCTCGCGCGGTATTCAGCGCTTGTCACCTCCGCCAACACCGGCGGTGTGATGAAATCCTTTGATGAAATCATGCGCGATATGAAATAAATTATTTACCTGAATCAAAAATACTCCATGCAAAAAATCCCGCCGACTGCACAAGCCGTCTGGCGGGATTTTTTTGCATTTTTACAGCAGATAGCGGCAGTAGACATAGATACTGGATAAAAGTATCGTCAGCAGCATCACGGGAAAACCAACTTTAAAATAGCGCATAAAGGAAATGCGGACACCGCGTTCCGCCGCCATACCGGCAACAATCAGATTGGCCGAAGCCCCGACAATCGTGCCATTCCCGCCCAGGCAGGCGCCAAGCGACAGGCTCCACCATACGGGATTGAGATTTTCAATGCCCATGCTGCCCAGATCCTGCACCAGCGGAATCATGGTCGCAACAAACGGGATATTGTCAAGAAATGCCGATACCAGCGCGCTCAGCCACAATACGAGCAGGGAAGTCTTCACCACATCCCCACCGGTAACCGAAATTGCGGTTTCAGCAATTTGGCGGATCACCCCCGTTTCGATCAGGCCTCCAACCGCAACAAAAAGTCCGATAAAGAAAAAAATGGTCGTCCATTCCACCTTATCCAGGGCCTGCTCAACCACCGAGGGCTTGCGGCCGGCAAGCAGCAGCAGGATAAAGGCCCCGCTCAGTGCTACCAGCGACGATTCCAGCACGAGCAACTGGTGCAGAAAAAAGCAAAGAATGGTCAGCCCCAGTACAACCAGGCACTTTACCAGCAACCGGCGATCCTTGATCTCCTTGCCTTCATCCAGCTGCATGATCTGTGCCTGCAGCTGTGGCTGCGTCTTAAGCTTTTTCCGGTAAAACAGCGTCAGGACAAGCAAAACTGCCCCCAGATTAATGATGGCAATCACGGCCAAATTTTCAATAAAGGCAGCAAAGGTCAGTTCTTTTACAGCACTGCCAATCATGATATTCGGCGGATCACCGATCAGTGTCGCCGTACCACCAATGTTAGAGGCAATAATCTGCAGTAACAGATACGGCGTCGGATCGAGATGCAGCTTATTGGTTATGCCAAATGTAACCGGCACCATCAGCAAAACCGTGGTAACATTATCCAAAAAAGCCGAAAACAGTGCGGTAAGCAGTGACAAGTATACTAAAATCCGCACCGGCTCTGCTTTGGCTTTTTTTGCCGCCCAGATTGCAACGTAGTTAAATAGTCCGGTGCGGCTGGTGATGGCGACAATAATCATCATGCCGACCAAAAGCCCAAGCGTATTAAAATCAATATGATGCAGTGCCTGTTCCTGCGTCAAAATCCCGACCAACACCATAAAAATTGCCCCCAGCATCGCGACAATTGTTCTATGTATCTTTTCTGAAACAATGCAGACATACATCCCGATAAAAATAAATCCAGCTAAAAGTGACTTTTCCATAATATCCTCCCTGTTATTCCTGCCTGCAGTAAGTTGACTGCCAGCAGAGGTATTATTATTGCCAAATGACGGCAAAAAGAATAGACGAAGCCCGCTTTGATCAGACTCCGCCTAAAAATACCCGTTATTATATTTACTAAAGCTTATTATAGCAGATTTTCTCCCTGTCGCAAAGATCTGCCACGATATTTTCTTTGCCGCCAACTACGCTACGCCAACAAGCTCAGACCGCGTGATGCTCCTGACAGAGAATCGCCTGCCGGCTGACACCAGCGGCAGTTGCCACCACATCGCACTTGGCCATAAATAAGAAAAAGAGGCTGCGATGCTTGGTTTCACTCAGGCTCTCATAATTGCCCTGTCCCTTGGCAATGACAACATCCGCGTCTTGAAACACCTGCTTAAACTGCTCGCTTGTCCGCTCCAGAACAGTACCCAGTGAGCCATCACCATTGGAAAGAACCGTCGCCACCTGTTCCATCTTTATCATTGCCGCATCTGCCAAGGTCACGTCATTGACAATCGGCTCGCCACGAACTCCAAAATAGACCTGCAGCCGGGGAAATTCTTTTTTTATCTGCTCTATAAACAATCGGTCAATCACAATTTCGCCGCAATTGTCGCCAAGGTAGAGGATCGATTCCGCCTGCTCAAGCCGGGAATAAAGTGATCGGCTGTCATCAACGGCAAAAGCCTCTGTCCGCGCCTGCCTAAGGCGGTTTAACAGTAAAGAATCATCAATTTCAGCACTGGCCGCAAAATCGATCAGATTGGCTGCCACTGCCATTTTTAGTGCCGCAAAAAATGGTTCCGGCGCCTCTGCAAGCTGCTGCTGCAGGGCCGGCAAGAGCGCCAACAACTTTTTATTGTAAAAAGTCTTGATCTTCCGATAAGGATCGCGGTCCCGCAGATGTTTGGTGATAATTTCCCAGGTACCGCGAATCACCTCTGGATTTGACCGGTTATATTCTGTCGTCGCCAAATAACTTAAAACTTCACGCATCGCCTGTTGCTGCTCTTGTAATGAACTTTTGGTAAAAGCCATCACCGTCAGTACCTGCCGTATATTGCATAAAATACAATTCATATTAAGCTTCATCTATTTGACTCCTCCCGCCCGGGGAAATTTTCGTTTGGCGCTTAAGCGCACGGATTTCAATTTTACGTTCGCCAGATACCCGGTATGATTCAAGAATCTTCTGCAGGGCCTTATTGTAAGTGTAATCATCAAGCCGGCTTTGGGGCAAATAGTTTCGCGTTATTTCCGGTTGCTTGATATAGCAAACAGACAGCGCCCAAGCGGCCGCCATTTTGGCATAATACCCCTCACAGCAAAATTCATCCATTCTTTTTAATACCCGGTCAATATACACTTCATCAATATAATACTGCAGCATCATGACCAGTGAAAAACGAACATCGTATTCCGCCGCAGAACTATGGTATGGCAGTAAAAAATCCCAAACAAGGTCTTTGTTTTTGCTGGTAAATTTCAGACCCGCACAAAAGCTGTCACAAACAGACCAGTTAGAAATCTTCGGCACAAACGCCTTGATATGCGTCAGCCGCTGCTCTACATCGCATTTTGCCGCGCCAATTATCATCCCCTGCAGCATAACCTCTTCCATACAGCGGTCTGGGGCCCGTTTAAGATATTCCTGCCAGTTTCCCCGGACAAGGTGCCTGGCGAGCTCGCGCAGCTTCGGCAGCCGCACTCCCAGCAAAATCGTATCTTCCGGGAGCAGGCGAGCCGAAAAAGCTCGATATTTTATTTCCGCCAGCGCCAGCAACTGATCATATACTTCATTTTCCACTTGCGCACCCCTTTCGTTTTACCAACCTGTTTCTTTTTTATGGGGAGCGGCTTTGCTCTTCGCTGCCAGCCGTTCACGATAATACGAAATTTTTTCTTCCAGCCGCAATAAATTTTGCTCCCAGCGCAGTTTTTCGCCTTCCACCTGCCGTCTGTGCTCCGACAAAATTTCCAATCGCTCCCCCATTGTCGAATCTCCCTGATAACGAAGACTGGCATAGCGTTTGATCTCCTTGAGGCGCATCCCTGTCTCCTTCAGTCGTTTTATAAACGCAACCCAGGCGATATCCGCTTCGGTATAAACACGCCGTCCTCCGCCGTCACGGGCAACAGACAGCAAGCCTTCCTGTTCATAATAGCGCAGTGTCGGAGCGCTCAGGGCGGTTTTAACCGAAAATTCACCGATCGAATATTTCATCGTAATCCCCCTTGACATAAAGTGTACTTTAAGTTGTATGATCTAATTATAGCAAATAAAGGAGGTTCTCACAATGAACAGACAAATCGAAACAGACCGCTTTACCGCCGGTCTTGAAAAATTAGGAGAAATCGACGGCAAAGCCGGACAGGAGGTTATTCATGGCCTGCAGGATATCGCCCCCGACCTTGGCAAATACATCATCGAGTTTGCCTTTGGTGATATCTACACCCGCAACGAACTTGATCTCCAGGAACGTGAAAGCGTCACCCTGGCAAGTCTTTTGACCTTGGGAGGCTGTGAAAATCAACTGGTAGTTCATCTCAACGGCGCACTGAATGTGGGCCTGTCACCAAAAAAAATCATTGAAATCTTTCTGCAGTGCATTCCCTACACCGGTTTTCCCCGGGTACTCAATGCTGTGGCCGTTGCTAAAAAAGTCTTTGCTGAAAGAAACATATCCCTGCAATAGCACAGTCAATAAAGAAGCTCCCGCGGCCGCGGGAGCTTCTTTATTGGGCGAAAAACATCAGGCAACAACGGGACCAAAGACAGGTTCATATTTACTTGGCGTAAACTCAATAATTTCATAATTGGCAACCATTTCCCGGGAAAACGGATCTTCCCGTATCATTTGTTCCACTTCCTGCCGGTCATGGGCCCGGCAGAGAATGATTCCCCCGGTCCTTGGTTCTTTTCTGCCGGAGCAGATAAATTTCCCCGCCTGATAATACTTGTCGAGATAAGCGATGTGTTCTGCCAAATATGTTTCCACCTCAGCAATTGGCTTGCAATACGTAAGATTTAAAATAAACATCTTGCCATCCTCCTTAAAATACACTATTATAATAATGACCACGGTCAGTGACCATAGTCATTATTATAGAGAAACTTTCCCGTATGTCAAGGAGAAGATTTTATGAAAAAAAAAGACCAGGCTGCTTTAACCAAAACCCGCCTGTTTGAAACAGCGCTTACCCTGTTCAAGCAACAAAGCTATGATGAAGTTACCATCAGTCAGATCTGTCAGGCCGCCGGCGTTGCCAAGGGCACATTTTACGTCCATTACCAGGGAAAAGAAGACATCATTCATGACAGCTATTATTCGGATATGGGAAAATTTGTCCTGCAGCACTACCAAAACTGGCTTACGACAAATTGTGATGCGACGGAAAAAGCAAAGATCAAAGCCTTTCTCGTTACAGAACTTAGCTTCACGGCCTTTGCCGGCCATGAGATAACCTGCCGCGCCTTTGTCATCAACCTGAGCCGCTGCATTCGCAAAGAAAGTCACCATTTTGAGCAGCGACCTTTTACAAAGACACTGCAAGAACTGATCCTCTCCGGTTGTAAAAACAAGGTTTTTTCCTCCCTGCAAACAGCTGAAGAACTCTTCCTCTACCTTGAAAGCTTTATTCGCGGGCTGATGGCCTCCTGGTGCTTTGCCAATGGAACTTTTTCGATTGTCGAGATTGGACAAAGACAAATCAAAGAACTCGTCGACAGCCTATAACGATCTATGCCGCCCACTTGCTCCGCCTAAAAAACCGCCATCCTTGGATGGCGGTTTTTTAGGCGAATTTTAAATATTGTATTCCACCTGCGGCAAAATGCGGCGCAGGAATTTACGCGTGCGCTCCTGCTGTGGATGCAGGAATATATCTTTAGGGGGGCCCTGCTCAACGATATTTCCTTCGGCCATAAAGATCACATGGGTCGCCACATCCGCAGCAAAAGTCATTTCGTGCGTTACAATGACCATTGTCGTCCCCTCACGGGCAAGCTGCCTGATAATCTCTAGCACCTCCGATACAAGTTCCGGATCAAGCGCCGACGTCGGTTCATCAAACAGGATAACATCGGGATTAACGGCAATCGCCCGGGCAATTCCGACCCGCTGCTGCTGTCCGCCGGACAATTGTAGGGGATAATATGTTTCCCGGTCAGATAAGCCCACCTTAGCCAAGGCCTTGCGGGCAATGGCTTCTGCCTCCAATCTTTTTATGCCACGGCCAAGAATAAGCCCGGCTGTAACATTTTCCAGCACCGTTTTGTTCTGAAACAAATTATAATTTTGAAACACAAAGGCCGTTTTTTTGCGAACCTTGGCAATTTCACGAGCGGAGGCAGTTGCCAGTTGCAGCCGGTCCGCACCAAATTCCATTTCGCCCTGATCTGCATGTTCAAGGAAATTCAGGCAGCGCAGCAGGGTCGTCTTTCCGGAACCGCTGGGGCCAAGGATAACCACGACATCACCTTTGCCAACCTGTATATCGACTCCCTTCAGAACCTCTGTTGCTTTATATTTTTTATGGATGTTTGTGATTTTCAACATATTTCTCCACCTCCTTTTACTTGATCAGGCGATACCTGCCGACATGAGCCTCGGCCAGAACAAACAGCAGCTGCACAATCGAGCAGATAATGATATATCCGGCAAACACATCAAGATACGCTTCAATATAGTTATACCCATAGGAAGCCGCCACCTTGGCCACAGCCGTCATATCCTTTACCGTCATCAAAAAAGCCAGTGAGGTTCCCTTGATCAGATTGACTGTAACATTGCAGATATTAGGCAAAGCTGCCACCAGGGCCTGCGGAATTAGAATATGCACATAAGCCTGCACCTTTGTCAGCCCGGCGCAAAGCGCTGCCTCAAGCTGTCCACGTTCAATACTGCCAAGGGCCGAACGAAACACCTCCGCTAAAAGCGCCGTGGTATTGAGCGTAAACACCAGATATGCATATAAAATCGGATTCCAGTCAAAAACATTGACTTGCCAACCAAACGAATCCACCACAGTATGCAGCAAACTGGGCAGCAAGCTGTAGATCAGAAGAATCTGCAATACAATTGGGGTTCCGCGCAGCAGTGTAATATAGACGCTGACAAATCCACTGATATAACGGACTCGGCGCAGTCGGACAAGCGCCATAAAAAAGGCCAGCGGCAAAGACAGCAGCAGCGAGGTAAATGTCAGGTTCAACGTTGTCGGTACCGCTGCCAATACAAAATAAAAAGTCTGCTCCAAAAAGTGATAATTAATATCCATAACCGGCCTCCTCTCCATTATGCTTCTGCCGGGAATATCGGCGTTCCAGCTGCCAAAAACTTTTTTCAACAGCGATCGTAAGCAACAGATAAAACAGTGCCAGGGCCAAATATGTCTCAATGGCATATGCCCCGTAGTGTTGGGCAATGATCATCTGGCCTCTGCCGATCAGGTCAACAAGCCCGATTGTATAGGCAAGCGAACCCTCCTTTAATAAACTGAGCACAGAATTGCCAAAATTGGGCAGGCCTATAACCAAAGCCTGCGGCAACATAATGTGGTAAAATGCCTGCCAAGGGCTGAGTCCACTGCTCACGGCCGCTTCATATTGTCCATGATCAATACTCCGGTACGCACTGCGCATAACCTCGGAAACCGGGGCAGCAAAGAGAAGTGTAAACGATACTACCACAAAAAAAATCTTGTCATAGCTGTTGATATTGACATTAAATACTTCAAGACAGAATTTTGGCAGACCGTAAAAAACAATAAACAACAGTACAATCGGCGGCGTGCAGCGGATCGCATACGTATAGGCTACGGCCAGCCGACGGAGCAAAGTGGAGGCGCTTAATTTAGCCCAGGCCAACAGCGCGCCAAACAATGAGCCGGCCACAATGCTGCCCAAAGCTACCGCCAGGGTTACGCCGAGATAGGGCAGTAAATCCGGGATAACCGCCAGAATAAATTCCGGTGCAAATGGTCTCATGGCAATCATTCCTCAACATTAATCTTTTACATACTGAAAGACATCTTCCCCAAAATATTTTTGTTCAAGCTCGAGAATTTTTCCGCTTTCCTCGAGCTGCTTATAGGCCTTATCATAGTCATCGGCAAGCTGCTGATTTTTTTTATTGAACAAGGGATAGGTCGGGATTGCCTTATAACGAATATAAGTGAGCTTATCGGCTAGATTATGATACGCTCCATCTGGCTTTTCAACATTGTTTTTATAACTCAGTTCAATATCCAGATAGGCATCATACCGTCCTTCAAGAACCCAGCTGTAAGCATCGGCAATAGTGAATGCTTCCGAAGATACAAGGCTGACCGGCGTGGCTTCATGTGCCTTATTAAAACTGTCAATTACTGCATACCGGGCATTTTGCGGTGCAATCGGCACCAGTTTGCCGCTAAATTTGGCAAAGGACTCCATATCTTTTATCGCTCCGGCATTTTCCTTACGAAAAGCCAATCCGATAATGCTGGCCCCTACCGGCTTTTTCGGGAAAATAAATTTATCCTTGCGCTGCTCGGTGTACCAGGCCCCTTTTATCCCCACGTTGTATTTGCCCGATTCAACGCCGATCAGCAGATCATCATCGGAGGTCGGCACAAATTCAAATTTATACTGCGGCAGCAGTTTTGCGACTTCCTTTAGCACCTGAACCTCAAACCCGTCAGACTCTCCCTTATCATTGACAAAATCGTACGGCACATAGGTCTGGGTATGGGCCACACGGATGACGTTGTCCTTGCCAGCCTCAGCCTGGTCAGCTGATTTTTCCCCGCCGCAACCAAGCAGACTCAAGGCAGCCACCGCAGTAAAAATAATACCAATCGTTCTTCTTGCTTTTATAAAATTCATCGTACTTCGCTCCTTTGCTTTTTGTTAATCGTCGATAAGATACGCTTTTAAATGCGGCCCGCCTGGCGAACCCATTCAAGATGGTCGAGATCGATATCAGCCGGGACCGTGCAATCAGCTCCTAAAATCACGCCCTGCTGCCCCGCAGCCTGTAAAATTGCCGTAGTTTCGGCTGTAACCTCCGCCGGTGTCCCGCGATAGAGCAGATCCGTCACTGCATTGCCAAAGCCGCCAATCACCGCTTTGCCGCCGAATATTTTACGGCCCTCCTCCAGCGGAATGTCTTCGACTTTTACCGCCCAGTTATAAGCCTTAGCTTCATACTCTTTATACCAGCTAAGATCGTTATGATGCCCCTCGTAGCCGCAGATATGCAAAATATTGTTTTCCCCCGCTTTATTTGCTGCTACGAGAATCTGCCGTTCAACCGGAGCGATAATCTCCTCGTACACCGGCTGCGTAATCCTCTTGTCCTCTATATTCTGGACACTGAAATAAATACCGCTGGCACCACCCTGCTCAATGACCAATCGAGACAAATCTGACAAGTCACTAGCAACAGCCTCCAGTCCCGCCTTAACCGCTGCTTTGTCCTGGGCGATCAAATCTCCCAGCCAGCCATGGCGCCAATTTGCCAGTGACCACTCAAGTACTCTTGCCGGAGAAAACACATTATAAAAAGTCAGCACGTCCTGCCCGAAAATTTCCTGCAGCTGCTTCACCAACGCTACCTGTTGCTGAATCCACGGATGATTTTCTCCCAGTGGACGAATACGGGCAAAGTCAGCCGCGGAATTTATCTCCGCCAATCCTTGATTTGGATAAATAAAATAGCCATCACTCATTAATTTCACAAAATCCGGTTGAAAAGCTTCATAAAAAGCCCGGTGTCCGGCAATATTGGCTGTAGCCAGTTCCGGCGTCGCAAGTGCGTCAGCCTGCTCCGGCGCTGGCAAAAAATGAAACCAAAACCCAACCGGTATCCGATCCACCTTTTGTTTATTCAATGCGGCTTGTACCAGTTCTTTTCTTGTCTGTGTCATTGTAATTCCTCCTCATCTTTGTCACAGCTGCCCCTCATATAGCATACTTTGCATATATGTTTTTAATTAGTATAAATACAATAATAACATACTTTACAGATATGTCAACATGTAAATATAGATAATTTATGGCATAAAAAAAGCTTTGCCTGTTTTTCCAGACAAAGCTTTTTTTACATTTTTCCGCGCAGCACATCCGCCCGGCAGGCAGAGACGATCTCAATAAACGGTTCCACCAGCGCAGGATCAAACTGCTGCCCACTGCACCGCCGGATCTCGGCTAGTGCCGTATCTATAGCCATGGCCTTATGATACGGGCGATCATTCGTCATCGCATCGAAAGAATCCGCTAGCGCCAACATCCGGCAGGCGAGTGGAATGTTTTCCGTCTCCAGCCCCAACGGGTAGCCTCGGCCGTCCCAGCGCTCATGGTGTTTTAAGATCCAATCGGCAATCGGCGCCAGGTCGTTCGCTGCCTTGGCAATGCGAAAGCCAATCTCTGGATGACGCTGCATAGCGGTATATTCTTCCTCCGTCAGAGCACTTTCCTTAAATAAAATATAGTCAGGAATCCCGACTTTTCCTATATCATGAAACTTGGCAAACAGATTCAGGTCGGCAATCATCGGTTCGGAAAAATTAAATTTTTCGGCCAAGGCAGCAACCCAGTGCTGAAGGCGGTCGGCGTGACCTTCCGTAATATAATCTCTCGCCTCCAAGGCCTGCATCATCGCCTCAACAATGGCGCTGTGACTGCTCATCCGCTGGTGCATTTTTACCCGGTACATGTTGTTATCAGCCTGTTTAAACAAGACCTCCATATCAACGACCGCGCCATAGTCTGCAGCCCAACCAACCGAAAGGCTGAGCGGCGGGCGGAGATGCTCGGCATTACAGTCCTCAACCCCCTGCTTAATGGCAGCGGCCATGTCCCGCATCTTCTCCGGTGTCGGTTCAAAGACCAACACGGCAAACTCGTCACCGCCGATTCGAGCAACGATATCCGGTTCGCTGACACAGGCCTGCAAAATTTGGGCAACTGCCTGCAGCAATTCATCCCCGGCTTTATGTCCCATCGTATCGTTGATTAGCTTTAGTCCGTCAAGATCACAGACGACAATGCCCGCGCCCTTGCTGCTGATCGTCATGGCCCGTTCTTCAAAATAATTGCGGTTATACACTTGTGTCAGGCGGTCATACAGGCCGAGAAATTCCAGCTGCTGCATCGTCTGCTTTTGCTGGGTAATATCGCGGATAATCGCCAACACCTCAACAGAACCACATTTGACAAAGCGGGCCTCAAAATCGAGTGCTGCTTCATGCTGCACCAAACGGTAATCGATCTTCAACACCCGGCTGGCATCGCTGCCTTCAAGCAGTTGCCCGATACACTGCAGTACTTTCTGTGAAATATCAGCCGGAAAAACCTCCGTAATGTGCTTGCCAAGAAAAGCTTCCGGCGGCATATAGAGTTCGAAATTATCCGGCTGATTGTAATCGATAAAACAGCCGGAAGCATCAAAACGCACCATCAGATCCGGCAGACTACGAAGCAGCGCCAGCTTGTACTCCTGCGTACGAGCCAATTCGGCCTCCGCCCGCTTACGCGCTGAAATATCGCGCAAAGCCGCAATCAGACAAAGCCTGCCACCAAGCATTACCTTATTATGATTCGATTCGATCATCAGAGGGGTCCCGCTTCGATTCACGCCGGCTATTTCTACCAGGGAGGATCTTCCCCCCGCTTGTAACGACGCAACAGCTGGCAACAGTTTGCCGCCATAATAGCGGGCATCAATTTCTTTTATGCCCATTTGCTGCATCTCATCCAGGGTATGACCAAGCATTGCTTCCGCCTTATAGTTACAGCTTAAAAGCTCCAGCGATTCTGCTTCGCAAACAAAAATTGCATCATTGGCCGCATTAAAAATCGCCCGGATAGTCTCTTCTTTTCTTGTATGCTCTTCAAGTTCCTGTTGCAACTGCATATGCAGTTTGGCATTTTGAATCGCCATGGCCACCAACGAGCCAAAACGTTCCAGCATCTGTGCGTCCGCATCGCAAATCTGGCGGGCCGGATCCGTATAAAAAAGGCCCAAGGTACCCACAACATTTTTATTGATCTTCAGCGGTACTTGAATGCTGGCCCGGACAATGTCAAGATATCCGTCCGGAGTCCGCTTTTCCCAGCGAGAATAGTCCGGCAGAATACTCGTCTGCCCACTTTCATAGACAAGCCGGGACTGCGCCCCGACCTCCAGTTCCAGCGCGTCCACCTTATGGGCAAACATGCCGCGACCGGCCTTGCGACTAAAGGTTGCCGTCTGCTCATCATACAGATTTAGCAAGGCATGCGGTGTCTTGCCCATTTCCGTT
Organism: Selenomonadaceae bacterium; assembly: GCA_963678095.2. Classification (GTDB taxonomy): domain Bacteria; phylum Bacillota; class Negativicutes; order Selenomonadales; family Selenomonadaceae. Next base: position 277,849 of record CAXXXP010000001.1, on the reverse strand, counting down.
GCACTTTGCAGGATTTTATGCAGCAGGACATCGAGATTCAGCTGATTTAAGAGTCCCTGCGCTGTTTCCTGCACACTTGACAGCATCATGTTTTGGGCATGAATCTGGTCATAGGACTGCTGTAACTTGGAAAAATTTTGCTGCAGTTCTTCCTTGGCAGCAGCCAACTGTTGATGCGTCGCTGCCAGTTTTTCGTAACTGTCCTGAAGGCTTTCATTCACCTGAGCAATCTTGCCAATATAGTGCGCAGATAAAAGGTATATCAACAGGGCCGACAATCCGACATAAACCCAGCCTTTAATCACACTGATGAGGACAACTGTTTTTACATCCAGAGCAAGACTTCCGACAAACGTATCAGAAAGCAGTATCCACAGGATTCCAAACACCAGATATGCCCCCATGATCTTGCTGGCATATGTTCGATTGGTCATACCGGCATCCTCCTCATTGACAAATTTATCCCTTGCTGGCTAAGCCGCCAGGTTACATCCCATAACATGTACCAACTTTTTCTGATGCAAAACAGCGAACACGCATAGATCTTGTCTTTAATCCTTCGACAAAACAGCGGCAAATCCTGCCATCCCTGCAGCCTGCCTCCGCCGTCTAGAAATTATCAACCACACCTATAGATATTGCCACCGAAAAAACATTGCTGATTTCCTTCCGATAAAATATAATAAAGCAGAACAAAATCTATAGTCCCAGCAAAAAACATCGATGACAAGGAGCCTCCCAAATGATGACTACAGAAGAAATAAAAAGTGAAATCGAACGGACCCGGGAAGAACTATATGATGCCCTTGACCGCCTGCTGAAAATCTATCAGGACACTGGCGGCACGGATAAAGAAGCCAGCCCGGATGATCAGATGGACTTTATCTTTGCTGCCAACTGCTCACTGGATCGCAAGCAGCAAGCACGGTTTACCTTTTCACTCGTCGTTGACCGCGTAGCCAGAATCAGCACCATGGAAAACATTATCGGCTTTGAAAGTCTTTTTTAACAGCTTCACCTTATACTGCGGCGAAAGTAAAAACTCTGGCAGCCCCATGTTTTTATTTTCGCCGCAGTATTTTTTTCAGACAAAACGTCCGCAACTTCTATCAAGGAGTATTGGTATAAGATAAAATTTCTGAAAATTCTGTTGGCTATGCGAACAAGATAGGATATAATAAAAGTAAATTTACGGTAACCGGCACAAAACCGCCGGTCAAAGGAGGCATTTTTATGACGGATTTATCCCCTGCAGAAAAAGTTATTCAGATCGCAGAAAAAGTCTTTGCCGAAAACAGGTTAAATGGACCCAGCGAGGAATTCATCGGAGAATTGCTGCATAATCATTTCCGTTACCAGGGAGCGGATTACAGTTCCTACCTGATCGGCACCGGTTTGACAATGAAGGATATTGCCGCTGCTGCCGATCTTTGGGAACAACGAACTACCGATCTGGCAGAGTAATCCGGGACAAAAAAACAAAGAAAACGACGCCAATACTGTAAAGAGGTATTGGCGTCGTTTTACTGACAAAAGAGCTGTCAGTTTAAACAGGGATGCAGCTTAAACTTTACCGGTTATTTCTTTGATTTCTCTTTGAAATTACATTTTTTACATATTTATCCTATTATATCATTCTCCCGTTTCGATAATGAAACCGCTAGTAGTTCCTCCTTTTATGCCACGATTCCCATCGCCATATCCAGGCCGGCCCGGTTCGCATTGTAATCATATAGTGCCTGAATATAATTATTTCTAGCCGTATTTAACGCAACTTCCGCATCTAAAACATCCTGATTCGTTTCCATTCCGGCAGAGAAGCTCACCTGTGCAATCTTAAAAGCCTCCTCGGCTTCCTCCACCGCAACCTTTACGGTATCTACTCTTTTTTCAGCTTCTTTCATGCCCCAATAATACTGGGTTACATCCGCATAAATTGTATTATCCTGCTGCGATGCGGCTTTTTGGGCCTTGCTCAAAGAAGCCTTTGCCGCCTTGATCTGAGCAGCTGTAAGCCCCGAATCAAATAAATTATAAGATAAAGTTACATATACGGAGAAGTATTCATTATTGCTATCTGCAAGATTATTGCCCTGCCAGCCCTCAAAGCCGTTTAACGCTAACGAAGGACGTTTTCCACTTTCTGCTGCCGCAACCTGATGTTCTGCAATTTTCACCGCATTTTGTGCAACTTTGCTTTCGAGTCGATTTTCCTTGGCTCTTGCCAGGCAGTCAACTAATTCTATTTCCCGGTCCTTATCATAGGGAAAATTTTCTGTTAGTTCTATTTCTTGGTCTCTAGGAATTTCCACTATATTTTTCAAGATAACCTCGGCATTTTTATAGTTCTCCTGATCTTTCATTTCAGCATCTTGTGCATTCGCCAGATTTACTTTGGTCTGCAGCAATTCCAGTTTAGATGCCAACCCAGCTGCATAGCTTGTCTGCAAATTATTCAAATGCAAGGTATAGTCACGCACGGTTGCCTGATCTGCCTGCAATAAATTTTTATACTGCAAAACTTTGTAGTAAGCAACCGTAGTTTGATATTTTATCTGTTCCCGCGAAATCTCACGATTTTTCTGCGCTGTATCATAGGAAAAAAATGCTGCTTTTATTGTATTCTCATTTTTCCCGCCTGTATACAGCGGCAAACTGAAAGCAATCTGATTGGTAACCAACGTCATCGTATCTGCTACAGAATTTGGGTCCGTTGAGCTGTTCGGACGTTTCCAATAATCTGTATTGACCGCCTGAACGGAAATGCCGTTGCTGCTTTTCGCCGCATTTAACGTTTCCTTGGCCTGATCCGCATCAGACTGCGTCATCTGTATCGTTAAATTTTTCTGTAGTGCCTGATCCAGGCACTCCTGTAAAGACAGTGCCTGCGGGGCAGCAAAAACGACAGTGTCCATCATAAAAGCAGCTACCCCGGCCATGAACAGCCCCCTCAAAAACGGCAACACGATTTGCCTCATATTTTCGTCCCTCCATAAAACAATTAAATAAACAAAATTTATTTTTTAAAAAACTTCCTTGGCAAATAAAGAACCAGCCGCGAAAGAGAAAAATTAAGATGGGTAAAGTACAAAAAAATCAAAGGAATCGCCACCAGCGTGAAAAAAGTCGACGACAACAGCCCGCCAATAACAACCCATGCCATACTGACTCTCGATTCCGATCCCGGTGTAATCGCCAATGCTGTTGGCAGCATTCCGGTAACCATGGTAAGGGAGGTCATAAAGATCGGCTTTATTCTCGTCTTTGCAGCCTCCACAACTGCATATTCAGGCGTTTCCCCACGGTGGATAAGCGTCAATGTATAATCCAATAAAAGCGTACCATTTTTAGCAACCAATCCATCCATTACCAAAATTCCAAGCAAAGAATACAAATTGATCGTATTTCTTGTCAAGGCCAGGAAGACAAACGCCCCAATCAGCCCAAAGGGTAGAGAAAACATGCGGATAATCGGCGTTGACAGGGATTCATACAAAACAGCCAGCAAAATATAAACCAATAATAAAGACAGCGCAATCGCTTGTCCCATCTCGGTAAACGTATCTTTCATATTGTCAGCCTGCCCGATAAAGCGATAGCTGACGCCTTGCCCCAATTTTTCTTTTGCCAAGGTCTGCGATATTTCATTCAAAGCGTCTTGCATGGATCGCCCTTCGAGATTTGCAGAAAGATTAATGGATTCCTGTTTATCCACCCGCCGCAGCATGACCGGACCAACATCATCCTTCACATCCGCTACATCACCGAGACGAATCAAACCGGATGCCGTACTAACAGGAATCGACCGGATATCAGAAGCCTTATAGCCATCACTGCCCTTTAATCGAACATAAATATCCGTATCCTGATTATCATTATTGGGATCATTCATAAGGTATCCCGCCAAAGATCCTGCAATCGCCCCAGAAAAGACATTCTGAATTGCATTCGTAGTCGTGTTAAAATATCTGAGCTTGTCCCGGTCCACGATCAGCCTTAGCTCCGGAGCCCCTTCGGTATAGGAACTTCGGACATCTTTAATTCCATTGATGTGTCCCAACACATCCTGAATGGTATAGGATGCTTTTACCAAACGATCAAGGTCGGATCCCTTGACTTCAAGCTGAACAGGTGCCGTATTACCACCACCGCCGCCCGTACCAGTTCCGCCAGAAACACCTGGCATTGAATTTTGTGCCGGATTTACCTGAACGGTTGCGTCAGGAAATTGCTGTCGTAAATATTTCCTCATTCGATCTGTAATTTGCCAAATCGTTTCATCCCGTTTATTTTTATCAACCAATTGCACACTGATCGAGCCGTAATTTCCTGCCGGCTGCCCAACCGACGACAGGTAATTCGTCACCTCGGGCTGCTCCATCAAATACGCTTCGGCCGCCCGTATTTTCTCATTGGTTGCATCAATATTCTGGCCCACCGGAAATTGCATAAAGATTCGAAAAGAACCCTCATCTGTTGCCGGCATATATTCTCCACCGATAATGCCAAACGGATAATACAGGCTTATCGAGGCAACCAAGGTAATGATTACCCCTACTATAATTTTTTTTGTATGATGAAAACTCCATAGCAGCAATTTTTCATAGCTATCAATTACCTTCTTTTCCCCGCGATCCATCAAATCCCAAATTTTCCCCTTAGGCGGATTTAGGCCATTTTTAAAAAATTTTGATGCCAACATGGGCGTAAGCGTAAAAGAAATTGCCAAGGAACAAAGGGTCGCAAATACAATGGTCAAGCCAAACTGGCGGAAAAACTGTCCTGTCATGCCATTCATAAAGGCAATCGGCATAAAGACAACTACATCGCAAAAAGTAATCGCAATTGCCGCTGTCCCAATTTCCGTCCGTCCATCTTCTGCAGCCTGTTCAGCTGGTTTTCCCATGGTCAAATGACGATGTATATTTTCCAAAACAACAATTGAATCATCCACTAAAATCCCGACACATAATGACATGCCCATTAAAGACAGCATATTGAACGTAAATCCTGCGGCATACATAACAAAAAAAGTAGTAATCAAAGATGTTGGAATTGCAATAATAACCGCCAGAGTAGAGCGCCAGCCCCGCAAGAAAAGAAATAATACCAGACCAGTTGTGAACAGTCCTTCTAGCAACGCCTCCAGTGTATTATGCAATGCATCCTCAACATAGGTTGCTGAATTTGTAACCACAACAAACTGACAGTCCGGATATTCCTGTCGCAGGCTTTCAAGTTGTTCTAACGCCGACTTAGCCGTTTCCACAATATTAGCATTGCTATTTTTGTAAACAGAAAGTGATACCGTATCTTGTCCATTGGTCCGAGCATAGCGTGTTACGCGTTTGTCTTGTTCGCGAACTTCGGCCAGATTCTGCAGAGGAATTGCAATTCCTTTTGCATTGGTTACATGAATAGCAGCCAGCTCTTCTGGCGATTTATATTGTGCCGTCAGCCTTACGCTGGTCTCTGACTGCGGCCCAAAAACCGATCCAGCTGGTGTAAGAATATTTTCCTGCTGTATCCGTGTTACAATTTGTGATAATGACAGATTAAAATAGCTTAATTTATCCTTATCCACTTCAACGGCAATTTCTTTATCCCTGCCCCCCCCGAGCTGTACATCAGAAACGCCGCCAGCGCGCTGAAGACGTTCAATAAAGACGTCATTGGCCAGCGTATATACATCACCCAAAGGTTTGTCCGATAAAACAGAAATTTCTAAAATAGGTAAGGCATCTACATCGCGCTTTAAAACAGTTGGGGTTTGAATTCCTGTCGGCAGCTTATTTAAAACAGCATTTACATATTGACTGGTATCAATTGCGGCCGCATCAATATTCGCCCAAAATTCAAATTCCAATGTTATCTGTGCCTTTTCCGGCCGAGCTACCGCTGTCATATGTTTTAAGTTCGACAAGGATGACAGGGAATTTTCCAGCGGCTTGATAACGTCCTGCTCAATTTCCTCTGTACCCGCCCCGGGATAATTTACGGTGACCGTTACATAAGGAATATTAATTGCCGGGAGAAGTTCAACCCCAATCCGATAAAAACTCACCACACCCAATACTACGAAAAAAAATACAATCATTGATATGCCAATTGGTTTTTTTATAGAAAAACGGGTTATATTCATTGCTCATCGCTCCCGCTAAAAGCATCCTTATCCTTCGGCAAAATCTGTACCTTTAATCCATCACGGAGGCGTGATAAATTTGTCGTAACAACCTGATCACCTTCAGCTGCGCCTGTAATTACTTCCGTTTCATCATCACCCGTTGCCCCAACAGTAACTTCCCGCTGTATGACAACATTATCTTCATTGACAACGAAAATATAATTTTTATTGTTTTTAAGTACAACCGCTTTTTTAGGAACCAACAGCGTTTGCGGACGCAAAGTACTCTTCAGTAAAGCCTTGGCAAACATCCCACTTCTCAAGGCATTGTCCGGGTTATCAATTGCGGCCCGAATTGTATACGTCAAAGATGCGGCATCGATCGCCGGACTTATATAAATAACTTTTCCTTGAAAAGTTTTTGTAATAGATCCTATATTTACAGCAATGGGCATATTAATCGAAAATGCTGGCAAGTCTTGTTCAGATACCTGATAATCTACATATAAAAGGCTATTATCATAAATGCTCAACAATTTTTGTCCAGCAGAGACCATATCCCCTGCTTCGACCTGGCGATAGCCGACAACGCCACTGATAGAGGATACCAATAACATATCATTTTTCTGCTTTTGTGCAGCCCCCAAGGCACTTTGCGCCTTGGCTGCATTTTCCTGCGCAGATATCACGGAGGAGGCCACGCCCTCATTCATTTGTTCTTCAAGGGCAGATAAAGCCGCTTTGGAATCCTCCATCTGTTGCTGCGCTATTTCCAGCGCCTCTTGCGTAATTCCACCCACATCATAGACCTGACGGCTTCGCTGGTAAGTACCCAGAGCCTTATCATAATCTGCCCGCGCCTTATCATAATTTGCCATTAGCTGCGCCTGTGTTGTCTGGACATCGGCCGAAGCCTGTTGATATGCATGACGATTCTGTGCTACTGCAAAATCAGCATCCTTCGTGTCTTCCTCAATCAATATTTGCCCGGCAGAAACCGGGTCCCCCAAAGCTGCATTAACTGCCATAACCTTGCCTGCATATTTGGCAGAAATATCAACCTGTGTTTTAGGTACGGTCTGCCCGACCAAGGAAATCTTTTTAATCAGATCCTTTTTGGCAACGGTTACGACCTGAACCGACGTTATAATATTTTTATTATTTTCTGTAGTGCTCGTATGCCAAAACCGATATCCGCCAATAGCTACCAATAAGGCAATAATTGCCCCACCAATAAGCAATATGCGATTTCGTTTAATTTTCATCAATTCCGCTATCTGCATTCTTCCCTATACCTCCCAAAGCTGCTTATAAACTGAATATCTATAGTATATCTTTTCAATGTGTCAATTCTGTGTCATTTATAGCCCTTCAAAGGATTATTTTAAAACACAGCGAATATATGTCTAAATAATGCATTGCAAGGAAGTTTTATACATATGATAAAGATATTATTAGTTGATGATGAAACAACAACTTTAGAAACCGTTTCCTGGTATTTAAAAAAAGATGGCGCTGCCGTTTATACGGCTACCAATGGCGAAGCAGCTCTTGAACTGGAAGCCAGCGTCCATCCCGATATCATTGTTCTTGATGTTGTTATGTCCGGAATGTCTGGCTGGGAGGTTGCCCAGCGAATCCAACGCCAGGTCCCTATTATCTATCTGAGTGCACTCAGTCAGGAAAGTGATATTTTGCATGGGTTCAATTTAGGCGCCGAGGATTATGTAACAAAACCTTTTAGCCCGCGTGAACTCGTTGCCAGAATAAAAGTTACGCTGAAGCATCACGGAAAGCTTCTGGATAATGGCCAGCTTCAATTACTTCCATTCGTCATCGATTCACAAAAACGTCTAATTCAGGCAAACGATTTATCACTCGACCTAGCTGGAAAAGAATTTGATTTATTTCTATTTCTTTTACATCATCCTAATACGGTATTTTCTCGCGAAAGCCTTATTTTTACAGTTTGGGGTTACGATTATAATGGTGATAACCGCGTTGTCGACACAACAATTAAGCGAATTCGTCATAAAATTGGCGAGTATCGTGACTTTTTGCAAACGGTCCGCGGTGCCGGATACATCTGGGAGGTGCCTACCCTTTGACTTCTTCCAAATACCCTCTTATTCTACGTTATCTGGTCAGTCACCTGCTGGCGATCATGATATTCCTGCTATTAGCTATTGTTACAAATGTTCACTATTGGTTTTCTTATAAAGTATCTCCCCAAAAATTTTCACATATTGAACAGGTATATGACGAACTTTCGCCACGGCTTGCTGCAGGACAACTCGCCGGATTACCTTACACCTTAAAATATATCGGATTGTCGATCAATGCAAAGGTTTGGGTTACTGCCGCCGATGGTCGGCCCTTATATGGAGAAGCCCCCGCTGATTTTGATTTGGCATTGATTCATTTACCTTCCCTTGCCGAAAGTATTCCCTTAAAAAACCTCAACAACCCGGAACACGGCAGTCGTACTCTGGCACTGCCCATTATGATCGGCAGCCAATCAGGGTATTTAATGATTGATCCGTTAGTTACACAAATTTATGATGCAACCATTATCCGACTGCAGGATTTTTTCGCCTTGCCGGTAATTATCGGTATTTTAGCAGCTACCATTTTAGGATATTTTATGTATTCCAGATTACAAAAAAATGTTGACAATATCCAGCAGGCTTCAGAGAATTTTGCGGCAGGCGACTATTCAAGCCGGGCTGAAGTTGACATGAATTCTGATTTAGCCGTTTTGACGACAACCTTTAATGATATGGCTGACACAATTGTACATACACAAAAAACTCGTCAACAATTTTTTTCTAACATTTCACATGAACTGAAAGCCCCCCTATCGAATATCCGTTGTATTACAGAGAGTCTACAAGATGGTATTGCTGAAACAGAAACCGAGCGTCAACACTATTTAGAAAATATTAATCAAAATACACTTCGCATGATTCACATAGTCGAGCATTTATTGGCTTTAGAAAGAATTGAAGATAGCCAGCAGCATTTCACCAAAGAAAAAATAGATTTAATTCCCTTTCTTAGCTTTCAAGTCAATAAGGTAAAGCCATTCTCCGACAGCAAGCTACTGTCATTAACTCTTCCTGCCCCACAACCTCCTATTATGATTCTCGCAAATCGACAAAACTTAGCCATTGCTTTAGAAAATCTTCTTACAAACGCCATAAAATGGTCTCCTCGCCAAGGAACCATAACTATTTCGATTAAAAAACTTCCGTCAAAAATTGAAATTTCCGTTCAAGACCAAGGACCTGGTATTTCAAAAAAGGACTTGGCCCATTTGTGGGATCGTTTTTATCAGGCAGATCATGGCGAAAAAACAACCGTTGGCGGCAGCGGCATTGGCCTTTCTATCACACGATCCTTAATTCTTGGCATGGGGGGGAACATTGAGGTTTTTAGCCATGAAGGGAACGGCAGTACTTTTACTATTGAATTTCCAGCGATAATAAACAAGCCTTAATTTATCATCAAAACAGCCCCCCAAAGCTAGACGAAGGATCTACCTTTGGGGGGCTGTTTGTTCCAGACCATTTCCCATTTATTTTACAAGAATAACTTCTTCTCTTTATCTATTTTTATATTGATAATCGTGTTGTTATATATGTCCTTATTTTTCTGTACGCTTAGCCAATGACCTAAACTCCATTATTATTACAAATATTTAATTCACGTATTTATAAAATATGCAATATTTTTTAGTTTAAAAGAATTAAATCTACTCTTTTCATTTAAATATTTAATTCACATAAAACCTTTTTCTCTTTTATTTATATAAACCGGCACCCATTTTGACAAAGTTGACACTTCACCGCTATAAATTTTTCCTCCTTCACAAATAAATAATCCGTGTCATAGGTTCCTACGACTAAAGTCGCAGTCTTTTGCGACGCGATCACTTTGGCAAGAAAAGAAATCATACCGTATTTCTCAAAAGCTGCATCCTCCGCAATCCGAAAACAGCACCAGCCATCTTCCCGCCGCAAATAATCCTTGGGCGCATTTTCAGTTCGGCAAATTAGCGAACACTCTTCATCCGTAATTGATGTAAACGAAAATGGCACTTCTATCATTTCAGCCGTACTTTTTCTCACCTTACAAACAGAAAATCGCCCCATCAAAAGATGTAAATCCATACATATACCTCCTCAAAATAAAAAAGCCTGAGAGATATTATTACATATCTCTCAGGCTTTTATCCCTCCGTGTACACAGTTCACTGTGTGTTTTCTCTCGGACCTGCCAGTTACAAACTGCGGAACCCTAGAAAACTTAAATATCCAATTATATTATTACCTCTAAATTTATATAATTGTATCATAACATTAAACGCAAAGCAAACCATATAAAGAAGCCAATTGGCTTCTTTATAAAACGAAAACCCCGCAAACACTGAGTTTGCGGGGTTTGTAATTCCCAGCCGAAGCTGAAGATATTAACGTTTCGAGAACTGAGAAGCCTTGCGGGCTTTTTTCAAGCCGTATTTGCGACGTTCTTTCTCACGCGGATCGCGAGTTAAGAAGCCAGCTTTTTTCAGAGCCGGACGCAGTTCTGCATCTAATTTGAGCAGTGCACGGGAAATACCGTGACGAATAGCGCCTGCCTGACCGGATGAACCGCCACCTTCTACTTTTGCGATTACATCGTATTTATCAATTGTTTCAGTCAAGTTCAATGGCTGTCTGACGATCAGTTCGAGCGTCTTGAGACCAAAGTATTCCTGCATTTCACGACCATTAATCGTTACGTTGCCTTCACCTGGAACCAGACGAACTCTGGCAACCGAAGTTTTTCTGCGGCCTGTGCCGTAGTAGCTAACCAATGCCATAAATAATGTTCCTCCTTCCAGTAATTATCTGATATTTAATTCGAGTACTTCCGGCTGCTGCGCTGCATGCGGATGCTGCGGACCAGCGTAAACACTCAATTTCGTATAAATCTTAGATCCAAGACGGTTATGCGGCAACATGCCTTTAACAGCCATTTCAATGACTTTTTCCGGCTGAGTTGCTAACATCTGGCCTGCTGGCGTAAATGTTGTGCCTCCCGTATATCCTGAATGACGGAAATATGTTTTCTGTGTTAATTTTTTGCCTGTGAATACAGCTTTATCTGCATTAACAACGATAACGTAATCTCCTGTATCAACATGAGGTGTAAAAGTCGGTTTATGTTTACCGCGAAGAACTTTCGCAACTTCAGCAGCTAATCTACCTACAGTCTGACCTTCAGCGTCTACAACATACCATTTACGTTCGATGTTCGATTCATTTGCTATAAACGTTGTTTTCATTCGATATCCCTCCTTGTTTAAGTAACTTTATCAAGTTTCATTTTTACGTAAAGTTATTATACAAAGGTTCACTCTTGATTTCCGGGGCTAACGAAAATCTTGGTTAAATCCTCATATAAAAACATTCTACCAAAAAACAAAACTAAAATCAAGTTATATTTCTTCCGCTTATCCACAATCTATCTGTGGATAAGGGCAACAAAAAATATTATATCAGTATTCCTGCTGTTTGTATATAGTACGCGGAAGTTTTTTCGCCCAACAAATGAAAAAACTTCCGCTGTTTATCTTTTTCTTATTTATCGGCGCATTGCCAGCTGCTTTCTTTCCTTTGCCACCGACAGCATCAGCTTAATGCGGTTGAGCTGGTTGACCTCACTGACGCTCGGATCGCAGTCGACCGCCACGATATTGCTGCCCGGATAAGATCGCAACAGTTCACGGATCATGCCCTTGCCACTGATATGATTGGGCAAACAACCAAACGGCTGCAGGCATATGATATTAGGTGTCCCCCCCTTGATCAGCTGCAGCATTTCGCCGGTCAAAAACCACCCTTCTCCAGCCATATTCCCAAGAGAAATATGTTTTTCAGCCATGCCCGCGATCTCCTTGATACTGTGAGGAGCCGTAAAGTGACGGCTTTTTTGCAACGCTTTGCGCATGGGCCGGCGGAAAAACTCCAGAACCTGAATAAACACTTCGGATTTGAGTTTATCAGCCAACCGCCCGTCAAGCAGCCGGTATTTAACGATATCATCATAGGCCATATATAAGAAGAAATCAACCAGATCCGGCATGACGACCTCCGCCCCTTCTTCAGCCAGTACCTGCTCAATATGATTGTTGGCTATCGGATGGTATTTCACCAAAATCTCGCCGACAACACCAACCCGTGGTTTCCATAAATTTTCAATCAGGGGCAGTGCATCAAAATCCGCTATAATCTGCCGAATGTTTTGAGCAAAGTGTCGATAACTGCCATCAAGAATATCTTTTTGGCAGCGCTGCAGCCATTTTTCACAGAGCTGGCTGGCGGTCCCCGGCTGTTGTTCATAAGGCTTAGTCCGATTGACCACCCGCATCAAAAGATCGGCATAAATCGTTCCCTTAATTACGTCGACAAAACCTGCCGCCCCCAGTGAGAATTCATCTTGCTCGAGACCCCAGCAGGCAAATACCGGAATTTGCGGATAGCCCGCATCCTTCAGCGCTTTGCGCATCAGACTGAGATAGTTTGTCGCCCGGCAGGCCCCGCAGGTCTGAAACAGCATGATCGACGTGTGATCCGGATCACATTTACCTGAGGAGACCGCTGCCAGCAATTGTCCAATGACGACAATTGCCGGGTAGCACATGTCATTGTTCACATACCGTAGGCCAAGATCTATAGCCTCGCGTTTTGGCAGTTCCGGAATCAGCATTTGATAACCATATTTTTTCAGAGCCGCCGTAATCAACGAAAAGTGTAGCGGCGCCATCTGCGGTGCAAGAATTGTATGCACCTGTTTGCATTGCCGGGTAAACCGCGGTCGCGGTTCTGGCAGCTGTGACGTTCCTGCCGGCTGCCGGCCCTGCTTCATCGCTGCTAGCAGGGAACGCAATCGGATTCTTGCTGCCCCCAGATTACTGACCTCATCAAGTTTGATCATCGTATAAATACGCTGATGTGCCTCTAAAATCTCCTTGACCTGACCGATCGTTATCGCATCAAGACCACAGCCAAAAGAACTGAGCTGAATCAACGTCAGATTGTCATGGGCTGCAACATAGCTGGCGGCATGATAAAGCCGGGCATGGTAGCTCCACTGGTTGACGATTTCAAGCTTTTCTTCGCTGACCGGCAGATGATAGACGACATCCTCCGACAGGACGGCCAATCCATAGGACTGGATCATTTCTGGTATGCCATGATTGATCTCCGGATCAATATGGTAGGGACGGCCAGCAAGCAAAATAGCCGGACGCTGTTCGCGTTCAATCCGGGCAATGATCTTCGCCCCATAGTCGCGAACATCTTGTTTATATGCATCAAGGGCAAGATAAGCCGCTTCGACAGCTGCAGCAATCTCGGATCTTGCCGCATCCTCAGGGGAGAATTCTTCTGTCAGACGCTCAATCAAGCGCTTTTTGTTATTGAGCGGCAAAAAAGGTTGCATAAACTGGATCTCCTGCTGCCGCAGGATATCCATGTTGGCCCGGATGTTTTCGGCATAGGATGCGACAACCGGACAATTGTAATGGTTATCTGACCGGTTAAAATCATCGGCTATATTATAGGGAATACAGGGATAAAAAATTTTCTTCAGTCCCTTTTCTACCAGATCCATAATGTGCCCGTGCACGAGCTTAGCCGGATAGCAAAGAGAATCGGAGGGAACCGTCGCCATACCTTTATAGTAGAGCGCTGCCGAGGATTTTCCCGACAATACAACCTCATAGCCAAGCTCTGTCAAAAAAGTGAACCAGAACGGATAATCCTCATACATGTTGAGCACCCGCGGCAGTCCAATCCGGCCGCGCCTTGCCTGCACTAGCGGCTGATAATATGAAAACAGCCGTTCATATTTATACTGATAAATATTTAGCGTGTCTTCTTTAGAACCCGTCTTCCCCAGGCCCCGTTCACAGCGGTTTCCTGTACGATAGGTTTCCCCATCCGGAAAATGCTGCGTCGTCAGCAAGCACTGGTTACCACAGCCTTTGCAACGCCGTGAGGTAGTCTGCACCGAAAAATTGATAAGTCCCGCTGGAGGCAAAACAGAAGATTCTTTCCCTGCTCGTTCCCTGGCCAGAAGGGCCATTCCATAAGCCCCCATCAGCCCGGCAATATCAGGACGAACGACCTGTCGGTTTAGCAAAAGTTCCATGGAGCGCAGCACCGCATCATTGTAAAAGGTCCCTCCCTGAACGACGATATGCTCCCCCATTTCACTGACATCTTTAATCTGAATGACCTTGAACAATGCATTTTTTATCACCGAAAGCGCTATTCCCGCTGAAATATCGCTGACAGAAGCTCCGTCCTTTTGGGCCTGCTTTACCTTTGAATTCATGAATACCGTACAGCGGGTGCCAAGGTCAACCGGCGATTTTGCCTCCATTCCTCTGGCAGCAAATTCACCAGCCGACATGTTAAGGCCCTGCGCAAAATTCTCAATAAAAGAACCGCACCCGGCTGAGCAGGCTTCATTAAGCGTAATCTGGCTGATCACACCATCTTTGACAAAAAAGCACTTCATATCCTGCCCGCCAATGTCGAGGACAAAGGATACCTCTGGACAAAACTCCTGCGCCGCACGCAAATGGGCAAAGGTTTCTACTTCGCCAAAGTCAGCATGAATAGCCGCCTTAATAATCGCCTCACCGTAACCAGTCGTACCGGCACTGGCTATTTTTGCCGCCGCATTCATCCCCGCATAAAACTCGCGCAGCTCACGAATAACGGTATCAAGCGGCGATCCCTGATTACTGCCATAGGAGGAATACAGCACCTGTTTTTCTTCTCCCATCGCGATGATTTTTGTCGTCGTTGATCCGGCATCGATGCCCAGATATATTTTCCCGGTATAAGAACTCAACTTTCCCCGCTTTACCTGGTCTTTGGCATGACGAAGCTGAAACCCATCATATTCGGCCTGATCGGCAAACAGTATAAAGGGCGCTGTCGAATCCAGTTCTATCTCCGCTCCGCTCTGTGACAAAGAGGTTTCAATGGCAGCATAATCCATGCTTTGGGCATCCTCAGCCAGCGCAGCCCCCAGAGCCACAAAATAGCAGCCATCAGCGACTGCTACGACCTGCGGCGGCGTCAGCGCTAGCGTTTCAATAAAACGCTGCTTCAGTTCCGGCAAAAAATACAGCGGTCCCCCTAAAAAGGCCACGTTACCCTCAATTGGACGACCCTGCGCCAAATTACCGATGGTCTGATTCACTACCGCCTGCAGAACAGAAAGCGCAATGTCTTCCTTGGCCGCCCCGTCATTCATCAGCGATTGAATATCCGTCTTGGCGAAAACGCCGCAGCGCGAAGCGATCGTATAAATCTGACTGCCCCTTGCTGCCAGCTCATTGAGCCCTGCTGCATCTGTATCAAGCAAGGAAGCCATATGATCAATAAACGCTCCGGTTCCACCGGCGCAGACTCCGTTCATGCGCTGCTCAGGAGCAGCGCCAAAATATGTAATTTTTGCATCTTCTCCGCCGAGTTCAACTGCCGTATCCGTCTGGGGAATAAATTTTTTTACTGCTGCCGCACAGGCAATGACTTCCTGGACAAACGGCAGCTTGAATCGCTGTGCAATGCCCATTCCGGCAGAACCCGTAACCGCAAAGGAAAATCCCTGCCCACCAACAATATGTTTTAAAGCTGTAAGATTTTCCTGCAGAGAAGTTTTAATCTCGGAAAAATGACGCAGATACTTCTTATATAGCAGCTTGTTTTCCTTGTCCAAAACAACAATTTTTATCGTTGTTGATCCAATATCCACGCCAACTCTCAATAATGATTTCATTGTCTTCACCACCTAAAAGCAGAACATGTCTTGTAATCTGGCAAAATGTTCTCACATTCTGCAATATGTAAACATTACTCCTATTTATTTTCTACAAATCACGAAAAAAACCTGCTATTTTCATTCAAAATTCAGTTTATGTTCGCTATCTTTGCACAAAAAAAGAATGCCGTCTAAACAGCATTCTTTCCTATCAATAATTTACCTGTAGTAGATAAAGCCCCTGCGCCGGCGCCGTGGCTCCGGCACGATGGCGATCCTTGGCTTCAAGAATCCCCCGAAACTCGAGCGGCGTAATTTTGCCTCGCCCTACATTGACCAAGGTTCCAACCAGATTCCGGGCCATGTGATACAGAAAACCATTGCCCCAGAAACAAAATTCAATTCGGTCGCCCTCCTGCTTAACACTGGCCTCATACAGCGTCCGCACCGGCAGCATCGGCACACTGCCGGCAGCCTGAAAAGAGGAGAAATCATGTTGTCCCTCGATATGCTTCAGCGCCGCCCTCATAGCCTCCAGATCAAGGCAGTTGCGGATATGCCAGCTGTAGTAGCGACTGAACGGATCCAGTACCGCCCCCTGCTGAATTTTGTATATATAGATCTTACTTTTGGCACTATGCCGAGCACTAAAATCGCGGTCTGCTTCCTCGGCTTTGACTACGCGGATATCCTCCGGCAGCAGGCTGTTGGCAGCGCATAGCACCCGGTCCAATGGAATCATTCCGTCCGTAAAAAAATTCACAACTTGTCCATAGGCATGAACCCCGGCATCGGTTCTGCCGGAAGCTGCCATTTCAATGCTATCACCAAAAATAGTTCCCAGCTTGTCTTCCAGGACATTCTGTACAGCCGTCACATTGCGCTGTCGCTGAAACCCATGATAACGACCACCATCGTAGGAAATCGTCAGTTTGATATTTCGTTTTCGCTGTTTCATTAATTCCTTATGTTCTGGTTTCATCTCACAACCCGCTTATCTTAAGAATACTCAGTCCCGTGCCAAACAAGAGGACAAATGCATATGCCAAATAATCAATTCGGCCGATTTTCAGCACCTTCATTCTGGTCCGGCCAATGCCGCCGCGATAACAACGCGCCTCCATCGCCATTGCCAGCTCATCGGCTCGCCGAAAGGCACTGATGAACAATGGCACCAGAATCGGAATCAGGCATTTGATCCGGCGGATCAGACTACCGGAGGAAAAGTCTGCCCCGCGTGATTTTTGCGCCTTCATGATCTTATCGGTTTCCTCAATCAAGGTTGGAATGAAGCGCAGGGCAATCGTCATCATCATTGCCAGTTCATGAGCCGGCAAGCCAAAGCGCTTAAACGGTCCCAGCAGAAGTTCCAGCGCGTCGGTAAGCGCCAGCGGCGATGTCGTAAAGGTCAGCAGAGAGGACAATAAAATCAACAGGATCAATCGCACAGAAATAAAGATTCCCTGCTGCAGTCCCTCCCATGTCAGGGAAAACAGCCACACCTTGGCAAATTCACTGCCCGGCGTGCTACAAAGATGTATTAAAAAGGTAAACAGAATAATCCACCACAGCGGTTTTATCGATTTGAGCATCATCCGCCAGGATAATTTTGATATCGCTATCAGCAGCAGGGTAAATCCACACAACAGGGCATAGGTAGCCGGGGTATTAAAGACAAAGACCGCAAGGATGAAAATTCCGAGCAGGATAATTTTCGACCGTGGGTCCAGCCGATGCAAAATCGATGCCCCCGGAAAATACTGGCCTATGGTTATATCACTCAGCATGACTTTGCCCCCTTTACTGCCTGAAAAATAGCTTCTACAGCTTCATCAAACTGAAATACATCCGTCTCCACCGCTAACCCCTGCTTGCTGATCGTCTGCAGCATGGCGGTCACCTGCGGGATATCAAGTCCGGCCGCACGAATTTTTTTCGTCTCGCAAAAAGCCGTTTTAGCACTGCCATCGATCACCACCCGGGACTGATTGAGCAAAATCACCCGGTCAGCCAGCCGAGCTACATCATCCATATTATGTGATACGAGCACGATCCCGATTTTTTCCTGCTTATGCAGCTGGGATAGTTTTGCCAGCAGATCTTTATGCCCCCGCGGATCAAGCCCCGCCGTCGGCTCATCAAGCACCAGGTAGTCCGGTTGCAAAGCAATGACCCCGGCAATGGCAACCCGGCGCATCTGCCCGCCGCTGAGCTGGAATGGCGAATGCTCTTTATATTCTTCATAATCGAGATTGACAAACTCCATCGCCTTTCTGACCCGGCGCTCAACTTCTTCTTCTGCCAGCTCCATATTGCGCGGTCCAAAGGCAATGTCCTTATATACGGACTCTTCAAACAGCTGATGTTCAGGATACTGGAATACCATGCCCACCCGCCGTTTTGCGGCCAGTGCTGCTGGATCCTTTTTATTGATGTCGGTTCCTTCAACAAATACTTGCCCATTCGTAGGCAGGAGCAGCCCATTTAGATGCTGCACCAGCGTTGATTTTCCCGAGCCTGTATGCCCGACAATGGCCGTAAACTCTTCCTTCTTGATGCAGATTGACACTTCATGCAGCGCCGTGCGTTCAAACGGTGTCCGTGGCATATAGGTATAGGTTACATTTCTTAGTTCTATCGACATAATGCCACCGCCAAGTCCTCATCAGTCAGAATTTCTGCTGGAAGTTTCAATCCCTTTCGCCGCAGACGGTCAGCGACCTTTGCCGCCAGGGGCACATCCAAGCCCAGCTTTTCCAGTCGTTCAACCTGGGTAAAAACGGTAGCCGGTGTGCCCTCGAAACAGATTTTGCCCTTTTCCATCACCACAACCCGGTCAGCTTTTACCGCTTCCTCCATGAAATGCGTGATGTAAACAACCGTAATGCCGCATTCCTCATGCAGTTTTTTGACCGTTGATAAAACCTCGCGGCGTCCACTAGGATCAAGCATTGCCGTCGGTTCATCAAGTACCAGGCATTTTGTCTGCATTGCCAGTGCTCCAGCAATGGCAATCCGCTGCTTCTGCCCACCGGATAGAAGGTGCGGCGCAAACTTGCGATAATGCTCCATACCAACGGCCCGTAAAGCTTCCATAACCCGGATTCTGATTTGTGCTGGCTCGACCCCGAGATTTTCCACGCCAAAGGCCACATCTTCTTCAACCACAGCCGCAATGATCTGATTGTCAGGATTTTGAAATACCATCCCGACCTCCTGGCGAATCTGCCAAAGACTATCCTCCTCGCGCGTATCCATACCACGAATCAGACAGCTGCCTGCTGACGGCAGCAAAATTGCATTCAAATGCTTAGCCAAAGTCGATTTTCCCGAGCCATTTGTGCCAATCACCGCGACAAACTCTCCCTGCCGTACGGATAGATTTATCTGATCAAGGGCCCTGTACTCATTCTCCGTCCCGGAATAATATACATGGCTCATATCTTTAAGTTCAATAAATTCCAATTTTCTGCCCTCCGTTTCAGCTCATCCTAGGCTTTTAAAGAAGCCCTCACAAAAAAAGAGCTGCTTTTCAACAGCTCTTATTATACTTGATTTTAATTGTCAACACAATCGCCTTATCAGGTAAACGAAAAGCCAGTCTTTTCGCTTACCTAATAAGGCGACCTGACGGCCGCCTTATACAAATTACACTAATTCAAGAATTGCCATCGGCGCAGCATCGCCGCGACGATTGCCAAGTTTGAGTACACGAGTGTATCCACCCTGACGTTCAGCATATTTCGGTGCAATTTCATCAAACAATTTTCTTGCTACTTCTTCGTCCATGAGACGCGCAATTACCATACGACGGGCACTTAAGTCGCCGCGTTTTGCCAAAGTGATGATCTGTTCAGCGAGACCGCTGATTTCTTTCGCTTTAGCTTCGGTTGTTTCAATGCGTTCATGTCTAAAGAAGGAAGTTAAAATGCTGCGGAATAACGCTTTACGCGCACTAGAGTTACGTCCTAATTTTCTGTAGCCCATTATTTCCCTCTCCTATTCTTCAGTTTCGACAAGCGACAAATCGAGTTCCTGCAATTTTTTCTTGACCTCTTCCAGTGACTTACGACCAAGATTTCTCACTTTCATCATATCGTCTTCGCTCTTCTGCGCAAGATCGGCAACCGTGTTGATGCCGGCTCTCTTCAAGCAGTTATAAGAACGAACCGATAAATCCAAATCTTCAATAGTCATTTCTAAAACTTTAGAAGCATCACTCTTGGGAGCTTCTGTAAATGTTCCTTCTTCTTCTTCCTCTTCTTCAGGAAGGCCCGCCATGTTCTGGAACAGTTTCAAATGTGCCATCAAAACGCTGGCAGATTTGCTGACTGCTTCTTCCGGACGAATGGAGGCATCGGTCCATACTTCAAGCGTGAGCTTGTCGTAGTCTGTAACGTTGCCCACACGCGTATCGGTTACCGTGTAGTTGACTCTCTCAATCGGAGAAAAGATGGAGTCGATAGGAATGATGCCAATCACATGATCTGGCTTCTTGTTCTTATCGGCAGGAACATAACCCCGACCGCGTTCAACCGTCATTTCGATCTTAAGCGATCCGGTCTCATCAACGGTCGCAATATGCAGTTCCGGGTTGAGGATTTCAACATCTGGATCAGTAATGATATCAGCTGCTGTAACATCCTTTTCTCCGGTTACATCAATGCGGATTACCCGAGGTTCTTCCGTGTGCATTTTGAGGCACAGGGATTTTAAGTTCAGAATGATATTCGTAACGTCATCTCGAACACCAGGAATCGTGGAGAACTCATGGAGAACTCCGTCGATTCTGATGGAGGTTATTGCAGCACCCTGTAAAGATGATAATAAGATACGGCGCAGGCTGTTGCCAAGTGTGGTACCATAACCACGTTCAAGCGGCTCACAGACAAATTTACCGTAACGATTATCTTCACTGATTTCCACTATCTCAATCTTCGGTTTTTCGATTTCGATCATCTGGAATACCCTCCTCAATTCTACGCGTAAAAAAATTACGCTATGTCTATATTGTAAAACACAGACATATTATCTGGAGTACAATTCGACAATCGCCTGTTCATCGACTGGAACATCGATTTCATCGCGATTAGGAAATCTTGTTACTGTGCCGCTCATGTTCTGCGTATCTGCAGTGATCCAAGCCGGTGTGCTCAAAGAATCATAGGATTCAGCAAGACCTTTAAAGAAGTCGTTTGCACGGCTTTTTTCTTTAATGGAGATAACGTCATTTACTTTTACCAAAGCAGACGGAATGTCCAGGCGTTTGCCATTTACTAAAACATGACCATGGGAAACAAGCTGACGAGCCTGTCTGCGAGTCGATGCAAGACCGAGACGGAAAACAACATTATCGATTCTTCTTTCGAGAAGTCCGAGCAAGTTTTCACCTGTAACACCCTGCATTTTTTTCGCTTTATCATAATATGCGCGGAACTGTTTTTCCAGAACGCCATAAATGAATTTTGCTTTTTGTTTTTCTTTAAGCTGTGTACCGTATTCGCTTACTTTTCTGTTCGTACGGCGCGGCTGACGTTTTGATTCTTTGCCTAAGCCGACAACAGCTGGTTCAATGCCGAGGGAACGGCATCTTTTGAGAGCTGGAACTCTATCAATTGCCATCTATTTTTGCACCTCCTATTATACTCTTCTACGTTTTGGCGGACGGCATCCGTTATGCGGAATCGGAGTAACATCTTTGATCATGTTTACTTCGAGGCCTGTTGCCTGCAGCGAGCGGATCGCTGCTTCACGTCCCGAACCAGGACCTTTTACGTATACTTCGACCTGTTTCAAGCCATGTTCCATTGCTGCTTTAGCGGCAACTTCTGCTGCCATCTGTGCGGCAAACGGAGTGCTCTTTCTTGAGCCTCTGAAGCCAAGGCCACCGGCACTTGCCCACGATAATGCATTACCGCTTTTATCCGTAATTGTTACAATTGTATTATTGAAGGTCGAACGGATATGAGCAATACCGAACTCAATATTTTTGCGGACTTTTTTCTTCGACCGCGTTGCTTTTTTAATTGCCAATGTTTACCCCTCCTTTACTTCTTTTTACCAGCTACTGATTTTTTCGGGCCTTTACGCGTACGAGCATTGTTTTTCGTGTTCTGTCCACGAACTGGCAAGCCCATGCGGTGTCTTCTGCCGCGATAGCAGCCGATTTCAACCAAGCGTTTGATGTTCAAAGACTGTTCACGGCGCAGATCGCCTTCTACAGTGCATTGTTTATCAATAGCATCACGAATTTTTGCAACTTCGTCTTCCGTCAAATCACGCGTACGTGTATCCGGATTGATGCCCGTAGTTGCTAAAAGCTGTTTAGAAGTCGTGAGACCTATACCAAAGATATATGTTAAAGCGATTTCGATTCTCTTATCACGAGGTAAATCTACTCCGGCAATACGTGCCATATATCAAGCACCTCCTCTTATCCTTGTTTTTGTTTATGTTTCGGATTTTCACAAATAACCATTACGTGACCTTTGCGTTTTATTACTTTGCATTTTTCACAAATTGGTTTAACCGACGGTCTAACTTTCATTGCGTTATGCCCCCTTTTCTTACATTGTCATTTGATCCGTCTGATGCCTGTTTTTGCATCAGACATCAATACGACTACTTGAAACGGTAGGTTATACGGCCACGTGTTAAGTCATATGGCGTAAGTTCAACTGTAACTTTATCACCAGGTAAAATACGGATGAAATTCATGCGAATTTTGCCTGAAACATGTGCCAATACAACATGACCATTTTCTAATTCGACTTGGAACATCGCATTTGGCAATGATTCAAGCACTTTACCTTCAACTTCAATTACATCTTGTTTAGACATGAGCTTCTCCCTTCTTTAAACTTGGTTGGGCTGAAGTCATTCCAGATTTTAATCGTGGCTCATGACCGGCCGAACCAGAATTCGGGATCTGAGGAGCTTTCTGCATTATCGCAATGCCATGCCCAACATTATTTTTATTTAGTTTGTGAAGTCCTGCCGCAGCCCAAAGAGCCTCGGCAGCATCTCCACTTGAATACTTAAAAGCTTGAACTGCACTGCAGCTTTGCATATATCGATCGGTGATTTTACCATATCCAGAAATATGACCACCTGGTCTGCCGATACACATTTTAAACCCGCAAACTGGCAACAACATCAGCATATACCGTATCCATTGCCTGACTGCCGTCAATCTGCTTGTACAAGCCAGACTTTTGGTAGTAGTCAATCAACGGTTTTGTCTGTGCTTCATATACCGAAAGACGATTTTTCATCGTCGCTTCGCTGTCATCCGCACGCTGATATGTTTCGCCGCCACATGCATCACAGATTCCATCCTTCGCCGTCGGCTTGAATTTCACGTGATATGTGGCTCCGCATTTTTTGCAGATCCGGCGTCCGACAGCCCGATCAATCAAGGCTTCTGCTGGTACATTGATGTTCAGTGTACCGGTGAGCTTGATGCCGATTTCTGTCAGGATACCATCGAGTGCTTCTGCCTGGTCTACGGTTCTTGGAAAGCCATCCAAGATAAACCCTTGTTTGCAGTCCGGTTTTGCCAAACGTTCTTTGACAATTCCGATTGTCACTTGGTCGGGCACAAGCTGTCCGGCATCCATACATGCCTTCGCCTGCTTACCAAGTTCGGTTCCTTCTTTTACAGCAGCGCGGAACATGTCGCCTGTAGAAATATGCGGAATCTGAAACTCTTCCACCAGCTTAGCCGCTTGAGTACCTTTACCGGCCCCCGGCGGTCCCATTAACAGGATGTGCATACAAAATATCCTCCCCTACTTCATGAACCCTTGGTAATGACGCATTACAACCATCGCTTCAATCTGCTTCATTGTGTCAAGTGCAACCCCGACAACGATCAAGAGTGCTGTACCGCCAAAGTATACGCCCTGAATGCCGGTCGCTGATGCGACCGCATTCGGCAGTATAGCAATGAAAGCAAGGAAGAATGCCCCTGCAAGCGTGATCCGAGTCATAACATGATCTAAATATTCTGCCGTTGGCTTGCCAGGACGAATTCCCGGTATAAAACCACCGTATTTTTTCAGATTCTCTGCCATATCCGATATCTTTACAGTAACCGCGGTGTAGAAATACGTGAAGAATAGGATGAGTAGCGCATAGCACGCTGTCTGTAGCGGTGTCCCCCACGCAAAATAACCGGCAATTGTTTTTACCCAGGGAATATCAACAAACTGGGCAATGGTTACTGGAAACATCAGCACGGATGACGCAAAGATTATTGGAATAACTCCCGCCTGATTAACCTTTAGCGGGATATGTGTAGAGTGCCCGCCATATGTTTTGCGGCCAACAACCCGTTTCGCATAGGAAACTGGGATTCTGCGTTGCCCCTGCTGTATCGCAATAACGAATACAATCATGGCAATCGCAATAAATACAAACAAAACAACATTAAAATAACTAATGGTACCTGCTTGTAAATACTTATAAATCGTTCCCAACGATTTAGGCAGAGCAGCTACGATACCGGCAAAGATAATCAGCGAAATGCCGTTACCAACGCCGTTGGCTGTAATCTGTTCGCCAACCCACATCAAGAATGTGGTACCAGCTGTCAATGTGATCGCAATAATCAGGATCGACATAAACCCTGGATTTAAAACGGCCGCTTTCAGACCGATCGCCATACCTATGGCCTGGAGAAATGCTAATACAACTGTCAAATAACGCGTAACCTTGGTGATTCGCTTGTGACCCTCTTCACCTTCCTTAGACCATTGTTCCAGTGTCGGAACCACAACCGTCAACAACTGTATGATGATGGAAGCATTGATATAAGGCGTAATGCTCATTGCGAAAATTGAAAACTTGCTCAAAGCACCACCGGAAAACAAATCCATTAACCCGAAAAGGTTACCGTTTGTGAACAACTGTTCAATCACAGCTGGATTGACTCCCGGAACAGGAATATGCGTTCCTAACCTAAAAACTGCAAACATGATCAAGGTAAACATGATCTTTTGTTTGAGTTCCGGGATCTTGAGGATGTTCGCAAGGGCCGAAAGCACCTTAGATCACCTCTACTTTTCCGCCTGCTGCTGTGATCTTTTCTTCTGCAGATTTGGTAAAGCCGTTAGCTATTACAGTCAGCTTTTTCGTGATTTCACCATTACCTAAAATACGGATACCGTCGCGAACGTTCTTCAGTATACCAGCTTCGATGAGAGCTACCGGATCTACCGTTGCTCCGTCTTCAAAGCGATTGAGTGAAGATACATTTACTTCAGCAAACTGCTGAGCAAAAATATTTTTAAAACCACGTTTCGGAAGTCTGCGATAAAGCGGCATCTGACCGCCTTCGAAACCACTGCGAACAC
This sequence comes from Selenomonadaceae bacterium, assembly GCA_963678095.2. GTDB lineage: Bacteria > Bacillota > Negativicutes > Selenomonadales > Selenomonadaceae. The sequence continues at coordinate 252,544 of CAXXXP010000001.1, read as the reverse complement.
CGCCGCCGGAACGGGAATTCTGACCTTTATGACCTCTACCAGATGTTTTTCCGAGTCCGGAACCAAGACCGCGACCTACACGAGTGCGGGTTTTTTTCGAACCTGGAGCTGGTGATAATTCATGCAAATTCATACTTACACCTCCTCGAACTTAATCTTGTAATTCTTCAACTGTAACAAGATGTTCAACTTTGTGGATCATGCCACGAACAGTTGCGCTGTCTTCTTGTTCTACTGACGAATTGAGTTTACGTAACCCTAAAGCCTTAACAGTAGCTCTTTGATTTTCCGGTCTGCCGATCAGGCTTCTGGTAAGAGTTATTTTCAGTTTTGCCATTGAAATGCCTCCTTAACCCAAAAGTTCCTGAACAGTTTTACCACGGAGCTCTGCTACTACTTCAGCTTTTTTCAATTGAACCAAGCCTTTGAGTGTAGCGCGAACCATGTTGTTCGGATTGGAAGAACCTAGGGATTTTGTCAAGATATCGTGAATACCTGCAAGTTCAAGTACTGCACGGGCCGGACCGCCGGCAATAACACCAGTACCTTTAGCAGCCGGTTTCAAGAAAACGCGGCCTGCGCCGAATATACCGGTAATCTGATGCGGAATTGTTTTCCCCACCAATGAAACTTCTACGAGATTCTTCTTTGCATCTTCGATGCCTTTTCTGATTGCTTCAGGAACTTCACCGGCTTTACCCAAGCCTGCGCCAACGTGACCGTTTCTATCGCCGACAACAACAAGTGCGCTGAACGAGAAACGACGACCACCTTTTACAACCTTAGCAACTCTATTGATATATACAACTTTCTCTTCTAATTCGAGAGTATTGTAGTCGATTCTGGCCATTCATTTACCTCCTTTACAAACTTAGAATTTCAAGCCCGCTTCGCGTGCTGCTTCGGCGAGAGCGGCAACTCTGCCATGATAGATATAACCGCCGCGGTCGAACACGACTTCGCTGATTCCTTTTGCCAAAGCGAGTTTTGCAACAGCTGTACCGATTGCTTTAGCTGCTTCAACATTGCCGCCATAACCGTTGAAATCTTTATCTTTGGAACTTGCTGCAACCAAAGTTACACCGTTTTCATCGTCAATCACTTGCGCATAAATATTGCTCAGGCTGCGAAATACGTTCAAGCGAGGTCTTGCAGCCGTTCCGGAGATATGTTTGCGAACTCTTAAGTGACGTCTCTGACGAGATTTATTTTTATCTGCTTTAAGAAGCAAAATAGTCACTCCTTTCTTCTAAAGATGATTATTTTTTACCTTTCGCGCCAGCTTTACCAGCCTTGCGACGGACAACTTCATCTTCATATTTAATACCCTTACCTTTGTAAGGTTCTGGTTCTCTGTAGCCACGAATTTCAGCTGCAACCTGACCAACGGCCTCTTTGTCAATACCGGAAACAATAATCTTGTTCTGTGCCGGTGCTTCCAAAGTGATGCCTGCTGGCGGTACTACTACTACCGGATGAGAAAAGCCCAGTGCCAGGTTGAGGTTTTTGCCTGCCATTGTCGCTCTGTAACCAACACCATTGATCTCAAGCGTTTTCGCAAAACCTGCTGTAACACCCTGTACCATATTGTTGAGCAGCGAACGAGTCAGACCATGCAACGATCTGTGCATTTTATCTTCCGACGGACGTGCTACCGTTAAGACATTGTCTTCAATTTTAAGGATCATGTCTTTATGACATGTGCGAACTAATTCGCCTTTCGGACCTTTTACCGTCACCAAATTTTCTTCTGCAATTGTAACCGTTACGCCTGCAGGAATTTCGATTGGTGCTCTACCAATTCTTGACATCTGTACACCTCCTAACCTTAAATATAATTACCAAACGTAAGCGATTACTTCGCCGCCAAGACCAGCACGACGTGCCTGCTTGTCACTCATAATCCCTTTCGATGTGGAAATAATTGCAATGCCGAGACCGCCGAGTACACGCGGAATCTGGTCATTTTTTGCATAGGCACGCAAACCAGGTTTGGAAATACGTTTAATGCCTGTAATTACTTTTTCACGTTCCGGACCATATTTAAGCGTCAGTGTAAGCACACCTTGTTTATCATCTTCCGCAAACTTGAAGTCTTTAATAAATCCTTCTTCCTTCAAAACGACAGCAATTGCCTTTTTGATTTTGGAACCCGGGATTTCAACTTTTTCATGGAAAACAGAGTTTGCATTACGCAAACGAGTTAACATATCTGCAATAGGATCAGTCATTACCATAAATCGATATCCTCCTTTCTTTCTCTCTAATTACCAGCTAGCTTTGGTTACGCCAGGAACGGCACCCTTGTAGCTTTGTTCTCTGAAGCAAATACGGCACATATCAAACTTTCTCATATAGCCGTGTGGACGACCGCAGATTTTGCATCTGTTGTACTTGCGAACCTTGAACTTTGGTTCTTGGCTCCATTTTTCTATCATTGCCTTTTTGGCCACAGTCAGTACCTCCTTCTTATGCGCTGAACGGCATTCCCATGAGTCTGAGCAATTCTCTTGCTTCTTCATCTGTCTTTGCCGTTGTGACGATGACGATATTCATGCCACGGATTTTATCAATTTTATCATATTCAACTTCCGGGAAAATCAGCTGTTCTTTCAAGCCTACGGAATAATTTCCTCGACCGTCAAAAGCTTTAGCACTGATGCCACGGAAATCACGAACACGCGGCAAAGCAGCATTCATGAATTTATCTAAAAACTGGTGCATGCGAACGCCACGAAGTGTAACCTTTGCGCCGATCGGCATACCTTCACGCAGTTTCCATGCTGCCAAAGATTTCTTAGCACGCGTGAGAAGCGGTTTCTGACCAGAGATCAATGTCATATCAGCAACTGCAGCGTCGAGAGCTTTCGGATTGCCGACAGCTTCGCCAACGCCCATGTTAATGATGATTTTTTCAACTTTAGGAAGTTCCATTATGTTCTTATAACCGAATTTTTCAGTCATGGCCGGAACAACTTCCTTCAGATATTTTTCTTGTAATCTATCCACCAAGATACCTCCTTCCTAAATTATTTAGCCTGGTCGATGAGCTCGCTGCATTTTTTGCAAACGCGGACCATCTTTCCATTGACTTCTTTTTTTGCTATACGGGTTGCTTTAGAGCAAGCCGGGCAGACAACCATAACTTTTGAAGCATGCAGCGGGGATTCTTTCGTAATAATACCGCCCTGCGGAGCCTTTGCGTTAGGTTTCGTGTGACGTTTGATTTTGTTAACGTCTTCAACTACAACTTTGTCTTTTTTAGGTAACGCCTGAATGACCTTACCCTGTTTGCCTTTATCTTTACCAGACAATACGAGAACCGTATCACCTTTTTTTACATGCAATTTGTTAAGTGACAAACTTAGCACCTCCTCACTATTAAATTACTTCCGGAGCTAGTGAGACGATTTTCATGAAATCTTTGTCACGCAACTCCCTAGCTACTGGTCCGAAAATACGAGTTCCTCTTGGAGTCTTATCTTCTTTGATTATAACAGCTGCATTTTCATCAAAGCGAATATATGAACCGTCAACACGGCGCAACCCCTTTTTAGAACGTACAACTACAGCTTTAACAACATCACCTTTTTTAACCTGACCGCCAGGAGATGCGGATTTAACTGCAGCTACAATTACGTCACCAATGTTGGCATATTTACGGTAAGAACCACCAAGCACACGAATGCACATAATTTCCTTAGCACCGCTGTTATCACCAACATTAAGCATTGTTTGTTGTTGAATCATTGTTTTACCTCCTTCTTAAAATTCTCAGCTAAGATGCAAAATCAGAAAAAATCTTATTTTGCTCTTTGAAGAACTTCAACGACTCTCCAGCGTTTGTCTTTGGACAACGGACGAGTTTCCATAATAGAAACCGTATCGCCAGTGTGAGCATCGTTGTTTTCATCATGGGCTTTGAATTTTACAGTTTTCTTAACTGCCTTTTTATAAAGCGGGTGCTGTTCGAGATCGACTACAGCAACTACCACTGTCTTTTCCATTTTATCGCTTACGACTTTACCAATTTTAGTCTTGCGCTCATTTCTTGTTTCGCTCATCAGTGGAGCCTCCTTCCTCTGCATATCATTTGCCGTTTAAATAGGTTTACGCTTTAATTTCCTGTTCACGCTGAACTGTTTTTATACGGGCAATTGTCTTTTTTACTTCTTTGATACGCATTGGGTTTTCAAGCTGCCCAGTAGCAAGTTGAAATCTGAGGTTAAATAGCTCTTCTTTAAGCGAAGCAAGTTTTTGGTTAAGTTCGCCAGTACTCATATCACGTATATCATTAACCTTCATTTACTTCACCGCCCTCTGCTTGCTGTTGAGTTTGTTCACGTGTAACGAATTTTGTTTTGATTGGGAGCTTGTGAGCCGCAAGGCGCATTGCTTCTTTAGCAACTTCTTCCGAAACACCATCCATTTCAAACATAATACGTCCTGGTTTCACAACGGCTACCCAGTATTCCGGCGAACCTTTACCACTACCCATACGAGTTTCAGCAGGTTTAGCCGTTACCGGCTTGTCCGGGAAAATTTTGATCCATACCTGTCCGCCACGTTTGATATAACGTGTCATTGCGATACGGGCTGCTTCAATCTGTCTATTTGTAACCCAAGCTGGTTCCAAAGCCTGGAGACCGAAGTCGCCATGGCTAACGGTATTGCCTCTGTTGGCTTTACCTTTCATACGTCCACGGAACTGCTTGCGATATTTTACTCTCTTTGGTAATAACATTACGCTTCGCTCCCTTCAACAACGGCAGCAGCTACAGGTCTTTTCTTTTCAGGAAGAACTTCTCCTTTAAAGATCCATACCTTTACACCAATGCGGCCGTAAGTCGTATGAGCTTCAGCTGTACCGTAGTCAATATCCGCTCTCAGTGTATGAAGAGGAATACTGCCTTCGCGATAAGATTCGCTTCTGGCAATTTCAGCTCCGCCGAGACGACCACCGCAGGTAATCTTAATGCCTTTAGCCCCAATACGCATCGTGCGTGTTACAGCCTGTTTCATTGCCCGACGGAAAGCGATACGGCGTTCCAGCTGAGCTGCGATATTTTCTGCTACTAATGTAGAATCCATATCCGGCTGTTTGATTTCAGCGATATTGATATCAACATGTTTGGCAGTAAATTTCTTTAAACCACCTTTGAGCTGTTCGATTCCCGAACCGCCGCGGCCGATAACCATACCTGGTTTTGCCGTATGAATCGTCAATTTCAAACGATTTTTCGAACGTTCGGTTTCGATTCTCGATACACCGGCGATCTGAAGAGTTGCCTTCAAATACGCACGAATTTTTATGTCTTCATGCAGGTTTGCTGCATAATCTTTATCTGCATACCACTTAGCATCCCAAGTTTTTACAATACCAAGGCGCATACCATGTGGATTAACTTTTTGACCCAATTCGTTTCCCTCCTTCTTACCTTTCTTTTACAACAACTGTAACATGTGACGTGCGTTTCAAAATTTTGAACGCCTGCCCACGGGAACGCGGATGAATGCGTTTCAATGTTGGGCCCTGATCAACAAATGCCGAAGCCACATAAAGCTTATCAACATTCATATCAAAATTGTGCTCAGCATTTGCTACAGCTGATTTCAATACTTTTTCTATTACATCAGCACCAACTTTTGGTGTGAATTTCAAGATCGCAAGTGCTTCTCCGATGTTCTTGCCACGGATCAAGTCCATAACAACACGAACTTTACGAGGAGCTACGCGAACGTATTTTGCTACTGCTTTAGATTCCACAGAGGATCCTCCTTTCGGCAAATTACTTAAGTGATGTACGTCTTTCTTCGCCGGAATGACCTTTAAACGTACGAGTCGGCGCAAATTCGCCGAGTTTGTGACCTACCATATCTTCAGTTACATATACAGGCACATGTTTACGGCCGTCATGAACTGCAATTGTATGGCCGACAAATGTAGGCAGAATTGTTGAACTGCGCGACCAAGTTTTAATAACCTTTTTTTCATCCACTGCATTCATAGCGTCAATTTTTTTCATTACGCTAGGGTGAATGTAAGGTCCTTTTTTAATTGATCTGGACAAAATGTGTCCTCCTTTCGCCTCAGGCAGGCCGCTACCGGCTGCCTGTCCGTTCTTCTATACCAATATCTTATTTCGTGCGCTTCTTAACAATCAACTTGTCAGAGGCTTTTTTACGGCGAGTTTTCGCGCCCATAGCACATTTACCCCATTTAGTAACAGGATGTTTACGGCCAACCGGGCTACGGCCTTCACCACCACCATGTGGATGGTCATTCGGATTCATCGCTACGCCGCGGTTTTCAGGACGAATGCCCATCCAACGGGAACGGCCGGCTTTACCGATCGTGATGTTTTCATGTTCCAAGTTACCAACCTGACCGATTGTTGCACGGCAGTTGATATGAACTTTACGGAGCTCGCCAGAAGGCATACGGAGAAGTGCATAGTCACCGTCTTTCGCCATCAGCTGAGCACTGGTTCCAGCACTGCGAACAAGCTGACCACCTTTGCCGATTTTCAATTCAATATTATGAATCATCGTACCTACTGGAATGTTCTTGATTGGAAGAGCATTACCCGGCTTGATGTCAGCATCCGGACCCGATACAACCTGATCCCCTACTTTTAAGCCGTTAGGCGCGAGGATATAGCGTTTTTCACCGTCCATATAGTTTAAGAGCGCAATGCGGGCACTGCGGTTCGGATCATATTCGATCGTCGCTACGCGAGCCGGAACACCGTCTTTCGTGCGTTTGAAATCGATGATACGATACAAACGCTTATGTCCGCCGCCTTGATGTCTTACCGTCAAACGACCCTGCTGGTTACGGCCGCCATGTTTTTTGAGTTTTTCAACGAGGGATTTCTCAGGCTTATTTGTCGTGATTTCATCAAAGGAAGCCACTGTCATAAATCTTCGGCCTGCAGAATATGGTTTAAAACTTTTTATTGCCACTTAATTTACCTCCTTTACAAAAGATCTTACGCTTCGAAGAATTCGATTGTTTCTCCAGCTGCAAGCTTTACAATTGCTTTTTTATAATCAGAACGTTTACCGATGTGACGTCCCATGCGTTTCACTTTACCAGTTACATTTACTGTATTTACCGAATCAACTTTCACTTTGAAGATTTCGGCAACAGCTTTGCTGATTTCAATTTTATTTGCTGCTTTTGCAACAACAAATACATATTTGCCTTCAGCCATCAGCTGTGTCGTTCTTTCCGTGATAAGCGGACGGATCAAGATATCGCGTGCGTTCATTATGCAAGTACCTCCTCAATACGTGTAATTGCATCTTTTGTTATGAAGAGTTTGTTATGATTCAAAATATCATATACATTCAATCCACAAGAGCTGATAGCTTTTACACCAGGGATATTGCGCGAAGATTTTTCTACATTTTCAACTGTTTCAGCTGTAACGAGCAGAACTTTCTTATCAACGCTGAAGTCATTCAACATTTTTACAACGTCTTTTGTCTTCGGAGCTGCGAAGTCGAGGTTTTCTAAAACAACAAAATCACCGCTCTGCACTTTGTCAGACAAAGCGCATTTAATTGCCAGACGACGCTGTTTGCGTGGCATTCTGAAAGCATACGAACGAGGAGTCGGTCCGAAAACCGTACCACCGCCAACCCAGATCGGGGAACGTGTGCTTCCGCTGCGTGCGCGGCCTGTGCCTTTTTGTTTCCAAGGTTTGCGTCCGCCGCCGCGAACAAGACCTCTAGTTTTTGTTGCATGCGTACCAAGACGCTGTGCTGCCAGCTGCATAACAACCGCCTGATGAATGAGTGCTTCATTCACTTCAACGCCGAATACGCTTTCATTTAATTCTAAATCGCCAGTCTGTTGTCCAGCGACTGTATAAATTGCTACTTTAGGCATAATATAGCATATCCTCCTTCCAATTAGTTTTTACCCGGTTTAATCGTGTTTTTAATCATTACAAGGCTATTCTTAGGACCCGGAATAGCACCTTTGATCAAGAGCAAGTTGCGATCTGCATCTACTCTTACAACGCTCAGGCGCTGTAAAGTAACTCGCTGGCCGCCCATGTGACCCGGTAATTTCTTACCTTTAAGCACACGTCCGCCGTGACCGCTGATCATCGCACCCGTGGAACCCGGTTCACGATGAGATTTAGATCCATGGCCCATAGGACCACAAGCGAAGTTATGACGTTTGATAGTACCGGCAAACCCTTTGCCCTTCGCTGTACCTGTAACGTCAACTAATTCGCCAGCACTAAATATGTCAACGCCGATCATATCACCGACTTTGTATTCAGAAGCATCTGCCAAACGCATTTCGCGGATGTACTTCACCGGCGTAACGCCAGATTTTGCGAAATGACCCTTCATTGGTTTCGTTACTTTATATTCTTTTATTGCACCAAATCCCAACTGTACAGCATAGTAGCCATCGTTTTCGATCGTTTTATTCTGAACGATAACGTTTTTAGCGGCTTCAACGACTGTAACCGGAACTACTACTCCGTTTTCAGTAAAGATCTGAGTCATACCAAGTTTTTTACCTAAAATCGCTTTAGACATTCATTCCACCTCCTCTTACAATTTTATTTCGATATCCACACCAGCTGGCAAATCCAAGCGCATCAAAGCGTCTACGGTTTTGGAAGTTGGTTCTAAGATGTCAATCAGACGTTTATGCGTTCTCATTTCGAACTGTTCACGCGAATCCTTGTTGACATGTGGAGAACGTAAAATTGTGAAGATGTTCTTTTCAGTAGGGAGTGGAATTGGACCGGATACCATCGCACCCGTTCTCTTTGCAGTATCAACAATTTTCACTGCACTCTGATCGAGGATCTTATGATCATAAGCTTTTAAACGAATTCTAATTTTTTGTTGTTTAGACAATGTATATTTCCTCCTTATCGCCCGGATTCCAGATCCAGACATTTCTCCGCGCTAGTTCCCTCGCAAATGCGAGCAATCTACCACGTCATCGCATTAGGGTACCTAAAACCTTTATATAAGGGCGACGAGATCGCCGCCCCTACACAAAACTTGTTATTGAATTATTCTTTGATTTCGATTACACGGCCGGCGCCAACTGTATGGCCGCCTTCACGAATAGCGAAACGCAAGCCTTTTTCGATAGCAATCGGAGTGATCAATTCGATGTCCATTTCGATGTTATCGCCAGGCATAACCATTTCAGTGCCTTCCGGCAAGTTGCAAACGCCTGTTACGTCAGTTGTACGGAAGTAGAACTGCGGACGGTAGTTTGTGAAGAACGGAGTATGACGGCCGCCTTCTTCTTTCGTCAATACGTAAACCTGCGCCTGGAATTTCGTGTGCGGTTTAATGGAACCCGGTTTAGCGAGAACCTGGCCGCGCTGGATATCTTTACGGTCAACACCACGGAGCAAAGCGCCGATGTTATCGCCAGCAACTGCACTATCAAGCATTTTACGGAACATTTCAATACCTGTAATTGTTGTGGACTTAGATTCTTCTTCCATCCCAACGATTTCGATAACGTCGCCCATTTTGATTTCGCCACGTTCAACACGACCTGTAGCAACAGTACCACGGCCAGTGATTGTGAAGACATCTTCGACCGGCATCAAGAAAGGTTTGTCTGTATCACGAACTGGAGTCGGGATGTATTCATCAACGGCATCCATGAGTTCAATGATTTTAGCTTCGTAAGCAGCATCGCCTTCGAGAGCTTTCAGAGCGGAACCAGTTACAACCGGAATGTCATCGCCTGGGAAATCATAGCTGGAAAGAAGTTCACGAACTTCCATTTCAACCAATTCAAGCAATTCTTCGTCATCTACCATGTCAGCTTTGTTCAAGAAAACGACCATAGCCGGCACGCCAACCTGACGGGACAAGAGGATGTGTTCGCGAGTCTGCGGCATAGGGCCGTCAGCTGCACTTACTACAAGGATAGCTCCATCCATCTGTGCGGCACCAGTGATCATGTTCTTTACATAGTCAGCATGGCCCGGGCAGTCAACGTGAGCATAATGTCTTTTTTCAGTTTCATATTCAACGTGGGATGTGTTGATCGTGATACCACGTTCTCTTTCTTCCGGTGCTTTGTCGATCATGGAGTAATCCATGAAGTCAGCGCCGCCTTTGGCCGCCAACACTTTAGTGATAGCAGCTGTCAAAGTAGTCTTGCCATGGTCAACGTGACCGATTGTACCGATGTTAACATGTGGTTTTGTTCTTTCAAACTTTTGTTTAGCCATTTAGGTAATTTCCTCCCTTATTCGCCTTTAATTTTAGCGACAATATTGTCTGATATATTTTTAGGAACTTCATCATAGTAAGCAACTTCCATGGAGTAGTTCCCACGACCCTGAGTTTTTGAACGTAAATCCGTCGAGTAGCCGAACATTTCAGAAAGCGGTACGAACGCATTGATGACCTGAGCCCCGTTGCGAGCTTCCATACCTTCCATACGACCGCGTCGTGCATTTACGTCGCCGATTACATCGCCCATGTATTCTTCTGGAACAATGACTTCGACTTTTACATACGGTTCAAGCAATACCGGTGTCGCCTTTTGGCAACCGGATTTAAATGCCATCGAACCTGCAATTTTAAACGCCATTTCCGAGGAATCGACATCATGGAAGGAACCGTCATAGACGATTGCTTTAATGTCAACTACAGGATAACCGGCTACTACGCCGCTTTCCATAGCTTCCTTGATACCAGCTTCAATCGGATTGATGAATTCTTTCGGAATTGCACCACCGACAACTTTGTTTTCAAAGCTGAAGCCAACACCCGGTTCCTGCGGAACGAGTTCAAGCCAGCAATGACCGTATTGACCGCGACCACCGGACTGGCGGACGAACTTGCCTTCGGACTTGACTGTTTTGCGGATGGTTTCGCGATAAGCAACCTGTGGCTTACCAACGTTGCATTCCACTTTGAACTCACGCAGCATACGATCGACGATAATTTCCAAATGCAGCTCGCCCATGCCGGAAATAATTACCTGTCCGGTTTCATGATCAGTTGCTACACGGAATGTCGGATCTTCTTCTGCAAGTTTCTGCAAAGCGATACCCATTTTTTCCTGGTCAGCTTTCGTTTTCGGTTCAACCGCAACGGAGATAACCGGGTCCGGGAACACCATCGATTCAAGAATGATCGGTGCGTTTTCATCGCAAAGCGTATCGCCTGTTGTCGTATCCTTCAGGCCTACAGCTGCCGCAATATCACCACTGTAAACTTCAGTGATTTCTTCGCGATGGTTTGCATGCATCTGGAGAATACGGCCAATGCGTTCTTTCTTGCCTTTAGTGGAATTGTATACATACGATCCCGAAGACAGTGTACCGGAGTACACACGGAAGAATGCAAGTTTACCAACATACGGATCTGTCATGATCTTGAAAGCCAAAGCCGAGAACGGCTCGCTGTCATTTGACGGACGGCTGTCTTCTGCACCGTCGTCCGGATTCACGCCTTTAATAGCCGCAATATCGGTTGGTGCCGGCATGTAGTCGATAACTGCATCAATCATCGGCTGTACGCCTTTATTTCTGTAAGAAGTACCGCAAGTAACCGGTGTCATCTTACAAGCAATGGTAGCTTTACGAATGGCAGCTTTGATTTCAGCTTCGCTGATTTCTTCGCCCTCAAGATATTTCATCATGAGATCATCGTCAAACTCAGCAATTGCGTCGAGCATCTTCTGACGATATTCTTCAGCAATTTCCTGCATATCTTCTGGAATTCCGACTTCGTCAGCAACTTTGCCAAGGTCATCTTCATAGATGATGGCATCCATTTTAACGAGGTCAACAATTCCCTGGAAATTATCTTCTGCACCGATCGGAAGCTGAATAGCTACTGCATTGGCATTCAGACGTTCTTTCATCATTTTGATAACATTGAAGAAATCTGCGCCTGTGATGTCCATTTTGTTGACGTAAGCCATACGCGGTACATTGTACTTTTCAGCCTGACGCCATACGGTTTCAGTCTGTGGTTCAACGCCACCTCTAGCTGTCAGAACAGCAACAGCACCGTCAAGCACTCTAAGAGAACGTTCTACTTCAACTGTAAAGTCAACGTGGCCTGGTGTGTCAATGATGTTGATACGATGATCTTTCCAGTGGCAAGTTGTCGCAGCCGAAGTAATAGTAATACCTCTTTCCTGCTCCTGAGCCATCCAGTCCATCGTGGCAGCGCCTTCATGAACTTCACCAATCTTATGAACTCTACCTGTATAGAAGAGAATACGTTCCGTAGTAGTGGTTTTACCGGCATCAATATGCGCCATAATTCCTATATTACGAGTTTTTTCAAGTGAAAACTCTCTGCCCACTATTACATCGCTCCTTAATTTTCAGATACTACCAACGATAATGAGCAAATGCTTTATTAGCCTCAGCCATCTTATGAGTATCTTCTTTTTTCTTGATTGCTGCGCCCGTATTGTTAGCAGCGTCCATCAATTCACCAGAAAGTCTTTCATTCATTGTCTTTTCACCACGAAGTCTAGCGTAGTTTACGATCCAACGAATTCCCAAAGTCATACGGCGATCCGGACGAACTTCAATCGGAACCTGATAGTTGGCACCGCCGACACGGCGAGCACGAACCTCCAGGACTGGCATTACATTTTTTAAAGCTGTTTCAAAAACTTCCAAAGGATCTTTGCCAGTTTTTGCTCTGATGCTTTCAAATGCATCATAGACAACTCTTTCAGCAACGCCTTTTTTGCCCGAAAGCATGATTTTGTTGATGAATTTTGTTACGATTTTCGAATTGTATACCGGATCCGGCAACACATCGCGTTTAGGTACTGAACCTTTTCTTGGCATCGGAATCCCTCCTCACTCATTAATCTTCATTGCGGAATCCGCATTATTTTTTCTTAGCTTTAGCGCGTTTTGCACCGTATTTTGATCTCGACTGGGCACGATCCTGAACACCTGCAGTATCTAACGAACCACGGATGATATGGTAACGAACACCTGGTAAATCCTTTACACGTCCGCCTCTAATCAAAACAACACTATGTTCCTGAAGATTATGACCGATACCCGGGATGTAAGCTGTTACTTCAATGCTGTTCGTTAAACGAACACGGGCAACTTTACGAAGCGCGGAGTTTGGTTTCTTCGGAGTTGTTGTATAAACTCTTGTGCAAACGCCACGTTTCTGTGGGCAATTCTTCAAAGCTGGTGCTGTGGATTTTTCCTGCATGCTCTGTCTGCTCTTGCGAACTAACTGATTAATTGTAGGCATACATGCACCTCCTTCCTTCAAATGAAAATTTATTATTTAATAACCCCATCACAATCTTTGGAAAATGACAAGATTTTTAACAATAATAGCTACTTCAACACTGCAGCCGCAGCTGCACCGACCTCGATCGAACAAGCCGTTCCGAGATCCAGCATTGTCGCTACATTTTCGGTAGCAACATTTTTTTCACCGCACAGCTCTCTGAGCGGCTGTAACACTCTGACATCAGCATCATCTGCAATAAAAACGCAACCCACCAGACCTTTATTCACAGCCTTCGTGACTTGTTTTATGCCGATCACCCGCTTGCCATTTTTCAGTGCTTCAAGCGACATTTGCTTCACTCCTATACCACCAAATGAATGCTTTTTTCAGGCACTCATACATATTATCATCTATTAAAATCAATGTCAACACTTATTTTATCGATATTTTCATGTACACGCAACCTGGTGTATCATCAACAGAATTATAGCATATTGGCAGGGAAAAATATACGCACAATTATTCTTTTTCGAGAAGTTTTATATAATTCATCGGATATTTTCTATTATTTATTATTTGTATGATCTGTTTCGCCATTTATACAAAAAATGAAACAGGATGATCTGCTTTGACCATCCTGTTTCATTTATTTTTTCAGCCCTGTATAGAATTAATTTTTCAACGCGGCTGATACTTTTTTCATTGTTGCCGCAACATTTTCTGCGGTAAAACCAAATTTCTTAAACAATATCTCAGCCGGTGCCGAGGCGCCAAAGCCTTTCATTGTCACCACATCACCGTCAAGGCCCACATATTTACCCCAGCCGAAATCAGCCCCAGCTTCAATCGCAACTCTGCCCCGAATCTGCTTCGGTAAAACTTCTTCTTTATAAGCTGCCGGTTGCTGTTCAAACAAATCCATGCACGGCATGCTCACGACCCGCACATCAAGCCCTTCTGCTGCCAAAAGTTCTTTAGCGGCCAACGCCAGTGAAACCTCGGAACCGCTGGCAATTAAAATGCCATCTGGCTGCTGTTTTTTGGAATCAGCCAAAACATAAGCGCCTAACAATGCTGCTTTGCTGCTGCCATCGAGTTGTGGCAGATTTTGTCTTGTCAATACAAGCGCTGTTGGGGTATTTTTACTGGTTGCTGCCAAATACCAGCCAGCAGCTGTTTCCACTGCATCCGCCGGGCGGAACACATTAAAGTTTGGCATTGCTCTGAGCATCGCCAACTGTTCGATCGGTTCATGCGTCGGGCCATCTTCCCCGACCCCAATGCTGTCATGTGTCAACACATAGGTCAACGGTAATCCCATCAGCGAAGAAAGTCTGGCCATAGGTTTTACATAATCACTGAACACAAAGAACGTCGATACATACGCTTTCAATCCACCATGCAAGACAAGACCATTGCCGATAGCTGCCATAGCAAGCTCCCGCACACCAAAATGCACATTGCGGCCAGCATAATTTTCTTTGCTGAAATCCGGTTCGCCATTCATATGGCTTTTATTCGACGGTGCTAAGTCCGCACTGCCGCCAAAAAGATTTGGCAGAATGTCTTTTAACTGGTTGATGAGTATCCCAGACAAGTTACGGGTAGCCTGCGGTTTATCTTCATAAGCCCAAAAAGCTTCATTGCCCAGCAATGCTTCGGCATCCACTTCACCAAAAAATTTGTCCCACATTGCTTTTGCTTCTGGATATTTAGCGGCATAAGCTGCAAAAAGGCTGTTCCACTGGGCTTCGGTGGCAGCGCCTTTTGAAGCCAATTGTTTATAATGGTCATATACGGCTTGCGGTACATAAAAGGCTTCCTGCGATTCCCAGTTCAAGTTTTCCTTCATCGCCTTGATATTGTCTTCACCAAGCGGCTCACCATGAGCACTGGCTTTTCCTTGTTTTTCCGGGCAGCCATAGCCAATTTGAGTTTTAACCGTAATAAAGGCTGGTCGCGCTTTATCTGCTTTGGCTACTTCAATAGCTTTCCCAATTTCTGCTAAATCATTGCCGTCTTCAACGGTAATAATCTGAAAACCAAACGCTTCCATACGTTTTTGTACATTTTCCGTAAAGGCCAAATCCGTGCTGCCCTCAATCGAAATTTTATTGCTGTCATAAAATACAATCAGCTTACCAAGTCCGAGGGTCCCTGCCAGTGAAAAGGCTTCCGAAGAAATTCCTTCCATCATACAGCCATCACCGCCAAGAACAAAGGTATAGTGATCGATAACCGGGAACTCCGGCCGGTTCAAAACCGCTGCCAAATGAGCTTCTGCCATGGCCATGCCAACAGCCATCGCCATGCCAGCGCCTAACGGACCAGTCGTCGCCTCAACGCCAATGGTGTGTCCGTATTCCGGATGTCCCGGAGTCAGCGAGCCATCTTGCCGGAAATTTTTCAAATCATCGAGAGTCAATCCATAGCCGAACATATGCAACAATGAATACAGCAGAGCCGAACCATGCCCACCGGAAAGAACAAACCTGTCTCTGTTTTCCCATTTTGGATTCTGTGGATTATGATTCATATGCTTGGCCCATAATTCATAAGCCATCGCTGCGCTGCCAAGCGGCAGCCCCGGATGCCCCGAATTCGCTTTTTGCACCGCATCTGCCGCGAGCACGCGCAGAGCGTTTACCGATGTCGTATCTATATTACTCATTACTCCATCTCCTTTATTCTTGATTTAAAAGTAAAGTTCTCACATCTTTTAATGATACATGATTTCCTGGAAAATGTACAGATTGCAGCGGCAAATCTTTCACCAAGCTATCCTCTGCTCCCCGTATTTAAGAGTGGAGTGGCCTACAAAAAAATGTCGGCAAGAAATCATTGCTGATCCCTCACCGACAGTTTTACTGTTTATTCAGTTTCTACATTCTCCGTGGCAACGACAAGTTCCGGATCGACTATTTTGATGTTACGATATCGGCTCATGCCTGTACCAGCCGGGATGAGCTTCCCAATAATAACATTTTCTTTAAGACCGATCAGCGGATCTACTTTTCCTTTGATAGCGGCATCGGTCAGGACACGAGTTGTTTCCTGGAAAGATGCTGCTGACAAGAAGGAATCTGTAGCAAGCGAGGCCTTCGTAATCCCCAAGAGGATCGGACGGGCAACGGACGGTTCCCCGCCGTTTTCAATCGCCTTCATGTTAGCCGCTTCGAACGTATTCATATCAACGTATTCACCTGGAAGGAATTCCGTATCACCGGATTCTTCAATTTTTACCTTATGAAGCATCTGACGAACCATAACTTCGATGTGTTTATCGTTGATTTCAACGCCCTGAGATTTGTATACTTTCTGCACTTCATATACCAGATAACGCTGTGTTTCACGAAGACCACAGACGCGAAGAATATCATGTGGGTTGATCGAACCTTCTGTGAGCTTCGAACCCGGATGAATCATCCCGCCATCTTTGACGACAATACGGGACCCATACGGTATAGTATAGATGCGTTCTTCACCAGATTCCGGATAAACTGTAATCTTACGCATGCCTTTGATATCCTTAACTTCTGCCCGGCCTTCAATTTCAGCAATAATTGCATGATGTTTCGGCTTGCGTGCTTCAAACAATTCTTCGACACGCGGCAGACCCTGGGTGATATCATCCCCGGCAACACCGCCGGTATGGAAGGTACGCATGGTAAGCTGTGTACCCGGTTCACCGATGGACTGAGCAGCAATAATACCAACCGCTTCGCCGACATCAACCTGCGTTGCATTTGCCAGATCACGGCCATAGCACTTGATGCAGACACCAAACTGTGACTTACATGTCAGCACGCTGCGGATTGTAACTCTTTCTCTGACCTTGCAGATATCATCCGCCAATTCTTCCGTAATGGAATCATTAAGCGATGCAACTTTTTCTCCAGTTTCGGCGTTGATAATATCTTCCGCCAAAACACGGCCCACAATACGGTCTTTAAGAGATTCAATAATACCGTTGCCCTCTTTGATTGCTTCGACTTCAATTCCGCGAACATTGTTGTTGCGAACCTTGACTTCTTTTGCATCGCTGGCCAAAACAGCTTCAATATAGGCCTCAGTAAGCGGCGTATTGCCCGGAACAATTTCTTCCCCCTGGCTGTTAAGCACAGTGTCGGTCGTATCCTTGCCCAGCATTTCCCGAATCATGGATTTTTTGATTGCTGTCCGTACGGCTTCTTCCGGAGCACCAAGTGAAATGGTTTCTGACAACATGGCATTGCTGATTACAGCTTCCGTTGAAATAGAAGAACCTCTGACGACAATTTCAGCCACACCGTGCTCTCCGATTACCTGCATAGCTTCTTCATCAAGTGCCGTGTCAGCCGGAAAGAGAATCTCACCGGTCTGTGGATTGAGCACGTCCGCACCCAGCAAACGATCAAGCAGCGTATCTTTCAATACTTCCAATGCCTGCTTCGTTGACGATGCCAGTCTGGCTCGTTCATGAACAAGATTTACCCCCACGACATCGCAGTCATCTTCACGGACAATGACATCCTGGGCTACATCGACAAGTCGTCTTGTCAAATAGCCGGAGTCAGCTGTTCGCAGTGCGGTATCGGCCAAGCCTTTACGGGCACCATGGGAGGAGATGAAGTAGTCGGATACCGTAAGACCTTCACGGAAATTCGCTTTGATCGGCAAATCGATAATCTTACCGGACGGATCGGCCATCAGGCCACGCATCCCGGCAAGCTGACGCATCTGCTGTTTGTTACCACGGGCGCCAGAGTCAGCCATCATGTAAATCGGATTGAAATCATCCATGTTTTTCATCATGGCATCCGTTACATCATCGGTGGCTTTCGTCCAAAGGGAAATGACCTTATTATAGCGTTCATCATCTGTTATCAACCCACGGCTGAACTGACGTTCAATCGTATTGACCAGCTTTTCGGTTGCCGCAAGAATTTCTTTCTTTTCTGGCGGAATGATTATGTCGGAAATCGCAACTGTCATCCCTGCAATGCAGGCGTAATGATAGCCAAGATTTTTGACATTGTCGATAACCGTAGCTGTCTTACTGCCGCCAAAATGCTCATAGCATTTGGCAACCAGACGGCCAAGTTCTTTTTTGTTCATCAGGATTCCCAGACACCACTGCTTCATATCCTTTTCCTGATAGAAGTAACGGATTTCCGGTGGCAAAATTTCATTGAAAATCATGCGACCCAATGTTGTTTTAACAAGCCCGTAGCCATCAATCCGGGTCTGGATCTGTGCCTGCAGCGACAGTTCCTTTTCCTGGTAAGCCAACAATGCTTCATTGATGCCAGTAAACATTTTACCTTCACCAAGCGCTCCCGGTTTCACTATCGTCAGATAATAAGATCCGAGAACCATATCCTGCGTTGGCACGATGATCGGACGACCATCTTTCGGCGCAAGAATATGATTGGCGGCAAGCATCAGCACCCTGGCTTCCGCCTGAGCTTCTGCTGACAGCGGCAGATGGATTGCCATCTGGTCACCATCAAAGTCGGCATTATAAGCCGTACAAGCAAGCGGATGCAGCTTCAGTGCCCGGCCTTCCGTCAGAACCGGTTCAAAAGCCTGAATCCCCAGTCGATGCAGCGTCGGAGCACGGTTCAAGAGAACCGGATGCTCTTTGATTACTTCCTCAAGTACATCCCAAACCTCTGGACGAACGCGCTCTACCATCCGTTTAGCTGACTTGATATTATGGGCAAAACCTGCGTTAACAAGCTTTTTCATTACAAATGGTTTAAACAGTTCCAGTGCCATTTCCTTCGGCAGACCACACTGATGCAATTTGAGTTCAGGACCGACAACGATTACGGAACGGCCGGAATAGTCAACACGTTTACCGAGCAGATTCTGGCGGAAACGCCCCTGCTTCCCTTTGAGCATATCACTGAGGGATTTAAGTGGACGATTCCCTGGGCCCGTTACCGGACGCCCACGGCGGCCATTGTCAATCAGTGCATCGACGGCTTCCTGCAGCATGCGTTTTTCATTGCGAACAATGATATCTGGCGCACCAAGATCCAGCAGTCGTTTCAAGCGATTGTTACGGTTGATTACACGGCGATAAAGATCATTCAGGTCAGAGGTAGCAAACCGGCCACCGTCGAGCTGTACCATTGGGCGCAACTCCGGTGGTATTACCGGGACGGCATCGAGTATCATCCAGGACGGCTGATTGCCTGATTTACGGAAAGCTTCTACCACTTCAAGGCGGCGGATCGCGCGTATTTTACGCTGTCCGCTCACTTCCTTGAGTTCCTGACGAAGATCATCATTCATCTTTTCCAGATCAAGTTCTTCGAGCAGGCGCTGTACAGCTTCTGCTCCCATGCCTACTTTAAAGGATGCACCATATTTAGCCCGGTGTTCACGATACTCATTTTCCGTCAGCAGCTGTTTTTTCATCAGCGGCGTATCTGCCGGGTCAAGCACAATGTAAGAGGCAAAATACAAGACCTTTTCCAAAGAACGCGGGGAAATATCGAGAATTAAGCCCATCCGACTTGGGATCCCCTTAAAATACCAAATATGAGATACCGGCGCGGCGAGTTCAATATGTCCCATGCGTTCACGGCGAACCTTGGAGCGCGTAACTTCTACGCCGCAACGATCGCAGATAATCCCTTTATAGCGGATCCGTTTATACTTTCCACAATGACATTCCCAGTCACGTGTCGGTCCAAAGATCTTTTCACAGAACAACCCATCACGTTCTGGTTTAAGAGTACGATAATTAATTGTTTCTGGCTTTTTAACCTCACCATAAGACCAGTCTCTGATCTTATCCGGCGATGCAAGCCCTATTCGCATTGAATCAAAATTGTTTACATCCAACAAGGAGGTATCACTCCCTTCTATTTATCAGAGTCGTCGCCGACTATGTCGTCAAAATCCAGGTCAGCCCCTGTGCCAACTCCGTCTTGATCGTCTTCTGAGGCACCCATATTGCCAAGTTCAGCAATGATATCATCGCCATTATCATCATTTACAGCATCGCTGGTTTCCGGATAAAGTTCAAGATCAGCCGCAACTGATGGTTTATCAGCCTTCGGATCAATACCCTTTACATCGATTTCCAGTTCTTTTGCTGTTTCATTGATGTCTTCATCTGCATCGTTAATCATGATTTCCTGGGCATCTTCAGAAAGGACTTTAATATCAAGCCCGATGCTCTGTAATTCTTTAATCAATACCTTAAACGACTCAGGCACGCCCGGTTCCGGAATGTTTTCACCTTTAACAATCGCTTCGTAGGTCTTGACTCGGCCGACAACATCATCGGATTTAACGGTCAGGATTTCCTGCAATGTATAAGCTGCACCGTAGGCTTCAAGTGCCCACACTTCCATTTCTCCGAAACGCTGGCCGCCAAACTGAGCTTTACCGCCGAGTGGCTGCTGCGTAACAAGGGAGTACGGACCGGTTGAACGGGCATGAATCTTATCATCTACCAAATGATGCAGTTTCAGCATATATACGCAGCCGACAGTTACCGGATTTTCAAACGGGTCACCAGTACGTCCGTCGTAAAGGACAGTCTTGCCGTCATCGCGAAGTCCGGCAGCACGCAGCGTATTAAAGACTTCTGTTTCGTGCGCTCCATCAAATACCGGTGTTGCAATATGCAGTCCAGCCGTATCCGGTTTCGGCATCCCATTCGTCTCGACATCATAGCCGATTGAACGCAGACGCGATTCAACCGTAGGATCACCAGCTTTAATCTGCATTCCTAAGGCTCTAACAGCCATGCCAAGATGCGTTTCCAGCACCTGTCCGATGTTCATACGCGATGGTACACCGAGCGGGTTGAGAACAATATTTACCGGTGTGCCATCCGGCAAGAATGGCATATCCTCTTCACGCATAATGCGTGAAACGACACCCTTGTTACCATGACGACCCGCCATCTTATCCCCTACAGAAATTTTTCGTTTCTGGGCGATATAAACGCGCACGAGATGATTTACTCCCGGCGGCAGTTCATCGTTGTTTTCCCGGCTGAAGATCTTAACATCCACAATTTTACCGGCTTCACCATGCGGAACACGCAATGACGTATCGCGAACCTCGCGTGCCTTCTCACCAAAGATAGCCCGCAAAAGTCTTTCTTCCGCTGTAAGCTCCGTTTCGCCTTTTGGCGTAACCTTGCCCACAAGAATATCACCCGGGCGGACCTCAGCTCCGATGCAGATAATACCGCCTTCATCGAGATCCCGCAGTGCATCTTCGGCGACGTTTGGAATGTCGCGCGTGATTTCCTCCGGTCCGAGCTTTGTATCACGAGCATCACATTCATATTCTTCAATATGAATGGAGGTATAAATATCTTCTTTTACAATTTTTTCACTGAGCAAAATAGCATCTTCATAGTTATAACCTTCCCATGGCATAAAGGCCACGATGATGTTATAGCCAAGGGCTAATTCGCCATGATCCGTTGCCGGACCATCCGCAATCGGCTGCTTTTCCAAAACCTGATCGCCTTTATAGACAATCGGTAACTGATTAATGCAGGTTCCTTGATTGGAGCGCATGTATTTCTGTAGCTTGTAAACATCCAGATCGCCTTTTTCCGTGCGAATCTGGATCTGATCGGCCGTAACTTTTTCAACCGTACCAGCACGGCGGGCCAAAATCATAACCCCGGAGTCACAGGCAGCCGTATACTCCATGCCTGTGCCGACAAGCGGCGCTTGCGTCCTAAGCAGCGGCACTGCCTGACGTTGCATGTTCGCGCCCATCAGGGCACGGTTTGCATCATCGTTTTCCAAGAATGGAATCATGGCGGTTGCAATCGACACAACCTGTTTTGGCGAAACGTCCATATAATCGACACGATCCGACGCCATCAGCAATGTTTCTTCGTTATAGCGAGAGGTAACCCGGCTTTCAACAAACCAGTCATTATCATCCAGTTTTTCATTGGCCTGGGCAATGACCAGTTCATCTTCCTCATCCGCTGTCAGATAGCGCACATCCTCCGTAACACGGTGATTTGCCTTATCGACTTTACGGTATGGAGTTTCCATAAAACCAAATTCATTAATCCGCGCATACGTCGACAGCGAACCAATCAGACCGATGTTCGGTCCTTCCGGGGTTTCAATCGGACACATACGCCCATAATGCGAGTTGTGTACATCGCGGACTTCAAAGCCTGCGCGCTCACGACTCAGACCACCAGGTCCAAGTGCACTCAGACGGCGCTTATGCGTAAGTTCACTGAGTGGGTTGTGCTGATCCATGAACTGGGACAACTGACTGGAACCGAAGAATTCTTTGATTGCAGCCACTACTGGCCGGATGTTAATCAAGGCCTGTGGCGTAATCACATCAACGTCCTGGATTGTCATACGCTCTTTGACTACGCGCTCCATACGGGATAAACCAATACGGAACTGGTTTTGCAGCAGTTCCCCTACCGAACGTACCCGACGGTTGCCTAAATGGTCAATATCATCCGTATTGCCATAACCATCCATCAAATTCAACAGGTAGTTGACCGAAGCCATAATGTCATGAATCGTGATCGTCCGATGGCGATATTCCAGCGTCGGCGAGCAGAGCATCTTCATTGGGTTGTCAGTCTTTGTTTGCACTTTGAGTTCAATGAGATGATCCTCACCGAAAATTGCAACTTCACGCGCTTCATCAATCATTTCCAGCATCGATTCATCAATAACGACATCTGCTGCAAGGACGATTTCACCCGTCGTTTTATCAACAATAGGCTGTGCCAGTTTTTTGCCAAGCAGGCGTCGCTTCCAGCCTAATTTTTTCGTAAGTTTATAACGCCCCACTGTAGCTAAATCATAGCGTTTTGGATCAAAAAACAACGAATTCAGCAGTTGCTGTGCATTATCTACAGTTGGAGGTTCACCCGGACGAAGTCTTTTGTATATTTCTACCAAAGCTTCTTCCTTTGAATCCGTATTATCGCGTTCAAGGGTTGCCCGGATGCGAATATCATCATCAAACAACTCTGTAATCGCCGAGTTTGATCCATAGCCCAGGGCACGAATCAAAACCGTTACCGGCAGTTTACGCGTTCTATCAATTCTTACAGAAATCACATCATTGGCATCGGTCTCTAATTCGATCCATGCACCACGATTTGGAATTACGGTAGCATTGTACAACTTTTTACCCGTAGGGTCGATTGTTTCGCCATAATATGCACCTGGCGAACGTACGAGCTGACTTACAATAACACGCTCAGCCCCATTAATAATAAAGGTACCTGTTTCTGTCATGAGCGGAAAATCGCCCATAAATACTTCTTGTTCCTTGATTTCACCCGTCTCGCGATTGATGAGACGGACATTTACCCGAAGCGGCGCCGCGAGCGTCACGTCGCGTTCTTTACATTCGTCGATGTCATACTTCGGTTCACCTAATTTGAAGCTTTCGAAAGATAATACCAGATTACCCGTGAAATCTTGAATTGGCGAAATATCATGAAAAATCTCCTGCAGACCATCCTTCAAAAACCACTTATAGGAGTTTCTTTGAATATCCAGAAGATGCGGCATATCCATGACTTCTTTGATTTTTGCATAGCTATACCTAGTTCTTTTGCCCACCGGAACAGGATTGAACATTAAATCCTTCACCCCTTAGCCCAATTTGACTAAAACACACAGCTAACGCACAAATAAACGGAAAATGAGGAAACATTAAAAAGGCAAGGCCCTTCTCCTGTTCGACACCTTGCTTCTATGCAATCCGTTTTATTCCGTTCTATTTATTCTGTATGTCATTTGCGATAGTCAGTCGCACCATCTGCCTGATAGAAAACCATCGGCATTCTGTAATAAAGAATAATATCACACTTTATATATAATGTCAATAAAAATTTCTACGTAATAACAAAATTAAAGAGTACCGAATGGTACTCTTTAATTTTAAATGCCATATACGTTTGCAAGGGTTAAGTAAATTACTTAACTTCTACAGTTGCGCCGGCTTCTTCTAATTTAGCTTTGAGTGCATCAGCATCAGCTTTTGCAATTTTTTCTTTTACAGGAGCCGGAGCGCCATCAACTACTGCTTTAGCTTCTTTCAAGCCAAGGCCAGTTGCTTCACGAACAACTTTGATTACGTTGATTTTGCCAGCGCCAGCATCTTTAAGGATTACATCAAATTCAGTTTTTTCTTCAGCAGCAGCACCAGCAGCAGCACCGCCAGCAGCAGCTACAGCTACCGGAGCAGCAGCAGACACACCAAATTTTTCTTCCATAGCTTTTACTAATTCCGATAATTCGAGAACTGTCATGTTCTCAATTGCTTGCATGATTTCTTCTTTAGTCATTATAATATTCCTCCAAAATTGTATTTATTTTTTTGTTTTGTTTTATTCACACAGTCAAATACGCGTTATGCGGATTCTTTCTGCTGACGAATAGCTTCAAGCACATAAACAGCATTGCGGATAGTTCCCTGCAATACGTTGACCATGCCGGAAATCGGAGCCTGCATGCTGCCAAGTACTTTGGCAATGAGGACTTCGCGGGACGGCAGAGCAGCGAGTGCTTTAACGTCTTCGATTCCGATGATCTTTCCTTCGACAATACCAGCTTTGATTGTCAGGACTTCAGCTTTATCAAGTTTGTTTTCCTTGATGAAATCGCTGATAACTTTGGCTGGAGCAACAGCATCTTCTAAAGACAACGCCATAGCAGTTGTCCCTTCTAAATACTGTGATAAATCTTCCAGGCCAGTTTCCTTGGCCGCAAAGCGGAGCATTGTGTTCTTTACAACATGATAGGAAACGCCAGCTTCGCGCAAATTACGACGAAGTTTTGTATCCTGAGCAACGGTTAAACCTTTGTAGCTGACGAGGACAACACCTTTTGCATTTGTGAGTTGTTCTTTTAATCCAGCGACAATGGCTTGTTTTTCTGAAGTTACAGGCATGAAATACACCTCCTCTCAATAATTAAAGCAACTAAAAACGGCCTCTGAGTCAAGACCAGAGGCCGCGTTAGGCATAAGCCACGCTAAAACTCCGACCTCGGCAGGAATTCATTACGCGATTTCATCGCACCTGCTGTCTACAGCCCAATAACAAATGTTATTGCTTATTCTGTTTTGCCGGAAGTCTTAGACGGATTCACCTGAATACCAGGGCCCATAGTGGCGCTGATCGTAACCGAACGCATATACTGGCCTTTAGCAGCAGCAGGTTTCACTTTATTTAATGTATCTATCAAGGTCTGCAAGTTTTCGAGCAACTTCGCAGCATCGAAGGAAGCCTTACCGATTGGAGCCTGGACATTACCAGCTTTATCTGTACGGTATTCGATTTTACCTGCTTTAATCTCATCAATTGCTTTCTTGAGGTCCATAGTAACCGTTCCTAATTTAGGATTCGGCATCAAGCCTCTAGGTCCGAGAATTTTACCGAGACGGCCAACCGTTCCCATCATGTCCGGAGTTGCTACTGCAACATCAAAGTCGCACCAACCGCCCTGAATTTTAGTTACGATTTCATCGGAACCAACAAAATCTGCACCTGCAGCTTCTGCTTCTTTCACTTTTTCGCCTTTAGCAAACACTAAAACGCGCTTTGTCTTACCTGTGCCATGCGGCAATACAACCGCACCGCGAACCTGCTGATCTGCATGTTTAGGATCTACACCCAAACGAACAGCAACTTCAATTGTTTCGTCAAACTTAGCCGTAGCTGTTTTCTTAACGAGATCTACTGCTTCAGCAGCATCATATAACTTCACTTCAACAAGCTTTGCAGCTTCTTGATACTTCTTACCAAATTTAGCCATTTAATTTTCCCCTTTCGTGGTGATAACGGTTATTTCCTCCCACGAGTATATCAGCGGACTAAAAATTAGTCAACGATTTCAATACCCATGCTACGGGCTGTACCTTCAATCATGCGTGTTGCAGCTTCAATATCAGCAGCATTCAAATCCTGCATTTTGCTTTCAGCAATTTCTCTTGCTTTCGCACGAGGCAATTTTGCAACTTTTTTCTTGTTAGGTTCTCCCGAAGCTGTTTCGATGCCGGCAGCTTTTTTCAAAAGAACAGCAGCTGGCGGAGTCTTTGTGATGAACGTAAACGATCTATCCTCAAAAACTGTAATTTCAACTGGAATGATAAGACCGACCTGATTAGCCGTTCTTTCATTAAATTCTTTAACAAAAGCCATGATGTTAACCCCGGCCTGACCTAATGCAGGACCAACCGGAGGAGCCGGCGTAGCTTTAGCAGCCTGGACTTGCAGTTTTACAAGTTTAACAACTTTTTTAGCCATGTTATTTACACCTCCTTATAAAAATACCTTTAATTTTTTTCTACCTGATCAAAATCAAGTTCAACTGAAGTTTCCCTGCCAAACATGTCAACAAGCACTTTAAGCTTGCCTTTTTCGGAATCAATTTCCGTAACCGTAGCAGCAAAATTTTCAAATGCCCCTGAATTAATCCGAACAGCCTGCCCGATCTCAATGTCAAGAACCGGCTTAAGTTGCTCAATCCCCATGGATTTTAGAATACGTTTTACTTCAGCATCCGTAAGCGGTATAGGCTTTGTTCCGGAACCAACAAACCCTGTAACACCCGGTGTGTTGCGAACAACGTACCAAGAACGATCATTGACGATCATTTCCACCAATGCATATCCAGGGAAAACTTTTTTCTTGGTTACTTTTTTCTTGCCATCCTTGGTTTCAACTTCATCTTCCATTGGCACAACGACATTAAAAATCTCGTCTTCCATACCCATAGAATGAACCTTGCGTTCCAAGTTGGCTTTTACTTTGTTTTCGTAACCGGAATACGTATGAATAACATACCATTTCTTTTCTGATTCCATCGCCAAGGGACGTCTTTCCCGTCCCCCACCTCCCTAGCCGCCTTATCTTAGAATGAGTTCAAGCAATCTTGCAAAGACAGTATCACAGATCCAGATCAGTGCGCATACAAACACAACTGCAACAAAAACAATTCCCGTATAAGAAATCAGTTCTTTTCTATCGGACCAGGACACTTTTTTCAATTCAGCTCTGACTTCGCCTAAAAACCTTTTCAGATTAAACTGCGAGTTATTCTTTTGAACCGCTGACGATTCTTCTTCAGCCAAGTCACTTCACATCCCCGTAAAATACTGCATTATAAAACAAAATTTTTGGCAGGGGCAGTAGGACTTGAACCCACAACCAATGGTTTTGGAGACCACTACTCTACCAATTGAGCTATACCCCTACATCATCGGCCTTGCAACCGAAACAATCATTTTGTTTCTTTGTGTAAAGTATGCTTTTTGCAGAATTTGCAGTATTTATTCATTTCTAATCGATCCGGGTCATTTTTCTTGTTCTTATTGGTCTGATAGTTGCGTTGTTTGCATTCTGTGCAGGCCAATGTAACCGCGTTGCGCATTTTATGCACCCCTTACCTATAAATATACTACATGCGAAATGTCACTAATATAATTTATCATAATTAAAACCTTGTGTCAACAATTCCTTGCGAAGTAATTGTGATTATTTCGGTTCCGCTTATGCAATCACCAGCAGCAGCAAATCGCCTTATAGCTGACATAAATAAAAACCCCGTTAGGGGTTCATTTATTAATTGGTGGCGGCGCAGAGATTTGAACTCCGGACACTGCGGGTATGAACCGCATGCTCTAGCCAACTGAGCTACGCCGCCATGTTATGGAGCTAATGACCGGGATTGAACCGGTGACCTTATCCTTACCAAGGATACGCTCTACCGACTGAGCTACATCAGCAGTCATTGCTAATTTGGTTGCGGGGAGAGGACTCGAACCTCTGACCTTCGGGTTATGAGCCCGACGAGCTACCAACTGCTCCACCCCGCGATATTAGACTATGATCTTTTGTAGAAATGGTGGGCAGGGATGGATTCGAACCATCGTAAGCTAAGCTGACGGATTTACAGTCCGTTCCCTTTAACCACTCGGGCACCTACCCACGCTGTTTGGAGCTGGCAAGAAGAATCGAACTCCCAACCTGCTGATTACAAGTCAGCTGCTCTACCAATTGAGCTACACCAGCGTATAAATTCTACATTTGCTTCTTATATAAACAGCATTGCTGTAAATAACTTGGTTGCGGGGAGAGGACTCGAACCTCTGACCTTCGGGTTATGAGCCCGACGAGCTACCAACTGCTCCACCCCGCGATATTGTGTTTTACCGGTCTTTATAAGCACCCGGCTGACAAGTAATAATGTTACCATAGTCAAAGTGCTTTGTAAAGCTTTTTTCTAAAAAAACTTTGTAAAGTTATATTATGTGCTGAAAAAATCTCTTTTTCAGCACATAATATCGCCACAAAACCCGCTATTCAAACAGGTAATTATAGCGTTTTTTCAATTCAGCAACATTCAGCTTATAGGCATTGGCAATCCCGGGATCATCCAGATCCTCTTGCTCCAGCCGCATCATAAAGCCGCGCGCAATCCTGTAATTGGCAGATTCAATATCGACTTTTCGTATTCGCGTCTTACCGGTTTCCGGATCGGTAATATCATTAAAATAAAGCGGCAATGCCTGATTCCCCTGCAACGTTATCATAGCCCCACTTTTTCCGGCCCGCAAAAACTGTACAGCCTCATAACCAAGCGAGCGCGCATAATCGATATCATAGGAAATCGGTGCCGCACAACGCAGCTCATACCCGATTTCTTTGTCAACAATCGTAACTTTTACGCCGATTTTCTTTATTTCTGCCGTTACCGCTTTTTTCAGCATTTCTCCAAGATCCAGTTCCGAATAGCGAATGTTACCATGTTCATCCAGGCACAGCTCGCCCAAAAGTGCCAAATCTTCGGAAACGACTTTTTCCATAACCCCTTCCGCAATCACCGCTACGCCATAGTTGCGTCCACTGAGATAGCGTTTGACGATCGAGCCAACAATCAGGTCAATCACCCGCTGGATTCGGATTTGCGTTTCCGGGAATTCTTCTGGAATAATCGTAATAATAGCTCCCGCCGAGCGCCCCATGCCCAACGCCAGATGACCGGTTGTCCGTCCCATCGCAATCGCAAAATACCAGCGATTATTCGTCGTTCTGGCATCCTCCATCAAATTTTCAATTTCCATCGTTGCCAATTCCCGGGCTGTCTCAAACCCAAAAGTTGGCACCCCGTCAGGCAGCGGCAGGTCGTTGTCAATCGTCTTTGGCACATGAACTACATTTATTGTCCGCCCACAAGATTTAGCATACTCCGAAACCCTAGCCGAACTGTACGCCGTATCATCGCCACCAATGGTTACCAGGTGGGTTACCCCCAGCGAGGTCAGCGTGTTTACAACTCGTTTCAGATCCTCTTCGTTCTTGGTCGGATTTACCCGGGACATATGCAGAATACAACCACCTGTTAAATGGATGCGACTGACATTATCATAGGTTAAATTGATATATTTTTTTTCTCCCTTAGCCAGATACGAGAATCCATCATAAATTCCTAACACTTCCCATCCCTGACGATTTCCTTCCATAGCGATAGCACTGATAACACTGTTGATTCCCGGCGCCGGTCCTCCGCCGCATACTATGGCGATTACTTTTTTCGACGAACTGCTCATTGCCAAGCCCCCCTGCTCCTGTATTCTCATAATCGGCTTCTTTCCTGCTGTTTATATATACAAATTTCTGCATTAAAACAAAAACTCCTGCCATTTACCCGAATTGCATTAATATTGTATTATTTTCCACACAAAAAAGCCGACCTTGCGAGAGGCCGGCTTTTACGCTTGCTGTATTTTACTATTCATGCATCCCAAGTCCGTCACACAGGCCATGCAGTCGCTTATTGATAGAGCTCAGCCCGTTATAGACACTGCTGACGTCCATATCTTCGCCGCGATTTTCCATGTATTTTTCCAGTTTACGCTTTACGCGCTGCAGCGCATTATCTATTGATTTTACATGTCGATCGAGATCAACGGCTATTTCCTGATAAGATTTCCCATCAAGATAAGACATCAGAACCTTCCATTCGAGATCACTTAAAATCTGTTCCATTTTGGACTCGATATCTAAAAACTCCTCACGGCTGATGACAAGTTCTTCCGGATCAGAAATTTTCGACCCCGATAAAACATCCAGTAATGTCCGATCGGAATCCTCATCATAAATCGGCTTATTAAGCGACACGTAGGAATTCAGCGGAATATGTTTTTGTCTGGTTGCTGTCTTGATCGCCGTGATGATCTGCCGCGTCACGCACAACTCAGCAAAGGCCCGAAACGAGGACAGCTTATCATTGCGAAAATCACGAATTGCCTTATATAGACCAATCATGCCTTCCTGTATGATATCTTCCCGATCAGCACCAATTAAAAAATACGACCGCGCCTTGGCCCGTACAAAATTACGGTACTTATTAATCATATAATCGAGTGCAATCGTATTCCGGTTTTCTTTAATTTCAGCAATGACTTCTTCATCTGTTAGATTTTCCAAATCATTGACCAATTCTTCATTTTGTATTTCAGCACTCATCGCACCGTCTCCCCTAAGTCAAGTAAAAAAAGAAACGCCATCTGATGCCAACTATTTCTTTTCCTGTACAAAGAAATTATACCCTAGCAAACCCCTTGCGTCAAGCCGGAGCGATGCTGTCTGTATTGTTCGTCCATTGCTCATTTATTGTTTTTTCTTATTTTATCCAATTTTGCCGCAGTTTCCCCATCTATTCTGCCACCAAGCTCCCGGCGATTCAGCGGCAGTACATGCGGACCCGTATAATCCTCGTGTATTTTCTTCTTCGCCTTCGCTACAGTTCGGCACAGTTCAAGCGATGGCATCCTGTAAGCACCAGCCCCAAGAATAACACTTTGCTCTATGCCGTCTGAGGTTACCACATGAACCTCCCGCCCGAGACGGACAAGATCATAGGCGAGTTTTTCAATATAGCTGTCTGCCGTTTCGCCTTCGCCGGTATAGATCACAACCAAGTGTTCATTGACCTGTTCCTTTGTTTCTTCCTGCACGGTAAACAGGGCATCAAAAACAATCGTAACATCATACCCTTCATAGGCACCATACTCCGCCATGACAGCAATCAGCTGGTCTCTGGCATAAGACAAATTATCACGCAAGGCAATAAGCTGTGGCCAGGCGTTGATCACATTGTAGCCATCAATGATAAAATGTTCTCTTGTTCTTTTCTTCATTGTCCTGCTCCCTATGCTCAAATTTGCTTCAGTTTGACTTTACTGGCAGCGCCGCTGTTTTACCGACTCATACATCAGAATAGAACTTGCCACAGAGGCATTGAGCGAGTTTATATGCCCGTTCATTGGCAAGCGCACCAAAAAATCACAATGTTCCTTCGCCAAGCGGCTGATTCCACGTCCCTCACTGCCAACAACAAGAACAAGTGCCCCGGTGAGATCCGCCTCATAATATTCTTTATCTCCGTCCATATCAGCCCCTACCACCCACATGTTTTTTTCTTTGAGCAGTTTTATCGTCTGGGCGACATTTCCAATTCTGGCCACTGGCACATATTCAACTGCTCCAGCAGATGTTTTGGCAACTGTGGCTGACAGCGGGCAGCTGCGCCGCTTGGGAATCAGTACCCCATGCACGCCGGCAGCATCCGCAGTTCGCAAAATAGCGCCGAGATTATGGGGATCCTCGAGTTCATCGAGCAGAATTAAAAACGGCGGTTCTCCTTTTGCCGCTGCAGCCGCTAAAATATCGTCCAATTCAACATAATCCACCGGCGCGGCATAAGCAACAACCCCCTGATGCCGTAGTCCCATGGCAATTTCATCGAGACGTCGATACTCCGTCTCCTGCAGAATGATACCTTTTTCTTTCGCCAGGGCAATAACTTCCTTAATCGAACCCTGCCGCTCCCCCTGCGCAACTAAAATCTTATTGATGGACCGCCCGCTTCTAAGGGCTTCTGTGACCGCATTGCGGCCAATAACAACATCTGACGGCAATTGTACAGCCGGTGCCGGTTCATAGATTTCTGTTGGGCGCTTTTCCCTGCTATTTTTTTTCTGCGGCGAAGCGGATCGCTTGGCCCCTGTCGGGTCAGACTTCACTTTCTTTTTTTTCGGTTCCATACAGATTTCCTTTCTGTTAACTGCGCACTTGAATCAGACTTCGCGCAGCTTTATCATTTCATTAAATTTTCCGCAAGTCATTGACCCCTCCGGACAACGTCCAGTCTGCACGCATCCCGCGCCGGCATTCTTAAACAATAAGGGGGCCACTTTTTTCACTTCTGTCACCATCAGATTTGCCATCGCCCGAATTTCCCACTGGGCACGATTGCAGCAGCGAAGCTCAAAAAAATGCTGCAGAGATCTGGCATTAAAAGTCGCCACAATTTTTGTCTCCGTTGCATTGGCCAGAACATAACGGGCATCTTCCTTGGGTACGCCCATGGCACTGAGATCATCATAAGCCGTACGAATATCCTGCATCAACTTTTCGAATTTCGCTTTCGCTTCCGGCCGGTCAGCAATCGCCGGTGGCATGATATATTCAAAATCATGTTCACTGACATAACGCTGCGACTGCTGCGAATAGGAGGCTATACGATGACGAACCAGTTGATGCGTCAGGACTCTTGATATGCCCTCAATCGCAAACGTAAAGGATGCATGTTCCAGCGTTGACGCGTGCCCCAGGCTTACAATTTTTGTTACAAGCTTTTTAATTTGTTCCTCCGACATGGTTTCCGACAGTTCCTCGGCACCAATCGGCGAATAACAAAGTCTGGCGGCCATTGCCACTACGCGTTCCGGATTTTCAGTATACTGGATTAATTTAACTTTCACTTTTTATCACTCTCACTTCTCTGCATGCACATGCTTCATCATTTCTTGGGAAATAATCTTAAATGCCGCCTCAGACAGTTGCTGCAGACGCTCATGGTTTTCATTTAAATATAACGTGCCCAGCAAAGCCTCAAAGCCTGTACTCGCGTGATACTGTGCTACGCTGGCACTGCGCGGCGCATGGCTCTTGGCATTGCGGCCACGCCGAAACACGGCCTTTTCCTCTTCAGTCAACATCCCTTCCATTTGCTGATAGGCCGTGGCCTGCCAGACAGCGGAGACAATCTGTGCCCCAAACTGATGCAAAATCTGCACCTTGCTTTGCTCATAGCTCAAAAGCCGGGTCCGCACGAATAAGTGAAAGTAGGCATCACCAATATAGGCAAGAACCAGCGGGTTTAAAGATTTTGCATCAATTTCCTCATACCGCTGCCGAACCTCCCCCTCTTCCCCTGGGACAAACATACTTTCCACTAAAAACTTAAACCGTTCAAACTTCATCCGCGTTTCCACCTCACACCTGTCGGTGAGTCTTCAAGGACAACCTCCAGTTTTTTCAGTTCATCGCGAATCTTATCGGCCGCCGCCCAATCCTTGTTGGCTCGTGCCTGCTGTCGAAGATCAATAATCAGCTGCATCAGTCCTTCGAGCAAGACATCCGCCGACTCTGCCGGGGCATCTTCCGGCACTAAAATTCCGAGAATATCCGCCATCTCCTGATAAACAGCAACTACACCGGCAAAATTTACCGCATCATAAACTACGCTCCCCGTAGTCACCGCATGGTAATAAACATTGATTTCTTTTGACAAGGCAAACATATGACTCAAAGCCAAAGCGGTATTAAAATCATCTTCCATGGCTTCATAAAATCCTGTTTTTTCGGTCTGCGCTTTCTGCAATAAAGTTTCAGCTGTTGCCGAAGCCACTCCAGCCGGCATCGCCTGCAGCTGTTTGGCATTATCCAGTGAATTTTGCAATCTGCCAAGGCTGGTCTGTGCTTCCTTAAGGCGTTCATCACTGAAGTCGAGCGGACTGCGATAATGCGTAGCCACGATAAAAAATCGTAAAACATCAGCCGGATACTGCTGCAAAATATCCTGAACGGTAAAGAAATTATTCAGTGACTTGCTCATCTTCTCCTGATTGATCGTAATAAAGCCATTATGAAGCCAATATCTGGCAAAACTATCATGATCCGAACAGCAGGCCTGGGATTGTGCAATCTCATTTTCATGATGCGGAAAAATCAGGTCGCTGCCGCCGCCGTGAAAATCAAATGTCTGCCCCAGATATTTCAAAGACATTGTCGAACACTCTATATGCCAGCCCGGCCGGCCATTGCCCCAGGGACTTTCCCAGTATGGTTCTCCTGGCTTTGCTGCTTTCCACAGGGCAAAATCCATCGGATGATGTTTGCGTGCGTCTACTTCAATTCGTGCCCCCGCCTGCATGTCTTCCAGTTTTCTGCCGCTCAGCTTACCATAGCCCTCAAATTTCTCGACACTGAAATAGACATCGCCCTCCACAGGATAAGCATAACCCTTTTCTACCAGCGTTGTAATCATGGCGATAATATCGGCTATGTGCGTCGATACCTTCGGATAAATGTCCGCTCGCTCGACATGCAGTTTATCCATTACGGAAAAATACGCCTTGATATAACGCTCCGCAATATCACTCCATTGAACCCCTTCCGCATTGGCCGTGCGAATGATTTTATCATCAACATCCGTAAAATTCTGTATGTGTTTCACCGTATAGCCGGTTTTTCGCAAAAAGCGTTTAATCACATCCCAGGTTACGAAGGGGCGGGCATTGCCTATATGCGGATGATTATAGGGCGTAACACCGCATACATACATGCTGACCTTTCCCGGCTCCAATGGCTTAAACTCTTCTTTTTGGTTCGTCAATGTATTATAAACTCTTAACATTTTTTTCTTCAATCTCCTTTTCCAATTTGTTGATTTTATCCTCGAGTCGCTGCATATTTCGCAGCAGACAGCTAATCATTTCCGACTCCGGATCCGGCAGATCATCATGTGCCAGATCAACATCATTTTCCTCTTCAATTTCCCGAATATCCTGGTCAAGCAAAAGTTCACGCTGCTTGGCAGAGTCTTCCTGTTCCTTGACTTTTTTGCCATGCATCAAGACCACCTTACCGGGAATCCCGACAACCGTTGCATAAGCGGGCACCGGCTTTAATACAACGGATCCGGCACCAATTTTCGCATGATCGCCAACCGAAAAAGATCCAAGCACCTTGGCCCCTGAGGCAACCACCACATTATTGCCAATCGTTGGATGACGTTTGCCCTTTTCCTTGCCCGTCCCGCCAAGAGTGACGCCTTGATACAATGTTACATTTTTGCCAATTTCAGCCGTTTCGCCAATGACGATACCGGTTCCATGGTCAATAAATAAACCCTCACCGATGGTGGCCCCCGGATGAATTTCAATTCCGGTCAAAAAGCGACCGAAATACGAGATCAGCCGCGGCACTAAAATCCAGCCTTTTTTATACAGGCGATGCGAAATCCGGTGCAGCCAGATTGCGTGAAGGCCCTGGTAGCACAGAACAACTTCCAGTACACTTCTCGCTGCTGGATCACGCTCGAAAATTACCCGAATATCTTTTTTTAGCCTGGAAAAAATCTTCATGATATTCCCTCCTCTAGACAAAAAGGGTCCGCATCCCTATGCAGAGACGCAGACCCGTGGTTCCACTCTGTTTAGATGATTCCTCATCTCACTCAATACGGTTAACGCCCGCCGTACGGCCACACCTAAAAATTCAGCATGGCGGCTCCCGAGTGCACTTCACTGCATTTTCATACAGCCGGTTTTCAGCATCCCCGGCCTCTCTGAAGTATAAACCATACAGTTACTTTCTCGTTCTCAGCATTTATTTGATTTAATTATCGCACGGAAGCCATCGCGCCGTCAATGCGGGCAATTACCCGTTCACGGCCTAAAACTTCGATAATCTGTGCCAAATCCGGGCCATGCATCTGGCCGGTTATTGCTACACGCAGGGGCATATAAACTTTCTGCCCGCCAATTTTTTGTCCATTGGCTTTAAAGGCCTTGATAATCGCCTTAAATATCGGCTGTACCGTCTCAGCTGTAACCTGATCTAACGCCTGGAGCATTTCCTTGAACATCTCAATTACCGCTGGTGCCGTCTCATCAAGCAACGACTCACTCATTTCACCAACAGACACTTCAACTTTATCGTTAAAGTAAATAGCAGCAAAATCTACAACTTGCGCCGCATAACTTAAGTGATCCTGAATCACCGCAATAAACCGAACAAAGCGTTTCATTTCTTCTTCGCTGAATGGCCCGGAAATATAGCCTTTTTCGACCAAATGCGGTACAGCTAAAAGGGCAATCCGTTCAGGGGCAGCTTGTTTCATATACTGGGCATTAATCCAGTTGAGTTTATCAATTTCAAACACGGCCGGATTTTTGGCCACATGATCCATGGAAAAGGCTGCAATCAGTTCTTCACTGGAGAATATCTCTTTTTCATCCTGCGGCGCCCAGCCAAGTAGCGCCAGATAATTGACAATTGCCTCCGGCAAATAGCCAAGCTGACGGTACTGGTCAACAGATGTAGCCCCATGGCGTTTGCTCATCTTTGTATGGTCTTTACCTAAAATCAGCGAAATATGGCCAAATGTAGGAATCGGCATATTCAAGGCTTCATAAAGAACCACCTGACGTGGCGTATTCGACAAATGCTCTTCGGCCCGGATCACATGGGTGATTTTCATCAATGCATCATCCAGTACGACAGCATAATTATAAACGGGAATTCCGTCAGCCTTAACAATGACAAAATCACCTATGCCGTTGGAATCAAAACACATATCCCCGCGGACAAGGTCCTTAAACCGAACCTGCTGATTTTCCGGCGTACGGAAACGGACAACCGGACGACGTCCCTCCGCCTCATACTGGGCAATCTGATCCGGTGTGAGGTTGCGGCAATGTCCCTGATAAATCGGCATTTTATTTTCAGCTTTCAGTGCCGTACGCTCAGCTTCAATTTCCGCTTCACTGCAATAGCAGTAATAAGCTTTGCCTTCAGCAATCAGCTGATCTGTATATTTTTGATAAAGGTCCAGACGCTCTGTCTGACGGTACGGACCATATTCGCCACCAACATCAATACCTTCATCCCAGTCCATGCCGAGCCACTTCAAAGCTGCCTTAATATTTTCTTCTGACTCACGTGTTGAGCGGACACGGTCTGTGTCCTCAATGCGAAGTACAAATTTTCCTGCGGCATATTTTTTGGCCAAAAGCCAGTTAAATAATGCGCTGCGCGCCCCACCAATATGAAAGGGGCCCGTCGGACTTGGTGCGAAACGAACCCTGATTTGTTCTGACATCTATTTATTCCCTCCAAAGTATCATATACAGTCCATTCTAACAGAAATTCTCTATTGCGACAAATATTTATTTCGAGTCAATGCCAACAACAGCATAAGCCGCTATCCCTTGCTCGGCTCCGGTGAAGCCAAGCTGCTCTTCCGTGGTAGCCTTTACGTTGATCCGGTCCACCGCTGTGTTTAATGTCCTGGCAATATTTTCATTCATCTCCATGATATAGGGTGCCAATTTGGGTTTCTGCGCAACAATTGTCGCATCAATATTGCCAATTTCATAGCCACGCGCCTTTAACAATTCCCCAACTCGGGAAAGTAGCACCATGCTCGATATTCCCTTGTAGGCCGCATCCGTATCCGGAAAATGACGGCCAATATCTCCGAGAGCCGCCGCCCCAAGTAAAGCATCTGCCACAGCATGTAGCAACACATCGGCATCAGAATGGCCGAGCAGTCCCAGCGTATGTTCTATTTCAACGCCGCCAAGAATAAGTTTACGTCCTTCCACTAATTTATGTACATCATAGCCCATGCCAAATCTCGTCATCTGCTCTTACCTCTGTTTAAATATTTTGTGTTTTATATCATGTACCGCGGATGAAATTGCTGACGGCAGCGTTTTTACCATTTCGCTGACTTCACTGCGCAAAAAAGCCTCAGCTATCAAAATATCTTCCGGCGTCGTCAGCTTGATGTTGCGATAATCACTTTTTACGACCTTCACCGAAGCTCCCAGGCGCTCAACAAGGCTTGCATCATCGGTGCCAACAAACGCCTCAAGCTGCGCTTTTTGATACGCCTGAACCAAAAGGTCACGCCGAAATCCCTGTGGTGTCTGTATCATCCACAAACTGCTGCGCGATGGTGTCTGCAATACCTCTTTATCCTCATTGACCACCTTGATGGTATCCTTCACTGGTACAGCGGCAATCGCCGCTCCGGATTTTGCTGCTTCTGCTGCAACCGCTTCAATAACCGACTGTGGAACAAGCGGCCGGGCAGCGTCATGGACCAAAACAAGCTCTGTTTGCGGTGAAACATGGGCCAACCCATTATAAACGGAATACTGCCGCTCCGATCCTCCGGCTACAACCTGATAAGGCTTCAATCCCGGGATTGCGCATAAGATCTTCTTGATAAATCCCACCTCTTCTGGAGCAACGACAACAATCAAATCATCAATTGCCGGACAGCGGGAAAATGCCAGCAGGGTATGCACTAAAATCGGCTTGCCACAAAGCTCCAAAAAAACCTTATTTATTCCTGCTTCCATGCGCCGGCCCTGTCCGGCCGCTGGAAAAATCGCCGTTACCATGGCATCCTGCTCCTTTAACAGTATATTATTTTTCTATCATACACAAATGCACTATAAAATAAAAGTCTTAACGACGAAAAAAGCTGCGTCGCTGCGCAGCTTTTTCTCAAGACTAGATAAAACAACCCAGCATCAAATTTTTGGCTTGGCAAAAATCATCCGTCCGGCAGCTGTCTGTAAAACTGAAGTCACTATAACTTCCAAGGTCGTGTTTATATGACGGCGCCCACCTTCAACAACAATCATGGTTCCGTCATCAAGATAGGCCACCCCCTGCCCTTGTTCCTTGCCTTCTTTAACAACCGTTGCCACCATAACCTCACCCGGAATAACCACGGGCTTCACCGCATTAGACAGCTCATTGATATTGAGTACGGCAACCCCCTGTAGATCAGCAACTTTATTCAGATTATAATCATTTGTGACAATTTTACCACCGACCAGCTGGGCCAGCTTGATCAGCTTCGAGTCAACTTCGCTTATATCATCAAAATCACGGTTGTCAATCTCAACAAACATATCGAACTCTGTCTGAATGCGTTTAAGAATATCGAGTCCGCGCCGACCGCGAGTACGTTTTAACAAATCCGAGGAATCTGCAATATGCTGCAACTCTTCAAGGACAAACACCGGAATCAATACCGTACCTTCAATAAATCCACTTTCACAAATATCGGCAATACGGCCATCAATGATAACACTCGTGTCCAGCAATTTGTAATGCTTGTCACTTGGCTGATTTTTCTCCTCTACCATGGCAGCAGCGGCGGCAGCAGCAGCAGCGGCTGCCGCCGCTGCATTCGCATTGTTGTCTTTTTTTGCATATTCCTTCACAAGTCGTGGAATAAAATCAAACAACCCTACAATATCTTTGCGCTTTTTTATCATAATATGAATGCCGAGATACCCCAGCACAATACTAAATACAATCGGAATATAATTACCAACTATCGGGATTTTAGAGAACGCTGCTCCTAATAAATTTGCAATAATAAGTCCGATTGCCAGGCCACAAGCACCTGCAATAACATCATGGATGGGCATTTTATTGAGCTGACTTTCCACCCAAACAGAAAACCGCAGCAGTCTCTTGATAAAAAACGGTGAAATCAAAAAACCTACACCGCCGCCGATGACGGCCCCAAAAAGAATGGACAAGAGATTGGTCATTGTCATTCCAAAAATCCCCATATCCATTTTCAAAAATTCCGCACTGATCAGTAATGTCAGCAACGGAGTTGTCAACTGCAATAATGCAATGCCGACAATCGCTGATAAAACGGTTATGAAAAACCGCAGCACCTTATCTAACAATACACATTCGCCTCCCTCGGCTTGATTCATTATTTTCGGTAAACGACAGCAAGCCTCCCTGCTGTCAGCTCTCCAACAAGTTATTGTCGAGAAGATCATATAACCATTCTTCTACTGCCTCCGGCTGTTTGTCACAGGCAAAAACAAGCTCACTGATTAAAATTTGTTTAGCAATATCAAGCAGACGTCTTTCTCCGGTAGATATTTTTTTAAATCTGTCCTGAAGAATCAAATTACGGACAACGGCAGCCACATTGCAGATATCTCCCGTTTTAATCTTCACGAGATTCACGTTAAACCGCTTGTTCCAGCTTCCGGCTATATGTTCCGGCGCACTTTGCAGAACCAGCTTCACCTTCTCTACATCGTCATGGGGAATTACATCCCGTAAGCCAATGCTCCCCACGTTATCCGTAGGAATCATAACCTTCATATTTCCCAAAGGCATTTTTAACACATAATACGATTTGTGCTCTCCCATGACCTCGCAATTTTCCACGCCAGATACAACACCTGCACCGTGCATGGGGTAGACAATTTTATCACCTATGTTCAGCAAAGAAACACCTCCTATATTAGCATAAGACATGCTTTCATTATAACATGATATTCCACTTTATAAAAGGAATAATTTTATCACGTTATATTTATGCTGTCAATAAAATATCTTTTTTTCCTGAAATCTCCCTGAAAAGCCTTTATCCCTGAAGCGCAATTCGCAGTGCATCCCGTACGTTATCGACGCCATGGAGTTCAATTTCCAGCCCCGCCGGCAAATGTTCCAAGTTTTTTTTCGGCAAAATCACATGCTTAAATCCCATTTTTACGGCCTCGGCAATTCTGACTTCCGCCTGACTGACACTGCGCACTTCACCGGCAAGCCCGACTTCACCAAAAATTATTGTTTTGGGTAAGACTTTACAGTTACGGAAACTTGAAGCCAGCGCCACGCTGAGCGCCAAATCGATTGCTGGTTCATCAATGCGAATGCCACCAGCGACCTTCACATAAACATCACAGGCACCAACGCTGAGATTCACCCGCTTTTCAAGGACTGCCAGGAGCAATTGGATGCGCTTAATATCAACATAATCAGAGGTTCTGCGCGGCGGCATATATGGTGTTTGGGAAACAAGCGCCTGCACCTCGACGAGAAGCGGTCGTGTTCCCTCAACAGTCGGAACCACAATACTGCCAGACTCCGCCTGCAGATCGGACAAAAACATCTTTGAAGCATCTGGTACATCCAATAGCCCGCAATCGCGCATTTCAAACAGACCTAATTCATTGGTACTGCCAAAACGATTTTTCACTGCTCGCAACACCCGGAACTGGACATTGCGATCCCCTTCAAAATAAAGCACGGTATCAACAATATGCTCGAGTACCCGCGGCCCGGCAAGTGTGCCATCCTTCGTCACATGACCAATCAAAAACACGGCAATCCCGTTCGTCTTAGCAATGCGCAAAAGCTCGACGGCGCATTCTCTTACCTGACTCACACTCCCTGGTGCGCTTTGTATCTCTGGCTTAAATATCGTCTGAATAGAATCAATGATCAACAGCTTCGGCATTAAATCGAGCACCTGTTGCTCAATTGACTCCAGGTTCGTCTCACTGAGCACCAGCAACTCTTTTGATAATGCCTGCAGCCGATCAGCCCTCATTCTGATTTGCCGGGTGCTTTCTTCCCCAGTAACATACAATACGCGGCCTTCTTCTTTGGCCACATCCGAACAGACCTTGAGTGTCAGACTTGACTTGCCAATGCCAGGATCGCCGACGATCAAAACCATCGATCCCGGAATAACTCCACCACCAAGCACACGATCAAGTTCCCCGGACCCCGTCAGAAACCTTGGCATATCCTCAATTTTTATATTTTCAATCGACTCGGGCTTAGACGACATCGACAGCCCCAGGCGGAGCCCGCTTGACGCCGGCGCGATTGTTTCCTCTACCATTGTATTCCAGGCACCACAGCCCGGGCAGCGCCCCAGCCATTTGACAGTATCATAGCCACAGTCCTGACAGACAAAGGCAGTTTTCTTTTTAGCCAAAACCTACACCTCCACCAGTTTCACTTTTTCTGTTGGCGACGTTTTTTTCGCCCAACAAGGGGGCTCAGCAAAGAACGCCCGATAAATTTCAAAAGCCAGACCACCGCAATAAAAAAATTTGCTAGAAAATTCACCAGGCATTCCAGGCTGGACTGCTGTGATAATTTATTTTTATATGTTCTTCTCATTTTCTCCGCCAAAGAAAAAGGCTGGATCCCCAGCCTTTTCCCTCCTCTATTAATTTAGACAAGCACCGGCTTTTCCTGCCGGTTGAAGCTGAATTCCTTCTCGGTGACATCAACCAAAACGACATCCCCACCGGTAAACTCCTTGCGCAACAAGCGCTCGGCAATTTCATCCTCCAAAAGCTGCTGAATCGCCCGCTTAAGCGGACGCGCACCAAACTTAAAATCTGTTTCCTCTTTGACAATCCGTTCCTTCGCAGCATCGCTAATCTCGAGTTTTATACCCAGTTCCTGCAGCCGCACTTGCAAATCCTGCAGCAAAATGTCAACAATCTGGACAAGCTCTTTTTGCGCCAAGGCACTAAAGACCAGCATAGCATCCACACGATTTAGAAATTCAGGCTTAAACAGCTTTTTCACCTCAGAAAGTACTTGTTTTTTTGCCCGCTCAAACCCGCTATTTTCGATCGTTGCTTTACTTCCGGCGGCAAAGCCGACAGCAGCGGTCTCCTCCTTTAGATAATTAGCCCCGGCATTGGAGGTCATAATGATTACCGTATTGCGAAAGTCCACGGTTCTGCCCTGACTGTCGGTCAAGCGCCCATCTTCGAGTACCTGCAGCAAAATATTAAATACATCATAATGCGCTTTTTCTATTTCATCCAGTAAAATAACCGAATAAGGTTTACGGCGCACAGCATCAGTCAGCTGCCCGCCCTCCTCATAACCAATATACCCGGGAGGCGCCCCCACCATACGTGATACCGTATGTTTTTCCATATACTCTGACATATCAAAGCGAATCATCGCATTTTCATCACCAAACAAAGCTTCCGCCAGTGCTCTTGCCAATTCTGTCTTGCCAACGCCAGTCGGTCCAAGGAACAAAAAGGATCCAATTGGCCGTTTGGCATCCTTAAGCCCGGCTCTTGCCCGACGCACGGCCTTAGCAATAGTAGTAACCGCTTCAGCCTGCCCGACAACACGCTTATGCAAAATATTTTCCAGTTCCAGTAATCGTTCCGACTCCTGTGCTGTCAGCTGCTGTACCGGAATTTTCGTCCAGGCAGCTACAACATCCGCAATATCAACCGCTGAAACCACAATACGACTGTTTTCCTGTTGGTCCCAATTTTTCTGTGCCACTTCAAGTTCCTGCTTCGCCGACATTTCAGCATCGCGTATTTTTGCCGCGGCTTCGTATTCCTGTGCCGTTATTGCAGCTTCTTTTTCCGTTTTAAATTTTTCCAGACGTTTTTCAAGCTCTTTTATATTTTCCGGCTGAACAATTGCCGCCAGACGAACTTTAGATGCCGCTTCATCCATTAGGTCTATGGCCTTATCCGGCAAGAAACGATCCGATATATAGCGATGGGACAATTTCACTGCCGCTTCAATTGCATCATCGGTAATCTGTGCCCGATGAAATGCTTCATATTTATCACGAATGCCCATTAATATCTTAATCGCATCTTCCACTGTTGGTTCGCCTACCATAATTGGCTGAAAGCGCCGTTCAAGGGCTGAATCCTTCTCGATATATTTTTTGTACTCTTTAAGCGTAGTCGCACCGATGACCTGCAGTTCGCCTCTTGACAGTGCCGGTTTCAATATGTTGGCAGCATCAATAGAACCTTCCGAGGCACCGGCTCCGATTAGCGTATGCATTTCATCAATAAACAAAATGATGTCGCCAGCTTCCATGATTTCCTCAATGATTTTTTTTAACCGGTCTTCAAATTCGCCACGGTACTTAGCTCCGGCAACAATAGAAGCCATACTTAAAGATATGACTTTCTTGTTAAGCAGCATTCGCGGCACAGATCCCTGAACAATCCTCTGTGCCAGCCCTTCGGCAATAGCAGTTTTGCCTACGCCCGGCTCACCAATCAATACGGGATTATTTTTAGTGCGCCGACTCAAAATCTGTATCAGCCGCTCTATTTCTTTTTCCCGCCCAATAACCGGATCCATTTTATTTTTTACTGCCATCTCGTTTAAATTGCGGGCATACTGATCAACGGTCGGCGTCCGCACCGGATGACTGGCAGCGGATGGTCCGCCCTCTGCCGCTGTATCTTTTTGTTCTCCGCCAAGCATATCAAGAACTGTATCACGCACAATATCAAGATCTGCCCCCAGGGAAATCAAGACCTTGGCCGCAATGCCTTCATTTTCTTGGATGAGGCCAAGCAGAATATGCTCTGTTCCGATATAATTGTGCCCTAGGGCCTGTGCCTCCCTGATGGCCAGTTCAAGAACTCTCTTGGCCCGAGGCGTGTAAGATAAGGTGTCATCTTCCGCTTCCTCGCCCGAACCAAACATGGTCTCTATCCGATTTTGAACTGTAAGCAGGTCAATTCCCAATGAAACCAAGGCCCTGGCCGCAATGCCTTCACCCTCATGGATCAGTCCCAGCAGCAGATGTTCTGTCCCCACATAGCTCTGCCCCAATTCTCTAGCCTCATATTGAGCCAATTCCAATACCTTAATTGCTCTTGCCGTAAATCTGTTATTCACACCCTCACGCTCCTACTGCAAACTTCAAAATTGCGGTTCTGATGATTTCAGCCCGTTTTTTATCTATTTCACTTTGCGACATATTTTCATTTTCCTGCAAATTT
Organism: Selenomonadaceae bacterium; assembly: GCA_963678095.2. GTDB lineage: Bacteria > Bacillota > Negativicutes > Selenomonadales > Selenomonadaceae. The sequence goes on along the minus strand of CAXXXP010000001.1, from coordinate 207,595 downwards.
CGCAGATAATTGGTCTGGCTGGCAACCAAAAGCTCGTTAAAAACCTGGGGATTTACTTCATTAATGACCCCCAGATCAACGCCCAGACGCATCTTACTCAACAAAATCAATACTTCCTTTTCCGTCACCGATCGAGCATACCGGAGGATGCCAAAGGCCCGCCAAACACTGTCAACAACCTTATCCCGGGAAGCGTTCAGCAAGGATTCCCGGGCAGCTTTCTCATGCGTGATAATTTCATGCACTGTTCCGGTTAAATTGTCAATCATTCCCTCTTCAGTAAAACCAAGCGTCAGCTGGTTTGATATCTGAAAAATATTTCCGGTAAATTCAGTTCCTTCGCCATACAACCCCCGCACAGCCAATCCCAGCTGGGGAGAAATATTTATGATTTTACCGATCTGCTGCGTAAACACTAGTCCGGGAAGATGCAGCATCACCGATGCCCGCAAACCCGTTCCCAGATTAGTCGGGCAGGAGGTCAGATACCCCATCTTTTCATCAAAGGCAATCGACAACGACGACTCAATCACATCATCAAGGCTCATTGCCAAAGCCAGTGGCGTTTTTAAATCAAGACCTGATACCATACATTGCAGGCGGAGATGATCTTCTTCATTTACCATAATGCTGACCCGGCTGTCTTCACTGATAAGGACGGACCGCTCTTCCGGGCTGTTAATGTGATTCCGGCTGATCAGATGTTTTTCTATTAATACATTTTTTTCTAGTTTAGTAAGCTCATCTATGCCAATAGACTGATAATGAAGGCCTGTTGCCGCCTCAATATCCGGTAAAACCTGCCCGACAAGTTCCTTCACTTTTGCCAGCTGCGGTAAATTCGCCCGATTGGGGAAGGGAATATCATTGAAATTCCGCGCCAGGCGAATACGGCTTGATAAGACAATATCGGCCTGTGTCCCCGTCCCATTCAGCCAAAACACCTGTGGATCCGTAAATAATTTTTCTGCAGCCATTGTCTATCCCTCCTGTTTCACCTGTTCTCCAGCTGTTTTCTCTATCTCCCTGATCTGATCCCGCAGCCGAGCGGCCTCTTCATATTCCTCCTTGGCAACATGAGCTTCCAGTTCCTTGCGCAACAAAAGAATCTTGTTCTTTGCCTGTATTTCACTTCCCGAACGGCGGGGGATTTTCCCATTATGCGTGCTAGCCCCATGAATCCGCCGCAAAAGCGGCTCAAGACGAGTTCCAAAAGTCTGATAGCAAACACTGCAGCCAATTTTTCCGGTATGCGTAAAATCACTGTAAGCCATCCCGCAATTTGGACACACGGCCTCCGGCTGAGCCGGAAGATTTTCTTCCTCACTGCGCGGCTGGGCACTGCTAAAAATCCCCTTAAGAAAATCATTGACCGAAAATCCCTTTTCCGCATCAAAAACTATATTGCCATAAGCAGCTGCACATTTTTCACATAAATTTTTATCCGTCTTCCCCGTCGTGCTAATCTCGGTAATATGCACACAGGCTTCATTTTTTTTACAATCATCACATAACACTCTGCTCATCCCCTCAACTAAAGTTTGCCAACGTCAAAAAGAGTGACTGCAGCAATCGCGCCCGATCCATTGCCTGAAGTTTTTCATAGGCCGTCGTAATAATCTGCAAGAGAATTGCCGCTTCACGGTTTTGTATAAACTGGTACTGGACAAGATAGTGTACCATTGCCTGCACCTCTTCAGCGCTGGTATTCTCATCAATTTTATCAATGATTTCCTGATAAATTAAATTCTGCAACGGCACCTGGGCTATCCTAATAAATCCGCCCAGCCCTCGCCTCGATTCCACAACAAAGCCTTTATCCTGGGTAAATCTTGTATTCAGAACATAACTGATCTGCGACGGGGCACACGATATTGCATCGGCCACATCCGTCCGGCGCAATTCAATTCGACGATTTTTTTCCGCTGCCAGCCGCCGCAAAATATACTGTTCTATTAAATCCGCTATATTGCTCATTTTTTCACCTTCATTTTTCTGACCATTTGACTTTTCTTTCATTATATTTGACTTTTTGACTTTTAGCAAGTTATTTCCCTGAATAAAAAAACTGCCCGATAGTTCGAGCAGTTTTTATCCTTTATTGCAGGGCTTCCTTTAGCACCTGCATATTCTTTTTCATCGCTATTATATAGGCATCTGCAGCATTTTCATCCGCCTGGCCGGTCACCACCGGATCCAGCGTGTAGATTCTGGCCCCACTTTCCTTAGCAATCGTCTGCGCCGCTTCTGCCGGATACTGCGGCTCAGCGAATAGGGCGGTTATGCCGCGGTCTTTTATTACCGCCACCGTAGCTTCTAATTCCTGCGGTGTCGGTTCACTGCCCGGTTCTCGTTCAATGACCGCCACCGTATTCAGATGAAATTCTTTGGCAAAATATGGGAAAGCTTCATGAAAAGTTACTATATTTTTGTTGGGCAAGGGATCGATAGCCGCATGCATCTCATTTTTTAACGCTGCCAACTTTTGATTATATACCTCTGCATTCTTTTTGTACTGCTCGGCATGATTCGGGTCAGCTGCTGACAATTGGCGGGCTATATTATCAACTTGCTGCATTGCTGCCGTTATACTAACCCAGACATGCGGATTAGGTTCGTCCCCGTCCTGTAAAAGCTCAACATCCTTTGACGCTTCTATAATTTTCATATCCTTCTGGCGAGCTGCCGCTTTGTCCAAAAAAGCTTCCATTCCGGCTCCATTTACAACAAAAGCATTTGCCTGTTCCAGTTTTTTCATATCCTCCGGCGTCAGCTGATAATCATGCAGGCATCCGGTCTGTGGTTTTGTCATATTTACAACCTCAACCCCATCAATCCCTTTCGTTATATTGAGCGTTGCCACATACATCGGATAAAATGACGTGACAATATGAAACGTCCCCTCCGCCTTAGCTGGCAGCTGTTCCCGTGCGCAGCCGACTGCCAAAAGCAGCAGCAATGCGGACAGTGCGATTGCCTGTAAAAATTTTTTCTTCATAGTATACCTCCAAATGCAAACTTATAACTTAATTAAGAATATTACTATTTAGTATAATACAACAATATCCTGTAAATAGCAAGCTATAAAAAAGAAAAGCTGCCCTTTAAAGGACAGCCTCCTGATTTTACCACAATTGCTTAGAGTTTAATTTCCCCGGCAGCAGCAATCGCCGCCCGAGCTTCCGTTATGATATCCTCAATAATTTTTTTAACTGGTTCCACTTTTTTCAGTGGCAACAGACTCTGACCTGCCTGCATCATACCATTTTCAACATCGCCATCGACTGCTGCCAATTTATTCGTTCCTGTGGCCAGACGGATCAATTCCGCTGCCGGTTCTCCCTGTTTTTCCAATTCAACAAAATGCAGGGAAAATTTATTTTTTATGCCACGTACAGCATGCCCCAGCGTCTGCCCGGTAACAATCGAATCCGTATCCACGGCCTCTATCAATTTTGCCTTCATGTTATCATGGACCGTACATTCTTCAGCTACTAAAAAACGGGTTCCAATCTGGACTCCGGCAGCGCCCATTGTCAGCGCAGCAGCCAACCCTCGGCCATCAGCAAAACCACCGGCTGCAACTACCGGAATTTTTACTGCCGGAATAACCTGTGTCATCAGCGCCATTGTAGTCAATACGCCAATATGCCCTCCGGCTTCCATGCCTTCGACAATAACCGCATCAGCACCGGCAGCCTCAACCCGCTGTGCAAGCTTTACATTAGGGACAACCGGTAAAATTTTAACGCCGGCAGATTTCAGCTGTTCAAAAAACGGCACAGGGTTTCCAGCACCCAATGTGACAAATGCCGGTTTCTCCTCACAAATCACATCAATGATTTCCTCTTTGTTCGGTGCCATCAGCATCACATTGACCCCAAATGGTTTATCGGTCAGCGTTCTTGCCAGACGTATTTGCTCCTTCACATATTCTGTTGTCCGCCCACCACTGGAAATAATTCCAGCACCACCGGCATTAGAAACAGCACTAGCCAGCTTTGCTTCTGAAATCCAGGCCATACCTCCCTGTATAATAGGATATTTTATCCCCAGCATTTGCGTTATACTCTTCTGCATAAAACAGCCTCCTCTGATTTGCTATATTACAACAAATTATTTACATTTTGCACACTTCTTATTCTACCATAGAAAGCTGTTATTTTCAGTAAAATCTTCCTTGAGCTAAGAAATTGATCCAACAGAAAAACTACTCTTATTTAAGGTGGCAATCTTGATGCCGCTTCTCATGCTACTCTTTACAATACACCGATAATAGATTATAATATTAGGATATATTACTAGCCTGGCCGTTCACTGCTTTGGTATTACTTATATGAAGGGGCGATTTGAAAATTGAAATTTCTTGCCAGACATTTAACTATCGATATGTACAATTGTAAAATGAATAAACTGACCGATACGGAGTTGTTGCAGCAGTCTCTGCATGCTGTCATTGAAACATCTAATTTCACCGTATTAAACACCGATATTAAAGTTCTTGCCGGACAGCAGACCACTGCTTTTATTTTACTCAAAGAAGGCCACATATCGATTCACACGTATCCTGATTTGAAATACGCTGCCGTTGATGTCTTTTTGTGTGGTGAAACCAGTCAACCAGAAAAAGCAGCTAAAGCCTTGCGTAAAGTTCTCAAACCAGAAAAAACGAAAATGACCTATCTAAAGCGCGGCGACTTCGGTTCCGTAAAGGACATGAAGCCAAAAATCAAGACAAAGACCGCCCATCTGCGCCGGATCCAAAATACCGGAGCAAAAGTAATTCGCGTTCTGTCACGACGAAAAGCAAACAAAACCTAAAAGCAGCCTTAGGCTGCTTTTTTTATTCCCTTATCCTTCTAATAACTTTTTCACCTGCCAAAACATAAGATTAATGCTTTCCATCAATCTTTTTACACACGAAAAAAGCACCTGCACAAGGCAGATGCTTTTGCTAACCGGCAATTTCCTATCCTCCCAGGGCGTTTCCACCCAAGTACTTTCGGCCTCTGAATGCTTAACTACTGTGTTCGGTATGGGAACAGGTGGAACCATTCAGGCATCATCACCGGATATGTTGTTGAGAGTGTTCTCTCAAAACTATACAGAAGAAGAAATGATTTGGTTGCGAACATTTTAGTTGTAAGTCAAGCCCTCGACCTATTAGTATCGGTCCGCTACATGCATTTCTGCACTTCCACTCCCGACCTATCTACCTTGTCGTCTACAAGGGGTCTTACCAGATTACTCTGTGAGAAACCTCATCTTAAGGCTGGTTTCACGCTTAGATGCTTTCAGCGTTTATCCTTTCCGAACGTAGCTACCCAACTGTACTGCTGGCGCAATAATTGGTACACCATTGGTTCGTCCACTCCGGTCCTCTCGTACTAGGAGCAGATCCCTTCAAGTTTCTTTCGCCCGCGATGGATATGGACCGAACTGTCTCACGACGTTCTGAACCCAGCTCACGTACCACTTTAATGGGCGAACAGCCCAACCCTTGGGACCTGCTTCAGCCCCAGGATGTGATGAGCCGACATCGAGGTGCCAAACCTCCCCGTCGATATGGACTCTTGGGAGAGATTAGCCTGTTATCCCCAGGGTAGCTTTTATCCGTTGAGCGATGGCCCTTCCACGCGGTACCACCGGATCACTAAGCCCTACTTTCGTACCTGCTCGACGTGTCTGTCTCGCAGTTAAGCTCCCTTCTGCCTTTGCACTCTTCGCGCGATTTCTGACCGCGCTGAGGGAACCTTTGGGCGCCTCCGTTACATTTTGGGAGGCGACCGCCCCAGTCAAACTGCCCGCCTGAAACTGTCTTGAGATTTGTTACGTCTTCAGTTAGATTTCCAGTAAATAAAGGGTGGTATCCCAACATTGACTCCAAAGAAACTAGCGTTCCTTCTTCTCCGTCTCCCACCTATCCTGTACATTATTTACCGAAAATCAATATCAGGTTGCAGTAAAGCTCCATGGGGTCTTTCTGTCCAGTCGCGGGTAACCTGCATCTTCACAGGTATTTCAATTTCACCGGGTCCCTCGTTGAGACAGTGCCCAAGTCGTTACACCTTTCGTGCGGGTCGGAACTTACCCGACAAGGAATTTCGCTACCTTAGGACCGTTATAGTTACGGCCGCCGTTTACTGGGGCTTCAATTCAGGGCTTCGGATTGCTCCTAACTCCTCCTCTTAACCTTCCAGCACCGGGCAGGTGTCAGCACTTATACGTCAGATTTCTCTTTAGCAAGCACCTGTGTTTATGGTAAACAGTCGCTTGGGCCTCTCTTCTGTCGCCCCCCCTCGCTCCATCCGCTAGGGATTTCACGAGAGTTGGCTATCCTTTTCCCGAAGTTACGGATACATTTTGCCGAGTTCCTTAACGAGGGTTTTCCCGCGCACCTTAGGATTCTCTCCCCGCCTACCTGTGTCGGTTTGCGGTACGGGCACCTTATTTCTGGCTAGAAGCTTTTCTCGACAGTGTGGTCCATTTGAATTTGATTTGTCCGTAGACTCCTCTATCTATCGCGTCTCAGGTATCAGCATGCGCATTTTACTACATGCCACCCTACCGGCTTCGACGTGCACTTCCAATCGCACGCTCAAACTTCCTTCTGTGTCACTCCATTGCTCATAACGATTTAAGGTGGTACTGGAATTTTAGCCAGTTGTCCATCGCCTATGCTTGTTGCCTCGGCTTAGGTCCCGACTTACCCTGAGTCGACGAGCGTTGCTCAGGAAACCTTAGGCTTTCGGTGGAACAGATTCTCACTGTTCTTTTCGCTACTCATACCGGCATTCTCACTTCCATACTCTCCAGCACTCCTTACGGTATACCTTCGTCGTGTATGGAACGCTCCCCTACCCAATGTAACTAGTACATTGACGCAACTTCGGTTCTGTGCTTTAGCCCCGGTCATTTTCGGCGCAGAACCTCTCGACCAGTGAGCTATTACGCACTCTTTTAATGGTGGCTGCTTCTGAGCCAACATCCTGGTTGTTTTCGAAATTCTACATCCTTTGCCACTTAGCACAGCATTGGGGACCTTAGTTGGCGTTCTGGGCTGTTTCCCTCTTGACTACGGGTCTTATCACTCGCAGTCTGACTCCCAAGCTCAGCATTACAGCCATTCGCAGTTTGACTGGGTTCGGTAGGCTTTACGCCCCCTAGCCCGATCAGTGCTCTACCGTCTGTAATTATACTTGAGGCTAGCCCTAAAGCTATTTCGGGGAGAACCAGCTATCTCCACGTTCGATTGGCATTTCACCCCTATCCACAACTCATCCCAAAGTTTTTCAACACTCACGGGTTCGGTCCTCCACGCATTTTTACCTGCGCTTCAACCTGGTCATGGATAGATCACTGTGGTTTCGGGTCTACAATATCTAACTAGTCGCCCTATTCAGACTCGCTTTCGCTTCGGCTCCGTGTTTTCCACTTAACCTCGCTAGATACTGTAACTCGCCGGTTCATTCTTCAATAGGCACGCCGTCACGCATATAAAGCGCTTCGACTGCTTGTAGGTATACGGTTTCAGGTTCTATTTCACTCCCCTCCCGGGGTTCTTTTCACCTTTCCCTCACGGTACTATGCGCTATCGGTCGTCAAGTAGTATTTTGCCTTGGAGGGTGGTCCCCCCTGCTTCCCACAAGGTTTCTCGTGTCTCGTGGTACTCTGGATACCGATCATCAAATGCAGCTTTTCGCTTACAGGAGTTTTACCTTCTACGCTGAACTTTCCCAAGTTCTTCAGCTAAGCCATTTTTGAATTATATCGGTCCTCAACCCCGGTGTTCCGAAGAACTCCGGTTTGGGCTCTTCCCCGTTCGCTCGCCGCTACTTAGGGAATCTCAATTGATTACTTTTCCTCTGGGTACTTAGATGTTTCAGTTCCCCAGGTGTGTCTTCCTTTCGGATACTAGAACATGACTTCTAGTGGGTTCCCCCATTCGGAGATACATGGATCACGGCCTACTTGCGGCTCCCCATGTCTTTTCGCAGCTTATCGCGTCCTTCTTCGACTCTTGACGCCAAGGCATCCGCCGTACACCCTTAGTAGCTTGACTTATGTCGTCCGTTGCCATTAAGTTTATACTTAAATGTCTATGGTCTTTTGATTGAATCCTAAAATGTTCGTTAATTACCTTCATTAGCTTTTAGTTTACACTATCTACTATAGACTGGTGAATTAATGTCATTTCTTTTCTTCTGTGTAGTTTTCAAAGAACATTGAGGGGTGTTCCCTCAAAACTAATCAATGCAGTAATACCAAATGTGTACGACCTAGGTGACAGAAACCACTATTTCAGGCTTCTATTGTCTCCTTAGAAAGGAGGTGATCCAGCCGCACCTTCCGATACGGCTACCTTGTTACGACTTCACCCCAATCATCGCCCCCACCTTAGACGGCTAGCTCCTTACGGTTACCCCACCGGCTTCGGGTGTGAATGACTTTCGTGGTGTGACGGGCGGTGTGTACAAGACCCGGGAACGTATTCACCGCAGTATGCTGACCTGCGATTACTAGCGATTCCGACTTCATGCAGGCGAGTTGCAGCCTGCAATCCGAACTGAGAGATGATTTCTGGGGTTCGCTCCACCTCGCGGTCTTGCTTCCCTCTGTTCATCCCATTGTAGTACGTGTGTAGCCCAGGACATAAGGGGCATGATGACTTGACGTCATCCCCGCCTTCCTCCGCGTTCTCCGCGGCAGTCTCCCATGAGTTCCCACCATTACGTGCTGGCAACATAGGATAGGGGTTGCGCTCGTTGCGGGACTTAACCCAACATCTCACGACACGAGCTGACGACAGCCATGCACCACCTGTTTTTGTGTGTTCCGAAGAACAGGTACTAATCTCTTAGTATTTCACTCAATGTCAAGCCCTGGTAAGGTTCTTCGCGTTGCGTCGAATTAAACCACATACTCCACCGCTTGTGCGGGTCCCCGTCAATTCCTTTGAGTTTCAGCCTTGCGGCCGTACTCCCCAGGCGGGATACTTATTGCGTTAACTCCGGCACGGAAGGGGTCGATACCTCCCACACCTAGTATCCATCGTTTACGGCCAGGACTACCGGGGTATCTAATCCCGTTCGCTCCCCTGGCTTTCGAGCCTCAGTGTCAGTTACAGTCCAGAAAGTCGCCTTCGCCACTGGTGTTCCTCCTAATCTCTACGCATTTCACCGCTACACTAGGAATTCCACTTTCCTCTCCTGCACTCAAGAAATGTAGTTTCAATCCCCTCACGGGGTTGAGCCCCGCACTTTTAAGACTGACTTACATTCCCACCTGCGCTCCCTTTACGCCCAATAATTCCGGACAACGCTTGCCACCTACGTATTACCGCGGCTGCTGGCACGTAGTTAGCCGTGGCTTTCTCGTTTAATACCGTCATTACAAACCCTTATTCAAAGTCTGCACATTCGTCTCAAACAACAGAGCTTTACGATCCGAAAACCTTCTTCACTCACGCGGCGTTGCTCCGTCAGACTTTCGTCCATTGCGGAAGATTCCCCACTGCTGCCTCCCGTAGGAGTTTGGGCCGTGTCTCAGTCCCAATGTGGCCGTTCATCCTCTCAGACCGGCTACTGATCGTCGCCTTGGTGGGCCATTACCCCGCCAACTAGCTAATCAGACGCAGACCCATCTCTCAGTGGTAGCTTATAAATAGAGGCCACCTTTGGTGATGCTTCCATGCGGAAGCTCCACTTCATTCGGTATTAGCACCGCTTTCGCGATGTTGTCCCCATCTAAGAGGCAGGTTGTCTACGCGTTACTCACCCGTTCGCCACTAACTTACACTCAACACTGAGCCGTTTAAGCTAAGTGTTCATCACTTTTATAGAGCGTGATGACCGAACTTCGTTCGTTCATCGCAGGCTGTTTCGAGCCTGTCTAAAAAGCTCAGTGTTAAGTGTAAGTCCGTTCGACTTGCATGTGTTAAGCACGCCGCCAGCGTTCGTCCTGAGCCAGGATCAAACTCTCCAATAAAGTATATTGAAGAACCGATAAGGCTCTTAATAGTTAAGAAATTGTTTCAAGCTATGCTTGAAGTTGATTGGTTTGACTTGCGTCAAACCCGCACATCTGGCTTGAACCATGTGTTACATAGTTCTTTATTGCTGCATTGTTTAGTTTTCAAAGAACACCGTGCTGGCTGCTTGAGTCAGCTTTTATAGTATATATCACCGGAAGAAGTTTGTCAACCTCTTTTTTTCTGCGGCTTGGCGGGATGGAAACTCTCGTTTTTCTCGCGGCCGTTGTCATCAGCGACTTGTATTATATTACACGCTTTCTAAAGGATTGTCAACAAAAAAATGAATAATATTTCGTAATTGCAAGTTTTCTTTCTTTATTCAAGTAAAACGGACTGCCCCGCAAGGCAGCAGTCCGGCAAATCCCTCTACTTTTGATCATGAGATAATTTATACAATTGCTCGGCAACTTCGGATAAATTGTATAAATCATTAGCTACCGTTTCTATGGCTTTCGTCTGTTGACCGACAATAGTGGAGGTCTCCTCCCCTTTAGAAACCGTTTTATTGACAGATTGATTAATTAACAATGTAAATTTACGGATTTTTTCTGTTGTCGCCTTTGATTCATCGGATAACTTGCGAATTTCTTCCGCTACAACACTGAATCCGGCCCCGGCCACTCCGGCTCTTGCTGCTTCAATACTGGCATTGAGGCCCAGAAGACGTGTCTGATCTGCTATATCCTTAATCAGATTGATAACCTCATCAATCTGCTCTGATATTTTATTGACATTTTTAATTTCATCATTCAGCCTGTGTTGATTTTCATCCACATTGGTAGCTGATGCTGCCAGCTCTTCCATGGTTGCTGAAACCTGGCCTAAACTTTCACTGATCGTTTCGGCAATGCTTTTTAACTTATATTGATAATATCCCATCCGAGAAAACGTAGCCGTCATTAAATACAAAACTTGCGCTGCAGCTTCAAGGCGCTCGCGAGACAAGTAATCCACTTTTTGCACCGCAGCGATATATTCATCCGGATCTACGTTGATTTCCGCTGCAATCCGGCGGAATTTTGCTTCATCAGCCGGTTCTGTCAAAACCTGGCCCCCAAGAACTGAACCAATCTGCCGTCCTTCGACAATAATTGGCACACCAAAATCCATCAGCCCCGCATGACATTCATAGACCGCTGGTTTACCGGTACGAGCAGATTCTTCGCCGCCTTTTCTGTCGCATTCCATACAGCGCTTGTTGCCCGTTTCAGACGCTCTTGTGTATTTCATACAAAAATCAGTAAACCGGCTCGGTTTGGTAACCGGGGTCCCATTGATATCGACGGTTATGCTTGTCATCCCTACGGACAAGGCAAAATTATCCTGAAATTGCTGTAAGAAATCCATATCAAATATATCCTGGATGGTCAGATCCTCTATCCGCTTCGTCTTACTTACTGTTTTTTCTTCCATAATATAACTCCCCTCCATCTCTGAAAAGTCACAATGATTGTAACATTGTGACTTTTATTGTTATAATGATCCGGTAAAGGATCATTATACTATACACTGTCCGGACCGCCCAGCTATCAGGGCAATTTTCTCCCGGCGCGATAGCTGTTTGATTTCATATTCCCGGTGCTGGGCCATTTCTTTTGTTGGGTGCTGTTCTACATAAACCAGTTTAACCGGCAGCCGAGGGCGCGTGTATTTTGCGCCCTTCCCTGCATTATGTGTTGCCAGACGTTTTTCTACATCGTTGGTCCAGCCGGTATATAAAGATCCGTCGGCACATTCCACGATATAGGTATAGCCCATTATTTTTCTTTAATTGTAATCTTTTCGATTACAACAGCTTCCAGTGGTTTATCTTGGAAATCCGTTTCGCTTTTACCAATTTTTTCAACAACATCCATGCCCTTAATAACCTTGCCAAAAACAGCATGATGACCGTCAAGCCATGGTGTTTTTTCAAGCGTGATAAAGAACTGAGAGCCCCCCGTGTTTGGTCCGGCATTAGCCATGGATAAAATTCCCGGCGCATTATGCTTCAGATCTGGATGAAATTCGTCTTTAATCGTATATCCTGGACCGCCTGTACCGGTTCCATTCGGACATCCCCCCTGAATCATAAAACCCGCAATGACGCGATGAAAAATTAACCCATCATAAAAACCTTTTTCTACTAAGTCAATAAAATTCTTTGTCGTCTGTGGGGCCTTGTCCTCAAACAACTCAATTGTAAATTCTCCCTGATTTGTCTCAAATACTGCTACATGATTCTGCACAACAACATCTCCTTTTTTTTCATTTTGTGCGCTCTGCGCCCCGAAACAACCACTGGTCAGCAAAAACAGCGCAATCATTGTAAAAATAAAACCTTTTTTCTTCATCTCTTGCTCCTTTGTCGCTTTATGATTTGAACTTCTCCGGCTAGCGACGGACACCATATAGGAATCTCATCTCCACCAGAAAAGAAATCTGGCTCTGCTCGCCACGGTTCACCGGTAGTATTGTGCATGGTGATCAAATATCCCGGACTCGTACGCCGGCAAAATTCCTTGGCTCCACTCGCAGCATATTCTTCCAGCCGCTTATCAACCGGAAAAAATGTGATATCGGCGTTCAGTCCATCTACACGCTTCATCTGTTTCATAAATCCATTTTTCGCAAGAGCAATATTTTCGCTTGTATCACCTTTCCAATACCACCAATTAAAATCTCCCGCATGAAAAACACGCCAACCGTCAATTTCAACTAAAAAAGATATGCCTTCATCTGTCGAACTGAAACTAGTTACCCGTATTTCTTCATCTTCATATTTATCATAGGCTGATAGATACAAAGACTTTTCGGTCGGCAGCGCGTTTGCTTCTTCGAGCAAACGAATATCAAAACTGAGAAAATAGCGCTTTACCTGATCGGAAAAGTCAGCTATCGCTGAAGAAAAATGATCAAAATGTCGATGCGAGGCAAAAAAGTAAACTCTTTTGCATGCTTTCAATACCGCCGGCAGTTTTTCCGACGGATCCAGATAATAATCAAAGACAAGTGCAACGTCCTCTATTTTTACTGCAAAGCCACTGTTCCACAAATATGTTACTTCTGCCTTTTCTGTCATCCGATCACATCCTTTCTTGCTTCGGGCGGCAAATACGCCTTCATAATTATAACATAACTTTTACCGCTAGCCTATCTGCAGCTTGCTAATCTGATTTTTCTGCCATAACCGGGATAACTCTAAAAGAGCCGACATCTACTAGCCCCAAATCAGTTAACTTTAACTCGGGAATAACCGGCAAACTTAAAAACGCCAGGGTTAAAAACGGATCATAGGCCTTTTTCACGCCTAATTCATAGGCTTTTTTTGCCAATTGTGCCAATTTCCCCTCGACAACTGCTACCGGCTCCTCTGACATAAGACCGGCAATCGGCAAGGCCAGACTACCAACAATCTGCCCATCAACAGCAATGGCAATACCGCCCTGCATTTTTTCAATTGCCGCAGCTGCGGCAAGAATATCTGCATCATTTTCCCCAATCGCGATCAAATTATGCGAATCGTGCGCAATCGTGGATGCGATCGCACCATGCTTTAGTCCAAACCCCCGTACAAGACCGGCTGCAATATTGCCACTTTTATGGTGGCGTTCAAATACGGCTAGTTTTAATATATCTTCCGCGACGTCGGTAACAGCTTGCTGCTCCTGCACTTTTATTTTCATTAACAATTTTCGGGTAACGATTTGCTCTTCAACTAAACCAATCACATGGGCCATATCCCCTTTGGCTGTAATGCATAATTTGGCCGGATCAACAGTTGCCAGATGCATGGTGTTTTTTATTGTCTCTGGCACTGCTGGCACTGCCGTAAACAGGGCCTGGTTTTCCTTGGCCACCAGCACACCATCTTTAAAAACCATCATGGGCTGCCATTCCGTCAGATTATCAAAGACAAGCAGATCGGCCCGATAGCGCGGCACAATGGCGCCGACATCGCTAAGATTAAAGTAGCGCGCTGTGTTAATCGTTGCCATTTGTAGTGCCGTGGCCATATCAATTCCTGCTTCAACTGCCATCTTGACCATATGATTGATGTGCCCTTCCTTAATCAAGTCTTCCGGATGCCGGTCATCTGCAGCAAAACAGCAAAACTGTGCATTATGTCGATTTATTAAAGGGGCCAGGGCCTGCAGGTTTTTGGCAGCAGACCCCTCGCGAATCATAATGTGCATGCCGGCCCTGAGTTTTTCCAAGGCCTGCTCAACATTAACGCATTCATGATCTGATTCAACGCCAGCGGCAGCATAAGCCATCAGTTCATTCCCGGAAAGCCCCGGTGCGTGCCCGTCTATTTTTTTCTTGCTGCCCAGTTGTAGTTTTTCCATTACGGATTTCTCACCGGCCAAAACCCCCGGATAATTCATCATTTCGCCCAGTCCCAATACCCGGGGATGGGAAATCAACTTGGTTAAATCGTCGGCTAAAAGTTTAGCTCCGGAATTTTCAAGATGCGTTGCCGGCACACAGGAAGGCAGCATAAAATATGCATTAAGCGGCAGTGCTTCGGTCGCTGCGAGCATATATTCCACGCCTTCAATACCAGTTACATTGGCAATTTCATGAGGATCTGCAATCACCGTTGTCGTTCCTGTTGGCACAACCGCGCGGGCAAATTCAAGCGGACTGAGCATCGAACTTTCCATATGAATGTGCGCATCCATAAATCCCGGGGTCAAATACTTGCCGCTAAGATCAATCTCCGTCACTCCCTGATATTTACCAACTCCAGCAATCCGCCCCTGCTCAATTGCCACGTCACCGATTAAAAATTCACCAGTAAATACATGAAATACCTGGACATTTTTTAATACCAGCTCAGCTTTAATATCCCCTTTGGCTACTTGTATAAATCTTTTTAAATTCTCCATGTTCATCATTTTTCACCTGCAAAATTTATTTATTTCTCAGCATCAGTTTACTGGCTGCACGTTACTGACATCAATTTCCTTCGATTTTATAAACAGGTCATTTACATCGCCACGATCCGGTTCATCCGCTACATCCGCCTCATCCTCACTGATTTCCTCAGCAAGCGGCAAATTTGTCAACCGAAACGCTTCCAAATATCCTTCTGCTGGATCCGTTTGCAACAGCAATCGGGCCTGGTCCTTTTGCCCGCTGCGATAAATATAATACACAGATCCCTCTATCATTTGTTTTTGCGTTTGCCCATAGACTTGCTTTATCTTATAAGGAGTTGCCCCGAGCTTTATACCATCACGAGCCACGTAGGCCTTATCCTTAATCTGAATATCTCTTACCGTTTTAGTGCGCAGGTCGAGTCCGACTTTAACCTCATGTGGATACATATAGTATCTGACCATAACGCCCTGCACCAGCCAATCCATATCATACCTCGGCTCACCAAAGGCAGCCTTCATTTGCTCATAAGTATCCCCTATATACAGACCCCGGCAGGAAAAGTCTGCGCTTTGTACAGCAGCGCCAGCCGTTGCATACACGCTTAAACACAAACTACATATAATAAAAATTTTTTTCAACATACGTATTGCCTCATTTCAACTTCAATTGCGCCAGCGCATCTGCCAAAGCGGTATTCACCGGTTCTGCACTTTGTTGCTCGCGCAAATATTTTGATACTTCATTTTTAGATACCTTGCCGCCCGCCTGTTCACGACGTTTTTGAAACATCTGCAGTTTTTCCCGATACCCACATTTGCAAAAAAACGCTTTACTTTCCCCGTCACCACGCAACTCCATCTTTTTATGACAGTTCGGGCAACGAGCGTTCGTTTGCCTGGACACGCTCTTACGATACCCACACGACCGATCTTGGCAAACCAGCATTTTACCTTGCTTGCCATTGACTTCAAGCAAAAAGCGGCCACATTCTGGACATTTTTTATGCGTAATATTATCATGCCGAAACTTTGCTGTTGAATTTTTTATCTGCTGCACCAGGGCTCTGGTATAGGTTTTTATGTCACCAATAAACACATTCTGCCCTAACTTGCCCGCAGCAATCGCAGATAGTTTTTGTTCCCATTTTGCTGTAAGCGCTGGTTCTCGAAGTTCCGAGGGTACAAGCTCCAAAAGCTGACGTCCTTTAGGCGTTGTAAAAATATCCTTGCCACGTTTTTCAATGACAAAGGAGCTAAAGAGTTTCTCAATAATATCCGCTCTTGTTGCAACGGTCCCCAGGCCGCCAGTCTCACCGATCATCTGCCGAAGATCCTTGCTGTCCGCCCGCATATATTGGGTCGGATTTTCCATGGCCGCCAACAAGCTGCCTTCATTAAATGGCGCTGGCGGTTTGGTCTCACCTGTTCTCATTTCCAGATGCAAAATCGGCAGCTCCATTTCCAGAGCAAGCTGTGGCAGTGCCTGGTCCCGCAGAGTTTCTGTCCCCTCGGGCGCATCAGCCTGACAAGCATTTTGATAAACCTCTTTCCAGCCGGAATTTTTTATAATTTTCCCATGGGCAACAAACCGTTCCGTGCCGATTTCCACCTGAACAATGGTTTGTTCGTATTCAAATGGCGGGTACAATACGGCAATAAACCGCCGCACCACCAGATCATAAATCTTTCTTTCCTTGTCAGTAAAAGCCGCCATATTTACAAACTGTTCCGTCGGAATGATCGCATGATGATCCGATACCTTCGCATCATCGACAAAATGAGGATTCGAATGAACATGCTTACTGGCGACAAATGCCGCTTTTGTATAGGGGCCGATGCCACAGGCCTTTAAGCGTTCCTTCAGTGTCGGCACGATATCCGCTGAAATAAATCTCGAATCGGTTCGCGGATACGACAAAACTTTATGGTTTTCATATAGCTTTTGCATAATTCCCAGCGTCTCCTTGGCGGAATACGCAAACAGTCTGTTCGCATCACGCTGCAGTTCGGTCAGATTGTAGAGTTGCGGGGAAAATTCTTTTTTTGCAGTTCTTTTTATTTCTTTAATGCGAGCTTTTTTACCGTCGAGCTCCTGGCAATGCGCCCTTACCGTCTCCAAATCAAAAGAATGATAGCCTTTATTTGTCTTTTCCTGCCACGTAAAGGATATCCCCTGACTTTTTGCCGTTATTCCATAATACTTTTGTGGCACAAAAGCCTGAATTTCTTTTTCTCTGGCAGCAATAATAGCCAGTGTAGGTGTCTGCACCCGCCCGCAGGAAAGCTGTGCATTAAACTTGCAGGTCAGGGCCCGCGTTGCATTAATTCCCACATACCAATCAGAGGCTGCTCTTGCCGCTGCTGAGGCATAGAGATTCTCATATTCGCAGCCATCTTTCAGTTTTTCAAAACCTTGCCTTATCGCCTTATCCGTAACTGAAGAAATCCACAAGCGCTGGAGTGGTTTATTTACCTTTGCTTTTTCCAAAATCCACCGGGCCACGAGTTCCCCTTCCCGGCCGGCATCTGTGGCAATTATAATTTTTGTCACATCACTGCGGCGTAAAAGCTGTTTAACCACCTGGTACTGTTTTGCTGTCTGCCCGATTACAACCAGTTCAAGCTCGTCTGGGATCATCGGCAAATCCTCAATCCGCCATGACTTATAATCATTGCCATAAGCTTCCGGATCTGCCAGCGTTACCAGGTGTCCCAGAGCCCAGGTCACAATATATTTTTCTCCTTCTATACAGCCATTGCCATTTTTCGTGCAACCAAGAACACGAGCCAAGTCACGTCCTACAGAAGGTTTTTCTGCCAAAACACAAATTTTCCCCATTACAGACCTCACAGTTCTCTTTATTTTTCATTAACAAGTATACCATATTCTCATAAAATCAACTGCACTCACAGCTATTTTCATAAAAAAGAAAAAGAGATCTGTCCGTTGGACGTGATCTCTTCTTGGGGGATTAACAGATAATATTTTGCAGTAGCCAGAAGGACAATAGGCCACAGACAATACTCTTAGCCAATGAACGCGTCTTCACCGCAACGGCCAGCACTACTAACGATGCCAGCAAGTTGATATTCAGCAGGCTCAGATCCAGACCGCCCTCCTTGATAAAAATCTCAGAAAAAACAAGCGCTCCAAACACCGACGTCGGAACATACTGCAACCAGCGCTTGAGCAGTGGTGAAATATTGCGGTTGGCCAGTAAAAGAGGAGGCAAGACCCTTGGTAAATAGGTGACAAAGCACATTCCCAATGTACAATAAAAAATATCAAGACTGCTCATCTTTCACACCAACTTTCCAAGATACAGCCGGCAGTCGCAGCGATAATTGTTGCCGCTACAATATGCAGCTTATGATCAAGAAAACCTGACAAGGCCAGGGCCAACATTCCGGAAAACATCCCGATCAGAATCATCAGTTTATGCCCAAAATGAAACGACCACAAGCCAATAAACATCGCCGTCAGGGTATAGCTGACCAGTGCCATATCAACATTTAAAACATTGCCAGCAATATTACCCAGCACATTGCTAAAAATCCAGCACCCATGAGCTAAAATATTGACCCCCAGGGCTTTATCCGCATCCCACACAGAAGAATCCGCCGTAAAATAATTCAAATTCACCGCAAAGGTTTCATCCGTAATCCCCTGGGCAAAAATCCCCAGATACTGTTTCGACTCGCCTGTTAAAAACCCGGCTAAGGTTGAACTATATAACATTTGACGCAAATTCACGATAAAGGTTGTCATGACAATAGAGAGAATCGAAGCTGCTCCACTGCCAATCATTGACAAGGCAATAAACTGTCCACTGCCGGCAAATACCAGCACTGACATAACACCAATCTCTGCCGGGCTCAGCCCTACCTTCTGTGATAATACACCTCCGGCAAAGCCAAGCGGCAGATACCCCAGCCAGATCGGCCACACGGCCTGCATTACCTCTTTGTTAAATACGCGCCTAATAATAGAAAACACCCTCTTATTTAAACTTTATTTTATAAGTTAAAAAATACAAAAATCCTTTATTTTAAAACAATAATAATATTATAACGATTTCATTGCAAGAGTTCAAGAATTTTCCTCTTCCCAATAAAAAACGGAGCCGTTGTCAACGGCTCCAGCTCCGGCATCAATCAAAATCAACAAAGTTCCCTTGCCTAAATATCGGAATCTCTTTTCCCTCTGCAGTTATCCCGGTAACTGCCATATCTTCCGAGCCAATCATAAAATCTTCGTGCAGCAGAGATTCGTTAATCCCCGCCGCCTCGCGCTCTGCCGGAGTCATCTTTTCTCCGTTCTTGAGGCAAGTGGGATATGCTTTACCAAAAGCCAGATGGCAGGAGGCATTTTCATCAAACAGGGTATTATAAAACAATATCCCTGATCGCGAAATAGGCGAATCAACAGGAACGAGGGCAACTTCCCCCAACCGGCAGGACCCGGCATCCGTAAGGATCAAATTTTCCAGAACTTCCTGTCCTTTTTCAGCCCTGTAATTTACAACTTTTCCCTTTTCAAAATCCAAAACAAAATTTTCGATCAGACTTCCCTGGTAGGCAAACGGCTTCGTGCCAACTACACGACCATTTACGCCATCGAGCTTCGGCAGGGTATAGACCTCCTCTGTTGGCATATTGGCCACAAAGCGGATGTTATCTTCCGTATATTCTGCCCCGCTCGCCCAGATATGACCCTCCGGTAATTCAACCTGTAAATCCGTTCCCCGTCCATTTTCGAAATGAAGCCGTGTAAACCGCTGACGATTTAAAAAGATTCGTGCCTTTTCCAAATATGCTAAATGCAATTCCCAATTTTCCACCGGATCGCTGCTTGCATTTACCCGAATGGCCGCAAGAATTTCCTGCCACAATTGCTCAACTGCCAATTCCGGATCAACTTCTGGAAAAACTTTTCTTGCCCAGGCTTCCGTCGGAATTGAAACCACACACCAGGAATTTTTGTTTGTCATCATGCGTTCCCGGTATTCCTTCAGAGCTTCCCCCGCCGCCTGCTGGGCAGCAGCCAATCGTTCAGGATTCACCCCACTGAAAATTTCCGGATCCGCCGCATGAATGGACACAAAGGCCGCTCCTTGCTGCGCATAACCAACATAAAGCTGCTTGCGCCACGCAGGAAATTCGCCAAATACAGTAGCAGGGGCCATATCATACCGAATTTTTGCCATTTTCTCATCATTCCAACTGACAATAACATCATGTGCTCCCGCCGTATAGGCTGCGGCGGCTATTTTTCTGGCAAACGCCGCACACTCAATCGGCGCATTTATGACCAATAACTGATCTGGCTGCAGGTTGACCCCTGCGCGAACGACCAGTTGTGCATATTTCTCCAATATCTGTTCCAAATTGCTAACCTCCTAATCTCCACCGCTATTTTACCATAAAATTACAGCAAAGAGCTACCTCAAGGGATGATTTTACTCGATCAGCAGCCGCATCATGTCATTGCGACCGATAATGCCAACTAAAATCCCCTCGCGAACAACGGGCACCCGCTTGATATGATGTTCAAGCATCAGCTCGCCAATTTCGCTTATATCAGCATCTTCGGCCACGGAAACAACGCGTTTTGTCATAATTTCTGCCGCCGTTGAAGCCAGCATCTTTTGAAAAGCCGTCTTATATTCCTTTACTCCATTATAGAAAATGATGGCTCCTAAAATATTGAGCATATTGGGTAATTTGGGAGCAACCTCTTTATGCAGGAGATCCCCTTCGCTGATAATGCCGAGAAGTTTCCCGGTGTCATCCACCACGGGTACCCCGGAAATATTATGCTCTACCAGCAGACGAGCAACCTCCTGAACCGTTTCTTTCGGTCCGACAGTAATCAGATTTTTTGCCATAATGTCTTTTGCGCGGATAACTGTTTCTGCTGCCATGATATATATCCCCCTTTTTTCAGGCAACGCATGTTCCTGCTGTATTGCCTGGTTTATTAACAACACTTTCGTCTTGCCAACTTCTATTTCCTGCCTGATGCTAAATTTTCAATTATTTTGCAGGATTTTCCCACTTAATCTATAATGAAACCTGTTAGAAAGCAGAGTAAGTGTTTGTGCGTTAAGTGGCAGGTAAACGGGGAGGTGATACCTGCACGAAGAGCGTTAAGCTTGCGGTACAGACACTGCATCCCGCTGCTGCATAAAAGAGCCCACCTCTTGCTATGTAGCAACGAAAAAATTAATTTGGAGGTGTGTTTTTTGTCCAACTTCAGAACCATTCCCGCTGTATTTGCTGGTGTCTTTGTCGCCCTTACCGTCTTGCTGACGCACGTATTTTCCCTACAGACACCATTCCTTCGCATCAGCTTTTCCTTTTTGCCAATTGCCATATTTTCCGCCATCTTCGGCCCCTGGCGTGGTGCCAGCATGGCAGCAGCCGCGGATCTCATCGGCTGCCTGCTCTTTTCTCCCGGGCTTTATTTCCCCGGGTTTACGTTCAGTGCTGCCTTGAGCGGATTTTTGTACGGGCGAATTTTTTATCGGCAATCCATGTCTCTGCCGCGGATTGCCGTTGCCTGCAGCCTTGTTTTTTTTATCATCGACCTCGGTCTTAATACCCTCTGGCTCACGATCTTATACCAACAGGCTGCCACTGCTTTTTTTGTAAGCCGCCTGATAAAATCCGCTCTACTGCTGCCCCTCCACATCATTTTGATTTCACTGCTTTACCGCCCATTGATCATATTTTTGCCCCGCCAGCTCAGACTTTAGTTGATACGCGTACAGACTTTTTATTCATTTCCTATTCGTCTTAAAGGATTTCTCTAAATTGGTTAGAATATCTGTATATGTTGTCCAAATTTATTTACGGAAAAGGAGTTCCTATTATGCATCATCATTTTTTTAAGAAGAAAGTATTCACCGCAACACTGGCCGCACTCATTGGCTGCGGCTTGAATTTTTCGCTACAACCCCAGCCGACTGCGGCTGCTGGCGGCTGGGAGAGCCTGATCGGTGCCGGCGTCCAATACGTTCAGCTCAGTAAAGAAATCAAATACTACAACAACGATGGACGAGAAGAGTTCTTTGAACAGCTCAAAAGCAAATACGGCGTCAATGACGATCCTGCGCTTAACGAACGCCTTGATGGCGTCATGAGCCGGCTTTCTAGTTCTATCGCCGCCAGCGATCCATCCATAAGTTCAAAGCCTTATAATTATTTTATCAATCCTGATACCAGTTTTAATGCTTTTTGCTCTCTTGGTCACAATATGAGTGTGAATACCGGCCTTTTTAGCCTACTTTCCAATACCGATGAAATTGCCGTAGTCATTGCCCATGAAATGGGGCATGGACAAAAAGATCATCCGGCCAAGAGCATGGAAAAATCGATGCCATATGAATTGATCGCCCAAATTTATGCCAATTCACAAAACAGCAGTGCCGGAAATGCAACCGCCTCGATCTTTGCGAACTACGCTACAGCCACCCAGGTGACAAAACCCCAGGAATGGGAAGCCGATAATCTGGCTTTCACCTATATTACCGGTGCCGGTTATAATCCCGGAGCCTGCGCCGCTGTCTGGCAGCGCGTTATCGAAAAACAAGGAGAATCCTCGACCAACTTCGTCGGTGAAATTTTCTCGCCTTCCGATCACCCCTCCAATCAGGATCGTCGCAGCAATTATGAAAAAAAGCTTAATGAATACAGCAATAAAATAGTCAGCGTCAGCAACGGCACCATCAAGATTCGCAATCAGGTATTTATGACCGTCGGCGATATCGATGGTTTGAGCGGCAAGGAACGCGCTTACTTTATTGCCGGCAATCTGGCAGCGGCTTATCATAATAATACAACACCAAACTCCGCCTATGTATCCGACAGCGGGCTGCTGATGCTTGACAATCAGCCGATCATGACCCCGCAGGCCTGTGACCCTGGCGCCGAAGAACTGGCTGCTCAGCTAAATAAAATAAAATAAAATAAACAACAGGCCCCAGGGAAATATTCCCTGGGGCCTGTTGTTTTAAATGAATTTTCTTTATTTCAGCAAATCTGCTCCGGCAATTCCCGGCTGTGTCATTTCTGCCGGGGACAGGATATGCTCCATAGCCTCTTTGGTTAGCAGACCCTTTTCCAAAATGATCTCCCGTATTGGACGGCCTGTTGTGTAGGCGAGCTTAGCTAGCATAGAAGAGTTTTCATAACCGATATGTGGCAGCAGTGCCGTCACAATGCCGACACTCTTATCAAGCCATTCTTCACATTGCTGTTTGTTGGCCTGCAGATCAATCAGCAGTTTATCGACAAAGGTATTGACTGCATTCGTCATATACCGCATGGAATTAAACAGATTAAACGCGATTACCGGCTCCATCACATTGAGCTCAAACTGTCCGTTTTCAACACCAAGCGTTACTGCTATATCATTGGCAATTACCTGATAGCAGGTCTGGTTGAGGACTTCGGCAATTACCGGATTTACCTTGCCCGGCATAATCGAGGACCCCGGCTGACGCGGTGGCAGCTTAAGTTCATTTAATCCGCAGCGCGGCCCCGATGCCATCAAACGGAAATCATTGGCCATCTTAATCAAGACAAGGGCTGTTACTTTCAGCGAACTCGATACATCAGCAAAAACATCCGTATTATTCGTCGCATCAATCAAATTCCCAGCCGTTACAAATTTTTCTCCGGTCACTTCTGACAAAGTCCGGACGACTTCATTGATATAGGCTGCTTCAGCATTGAGGCCTGTCCCCACAGCAGTAGCCCCCATATTAACGGTGTGTACCGCACTGACCGCATTTTCAATCCGGCGAATCCCACGACGAATCCCGGATGCATACGAAGCCATTTCCTGCCCCAATGTGACAGGCACGGCATCTTGCAAATGCGTGCGGCCCATCTTTAAAATGTCTTTATACTCGACGGATTTCTTTTCGAGTTCCGCGACAAGACGATTTAAGGCTGCCAAAAGCGGTTTGCTCTTATTGCTGACACAGACCTTAATCCCTGTAGGAAAGGCATCATTCGTCGACTGCGCCATATTGGCATGGTTATTAGGCGAAATAATATCATACCGTCCTTTTTCTTCGCCAATTATTTCAAGCGCCCGATTACATAGCACTTCATTTGTGTTCATATTCACCGAAGTTCCGGCACCACCTTGAATCGGATCTACCGGAAAATGCTCTACCCACTTGCCTGCTATGACTTCATCAGCTGCCGTCACAAGTGCCTGGCCAATCTTCTCTTCTAGTCGGCCGGTCGCCATATTGGCCATCGCTGCCGCCTTCTTTACTATTGCCATCGCCTTTATAAAATCCGGATCAAGCTTTTCACCTGTTATATTAAAATTCTCCCGTGCCCGCAGCGTCTGAACGCCGTAGTAGACATCATCCGGTACTTCCATTTCACCTAAAAAATCATGTTCTTTTCTCATTGTCTTTCCCTGCCCTTTCTTACGCTTCAAAGTTTTCGCAGTAATCGGGATAAGCTCCGTAAGCGTTGCCTATATTTATTTTTCTGTTCTCATTGTATCATGTATACAATATACAGACAAGGTTTTATAAAAAAATATCACAGGAATTTATCTATTTTCAAGAAAACCGGCTATAATAAAAATACAACAACTGTCTTTGAGGAGGTCCCTATGTGGCGTAAATATCGTACATCTATTATTCTTGGTATAACCTTTTCCTTGCTGCTCTCAATGTTTTGGTTTTTCCAATCCCTGGCCTTTGTTATTTTTATCTCTTTGCTCTTAAGCCTGCTACTTGAAACCAGTGTTGAGCGCCTGGCAAAAAAAATGCCACGAGCCTTAGCGGCTTTTATTGTGCTCACGGCTTTTATTGCCCTGATCATCGGATCTCTGGCCTTGCTGTCGCGTTCATTTATTCCCACCTTCACCAGATTTATTGCCGACCTGCCGCAACTGGCAAACAGCCTGCAGGGCCTGCCGTTTCTTGGTCATTCCGATTTTATTGCCCAGGAATTTGAAAGCCTGTTTAATGAGATGACCACCTTCAGTGTAGCGGCTCTGAAATCCTCACTGGCAATGCTGCTGAGCCTGTTTAATAAATTTCTCGATCTCATCATCATTATTTTTGTCACCTTTTACTTGTTAAAAGATGGCAAAGAGATCAAATCGTATCTGGCTGGTTTTTTTCCGCATAAGGATTATCCCCGTGTTATTGCCCTTTTTAATAGCATTTTGCAGGCATTAAAGGATTATATCCGCAGCCAGCTTGTCATCTGCCTGCTGACAGGCGGCATTGTCTTTGCGTATTTCACACTGCGCGACCTTCCCTACGCATCAGTTTTTGCTGTGTTATCTGGCATCAGCGAATTTGTCCCCGTAATCGGACCGACAGCTGCCTCAGCCTTCGGCGTGGTGCTTACCGCTACCCAGACCCCTTACCTCGGAATACAAACCCTGATCTTTTACCTTATTTTAACGCAGATTAATCACAATATCGTTTATCCCTATCTTATAGGAAAATCCTTAAATCTTCATCCAGTAGCGATTATTTTAAGTATTATTTTTGGCGGCGAATTGCTTGGCCCAGCCGGCATGTTTTTAGCTGTTCCCTGTACGGTGATCATCAAGCTGCTGATTGAGGATATCTATCAGGATCGTCTGGCCAGTTGTTCTTCGCGCAAAAAAGCAAACAGCAACTAAAGCATAAACTTAAAAATATAGCAGTCGGCACAAATCTGTGCTGACTGCTATATTTTTATCTATAAATCACAAATCATGAAATCTGGCCTGGATGTTCCACGTGACGGATCTCACAGATGGAATTTTTTTCATTTACCATGACAACTGTCGGCACATGCCCGGCAGCCTCTGCTTCTTCCATAAAGGCATAAGCCATAATAATGACAATGTCGCCAGGCTGCACGAGGCGAGCCGCTGCCCCATTAAGACAGATGACTCCTGATCCGGCCTTGCCGGCAATCACGTAGGTTTCGAGCCGGGCTCCACTGTTATTGTCGACGACCTGCACGCGTTCATTAGGCAAAATATGCGCCGCCTTCATCAGGTTCTCATCAATTGTTATGCTGCCCATATATTGCAGATTAGCTTCCGTCACGACTGCACAATGAATTTTTGCTTTGAGCATATTTAAGATCATCTTTTATCCCTCCAAAATCGTGTTATCAATCAGCCTGACTTTGCCAATTTTTACGGCAATAGCCAGTAGACATGGTTCCGCTATTATGTTCACTTCACCGAGCTCGGGGAAAGTATACAGTTCCACATAATCAATTTGTGCCTGTTTTTCCTGTTCTATATATTTTATGACAAAATCTTTCAATACATCGGCCCGCTTTTCTCCGCCGGCAAAAAGCTCACGCGCCTGTTGCAGGCTCTGTGATAAGATAAGTGCTGCCACTTTTTCCGCTTCCGTCAGATAGGCATTGCGTGAGCTGAGGGCCAGGCCATTACCCGCTCTCACAATCGGAACCATTTCGACCTGAACATTGAGATTCAAATCGCGGACAAAACGCTTGATGACAACGACCTGTTGGGCATCCTTCTGCCCAAAAAAGGCTCGATCAGCCTCGGTTATATTTATTAATTTTGTCACGACGGTAGCCACCCCGCGAAAATGTCCCGGGCGCCTGGCTCCACAGAGTTTTTCGGTCAGATCGCCATCGACCGTCACATAGGATGCATATCCAGCCGGATACATCTCCTGCACTGCCGGATGAAACACCGCATCTACACCGACAGACTCGAGTTTCTGACAATCTTCAGCAAACTGACGCGGATAAGCATCATAATCCTCATGCGGGCCAAACTGCACGGGATTGACAAATATACTGGCAATGACCTTATCAGAGTTTCGCTTCGCGGCTGTCATCAAACTCAGGTGGCCTTCATGAAGCGCCCCCATCGTCGGTACAAGCCCGATCTTTTGCCCCGCTTTTTTTATATCATGAATATACGCCTTTACCTCAGCGACTGTGTGTAATACTTTTATTTTCATTGTGCAGCCCCCATCAATACAATTTATCGAGCACTTCATCGCTCATCTGAAAAGTATGTTCATCTGCCGGAAACTGCCGGTTTATTACCGCCTGCTTATATTCTTCGGCAGCTGCTTTAATCTGCAATTTTATATCGGCAAATTTTTTCAAAAATTTAGGGACAAAGCCGTCGTCCATTCCCAGCATGTCATTGACGACAAGAACCTGTCCATCGCAGCCACTGCCAGCACCAATGCCGATCGTCGGCACCGCCGATTCAGCCGA
This sequence comes from Selenomonadaceae bacterium, assembly GCA_963678095.2. Classification (GTDB taxonomy): domain Bacteria; phylum Bacillota; class Negativicutes; order Selenomonadales; family Selenomonadaceae. The sequence goes on along the minus strand of CAXXXP010000001.1, from coordinate 180,445 downwards.
TATTTTAGCTGCCAGCCGTGCCGGTACACATTCAAGGGTAATGGCAGCGACTCCGGCATCACTCAAAGCCTTCGCATCGCGAATCAACTTTTGCGCCCCGGCCGTATCCTTTCCTTGAACCTTAAACCCGCCAAGCTGATGCACCGACTGCGGCGTCAGGCCAAGATGCCCGACAACCGGTATGCCGGCAGCAATAATCTGCTTTACGGCAGGAAGTATTTCCATTCCACCTTCAAGCTTTACCGCCTGTGCCCCTGTTTCTTTCATAATCCGCCCGGCATTATGCAATGCCTCAGCCGCTGATACCTGATAAGACATAAACGGCATATCGACAACAACAAAAGAGTGTTTCGCTCCCCGGCATACGGCCCGTCCATGATGAATCATATCCTCCATCGTAACCGGCAATGTTGATTCGTAACCAAGTATTACATTGCCCAAAGAGTCGCCGACAAGAAGCATGTCAACTTTTGCTTCATCAAGTATCCTGGCCATACTGTAATCGTATGCCGTCAGCATCGTGATCGGTGTCCTGGCTGCCTTTCTTTCCCTTAACGTTGCAATTGTCACCCGTGTATTGTTCATTTTCTCCTCCAAAAAATAAATTTTGGCAAAATAAAAGCCTTCCAGCAAACTTAGCTGAAAGGCAGACGTATCCTATCGTATGATTATTACCTTTCTGTCTCAGTCCACAATAGATCTAAGCAGATAAAACACTATCCAGTTTTAAAGGCGGTTGAAAAGTATAATTCAATCATCTGATATTATCTCTATTTGCCACAAACTGAATACTAGCACAATTTTTTTTAAAAATCAATGACCGGGGCAAGTGTTTTTTTGACCTAAATGACGAATATAAACAAAAAGGCCGAGCAAAACCAACAGTGGTCCGGTAAATAAAAAGACAAATCGTATTCCCAGCATCGTGCTGATCAGGCTGCCGACAAGCGGCCCGACCATAGCGCCGGACTGATTGGCCGTAGTCATAAGCCCGAAGGCCCGGCCACGAAAATCCGGATCGGTCGACTTGACCAGCATCGCGCTAACGGCCGGATTGGCCCCGACAAAAAACAGGCCAAAAAAGAACTGCAGCACAGCAAACCCAGTCACTGTCGCAGGGAAATATTGCAAAAAGTTGAACACGCCGGCACCACAAAACGCCATGAGCAATACGAGAAAATACCCTTTTCGTTGGCCAAAGGTCCCCCAGAAAGTGGTGGACAGGGCTCCGGCAATTCCGCCCAAACTGAACACAAACCCGGAGGTCAACATAATATCATCAAAGGAGCCCTGTATCTGCGCAATATAAAGCGTTATTACCGGCTGCAGTACCATATTGGCAAAACTAATGACAAACGCCAGTCCCAGCATTTCAAGCAGCACTTTATTCTTGCCGGCATATATGAGATCATCCCAAATACTCTGTGTCTGCATTTTTTTCAGCTTTGGTTCAACTGCAATTTCCTGCGGCTCCCTGACAGCCAGCGCTACCAGTAGAACAACAAACAACAGCACGATCCCAGCCAAAATAAAAGAGGCTCTGATCCCTATTGCATGCGCGATTACCCCGCCAAAGAGCGGGCCAAGTACCGAACCGATAATGACCCCGGTCTGCACAATGCCAAGACTGTAGCCAAGTTTCTCCTGTGGGGCCGACGAAGAGGCAATAGCGAGTGCCGCCGGCAAAAAACCATTGGCAATCCCCTGCAGAACTCTGACCCAAAACAGCTGTTCCGGACTCGAGACAATGGCCCCCAAAAAATAAGCAAGTGCCAGCCCGCCACCAGCCCGCAGGGCCATAAGCTTCTTGCCTTTTTTATCAGCTAATTTTCCCCAAAGCGGTGCCATCACCGCTGCCACAAAAAAGGTTATGGAGAAAACGATGCCTGACCAAATGGCTACATTTTCCGTAGCCACCCCAAGGTCCAATAAATACATGGGTAAAAAAGGAATCAGCATAGTATAGCCCGCTGAAGTACAGCCGGCACTAAACGCCAACACAAAAACATTTCTTTTCCAGTTTAAATCTTTCATCTCTGTCCACCACTTGCTCTTTCCTACAAAAATACAGATCCTTCCCCTTTTGAGCCAAAGGACCCTGCCAGAATTTCTTAACTGGCTAATTATTCTTGCTCATTATAGTAGACAAGATTCATGAAGTCAATCCAGATTTGCCCAAAATTGCGAATCCGATCGAGCCTTACAGGATTTCCACGCTGCCGCGTCTAATAATACTATCAGACAAATTTCACAAAGAAAGAAGCTGCTTTATGATCCATCTTGAAAAAATTTTAACCGAAACCCGCAATCCAGCCAGTCTGGATATCGATAAAGTTTCCACGCTATCCCTTGTAAAAATCATAAATGATGAGGATAAAAAAGTGGCATTTGCCGTGGAAAAAGCCGCAACAGCAATCGCAGCAGCAATCGACTGCATCGCCGACCGACTAAAAAAAGGTGGGCGCTTATTCTATATTGGCGCCGGCACCTCTGGACGGCTGGGGGTGTTAGACGCTGCTGAATGTCCGCCAACCTATGGTACAAGCCCAGAGATGGTCCAGGGAATCATTGCCGGCGGAACGGCGGCAATGTTCAAAGCGCAGGAAGGTGCCGAGGATTCTGCAGCGCTGGCATCATCAGACCTTGCCAGGGAAAATATAGCCGTCAACGATGTCATTGTTGGCCTCGCCGCCTCAGGGCGCACCCCTTATGCGATCGGCGCTCTTCAATATGCTGCCAGTATCGGCGCCGCCACTATATCCATTGACTGTACGCCCGATTCACCACTGGCAGCGGCGGCCCAAATTTCCATAACTGCAGCCGTCGGACCTGAAGTCATCACCGGATCAACCCGGATGAAGGCCGGCTCCGCCCAAAAAATGATTCTCAACATGCTCTCCACCGGTGCCATGATCAAATTGGGGAAAGTATACGGCAATCTGATGGTAGATGTAAAAGCCTCTAATAAAAAATTGGAGGAACGAGCCTGCCGCATTGTCATGGAAGCTGCCGATGTCAACCGTGAAGCCGCGACTGCTGCCTTGCAGGCAACAAAGGGACAGGCTAAACTGGCAATTTTTATGCTACTCGGGAAACTTGATTTGAGCACTGCCTCTAAGCTTTTGACCAGTCACCAGGGATTTATAAGCGAAGCTTTGCAAAAATCTCCATCGCAACCAGCTGCCAACAGGCAGGTGCAGTCATGAATCCGCAAAAAATTGCCAAAGACATTTATGCTCTCATCGGCCCGAAAGAAAATATTCTGCAGACAGAAAACTGCATGACACGGCTGCGCCTCGTGCTTAAAGACAAAAGCAAACTCGACCTCACCGCCCTCCGTCAGGTTAGCGGCGTCCTCGGCCTCCATGATGCGGGTAACGAACTGCAGGTCATCCTGGGCCCAGGAAGAGTTCTTCAGGTACATAAAGCCTTGGCTGATCTGCTCGCTGGAGCCGAAACTGCAGCGCCGGCGCCGCAGATCGGCCAAGGGCAAGAGCTTCATGAACAAATTCGCCAAAAAAATGCTACGCCATTTAAACTTCTGTTAAAGCGCATTGCCAGCATTTTTTTGCCGCTGATCCCTGCCTTTATTGCCTGTGGACTAATTACCGGTATCTTAAATGTAGCCTTGAAAGCCGATCCCACAATTGCTTCAGCGCCGCTTATCCAATTGCTCCAGATTGCCGGCAATGCTGCTTTTTGGGGCATCAATATTTTTGTCGGCATTAATGCTGCCAAAGAATTTGGTGCTTCCCCTATGCTCGGCGGCACTATGGCTGTCATTATTTCTCATCCCGGACTCAGCTCGATTGAACTGTTCGGACAGCCCCTTCAGCCCGGTCGCGGTGGCATCATTGCTGTCTTGCTCGTCGTAGCCTTTTCTTCCTGGCTGGAAAAGCACCTGCATCGATTGGTTCCTGAACTTTTTGATTTATTTTTAACGCCTCTGCTGGTAATTATTATTTCCACCTTTGTCGCGATATTTATGCTGCAACCAGTCGGTGGGTTAATTTCAGAAAACATTGGTTTTGCTGCCGCCAAAGCCGTTGCCGATGGCGGAGCTTTTACCGGCTTTATTCTGGGCGGAACTTTTTTGCCTTTAGTCATGACCGGACTGCATCAAGGAATTACACCCATTCATGCCGAACTGTTAAATCGCTCGGGTATAACCATTTTACTGCCCATTTTAGCTATGGCCGGTGCCGGGCAGGTGGGCGCAGCCGCCGCTGTCTACTGCCGCACCAAGAATAAAAGGTTGCGAAAAATTATTGCCAATGCGCTGCCGGTAGGAATTATGGGCATCGGCGAACCCCTGATTTATGGCGTGACCTTGCCGCTGGGAAAACCTTTTATCGGTGCCTGTATCGGTGGTGCCTGCGGGGGGGCCCTGCAGGCCCTGAATGCTGTCGGCTCTAGTTCTATCGGTCTCTCCGGACTGCCACTTGCCGCCAGCACGAATAATATTTCCGCCTACATACTTGGTCTTTTGACAGCTTACCTTGCCGGATTTACTGCCACCTGGGTCATCGGCTTTACCGATCCTGAAGAATAGACCACCTTACACACTGAAACCAAAAGGAGTTGTTTTCATGCAAACCGGTATAGCGATTTACCTTGGATTAGATAATACCTTTGAAGAAAATCTGGCTTTAATTGATAGCGCTGCCGCTTGCGGCGTGCAGCGAATTTTTACTTCCTTTCACATTCCCGAGACAGATATCGCCACCTTTAAAGCTGAAGTAGGTTCTATATTTAAAGCCGCCAAACGCAAACAACTGGAAATCATCAGCGATATTTCACCGTCTATGCAGCGGCTGCTGGGAATCGAAAAATTCAGCTTGTCAGCTTTTCAATTTCTCGGCATTACGACCTTGCGGCTCGATGACGGCTACAGCAGCGAGGAGATTGCCCGACTGAGTCGCAATGCACAGAAAATGCGAATTCAGCTCAATGCCTCGACGATCACAGCCAAAATCCTGATGGAGCTCCTGCAAAATCAGGCAAACTTTTCCAATATTGATGCCCTGCATAATTTTTATCCGCGTGAAGCAACTGGACTTTCTGAAGAAACGCTCGTCCGAAAAAATGCGATGCTACATAAAGCTGGCATTAAAGTCGGCGCCTTTATCCCGAGTCGCAATCGGCGCCGTTCCCCTTTAAAAGCTGGACTGCCGACACTGGAGATGCACCGTGATTTTGATGTAAGCCTGGCTGCCAGACACCTCAGTGCCATCGGACTTGATTCCGTATTCATTGGCGATTCGCTCCCCTCCCAGGAAGAACTCAAAGTCTTGACGCAGGTTGAGAAAAACATCGTCATGATCAAGGCCCAGCTGACTACCCAAAATCTCTTCCTACAAAAACTCCTACGGTCACCATTTACGGCCCGCCTCGATGAAGCACGAGATGCCATTCGGGCGCAGGAAAGCCGGCTAATGCTCAATGATCACATTATTGAACCGGAAAACAATAAAGTTCGCCCCTACGGCGCGATAACCCTCGATAACAAGGAATACCTGCGCTATATGGGCGAACTTCAAATCATCCAGCGGCCACAGCCGGCCGATCCCCGTGTAAACGTCGTCGGACGCGTGCTAAGCGAAGAGGAGTTTCTCTTAAACTACATCATTCCCGGCAGAAGGTTTGGCTTTGAGTTTATTTAATCCTGTTGCTAGCCGATTGTAAATTTCCCCTGCGGATGTCGCAGCTGCCCTTTTTTTCGTCCCTGCAAAGCAATGGCCATCGCAAAAGTAAAAATACCGACACGGCCAATCAGCATCATCAATACAAGAATAAATTTACCGCCGGCCGACAAGGTCGGCGTTATTCCTGTTGACAAACCAACGGTAGCAAAAGCCGAAACCACTTCAAATGCCACCCGGATCATGGGCAGTTGCTCCGATACGCACAAATACATGGTCACCACAAAAATCAGGGTTGCTGCAATAAAAAACAAGGCCAGAGATTTGGCAATTAGCTGCGGATCGACACTGCGCTTAAATAAAGTAACCTCAGGCTTCCCCCGCACCAGGCTCCAGATAGAAGCAGCAATAACGGCAAACGTTGATGTCTTAATCCCGCCCCCGGTAGATCCCGGAGACGCACCAATAAACATCAGCAACAGCATAAAAAGGAGGGAGGCCTCACTGAGGGATCCATTGTTAAACATCTGATAGCCGGCTGTTCTGGCCGTTGTCGACTGAAAAAAACTGGCCAGCACTTTCCCCCCCATAGAAAGAGATCCCAAGGTTGCCTCATTTGTATACTCGAGGATGAAGATCACCACCGTACCGACAACAAGCAATATCGCTGTCATAGAAAGGACTACTTTGCTCTGGACACTGATTCTATGCCACTGACGGTTCTGCCATATATCAGACAGAACAGAAAAGCCCATCCCGCCAAGAATAATCATAGCCGGAATGCCAAGGCTGACCACCGGATCATCAATGTAGCGAAAAATTTCTGTTCCACCAAAGACATCGAAACCGGCATTACAAAAAGCCGATATGGCATGCCAATAACCATAATAAATACCCGCCCAGCCATAATCTCCAGCAAAGCGCAGGGCCAGCACAGATCCGCCAATAAACTCAATGAGCAATGTTGATTTTATAACATATAAAACCAGCCGGACGACCCCTTGATACGTCAATTGATTCAAAGACTCTTGGATCAGCAGGCGATTGCTCAGTTGAATACGGCGCCCCAGAATGACTGCCATCAAGGTCGTCATCGTCATGATTCCCAGCCCCCCAATCTGGATTAAGCAAATCAAAACCAGCTGCCCAAACAAGGAAAAATAATTACCGGTATCGACAACAACCAGCCCCGTAACACAGGATGCCGATGTCGCCGTAAACAGCGCATCAATAAAGGGAAGAATCTGTCCCGACCGCGACGAAAGCGGCAGCATTAGCAAAAAAGTGCCGGCCAAAATCAGCACCGCAAAACCAAGCGTCAAAATCTGATAGGGATTCAGGTGCCACTTTGATACAGCAAGAACATTGAACATCTTAGATGGATTCACGTTTTATTCACACTTTCTGATTTATTTTTCACTGCCGAATAAAACAGCCTCTACCGGCCATTTCCAGCCAGAATTGACTAACTGACAAAAAAACTCAAAAATCACCTTTAGAAAACGTGCAATAGTAAAAAAAGCATCGCGCCAATGGCGCCACCAACAATGGAACCATTCATCCGGATCCAGAGTAAATCCGGTTCCACCCGGCTATATACCAGCTGATTGACCTGTTCGTCTGACATGCCGTCAAGAGCTGTTTCAACGACACTGCCGACCATCAGCTGTGCCTGCAATAAAGTCCGCCCAGCCATATCATAGAGCAATCGATCCGCTTCGTTCTGCATAGCCGAATCACGTCGCAATACCGCAATGCCATTTTCAATTTCCCGGCGAACGATCCGCTGCAAGGCAGAAAAAAGTTCCGTTGGTTCCCCCGTATCCTGCGCCGACAGTTGCGTGGACAGTTCCTGCAAATATGTCTCTATATATGGTGTCAGCTTTAGATCTGCCATCAGGTCATCACGCCACTGTCCCAGCAGATTCTGCCAGCCCGGCGAATAAATCGCCGCAGAAGCTACCTCACGTGCACAGCCAAGCAACTGGCATCGAAGCGTATTGTCCCTCATCTCAAGCCGTGTCAGTAGCCGTAAAACTTCTTCCTGCAGGGCAGCTGCTGAATCACTGAAATTCAATAAATTAGTCATTTCAGCCAAACCACTCAGCAAAGACAAAAAACTGTTTTGCGTTTTTTTTCGACCAAAATCGACCAGAAAACTTTCTATTTTAGCTTTGCCTGCTTCCCCCTGTACCTGCACTCGAACGGCCCGCAATGCCATCGAAAACAGTTCCTGATCCTTGTCATTCTCAACCATCCAAGTCCCAAGATTCGCACAAATGTCCTGCGCCGGATATCGGCAGAGAAAGGTTTTCACTTCCCTTTCACTTTTTCGAGCTATTCGATTAAAATCCAGCTGCTCGATACTATATTGCACATACTGCAGGACAAGACCGGTTAACGCGGCCTTTCTTTCTGTGCGATCAAGCCAATCAAGGCCTAAAGATAAAAAGTTCAAGCGCCGGATGCGGCGAAATATATTTTTTTTGGAAAAAAATTCATCTTGAACCAGCTTCACACAGGCTGCGGTAAACTGTACCCGCCGCCGCGGTAAAATAGCCGTATGATATGGAAAACCCAGTGGTTTTTTGAAAAGGGCCGTCACGGCAAACCAGTCTGCCACGCCGCCAATCAGAGCCGCTTCGGAGACAAACAATAAAAATGCCGCTCCCAGGCTCTGCGGATTTTCCAGTTTTAAAGCCAGGGCGCCGGCGAACAGCAGTGCAGCTCCAGCGAGTGTTTTATCGGCTTTGTTGCCCCACGTCATCAGCTCCACATCCTCTCTGCCATAAAGGTCACTACATACAAAATCATGCCGACAAATGCACCGACAAGCGAGCCGTTGATCCGGATCATCTGCAGATCATCGGCAATTCGTTCTTCGACAAACTGAACTAATTTTTCATCCGAAAACCGTGCCAATTTTTCTTCAATAATCATTAAAATCGCGGGCTGCTGCCCCTGAAGAAAATTCTCCAACAAGCGCTTGAATCCCTGGTCCAGGCTGCGCTGCATATCCAGATCAGCGTCGAGCCGGGCAAAAAAATGATCCACGGCGACTCCATTGGTTTCCTCTGCCGAACCTGTCGCCACGGCCGTCAAAAAAACCTTGACGGCCGCTGTAATATTTTTCTCACCGGAAAGCAATCTGCCTTCCCATCCCTCCATCAGCTTAAAATAGCCTTCACTTTCTTTAAGCTGGGCTATTTTTTTTCCCAAAAACGCTATCATTTGTAAGCGATCCGGATGCCCTTCCTGTTGCAGGGCTTGCAAATATTTATCCAGCTCTTCCGTCACAAGTTCTGTCAGTCGTTCGTCGGAAAGATCCAGCATCTGTAACATCATTTTTCGCCCGGCAGAACCACTTTCATAAGCCTGTCGAATTCCCGAAACCATATCTTTAAGTGTTTTCTGCACAGGCGCTTGATGTAAAAAATCACCGGCCAGAGAAAGGATCTCCTCTGCTACGCGGCTAAAATGCACAGATTGCAGTGCTGCTGTCAGCACCTCAATCCCCAGCGAGCCAAGTCCTGGCGAAGGCAGCTGTTGCAATGGTTTTGATAGTTCATGGCCAACCCTGCCCGAATCGACTTCCGCCAATATAACAGCGGCAAAGCTGTGAACCAACCGCTTTATCTTTTCACTACCACCAAAATCCTGCAGATAGCGCAACAGCATTTGGGCGGTATCATAGCTGCGGACAATTTTCATAATATTTTCTGCATTAAGCAGATCTTTACCGGTAAATTCGAGGATCGCCTGCATGATACGCGCCCGATTTCGTATTAGAATTTCCGTTTTATAGGATATTCCCAGCGGTTTTCTGAACAGGGCTGTCACCGCAAACCAATCAGCCAGCCCACCAACCATTGCTGCCAGACAACCACTATTGAGCAACCCGCCAGCAAAAGTTGCCGTCTGCGGATATGTAGCCGCAAATCCAACCGCACTTAATAGCAGTGCCCCTGTCGCTTTATACTTTTTTTGCATGATACACCTTACCCTCTATCTTCGGCAGCAGCTAAAAAATGTGCTGCGTAATTTATTAAATGTTTTTCTTTATTTTTATAATGCCATAATCCTATGTAATTCGCCTTTGCTGATAATTTTCCCTGCCGACAAAAACACAGAGGCACCGCAGCCTTTTCAGTGCGGTGCCTCCAAATCAAGACAACCTCATTTTAAAATCTTCATACCCAAAACGCCGGATAACCTGGATACTATTATCCTTGCCCAGCGCTACAATTGCCGGCAAGCCCATTCCGTTAAAAGTATTGTTTTTCACCATCGAGTAGATTGCCATATCACAAAAAACCAGCCGGTCACCAACGCTTAATGGCTGTGAAAATGAATAATCGCCGATGATGTCCCCCGCCAGGCAGGTTGGCCCGCCCAAGCGATAGGTATATTCCTTTTCCCCCGGCTCTCCGGCATCAAGGATCTGCGGCCGATACGGCATTTCCAGCACATCCGGCATATGGCAAGCCGCCGATGTATCAAGAATCGCCGATTTCAAATCATTATCGACAATTTCAAGAACTTCTGATACCAAAAAGCCTGCATTGAGCGCTACCGCTTCTCCCGGTTCAAGATAAATCTCAAGATCATATTTTTCCTTTATCCGCTTGATGCAGCTGATCAGGCGCTCAACATCATACCCCGGCCTGGTAATATGATGTCCCCCCCCAAAGTTAAGCCACTTCATCTGGCCAAGCCAAGGACCAAACTTTGCCTCAACGGCCTGCAGGGTTGCTTCAAGTGCATCAGCATCCTGCTCGCAAAGCGTATGAAAATGCAGCCCACTAATCCCTTCAAGCTCTTGAGACTCGAAATTGGCCAAAGTTATCCCCAGCCGCGAGCCAGGAGCACAGGGATCATAGATCGCATGCTCCTGCGTTGAATATTCCGGGTTGATACGCAGCCCGCATTCACGGCCGGCAGCTAAAGCCGCCCCCTTGAATTTTTTCCACTGGCTAAAGGAATTGAACACAATATGATCGCAAATGGCTGTTATTTCAGCAAAGTCCTTTTCCTTATAAGCCGGAGAAAATATATGATTTTCTTTCCCAGGCATTTTTTCATGCGCCAGTCTCGCTTCATAAAGGCCACTTGCCGTTGCCCCGGACAGATACCGGCCAATCAACGGATAAAAATGAAACATCGAAAAGGCCTTTTGGGCGAGAAGAATATGACATCCGGCCTGCTTTGCCACCCGCTGTAGCAGCAGCAAATTTCTTTCCAGTAATTCTTCGGCAACCGCATAGCACGGTGTCGGCAATTTTTGCCATTCCCCCTGGAACTCCATCATCAATCCACCAGTTTCGGGGCAAAAGATTCCTGCCAAGGCAGGCCCCATTTATTAAGTGCTTCCATAAACGGATCCGGATCAAATTCCTCAACGTTGTAAACACCTGGCTTACGCCATTTACCATTCATAACGAGCATCGCCCCAATCATTGCTGGCACCCCTGTCGTATAGGAAATGGCCTGTGAGCCTACTTCCTGGTAACATTCCTGATGATCGCAGACATTGTAGACGTAATAGGTCTTTTCCTGTCCGTCCTTGATCCCCTGGAAAATGCAACCGATATTTGTCTTTCCCACCGTACGCGGACCGAGGCTGGCCGGATCCGGCAATACCGCTTTTAAAAACTGCAGCGGAACAATTTTCTTGCCTTCAAATTCAATCGGCTCAATCGAGGTCATGCCGACATTTTCAAGGCATTTAAGATGGGTCAGATAACTCTGGCCAAAGGTCATAAAGAACCGAATACGCTTAATACCTTTGATGTTGAGCGCCAGCGATTCCAGTTCCTCATGGTGTAAAAGATACATGTCTTTTTCGCCGACCTGATCAAAATCATAGCTGCGCTTGATTTCCATCGGTGTGGTTTCTATCCATTCACCATTTTCCCAATAACTCCCATTGGCTGAAACTTCACGAATATTAATTTCCGGATTAAAATTTGTGGCAAACGGATAGCCATGATCGCCACCATTGCAGTCGAGAATATCAATATAATGAATTTCATCAAAATAATGCTTCATCGCATACGCACTGAACACACCGGTAACGCCCGGATCAAAACCACTGCCGAGCAGGGCCGTGATACCCGCTTTTTCAAAGCGTTCGCGGTACTCCCACTGCCATTTGTATTCAAATTTCGCCGTGTCAATCGGTTCATAATTGGCCGTGTCAATGTAATGCGTTTTCGTTGCTAGGCAGGCATCCATAATCGTCAGATCCTGATAAGGCAGGGCCAAATTCAAAACAACATCCGGCTTATACTTTTCGATCAAGGCAATGAGTTCCTCCACATTGTCGGCATCCACCTGCGCTGTACTAATCTTAGTTTTTCCACCGTCAAGTTTCGCCTTTAATGCATCGCATTTACTCTTCGTGCGGCTGGCAATACAGATGTCCTCGAACACATCACTGTTTTGGCAGCATTTGTGAATTGCTACACCGGCAACACCGCCGCAGCCAATAATTAAAGCTTTTCCCATACTATATTCCTCCTATTTTTAGGCAATTTATTTGATATGTTTCTTTTCTAGCGTCAGCAAAATTTCCCGCATAATCTTCAGGGCCACTGCGGTTGACGCGCCGCTCTGATCGTATGGCGGTGAAAGTTCATTGATATCACAGCCGACAATATTCAGCTTATCAAGCTTACGACAGGCTCCTAGTAATTCTAAAAAGGATACGCCACCCGCCTCTGGTGTCCCGGTCCCAGGGAAAACAGACGGATCCAGTACATCAAGATCCAGCGTGAAATAAACCGGCTTGTCACGGAGCTGTTTTATAACCTCATCAAGCCCCGAAAAATCAAACTTGTGAGTCGCTATATGGTCTTTTCCCCATTGAAACTCCGCCCGTTCCCCGCTGCGAATCCCAAACTGAAAAATCCGCCCATCACCGACGAGATCCCAAACCCGGTGCAAGACCGTCGCATGAGAAAGCTTTGCGCCTAGGTAATCCTCGCGCAAATCGGCATGAGCATCAAAATGCAGTACGTGAAGATCCTGATATTTTTCTGCCACGGCCCGCACCGCCCCCAACGTGACCAGGTGCTCACCGCCGATCATCAGCGGCAATTTGCCATCGTTAAGGACCTCTGCTGTAAATTGCTCAATGGCAGCCAAGGCCTTTTCCGGGGCCCCAAAGCAAAGATCAAGATCGCCACCATCAAATACAGCCGTATCTTCAAGATCGAGATCAAGATAAGGGCTATACGTTTCCAGTCCATAAGACTCAGCCCGCATCGTCCGACTGGCAAATCTCGTTCCCGGCCGATAGGATGTCGTCGAATCAAACGGCGCCCCAAAGACAACGATCCGCGATGCATCATATTCCTTATCACAGCCTAAAAAAGTCTCTATATTTCTATTCAACATCGCGCATCATTTCCTCTACATAATTTGGCAGGGCAAACGCTCCCGCATGAAGCTGCGTATTGTAATACCGCGTTTTTAGCCCCAGAGCATTCCATTTAACGGCATTCATATCCCTGATCGGGTGAAATTTCTTTGAGGCAAACCCAAATAACCAGTGCCCGGACGGATAGGTCGGAATATGGGCCTGATAGACGCGGCTGATTGGAAATGATTCGACAATGCGCTTATGTGCTCGCTGCATCGCATAGGCATCTTCCGCATAAAAAGGGCTCTCGTGCTGATTGACCATAATGCCGTCTTCCTTCAATGCCTTATAGCAATTGCCGTAAAACTCCTTGGTAAACAGTCCTTCTCCAGGACCAAACGGATCGGTTGAATCAACGATAATCAGATCATATTCATTTTCACAGTGGCGGATAAATTTGAGTCCGTCCTCAAAGTGAAAATGAATGCGTTCATCGCTAAAACACCCTGCCGTCTGTGGTAGATACTTTTTGCAAACCTCAACAACAAGTTCATCAATTTCAACCAGATCAATGGAGGCAATCGTGGGATAGCGCACCAGTTCTCGGCAAGTTCCGCCATCACCGCCGCCGATTACCAAAACTTTTTTGACTGCCGGATTGACCGCCATCGGCACATGGGAAATCATTTCATGATAAATAAATTCATCTTTTTCAGTCAACATCATATAACCGTCAAGCGTCAGAAACCGGCCAAATTCCGGTGAATCAAAGATATCAATCCGCTGAAATTCCGATTTTCCCGAATAGAGCTGACGATCGGTCTTTATTGAAAAATTCACATTAGGTGTATGCTTTTCTGTAAACCACAGTTCCATATTTAAACCTCCTCAGCCATAACATTCAAATAATTGATGTCCATATCCTCTGGGCCAGTTAAGGAACAGCCTTTTTCCTTGGCATAACGAATATAATCGAGAATTTCCTTCGTAATTCGTTCTCCCGGAGCCAAAATAGGAATGCCCGGTGGATAACACATGACAAATTCACTACAGACACGCCCGGCTGCCTGCGGCAGCGGCAGAGAAATCTTCTCACCATAAAAAGCAGCCTGCGGCGCAGCGGCAACCTGCGGATTAATATATTCTGCCTCCAGCATACCGGTCTTGTCCTTTTTGTAATGGCGTCGAATTTCTGCCAGGGCACTGACGAGACGTTCTATGTCCTTGCGTCGATCGCCAACCGAAACATAGGCCAAAATGTTACCGATATCACCAAACTCCGCCTGAATATCATATTCATCCCGCAGGATATCATAAACTTCAATCCCAGCCAGTCCGATATCAAGCGTATGCACGGACAGTTTGGTCACGTCAAAATCATAAATTGAGTCACCATTGATCAATTCCCGCGAATACGCGTAATAATCACCGATCTGATTGATCTCATCGCGTGCATATTGCACAAGATCAATGACCTGCTTAAAGACCTGCTGGCCTTGCATCGCCAAATTACGGCGCGAAATATCGAGACTGACCATCAACAGATACGAGCCACTGGTCGTCTGGGTCAGGTTAATGATCTGCCGGGCATAGCCTTCATGAATCTTAGGCCCCGTCAGTAAAAAGGAGCTCTGCGTCAGCGATCCGCCCGACTTATGCATACTGACAGCCGCCATATCGGCTCCGGCTGCCATGGCCGCCACCGGCAGATCATCACTAAAGTAAAAATGCGTGCCATGGGCTTCGTCTGCCAAAACCAGCATATTGTTCGCATGGGCAAGCTTTACGATGGATTGCAAATCTGAACAGATGCCATAATAGGTCGGATTATTGACAAACACAGCCTTAGCCTCCGGATTTTCCCGGATCGCCCGGGCCACCTCCGTCACACTCATCCCCAAAGCAATGCCAAGTTGTGCATCCATCTGCGGATTCACATAGACAGGCACAGCCCCGCAAAGAATCATCGCGTTGATCACGCTCCGGTGTACATTGCGCGGCAAAATAATCTTATCTCCCTTTTTGCAGGCTGTGAGCACCATGCTTTGCACAGCTGATGTTGTTCCGCCTACCATGAAAAATGCATGCGCAGCACCAAAGACTTCTGCAGCCAGCTGTTCAGCCTCACGAATCACCGAAATCGGATGGCAGAGATTGTCAAGCGGCTTCATGGAATTCACATCAACCGACAGGCATTTTTCCCCCAGAAACTCTGTCAGTTCGGCATTACCGCGGCCACGTTTATGGCCCGGAACATCAAACGGCACAATGCGCCGCGTCTTAAAATTCTTGAGCGCTTCTAAAACAGGGGCTCGATCCTGCGACAATTTCTCCGTTCCCACTACTACGTCTCCCCTTTAAAACACATTTGTTCCGCTGAAAATTTCAATCATCTCCTGGCGCAGACTGTTGCTGATCGCCAGCCGTGTCTTGGGCGGAATTTCATAAATATCCGTATTAAACAGATAGTTTTGCAGTTCCGGTTCTTTGATCAGCATTTTCGTATGAAATAAATTAGCCTGATACATGTTGATATCGACTGCATCATATTTACCAATTGTTTCCTTGTCGATATAATCCTGAATCGACGTTATTCTATGATCCATAAACAGCTTCTTGCCGACGACATCCCGGGTAAAGCCGCGGACCCGGTAATCCATTGTGATAATATCCGAATCAAAATTGCCAATAAGATAGTCAAGGGTACTGAGCGGTGTAATTTCCCCGCAAGTTGCCACATCTATATCTACCCGGAAAGTTGCTATGCTCGTATCAGGATGAAACTCCGGATACGTATGCACGGTTACATGACTTTTATCAAGATGAGCGACAACCGTGTCGCGATAGGATACGGCCGCATCGACCGGGCTGATATGCCCGGCTGGCACCATATTATCTTCTGCAATCAAAAAAGTGACACTCGCTCCCTGCGGATCATAATCCTGTTTTGACACATTGAGCACATGGGCACCGATCATTTCCGTAACATGAAATAGTATTTTGGTCAGACGATCCGAATTATACTGCTCATCGATATAAGCAATATAATCCTTCTGCTCCCGGGGACTTTTTGCGTAACACACATCATAAATGTTGAAGCTCAATGATTTCGTCAAATTATTAAAGCCATACAACTTTAATTTTTCGTCCACTCCTTTGCCCTTCTTCCTATCTTAAAATCAATTTTTCCTACTGCAAAACAAAAAACCCAAATAAATGACAGCCTACGCTTTCATCCACTTGAGTTTCTCTACATAATATTCGCATCATCGCAACCCCTCCTAGACAAACGGGCCTTGATAAGTCTTCGATTATTCCATATGTAGGCATCAGAGTCTATATAGCAAGAATTTACTTTTACTACTCTTATTGATTGTTTCACAAGTGTGAGGTCTACGTCACTGTAAATAAGTCAGTTAACTTATAAAATTCAGAGCTTACGCTCAATCAATAAGGCAACGAAAGTTGCCAATTTCGGCATTTGACCTGGCTGTCCGTATGGCACTAATTCCCCCGTCCGTACCGGCACGACGAAATGGTCAAATATTCCTGCTAATGCAGTATATTACATACTGTTTCGGGCCTCCAGCCTAAAACACTTTCTCTATTATAGTTGAATTCCCCCCGGAAATCAACTATTAAATTCCGTCCTGCATGGACTTGATCCCACTGGCTGCGTCTGTCTTAAAAAATCAACCCGTCCCATTTGCTTCACTCGATTTTCCCGCATCGGCAATCCGCCGGATATCCTCCTTCGTGAGCCGGCTGTCAAGCGTAAACCCGCGACCGAGAACTTCCGCCGTGTCCGATACAATCATAAAGGCTGCCGGATCAATGACATCGACAATCAGTTTGATTTTACTGACTTGGGTCAGGCTGACAACAACAAACAGGATGTCCTTCTCCTGCTGCGTAAAAGCCCCCTTGCCGCGCAGCATAGTGACCCCACGATTGACCTCCTGCATGATTGCCGAAGCAATATGCTCGGCCTGTGGGGATATGATCATCACAGACTTCTTGCGATTAAAACCCGCCACTACCTGGTTTGTTAACTCGCCTGTTATATAAATTGAAATCAGGGTGAACAAGGCTGTCTTCAGATCAAACAGCAATATTCCAATGATGATAATAATAAAATTCAAGGCAAAAATCACCGAACCAATATCGTACGAATAATATTTTTTCACGACAGCTCCGACAACATCAAGTCCACCCGTATTGGCATTAGCCCGAAATACGATACCAAAACCAATACCGGCCAGAACCCCGCCAAAAACAGCACCCAGCATAATATCGTCGATATAATTACCCGCATTGAGAAAACTCGTTGCATCAACGCAAACAGAAAACAGTACCGTACCGATAACCGTATCGATCGCATATAAACGCCCAAAGACGCGATAGGCCAGATATATAACCGGCAAATTCAGCACCAACAGCTGTACGCCGATCGGCCAGCTCCAAAGATAATGAAAGATAATTGCAATACCGCTGAGACCTCCGGTCAACAAATGCAGCGGGATTAAAAATAAATTGAACCCGCAGGCGCCAATCAGGCAGCCAAGAACGATCAGCAAATACCGTTTGCACCAGTCCATGTCGAGCCTCCTGTTTTTTAAATTATAAGGTCAAACTAAGTATAGCACATTGTCTGCCGCTTTGTAACCACTCGCAGGAAGCCCCTTAATCACAAGTTTAAAGAAGCAAGAATTCCTCACTTTTTTAATTTTACCTGTCTTATCCTGCTTCATTATAATCTTGCTGACACGTGTACACGCATACCATGCAATTGACAAAGCCTTTAAATGCAGGGATAATGCAATAAGACTATCAAAGGAGTGTTTTCTTTGCATCTTTTTAAAAAACTACAACAACATTTTTTTACCCGTGAATTTCTGTTGTTCCTCGTTATCGGCTGCATCAATACCTTTAACTGCTCACTTATTGCTGCTTTTTTTACCTACTGGCTGCCCGATGCCAATGCTGCCTTTAATATTGGTTATCTGCTGAGCCTGACATTCGCCTATTATTTAAACAGCAAAATTGTCTTTAAACAGCGACTCAATAAAGCACAATATCTGCGGTTTTGCCTGTCATACCTGCCAAATTTTCTCGTGCAGAACCTCATTGTAGTCCTCTTCTATAATATGCTCGCTTTCCCCCCGATTATTTCCTATCTTTTTGCTGCTATCATCGGTGTTCCCGTGACCTTTTTGCTCGTTAAAATTTTTGCCTTCAGACAATAAAAATCAGGAATTCCATGTAAGTGGAATTCCTGATTTTTATTGTTTGAGATACCATTCAATCAAGGCCTGTGTGCCAAGTTCTTCCGCACCTTCGCGTTCAGCCGTAAGCTGCTGATATAGTTTTTCCGCGAGCTTCAACCCCGGGAGTTCAAGTTTCATTTCCGTTGCCGATTCGAGTGCCAGGTGCATATCCTTTATGAAATGCTTGATAAAAAATCCTGGCGAATAATCACCACGCAGCATGCGCGGGCCAAGATTTGACAGTGACCACGATCCAGCTGCTCCCGTGGCAATGGTCTGATAAACCAGCTTGGGATCGAGCCCGGCTTTTTTCGCATAAGCCAAGGCTTCACAAACACCGATCATATTCGATGCAATCGCTATCTGATTGCTCATCTTTGCATATTGACCTGACCCGGCGGGGCCAAAATAAGCAATGGTCTTTCCTAACGCTTCAAATACCGGTCGTAGTTCCAAAAAAGCTGTCTCCTCACCACCAACCATGATGGACAAGGTGCCCTTTTGGGCGCCTATATCCCCGCCAGATACCGGCGCATCAAGCGCATGGAGTCCCTTAGGGCTGGCAACCGTCGCAATTTTTCGTGCCAGAAGTGGACTCGATGTCGTCATATCAACCAGATAGGCACCTTTCCTTGCCGAAGCCAAAAGTCCTGCCTGCCCCCAGTATATCTCTTCAACATCGACCGGATACCCCAGCATGGAAATGACTACATCCGCATCTTCTGCAGCCGCCCGCGGCGAAGTGCACCAGGCCGCCCCGGCTGCCAAAAGCGCTGCTGCCTTAGCCTGAGTCCGCGTATAGATCTGCAGGGAAAACCCGGCCCGCAATAAATTTGCGGCCATGCTGGCTCCCATAACCCCAGTTCCAATAAAACCAATTGTTTTAATTGCCATGTTTCCACTCCCTCAGCCAGACTTATTCGATTTATTCCATCGGCATAACAAGCGCTGCCGCGCCATATACGCCTGCCTTTTCCTGCAGGGCTGCCGGCACAATTTTGACGTTGCGGCCCACCGGTGGCAAACACCGTGCTTTCACAGCCATTTTCACCTCAGTAAACAAGGCGGAACCGCTCTGAGCAAGCCCGCCCCCGATGACAATGCAATCCGGATCAAATAAACCAGCTGCGACGGACACTGCCGCTCCCAGATCACGCAACGACTGTTTGACAATCTTCCGTGCTAAGACATCACCCGCTACCGACGCCTCAAATACACTTCGTGCCGTAAGTCCATCTTCTTTCAGTCGGGTAAGAGTCCCACGTTTGATTTCAGCTAGGGCTTTGCGAACGATCGCACGACCAGAAGCATATAATTCAGCACAGCCGCGGTTCCCACAATCACACAAAGGACCATCTTTTTCAATTGTAATATGCCCCAGCTCTAGTGCATTGCCCGTCGCCCCACGATAAAGTCTGCCTCCCAGCACAGCCCCGGCACCAATCCCGGTAGAAACCGTTACAAAGATCATATTCCAGCTGTCAATTCCTGCCCCAAACCGATATTCAGCCAAAGCAGCCGCATTTGCATCATTTTCCAAAACAACGCGCAACTGATATTTTTCCTGCAACAACGCCCCCAGAGAAAAATTCTGCAAAGGCAGGTTAGCCGCATATAAAAGCATCCCCTGCTCCTTGTGTATAGCTCCCGGAACCCCAATTCCAATTCCGTCAAGTTCCGTTTCCCAAAGTGCAGCCTGCTCAACCATTGCATCCACTACGGAAAAAATCTGCAGACAGACAGCCTGTTCGCCGAGCTCAGCATTTGTCGGCACAACAGTTGACGCCAAAACTTTTTTTTGTTGATCAAGTAAAATCCCGCCAATTTTCGTTCCGCCTAAGTCGATTCCGATATAACTTTTCATGTCATCCTCCAAACACCTGCGGTCTGCATGCATTTTCTTCTGATTTTTATACTATCATAAATAGACAGAAATTTACAGAAATTTATCCGCATTTTTCACAAAAAAACAGCTTTCTCCTCAAAAGAGCAGTAAGCTGTTTTTTGTATTTGGCTTTATTTTGCCATTTATTAGCAGTTATAATCTAACAGATTCATTTTTCATTTAACGGCAACGCCCTTTGCTAGGTCACCGTCATAACTGTGCCATCAAGCATCCACTAACGCGAGAATATTGGACTTTGCCATGGCACCAACAGCACTGTTCTTTACTTTCCCCTGTTCAAATACGAGCAAGGTAGGAATACTCATTACCGAAAATTTTTCCGCCAATTCCGGTTGCTCATCGACATTGACTTTACCAACCACCAAGGAACCAGCACGTTCGTCGCCAATTTCAGCAATTACGGGAGCTATCATCTTGCAGGGACCACACCAGGATGCCCAAAAATCAAGTAAAACCGGCGATGAAGCTTCCAGTACTTCCTTCGTAAAATTTTCTTTTGTAACCGTTATCACAGCCATATTTATTCCTCCTCATTATGGCACTTTCTTTACTTGCTTACTTCTACAGGTTGTCCTTATTTCCTGCCATAAAGAAACCTGCCTTTGCCTGAGATAAATATAACAATAAGTCTTGCCTTTGTCAATAATAATTATCAATTAGTAATTTATTTTTATTGGATTATTTTTGTTTTTCAGCAGCAGCTTTGGACGGCGGCAACATGGCAAACCGGCCCGATAAAGAAAAGACCAGCAAGGCCAGCCAGATAAAAGAAAATGACACCAGCTGTACCGTCCCAAACGCTTCATCAAAGACAAATACCCCGATGCACAGGGCAATGGTTGGTGCCAAATACTGTGTAAACCCAAGCACATTGAGCGGCAGTAAATTCGCTCCCCGCGAAAAGAGCAGCAGCGGTACGGCCGTCACAATCCCTGAACCAATCAGCAGTGCAGCTGTCGGCAGCGCCGTAAGAAAAGTACTCTGTCCGACTGCCGTCAGATAAAAAATATACGCCAGGGCCAGTGGCATAACCAACAGAGTTTCCAGTAAAATGCTGACCATCGGATCCATATGCAGTGTTTTTTTCACTGCCCCGTAGACAGCAAAGGTCGTCGCCAAAATCACTGCCACCCACGGCACCTGGCCAAAGCTCCAGATCATATTGGCAATACCAATGCCAGCCAGTATAAGGCTCAGCATTTTGCCACGGCTCAGATGCTCATGAAAAACGACTACGCCCAAAAGTACGCTCATCAGCGGATTCGTATAATAACCAATGCTCGTTTCGACGATGCGCCCACTATTTACCGCCCAAATATACGTCAGCCAGTTTATGCTGATTAAAATGGATGCCCCCAGCAGCAGCAGACTGTTTCGCCTGTTTTGCAGCAATCGCCTAGTCTGCTGTAAAAAAAAGCCGATTCGTTTGGATGCCCCCAGCAGCAAGATGACGAACAAAAAGGACCAGCATACACGATGGGCCAATATTTCATAGGCCGTAACCCCGGTAAGACTCTTCCAGTATAGGGGCAATATTCCCCAAAGAATACAAGCTCCGATCGCAGCGACTGCTCCGGAGCGCAAATTATTTTCCTGCATAATATTCACAATCCCTTATCTTGGTTTTATAAAGTATACAATTTATGCAAAAAACAAATGATTAATTGCATAAATTGTAAAGCCTTAACATAAAGAAAAATCCGCCTCCTCTGAGGCGGATATGCCATTTAACAAAAATTAAAGTTTAGCGCCGACCGCGCTTAGGTGAATTTTTCCCCTTAACCCCCGGTTTTGCAGTTCCTTTTCCCCGGCGGCTGCGCCCATTTCCACCGGCATGAGCTGCTCCCTTGCGATTAGCGTAACGGCTGAGCGGACGCGTCTTTTTCTCACCAGCTGTACTAGCTGTCGTTTCAGCACCTGAAGCAGATTTTGCTGCGACTGTTTTTGTTTTCGCCTTACTGGCAAGCTTTTGTTTTTGAATGCGACTTTGAATTCCCTTTTCAATCTGCCGAAGATATTCATACTGTCTGGCATTGACGAAAGTAATGGCTTTTCCCTTTTGCCCGGCGCGGCCCGTACGGCCAATCCGATGAATATAGGCTTCCGTATCATGAGGAATATCATAATTGAATACATGGGTGACACCCTCAATATCCAGGCCGCGGGCCGCAATATCCGTAGCGACAAGAATTTGAAGCTTTGCCTCGCGGAACCGTTTTAAAACGAGTGTGCGTTGCACCTGGGAAAGGTCCCCATGTAGCTCATCCACCAGATAGCCCCGTCTTGCCAGAGCCATCATCACAGCATTGACACGCTGCTTCGTATGACAAAATACCATTGCCAGATAAGGCTGATAATCATTGATCAGGCTGCAGAGCTTGTCAAGCTTTGTGTCCTCGGTCGTATCCACAATAACCTGTTCTATTTCATCAAGTGTAACATGATCTGCCTTAATTTCGATCTGCACCGGAGCTTTCATATAATGCCTGGCCAGCCCCTTAATCCGATCGGGCATCGTCGCCGAAAACAGCATCAACTGCCGATCAGAGGCCGTAGACTCAAGCAGCATTTCAACATCCTCAATAAAGCCCATATGAAGCATTTCATCGGCTTCATCCAGCACGACCTTGTTAACATTTGACAAATCAAGCGTCCGCCGGCGCAAATGATCGAGCAGGCGTCCCGGAGTTCCGATAATAATATGCGGATTGCGGCCAAGTTTTTGCTTTTGCCGCAGGACATCCTGTCCGCCATAGACAGCCAAAGAGGTCACCCCGGCCGCTTCGCCCACACGGGCAGCAACTTTGGCGATCTGAATTGTCAATTCTCGGGTCGGCGTCACGATCAAAGCCTGCGCTACCGGAGCATTTACTTTTATCTTCTCAAAAATTGGCAACAAAAAGGCCAGGGTTTTTCCCGTTCCTGTTTGGGCCTGAACAATCATATCACGCCCGCTGCGAACAATGGGCACCGCCTCTGCCTGCACCGGAGTCGGCTCAACAATCCCCATATGCTTTAGGACCTCACACACCGCCGGACTGATATTGAACTCCGAAAAATTTTTCTTCATATATACTTCCTTTCAATTCTCGCTTTTATGGCTTCGCCTATATCCGCTTTTGCGTCCACGGATTTATGCCTGAATACATATAGTAACATTGTAGTCTAAATCATAAAAAAAAACAAATGAAGTTCAAAGATTTTTGGGTTATACTTTAGAATAAAGTAATCGTCTGGAGAAAGGATTATCGAAAATGAAGCTTTTATTAGTGGAAGATGAAATAAAATTAAGCGAAGCCCTCAGCGTATTAATCGGGCGTGCCGGGTACACGGTGGATCCGGTATTTGACGGAATGACCGCCTGGGAAAAGATCCGCCAGAATCAGTATGATGTCATCGTTCTCGATCGTATGCTGCCGCGTCTCGACGGACTTTCCCTGCTCAAGGAAATTCGCAAAGAAAAAAACACTACACCGGTTCTCTTTTTAACGGCCAAGGATGCGCCCAGCGAACGCGTCGCAGGACTTGAAGCTGGTGCTGATGACTATCTGATCAAACCTTTCTTCACGGAAGAGCTGATCGCCCGCATCCGGGTTTTGACCCGCCGCAGCGGCGAGGAAAGTGCTGCCGAAAAACTACTTGAAGGCGGCGGCATTACTCTTTATCCCTTGCATGGTGAGGCTGTAAAAGATGGTCAAAAATTCCAATTGACGGTCAAAGAAGCCTCCCTGCTGGCGCTCTTGATGCAAAACAAAGGGCAGGTCATCACCAAGGAGCGCATTATGGAAAAAATTTGGGGCTATAATACGGATGCCGGCGTAGCTAATGTGGATCTTTATATTTATTATCTGCGCAAAAAACTCGATATCAAAAATATTCGAACCATCCGCGGCATTGGCTACTGCTTTGAGGAGAGTGTCTAAATGTTTCGTCAGCTCAGGTTAAAAATGACTTTGATCAATGCCGGTGTCACCATTATGCTGTTCATCATCCTGATTGCCGGTGTTTATCTTTTACTTGACTATAATTCTCAAAAAACGACAAATTTTTTTCTCGAGGAAATCAGTGACATGGTAATTGAGGAAGATCTGCCCGACTTCCCCCCGCCGCATAAAGAAAAGGACAAGGAAACCCATAAGGAACCAAAACCGGCCCCGGGGATTTTCCCTCGCCCTCGCCCTAGTTTTTTCTTTGTTCGCCTTGATCCTTCAGGCAGTATTTACCAACAGTCGTCGTTTGCAACCATCGACAACAGCGATTTGCAGACTTTGGTCCAAAAAATCACGCAGGCTCCATCACTGCGCGATGAAATAAACTTGGATGACCGCAGCTTTTCCTATCTGCGGACCCAGTTTCCTGACGGAACGTCCCTGCTTGTATTAAACGATAATTCCGGAGAAAAAGCGATGATGCGCAGCGTTGTCTACAGTTTGCTGCTCGTTGGCATTTTCTGCACAACCCTTTCGTTCCTCGTCAGTTTCTATCTGGCAAAATATGCAATCCGCCCCATTCAAAATGCCAGCAATCAACAGAAAAACTTTATTTCCAATGCCTCGCATGAGCTTCGTACCCCGATCACAATTATGCAGGCAAATCTCGACATTATCGACGGAGCGCCCCCCGGCGATACACTAGACGCTAACCGGCGCTGGCTGGCCAATCTGCAGGATGAAACAACCCGAATGACTGAGCTGATCAATGCCTTGCTGTTTCTTGCCCGTGCCGACGGCAGTACCGTTATCTTAGAAAAGGAATATTTTTCGTTAAACAACCTGCTACAGCACGGAATCGATTCCATCGAGCCCTTAGCCGCTGAAAAAAATATCCGCTTGGAGTTTTTGCCCCAGCAGGATGTAACCGCACTCGGCGACCCCGACCGTATTCTACAGCTGTTGACGATTTTTATCGACAATGCCCTGCAGCATACGGATCCTGACGGAAAAATTTGTATCAGCTGCTATGAAACTACTGATTTTTCCGTCTTTGAAGTCGCCGATAGCGGACAGGGAATAGATCCGGCTGATATAGATCGGATTTTTGACCGGTTTTATCAAGCGGACTCCTCACGCAATCGCCGAGGAGCAGGCCTGGGGCTCTCCATGGCCAAATGGATTGTCGAGCAGCATAATGGCTCCATCCGCGTCGAAAGCACATTGGGTGAAGGCGCACGCTTTATTGTATCGCTGCCACGTCAGGGGGGAAAATAAACACCTTCTAACATGCTTTTATCTCTTGAAACTGACACCAACATTTATGCGTTCTCCGTGTTTTAATGATGCTTGCTTTTTCGTAAAACAAAAGGCGCTGTCCCCTGCGCGGACAGCGCCTTTCATTTATTTCAACCCACACACGATTCACAATGCTCTAAAAGAGCTTCCAGGCGCCGACAGAAAGATGCTGTCACTCTCACCTCGATAACTCTGGCTTCTTTAGCAACAACTGCACAGTCCAAAACTGCACGATCCCCCAAAGCTTTGACCACCTCGACCTGACTTACCGGCCAGCCAGCTTCCTGAAGATACCGCGAATAGACCCGCAGTGCCGTTGCATCTGGATCGGTGATGATTCCCTTGGTAGTATAGGCCTGTAAATGCGATTTGGCACCATTTGCCGGGGCCAGCAAAAACAGATCCGCGCCGATACCCTGACGGCGATCGCAGAGCAGACGAATCTGAGCGGCATTAAACGGGCAGCCTTCTGCTGATAAATCACATATAACATATTCTTTTCCGGAAAAATAATATTTCTTCAAAATCAGCCCCATCTGCTGCACCTGCTTTCGCTTTATTTATTTACAGTATACCAAGCACAATATACAAATAACATAAAAAAAATGCTTTTTTTATTGTAAATAATGCTTTATACTCTTCTCAGGAGATGATTTTCATGCCATCTTATGAAAAAAAAGGCTATCTGACCACGGATTTTAAAATTTTTCATTTGAAAGATACCGTTCTACGCGAATTTCAGTACCATTATCATGAATTTGACAAAATCATTATTTTTTTAAGCGGACGGGTAGATTATATGATTGAGGGGAAATCGTATTCCCTGCATCCCCATGATATCGTATTTGTCAACCGCAGTGATATCCATAAACCAACGATTGATTTTTCCCAGCCATACGAACGAATTATCATTTACATTTCGCCTGAATTCATTAAAACCTATAAATCAGGCGAGGACGACCTTGGTAGCTGCTTTAAAACCGTCCGGGAAAAACAGTCGCATGTACTGCGGCTCACGCTGGGCAAGGATCAACATCTGCTGACACAAATCGCACGCCTCAGCGAATCACTTACCGACCAGGATTTTGCCCATGATCTCTATACAAGGCTTCTATTTCTCGAATTTATGGTGCTGCTTAACCGGTCACTGCGGCGCAGCGACCGTGAGGAAACCTCCGCCAGCTATGACAAAAAAACACTAGACCTATTAAATTACATTAATGCGAATCTGCTCGAAGATCTCTCGGTAGACGATCTCGCCCAGAAATTCTTCATCAGCAAATACTATATGATGCGAAAATTCAAAGCCGAAACCGGCTATACCATTCACCAATACATTACGGATAAGCGTCTGCTGTATGCCCGCGAACTGATTGGTCACAATATTCCTTTAACAAAAATCTGTTTCGACTGTGGCTTTAAGGATTACTCGACGTTTTCGCGGGCCTTTAAGGGGATGTTTAACTGCACTCCGCGAACCTATAAACAAGGACTTCATACATAAACCAGCCCGTCAGAGAAAGTCTGACGGGCTGGTTTTTTATATTGTTTGTTCACTATAGAAACGAATTGCCCGGGTCAACATGTCAATATACTTTTCCCGGCGCACATAAAGCTGCTCTGCCTCCGGCAGAGAGATTTTCTCAAACCGCACCAAAGTACCAGCTGGCAATTGGGCTAAACG
Organism: Selenomonadaceae bacterium; assembly: GCA_963678095.2. Lineage (GTDB taxonomy): Bacteria > Bacillota > Negativicutes > Selenomonadales > Selenomonadaceae. The sequence continues at coordinate 153,355 of CAXXXP010000001.1, read as the reverse complement.
CGGCAAATCAACCAATGCCACCTGTGCAATCCGCGGATACCCGCCGGTTGTCTGGCGATCCGCCATCAATAAAATAGGACTGCCGCTATTAGCTACCTGGATACTGCCAAACGTAAGCGCTTCTGAAATCATTTCATCCGCCCTGGCCCGCAGCAGTAAATTCCCAGCTAACCGGTACCCCATCCGATCAGACTCTGAGGATATTTCATAGGCGGAGGAAAAAAGCTGTTGCTGGCTTTCCTTGGTAAACCATTCAAACTGTGTGCCCAGCGTCAGGCGAATTGCGCCCTGCGCAAAATAAGGCTGCCATGGTACATACCAGCCTGATGCAGAAAAATATTCACAGCCACAGGATTTCAGCCGTTTTGCCAGCCTTACGGCCTGGTCTGACATTACCCCCATTGCGAGCTGATCCCCGCCTTGCAGCGCCCGTCCTTTAAAGCCCCCGATTCCGGCCCGCAGATAGGTGCTCTTGCTGCCCATAACCAGCGGCACATCAAAGCCCCCGGCAACAGCCATATAGGCCCGACAACCGTGCTGGCAGCTGCCAAAATCCAGCTGACAATTTTTTTTAATGTAGATCGGTCGATTAAGCGGCAGCGTTTTACCCGCAATGCTTGGGGCCGCGTCTGCCCCCATAAAAGCAATCAGCATGCCAGCCGTCAACTTCAAGACAGGCCCCTGAAACGTTATCTCCAGGGCAGCTTCTGCCGGTGCATTGCCCACAAGCAGATTTGTCAGCCGCAGAGCATAGGTATCCATAGCTCCGCCAGCAATGACGCCATATTTCTGATACCCGCAGCGGCCCAAATCCTGAAGGCTGGTCAGCAGGCCTCCGCTGAGGACCTCTATCGTGCTCTCATTTGCCATATGATTCATACTCCTGTCGTGAAATCGCATAAAATTCAATCCTGTCTCCCGCCTGCAGCAAGCTTGGTGCACTCTTTGCCTGCGGATTAAACAACGACAACGGAGTTCTGCCAATTAACTGCCAGCCCCCCGGCGTTTCGAGCGGATATACTCCCGTCTGCTCGCCTGCTATGCCAACAGATCCGGCAGGAATTGCCAGTCGCGGCATTTTCCTCCGTGGGGTGGCAATTTTATTAGACAACCCGCCGACATAGGGAAATCCCGGAGCAAACCCAATCATATAAACCAGGTATTCTCCCCCCGTATGAATGTCAATCACTTGCTGTGGCGACAAGCGATGAAAAGCTGCCACCTCCCCAAGATCCGGACCAAACTCACCCCCATAGCAGACGGGAATCCGCACAGTTCGTACATGTGAGCCCCCCGAAAAATTCACCTGGGGCAAAATATTGCGCAAAATAGCCTCAGCAGCCTGAAAAGCATAGGATTGCTGTTGATTGACAACTTCTATTTTATAGTTTTGCAAAGAAACTATATCATAATATACCGTTACACTCGTAAAGGCCTCTGTATACTCGAGCATTCCCGCAAAGGGATTCTGCTCCAGATACTGGGCAAAAGCATGCACTTTATCATGCGTCGCTGGATCAATATCTTCGCCAAAAGAAACCAGAATCCCCGCCTCACCCAGCGGTGACATTTTTACTACCGTATTATTTTTTGCTGCTTGCAACAAAACACATCTCCCCTTATAAAACTGCCACAGCCTAAACTGCAATGCGTACTGTCCAGCCACCGGCATATCATATAGTTTTATTATATTTTCTTATCAGGAAAGTATCGCTGGCAACATATTGCCAATGGTATGGAGACTCATATACAGCATAATAGCGAAGACGAGTACCCCAAACAAGGTCATCCACAACGGATGCTTATAACTGCCAACAATTCTTTTTTGATACGCAGCGACGAGCAGTATGCCCAGTGTAACCGGCAAAATCAGGCCATTTAAAGCCCCAACGGCAATTAAAATTTTCACCGGATTTCCCACAAACAAAAATACCATTGTGGAAAAAACAATAAAGCCAATGATAACCCTGCGATAATTTCTATCAATTTTCTTGCTAAAACTGCGCATAAAGGATACCGAGGTATAGGCTGCTCCAATCACTGAGGTCACAGCCGCACTCCACATGACCAACCCAAATATTTTATACCCAGCCTCCCCGACAGCAAGCCGAAAAACCGATGCCGGCGGATTGGCAGGATCAAGCGTAAAACCTTGCGCGACAACGCCAAGGGTAGCCATAAACAAAACAACGCGCATAATTCCTGTGATTACTACCCCGGATACTGAGCTGCGGGTTACTTCCGCCAAACGATCACGTCCCTTAATTCCGGCATCAAGCAGACGGTGCCCGCCAGCAAAGGTTATATACCCACCTACGGTTCCGCCGACAAGGGTCACAATCGAAAGAATGTCGATCCTGTCTGGAAGAATGCTTTTGGTTACGGCCTCAACCACCGGAGGATGCGAAGCTACCGCTACATATAAGGTCAACAAAATCATAAATACTCCGGCAATCTGCGTAAATCGGTCCATCAGCGCCCCAGCTTCCCGGCTCATAAAAATAGCCACAGCCACCAGCGCACTTATAGCAGCTCCTGTAAGCGGCGATATTCCAAAAATCACGTTCAAGGCCATGCCACAGCCACCAACATTGCCGATGTTGAAGGCCAGCCCTCCGGCAACAACCAGTAGCATTACAAAATATCCCATACCCGGCAAAACATCATTCGCTATATCCTGCCCATATTTTTCGGCAACCGCAATAATCCGCCAGACATTAAGCTGTGCCCCAATATCAATCAGGATAGAAACCAGTATCACAAAGCCAAAACTGGCGGCCAGCTTTTCTGTAAATACAGTGGTCTGGGTTAAAAATCCCGGTCCAATTGCCGAAGTCGCCATAAGAAAGGCCGCCCCCATCATAACGCTCCAGGTTGATTGCTGTTTGCTGTTCTTCATTTTCAATTTCCTCTTTTCCGTCCTCTATTGCTGTCAAATTGCCGCTGCTTTTATCTGTACATTTTCCTGTTCAAGTGTCAGGCGCAGCTGCTGGGCAAAGGCAAGTGCCATCGCCCCATCACCATGAATGCATATTGTATCGGCCTGAACCCCAATCTGACTGCCATCACCAGCTTGAACTTTTCCCGTTTTCACCATCATAAGCACCTGGCGAATGCAAGCTGCTTCATCTGTCAGCACAGCCCCTGGCAAATTCCGCGGCATCAAAGACCCATCCGCCTGATAGGCCCGGTCAGCAAAAACTTCAGCCGCACAGCGCAGGCCAATAGACTGTGCCGCCCTGAGGCTGTGACTGCCAGCGAGGCCATAGAGAATCAACGTCGGATCGACATCGTATACGGCCTCCGCCACCGCCCGGGCAAGATTTTCATCCACAGCGGCCATATTGTATAAAGCACCATGTGGCTTGACGTGATGCAGTCTGCCACCGGCTGCTCTGATAAAGCCATGCAGGGCGCCAATCTGATACAGTACCAGATCGTAAGCTTCCTGCGAGGATACTTGCATTTTCCGCCGGCCAAATCCCATCAGATCAAAAAATCCCGGATGCGCTCCGATGGCCGTCTTGTTTTCCATTGCCAGAGCAACGGTCTGCCGCATAACCGATGGGTCTCCGGCATGAAACCCGCAGGCAATATTTACCGAAGACACCAGCGGGATAATTTCCTGATCCCGCCCCAATGAATACACCCCAAAGCTTTCCCCCAAATCACAGTTCATATCAATTGTATGCATCCCAATCCCGCCTTTGCTAAAATATAAGCTAAAACACCAATAAAAAAAGCTTCAGACATCGGTATCAAACCTGCCCAAAGCGCCGTTGCTTTATGCTTCTCTATCTGAAATTATCATATCATGCAGTAAAAAAAAGGTAAAATTGAAAAATCAAATGGGGCGATTCGAAAAAATCGAACCGCCCCATTTGATCTGTAATCATGTAATACTTAATATAGAACCTCCCGGGCTTTTTCCCGGCGCGCCTTTTGCTTGGTAAGTTCTTTTATTGCCTGGCTGCGCGTCACCTTGATAAACCTCACCTGTGCGCCCACGGCAATTTGTGCCAGCACAGAAAAATCACTTTGTGCTACATAGCCCATTTTGGCAAAACCACGTGCTGTGCCATGATCCGGAGCGGCAATCATCGGATTTTTCCCATCGGGAATTTCAACGGTTCCCCAAATACTCGGTTCCGACAAAATCGCCTTTTCTTTTGAAAAAATTTTCGGTCCAAGCAGCGGATAACTGATCCGATCCGCCCCTGGCCCCAAAATATAGGTTGCCGCCAAAAACTGCTCTTTTGCCAGCGGCGAAAAAAATTCCGCGGTTTCAAATATAAAGTGCAGCTCAGAAAGTTCACGATACTGGGGAATAAAAACTTTCGGCAACGGATGTGCCTTGGGTGGATAAAGGATCTGCTGCCCACAGTCAAAGGCATCCCCCTGTTGCAGACAGCGGCCCTCAAAGCCCCCGATTGCCGCCCCAATATAAGTAGAACGGCTGCCCATAACAAGTGGCACATCAATTCCGCCGCTGACGGCCATATAAGTACAACGCCCACCAACAGCTTTATTTAGAACAAGCTTTGAACCTGCTTCCACCCAAAAAGAAACCCAGTTTTTTACATAAACACCATCTAAGATCGGCTGCATATCGGCACCGCAAAGAGCCACAAGGCAACGCCGATCAAAATGAAAGCTGGCCCCCGCCTCTATCATCTCCACCGCTGCCGCTGAAAACGCATTGCCCACCAAAAGATTTGCCATATAAAAGGCAATTGGATCTAAGGCACCCGCAAGCGGCATGCCCCAGGCCTGATAGCCGGGACGGCCTGCATCCTGCACGGTAGAAAAATTTCCCGCCGACAGTACAGTAATCATACACCAGCCTCCTCAAATTCACAGACTTGCGGCCTGTATTTGCCGTCCCTGATCTGCCGCCGCAACGAGAAAAATTCACCTTGCTCGATCGCAGAAAACTTTACATAATCTCCTGGTTTGAGCAAAAATGGCGGGGTTTCTTTCGCAGAAAAAGCCTGCAGCGGCGTCCTTCCGATCAGCCACCATTCGCCCTGGCTTTCCACCGAATAAAAACCCGTCTGACTGCCGCCAATCCCTACAGAGCCAGCTGGTACCCGCAGCCTCGGTTCATTTTGCCGTGGCAGCATAAGGGCATTGTCCAGTCCACCCAAATAAGCAAACCCCGGCGTAAAACCAAGCATGTAAACAAGATATGGCTTTTGGGTGTGAAGTTCAATTACCTCTTCAACCGTAAACCCTGTATTGCGTGCTACATACTCAAGATCCGGACCAAGCACGCCCCCATAGCAGACCGGTACTACCAAAAGACGGCTGTGTGGCAAAATATAGTTGCCGGTTTTGGCCTTAAGCACAGCGGTCACTGATTGCTCAAGCTCCTTATAAGGCAAATCCAGCGGATTGAAATAAATGGTAATCGAACAATATGCCGGAACAATATCATAGATGCCATTGATTTTTTTCTGCCGTAAGCGTCCGGCCATTCCATGTACCCTGCGGCTGAGGCCGGGACTCATTTCCCGGCCAAAGCCGATAATCATCCCCCCCTCACCAGCGGGTCGGATGGTAAATTCACTGTGCGTCATGCCACATTCCTCCTCGCCGACTATAAGAGACGATCACGAACCAGTTTCACAAAGGCCTTCATCGGCAGCGACTGCCACTTATCTTTATGATGAACAATATAGGCATTCGTCTGTAAATTACGCCCCTGCCATTGTAGCTGGCACAGCACTCCTGCCTGAAAATCATCGGTTACGGCAGCCAGTGGCAATACGGCTATCCCAAGCCCTCGTTTTACCATTTCCTTTAGTGTCTGAATCTGCCCTATTTCCATAATTTTTTGCGGCTTCACCCGCGACTTTTCAAGCGAATCCTCGAGCACGGTCTGATAATTACTGTTCGAATCCGTAAAAATCAGAGTCTCTCCCGCCAGATCCGAGGCCAGCACTTTTTTTCTGGCAGCGAGTCGATGTTCTTTGCCGGCAACCATAACAACTGGTTCCGGCCAGAGAAACTCCGCCGTCAGATCCATCTCTTTAATCTCTTTTTCCAGCAAAACCGCCATATCAATCATATTTCGCCGCAGCAAGCTGCGAAAATCACTGCCGACCCCAAGGCGAAGTTTCAGCTCAACCTCCGGATAAAGCGCTACATATTCCCCCAGCACTTCCTGCATATGATAGGTGCAAATGGACTCCGTCATGCCAAGCACCAGCGATCCGCGTGGCACAACAAAATTACTCAGCGCATTTTCCGTTTTCTCCGCCAGATAAACAATCTGTTCCGCGTAATCATAAAGTTTTTCGCCTTCGGTTGTCAACATCAGCGAATGGCCAAACCGCTCAAACAGCACCGTATTAAATTCTTTTTCCAGCAGTTGGATATGCGTCGTGACTGTCGACTGCGTATAGCCTAAAAACTGCGCCGCCTGCGAAAAACTTCCCAGCTTGACAATGCCGATAAAAGTCTTAAGCTGTCTGATTTCCAATAAAATCCCTCGTTTCCCTGCGTTCTTGCTGCAGCAACTATTCCTTTTATAATAAACCAAAACCGGCTACAGTGCAAAATAATCCCCAAGTTGCATTTGTACTTTCCTTGCTTCTATGCTAAAATCAAAGAAAATTTAGAGAAACATGGTGATTGCGATGCATACAAAAGAAGAAATCACGGCCAACTGGCTGCCCCGCTATACCAAACGTGATCTTTCCAGTTTTGGCGAGTATATTCTGCTGACAAATTTTGAATACTACGTGGAACTCTTTGCCCAAAAATTTCAGGTTCCGATTTTAGGACAGGATGCCAACATGACTTCTGCCACTGCCGATAATATCACAATTATCAATTTTGGCATGGGCAGTCCAAATGCAGCGACCATCATGGATCTGCTCAGCACCATCCAGCCCAAAGCCTGCCTTTTCCTTGGCAAATGCGGCGGCATCAACCGCCACAACAATATTGGTGATTTCATCCTGCCCATCGCCGCCATCCGTGGTGAGGGGACTTCCGCCGATTACTTCCCCCCGGAAGTCCCCTCGCTTCCTGCCTTCATGCTGCAACGTGCGGTATCTTCGGCTGTACGCGATTATGGTCATGACTACTGGACTGGTACCGTCTACACGACCAATCGGCGCATCTGGGAACACGACACGACGTTTAAGGATTATCTGCGACGGATCCGGGCTATGGCCGTCGATATGGAAACAGCGACGCTGTTCAGCGTAGGCTTTTACAATCACATTCCGACCGGAGCCTTGCTGCTCGTATCGGATCAGCCGATGCTCCCCGAAGGAATAAAAACCGATAAAAGCGATAAAAAAGTCACCGAACAGTTTGTCGGGGCTCACGTCGATATTGGGATTGCCGCTTTAAAACTGATTAGCGAAGAACAACAGACCGTAAAACATTTAAAGTTTGAATCATAAAAAATGGTTCCCCGGAGAAACGCACTCCGGGGAACCATTTTTATCATAAGCTGTTTATTTTGCCATAAGCTTGGCAACTTTATTGGCAAAGGAAATCGGATCTTCCGGCAGAATCCCTTCAATCAACAAAGCCTGCGTATAGAGCAGATCACAATAGTCCTTAAATTCTTCCGACTCCTTGCCCGCTGCATGCACGGACTGCAGGCGGCCGAACAAATCATGATGCGGGTTGATTTCAAGAATCCGTTTTGCCTTGAACATTGGATTATCCGCCGTAGCAAACACCTGTTCCATTGCCAGACTCGGACCATTTTCATCGGCAACTAGGCAGACTGCACTTGATTTCAGACGATTGCTGACTTTGACATCGGCAACCTTTGCTGTCAACGTCTCCTTGATGTCCTTGATCAGATCTTCATTCTTTTTCGTAATGTCTTCCGTTTCTTTTTTTACTTCCTGCGATTCGACATCATCAAGACCTAAATCCCCGCGGCTAATGGATTGAAAGACTTTATCTCCATATTCACGCAAGGTCTCAATTGCAAATTCATCAACCGGATCGAGCAGGAATAAAACCTCTAAGCCTTTTTCCCGCAAGAGTTCCATTTGCGGCAAATGTTCAATCGTCTCACGATCCTTACCCGTCGCATAATAAATCTTTTTCTGGCTCTCCGGCATCCGCTCTGTATACTCTTTTAACGATACCAGCGCTGCATTTTCCTTAGAGGAGGCAAACAGCAGCAAATCCTGCAGTTTGCTCTTGGCATCGTTGCCTGAATACATGCTGTTGTATACGCCGATCTTTAAGGATTTACCGTACTCAGCCCAGAATTTTTCGTATTTTTCACGCTCATTTTTCATCGTCCGTTCAAGCGTCTTTAAAATATTCTTTTCAAGATTCTTGCCAATCAGCTTCAGCTCCCGGCTTTGCTGCAATAACTCACGGGATATATTGAGCGAAAAATCCGGTGAATCGACAAGCCCTTTGACAAAGCGGAGATAATCCGGCAGCAGATCTTTGCATTTATCCATAATAAATACATGACGGGAATAAAGCTGCAGGCCTGGTTCATAATCCGTATGATAAAGGTTAAACGGTGCTTTGGACGGAATAAAGAGCAAGGATGTATATTCAACAGTCCCTTCCGCTTTTGTGTGGAGAACATCCATCGGATCTTCCCATTCGTGGAAAAGATTCTTGAAGAACTCATTGTATTCTTCTGGCTTGATATCTTGTTTATTCTTTGTCCAAAGCGGCTGCATGGAATTGAGCGTGCGGATTTCATCGCGTTTTATTTTTTCCACCCCTTCGATGACTTTTCCGTCCTCATCTTTAGGTGCTTCCTCGATGACAAAATTCATCTTGATCGGATAACGCACATAATCGGAGTACTTTTTAACGAGATTTTCCAAACGATAGCTGCTGGTAAAATCCTCCTCCGCTTTCTCGCCATAAAATTCGGGTTTAAGCTGCAGAATGATCGTCGTACCACGAGAATCTTTATCGCATACATCGATTGTATACGAACCATCCGCCGCTGATTCCCATTTATAGCCCTGTGTTTCACCAGCCTTGCGCGTCAAAATCGTAACCTTTTCCGCAATCATAAACGCTGAATAGAAGCCAACCCCGAACTGACCGATCATTTCCTTATCGGAGACACCTGATTCTTTAGCTTCTTTGAGTTTTTCCATAAAAGCCTTGGTTCCCGATTTAGCAATTGTACCGATATTTTCAATCAGCTCTTCACGATTCATGCCGATCCCGTTATCCGCAATCGTCAGTGTGTGGGAATCTGCATCCGGTGCGAGATAAATTTCAAAGGTTTCATTGCCTTCAAGAAGTTCACGGTTCGTCAAGGACTCAAAATGCGCTTTATCAATTGCATCCGAGGCATTCGATATCAGCTCGCGTAAAAATATTTCACGATTCGTATAAATGGAATGGACCATAAGATCCAGAAGTTGTTTTGTCTCTGCTTGAAACTCATGCATTTCTTTTGCCATAATTTTTTTCTCCTCATCATCTCTGTTGTTTGTTAGCACTCCACGTCATTGAGTGCTAATCTAAGTTATATAATACATCGTCTTAAAAAAAAAATCAAGATTGCAACCCTAAAAGCCCCTATTTTCTTTTGTCGTACGGCGAAAATGATTAAAAATATCCCCGGCACAAACAGCCGGGGATATTTCATTTTTATTTCTTTTTAGTTTCTTTTTTGTCAATTTCCCGAAAAGTGAGAACGCCATCCTTGTATTCCGCAACATCTTCTTTTTTTAAAGGATCTTCCAATAAAATAACCCCATAACGTTCATTTTTCCCGGGAATAAAAGTTTTTAGTTGTTGTCCGTTCGCTTCAACCTTTGTATCCGGCTTCCCATCATTATCCGTGTCAATATACTTTTCTTTGGCGGTCAACCCGTACAAAACCTTATGTCCATTAATTTCTATAAGACTGAGATAATCATAGCCGCTAGCCATAATTTTAGCAAACAGAACTTTAGCATCTGCCTCTGACATCGTATCAAGATTTCCAATATCCTTTGCATCAAAAGCATTTGTCATAATTACCCAGGCTTTTTTTATATCATAGCCATCATTGGCAAATACCAACACATCGCCTTGATCTCCTGGCGAAAGCGTACTTAACGGAACTACTCCCAACGGCTTTGTCGGGCACTGGATCGTATAGCCATACTTTTCACTCGTATAGGTATAACCAGCTGCTTGCGACATCGGCATATTAGCTGCAAAAGCTACCATCATTGCCAGACAAAAGCCAAGCAACAGGCGAAAGTGCATCAGATATTTCATGAAAAAACCCCCTCATTTTTAACTTCACTTCTTATTTTATACCAGATAATTATGAAAATCCATTGAAATTTTAAAAGCAGGCAGCTACAAGAATGCAACTGCCTGCTTTTGTATCTACATCAAAAAGTCTTACATATAATCCTTAGGATCCGCTTTACGTTTCTGCTTGATATGACCAAACTTAGCGGTAAGTGTCTCGACGACAATAAACATTACCGGGATGAGGAATATCCCCAAGGACGTGGCAAAAATCATCCCGCCAACAACAGCAACCCCCATCGCATTACGTGCGGCAGCACCAGCCCCCGTGGCAATCGCCAAAGGCAAGCAGCCGATAATGAATGCAAGTGATGTCATAATGATCGGGCGCAGGCGAAGTCCTGCAGCTTGAATTGCCGCTTTGACCGGTTCCATTCCCTTATCGACACGGATCTTAGCAAACTCTACAATCAAGATCGCATTTTTTGCCGCCAAACCGATGATCATAATAACCCCGATCTGAACATAAATACTATTTTGCAGGCTCATCGCATATTCAAACAGCAACGCCCCAAAAATACCAGTTGGTACCGTTAAAAGTACGGCATATGGAACGCTCCAGCTTTCATAAAGAGCTGCCAGACACAGGAAGACAAAGATCAGGGCCAATGCCAAGACCTGCATGGTTGAATTGCTGGCCGACTTTTCTTCACGGCTCTGTCCTGACCATTCAATATTAAAGCCGGTCGGAGCCGTCTGGCGGACGACGTCTTCCATGGCAGCAATGGCCTGACCGGAGCTGTAGCCTATTCCGGCATTCCCTTGAATCGTAATGCTGCGAGCGCCATTAAAGCGCGAAATGATCGACGGCGCCGTGCCAAGTTTCGGTTTAAGCAATGTATCGAGCGGAATCATGGTGCCGCTTGAACTCTTTACAAAAACAAAGCGCAGTGCGTCAGCTTCGTTGCGATACCCAATATCCGACTGCAGCATAACCTTATAGGTCCGGCCAAACTGATTGAAATCATTAACCTGCGATCCCCCAAAGTTTACCTGCAACGCAGTAAATACATCGGAAAGTTTTACGCCGAGATTTTTTACCTTTTCGCGATCAACTTCAAATTCATAATCCGGCGAATTGATCTTGTAGGTCGAATATACGCCGAGCAGTTCCGGGCGCTGATTTGCTGCCGCTACAATCTGCTTGGTGATTTCATTGAGTTCTTCATCCGTATGTCCGGACATATCCTGCAGCTGCATCGTAAAGCCGCCGACCATGCCAAGTCCCGGCAATGCCGGAGCATTAAAGGCTATAACAGATGCTTCCGGAACAGCAGCCGCCTGGCCAAAGACCCGCCCAACCTGGGCATTGATCTTAAGCGCTGGATCTTCACGCTTGCTCCACGGCTCAAGGCAGACAAACATTACACCGCTGTTTGACTTGGCCCCGCCGGAAAGGATGTCATAACCCGTAATAGCCATTACGGTCTTGACCCCCGGATTTTTTTCAACAATTCCGGCAAACTTGTCCATTGTTTCCTGCGTCCGATTTAAGGACGTACCTTCAGGCAAGGTGATAGAGGATATAAAGTACCCCTGATCTTCATCCGGAACAAATGTTGATGGCACCATTTTATAAAGCAGTGCCGTAAGTCCGACAACAAGCAACAGGAAGATCAAGCAGTACTTCGCCTTGCCAATCAGTTTGGCAACGATTTTCATATAACCATTATTGGTTTTATCAAACCAGATATTAAAGGCTGTAAAAAATCTGGCTAAAGCTCCCTTATTTCCTATTGCATCATTTGGCTTAAGCATCACACCGCACAATGCCGGTGTCAGTGTTAAAGCGACAAACGCTGACAAACCCATTGAAATGGCAATTGTCAAGGCAAACTGTTTGTAGAGTACCCCCATCATTCCACCAAGGAAGGCAACCGGAATAAATACCGCTGCCAGGACGCAGGCAATAGCAACAACCGGACCTGACACTTCATCCATCGCCCGCTTCGTAGCTTCTTTCGGATCAAGGCCTTCACTGCTCATATGATGCTCAACATTTTCAATTACAACAATCGCATCATCGACAACAAGTCCAATCGCCAGTACCATCGCAAACAACGTCAGCGTGTTGATGGAAAAGCCCAAGACAATAAACGCTGCAAACGTTGCGATCAGCGATACCGGTACTGCCAGCATCGGGATGAGCGTCGCCCGCCAATTCTGCAAGAACAGGTACACGATCAGCATAACGAGCAATAATGCTTCAATAAAGGTCGATAAAACTTCCTTGATTGACTCACTGATATAGTCTGTATTATCGACAATTTCCTTGTACTCGAGATCTGGCGGGAAATCGACTGCGGATTCCTTCATGATCTTTTGCACGGCCGCCACAGTTTCCATAGCATTTGCATCATTTGTCAACTGGACCCCAAAGCCGATAGCCCGGGCACCATTTGACTTTGTGACAATATTATTCGTTTTTCCTCCGGTTTCAACCCTAGCAACGTCCTTCAAGCGCACAAAGGAACCGTTGGCCGCTGACTTAATGATGACATTTTCAAAATCAGCCGGCGTGACAAGACGTCCCTGTACCTTCCCGGTATACTGATGTTCCTGATTCTTCGGAGCCGGCATCTGCCCGATCGTCCCGGCCGGAGCCTGAATATTCTGCTCCTGAATCGCCGATGACACATCCGCCACGGTCAGGCCAAGCTCGGCCAGCTTGTCTGGGTTGAGCCAGACACGCATCGAATAATCTGCACCAAAGACCATGATATCACCGACACCTGATACGCGTTTGATCTTGTCAAACAAATAGATATCGGCATAATTTTTCATAAACACATCATCATAGGTATTATTCGGCGAATACATCGCAATCATCAAAGCCATATCTGAGGATGCCTTTTTCGTCGTGACACCTACGTTTTGGACATCCGTCGGCAAACTGGCATTCGCGGTCGCGACGTTGTTTTGCACCTTTACCGAGTCCATATCTCCATCGGTCCCCAGCTTAAATACAACCTGCAAGCTGTAACGGCCGGTATCATCAACATTCGAGCTCATATAATCCATGCCGGCCGTACCATTTACCTTCTGCTCAATAACCTGTGCTACCGTCTGATTGACGACGCTGGCATTGGCCCCGGTATAGGTAGTCGACACACTAATTGTCGGCGGCGATATCTGCGGGTACTGGGCAATCGGCAAATTTACCAGCGAGATCAGCCCCATTATCACCATAATCAGTGATATTACAATTGCAAATATCGGTCGATTAATAAAAAATTTTGACAAAATTTGGCACCTCCTACGAATTTATCGACAGACTAAAATCTTCCGGAGTTACCATTGTCACATCGAGATCTACACCAGCCTGAAGCTTCGTCAGCCCTTCTACAACTACCGTGTCATTAGCCGATATGCCTTCTTTAACAATCCAGAAGCTGCCAACCTTTTCCCCAAGTTTAACTGCTCGTGACTCAGACTTATTGTTCTCATCCACTACAATGACAAAGGATTTGTCAAGCAGCTGCTGTACCGCTCTTTGCGGCACGAGGATAGCATTTGGCATAATTTCTCCACTGACCTTCACTCTGGCAAACATTCCCGGAAGAAGTACATTATCAGGATTATCAAATAGAGCTTTAACTGTAAGCGTTCCTGTGTTATCTCCGAGCGAACGGTCTGTCTGCACAACTTTTCCGGCAATCGGATAAGCGGTACCATTACTCAAAGTGATTGTAACCTTATCATTCTGACCATTCATCTGATTAGCTTTAAACAGGTCCATAAACTTAAGATATTCATTTTCACTGACACTGAACTGGACGAATACCGGATTAACTGACCCTATGGTAACAAGGGCTGTCTGACCGGCCGAAGCATACGTACCAACAGCCACATCATTGACGTCAAGGCGCCCATCCATCGGTGCATAAACAATCGTATCATCCAGATTTTCCTGTGCTTTTTTGACAAGTGCCCGATTGGAATCAGCGGCCGCACCATATTGCTGCACATTTGATTCCTGTGTTGTAACGGTCTGCTCAGAAATCGCTTCGGATGCCTGCAGCTCGCGGAAACGCTGCAGATCAATCTGCGAGTTATTAAGCGTCGCTTCCGACTGGGCCAGTGACGCCTGCGCCGATAACAGCGCACTTTCGTACTGGCGCGAATCGATTTTGTACAGCGGCTGGCCAGCATGGACTGCCTGCCCGCCCGTCACATATTTTTCAACAATCGTTCCCGAAACACGCGGCTGTACCTTTACTTCATTCTTGCCTTTTACCTGTCCGGCATACTCATAGCTAAGCGGGGTATCCTGCTGCATAACCTTCATCGCTTTAACCTGCGTAGCTCCACCTGGTTTTCCGGCCTGCTTTTGGCCGCATCCAGCGACGGCGGTCAATGTTGTGACCAAGACCAAGGCTAACCCATAGGCCTTCATTTTTTTTGCTGAAAACAAAATAAATACTACCTCCCTTATTAAAACCTGTAAAGATATATTCCCATAAAACGGATCTTCACATTAATTTTAACTTCTTTTCTTATCCTAGTATAAAGGAATCAACGCTAATAGTAAATAACTATTTACTATTAGCGTGTATTATAGTATTATATATTTATATAAAAGTCAAGGTTTAACCAACTTTATAAAGGTTTTATCCCGTACTGCGTGGATGAAAGGAGTATCATTCGTTTTATGGAGCAATCTAATTATAAACAATTGTCTGAAGACTTTATAGAATTTCTCTTTCGCTTCAATCGCAATTTCTTTCGGCAAACAAGTCTGCCGCTGCCGGTCAATCACTTTGTCACCTTAGTCGCCTTATGGGAAAATCCGGCTCTGACAATTTCCGAACTCAGTCAGCAACTCAATATTGCCAAGCAGCAGATGACGCCCATTATAAACAAACTGCTCAACAGCGGCTATGTTTCCAAACAGGTTTACGCTGAGGATCGTCGTTGTTCCAACATTTCACTTACGGAAAAAGGCAGTGAACTTTTAGCTTACCATAAAACCCAGCACGTCCAACACTTTGAAAAAATTGTTTCCGTATTATCCGAAAATGAAAGCCGTGATTTTACAGCTGCCCTGGAAAAGCTTAACCATATGTTCGGCAAGATCTTTCCCGGCCGTTCATAAGCGACAAAAAAACAGGCCCGCCATATGGCGGGCCTGTTTTTTGTCAGCTGATCAGATTTTTCTACAATCATTTTCCTTCATTAATACACCTTCACTTATATTAAATTTACTAATATAAAATCATCGGGATATAAAATTATTGCTGCTGCAGCGCTCAGCTGCAGATCATCGATTCTATTTTTGTGCTACCAATAGACTATTATTTATCAACCCATCGGCCGAACCAGTGCTGCTATACTTTGCCTGAACTGATTCGGCTCTGTGATGATCCGACTGATAAGCCGCAAAAAAACTCAGCATACATAAAACAGCTGAAATCCAAATATATGTTTTCTTTCTCATCATAAAACCTCCTCTTTAAACAAAAATGCAAAAGACATCTGGCCGCATCGCCAAACATCTTTTGCCTTAAACACTGATCAGCTAACATCCTGTCATCCTTGCTTAGAACAGCATCTTTGAACCAAGCAATTGATGATATTTCTATAGTTTAACACCAGTAAATAATTTTGTCAAATATTTTATTGGAATTATTTTCACTGCTTCACAAAATCCAACTATTACAAATATTCGTTACATTAACTTGCTATTATAAATTATATCCGTTCAGCAGCGATTTTGACTGCCGCAAACAGAAATTTTATGCCGCACCACCTCACGCATAGCCTGTTTCCCCGGCGTCATATACTTGCGCGGATCGCTGGCTTCCGGATGATCACGGAAAAATTCCTTAAGCGCACCGGAAAATGGGATTTTCAAATCCGTCGCGATATTCACCTTGCAGATCCCAAGCGATATGGCTTTTTGCACATCCTCGTCTGGAACATCGGAGGCCCCATGCAGCACTAATGGCACATCAACCCGGGCGCGAATCTCGCACAACCTTTCAAAATCAAGCTTTGGCTTTCCCTTATACAGCCCATGTGCCGTTCCAATCGCTATGGCCAATGAATCGATCCCCGTACGCTCGACAAAAGCGACTGCATCCGCTGGATTTGTATAGATTGCATCCTTATCATCCACCTGCAGATCATCCTCTTGTCCGCCAAGCATGCCCAGTTCCGCTTCTACGACGGCATCATAACGATGTGCATAAGCAACAACGTCTTTTACAATCTTTATATTTTCGGCAAAGGGATGCTTCGAGGCATCAATCATGCAGGATTTAAACCCCAAGGAAATATCTTTTTTTATGGCCACTGGGTCTTCAAAATGATCGAGATGAATGGCAATTGGTATATCATAATGCCGCGAAGCCACTTGTGCCATTGCCTCAATATATTCTGGACCGGCATATTCTTCTATTGTTGACGGCGTTCCGGCAATAATCACCGGAGAACGCATTGCCGCTGCGGTTTCAGCCACAACCTGCAAGGTTTCCATATTATGAATATTAAATGCTGGTACGGCATATTTCCCGACCTGGGCCTGGTGCAGCATCTGTCTAGTCGATAAAAGCATATAGCTCCCCCTAAATATTCGTATTTGTTTTCATTAGACATTTTCTATCAGCAATCGCTTTAAACCAATAGGCACTCTTTTTGGGATAGCGCTGCTGCGTTGAAAAATCAACATAAAAGAGCCCATAGCGCTTATTGTACCCATTCGTCCAGGAAAGCACATCCATCAGCGACCACAAAAAATATCCTTTTACTTTCACGCCAGCGGCCATTGCCCGCAAAACAGCCTGCAGATGCTGGTATATATAGTCGATCCTGGCATCATCCGCCACAGTACCGTCACTAAGATCTTCTTTGGCCCCAAGTCCATTTTCGGTTATATAGAGCGCAGGACAATCTTTGTACTCTGTTTTCAGTCGCAGCAGCATCTCATAAAGTCCAGCCGGATATATTGCCCAGTCCCAGTCGGTTGCCGGAATCGCCGAATTTTTTACCCTCTTGCCGATATGCTTGAGGCAAAATACACTCGATCCCTTTTCTCCCGTGCCATTATGAATAATCCCGCTATCACCGTCGTGATGTTCAACGAAATGACTGGTATAATAATTTACCCCCAGAAAATCCAACTGCTGCGCTGCAGCTAAGATCTCCGTTATGTCTTCCCTCTCAATCAACAGCGGGGCATCATATTCCGCCAGAACAGCTTTGACAGCCGCCATAGTCTGGGGCCGATAGCCGCCAGCCAGGCAGGCATCGAGCATAAAGGTATTGCTCAGCATATCATCAAGCTCTGCCGCTTTTTTATCTGCCGGATTATCCGTAAAGGCATATTTTCCTTCAAGTATATGCACAATACCGATTTCTCCCGGCAAATGGAGCTGCTTGTACAAATTCACAACTTTGCTGTGAGCAACCATCATATTGTGCATAGCCTGCACAGCCTTTGGTACATCATATTTTATATTGGGCGGAAAATGTCCAATGATATACTGCCCCGCTGCAAGGGAGTACGGCTCGTTAATAGTAATCCATTTTTTTACTTTTTTCCCAAATCTGTCAAAACATATACGGGCAAAAGCAACAAAGGCCTCAATGTTTTCCCGGTTTAGCCAATCTCCGCGCTTAAAGAGGGGTAGCGGCGTATCAAAATGGTGCAATGTGACAAAGGGCTCTACCCCATTTGCTAGGCATTCATCGATTAATTTTTCATAAAAGGCCAGCCCGCTTTCATTTATTTTCCCTTGTCCCTCCGGCATGATTCTGGTCCAGGCCAGAGAAATGCGGATGCCATTGATACCAAAGCAACGACAGGCAGCTATATCTTCTTTGTATTTATAATAAAAATCACTCGCCGTGTCACCATTAAAATGACTTTCCGGACGCTTTAAATATTCATCCCAGTAACACGGACCCCGGCCATCAGCAGTGGCAGCTCCCTCAGCCTGAAAGGCTGCCGTCGCGGCGCCAAAAATAAAATCTTCCGGAAATTTATCTGACATAAAAACACCCCTCTTAACAAACTGCTGGCATTATACCAGTACCACAGCTTCATCCTCAGCCATTATTTTAGATAACGCGAAATTCACAGCAGCCAGAGGATCTCTGGTCAGCTTCACATAGACAGCACCACTTGTCGAGGCCGCCTTTACCTGATAACCTGCCGTATCGGCTTCAAGCTCTTCCATCATGGAACTCATCTGCGGCGCTAGAATAATGAGGTCAAAATCGCCAATGACATTTTTATGCTGACCATACGCCATTGCAGTCGCCGTCAGATCCAGCTGCTTCTGATCAGCCCCCTTGGTGATCGCATTGGCAAGCATCCCGCTGGTAGCACCGTTGGCGCATAATACAAGTACGGCAAGTTTTTGTTCCAGTCTTGCGTGAATTACAGGCACATCCAATATAGGAACTTCTGCTGGTTCCTGCTCTGCCAAAGTTTGCATTCCCTCTTTTTCCAGCAGCAGATTATCATAACTTTTAAAGAACGGATAGTAAATTACCAAATCTACCAAAAGAAGTAATGCTGCTAGGAAAAAGGCCAGCGGAGCAAAGCCTGTTCCCAACACAAGGCCCACCGGACCTGGAGTTGTCCACGGAAGGTTGTAAATAAAACCATTCATTCCTAAATCCTGGATAAAAAAGCGCAACAGGCAAACATTGGCCACCGGTGCTAAAATAAATGGCAGAAAAAACACCGGGTTGAGTACCAGCGGCATTCCAAAGAGCAACGGCTCATTGATACCAAAGGCAACGGGAATCGAGGATGCCTTGCCAATTGCTTTGAGCTGCTTGGATCTTGCCATAAAAAAACACATCAGCATCGGTACCAGGGTAGCTCCGGTCCCCCCCAGTGTTGCCACAAAATACTGCGATCCCTGTGATAATACATTCACCGCATGCTCCCCGGACTGAAACAGCAAAAAATTCGCCTCAACGTTGGCAATGTACACAGCTGACACTGCCGGCTCAACAATAGACGGTCCGTGAATTCCAATGAACCAGAAAAATGCCATAGCCCCAAAAATCACAGAAAGACCGGCATACCCATCAGCCGCCTGAAACAAAGGCTTAAACACCTCAAGTATCCAGGCACTAAATCCCATCCCCATCAGGCTGCGAAAAGCAAAATCCAGCAGCCAGAAAACAACGATTGTACTAGCGAGCGGAATCAGGTCGGCAAAGGTCTGCGCAATGTTGCCGGGAACCTCCTTGGGCATGGAAATCGTAATGTTGTTACATACACAATACCGATAAATATTAGCGACAACAAAAGCGACGATAAAAGAGGTTATCAACCCCTTGGAACCAAAGTAAGTCATCGCTATCCCGCCGCTTGTTTCTTCGGCACTGAGTAAAAAAAACGCAATGATGGCTGCTGCCATAACGGATACCGGATTTATTTTCTTTACATTGCCCTTCAGTTTATTATTGAAATTGTCGGCCAAACTCTTAGCCACGGTTGCCGACATCAAGATAGCAAATATTCCCATAGAAAAGCTATACGCCTTCATCAGCACCCCAGTTACATGATCCGACCAGAAAAAGCCAAAAATATTCGGCACAAACGCAACGAGCAAAAACAGACTGGAAAACAAAATAACCGGAATCAAACTGATAAAGCCATCACGTATGGCACGCAAATACGAATTGTTCGATACCTTCTCAAAAAAAGGTTTACATTTTTCAATCTTTCCCACAAGGTTATCCATAATCCCGTTGTTCATCAAGTTTCACCTCAAATATTCAAATTTGTTATACTTTATTTATCTGTCCGCCTGTATAATTCCATAAAACTCTGCATCAGATCCTTAAGCAGCAGCGCCGTCATCAAGTGATCCTGCGCATGTACCATAATAAAGCCTATCTCAGCACCATCCCCGGCCGCCTCATCCTGTAGCATGCGCGTTTGCGAATTATGGGCATCACCAAGGCATTCATCAGCCTCCTGCATCAGCCCTTCAGCTTTGGTAAACTCACCTTTTTTCATCGCCTTGAGCGCAAGCAACAGCTTAGAGCGGGCATCCCCGGCATAAGCCACAATTTCAAAGCCCAGCAGCATGGTTTCTTCCTTATTCATTGCCACAATCAACACATCCTCATATCCGTTAATTTATATCCGCATAGGGAAGGACGGTTACCTGTCCACTAAAAAATTCCACCTGAGACTGGTCGATGATTCCCACGCCCGCATGCAAGGCATTTGAGATGCCGCAGGCATTGGCAAATTTCAGCATTTTAAAAACATTCCAGCCTTGCTCAAGTGCATACGCCAGCCCGCCAACCAGGGAGTCGCCGCAGCCTACCGTATTTTGTACCTTGACTGTCGGTATATGCACCATAAGCCTTCCCATGCTTCCATTTAGCATCATACCTTTTTTTCCCAGTGAAACGCAAACATTTTCCGCTCCCATTTCCAGCACCTTCGATGATGCCGCAAAGGCCTCGGCTTCAGTTTCCACCCGCATACCGCTCAGGGCGGCCAGTTCCGTCTCATTCGGCTTTATCAAAAAGGGCTGCTGTACAAGGGCCGCCCGCAGGGCTTCCCCTGAGGAATCGAGAATAAATTTTATGCTGCGCCGCTTGCAGATAGCGGCAATTTCTGCGTAACATTCGTTCGGCACTCCCGGAGGCAAACTGCCTGCGGCCACAAGAATCTTTGTATCCGCCAGCACGGCTTCTAGTCCAACTTTAAAGGCCTCAACTTCACGCGGTTCAATAACCGGCCCCGGCTCAATAAGTTCCGTTGAACAACCTTCTTGGCTGCAAATGTTAAGGCAAGTACGGCTTGTCCCAGCAATCGTGGTGAAATAGGGCGTCAACCCATGAGCCAATACTTCCTGCCGGATGAAATCCCCTGTATGGCCGCCGAGAAAACCCATACAGCAGGCATGCCCCCCCAGACTCTTGATAACCCGGGCTACATTCAGTCCTTTTCCCCCAGCTGTAGCAATCACACTGTTGGTCCGCTGGACTTTTTTTACTTGAAAATTTTCCACTTCATAGGAACGATCTACCGACGGATTCATTGTAATAACGGTAATCATATTAACCCTCTCATCTGTCTTTGTATACCGGCTAAACCATTAATCGTGATAATATCCCGCTTGCCATTTTTCTTCAAACTCAGCAAAAACTCCATCATTTTTTATGGTGTCATTTTCAGTGACAAGCCCATCAATCATGCCAATCAGTTTCTCATTTTTCCCTGACGGTTCATAATCGGTAGAAAAAAAAGCATCGAGAATGTATTCGATCGTCCCCTGCCCCACGACACGACCTCCCATGCCGATCACATTGGCATTTAATTCGCGACGAGCATAGACAGCAGTGGCAACATCCCTGACCAGCGCACACCGGACATTTTTTATCTTTTCTGCCGCCACATTGATGCCGACACCAGTACCACAAATGCATATCCCAAAATCAGCTTGCCCGCTGGCTACCGCTACTCCGACCTTACGGCCAAAAATAGGGTAATGCGTTCTGACCTTATCATATGTGCCGCAGTCCAAGACCTCATGTCCGGTATTTTTTAAATATTTTACAACTTCATTTTTTATTTCTGTAACAATATGGTCACAGCCCACTGCTATTTTCATTTTTATCCCTCCCACTTCATAACATCTTATTGAGCATGTCAATTCTCACCTGATGACGGCCGCCGTCATATTCTGATTCAACAAAATCCAGGGCCAGCGAACACAACGCCTCCGGAGCTAAAATTGCCGCTCCCAGAGCAATGATCTGCGTCGCATTATGACGCCGGGTCATCTTCGCTGTATAATCATCATATACAGCTGCACAGATAATGCCATGCTGTTTATTGGCTATCATAAAGGGTGCGACCCCATAACCATCGATGACAATCCCTTTTGCCGTTTGGTCCTCTTTTATTTTTCCCACTACTTGTATCGTCGCCGTAAAAATATCCGTGGCCGATACATCAATAACCTGACACTGCTGCTCTGTCAGGAATTTTTTTACCTGTTCTTTGGCAAGTGTGTGTTTTTCATCCGCTGCAAGTACTATTCGCATAACAAAATCCCCAGTCTCTTTACTTTGTTTGTTCATAAATGATCATCTATTGACAATTGCTATTATAAAGCTTCCTCCCAGCCTTTTGTTTTCAGTTTTAGGAAGGATTTTCACTGGCGCCCCAGTTTTGATTGACAAAGCCGACTTTTATTTCTAAAATAATATGAATGCTTTGAATATATATTGGAAGGAGTCGGCTTTTACCACATGCTTATCAAAATAGACCACGATAACTATCACAGCCTGACCGCAACCGAAAAAGCAGTCATCGCCTTTATCAATGCCAACCCTGAAAAAATCGCCACCATGTCGATCAGCATGCTGGCGGAGCAGACATATTCCTCTCCGGCTACGGTTTCCCGCACGATTAAAAAATGCGGCATCGATGGTTTTGCCGAATTGAGATACCTGTTATCACAAAAGAATTCGCTGGCTAAAAATTCAATTCAAGTCAATGAAATTTTGAAAAAATCCGTAATGGAAGTGACGACAACCATCGAAAACATATCCATTGACCAGATCTTAAAATCGATTGAATTGATCAAGCAAGCACCGAGGATTTATATTTTATCCCGCGGTCTGACAATTCTCGTCGCTCAGGAATTCTCGCTAAAACTCCAGCTTCTCGGCTACAACATCTTTCAGATTTCCGATGCTGCCATTATGAAGAAAGTATCCGCCGGGATTAAACGTGATGAATTGATGATCATCTTCTCCCTCTCAGGGATAACCGAAGAGCTGGTGATATCTGCCGAAAATGCAAAATCCGTCGGCGCCAAACTGATCACCTGTACCTGTGTAGAAAATTCACCGCTACTAAATTTAGCCGACATCCCTCTTTGGGGATATAAACACAAGCATACCTCGATTACTACCGTTGATGCTGCCTCGCGTTTTCCCCTATACGTATTATCAAGAGTCATCATTGATTACTTAATCCAGCACACATAAAAATTTATTTTTGCCAATATAAGAGGCGGAGTTTTCATTAAAATGAAAACTCCGCCTCTTATATTGCCTTTTACTAGTATTTTCCCGCTACAATTTCATCCACAAAATAACGATGAAAACTTATATCTTGGACAAGTTCGGGATGAAATGACGTCGCCAGCATATTTTTTTGCCGGGCTCCAACAATATGGCTTTCCACCATAGCCAGTATTTCGACTTCCGGTCCGGCCAGTCCAATATAGGGGGCCCGGATAAAGACGAGCGGCAGCGGCTGTGCTGAAACAGCCGGTATCATGGCCTCACAACGAAAGCTGTCGAGCTGGCTACCATAGGCATTGCGATACACGCATATATCCATCGCCGAAAAATATGCCGACTGCTGGCCAGAAATTTCCTTGGCCAGCAAAATCATGCCGGCGCACGTCCCCCATACCGGCAGTCCCTCCCGTATCCGCCGGCCTAATGGCTCCAACAGGGAAAAGTACTGCAGCAGTCTGCCGATCGCAGTCGATTCTCCCCCCGGCAAAATCAGACCATCAACCGCTTCAATTTCCGCCATCGTCTTTACTGGCCGGGCCTCAATATTTCCTACCATCTCAAGGGCTGTCAAATGTTCCTGCACGCCGCCCTGCAGGGCCAAAACCCCAATTCGCTTCATCTGGGATCACCAGCCCCGGCTGGCCAGCAGCTGCTCAGGCGACAGCGTATCTATTTCGATGCCAACCATCGCTTCGCCAAGATTCGCGGATATTGCCGCCAGTTTTTCTGGATCCTCATAAAAGGTCACAGCTTCAACAATCGCCCGGGCCCGCTTTGCTGGATCGCCAGATTTAAAAATGCCGGACCCGACAAAAACGCCATCCACGCCCAGCTGCATCATCAATGCGGCATCTGCCGGAGTGGCAATTCCTCCCGCGGCAAAATTTACAACCGGCAGCTTGCCATATTCATGAACATATGTAAGCAGATCAAGCGGGGTCCCAAATTCTTTGGCGATACTCATCAGTTCCATCACCGAAGCAGCCTGTACCCGGCGGATATCATTGGTCATTGTTCTCATATGACGCACAGCCTCCACTACATTACCGGTGCCGGCCTCGCCCTTGGTGCGAATCATCGAAGCCCCTTCGCCAATGCGACGCAATGCTTCTCCAAGATTTCGGGCCCCGCAGACAAAGGGGATCTTAAACGCTTTTTTGTCGATATGGTTTACATCATCCGCCGGAGTCAGCACCTCTGATTCATCGATATAATCAATGCCAATCGCCTCAAGAATCTGTGCTTCGACAAAATGTCCGATGCGGGCCTTGGCCATAACCGGAATTGATACCACGGCCTGAATGTCGCGGATCATTTGCGGATCAGACATTCTGGCAACACCACCTTCACGCCGAATATCGGCCGGCACACGTTCCAGCGCCATTACCGCTACCGCCCCGGCATTCTCAGCTATTTGTGCCTGCTGAGCATTCGTTACATCCATGATGACACCGCCTTTGAGCATCTGCGCAAGATTTTTGTTCAGTTCATATCGCTGTTCCATTTTTAATCCCTCTCCTTGTCAATCTGAATTGTATCTGTTAAAATAAAAATTGTACCGGAATAAATAATTGTATCCGGTTATGAATTTTGATTATTGTAGCAAAAGAAGGAGCATGTTACAAGATGACAAATGATTTTATTGATTTTGTATCCATACAATTAAAAAAAGATCAAAAACCTGCGCTTTATGTGCAGCTTTATGAAGCGCTTGCTGCGATGATACGTAGCGGCCGGCTAACCCCAGGCTACCTGCTGCCGCCGGTAAGAAAATTTGCCGGATTTCTCGACATCAATACTGGAACCGTCGTCAGCACCTATAAGGAACTCGAAAAAAACGGGTATATTTTTTCCCGTGCCGGCAGCGGTAGCTATGTAGCGGAAATGCAAAAAATCATTGACTGCGACACACCGGCAGAATCCGATGCGATCGAAATTGATGACCCCGAAATTCGTTCAACGGAAATTGATACAGCTTTGATCAACATGTCCAGCATATCGTTAAATCCCGACATTGTTTCCATTGAAAAATTCAAACAGGTTATGATTGAGGTACTTGACCGTGATCAGGGGTATGCCTTCAGTTACCAGGAAAGCCAAGGATTTTTGCCACTGCGAGAATCGATTACCCAATATCTAAAAACAAACGGGGTACATACGAGCGCTGACACCGTCCAAATTATCTCCGGAGCCCAACAGGGCATTGATATTGTAGCCCGGGCGCTGCTTGATTACGGAGATTGCGTTTTCACCGAAACGCCTACATATCCCGGAGCCATTGCCGCCTTCCGCTCTCGCGGGGCCAAGATCATTGATATTCCACTCGATGAGCAAGGCATGGATATTGATATCTTGGAGGAAAAGCTCCGCTGTTTTCGGCCTAAACTCGTCTATCTGATGCCGAATATCCAGAATCCAACGGGCATTTCCTACAGTCTTGAGCGCCGGCATCGGCTGATGGGGCTGGCCCGTTACTATAATTTTTTCATCCTTGAAGACGATTACATCAGCGAGCTATCCTATGCGGATGAAACTATGGCACCATTAAAAGCTCTTGACCGTGATGACCGCGTGATTTACCTGAAAAGCTTTTCTAAAATCTTTATGCCCGGACTGCGACTGGCTTTCTTGACGATGCCGCCACAGCTCGCTCCACGATTGCTCAGTGTAAAGCATCTGGCAGATATCTCAACATCAGGACTGACACAGCGTATTTTCGATATTTATCTGCGCCGCGGCATCTGGCAAAGCCATATCACAGCCATCCGCCAAATCTATAAACTGCAGTTTGAGTTCACAACAAAAGCGGTCCACAGCCATCTGCCGGCCGCCGTTTCGCTTATCATTCCTCGCGGCGGGCTGTCTCTGTGGCTTAAGCTTCCGGCAAAAGTATCCGCGAGGGCCGTAGCTGCGGCAGCCAGGGAAGACGGTGTCCTGATTACGGACGGCGGACCATTTTTCCCCCGCCCAGCTGCCGACAGCTGGCTGCGCCTGAGTTTTGCTACCATCAGCCTGCAGGAGATCGATGCCGGTCTGCAGATTATCGGACAGGCGATCGCCCGACAAATAAATTGATTTTCATTATAAAAAAAGCTTGCATTTTCCCAGTAATAGCCGTATAATAATTATTGTGTTCAACGGGATGTAGCACAGCTTGGTAGCGCGCATCGTTCGGGACGATGAGGTCGCAGGTTCGAATCCTGTCATCCCGACCACTTCGTACGTATGGCGATTCACTTTGGTGAATCGCCTTTTTGCTATGCAAAATAGCCCTTTGGGACGGTATATAAACTAAGGCGCCAGCTATGTTTTCATTCACAGCTGGCGCCCTTTGTTTTTATTTTTTATCTGCGGCAAAACGAATCCCAGCGGATGCCCGTGCCTTCACGGCACATTCCATCACGAGCAGAGAATGCTGCATATATTTTTTACAGGACTCGTAATCCTCCTCCTGATAGAGCTTGGCAAAATGCGCAAACTCATGCACCATCCGGTGCTTGTAACGGTTGTGATTTTCCGGCAGTGTCTTTTCCCCGGCATATAGCGTAAAAAATTCCAAGGCATTGGGGGTGCCCGGCACAGAAATATACCCGTCTTCTCCCTGGATAAGCAATCCACTCGGACTGCCCGAATCCTTGGCGCCAATGCAGACAGCCACAAATTCCGGATAACGCAGGACTACGACCCCGGACGTGTCAATACCATTAAAACCAGTATTAGCCGTATAGGTCACACTTTGCGGACGACCGAACAAGGCTATAACAAAATGCAGATTGTAGATATTGATATCATACAGGGCGCCCCCCGACAATTCCGGATTAAAAGCCGGCGCCGTTTCCTGTTCCCGGTATTTATCATAGCGACTTGAATATTGGGAAAAATTGCATTGCACCATCCGCACGTTGCCGATCTGCGACAATGCCTGCCGGATGCCGATAAGATTCGGCAAATGCAGCAAGGTAATAGCCTCAAACAGGAACAGCTGTCGGGTTAGCGCCAACTCAACGAGTTCCTGTGCTTCTTCGAGGGTCGAAGTGAATGGCTTTTCAACAATGACGTTTTTCCCTGCCAACAACGCAGCTTTCGCGTATTCATAATGCGCACTGTTGACCAGCCCGATATAGACAAACTCAGCCTCATCCTCCTGCAGCAGGGCAGCATAATCGGTATATATTTTTTTTATCCCTTGCTCTGCCGCCAAAGCTTCTGCTTGTTTGCGGCTGTGTTCCCGTGCCCAGATGGCGGTACATTTTATCTCACTAACCTCACGCAGTGCAGCCAGAGCTTCCTTTACAATCCCGCCTGTTCCAATTATCGCAAGTTTTAGCATCTGCTATTCCTCCCTATTTCCGCTCAATTCTCGTAAGCCTGTGTGTTACTTCTGTTTCCACACGCCTTTTTCCTGCAAAACTCGGCCAGAGACAAAAAGAGCCTTTTTGCCCCCCTGGAACAAAAAGACCCTTTGTTTTTATTTTTATTCGGCGATGTCCATTTTATTGTCCAAAAAATCTTTAAAGTCACGGCTTCTTATATGTTCCCGCATAAAGGAGACAAACTCCTCAGCTGGCTGAGACAACGATTTATTCTGGCTCCAGATCAGTGATATGCTGACTGGCATCGGCGGCATAACCGGAATCCGACGAAAAATTGTCTCATTGCGTGTTACAAGATCCAGCATCAGCGATATGCCAACCTTGTTGGCAACGAGCTGTTTGATCGTCTTGAGCTGGGAGGTACACAATAAGATATCCGGCGTAAAGCCGTTTTCAACGCAACGGGCATAAATCTGCTTATACTGATATGTATTAGGCTGCTGCAAAATAAATTTTTCATTTTTCAGCTGGCTGAAATCAACACTAAATCTTCCTTGCAGTGGATGCCGCGGGCTTACACACAGACTCATCTTATCCTGCATAATCAACAGACTGTTTGGCGTATGGCATTCGCCGCCAATAATAAGCCCCAGATCGAGCTCGCCAGCCTCAATTTTTGCCTGAACCTCTGTTGAGTCACTATACTCCACAACATCAACGCTGATGTTCGTATGCACCTCTTTGAATTTTGTAAAAATATCTGGAAACAAATACGCCTCCATCATCGGCGGCATACCAAAATGGACAAGTCCCTGTTTGCCTTTCTGGAAGCGCAACATATCCTGTCTGGCTTCCGCTACAGCCCGCAGAATTTTCTCCGCATGCAATAAAAAAGCTTTCCCTTCCGGCGTCAGCGTTACATGCTTTTGACTGCGGTCAACAAGTGTCATTTCCAGTTCCGATTCCAGTGCCTTGATCGCCTTGGTTACAGACGGCTGTGAGACATGCAATGCCTCCGCCGTCCGCGTAAAATTCTCCAGTTTACTAATTGTATGAAAATATTCCAATTGACGGAATTCCATCGCCTTCACCCTTTCAACATCTGCTCTTCCATTGTATCATAACTTTTAGGTATAGTAAACTACAATTTTTGTTATAATACAAATTACCCAGATTTTCCCGGTCAAGGCATTTCATGTACACAAACAAAATACGTTGCTCCAGCTGCAATAGATCCGGGGACAAAAAAATTATTTTACTATTACCCCGCGTCGCAGCTCAAATTTATGCTTTATTTCCATTTTTTTATATCGCTCCGCCCCGGGAAGCGAGAACCCTCGGCCCATAACTTCCCGGGCATCTTGAACAATCATAAAGGCCGCTGAATCAACCGCACTGGTGATCGCCTTTATTTTTGCTAGCTGCGTCAGATTTGCCACGACAAAAATCACGTTTTTATCCTGATGCGTAAAGGCCCCTTCCCCTTTAAGAAACGTAACCCCGCGGCCAATTTCACTGAGAATTGCCTCGGCAATCAGGGACCCATGCATTGATACGATAATCACACTTTTTTTATTGTTGAAGCCAGCAACGACTTTATCCGTGATATTCGCGCCGATAAACATCGAAATCAAGGTCAGCATAGCAATCTGGGGTCCGAATAAGATTGCAGCCACGGACATGATCACACAGTTAACAGCAAAAATAACCGATCCCATGTCAAATGAATAATATTTCTTGACAATAGCTGCCACAATATCAAGGCCGGCCGAACTGCCATCGACCTTAAACATCAGGCCGTAGCCAATACCGGTAAATATCCCGCCGTAAATAGCTGCGATCAAGGGGTCTGTAACCGCATTATATTGTCCCAAAAAGCGCAGCATATCGACAAAGGTCGAAAAAATAGCTGCACAAAACAAGACATTCAAGGTATAGGAGCGCCCCATCCATTTATACGACGCCATGAGAAGTGGTATATTGATCAAAAAAACCTGCAAGCCGATCGGCAGTCCGAACAAATAATAGGAAATCATCGCCACCCCACTGGCTCCACCACTGAGCAGATGATTTGGTACCAGGAAGAGGTTGATCGCACTACAGCTGATCAAACAACCTAGCGTCATAATCAAATAGCGTCGCAACTGTCCCAGTATCCTATAGCCTCTCGTTGTCATCGTCTTAACAATTCCTTTCGCCTTACAGCTGTTTTCGCCATTGAAAGCAGCTTCATTCAGTTATTTGTTTCATATTCTACTAAACCCGTTATGACTTTTCAAGTGGTTTTTTACGTGTCGCAGCTGCATTCGCACAAGGCTTGTTTACACCTTTACAAATACATATTGTATGAAAGTATATAGTATACATTTTTAAAAAGCATTCGTTTTTATTATTTTCCCATGCTACATAAAGAAGAATTGATTCTGACATTGTCAAGAATCAATTCTTCTTTTATTTCTATCTAACTTTCCATCAACGCTTTTTGCAGCAGGCTTTCATAAGCAGCTTCTGTGACTGCGCCAATCTCTTTGTCAAAGACTTCTCCATCTTTGAATATCATAACGGTCGGAATTGACATCACCTGATATTTTTCTGCCAGATCGCGTTCAACATCAACATCAACCCGGGCAACCGCAACCTGTCCATCATACTTTTGCGCAATTTCTTCAATTACCGGTTCAAGAAAAAGGCAGGGGCTGGACCAGGTTGCCCAAAAATCAACAAGTACCACGGACTGCTTTTGCAGCAATTGATCAAAATCACCAAGACTAGGATGTACTATGCTCATGCTCATAACCCCCTATTTTTTCTGATCGTCAATATACCTAGCTGCCTGCTGGGCCGCAACCAGCCCCTCACCGACAGCCTTGGCAATCTGCAATGGAATTCCACAGCAGTCACCGCTGGCAAAGACCCCCGCGATGTTTGTTTCCTGCTGCCGGCTAACCTGAATGAAATTGTTTTTTATCTCAAGTCCCGGCAGCAGCAGCGCCGGCTGCAGCGAATTGTGTAAAATAAACACGGCATCCGTTGCAATCGTCCCTTGCTGCAGCTCAACAGCCTCAACCGCTCGGCTTCCCCGAACCGCTACCAGCCGCTCCTGGCAGAAATCCACCCCAGCAGCAAGTTCTTGGGGGCGCGGTTTCGGTGAAACAAGCGTAACTGCTACTCCGATCTGCTGCAAGAAATTAACCTCAGCCACCAGATCATCAGCCTCTCCGCAGACAACCGCCCGCTTTCCTCGATACAGCATACCATCGCAGGTTGCACAATAACTAACCCCGCGTCCAAGAAATTCCGTCTCACCGTTAATCTCTTTCTGCCTGGCTGCTCCGCTGGCAAGAATGACCGTACGGGCTTCAACAACGTCTGAATTAAACGCTACCATGAATCGTTCGCCAAGCGGCATGACGCTCAGCACCCGTCCAAGTTCAATTTTCACCCCGGCCGATTGAACCTGGTCACGAAAGCGCTGCATCATTTCTTTGCCACTTACCGCTTCGAGTCCCAGGTAATTATTTATTTTTTCTGCCCGCTCCAAGTAGTTGCCCGGCGCAGAAAACACGCGCACGCTTTTACCGCGGGCTATCCCATTCAATGCCGCCGACAGTCCCGCTGGTCCGCCGCCAATTATAGCAATATCTGCAATATCTGCAATATCCGCTTTCATACGCATTCCCTCACTGTGATTTTTTATACACTGCTTATTGATTTCCATATCGCTGACTAAATTCCTCTATTTTTCCTAAAAAAACTATAAAATAGACCACAGGGCACAACTATACTATGCCCTGTGGTCTTCAAAAACCATTCTATTTATACTGCCAACTACAAAAACAGCGTTCAAGCAAATCAATCATGCCAAACAATACCAATCCCAGCAAACTCAGCACGAAAATCCCCGCATACATTTCCAGATAATTAACCCGCAGCCAGGCATCCATGATAAAATAGCCCATGCCAAACTGGGTGCCAAACGTTTCGGTGAAAAACAGTACCGATATCGCCGTCGCCATCGCGACCCGCACCGCGGTTATAAATTTGGGCAGGGATGCCGGCCATAAAATCTCACAAAAAATACAATAAAAAGAGGCGCCCAAAGAGTTTAGCGGATAATATGTTTCCGCCGGAATCAGACGAATGCCATCCCTGACAGCAACGATAACCTGAAAGACCACAATTAGAAAAATCAGCAGTATTTTAGTAGCTTCGCCTACTCCAAAGAGCAACATAACAACTGGTAGCAAAGCGATCTTCGGAATCGGATACGTCAGATAAACCAGCGGTGACAAGGTTTTATCCATTTTCGGGAAATATCCCAGCAAAACTCCAAGAGGCAGGCCAACGGCAATAGCTAAAAACAGCCCGGCCATTATCCGCCATAAACTATAGGCGCCATGGATTGCTATGGATTCAAAAAAAACACGGCCCAGTGTGGCGATTACAAGTTCTGGCAGCGGGATAATCGGCAGGGAAACCGCCTTTGCCAGCAGCCACCAGACCGAAAAAAACAGCAGTATCGCGCCCATATAAGAAGTCATTGTATGCTTTTTCATGGCTGCCTCCCACTTTGTTTCAACAGATTGCGCAAAAACAGCTCCAGCTCAAAAAACTCCTGCTGATTGCGAATATCCTTCCCGCCAAATAAAGGATTATCCACCACTTTGGCTATCCTGCCAGGATTTGCTGCTAAAACGACAATTTGTTGTCCCAGATAAATGGCTTCCTCGACATAATGCGTGACCAATACCGTGGATACAGCGTATTTTTCCCAAAGGGACAAAAACACCTCCTGCATCTCTTCCCGCGTAATCGCGTCAAGTGCCGAAAAAGGCTCATCCATCAGCAATACATCCGGGCGGAGGAAAAAAGCGCGGGCCAGACTGACCCGCTGCTGCTGCCCACCGCTTAGTTCACGCGGATAGCGTTTTTCAAGGCCCTGCAGTCCAAGCAGTTGGAGCAGTGCTGCGAGCGTTTCGTTGCCCCGGCTGGAAGTTTTTTTTATTTTAGCCGCCAATTGAATATTTTCCGCAACATTTTTCCAGGGTAGTAACCCATAATTTTGCGGAATAAAACCTATTTTCTGGGTTGACGGATTGATAGCACTGCCAGCGATCTCGACCGAACCCTGATATTGCCGGATAATGCCAGCCATTACTTTCAACAAGGTTGACTTGCCACAACCAGACGGGCCAATGACTGCACAGGTCCCCCCGCTGGGAATTGTCAGCTCAATACTGTCCAGCGCTTTATAAAAGCTGTTGCCCGCTGGATATTGTACCGTTAAATCATGAATTTCAATCATCCTATTGCCCGAAAAGATCTACGACGATATCCTCATATGAATACGCCTGTTTGATCAAATGCTTTTCCTTCAGCCAAAAAATGCAGTCATTGACATCTTTTTCTTTTGGCAGGGAAGCTGCATGGTACTGCGGCAATTGCAGCGATTCCTTGGCCGCTGGCGGAAAACCACCTTTCTCGAGAACCAGCTCTATGTATGTATCCCGCGGGGCTGTATTGAGATACTCGACGGCTTTATTATAGGCACGATACATAGCCTGCAGCTCAGCTTGTTTCGCTGCTATCGTTTTGTCCGTAAACACAATAACCCCGGGATTAATTCCAAGCTGATCTGAACTGCTGATCAAATGTCCGCCATTGTGAACAGCAATACTCGCCATCGGTTCCGGCAAAGTTGCCGCTGCGAGTTTTCCATTTTGCAGCATCTCCAGTCTGGTCGGAATTTGCGGTATGACCACCTTATTAATGCTTGCACCAGTTAGTCCCTGCCCCTGCAGAATCTGATCTGTCACATATTCAATGATCGTATTTTTCGAAACCGCCACATCCTTGCCCTGCAAACCCGCGACATCGCATGCCGGTTCTTCAGCACCGGCAATAAGCTTATAGCTGCCATCGGTAAAAGACGTAACTTTTATCGCAAATCCGCCGTCTTTGGCAAACCCAACGGCGAGCATATCCGAAACAGCTCCATCAAGGTTGCCACTTTGCAGGGCACTGTCACGATCCATCGCGCTTTTAAACTGCTGCAAATGGACTGTAATGCCTTCTTCAGCAAAAAATCCTTTTTCCTGGGCAATGATAAACGGCAAAGAATCTGTATCCGGCATCAGTCCAATTGTAATTTCCTGGAGTTCCTTCTGTTGTGCCTGCTGTCCACAGCCAGCATTCAATCCTAAGCCAAGGACAAGCAACACAAGCCATACAAATTTTTTCATATAATCCACCTCAAGACTTATACTAAACTTCAATTGAGCAGTGATGACAACAGCGCTTTCCCTTGTTGCCAGTAATATCCTGCCTGTTCGATCGCCGATGGCTTATTGTCAACAGCGGCTTCGGCTGATGCCTTGACCTGCTGCGCCTGCTGGCGCAAATCATCCACCCGGTCAAGCTGCTCATTTACACTGCCGAGCATGGCTTCGGCCTGATCCAGTGACGCTTTAATACTTTGCGCTTTTCCTTGCGTCTGCTCCGCCACTGCCGATTTATCAGCTGCGGCAGCTTTTTGCTCCTGTGTTTTCCCTGTAATATCATTCCATATTTTTTTCACGCCGGAAGACTGTTGTACCTCTTTAAGTATTTCATCGCTTTTATCAAGCAGGGTATTCGCCTCTGCTTTTTTTTGTTGCTGTTGTTGAGAAAGCACCGCACTTTCGCGCAAAAGCTGCTCCTTTTTCCGTTCAAGCTCAATTTTCTTTTGTTCCAAATCCGTCAGTACCTGCTGATGCTGGCGAATTTCCTGCTGTTGATGAAGCTTATCATTTTCCGCCAATTGCTGCTGCTCGCCCAAATAGCTGGCAAGCATAAACCCGGCCAAAAGGGCAGCGGCAAATCCGCCGGCCAGAATTTTCCATCGACGTGTTTTCCCTGTTATTTTTTTTGCTTGTGGTGCAGCGGGCTCTAGTTCCCGCACGTTAGGCTCTGCTGCCATTTTTTTTGCTGGTTCAATCCGTGACAACAGCTGCGTCTGCTCCAGTTCTTCGTGCAGCCCTGGCAACGGCACAGTATGTTCCGTTACCGGCTCCGGCTGACTGCCTTTCCATTTGCTCTTATCCTC
Source organism: Selenomonadaceae bacterium (assembly GCA_963678095.2). GTDB lineage: Bacteria > Bacillota > Negativicutes > Selenomonadales > Selenomonadaceae. The sequence continues at coordinate 118,663 of CAXXXP010000001.1, read as the reverse complement.
GGCTCTATTTCTCATCACACAACTCTTCCTTATTCACCGTTGCGGCATGTTCCCGCTGCAGCGTCTCACATAGCCGGCGCAGCGTCCACAGCATATTAAACGGGGTAACTACCGCTTTAAATTTAACATGTGCAATCGCCTCATTCTTTAATGCAAGCAACACCTGATCCAGCCGCTTGCCCTTGATATTATAAAAAACCAGGACCTCATGCGGAAAAACAAAGCCATCCTCTTTCACTGGCATTTCATTAAATCCAGGTTTCCCGAGCAGATATCCTATTTTTTGCCGGTGCATGTCATCAGCCAGCACTTTACACTTGATTTTTTGTTTTATCAATACCTGCTCAATCCGCTGGAGTTTTTGTTCATCAATAAACGAATAAAGTAAAACTATTTCTTCTGCTTTTTTCATCTGTATCCAACACCTCACGCCTACCATTATAATGCATTCATTTTGTTAGCACAATACAACTTCCTTCTCCGCTCTAGCGTTCAAGCCCCCGTGTCAAAATGTAGGTCACGAGCTGTTCAAAGCTGACATTTTCAGCCTGAGCCCGCTGGCAAAGTTCACGATGAAGGGATTTGGGGATCGTGACCTGTAGATTCCCCGCCGGTTCTGCCATCGGCACGGTTACCGGCAGGGCCTTTTGCTCGTCTTCGTTTATCACCATTATTTTTTCTTTCTCATCTGCCTGGTCGTCTGGTGACCGCTGTATCGGCGGATAGCAGACAAACTCATCATAGGCATCGCGCAGCAGTTGATTTGCCTGCTCGGTACCAATCCCAACAATATGAACCGCCGGCTCATCTCGTTTCAGAGTCTTCGCTATCTGGGCAAAATCAGAATCTGTCGTAATGATAATAAAATGTCGCACCCCTTTATTTTTAAGTTGCAGGGCCATATCAAACAGCGCATAGTCGAGCGAATTTTTACCATCAACCTTTCGCTCGACTTGTAAAAAGGTATACCCCTTGCGACGCATCAGACGATTCCAACGCTTTTTATCTGGGCGTAATTCCCAGTCAGAAGCTGCCAGCAACTTGCACGGCAAATACTTTCTCGCTTTCCCCAATGCGTAATCAAGCATTTCAAATGGGGCATTCTCTATATCATATAAAACGGCAACCGCCCGTTCTTTAGAAATTTTTTTCATTTTTCATCCATCCTTTTACTTTAAAAAATCATCAAAATCACAAATAAGCTTAACTTTTCCTAGGCAAGCTATTTCCTGGGAAATAGCTTGCCTGTAAGATCAAAATTCTTTTGCCGCCGATAAAAATACCGTGCAAAAAACGATGTTTTTTGCACGGCATAAAGGCCGCAGCTATTGCATTCGATCTAAAAATCCCTACTCATCTGCCTGTCCGGCTTTAATTCTGCCAACGATTACTAAGGCTTCATGCTCGAGCGTCTTTGCCTCCTTAAGGCTTTCATTGGCATCTTTTAAAGTCTTGGCATCCTTATTTTCGAGCCATTTTGCATACTTTTGGCAATAACTAATCCGCAAGTCACATATTTTCAGCCGCAGGCGTTGCAGCGTTCCCGCCGCGGGGGGAACATCCACCGCTTCAAGCTCATTTTTTCGTGCGGTCCATTCCGGTTCCAGTTCCTCCTGCATAATCGCCTTCAGAGCATCCCTCGTAGCCTGGCTGCCAAGGCTGCCACTCGCCAGCGTCTCCTTGAGTTTCTTCTCAATCAACCGAACCTTCTTCTCATGTTCTTCCATCAGCGTCTGCGTCACAGAAATATATTCCTGAACAAGATCGCGCCGTGCTTGGGAAACCAGTCCGATAAAATCGCGGAAATTCTTAACATTGACAACCCGCCATATCCCATTTTCACTTTGGCGCAGTTCAACTTCAAAAACAAACGACTCCCCCGACTCGCCCTGCAACACCCGGACCCCTGCAACAGCGGTCTTTGCCTCTTTGTCAACAGCCATGTAATCAATTGCTTCAAACTGCAGATCCTTGACCCCTGATTTTTCAATAATCATATCGGAATCAATCGGTATTCCCTGATCCACACTTTTTGAATCATCACTGCCCCATTTGCCATTCTCGATGTATTGATTTAGGCTTCCTTTAAAGCTGTTAACCAACGGCGACTTAAACATCTTGGCAAAACCACTCAGAGCGACTTTTGCCTCTTCCGGCATCGGCCGTTCCGATTCAATAATCCCTTGCATCAGGGCATCACATACACCAGCTAACAGCTTATCCTCATCTACATATTTATGGAATTTAACTGTATCGTGCTTAACAATCGATTCCTGAACCATTTTCAGGGCATAATCCGGCGTTTTTGTATAAAAAGAAAAATACCATATCAGACCACTGCCGCATACCAGTATTATTGCTAATCCTGCAAAAAGCAACCTTGCTTTAAAACGTCCGGACAATCCTTTCCCCGCCATATTTTCATCTCCTTTAAAAGGAACTTTATCGATAAAAATGCAAAATCCCTCTGTACCTACTAATTATGCACCAGATAAAGGCTCTGTGCAAGTGTTTAAATCATCCTATCCTTCTAGAAAAACCAATATTTTCACAATAAATAACGTGCATATCTTTATGATTTCAGATATGCACGCAATTTCACCTTTTATGTTCATTTCAGCAGGGCATCAGCTACGACAAAAATTTGGTTTTTCAAAACATTTAAACATATTCCGGCCGGCATTTTTCGCCTTATACAGCGCAATATCAGTCATCTCCACCAGTGTTTTTTCCATCTGTGCTGCAGTCGGCACCACGCCAGCAACGCCCATACTGAGCGTTACAAAATCGCCAATTGGTGATTTTGCATGCTTGAGTTTTTGCTCGGCCAACTGTCGCGCAATCCTACTGGCAACCCGTATCGCAGCATCAAGCTCTGCATCCGGCAACACAACCATAAATTCCTCCCCACCATAGCGGGCTGCAATAGCCGCCGGCTGCTGCAAGGATCCGGCAATAATTCCAGCTATCTTTTGCAAACAGACATCTCCGGCCAGATGCCCATAAAAATCGTTGTATTTTTTAAAGTAGTCAACATCAATAAAAATAGCAGCCAGCGACTTTTGCTGCCGATAAGCTTCATCCCACGAATTTTTTAAATAATTATCAAGATAGCGACGATTAAAAATCCCCGTCATGGCATCATAAAAAGATGTCTCTTCAATCATCTCATAATGCTTCTTCAGCACCAGATAATTTTTTGCCTTTGCCTTGACCAGAGCTGGTACAACGGGACGCGTGATATAATCAATCGCACCAAGTTCAAGCCCGCGGGTCTGGTTTTCGACATCCTCATGCGCTGAAACGAAGACAATCGGAATATCCTTGGTCTGAGGATTTTCTTTCAATCGCTGGCAGACTTCATACCCATCCATCCCCTTCATTACGATATCAAGAAATATTAGGTCCGCACCATACTGCTCTATATAGTCAAGGCATTCCTGTCCGGATTTGGCGGTAGCCACCTGATATTCCTCCTGAAGAATGCCTTCCATTACTTTTAAGTTAAATCGGGAATCATCTACAACAAGAATCTGTTCTTTCTTGCCGTTGTCCATATTTTCACCCTCTAAACTTCTAAATACTGTCCCGTTTCGTATCTTTATGGCAAAATATATGCACACATGTATACTCATTATAGTATATATAATAATCCTCTATTTAACAAGCAAATCTTAGCGATTTCGCCTGCATTTTCAAAACATTATACCCATGAAACCCCGACTATATTCCCAAAATTTTATACCGTGATCCCCGCTGTTCTTTTCGCGATAAAGAAATGGAGGCGGCCTGCTTGACCGCCTCCATTTCTTTATCGATTTATCTTTTTTAAACAGAGCTCGCTATCGCGGTTGCCATGTTTCAATCAGACCAGCAACCCTGTGTGATTCTTTTATCAACAGGACTGTCATTATTTTAGCGGGGTTTAGTCTCTAAATCGTGCCAGTGCCGCTGCCTTGCGCTGCATTTTTTGGACAAACACCTGTACCGCTGAAAAATCTTCCTCATTGGGATGTCCTGCCGCTGCCGCCCAGCGCGCTTTATTTGCCTGTGTTGGAGCATGGGGATCTGACTCGGCCAGGCCGAGTCGTCGCTCCAATAAGCGCGGATTTATCTTTCCCTGACAGCTGAAGGTACCTAAAATTTCGCAGTTCTCGCCCAGTAAATATCCAGCCCGAGCAAAGGCTGTAACAGCATGTTCACTCCCCGAAAGTGCGCCATGGGTTTGAAACAGTACAATCTGCCGGTCCGAAATTTGCGGCAAAACCTTTGTCATCTGCAAATCAGGCCCGCCACGTTTAAGCCAATAACCGGCCGCAATTACTTCATAACTCGGATTTCTTAACTCTTTTAAATCAAGATCCCTGATATCCTGCATCAAAGAACCCGGCGGCGCTGCCGCGAGCATAGCCTCTGCTACCATGCGAGTATTGCCGGTAATTGTTGAATATAGAATCAGCCATTTTCCCATAAAACTCCCCCTTACAATCGATATTGCCACTGATTGTAACAGAAAAATCCGGCTTAGTCTGTGCTATTTATCACAAGTACCAACCCTTATAAAAATTCCTCAAAACAGCCCACCATCCTTGCCACTGCGCTGTCCATCTTCGGTTACTTCTGCAATCGATTGCTGCAAGATATCGAGCATAGCTTCAATCTGCTCAACTGTACTGCAGAGCGGCGGCATAAAGATGATTACATCGCCTACCGGGCGAATGAACAGTCCATGTTCCCGCGCTTTCATGCAGACTTCTGCCCCCATGCCAAGATCCCAGGTATACGGTTTCTTCGTCGACTTGTCTTCTGCCAGCTCAATGCCGGCAATTAATCCACATTGACGAACATCACCTACATGAGACAAATTGCCAATAGCAGTGAGTTTTTTCGCGGCAGCGGCAATTTTATCTGCCATTTTTTCCAGGACCTTGTCCGTTTCAAAGATTTTCAAACTGGCAACACCGGCCGCACAGCCAAGCTGGTTAGCCGTATACGAATGTCCATGATAAAACGTACGCTTTTGCGCCGGCGTACCCAAAAAGGCCGCAAAAATTTCTTCCGTCGTCAGCGTTGCTGCCAGTGGCATATACCCGCCGGTTATGCCCTTGGAAAGGCAGAGCAAATCCGGACTGACACCTTCATGCTCGCAGGCAAACATTCGTCCCGTACGGCCAAAGCCAACGGCAACTTCATCAGCAATCAGCAAGACGCCATATTTTTTTGTCAATTCACGTACTCCCCGCAAATAACCTGCCGGAGCCTTCAACATGCCGGCTGCCATCTGAACCAGCGGCTCAATGATCATAGCACCAATTTCGCCTTCATGTGCCTGCAAAACCGTTTCAAGTTCCTGTAGACATTCCATATTACAACTTCCCGGCTGTGCCAGCTGACAATGATAGCAAGATGGAGCTGATACATGATATGCTTCAAACAGCATCGGCTTATAGACTTGATGGAATAAATCTATGCCGCCGACGCTGACCGCCCCGATGGTATCGCCATGATAGGCACTCTGCAAAGTAACAAATTTTGTCTTTTTCGCTTGTCCCTTGAGCTGCCAATACTGAAAGGCCATCTTTAAGGCAATTTCCACCGCCGTTGCTCCATCATCGGAATAAAAAACTTTTTCCAGTCCAGCCGGAGCAACATCCACCAGCATTTTAGCTAATTCACTGCCCGGAACATTCACCAGTCCCAGCGCCGTACTATGCGCAACACGGCCAAGTTGGGCAATAATCGCCTCATCGATTTCCCGCCGACGGTGTCCATGTATATTGACCCACAAGGAGGACACTCCGTCATAATAACTGCGACCCTTTTCATCGTAGAGCATAATCCCCTCTGCATCCGTTATCACCGTTTGCGGAGCCTCAAGCCACTGCTGCATCTGCGTAAAGGGATGCCAGACATATTCTTTGTCAAGTTGTTCTATTTTGCTCATCATATTATTTTTTCTCTCCCATCATACAGTCGATGATTTCGTCCATCGCTAGACTTTTTTCTGCCGTCAGCGCTAGATTGGCTTGACTAAGTTCCTGCACATTCAGTTCCGGTGACAACGGCATTTTTCCCAAAATCGGCAGCTTTGTCAGTTCCCGGATATATTCGACATTGCTCGTTTCCAGAAGGCCGGCAGCTGCCGGCCAGCGGTTCAGTATAATGCCATAAAGCCCAAGCTGACGGCTTCTGGCATAGGCCTCACTGAGTACAATATGATTAATCCCCCCCAGCCCGGCATCTCCAACCAGCAGTGCTGGCAGGCAAAGATGTTCCATCAGATCCGCCACCAGATAGTTTCCCCACAGCGGCGCCGTAAGTCCACCAACCCCTTCAATCAGAACCGCATCATAGGATTGAGCATGGTGCAGCATATGTTCAATCACCTGCTTCATATCGATTGCAACCCCACTCGCTTTCGCAGCAACTGCTGGCGTCAGAGCCGGTTCCAGACAAATTTCATTGACAATTCCCCGCTCGCTTTCGCTAATACCCGCTGCTTTCATCAAAAATGATGCATCTTCAGAAACCAGCTGTCCCGCACTATTACGGACTGCACCCGATGCCAGGGGCTTAAATACCCCTATATGGATGCCGCGGCTTTTGCAGGCGGCAGCAATTGCCCCCGTTATCATCGTCTTGCCAACGTCTGTCCCCGTAGCTGTAATAAATAATCCTTTCATCGCCCTTATCATCCTTTCCGTCATCCGTACGAACCTTCATCAAACAATGTAGCCCTTTTTCTCTTCGGTGTCAACCAATAATTATCAATCGGTTGACAATGTAAGCAATGGTATCTATACTGTAGGTATAGATTTTATCACTGGAAAAGGACTGATTTTGTTGACTAAAAAAATCCCACTTCGTTCCATGTTGTTGATTTCATTGTTTGCTGCCCTGACAGCGGTCGGCGCTTTTATCAAAATTCCAACGCCGATTGTTCCGTTTACACTGCAATTTTTCTTCTGCACTTTTGCCGGACTACTGCTCGGCGGGCGCTATGGGCTTTATTCGCAGCTGCTCTATATCTTTATCGGCCTGATCGGACTGCCTATTTTTGCCGGTGGTGGCGGCCCAGCTTATGTACTGCAACCAACTTTCGGCTATCTGCTTGGCTTTGCTATTTGTTCTTTCATTGTCGGACAATATGCCGCAACAACCCTTAAGCTTTCTTTCATCCGCTTGTTTTCCGTCATTACCGCCGGGTTGCTGGCTCTCTACATCGCCGGAGTCGGTTATCTGTACTTTATTCTTCATTTTTATCTGGCAAAGGATCTCTCCTTTTATCAAGCACTTGCCATTGGGTTTCTTCCCTATATAACCTTTGACCTGCTGCAAAGCGCCGCTATCGCCTATATAGCGCTGCGCATTCTACCCATTCTGAGAAAAAGTGGTTTTCTCCCATAAAATAAATAAAAAAGGGGCTGTGACAAAATGATTTTGTCACAGCCCCTTTTATTTATTTTATCTTAGCCGAATGGCAGCCGCTGCACCCTGAGCTGCAGCCACCTGTACCGCAGCAATCAGAATTACCGCTTTTAAAATTTTTGTAAATCCGCTGCAACCCTAATCCAAACAAAACTAGGACAACCGCGCCAACTACATAGGTTCCCATAACAAAAACTCCTCTCATTCAAAGCCGAGCAAACGCCCGCCCTGATATACAAGCAGGGATACGGTCCAGGCAGCGACAAACGTATATGCTGCCGCAAAAGCAACCCATTTCCATTTCCCCGTCTCTTTTTTTATCGTCCCCAATGCCGTAACACAAGGGGTATAAAGCTGAGCAAATACCATAAAAGTCAAGGCCGACAGGGTTGTAAAGGACAATCCCATGCTTCCGGCAAGCTGCGTGGCTGTTTCTACTGCCGATTCAGCATCGGTAGCAATATCAGCAGACCCATAAAGAATGCCTAATGTGGCAACCACGGATTCCTTCGCCAATATTCCGGTGACAATTGCGGCTCCTGCCTCCCAGGTAGCAAATCCATGAAAGGCAAACAAGCTGGACATAGCCGCTCCGATCACCGCCAGAAAACTTTCGCTCATATCGGCTGTCGCCCCATCCATATTGTAATTGCTCAAAAACCAGATTACAACCGACATCGCAAAAATAATGGTCCCCGCTTTGATCAGATAGCCTTTACCCTTATCCCAGGTTTCAATCAGAACACTCTTCATTGCCGGCATACGATATGGCGGCAGTTCCAATAAAAAGGTAGACGGTTCATCCTTAAACGTCGTCCGGCTAAGAAGTTTTGCCATGGCAATTGCCATAATAACACCTATGACATACATCGCAAATACCACATTGGCTGCTTGATCCGGGAAAAACATAGCGGCAAACAAAGCCATGATGGGCAGCTTTGCACCGCAGGTCAGAAACGGTGTCACCAGAATCGAAATCATGCGATCTTTTTCAGAATCAAGGGCTCTTGCGCCCATAATCGCTGGCACACCGCAGCCAAATCCCATGATCAACGGCATAACGCCTTTACCCGTCAACCCGGCCCTACGCATAACTGGATCCATGATAAATGCCACCCGGGCCATATAACCGGTCCCGTCAAGAAAGCTCAGGCAAAAAAACAATGTAAATATAAGCGGCACAAAGGTCAGCACGCTGCCAACACCGGCTATAATACCATCGGTCACCAGCGACTGCAGCCAAGGGGCTGTGTCCATACCTTCCATGATTTCGGCTGCCCAGGGGGCCAGATCCTCGCTAAAAAATCCATCAAGCATATCGGCTATTGGCTGTCCAATCCAGGTAAAAGTGATCTCAAACACACCGTAGATCATCAAAAACAAAAGTGGCAAAGCAAAAAAACTATGGGCAAGTACACGGTCAATTTTATGAGAAAGTGTCGGCTTTACCGTGCCTTTCACCACCGCTGCCGTCATAATCTCATCTATAAGTCCATAGCGAAGCCCGATTACAGCCTCTTCTTCGGCTTCGTAATCCAGCCCTTGCGCCCTGATCTCATCAATTTTTTCAATATGTGCCTCTAGGCGATCACTATTTGCATAATCACTCATCACCGTATCCGTGAATACGGCAACAAGTTTTTTAGTGCTCGCACGGCTACGGCCTACCGTCTCAACTACGGGCATACCCAAGAACTCCCCAAGCTTTCTTGCACTGATCTCAATCCCGTGAGACTTTGCTTCATCCATCATATTGAGATCAAGCAGCAGCGGCACCCTTTGTTCCAGTAGTTGGATGGTCAAAAATAAATTCCGTTCAATATTAGCTGCATCGACTACATTGACAACAATATCCGGTTTTTCATCCAGAAGGTAATTTTCAACAATTTTTTCTTCTGGCGAACGGGAATTGATACTGTAGGTGCCGGGCAAATCAACTACTGAAATTGCCCGCCCAGCATGATTTATATAGCCAATTTTCTTGTCGACGGTAACTCCCGGCCAGTTACCAATTTTTTGTTTTGCTCCTGTCAGTTCATTAAAAATCGTCGATTTACCCGTATTCGGATTTCCTGTCAACGCCACAGATAAAAGTCCCATAGATATTATCTCCTTTATTCGGCCACCCGAACCTCAATTTTTTCTGCATCCTCTAAGCGCAAGGATAATTTATACGACCGCAGTGCAATTGCCATCGGATCCCCGAGTGGGGCCGGCCGTAAAACTTCAACAATCGTGTCCTTTATCAAGCCAAGGCTCATCAGCCGCTGTTTCAATTCCGACGGGGCCAATGCGACAATTTTTACCTTCATTCCAGGTCTGGCTTCCCTCAATGTCATCATATATTCTCCTTCTTTCAGCAATTCATTGATAATGATTATCTATATCATGATATAATCATAAAGTATCATTGCCAGCTTGTCAAGTTAATTGATAGAGAATCTCAAATAAAAAAACAGGCTGTCGGTAAAATTCCGACAACCTGTTTGTTCCTAATGTTATTCCCTTAAAGGCAACGTTCTCAGACCGCCCCAAGCAGGGCCAGCATAATACCACCTGAAATGGCTGTGCCAAATACCCCGGCCAGATTCGGCCCCATTGCATGCATGATCAAAAAATTGCTGCGATTTGCTTCCAAGCCAACAACATGCGAAACCCTGGCCGCAATCGGCACCGAGGCAATCCCCGCCGAACCAATCAGCGGATTGATCTTGCCACCACTGATTTTATTCATAATTCTGGCACAAACAACCCCTGAACCAGTACCGACAAGAAAAGCCACCAGCCCCAGGGCTACGATCATCAAGGTCTTTACGGTCAAAAATTCATCCGCATTCATTGTCGATCCAATCGCCACGGTCAACACCAAAGTAATCACATTAAGCAATGCTCCCGAAGCAGTTTCTGCCAAACGCTCGACCACGAGACATTCCCGCAGTAAATTCCCAAGCATCAACATCGTAATCAACGGTGCAACCGGTGGTAAAAACAAGTTCACAATAATAGCAATGATAATTGGAAACACAATTTTTTCCAAACGCGAAACATACCGCGGCTGTTCCATCACGATTTCACGTTCTTCCTTCGTGGTCAGCAAACGCATAACAGGTGGCTGAATTAGCGGCATCAACGCCATATAGGAATAGGCTGCCACCGAAATCTGCGGCAACAGGTCCGGCGCTAATTTCATCGTCATATAAATCGCCATTGGTCCGTCCGCACCGCCAATAATACCAATCGCCCCGGCTTCTGCCAAGGTAAAGCCCAATAGCTTCGCCCCAATCAAGGCCACAAAAATCCCCAGATGCGCTGCTGCCCCAAGCACGACAAGGCTGGGATTGGCTATCATCGGACCAAAATCCGTCATCGCTCCGATTCCCAAAAAAATCAACGGTGGCACAATCAGGGACTGCACGCCGGCATAAGCATAATGGAACAGCCCGCCCGGCTGTGTCAGATCAGATCCAGGAACATTTGCTACAATACAAGCCATGCCAATTCCCACTAGCAAAAACGGCTCGTATTTTTTCACAATCCCCAAATACAGGAGCCCCGCTCCCACCATAATCATCAGCACATTTCCCCACCAGATCTGCATCAGACCTGTTTGAACGAGCAGGTCATACATCAACCCCATAAATTGCTCATACATATATATCCCTCCATAATACGTTCTTTAACGGCTTTATTTCTTTGTTTCTTTTATTTCGCCCATGCGGTTAAGCCATGGGAACAGGGCCAGGACACCGCCAATTGCACCGATAAAGACAAAACAAAGCAGAAAATCAACCACGCTAAGAATCAGCGCCCCTTCCATCGTATCCGGCAATTTCATTTGATCATCTCCTTATATTCTTCTATTTGTCAAAAACTGTGTTCTCTTTCTGGCTTTTTCCATCAATTCAGCTTGGTCAACAATGATGCGGCGATGGATGCCGTGACCAACCTCGCCTTGCTCATCCCACGCCTTTATTTTCAGGACCACTTCATTCCCCTCTACTGCCAGTATCGATGCCTGGATGTTAATCGTCATTCCCAGACTCGTCGGTGCGGTATGCTTAAAATCCATGGAACAGCCCACACTTATAAGGCCTTGCGGCAGATATGGATCAATAACCTCAAGCGAAGCTTTTATTGCCAGCCCCACACAGCTTGGTGTTGCCAAAAGACCATTTAACTCACTGGAATAATTCTCTGCTGTATCTGATTTTTGTACGACCTGCCGGACAAGAGCATTTCTCCCCGGCGTCAGAATTTTTTCGAAATCTTCCATAAATTATTTCCCCTTTCCAGTCCTCATGTATTCATGTATTCATCGTACTTTAATCCATATTTTCTGTCTAATGCATGAACTAAGAATTTGCATTACCACTATGCATGTATTAATTGAGTGAATTTTCTGCCCTTTGTTTCAAAGGCTTTAACAGCGGTCTCATATCCCTTATGTTTTAAATGCATCATCATTATGCAAAAAAATAATAAAATATGTATTTTATGTAAGCAAAATCCATTACTGTAAGCTATGATATCATATGATATCAGCTATCAATAACCACTCTACAAAAAAAATAGCCCCGGAATGGATCTTCCAGAGCTACTTTACCAAAGCGAGCGGTGACAATATTGTCTGCCCGGCAGCATTTACAAAAATATCGGCGGTAACACCAAATACGCGCTCGAGCAATGAAGGGTCAAGTACACAATCAGGGTCCCCCGACGCCACGATATGTTGATCTTTTATGACTACTACCTCATCGGCATACTGGCGGGCATGATTGATATCATGCAGAACCATAACAACCGTAAGCGCCGCTTCACGGTTCAGCTGCTCCACAATCTGCATGACTTCCAGCTGATGGGCAATATCAAGATACGTTGTCGGTTCATCAAGCAAAAGAACCTGCGGCTGTTGGGCCAGGGCCATGGCCAGCCAGGCTCGCTGCCGTTCCCCACCGGAAAGTGTCGCTACCTGCCTGGTACGGAGATCAGCTGTTTTCGTCTGCTCCAAGGCCCAGGCGACAGCCGCTCTGTCCCCTCCGGCATCATTAGCAAACCAACGCCGATGGGCAAAACGGCCATAGTCCACCAGCTCAGCTACCGTAATATCCGGCGGCACCTGTGCTCCCTGTGGCAATATAGCCAACAGACGGGCCAGTTCCTTCTTGCCAAAGGCTCGTACATCGCGCTCCCCAAGCATAACCCGGCCATTGGTGAGAGATCCATTTCCTGCCAAAGACTGCAGCAACGTCGATTTCCCCGAACCGTTCGGGCCAATAATTGCCGTGCGCTTGCCAGCTGGAAATGCATACGAAATATCTGATAAAATTTTTTTCCCGCCCATACAAATACTGAGATTTTCTACCCGCAAACTACTCATCAAAGCTGCCTCCTAAGCAAGAACAAAAAGAACGGCGCCCCCACGGCGGCCATGATAATTCCCACCGGCAATTCTGTCGGGGCAAAAACCACCCGGGCAAAAGTATCACTGGCCGTAACAACGGCTATACCCAACATTGCCGTTGCTGGCAGCAAAAAGCGATAGTCTGAGCCGATTAATAACCGAGCCGCATGCGGCACAATCAAGCCGACAAAACCGAGCAATCCGACAACCGATACGGCACTTGCCGCCAAAAGAGCCGCGACGGCCGTCATTAAAAGGCGTGCGACCTCGACCCGCAGTCCTAGGCCTTTAGCAATCTCATCGCCAAGCTGCAGCAGATTAAGCTGACGCGAGCCTAACATCGCGAATAAAAAGCCTGCCACCGCATAGGGCAGTATAATCTCCACATGCGGCCAACTACGAGCTGACAGACCGCCGACCATCCACATCAAGGCTCCATGAACGCGGTCACTGTAAAAAATCAGCAAAGCTGATATGCCGGCCCCCAAAAAAGAAGACACGGCAACCCCGGCTAAAATAATGCGGACCGGACGAATCCCACCTTTCCAGGCCAAAAGGTAAATACAGACAGCTGCCGCCATCGCTCCCATAAAGGCCGCCGGCGTAATCAAATACTCGAGCGCCGGATAGAGAATCATAATGCTGATTCCCGCCAGCCCGGCACCCGAGGATATACCGATAATATGCGGATCCGCCAGCGGATTCTTCATCACCGCCTGTAAAATCGCACCGGACAGGGCCAGATTCATCCCCGCCAAGGCCGCCACGATGGTGCGCGGCAGTCGAATATTGTAAATAATCTGCTCATTTGTCGCACTACTGCCGGGCAGTAGTGACTGAAAAATCTCGCTGATACTTACCGGCACCGCGCCCTTCATCAGGCTGACCAGACAGCCAGCCACCGCCAGCATAGCAAAAAGGAATAGCACCAGCAGCCTCTTTTTGCCGGGTGTCATAAAAAAAGCTGCTGCCTTTGTTTCTTGATTATTCAGCATCGTCAAAAACTCCTGGATAAGCAAGTTTTGCCATACTTGCTACAGCCTCGGGATAATGAATCCCCGGATTAAGCAAGAACAGGGACTGGGGAAGAAAGTACAACCGCCCTCCGGCAGCTGCGGGGAGCGTCTGCCAAGCCGGATTTGCTGCCATATTTTGCTGCATACTCTGCTTAATCGCCTCCATATCGCCCATACTGGTTATAAAGATAATGTCTGGATTCTGTTTGACCAACGTCTCCAAACTGTACGGTGCTGCATTAGGATTTCCTTCAAGGGTCTCGCTGGCTGAAGCCACATTTTCAAAACCAAGCATTTTTGCTACCGAGCCGGCAATGCTCCCGTCGAGCTGGACCGTAACGCTTTGTGCCGTGCTATGTAAAATTGCTATCCGTTTTACACCTGCCGGGAGTTTGCCTTGAATAGCGGCAATTTTATCATCCATGGACGTTACCAAAGCTTCCCCTTTTTCCTTTTCACCGGTAAGCGCAGCAAATAAGCGAATCTTTTCCTTGACGCCCTCATACGTCTTCATATCAACAACAATGACCGGAATATGATTGCTCTCCAGGATCGGCACAAATTTATCATTCATTCCCTTATAGGCGATGACGAGATCCGGCTGTAGTGCCACAACTTTTTCAATATTGATCTGATAAACTGCCCCGACTTCTTCCATCGCCTGAGCCCCTTCCGGGACTCCTGCCTGTGAGCTCGGACGGCCGACAACATTTGCCCCGACAGCCTGCAGCGGTTCTAGAAAAGAAGCTGACAAGGCAACAATGCGCTCCGGCTTTTTAGGAAGGGAAACCTGCCGTCCATTGTCATCCGTCAACGTCAGATATGTACCATCAACTCCGGCTGCTGGTGACTTCCCGCAACCGGCAAACAAGATGCCCAGCATAAATAAAGCCGCATACAACAGATATAAAAACTTAGGCCTGTCCATACTTTCACCTCACGTTTCTGCCCATAAAAAATCATTCTTTAGTTTCTTCTGGCCAAAATTGTCGACAGATAATTTACTTTCTTGTCTTTCTCGGCGACAATATCCTCAATTTTTTCTTCGTCAGGCAGTCCGCAACGGCTGACCATAACCGCTTTATCGGTCATATTATTTTCTTCAAGGACATCCACAATGCTGGAAAAATTCTTATAAACCTTCATCAGCACAACATTATCTGACACGGCAATCACATCTTTTATTTTTTTGGCATCCGCTGTAGCGGGGATAATGCTCAATACATCATTTCCCTCAACGATCGGATAACCGAGCTTACTGCCAACAGCACAAAATGCCGGAATTCCCGGAATGGTTCGAATGTCCACTTCTTCTTGTTCGAGCAGGCGATATACATAAATATAGGTACTATAAAACATAGGGTCGCCCAGCGTCAAAAAAGCAACCTTTTTGCCGGCCTGCAGCAATGCCAGAATTTCATTTTTATTTGCTTCCCAGGCCTCTGTTGATTCTTCAAAGCGAACAACCATCGGAAATACCTGATAAACAATCTTAACATCTTCTTTTAAATACGGTCTGGCAATCGAAAGGGCCACACTGCCATCTTTTTTTTCAGTTTTGGGGGCGATAATAACATCGACTTCACGAATTGCATTAATAGCCTTAACCGTTAATAGTTCCGGATCTCCCGGGCCCACACCAATACCATAAAATACTCCTGCCATAAAATCCTCCTAAACAAATCTCCATAAATTTTTACAAACAATCTTTTTTATCATACTATATTTCCCGCCAATGTTCCATCATCGATCAAGCCGATAAAACAGCCGACTGACGGCAGATCGGGAATTTTATTTTTTAATCAGGCTTATTCCCTTTCAATAGCATCTTTTATATGCTGCAGATAAATTCTCTGAATAGCCGGATTTTCTCCCAGCCCATGCATATAAGGCTGCACCTGGTATCCCGCCCGCAAGAGCCGTGACTGCCATGATCCTGGCTCAGGACCTGCCATATCATTTAAAACATGATCTCCGGCTGTTAATAGCAGCGGCATCAAAATAACCGTCGACACATTTTTATTTTCCCGCAACCGCCTTAAAACTGCCTCGATATTAGGGGAATCACTTTCCTCCAGGACCCCGATTGTCACGGGCAATCCGGCCGCATCAAATACTGCCTGCAACTTTTCGTACGCCGGATTATGGCGATGCGGCGAGCCGTGTCCCATAAGGACAATGTGCTGCCCGGATGCAAGAGCCGGCATTTGCTGCTGCAGCGCCTCTTTTATTTTCATAAAATCAGCTGTTTCCTGTTCGAAACTCGCATTTGCTCTTTTCATCATCGCCGGCCGGCCAACCCGTAAAGTGCAAAAAACGTCCCGGTACTGCTCGGCAACCCTTAAAATCTTGTTTTCATATTCCTCCCCGGCGGTCAGGTGAAGCGACTGAATCACAACATCCTGATACCCGCCGGATTTTAAATCTTCCAGCACCAGTTCTAAGCTGTCAACAGGAATCCCCTGGCCGGCAAGTTTGCGGATGATGAATTTTGATGTAAATGCCCGGCGTACACTGTACTCCGGGAACTCAAATCTAACGAGGACTTCAAAACTGTCAATGTTTTTTTCTCGTGATTCTTTAAACGCCGTACCAAAACTTGTGAGGATAATCGCTTTTTTCCGGTCTGCAGCAAAAGCTCCCCCAAAAGCAGCGTACATTTTGTCGCCTCCTTTTCTGCAAAATAAAAATGGGCTTTTCCCGTAAAAGAAAAAGCCCATTACTGACATATCCATGGCAAAATGAACAAATCCCCTCCCCATCGCTCGCGGGTCAACGGTGATCGTTAAACAGGCAGTTCTCCTGGCTTTGGTTCCTCACAGATCTCGAGCCTTCCCGGAAAAATCCAGTGACATCGTTTCGAGGCTGCTCCCCATTACAGTGGCGGGACCGCGCCGGTCTTTAACCGGCTTCCCTATTAAGTCCTTGCGGACACCTGTTCCAAATATAGAATCTAACAAAAACATTCCTACGTGCTTATACTACAACAATTCACTACCCCTGTCAAACAAGATATAACTCCCTATTTTCGCAAGGCACGACGTTGTCGATCCAACGAAATTTCACGCCAATCCTTTTGTCGATATTGTATTGCAATATATGGTATTTTTCTTTCTTCTTCCACAAACAATTCAAAATCGGTTTCTTCGACTCTGACCTTAAACTTGCGCATTGGTCTTCCCCCTCCATTCGGCTCCAACCACTCAGGCTTCGCCAATTTTTCGTACGGACTTTATTTTTACATCCTTATAACCATACGCCATAATCGCTGTCGTCAATAGCGCTGTCAGCGTCTTACCATCAATTTCCTCCACATGTTTCGCTTTGGCGGCCCGCGGCAAAACTATCGCCCCTGGCTCTGCTTTTACTTCACGCCGTGCGTCAACCTGTCTGATCCGCAGATATCCCAAAACTATTACGACCAAAAGAAACAATCCCATCTTTAAAAACAACGCTGCGACCGGATTTATCATTTCCATTTCTTCCACTCCCCATACCAGATAAACATGTCGTTTTATTATCTGGCTGTTTTTGCAAATTACTTGCTTTCTTATATAATAGCAGAATTTTCGAAAATATTAAAATTCTTTCTTCGCATATATAAGATACCTTCCGGTTATAAAAGAAGCAATAAAAAACGACCGGCATTCATACCGGTCGTATATAGGCATTAAATTATGGGGTGACTGGTGGGGATTGAACCCACGAATGCTGGAGCCACAATCCAGTGTGTTAACCGCTTCACCACAGCCACCGTAAATAAACAACAAAAAAGAAATGGTGACCCTGGCAGGACTCGAACCTGCGACCCTTTGATTCGTAGTCAAATACTCTAATCCAGCTGAGCTACAGAGTCATTTCCTCACGTTACTTTTAATAGTATAGCCATTTTACTTTATCCTGTCAATGGTAAAATTTAGGCCTACACGGCTGTTAATCTGCCAAAACTTCAATTCCGGTTTCGGTCACCAGCAACGTTTTTTCCCACTGGGCCGACAGCGAATGATCCTTTGTCGTTACTGTCCAGTTATCTTTTTTATCCACAACAACTTTGTACTTCCCGGCATTGATCATTGGCTCAACCGTAAGCACCATCCCTGGAACGAGCAACATACCCGTTCCGGTCTCCCCGACATGGGGCACAAATGGTTCCTCATGAAAATGCTTGCCGACACCATGGCCGCCCAATTCAGTTACCACCGAATAGCCATGAGCAACTGCATGGGCCTGCACCGCAGCACCAATATCCCCCAAAAAGCCCCATGGTTTTATGGCAGCAATGCCAAGTTCCATACATTCTTTAGCCACCCGTACAAGCTGCTGGGCCGCAGGGGCAACTTCTCCAATCATGAACATCCGGGAAGCATCTGCATAATAACCGTCAAGAATCGTTGTAATATCTACATTGACGATGTCGCCTTCTTTTAGAATCATTTTTTTCGATGGAATGCCATGACAGACAACATCATTAATCGATACACAGATACTTTTAGGATAGCCCTCGTAGTTGAGACAAGCCGGAATTCCACCATTTTTTATAATAAAATCATGTGCCAGCTCATCCAGCAAAGCCGTATCTACACCGGCTTTCATCTGCGCCCCCACCAGGTCAAGGGCAGCATTATTGATCAGACCACTTTTCCTTATCCCTTCAATATCCTGCTCATTTTTTATAATATTCTTCGGCGGCCTGCTCTGGCTTTTGAAGATGTCAAATTTCATTCCATCCAGTCTTTCATCAAAAGCCAAATGGCATTTCTTATATTTGCGACCACTGCCGCACCAGCATACATCATTTCTCGTCATATTACTACTCCCTTTCAGTCTCTGCTTTCTATTATAAAGCGTTCCCTTTCTAAACACAAGGAAGATCCCCTACACTGCCACTTGACAAGGATGATGCTTTGCTATATATTCTTTTCTTAGGCATATGTTTTGCCATGGGTTTTCACAACAAAGGAGTTGTATTATTTTGCCTTATTTTCACAAGAATTTTTTTGTAAAAGGGATACTTATAGCTGCTATGTTTGCAGCATTATCTTTGTTAGCTGTTATAATTATCTCTTTTACCCCGGTTTCAGGGGTACCGGTATTAAATTATCATCAGATCAACGATATTGATCATAATGCCATGACGATCACCACCAAGCAATTTGAAGCTCAGATAAAATATTTGTCTGACAATAATTACACGGCCATCTCCCCGGATCAGCTGATTGACCATTTGGAAAACGACGCACCACTGCCACCACACCCTGTGGTAATCACCTTTGATGACGGATATAAGGACAACTACCTTAACGCTTTTCCCATCTTAAAAAAATACCAAATGACCGCTACCATCTTTTTGATCTCAGATTATGTCAGCACCTATGAAAAATATCTGACCTGGGATGAAATCGCCCTCATGCAACGCGACGGCATTGACTTTGAAAGTCATACCCTCAGCCATATGAACCTGATCGAAGCAGCTTCCGATGAAGAATTGCAGCAACAGCTCGCGGGATCAAAAGCCGCTCTGGAATGGCATCTTGGCAAGCAAGTCAATTATATTGCTTATCCGTGCGGCACATACAATTCAAAAATTATGGCCCAGACAAAAGCTGCCGGTTACCGCGGTGCCTTCACCGTAAACTTTGGCCGTGATGATCACGACGATGCACAGTATGCCCTCGACCGCATTCCAGTCTTTGGCGGAAATTCTCACACCTATCTGCGCTTTCGTCTGCGACTTAAACTCACACCGGTTTTCAGCTATCTTGACCAGTTGAAAACTGACCTGCAAAAACGCGGCAATACAACGTTAGCCAGAATTATCCCCAGCCCATAAAATCACTTTTCGGTAATCCCGGTAATAATTCCCCGTCAGCGGGGAATTATTACCGGGATTTTTGTGTTGCAGCGTATTTTCCACCGTGAATATGACCATACTAAAGCATACTCCCGCCATAAAAACTATGGCACGAAAATTGCATTACAATAATACAGCGATACGTAAAAACGCGTACCGCTGAAATCCGTCCTAGAATTTGAGGTGATTACATGCAATAAAAAGAGCAGATTCCTCCGAACCTGCTCCTATGCTGCCAGGGGACTTCCCCCGGCTGGCCAATTTTCATTTTCTGCTATCAGGCACGGTGCGACCAGTGGCGGAGTGCGCCGGCATATTCATTGAGCCTGAAGGACTGCTGCAGTGCCTGCGTGATAAACGCTTTGGCCTGTGCAGCTGCAGTTGCAATCGGCAAGCCCTTTGCCAGCCCGGCAGTTATCGCTGCTGAAAAAGTACAGCCGGCACCATTATTGAAGGCCCCCACAATTTTTTTGCTCTTATTGACGACATACTCATGCCCGTCAAACAGGACATCAAGCGTCTCTGCGGCTTCATTGCGGCTACCGCTCTTAATGATTACGCATTTTGCCCCCATTTGCCCAATGCGGGCGGCGGCTTCTTTAATCTCATCAAGCGTCTCGACGCATTTCATGCCGGCAAGGTATGCCGCTTCCAACGTATTTGGCGTCATCACATCCGCCAGCGGCACCAGCAGTTCTTTCGTTGCCGCTGCGGCCTCAGGCACCATAATTGCATCAATCCCTTTACAAACCATGACCGGATCAATTACAACATTTTTCAGCTGGTATTTCTTGATCTTTGCTGCAATCATTTCTACCAGTGCCGCCGAACCGAGCATGCCCGTCTTCATTGCATCGACCCCAATGCCCTGACAGATGGTATCAATCTGCTTGTCGATGACGGCCAATTCTATCGGGTATATGTCATGGGCCCAGGAATTTTCCGGATTTTGTGCCACAATAACAGTGAGCGCTGTCATTCCGTAGACACCCATTTCTTCAAAAGTCTTTAAATCGGCTTCCATGCCGGCTCCGCCACTGACATCAGAACCGGCAATCGTCATCGCTTTATGGATTTGTGTCAAAGTTTCCACCCCTTACCTCATAAACTATTTTAAAAAGCCGTTGATGATCTGCTTTTCCGCTTCAGCTTCCGTCAAGCCCAAAGTCATCAGCTTCATCAGCTGCTCCCCGGCAATCTTGCCAATGGCAGCCTCATGGACAAGCTGGGCATCGAGATGATGCGCTGAAATTTCCGGAATAGCCGATATATCAGCCCGATCCATCAGGATCGCATCACATTCCGAGTGACCGTAGCATTTATTATTGCCATACATTTTCGCTAAAAATCTCTGTTTAGAAGTATCCTTGGCAACGGATCGTGAAACGACATTCGTCCGGCAGTCTTTGCCGGCAAGATCGACTTCAAAGCTGGTTTCTGCTACCTGATCCCCATGGGTAAAGAGTTTTTCCTTGATGATCAACGCCGCACGATCGGCCAATTTAGCTTTCGTCAGGCGCCAGGTAGAATCCACACCCTTGATCTGCGTCGTCTCCATTTCCATATAGCTGTCATCGGCAAGTTCCACGATCGTTTCCGGATTCATATTGCGCTTGCCACTGCCGGTTCCACAACCGTAATGACGTTCCACATAACGAACCTTAGAATTTTTCCCCACATGAAACGCGTGTACGCCGTCATGTGTCGAAGCTTCTTCGCCATCATTATGAATGCCGCAACCGGCAACAATCAAAACATCACAATCATCACCCACGTAAAAATCGTTATATACACGTTCGGACAAGCCCGACGAATCGATGACGACCGGGATATGCACCGTTTCATTTTTTGTTCCCGGTTTAATCACGATATCGATGCCGGAAACATCTGTCTTGGAGATGATCTCAATATGTTCTGTTGAGGCACGCTCCACACTCTGGCCGTTTGCCCTGATGTTATAAGCCTGCAGCGAGGTTTTCGAGATATCTGCTATTTCATCCAATAGGTGTTTTTGATTTTCATTCATTTGCCTGCATCCTCCGTTTTGTAATACTTACAGGTATCAGCTGCCGCCAGCAGTGCCGGCATAATTTCATCCTTTGAACCACGCTTTTCAATCCGGCCCCCAGAAACGAGGATGATCTCATCGGCAATATTCAATATGCGTTCCTGATGCGAAATAATGAAAATCGACAAGTTCTGCTGCTTATGCATTTTCTCAAAGACACCAATCAATTTGTGAAAGCTCCACAGATCGATTCCGGCTTCCGGTTCGTCAAAAACAGCCAGACTGGTATTCTTTTTGGCCAAAATCGTAGCGATTTCAATTCGCTTCAGTTCGCCACCGGAAAGCGAGGCATCGACATCGCGATTAATGTAATCCTTGGCACACAGACCGACTTCCGCCAGATAGGTGCAGAGCTCACTTTCAGCATTTACCTGTCCGGCCGCCAGCTGAATCAGATCGCGGACCGTGATGCCCTTAAAGCGGACTGGATGCTGAAAGGCAAAGCTGATGCCCGCCCGGGCCCGTTCGGTAATTCCCATATCCGTAATATCCGTACCATTAAAATAAATTCTGCCCTCCGTCGGTTTTTCGATGCCAGCAATAATTTTGGCCAGCGTCGATTTTCCGCCACCATTAGGACCGGTGATTACACTGAATTTATTATCTTCAAGCTTTAAGTTGATGTTATTTAAAATTCGCTTTGGTTTTTCATCCTGCATGACTTCAAAACACACATTTTTTAATTCTAACATGATTTTTATTCTCCCCAAAAATTCAATTGGTGCGGCTATACCTGGCGCCGCTGCCGTAAAATGTTATCTCTTTACTATACCGCGAATCCGCCATTTTTTCAAATTTTATTGCGCTTTTTTCAAAAAATCAGTACAAATCCCTTACCCATCCGGGCAGCCTTCGGGTGGCCTGAAAAAAAATAAAACTTTCTTTTTCTTGTCTTGTCCCAGCAGTTGGAGTACGATATAGCTGGTCACGACGGAAGAATACGAACTGGAGGAAATTACATGAATCATCCCGATAAAAATACGCAACGCCTGTATTTCTTTGACAACCTGCGGGCTGGCATTATCCTGCTGATGGTTATATTCCATATTGCCATGGGCTTCACTACCTGGGATCTTCAATGGTGGTATGTAAACGACACACAGAAAAACTTTTTTTTCGATCTTTTCGTTCTTGAAACAGACGTCTATATCATGCCCATCATGTTTTTAATAGCCGGCTATTTCGCCCCGATGATCCTGCTGAAAAAAGGGGCCGCAAAATTCTGGAAAAACAAACTAGTTCGCATCATGCTGCCCTGGGGCATCGGCGTAGTCTTTTTCGCCCCCTTGCTGGCCTACAGCCCGCTTGTCACACATATTGGAGCCCCGCCACCACCTGATTACTTCGACTTCTGGCTCAACAGCTTCTGGGGGCCTTTTTACCAGCAAAGTCATTACTGGTTTCTTGGCATCCTGACCCTGTTCTTCTTTCTGCTCACCATTGTATACCTGATCCGTCCGAAGAGTTTAGCCAAAGCCGCCCTGCCAGCTTCCCCTTCTGCTGGATTTCTGCTCGGCTTCACCTTGCTGACCGCCCTTTCCTTTTTTGCAGTCAATCTTACCTATTGGTGTGACACCTGGATGCCGATCGGGTACTTGTTTTCTGTTCAGCCCGTGCGACTGATCCTGCATCTTTGCTATTTCTTCCTCGGCGTCCATGCCTGGAAACAGGGCTGGTTTACCGACAACGGCTACATGCCGCGACTGCTGCCCTGGTCTATAAGTGCTGTCATAATGCTCGTTGTCTTTCTGGTTTATCGCGTCAGCTTTACACTGGTACCGGATATACCGGTTTTGTTTAAAGCCGGACACGCACTGACCCACTGCCTGCTAGCCGTCACAAGCACCTTTGCTCTGATCGCTCTCTTTAAGCGTTTCGTTGACAGCAATGCCTACCTGTGGCGACGTCTGGCCGCAAACTCGTACACCATTTATTTTATTCACTCGTTTATCTTCCTGCCGCTGGCTTACGCCTTGCAGAAAGTCCATATGAACATCGCCTTGAAATACACTTTGATTTCAATATTCTCGCTTATTGGCTGCTTCCTGGTCGCAGAATATATCATTGGTCCTGTTATCGGGCTTCTTTTGGGCAAGAAAAAAAAGAAAAGTCTGCCTGAAACGGCGGAGTTACAGTAAAAGGAGGAGGGCGGCTGCTGGCAGCCGCCCTCCTCCTTTTACACAAAAAAAGCCCCAGCCATTTGGCTGGGGCTTTGCTTTATTAGTGTCTGTTAGCCTGGAAACAATCTCTGCAATATACAGGACGATCGTTGCTCGGACGGAACGGAACCTGAGTTTCTGCACCACAAGCTGCGCAAGTTACGTCGAACATTTCACGCTGCTGCTGAGGACGTCCGCCACCACTGCGGCCACCGTTTCTTTCCTGTTTGCGAGCTGCGCGGCAATCCGGGCAACGGCCAGGTTCGTTCGTGAAACCTTTTTCTTCGTAGAAATCTTGTTCCGATGCGGAGAAGATGAATTCTGCGCCGCAGTCTTTGCATGTTAAATTTTTGTCTTGTGCCATATGATATATAGCCTCCTCAATGTATTATACTCAGAAATTTTTGATTCAATCGAAGACTCAATAGGACTTCCCCTGTATAAATACAGCTCGAGAAGGACAAAGAACATTTCGTTGGACCTTATCTCTAATAGGTTCATTCTACTATACAATGGCTAAAAAAGCAAAGATTATTTATTTTCCATTAGTAATTTCTTTTCATTCCAGCCAAAACCATGCCATATTTTACTGCTGAATACACCGCTTGCTGCCTGCTTACCCTTGGATATAAAGGGTACAGACACAACGCATACTCCTGTCCGGCATGCAAAACGGGATTCGTGCCCACCCGGGTAAAATAATACCATGGGCCTGCCGGATCAGCGCCGGCAATATACAGAAACTCCGCCTGATTGACCGGCAATTTTATCCAGCCTGTAATATTTACCATCTCCGGCAAAGGATACGAGGCTGCTTCCATGGTCAGATATTTTTTTTGATCCTGCTCCAGGCGATGGTAGCCATCCTGTAGTGCAGCCGTAATTTCACGCCGCACCCCTTGCTGTTTTTCAAAATCAACCCAGTTTCCATACCGGTCTATTTCGTGATTAATCGCATACAGCGTCGCCTGTAAGCACTTTTCTTTAAGTGCTAACAAATCAACGTCATTGCCCTTGCAACCAGTTTCAGCACTGGGTACAGCCGCCGCAGCATGACTAATCACCAAAAACATGCACAGCCACAAAAAAAGTATGGCACTCCTTGCTATTGCTTTCATAACCGCCGCCCTCTTTCACGTAAAGTAAATCCCCCACAGTAACGGAAATGAATCGTCTTTATTTTTTTAATTATCTGTCTTTTTAAATTATAATAATGGTCGGAGCGACGGGATTTGAACCCACGACCTCTACCACCCCAAGGTAGCGCTCTACCAAGCTGAGCCACGCCCCGACAAGAACCTTATAGCCTATATTATACCATTAATCCGTAAAAAATCAAAGAGCATTTACCATCTTTTCCCTATATAGAGAAAACGATATGCCGCTCTTCATGATCGTTGCTGGCATATCGTTTCTCTTGTAGGTTATTTCGCGAATAAATCCACAGCCTTCTGAGCGATTCTTTGGCCAAAAATCTTAAACATAGCCTTATCCTCTTCAAAGGAATCTCTGAGTCCCGATGCCCCTAAATGGATAAACGGCTGCCCATTGGCGGCACCGCCGGAATAAACCATCATCCCTTTGACCAGCATATGCTGGAGTAGCGTCGTAATTGCCGTCGCAGTTCCACCCTGCTGGACATTCGCTGTGGCAAAGGCGGCCCCAAGCTTGCCATTGAGATTGTATTTTGACCCTTCATCAAACCATTTTTTTATCTGCCAGCAGACATTCGCATAATATGTCGGCGTACCAAACACAACGGCCTGACTTTGGTTAAAAAAGTCCATATCGATATGTTCGAGATCAAACAGTTGCACTTCAACCCCGGCAACTTCCTGCATTCCTTTAGCGGTTTCCTCTGCCATTGCCTTTGTTTTTCCGGTTTTGCTGTAATAAATAATTGATATTTTCATCATGGTCCCTCGCTTTTCTGAACACATTCTTGTAGCTATAATCCCTTGGATCATATATGCCATTGTTTTCCAATGTAGCACGAAGCAAAGCCGCTGTCAAACACAAATCGTCATTCACGCACCCGGCGCATTGTCCACAGGCTAACGATTAGAAAGACCGCAATATACAGCAGCAAAACCGCAATTGAAACATAGGGAACTGCCGCTGAACCACTGCTGACAGCCCGCAGGGCCTGACTCGCATGGGTAAGCGGCAACAATTCCAGCAACCAGCGAACAGCCTGAGGGAGCTTATCCACACTAAAAAAAGTCGCACATAAAAACGACATGGGCAAAAGCACATACGTGCTGAAATTCGCCATATCCTCATGCGAATTGATCAGCATGGCTGCCACAAACCCCAGGCTGGAAAATACTAGGCAGTTTAGTGCAATGACTCCCCACAGCAAGAAGCTCATTTGAAAAGAGGCCCCAAACCCATAGGCCAGTATAATAATGATGACCGAAGAAATAAGTCCGCGAACACTGCCGGCAAGAATTTTACCGAGGATAAACGACAGCGGCTGAATCGGTGCCACCAGGTATTCCTCTAACGTCTTATGATAGAGCCGGCTCATATTCAGCGGCGAAGCCACTGAATTAAAACTTATATTCATCGAATTGAGCGCCAGAATTCCCGGCACAATATAATCAAGGTAATTCCCCTGACTGACCTGAACACTTCGCCCAACGCCCCAGCCAAACGCCACCAGGTAAAGCACCGGTGTGACCATACGGGAAATGATAAATGTCTTCAGGCGACGATGCAGGACAATCCAGTCACGCCAAAATACAGTTATAATATCTTGCAGCATCTGTCTAATCAACCACCTTTCGTCCTGTCATTTCGACGAAAACATCTTCTAAATTAGAACGGCGAATCGTCATGCCCACCATAAGCGAACTGGCAAAGCGAGCCGCCTCTTCGCGCGTATGAAAAAAACGCGTCTGCCGAGCTTCTGCTTCATACCATTCAACAACAAAAGAACCAAGTTTTTGACACAGTGCAGCCGGGGTATCAATCGCAATTAAGGATCCCTTTTCTAAAAAGGCCACTCGATGACAGAGAAATTCGGCCTCTTCAATATAATGCGTCGTCAGTACGACCGTCAGGTTGCTCTCGGCCAGCCGCCGGATTAAATCCCACAGACGCCGGCGCACCTGCGGATCAAGGCCTACCGTTGGTTCATCAAGAAACAACACCCCGGGCTGATGCAAAAGCGCCCGGGCTATCATCAGCCGCCGCTTCATTCCTCCGGAAAGACGCTGTACCCGTTCACCGGCACGATCAGCCAGTTCGACATAGGCAAGCAGCTCATCAATGCGAGCCCGCCGCTGCGCTCGCGGAATATGGTGCAAGCGTCCATGAAGCTCAAGATTTTCCCACACTGTCAAATCCGCATCGAGATTAAAATGCTGCGGCACAATGCCTATAATCTGCCGAACCTGATGATTCTGACAGCTGAGATCACACCCATTGACAGAAATTTTGCCACTGGTCGGACAGGTGAGCATTGTCAGCATCCGGATTGTGGTCGTCTTTCCTGCCCCATTTGGGCCAAGCAAGCCAAAAATCTCACCAGCTTTCACTGTCAGCGACAAATCCTTTACCGCTGTACGGTCGCCAAATTTTTTATTCAGCTTCTCTATCTGAATCATATCCACACCTCACAGTAAAACTACATTTTCAAACCAGCTTTGCTGGATTGAAAGCAACAAGCCTATCCTATTTTAACAGAAACCTGCCACAATTCCTAGCTAGCTGCGGCGTCTTCCCTTAAGCACTATTCTCCACTAAATACAAACAGTCCACCCATTGTTTTACTATAGTATTATTTTTTACAATACAAATAGCAGAAACAAGTAATTATTATGTACAGTTTAGCTATAATGTCCACTGCAAAAACACCAAATAAATATTTTTTCACTATCGCCTATTGACAGTATGTTTACGCAATAGTATGATTGTACTCGTAAGTTCAAATCAATTGTAAATATTGATTCATACAAAAAGACATTCGATGAAGAGAACGAGTATGTATTGGAAAAGCTTCCCAGAGAGCCGGCGTTTGGTGAAAGACGGCAGGCAGCCCTTTACAGAAAATCATCTCCGAGAAGCATGACCGAACCTCCAAGTAAGTCATGACGGCTGATCCCCGTTACAGGGAACGCGTATGTTAGTACGTTGATGAGTGTTATAGGGCATTTTCAGCTTTATAAAATCAGGGTGGTATCGCGGAATATAATCCGTCCCTTCTTAGGGGCGGATTTTTTTATTGCCGTCATTTCAATGCCACCCATTAAATCAACTGGAAAGGCAGCGCGCAGATGAACTTCGCAGCGAAAAATACAGCATAATTTTCAGGAGTTGATTTTATGAACCAGCAGAGAAAGATGAAAACCATGGACGGCAATACAGCTGCCGCCTACATATCCTATGCTTTTACCGATGTCGCCGCCATTTTCCCGATCACCCCGTCTTCCGCCATGGCCGAAAGCGTCGATGAGTGGGCCGCCCAGGGACGCCAAAATATTTTTGGTCAGACCGTGGAAGTCGTCGAAATGCAGTCCGAAGGCGGAGCAGCCGGCGCCGTCCACGGCTCGCTACACGGCGGCGCCTTGACAACCACATACACCGCTTCCCAGGGGCTATTGCTAATGATCCCCAACATGTATAAAATTGCCGGCGAACTTTTGCCAGGGGTCTTCCATGTGAGTTCCCGCGCGGTAGGATCAAACGCCATCAGCATTTTTGGCGATCACTCCGATGTCATGGCCGTGCGCCAGACAGGCTTCGCCCTGCTGGCAGAAAGCAGTGTGCAACAGGTAATGGATTTATCCGCCGTTGCCCATCTGGCTGCCATCAAGGGACGCGTCCCCTTCCTAAATTTTTTTGACGGCTTCCGCACCTCCCATGAAATTCAAAAAATAGAAATTCTAGACTATGAGGAACTCGCCGGACTGCTCGATTTGGAAGCCGTCAATGAATTTCGCCGCCGCGCGCTGAATCCAGATCATCCCGTGCTGCGAGGCACCGTACAAAACTCCGATATTTACTTCCAGCAAAAAGAAGCTGTAAACCGCTACTATGATGCCCTGCCGCAAATTGTCGAAGAGTATATGCAGGAAATAAACCGGCTTACTGGGCGTGACTACCATTTATTCAATTATCACGGAGCTAAAGATGCCGAGCGCCTGATCATTGCCATGGGTTCTGTCTGCGAGGCCATCGAAGAAACCGTCGATCACCTCAATGCCGCTGGCGAAAAAGTCGGTCTGTTGACCGTTCATCTATACCGGCCATTTTCGATTGAACACTTCTTTAAATACATTCCCCGGACCGTAAAGAAAATAGCGGTCCTCGACCGAACCAAAGAATCGGGGGCGCTGGCTGAACCGCTCTACCTCGATGTAAAAACGGCCTTCTACAATGCTGACTGGCAGCCGCTGATCGTCGGCGGGCGCTGCGGCATCGGCGGCAAAGATATTGTTCCGGGGCATATTGAGGCCGTCTTTGAAAATCTCAATCAAAAAGTTCCTAAAGACCATTTCACAGTCGGCATCGTCGATGATGTCACGCATACTTCGCTGCCCTTGGGAAAGGATCTCGACACCACCCCATCAGGCACCAAAGCCTGTAAATTCTGGGGGCTTGGTTCTGACGGAACTGTCGGCGCCAATAAAAGCGCGATAAAAATCATCGGCGACCATACCGATATGTATGCCCAGGCCTATTTCGCCTACGATTCAAAAAAATCCGGCGGCATCACCGTTTCTCATCTGCGCTTTGGGCACCAGCCCATCAAAGCACCTTATCTGATCCATAAGGCCGACTTTATCGCCTGTCACAACCAGTCTTATGTCGATAATTACGATGTATTGCTCGGTCTCAAGCCCGGCGGCAGCTTTCTGCTCAACTGCAGCTGGACGGATGAAGAAATTGACAGCCAACTGCCGGCTAGCATGAAACAATACCTATACCAGAATAAAATCGATTTTTATGCCATTGATGCCGTTGCCATTGCCGAAAACCTCGGGTTAGGCGGCAGAATTAATATGATCATGCAATCCGCCTTCTTTAAAATAGCTGCCATTATTCCAGCGGAGGAAGCTATCACGTATTTAAAGGAAGCTGTCATAAGTTCTTACGGCAAAAAGGGCGAAAAAGTTGTCGCCATGAACCACGCCGCCATCGATGCCGGTCTTGCTGCCGTCAGAAAAATTCTGGTTCCAGCCACCTGGCAGACAGCCGCCAGCACTGCCAATAAAGGCAAAGAAGTTCCAGCCTTTATTGACGAGGTTTTGCGTCCTGTCAATCGGCAGGAGGGCGACCGTCTTCCGGTCAGCGCTTTTACCTGCGTGGAGGATGGCACTTACCCGCTCGGGACATCGGCCTACGAAAAACGAGGCATCGCCGTACACGTTCCCCAATGGCAACCGAGTGCCTGCATTCAGTGCAATCAATGTTCGTTTGTCTGTCCGCATGCAGCCATCCGCCCTGTACTTGTCGACAAAGACGAACTCACAAAAGCACCTGAAGGCTTTGCTGTCAAAGCGGCCATCGGCGCCGCCGATCTCGATTTTCGTCTGGCCGTATCCCCACTGGACTGCAATGGTTGCGGCAATTGTGCCCAGGTATGTCCGGCCAAAGAAAAAGCTCTCGTCATGAAGCCACTGGCCAGCCAGGTACACGAGGAAACGCTCTGGGAATATGCCCTGCAGCTGTCGCCAAAGAAGAATCCTATGAAAAAAGCCTCCGTCAAGGGCAGCCAGTTCGAGCAGCCGCTGCTTGAATTTTCCGGAGCCTGCTCCGGCTGTGGGGAAAGCCCCTACCTCAAGCTTGTCACCCAGCTCTTTGGCGACCGCATGATGGTTGCTAACGCCACTGGCTGTTCTTCCGTCTGGGCTGGCAGTGCCCCCTCTATTCCCTATACCAAAAATCATCGCGGGCATGGTCCCGCCTGGGCCAACTCTCTGTTTGAAGACAATGCCGAATTTGGACTCGGCATGTTTCTCGGCGCGAGACAAGTACGGACCAAGCTGGCAGCTGATATCGAAAAAGCCTCTTTGGCAAGTACAGACAGTGCCTTCAAGGCGGCCTGCACCGACTGGCTCCGTCATTTTGACAGCGGAGAAAATACCCGCGAACGCGCCGACCAGCTGCTGTACAGCTTAAATAAGCAGTCTATGGCCGATCCACTGCTGGCAGAGATTTACCGCAACCGCGATTTTCTCGTCAAGCCATCACAATGGATTTTCGGCGGCGATGGCTGGGCCTACGATATTGGCTACGGTGGGCTGGATCATGTACTGGCCTCCGGGGAAAACATCAACGTTCTCGTGCTTGATACAGAAGTCTACTCCAACACGGGCGGGCAATCCTCCAAGGCCACTCCGACGGCTGCTGTGGCAAAATTCGCCGCCAGCGGCAAGCGCACCAAAAAGAAGGATCTCGGGCTGATGGCAATGAGCTACGGCTATATATATGTCGCCCAAATCGCCATGGGGGCCGACAAAAATCAAACATTAAAAGCCATCGCTGAAGCCGAAGCCTATCCGGGTCCTTCCCTGATCATTGCCTACGCCCCCTGCATAACACATGGTTTCAAAAGCATGGGCTGCAGCCAGCTTGAGGCAAAGCTGGCCGTCGATTGCGGCTACTGGAGTCTCTACCGCTTTCAGCCACAGGGAGAAACAAGCGAAAAGCCTGCATTTATCCTTGATTCGAAAGAACCCACCGGAAACTTCCGCGACTTTTTGCTGGGGGAAGTCCGTTATTCCTCCCTGCAAAAGCAATTTCCCGCTCAGGCCGAGGAGTTATTCGCCAAAACCGAGGCCGATGCCCGCCAGCGGCTTGAAAAATACAAGTCTTTGGCCAGATAATTCCTGTCGTTTCAAAAAAGCGCCCGCAAGCTCGAACCGAGCTTGCGGGCGCTTTTACTATTTTTATTGAACAGCTAATCTTTTTTTCAACGCAGTCAGCGGCACGACCTCGGCGTACCGCCCCTGCCAAATCTTATAGGTAAAAAACTCATGGAGCTGGCGACCGCTAAAGGTACCGTTGTCGCGAGTACTGGTCGTATCCTCAGGAATAATCACCCGGTATCCATGCTCAAAACCAGCTTTACAGCTCGCATCGATACAGTATTCTGTCTGCAGCCCGGTAAGAAGGATCGTATCGATGCCTCTAGCGGATAAATATTCCCTTACACCAGTTTTATAGAACAGGCTATTATATTTTTTATCAAAAATCAGCTCTCCTGGAGCAGGCTCCAGCAGAGGCACAATCTGCCAGGCGTCGCTGCCGACAGTCAGATCACTGTCGGGGCCATCATCATGACGAATATAAAGAATGTCCAGCTGCAGTTCCCGGCAAAAAGCGAGCAGCTCCGCGATATTGCCTAATACCTGCTCCCGATTGTAAATATCCTTCACCGCTACCCCAGTCTGTACATCCACAATAATCAGTGCCGCTTTCATAGAAGCTTCCTCCCCTGTCAAAAATTTTTAAACAAAGTGACTGCCAGCACCAGCTCAATTGCTGTCATAGAGACGGTTTGACGAAAAGCGGGGCTCACAGGTGTATTCTACGCCCAATTTTTTAAAAAACTTTTCATCACTGCCCTCGAGCATCGTCGTCGCATGCGCCTGACACCCCGGCAACTTTCTGAGCTGCCGGATCGCGCAGTGTGCAACCGGGCTGGTTGCCGCACTGATGCTCAGAGCCAGCAACACCTCCTGTAAATTCAAGGCCGGTGGATTGGCATGGTCAAAAATCGTCCGTTTCAAATCAAGAATTGGTTCGAGGGTCAGCGGCGACAGCAAATGTAACGAATCCGGCACTCCCGCCAGGTATTTAACGGCGTTTAAAACAGCCGCCGCCGAAGCACTCATCAAATCAGAAGACTTGCCTGTCAGAACTGTCCCGTCCGGCAATTCAATCGCCATGACTGAGACAAGATCCTCCGTATCTGGCCATTGTGACTGCAATTCAACAGTAGCCTGACGGGCCGGTCCAACCGGAACCCGGTCCAGCTCTGTCAGCTCTAGTTCATCAAGCAGCAGTTTTACCCTCTCCAAGGTATCACTTCCGGCAATTCCTTTTTTATAATCACAGGCCGTAGTAAAGTAACGGCGGATGACCTCCTGACAGGCCGCTTCCCGCACAACTCCATCATCAACGATGCCATGTTTAACCTGGTTGACTCCCATATCCGTCGGCGACTGATAGATGGATTTTTCACCGGTTATTTTTTCTATGATTCGCCGCAGTACTGGAAAAACCTCAATATCGCGGTTGTAATTGACCGCCGGCTCACCATAGGCTGCCAGATGAAACGGATCCATCATGTTTATGTCCTTCAGATCCGCCGTCGCCGCTTCATAAGCAATGTTTACGGGGTGCTTGAGCGGCAGATTCCAGACCGGAAATGTCTCAAATTTTGCATATCCTGCTTTTATCCCCCGTTTCGCCTCATGATACATCTGACTCAGACAGGTTGCCAATTTGCCGCTGCTGGGTCCCGGCGCGGTCACCACAACAATGCTTTTCGTCGTTTCAATATAAGGATTCTTGCCATACCCCTCCTCACTGACAATGGTATCCACATCGGTTGGATAGCCTTTTGTTGCCGCGTGCTTATACACACGAATTCCACGATTGGCTAGCTTTTGCCCAAAGGCGTTGGTCGCGAGCGTATCCTCACAGCGCGTGATGACGACACTATTGACCGCAAGCTTATGCCGGCGCAAATCATCAATCATCCGCAAAACCTCAAGTTCATACGTAATGCCAAAATCCCCGCGAATCTTATTGCGCTCGATGTCACCGGCATAAATACAGATAATAATCTCTAGCTTATCTGCCAGATGGTGCAGTAATTTTATTTTTGCATCCGGATCAAAACCGGGCAATACCCTGCGGGCATGAAAATCCGCCATCAGCTTGCCGCCAAACTCCATATAAAGCTTATCATAGGCATGCACCCGTTCCAAAATATATTTTGACTGTTTTTCTATGTATTTTTTGTGGTCAAACCCTGTTTTCATCGAGGTTTTTTCCCCTTCCATTTTCTGATCATCGGCCAAAAATAATGCGCTATCAGTATAGCATAAAAACTCCCGGATTAAAATAAATGCCACCTGCCCGCTGCAAAGCAAAGGGCAGCAAGAACTGCGTTTCCGCCCTGCTCCTGCTGCCCTTTGCTTACTTATTTACCAAATGCTGGCGTTATTACACCTTGAATTTTCTTACCATATCATTGAGATTCGCTGCCAGCTGCGCCTGTTCTCCGGCGGTATCGGCAACATTTTTTAATACGGCTGTTGTCTCGTCCATGTTGTCGCTGATCGTCTTTGTATGTTCATTTGATTTTTGCGTGTTGCCGGTCATTACCTGAATTGCCTTGCTCACTTCACTGACCGTATGATTTACATCTTCAGACATACTGGCAATTTCCTCGGACATCCGGCTGACAAATTCAGCATCCTCCGCATAATGGCGACCGGTATCCCCATAAGCCGCAAAGTTTTTCTGGACATCCTGATCGATGAAGTCCAGCATACCCGTGCCCGTATCCGTGCTGCTCTTAAAGGCAATCTGCACCTGATCGATTGTCTCCTGAATATTCAGGACCGATTTTGCCGACTGCTCGGCCAGCTTTCTGACCTCTTCGGCTACAACAGCAAAGCCACGGCCCTGCTCACCGGCCCGTGCAGCTTCAATCGCGGCATTGAGCGCCAGCAGATTCGTCTGCGCCGAAATACCGGCAATCGTATCGGCCATCACCTTGATGTTTTCCACTACGCGTCCCGTTTCAATTGCCTTTTCCACATCAGCTTTTTTCTCCGCCAAAATCTGCATCGATTCATCAATGGCCTGGCGGCTGTTCTTCTGTGCATTTTGGGCCCGGTCTTTAAAGTCAACCGCATTGTCGCTGCCGTTGGCAGCCTTTTGCGAAAGAACATTAATATTGGCCTCAACCTCTTCAATCGAAGCCGTGATTTCTTCTGTAGCCGCACTGGCTTCCTGCATCTGCGAGGATATATCCTGCACGGAATCTGTTATGACGACAACTTTGTCCGATAAATGTTTGACCGTAGACGACAGCATCGTCGATGAACTGCTCAAGCTCTGCGAATTGTTGATGATTTCCTTTACCAAGGCGGCTACGCTTGCCTGCATACTCGACAGCGAGCGGGCAATTTCACCGATTTCATCGGTATTGCCGACAAGACGATCAAGGCGGCCATCTTTTTTCAGATCCAGCTGACCGATCTTGTTAATGATCTGTACCATATCATTGAGTGGCACAAACATCCGCTGAAATACCCCGG
The DNA here is from genome assembly GCA_963678095.2 of Selenomonadaceae bacterium. Taxonomy (GTDB): domain Bacteria; phylum Bacillota; class Negativicutes; order Selenomonadales; family Selenomonadaceae. Next base: position 83,452 of record CAXXXP010000001.1, on the reverse strand, counting down.
CAAGCAACAAAGAAATAACCAGGAAAAATATCACACTCAGGATCGTCTGTATTTGAACAATCTTATAAATAACCTCGGTAATCCCGGTTTCCGGAATCCCTATATCGAGAGCTCCGACCTGCGTGCCATTTTTGTATATCGGCACCATGATGTCATAGGTCCAGATCTGCTGCATATCGGCAAAAAAACGGGAAGTCTTTACATTGCCGTTTTTTGCTCCGTCAAGCGTGTAGGCATCGTCATATTGTTTGCCTATTTTAGCGGCATCGCTATGGGCAATTGCTACAGCATTTTTATCGATGATCACCGCGTAGGCAATATTTTTCTGCTTTGATTTCTCTGCTAAAAACGCCTGTAACTCCTCCGTTTTTGCCTGTTGTGCCGACAGCATATTCGTGATATTCTGAGACATTTCCGTTGCTGTCTCAATTGATTTATTCAACAAAACGGTTTCCATCTGCCCTTTAACAAAAAAAGCTACCGCCGCGGTACTGCTCAGCAGCACCACAAAGAACAGTGCCAGTGTAATTGAAATAAGTTTCGCCTTAAGTGTTTTAATTTTCATTATAAAATCCCCCTATACAATCCAAAAAGAAGCCAAATAGCAACATTTACTTAATTTTATCATAAATCACCCGCACGCGCTCCCGACTATTTTCCCATAAAAAATATTTATGATTTTACCTGTAACTCCCCAGTAATAAAAAATTCGCCGGGCAGCCTGTTGCATACCCCAGCGAATCTTTTTGTTCATCACTATTTTTTTACTGCCTGCAGTTGTGTTTGCACCTGGCGTAAACGCTCTCCAGAAACACCACCGTCAAGGGCCGACAAAAGGCTCAGATAAAACGCTTCTACTTCTTCCTGCATCTGTTTTATCAAGGCAGCAAAAGCTGCCGTCAGCAATTCATCATACACTGCGTCAAGTTTCACCTGCTCGCATGACAGATATTCCTCCGCCGGGCTTGCCAGGATCCGCGCAAGTTCCGTGCGCATCTGTTCCTTTTCATTTCGCTCAAAGAACGCTTTCGGGTTCTTAAACCCAGCCAGCATTCGACTAAACATCGCTGGCGGCAGCGCAGCAAATGCAGGTGAAAAATCAATAGTTGCACTGCCAGCAAACTCGTACTGGGCAAAAGACAAATCCTGATTGATGCCCTGCAGTGTTTCCGTCAGCAAGCACTGCTGCTCGATCAATATTTTTTCGGCAAATCGGTCAAGCCGAAGCGTCGTAGCTCGCATCTCCTGGGAAAAATCAAAACCAAGCTGAGCCAGCAGTTCAGCCAGCGCATTTTGTAGGGCCTGTTTCAGATCACGACCATCGTCGCGCAGCACGGCCGGATTAAACGACTCCTTAAAAAAATCGTAATAGCGCAAAAATACCCTTTGCTTTATATAATATACAAGCTCTTCGGTTTCCTGCGCCAGCCGCCGCTCCAGTGAGGCCGGTGTCTGCTGGGCCAGAATCTTAAGCAGCCTTGATTTTTCTGTTTCCAGGCTTAAGCGCCGCTGCTCCTTAACCGACTGTTCGACCCCGGTACTCAAAATTAATTTTTCCAACAGCTGCTCCACACGATTCAATTCCTGCTGCGAAGCACGAACTGCCATGGCGGCTAAATCATGCGTAATAAAATGATAGAAATCGGTTTCAAATTCAGGAAGCCCGGAAAGCGTCTCGTCCGCCTCCGTCAGCTTTTCCTCTAGCGCCTGCAAACTCGATAGCGGATAAACCTGCGGCTGCCTCACCCCGTATTTTATCAGCTGCCCGCACACATAATCAACCACTGTTGCCTGCTCCCGTTCGCTGTCAGCCAGATCAATGGCATTGATCATAAAGAACATTTTATCGAGCTGAAAGGCATCCTTGACCCGGCCCAGCTGGATCAAAAATTCGCGATCCGCCTTGGAAAATGCATGGTTGTAGTAAGTGACGAACAAAATAGCATCCGAGTTTTTTATGAAATCAAACGCTACCCCAGTATGTCTCGCATTGATGGAATCTGCCCCCGGCGTATCGACCAGCGTAATCCCTTGGCGGGTCAGGGCACAATCATAATAAAGATCAATCCAGTCGACAAAACATGATTTTTCTTCGCAGGCAACGTACGGAGCAAATTCATCCGTGGTCGATGACAGCGTCGTGCCAAGCTGCGCCGCCAGCTGTGCATAGCCACGAGAAAACGCCTGCAGAAAACTGTAATTCGTCTTTTCTGCCGCTCCCTGCCAGGCTAAATCTCCACTGATCCCGGCAATTATTTTCACTGCACTTTCAAGGCTTGGCGCCTGACAGGAAAAAATCTGCAGCGCTTGATTTACATCTTCCAGCATAACCGCCGAAGTTTTCAGGCTGATATAAACCAGCCCATGCCCATGCGCGTCATCGACTGGTTTGATGCGGTTGATCGCTGCCGTCATCGGGTTGGGCGATACCGGCAATACCCGTTGTCCGAGCAACGCATTGGCAAACGAGGATTTCCCGGCACTAAAGGCACCAAACAGGGCCACACTAAACCCCTTATTGTCGAGCCGCTGTGCTTTTTCATCAAGCTCCTGTGACAACCGGGAAAAGCCTGGCAAATTACGGATTATTCTCGCCGATTCTTTAAGTCTGTGCTGCATGGATTTTATCTGATCCTCGGCTGGACTATCGGCCCGCGTCCGTGTCTGTTCCTTCACCGTCACCACAGAAACTTTTTCTGCCGCTGGCAAAGGTTCTTCCTGTCCGGCAATAATTTCAAAGGCAATCGTTGGCCGCGCAAACAGCATCTCCGCTTCAAAATCCGGGGCAGCAGCAGCTGCCTCAATACATGCAGCCAACTGCTGCCGTTCCCGAACAGCGGCGGCCTGTACCCGGCTGATTTCTTCGAGCGCCTGTACATATCGTTCCAGCCCAACAGATTTTTCGGCGACCTTTGCTTCAAGTTGCCGATTCTTTTTGTCTAGTTCCTGTAAAATATCTTCTTTTAGCCGGTTGAGCGACGCCTTCGCCAGCCGCTTTATCTCCTCTGCCACCTGACTGGTGTAATTGAGCAGATATTCCCCCGACAGGCAGGCCCCAGGCTTCAAGGCCCCGGTCAGCACTTCCTCGCCGAAGGGAAAGGAAAACTGCTGGGCTGCCGTCAACAATTCAGGCGAATCCAACCGTTTTTGCCGCAAAAAGCCAGCCAAAAAATCACGCAAATGCCATATGAGCTGCGAGTTCACTTTTTCCGTCAGTCCCTGGTAAAAAATTCGGCACCGACGCGCCCGCTCTGCTGCTGTCTTTTTTTGTGCAAAGAAAAAACCGATCTTAAAATCCGGTGCGGAAGCTTCAAGATAAGCTTCCGCCAATGACCTCGTCTCAAACGGCATAAGATAGGCATTGGCCAGGATCTTTTGCAGCAGCGCATCAAATTCCTGCGCTGCTGTTTCAAGGGCTCCGGCCAAAGCTGTTTTCTCATCGAGAAGCGACTGATAGTTGGCCGTTAAATCATTTTGTTCTGCCGTCGATAATTCCTGCAAAATACTTTTGGCCCCGCTCAATTTCGCCTCAGCTTTCCTTTCACGCCAGCTGAGATGATCCTGTAGCAGTTTGTCCAGGGAGCGGGCAATGGAATCATTTAGCAATGCCTTGTGGTTATTGAGCCGCTCCGTGAGAAATTCCTGTAGCTGCAAAAATTGATTTTCTTCATGCGCCGCTTCTTTTAAGGACGTGTAAAAAATACGGGCCGGCTTGACGCCCCAGGCAGCAAAGGCCTCAGTGACACTTGCCTGATAGTCTGCAAACGAAAGCTCACCGGCAGAGTGCTTATCCACCTGGTTTACGACAAGATATACTTCTTTGCCTGCTTCCGTCAGCTCCTTGGTAAACATGAAATTCAGTTCCGACTGCACATGATTGTAATCCATCACGTAAAAAATTAAATCGGCCAGATGAATTGCCGATTCCGTGGCTATACGATGCGCATCATCGGCAGAATCAATCCCCGGGGTATCCATGATAACAATTCCCGCGGGGATCTTTAGCCCCTGTTGGCTGATTTCAATCTCCTGAATCTGGTCCCCATCCTGACAATAATTTTTTACCAGATTGTAATCATACGGCGCCTGATACAGACGCGGTTTCTCATTTTTAAAAAAAACCTTGGCATAGGAGTCGCCGCTTTTGACCTTGACAAGATTTGCGCTCGTAGGAATGGGGCTTGAGGGCAATAGTTTGCCGCCGACAAGCCGGTTGATCATCCTTGATTTCCCGGCAGAAAAATGTCCGCAAAACGCGATAGTATATTCCTCCGCTGTCAGTTTTTCCGCCAACTGTTTCACTTTTCCGGCATTTTCCAGGTCCTTATTTTCAACTAAATATTGATAAGCGGCATGAATCCGTCCCTTCAGACCTTGGATCGCCCGCTGATTTTGCTTCTCCTGCATACATCAATTCCCCTTACAAATACATAATACCTATTATTTTATACTATAAGAGCATTACCCGGCAATGACCGATATAAAATAAAAAATCCGAGCGCTGCCACAGCAACGCCCGGATTTTTTATTTTATAAAAGTTCTGTTTTATTCTGTGATTTCTATCTGATTGCCTTCCGGCCCGCAAATACAGCTTTCATAGTACCCGTCACCGGTCAGCCGCGGCCCGCTTAGAACCTCATAGCCATTTTCAGCCAGTTCTTTCGTCAACTGATCGACTCGGTCACGGCTACCGGCAGAAAAAGCGAGATGCGTATACCCTGTAAAAAATTGCTCCTGCCCGCCCGGAAAAAGGCCAGGCCGAGTCATAATCTCCAAGCGCGATCCCCCCGAAAACGATAAAAAATACGTACGCAGTCCCGTTTGGGGATTATAATACTCCTCATTTGTTTCAGCAGCAAAAAAGCGAATAAAAAACTCCTTTGCCCCTTCCAAGTCCTCGACATACATCGCCAGATGATCTAGTTTCATTTTTTACCTCCCAGACACGTCTGTTCTTTATGAAAATAAAGCCATAATTTTTGTTTCCTCTTTAGCCGCTAAAAGACTAGGCACGAAATCGGGCTGTTCAAGCAGCCGCATTAGATCCTTCAGGGCATTGGTATGCGTTGTATAATCGGCAGCAGCTAGGGTAATCAGTATCTGTACCTTTTTGTCTGTCCCCTTGCCAATGGGCAGCGCTTCTTCAAGCAACAGTAAGCTAAAACCAGTCTTTAGCCCGCCATCTCCCGGTTTGGCATGCGGCATCGCAACCCCGGGGCAAAGGATGATGTAATCTCCCAAATTATCGATGTTTTCAATCATAGCCTCGATGTACTGCTCTGTTATACAGCCATCAGCCAGCAGCAGACTACCGCCGATGCGGACAGCCTCTCGCCAATCAGCCGCCCGTTTTTTACGACAAATGCGATGGGGCTGCATCAATTGCACCAAAGTAGGCTGAATATTCTTTTTAACCGTCAGCAATTCCTGCAGGGCCAGTTCAAGTTTCAACGGTTCTTCTACTTTACAGCAGGACTCGACCACCTGCAGAATTTCCTTGATCACGGGTATTTTATCGTTTTCACGGCTTAGCGGCTTACCAGAAGCATATTGCGAAAAAAATATGCTCAATTCGCTGATATTCTTTTCATTTAAAAATGGCTGAATGACAATGGTCTTTACGCCCTCGATTTTAAGCGGCACGGTTGTCACAACCAGATCGACTGCGGTCTTAGTCACAAAATCAGCTGCATCGTGCATCGCTACCATCCCGGCAACCTCAAAGTCAAATAAGGCATGCAGCCTTGTTAGCACAAACTTTGAAGTTCCGACCCCAGTTGCACAGACAATCAACACTTTAGCCCGGCGTTCCTTATGGCGGCAAAGACGCTCATGCGACGTCATAAAATGAATGCAGATATAGCCGCATTCCTCATCGCTGAGGCTGGCCTGCCAGTCCTTAGACCAAAAACGAACCGTACGGCACACACAAGAAAAAATTTCTGCATAATTTTCTTTTATGTCATTTAGCAGCGGATTATTGATATTAATGCCATGCCGGAAGCGATAAATTGCCGAACACATATGCTGACGCAAATTTTCATAAAGCTGCTCGTCCTTATAAAACGCGCAGTGATATTCCTGCGACATTTTCTCTACCAGATTTGATATGATCATCTGCAGATAAATATCATGATCCTTCTCCTGTTCCTGCTCCAAAGAAAAATTACTGCCCAGCAGGTGAATGGTAATATAACCAATTTCACCCTGGGGAATCTCTACCGCGAAGGTTTCTTCGATTCGGCGCGCAATTCCTGCCGCAACAGCAAATTCTGCCGTATGCGTCAGATGCTTTAACTCCTCGGGATTCATGAAAATATCTCGTCCCAGCTGAATCCGTTTAATGGCGATCGCCAGATGGATGACGAGATTATTGAACGCATAGTCGGAAAAAGTGTATTTCAGCTGCCGCTCAGCCTCTCTCACAAAGCCTTCAATTGCTGCCATATCAATATCCTTGAACAAGCGGATGAAGTTCACATTGCACAAGTTCAACGTATCGAAATGAGAAAACAGACTTTTGGATGCCATCTTTCTCAGTCCGGCTTCATCCCCGATTACCTTTATGCCCTTGCCTTTTGCCGTCTCGATAAACATCCCCTGTGGGCCCAGCCGTTCTTTGATTTCTTTGATGTCATTTTGAATCGTCGTCTTACTGACGCTCATCTTTTCAGCTAGCTGCTGCAGGGTTGTATAGCTGTCTTGTTCCAACAGATCATACAATAAGTAGACCAGCCGCTCATCCTGTGACAGGACATAGTTGTAATTGCCCTGGTCATGAACACAGCATAACAGCCGTGCCAGCTGTTCCGGTGCTGTATCCAGCGAAATACCTTCATTGGGCTTGCGTACAAAAGCTGGAAATTCATTTTCCAACAGGTACTCATCAATCCGGTCCAGATCGTAGCGGATCGTACGCTCACTCACCCCCAAAGAATTGGCAATTTCATCTATCTTTAATGGCTGCTGGCTATAGAGAATCTGCCGGAGAATCTGTGCACATCGTTCGTTCAACATTTAATCACCTGCTTTGCTGCCTGCAAAATAACGCAAGGAAACATCCCTGTGCCTATGCACAGCGATGTTTCCATTGTATCACATATAATACAAATTGCGATTTTTATTCTTCGTCCGGATTATTGATTACCTTGCTGCTAGTTGTCATGAAATTCGGCACAAGCAGTACGACCAAGAGCAGTGCTATGATGGCGAATATCCCCATCTGTCCCAATGCTTTTGCCAAAAGCCCAATGCCAATGCCAAGCACCCCGAAATCAAAATCACCAAACGTGGTGTTTTGGAAGCCCAACGAGCCGAGAACCGGCAGCAGCAGCGCCGGGGCAAACGTGATCAGCAGGCCATTGGCCAACGAACCAAACACCGCTCCTTTGCGCCCGCCAGTGGCATTACCGTAAATGCCGGCGGTTGCTCCGCAGAAGAAATGTGGTACCAGTCCCGGGATAATCAATACCCCGCCAAGTGCGCCCAGCAGCAACATGCCAATGATCCCGCCAATAAAGGAAACGACAAACCCGATGACAACCGCCGTTGGTGCATAAGTGAAGAACACGGCACAGTCAACAGCTGGCACAGCATCCGGAATGACCTTCGTTGCAATCCCTTCAAAAGCAGGAATCAAATCACCAAGGATCATTCGAACCCCGGAATATACGATCGTTACCCCGACGGCAAATTTGAGTCCGGCCATCAGCGCGAATAAAAATGGTGACATCCCTTCAGAAAGTGTAGCTACATATTCAGGTCCGGCGGCAATGGCCGTAACAAGGTAAAAAAACATCATGGTAATTGCTGTAGATACCGTTGTATCCCGCAAAAATCCCCATTTTTCCGGGATTTCAATTTTTTCCGTGCTGTCTTCCGGACGTCCGACTTTAGAGCCTACCCAGGCTGATATGTAGTAAGCCAGGCTGCCGAAATGCCCCATCGCAATGCCGTCGCCTTCCGTTACTTTATTCGTGTATTTTTGCCCGATGGCTGGCGAAATAGAACTCCAAGCCCCCAGAATAAACCCACCGCATAAAATAAGTTCAGTGCCCTTCATGCCGGAAGTCCCAAGCACAGCAGACAACAAGCAGGCCATAAAGAAACTGTGATGCCCCGTCAAAAAGACATATTTGTATTTTGTAAACCGGGCAATCAACAAATTGACAATAAGCCCGACAACAAGGATTGACATGGTCTCCACGCCGAGCAGCTTTTGCGCTACCGAAACAATGGCTTCATTGTTTGGCACCACCCCCGTAATGTGGAATCCCTTTTCAATCATTTTCCCCAAAGGATCGAGGTTGGAGACGATGACCCCGGCACCAGCGCCGAGCATCAAATACCCAAGAATCGGCTTCAAAGTACCTGTCATAATCTTGTAAAACGGTTTGCGCAGTGCCAGCAGACCGACAAAGGAAACCATCCCGATCAGCAGGGCTGGCTGTTGCAGCACATCGCGCAAAAACTCTAGAATACCAAACATAATAAACCCCTCCTCATTCTACTTTTTAGCCGGAAATTTCTTTGATGATATCCAGCACATCTTCCGTAATTTTTTTCTTGTTGACATAACTGCGGATCACGGCTACCCGGCGATTTTCAAACTGCTCTGCCAGCTCCTTGACAGTAACAATCAAATCGGCTTCTTTGCCTGGCGCCGAATTGAAGTCTGTCGATTCTACGCTGGCTGCAATACCGTTTTCCTTACAAATTTCCTCAATTTTCATAGCCAGCATCAGGCTGCTGCCGATGCCGTTGCCGCATACGGTTAAAATTTTCATCTCAATCATCCGCCTTTATAAATTTTTTAGACTGAATATATTCTAGGATCGCCTCTTTTTCCATGCCGCTGCGAACCTGTGCTAAAAACTCTTCATCTTCAATGATCTGCATCAGCTCAGCCAGTGCTTCGATATGCGTCGACTGGTCAACGGCACAAAACGTAATCAACAAATCCACCGGATCATATTCTTCATTGCCAAAGCAAACCGGACTCGAAAGCCTGACCAGCCCCATGCCGATCCGTTTGACACCACACTCCGGCCGGGCATGCGGCATTGCCAGTCCCGGTGCGATTACGATATATTGCCCCATGCGCCGGATGTTGTCGAGCATCGCCGTTACATAATCTTCCTCAGCACAGCCCGCAGCAACCAGCAGCTTCCCTCCAGCCCGCACGGCTTCCTCCCAGTCTTTAGCAGCCACATCGACGGCGACCGTTTTTTCCGTGAATAATTTTTCTATCATAACTGAATCCCACCTTGATGAATGCCCTGTTGGCAGTCCTTATAATATCGAGAAGCCCAACCCTGATGCATCTTTAAAGAAGTCCTGGACGGTTTCCCGGGAATATGCCTGCAGATCTTTGCCATACAGTTTGCTCTTATTGAGCACTGTATTCTGCACGGTAATAATCGCGCAGCCGCTCTTTTCCGCATCCATAATATTGTAAAATTCCCGGCAGCTGGCCCACAGAAGCTCGGCCTTAGAATTTTTAGCGCAGATTCTTGCAGCTTCCTGCATCAGTGCTACAGCATCCACGCCAGTGTCAGCAATGCGTCCGGCAAAGACGGAAACAATGCTTGGTACTTCGGGATTCAACGCCGCAACTACACCCGCTACCTGTTCCAGCGTAAAAATTGCTGTAACATTGAGTTTATAGCCTTTATTGGCCAGTTTCTTTATCAGCGGCAAAGAAGATTCCCCGTTTGTATTCGTCACCGGAATTTTGACGTAAACATTATCCGCCAGAGCGGCCAAAACATCGGCTTCTTTTTCCATCGTAGCAAAATCATCAGAAAAAACTTCAAACGAAACCGAACAGTCCGTAATTTCAGCCAGCACCTCGCGGGCAAAGGCCTTGTAATCGGTAATTCCTGCCTTTTTCATCAGCGAAGGATTGGTCGTAAACCCTTTTACGATTCCCCCCTGATAAGCCGTCAGCATATCCGGCAGACTTGCTCCATCAGCAAAAATTTTAACTTTTAAATCTTTTAAATCCTTTAAATCCATTGCAGCTCACCTCATCTCTTTTATAGCTTTATTATAAAATTCTGCCAGTTAACCGTAAACAAGAAAATCCTGCACTTTTATTCCGGCAAAAGTTGCTTAAGTCGCTTGCACGAGCAAACAACGGGCGCACAAAAATAAAGGTTCCAGCTTAAATGCCAGAACCTTCGTTTTCCTGTATGAAATTTAAATCTTGAAATGGCTGACTGCCGTCTGCAATTCCTGCGCCAATTCGGCCAGACTATGGCTGGAAGAAGCAATTTCTTCCATGGATGCCGATTGTTCTTCCGTGGCTGCTGAAACTGTCTGTGATTCATCGACAGCCATTTTGCTGTTCTCGCTGACGGTCTGCACCGAAGCGACAATCTGCCGGCTGCCGCCAGCCATCTGCTGCATCGCTGCAGAAATATTTTTAACCTGGGCCGACACGTTATCAACCAGCCCGACAATTTCCTTAAAAGTATCCCCAGCTGTCGTGACAACCTCAGAGCCAACACGCACTTCCCGCATGCCATTATTCATCGCCACTACGGCTGCTTCTGTATCCTGCTGGATTTCCCCGATCAGTCCGGCGATTTGCTTGGCGGCCTGCTGTGACTGCTCCGCCAGCTTGCGGACTTCTTCCGCCACAACAGCAAAGCCCCGGCCCTGCTCGCCCGCTCTGGCTGCTTCAATGGCAGCATTCAAGGCCAGCAGATTTGTCTCTGACGCAATTCCGGCAATGGTATCGATAATCTGTCCAATTTCTTTGGAACGTTCGCCGAGGCGTCCAACGACCTGCGCTGAACTATTCACCGTCTGCTCAATATGCGACATCTGCGACACGGCCTTGCTGACGGCAAGATTGCCGCCCTCTGCCTTGGCTGCTGCCTGCGTCGACTGATCTGCCACCTGATTTGACGTCGCTGCCGCCTGTGAAATCCCTGCTGACATCCGCTCAACGACCGTCGAAGTTTCATCAACAGCCTTAAGCTGTTTCGCCGCTCCCTGGGCGACACCATTAATCGATTCAGCGACCTGGGTCACCGCCAGCGAAGACTGTTCCGCACTAGCCGTCAGCTCCTCCGATGAGGCGGCAACCTGCTCGGCTGACTCACTGACTTTTTTAAAGGCTGCCCGCAGACTTGTACGCATGGCCGCCAGCGCGTCCGCCAGCTGCCCAATTTCATCCGTGCGCAAAACCTTGCGCTCCTTGTCGCGGAAATCTCCGGCAGCAAATTCTTCACATAGCTTGACCATCATCTGCAGCGGAGTCGTTATGGTTTTTGCCGTTGCAATTCCGCTAAAGGCCGCCAGTGCAACGGCCACCAGAATAATCCCCAGTATACTCCATATAATACGGACATAGGAACTCTTGAGTTCAGCACTTGTCAGATAGGTAAGCACGCCCCAATGATAATTTTTGATCGGCGCAAAGGCTATAAGCGACGGCTCCCCTTTCGTGGAAGCTGCAGTCACCGCTCCGCTGGTCCCCTGCAGCACCGACTGCACATACGCGTTTTCAGCCACACTGTCCTTTTTCAGCACGCGATCCTTGTCCGGATGGGCAATCAGCGTTCCCTTATTATCAACTACATCAACATACCCGCTGGTGCCGATCGCCGTTCTTTCCGCGATTTCCCATACAGCCTTCAGACTGATATCCGAAGCTAAGACGCCGACAATTTGCCCTCCCGGAGTCTTGATCGGCACGGAAATCGTCACCGTAGGTGCATTCGTAAAGCTCGATATATAGACATCTGTGAAAAAAGTCTCTCCGGCAATGGCCCGCTTAAAGTAATCGCGGTCAGCGCGATTAGCCAGATTTCCTGATGTCCGGGCAATCTGCATGCCGGATCCGTCCATGATATAGATCAATTCAAACTGTGGATTTTTTTGCTGCGCGGCCGCAATCAACGACTTCGCTTTTTCAGCATCCAAGGAAATAACCTCCGGCGATGCAGCCAAGGTCTCCGTCAACCCCTTTGCATCATCCATAAAGCGGTTGATCTCACTTGAAAGCTGCAGCGCAATCGTGGTATTGCTCTCGGTCGTCTTTTGTTCTGATGACTGGATGCTCAGATAAATACTGAGCCCCCCGACGATCAAGGCTGTAAGAAAAGAAAATCCTATCAGCATCCCGACCAGCTTTGTCTGTAATGTGCTTTTGCCCGGCTGTATTCCCGCCATAATCTGCACCCCTTCTTCCCTGTAGTTCATAAATGATTGCAGGCATCCTTCACGCTAAAATTTTCTAAATATTCTCTTTATTTAATATAACGCAATTTTATCCCGCAGTGTTTTATAAAATAGTTTCGACAAATATTAAAAAAATTCCTTTAAACAAAAATAATCCCTCGCTTAATTTAATCAGTGACAAATATAAATATTGGCAAATTCAATTTAGTTATGTATAATAATTATTATACATAACTAAATTGGAGGAACTTTTATGAATCAGGATCTGATCCGAGATATTCTCGACACCTTATGGCTGGCAAAAAAGGCAATTGAATCGCTGCCGCCCCTGCCCCAGGGATTTAAACCCAGCCACATCCGCGTCCTCGATGCCATCTGGCAAAAGGCCGCGACAAATGCCAACATTCGTATCAGCGACATCAGTAGCACCATGCAGATGGCCAAACCAAATATGACCAATCTCATCAATGAACTTTGCCAGCTCGGGGCTTTGTCCAAGCAAACTTCGACGGCCGATAAGCGTGTCATCCATATAAAACTGAGCGTCTACGGCCTGGCCTGCATCGAAAAATATGTAACCGGCTACCACGCTGAGCTGGCAGCGGCTCTGGGAAAACTGGACGAAACGCGCTGTCGGTCGATGCTTTCAACCCTGCAGCTGACGGCCAGTACCATTATGGAAGTGTCCGCTATACATAATAAGGAGACTGCTTATCATGAAAAATAATGAACGCCGCACGTTGCTGGTCGTAATTTCCATTGCCCTTATCACCTTTATGGGGATTCTTTCGGAAACGGCCTTAAACATCGCTTATGCCGTGCTGATGGCAGAGCTTACCGTTAGTGCCTCTGTCATTCAGTGGCTGACCACCGGCTATCTTTTGACCCTGTCCAGCCTGATTCCTCTCTCCCCCCTGCTTGTCCGCCGCTATCGGACCCGCCACTTGTTCCAAGGGGCCGTGCTGATTTCCCTGGCCGGCACCATGCTCTGTGGGCTCGCCAGTGCCTTTCCGCTGTTATTGACCGGACGCATCATTCAGGCCATCGGTACAAGTATTTCACTGCCCTTGATGGTAAACATCATCCTTGAGGCTGTCCCTGCTGAGCGCCGTGGCAGAATCATGGGCATTGTTGGTCTGGTCACCTGCTTTGCTCCGGCACTTGGCCCAATTTTCGGCGGCATCGTCATGCAATACATGAACTGGCACTGGATTTTTTTCTTTATGCTGCCATTTCTGCTACTGTCCCTGCTGGTCGGCAGCAAATACATGATAGATATCCACCAGGACGAACCCCAGCGGGCGGATTATCTTTCCATGCTCTTGTCTGCCAGTGCGTTTATCGGTATTATTTACGGGGTCAGTCTGTCAGCTGACCAGGGCTGGCAGGACGCAGCCGTCCTCCTCCCGCTCAGCATCGGAATCATCAGCATCACCGCTTTTGTCTATCGGCAACTCCATTTAAAGGAACCCCTGCTCAATCTGCAGGTCTTTTCCTATCCCATGTTCACCGCAGGCGTACTGATCGTTATCATCAGCATGCTGCTGGTACTCGCCGCAGCCTTTATTCTTCCGCTTTACCTGCAGCAGGCTCTGGGCTGTTCAAGCTTTACCGCTGCCCTTGCCATGCTGCCCGGAGCTTTTTTTAATGGCATTATGTCGCCAATCACCGGACGCATTCTCGACCTGCACGGACCTAAGCGTCTGCTGCAAACCGGATCACTGCTGGTGGCCGTGATCATCGGGCTATTTGCTTTCACTAACGCCAGTCTGCTGTCCGTCATTATCCTTTACGCAATTTTCATGTTTGGGGCCTCCATGCTTGCCATGCCAGCCCAGACCAACGGACTCAACCAGTTGCCGGCAAAATACAATGCCGACGGGGCCGCCATCGTCAATACACTGCAGCAGGTAGCCGGGGCCTTCGGTACGGCACTGGCATCGAGTGTTTTTACAGCTGCCGCCAAAACCAGCTCGGCTGATACCTCGACGGCCATTGCCTTGGCTACATCAGCTACCTTCCAAGTCCTGCTGGTTGTAGCGATCGGCGGTTTGCTGATTTCCCTAACTGTAAATAACAAGCAGCCCGTAACCGCTAATGTCCCCGTCAACCAATGAGCCCCACCCTATCAGCTACTAAAAATCAAAAAATCCCCTCCACCTGTACAAAACCAGCAAACGGCAGGCAAGTCATTCCTTGCCTGCCGTTTGCTGCTTCTTTATTATAAATTATTAATTAAAATTTCCAAATAATATAAAAAAAGAAGGATTTTTACAGAAAAAGGGGAATATTCATAACATGTAAACAACTTGCTGCTGATAATTGCGTCAGCCTTATTTTTGTTTTCATGTATGTTTTTTATTACGGAGGGATTGTTAAATGGTAAAAAAAGTTTGTAAAACCCTTATTTTCGGATTATGTCTTGGCGTAGCCTCGGCTGCCTTTGCCGCGGACCTGCACCCACTTGCCGGTCACCCGGAAAGCAACAAAAATGATATGCTGCCAAAATACGAGTACAAACTCGTCAAAAGCGTACCGGTGTTTGGCCGTCAGGGTGTAGCTACCGACGGAGAATACTACTGGGTCAGCGGCAGCAAGACACTGACAAAATACGATAAGAACTGGAATGAGGTCGCCCGCAACACGAGTCCTTTCGACGGCTATTCCATTCCGGCCAACCATATCGGGGATATCGATGTCTATAACAATGAAATCTATGTCGGTGCCGAAAATTTTGTCGATGGTGTCGGCAAGGATATCCAGATTGCCGTACACGACGGTGATACCTTGAAATTAAAGCGCACATTTAAATTTGAACCGCAAAGCGGTCAGGAGGAATGCTCCGGACTCACGGTAAATCCTGACGAAAAAACTGTATGGATGTGCTCCTGGGTTGGCGAAGAAAGCGGCCGTTACCTGTATGAATACAGCCTTGAAACGGGCCAATTCCTGCGCAAGGTTCACCTGCAGTGCCCGCCGCAATGGGTTCAGGGAATGGTGTATTACAAGGGCTCCTATTATCTGACCGCTGATGACGGTACTGCCGATGCGCATGAACCAGATCACATCTATCGCGTTGATATCAAGCCTGGCGCATCGAACGCGACGGTTGTCCTCGAACGCACCCTTGATGACGTTACGTTCCAAGGTGAAATCGAAGGCCTTACCGTCAACCATAAGACAAACCAGCTGCTTGTTCACTACAACCGTGGTTCGAGAATCGTACTCGGCATGGTAAAAGGACTTTATCCCGGCTATGACAAGGAAATCTCTGAGGTTTTCATCTATGATATGAAGCCGGCCAAACACTGACTCAAAACTTTGTCGCCAGCTGCTGGGCAAACTTCGTTTAACTGAAAAAATCCCTCCTATCACTAAACTCGATAGGAGGGATTTTTCTATATTTTTCTAAGTACAGCTGCATCATACTTGCTTTTTCGTAAAATCCGGCAGGCTTAAAATCCCGGCCCCCAGCACGACCCCGCCGATCACCAGACAAAGGGACAAAAAATACTGCCACATCAGCTCTTCGCCGAGAAACAGGGCCGCAGCAAAAATGCCGACAATCGGCGATGCATTTTGAAACAATGCTGCCGTCGATGCCCCGACCTGATGAATGCTCATATTCCACAACAGGGCACCGACAGCCGTGCTCATAAAACTTGAAAACAGCAGCACACCCACTACGGTGCCATTGAAAACAATCACTGCCGAAGCAGGCGGCTGCAGGCACAGAGCCGCTGCGCCCAGACCCAGAGCAGCAAAAAAATGGCTATAGGCCGTAACGGCGAGCGAGGAACTGTGGATCACTGCTTTTTTGACAAAAAGAGCTCCGATAGCAAAGGCAAGTGCCGCCGCGCCAATCAAAGCATCTCCCAACAGGCTTGCCCCCGCCTGACTTTTTCCCGCAACTACAAGTACCACCCCGCCAAGCCCCAGTAAGAGGCCCAGCCCTCGTGGCAGCGAAAACGGCTCCCGCAGAAACAGGCAGGCCATAACGGTAGTAAACAAGGGTCCCATTCCCAAAATCAAAATTGCATGCGTACTGCTGGTTGCCTTCAGCCCGACGGTCAGGGCAATCTGGTGCAAAAAAATGGCAAATACAGCCACGCCCAAAGTCGGCCCCCAGGCCGGGCGCGGCAGCGTACGCTTTTTATTTTTTAATAAAAAAATCCCAAATAAAAAGCTGCCGGCGAGTAAAAGCCGGACAGCAGCCAATAGCAGCGGCGGAAAAAACTCTGTAAGATATTTAATGGATACCGAATTGACACCCCAAAGAAATACCACCATCAGCAGTAACATATAGGGGCTTTTTCTTTCCGCCTGCTTGTTCAATCGACCCACCTCATATCTCCCGAATTTAAATCCAGCCTGCCCTCAAAATCCACTTGTCTATGATACAATACTGCTGCGTATTTTACAAACAAGTTTTTCGGCAATTTATGTCCGATCAGCCAGTTTTACAATATGGGTTACCGACGGATCCTCAAGCCACGGCAAAGCCACGGTATGCCCGTCACTGAGCCTGTGTACTTTCTCCAACCAGTTTTTTTCTGCCTCAGCCCTGGCCAGCAGCATCGGATCGTGTGTGTCGGTCAGTGACAAACACTGATTGACCACCCACCACTTAGTATATATTTCAGCCCGGAGGAGATCCTCCCGCAGGCGCGATGCTTCAAACACCGGCGTCGCCTCCGGCAGCGTGACAATAACGACCTCCGTCAGCGAAGCGTCACGCAGCCGCGGCAAAAGGCGCTGCACCGAAAGCGGCGTTTGCCCTTTGGTCCGCTCGACTTCCTTATGATAGCTTTCCGTCGAATCGAGCAGCAGCAAGGTATGTCCGGTCGGCGCCGTATCAATGATGACCACAGCATCTTCTGCTTTCTCTACAATATCGGCAAAAGCTCTGAACACGGCAATTTCCTGCGTACAGGGAGAGCGCAGATCCTCTTCGATATACGCCAGATCATCGCCGCTCATGGTTTCGCGGGCTTTGCTCAAAACCTCGTTTTGATAATTTTCCAGCTCCTGTTTTTCATCGATCCTACTCAAGGTCAGATTTTCATTTGCCGCAATGATCTGCGACAGATTTGCCGCTGGATCGGTCGAAGTCAGGTGGACCTTCACGCCCTTTTGAGCCAGGGCTAAGGCAATTGCGGCGGCCGTAGTCGTCTTGCCAACGCCGCCTTTTCCCATAGTAAAGACTACCTTTTTCCCCGTAGTGAAGATATCTTCAATAAGCGCCCCGACATTTTGCAAGCCAGAAACAGGGCTGACAGCAATCGTTTTGTCAAAGATATCCTTGGCGAAAAAATCTCTTATCCTGTCAAGACCTAGGATATTATAGGACCTTAACGGCAGCGTAAAGATTTTTAGCGGCTTCAGTTCTGCCGGCATACGTTGCAGGGCCGCTTGCTGCTTAGCAAGGATATGCTGTGATACCAGGTCAGTCGAAGTTTCTAAAACTCCGTTGATGATCAACAGCTGATTCATAATCCCCAATTGGCTCAGTTCACGGCTGGAACGCTCAACCTCAAGCAGAGGTGCCTCTTCCGGACGTGAAACCAAAAACAGCATGGTTTTTTGCGGATCAGCAAGATTTTCAACTGCCGTCTTATACATAGTTTGCTTCTCACCAAGCCCGGCAAGCTGCCCCAAACAGGAGGCACCATGTGTACTTTCCGTAATGAAACTGTTCCAGGCAGACGGCAGTTGCAGCATACGCAGCGTATGACCGGTCGGAGCCGTATCAAAAACAATATAATCGTACTCACCGGCTGTTTTCTCATTGGTAATAAAATCAGAAAACTGATCAAACGCTGCAATTTCAACGGTGCAGGAACCAGACAATTGCTCTTCCATATTGGCAATGACACTATCGGGGAGTTTGCCTCGATAAGGACCTACTACTGCTTCCCGGTATTCTCTGGCGGCCTGCTCGGGATCGAGATTGGCAACGATCAGTCCGGGGACTCCTTCAATTGCAACCCCTTTGCCATCAAGTTCCCGGTGGAAGACATCCTGTAAATTTGATGCCGGATCCGTGCTGATCAGGAGTACTTTTTTCCCGGAATCAGCCAGACTGACTGCTACCGCGCAGGCGGTCGAAGTCTTTCCCACCCCGCCCTTACCAGTAAAAAAAAGATATTTTGTCAAGCATATTTCTGCCGGATTAAACCTTGTATACTTTTCCATTGAAACAACCTCCTCTTCCCTGCCTGACCATCAGCAGCAGCCTTCCGGTCCGCAGCCACAGCTCGGTCTTCTTTTAAATTTTCTTATTTTCACCTGGGTTTCAAGCCACTGACTGAGCTCCTCATTTGTCGGATAGGCTCTGGTCTTAGCGACTTCACCGTCGACAAGCGTAACCGGCAAAACATCGACCCCTTCTTTTTGCAAAATATCACTGATCACTTTATTTGCCACAAAATCCTGCGGTTCATTTGCCAGACCGTGCCTCGTTATAGTCAGTCCTTTTTCTTTCAGCGCACTGATCACTGTTGCAATCCGCATCAATTCCGGATCAATCGACGGTCCGCACACCCCGGTAGTACAGCACATAGCCGGATCAAAAATTTCAATCTTTTTCATCATCCATCGCTTCCTTTCAGCTTTTTATCAATCACAAGTTCCCTGCTTACGCGCCAGCCAGTTTTTCTGGTTTTCGAGATCCTGCTGGTATACCGGCAGACTGCGTAAATTATCATAAACCAGAGGATCAATAAAACGTAAGTGATCATCTTTTGCCAAGGAATAGTACACCCATTGCGCCTGCTTCCTGTCCTTTACCAAACCCGCATTTTTCAAATAAATCAAATGCCGGGAAGCCTTGGCCTGTGTTATCTGCAGTGTCGCCATGACATCACAAACACAAAGCTCCCGATCATATAATAAATTCAGAATCCGCAGGCGCGTTTCATCGGATAAGGCCTTTAAAACATCCAATAAATTCTCCACTATATGCCCTCACTTCAGAATATAATCATATAATCGCTTAAACGATTATATGATTATACTACACTCCGCCAAGAAAAATTGCAAGCATTTTCCTCTTGTCAGTCTACAGCTGCTGGCTATTTTTTATACAAAAACTCCCCTATGGATTATATTCACCATAGGGGAGTTCCTCCCGGTAATTGCTATTGCTGACAACTATTTCAGGATATTATTTTCTGATAAGCAACAACATCCAGTCGCTGCCCAAATTTTTCACCAACTTCTTTATAATGGGCACATTTGCAATAACCATTTTTTTCTACCAGGGCAATACTTTGTTGATTTTCGCCGCAAATTGTGCCAATCAGCACATGCAGGCCCTGCTGTTTTGCATATTGCTCCATGTGCCCCAGCGCCAGCGACCCGATTCCCCGTCCGGTATAATCAGGCTTTAGGTAAATTGTCACCTCTGCTGTTTTATCATATGCTTCCCTTTTTTTATGCGGGCCAATCAGGACATAACCACAAATCACATCTCCCTGGCGTATTACATAGGTCTTATATTTTTCACTGTCAAAAAATACAATTTCGCGCATAGCCGAACAATCTAAAGCCCGGGAATGAAAAGTTGCACTGGTATTAAGAACATAATGCGTATAAATTTCCAGAACATTTTCGAGATATTTTTCCTGCATTTCAATAAAATCAATTTTTGGCATAGAACTCATCTCCATTTATAAATTTATTTAATTTGCCGATACATGCAGACACTGCTCTGTGGACAAATATCTTTTAATTCTGACTGTAGCAGCAATCCGTCAGGAATATTCTGTCGTTCAATAACGACAAAACCAAATTTCTCTAAATAATCTTCTGCTGTCTGCGTCAATAAATACAGCTGCGTTCTTCCATCTGTTCGCAGTTGCTCGATCACCCGCTCTACCAGAATCTTTGCTCTACCACACTGACGATATTCTTCTCTCACCGCGAGGGATCGCAACAAGGCACTATCATCAAATATTTCCCAACCGATCATAGCCTGCAATTTCTTACTGCCAGCATTTACAAGCAACAAAAAATCGCCATTTCCGTTTCCTACCCCGGCTGGGGTCAAATCACAATCTTCGAGCAGCTGCCTGGCTTCATTCAAGTATCTCGCAGTCAGGCGGATGATCTGAAAATATTTATCAGCTTTTTCCATTATTACCTTCTCCTTTCTGCACCGGTATCGAGAGAATTTTGGGGCATTGTACGCCATTGCTGCCGGTATTTTTAACTGCAGCCAGAAGCTGAGGCAGCAGCTGGGCCAGCTGTATCTGCCCTTCCTGGGGAACAGCCGCCAGAACCATCTCATAATAGCGCTGCATATCACAATTTATCTGTTTTGCCAGTTCTTGTCCTGCCGGTGTCAGGGAAATCTTCATATAGCGCCGATCAGACTTGTCAATTTCCCGTGTTACCAGCCCGGCATTCACTAATTTATTGACCGTACGACTCATTGTACTTTTATCGAGGGTCAATGCTGCCGCCAGGTCGTTTAAGGATACACCCTTATATTTGGCAATTTCAATCAATGTATGGCACTGCGCCAAAGTTATTCCCCCACAAGAGTTCCCCTCACGTTGCAGCAATCCCATTTTTCGCACAGAAATTTTGATTATTTCACGAAAAATTTCCGCCATAGCTGCTTTTTCCAAGAAATTCACCTCTTATTCTCTTTTTTGTATGATGATATCATTGTATATTAAAACAGTTTCTGATTGCAACTATTTTTTTATAGGAAAATACTTGCTAAACTAAATAAAAAAGCAGAATTACACCCCCTGCCGGGCGGCAATTCTGCTTTTTATTTATTCTTCCCCCGGATCGATGTGAATACTCACCCGGGTATTGAGAAATTTTTGATTCATTTCCTTTTTTAAACAGCCAACAATATCATGGGCCTCTCTGACCGTCAAGTCCGGTTTGACGGTAATATGAAAGTCAATGTGGCGTTTATTGCCCGACTTGCGCGTCTTAAGCTTATGGTAGTCCAGTAACTGTTCTTTGTATTTGCTCATAACCCCCCGGATAACGCTGTCCACTTCGATTTCCTCTTCATCCGTCAGCCTGAAATCAATTAAATTTCCAATCGCTGCTTTACAAAGTTCCCAGGCTTCTTTGATAATCAGCAGAGCGACCAAAATTGCCACAATCGGGTCAAGGATCATAAATCCGGTCAGTTTGATAAGCAGCAGCCCCAGGCCTACCCCAAGGGCCGTATAGACATCGGTCTTCAGATGCAGCGCATCTGCCTCCAGGGCCATCGAATCCTCTTCCTTGGCGACCTTATACAAAATCCTCGATACAAAAAAATTCACACCGGCCGCTGCCACCATTACCAAAATAGCCACCGAGGCATTTTCAATCTCAGTCGGTTCAGCAATCTTCTTTAGGGATTCAAAAATAATCATGCCGGCAGCGACAAAAATAAGCAGCCCCTCGATTGCCCCGGAGATATTTTCAATTTTCCCATGCCCGTACGGATGGTCCTTATCGGCCGGTTTTGATGAACTCACGACCGAAAAAAACGCAATCACCGAAGCAATAAGATCCATGCCCGAATGAATGGCCTCCGACATAATACTGACCGAACCGCTGAGAATACCGGCAATTACCTTAAACACGATCAGCAGTGCATTGGAGGCAATCGACAGTAACGCCGTTTTGCTTCTCCGATTCAAATTTCCCATAAGAAGATCTCCTTTAGCTATAAATATCGCCCTTACAAAAACTCCCGCTTGATAAACTTCTGAATATCATACCACAATACCGGCCGGCAGGCAATTCTTCTCCTGCAAAAGACAGACCCGTTGCCATGAACACAACCGGTCCGTCTTTTTCTTCAAGCTGTTAAACCATAAAAAAAGCTTCTCAGCGAGAAAATTCCTCACTGAGAAGCTTGGCTGAAGCGCCGTTTTATCGACCTAGCGTCGGCCGCATTTTTCAAGCGATGAAATTTCACGAGCCACTGCCCGCATAGCCGCAGCTGGTGACTTCTCCCCGGCAAAGGCTTGGGCTATTTCTGCATAAAACAGGGCATGCTTGTCCGCCGCCTGCGCCATGACGGGCAAAGGTTTCGCCCGTTCAATCATCTGCTGCTGGCAGGCATACCAGGGAAATTCATCCTGTCCCAACGCATAGCTTTCCTGTCGCACCGGGGCGCCGCTATAGGATCCGGCGACTTTATCAATTCTTGCCGAGCGCAGATACCGCAGCAGTTGTCCGGCTATTTCCTGCTTTTCACTTCGGGCATTTACGGCAAACGACCAGGTAACATTCCAGGCCGTACTCAGTGTGGTAAAGGCGAGATCTTCCCGCTCCAGGCAGTCCTCCTGATAAATCCGCCCCAGCTGACCGCTCCAGGTAACCCCCATTGCGACTTTTTTCTCCCGGATCGCCGCGGCAACTTCTTCGTTGCCATACGTATCGGTTCCTGTGATCGCGTATTTTTTTAACCCACAATACGCTTCGAGCCCGTTTATAATTTCTTCACTTTCACAATTTGTCCGCCCCGTATTAAAATCATAGACATCCAGCCCCTGCATCCGCATGAACGGCAGGGCATCCGTAAAAATTTCCGCTGGATGCGCCTTTAGCACCAAAGGCGCAATTTCAGAATTTTTCTGCTTTGCCAGCTGATTTGCTGCCTCTATATACTCCTGCGGTGTAATCACAGCCCCCCATGGAAAAGGCAGGACCTGTTCCAGCAACGCCTTGCGATATACGACCATGTGCCCATCACAAAAAGAAGGCGACAGATAGGTCTTGCCCTTATACATGCATTCCTGCCGCAGGGCCGGCATTACATCCTCCTCCAGCATTTCAATCGGGGTCAGAGATCCGGCATCCACCAAGTCGCCGAGCCATAAATGCCCGGCTACCATTACCACATCATAATCTTCTTCGCCGGCCAGTGCTTTTGTCATTTTTGCCTGATAGCGGCTCCAGGGAATGACATCAAACTGCACCTCGCCCTTAAAATCAGCTAAAACCTTGTACTGCGATAACGCATATACGTCAACCGCCGGATCGTTTACCGCGAGCACCTTTACTATCGAATCCTTCATCTTATCACCTTCCGAATTTCATTTTTTCATCAGGATTTTATCGAAAAAGGCTGTTTCAGGCAGCATGAACTTGCCTGTAAACAGCCTTTTCTCATTTATTCACCCTTATTCTTTTTATCGAGTATTTCCTGCAGTGATTTTGTATATGGGGCCCGGGCAATGCCATATTCCGTGACAATTCCCGTAATCAGATCATTATCCGTCACATCAAAAGCCGGATTGTATACCTTTACCCCCTGCGGTGCCATACGTTTTTCATACCACATATCGGTTACTTCTGCCGCCGGTCGCTGTTCAATGTGAATGGCCGCGCCATCCGGTGTTGCCAGATCAATGGTGGATGTTGGCGCACAGACATAAAACGGAATGTTATAGCGTTTGGCCGCAATAGCTACAGAGGAAGTCCCAATTTTATTGGCCGCATCACCATTGGCAGCAACACGGTCGCAGCCGACAAAAACAGCCTGAACCCAGCCATTTTTCATGACAGAAGCAGCCATGTTGTCACAGATTAACGTCACATCCAGCCCCGATTCATGAAGTTCATATGCCGTCAGACGTGCCCCCTGTAAAAGTGGACGCGTTTCATCGGCAAAAATTTTAAAACCATACCCTTTTTCATGGCCCAAATACATCGGCGCCGTCGCCGTACCGTATTTTGCGGTAGCCAGCTGCCCGGCATTACAATGCGTGAGCAGCCCATCCCCCGGTTTTACAAGCGTAAGCCCATACTCCCCGATCCGCTTACAGACGGCAATGTCTTCTGCTTTGATTGCCAAAGCTTCCTGATGCAGCAATTCTTTTATTTCGGGCACGGGTTTCTCCGCATTCGCCGTTACGATACCTTCCATCCGCCGCAAAGCCCAAGAAAGATTAACCGCCGTCGGCCGGGAGGAATCAAGATAGTCCTTGGCCGAGCAAAAGGCCGCGTAAAAATCCTCATAAGAATCTGCTTGAATCTCTTTGGCTGCCAGATATATGCCAATAGCAGCGGCATCCCCAATCGCCGGTGCGCCGCGCACCTGCAGCAAATATATGGCATCCCAGATTTCCTTTTGGGTCGTGAGATGAAGAATTTTTGTCTCATTGGGCAGTTTTGTCTGATCAATGATGACCAGGGCGCTGTTGTCATCATCCAGCGCGATTGTTTCATAATCCATAATTGTTTTTTTTGTTTCCATATTTATCCCTACTTTTTATGAGAATTTTTCTACGGCGGCTGCAATCGCTTGCCGGTAATCCTGTCCGGATCTAAACTGCGACCGATTCATGATGCAATTTTTAGCAAAGGTAACCACGATTCTTTCCGCCCGGGTCCGTTTTTCCTGATCTTCAATCGTCGTTATATCCTTGACATTTGCCAGCCCGTCGGTCCGTCGAATCAGCTCAAGTCCGGTAATCCCAGCCGTATCATCAAGAATTGTACCTAAGTAATAGTCGAGAAATCCTTCCACCCGCGCCATCGTATCCGTTGCCCGCTGGGCATAAAGGCGGCGGAATTTTTCGATGAACTTATCGACAATCTGCTCAATCGTAAGCAATGTCCAGTCGCAAAATTCACGGCGCGCTGCCGAGTCTTCAATGGTGGCATCACCATGGCACCAGGCAAAAAACATGTTGGCGATAATATTGCCGACATCATAGCCCATCGGTCCAAAAAAAGCAAATTCCGGATCAAAGACAAAGGTATGATCCTTATTGATAAATATTGAGCCTGTATGAAGATCGCCGTGGATCAGCGCCTGGGCATTGTTCATAAACTGAAATTTCAGCTTGGCCGCCTCAAGATGAAGCGCTGTATCTTCATAGAGCTCCGCTTTAATAAATTCTGCATTTGGCAAAAACACATTATTGCGGTGATTGTAATCAATATACGGCTCACTGTATACCAGATCCTCCGTGATTTCACACAAATCCGGATTGATAAAGTCTTTTACGAGGGCCTTCTTTTCCTTATGGTTCATTACGACATCGGTCGTCAACAGCAGCGTATTGGCTAAAAAGGTCGTAATATGCTCGGCAAAATCAGGATACATCTGATGCTGCATCAGACCGGTTCGCATCATCGTATGGCCGGTCATATCTTCCATAACCATGGCACACATGACTTCATCATATAAGTATACCTTGGGTACTAGCCCCGGAGCAAATTTTTCCTGTAATCCCAAAATTTTGGCCTCAATTCGCCCCCGGTCCGTCGAAATTACAATGTCCTCGGAAATTCGGGCTGCTTCTCCCGCCTGCTTTATGACAATGGATTTCCCACTTTGCTGATCAACAAGACGAAATACATAATTAAGATTGCCGTCCCCAATTTCCCGGCATTCAGGCGTTGCCGCTTCCGGAAAAAAATTCGGCAGTTTTTCTTTTACATACCCCGGCACATCCTCTACTTTCATCAAAAAATATTCATCATACCGTGACATAATAAAATCCCCTTTGTTATTTTTTAGCGATTGAATACGTCATTGCCAGCGCCAAGGCTAAAACAATGCCTTTGATTATGTTCATTGCATAATACGGCACTGCCATCATAATCAGTCCGTTTTCCAGCATGCCGACCAAAATTGCACCCACCAAAGTGCCTATCGCATTCGGCTTACCGGCACCAGCCACCGAAAATCCGATAAAGGCTGCAGCAACGGCTGGCATCAGATAAGCATCCCCCGCACTGACCTGTGCGGTTCCGACACGGGCCGCCAGGCAAATTCCACCAAGAGCGGCAAACATAGCCGAAAATACATAGGCGATAATTCTGTATTTGGCTACCGGAATTCCCGAAAGTCTTGCCGCCTCAGGATTGCCGCCAACAGCATACATATAACGCCCGTATTTTGTATAATTCAAAAAGAAGTAGGTAAAAGCAACGACAACCACCATCAGTACGATCAGCCATGGTTCTATACCGAGCGAACGAAATGCCTCCGGTACCAGGCCTGGGGCCTGCATGCCATCCGGTCTTGTCATGCGTTCAGTAATAGCACCTCCGTTAGAGTAGGTCAGGGCCACCCCCTGGTACATAAACATAACAGCCAGTGTCGCAATCATATCCGGGATTTTGAGTTTTACGATCAGTATGGAGTTTACAATCGCTACCGTCAGGCAGACCAGTATCGTCAGCGCAATAGATGCCCCGATGGACATGTTGTACCAGACAAACATGGTCATGATAAAGGTATCGGCCAGATTTGCCGTGGCCCCGATTGCCAGGTCCATGCCATTTACCGTCAGGGTATAGGTTAGGCCGATGGCAATAATCGACATGATAGAAATACTGCGGAGAATGGTAATGATATTGTTTGTCGTCAAAAACATGCTGGAATTTGTCGACTCATCCCAGTTGACAAAGGTGAAAAAGATAAAGACGCCGATTGTTACTAAAATAGTTCCCCATTTGGTGATAAAAGGAAGAATTTTCTGCTTGTCCATCTTCCCCTTCGCTATGTTTCCTGCAATTTTTTCATCCCACATGCTATCTTCCCCCTGTTGAATAATAAAGCAACTCTTTTTCATCCGTGTCTGCTGTATTCATTTCCTTGACAATTTCACCGTTGTACATGACATAAACCCGGTCACATATGCTGAGTATTTCGCCAAATTCACAGGTAGCATAAATAGCCCCCTTACCCTGAGCTGCCAGCCGCTCTACAAGTTCATACATATCGCGTTTAGCCCCCACATCAATGCCCTTTGTCGGTTCATCATAAATGTAAATTTCTGCATTGGAATTGAGCCATTTTCCCAAAACAACCTTCTGCTGATTTCCGCCCGATAACAACGATACTTGTTGTGTTTCCGAAGGTGTCTTTATCCCCAGCTCCTTGATCATGGTTCGTGAATCCGCCTTTTCCTTGCGGCGGTTTACCATCGAAAAGATATTCACATACTTATTCATTGCCGCGATTGTCATATTGCTGTACAGGGGATCCGTGATCAGCACCCCTTCTTTTCTACGCTCTTCCGGCACCAGTGCCAGCCCGTTTCTGACGGCATCACTCGGGTCCTTGCATTTTATCGTCTTGCCCCGCAGCTTAACGGTTCCTGCCATTTGAGGCAACGCGCCAAACAAGGTCTTGCACAACTCTGTTTTCCCCGCCCCGACAAGGCCGGCAATCCCGACAATTTCACCGCATTTTACTTCGATGTTTATGTTTCTGACCTTCCCTTCGCGTTCCGTCAAACCTTCCACTTGAAGCAGCGGCTCACCAACCGCGATTGCTTTCTTTTTATACAGTTCTTCAAACTTGCGCCCCAGCATATGCTCCACAATCACATTTTGTTTGAGATCCTTATTGAGCGGCATCCGCGTTACATTGCGGCCATCCCGCATGATCGTGATGGTATCACAGATTTCATAGAGTTCATCCAGCCGGTGCGATATAAAGACAACAGCGACATTTTGCTTTGCCAGATCGCGGACAACCCGGAACAATTCTTCCGTTTCCGCATGCGACAGCG
The DNA here is from genome assembly GCA_963678095.2 of Selenomonadaceae bacterium. Classification (GTDB taxonomy): domain Bacteria; phylum Bacillota; class Negativicutes; order Selenomonadales; family Selenomonadaceae. The sequence continues at coordinate 55,756 of CAXXXP010000001.1, read as the reverse complement.
GCGCTGTTGGTTCATCCAAAATAAGAAGCCGGCACTCACCTGCCACACAGCGGGCAATCAACACCATCTGCTTTTGCGCCAGCGTGAGATTGGCTACAGTCTCTTTCACATCAATATCCACATTAAGTCTTGTTAACACGGCTTTAGCCGCCTGCCTTATGGCTGACCAGTTCACCAGTTTTTTATTTCCCATTTTATTGACGAGAATTTCAAACATTACATTTTCGGCTACCGACAGATAGGGAATCAGTGCCGTATCAACTTCCTGGTACACAATTTCAATCCCCAAATTTTTTGCATCCTTAGGGGAGCGGATTTCCACAGGCTGTTCATCCACGTAAATCTGTCCTGTATAATGAGTATTTGCTCCGGCCAGAACCTTCATCAGAGTGGATTTTCCGGCGCCGTTTGCCCCTACCAAGGCATGAACCATGCCCCCTTGCGTGGAAAAATCCACGCCGTTCAATGCTTTTACTCCGGGAAATTCAATGAAAATATCTTTCATTTCAAGTTTTATTTTGTCCATATTTTTCACCCTTGCCTTCTGTATAAAACTTGTACCATCGCCAGTCACCCTCTGCATAAGTGCCGGAACAATCCGGTGCGTTGCCGACCTGAGGCTGGCAGCGCACCGCTGTCCTGATTTTTATTTTACATAAAGGGCCTTTATTTCATCTGTATACAGAGCACCTTTTGGATCTTCCGCATTGCCCCAGCCTGGGATGATGCTGGACAAATCCGTCATTTTGATGCCTTCTTTTAACTGCGTCGTAGCAATATTGTTGGCGGTGAGATTAAAGTAATCTGGTGTATCCTTCCCATTAAGTTTCAACGCCATTAATCTCATATCCACGATACCGATGAGTTTCGGATCTACGGCAGCCGTCGATTTCCAGACATCTTTATTGGTAACCATCAGCTGAATGTCATCATTGGAAATATCAATCGTATACATCGGAATATCTTTGCGTCCGGAATCATTCAGTGCCTGAAGAACTCCTTTGGCAAGCTCATCATAGCAGCCCCAGATTGCATCAACCGAACCGGCCGCAATCGTCGGCAAAATAGCTTCTGTTTTTGCTGTCATATCGCCTCTGGCATTGGCCGGATCCGACGGTGAAATCGTGTTGACAGTCTTGATCTTGCCTTCCTGTTCGAGTTTTGTATACACCGCATTACGGCGATCAAGCGGCGGCACCCCAGGTCCCATAAATGTCTTTAAGACTTTCATCGGATACTGACCGCCTTTTTTATCAAATTCCTGCATCATATAACCAAGCGACAATTCTGCCAAAGCTTTATCATCCTGCGCCGTGGAGGTACAACCTTCCAAAAGCTGTCCATTCGGATCCCCGCCCTTGAACGGCATCGTATCAAAAGTAACAACCTTCATTCCTTTTTTCACTGCCGGCTGCAGCATATCATACGAATAAGACAGCTGACCGTGGGAGACGATGATCCCGTCATAGTTTTTGGAAATAACCTGCGCTACAACTTCCTGACATTTGGCATCTACTCCGTCCGTAACGAAAGTATCCACCTGATAGCCAAATTTATTGCCTTCCGATACACAACCATCCAAAAACTGCTGGGTGTGATCGCCCGCAGCCAGATTCCTGACAACCGCTATCTTTTTGACGTTTTTATTGTTGTCTCCCGAAGCTTTGTTTGAGCCGCCGCAGCCTGCCATAAAGGCGGACAAGCTGACAACACAGGTCAGCAGACTCAATACTTTTACCATTTTGTTCAAAACAATTCCCCTCTTTTCTCTGTTTTTATGGTGAAAGCCTACCAACGGACAGTTGCTATGTATAAGCGCCCCCTTTCCATTTCAGCAGCAGCCGATAAAATATTTACAATTTCACAGCATGTCAAGCTGAAACTTATGAGTATTGTAAACTTTCTGTTTTTTCACTGGCAGGGAAGGTAATTTCTCTTGGATATTCCCATTTCTTCAGTTCACTTTGCGGCACAACCGGTGGCTCCTTGCCGCCAATCGCCAGAGTGTGATAGTAGATTTCCGCCAGTTCCTCAACGTAACTTGCCTTGAGCAGCGCCTCTTTCAGGTTTTTATCAACGGCAATCACTCCATGGGCTTCCATCAACGCCACATCGGCCAGCTGCAGCGGGGCAACGACACTCTGTGCCAACTCATTTGTTCCCGGCCGCCCAAACGGCGCCACCGGCACGTAGCCCTCCCTACAGCCAAGCACAAAGACCTCATATACAATTGCCGGAATCGGTTTTTTTAAGATGGCAAACGCCGTCGCAAATTTCGAATGCGTGTGCGCCACCGCCAGCACATCCGGACGGGAGCGATACACGGCCAGATGCATCAACGTTTCGCTCGTCGGACGCAGCTTCGTTTCGGCCTCAATAACATTTGCCGCCTCATCGATAACGACAATATCGTGATAACTCATCTCTTCGCGATCAACGCCGGTCGGGGTAATGCAGATATAGCCGGTTGCCGGATCCTTAATACTGAAATTTCCGGAACGGTGCTTGCAAAGCCCGTTTCGATCTGCCTGCAATGCCCGGGCCAACACTTCTTTTTTTAACTCCTCTAACATGAAAGACCACCTCTTTTATCTGTTTTAAATTTTTGTATATACATTTGCCGTTTGAAACAGCGCCTTATACAAAAGCATCCCGACAACCGCTCCTGGATCGGGCTTTCCAAGGACTTTTTCCCCGTAATATACGGCCCGTCCAAATACAGGCAGCATCTGCTGGCTGGCCTCCAGCCCTGCCTGTGCTGCTTCAAAGGCAGTTTCGCAGCAGTCTTCGATCGGGAGTCCCTTGGCCGCGGCTGCTTCCAGAGCCCTCGCGGCCGGTAAAATCGAATCGACAATGGTTCGCTCGCCGCTTTTTGCTTTGCCGCGTTCCATGATCCCCCCGGCAAAATCCAGCCAGAAAGCGGCCAGATCAGCCGCCGTAAACTCCGTTTTCCCTTTGGCCTTTTTCCCCGCTGCCAGAAAGCCACTGGCGAGCAAAGTTCCCATCGTTGACGGTACCGCCTCGGCAAAGGTCATGCCAAGCTTCATCCAGACCTTGCCGAGGTCCGCTTCCCGATTGTCCTCCATAAACCGTTCTGCCGCAGCAAACCCGGCCGTCATGGTCAGCCCGAGGTCGCCGTCTCCCATGCTCGCATCAAGCGCAATCAGATAGTCCTTATTTTCCTTCATCAGCAGCGAACACTGCTTCACAAACGCTGCCAAATCACCATAGGTAATGGTTTGCATTTTTATCAGCTCCGCTTTCCTAATTGTTCCTGCATAAAAAATGGCGTATAGCACGGCATGGACAGATACTGACGCAACTCGTCATCAAGGCGCAACAGGCTGATGGACATGCCCGCCATATCCATGGAAGTAGCAAACTCACCAACATAAGCGTGAAACACTTTGATATTTTCTTTTTCCAACAGCTGCGCCACCCGGCGAAAAGCTATATAGAGCTCTTCCTTCGGTGTTGCCCCTAAACCGTTGATCAGCACCGATACTTCATCACCACTTTTATAGGGCAGATCCTGCAATATCTGTGGCAGCATGATATCGACAATCTCATCGGCTGATTTTAAATCACTTTCTTCAATTCCCGGCTCACCATGAATGCCCATACCAATTTCCATTCGGCCGGCTGCTATCTGGAAATTCGCCTTGCCATTTTCCGGAATAATACAGGGTGTCAGGGCCATCCCCATCGTTCTCACATTATCACAGGCTTTTTTAGCCAGACGTTCAACCTCCGCCAGCGGCAGCATGGCCTCCGCCGCTGCCCCGGCAATCTTATAAACATAATAGATTCCGGCAACGCCGCGACGCTTATTTTCCCTGCCCTTGGGGGAGGAAGCAACATCCTCCCCGGCAACAACCTGGCGAACTTCAATATCTTCCACCTCCGCCAGATCTTTGGCCATATCAAAATTCATGATATCGCCGCCGTAATTTCCATAGATATATAAAACTCCGGCCCCCTGATCAATTTCCTTGGTCACCGCCAGCATCTGACCGGCGCTCGGGGACTGGAAGACTCCGCCCACGCAGCACCCATCGAGCAAGCCTTGCCCCACATAACCCAAAAAAAGAGGCAGATGTCCTGACCCGCCACCCGTGGCAATGCCCACCTTCCCCTGCTTTTTACGCGTGGAAACCAGACAACGCTTATCCTTGTCAACATATGTAACAAGCTCCGGATGCGCCAGATAAATCCCCTCTAACATTTCGTCCACATAATCACTTGGTTTGTTCAGGATTCTTTGCACGTTAACTCCTCCTCTTTAATTTCACGACAAACACCAACTAAATTATCACTGAACTATAAGTAAACTATTTATTTTGTTTAGCATAATAGTATCATCACTTTTCAGGCATGTCAATATATTGTGAAAATTTTTAAAAATAAATTGACAGCTGACAAAAGTAGTGATAACTTTATTTATAAGGATTTTTTTATTTATAAAATCCTCAAAGCCCAAGAAATAATCAACTAAACTTTTTATAAACATCCACTAAACAATGTTCTTAAAATCTTAAATATCTTTATGGCAGAAAATATGATAAAATTTTATAATACTGCCACCGTTTCCTTCCGACAGTCTTCTGTCTTAATGGCAATCCGTCTTATGGCATATATAAATTAACAGCGACGAGGAGCATTTATGATGACTATAGAAGATATCGCCAAATTAGCTAATGTTTCAAAGACTACAGTTTCACTGGTCCTGAACAATAAATCCGGAGTCGGCCCCGCTACCCGCAAGAGAATCTGGGATGTAATCAACGAGGTCGGCTACACCCTGCAAAAGCGGGAGACTTCCCTCAGCCCGCACGGCAGCATCCGCTTCGTCAAATACCGGGATGAAGGACATATGGTCAATCATAACGGGGATTTTATTTCCCGGGTGATTGACGGCATCGAAAATTCGACGCGAAAAGCGGGAATGAACTTAAAAATCACCAATGTAACTTCCCGCAATTTTGATAAAATGGTGGCGGAAATCAATCGGGAAGATGATGATGGCATTATTTTTCTCGGCACAGAATTTCGCACCGAAAATTCCGCCATGCTCAAACGCTTTCGCGCTCCGCTTGTCGTCGTCGACAATGAAATGCTCAACGTCAATATTAATGCGGTTGTCATGGACAATGCCCTCGCGGTTTTCACGGCCCTAAAGCATCTGCATGATCTCGGTCATAGAAAAATCGGCCATGTCACCTGCAGCTATGACCTCGATAATCTAAAATCACGCCAGCGCGGCTTCCAGCAAGCCATGAGCAGTTTTAACCTGCCGCTCGAGAATAAATACATCTACACGATCAGTCCCGAGCTCAAAGCCTCCGGGGCCATGCTGCTGCAACAACTGAATCCCGACGATCTGCCGACAGCAATTCTCGCCGCCAATGATCTACTGGCACTGAGCACGATGCAGGCATTGAAACGACTGGGCAAAAGAATTCCTACTGATATCTCGGTTACCGGCATTGATGATCTGATCATGAGCTCAGTCAGCACCCCGGAACTGACAACACTGAAAATCCATAAAAAAGCCATGGGAGAACATGCCGTCGAGCGCCTTATCCAAATGATCCAGAAAAAACACAGCGAAGTCGTCAAAATGCTGATTGGGTCAGAAATCGTCGTCCGCAAATCGACAGCTCCGCCCACACCTTAATTTTACGGACTTTACTCGATAAGCTTTACCCGCAAGAGCCCCTCGGCGCCGCAAGGCGATAAAATAAAGCAACGACCAGCCTTATTATTGGCTGGTCGTTGTTTTATTTTCATTTCGGCCTTATTCCCTTTTGCCAGTTTAGCAAAAAAGCTGTAAAACACTTGATGCATTCAATGTGCCTTAGATCCTTGCGAATGAGCAGTGCTACCTCGACATCACAAGTGTCCTTTAGCTGCAGCACCTCCAGCGCATGGTCGGCCGCCAGGTCAGCAGCGATCCGCGAATTCACCAGGGAAATTCCGAGCCCGCCTTCCACCAGGCCAGCTATTGTATCGAGATATCCGCTCTCATGAATGACCTCCGGCTCAAAGCCTGCTCGCTGACACGCCGCCAGGCAGATAGCATGGGCAAAGGAATTTCGGTCCATGAAAATAAATTTTGTCTTAGCAGCCTCGGCCAGACTTATGCATTTTTTTGCCGCAACGGATGATTTTTCCCGGCAATAATCACCAGTTTATCTGTCAACAGCGGATAAAGATCAAAATTCCGTGCTAACACCTCTCGTTCCATCACCGGCAAAATCGCCGCATCAATTACTGAATTTCTGCTCCATTCCAACAGGTTTTTGCTGCCGCTTTCTCGCAGCTGTAATTCGATTCCCGGATATTCCCGTTGAAACGCGATCATAAAGGCCGGTAAATTCAACAGATTGGTCAACGGAGAGGAAGAGCCCAGGATAATGCTGCCTGCCTCCAGGGCTGTATACTTTCGCATCTGCTGTTTTGTTCGGTCCCGTTCATTGAGAATATTTCTTGCATACTGGCAGAATTCTCTTCCGGCTGCAGTCAGATGAACCCTACGCGTTGTTCTGGTAAAAAATTTTACACAAAATTCCTTTTCAAGCCGATCAATCTGTTTTGACAGCGATGACTGCGACAGGCAAATTTCTTCTGCCGCCTTACTGAAATGCTGATACTTAGCAACTACCAGGAAATTTTCCAGCTGTTCAAAATCCATAAACGCCCCTCATTTATTCTTCTAATGAATTAATTTTATACCAAATATGATTTGAAAGAAACAATAAAATGCAGGATACTACGGTTGCAGCTGTATTTTACAAAACATAAGGAGTTGATCCCATGGATATATTTCAGTTTTTTCTGTTAGCCGGTGGCATCTATCATGTATTCTTTTTCTTTTTTCACGCAATGTTTTGGCGGTTTGGTTTTTTAAATTGGCAGGAGGAGCTTCCCCGTATGTCAAAAACAAATCGGGCCGTCATTCAAATGCTGGCTGTCGCCGTTTGTGTTTTCCTGCTTTTAACCGCCTATCTCAGCCTTCGTTATCCACAGGAACTGCTGACGACAGGCCTGGGGCGCGATCTGCTCGTCGGAATCGCCTTCTTCTGGCTAACGCGTTTGATCGGTGAATTCACCTTTAAGGCCCATAGCGATAGTTCGCCGGCAATCATCACCGTCTGCGTGCTTGGTATCCTCTTATATCTGCTGCCAGCGTTAAGTTTTATTCTCTAATAAATTCCTTAGCACGCAAGACTCCCTATTTTCTTGGTAGCAGTTGCTGCCTTAAAATTTTCCTTATCATTAGCCACAGTTCTATTAAACATATTCCCCCGATAAGCAAGTAGGCCTTTGCCCCTGCGCAGAGACCTGCTTTTTTATCGAAAAAAATTTTATTTTACCTAAATTTATTCTCAATATTCTAAAACCGGTATTTTTTTGCTATTATAAATAATATACATATTATTTTCGGCAGCGCTCCATATTAATTTTGTACAAAATTTTTCGCAGATAAGGGGCTTTCTCATGGAATTTGATATTCGCACGGTATTTCTTACCGGAACCATCATCATCATTATCAACACAGCGATTTTGCTGCTGGCCTGGTACTACTCCAAATCGGCAAGATCCCTTATCAAGTACTTCAGCTTTAGTCTGCTTATGGGAGCTACCGGGACCGTGCTGATTGCACTGCGTGGCAGCATCAGCGATTTTTTATCAATTGTTCTTTGCAATATCAGTTTTGCTGCCTGTTTTGTCGCCTTGCAGGAGGGGATCTGCCACTATACAGGGCAGAAAAACCCACTGCGCCCCGCGATGTATAGCATCTTTCTGCTACAGGGAGTTTTGATACTCTGTTTCACCTATCTTTTTCCCTCGTTTTTTTGCCGAGTCATCGTTTTTTGCCTAACGTCTATTGTTTACTGCAGTCTCAGTATTTATACGATCATGAACATCCGACCGAAAAACTCGCCTCCGCTGCATCTGTTGCTGGGAATTTTAGCACTTTACCTCATATTGAGCCTACTGCGCCTGCTCCGGCTCAATAAAGCTACCGAAATTTTTTTACAGGCAGATTTTCTGGCAACGATCATCCTTATCGGCTACATCGCCATCGCCTCAGCACTTTCCCTATGCTACTTATGGCTGATCACACATCACCTGGGACTAGAGCTGCAAAAGCAGGCGTGTTTCGATCCGCTGACTCAGGTGCAAAATCGCCGCTCGATGGATCGTCTGCTGAACCAAGAGAACTTTCACTCTTGGCCAAATTGTGCTGTCTCCTGGCTTGATGTCGACTATTTTAAAACAATCAACGACACCCATGGCCATCAGGCCGGGGATGCCTATCTGATAGAACTCAGCCATTTCTTGTCGGCACATTTGCAAAATCACGGACAGCTTTTCCGCTACGGCGGCGATGAATTCATCATCGTATTTCTTACAGCGAACCGGGAACAACTTCTCGAAAAGATCCGTCAACTCAGAGAGAAGGCTACTGCCTTAACTGTCATTTGGAATAATGCTCCGATAACAGCCACGCTTAGCGTCGGAATTGCCTTCCACTCAGATACAACCAAGGACTGGAATGACTTGCTGCGCCAAGCCGATCAAGCCCTGTATGAAGCAAAAAAATCCGGTCGCAACCAGCTCTTTGCCTCTGGCGGTAAAAGCACCTGATACTTTTATCTACGGTACAGAAAATAAAGGCCCCTATCGAAAGAACCCCGGCAGAAACGGCTATCGTCTCTGTCGGGGTTCTTTCCCATCTGTAAAAAGCATGGGCTCTTTGCACTTACTTTTCGAGGTTTAGCAATTCCTCTATTTTGGCTGTGCAGCGCCGTCCATGACAGGCTCCACTACCTGCGCCAGTTGCTTTCTGCACTTTTTCTACCGTATCCGCCTTATTGGCAATTGCCTTTTTTATCGTGGCACGGCTGATCGCCTTACACAGGCAAATTTTTGTCATCTTGTCGAGAACTATCGTTTTTAGAGCTTCTTCTTCCATTAAAATACCTCCTTTCTTTGGAAATACTCTCTAGGTATTAAAAATATAATAGCCTATAGCGTTCATAAAAACAACGCATCAGCAGATATCTAAATAATGCAAATTTTCTAAAATAAACAATACAAAGCTGCTATAATTTAGTATAATAATTTATAGGTTTAAAAGGTACATTTTGAGCCAACAAACGCAGTACTGACAATTTTAAAGCTCAAAGGAATGCAAGGGGAAACTTATAAATAAGGGAGGCTTAAGAATGACACAGACACCCAAGTTATCCAGACGTGCATTTATTAAAGGAGCCGCAGTAAGCAGTATTTCCCTGATGACAATTATGGATCCATTTTCATTATCAAATTTTGCAATTGCAGCAAAGTCTTCTGTTCAACCTTTATGGCCCGCAAATTCCATAAAAAATAAAATTGTTGTCGTCAGTGATTTGCATTTTGGCATTGATGACAACTTTGCCGAGACAGTAAATAACAGGGACCTCTTCGTTGAGTTTTTACAACGACTGCAGCATACGACGGATGTAAGGGAACTTGTTATTGCCGGAGATTTTCTTGACGAATGGTTCCTGCCATTGCATTATGCTCCCATAGTAAATATGACAAAGTTTTTTATTCAGGTAGGTCGCAATAATCAAGTTGTTCTAGATGCGCTCAAGCAGGTAATGGGCGCTGGCATTAAACTTGTATACGTCGTCGGAAACCACGATATGAATATGTCCTCTGGCATTTTAAGTCAGCTATTGCCAGGAATCATCGAAGCCCGGGATAGCAAAGGACTGGGGCGATATATCACCGGGGATCAGCAGGAAATCGTCATCGAGCACAGCCATCGCTACGATCCCTACTCAGCTCCGGACAGAATATCCAATGCCGAGCTTTTTAATAGCACAGAGACCATGTATCCCCCAGGATATTTTTATGCTCGCATGGGTTGTAGCTGGGTACTTGAGGGAAAACCTCACATAAAAAAGAATTATCCCCATATATCACAAAAAGTCGGGGGAGAAGATGTCGACCAGGTCGAAGCCTATATATACGCAAAAACATTAGCGCGATTATTTGGCAGAATAACTGAAAACAGCGGTTTTGACGAAAAAGTATTTAACATTAAAAGCTGCGGTCTAAACGGAAAGTATTCCCTAAAAGACATGTATCCAGTAAACCAGCCCGATGGTATCATTTCATCGCCTGTATTATTCCGGAATTTTCAGCGTTCTTGGGATGAGCGGCAGGAACAAAACAATGTATGGCAAAAAATTCCTTTCACAGAAGCAGGTGCTGAAGCGGAGACAAAACAATATTTTTATAAATGTGCACAAAACCAATATTTAAACGGCACGAATAGCCCTTACAAGGTGGTTATCTTTGGTCATACACATGTCCCCGATTTTCAGCAAAACGATCAGAAATTTTATATAAATTCAGGCACTTGGATCGACAATAATTCTGATTGTCCGCCCTTTACCAGAACCTTTGCCGTGGTAGAGACAGGCAGCCGCAATAATGCTGCTTTATATTTCTATGAGAACACCGGGGCTATAGAAGATTTATCTCAAAAATTAAAAAGCAATTCCCCCACAGCCACTGTATAAGGTCAAAATCTCTCTGTAATTTTCTATATCATTATTTAAAATAAACCTCTAAATTAATGGACCCTACACCCATTAACCTAGAGGTTTATCTTTTTACACAATTCCTCCAAAATATAAAAAAAGTCCTAGCAAAATTGCTAGAACCTTTATATACAAATGGTGCGCCTAGGGCGATTCGAACGCTCGACACACGGCTTAGAAGGCCGTTGCTCTATCCAACTGAGCTATAGGCGCGATTGATGGTCGGAGCAGCAGGATTCGAACCTGCGACCCCCTGGTCCCAAGCCAGGTGCTCTACCAAACTGAGCCATGCCCCGTCAACCACAAAATATATTATATCGATTCGCCTTTGTTTTGTCAATGTTTTATTTCTGTAAATCATTGACAAAACATCTCACCCTATCTGCACGTCAAATATTAAAGCATACTACTCCGTAAACTTTTAAAGGACCCTTAAACGTGATAGAATATGAGATATTATCATTCGTGTTTAAGCGAATTCACGTCTTTTTTATCCCAGCCTTTTACAGGGACAATGTTTTTATGTAAAAGGCTTGCCTACGGACAAATTATGTGCGAAAATTAAATTTGCTTAATACACAGCTAGAAAAGGAGCGACTTTATATTTTGGAAGGATCCAGTAAATTATCAAAAGGGAATTTAGTTTCTTGGACTATGTTAGGTGTTACATTTTTCTATATGTTAGCCCTGAATATCTTAATGCCACTGCACCGGGATGATTATGAATACGCTTTGGTATGGGGAACATTTGAAAAAATAACAAACATGTCCGATGTTTTTCAGTCTTTATATTTTCATTATTTCACACACGGCGGCCGCATGGTCGATTTCTTTGTTTTAGACAGCTTTCTGCTTTGGGGAAAGGAGTGGTTTAATCCCTTTAACGCACTATTATTTGTGGCCTTGATTATCCTTATATATTGGCATTCCCAGCAGAAAATAACCTGGCAATTTAATCCCTGTATTTTAGGGCTGATCATTATGTTCTGTTGGTTTGGACTCCCTGATTTTGCTTTAGTAAATATTTGGATGACCGGCGCTTGTGTTTATTTATTGACGGCTGTTCTTATTTTTGCTTTTTTTCTACCCTATCACTTTAATTTTTTGAACAAACCACTTTTTCAGGATAGCCGCTTTGCCATCAGTGGAATGTTTTTAGGCGGCATAATCGCCGGTTGGACTATTGAAAATACCGCCGCAACAATGAATCTGATCATTTTCCTGCTGTTGGCCTACAATTACAAAAAAAACAGTTTAAAAAAATGGATGGTCGCCGGCTTCATCGGTTCTGTTATTGGCTTTTTATTTTTGGTCCTCGCCCCGGGAAATTATGTTCGTTACGTAGATCATAAGACGCCTTTTTTCGGTCACATTCTCAATCAGCTTGGTGCCGGAATTGAAATATCATTAGGACTACTACCGGCAATAGTTTTTTTAATAATAGCCTGCCGGATCGCTCTTCTTGCGTACGGAAAAATCAAACAAACGGGTCGCACTGATAGCGGTTTCCATTTCAAGGTAGCTTCAGCGTTAAGAATCTCCACCATTTTCTTAATGATATTTTCAAAAATGAATGGTTCTTTTTTCTCCTTCTTTACCAGCACTATTTTGTATAAAGCTCTGTCCGGTATATTTGGCATTGGCAATGCCCATTTAAAAGAGCAACTTTTTACAACCCTTTCTGGTCTTGAAGAATTGCTAATTTATCTGCTTATCGTTGTACAGCTGACAAAATATATTTCCCGCAAATGGCATTTGCGAAGCAGGGAACTTACCCCGCTAAAAACGCGCGATTTTTGGCAGCATTTTGCAAACATTCACCCGGCCGGCTGGCACGTCATAGCACTAATCGCTTTGGCTGTTGTTAATAACTTAGTCATGATAGCCTCCCCCTCCTTCCCTGGCCGGGCAGGATTTGGATCTGCTGTATTTTTCATCATTGGCGTTATGACTGTATTTATCATTCCTAAAGTACATGAATTTTTACTTCGGCCACAAAACAAGCGCACCTTACTGATCGGCGTTGCCCTGACAGTCATTCCGATGGCCACCGTCGTCCTCTACCAGCACGCTGTCCTATATACTGAAAATTCCCAACGGATGGTACATGCTGAAGCAGAAATCAATGCGGGGATGTCCTCCGTGGCGCTAAAACCAGTTTCACTTAAAAACGAAATTTTACGCCATGTCTATTTTGTTGATTTAGATAACCATGTCTCCAAATATGGGTTTTGCCGCTACTATAGGATCGATGATGTCACTTTGATAAAAGAGCCTCAAAAATCACCTTTAGATTACGAAAAATCTCGTGACGACTTTAAGTTTTTAGCAAAACAATTACGAGACTTTTTAAATTTTGAAAAATAGCCTTTAGAAAAAATGCTGTCACATATAATATGTGGCAGCATTTTTTTGTATTTATCCAAGTTTCCAGTTAAACGGCTTCTATCTACTGCTCATCATTATGACTATTGCCAATATAAAGATGGTCGATTTTCACAACCACGGCATAGCTTGCATCCAGCAGGCATATTTCTTTCTGGACCATTTTACGCAGCTGATCATCTGTATAACGGAATCCTGTCGGAACGCCAATATCAAAAATCAGCTTCAGTCCCCGTCCGCCATGAGTCAGCCTAAAATCATGCAAGTCCAGCTCCGGCGAAATTTCGCGAACAATTGCCAAAATTTTTTCTGACAAGATCACTGTCATTGGATCGCTTTGATCAATCGGATCCATATGAATGGTAAACGGGCAGTGAAATTGAGCCCGCAGGCGGTCTTCCATGGCATCAATGATTTCATGCGCTTTCATCATCTCAAATGCCGAGGAAATCTCCGCGTGCAGCGAAACAAAACAGCGCCCCGGTCCATAGTCATGGACAATCAGGTCATGCACCCCCAGGATATGCTCGGTCGATGTAACCACAGCTTCGATATCTGCAACAAATTCCGGCTCTGGAGCCTGTCCTAAAAGCGGCTGCACCGTGTCCCTGACGGCCAGAGCCCCACTGTAAAAGATGTAACCGGCAATCAAAGCTCCGGCAGTTCCATCAATATTTTGTCCGGTAACAGCATAGACGATAAGACTTAGCAACACGACCCCCGTGGCCTTGCAGTCGTTGAAGCTGTCAAGTGCCGCTGCTTCAACAGCCGCTGATTTTATCCGCTGGCTGATATTTTTGTAAAAAAACCCAAGCCAGAGTTTTATCGCAATCGATGCAATTAAAATCCCCACCGAAACAAGATTAATGCTGAGACTTTCCGGGACCAAAATCTTGCCTACAGAAGAACGAAAAAGCTCTACTCCGACAAGAATAATGGCCACCGAAATAAAGAGTCCGGCCAGGTATTCCATCCTTCCATGACCAAAAGGATGCTCCTCATCGGCCGGCTTTCCAGCCAGTTTAAAGCCAAGCAACGTGACAATCGACGAGCCGGCATCCGACAGATTATTAAAGGCATCGGCAATAATCGAAATAGCCCCGCTCATCATACCAGCCGCGATCTTTAATAAAAATAGCAACAAATTTACTGCAATGCCGACACAGCCACTAAGAATTCCATAGTTTTCCCTGACCCTTGGCTTTTCTGTAGCATCGTAATCAGCGATAAATTTTTTAATTAAACGTTCTGTCATTCCATCCGCCCCATATTTTTTTCACCTTTAGCCCTGTTCTCCTCCGCCTCGATCAGATTCAAAGCTTCGGCAATAAATTTTTCGGCAGTTTTTTCCGATAGCTGAATGTTCTTGGCCGTAAGCTGCTGCTGCTGCCAAAGGAGCCTGCCGCGCAGGTATTCACTGACGTGCTTCTGCCCCGCAGCCTGACTCTGCAGCATCGCCAGCGCAGTCTCATCAGCAGCGGCCAGCGCATAAAGCCGCTGCAGTTGCGGCCGGCATTCAGCCTTAGCCTCCGGGCTAAGCCCGTCTGCCAATGCGCAGGCTGCCTTTTTCATCGCCGCAAAATCATCGCGCAGCAAAGCTGCGGTAAGATCCGTATCCCCGGCCTGCTGAAAAACCTGTAGGTAACGGTCGAGGCGCTGTCTGAGCTGTCCGGCATCGTCTCGGCCGGTCCGGGCCCAGCTGTTTTCCATGCGCTGTGAATGATCCGCAAAGGTATGCATAGCCGGCGCGAGACTGCCATATTGCGATTGTATAGCATTTTCCCAGGCCACATCTGGAATATACTGCCGGGGAGCAGCAGCATACGCCGCTCCGGTTGCCAAGGATATTTTTGATAATCTGGCCTCTTCCATTGGATTCATGATAAAGGCCGTCATAAATTGCTCCGCTCCCGCTTCAATTCCTGTAATCGGGCCCAGCGCCAGCTTCCCCTGCCGATAATCATTGACCGGATAATTCCACCAGACAGCCATAGGGCGATGATAAATTGCCGCGATCTCTTCTATATCCTCGCGGCTTATTCCTTCACAGACAACACCCTGGCCGGTATAGAGCACAACAATATCCGCATCCAAGGCTGCAGCAAAGGCTCGTGTATAAGGCTTTATCATGCCCGCTGACTTCATATCGGTGGAAAAATATTCTGTCGGCACTGTAAAAAAATGCCGTATCCCGCTTTTTTTATGAATAAAGCGCCGATTAACTTCATTTAAAACTGTCGTCTGGGCTGGAGCATCTTTGTTTGCTATATCATCAAAAAAAACGGCAAAACTGCGTACCCCCATATCATAAAGCCGTTCAAATTTTGCCAGCAGGGCTTCGACATCCCGTTCTCCGCTCACCCCGCCAAAGTGCATATCGAGTCCCGGTGACAGCGCAAAGACGAAATCGACATTATTTGCCTCAGCCCCGGCAATCAGATGCTGGAGCTTTTTGATCTTTTCTGCCGGATAAGGCTGCCGCCATTGTTCACGATGATAGGGATCATTTTTCGGTGCATAGATATAGGTGTTGAGCCCTTGTTCGCGGTAAAAAGAAAATTGATCCAGGCGCTCTGCCTCTGACCAGGGTTTTCCATAAAAACCTTCAACAACCCCCCGGATTTCTATCGCAGAATTTTCGGCTTGTGCCGAAACACAACTATCCACAAGTAAACAAAATGCGCTGAGGACCAAACCCAGCCGGATGCCAAACTTCATACGGACTCCTTTCTCCTGCAGAAAAGGCGCGCTTCATGCGCGCCTTCCATTATTTTAGGCTTCCAGTAGAAATGCCTGATAGCCTTTTTTCGTTTCATAAATGTCGATCTTGCTTGTAACTTCCCACGGGGCATGCATATTGAGCACCGCCACTCCACTGTCGATTACCTGCATTCCATAGAGCGACATAATATAGGCGATTGTGCCACCACCGCCAAGATCTACCTTACCCAGCTCCGACATTTGAATTTTGACATTGTGCTTTTCCATCATCGCCCGAATCCGGCCGAGATATTCCGCATTGGCATCATTTGATCCTGATTTGCCACGTGAGCCGGTAAATTTATTGAATACCATCCCCTGCCCAAGATAAGCGACGTTTTTCTTATCAAAAGAACTGGCAAACAGGGCATCATAGCCACAGGTTACATCAGACGACAGCATCCGGGAATTTGCCAGACAACGCTTAAGTGTAAGCTCTGAATAGGTTCCCATGCGATCAATAAGTTCAGCAACTGTATTCTCAAAGAATTTTGACTGCATTCCGGTTGCACCAACGCTGCCAATTTCCTCCTTGTCCACCAGCAGGCAGCAGGTAGTCGTCTCGCCAGCTTCCGTTTCAAGCATAGCAACCAAAGAGGCATAGGAGCAGACACGGTCATCCTGTCCATAAGCCAAAATCATGCTGCGGTCAAATCCCATATCGCGGGCTTTGCCGGCCGGAACAATTTCCAGTTCCGCCGAGAGAAAGTCCTCTTCTTCCAGGTCATATTTATCCTTCAGCAATTGCAGGACCCCGGCTTTGACTGCATCTTTTTCCGTTTCAGCCAGTGGCAGGCTGCCAACCAGCAGGTCCAGCGCCTCACCCTCAATAACCTTGGCCGCTTTTTTCTCCATCTGTTCTGATGCCAGATGAATCAAGAGATCCGTAACGCAAAAAACCGGGTCGTCTTCTGCTTCGCCGATCGTGATATCAATGACGGTTCCATCCTTTTTGGCAACAACGCCATGTATCGCCAGCGGCACTGTCACCCACTGATATTTCTTTATGCCACCGTAATAATGCGTATCAAGATAGGCCAGGCCTCCGTCTTCATACAGTGGATTCTGCTTGATATCAAGGCGGCAGGTATCGATATGTGCGCCCAGAATCGCCATTCCCTGTTCAAGCGGGCCAGAGCCGATATGAAACAGCACCACTGCTTTATTCATGCAGACAGCATATACCTTGTCTCCCGGCTGCAGGCGATCTTCACCGGCAAGAATTCCTTTAAGGTCCTTATACCCATTTTCTTCAGCCAGACGAACCGCTTCTTTTACCGATTCGCGTTCAGTCTTGCATTTTGTCAAAAAATCTCGATATCCGCTGGATAATTCCTCCAATGCATTTTTTTCTGTTTCACTATATGTATTCCATACAGATTTTTTTTCTGCCATATCGTTCACCTTTTCCCTTATACTTTCTATGATTAAGAATGTATTCTCGTTACAATTATAGCTTTATTTGCTTTAAAAGACAATTACATTACAGTGACCTCTTACCAAAACAAATGCAAAAATACTCATCTCCTTATTGTTTTTCACTTAATTTACTTCTATATTTTCTATAATGCATATAACAGTAAATCAACTTCTAGGAGGTTTTGCATTTGTTTCTACCGGCTACTGGAAAGGCAGGTAATCTGCATAAAATTTCAGGGAAACTGCTATTTTTTTATTGGATATATATAGGAACTTTTTCTTTTGGCGGAGGCACAGTTGTACAATTCATGATTCAAAATACATTTATTTATAAATTGAAATTATTAACAGAAACTGATTATTCTGAAATTATTGGTATTGGGCAAATTACGCCCGGAATTAATATTTTGGCTTATACTATTTTAATTGGATACCGCCTCGCTGGCTGGAAGGGCAGCCTTCTCTCTGTTTTAGGATTAATATTACCAAGTGCATTAATTACAATCTTATTATCTTCTATCTATTTGCTATTTTATGATTTCCCTATTGTACAGCATGGCATTCGGACTGCTTTCGCTTCTATTTTTGGTATTTCGTGTATTACAAATTATCGCAATGTAAAACCAATTTTAGAAAAAGGACGCCAGGCAGGTACTTTTCCATTTTTTCTTCTATTGAGCATTCTTGCTCTAACCTTCTTTTTTTATCAAATTTTTCAAATAGGCATCATCTGGCTATATGGATTAGGCGCTCTTATTGGTGGATTTGCTTATATTCTTATCGAGAAAAGCCGGAGGAGATTTTTATGAATTGGTTCTTTTTCTTTTCAACCATTTTAAAAGCGGTTCTTTTTTCTACTGGCGGCTTTGGCCCCTTACCCTTATTACACGCAGATTTTATTTCCCGTGCTTGGGCCTACTGAAAAACAGTTTACAGAAGCTTTAACAATTGGTCAGCTGGCTCCTGGACCCAACGGACTATGGATTGTCAGCCTGGGCAAACTTTCTGTTGGCCTACCAGGAGCTATTTTAGCAACAATTGCTTTGATTATTCCTCCTTTTTTAGTCTTATTATCACAACATTTTTATAAAAAGCTAAATAAATACCCGGCAACTGCAGGGTTTCTAGCCGGAATTGTTTTAGTTGTCTCTACTTTTAGTTTTATCATTTTAGGAAATATTTTTTTATCTGATTCACCCGATATATTTTTGTTTTCCATCTTCCTTATCAGTTTAATCTTAGCTGGATCACATCGATTTTCAGCAAATACAATTTTATTCTTTTCAGTTTTTTTTGGTATATTATTCTATAGTATTAGATAAAAAATGACCCGTTCCAATAGGAACGGGTCATTTTTTTATTTATTGAAGATGTTTTTGAGGGCCTGCTTGTTCACATCGCGGTTAAGCTGTGCCAAGTAAGTCGTCAATTTAATCTGTTTCGGGCAGGCTTCGACACAGTTTTGGCTGTTGCCGCAGCTTGTGATGCCGCCTTTTTCCATCAGGGCATTCAAGCGCTTTTCCTTGTCGAATTTTCCGAGCGGATGAAGATTGAAGAGATGTGCCTGTACCGTCGGTGCCGGTCCGATAAAGTCGGACTGTGTCCCAACATTCGGGCAAGCTTCCATACAGCAGCCGCAAGTCATGCAGTGAGAAATCTCATATGCCGTCTGTGCTGTGTAAGGATTCTGGATCGGAGCATCCTTAACTTCCCAGCTACCGTCAACCTTAACCCAGCCCTGAACGCGTTTGAGGCTTTCAAACATAACCGCACGGTCAATCGCGAGATCGCGGATGACCGGGAATGTGCGAGCCGGTGCCAGGCGAATCGGCTGTTCAAGCTGATCAATCAGGGCTGCGCAGGCCTGACGTGCTTTGCCATTGATGACCATCATGCAGGCACCGCAGACTTTTTCCAGACAGTTGCATTCCCAGACAACAGCTGTCGTCTTTTTGCCGCTTTTCGTTACCGGATTCTTCTGGATTTCCATCAGAGCCGCAACAACGTTGAGGGCCGGGCGATAAGCAACTTCGAACTCTTCTGTGTAAGGAGCGCTTGTCGGGCTATCCTGTCTTTCTATGATAAAGGTTACCATCTTTTTGTTCTGATCTGCCATTCTTATTTTTCCTCCTTCTTAGCCACAGCGTAGTTACGAGGACGCGGCTTGATTTGCGAATGATCGAAATCAATGTAGCTGATTTTTACATCATTTGTTGTGGTATCGAAGTCGGCAATCGTTGTCTTGAGGAATTTTTCATCATCGCGTTGCGGGAATTCGATTTTGTAATGAGCCCCACGGCTTTCATCACGCGTACGAGCAGCTTTAGTAACTGTCAAAGCATAGATGATCATATTGCGAAGCTGTCTTACAAACATAGCTTCCTGATTGGCCCAACGGCTCTTATCCGATACACCAATGTTATCCCAACGAGTGAGGATTTTCTTAACTTCGTCATAGCAATAATCGAGTTCTTTATTGACACGAACGATCGTGACATAGCGGTTCATCAGATCGCCGAGTTCATGATGAAGTTCATGCGCATTTTCCGTGCCGTCCATTTTCAGGATAGCTTCATATTCATCTACGCATACCTGTTTAGCGCTAGCGAGATCTTCATCGGTAAGATCCGATCCCTTATCGCCTTCATTGGCCCAGCGAATAGCTTCCGGACCAGCAACCGTACCAGAATAAGCAGCCGACAGCAGGGAGTTTGCCCCGAGACGGTTTGCACCATGGTACTGGTAATCACATTCCCCGGAAGCCATCAGCCCCGGAACGTTTGTGTTGTGTTTGATGTCAACCCAGATACCACCCATAGAATAGTGAACCGACGGATAAATCTGCATTGGAACTTTACGCGGATCATCGCCCACAAATTCCGAATACATTTCAAGAATGCCGCCGAGCTTGCGTTCGAGGTATTCGCCATCGATGTGCGAAAGGTCGAGATATACTCTGTTTTCACCATTGATGCCTAAATGCTGGTTTACGCAGACATCGTAAATTGCGCGCGATGCAACATCACGCGGCACGAGGTTGCCGTATGCCGGATACATTTCTTCGAGGAAATACCAAGGCTTGCCATCTTTATATGTCCATACACGACCGCCTTCACCGCGGCAGGCTTCCGACATCAGACGGTTTTTGTCTGTACCCGGAATTGCTGTCGGATGAATCTGAATGAATTCGACATTGGCAAGATGTGCTCCCTGCTGGTATACAGCCGATACAGCGGATCCATTACAGATCGTCGATGCTGTACAACGGCCAAAGATCATGCCCGGGCCGCCAGTTGCCAAAATTGTCGTATCCCCACGGAACGCACGGATTTCCATTGAGTTCATGTTCTGGGCTACGATACCGCGGCAAACGCCTTCTTTGTTTTTGATGATCTTAATGAATTCCCAGAATTCATATTTCGTAACTGCGCCTTTTACTTCCCAACTGCGAACCTGTTCATCAAGTGCATATAAAAGCTGCTGGCCTGTCGTCGAACCGGCAAAACAAGTACGTTTGTTTTTCTGTCCGCCAAAGTTACGAAGGTCAAGCACACCTTCTGCTGTACGGGTAAACGGAACGCCCATACGATCGAACATTTTAATGAGCTTCGGCGCAGCCTCAACCATGCCTTTGATGGCAGTCTGGTCACCGAGGAAGTCACCGCCATATACGGTGTCATCGAAATGTTCCCAAACCGAGTCATTTTCACCCTTTGTATTCATGCAGGCGTTGATTCCGCCCTGTGCACAGAGCGAATGCGAACGTTTTACCGGACAGTACGAGAATAAATCGACTGTGCCACCAGCTTCGCAAATCTTTATGGTAGCCATCAAACCGGATAAACCGCCACCTACAACAATAATATTATTTTTAGCTTTCACGTAGGTTCTCTCCTTATTCTAAAATTTTACAGACTGCTTATGCAAGATAGCTGCCCATAAAGATGATTGTAACGAGGGATAACAATGCACAAAGTCCCATGAAAAGTTTCGATACAACGGACTGTGCGCGCGGTCCTTTGGCAATGCCCCAAGTCATGGTAAAGGTTGTTAAACCATTACAGAAATGGAAAATTGCAGCAATCATACCTAACGTGTAGAGTACGAATACGATTGGGTTGCTGAAATAATTCTGCAAGAGTTCATACGTGATCGGCGTACCGCCACCTTTAACCATGATGCGCAGAACGACAACATGCCAAACTAAAAACGCTGCTACAAACCAAGCGGTCCATCTCTGAAGAGCGAATTGCCAGTTGCGCACATAGCCATACTGACCAGGATTGTTTTTTGCCTGAAGTGCGATATAAGCGCCATAAATGCCATGAAACAAGAACGGGATTGCAATCGCAAAAATTTCCAATGGGAGCATGATTTCGTGCGGAATAGCTGCCAATTTGGCTACCGCCTCATTAAATGGTTTTGGTCCGCCAAGTACAGATGCATTTGTGAATACATGTTCCAGCAGGAATAATCCAACCGGTACAATACCACAGAGAGAATGCAAACGGCGAAGATAAAAAGTTGTGTTCATTCTTAATCCTCCTATATGCTTTCTTCCCTCTCGGGAAATATATTATAACTTACGATAAGGGGCCTGGCCCATTTCGTAGAAGTTATTTCCTTCTGAATCGATGACAACTATAGCCGGGAAATCTTCTACGGTAAGCGCAGCAACCGCTTCCGGGCCAAGTTCCGGATAAGCAAGAACTTCGTATTTTTTAACAGATTTAGCGATCAGGGCTGCAGCTCCGCCAACCGCGGCAAAATATGTAACCCCGTGCTTTTTCATCGACTCAACAACCTTAGGATCGCGGGAACCTTTTCCCACCATACCTTTGATGCCCTGTTCGAGCATAGTCGGTGTATAAGCGTCCATGCGGCCAGCTGTAGTCGGGCCACAAGAGCCAATCGGATCGCCTGGTTTTGCCGGCGTAGGGCCAAGATAATAGACGATCTGGTTCGTCCAGTCGACCGGCAGTTTTTCGCCACGAGCCAGTGCTTCCGTCATTGCCTTATGAGCAGCATCGCGGGCGCTGATAATCGTACCGGTAATAAGAACGCTGTCACCAGCTTTTAATGTACGGGATTTTTCTTCTGTCAACGGTGTGGTAATGCGTATTTTTTCAGCCATTTTATCTTCTCCTCCTACTTTTATTATAAAGTACGGTCTGCATGACGCATAGCATGACAGCAGATCGTTACAGCAACTGGCAAACCAGCAATATGAGTAGCACCCCACTCAATATTGACCGCAAGAGCCGTCGTTGTACCGCCAAGCTGCGGGCCAATACCAGTCTTGTTGATCATTTCGAGCAGTTCTTCTTCAAGCTGTGCATACTGCGGATGCGCATTGCGAACATTCGTATGACGGAGAAGTGCCTGTTTTGAGAGCACTGCCGCCCGGTCCATCGTACCGCCGATACCGACGCCGACAACCATTGGCGGACAAGGATTAGGACCTGCATGCTTGATGATATCGAGCACGGCTTTTTTGACGCCTTCAACGCCATCAGCTGGCACAAGCATTTTTATCCCTGATTTATTTTCACTGCCGAAACCTTTCGGAGCCAACTGAATTTTTAGCTGATCACCATCAACAATTTTCGTATAGATGACCGCCGGTGTGTTGTTCTGCGTGTTTTTGCGGTCAAACAGCGGTTCTGCTACGACCGATTTGCGCAGATAGCCTTCCGTGTACCCCTTGGCTACACCAGCATTAATTGCGTCTTCAAGGCTGCCGCCTTCGATGTGCAGATCCTGTCCGACTTCGACAAAGATGATCGCCATCCCTGTATCCTGGCAGATTGGTCTGTCTTCTGCTTTGGCAATTTCCGCATTTGTGATGATCTGGTCTAAGACATCACGGCCAACCGGAGATTCTTCGGTTTCTCTGCCTTTTTTCAAAGCTTCATAAACATCGTTTGGCAAGTAATACGCAGCTTCTTTACACATTTGCGCTACTTCTTCAGTGATTTTCCCTACTTGGATTGTACGCAAAATAAACCCTCCCAATAATAAAATATAATACACTCGCAGGCTTCATAATAACACATTTCACAAGCCCTTTCAACTTGTACCACGCCTAGATTTTCGGCATTTTAAAAGGTGAATGGCATTCGGTTATGAAGTGCTCTACAAGAAGCATTTAAACGGCCGAAAATATTTTCTGCCGTCTATGACTGTTCAACCAGCATGAATTCTTAATTGTTTCCTAGTGGTTGGCAGTTTTTTAATCGCACAATTAAGTTTTATTAGCCACATAGTCCCACTTCTCCTGCAAAAAAAAAAATTCTTTTTATTCCAGATTTTTAAATCGAACGGCACTCTGCTCGTCAGAAAAATCGAGTATAACAAACGAAGGTTCATGCCCCCCACGGGGCCGTGAAACACTGCCGGGGTTCAAAACGAGCACACCGCCGGCTTTGATCTCAGCCGGAATATGGGTATGACCATAAATTGCTATATCGCAGCCATTGGCAGCAGCTTCCGCGAGCAGTGCCCCAAGGCCGCGATTCACGCCATACAGATGGCCATGCGTCAAAAAAATCCGCCGACCGCCGGCTTCAATAATCTGATCCGTCTTGCGCCCCGGCGCCGGCCAGTCGCAGTTGCCCATCACACCGATCACTTTTGTCTGTGATGCTTTAGCCAGATAGTTGGCATCATCACAGCAGTCTCCAGCATGGAGCCAAAGATCCACTTTCCCTGCTGCCTCTACCGCTGCTGCAATCGCTCCGTAATCACCATGCGTATCACTGATGATGCCAATCTTCATTTCAAATACCCCGCCAGCTGCACTGACATCGCTCGAAGCGCCGCCCCGCGATGACTTATCTGCTTTTTTTCTTCCAGCGGCAGCTGCGCCATTGTGCAGCCAATCTCCGGCACAAAAAAGTACGGATCATAGCCAAAGCCCTCACTGCCGGCAGCTTGAGTCCGCACAAGGCCTTCACAAACGCCATCACTTAAAAGCTCCTGTCCCGTTTCATCGACAAATGCCAGCACACAGCGGTAACGCCCTTGTGACTCCAAACACCCCAAAGCTTCAAGTTCCCGGCAAAGCTTTTTATTATTGGCGTCATCATCGGCATTTTCACCGGCAAAGCGAGCCGAATAAACACCGGGAGCGCCTCCGAGCGCATCAACTTCCAGTCCGGAATCATCGGCCAGGCAGGCACAGCCTGTCTGCTGGGCATAAAACCTGGCTTTGATCAGCGCATTTTCGGCAAAGGTCTGCCCGTCTTCCACTGCATCCGGCAAATTGCCAAATTCAGCTAGTGATATAAGTTCTACTGGCATTCCGGCAAAGGCATCAATCATTTCACGGACCTTGCCCTTGTTCTTGGTGGCAATGACAATTTTCTTCAAGGCTCACGCCCCACTTCCTGTTGGTATTTCACCATATTTTTGCCTGTTTTCTTCTATATAATATGTATGATTTTATATGTATTGCATGAAAAACTTTTCTTTTCTAAAATAAAGTCAGGTCAAAATATGGTCAAACAAAAGTCGAGACCCTTTTTAATCAAAGTCTCGACTTTTGTTTATTTACTTACCATTCTACCACATTATACATTACCGAGCCACCCTTAAAATTCGTCCCACTAAAATGCGCCAGGGCTTCAACTCTGCCCTGCTCATATCCAATCGTTTCGTATGCTGTGCTGTCGACTACGGTCACGCCTGCCTTGATCCTATGATCTTTGCGTAAATCAATTTTATAGACATCAACCTTCTGCTGATCTGCCGGCAGCACCTGTCCGGATGCATCTTTTGTGATCGGCGTCACAACGGTTCTATCGGTCTTTTCCAGAGCGACCGGTGGTAGCGTAGGATCATTGGCTGCAATCTGCTTTTCAACAATCGTTGCGGCCCGCTCTACGGTCGGAGCTGTGACATAGTAATTAGCCACTGGCTGCGTTTTTCCGGCCTGCACTTTATCAAGGGATGTTTGCAGCAGCTTGGCGTTTTGCTCAGAGATATCAAGCTTGTTCTGCAGCGCATTGGTATTATCAAGCAAGTCCTGCGATATTTCTACCGGCTGCTGATCTTCGGCGACCGCCGCGGCATTATGCTTACCAATAAAATACATACTGATAAGCAAAACAATAAAGGTGCCAGCAATCAACGGCACCTTATATTTTTGCGCGTATTCTTTTATCTTATCCATCAAATCACCCCGAATACTCTGCCAGCAATCGAGACTAGAAGAGCAATCCCTACCGCCCGAGTAATAGCCGCACCGTATTTTTCGACAAAATTTTGTTCTGCAGCCTTTACCTGCCCAGCAAGCTCGTCGACGGCGGCCGCCGCCTCGGCTTTTAGCGCATCAATATTCGCCTGGATAGCCGTGATCTGGTCGACAAACAATTCTTCGCCGCCGGCTTTCAATTGTTCGATTGCAGCCTGCATTTTTTCGATGTCCATTTTAATTTTCTCGTTCATTTCGATTCCTCCATTTTAATTTGATAGTCTGTAATCCCTCGAGCGATTGCACGGGCAAAATCATCTGCCCGGTCCCGGAGCAAAGCTGCATCGTCATCCTGGTCAATAAATGCCATTTCGACAAGCACTGCCGGCATGTCGGTGTTCCGCAGTACGGCAAGATTTGGCCGGTCTTTGATGCCGCGGTCAATGGTGCCGAGAGCATCGACAATCTGCTGCTGGATCGACTCAGCTAAAACCTCAGATACATCACCATGCCGATATACTTCAATCTCAGTCCCCTGCGCCATCTGATTGGCTGCATTACAGTGCAGGCTGACAAACACATCCGCCAACGAATCATTGGCCCTATTACAGACACACGGATAAGCCGGTGACTCCCCTGCGAGATTATCCGACTGCAGCAATTCGACTTCGCAACCGGCTGACTCGAGATACCCCTTAACCAATGTACCGATATTCAACGCTACATAGCACTCCTGCAGATCAAGATTTCTGTTTACGGCCCCAGAATCGATTCCCGGGGCGTGTCCTGGGTTTAAAAATACTTTCATTGATATCATCCTCTCTTATAGCTTACGCTCTGTTTTTATTTGAGCTAATTTATCTCTGACGAAATAGGGGAATAAGCTCCCCCATCCGCCACGGTCCGCATTTTCGATAATGCTCACAAGTTCCAGCACTCCATAGCCGCAAATGGCCATGTAGCGCAGGGTATTGGTGTTAAGCATCAGATCAGCGGCATAAAAAAAGGCAACGACTATAAAAATCGTTGCCTTTTTCAATATTCCTTTGAATCCAATCTGGCTAGAAAGCTGCTTTGTTTTCCATCCAGCATACATCCCCGTGATGTAGTCCAACGAAACGAAAAACATCAGCATTTCGATCTGGACATCAAACCCGCCTATCGCCCGTGAGATTGCAGCCCCTGCAATTCCGGCAATAGCCAAAATTTTAAGCTCTGTTGTCGAATACAAATTCAGTAAAAAGTTAAGTATCATGTTATCATCCTTTCGATTTTATGCGGCTTTTTCAGCGGCCAGTTTTTCAGCGACCAGCATCTGATATTCATCCGGCACGACCGGTAGGCTATTCGTATTGCCTTCAGCTGAGATCGCATATTTGCCGCCTTTGACAAGTAGAGCATACACCGGCACCATATATGTGTAGATCATTTCGAGACACCCCCTTCCAGTTTTGCGAGCCTCGCCTCCTGTGCAGCGAGTGCTTCGGCGATTGCTAATAGTGATGGATCGACCGGTTCAGCATCTTTGACCGGCGCAGCCACAGCCGGCAGCTCACATGCGACAATTTTTTGTGTTGCAATATCGACTTTCCGCAAGCCTTGATGATTCATGCAATCTTGATGCGTGGTTTCGTCGATTTCGATATGCGGTTCCGGGATATTCGCATAAGCGATATCGTCGGGATAAAATCCTTTGATTACGCCTGTAACGGTATCATAATTTACTTTTATCATGATTTACCTCCTTAATATCCTATTGCGAACCAGTATACTAATTCGCTACTAATAGAACCGTTATAAGTAGTTACCAGCATATTAGCAGCTGTTTTACTTATAGATGATATTTCTACAAAACACCCAGGATTCGGATTGCCATTTGCATTTGCGGTTACCACTGCGCAAGAATTAGGAAAAGAAATTGGAAACGTTACCGAAAGGTTAGGGACTCCCGTGCCATTAGATGTCGCTTGGCCCCACTGTAAAATCAATCCACTTGGCAATTTTTGATACCCATTTGTTCCAAAACCATTTGCAAAATCAGCCGCATATGTTGTTTTATCAACTTTACCGGCCATTTCATTCGCCAGTGCGGTGATATCAATTAAGCCTTGAGTTGTTTCTGCATCGAATGCTTTGACACAATATAGAACCTTGATTGTTTTCGGCCTTGTTTCCGTTCCACCGGTTGATCCAGTTATATGCCCAGTTTGTGAAGTTGCATCTGTCTGCGCGGCAGTTGTGTCAGAAACGCTGTTAGCAACTCCTCCGCCTTGCATATTATCATAATCATGCGTATGGCTTTTAAACATATCCACTTGCCATGTTCCAACGTCAGCGGCCGCACCACCACGCATATAATCAAGCAATCGCGGCAGTCTGAAAGTCGTTGATCCGTCGCCCGTGGAAAATGCACCAACTGAGGATTGTGCCGCAGCCTGTGTCTGCCAGTCTGCTTCACTGAGTAGCGGCGCGCTTGACTGTACCCATTCCCAGAGATCGGGATACGTCGCACGACTAACCAAAGCACCCGTATCAAGGGCAAGTTCCCCAGCCTCGGGATTTTTTGATAAACGTGCGGTGATTGTTCCGATCGGCACGCCACCAGCTTTTTTTAAGGCTGCACGAATGTCGGCATGGGACGCGGCGTCAGAGTTATGGGCTGCGAAGGCTGGGGCGTGGGAATCTGCTGCCGCTTTATGTTCATCCAAATCTTTTTTGGTGATATAAACGATGCTGCTGTCCGTAACAACAGTAACCCCGTTCGCATTTGATACCACAATATAGATATCAATGATTTGTTCATCGACCGGCGTACTTTTATCCGGGATGTAATCGCTTAAATTCCCTGCATTCGTATATGCATATAGCTGCTCGGCTCCATTAGTTCCAAGCTTTGCATAAATACCGATTTCTCGAGCAAAAAATCCTGTAGTCAATCCGCTGTTGGAGACAACATATCGGGCTTTTATCTGCCCATCACCTTGATTCGTATACGATGAAACAAGGGCAGTGAGCAGCGGATTCTTTACCGCCGTCAAGGCCTTAATATCTTCGCCGTCCGAAAGCTTTCCATCGCCCATTTTTAAATTTGTGAAAATCAAGGCTGTTCCGGATGCCTGCGATTCGGCAATCATATTTATACCGGCATTTGTCAGGGTAATCCCTGGATACTGTGCCATTTTATCAACTCCTTAGTGTAATATGGACCATTCGTTTTACCGCACCAGTAGCAATCGCTCTGCCGCTGCTTTCCGCTACTTCAAAGCTAATTGCGGGGCGAATCGTTATGCGCTTCGCCTGGGTTATAGCAAGTCCGGCATATAGCGACATATTTGCAGATTTTGTGTTGCTGATTCCGATTCCCATGTTTGCAGGGATGATCGCCCTAAGGTAAGTACGGATTCCTGCGGACTTTAATAGCAGTGGGGCAATCATTTCAGCCCAGACGATATATTTGTCATATGCAATAGAGGTTTTGACATTGCCAGCCCCGTGGATGCCATCCAGCATATTCTGCAGCTTTCGCTCAGTATATGGTAACGACGAATTGATCTTTGCCAGAATTCGTTTTCGGCGAGTAGCGAGCGTATCCGATGGGCTGATATGCAGTTTCAACATGCTTTCCCATCGGGCGGCGCCATCTTCATCCAGTGAATAGACAAAGGTATTTAAAAACTGTTTCCAAAGAGCCTGCCAAGCCGTTGCAAACTCTGGATTTTCGATACTTGCAATAACTTTAAATTCCTTGGCATTAGATAGCACATCCGGATAATACCGCTCAACGTGAACATCCCGAGAATTAGCTTCCATTCGTCACCACGCCCCTCACGGCTAATTGGTCTACGCCAAGTGTCAGATTTTCTTCGGCGCCATTTAGTGTTGTATGCTGCACATCGCTAATGCCGGATATATCAAGCAACCGGCTTTCGATCTGAGATATCCGAACCGTGATCCCTACATTACTTACATTATCCACCTCGGCAATCTGCGTTCCTTGCCAGCCTTTATTTAAGCTAAGGAAATAGGCATCAATTGCCGACTCGATGGCAGTTTTATATTGATCATAGCTACCGGTTGAAAACGAAAGGTGCAGACCAATCGCAATCTGTGAATTGGCCGCGCCTTGGACGGTAACGTGGTGGCCGATCGGTGCAAGGCCAACACCCTCACCACTATGCCCGACCGGATCAATCATATTTTGCACTTTTGCAATAAACTCGACTGTCGGGGGAGCGAATTCCGATGTCATGAAAGAAAGCCGTACCGTTCCGCCGCCAGCCCATACCGGATAAACCTTAACCCCACCAACTCCGGGGATCGCATTGACTTTCTCACGGTAATCAGCAATGTTCCCACCATATGCCTGGCTGTCGAAACTAGCCAGGTACCGCGATCGGAAGGATTCTGTCGATTCTTCATCTTCCCCCGGGATGGTAATTTCACTCAGTCGTGCGCTCTGTAGCCCGGCAATATAATCAATTGCAATTAAGCTGCCGGCAGGTTTGTTCCCTACAATTCCGGCGGATTCACATTTCAATAAAAAAACGCCATTACTGATTTTCTCAGTAACCGCGTAATTTACATCATCATATGAAAATCGAGCCCCTATTGGAATTTGAATATCCGTTGGCATAAACATACCTTTTGCAACTGCGCAGCTGGCCGCCTTTGGAGCCAATCCACGTTCTTTGGCGCGTTCTACGAGAAACAACCGTTCTGCCGTGTCGCCGAATGTATTCTTTAAGAAATAATCACACATTGCATAAATGAGCATGAATTCAATAGCCGCTGGCATTGTGCTGTCATATATGACACTGCCTTCGCGCTTATCGGTGTCTGGCGGCACATTATTAAGCATGCGTTTCAAAATAACTTCTTCTGTTTGATTTTCATACATTATCTTATTTTCACCACCTTTTCCGACTGAATAACGCCGGCAGTCGTAACCGCGCTGAATTTAATCAGCACATTACCTTTCCCATCGTGCGAAAGAT
Organism: Selenomonadaceae bacterium; assembly: GCA_963678095.2. Classification (GTDB taxonomy): domain Bacteria; phylum Bacillota; class Negativicutes; order Selenomonadales; family Selenomonadaceae. The sequence continues at coordinate 25,400 of CAXXXP010000001.1, read as the reverse complement.
CTATATCCGTCACATCGTTAATGCGATCATCCTGGATTAAAGCCTCCCGGATCCGGCGCGGTAATTCAGAAAATACCCAAGGGATAGGTTTTCCGAACAGGTCAGCCAGTTCAACCCCATAATTCCAGCTGTAAATAACATATTTGTACCGCTCTGTATTGAGGATTTTGTATATAGCTTGCTCAATGGCCGCAATATCATCTGTGGAGCCAATGACTTTTTCATCTTCAACCATCATACAGTACGTCTTGTTTGGCTGACTGGCAGCGGATATCGTTGCTGTTATTTCGGTACCGGTATCCGGTAATAGTGCCATGAAATCACCCCCATTGTCCGCTTAAATTTTTGTGGTTGAACACCCGGCTCAACACACAATATTCCTGCCCGCCGGCTTGCCGTACCATGATTACGCTTTCGCCCGCAACAAGGCCGTTATAGACACGTATCTTTTTTCGTCCTAGATATCCGTGATTATGCGATTCGAAAGCCGGATCTCCGGAGCCACCAGCGCGATTCTCAGTGATGTGATTAACTTCGATATCAACGTCATAGTCGCGAACGGCATCCGTGAGAATTAAGAACTCTTCTGAAACAACGTCCCGCTGCTCAACTCGAATCGATAAAGGGCTGACCGACTCAACCACTCCAACAATATAATCTGCCGGCTTGCTAGAGTCCATTGTTTGCTTAATAAGTGCCTGCATCGTCTGTACTAATTGCGCGCTCATCCAGTAATCACATCCCCTCGCACCGTCAAATCCATAACGTGCTGATTGTTCGAAAACTTATGCTTGACTGATTCCACAAGCATCGGCTTATCTGTGGTTATTTTCTGATCTCCTAAATCCAGCCTTAAATACAAACTCGATCCCGCACGAACCCGTTTATCACCGATGGCGTTTTGAATCGTGAGCGATCGTTTGACACGATTATGCTGTTTGAGTTTTTTGTCTGCCATCTCGGCAAAATTTATGGCTTTTTTCGCATTTACAGATTCAGTCAGCTGCAAGATACCCCATCTTTTAATAGATTCCCCATCATACGACATCCATACATCGCGTTTACCTTCATCTTTATTGTCATAATAAAGCTTAACGCGACTGTATGTATCTTTGTCAATTGAAGACTCATAGGTGAAATCTTCCGCCGTTTCTGCATCAATAAGAATATCAATTTTAAGATCCTTCATGTTCTTAAGCATTATTTTGCCAAAATCATCATATAGAATGTATATTTCCCCTGTGTTTTCAATAGTCATGTCAAGCATTGTTTGCATAATATCGAGCAAGGTTTCATTACTACCGCGATATTTCGGAATAACATACCCGGTATCTGCAATATCCCCAACCTGGAGCTGAAAATCATCTACAATTTGCTTTATCGCATCGGTAGCTTTTTTGTTAACAAAGGAGTAAATATCTTTATTCTTGAGATACCGCAATTGATCGTAAGCCGTAACCGATATGGAGGAATCTTTGTTTCTCTTTTTAATAAACACATATCCGTAAAATAGGTTTGTGCCCCCATAATTAAGTTGCACGGTATTCCCTTCGCTGAAATTAAGGGTGGCATCCTTCAGGACTTTGAATGTGAGTTTCCCGGGAGCCCCTTTGCGGGTTAACTCCCAAGTCACATCATCTTGTACTGCCGGCCAGTAATATTTATCAGTTTCACGGTTGTGAATAACCAACTGAAAAGTATCATTTGCCAAGGTTCAACACCGTACCTTTCATGCTCCCGAGTGGGTTAGAAATACCGTTAGATAGCATAACACTACGCCAATTAAGCTTTCCGCCAGATATGGCCCTGCAGGCCTCCCACATTGACTGTTCATTTCTGATCCTATAGATTGCCGGAGTCTCTTTATCGATAGCCGGGCGGGCTTCTTTCACTTTGAGATGCTGCACACCGTTTTCATCTGTTGTGACTTCACATTCCTTAGTCGCATATGGCCGATACTGTTTGAGTTTCAACGGTACAACCACATCGAATCCGTCGGCAGCATCTTCGTTCACGGAATAATCTTCAAGGGTTACAAGCATATTGGTATCCCAAAGCATGCGGAAATTGGAATTCATTCTCGAAATTACAAGCCGCATGGGGATCTGTGATGTTTTTGAGCTGCGGAAATTGTCGAGAAAGTAATCTGATTTTTTAAAAGAAAAGCTATTTCCCATCAGCTTGCTACTCAACGAGTCGGCAAAAGATGTGTCATAATTGGCAAACGGATAATCGGCATTTGGCAGCCGAGCATCGAAGGATATTTCAGTGAGCCCGGGGTTTTTAATAATATTGATCTCACCCTCATTAATGAGATCGATGGTCTTATTTTTGTTTTTGACTTTAATGCTCATTTTTGCCGGCGGAACCGGCAACATTGTTGTCCCGAGGAAAAAGTAATAACTCATGGATGCACCTTCTCCGCGCCTGCCTGCATACCGCCGATTAGGCTATCATTGATATACCGCATCATGCCATCGACATCGGTATCGCCGCTGACATTGTTGTGAATTCCGCCCATTTCGATCTTCACTTCGGCAGTCGTGTACTTATTGATAGCTTCTTGCTCAGCAATATCGCGCAAATACTTAATATCTTCATCGGTTATATCCATAGCATCTTTTATTTTGCCAGCGTGGTCTGCGGTATCTTTGGTATTTTGAGCAATAGCCCCCATTGGGCCGCTGGAACCGCTGCCATCAGGACCATTGGGCGGCGTTGGCATTGTTGGCAACAAAGCCCCGATCCCTCTTGATCCGATATCGTACCCGCGCATAAAGTTCCCACTAGAATAGTCCATTTTGTAACCAGATAAATCAAAACCGCCAGCGATTTCCTGTCTAGCGACCAAGCCTTTCCCCCAATTAACAAATCCCATTTCCATTCCGGGCAACTTATTGATCAAGCCAATAATTTCATTTACAGACCGTCCCACCAACTCAACAATGCCATTCCATATCGATGCGAAAAGATTATGCGTGGCGGCTAGTGGGCTTCTCCATACATTGCCAAGGAATTCAGCAAATGCCAAAAATCGATTCCATGTAAATGCGATAACATTGTAGATCATGCCACCTAGCCAAAAGAACGCTCCGACGATAATCCCCGTTGCAGAAATTGAAGTCCCGGCAAAATGGTTTACAGCAGCAACGGCTAAATAGAATATACCAACCACGGCAATTACGCCCCAGATAATCCATGATAATGGACATGCTGCCAGTGCAACATTCAACCCATCCTGAGCCACAATCAACGCAAGGATTGCACCAGTTTCAATAGCAGATGCCCCAGCGTGCATTAATGCCATAGTTGCTGCAAATCCAGCATTAACACCGATCCCCAGCATCGCAATAGCAAGCCCGACAAAAATAGGTGTTATAATCGCTGAGTTCTCTGAAACTACGCCCGATATCCATCGAACATTATTTATAAATCCTGCTACGGCTTGACCAGCTAACAAAAACGCTTGCCCCATGCTTTCACCGAAAGCTTTCATGCTGTTACTATTTGCAATTTCTCGGAGCTGATCAAACACCGGCACAAAGGCTTTAAAAGCGACCGTCTGCATATTTTGCCAAACTTGCCCCCATGTCATTGGCATAGATGCAAATTTAGTATTAATTTCGTCGGTAGCTCCTAGAATGGCATTCTTCATAATCTCAGCAGTGATGGCTCCTTGGCTAGAAAGTTCTTTTAATTGGCCTTGAGTTACTCCCATGAAGCGGGCAACAATTTGCTCGATCATCGGCGCTGCCTCTGCGATTGATCGGAATTCATCGCCCTGCAGCTTACCGCTACCAAGTGCCTGTGTAAGCTGGAGCATAGCATCTTTTTGTTGTTCTATCCCTGTACCACCAACAGTAAATAATTTTTGGATATTTTCTACAAAAGGAACGATTGCTCGCGGATCTGGAAAGGCTTCTTTTGCTGTCAACCCAATCTTGGAAACAGCATCCGCCATGCCAGCATAACTCCCACGCGCACGAAGTGCTGAATAATAAATCTGGTCATTCATAGTTGCCGCCTCAGCCGCTGACGAAGTTATCAAATTCAACCTAGCCACAATGCCGCTATATTCATCACTGGCCTTTGTAAGCTTGCCAGGGATAGATGCTAAAGCATCTGCTATTTGCGTTATGGCAGAGACGGCAAGCCCTGCTAAGGTGAACTGTGCAAACACACTAGACATAGCATCTCTGATTTTATTAAACGTCCCGGGGATATTTTCCAAACGATTGCCCAACCCACCAGCTGCATTTGATGCTGAATTAAAGCCACCGCCCATGTTGTATGCGGCTGATCCAATATTTTCAATTTGTACCACTGTGGTATGTGGTACTGAGTTTTCTATACGGTTGGCGGCTGCCGCGGCTCGCTCAAAGCGGCCGGTTGTTGCCTCCGCGGCCTGGGCCATCCTCTGTAGTTGCGGTGTGACGCCATCTGTAATAGCGATAGATTGCTGGATTGTTGCCATAGAATCACCATCCTTTCTTTAAAATGGGCATAAGAAAACCGCCCACAAGGAGCGGCTGTTATAAATTATAAAATTATTACTGTAGTCCACCGGAATCTAATTTTATAGTATTGTCCCAGCTTTTAACAGGCTTTAATTTGTGTTTGTAGTCAATATAAGATTTAACTAATCGTTCAGCTTCATTCGAAAATGCATTTGATTCAATCCAGTCATTATAAGCCCCTGGGAAAGTTGCCCTAAGAAAAAGCTCAAAATCACTTCCTGAATAATTCAAGAATGCATTGTTAGCTTTTCCCCTAGGCATCCTGTACTCAATATCTTCATATGTGAAATAAAAGTATTCATTTAAATCCAAGCCTCTTAAATCATCATAAATTACATGCATTGATGTTATATTATCATGATAATTATCTTGGAAATATATTTGGAAACGATCTTCCCCCGGATAGCCGTTCATCTTAAAATAACCACTATGTCCATCATCTACTCCATCTGTAATAATTAAATCTTTTGCAAAAACTTTTGTTTTATCAATCATTACGAAATACTGGTCATCAGACTTTTCTTGTAAATTTTGAGCACCACAGGTATTCATCAACATCAAACACATAACGAAAAAGGGCCAAATTCGTTTAAACATAAAAATACACCTTCCATCCATGATTTTTTATCATTATATCATAGACTGAAATTACTTTCTTTTTCGCTGAGCCTCATCGGCCGCTTTTTTGTCATGCTTTATTTTGATTGAAATTGCCGCAAAAACAAAAGCCCTCTCGTTTTCGGGAAGGCTTAATAATTCATGCGGGAGCTTATGGAGTTTGTGGAGGGCGTAATATACCACATTGGAATATGTATCGCCCTCCTCAATCAGTTTTTTGCCTGTTTAATCTTTTCTTCCATACCAACCTGGAACCCATTGGCTTGCGATACGGCCATATAAAGATCCGTGTATTCGCCCGGTGTAAGCATCTTTTTAACAAGAGCCTCCGCCCCGACAACACCATAGGATTCCTGCAATTGTGCGCTGTTGAGGTTTGGATAGACTACGCATTCGCAAATGAGCATGCTGGCGTATTTTTCCTGATCAAGTGTAACTGTGGTTTGGCGCGTTCCAGGAATAATTTCCTTTTTCTTACATGCGTTTCGCAATGCTTCATCTTCATCGCTGGACAACACTTTGATTTCCCAATCAATCGGTTTTTTCTCCGAGTCCAGGAATCGTTTCGAAGCCTGGTATTTGATATTTTCCATCTTAATCACATTTTCGGCCAAAAAGGCCTGTAAATTATCTTCTGCCACTTATATCAGTCCTCTCTATTTTTACTGCATGCCATCAAGCATAGCAAACGCTTCTGGGTATTCCCAGGCTTCAAAGGTGAAATCCACATCCTGCTCGAGCCATTCGCCATCACTGTCAAAAGCGGCGATAACGCCTTCGTTGAGATTGCAATCCTTCAGGATGATGGTCTGGCGGCCGGATGCCGAAGTTTTATCTTCGTTTGTCACCTGGATATCGAAGTAAACATCTTCCCCGGTATCCTGGTATTTTTTAAGCAACTTAGTAAAAAGCGGCGTATTGCTGTAGATCGTCATTTTGCCAGTGCCTTCACCACTGGTGGTTTTATGCCCCACCGTAGTACGGCCGAGGATAGGCACTTCTTTTTTCGTCTTTTTGTATTTTGCTTCAAGGTTTTTTGCCTGTATAAGCAAATACCGGTTTCCTTCAATTGTCGTATAGCACGTTGCCAGCTTTGCAGCGACAACGTCCTTTGCGAGCATGGTTCTAATTGCATCAGCCATTTATTTTCCCCTTTCTAACACATAAAAATAGACGAGCAATAAATAAGTTTGCTCGTCTTTGCTATAAAATTTGTAGTCAGCTCACGACCACGTTCATATATAATTTTTCCATGCACATGGTTGGCTGTACCTGGTATTCACTGAGCACCGATTCCTTTGCCTCTCCCTGGGTGGGAATAGGGACATCCTCCGGTTTAAAGTTCTGAATAGCCCGGACCCGCTGATATTCTTTATGCAGCGCAACAATATCACCCCAAAGCGCAACCCGCCCGTCCTGGTCATTTTGCTCTTTGCCGAGATATGTCTTATTAAAGAGCCTTGCGACATCAACAGCAATCTGATCCAGAACGCGAATAACCTGGTTCGCCGAGAAATCTTCATTTTTTTGCTTCGTAAACGAGGTGAATGTATTAATGTCTCGCAAAACATTTACTTTGCCTATAACATCGCCCGAAACCGGATCCGTGACTCCGTGGAACATCAGCATGCCGTCTGTAATGGCCTTTATGAGTTCCGATTGCTTGTAGGATGTATCAACACTGAATTCGCCGTCATAAGTCTTATTTGTGCAACTGGCGTTGATCGCACAAGAGGCCTCAGCACCCGTGAGCCAATAAACCAGGGATGCAGGCGAACACCCGTTGTCCTTGATTCTATTTTTTATACTGATAACGCCCTCATAATCGGCCCCAGTCTTTGCGTAAAGAATAACCTGGAATTTGGCACCAACGGAATCTCGCATGCGCTTTGCAAACTGGATAAACAGGTCTTGGATTGTAGAATCTGTCCCAGGATATCCAAGCGCATTGAAATAATATGGCTCAATTTTATCGATATAAGACTGGTACTGCACGCCAGTAATGGCATCGCCATTTGTCCCGCCAGTCAGCGGAGTACCGGCCGTAGCTACCATCGTTGCTGTTCTGATAAACACGACATAATCATTGTCCGCCGTATCACTCCAACCGGTCACTCCGGATTGCTTATCGACAGATGTTTTAGTTCCGTCAATGGTGATATACGTAACCACATCAAATTTTGCCGGATCATCAACATTGGCGGAAATAACAACCGTTAAATCGTTGCCTCTTGCACCGCCGTATTTGGCTGTAGCAATTGCACATTTTGCTTTTACCGATCCATTGTTTACGCGATAAAAATAGCCTGTTTTAAGATTCTTAAAGAGATCCCGCAGGCCCATCAATTTATCAGACGTATAATCATAGCCAAAATATTTCATGCTGGATTTCTGAAAATCTTCTGCTGTTACGGTAAATACTTCACCTTCTGGGCCCCAGTCGAGTTCCAGTGGCATTGTCCCATAACCACGGTCCGCAATATCAGTTTTTGCGCGAACCTTGCTGACAAAATTTATATAGGCCCCCGGAAGTTTCTTATTTTGAAACATCCATGTCCCGCCGCCTAATGCCATTTACATCATTCCTCTCCGTTTAGTTCTTCTTTAACCGGCTGCGCAAGAAAGGCTTTGATTTTAGCCTCGGCTTCTGCAGCCGTATACTCTGTATCTTTTTCCAGCGCGATCATAAGCACATCGCAATGCTCGCGGTATTTCTTTGATGCCGCCAACGCCTCTCGGCTATAGGTAGGCTCTACCTGCGATACAGTTGCTTCATCTTCCATGAAACTCACTCCTTAACTGATTGATATTGTTTCAAAGTCTGCATTTTAGGGGCTTGATCCAGTACCCGGAATAGCTGGAAATTGTAATCAACGAAAAAATGCAGCACATCGTCGTGTATTTCCGCGCTCATATTCGTTCCTCGAATTAAGTCACTGCCAATAGAGATATATTCCATGCCCATGAGCAGTGTCTCTTTTACCGAGCGGCATTCAGCAGTTATCTTTTCCCCGCCTTTGGGGAAATATTGAATATCAAAGCTGTGCATGCGCTTATATCGATTCCGAATGATAAGGTCTTGGCTTACCGTCAAATCGGCAATAAAAAAGCAGGGTGGATTAAACCCCTGCTTTTTTTCGTCAATATCGATTTTGTAATCATTACCAAATAATTCATATAACCGTTTAGAAATTGCTATTACAAGATCATTTTCCATCCAACACCCCCTGCAAAAACTCTCTGAATTTCTTTTTCAAAACACCCGGAGCAGCTGTTTGCAATTCTTTTTCGGATATTGTCATCATAAACTGCCCCGGCACCCAGCCTTTGTGCCCCCGTGTTTCGTGGCCAAATTCGACATACGAGGAATACGATACCGGGTTAATGATCGTTATTTGATAACCACTGCCAATTTTTTTCACTTTCAATGACTGCACGTACTGAGAAGGACTGCTATCACCACCTGACTCTGCTTCTGCTTCTGTTTTGGCGGTCCAACCTCTTCTGAGTGTTCCCCCTTGATAATTACTGCCGTGTTCAAAAGATACCGTGTTGCCTTCTTTTGTCTTAAAACTTGTAATAAATCTGTTCTTGCTCAGTCTTTCCTGGCCTTTATTTTTGCCCTTTTTAACCCTTTCGACTAATTTGTAAGTCCCTTTCCAACTGTCCGGATTTCCAACTGGCGTTCGTTTAATAACCTTCGCCAAAAAACGTGCTGCCAATTCCCGGGCACAATCCTCGAAAAACTGCTGTTTTTGTTCTCTTGCTGCGAGCTCAAGCCGCTTTTGAAATAGCTTCATTTGAGTAAAATCCGATTTCATGGGTGCACCTCATAGAGTTCCAGGTTTATTTCTTGGTGTGTAGAATAGACAGCCGGCTGCCCACTCTGTTTATAGGCAACGGACTGGGAGTTTTGTGTCACAATAATTTTACTGCCGGGCTTAATCACGATATCTGGAGAGATAAACAACTTGATGCTCTGTGTGAGCGTGTCGGCGGCAGCCGCTGCATTTGTCGCTGGCGACGAAGAATATGACAGTCGGCATAGTTGATCTTTATACGCCGTGATTTCTCCTGATTCGCTGATATGTGTTTCCGGATCGATGATTTCCCCATATTCAACAATATTGCATTGGCCGTCATATGTTTTTTCCTGCGTAGCCCTCGCCAGCCGCCGCGCCCTATCAATTGCACTCATACCCAACTCACCCGCCTATACCGATTTAATTGCGGTGTATAGTTTTTAAGCAAGGTATCTTTGAAATTTTCGTCAACCGCTTTGCGAAATTGCACGGTTGTATCGCCTTCCTCAATTGAAGATACCGCACTAGGGGCATCAGTATCGCCAATGCCCTCATTTCGGTATAAATCGATAGCCATGCGGCAAGCCGTATTTTCAAGACCTACCGGCAATACCGTGACATTGCAGTGATTCAAGATGATTTCTGTAACATCACCGAGGATAAACGCAAGACTTGCGTCCTGCGCTGTATCTGTGGCCGCAATTCCCAGCAGCGGCTTGATTCTTTCGATCGTCAACATAACATCACCTTAAATCTTGTGTTTGAAAGCAACGATGCGGATCTGTTTCGGTTCGTAAACCGGCTGCCAGTTAGCAGCATCCTTGAGCTCAGCACGGCTCGGCCCCTCGGTTTTGGCAACATTTACATTCGTGAATTTTACGCCGCGCGGGTGCAAGATCATGGTTTTACGATTGATCAAATAATCAACCCCGGAGCCTTTTTTCTTGTCGCGGTCCATTTCGGTCGGGACAAAGCCAACTGGAGAGCCATTGCCCAAAGCGATAGCACCCTGGCCAAACAAATACGATGTGAATGTTGCATTGGCACCAGTCCCGTCAACAGGGCATCCATCATCAATCACAACGCGTTTCCCCTGGTAAGCATCAAAAGAAACATCAACGCTCGGATGTTCCGTGGTAATCAGGTTTTGCTTTTTGAGTGCTGACCACGTCGCACTATGCATGGCAATAGCCGTAAGCTGTGCCTGTGCATCGCCTAAAAGCTGCTGCGCATCAATAAACGCACTGGCGGACCATTTGCTTGCATTGCCAGTTTGACCTGTGATATCCAAGAGATTGGATGCAAGCGGAGTTGTTGGCGTTCCGCCGGCTGGTGTGTATGTGCCATAAATACCATTCAGTACGGCAATGAGCTCTTTCTGCATATCACGAGCCCAGAAACCAGCGACAAGCGTTGCAATAGCAGCCATTGGATCAGAGCCTGCAAGCGCTGCTGCCAAATCGGTACCAGCCCACATTTTCGCCCGGCGGATGATTGCGGCAACATCTTTTTTCGATTCGATTTTATTGGCAGCAAGGTCCGTATCTTCAATGATCTGCTCAGATTCGCCGGTAAGGTCAGCGAAGAACGGCATATTTACCGTCGGGGCCGCCTGGCTTGCCAAGCGGTCAAACTCGGCATCGGTTGTGATAATACCGCACTGGAGAAGTGTAGAAAGTTCTGCTGTACGCTGAATTACGTACGGGTTAAAGAGCTCCGGCACAATTACATCTGATAATTTTGTTACTGGCATAAATTAAATCCCCCTCAGATTGTTACTCCTGCCTCAGCAGCCAAAGCTTTGGCTTGTGCAGGGTTTTCTTTTAAAATTTTTCCTTGCTCTGTGAGATTGAACGATTCTTTGGCAAACGGATTTTTCACCGAGCCGCCGTCGCCGCCATTGGGTTTATATCCCGGATTAGCTGCTGTTTTGAACAAGAACGACTTGCTTTCCTGCAGCGTTTTAACCTGTTCGTCAAGCCCCGTGATCTTGCCATCATCGCCAAGAATCAATTTAGACTTATCAAATAAGCCGGCAACAAGGTCAACATCCTGGGCTTTATCGGCGATTGCCAGTTTAATGGCATTGGAAAACTGCAAATCCTTGAGCTTGGTTTCATATTCTGTCGCACTGGTTTTATTCGCTGTCTGCAATTCCTCGATTTTTGTTTTCAGACCTTCAATATCGCCCGTGGACTTTTTGATTGTCTCAAGCTGCTTGTCGCGTTCGCTGACCTGGCCTTCCAAATCTTTTTTTGCCTCATTCACCTCGTTGAATCGTTCTTTGGTTACATAGCCCTTGAATTCTTCTGCGCTGGCGGCCGCCACTTTTTGCGCAAGCGTTTCATCAAGGCCCATTGCGATTAACTGTTCTTTTGTCATATATACTGTCCCCTTCGTTCACATTTTTTAGCGCGGTTCATTCCGCTATTGCCGTCTCTCTATTTACCGCCGGAGATACCAAAGCGGCGGGATGTGCGTAACGCTGCACGCGAGATAAGTGGGTCACCTCCGCTATTTAATAAAAGTTTTGGCCCATTCTTCATATTTCATGTCAGCAGACACATTGTATGTTTTGCCATCTTTGCCGCGTGCTGCCCTTAGACTAGAATCATCATCAAAATATGGCGCTGTACAACTTCGGCACCTGCAATGAAAGGGCGGAGCCGTAACGCCTACCTTGAAATCACTCATTTTAAAAACCTTCCCATCAAGGTGCCGACAAGTTTCTGATGTACGAGAATCCAGTGTTGCGACAATTTCATATTGTTCTACGCCTAAAGAAGAAAAACAATCCCGCTGTGATGCGGACGCAAAAAAAGCAGATTCGGTCATAACCAATCTGCCTGCTGCACTTTTTGATGTATTCATTTTATCCGACAAGGTATTTATGATTTTATCCAACCCGTCGCCGCGGATGGTTGCCTGCGCGAGTTCTGTGTGAAGCTGATTTACAAGCTTATCCTTATTGGACCATATGCGATCCGAAAAGTTTTCACCATCGGCGGCCCAGGGCTTCGACACAACCTGTTCAATTCGTGATGTATTCAACTGCTCTAGCCGTGAGCCAACGCCGATGCCCTTTTGCACCTCAAAGGCCGTGCGATAATAACCATCAGAATATATCTGCTGCATGGTTTGCCCTATACCATCTACCTGTATACCGCAAAGGGACTCGATTGTCTGCTGAAGCTGAATTTTCATCGCATCAAGCTTCGTTATATGCGCTCGGGCCGATGCGTTTTCAAGCTGCCGGATCCATTGCTGAGAAATGTGGCTTTCTTTTCCCTTCTTGATATAGTCCTCAAGGGTCCAGCGAAATTCCTCAAGTTCATTATCAGCAAGCAATTTTTGAGCCTCTGCAAATGAGATATCATTGTTTACGGCTAATCGTTTGTACCATACCGTGATATCATGCTCGATTGTCCGCATCGCTTCACGATATTGCCGCTCGACCTCAGCATAATAATTCTCGCCAAGATCCAGCAGCGCAAGTTCAAGCTGTTCAAAACGTGCGCGCCAGTAGTCGGAGTTATTCATTTACGCCCCACCGCCTTGATTGTCGAAAACATTTTTGTACTGGTTAAATTCAGCGGCCTGCGCTTCTTTTTCTTTAGCAAGCTGCTTTTCTTCGGCATCAGCGTTTTCTACAAACGGGTGATTCTTGAGAATTGTCTTGTTGCTGACAATACCCACTGAATCCTTGCAGATCGTGGCCAGTTCAGAATCATTGGCGATTGCCGTTCGGGTCCAGGTCTGTGTAATGCCTTTGACCTCAATCCCTTTTGCTTGGCATATCGCCCGAACAAGCTGCCCAAACCCCAGCCGGAATTCTGTTTCCATCAAGCCAGCCTTGAGTTCCAGGAGCGAATACAGGTATTTCAAGGCCACGCCCGAGGCATTGCCGAAGTCTTGGGGCTGCGGATCAACCCCTTGGCCCTGCTCAAATATCGCCTTGCGCGTCATATCAAGCAATTTTTCCCGCGCTTCGATAGGAATGTCAATCGTGAGCGTTTCAAGCCCGGAGCGATCATCTGAGCCACTGGACTGCATTTTTACCGTCTTATACTTCTTGATATCCGACAGAAAACTGTTGAGGTCTGTGCCATCGTAATTTGTCAGCAAGAAAATGATCTCCTGGATATCCTCAAGATCATTCGCGAAACCGGAATAAACCTTATCGAAGGTATCAACCAACGCTTTGATATTATCGAGGTCACTTACAGCAATATCGTTGTTGAGGAACGGGATAAACGGAACCCGTCCAAGATCATGCCGAAGCTGATTTGGTTCCGTGCCTATACCGGCGTCGGTGAAGTCCGAAAACATCGAATATGCCACAAGTCCAGCATCAAGCGTATCGTCAGCTGCTTTTTGATAAGCCCAGCAGTCTGTATCTGTCCAGTATTCGTATATGTCCCAGGACTTGCCTTCATCGTCAATATTTTTATATACTCGGAGCACAGCCAGTAGCTCTTTGCTCAGATGTGTTGACCAGATCGGAATGATCTGCTTTGAATCAACAACGCCATACTCGAATTCACCGGTTTCATCTTTCCAGTAATGGATCCATGCAATCCCAGCATTCGATGCATTCACACATAGAGTCTTGCAATTCTTGGCGTATATATCGCCCAGAGTGTCAGCAATCATCTGATTGCTTTGCTGGCTGCCAACATCAAACAGAGGCGGCGCAGTGAACATATAGGATGCTTTCTGGCTCACCAACAGGCCATAAAAATTGCGCGGTACTCTATTATCAGCACTGCGCAAAGGGTTTTCTGTCATATCTTCTGTTTTTTTACTGTAAAGAATATCATTTTTGTTTCGATAATACCGCTCGGCGGTCAGTGCATTGACAATCACCTCCGCGTGACCGGTTGTGTGCTTCGCTATAAGCTTTTTAATCACTTCTATATCCAAATATATCACCCCCTTATTTTAAGACGCTCATACCGCTTCTGCGGGTTTCATCTTCACAACCATAACGGACCGCATCAATCGCATGATTGTTTTTATCCGGATAAGCCGAGATGAATTCGCCATCTTTGTTTTTCTCATACTCATAATTCACGAATTCCTTGTAGGCATGAGGGCAGCGGCGTTTATCGATAACAATCTTCGCTAAGCCCTGCAGCCATTTCATTCCATACTCAACGGAATCGGGGCCTTTCTTGGCTCCCCATATATTGAGCCCCAGGCTACGCATTTCAGCGATAGATTTAGGCTCAGCACTATCAGCGGTAATCCTTCGATTGCTGACCTTATCCTTGATTTTCTCATAGGCCTGTTTATTGCTCAGCTTTTGCTGGTAGACTTCATAGAAAATGTAGAGAATCTCATGCTTTTTGTCGTAATGCATATCAACAAAGGCAAATGGATCCACAGCGAAACCAAAGTCGAGGCCGTGTTTACGATGATCAAAAGTGGCAATTTCTTCGTCTGAAATAGGCCTTTCCTCGATATTGTCAAAAACACTGCCGCCAGTCCCGGTGACTTCCCCCAGATATTCATGCCGGTATAATTCTTCCCGGCTATTTTTAAGCTTTTCGGCTTCAAGGAAAAACTGCTCGCCGAGCCAATCGCGTGGAACTTGCAAATATGTTGTATGATGGATCATTCTGTCCGGATCATCAACCAGCTGCTCGCTGTTTACCCAGCTGTCACGGCTTTTAGGCGGGTTGAACGATGCAAAGCACCAAAACTCTTTACCACCGCGCATCAAGGACTGGTTAAGGCTGCGGATTTCTTCCATGCCAGTGAATTGATCAAGTTCCTCATACCAAGTGATCCCGACATAGCCAAACGGCAGCTTGATCGATTTGATTTTCGTCTTATCATCGACACCAAAGAACAGAATTTTTTGCCCGGTCTGCTTATACGTGATTTCCAAGGGGCTTGTCTTAAACTTGAATTTTGATGTGAGCCCCAGCTGTTCAATGCCCCACTGGATCTGATTGAATACACTGTTTCGGAGCGTATTGCCTACTTTGCGCAAAACTACCGCATGGCAATTGGGGTGCTGCTTGAGCAGTAACGGGACCTCAATACTGATAAAAGAGGATTTGGTGCTGCCACGTCCGCCTTTATTCCAGTAATGCGTATGCCCGTGATTCTTGATATCTCTGTGAATTTTGTGAAAGGCCGGCGCGATGATAGTGCTTAATCGAACTTCACTCATCGCCACCACCTCCAATATCGTCGATGATGGTTACGCCGTCGCTATCCGATCCGCCTTTTTGCAGGCTCTCAACCTCAGCTTTCAATTTATCGACTCGGAGCCGCTGTTCTTCGGTTATCATTTCAGAGCGGCAAAGTTCTTCATATTGCTTGAGCATATCTGTTAATGCTTTCATCGCCTTGGATTGTGCCATCAAAAAAGAGGCTTGTTTATCCCAAGCCTCTTGAAACGAATATGCTGTAACTTCGGTGCCGTCTGTGACTAAGCGCTTTGTGAAATCCTCTTTATCCTCGACATACATAATCTTCTGCGCCCGTAGTATAGCCGCATACTTGATGCAGATATTGCCCCAGAGTATGTCAACCGGCGAAACCTCAGTAAGTTCCTCAGCGATCTCCAGTGTCTCAGCCGGCAGATACTTGGCAAACAGCCCATGCGTCATAGCATTGTGATTGCCCGGTGGTGCATGGCCGCCGCGATTGCCTTTGGCGTACTGGTTACCCTTGGGGGCAGGTGGCGCTTTGTGTGCACCATTTTGTTGTGGGGTGCGCTTTTTGGGTGCACCATTCTTGCACCATTTGTGCCGCTTCTTCCACGAGCTGACGGTGTTAATGCTGACACCATATTTTTCGGCTATTTCTTTGTATTTGAGGCCGGCGACGTAATCCGCCTCGGCCTGCTCAATCTTTGTCACATAATCACCACCGCCTGAGTGTTTGTTTAGTTGATTGTTTAATTTGTACCTACAGGTATTTCTTGCAAGACTTCTTTAATTGTATCACTAGCAAATTTAGGAGATCGATCACCACATTGATAACGAGATAAAAGCATACTCAACAAACACTTAATCTCAGTTCTCGGGTAACATTTTCGGACATCCTCCATGTTATAAATAATGTCACTTGCACAACACAGTGTACCATTTTTAATATAAGACCATTCCTTTTTGCAATTTAAAAGTTCCGGCTTATATCCTTGTATAGCCCCGATCATTTCCATTAAATTACTTTTTGCTGACACCTCGTTCCTTTTTTGTAATATATTAAGCTCGACTTTAAGTTTATCCGGGAGTTCTTCCTCAGATATTAATATTCGTTCTTCCATTTTTACCATCCACCTTTTCGTTTTAAATTAGAGCAACTTCTTTAAATCGCCTCTTACTATATATTATATACACTTAATGGTTTATATAGGAAAAAATGTTGGCATAGATGAAAAAAGCACCCCGAAGGATGCTTGATAAGATTACTTTAAATTGTTATTTTGTACTGTCGATATTCTTTCTTCTATTACTCTGCCAAGTACTTCTATTTGAAAATTAACATACCCCAACGTAAAATTTATTGTCACAGCAAAAATAGTTAAACCTGCTATCAACCAAAATATAAAATCTACTACTTCAACCATCGTGTTAGTGGCATTTGCAAATCCAGCAATAAAAGTTAGTCCCAACGCAAACATATTAAACAGTGTCGGACTATTTGTCATCATTTTATCTAAAACCTTAAGCGATACCATCCGCTCCTCTAATTTTCGTATATCTTTTTCTTTTGTATATTTTTTGCATAAATAATTATACATATTAAATCTAAAATCCTCAAATATTCCTATCGCCAGCAAAAACTTTAATATTTCAACCAGAACAACTATACCTACGATTCCTATAATTGTGTATTTAATGTACATGATTGCAAGCCCCCTTTAGTTAAAGTATATCTTTTAAACTACAAGCAATCAAATAATAAGCAATTTTAATTTATATTATAACCTGTGTTTTTTACAATTACTGTTATTTCTATTTGGTGCAAAAACCTCCTGTCCATAGTCATTAGAAATATGTTCCTCATTAGCTATCTTTTGCAATATCTCCACTTTATTCAATCCCACACCCCCTTTTGCTTTATCCGAAAGCTTTCGGCAAACAAAAGGAATATCCTGCCCCTAATTTTTACTATTTATAAAATAATAACAGTAATAATGGCCATGCCGAATCAAAATGAACAACCATAACCCCAACAAAAATAAGCCATGCAATAAACGCCATTACCGCCCCCACCCTTCGCTTTAATCCCGTTCAATATTTGTCACAAAAATTTTCTGATATCAAACGGCGATGCTTTACAGCTCCGCAGATAGCGCATACCTTCTTGTGTAATAATGATAGCATCCCATGGAGTGCCTTCCTCACAGAGATAATCACGCAACGGCTGAGCCAATCCTTCTAGCTTTGCCTTTTCTTTTAACGCTTCGGGCATGTCGTGAGTCACAACGGGTTCCCAATCATCGGCAAGGAAATCCGCTGTCGTGATTACTTCACGCACGCTAATATCCAGATCTTTAACATCATCGCCCCAGCAAGAGCGGCGAACCACGTTACTTTTCTCTAATGCTTCCCATAACCTCATTTCTGAGCACCTCCTTATATTTGGACATGAAAAAAGCACCCCGGGCGGAGGTGCTTTTGAATAAAAATACTACTCGCCATTACCATTATTAACATTTTGAGAGCCCATTGGAGGCGGCGGAGCTGGTTCGGCATTACTTGGTGTCAATCCCATAACCGGAGAAGCCACTTGTCTGCCCCTGGTTTCGATTTGAATACCTGCCGCTACTTGCCTACCTTCTGTTAGCGGTTTTACTTCATTTGGCATTTTCTCACCTTCTATTTTGTATAAATTAATACTTTATATAAGCTCAATGAGCAAAGTATCCATTTTTTTCGGTATATATAACACCCTCACACTATAAAGCAACTCTGATGTACTATTTTTATACACCTTAACATTTTCCAAAACAATTCCATCTCTATCATTAGCATCAGATACAGAAATTAACTTTCCTTGAATTGAAAGATCGTTTTCTAAATCTCTTATTCTAATCCATGACGGGTTAAACACTGCGATACAGTTTGCCCATGCATCAAGCTCTGGGAATTTATCTGATATTTTCAGCCAATTAGATACGTTGAACAACCACCTAGAATTTATTGCTTTTGATAATAGCAGACCCCAACACACAGCAATAATCGAAGCTATAATAATTTCGTAAAAATTAATAGTTGTTTTAGGATCTATCAGGTTAATGATAAATTGCATCGGAACATCGGCATTATATATTATTCGCATAACATCTGTCAGTATGCCCCATGGTAGATAGCTCAAAAATCCTAATAAAAGCGAATATATGATCCAATGATGTACTTGCGTCGCCCTATGTGATGTTAAATTATCTATTATAACAAATGTTATAATCCCGGGAATAAACACCAGTATTAATCTAAATGTAAATTCTGTTAATCCCATAATCGACCTCCGTATTTTTATTACATGTTACATAATACATTTCGATATAATATGCTTAATTCCTGCTATCCAATCCCTCCATGCACTTCCATTTTCCGCACCTCAACAATCTTCCTTAGTGCGATAAATTGGCTATCCCATCCATCCATTTCGCCTTGGGCTACGATATAGAGCGCATTAGCCTGGTCGACATTATCCTGTGCCGTCGCAACATCCTCATCAGCCTCAGCCAGGGCCTTGGCAAGCGTTGCGTTCTTTGCACCGCTATACTTTACCAGTGCCCGGGCCATTGCCCTCTTGAGCGTTGTCTGCTTAATTGCCAGATCCGCTTTATACTGAGCGCACAGATCAGAGAGCCGGGCGATGTTATTGCTGCATATACTCAATGCTTGATTGAGTTCTAGCGGCGTTGGATTCTGCGGTATCTGAAATTCTTTACCCATTACACATCATACCCCATCTTTCTGCGCACCCTGCGCCTACATTCTTCCCCACTTATTCCTAGCCGCCGCCCCGCATACTCAAACATTTGCTCTTGCGTGAGTAATCCCAGATGATTCTTGCCGTGGCAACCCTTCTGCAGTGCTGCCGGCCCATCAAGCATAAGCACATTTTCCGGCATGTCTGGACCGCCTGCACCTTTCGGGATGATATGGGCGATTTCAAGATTATGGATTGATCCGCATATCTCGCAGCAGTCGTGATCTTTACGAAACTGCCGCATAAATGCCGGATCACGGGGCTTGGACTTTGGAAACATCATAAATTGTTATCCAGCAGAACTTGCGTGAGCACTTCGCCCAATGCGCAAATTTTGTGATGCTCTAAATTAAGTTCTAACCGATAATTCAAAGCCTCTATGATCTCATGCATCATAACTTCATGCTGCGCACTTTCCGGCAACGTCCCGCAAATACGAATTTCATTGACGTAATTATTGCACTGCCCTGTATTTCCACCAGAGTCAGCGATGTAATGCTCATCAATAACGATTTTATATTCATGCCCTAATATTTTTATTTTCTTCGGAACCATATTCTGACACCGCCTTAATATTTTGATATAATATCTTTGTACAAACCTACATATGTACCGAAAAGAGATGAATATTCATGGCTACTAACACAGGTAATGATTTTCGTCGTGGTGCTGTAAGAGATCGCAGTCAAACACATGCACCAAATGGTAATGCTGTAAAAAGAGATTCTGATACCGGTAGATTTATTGACCAGAAAACAACCCCGGGGGATTTCAAAGGTGTACGTCACGAAAAATAAGTTTCACAATAGGCCGTCTTGCCGGACGGTCTATTTTTATGCCTCTATGTAATTTCAGACCGCAAATACAGGAGGTGGCACTTGCGGCCCTATGTGCTGCCCAATTCCGGGCATAGAAAAAGCCGCCGGTACGTGGAATACCAGACGGCTCGATATGTCATTTCAATATTCTGTTGCGCTTCCCGCAGGGGATATCACCATGGACAATCTCCGTTCGATGGTCACTTTCCTGGGCCACGATCGTCGACATCATCCTGTATAAGATTTCCTCGGCCAAATTTCTGTTTTGGTTTTGCAGAGCGTGCTTTATAATGCAGCACTCTTTATAGCTTAGATTAATTTTCATTTTACACGCTCCTTTTGGGCATAAAAATAAGCCGCCAGCTGAGTGCTAACGACTTATAAATTATTTCAGTATTGTTATATATTCAATATACTTATCTAACGCCTTTTTTTCTTCTGCAGTCAACTCTACGTTTTTGACTTTGAGCATTGTGTCTAATTCTTCTTTTTTTAAATATTTTTCAGGTGTAAGCTCTTCGGGCTTAAACTGATCATCCCTCTTACTACGCATTTCACTATAGACGTCATTATTATTATGTTGCAATAAAGCTAAAAATTCATCTAATAAATTCCAACCAATAACTACTTTAAGTTTATAATATTTTTCAGGCAACGAGCTTTGTTCTTCAGTACCTACCTTACCAATCAGTTTATTTATTGAATTTGACATATCTATTTTTTGATTCGCAGTTATTTCTTGACCTAAACCATCTACAATCAAAGCAGACAAGCTATAATCAAGAAATAAACAACTTACTTGTCTCAATTCTTCAGCTGTAGCATAGGCTGCATTTATGGTTTCTTGTGCCTCCCAAATCTTTGCTTCAAATCCAGCAGCTTTTATCCAAGAAAATTTATCGATATTTATAAACGCTATTGCTAAGGCTCCACCCGCAATAGCAAGCCCCATTGCTACGGTTTGATCTTTAACTCCAAAATACATAGCAGGACCTAGAATAATAAGAACATATATAACGTTTTTCCAAAATGGCTTACAAGCAGATTCATCACAAATTTTTTTCTCCAAATCAACCAACTCCTTAAACTTTATTATACACTTCAAAAAGTTTAATTAATACTCTTAGTTAAGTATAAAATAAGCCACCAGCAATACGCCAGTGGCTTTCCCCTTTTTCTTACTAATACCATTTTACCACGGAAAACCCTTAATAAACGGCACCCGTTTTTAAATTTTATTTACGACAAATACCGCCCGGTCAATAATTTCCTGCCACCAGCTGCGCAAGGTCTTTTCATGGATCCACACCTCAGGAATAATAAATCTCTTTTCCATCTCTTCCGCATAACGTCGTTGTACGTATATAGTCCAGCCTTTCCGACCTTTGCCGATATGATGCAGCCTGTCAGCCTCGCGGCGCACCTTGATAAATATGTTCTTTCTTTCGCCCAGGCCTCGCTGGACGATTTCAACCGCCTTTAGCCAGCGGAATCCTGGATAAGTACTGTCAAATTGCAGGCTTTTCATAGCAGCCTGTTCCGTGGGGTTGCCTACACCGCTGCGCCCGCCCCCGGTATTTTCGTCTCTTTCTGCCTTATAGTTTAAGAATTCGTCTTTTGCTTCATGATATTTTTTCAGTTCCGATTCGAAGTTCAGTAGATAATACTCGGCTGTTTTTTTATCTTCCTGGACCCCATTGAAAATATCCATTGCTTCTTCCGCTGTAGCTAACACTCGCCTCACCCCTAAATCAAAATTCATTCAAACGCACGAATAGGACGGCTATTCACCGCCCTTTCGCATCTATCTATTCAACTCTCTGATACAGCCGATCCACCTTTTCCCGATTGCATGCCGACTTTTCCCCGTTATCCGAAGTGATAATGCAATCATCCTCGTGGATATACATTGGGCCTAGATCCGTATTTATGTACGGACGCCCATCTTCGAACCCATCTTCCAGCCCTGGCGAATATGGCTCAATCTCCACCGGCTGACATTTTCTCACGTACTTCATCCTCTCGCCCCTTTCAGCCAAACAAAAATATTATTCTCACATTTACCTCTTTTGCTGCAGCTGTCCTCGCAGACACATTTCCGGCAATCGCCGCGGGTCTGTTTCACGAGTCGTGCAGCTAGTTCTTGATTACTTACCGTTGCGCTGACCATCTTTTATACTCCCTTCACACATATTCCCGATAAATTTTGAACCAATCCTTTGCGCTCATTGTGACAAGCCACTCGGAATTGCTCTTTTTATGAGCCACAATGGGGATATTCCCTTTATTCTCAGCCTCGCAGTCCCGCTGAGATTGCGCTAATGCATCCCGGACATTTAGCTTTTCAACAAATTTCACTTCTTGATGTATCCCGGGGAGTCCGACGCAATCACCGGCATCGCCAGTTTTACCACAATACTGAGCGGTGCGTCTTACCTTTGTAAATCCTTCGGCTTTGCACACATCCCGCCATAGCCGCTCTCCCCGGGCTCCTTTGTCCCTTGACATTTTTCCCATCTACTCAGCTCCTAGAATGGTATTTCCTGGTCGTCAATCACTTCTGAGCCAAAGCTATTCGCCCCGCTAGACTCCTGTGCTGCGCCCTGCAGTTTGCTCCCCATAAATTCTATGTCCTGTGCCACAACCTCAGTGACATACCGCTTAGAGCCGTCCTGCGCATCATAGTTGCGGACCTGCATGCGCCCCTCGACCATAATCTGTGAACCTTTGACCAGATGATTGCCGACGATCTCCGCCAGCTTCTCCCATGCGACGATGGGGATGAAATCCGCCGTGTTCTGCTGATCGCTCGCACGGCTAACCCTACGGCTTACCGCCAGCGAAAACGAGGCTACTGCTTTACCCGCCTGCGTGTATCGTACTTCCGGATCACGTGCGAGCCGTCCGACTAAAATTACACGATTCATTGAATCAATCCTCTCCGGTGCTTACCACCGCAAAAATTATTGTCATTATCACGATTACTGCCATTGCGTATTTATTTATTGATCGCCGCCCCCTTCGTAACTATGCTGATAAACAATATTTTTACCTTGTATTTTTGCATATTCATGTTCCACTTTGGCACCCTTGCTATCGCTCCAATTCTCAAGGAAGAATACCGTATCGCATGCCTCCAACATCGCCAGGCATATCGGCATATATGATTTATACTCGAAACCTTCGCCCAGAGTCGCAGGATTCATTACACGGTGTCCTAGTGTGCACAGTTTTATTTCAGCTTTTTTAAAAATTTCTTTATAGTTTGTTAGCCCGGTTATTTTACCGGCTATATAGACATTTGCCATTATTCCGCCCCCTCATAATATCCGCGCTTCGCATTTTTCTCTATCACCTGCCGCCGGGCTTCGTCACGATCCGCTTGATCTGGGAGAATCTTGGTCAATGCAGTTTCGCAAGCCATCTGTACGTCTACCAGTTCCATCAAAATATCGTTGTAGGCCTCTTTTGGCAGCCGCTCCAGACATTGATCAAAATCATCATCCCAGGCCTCGATAACCTCGTCGCACTCGCTACACACTTTTCCGATTAGCTGTCCAAAATTTTGGCCTAAAAACTTAGTTGCCGGCCGCAGATCACTTTCGCGGCGTTGCTTGAGCTCTTGCAAGGCGTCATACATCCACCCGGCCTGCGCTGGCCCAACTTTCACTTCGCAGCAAAACACAAATGCCATAAGTCCCTTCTCGATCTGTTCATCACTTATCATTTCCCATCGCCTCCCAACAGTTCCGGATTTTCGTAGATGTTGCCGATCACTTCAACTTCCCCTAAATCATCTTCCATGCAGTTTAAATTTTGATATATTCCATGAGAAATCCCAGTAACTTCAGCGTTAGGTTTTTTAAGATATCCAAACATAAAATTAAACGGTGGAAAATCCGGTTTACATATTTCTGCATAATAATTTTCCCCAGGGTACCTCGTAAATTCAACAATATCACCATCATAAATTTCCACACCATTCTTATCTTTTAAGCCCGTATATTGTCCAATCGATTCAAGATAACACTGATAATACGTCTTATCTGCCGGGGAATATATTACGCCATATTCGCCACTGTCGAAGTATGAGCCGTATACCCAACCGCCCTCCGTTGATTTACCCCGAAACTTAATTTCTCGCACTTGCCATCGCCTCCCTCAAAATTTCCTCGAATCCCTGCGGCTGCTGATTTAGCCGGTGATATGCCGGTATTTGCCGCTGATTACGCCTGTGGCGTTGTCTGTATGCTATGTGCTGAGCTGGGGTTATTTTAATCATTGGCGGCCGCCGCCCAACAAAACATATTCATAGTCTTCGCAAAATTTCTCCTCGTTATTATTAGTTCCATGAAATATGAACGCTGGGCAGTTCCGTCCTGTATCTTTATATTCTAGCCACCATCCAACAACCGGTTCATCATCCTCATTAACTCCAGCCCGATGTTTGACCCACCCACTGCCAATTGCCAAAAACTTATATCCTATGCCGTTAAATTCTTTTTTGGCAATATTTATAGCTTCTTCCTTACTATATTTTTCTTTTGACACGGCAAAGCTATCGTATCCACCGTAGAAAATATTACGATCAAATTTACTCATACGCCCATCCCCCTCGCTGCTCTCGCCGCCCGATCCCCGTTCCGTCTGCGCTGGCTGTTGGCTCCACGCTCGGATTTACGGCGACGCATGATATTTGTGATGGCCTTATTGCCTGTCGGATCATTCATTTCTTCCACCGCCTTAAAAATACTTTGCGAACCTTGAACTGCTTAAAGCCCCGATCATGGCCTGCGTATCCACAGCTACAGCAATTATAAAGTCCGTTCCCAGTTCGTGGATTCTCATAATATATTTCAGAATCGCCGCATTTCGGGCATCTTCCATATCTTTCTTTTATGTTCTGAAAAGATTCTTGAATTTGCAGATATTTTTGAATCCGATTTCTTTTTGTTGGCTTCATCATTCATCACCTTCTAACGCTTTATCCCAGCACTCTTTGCAATTTTTTGCTAAACATTCGCCGCCCGAAAGCTGGAAAACTTCCGGACAATCCGCTATATCACTGCGAACCATTTTCCACAATTCCGGGCATCTATCCCGCACCAGCCGCAACTGTCCTTTGATATCAAGCGGCTTGTCAGCAGCACGGCGTTCTTTGAGTTCTTGCAATATAGATAATAATTTATCTGGCCTTTTTACTCCCCCTTCATCCATTATTTCGTGAAACAATGAAGTGAAATTTTCAAGTTCTTTATCGCTGATTCTGGCCATTGTCAGCCCTCCGATTCCATCTTTCTACAAATTCGTCATATTCAACGCATCCGGCGCAAAAGTCCAATCCGCAATCGCATCTTACATGATATGGACTTCCACCACTGTCCGGGTCGCTGAATGTAGGACTCCATTCTTCTGGACCACCAGAAGCAGAAACTTTGTTGCCACAAAACGGGCAGGGCTTCAATTCTTTATCCATTTTCACCCCTCCAAATCTTTATATAAGCCTTTATTGTTTTATAAACAACCTCAAACAAGCACCATATCATAACAGGTGAAAACAAAATCCACTCGGCAACATCTTGTAAGAATCTAAATACCAGTTCAACAATTTCTTGCGTCTTAATCGACCATTGGCAACTACTGTAATGCATCATCCGGTTGCAATAATATACCAGCATGTC
>OY782746.1:0-2274903 GCA_963678095.2 Selenomonadaceae bacterium | reverse complement strand
AGCTATCCTCACGCCCGTTCCCTCCGCTCATACACCTGCGCCGCATACTCACCGACCGTCATTCGTGGAGTTTCCTGCGGCATAACTCCATCTGTGCGATACACCACGTTATAGCTGCCACTCGATTTTTCCAGTGCTCTCACCGTCCACGGCTCATATGTGCCATATCTCTGTATAATCACCCAGTCTCGGCCGGTTTGTGCTTTGTCAGCTTCGACGTAAGCGATTTTTTTGTTGAGATCATCCAAGATTATCCCTCCTAGGTTATAGATTCATCAGCCATAAGACCATATATGGCCGTTTGCCTCTCATCTTCTGTTTTGTGCTCGCGGCGATATCCTTGATAAAGCCACCATTCCCACATTTCATCTGCATTCTGAAAAGTGCTATTTTCTGCTCTATATCCTCGATTAATTGCATTGTGATAGCACTCAACGATTCGAGGATATCGTTCAATATCTGCCTTTCTCGCCTTAGCAGTCTGAAAAGGGCACAGAACACACCCGATCCGATTAAAACCTTCATCGTACAAAGAGCAATATGAAACATTGTATTTGTGTATATATTCCCAAACTTCGTCTTTATCCCAATCTATAACGATGTGTAAGAACCGCTTGCCGCCACCATTCTTGCAAGTTTCTACTAACTTCCTGCCTGATCTTTTAACAGATTCTTCATGTCTGACGCCAGTTATTATGAATCTCCCTTTCCCGCCTCTTTCTTTTAGTTCAGCGCAGCAATATCTAACCATCGGGGTTGGTAATATGCCTTTTTGCTCTATCAATTGCCACATGGTTTTTTCCGGAAAGTGCTTTTCAACTTCTGGATATTCATTCCGGATAAAATAAACTAGCTCCGGTGGATCAACCGTAGTTAGGTTATAATGCGCATCGAATTTAACACCAGCACGTTTACATAAATCCAATATCACACAACTATCTTTCCCCCCGCTGAATGCTACATAATAGCCCTCCGGCGGTTCATTGAGCTTCAATCGGGCAATTGCCACTTTTACTTTATCGACCGTCCCGAAGAGTGTTTCTTCAACAAGCATCAGCCCATCTCCAATCTCTTGCGCAGCCGCCGCACCAGCTTCATGTCTCGGCTTTCCGGCGGCAGCATCATTTGCCAGCTCAAGGCGTTTGCCCAATTTACTGCACGTTTACGCTGTGTGTGTTTCCAGTTTTTCATCCCATCACCCCCACCGGATCGCACCATGCCAACATATCTTCCAGTACCTTCGGCTTTTCTCGCAGCACCGGCAGCGGCTCTACTTTTTTATTCGCCCGCGCAAGCCCTCGCTCAATCGCCTCGTCAATTTCGATGTGCTCCCGCCAGTGGTGCATAGTAGATTGCCCGATACCGAGTTTTGCCTGCAGCGCTGTGATCCCGCCGCAGTTATAGGCGAGCTCTTCGAGATCAATAAGGCCTGAGGGCGTTAGCCATTTTTCGTATTTAGGTTTCATCAGCCGATACCCCCTTCCAGCACTTCAAATTTTCGACTCACATTGCCGATCAGCTCCTGCACTTTTTTCTGCGGCATCATATCAAGCACCGCAATATTTTGAGATTTTTCTTTCTTGCGGTTCAATATGCCGTTATAGCTATCCCGGAACTGCGCCCGGGCCGTATTCATTTCGCCAACTTCGAGATAGCAAAGGCTTGTCCAACCCATATTTAGAGCCGCTTGCTTAATTTCTGGAGTAGAAAATACCGGTTCGCGGTAGACAAACGCGTCATGCACTTGCTGAATAACCTCGCGCCATGCTTCATCCACGCCTGGGACCTCGCTACTCGTTGCCGTGGTTTTTATGCTTTTGGCAGCCTCGAATATCTCAGCGACGGCCGGGAAAAAAGTATGCGTCATGGCCAGCTTTGCCATCGCCGCAGATATTGCTGCCGGCGGTAGTGGTTTGAGTAACCGCACATAGAGCGCAAGCCCTTCACTATCCAGCTTCGATTGTGGGAATGCCTTGAGATATACGCTTAAAATCTTGAGGACCGGATCAATCTCTGTCATATAACTCCCTCCAATATCGCCTGAGCTTCTGCCGCCATATCCTGCACGCTCTTAGGTTTCTGCCCTGGGCTACGTCGTCGCCCTTCCTGGTATTTTTCGATTACCCATGAGAGGATGGCCCTGTAATCGCTTTTATATTTCTTACCGGTCGATCCCTTGTAATTGTCAAGAATCTCAATGCACCGCTGCACAGGCTCTTTACCACCCAGCTTTTCTATGAGTGACGAATATTCGTCATTGGTCATAGACACAAATTCAGCGAAATTGTGCTTCGGCTGACAGGTCACTATCTTTTCTTTATCAGTCTCTTTATTATCAGTATCACTATACTCAGTATCATTAGTGTTGCAATTTGACACTTCTTGACTTTCCAAATTGATATCTCCTGACTTGTCAATTTGACAAGTCTTGAATTGTCTGCCGTCGCATGTTTTATTGATGTAAATTTTGTTTGGCTTACTAAGACCTTGGCGAACAATTTCGATCAAATCGTATTGTCTAAGCCGTTTCATTGCCCGGACTACTGTAGACACCGAAACGTCTAGTAAATCAGCTATTTGCTCCTGGGTAAACAGTAGATAAATGTCACCGTTCTCGTCCTGCCATTTATTGCGCCGAGAAAGGACCATCCGATCCTTTAGCAGCGCGTATATGATTCTGCCATCATTCCCTAACCCTTTATAGTTTTTGCTCGTAAAAAGGCTTTTGGGAATCTGATAAAATCGCTCATTGTCTATATCGCCGATTTTAAACCTACTCACCGTATCACCACCTTGGCGTTTGTAGCCTGCCATGCGGAACGAAGCTTCACAAGGTCAATCTTGGCCCGCTCGCTTGTAATCGGCAAGCTACAGATAACTATGAGTAGCCTAGCAGCAGATAACCGATCCGCTTGCGTTAAATTTATTTTTATTGCCATATCCTCACCCCTAAAGGGGCCGAAGCCCCTATTTATTACGATGCTTCATTTGCTACTTGAGCATCTAAAAATTCATTCCAATAGCGACCGGAGTTTTTCAATAAATCTTCAATCTGCAAAATACTCAACTCGCTGGATTTTGCCACTTTAAATTTAAACTGCATGATTTGCTTTACATCATCCGCAGACAATCCGCTATCTTTTGTGTGGTGCGCTAATTTAATAAGCAATTGTTGCTTTTTATCCGGTTGGTTTGTGGCGGCGGGCGCCGCTTTCTGTGTGGGCTTTGCAGTATCTGGTGCTGCTTTTTGTGAGGCTCTTGGTGCTTGCTGTTCATCATTTCGACCATATTTGCTATCATTGGCCAGGCCCCTATAAATATCAGCTGCCACACCTACCATTTTCATTGCCGTTCCCAGGGCATCCGTCGTGGCCATTTTATAGGCTTCATCATTGCCGTGAATTCCGTTTTTATCTTTCTTGATTAAGAAATCACCACCAAAGCCCGGGATCGCTTCACTCCATACATCATTTTCCTTGACATAGAGATTGATTCTAACAAATACCATTGTTTGCCCATCTGCTAACGCCTGGAGAAAGGTTTCAGCGATTTCAAATTTCCAGCCCACACCACAAGGACCGAATTCCTTTGTGATTGCCTCTATACGCCACTGAGGATTGATATCTGACTTCCCTTTAAGATTTCCAAATCCGATTTCTCTAAGCGCATCCCGTGGAGTAACTCTGAGATTGTCATAGTGCTGCATTGTATTTCCCATAATCAACGCACCTCTGTTTCGCTCAATTCATACCGAACGTCTCTCAACTGTTCCTTGAGATATGACAGCCGGCTTTCCGGCAAATTCTTGATACTGATCGTCACATCGAAAATTCTTTGTGCCGGCGCATCGTTGACTTTCTTCGGCGGGTCCGGCGCTACCGGCGTAAATACCGGCACGACCGTTTCCATCATGCGCTGCTCTACCTCAGCACGTTTCTGAGCAACTGTTTTAATGGCTTGTGGTAAATCCTTCAATTCGCAATGTTTCGTGGCGTGTGCGCAATCCTGCGCTGTAATCGGTGTGTTAAGTCCGAATAAATCAGCGGTAGTCCGGCATAGCATTTCGATTTGCTGCTGTCTGAGTGCATCCATTTCCTTCTGCCGGTCCTCTAGGTTCTGCTGCTGCAAAATCTGTTCCAACCGTTCCTGCATTTCCTTGGCAACCGCGCCTTTCTTAGCCGTTCGGTTTGTCCAGGTCTCCGGCACTGAGAAGTAGAAGAAATATTCATCCCGCAGCCCAATGGATATGGCGATTTCCTTCGCTGTTTCGTTTAGCCGTACCCTTTCAGCATTTACCCGCTCAAGCTCATATTTTTTGAGTTGGTCGCTGAGTGGCAGCTCCGCATCCGCGATAATATCCTGGATAGACTTGATCTCCATTTCAAACACTTTGAGCGGCTTTTCATACTCAGCCTTCGTGGTTTTTCTGAATTTATCTACCTGCCGCCGGATTGTGGCAAGAGCCTTCTGCGATTTTTCCATGTCTTTGAGGTTATCTTCTGTGACAACGAGGTTTTTGAAACCGCTGATATATTCCGTGACGTTCTTACGGATGTCGTCGATATTCCACTCGATACGCCCGATTTGATTTGATACTTGTAAATCCATTTATGCTACCTCCCAAAATTTTGCGTTTATTTCGTCGATCTCAGTCTGCAGATCGGCAATTTCTTCTTTGATTGCTGCCATGAGGTGCGGGACCATTACTTTGTAGAGCCTGCGACCGCCGGCGGATATCGTGTGATTGTAGATTGCATCGCCCACAGATATGAGCATTTCGTCCGTGCCAGTATCGATAAGGGCGTTTTCTTCGAGGATCTGTAAATCTTCTTTGAGGGCGTTGAGCTTGTGGATGATCGCTACGCTGCGATCCAGCTTTTCATCGATACTCATAAAATCACCGCCAGACACGCGATCCCGATTAGCATTAGCCCTGTGCTGACTATCTCCCAGCCGTAATCTGTCAGTGGAATTCTTTTAAACATAAGCGAATATCCCCTTTCTTGGTGATTCTGCGAAGTTCCGATACTTTCATGAGGCGACAAATTCCGTAACGCTTCATTTGCTTTTTCCTCCGATCGTGATATAATTTCGTTAGAATATTTTTTTAAGTCCTAGATCCGTACTGGTTGCAGCCAGTGCGGATTTTTTCTTTGGTGCGACAATTACCGATATGGCCGAGCCGATCAGCGACGATGTAACTTTCAAACACCTTTCATAGATAGGCTGTTCCTCCGCTTCGATGATGTTGTCACTCCCGATTTCAGCGAAATCAAGTTGTATATCTTGTGCCTTTTTCATGTGGACTTGCAGATTTAGTAAGCTCGACGATAACTCTTTGATTTCAACCTCTGGCAAAATCATCTGCCCTACAGCGGAGTTAATCGACAAATACAGATATCCGAGCCACATCGCATCGTAAATCTTGACCATCTTTGCAGCGATATCATCCGGCACCGCCGTCTTGCTGTTTTCGTAATCACTGATTGACCTAACGCTTACACCGAACAATTCAGCTACCGCTTCCTGGCTAAAACCAGCACTTTTCCTAGCGATTGCACAACACATTGCGAATTTCTTATTCATGGGGTTTCACCACCTTTCATGAGATAATAACTGTGAGGACATCCTCACCCTTTCAGCCTGCCGTTGCGCGGGCTATCTTTTTATACCGACAATCTTTCCATAAAATATCTACGCGGAACACGGCCGGAAATGATTATTTTATTTTTAGCCTCCAGTTCGTCGTTTAATTTTTTCATGATTTTGTAGGCTTTTGATTGTGAGCATCCTAAAATCTCCACGATCTCACCAACTTTCATGAATCTTTCCATAGTCTCCATGGTTTATTCACATCCTTTCAAATTTTTCTTAATGAACAGTTCAAATTCCAAAGTGGCTTTTACAATAGATTCCAGGCGGTGAAGGATTTTCAACCAATATCAGCTGAATACGCCTGTATAGTTTGTAAAATTTATCATCGTTCATTTTTGTCACCGCCTCTCGGCTTTTACTTTTGGTGGTTAAAAATAACCAATTACATTTAAAAAAAATCAACTTACAACAACAATCTTTATTCCTATGATAGAAAAAATTTTCTCAGTTTCTTTAATAGAAAATCTATTACTGCCTAATTTTTTGTAGAATGTACTTGCTGGCATATTTATCCTTTTTGCCACATCTGCATACCTAACATTCTTCCTAGCCAACTCAGCTTTTACCGATATACTCATTAACGACCCTCCTTTGGTTATTTTTGACCACAGCATTATTATAATGGTTATTTTCGGCTTAGTCAAGGCTTTTTTTAACCTTTGCGAACTTTTTATAACCAAATGTGATAGAATTTAACCAAGGAGTGGTAATGATGTCTACTGAATGGAAATCTGTTTTCCAAAACCGAATAAATATGTTATACCAAAATGCAAAGGATGCAGATTACACGTTAACTCAAGAAGCATATGCCAACAGACTAGGCACGACACGAAATGCATTACGCGGCTGGCTTAGAGGTAGCGGTCAACCTGATGCAGATGGTTTTGCTAAAATAGCGACTGTCGAAAATACCACTGTTGATTGGCTTGTTGGTAAAAGTGATATTAAAAGCCCCGTTCAAACAATCGCAGCACATCGGACTGACGATCCAATGAGCGATCTTCCCCCTGAGGCTATACAGTCTATTGAGGATTTTAAGAAATTTGTAAGAGCGAAGTATAAAAAGGACTGATACCTTCTATTCATTTATTGATTAACATCTTCAAAAAACAACTATTGACGCTTCAAGCAGAAACATGCTATTATACTAGTAGATTGAGCCTACGCGTAATGTTATTACAAATAGGACCATAGTAAAAAGCCATGTTTCTTTGAGACATGGCTTTTACTATTTTTAAGGGGTATTTTATACATGAAACCATTTAAAAGTTTTGATGAGCAACTTAATATCCTTCAAGAACATAAACTTATTATTAACTCCCCAGAAAAAACAACCTATTATTTAAAACTGTATGGTTATTATCCCCTAATCAATGGGTATAAAGATGCTTTTCAAATAATAGATCACGGAAAAAGAGTTTATCGTTCTGGAACAAAATTCGATGAAATCGTCTATCTGTATTCATTTGATTATATCTTACGAAATATTTTGTTAGAATCTTTATTTATTATTGAAAAACGCTTAAAATCTATCATTTCTTATGTTTTTTCTAATGCATATGGTGAATCTCATTTAGAATATCTAACATCAACGTGCTTTAATACCAATAATCCTAAAAACGAAACACGTGTATCTGCTCTAATTGAAAAAATGAATTCAACAATTACCGAAAATAATGAAAAAAATGTTATCAAACATTATTTAACAATGCATAACGCTATTCCTTTATGGGTTTTATTTACCATATCTACCTTTGGACAACTCAGTAAATTTTTTGCCAACCTTAAAGATAAAGAACAGCAAAAAATCTCTGCTGAATTTAATTTAAAACCAACCGAACTGAAATCCATGCTCTACTTTCTTAATAGAATTAGAAATATTTGTGCTCACGGCGAACGCTTATACTCTTACAAAAAAGACCGAAAAAGAGAAAGTACTTTACCGAAGCTGAAAATTCATGAAAAACTACCTCTTCCTCTAATTAATAATACTTACCAAACGGGCACCGATGATGTTTTAGCAGTTTTAATTTGCTTTAAATATCTATTGCCTCCTAATTTATTCAATGCTTCCATTACTGAAATACAACGAAATTTAAGTAAAATGAAAACTAATATAAATTCTAACTCTGCCGAATATGTGCTTAATGTATCCGGACTAAAAGAAACACATCTTATTCAACTTCAAAACTGCACTATTAATTAAAAACCTAATATTGTAAAGAGGACTGATACCATGGAAGGTATGCTTGATCTCGCTGAAAGTGAACACATTAAAATTGATTACTTCCCTTTTCGCGAGCCGTTAAAAGGAATTTATTATATAGAGAAAGATATGCCGCCTGTCATTGGCCTGGATCATTCATTGCGTGATGATCTGCCATTACTACGATCCGTTATGGCTGAAGAACTTGGCCATCATTTTACCAGCGTGGGAATTTGCATGCCGAAAGAATTTTATAATTACGCTGCCAGACAGCACATTGATAAAGCGGAATATAAAGCCCTTCGTTGGGCTGCAAACTATCTCATTTCAGACGATGATTTGCTGGACGCTTTTAGAGATGGAATTGACGGCGTCAGCACATTGGCTGAGTATTTTATGGTTACCCCTGAGATTGTTAATTTACGATTGAAGTTGTTTGAGAAGCCGGTGTATTAAAATGCCACTCATTATTTAAAAAATCAATACAAGGAGTGATTTGTTTGTTAAAATCAAATACCAAACAGGCACTATTGATTATTCTTGGATCATTAGGGACATTTATCATTTTGGGTGGATTGTTACAATTTGCAAGCAATAGTTTTTTTCTTATGATCCGATTCCCATTAGCATTGCTGTCTGTTAGTTTTTGGAGCTTTTATATTATTAAAAAGCACGGATTCAGTAAAGCAAAGTGCATATCCATAATTTTTTTACTTATATGTGCAACCGTTGGCACCATGGATATACCTGTAAATCAAAAGGGATATTCTCAAGATAAAAGTATTGTCCAAGGTAAAACAACAGCAAATTCAATTGAACACTTCAAATTTACAGAAGATATTATTCAAAAAACATATAATCAAGCTTCTCAGGCTGCTGGTGTTGGATCGCCCAAAGTAGATTGCTCTTTTTCGTCGTATTATGAAAACAATATTGATGGGCTTATATATGTAAAAGGCGAATATACTCTATCTGATAGCAAGGCTACACATACGTATAATGCCAGATATGGTGCTGGTAGCAATGATATGGTGTTCCTCTCGCTAGACGGCAAAACAGTATTTTTTGACGAAAATAAACAAACTCAATATATGGATAAAAAATAACCGCATCGCGGATGATATAGCATTCATAATATTATTTTGGGAGCTGATTCGAATGGATTTTATTGATCAACTTAAACAATTTTCTGCTCAAGTAGAAAAAAGGAAAGACAATATTCTGACAGAAGAAGCAACAAAAACCTCAATGATTATGCCGTTTTTTCAAATGCTCGGTTACGATGTTTTTAACCCACTGGAATTTATTCCAGAATTCACTGCTGATTTCGGCACTAAAAAAGGAGAAAAAGTTGATTATGCCATTATGAATGAAGATGGTTCCCCTCTCATTCTCATAGAAGCAAAATGGTGTGGCGATTCCCTGGACAAACACGGATCACAACTTTTTAGATACTTCTCTACTACTCCTGCCAAATTCGGCATATTAACAAATGGTATCATCTATCAATTTTTCACGGACCTTGAAGAACAAAATAAAATGGATGAAAAACCTTTTTTAGAAATCAATTTACTTGATATTCGAGAGAACCTTGTTCCCGAATTAAAGAAGTTCCAAAAATCGGCCTTTGATATTGACACCATATTTACAACTGCATCTGAATTGAAGTACAGCAGCCAAATAAAGCAATTTTTATCCAAGCAGCTGGCGGATCCTTCTGAAGAGTTTATTCGGTGTGTACTTAATGATTTTTATGATGGAATGAAAACGCAAACTGTGATTGAAAAATTCCGTGATATTATCAAAAAATCATTTACACAGTTTGTGAATGATCAAATAAACGATAGACTCAAAACCGCTTTGGACACCGAAGTTAGTAAAAACGATTTGTTTGAAACCGATATTGACGGCTCTGGGCCTGCAACACCTAACCAATCTAAAATCGTAACAACAAAAGAAGAAATTGAAGGATTTTTTATTGTAAAAACCTTACTGCACGATGTTCTTGGTGATAATACCCTTGCCTATCGAGATACGGAAACCTATTTGGGTATTTTGCTAAACGATAATGGACGAAAATGGATATGCCGTTTACAGATCAGTGAAAATAGAATCAATCTAATTTTGCCAGATGAAAACAAGAAATATATAACTCACTCGCTGAGCAGTCTTGATGATTTGTATTCATATAGAGACGATCTGGCGACAGTAGTTAATCGTTATTTGTCATAAAACATTAAAAGGAAGCGACCCTGATGCGTACTATAAAGTACAAGAAGCCAAAATCTCCCCAAGAATTGGAGCAAGAACGAACCACTGGCGTAACATTCAGCGATGAAGTATATATCATGAACGGCAGGGAGTTTCGTGTCATGGATATACACGCAAGAAGAAGAAAATAGCCACCCCGGAGGATGGCTAAAGGTTGGCAAAATATTTTCAGGAGAATATTTTATGGAAAAATATATAGCAACAGCAGCAATATCAATATTACTTTTATTTGTCATGACTTTTCTATTCCACCCAGAACCCGACTGGCTATTTTTCTACAATCAAGCACTAGCCTCTATATCATATATAGCCATTATATTTTCTACAATATTTGTTGGGTATCAAGCTTGGTTGTTTAGATTCGACTACAAAAGTAAAAAAGAACACGCTGAATTTGAACATTCCTATAAATTAGCAAAATACTATGCTGATGAAATAATTTCTTTTTTTGATATGACTAATTTCTTTTTAAATGGAATAAATTTATCGATTGATAAAGATTTTTATAAAAAATCAACTCAATTCAAAACCTTTAATAAAGCTGAAGCTGAAACTATTTTTGAAATAGGCATAATTGATAAAGTTAATCAAAAATTAAATGAACCGTTAGATAAAGTTTCTCTGTCAAGAATATTTGCAATTCGAGATAAAAAAAGTCAAATTGAAATACTTGCTGATTGGGAAAATATTCTCCGAAAAGTTCCTCCTACACAGCATAAAAACTTTTATAGAGATAAACAGATGGAAATCGTTGTAGATATAACAGATATTACCAATAAAATTGAATATCTATCAATGTATTTCTGTAGTGGAATGGCTGTTTCATCGCATGTATTTAAGTCCCTTCATCAAACGTTCATCCAGTTTGTTACATGTAATTATTTCTTAATTTGTCGTCAAAATGTACTTCCTGGACATGAATTCTATCAACATACCATAGAACTTTTTAATCAGTGGGCGAATGAATCAGAAAAGATTGAAAAAGAACGGCACTAACATCTATCGAGAACGAGAAAAAGCGGATGCAACATCAATAGTTGCATCCGCCACATGACAAACAGTCTATTTTTGATCTTCTGTATTTGTATCAATATCTTTCTTAGATCTTCTCTTGTCTAAAGCTTCATTTATTTCCGAAGTCATTTGCTGCATTTCTTCACAAAACCAATTCGTAAATTGCATGCTCAACCCCCCTATAACATTAATTACTATATATCTATTTATATTATAGCCTATAGTAATTTTAATGTAAATATTAAAACTATATTTAACTATTTATAAGAAAATTTATAGATTTATAGATTTATAGATTTATAGATAATTCTATTCAGTGGCCGCCTCTTTTTAGGGGCGGTAAAAAATAGATTTTCACATAGAACATATGTACTGAAAGGAGCTAATTTTATGCCAGTATACCGCGACGAAATTCATAAAACTTATTATGTAAAATTCGGCTATAAGGATTGGAAGGGAGAATATAGGCAAACCACAAAAAGAGGCTTTGCCTTGGCGCGGGATGCTAAAAAATACGAGACTGAATTTAAGGAGAAATTAGCCGGGCAACCAAATATGACTTTAAAATCGTTATATGAAAAATATATTGCTGATTTATCGGTCCATGCGAAAAAAAGCACCGTACGAGGGAGAAAGTCGAAGTTAGAAAAGCACCTTGTACCTATGCTTGGAGATATGAAAATAGGCGATATAACCCCTGCTGTTGTCCGAGAGTGGCAAAATAAGATCACTGCATACATTTCCCCTAGGACAAATAAAACGATGTCTCCTGCGACCGTAAGGACAATAAACTCCCAGTTCTCAACGATAATGAATTATGCTGTCCATTATTATAATTTAAAGTCAAACCCTGTGGCAGCTGCCGGCAGTGTCGGTAAAAAAAATTATAAAGAAATGGATTTCTGGGAAAAGGAAGAATTCGATCTATTTATTGCAGGTGTTGACAATATCGTATGGAAGGTCATATTCCTCGTTCTTTTTTACGGTGGTATACGGCCCGGGGAATTGTTGTGCCTGGAGGAAAGCGACCTATCGTTTATTGCCAGCACCATAAGTATTTCAAAAACATTAGACTATATGGGTGGCAATGATGAAGAAACCGAGCCTAAAACCCCGTCTGCAAAAAGAATTATTCCGATGCCACATTTTATAATGGATCTAATCAAGGAATATATTAACAGGATGGCCGAGAAAACGGATAAGGTGTTTCCACAAAACTATCGGACGATCGACTACAACTTTCAAAAATACACAAAAAAAGCGGGAGTGAAACGCATTCGTCTTTACGACCTGCGCCACTCCCACGTATCACATCTTATTAGTTTAGGTATTCCAATTACTGCTATCAGTAAAAGAGTTGGCCATAAAAGCCCTAAAATAACTTTGGAAACATATTCTCACATGTACCAAAAAGATAGCGACAACATTGCCAAAATCTTGGACAAAATAGAGAAATCAGGTCAAAATACGGTCAACGAGCACTACCATACACAAAAGGCCTTTGATTTATAAGGGGTTTCAAGCCTTTCCTCACGGCTCACGCCCCACTTTCCACACAAGCTGTCCTCCGAGCACGTCTTTCTGATAAGAGATCAGTCGATCAATTCCAGATTCTGCTATTGCTAGCATCCGATCGAGCTCCTGCCGTGAAAACGGCCGTCCCTCGCCAGTTCCCTGCACTTCAATGAAATCGCCGCTGCCCGTCATGACGACATTCATATCTACCATAGCCTGAGAGTCCTCTTCATAGCAAAGATCAAGTAACGGCTGGCCATTTTTGTCTACACCGACACTCACAGCTGCCAAGAAATCCTTAACCGGAAAGATATGCTCCGGCTTATAAATTGTTTCAAGTGCCTCAACCAGGGCAATAAAGGCCCCGGTGATCGATGCCGTCCGGGTACCGCCGTCGGCCTGAATCACATCACAGTCAATCATCACCGTGCGTTCCCCTAATGCCTTCATATCCATCACGCTGCGCAGACTGCGGCCAATGAGTCGCTGAATTTCATGTGTCCGCCCGGTAACACGGCCGCGCATGGATTCACGTGCGGTCCGAGTCTGCGTCGAACTTGGCAACAGTGCATATTCCGCCGTAATCCAGCCTTCGCCACTGCCTTTTAAAAAATGCGGCACCCGCTCTTCAATCGAAGCCGCACAAATCACTTTGGTATTGCCAACTTCAATCAAAACCGATCCCGCCGGATGTTTTAAATAATGTCTCGTAATTTTTACCCGGCGCATTTCATCTGCCGTCCGGCCATCCATTCTCCCCATTGCATCCTCCTAAAATCCTTCATAAATTTATGGAAATCTCATTTTCAGTCCAAAATCCCCTGCGGTTTATAAACAGAAAAAGAAGGGATTTTTACCTTCCCCTCTTTTGACCATTCTAGCCCTGATACTGCTTGAAATTTTTAATGATGACAATCGGTGTCTTCTGTGAAGCATTGCCAAATGGATTGTCAAGCAACAGTTTAGCTACCTGGTCACCATCAACGCCATCCGTTACCCCAACGATACGTGAGCGCTTCAGGTCATTGACATCGGCAATAACCGCCCCAAAGCTGCCTAAACGATCCTTAAGACGTTTGACCACATCCTGCGGATCTTTGGGTCCATAAACGATATGCTTGTCAAATGGCGGCATCGTCCCTGTAACATCATCAATCAGCGCTGTCTGCTCGCCGCCCCATTTGTAAAACAGACCGTTTTGTCCAACAAGTTTGCCGAGAAAACCGGCAAACAGAGCAAAGGCTACACGCCACTTTCCTTCCACATCCATCAACGACTGCATGCCATGCGGACTTGCCAGGCTGCCCTGATCGGGAATAAAGCGACAGCAAAGCTGGGCGACTCGGGAAATTTTCAGTTCTTCCGGACGGACAATGCGCCCCTGCGTGATCGCCACTACACTTTCAGCGACTGAAATCACATCATTTTCGCCGATTTTCCCCTTGGTGTATTTTTCTACAATATCAATAATATCGTCTTTATCTGTCAATATGCGCGTAGGCACTGCAACAATTTCTACCTCTGCCATGATCATCGCTCCTTAATCTTTTGCTAATGTTACACCGGCCAGATTTGCAATCTCCTCCGCTGTCAAAACAATACGTTCCTTTGAAATCTGCCACGGATGACGCCCGGTATGCTGATAGACTAAGTCCAGTGACAAATCCACCATCTGGCTGAGCGCCTCTTTGATATCCAGGCTCTTACGAGCCGTTAGTTTCACTTTGACGAATACCTGGACGCTCTGTTGTTTCTGAACCAGTAAGGCTTCAAAATAATCATCCTCGCGCGGAGCCTGGTCCCATTCCGCCTTCCCCGCTGCTTTTACCCCATCAAATTGTTCATAAGGCAATAAGGTCCGCACGTAGCAATCCATAATCGTTCCGCACTGCCGCCCAATGTTAGCAAACTCAACCTTTGTCTTGAAGGTTATGCTGTCCTTTGTCATCTCCTCGAGTTCAAACGGCGTCCGCTGCCCAGTCTTCGCCACGATAATCGTATCGCCTTCATTTTTCAGAAACAGCCACAGCGCTGCCCCGATAAAAACGATAATTCCTACTATAACATATATAATCTCCACGTCCATGCCTCCATTTTAATTTTGCTGTTTAATATTTCGTCAAATCAACTGTCTTAAATTCAGCGGTGTTCTGTCCCAAAACCAGATTGGTCATTCGGGCAGCCTGCTTTAAATCGCCAGAAAAGCACATCGTCAGCGATCCCTGCTCGCCACTTTCACGCAACAGGTGCTGACGCCGCAACTCCTCAACCGCCGCCTTGGCAGTAGCCTGGGCCGGGTTAATCATATGTACGTGCATTCCAGCTTGCTTTTGCAGCAGCTTTTCAATCAGCGGATAATGCGTACAGCCAAGAATCAGCGACTCAATCCCTTTTCCGGAAAAGAACTCCATATACTGGGCCACAGCCGCTTCCATTTTCGGCCCATTAACCTCGCCGGCTTCAATTAATGGCACAAAAGCAGGACAGGCCTTGGCATGCACGATAGCTTCCGGATCGATCTGGGCCGCCGATATTTTATGCATCTCATTGTTCACCGTAGCCTCAGTGGCAACTACGCCAATTCTCTTCCCTGGGGAGACCGCCATCGCATCCTGCACCGCGCTATTCATCGGCACCAGCGGATATCCGCAGCGGCCCCGGGCTCGCTGATAGCCATATGCCGTCATCGTATTACAGGCAAACACCGCCATTTTAACCTTTTGCCCGGCAAAAAAGCGCAAAATCTGATCCATAAATGCGACGATTTCTTTGGGCTCCCGTGAGCCATAGGGAACCCTGGCCGTATCTCCGACATAAATAATATTCTCTCCCGGCAGCATCTGCCGTATTTCCCTCACAACCGTGAGACCGCCAATTCCGGAGTCAAAGACCCCGATTGGTGCATCACTTTTCATTACCTCGCCACCTCAAAACTTCCCGAACCATTTAAAAACACTATTCTTTATTATACCCATTTCATTCACGATTTCCAAATGTTATTTTAAGACCGCCTGCAGTTTTGCATAATATTTTTCCGGCAAGCGGGCAATTCGCCCTGTATCGCGATAGGTAAACACATTTTGCGTATGCCCAGTGACAAGAACAACCCCATCGACTGCCCGCAAAATACGATAGTCAAATGCCATTTTCGCCCTTGTCAGCTGCGCTGGAATGGCCTCAATTAATAGTTCATCGTCAAATTCCCCCGGAGCTAAAAACTTTGCCTGTACATCCGTGATAGGAAATACATATCCATCTGCCATAAGCTCACTCAGGGTAATACCTGCCTGGCGCAAAAACTCCACTCGTCCAATTTCAAACCAGCGAATATAATTTGCATGATGGACTACGGCCATGGCATCCGTGTCATAAAAATTCACCTTATACCGCGCCTGTGCAATCATTTTTTCATCTCCTGTCTGCCCTGTTCGTCAACACATAACTTATAGGGTAAAACAAATCTCCGGCAAAGTCAAGAAATCCTCTCCATTCACGTTTCTAAATAAAAACAGGGCTGACATCGCGTCCAGCCCTGTTTCGGCAATACAGGCAAATCAAAGAACTTGCTGTACTTGCTTTTTCTCTGTTTTTAATATGCCGAGCCAAGTCCTGACCGCGTTGATCAGAACAAAAACGATCAATACCATCATAACAACACTCGACCCGGCCAGCAGCCACTGCTGCTTCGGCAGGTAAAATTCAAAGATATTGTAAAAACCCGCTGTCATTGCCGTGACAATCATAAAACACAGGGGCAGTACCGTAATCCAGATGTATTTCACCTTCCCCATCCGCAGCAACACCGTTGTGCCAATCGCCAGAGTCATGCTGGCCAGCAGCTGATTAGACAGACCAAACAATGGCCAAATTGCCGCTATGGATCCGCCAAAGAGCAAGTATCCCCAGGCAAAGGAAATCAGTGCACTGGTGAATACCACCCCCGGCGTCCAGTGGACATCTCCCAGCGGTTTATAGACCATGCCGCCAATTTCCTGCAGCAGATAGCGCCCCACACGTGTACCGGCATCGATAATCGTCAGGATGAACAACGCTTCAAACATGATGGCAAAATGATACAGAAATGACATAAATGTCTCAAGTCCCGGAATCTGCGCAAATATATGTGCCATCCCCACTGCCAGCGATACTGCCCCTCCCGGGCGCCCGGCAACATCTTCCCCTACCATCTGTGAGAGCACCGGCAATTCCTGTATATGCATTCCCAGCTTGTCAAAAACAGCCGGAGCACTGTTAATCGCAAAATAGTCTGCCGGAATCAGGCTGGTAGCTGCAATTAGGGCCATAATACCGATAAAAGATTCCGCCAGCATGGCACCAAAGCCGATCGGCAGGATTTCTTTTTCGTTCATCAACATTTTCGGAGTTGTTCCCGTAGCGATAATCGTATGAAAACCCGAAATCGCCCCGCAGGCCACAGTAATACAGACAAATGGCCACACAGGCCCTGGCACTACTGGGCCACCGCCGCCAACAAACTGCGTGATTGCCGGCATATGGATAACCGGCTGAACAATAATAATCCCGAGGGCCAGTGCCCCAATGGTACCGATTTTCATATAAGTGCTCAAATAATCGCGCGGAGCCAGCAGCAGCCAGATCGGCAAAGCTGCAGCAATAAAGCCATAAAGCGGCAAAATAATATCAAGCTGTACTCGGCTTAAAGTAAAGTACGGAGCCCATACAGAATGCTGGATCCAGGCACCGCCAATTACAGCGGCTAAAACCAAAAGAACACCAACAACGGAAGCCTCGCCGATATGTCCCGGACGCAAAAAACGCATATAGATGCCGATAAACAGTGCAATCGGAATGGTCGCTCCGACCGTAAACGCGCCCCACGGGCTGTTAAAGAGGGCATTGGCCACTGCAATCCCCATTCCAGCCATTGTGATAATCAGAATGAACACCACGGAAATCGCCGCCACCAGCCCCGTCGTCTTGCCAATCTCGAGCTTGGCAATTTCAGCAATTGATAAACCATCATGCCGTACGGATGCAAACAGAATAATCATATCATGTACCGCCCCACCAATACAGGCACCGATCAGCAGCCAGATAGTTCCCGGCAAATAGCCAAACTGAGCGGCAAGGACCGGTCCCACCAGCGGACCCGCGCCGGCAATCGCGGCAAAATGATGGCCAAACGTAACCCATTTATTGGTTGGCACATAATCATGTCCGTCATCATGGACCATAGCTGGAGTCTGGCGCTTTTCGTCAAGCATCAGCACCCGCGTCGCGATAAAGGCACCATAATAACGGTAACAGAGCATTAGAATAAGAGCTGCAATAACAACCAAATAAAGACCGTTCATAAGATATATTTACCTCCATTTAAATGCATCCGGATCAGGATCCGTGATGTTTATTATTAATAACAATTATATTATTATTAATAATATTGTTTGTAAAGCAAAAGCACCCCAACGGACAAAATCTTTGCTCAAATGGAAATATATCTCATTCAAGGGAAATATACTCATAAACCAAGTAATGCTTTGATTGTCTTAATCTGACTTTTGCTGACTGGAATTTCCGTTGCAGATCCCCCAA
Source organism: Selenomonadaceae bacterium (assembly GCA_963678095.2). GTDB lineage: Bacteria > Bacillota > Negativicutes > Selenomonadales > Selenomonadaceae. The sequence continues at coordinate 2,256,668 of OY782746.1, read as the reverse complement.
CCAACTTAAGCCAATATGTACCTTTAAACCAGGGAATGACTTCACTGACCTGGCTCAAATTTACAATATAACTTTTATGTACACGCCGTAGCATACTTCCCCGCACCTTTTCTTCGAGTTCAGCTAAAGACCCCTGATACTCGAGCTCTGTCTCTTTGGTAACCAGTCGGACACAGCCCTGGCTTGTATAGGCGTACAGGATATTTTCATAGTCAATCAGGCTGATCTTGCCACTTTTTTCTACCGGAAGCTTCTGGACCGGGCGCGACGCCTGCAGCAGCAAATCATCAACTCTTACGCCTGCCTGGCGGCGATCATTTTCCTGATACCGCCCCAGCCGTGCGACTGTCTGCTCGATCCGTACTTCAGCAAACGGCTTAAGCACGTAATCAACGGCACCGATTTCAAAAGCCTTGAGCGCGTACTCATCATACGCCGTGGCAAATACAATCATCGCTTCTGGTACCAGCCGCCGGATAACACCAGCTGCCTCCAATCCGCTTATTCCCGGCATATTGATATCAAGAAAAATCACATCCGGCTTGTATTCAGCAGCCAGGGTAATTGCCTGTGTACCATCGGTGGCTTCCCCGATGACTTCTGTCTGCGGCATCAGGGATAAAATATAACGCAGCTCAGCCCGCGCCGGCTGCTCATCATCCACAAGTAAAATTTTCAACATGCTTTTCACCATCCATAAATATCCGCTTAGGAATTCTGATTGTAATTGTCGTACCCGCCCCCGGACAGCTTTCGATTGCCAGACCACAGGATTTCCCGTACTGACTGCGCAGGCGTTCATGAACATTACGCAGTCCGATATGCCCTTCACTAGGAGCCACCAATGGATTTTTTTCCGTTAGGGAAAAACCGGCACCATCATCTTGCACGACAAGTTCAATCCAGTCCGGTTTTTCATCCGCCGACAAAAGAATAGTTCCGCCTTTTTCCTTAGGACGCAGCCCATGCTTAATCGCATTTTCAATGAGCGGCTGCAGCGTCAACGATTGAATCAGATAGGTCTCTGGATTGACTTTTATCTGTTCGGCAAAATTGATTTTATCGCCATACCGAGCCTTCTCGATTGTCAGATAGGCCCTCACCTGCGCCAGTTCTTCCGCCAGCGTGATTTCCTTGCCGCTTTTTTGGAGGGTAAACCGAAAAATCTCACTAAGCCGGACCAGCAAATCCCGGGCAACCATCGGCTGTAATCGGACCAAAGAAATAATGGTATTCAGGGTGTTGAATAAAAAATGCGGATTAATTTGGGCCTGCAGCGCTTTTAACTCTGCCTCGGCCATTTGGGCCGCCTGCCGTTCAAGTTCAGCCAGCTCAAGCTGTACGGATAAAAGCTGGGCCAGCCCTTCGGCAAATACAACATCCGCTGCATTGAGCCGCCCGTTCGCAAGATAATAGAGTTTGATGGTACCTACTACCTTTGTCCCCGATTTCAAGGGAACGATAATCGCACTTTGGAGCTTACAGCCTTCATGTTCGCAGCCAATAGCAGCCGCATTTGCTGCCATATAGATTTCGCCGCTTTTTATTACCTGATGTGTTGCCTTGGTAAAGTGCTGCTGCTGTAAATGGTGCTGCGCCTCAGCACCGGCAAAGGCGAGAATCCGCTCTGTATCGGTGACAGCCGCCGCATCATAACCGCCGCATTTATAGATGATCCCGGCCACTGCCGCTGCCGATTCCGGACTCATGCCCCGGCGAAAATACGGCAGTGTTTTCGTGGCAATGTACAGCACCTTTTGTGCCTGTTGTGCGCCCGTTCGCTGCTGATCATCCACAATGGTCTTGATGATCAGCATAAAGACCGCAATCCCGATTGAATTTGCAGCTGTCATCGGCAAGGCAATTTTTTTGACAAGTTCCACCGCTTGCTCCCATGGACTGGCGGTCAACAAAATGATCAGCATCTGCAGCACTTCACCGGCTGCTCCAGTCAAAAGTGCCGTCTGCCAGGGAATCGACCGTCCCGGATAATGTGTCTTTACCCAGCCGGCCAAAAGCCCTTCGACTACACTTGACAGGGCACAAGAGAAAAAGGTAAAACCGCCCAGAAAAAAACGATGCCCGCCGGCAACAAGACCAGCGCCAACTCCCACCAACGGACCGCCGACCAGCCCGGCAGCCATCACGCCAATTACCCGCGAATTCGCCAGGGCATCATCGACCGGAATTCCAACATAGGTACCGCCAATTCCAATCAGGCCGAAAAGCAATGCCAGCTTTATTTTATCGGCCACATCGGCATATTGGTAACTGACCCGGCGGAATAATTTGATCTGTGACAGGAGGAACGCAAGCGTAGCCGCCATGCTCATCCGGGCAATCATCTGATATAACAGACTCTCTTCTCCCATTTATTTACATCCCCTTTGTTTGCTTGCCATAAGTTTCACCGCTGGCTCCTGTTCCCTTTCAGCACACATACAAAAAGTCCTGCAAGAAAATTTTCATCTTCTTGCAGGACTTTATTCATTCTGATAAAATGGTGCGCCTGGCAGGGATCGAACCTGCGCCTTTGGCTCCGGAGGCCAACGCTCTATCCACTGGGCTACAGGCGCATTACGCTACGTAACAAAAAGTATTATACCATGTCCTAAAATTAATGTCCAGTAAAACATTATTTTTCCGGAGTAGTTTGCTGACAATACGGACATGTTTTCCAATTGCGTTCCAGTGCCTGGCCGCACTTGCTGCAAACCGGCATTAATGTATACCCGCAGCGAGGGCATACGGTTTGCTCTTCCCCGACCTTGCTGGCACACATCGGGCAATCAACAAAGGTTCCGGCAGAGATAACCTCGCCCTCAATTGTCTCCGCTGCATACTCCGCCTTTTTCTCCCGCTGCCAAAGCTGGTACTTGCGCCCAAACAGTAAGTAAACCGCCAGGGTAATATAATACGGAACCACTACTGTTGCCGCCCCCCACAGCAAAGCAAGCGACTGACTGTAGCCGCATTTTCTAGCATCACGATAAAGCAAAAGCGCAACAGCAAGACGAACAATCATGAAAAGCGACATAGCTTCCTCCTGTAGTACAAAAATCATCAACTGATTTCATTATAACAAATCCTGACGATCTCGTACAGAAAGAGTCAGCCCCGGCTGATTTCATCTAGCTTACGCCCTTTTGTTTCCGGACCGAAAAAGGCTACAATCAGTGCAGCTCCAAGCATCACCCCGGTAAACATGAGAAAGATGCTGTTAAAGCCTCCCGTCCCAGCGAGCATCATGCCAACAAGCGTCGGTGCCAGAATTCCACCGGTCCGCCCAATCGCCGCGGCCCAGCCGGACCCCAAAGCCCGTATCCTTGTCGGATAAAGCTCCGGCGTATAACTGTAAACGACTCCCCAGGCACCGAGATTAAAGAACGACATGCCGCAACCCCAGGCAAGAACAGCCGTGGCACTGCCGGCCTGGCCGAAAAAGCCGGCACAAACGGCGCAACCGCCGAGAAAAGCCACCAGTGTCGGCTTGCGGCCGATTTTATCGACGAAATAAGCCGCTGCAATATACCCCGGCAATTGGGCAATCGTCATAACAATCACGTATTCAAAGCTCTTGATCTGCGTAAAACCGTTATTTATCATCAATGACGGCAGCCAGGTGAAAATACCGTAATAGGAGTAGACAATCCCAAACCACAGGCACCACAGCATCAGCGTCCTGCGCAGAAACACCGGGGACAAAAGCTCTCTAAAGGACACTTTGCCGCCAGAATCTGCTTCCCGCTCAGATTCCGTCAGCTGCTCTGTCTCATCGCCAGCAGCCGCTATAACCCCACTGCTTTGTTCTACCCGGCGCACAATAGCGGCCGCTTCTTTGCTACGGCCCTTGCGCAAAAGATAGCGGACGGACTCCGGAATCCAGTGAAAAATATAAAACACATACAAGGCCGGCAAAGCTCCGATCAAAAATGCCGACTGCCAGCCAAAGTGCGGGATTACCAGATAAGAAATCAAAGCTGCAGCCAGCCAGCCAATTCCCCAAAAACTTTCCAAGAGTACAATAAATTTACCGCGGACAGCTGGCGGGGAAAATTCTGTCACCAGCGTCACAGCAACTGGCAATTGCCCGCCCAGGCCAAAGCCAACAAGAAAGCGAAAACACAGCAGCGATTCAAAATTCCAGGCCAGACTGCATAACCCGGTAGCGCCCGAGTATAGTACGAGGGTTGCCATAAACATATGCTTGCGGCCAAAGCGATCGGCCAATTCTCCGGCAAACACCGCCCCTACCGCCATACCGACGAGCCCCATACTGCCAATCAGCCCCATCTGGGCCATCGTAAGCCCCCATACTTGAGCGAGTGTCGGCAGTACAAAAGCAATAATACCAGTATCCATAGCGTCAAACATCCAGCCAAGCCCTGTGATCAGCAGCAACTGGTAGTGAAATTTTCCGACGGGAATATTTTCAAGCCGATTAACCAGATTCATCATTTACACCTGTCTTTACATCAGATTTGTCACCATTTTATTATAACGGCTTATTATAGTAAAAACAACTATTGGGCAGACAAAAAAAAAATGCTGCTGCCCGTCCAGGCAAACAGCATTTTTTTAAATTTCCTCCACCAGCAGCCCTTCGGCCCGTAGTTCCTTGCGAATAAGCGCCAGTGTTTCCTGATCCGGAACTTCAATCGTATGCAGATGCACCCCACCGGTTACAATCAACAGCGGATGCGCCTGGCACAGCTCCATGCGCCGAATAAATTCCGTCACATCGCGCCGAGTCGAAATCAGAAGATCTCCGCGAATTTCGCCATAAAGCGGATGCTCCACAATCACATCACGTACTTTTCCGCCATTGTCGACAATAATATCAAGTTCCCGCCGCAAACCAGCAGCATCATGACGACAGCAGATCGTTGCCAGCAGCTTCGATTCACTGACTGCCGGCGGAATCAGATATCCGCGCGGGGTTGCATATATATCAACCCCCATCGCGCGGATAATACCAATATCACCGACAATAATCTGCCGGCTCACAGAAAATTCACGGGCCAGAGAGGCCCCTCTTAAGGGAACTGCCGCCTCTTTAAGCCGTTCCAAAAGCTTGGTCCGTCGCTGTTCTGTATTCATATTTCCCGCCTCCACCACATTGTGTTCTTTTATAAGGGTTCCTTCAGGCCTTAGCAGCTGTAAGTGCCTCTGTGCCTGGAAGCTCATTCGTTTTTGCCTCTATCGCCTGCTCCTTAACCTGCTGCGGAATCACAATATTCGCCACAGCATTGTAATTTGAGTATTTCACCTGCAGCGTCAGCGTGGACTGCGCCAAAAATGTTTGCATCTGCTGACGGTCTTTCGGCGATCCCGCCGTAACAAACAAATCCGCGCCCTTGCGGATCGGTTCCGTCAAATCCATATTCAATTCCCTTATTGTCTGCGATGCCTTGTCAATTTTCACCTGATATTTTATGTCCCCGGCGGCAAGCAAAGCTAGGCGACCGATAGCAAAACCACGTTCTACTTCTGTCGGCTGCTTTTTATCTTCCTGTTTGACAGCAGCCTCTACTGCATCACTGATTTTAACCGCATCCAAGGTGACCTCCATATATTTATAGGCCGGAGTCTCCTTTTCAAGACTGACATTTTTTATCATGCCCAGCATAGACTTTAATGCTGCTTCCTGTTCCTGACGGGACATTTTCTGATGCATTGCTTTGGTAAGCGGCATCGTCTGCTTGATCCATTTGTCATTTGTCTGTAAATAACTGGTCAAGACACCTGCATTTTCTTCAATGTACTGTTTGGCTGAAAATTTATGTTCCGCTTTCTTTTCGTCACAATAGAGCAGGTTTAAGTCGTGCTGATAACACAACGGCTCTTCCTGTGCGTCACCAATCATCATGCCTTGAAATTTCCCTATCGGGACAGATACATCCAGTTGCACTTCATAATGCAGACTTTTTACCTCCATCATGTTTTGGTAGACATCCCCCAGATAAGCCTTTTCATCACTATTTTTGTCTGCCGCCAGGGCGGTTCCTGCATTTGCCAGCAGATAAAACACGGCGGCTGAAGCAGCCAGCTTTCTAAATACTTTTCCACAATATGGCATATATATCCCCCTCTTAATTTCCCTGCAATCCCTTGCCTAGAATAAAATATTCCATTCTTAACCGTAAATCACCTTTTTTTCATTTATATTAAAATGAATCCCTCCAGATATTTTTATCCCTGCAGTCCCTATATGAACCTTCCCCTACCATTTATGTCAGGGAACGGACCATAACGACGGTCGCAATCCCAGCTGGATTCAGGCCTGCGGGTCTGACTTCTTTAAATCCGTGCTTCCTATAGAGATTTCGAGCCGAGTCACCAGTTGCTGTCGAATCGGCAAACGTCTGCACGGAGATATTTCGGGCTGCGTCAAGCTTCTGCAACGCATGCTGCAGCAACTGTCCACCCAGCCCGCTTTTCTGTCGGCTAGAAGTAACTGCCAGCCATTCAATTTCATTTCTTTCATAGGACAGGACAATTGCCGCAATCAAGCCCGCTTGCCCATCGCGGATACAAAATGCTCGTTCTTCCCCAATGGCCACTTCGAGGGCTGCCAAAAAATCCGGTTCTTCGGTCATCGGTCCAAACAACGGCTCAACTTCTCCAGCCAGTTGCAACCAATTTTTAATATCCGTCTTGCTGACGGTATCAATCTTCATGTAGTCCATCTCCTCTTTTACAAACGATCATTACGGCAAACCATTGGCCGCGAAAAAACAAAAAGCCTCATCCCTGATAAGGATAAGGCTTTACCTATACAATAAAAATGGTGGGCGATGACAGGATCGAACTGCCGACATCCTGCTTGTAAGGCAGGCGCTCTCCCAGCTGAGCTAATCGCCCGGAAGATGGTGACGCGTATGGGATTCGAACCCATGAAGCCGCCGTGAAAGGGCGGTGTCTTAACCGCTTGACCAACGCGCCATCTGGCTCCTTGAGTAGGACTCGAACCTACGACCGATCGGTTAACAGCCGATTGCTCTACCAACTGAGCTATCAAGGAAGGAACATTAGTTATTATACGCTAATCAAATCATCATTGCAAGTATTTTTTATATTTTTAACGGTCAGCATACATTTTTTCATAATACTGTGCATATTCGCCACTGATAATGCGCTGCCACCAGTGCTGGTTTGCTAAATACCAGGCAACGGTTCGCCGGATTCCATCTTCAAATTTCGTAACCGGCTGCCAGCCAAGTTCCGCTTGGATTTTCGCCGGATCAATCGCGTAGCGCCGGTCGTGGCCTTTTCGATCCGTCACATGGGCAATCAGTGACTCTGGTTTATCAAGTTCCCGTAAAATAGCCCGCACAACCTCAAGATTTGTCCGTTCGTTATGACCGCCAATATTGTAAACTTCGCCGATTGTTCCCTTATGCAAAATCAGGGCAATCGCTGCACAATGATCTTCCACATATAACCAGTCACGGACATTTTCTCCACTGCCATACACGGGTAGCGGTTTATCAGCCAGGGCATTGGCAATCATCAACGGGATTAATTTTTCCGGGAAATGATAGGGCCCATAATTATTTGAACAGCGGGAAATAGTCACCGGAAGCTGATATGTTCGATGATAGGCCTGTACCAGCAGGTCAGCCCCGGCCTTTGATGCCGAATACGGACTCGACGCATGCAGCGGCGTCTTTTCGGTAAAAAACAGATCCGGCCGGTCAAGTGGCAGATCCCCGTAGACCTCATCGGTGGATACCTGGTGGTAGCGGCTGACTCCATACTGGCGGCAAGCGTCGAGCAGTACTCCTGTGCCAATGACATTCGTCTGCAAAAAAATCTCTGGATTTTCAATAGAACGATCGACATGGCTTTCTGCCGCAAAGTTTACCACCCAGTCTGGATGTTCTCTGGCAAACAGTTCAGCGACAAATTCCCTATCGGAAATATCGCCTTTGACAAATTTAAAGGCTGGATTGCCCATCGCCGGGGACAGCGTTTCCATATTTCCCGCATAAGTAAGTGAATCAAGACAGATAATCTGGTATGAGGGGTACTGCCCCAGCATGTAATGGACAAAATTCCCCCCAATAAAGCCGGCTCCGCCGGTTACAATAATTTTCATATCAGGTATTCTCCCCGTAAATAAAATTCAGCTCCTGACGCTCACGCAGAAGCGGCGCCCGCTGATCCTTTTCTGACAGGATAAACTCGCTTCCGCCCCAGTCTATACCGATTTCCGGATCATCATAGCGAATATTACCATCGCATTCAGGGGCATAATAATTATCTGCTTTATATTGCACCTCAACATTGTCCGTCAACGTTAAAAAACCATGCGCAAAGCCCCGCGGCACAAAAAGCTGCTTTTTATTTTCCTCTGACAACTCCACGGCCACCCACTGTTTATACTGTGGCGATCCCCGGCGGATATCAACCGCCACATCAAGAATTGCACCGCTGGTGCAGCGAATGATCTTGGCCTGACACTTGGGATTCAGCTGATAGTGCAGGCCCCGCAGCGTTCCCTTGCTGGCAGAAAAGGAATGGTTATCCTGCACAAAGTGACAGTTAATTCCGTTTTGCGCCAGTGTTGCCTCAGACCAGCTCTCCATAAACCAGCCGCGATGGTCCCCAAAAACTTTGGGAGTAATAATATAGACTCCTTGCAATTTGCTTTCCTTTACCTGCAAGCCTTCCCACACCTTTCGAGTTTTATCAGCTGCTCAAGATAGCGGCCATAATCGTTCTTTTTAAGCGGCTCCGCCAGCCGCAGTACCTGTTCGGCATCAATATAGCCCATACGGTAAGCGATTTCTTCAATACAGGCAATTTTCAGTCCTTGGCGGTCTTCAATCGTCTGTACGAAAGACGATGCCTGCAGCAGCGATTCATGAGTTCCGGTATCGAGCCAGGCATACCCGCGGCGCATCGTCTCTACCCGCAGTTTTTTCTGGGCCAGATAAATTTTGTTCACATCGGTGATCTCAAGCTCGCCGCGGGCCGACGGTTTAATACTGCGGGCGATATCGACAATCTGATGATCATAAAAATAAAGCCCGGTCACCGCATAATTGGAACGCGGCTCTGCCGGCTTTTCCTCAAGGCTTATTGCCTGTCCGGCTTCGTCAAATTCGACAACGCCGTAGCGCTGGGGATCCCTGACATAGTAGGCAAACACCGTAGCGCCATCCTCAGCCGCCCCTGCCCGCTGCATGGCCGCTGCCAAATCCGCTCCATAAAAAATATTATCGCCAAGAATCAGCGCGCAGCTATCGCCGGCAATAAAATCTTTCCCGATCAGAAAGGCCTGTGCCAGGCCATCCGGGCTCAGCTGGACCGCATATTCAATATGAATGCCCCACTGGCTGCCATCCTGCAGCAACGCTGAAAACAGGGGCGCATCCTGCGGCGTCGTGATCACAAGAATTTCCTCTATTCCGGCCAGCAACAAGGTACTGAGCGGATAATAGATCATCGGCTTGTCATAAATCGGCATCAGCTGTTTGCTCACAACCTTAGTCAGCGGATACAGCCGGGTTCCGGACCCGCCTGCCAAAATAATGCCCTTTTTGATCACAAAATCATCTCCCCTATTTAAAATCTCCGGCCCCGACCTCTGCCGCGCCAGCGATCAAGCAGTCCGGTCTTTCTAAGCAAAATCCACAGGAAAATAAACAGCAGCAGTATATTGCCGACAACCACACTCAGCAAGCCCGTTTCGATCAGGATGCCAACCAACGTCATCCCGGCCAAAATCAGCATAATCTGCCGAAATTCCGGAATGTTATACCGGCGCAGCACCAGGTAGATACAGCCAACAAAGGCGATGTCCACCAGTACGCTCAGCACCAGGGCCACCACCGTGCCAGGCAGCAGCTGCTGCACCAGCATTTTTATAATCGTGCTGCCAATAAAAATAAGCACGAATTTCATCAACAATTGATTCTGCAAAAAAACGCCTCCTTCGACCTTATGTCTTCTTCTATTCTATCATTTTACCCCGGGCTTTGACCACCGGTTTTCAAAAAAAGGAAAAAGGAACCAGTTCAGGTATCCCCCTGACTGGTTCCTTTCCTTCGTCTACTGCGCCGAAAAATCAACGAACTCATTGATGACCCCCTGCCGGATCATCGGCTCAACAAAGCCCCGCCCGACATTGAGTACAATAACCTGCGGCTGCTTTGTCGCCATCGCCCGCGTAAAGGCATGGGCAAATTCCTCAGGGGAACTTACCGCCACCGCCTTAATGCCAAAGCTTTTTACATAGAGAACATAATCCATATCATATGGTAAATCGCAGGCAATATAGCGCTGCCGGTACATGACCTTTTGCAGCTGGCAGATCATGCCCAGGCTCTTATTGTTGACGATGATCGAAACAATCGGCAGTCCCAGGCGGGCAATCGTATAATATTCACTGCCTGTCATTTTAATGCCGCCATCGCCGGCAATATGCACAACCCGTGTTTTTTTGCCAAAAGCCAGCTGTGCCCCCATGGCTGCTGGCAAGCCAAACCCCATGGTTCCATGACCGCCAGAAGTCATCCAGCGGCGCGGTTTTTCAAGGTGCAGGTGCTGGGCAGCCCAGATTTGATGCTGTCCGACGTCAGTAACAACCGCAACCTCCTTGCCCTTAATAGCAGTTGATATATAATTCATCGCCCAGGGAACATCAAAAGCGCCGCAATGATAATCCATCGCGTACTCGTCCTGCCATTTTTCAAGCTGTACATGCCAGCCGGTCAGGTTATTCGCCGGTTCCCGCTGCATCAGCAATTGTAAAATCGCCTTCATATCGCCGGCAAGGCCAATACTGCTGGCAACATTTTTGTCAATTTCTGCCGGATCAATATCAATGTGAATAAAATGCGTCCCGCGGGTGTATTTTGCCCGGTTTCCCGTCTGGCGGTCGCCAAACCGGCTGCCGATTGCAATCACAAGGTCAGCTTCTCCGATTGCCATATTCGCCGGTTTCAGACCATGCATGCCGGCAAGGCCGAGACAAAGGCGATGGCTGCGGGGAAAAGCGCCGATCCCCATCAGCGTCGTCACCACTGGCAGGTTGTACTTCTCAACAAATGCTCTGACCTCGTCAGCCGCATTCGCCGACACAACACCACCGCCGACAATGACCAACGGCCGTTTGGCTGTTTGAATTTCCTGGGCCGCCTCGGCGGCGCAGATCAAAAAATCCGCATCCGGACGGCTGCTTTTTTTGACTGGCAGGTTATTTTCACTAAATTCGAGTTCAGCCAGAAACAGATCGCGGGGAATATCGACCAGCACCGGCCCCGGGCGACCGGCTCTCGCCAAAGAAAAGGCTCGCCGCAAAATGGGCAGCAAACTCTTGCTGTCCTTAACCTTAAAATTGTGTTTCGTCACCGACATCGTCACCCCAATGATATCGGTCTCCTGGAAGGCATCCCGCCCCAACAGCGTCGTATCAACCTGCCCGGTAATCGCGACAACCGGAATCGAATCCATAAATGCTGTAGCCAGTCCGGTAACAAGGTTGGTCGCCCCGGGGCCCGAGGTAGCAATACAAACCCCTACCTTGCCGCTGGCCCGGGCGTAGCCGTCAGCGGCATGCGCGGCATTTTGTTCATGCGTCGTCAGAACATGAAAAATTCCCGGTTCATCGTAGAGCGCATCATACAGCGGCAAAATCATCCCGCCCGGATAGCCAAAAACCGTATCAACCCCCTGTTCCATCAAGCATTTAACTACTGCCACCGCGCCTTTCATAAACCAGCCCTCCTTTTCAGATTCGTTCGATGATAGCCCTTGTCATCGCTGCCGTATCCGCACGTTTAAACCCTTCACGGCAAAGATCCGGCGTGCGATAGCCATCATTAAGAGCCTGTTCAACCGCCTGTTCAATGGCGGTAGCAGCCGCTTCTTCCCGAAGCGAATAGCGCAGCAGCATAGCCGCCGACAGGATTGTCCCAATCGGATTAGCAATTCCAAGCCCGGCAATATCAGGCGCCGAGCCATGAATAGGCTCATACAGGCTGGTGCATTCGCCGATGCTGGCCGACGGCATCATACCGATCGATCCGCCAAGAACAGCCGCCTCATCACTCAAGATGTCGCCGAAAAGATTGCCGGTAGCAATGACATCAAAATTTGTCGGATGAAGCGCCAGCTGCATGGCACAGTTATCCACGTACATGTTTTCCATTTTAACCTCCGGATAAGCGGCCGCTACCTTTGCTGCTGTACGCCGCCAGAGCCTTGACGTTGCCAGTACATTGGCCTTGTCAACCGAGGTCACCTTACCCCGGCGGAGCTTGGCCGTATCAAAGGCAAGCTTCATAATGCGCTCTACTTCAGGAACACTGTAATTTTCAAGATCCCAGGCGCGCTCATGCCCATCTTTGATTTCCGATTCGCATTTTTCACCAAAGTATACACCGCCGATGAGTTCACGCACAATCATAATATCAATGCCGCGAACCACCTCGGCTTTGAGTGGTGAATATTCAATCAGTGAATCCGCTACCTTGACGGGTCGCAGATTTGCATACAGCCCTAATTCTTTTCGCAGGCCGAGAATCGCTTTTTCCGGACGCAGCGCCGGTTCAACATCATCCCATTTATCACCGCCAACGGCGCCAAACAGTACCCCATCAGCTGCCTTAGCCGCTTCAATGGTCGCTGCCGGCAGTGGTGTCCCATAAAGATCATAGGCCGTTCCGCCCGCCTGAAAAGTCGAAAACGCAAGGCCAAGTTTAAATTTTTCATCGATTCGCTTGAGCACGGCAACTGCCGACTCCGTGATTTCTTTGCCGATGCCATCCCCGGGGATCACAACAATTTTTTTCGTCATTATTTTTTCTCCTTGATGTAATTGATCAGTCCGCCCGCCCGGGCAATATCCTGGACAAACCCCGGCAACGGATGCGCCTGAAATACATCGCCTGTCGTCAGATTTTCTATGCGGCCGGCGGCCGTATCAACCCGCAGCGTATCATCCGCCTTGATCTTTTCTACATCATCCCCGATTTCAAGCAGCGGCAGACCGATATTAATACCATTGCGGTAAAAAATGCGGGCAAAATTTGCGGCAATAATCACCGGCACCCCGGCTGCCTTGATCGCAATCGGCGCATGCTCGCGTGAGGAACCGCAGCCAAAATTTCTTCCACCGACCATCAGGTCGCCAGCCTTGACATTTTCAGCAAAGCTCTCATCAATATCGACCATGCAATGCGAAGCAAGTTCTGCCGGATCAAATGAATTCAAATACCGGGCTGGAATAATGACATCTGTATCAATATTGTCCCCATAACGCCAAACCTTACCTTCTACCTGCATCTTACTCAACCTCCTCTGGTGTAGCGATCCGGCCTAAAACAGCACTGGCAGCGGCCACATGCGGGCCGGCGAGATAGACCTCGCTATCCACATGACCCATGCGCCCGCGGAAATTCCGATTTGTCGTCGATACACAGCGTTCACCAGCTGCCAGGATTCCCATATGCCCGCCCATACAAGGGCCGCAGGTCGGTGTACTCACCGCAGCTCCCGCATGGACCATCACTTCAATATAACCAGCTTTCATTGCATCGAGGTATACCTGCTGGCTGCCCGGCACGACAATGCAGCGTACTCGCGGATGAATGCTCCGCCCGGCCAGAATTTTTGCCGCAATTTCAAGATCCTCCAGGCGCCCATTGGTACAAGAGCCAATAACCACTTGATCAATCTCGATTTTCCCGATATCCTCCACACGTTTTGTGTTCCCCGGCAAATGAGGAAAGGCCACGACCGGTCTGAGCTCGGACAGATTAATCGTGACCACCTGCGCATAAGATGCATCTTCATCAGAAGCAATGATCTCATATTCGCGTTGCACACGCCCTTCGACATAAGCCCGTGTTTTTTCATCGACGGGAAAAATACCATTTTTCCCCCCGGCCTCAATTGCCATGTTGGCAATCGTAAAACGATCTGTCATCGACAGGGATGCCAGCCCCTCACCAGCAAATTCCAACGCCTTATAGAGGGCACCATCAACGCCGATCATGCCGATCAGCGTCAAAATCACATCTTTGCCGTTGATCCCTTCCGGTTTTTCTCCTTGAAGTTCGACTTTTATCGTTTCCGGCACCTTGAACCAGGCTTCACCCGTTGCCAAGGCCACCGCCAAATCCGTGGTTCCCACCCCGGTCGAAAAGCCACCGACGGCACCATAGGTGCAGGTGTGCGAGTCAGCGCCAATCGTCAGCATACCCGGCCCAACAAGGCCCTTTTCCGGCAAAATAACATGTTCAATCCCCATGCGCCCAACTTCAAAGTAATTGACAATCGCATGCTTTTGCGCAAAATCACGCACAGCTTTCGTCAGCCCCGCGGTCTTTATGTCCTTATTGGGTGTAAAATGATCCGGCACCAAGGCGATTTTTGTCCGATCAAAAACCGGTCGACCGATTTTCTCAAACTCCTTGATCGCCGGCGGCGCCGTAATATCATTAGCCAGAACCATATCGAGCTGACAATTGATCAGCTGCCCCGGGACAACCGTCTCAAGCCCGGCATGCCTCGCCAAAATCTTCTCTGTCATATTCATTCCCATCAAAAAACCTCCCCATCCTTCTTAGAAAAAGCGGCTTACACTTCATATTAAAATAGGAAGCGTAAGCCGATTCAAGTTCAACTACGAGAGCACGCTGCAGCCGTAAAATCAGTCTTCTTTTTTATCCTTGAGCCATGACATCATGCTGCGCAGACGCCCGCCGACTTCTTCAATCTGATGTTCTGCTGCTTTACGGCGAAGAGCCAAAAATTCCGGACGGTTTGCTTTATTTTCCAGTAACCAATTTTTAGCAAAAGTCCCTTCTTGAATTTCCTTCAAAACCTGCTTCATTTCCTGTTTCGTTTCTGCCGTTACCATCCGTGGTCCGATCTTGTAATCGCCGTATTCTGCCGTATCGCTGATCGAACGGCGCATATTGGCCATGCCACCCTCATACATCATATCAACAATAAGCTTCATTTCATGATAACATTCAAAATAAGCAATTTCCGGCTGATAGCCCGCTTCAACCAGGGTTTCAAAACCAGCCGTGATCAGATGCGTCACCCCGCCGCAGAGGACAGCCTGTTCCCCGAACAGATCCGTTTCCGTTTCTTCCTTAAAGGTTGTCTGAATAACACCGGAACGCGAGCCACCGATGCCGCGGGAATACGCTAAAGCAATTTCCATCGCGTTGCCGGTTGCATCCTGATGTACGGCAAATACATCCGGCACCCCGCCGCCTTCAGTAAATACCCGGCGGACCATATGTCCTGGCCCTTTCGGAGCCACCATAAATACATCGACATCCGTCGGCGGAATGATTTGCTGAAAATGGATATTAAATCCATGAGCAAATGCCAGGGCGCTGCCTGACTTCAAATTCCGCTCAATTTCATTTTTATAAACATCTGCCTGTCTTTCGTCAGGTAGAAGAATCATCGTAATATCAGCCTGTTTTACCGCTTCAGCGACCGTAAAGACCTTCAAGCCTGCAGCTTCCGCTTTTGCTTTCGACTTACTGCCTTCATAGAGGCCAACAACAACATCGAGGCCGCTGTCCTTCAAGTTCAGAGCATGTGCATGTCCCTGACTGCCGTAGCCGATAATGGCAACCTTTTTCCCAGTCATGATATCCCAGTTTACATCTTGATCATAATAAATTTTTGCCATAATAATCTCTCTCCTCACAATGTTCCTGTATAGTATGTTCACCACGTTCCAGGCTGATCAGCCCAGTGCGTATGACTTCGAGAATCCCATACGGCGACAATATCCTTGTAAAAGCCGATACCTTGTCGTCATCTCCGGTAATCTCAAAAATCAGCGTTGTCGATTGTACATCGATGACATGGGCCCGAAACAGTTCCCCCATTTTCAGAACATCCAGTCGGTTTTTGTCATCGGCTCTGACCTTAATCAATGTCATGCCTCTATATACAGCCGCCGCAGCATCCAGCCGCTGCACAGCAACAACGTCAAGCAATTTCTCCAGCTGTTTTATCATCTGATCGACAAGGTATTCATCCCCATGAATGACAACCGTTATCCGGGAAAATTCCGGTGATTCGGTAACCCCCACCGACAGACTGTCAATATTGAACTCGCGCCGGGAAAACATGCTGACAACCCGGACGAGTACCCCTGGCTGGTTCTGTACCAGAACCGAAAGTACATGTTTCATCGAATTTTTCATCGAAACCGACCTCCTGCGAAAATTAAAAACCGCCCCTGCTGCCAAATTTTTTTAGCAGCAGGGGCGGATATATAGTCCGCGGTACCACCCTGCATTATACTCATCGTCTGCAATCAGACCTTCATTAACGCTGAAAAACGTCTGTGCCTCCTGTGAAAACAATCGGCACAAAAGCTCCAAGGCGACGTCAAGCAGTATATTTCGCCGATTTTCAGCTTCCATCGGCTCTCTGTAAGAAATACATTTCTGCTCTTTACCTCATCATTGCTGTTATTTTGGTATTATACTACACGCCAATCGCAAAGTCAACGCGTAACGTTGTAAACATGTATACATTATTACAATATCACAAGCATTTGTCAACATGTTTTTGTAACATTTAAATGTTTTTATTTGTTTTTTTGTGAAAAATGTTCCCCCGGAATAGTACATCCTGTCTTCGCCGTCGTTTTGCCGGACCGAGTACAATATGATATGATAACACTTATAGAATTTTATCTGCCTACTGGAAAGGATTTACTATGAACACGCACAGCGAAACAAAAATAAACACAACCCTAGAAAGAATGGTCCAGCCACTATTACGCTGGTATAAAAATGAAGGAAGAATACTTCCCTGGCGGGAAAACCAAAACCCTTATTATATATGGATCTCGGAAATCATGCTGCAGCAGACGCGTGTCGAGGCTGTAAAGCCCTATTTTTCACGATTTATCACTGCCTTGCCAACAATATCCGCCTTGGCAACGGTCCCGGAAGAAGACCTGCTGAAGCTTTGGGAGGGCCTTGGCTATTACAGCCGGGCCCGCAACCTCAAACGGGCAGCCGAAAAAATCATGGCTGAACATACCGGTTTACTGCCCGCTGATTTCAATCTCCTGCTGGACCTGCCGGGAATTGGCCGCTATACCGCCGGAGCGATCAGTTCCATTGCCTATGGCAAGCGGGTACCGGCTGTTGATGGCAATGCCCTGAGAATCATCATGCGCCTTTTGGCCTGTCGCGACGATATCCTGAAGGAAACGACCCGCCGCCAAGTCGAAATATGGCTTCAGGATATCCTGCCGCCTGATTCCGGGGCCTTTAATCAGGCACTGATGGATCTCGGTGCCTCTGTCTGCCTGCCGAAAAAAGCCGCAAAGTGCCCGGATTGCCCCCTCAAACAGCTTTGTCTTGCCTATGACCACAAGGAAGTCTCCTTGCTACCGGTTAAAACTGAAAAAAAAGCTCGTCGTATAGAAGCGCGCACTGTTTTATTGCTGATAGCGGACGAAAAAATCGCTCTGCAGCAGCGCCCTCCCACGGGCCTGCTCGCGGGCCTGTGGGAACTGCCAAATTTCACTGGCACTCTTTCCGCTGGCGAAATCAGACAAAAACTCAGCGACCTCGGCCTGCATAGCCGTTCTCTACTCCCGCTGGCACCGAGCCGGCATGTATTTTCTCATATCGAATGGCATATGACAGCTTACTGTGCCATCATTGAACCTGGGGCGGTTGCCGAAGAGGGCAAAACTTATGGCAAAACCACCTCCGTGCTCTGCTGGAGCAAAAAAGCAGAGCTCCAGAATCGCTATGCCCTGCCATCAGCCTTTATTCCTTATGTCCGGTTCTTTTTGGATAAGTCCGCAGCAATAATAGATGTTTAAATCCGTTAACGATAAAACACCCGCCCGCCGCATAATGCGGCGGACGGGTGTTTGTCATTGATCTGAATTTATTCTTTTCCGGCAAGTTTTTTATAAGCTTCCCGTCTAACCTTGGCATCCTGCTCTGTCTTTTCAAACAAGGCATCCGCCGATTCCGGAAAACTGCGTTTAAGCGATGAATACCGGACTTCCCCCATCAAAAACTCCTGAAAATCTGCCGTCGGTTCCTTAGAATCGAGCATAAACGGATTCTTTTCCGTACCGACAAGCCGAGGATCATAACGGAAATTATCCCAGTATCCGGCCTCAACCGCACGTTTTGTTTCAAGCTGGCTGTTGCCCATGCCGATGCGCAATCCATGATTGATACACGGCGAATAAGCGATGATCAGCGATGGTCCCTTATAGGCTTCAGCTTCCGTAATCGCTTTGATGGTCTGATTTTTGTCAGCCCCCATCGCCACCTGCGCTACATAGACATAACCATAGGACATGGCCATCATGCCGAGGTCTTTCTTCTTGGTCCGCTTGCCAGCTGCCGCAAATTGAGCAATCGCCGCTGTCGGTGTAGCCTTTGAGGACTGTCCGCCGGTGTTGGAGTACACTTCGGTGTCAAAGACCAGAACATTGACATCTTCCCCGGAGGCAAGAACATGATCCAGCCCGCCGTAGCCAATATCATAAGCCCAGCCATCGCCGCCAAGAATCCACTGGGAACGCTTGACAAAGAAGTCTTTGTTTTCATAAATCTTATTGAGCAGTTCATCCGTGCCTTTTTCTGCTTCCAGGCAGGCAATAAGCTTATCCGCTCGCTCGCGCGAACCTTCGCCTTCGTCGATGTTTTCAAGCCAGTCCTTCATCGCGGCCTTGAGTTCTTCACTGCCTTCAGCCGCCAGTGCTGCCCGAATATCTGTTGCCAGCGTATCCCTGACAGCTTTTGTTCCGAGGAACATCCCCAGGCCAAATTCTGCGTTATCTTCAAACAGGGAATTTGCCCAGGCCGGGCCGAAGCCACGATGATTCGTCGTATATGGAATAGCCGGTGCCGACGCCCCCCAGATGGAGGAGCAGCCGGTTGCATTAGCAATCATCATCCGTTCCCCAAACAGCTGGGTAATCAACTTGGCATAAGGTGTTTCACCGCAACCGGCGCAAGCACCGGAGAATTCGAGCAATGGTTGCTCAAATTGGCTGCCCTTGACTGTTTTAGGATTTAAAGGATTCGCTTTCGGGGTCACCTTTTCAACCGCATACTGGAACTGCTCCTGTTTGCTTTCCTGACTGTCAAACGGCTTCATAAGCAACGCTTTTTCCTTGGCTGGACATACCTGGGCACAATTGCCGCAGCCTGTGCAGTCATAAGGAGAAATCGTGATTGCATACTGCATATCCTTCACGCCTACAGCCGGTTTTGTCTGCATGCCGGCTGGCGCTGCTGCTGCTTCCTCACCCGTCATCAGTACCGGACGAATAACAGCATGCGGACAAACAAAGGAACACTGGTTACACTGGATACAATTTTCCATCTGCCATTCAGGCACACAGATCGCAATTCCACGTTTTTCGTAGGCAGCCGTCCCTGAAGGGAAGGTTCCATCAACTACAGTTTCCAGTTCTCCGACCGTCAGTTTATCACCTTCCTGGCGGTTCATTGGATTTTGGATCTTTTTGATAAATTCCGGAATTACCACTGCAGAAGTTTCTTCATCTACAGCCTCAGCCCATGATGCCGGTACCGACACTTTAACAACAGCTTCAATTCCCTTGTCGATTGCTCCATTGTTCATATCAACGATCTTTTGTCCCTTTTTGCCATAGGACGAGACGACTGCATCCTTCAGATATTTTACTGCCGTATCGATCGGAATAATATTCGCCAGTTTAAAGAACGCCGACTGCATGACCATATTAAACCGGCCACCAAGCCCAAGCTGCTGGGCAATCTCAACTGCATTGACCACATAGAAGTTGATTTCATTTTTTGCAAGATAACGCTTCATGGCTGCTGGCAGATGATGCGCCAGTTCTTCTTCATTCCAATTGGTATTGAGCAGGAAGGTGCCATTTTTTCGTAGACCTGCTAAGAGATCATATTTCGTCACATACGATTGCTGGGAACAGGAGATAAAATCTGCCTTATGAATCAGATATGGTGATTTTATCGGCGACTTCCCAAAACGCAGATGAGACATTGTGATCCCGCCGGATTTTTTCGAATCATAGGCAAAGTAAGCCTGGGCGTACATGTCCGTCTTGTCACCGATGATTTTAATCGCACTTTTATTGGCCCCGACCGTTCCGTCAGATCCAAGGCCCCAGAATTTACAGGCTCTTGTCCCCTCCGGTGTCATGTCAACATCCTCCGGATATGGCGGCAATGAGGTAAATGTCAAATCATCCTCGATGCCAATCGTAAAGCCATTTTTCGGCTCATCCGCCTTCAAATTTTCATAGACAGCCAACAGCTGATCCGGACGAACATCCTTGCCGCCAAGGCCGTAACGGCCGCCGACTATAACTGGATGAGACTGGGCACTATAATATGCCGACTGGACATCAAGGTAAAGCGGTTCCCCAAGCCCGCCTGGCTCTTTCGTCCGGTCGAGTACCGCCACTTTTTTAACGCTAGCCGGCATGTGTTTAAAGAAATGTTTCAAGGAGAACGGGCGATACAAATGCACTGTCAAGACGCCTGTTTTTTCTCCCTGGGCATTGAGATAATCTGCCGCTTCCGAAGCAGATTCACATACAGAACCCATTGCAATGATAATACGGTCAGCATCCGGTGCCCCGTGATAATCAAACAGATGGTATTCACGGCCTGTGATCTTCGCGAGATCGGCCATTGCTTCTTCAACAAGTTCTGGCAACATGTCATACTGCTTGTTTACAGCTTCTCTGGTCTGGAAATAAATGTCCGGATTTTGTGCTGTCCCGCGGATACACGGGTGATCCGGATTCAGGGCATTGCGGCGAAATTCCTTGACCGCATCCCAGTCAAGAATTTTGCGCAAATCTTCAAAATCAATCGTTTCGATCTTTTGAATTTCATGTGACGTGCGGAATCCATCAAAGAAATTGACAAACGGCACTTTCCCTTTAATCGCCACAAGGTGAGCTACTGCCGATAAGTCCATAACCTGCTGGACACTGCTTTCAGCAAGCATCGCACAGCCAGTCTGACGAGCTGCCATGACATCCTGATGATCACCAAAGATATTCAGCGAAGAGGCTGCCAGTGCCCTGGCACTGACATGGAATACCCCCGGTAAAAGTTCCCCAGCGATTTTATACATATTAGGAATCATCAGCAAAAGCCCCTGTGAAGCCGTATACGTGGTAGTCAACGCCCCAGCCTGCAGCGATCCATGAACTGCTCCGGCGGCACCAGCCTCAGACTGCAGCTCAATCAGTTTTACCTGCTGTCCAAATAGATTTTTCATCCCCTTGGCAGCCATTTCATCGACATTTTCGGCCATCGGTGACGACGGCGTAATCGGGTAAATTGCCGCTACATCCGTAAAAGCATAGGATATATAAGCTGCCGCCGCATTCCCATCCATCGTTTTCATTTTCTTACTCATTTTTGATAACTCCCCTCTTGTTTAAATTTTCTTAGAAACATATGCTAGGTACGGCTCCGGCTTAGCCCCGGTCGTACCGCGTTGGCATAAAGATGTATACGCATGTAGTTTTTTGTATAAATATACACGTATTGTATATCGCATTGATATTTGTTATCTTTATACACAAATATTATACACTGCGATTATTTCATTGTAAATGGTTTCCTGCCAATGATGCTAAAAGAAATCCATTATCCGGCAAGTTAAAAATCGTAAGGTTTATACTTTTTATTAATCAAACCATAATTGCATAGAGCGAATTTTTATACACAATCACAGTATTTTCGCAAAAGTCTTACTGCTTCTGGTTAAGACCGCTGTGTGAGTATCCATAAGAAAAATACACCAATACCCCTAGCAGGCTCCAGACAAAAAAGCGTTCCCACGTCATGTAAGACAGATTATACATGATATACGAGCAGCTCAATACGGCCAAAGTCCCAATCGTCATCAGCCATGGGCAGCGAAATGGGCGCGTTGCATCGGGATATTTTTTACGCATAACCATAACTCCGATCGATGATACAATAAAAGCAAATAAGGTACCGATGCTACACATCTCGGCCACGATATGAATCGGCGTAAAACCACTGATCAGTGCCACAGCAGTTCCGACAATAATTGTAATCCGATGTGGTGTGGCATACCGCGGATGAATCTTACAAATAGCAGCTGGAATCAGTCCGTCACGCGACATCGAAAAAAAGGCCCGTGTCTGTGCATAAATCATGACGAGCAATACCGTGGTAAGCCCGGCAATCGCTCCGGTCCCGACAAGCGCCGAGCCAAAATTATAGCCAAGTGCCCGCAGCACATAGGCTACAGGTTCCGCATTATCAAGCTGCAGATATGAAACATTACCAGTCATAACTCCGGTTACAGCAATATACAGCAAGGTACAGATCGCGAGCGACCCGATAATTCCAACCGGCATATCCCGGGCTGGATTTTTTGTCTCCTCGGCCGCAGTGGATATCGCATCAAAGCCCAGATAAGCAAAGAAGATAAACGCAGCTCCAGCCGAAACTCCGGCAAAGCCAAAGGGCATAAACGGCTCCCAGTTCATTGTATCGACGCTCGGTCCTGCTAAAAACAAAAAGATAAAAATAGCCAGCAGCTTAACGATAACCAGGGCCTTGTTTACGGTTGTGCTCTGACGAACCCCCATGACAAGCAGATACGTCAAAAACAAGGTGATCAGTACCGCTGGCAGATTGACAATACCGCCGTCAGCGGGAACGGCCGTCCATGTATGAGAGATTTCAATGCCCGCTGACTTCAGGAGTCCAACAACATATGCCGACCAGCCGCCAGCAACGGCGCTCGCCCCGACCGTGTATTCAAGAATAATATTCCAGCCTACAAGCCAGGCAATGAATTCACCGACAGACGTATAGGCATATGCATAGGAACTGCCGGCCACCGGCACCATAGCCGCCAATTCCGAGTAGGCCATGCTGACAAAGCCGCAGGTAATACTGGCAATGATAAAAGACAGCATTAACGCCGGCCCAGCGTATTTTGCTGCTGCTACACCTGTCAGCACAAAAATACCTGTGCCGACAATAACTCCCACTCCGAGCATAATGACATCCACTGCTCCCAGTGTCCGCTGGAGTTTTGATCCGGCAACGTCACTTTGATAGGCTGCAATGGTCTTAGTACGAAAAATATTCAAAACGATTCCCTCCTGATTAATTCGCTCTAGAGTTCTACAAATACTGATTATATCATATTTCAGCAAGCATTTATATGTTAAGTTGTATCCTTGTATACCAGTATCTTATAAAGCCCTTACCGGCCGAACTATCAGTAAAAAGAAAAGGACCGCCTTGCAGCAGTCCTTAAAATTTACAAATACTATCTTATCATCCAAGCAATGACAGTACATCGGCATTACGGTGCATATTTAATTTTGCGGCATATAGCGCCATCTGTTCCATAGTATTAGCCGACTTAAGCTGCGTCACCTGTTTGGCGATATCTGTATCGCCAATCGTCGAAGCCGCTGCCGTCAGATTTTCCTGTGTGGTCGTATAATTTGCAGAAGCATAACTCAATCCCTGCTGGGTTGCGCCAATGCTTGTCTGCTGCGAAATTGCCGTATCAAGCGCATTGCCGACCGTATCAAGCGCACTGTTGAGACCCGCTGGCGAGGACAGATCCAGGGTCGAATTGCCGTTGCTGTCAACCAGGCCAAGGCCCTTGGCCGACATGTCCGACAAGCCGATGTTCTGATAGCCCTGATCGCCGGCAACCGTGAGCGTCTGCGATCCCGTCAGCAACGGCTTACCATTATAGCTTACACCGGCATTTTCATCGAGCTGGCTGACGGTCTGGCCAATTTCCTGGCGGATTGCCTCAATATCGGATGGCGAATTCGTTCCGTTGGCCGCCTGCAACAGTTTCGACTGCAAGGTTCCCAAAGAACTCACCGTAGAATCCATCGCCCCGCCAGCCGTAGACAGCAGCGAATTCATCGTCTGCGTATTGGTGTTGGACTGCGAAGTTGTACCAATATTTGAATACATTCTC
This sequence comes from Selenomonadaceae bacterium, assembly GCA_963678095.2. Lineage (GTDB taxonomy): Bacteria > Bacillota > Negativicutes > Selenomonadales > Selenomonadaceae. The sequence goes on along the minus strand of OY782746.1, from coordinate 2,232,668 downwards.
GTCAAAATCGCATATGCTGCTGCGTTGTCGCCGGCACTTGAATACTGCGACCCGCTGGCTATTTTTTTCTGACTGCTGAGGGCGCTGGCATTTGCCGACTGCAGCGAGTTTAGTATCGAATTTGAATTTGTAACTGAAAGGCTCATAACAATTCCTCCCTGAAAATTCATTCCCTATATCCACTTTTATTATACTAAAAAACAGGCTGCCAGCGCAATGGGAAATGTCCCCAAAAAGCCGCCCGCAGCCTGTTTTTGCATATTTAATTTTGTTGCACTCCGATTTTACTCTGCAGCACTTCCACTGCCTTTAACAGCTGATTGTCAACCGTCCCGCCGGCATCAAAGGCTATTGGCACATCCGGCTGGACACCGGTACCATCAATGCTGCGTCCGCTTGGCGTGTAATACTTGGCGATTGTCAACTTTAGGGCATCGCCCGCATACATCGGCATGACAACCTGCACGGATCCCTTGCCATAGGATTTTTCGCCGATCAGTGTACCAGCCCCTGTGTCCTGGACCGCCCCGGCAACAATCTCGGCAGCACTGGCGCTGCCGCCATCAATCAGCACGACAAGCGGATATTTTATCGCTTCAAGCTTTGACTCGTGAATTTCTTTGGTGCCGTCACGCTGAACAATCGAGACAATTTCCCCTTTAGGCACGAGAAAATTGGCTACTTCGACGCAACTGGTCAAAAGGCCGCCCGGATTTCCCCGAAGGTCAAGAATCAGCCCCTTTACCCCCTTGCCTTCAAGGTCCTGATAAGCGTCCGCAAACTCGCTGCCCGTATTTTCCGTAAAGGAGGCAATGCGGATATAGCCCATATCATTAGGCAGCATATCATGGCCGACAGAATGCATCTGGATACTGGCCCGGACAATTTCATATTCTTTGTCCGGTTCCCCCTCCCGGTGAATCAACAGCACGACACTCGTACCAGCTTCGCCGCGAATCTTAGCCGCGACCTGCTCAAAGATCATATCCTTGGTATCAACGCCATCGATCTTCAGAATCTGATCTCCAGCCTGCAGGCCGGCTGCAGATCCCGGCGTATTTTCCATAACGGATACGACAGTCACGACATTATCCTTTAATCCCATAAATACTCCAATACCACAGAAGGAGCCTTCCGTATGGCTCAGCAGTTCTTTGTACATCGAGGCATCAAGATAAATCGAATGCTGATCTCCCAGAGATTTCACCATACCGGCAATTGCCCCATCAATCAACTTCGTATCATCAACCTGATCAACATACTGCATCTCAATAAAGCGCAGGGCCCCAAAAAACCGCAGATTGTTTGATAACTTGTGCGTGTCAAGTCCCAACGCATAGTATAATCCGGTCAGCGTCAGCAACGATGACAGCACTGCTGTAATAAATATGACTAGTATGAGCTTTTTTTTGTTTTTTATCATATATTTCTCCACCATTCTCCGGGGACTGTCACTTATAAAAAGCTGTAAGGGCTAACGGGTTCTCCGTCCTGACGTACTTCAAAGTGGCAGTGCGGACCTGTAGAATTCCCGGTTGATCCGCAATAAGCAATGACCTGTCCCTGCGAAACATTCTGACCCTCACTGACCGCCAGCGACTGACAATGACCATAGAGCGAGGTGATGCCGCCACCATGATTGATGATAACTGCATTTCCATAACCACTAATCCAGCCAGCATAGATGACGGTCCCCCCGTCGGCAGCATGAATCGGATCCCCATAATCGCCGCCAATATCAAGGCCGCTGTGATAGCGGGCAGTCCCAAAAATCGGATGCGTCCGCCAGCCAAACTCCGAGGTAACCGGGCCTGCCAGCGGCCAGATCATTCTCCCCGTGCCAGAGCGCGGCACGGCGCTATAGCGGCTCTGACGAATCATATTTTCAACTTCGCGCGATGCCGCCATGATTTCCTGATAGGCACGCTCTGATGTTTCACGATCATACTGTGCTTTTTCCAGCAGCCTGGCCTTGTTCTCTTTTCTTGATTTTACGAGATCTTGTTTTTTTGCCGCCTCATCAACCAGCGGTTTAATCGCTTCCCGATCCTTTTCAAGCTCCGCTTTCGTCGTCATGACAACGGCCTTTTCCTGTTGGACTTTTGTTATCAGATCATAATCATACTTGATGATGCGCTTCAATAAATCCATTCTGGTCATCAAGTCAGAAAAATCCTTCGCACCAAATAGCACGTCTACATAGCTGATCTGTCCATTGATATAAATATCCCGGACCCGCTTATCGAGCACCTTGGTTTTTTTCGCCAGATCCGCCTCCGTCTTTTTGAGCAACGCTTCATTTTGATCAATCTTCGCTTCCGTTGCATCAAGCTTGCCTCTGACTTCCTTGTATTCAGCCTCTGCTGTATCCAAAGATCCCTGCAGCTGACGCAGCTGTTCGGATATCGTCGTAACCTGTGAAGTAGCCGCATCGACTTTCGCCTTCTGCGAATCAGCCTGACTCTGCAGATCACTGAGCTTATCCTCGAGATCGTCAGCGAATACGGTCAGCGAAACCGAGCAAAGCAACAGTGCTGTTGCCGCGACTATGCCGCCGCGTTTCCATCTGCCCATTTCTTACCCCTCCTCAAACTTTTAAAAACCGCTTCAGCGAGATCGTACTGCCGATGGCCCCAATGGTCATTCCGCCAATCAGCAAAAACGCACTGATATAATTGAGAAACGGATATTCCTGAATCAGAGGAAAAAATGCCAGCGTACTGTATATTTTTTCGGTAACACCGGCATAGGCACTGCGCAGCAGAATTGCTGCGATCAGGCCGCCGATGCAGCCAAGGACAACCCCCTCCATTAAAAACGGCCAGCGGATAAACCAGTCTGTTGCCCCTACGTATTTCATAATCGCAATTTCCTTGCGGCGGGCAAAGACCGTCAGGCGAATCGTATTCGATATGATAAAGACCGTAGCTATAGCCAGCACGCCGATAATCGACAGCCCGAAAATGCGGATCAGCCGCGTCAGATCAAACAAATGCTCAACAACATCCTGCCCAAACTTAGCTGATTCCACACCGTCAAACTCATGAATCGCATCGGCGGTCGTCTTGACATACTGTGGCTGCTTTACCGTAACTTCATAAGCATTCGGCAGTGGATTTGTCTCACTGATCGCACTGAGCAAAAACTTCTGCTCGCCCAGTCTTTCCTTGAAACGTTCCAAAGCTTTTTCTTTCGCTATGTATGTAACCTCGTCGACGCCCTCCAGGTTTTTGATCCGTTCCCCGACCCGTTCAATCTGCTTGGCACTGAGATCATCTTCCAGATAAACACTGATCTGAACCTGCGACTCAAGCGAAGATGCCATTTTATTGAGGTTTAGCACCACGATCAAAAACATACCCAAAATAAACAGGGAGACGGCCACGGTGCCTATGGAAGCCAGCGACATCCAGTTGTTGCGTTTTAGCGACACAAAAACCTCACGGATAAAGTATTCCAGCGTCCTAATTTTCATACCCGTAAACCCCCTTAGCCTCATCGCGGACAATGCGGCCGTCTTCAATCGCTATTACACGCTTTTTCATCGTATCGACAATAGTCTTGTCATGTGTCGCCATTACAATAGTCGTACCTGACAGATTGATTCGCCGAAAAATATCCATAATCCCCCAGGAAGTTTCCGGATCCAGGTTGCCCGTGGGCTCATCAGCGATAACAATTGCCGGATTATTGACAATTGCCCGGGCAATTGCAACCCTTTGCTGTTCTCCGCCTGATAGCTGAGACGGAAAGCATTTACATTTATCCTTAAGGCCGACAACCTCAAGAACGCTGTTGACACTTTTTTGCATCGTGCGCCGCGGCGCTTCAATAACCTGCATAGCAAAGGCAACATTTTCATAAACTGTCTTTTCTGGCAGTAATCGGTAGTCCTGAAAAATAACGCCCAGACCACGCCGCAGATAGGGGACCTCGCGTGGAGAAAGCTTCAGCACATCCCGACCGTTGACCTCCAAGGCTCCCTCTGTCGGTAATACCTCGCGAAACAGCATTCTGATAAAAGTTGATTTGCCGGCCCCGCTGGCCCCGACAATAAAAACAAATTCGCCCTTTTCAATCCCAATATCGACATGATCCAATGCGATCGTGCCATTTTCATAAATCTTTGAAACATCCTTCATCTTTATAATCATATCCAGCCTCCCTAAACCGCCTGCCGACAGAATAGACGTAATCTTTTTCCATTGCAAACATATTTTATTGTACCATAGAATCATGAAATATTTCAGTAAAACTTTTTGAGACAGGCCGAGGGACATGACAAATTATTCTGTCATGCCCCTCGGCCTGTCTCACTATAATAAACAACAGCTGCTTTAAATTCCACGCACCTTTCGGCCGCACTGACGAACCAGTTCAAGCGCCAACTCAGCATTATGCGAAGCTGCCATGCGAAGCCCCGCCATCAGATCCGTATTGAGTTTGCGGTAAGTTGCCTTGTCATTCCACTTCTCCCTGACCTTGCCCATCAAGGCTTCCAGCGTAATTCCGGCCAGATCACCTACCGGACTTTCTCCGATGGACTTAAGAAAACGGTCAATTTTCGGATCATAAGACAACCCAATCATTGGCACACTCATCACTCCGGCAAAAATCAACGCATGCAAACGAACGCCAATCAACAGATCCAGATTCCCGACGATCGACAAGAGTTCACTGGTCGTGTACTCATCGTTGAGCACAATCGGCTTGGTCTTCATTTGCCGGGCAATCATCTGGGCTACCTTGACATCTTCTGGATACTGCATGGGCAAAAACACGATGCGCGCATCAAATTCAGCGGCGATCTGATCGGCCGTAGCCGCCACAGTTGTCTTATAATGCTTCCAGCCCCGCCATTCGCGGACCGATATACCAACCAGCGGCTTGGCGCCATCCGCCCGATGCGCCTTAAGAATCATCCGGCCAATGCCTTTATCTACCGGATGAATTGCCAGCACCGGATCAGCAGTCACTTCAATCGGCGGCTGGCATATCTGAAGCTGCTCGAGTTCTCCAAGTGACCCTTCATCACGCACGGTGATCTGTTTTACATGATTTCCGACCCAGCGCATCAATCTCCGGGCCACGCGGCCATAAATCGGGCCAATCCCCTGTGCATAAAGCATAATTGGCGTGCCAACGATTTTAGCCGCCAGTAAAATCCCCATGTAATAATAAAGGCTGCGTCCGCTGGTAACATTCTGCAGCAGACTACCACCACCGCTGACCAGCAAATCCGCCTGCCGCAGAGCCTTTAAGATCTGCGGCAAACTTAGCCAGTTAATCGCCCGGATTCCATGTCTTCTTTCTGTATCGGCCGGATTTGCCGATATCACAGTTATATTCACTTTTGGATCAAGATCCGCCAGAACCTCGATCATCGCCGCAAGCATTGCCTCATCCCCGGCGTTCTTGGACCCATAATAACCAGAAATCACAATGCTACTACTCATGCTTGGCCTTGCTCCCCCCTACGACAGTAAGCAGCGCCTGCCAAAGCTGAACAAATGCCATCACGATAACCCCCAGCACCGCCCCAAGAACGATACCGCCGATACCACGCATCAGCGACATGTAAAACGGAGTGCGCATATGGGCAAAGGTCTCAACCATTGACCCCTGCCCGATGGTCGCCACAATTACAAGTGCAAATAATACCATCGTCGGCCATTTTTTATACCAAGCCATTGCTGCCAGCAAAAAAGCCGGATGGCCAATAAACAGTTCCTTAGATCGCGGACGGGCATACATGGCCTGCTCGAGGAACGCACGCATTTTCAGTTCCAGCCCCGAAACCGGCATCCCCATGGTATGACCCGAACGGGCAATAAACACAATGATCGCCGCAAACGCGGCAAACAGTGCCAGCAATGCCTTAACTGTAATCGGCATATTCAGTATCCGCTTTAGCTGTTCTCCTACCCCCCCCGCATCATCAGCCGAGCCGTCAAAGATATCAAACCGCTGCAGGAAAGCCAGGCTCACCAAAATTAGCGGCAAAATAAAGGTCAGCTTGATTCCGCGGAAAATATTAATCTCCAACAGATATTCCACATCGGCCAAGGACCCGGAAAGATAGGCTGCCCCAACAAAAGACATCAGTCCGGCAGTGAAAAGAGCCACCACCGCGGTCATCACCAAAGTAAAGCGTGATCCCTCCCGTTTCATCAACCGGATTCGGTCAAGCTGCCAAATGACAGCCAATGCCGGAAAGAGATTTGCACTGGCAAAAGCTGCCAGAATACGAATTTTCCCGCCATGCCCCATGGCCAGCGGCACAACAGCCACTGCTGCCAGGACTGCAAATAACAGATACTGATATTTGGGGTTGAATTCCGGCCAGATCAGCGACAAATAAAGCACCGCTGCTGCCGCCACCCCAAGCATCATTACCATTCGCAACAGCTGGCTAGGATAATAATCGACGAAAGTTCCGGCCCGTCCCAGGGTAAAGCCCTGCGACTCTAACAAGTCTCTGGTAGCAGAAAAGTATTTCATGTTTGTCGCCAGTAAGGACATGCCAGCGGCCGGCTTATCATAGATGCGCAGCAAATTGATCCGAATATTACGCTCTTCATCGGTATTGCCCCAGCGTTCAACTGCTTCTGCCAGTTTAAGCTTAGCCTGTTCATCTTTCGGTATGGAATAAACCCTGGCCGCTTTATAATCAAGTCCTTTGGCCATTTCTATCAACCCATCCTGCGGATAGAACTGCAGCTGCGTTGTATGCTCGATCATCCCCAACGTAATATCACGCTGTTTCATATAGTCAATTGTCGTCTGCATCAGTTTCGGGCTGCCAAGCGTCTGATCCCCCGAAAAAATCATCGAGGAAACCCTTATCCCCTCAAGGCGGTCAAAAACCGCAACAATATCATCTTTTGTCACGGCTTCATAATTGCTGGGGCGGGCAACAACATCAAAGCCAGCTGCATTGACAACTTTCATCTCATCCGTCGGCATTCCGAGGTTCATCTTCAACAGGCTTTCATAATTGGCCTTTACCGCCAGAATTTCCTGTCCACTGACGCTAAGCGAGTGAATGCGATCTTCGCCCAGACGGCGCAACAAATCTGCTTTCACTTCACGAAAAGTCTGCGGATCATGACCAGCCACATAGACTTCAGTGCCCTGAATTGTTCCGGCTTCCACAAGCTGGCGCCAGGCAGGATCTGCCAGCGAACCATTGTGATAGTTCTGCAGGAGCAGACTGCCCGGCACAGCAGTGGCCTTGCCGTTTACATTGAGTTTTTTAAATGTGGTTTCGTAAACAGCCAGCGAAGTTATCCCCGCCTCTTTTGCCTGACGGAAAACCTCCGTTACTGGCAAACCTTCCGTTTCGGCTAATTCAACCAATCCTTCATAATCAATGGCCATTTCCACTGTCATGTTATTTTTTTCAACATGATAACGCTGTAAATCAACAACCAGCGCCGCTGCCAAACCGACGATGATAAAGGCAATCAGCCATCGGTTATATTTGAAAATCTTCAATTTCTCCGCCACCTCACGAGCAAACTTTTATATGTAGTGCTGCCGCCTGTCAGCGTTGCAGCATGATCGAAATTTCACCGTTCTTTTGAACAACCTCTGCGGCCTCAAGCTGAAACGGGGACGCGCGCAGGTCCGTCAGCAAAATATCGTCAAACAGGCCGGCAATAAGCGACTGTCCCAAGACCGCATTGCGGATCTGGACCTGCCGCATATGAAAATACAGTCCACCATCTTTGGCCGTAACCGCACCTTCTATGTTGACCTCAACCGTCCTGCCAGCCAAAGGTATCGAGCCTTTGATCTGAACTCCGGCCGGGTTAATATCAACCTCGACATCTTTTAACTTGTCGACTTTCTTAGCCAAAACAGCAGCCAAATCACTGGCCTTTACCGTCGCGTGCAACACCAGCTTATCCGCCAAGCGCACCTGCAGACGCTGCTCAGCTACCAACGAGCGTACATCGACTTCAACATTTTTACCCTCAAGGGCAAGACTGCTGACCCTCAGCTGCCCGAGCACCGCATTTTCGGCTGTCGCCTCGACATTATCAATCCTACCGGCCAATAAAAGAATTCCTGGCTGCGTCGCTAGCGACACCTTTGACGTCTCGGACTGCAAGCGGGAATTCAGCATTGCCTCGGCCTGTTTTTCCACTAATCCTGGGAGCAACCACTGGCTAAATACGATTAATATTATGATGATAGCTGAAACAATAGTCAAGCCTTTAAACAAAATATCACCTAAATTCATCAAATAAAGGGAGCGGCCTGATGCCGTCCCCTTTCTCCGGTTAAAAGCAGTGCCGCTTTCAACATGTATAAAAAATCACTCTTAAATTTCTTTATTGGCCTTAGCCCGTAAATAGGCTTCAATAAACAGTGCCAATTCGCCGTCCATAACCGCCTGCGTATTGCCGGTCTCGGCATTCGTCCGATGGTCTTTGACCATATTATAGGGATGGAAGACATAGGAACGAATCTGACTGCCCCATTCAATTTTTTGCAGATCACCGTCAATTGCTGCCAACTTGTCCGCATTTTTCTGCTGTTCAAGTTCAAATAACCGAGCCCGCAGTAGGCGCAGACACTGTTCGCGATTTTGCAGCTGGGAACGCTGCGTCTGGCATTGCGCGACCACACCCGTTGGCAGATGCGTCATCCGGACAGCCGAATCCGTCTTGTTGATATGCTGTCCCCCGGCACCACTGGCCCGATACGTATCAACCCGGACGTCTGCCATATTGATATTGACTTCCACTGTATCATCAATATCTGGCATCACATCACAGGCGGCAAACGAAGTATGGCGGCGGGCATTGGAATCAAAGGGCGAAATACGAACCAGACGGTGCACCCCTTTTTCTGCCTTTAAATACCCGTAAGCATTATGACCTTTAATCATCAGCGTCGCCGACTTGACCCCGGCCTCATCCCCCGGCAGCAAATCAACAGTTTCAACAGTAAATCCGTTACGCTCTGCCCAGCGCCCATACATTCTAAGGAGCATCTGCGTCCAGTCCTGCGCTTCGGTACCACCGGCACCGGCATGCAGCGTCAAAATTGCATCGTTACTGTCATATTCTTCGGATAGCAGCACTTCAAGCTCCAGCTGGTCAATTTCATGCTGAATGCTCTTAATCGAATTGCAGACTTCATCATAGAGGGACTCGTCCTTATCCTCCATCCCCAGTTCCCAAAGAATCTGCATGTCTTCATAATGGGCACAAATCCCCTTGTATTTTACAACACTGTCCTTCACATCGTTGAGTTCACGCGTTATCTTCTGTGCCATTTCAGCATCATCCCAAAACGTCGTTTCCCCCATCTTATACTCAAGCTCCGCTATTTTTTCTTCTTTTCTAGCGACGTCAAAGTGAAGTCCCCATTTCGTCGAGCTTCTTCTTCATATCCAAGATCGTTATTTTGAGATCTTCCAAAAGCATTCCATCACATCCTAAGGTTTATTTCTTTACGGTCCATTTTTCTGTTACTTATTTATCACGGCCACAGCAGTTCTTATACTTTTTACCGCTACCGCACGGGCAGGGATCATTGCGCCCGATATCCTCTTTTTTTACAACCGGCTGCTGTTTTTCCTCTTCGGCTTCATCACCGCCATGAACTGCTTTGGCATTTTTCAGATGGTCTTCCAATTGCTGCTGCTGTTCAGTCACAATGCTGACCCGATACATCAGATTGGCTATGTCCTCCTGAATTTTTCCAATCATTTCCTGGAACATATCATAGGCTTCAATCTTATATTCAATTAACGGGTTTTTCTGGCCAAAGGCACGCAGGCCGATACCTTCCCGCAGCATATCCATATGATCGAGGTGTTCCATCCACTTGCCGTCAACAACTTTAAGCATTACAACTTTTTCCAGTTCGCGCATATTGTCTTCCCCAAACATCATTTCACGATCCTGGTAGCCTTTTTCAGCGATTTCTTTCAAATAGGAAGCCAGCTCATCACGGCTCATAGCCTCAAGTTCCGCTTTAACCAGTTTTCCCGATGGGGCATAGATCTTTTCCGCATCCTCAATTAGTCCGCCGAGGTTCCACTCTTCCGGATACAGCTTTTCATTGGCATAATCCTGCATCTGGGCATCGATGATTTCATGGATCATATTCAGGATATTCTCCCGCAGGTTATCACCGGTAAGAATCTGCCGGCGCTGGCCGTAAATAACCTCGCGCTGCTGATTCATGACATCATCGTATTCCAGCACGTGTTTACGCATATCAAAGTTACGCGCTTCAACTTTTTTCTGAGCCTGCTCAATCGAACGCGTGATCAGTTTATGTTCAATCGGATCGTCCTCTTCCATTCCCAGTTTATCCATAATGGTAGCGATATTATCTGAACCAAACAGGCGCATAAGATCATCTTCCAGTGACAGGAAAAAGCGCGAGCAGCCCGGATCTCCCTGGCGGCCGGCACGGCCACGCAACTGGTTGTCAATCCGCCGTGACTCATGACGCTCGGTACCGATGATATAAAGTCCACCGAGTTCCTGCACACCCTCACCAAGCACGATATCCGTACCACGACCAGCCATATTCGTCGCAATTGTCACGGCCCCCCGCTGTCCGGCACCAGAAATGATTTGTGCTTCTTTTTCATGATACTTGGCATTGAGCACATTGTGAGGCACTCCGCTTTTTTTCAAAACCTTACTTAATTCTTCCGACTGCACGATGGAAGTCGTCCCTACCAGCACCGGCTGTCCAGCTTTATAGGCCTGTTCAATCGTCTGGATAACGGCACGGTATTTGGCCCGCTTTGTTTTGTAGATAACATCCGGCTTGTCCTCGCGGATGATTGGCTTATTCGTCGGAATAACAATGACTGGCAGTTTGTATATCTTCAGGAATTCGTCTTCTTCCGTCTTGGCCGTGCCGGTCATCCCGCTGAGTTTTTTGTACATGCGGAAATAATTCTGGAACGTAATGGTTGCCAAAGTCTGTGATTCGCGCTGAATCTTGACATTTTCCTTCGCTTCAATCGCCTGATGCAGACCGTCAGAATACCTCCGGCCAAACATCAGCCGACCTGTGAATTCATCAACAATGACTACCTCATCCTCACGCACGACATAATCACGGTCACGTTTCATCAAACCTTTGGCACGCAGTGCCTGGGTAAAGCAATGTGACATTTCAATATTCGCCGGATCATACATATTCGTGACATTTAATGTCTTTTCCACCTTGGCGACAGCACATTCATTCGGTGAAACATTTTTTTCCTTTTCATTTACCGTATAGTCGACACCTTCTTGTAGCGGTTCTACAGCTTTGGCCATAATCGCATACATATCCGTCGACTTATCTCCCGGCCCCGAAATAATCAGTGGGGTCCGCGCTTCATCGACTAGAATGCTGTCGACTTCATCGACGATTGCATAATTAAGGTCACGCTGTACCATCTGATCCTTATAAATGACCATATTGTCACGCAGATAATCAAAACCGAACTCATTATTCGTACCAAACGTAACATCACAGCTGTAAGCATATTTGCGCTGCGGAAAATCCATGTCATGGACAATGAGTCCCACCGACAGTCCTAAGGCATTATAGAGTTTACCGAGCAGTTCACTATCGCGCTTCGCCAGATAATCATTAACTGTAATTACATGAACACCCTTGCCCTCAAGGGCATTGAGATACGTTGCCAATGTGCCGACAAGCGTCTTACCTTCCCCTGTCCGCATCTCAGCGATCTTTCCTTCATGAAGACAAATACCACCAAGCATCTGCACATCAAAATGACGTAATCCCAAAACCCTACGTGATGCCTCACGCACAACAGCAAAAGCTTCCGGCAAAAGATCCTCGAGGGACTCTCCCTTTGCCAAACGCTGTCTGAACTTCTCCGTATGCCCACAAAGCGTTCCATCACTCATATTGCGCATATTTTCCTCAAAACCATTGACCACTTCAACAATTTCACTCATGCGCTTTATTTCTTTTTCATTATTATCGCCCAAAAACCTCTTTAAAAATCCTAACAAGTATAATCACTCCTCAAAGTCGGCCCTACCTATCCCTAAACCTATCTATCGATTTTATCAAAATATACACTATAAGTCAAAATATACTTTCCTGTAGTTGAGGCAAAAAGGCGAAGCTGCAACCGCAGCTTCGCCTTTGATAATCCCTATTTAGCTTCTATTGTCCAGATTCAATCAACCCGTAATTGCCATCACGGCGACGATACACAACATTCACTTCCTCGGTTGCTGCATCGCGAAATACAAAGAAATCATGATTGACGAGATTCATCTGCATGATCGCTTCTTGTACATCCATCGGCTTCACCATAAACCGTTTCGTTTTGACAATTTCATAGTCACCCGTATCCTCGTTATGAACGCTCGCCGTGGCGGCTTCATCCAATTTAAAGCTGCCTTCACGGAATCTCTTCTCCAATTTTGTTTTATGCTTATGGATCTGTCTTTCCAGTTTTTCAACAACTAAATCAATCGATGTATACATATCCATTGTAGCTTCCTCGCCGCGCATCAAAACCCCATGCACCGGAACGGTGACCTCTACAATATGCCGTCCTTTCGATACTGTAAGGAGTACAGTAATTTCGCCAACTGCGTCGAAATACTTCGTAACTTTGCCCACTCGTTTTTCCACATAATCTCTCAGTGCGGGAGTAATCTCGATATTTTTACCTCTAATAGTGAATGTTGCCATATGCATCCATCCCCTTTCCTGTATCCTATGATTATTATATTCTCCACAGCAAAAAAAATCCCTGCCACCGGAAGCAAAAGATTTCAGAAACTTTACACTTCTATTCACTTGTTATGTTTTTCCATTATATACAGTAAAGCACAGTCCTTACCATCGGGCCGCTCCCTTTATATCCCCATTAAAATATAAAACCCGGCTTAGAATATCTCTAAGCCGGGGACGGACGATTAATCTTGCGAATAAATTATGCCGTTTTTACTACGTTAGAAGCCTGCGGTCCGCGTGCGCCTTCAACGATTTCGAATTCAACATCCTGACCTTCTGTCAGTGTCTTGAATCCTTCATCCTGAATTGCCGAGAAATGGACAAAAACATCGCCGCCGTCTTCTCTTTCGATGAAGCCATAACCTTTTTCTGCGCTAAACCATTTAACTTTACCAACCATTTTGATCTTCCTCCTACAAATAAACTGGGCATAAATAGACACTGTATCAGTGGCTACCTCCATATTATATAACTCCAGGTATTATATGTCAATCACATTTTCCCCTAGCCACTCACAGGGAACATTTATTTGTTCAAGAAAGTCACATCAATACAATATTATCGGAATTAATTCTATAAATCGTCATTGTATCGTTACAATATCTTCGACAGGAAAGCTTTTGTTCTTTCTTCTGTTGGATTCTCAAAAATGTCCGTTGGCGTTCCTTGTTCGATAATCCGGCCTTCATCGACAAACAGTACACGATCGCCGACTTCGCGGGCAAATCCCATCTCATGGGTGACAACGACCATCGTCATCCCTTCCTTAGCCAGGTTTTTCATGACCTCAAGAACTTCCTTTACCATTTCCGGATCGAGGGCAGATGTCGGTTCATCAAACAACATGATTTTGGGTCTCATCGCGAGCGCCCGAGCAATCGCCACCCGCTGCTGCTGTCCCCCGGAAAGCTGCGAGGGATAGGCCTTAGCCTTATCTGCAAGACCGACCTTGCATAAAAGCTCCTGCGCTGCCGCTACTGCATCGTCACGCGACTGGCCGCGAACCTTCATCGGCGCCAGGGCAATATTTTCCAGCACCGTCATATGGGGAAAGAGGTTAAACCGCTGAAATACCATCCCTACCTCTTCGCGTACCTTATTGATATTCGATTCATTGTTGAGTGGAATCCCATCGACTACAATATCACCGCCGGTAGGCACCTCCAAATAATTGATGCAGCGCAAAAGTGTGCTCTTACCTGAACCACTAGGCCCGATAATGACAACAACTTCCTTTTCAGCAATCTTTACATCGATCCCTTTAAGGACCTGCACCCGGCCAAAAGCCTTTTGCAAATTTTTAATGTCTATCATCAATCTGATACCTCCGTTCCAAATAAGCTACAAACCGCGAAATCGACAGCGTCATCACGAGATATATGATCGCCACGCAAGTCCAGATCTCAAGTGAACCATAAGTACGGGCAATAATCAGCTGCCCACGACGGGTTAGTTCTTCAAACCCGATAACCGATACCAGCGAAGAATCCTTCAGCAGGGCAATAAACTCATTGCCAAGTGGCGGAATCACCTGTTTAAAAGCCTGGGGCACAATGATGTAACGCATCGTCTGCCCCCAAGTCATACCGAGTGAACGTCCGGCTTCCATCTGGCCTTTGTCGATCGCCTGAATGCCCGCACGAAAAATTTCCGCGACATATGCTCCGCTGTTGACGCCGCAGGCTGTAATGGCTGCCAAAAACGGATCAATATGCAGCCCGGTAATCACCGGCAGGGCAAAGTAGATCAAAAAGATCTGCACCAACAGCGGCGTACCGCGAAAAAAATCAACATATACAGCGGCCAGTATTCGCACCGGCCAAAATTTGGCAATCCGGGCTATGCCGACAACCAGCCCAATCAGAATTCCCAAACTCACACTGATCGCTGTGATCTTAACCGTTACCACGGCCCCTTCCAGCAAAAGCGGCAGCGCATTGACAGCTAAAGCAAAATTAAAATCCATATTCTCCACCCTTAATTCTTATTTTTACTTACAAATCCCTGTATAAATATGCTTCACCTATTATATTTCACCACAACGAGGCTTGTCAACACGCAGAAGGGGGCGCTGCGAAATGTACTCCGCAGCGCCCCCCATGATCGGCAACAAATTATTTCTTCTCGCCGAACCATTTTTTATAAATCTTGTCGTATTCGCCATTTTCTTTGAGCTTTGTCAGCGCTTCATCGACTTTTTTAGCCAATTCCGGATTCTTCTTGCTCATCGCAATACCATAGTCTTCTGCTGTAAGCAAATCATCCAGTGTAATAGCACCCGTTTCACCGCTCTTGACAATATAATAGTCATTGACCGGACGATCATTTACCACTGCATCAACGCCACCAGCTTTAAGTTCCATGAAGGTATCCGCGGAGCTGTTGAATTCCTTGACCTCTGCATTGGCAATTTTTTTAGCTTCAGTTGCACCGGTTGTGCCAATCTGAACCGCAATTTTTTTGCCCTCGAGATCTTTAAATGACTTAACCGAACTGTTGTCTTTTTTCACAACAATCGTCAGCCCAGACTGGTAATAAGGCTGGGAAAACAGTACTTTTTCCTTACGCTCATCGGTGATTGACATCCCCGTGATAATCGCATCGATATTATCTGCTTCAAGCGACGGAATCAGCCCATCAAAGCTGATATTCTGAACTTCTACCTTGTAGCCCATCTCCTTGCCAATCGCACGAATCAGCTCCATATCAAACCCTTCATATTCCTTGCCATCAACATCCTGAAATTCAAACGGAGCAAAATCGACACTGCTGCCCACCCGCAGAACTTTTTCCCCAGAGCCGGCAGCTTCTTTTTTCTGATCCCCGCAGCCAGTAAATAAGCCTGTCAAGGCAAACAAACTGAGCATGCACAATACTAATATTTTCTTCGACATAATATTCCTCCTCATTTTATGTAACTACATTAAAATAAAAAAACCCGGATTTCTCCGGGTTTCATAGCTGGATACTATTGAAACAAGATCAATAATTTCGCTAACCCAAGCATCAGCCTCTTCTAGAATTAAAGCAGTCGCGGCAATAAACCGGACGGTCATTCTTTGGTTCAAACGGTACTTGCGTTTCCTGTCCGCATTCTGCACAAACTACAGTGTACATCTGACGCGGCTCTCTTTCCCCACCATTGCCGCCATCACGATTGCGACGTCTTGAATCGCGGCAGTCACGGCAGCGTACAGGTTCATTTTCGAAACCTTTTTCTGCATAAAACTCCTGTTCACCTTCGCTGAAAATAAAATCTTTTCCACAATCCTTGCACACCAATGTTTTGTCTTCGAAAGCCATGAAAAAATCCCCTCACGTTTTGAGTTTAAGAGCCCTAGATTCCCTTTACACACAATCCACTGCAAGTACAAATCTAATCAAAATAATGCCCTTAACGATAAGTATAAATTGGAATTTGGAAAAAAGCAAGTTTTTTTTCAATTCTTTTCAATTTTTTCAGTAAATTTGCACTGTTTTGAAAAACAAGCTTGAGCAGCAAACCGTAATGGGCTTTCCGGTAAACGAAAAGCCCATTACGGCCACTAGGCCAAAATATCCAAATTGATTCCCCGTGACGGATCTATTGCCCCGCCAGTCGCTGGCAAAATTGTCTCAATACTTGCCGACATATCATTAAGCTGATTTTTCAGAACTGACGTGCCGATATTTTGCTGCAAATCCTGCTGATGCATCGCCACCGATAAGGCCGCTATGCTCATGTCCATAACAAAACCTCCTCTACTGGTTTTTATTATAACACCACTCACTTCATAAAAACAGCAAAATCAAAATTTTCTCTCTATAATTCTTGTGGAATTACGCGCGAGTTATGATATAATTATGGTAATAAGAAAATGCCTATTATGTGAAGTAAAGGAGATGTTCATATCATGTCCCCTTCTATATTTGCAACTTCATCTACAGCGGCATCTCGGCAAAATACCGCCGAACCAGAAATTAATCAGCTTAAACGTCAGCTGACGGATATCGATGGGCAAATCGCCAAGGTCAAAGCACTGCCTACCATAACAGAGCTTGAACAACAAAAAGCCCAGATCCAGCAGCAGCTATCAGCGCTTCAAAGCGCCTCAATGAAAAATACCACCAATAATGTTAGCGAACATTCAGCGACAAAAGACACGGCATTCGGCCCTGCCTACAAAACTTCTTTGCGGAAGCTTTCTGTTGGAAATGTGAATGTCCAGCAGGGACTTTACACCGGGAAAAAGCGCATTGATTTTAGTAGTCTTATCTTTTAATAAAACATCTATTATAAGCTAATTTTATTTTTGCCTTTAAGGGAGTGGACATTTTATTGGAAACTATACTGCAAGAAATTTTAACAGAAATAAAGGGCTTAAAAGCTGAAACCCGCCGAACAAATGGAAGTATCCAGGAGTTAAAAACTGTCGTGAGCACGCTCACTGGCAAACTAGAACTCCTGGATACCAATGTGGAAAATGCCGCCATTCAGCAGCAGGAAAACACCGACATCATAAAGGCATTGCTGTATAATATGGAAGAATTTAATGCCAAACTCGATGGACTAATACTACATACTGCTTCAAAAGATAGTTTGCAGAACCTGTCCACCAAAGAAGATATTCATCAGCTCGACATAAAGATCAACCGTCTTTCAGGACAGCTTTCTTCTCACGAAACAGAAATTCACCGGTTAAAGGCCGTTCGCTGAAAAAGTCAGCGCACTCACATAATATATGAGGAAACCAAAAAGTATGACCTTACGGTCATGCTTTTTTATTTAATCACGCCCATCCGCTGTATAATTGCTTTGAAAGATCTTTTGATATTGCCAATAATCTTCACGCAGCGGTTTTTGCTTGGTCAAATGAACACACCAGACCTGTTCCTGGTGGGGAATAGCAACCTGATAACCCTTGCGTCTAAACTCCAACGACTGTGATATATCATAAAAATGCCAACCGTCGAACAAATCCTCCCGCCAGAAAAGATCATACTGCGTTGCCAGCAGCAGTCCATCGACGGCTGCCACCGGCAGGAAGGCTTCTCTTACCTCTTCCCCCGCCGACAAAACGGAACTCTCCGGATCCGGCGCATGCAAAACAGCCCCATATAAGATAGGATCCTGCCACCATATGCCAGTAACCGGCAAATGGGCACACCCCATAATGCCAATCATACCTACTTGGGGATTTTGGCAAAAAATATTCATGATCGCTGTAATATAATCCTTATAGACCACCAGAACATCCTGATGTAAGTACACTTTATACTTAGCATTCGTCATACGAATTGCCTGATTATAACCACCAGCCATAGACCGTGCATTGTAAACGGGAAGAAATTCTGTCTCGATGCCTTCCGGAACAGCAAGCTGCCGCAAATACAATACAGCTTCCTGATAAAGATTTTCATCACTTACACAGGTAATAAAACATACTTTGTTTTTATCTTTTTCCATCCGCATTTCTCCTGCAATCTTACATTTTTTGAGAAAAATCCTCCATATTCCGTCCCGCAGCAATATTTATCAAATTAATGCCCTCGCTGCAGTACCCATTTTCCATAGCCCAGTCGCCTAAAAATGTCAATATCGCCAAAGGATGCAGCATGGTATTTTGAACAAATGCTACCACATATAACAGGGAAATCTTGTATTGGTCACAAATAAGCCAGATATGCTGGCAACTCTGCGTACGGTCAACATCATAGGCCACCCGGCGCAAGAAGACAGCCAACTGCTGGCGAATCTCCGGAGTAAAAAACTGCTTCAAAACAGCCGTTTGCGACGTCGAACGATATGCCCGGACAATCCATATCCGCTCATTATCAGCGGTTTTAAAGATTGACGGCCGCAAAGAGCTACTTTGGTTCACATCAACAATCTCAATTTCCTTGTAAAAAGAAATTGTCAGCAGGCGCCGAATGTCCAGAATATCTTGGCCCGGACCGAACCCATTTAATCTTCCGTTCAATCCGGACGGCCCGGAAACGCTTGCCAGCAGGCAGCCCGTCTGTTTCAGCCAAAAAAACATGGCAAAAGCAAAATCCTGTTTGTTACTCATTTTTTCCAGACAGCGATCAGCAATAATATAATCAAAGCTTTCCTCTTCAAAGGGTAATCTTTCCTGCGTGAAATCCATCTGTAAAATCCGGACGGGCAGCGGTTCTCGTATGAATTCTGCTGAGGGAGCTAGCACTACGGTAACTTGTGCACCTAAAAATTGTTGCAGAATTAACTCCGCCGCCTTCAGTTCGCCAATAATAAGAATTTGCAACGGTTCTTGCTCCCTGACAAAGTTTCCCGCCAAAGCCAGTTCAGCTGCTTTCATCTCTTCTGATTTCTCAAATAAGTTCATCGGAACACTTCTCTCAAAAATACATCCTTGTTAAAATTTATAGCTATTTTGGTACTTTTCTATCTGCCCGAGAGATATCGCCTGCATATCTTCTCCTTTTTTATAAGCATGGAACCATTCGGCAATATATTCTATGCTTTGCTCCATGGTCAGTTTCGCCTGCCAGCCAAGCCGCATATTTGCTTTCGAGCAGTCCAGCTTTAAGTACCTGGCCTCGTGAAGTTCCGCTTGGGGTGCCAGCTCATACTTGCCACCAAGTTTTTGACATATCTTTTCTACCAAATCTCCAACGCAAAGCACCCCCGCATCACCCGGACCAAAGTTCCAGCTTTCTGCCCAGGCAGCGCCGTCTGTATATAGCCGCTCAGCCAACATTAGATAGCCACGCAACGGCTCCAGAACATGTTGCCAAGGCCGGATTGCCTCGGGGCTGCGAATGATAATTTTTTTCCCGTTTTCAATTGCGCGCAGACAGTCAGGAACCAAACGATCCTTAGCCCAGTCCCCACCGCCGATCACATTTCCCGCCCGTACCGTAGCCACAGCAACATCTGCTGCTCTTAAAAAGGACTGGCGATATGCCGCCGTCACTATTTCGGCACAAGCCTTGCTACTCGAATACGGATCATAGCCACCAAGTGTGTCCTGCTCACGATATCCCCAATACCATTCCTTATTCTCATAACATTTGTCAGTGGTGACAACAATTACAGCCCGAACATTTTTACAATGGCGAACCGCTTCCAAAACATTGGCCGTCCCCATCACATTTGTCGCATAAGTCTGTAGTGGCGCCGCATATGAATCACGGACCAGCGCCTGTGCTGCCATATGAATGACAATATCCGGGTCAGCTTCCTGCATAGCTTCTGCCAACACATTATAATTTTCAATATCCGCAAAACAGGATTTTGTTATTACCTCAGCTGCATCAATAAGATTATACAGATTAGGCCCGCTGTTAGGCGGCAACGCATACCCAAAAACTTTTGCCCCTAAAGACGCAAGCCATAAACTCAACCACGCGCCCTTAAATCCCGTATGACCTGTCAGAAAAACTTTCTTATTTTGCCAAAAAACTTTTTGTTCTATTACAATCGCACCCTTTCTGCAATAATGTCACCAGTTAATCCACCTGATTTAACCACTTTGCCCAAATTTCTTCATATGTCTGTTCTACATCTCTCACATAAGATTCCTGATCCATTAGTTTAGATTTTTGCATCAAACTCCGTAAATTATTGTGCAAATGACGCAATAATTCTTTATCTTTCGCCAGCACAACTGCAATTTCAACATATTGAACCATATTATTCGCTGAAAGTTCCGGTAGCCCTATATTTTCCATAATACTATAGCCAAAACACGAACCATGACGAGTGCCTTTTAATGTGACAACCGGCGTTCCCATATAGAGGGCCTCACAGGTTGTCCCCCCCCCTGGATAAGGAAAAGTGTCTAAGGCAATATCAACTTCATTATATTCTTTTAGATAATCAATACTGGCAGCACGAATTTCCAATTGCTCATCGGAAAATCCTATCCTTTTTGCCCGACTGTATATTTCTGCTTGATCGCGCCTTTTATCAAAGTAAGGACTCTTTAACAGCAATTTGCTATTAGGAACCTGCTGCAGAATCTGCAGCCATAAATTTAACATCATATCTGTGATTTTAGAAAAATTATTAAAACTAGCAAAAACAACTGCTTTAATTTCGCGGCGTTTAAGAGCAACTGCGGCGGCTGTATCTGGTGGCGTATAGCAAAAATGACTATGCGGCAATCGCAATAATTTCTCAGTAAACAGTTCATCATGTTTGCCAGGCGAATCACAATATACATCTGTAAGGAAATAATCCACTGTAGCCAAGCCCGTGGTATTAAAGTACCCAATCCCACAAATCTGAATGGGAGCAGGTCGCCGGGCTAAAATTGGCAAACAATTATTAGCAGAGTGTCCTGATAAATCAAACAAAATATCTATTTTATCATCATGAATACGCCGCGCTGCCTCCTCATCACTTAAACAGGTAATATCCTCCCATTTATCCACAAAATTTTTCAATTGCTCGGTTACCTGGTCCGTTGGGCCTTTGGCGTAACAATAGACTTCATATCGGTTCCTATTATACTTCGCCAATAACGGATAAGAAAAATACACCACTACATGTTGGCGAAAATCCGGCGAAATATAGCCGATTCGCAGCTTGGGGAGATTTACTTTCTCATAATCATCATATTTATTTATATTCTTAAAGATTTCGCCATAATTTTTATGTATTTGACTAAGATCACCATCCGATATCTCTTCTGAGTAATTACTTAAAAATAAATAATTGCTATACATTCTTGCTCTATCAACAAGGTTGTCCGCCAGTTGACTTGCCTTAAAAAAGTAATCACTTGCTTTTTTATGTTCACCCGTCCCATAGTAGCATAAGGCCAGTAACTGCATAACTAAAAAAGAACCTTGGTCTTGCAATTGATTACCTAATTGCCGCAGGATATAATTCAGCTTATCAATTGCCAGCCCAAAACATTTCTTGTTCCATAAAATTTTTGCCAATGTATAATTTCCAAAGGCACTGTGCGGCTCCTTTTGCAATAATGCCCTTACCAACTTTTCCGCCATAACATCATTAGACGAGTTCAGATATTGGGTGATTTCTTCCTCCTCATTAAGGGGCCTTCTTTCAAGCCTCATTTTGATTCGCACCTTCTTTCCCCATCACTATCGATTGATGAATTGTTGCAAAATAAATCATCGCAAATCATTTTTACTGAAAAGCACCATCTAATTTACCAATGGCCTGTATTTTCACACCAATGACTTATCCATCTGTTCTGATGTAAAGCTACTTAGATTTTTTGTATTCTGCTACTTATGATGTTCCCGCTCCTTCGCTCCCTACAAAAATCCTTTAGCTTGCTTATTTTATAATATATATTTACATTTTTCCATTCATCCATGAAGATGTCAACCTAATTCACCATGATTTTTATAAAGACTATCCTCAACAATCGTAAACACTATTCACTAATAGATCAGCAAGAACCCTGATATTCGCATTTATATACAAACAATATATGTTTTGGTCTCTGTCTAAAAATAATTTGCAGATGGCCAATAATATATAACTTCTATTGATATGCTGGAGCTATCCAGCAATTTTTTAGTAAAGAAGACCTATTTCCCCTAATTCACGTTGTTTATTACAGGAATCTCCCTTTTTTCCTAGAAATATTATTACATACACTTGACGTTAAGGAGGCATTCATGATGAAAGTTGTCATTTTGGCAGGGGGGCTCGGCACACGGATAAGCGAAGAATCACATTTGCGGCCGAAACCAATGATCGAAATCGGAGACCATCCGATTCTTTGGCATATTATGAAAATTTATTCCCATTACGGATTTAATGATTTTATTATTTGCCTTGGCTATAAGGGGTATATTATTAAGGAGTATTTCGCTGATTACTATCTGCATACCTCAGATATCACTTTCGATTTCACCAATCAAAACTCAATGATCGTTCACAACAACGTTGCTGAACCGTGGCGAGTCACATTAGTAGACACGGGATTAAACACTCAAACCGGGGGCCGAATCCAGCGCATTCAAAAGTATATTGGCAATGAACCGTTTATGCTTACCTACGGCGACGGTGTCAGTGATGTCAATATCCCTGAACTTATTGACCATCATCATAAACATAAACCATTAGTCACCATGACTGCTATTCAACCAGGAGGGCGATTCGGAGTTTTAGATATTGACCATGGATCTACCAACATAAAAAAATTTGTCGAAAAAGCAAAAGAAGATGGTGGTTGGATCAACGGTGGCTTTATGGTCCTTGAACCAGAAGTCTTTAATTACATCGAAGATGACAACATTCCCTTTGAAAAAGATCCATTGGAAAACATCGCTGCTGCTGGCAAATTATATGCCTACAAACACAATGGGTTCTGGCAGTGCATGGATACCCAACGTGACAAATTTCAGCTAGAGGAACTTTGGCGAAGCAAACAGACCCCTTGGAAAATATGGTAAAAAAAGCCGCAGATTGCGGCTTTTTTTATTTCCCAAATACACACTATAATAATACTTTATGTACTATGAATATCCAATTAATCCAGGATGCTAAATTTTAATACAACTGCTTCATATAATGAAATGTAGCCAAATAAAAAATATTATCATTTATTTTCGATCGGGAATTTTATCAAATAAAGTCTTGCTTCCCCCATATAATGTCTTCATCCCAAAATCGCTACCATAATCCCAGTACATAAGCACCTGATAGTCTTTTGTCATAATAAGATAATCTACTTGTGACAAAATATCCAATGGAACAGTTTCCGTTTCTTGCATTACATGAGTCATCAACAAGGGGATATCATCACCATATGGTTCAATAAACAACTGAATATCCGCAGCAACCGATTGCCCGCGTTCTCCTTTAGGAATCTCGATAATTAATGCAACTTTATCGTTTGTTGAATATCTTTTTAGATATTGTTCTAACACATGCCTTCCCATTTCATCCAATGATGATTCCGAACCTGCAATATAATAAAACAAAACATATCCCTGCTGTTTTAATTCGTTTAATTGTTGTGATGTCTCTGTCGGAGTAAACTGCAATCCCGTGCCAGAAAATTTTTCAACAAAGGCGTCTACACCCTCCTTAAAAGATGTGAGCGCAGGCAACTGTTCTTCAGGCCAATACCACCATTTTATTTTTTGTAACTTGGCAATAGTTTCTTGAGAAAAACGATACTTTATTACCTTGCCGGGGTTCCCAACAACAATGGCATACGGGGGGATATCTTTTGCAACAACTGTTCCGGCTCCAATAACTGCTCCATTGCCAATGTTGACCCCACCCATAATAGTTGCTCCACGGCCAATCCAAACATCATTGCCAATAACAATTTGGTCTTTATCACCGCCCCAAGGGCACGCAAGACTATCTTGCATGTTTTTTTCAAAAACCTCCTGCGCCGTCTTGCCAAGGACCCCAACACTCCCGACAAACAAAGCATTCATCGCATGATCAAGGCCGATTACAAAAATAAGGTCATGCGCTAACGCTGAATAATTTCCTACCAAGACGTTACATTGATCATTTCCATACTCAAAATTAGCTGATACCAAATAAGAGCCTAGGCCCATTGTTACTGCTGGTTTTCCACTTGAATAATTCATCGTTTTAACAACATTAGAAAAATCTTTTGAATACCCTATTTTTTCAATCACAACAATTATCCTTTCTGGTGTTATGGCATAATTATATTTTGCACTAAGTAGCTGCGATGAAACATTTTATAAATTTTTCAAAAACCAGCACACTGTTTTTAGCCTTTTAAAAAGTTTTTTAATACAGAACAAACTCGTTGCACTTTTTCCTCTGTCATATCCAATCCGCTAGGCAAATTAATAGCATAGTCTGCTATATCATAACTTACTATATTTTTTTCTGTCATACCTTTCGCCTGCACAGAGTCCCTATATGCGGGGATTGAACTTAATGGATGAAAGAATGGTCTTGTATCTATATTTTCTTTCTGTAGAAACTGTCGCAATTCTCCCCCCTTTTTTTTCAGCTCTTTTGGCAATATAACCGACACCATCCAATAGGTATTCTTTACACCATCAGCTTCGCTATTTAATTGAATATTCACCGTATCTAATGCACTTTTATACCACTGAAAAATCCGCCTTTTTTTATCAACCAATTCATTAATCCGCTCTAACTGAGCCAATCCTAATGCCGCCTGCATACTGCTCATTTTATATTTATATGCAACCTCACGATTCATGAACATAACATCTCCGGGTTTTCTTCCATGATCCCGCAAAAACAAGGCTCTTTCATAAAGATTCTTGTCATCGGTAACTAGCATACCACCTTCACCGGTTGTCATCGTCTTCGATCCATGAAAACTAAATACACCGACCTTGCCCAGGCTTCCTGCTTTTTTCCCTTTGTATTCAGCCCCTATTGCCTCAGCAGCGTCTTCGATAATCGGCAAATTATACTTTTCGGCAACAGCCCAAATTTCATCCATATTAGGAATATTCCCGTAGACATCAACTGTAATAATAGCCTTTGTCTTTTTTGTTATTGCTCGCTCGACTGACTTTGCATCAATGCACCAAGAATTTTTATCTACATCAACAAAAATTGGTACAGCCCCTATATATTTTAAAGGAGCTGCTGTAGCAATCCAGGTCGTTTCCGGTACAATTACCTCATCCCCTTCACCAATATCCAATGCCATGACAGCTAAGTGTATTGCTGAAGTACATGAGGGCAAAGCTATTGCATACTTTGTTCCCACATAATTGGCAAAAGCCTGCTCAAACTTTTCATGATACATATTGGCATTTCCATACCAGGCATGTTTTACTGCATCTGAAACATAGTCAACCTCTTTTTGTGTAATACTAGGTCCTGAAACAAAAATTCTGTCCATGCCGCTACTCACTCCCATTTAAAATTTTTCAATTAGACGACTTGCGGCCTCATCTAAGTTATCTTCCGGTTGTGCCAAATATTTTCCTAAATAACATTTTTTACAAATCGGATTCTTTTCCCCTTGCAAAAATTTTTTCAAGAAATTTTTTCGCTTGTCATCCTTCCATATTTGCAACAAACTCTTTTCAACTATATTGCCCAGTTGAATTGGCACTGGATAATTGCAACAAGGCTGAACACCACCATCTGAAACAAGCGTCAACGTATAAAAAGGTGATGGGCAAACTTGAATTTTCTGTAGGTCATTGCCGCGCATCCCCTTAGAAAAGTCCTCTTTCATCGTCTCATATTCTACACCTTCATATAGTGGCGCAACATTTTCCACGGCCAAATAATCTGCGATCGGCGCAAATATTTGTTGAAATTTTTCATATGACTTTTCAGCAATAATATCCATTGTTTTTATATATACGCTTGTCTCTTTTTTGTGCTGATAAAAATACGTCAAATTTGACACGATTTTGCTGAATGTTCCTTCTTTTGCTCTGCATACATCTTTATACTCGCGGTCATCCATACCCTCGATCGAAACGCGCAAACGGTCCAGCCCCGCATCAATTAGCCTATCTGATAGTTCTGGTAACAATAAGGAAGCATTTGTCACAATTTCTATTCGTTCTGCCACACCCGCTTCTTTAGCATACTTTACCATGGATACTATCTCTGGATGTAACAACGGCTCTCCCACACCAGCGATATTGATTGACTTAACTTTTAAGGGGAATTCTTTTAAATCATCAATTAATTTGCAAAAAATCTCCATAGTCATATTTTCATTGCGAATTCCCAGGCCTTCAAATTCCATATGATTTAATGCATGGGCACAAAATTTACACTTAAAATTACATCTACTGGTAATATGTGCCTGTACGACTAACGGGGTAGATAACGGTATCGATTCACTTAATTTAACCCGCTGTAAACCTTCACTTTTACTCAAAAAATCACCTTCTCAAAATTATAATTCACTTTCTGAAACAGGTCGTTGGCACTTTCCAGGATTTCCATAAATCAATGTATAGGGGGCAACGTCCTTTAGCACTACACTTCCCATGCCAATGACGGCACCTTTTCCAATAGCAATTCGTGGCGCAGTCAAGGAGCCAGTATATAGCGTAGCATAATCGGCTACAATATTAGACGCACCAACAACACCGCCGCCACAAGCATGAACCCCCCGGGCTATTTTGCATTCATGCTGTACTAAATGCCCGGCACCAATGATCGAATAATCTCCTATCTCCGCCTCTGTTTCAATAATACTGCCTCGCAAAATTTGTACACCTTTTCCCAGTTTTGCATGGGGGGATACATGTGCCTCTGGATGAATTATGTTACAAGCTGTTAACCCTTGACTTTCAAGCCAGGTTGATATTTCCACCCGTGTCTTTCCACGCTGTCCACCAATTGCAACGGCAAACATAATTTCAGCATCACAACTCTGATTTTCCTTCCATTCTTGAAATCCTTCCATCCCATAATATATGGGAATATCTGAAAAAGGAGATTCCACCTTGTGATCATTATCAAAAATTGCTAAAAGCTCAACATCTGCCGGCAAAGATTCTCGTAAATTCTTCGCCTGCCCGGTTCCACCCCAAAAGATAATTTGTTTCATAAAACTCCTCCATCATATTATCTACCACAACAATAGCTCATGTCTTTATCCGATACAATTTTATCGTCAAGCGGCCATTTAATATTAAATCTCATATCGTCAAATTTAATTCCAGCAGCAGCAGCAGGGACATAAAATTCTCCCATTTGATAATATACGGTAGTGTCATCTTGTAATGTTTGAAAACCGTGCGCTATCCCTTTCGGTATATATAGCATATTGCGATTACCCATTGTCAGCTCAATGGACAGCCATTTCCCAAAGGTCTTTGATTCCTGACGTATATCGAGGACAACATCATATATAGCCCCACTTACACAGGAAACAACCTTTACTTCACCATAAGGCTCCCTTTGATAATGCATCCCTCGCAATGTCCCCCGCTTTTTGTTAAAGGACAGATTACCTTGGACAAATTCTGTACATAGTCCCGCCGCTGCAAATTCTTTTTTGCAAAAACTGCGGGCAAAAAATCCACGATCGTCTTCTTTTTTTTCAAGTGAAATAAGAAATACGCCCGCTATCTCAAGTTCCCGAAAAATCACCCAATCACCTCAACTGTCGGGATAGGCAAAATAAATTTTGCCCCCCATGCTTTTGTATAGCTCAGTTGTTCCATAATTTCTTCCTTAAGGTTCCATGGCAAAATTAATATATAATCTGGTTTACTTTCTGCAAGTTTCTCTGGACTGTAAATTGGTATGCGAGATCCCGGAAGCAACATATTTTGTTTATGTGGATTGCGGTCTACTACATAGTCAATAAATTCTTGCTGGATACCACAGTAATTAAGCAGCGTATTGCCTTTTGCTGCGGCACCATAGGCGGCTATATGTTTTCCCTGTTGTTTTAAGTTAATTAAACAAGATAAAAGATCGTATTTTATTTTTTTCGCCCTATTCGAAAACTCTCTATATACGTTAATATCATTTAAGCCTGCTTGCGCTTCCTGTCTTAGCATCTGCTGTACCATCGCAGTTTCCATATACTTTTTCGAATTGTTATGACAAGCAAATATTCGTAAAGAACCACCATGTGTGGGCCACTCCTGCACATCAAAAATACGTAAATCATGTGCTGCAAAAATCTTTTGCACCGTTGTGAAGGAAAGGTAAGAAAAATGTTCATGATAAATCGTGTCAAACTGCGATTGTTCGATTAGTTTTAGCAAATGTGGAAATTCCATTGTAACAATACCATGATCAGCTAAAAAAATCTTCATGCCTTCAACAAAATCATTGATATTTGGCACATGAGCTAACACGTTATTCCCCAATAATAAGTCTGCTTTTTTCCCTGACTCCACTAAGCGTAAAGCTAATTCAGTACCAAAAAAGTCACTGATGGTTGGAATCTCTTTTTCCTTGCGTGCGATCTCGGCCACATTTTCTGCCGGCTCAATCCCTAATACGGGGACATTACTCATTTTAAAATATTGCAACAAATAACCATCATTACTGGCTATTTCAACAACTTGTGATTGCGATCCAATTGCATAATTTTCCATCATATATTCTGTGTAGGCCTTTGCATGTGCCAACCATGATGTTGAAAAAGAGCTAAAATACGCATAATCCTTAAAAATCGCTTGAGGATTTTCAAACTCTTCTAATTGAACTAAAAAGCAATGCCGACAAACTCTTACATAAAGGGGATATGACATCTCCCCACAATCTCTATGCTCAAATGCTACATATGCATTTGACAAGGGGGACAACCCTAAGTCAATAAATGTATCCTGTAAGTCCTGATGGCAAAATCTACATTTTTTATTTTCGTCCATGTTTAATCCTTCCATTCATACTACTTTTTTTAAAACAACAACATAATAGCCTCGAACAAAATCATATCTATCTTTTATCGCCGAAATTTCATCTGGCTGCAGGTTTTGCAGAGACTGCTCTAATATATGCCAGTTTTCTTCATCCGCACGAGTCTTTCTAAATTCAAAAGACGAAATCTGATAACAATTTCTCTCAGCAAATGACTTTACTTGAGGGCCTAAGCCATTTTGGAAAAGTCCCTTCATTTGCATCGTTGCCCAGATCTCATCCCAGCTGGATTTGTATGAGAAATTATGTAATTTGAAAGTTAGCCGCCCATCCTGCTGCAATAAGGACATCCATTGCTCTAGGCGAATTAATGGATTTCTATATTGTTCTATAAATTCCCCGCAAATAACATATTCAAACTTATGCCCTGACAATTTTTGT
Organism: Selenomonadaceae bacterium; assembly: GCA_963678095.2. Classification (GTDB taxonomy): domain Bacteria; phylum Bacillota; class Negativicutes; order Selenomonadales; family Selenomonadaceae. The sequence goes on along the minus strand of OY782746.1, from coordinate 2,203,192 downwards.
TCTACCTGTTCTATTGGTCCGCATTCCACAATCCCGCGACAAATAGTTTTTAAATCCAGCCAATATTTGGCATCCTGTATATAAGCCGATAATTGCATTTGCTTATCCCCATTCAAGGTAAGCCTATTTTTTACATCTAACAAGGGGGTCCCACAGCGCACATCTATCCCTAGTACCTGAAGCAACTTATCTTTGTCAAAACGAAGATCCGTACCATTGTTTAGCAGCAGGTTGGCCATGTCTACTTCAAAATTTGCCACATCATCCCAGGCATCAACCCCATAATACTTTTCTTTAAAGATCTCTCTGCCTTTTCTTAAATCTTCCGCATTTTTTTTAGCATTTTTCCCCACAACGGAGCTGCCCTCGTGATGAATAAACGTATCACCGCAAAGCATTAGTTTATACCCAAATCTACGAAGTAACATTGACATATCGTCGTCGGAAAAGCTATAAATAAATGCCTTATCATAAAAAACGGCCTTATGCGCTGCGGCACGAGGCATTAACGCTACAACAGGAATTAGCCGCAACCGTTCCTGCCATTTCCGCGGGTCCGATTGATTGTAGGCTGCCGCTTTTTTTTGCATGTCGTCAAAATCTTTATAATTCAACTGAATCGTTTGTAGATTACTGCAGTTATCCATTACTGGTGTCGCCAAGCCTATGTCTGGTGAGGATTCGACACAAAGCAACAGATTTTTTAACCAATTTTTTGTTACTAAAACATCATTAGGTACAACAGCGATATATTTGCCACGGATATACCCATCATAAAATCCGTTTTCAATTTGACTAAAGCCAAAAATCCCCCCGATATTTTTTGTTACCCGATAAATTTTCTTTTTTTCTATCGGCAGCCTTTTAAAATATTCAAAGGTTCCATCCGTAGATCCATTATCGATTAATATTAGTTCATAATCTATATCTTGTGTATATTTTAAAATTGCCTCGATGGACGGCTTGGTTAACCTTTCTAAATTATTATAAGCTAAAAAACAAATACTGACCAAGGGAGCTTTTCGATCAAGATTTAATTCTTCCATCTGTTCTCTTATTTTATAAAGATCAAGCTCCGTATCATACTCCACGGCATTCTTATCATCGGTGTTTATAATCGTTATTCCATCTTTATCATTATTCATTTTCAAAAGTTTATTCTCATAACACTGTGCCAAGTAAAAATAAATCTCATCATCTTCCGGGGTCATCTCTGCTGTCTGTTTAAAAAACAAAATTGCTGCATCATATTCTTCAATCTGCATACAAAAAAAGGCTTCCGCCTTTAAAAATTCTGGGGTATTCCCATATTTCTCAATATTTGCATCAATAAATTTTGCCGCTTCGGCTAAATCTCCCTGTCCTATTGCGTTTTGAATATTTTTTATACAAAAATATAACTCATCGCCCATTTTCACACCTCTATTGTTCCCTTCAACGCTTTAGTTATCGAAACTTCATCGCTTTGAGACTGCCTTTTTTAAAATGCACATCTTCAGGAAAGCGGCTATAAGCAAAATAAAATTTCTCACTTTCATTTATTTGTTTTTGCCAAATACATAGACTCCTGAAGATAGCATTTATATCGATTCTTAACCTATGATTAAATGAGCTGTATAAACATTAATGATCTCTTATCATCTTTATTAAAGAAAAATCCGTCATTCCCAGATCAGCCACATATTCCAAGGCCAAGGATTTATCATTTTCCTCAAGCGCAAGCATCACCAAATTTCTTATCGATTCCTCATTCTGCCGATCGATATCTTTTGCTGCCAACAACAGGAGCTTTGCCGCTTCATTTTTATGTTCATAATAGTATGCACCGGCAAAAGAATTAAGCAGTACAATTTTTTCCTGTAAAGAAATATCTTTACTTAAAATCTCTTCTTTTATTGTCACAGGAGTTTTTTGACCGCTAACACTTGTTCCCATTGTTTCAGCATCTGTTACTATAGCTTTTTCCGCTTCATGTTTCCCGTCTTCTACAGCAGTGATATCTTCTACTTTAGCAATCCCGATGAAATTTGCCACATAGGGATGACTTTGCGCCAGTTCCATCAAATTCTGTGTATACCGGAAATAGTCGAGGATTTCTTCTATTTGCCCCGTTTCAGCCGGCGGTAGAGCCTGCCCGCCCGTACGAAGAACAAATTCCACGATATTCAATGCATCCTCGATGCGTTCTTGTACCATGCAAATACGCGCCAATAAAATTCTCGCATTAATATTTGCTGGATCGAATTCTAATGTTTTATTCACCCACACTGCTGCCCGATCATAGTCACCAGCCATAAAGTATGTATCCGCTGCGGCAAAAAAAACCTCTGCATCGTAATTGGCCGTGTCCAAAAGTAGAATGACTTGTTCTAAAGCTTTATCGTATTCTCCATCTGCCTGAAACGCCCGAATCTGATTCTTGCCCTCCAGCAGCAAAAGTTCTTTCTGCGCACCTTGTTTTTTCTCATTATTTTTAGCAAGTTTGCGACTACTTTTTCCCATATTAAACAGCCTCCTCGACTTATATATTCATAAAATTTCTTTAGTATATTCTTCAAGAAATTTTTTTTGTAGTATCCTGTAACGATCATCTAGTTTTTTATCCTCGGTCGCATGAATCCCCCAACAGCTTTCCTGCTTAGGAATTACCATTTTATACCCCGCACGATAAAACTCCATGCTTTGCGATATATCATAAAAATGCCAGCCATGAAATATGTCTTCACGCCACACGATATCATACTGTGTGACCATAAAGACTCCATCAATAGCCTGAACGGTGGCATAGTCTCTGTCAATGTCGCCATATACTATCTGGCAGATGCTTTCAGGCACACAACTGTGGTACATCATGCCAACGCTATCTGCCTGCCACCACACCCCAGAAGGCGGTACTTTGATGCAGCCAGCCAGCCCGATCATCCCAATAGTTTGATCCGCATTAAACAACTCCAACATTTTTATTACAGCATCTCTATTCGTCAGGAAAAAATCCTGATGCATATATACTTTATATTTTGCGTTGCTCTTCTTCATGGCTTCATTGTAACCAGCTGCCATTGAAGCTGCCTCTTTTATACTGATATATTCTGCAGACATATTTGCCGGAAGTTTGATTTGCTGTAAATAAAGCAGGGCTTCTTCATAATATAAATCATTCGTAACACAGGTTATAAAACATATTTTATTTTCATCCAGCATTATTTATCCCTTACCTTTTTATAAAGCTCCAAAATATCTTGATCCGTCCCTTGATATGTTTCCAAAAGCTCTAATGCCTGTTTTTTATGATTTTCTAAATACAGCAAGGACGCCAAAGAAAATATAATACTCGATGAATCTGGGTATAATTTCCGTCCAGCTTCCAGTAATAAGATGCCATTTTTTCTTGCCTCATTCTCATATAACTGAACCGCTAATGTAACAATAACTTTTTCCGGACTTGCAATCGCACTTTCTATTAAAGCTGCTATATATGGTTCCGCTATCGTATTATTTTTACAAACCTCCAAAATTTCCTTTACATTTTCAGCTGAATCAATATCGTTTTCAATGCGGCGCAAGAGAAATACCAGTTTTTCTCGTATCCTGGCATCAAAACAACTGCGTAAAAACTTCACCTTTTCATCGCTTTTAGCCCCACAGACGATCCATCGCCAGACGGATAAATCATTATATTGGTTTTTAAAACCACAGCGAATAAACCGATCATAAAGCTCTGGCGGAGGATTGTCATATACTGCTGCAAATGTAATGTTCTTATATTGAGATTGTTTAAATAAATTTATTATCTCAGCGGCAGTAAAAAACCTCAAAACATTTCTTTTAATGATTCCTTCATTTTTATATTTCCAATGGCCACTCATAAGTTCATTGATTACAGACCAATGACTTACATTACCAAAAGAAGCCACCACTTTCCCCTCTTCTTTAATATAAAAATGTAAGGCCCTTAAAAAAGGCACTGGATTTATCAACTGTTCTATACTATCGCCGGTAACAATATAATCAAAGCTATTTCCATAAAACCGTATTTTTTCTTGCTGTGGTACCGACAGACATTTACATAACAAGAAACCTCCTTCATTTTCTATATTCTCTTTTTCTGTTACATAAATTATAGCATTAGGTATTTTCTGCCGTATAGGATAAAGAAGATTTTCGCAGCCGATTAACAAGATAACTTGTTCCAATTTCCCAGAATCTAAAAACTGTAGTATATTATTCTCTTCTATTTCTGCCATGTAATAAATCTCCTATAGCCCTTGCTTAGACTTTCGATAAATTTCTTTATATACCTCTTCTAAATCCTGCATATATGCGTTTTCATCCATCAGCGATGAGTTTAGCATCATGTGCCGCAAATTTTTATGAAGCAAATTTAGCAATTCCCCATCAGCTGTTAAAGAAATGGCTTTGGCTATATATTCACTCTCTGTTTCTACTGCCAAGTCTTCAATTCCCACAGCCTTTAGAATACTATACCCGAATCTTGTTCCATGCTGTTTGCCATACAAAGAAATAACCGGCACGCCCATATACAGCGCATCACAGGTTGTGCCCCCGCCAGGATAAGGATACGTATCGAACGCAATATCAACCGATAAATACTGTTCCATGTAATCAGCCGTTGCCGGCACAAGCAGTATACGGCTCAGATCATAGCCTAAATCAGCTAAACGATCTTGGGCTAATTTTACAGCCTGTGGACTTACAAATATCTGACATTTCAAAAGCAAGCGTGAATTTTCTACGTCTTTCATCACTTTTAACCATAGCGCTAACATATTATCGGTAATTTTAGCGAAATTATTAAAGCTGCCAAAGGTAATATAGCCATTTTTTTGAAAAGGTGCTTCACAGGGCAAGGGGACATCTGATCTTCCCGTATAACAAAACTGAGTCTTAGGCAAACGCAACAGCTTTTCTGAGAACATCCTATCCCCCGCTTCAGGAGGATCTACTATTTCATCCGTGATAAAATAATCCACCGTTGAAAGCCCCGTTGTATTGACATAACCGAGCCCGGAGATTTGAAGCGGCGCTGGTTTATAAGCAAGCGAAGCTAACCCCGATCCAGCAGAATGTCCGGCTAAATCGACAAGGATATCAATTTCATCATCATATATGGATTTTGCTATTTCAGCTTCTGTTAAAGATGACACATCTTTCCATACAGTTACAAACGGTTTCAGATATTCGGTAAAGCTATCCGACTCTTTAACTAAGCTATAACAATATACTTCAAACAAAGTTTTATCATATTTGACTAAAAGTACATGATAAAAATAGAACATTACATGCTGATGAAAATCCGGGGACAAATAGCCAATCCGAATTTTTTTATGTTCTCGCGAAGCATGATGTTTATATTTCACGATCTCTTGAAAAAAATCATTGTAGCGGCAATGCTCTTTGTAAAGCCATGTGGCATCTTGCTCTTGATAATGGAGACTCAATAAGTAAGATCCATAAGAGGAATATCGCTTGCCTGCCATAGGATGCTCTTCACTCACCTGCTGATAGAGCTGTGCGCCCTCTGTAGTCTCCCCTAAGGAAACCAACAATTGTGCCTGTGCTAGTTTAAGTTCTAGCAAAAGTTCCTGTTGCGATACCAACCCCACTTTTTTTAAACCAGTGATGGCCAAAGAAAAATATTTTGCTGCATCTGTATAAGCAAAGATTTCTTTGCAAGCATTCCCGAGGCGGATAAAAAATTCCGGCTGCTCCCAACAAAAGCCATTTTCCAGGGCCTCTTTTGCTACCTGTATACCACGTCCATAATCACCCAACTTAAAATAAGCCTGGGCCCAAAGTGAAAAGAATGTAGAGCTGCCCTCTGCTTCTAATGAAACCCTACAGCTGGTCTGGACAACAGCCTCCCAGTTTCCTGACAAAAATAAATCCTGCAGCTGCGCCAACAGGTTATCCGTGTTTTTTTCTATTGGTAAACAAAATGGCTTTATAATCTTTATATATTCCTGTTCCAACTCACTCATATAAAGCACTCCATCCAGCAACGGAGAAGCCTGCATCTGTGCGCGAAGCCCCGCATGTAATTGCTGCAATCGCTTTTTATTTTGTGCCAGCTGCACCGCACGAGTGACATATTCCTCTTTAGAAAATGCACAGCACTCCAACAAATTCAAATTTTGCAGCAGGCTGTAGCCAAAGCGTGATCCATGACGGTCCCCTGCCAGAGTAATTACGGGAACCCCCATATACAGCGCATCACACGTCGTTCCGCCCCCCGGATATGGATATGTATCCAGGGCAATGTCGACATCGCTGTATTCCCTGAGATATTCTCTCGATTCTGGCCGCATTTCCACTCGGTCTAGCGAAAAGCCCATTTTTTGCAGACGGTTCTTGACTTTATCACACCCCTCTTCCGAGCCAAAGATCTTACTTTTCAATAATAATCGGCTGTCAGGGACCTGATCCAGTATCTGCTGCCAAAGAGCCAACATTTCATCCGTTGTCTTCGTGAAATTATTGAAACTGCCAAAGGTAATATAGCCATTTTTTTTATAGGGCACTGCAGCACAATCAGGCATATCCTCTGGTGGAACATAGCAAAAGTGACTATGCTGTAGGCGCAAGACCTGCTCGGTAAAACTACTCTGCGCCTCAGCAACCGGATCCGTATATATATCGCCTAAAAAATAATCCATTGTTTTTAACCCAGTCGTATCGAAATAGCCAATCCCACAAATCTGTACCGGCGCTGGTTTATATGCCATAATTGGCAGGCAATTATTCCTTGTATGACCTGACAAGTCGAATAAAATATCAATGCCGTCAGCAAAAATCTGCCCGGCCGCTTCCCGGGGCTCAAGTTCTTTTATATTGCGCCAGCAATCTACTTGTTTTCTTATCTGTTCACTAATCGCATCTTCCTCACATTTTGCATAACAGGTAACCTCAAAAACAGCCCGATCATAATACTTGAATAATGCATAGCTGAAAAAGGTAACAACATGCCGGCGAAAATCCGGCGAAATGTAGCCTATTCGTATTTTCCCTCGGTTACGCTTCTGGTGAACATATGGTTTTATTTTCGTAAAAAATTGATTGTATTGTTCATGTGCTGCCAGCATCTTCTCTACACTTATTTCTGATAAGTAATGCAGGTTGAATAAATAATTGCTGTAATCTGCCACTTTTTCCTGCCAGGTTACCGAATATTGACTGGCGCGCAAATAACAGCTAATACTTGCATTTGCCTCGCCACTGTCTTTATAGGCTGCACCTAAAATATTATACAGCAAGCTTTTCATTTCATCCGTTAAATTATGACAATGCTGCAAGGCATATTCGGCTTTTTTCACGGTGGAAACCCATTTATTTTCCATATAATCCAAGCGTGCAGCTAAAAACAGCCCATAACCATCACAAGGATACAAACGGTTAAGTCGTCTTAAAGGTTCATGCGCTATCGCAGCTTGGTTTGTTTCTATATAAACTCCTAGGATGACTTCCAAAAGCTCCTTATCATCCGGCTTATTTTGTAAAAGTTGTTTTACTAAAGCTTCGGCTTGACGGTACTCTCTGCCAGCTATACAGGAAAACAATCGGGTCTTTCTGTCATTAAACACAGCTTTGCTCATTTGCATCATTTTCTGCGCTGCTACTTTTTCCTGCCAAATGGTCTGATATGCCTGCTCCACGGAGTCCACATATTTTTCTTCATTCATTAAATCTGAGGCCATCAATATGTTCCTTAGATTTTGATGTAAGCCATCGAGCAAATCACTATCATGTGCCAAAAGCAACGTTTTTTCGACATACTCTTCTTTATCTATGGCAATCAATTCATCTAATCCAGCATTTTTTAATAAACTATACCCAAACCTTGACCCATGTCGATCTCCACACAATGTGATAACCGGCACACCCATATAAAGAGCTTCGCAAGTAGTAGCTCCACCTGTATAGGGAAAAGTATCCAAGGCAATGTCTATTTCCTTATATTGTTCCAGATAATCCCGGCTAAATCCTCTCAGCTCCACAGACTCCAGATGAAATCCCAAACCAGTCAGACGGGATTGAACAAGGCCTCGGCCTTCCTCACTATCAAAAATCTGACTTTTTAATACCAGTTTTGAATTTGGCGTCCGCTGCAAAATCCGCTGCCAAACAAACAGTATTTGATCTGTAACCTTATTAAAATTATTAAAACACCCAAAGGTAATATAGCCCTTGCGCTTCACCGGCGCTTCCCTCGGCGTTGGCATAACCTGCAAGGGTGCATAACAAAAATGACTATAGGGTAGGCGAATCAATTTTTCGGTAAATTCATCGATACCATTTCCCGGTGGATCACAAAAAACATCTGTCAAAACATAATCAACTGCCGCAAGCCCCGTCGTGTTAAAATAACCAATTCCCGTCACTTGTACCGGTGCCGGCTTATGGGCTAAAACAGGCAAGCAGCTGCCCTTTGTATGACCAGAAAGATCTATTAATATATCAACCCGATCTTCATAAATTAATTTAGCAATTTCTAGTGACTCCCAGCCATCGATATTTCTCCATTTGGTTGCCATGGACTGCAACCGTACAGTCACATCATCCGGTGGATTTGCCGCATAGCAATATATCTCAAACCGCTGTTTATTAAACTTCTTCAACAAAGGTAAAATAAAATATGCCACCGGGTGCTGGCGAAAATCGGGTGAAATATACCCTATCCGCAGCACATGCTTCGGCTCAGCAAATTGGGGGAAATAGGACATCGAAGAAAAAAACTTCTGGAATCCTGCATGTAATTTTTTCATATCTTCGCGTGCTATGGATTCCATATAGTTTGTCACAAAGAGCGCATTGCTGTATTCCTGTATTTTTTTCTTTTCATCCAGTTCCAGGTGGCTGGCTGACAAAAAAGCTTCCAGAGCTTTTTCTGGCTGCCCCATAACGGTATATACCGAGCCTAGCATACTCCAAGCTTCGCTTAATGACTTTTGGTAACAGTTTGATTTTTCCTGCAGCTGCAATTTTTCTATATGTAAAATAATCTGCCGTAATAGTGACTCTTCTTTAATAAACCGCCCCTGCTTTTTATATATATATGCTTCTGCCATGTATGCGCCAATATGATCTTGATCAATTTTTTTGATCTCCTGCGTGACGGCTAATCCTTTTTGATATTCACCCAACTGCATATAACACATTGCCTGAATATACAGCAGATCGCAACTTTTTGTGTGATTTTTAAAAAATTCTTCTGTACAAACGATAGCCTCGCCGTATTTACCTGCTTGAAACAGGTGCTGACTTCGTTCCAGCAAAGCGGCTTCTGTTTGCACATTCCTGTTCAGCATACCCACTTACACACAACCTCTCCTGTCCTTCATGGCTTCCCTAGAACCCTTGCCAAGCCGTGGCTACCTTATATTTTACAAAACCCCTAGCTAAGTTATTTCTCGACAAATAGTTGAATGCCCAGCATATTTTCTGCCTTTTCTAATTCTATTTTCAAATTTCCGTATATGGATATGCCCTCATTCTTTAACATACCTTCCCCTTTTTCTAAGTAAAAGCACAAGACGTCCTTATACAGCTTTGGTAAATATTCCTCGGTGTTCAATGCCGTGCCAATGTATTTTCCAAGACATCCTGCCACTAACAGCAACGTATAATCCACTTTCAATTCTTTTATCAAAAAAGACCATGCTTCGTTCTGATTCCCACTAGCAATCATTCCCTGCAGGGAAATATCCCCGCCTTTTGATGCATCTATTTTTTTAAATAAATTAACATAGTACAAATAAACTTTATCAAATGAATACTTTTTCAATACAGAAACAACAAATTCTAAATCTTGTTCAGTTTCTTGATACAGCGCTTTCAGTATTTGCAATACTTCTACTGGGTCTTCATAACGCAAACAACCATACAATCCACTCAAGGCATATTCATCATAACGATCCTTGAGTAAACTATTAATATAGTGCTCCATCAACGAAGTTTCTCCATCAATGCCTTCCACCACCGCAAAATTAAGGTTCGAACTTTCTGTTAGTTTCGAATAAAACAGTTTAGCAAGTTTAGGTTCATTGCTATATTGTAAGCATATAGCGGCTTGCGATAAAAAACTACTGTCCGTTATTTCCAGAAAATACTCTATATGGCAAGTCAATAGCACTTTTGCTTCCTGCCAATATTGATGTTGATAAAGTAATTGTATAATTTCTTTTAGGGTTTCAGGGGGAAAATCCCCTCCCATCAAAAGCAACTTTTCTATCAAAGACTTTTCCCCATATGCAATTGCCTGCAATAATATATTTTCATATACCAATACATCATTTTCACATAAACATAAACCATCGTTTAAATAACGGTTCAAACAATATAAAAATGTTTCAGGGAAAAGTCCTGTCTCACCCTTTATTTTTTTATCACCTGTGCTGTTCAATGCTATACAAACAGCCATACTTAAATCAGACAACCATTTTTTTTGAATAAATGTCAAAAAACCGGCGATGTCTTTTCGGGCGAACAATCGGTATGATTTTGTTTTGGCAGATACGATACCATACTTTTTTTCTAATAAGTCAGCATAATAAAAATAACTTGAACATAACTCCATATCGCTTAGTTGCTGTACAATGAAAATCAAATCTTCTCTGCTATCTAAATAATATGCCTTAAGGCATACTTCGAGTTTTTCATAAGAATATACTTCACACAGGCTGTACAATTGAGAAAAGGCCTGACAATTGTATTTATTTGCCTGTAACGCTAAATCCACATAATAAAAAGCCATTGGCAAATCTTGTTCTCGCTGAAAAATATCACTTAAATAACCATACACTTCTGTTAAGACAAACATAAAAGAAGACGCATTAATACCTTTTAAACGGCTGGCTTTATATATCGCCAACGCCTTAAAGAAATACTGTTTTGCCTGAGAAAAATCTTTGGCACGGAAAAAGCTAGCCGCATAATACGCATAGAAGTCAGGAATATCAGAGAATTTGCTGATGGCTTCTTTTATGTACACCTCGATATCTTTTTCATTCTGCTTTAAAAAAATCATGGAATTGATTAGATTCCTATATATGTCGCTTTCTGATCCGATGGACCTAACATTCGATTTCAGATGAAGTTTTGCATATTTTACAGCTTGCGCATGCGCCCCCAGCGCATGATAACAATCTGATAAATAACGATAATGTTTTTCAGATTCGCCATGTTCTCTTATGTCTGCCTGCAAAAGCTTCAGATTTCGTTTTATCTTAGCCTGCACTCGTTTTGTCGAATATCCTGTATGGTAAATTTCCAATGTTTGCTCGATCAAGAGCCTTACAGCCCGCTTCTTATGCCTAAGCTCTTCATGTATCTTTCCCCTGTATCCTAGCTCTGGAGAATTGCGAAACAGACGAACATTTAAAAACCGACCGAGCTCAATGTTGTTTTGATCCACATCGATGTTTATAATCGAGCACATAATAGCATCTACCGTTTCTACGTGCAAATGTTCCCGCATAATAACGCGGCGAACATTCTCTATACTGGCTGTACTAAAGCGTTCATCTGCATCAAGAAATATAATCCAATCCCCCAGAGCTTGTTCCATGGCAAAATTTTTTGCCCCGGCAAAATCGTCTTGCCACTGATAAAAATATACTTTAGCCCCTGCTTGCTGTGCCAAAAAAACAGTTTTATCACAAGAGCCTGTATCAACAACGATCATTTCATCGGCAATTTTCTTCATGTTTTCCAGCCACTTTATAATATTCACTTCTTCATTTTTTACAATTACACATGCTGATATTTTCAACAAAGCGCGTCTCTCCTTACCTGGTAGAGTTGACCATCGATCTTTTTCAAATATAACAACCCCTGATTTTCTCAAGCCGCCATATGTCATTGGCAGTAAATAAATCTTAAAAAATGAATTTATTTATATTCTTCCATACATATTTTTTGATATTCTCCATAGGATGCATCTAATTCCTTTACCCCACAGGCATGAAAACACCATGGCTCATCTTGATTCGGGACCGCAATTTTATAACCAGCTCGGTGAAACTCCAAACTCTGTGATATATCGTAAAAATGGAAACCCTTAAACAACTCCTCGCGCCACAAGACATCATATTGCGTAGCAATAAATAAGCCATCTATAGCAGCGACCGTTGCAAAATGCTGAGGTCCTTTCCCATACCTTGACACACTGGTATATTCCGGTTGCAAAGCATGTGCTATACAACCATATTTGCTTGAGGCTTCACCCCAACAACAAGATTTCGGCAACGTCCCACAACCAGCCAAACCCACCATGCCAATTTTCGGAAAATCTTTAAATATAGTCAAAATCTCTTGTATTATATTTTCCCTTAATAAAAAAACATCTTGATGTAAATATATTTTGTATTTGGCCTGGCTCGCATGCATTCCTTGATTATATCCACTTGCCATAGAAGCAGCATCCCGAATCGCTATATATTCTACTTGGATATTATCAGGCACCTCCAAATGGGCCAAATATAGAAGTGCTTCTTCATAGCAACGTTCATCATTAACGCAGGTAATAAAACATACTTTCCCATTATCCTTCATTTGATTCTTCCTCCTTAATATTTTCAGAAAGAAGCTTTAAGACTTTGTTGGGGTACAGCATTGTGTTTTGAATAAACGGTACCAAATATTCTGCTGTAATATCATACTGTTGGCATAAATGCCAGAGCTGTTGAAAATTAACGGAAAGTTCTATATCATTTTCAATTCTCCGTAATACATAGGCTAATTCTTGTCGAATTTCTGGGTCTAAAAAACTTCTGAGCCATGATGTTTTTTCCGTAAAATCGTACTTCCCTGCTTTTATTAGCCAATATTTTATTGCCGTATAGGAATCCGTTTCTTCGACAGCGCCCTGTTTTTTATCACAATTTTGGGCCCCCGACAGTTCCCCCATCTGGTCAAAACGAAGGTCTTCGTATTTTGCTTCTCTAAAAAAAGCAACCAGCTCTTCTAATGAAAATCCGCTACCCATTTTTATATCCAGATTATCACATATTTCTCTGCCAGCCTTGTATTGGCTATTTGATACAATAGCCAGCAGCCATCCATCCCCAGTTAGTAGGTCCCGACATCTCTTGAGTAAACTCAGGGGATCTCTTGACTGCTCCAATATATTTCCCAAAAAGACATAATCGAATCTTTGTTTATAATTAGACATCTGATTTTTAAGTAAAAAATTTCTTTCCGTTTCTGAGAGTATCTCGATCTGAAAAAAATCATATTTCCGTTTTATTTTATTGATGAGAATAGGCTCATCCTCGCAGATAAGAATACTTGGTAACCTTCCAAAATCCCGCATAAAACCAATCAGCTTTGTATATAAATTTTGGCAATATTTCATCTTTACCCATTCTCTTTCATCGTGGAGTATATGTGTTCCACCTCGTTAACTTTTTCTCTGTAACTTTTGGCTAATGCACTGTCTATCTGTTTTTTTTGCAAAACAGGCAAAACGACTTCTTTAGCATCCTGTAAAAATTTTTGCAAAGATAGATGATACTCATCTGCTGTCTGTAAGAAATCCCTCTTTGCGTAACTCTCTTGAATCAATTGCAACCATTCAAACCGGCTCAGAAGAATCACATTGATCTCCTGCCCCTCTTGTGCCGGATGGCGTCGATAAGAGCTAAGTGGCTGCTGAAAAAAAGCACAATTCCCTTTTTGCAGAAGCTCCAACCACATAACAACATCAGAAATCGTCTTATAGCCACGACAATCAGCCTGCCAATAGTGATTGCTTAAATCACACCGACGAAATAAAACCGATGATGGCTCACCGATAAAATTCCGCAATTCCAAAAGCATAGACCGCCCCAATAAGCGGCCGTCAAGAATTGTGTAACCCGCATTCTTGCCTAATTCAATTTCTTTGGGGACATTCAATTCATTTCCGCTGCCATCAATCCACCGACGGTTTGATGCCCCCAATGTAACATCTGGATTTAATAGAAATGCCTCCACCATTTTCTCAATCTTATCTGGATTCAACACATCATCATCCATCAGCCATTGTAAAAACTCTCCATGGGCCAATGCCTCAAACGGCTGAAAATTCTCCTGTTTGCTCATTGCTTTTTTATTGCGGACATAGGTAATTCTACAATCTGCAGCATAAACCTCGATAAGCTGTTCTGTCTGTGCATTTGTACTATTATCGCAGATAATAATCTCCAAGTTTTTATAGGTCTGCCTCAAAACACTTTCCAAGGCATACAAAAAATATTCCGGTCGATTATACGTTGGAATCAAAACGGATACTAATGGTTTTTTTTTTCATCGGCTTCAATTTCTTCTAATAATTCCTTCATCTCGCGGGTAAGAATTTTACTGTTTCTTAAAACTTTTGTGGCTTCTTGCTCTTCACCATAAAGGTGAAGAAAAAATGCCAGGGCATAAATCAGCTCTAAACTCTCATTTTTTTCTTTATAAGCGCAAATCATCACCTTGATGGCTAACGCTTGCTGTGAATTTTGATATAAGAGTGCAGCCAAGCGGATAACACCAGGCTCCACAGGCGAAAGATTTGCTTTTAAGACAGAATACAGCGTTTCAGCCGCTGGCATTGTTTCGCCAAGCCAATGCAAAATCTTTTGATCCAGCTCTGGATCATCGGCATTTTTCGACCAGTTTTTTATCCATTCCGCCCACTCATGCGGATCGGATTTTTTTCTAGCCAAAATGATCCACTGATACGCCTCAAATTGTTCTTTTTCCTGTGAAATATCCTTTAGCTGCTCAATTTTATTTAACCATTCCTCATATCCTGGAAAATCAACAATCGTATGCCCTATATAAGCAATTTCAAATCCGGCCTCCGCAAATAACAACTCAATTTCTTTTTTTGTGAAAAACCGCAGATGCGTCCGATCCAAAATACCCGAAGCCTGGTATTCCCATTTTCCCTGCAAAAGATCTTTAATAATAGAAATGTGCATAATATTAGGTATGCTGGCAATCAAATAACCATTCGTCCGCAATAAATCACGCATTTGGTTTACAACCTTCCATGGATCATATAAATGCTCTAAAACATCACCCATAAGAATATAGTCAAATTTCCCCTGCCAATTCATTGCCGTAAGATTTTCTACATTGCTATTTGAAATCTCCCCAAAATACCGGGCAATTTCAGCTGCCCGCTCGTTCAATTCTATACCATATAATTGAGCGGATTCATTTATTGCCTTGATATGCATTAAATTTGCCCCGCAGGCACAGCCAACATCCAATAAGGTCAAATCCTTTTGCGCTATGTCTACAAACTGCAATAAATCGTGACGAATCGTACCGGAATACGAAGGGTCCACCCCCCATTTTTCTTTAAATAAAGCTACATTTTCTGTGAAATATTGTTCGGCAAGCGGTCCCAGCGTATTGAACGTACTTCCTGCCGCATGATATACAAAGACATTGCCAGCTATTGCCAATCGGTAGTTTGCTTGCAAAATACGAAAGCAATAATCAACATCTTCCAAATAACCAGGAGAAAATTGCTCATCTAGTGATCCTATACAATCAATCGTCTCGCGCTTCAGCAGCATACAAAATGAACTGATAAACATCGCCGCTTTCCCTTGATCCGGCAATTTTGCTACTTTTTTTGCAAAAAGTTCCATTTCGTCAAACGTATTATAATCACATGACAATTCCGGTTTTTGCTCTCGGTAGCCACCAAAAAACACCGGTCCAACAGCACCTATATTACTCTGCCCATACAATACCTTTCGCAATCCAGGCAACCAATTTTCCGTAACAATTGCATCATTTTGCAATAATAATATTTCTGTTCCACGGGCAATCTTCATCCCTTGATTACACGCCACCGTAAATCCCCGGTTTTCCTGATTAGAGATAACCCTTATATCCGGTTCTCCCTTTAACCATGCAGAAGTTTCATCTTCTGATCCATTGTCGATAAGAATCATTTCATATTTTTCATTTTGCGTAAACAAACGGATACTAGTGATACATTGTTTTGTCTTATCCAATTGGTTATAAACTGGAATTATAATACTTGTATAATTTCCCTTTTCCATAGCAGCTTCATCCTTATCACCATGCCCGTTTTGCCCCACCACAGAGGAGCTTTCACCTGCATTAATTTTCTGTTCCGCTTTCACCTGATTAGAAAGCATCAATTTCTCCCGCAAGGCATTCCCGTATAAACTTGGCAATAATACTTGTGCAAGTTTATAATCCGCTTCTTTGTAATCGCTTATTAACTGTGCCATCATCTGCTCATATGTTTCAATCAAGTTCGTTGTCGTGAGCGTCACCGCATCCTTCAGCTGCTTTCTGATAATTTTATCAGCCACCATAACGCCAGCCTCTTGTTCACTGTTTTGTAGTCGCTTCTCAATACAGATATAAGCAGCATCCAGCGGATATGCTTTTAAAACACTTGTTAAAAATTCATTATCACGCTTTGTATCTCGATATAACTGATCTAAGACTTCTACTGATTGATTTTCTGGCAACCGTCTCAACAATCGATAAAAGTTATGCAGTATACTTCGCTCGTATTTATTGAGTTCCAATGCGTGGAAGTACTGTTTCATAGCCTCTTTTTCTCTGTTTTTTAAGCGAAAAATATCTCCTAACATTGCAAAAAACAGATACTCTCTGTTTTCAAAAGCTCCGGTCTTTAGTTTTCCCTTCTTCCCCTGGCGCAAGGCTGCGATTTGAGTCAAATATTTTTCAACAAGAATATAATTTTTTTGTTGAAAACAAATCACGGCTTTATTCCATACAAATTCCGGTTCGCGAGGAAATTTTACCATAGCTTGTTCAACAGCAGCTAAAATCTCTTTATTCGATCGCCCTGCCAAAATCAGCGCATCGATTAATCGCCGGTAAATCGTAGTTTCATTGCCTAATGCTCTGATTTTCGCATCAATAGATTTTTGCGCATATTTTATTGTCTGTTCATAATCTTTAAGTGCATAATAGCAATCTGCTAAGTAGGCATAATGCCAAGTCTGTTCGCCAGTCGCAGCTATCTCTGTTTTTATAATCTGCAGATTCCGTTCGAGTTTGCGTCTTACGATGCTACTGGAATAACCTGTATGATAAATTTCTATATCAGCCTCTAGATTTGCTAGTTTTAAAGGTCCATTTTTTCGCACCAAAAGTTCATGGACCTTGTTGTAGTAAAATAAAGCAGGATCTTTACGAAAAATCCTCACATTTTGAAATGCACTTATCATATGGTTGTCATTATCTTCATCGACATTAAACATTTGGCAAAGAAACGCATCTATATTTTTGTTGGCATTCACTTTTTGTAAATAACTGCGCACATTCCCCGCGGTGGCTTCAGTAAAATATTCATCCGCATCAAGAAATAATATCCAATCTCCACTTGCCTGCTGCAAGGCAAAATTTTTTGCTGCCGAAAAATCATCCTGCCATTTATAAAAATAGACCCGCGCCCCGGCTGCCTTCGCCAAATCTGCGGTTCTATCTGTAGACCCTGTATCGACAACAATCATCTCATCAGCAATATTTTTCATACAAGCGAGCCATTTTGGCATATTTTTCTCTTCATTCTTTACAATCACACAAGCCGATATCTTCATTTTTCATCCACCTTTTTAAGATAACCATCCCGATTCCTATCTACAAGCTATTCTAGCCAGGACAAATAGGTCTTCAACTCATGCAGCTGATTTTCATCAACAACTAAGTTCAATGCTTTTTGCAAATATTTTCTGGCTGCAACTTCGTCCTCACAATGAAAAAAACAAATTCCCGCTTCTCTGTACAGGTCAAATTCGTTTTCTATATCCATTGATAAAAGTCTTTCATATACTTCTTTGCCCTCTTGCCAAAAACCTTCCTGCCAACAAATCCCCGCAATTGTACGCTGCTCCACCGTTGAAAATCCCGCTGCCAATTTGCAAAAGCACTTTAAAATATCTTCATTATTAAAAATTTTCATCATTTGCAATATCGTCACATAGGAATCGTATTCTCCTGGCTCTATCTTTTTCTTCTCTCCATGATAGCGTTCGATCCACGGGAGAAATGTATCCGGCAGTACTTGTTTGACCTGTGGTAATGAAAATAGCTGCTTATCTTGAAACAGACAATATAACAAAACTTGTATATGACCTGCTGCCAGCTTTACATTCTGCTGAAAAGAATTCGTTGGGCTTTCTTTCGCTAATATTTCAGGTCCAAATACTTTCTCATTTTTTATCTCTTCTTTATCCATTAGCTGCTTCATATAATGAACATACACCTCATTCTGGGAAAACTTGCCCCACTGCTGAACAATAAAAGATATATCCTCTTTTGTTAGCGCATAATATTGATCTAAAAATCTTATCACTTCATCCGCTGGTTTATTTTTCAAAAACTCATGTGCCGTGGCAAATACCTCTTCATTATAACGGTTTTCCTTTAGCCCCATAGCCAAATACGCTTCGGCATTTTTTCTTTCACCTAACTGATAAAAGGTTTCAGCTAAATGACAATATAAGCCTACCATCAGCTGGGAATAATTCGTAGAATCATTACAGTCATATTGTGCTTTCTGAGAAAGGTCATATGCCTTCTCCAGAAATTCTTTTGCTGTTAAAAAATCTTTTTGCTGGAGTCGAAGCATGCCTTTATAGATATAAAAATCTGGTATCGCTGGAAATTTTCTGATAGCCGTTTCACAGTATAATTCGATTTCCTTTGGCTCCGCCTGGATGGCATTCAGGGCAATAATCAAATTACGGTAGACATCACTCTCACTGCCGACGGAAGTGGCCGCTGATTCGATATGAAGCTTTGCATACTTAATTGCCTTTTCATATTCACCAAGTCCAATATAGCAATCCAGCAGATAGCGATAGTGATGCACTTGTTCGCCGTTTTTTTCAATATCCGCTAAAAGCAAGCTTAAATTGCGTTTGAGCTTGCCCTGCAGTCGCTGGCTGGAATACCCCGTATGATATATGGCCAAATTTTTTTTCTCCACTAAAATATTCAGATGTCCATGTTCATTGCGAATATTTTCATGTACCTTCCCCGTATAGCGTAAATAAGGGGCATTCCTAAATATGCGCAAAGTAAGACTGCGATTGATTTCTTGTGAATATTGATCTACATCAATATTAATTAAAGGGCACAGAATAGCATCGACAGAGTCTACGCGCCGATGTTCTCTTGCTATTATGTGTCGAATATCACGACACGCGTCTTCACTGAAGTATTCATCGGCATCCAAAAATACAATCCAGTCCCCTGTCGCCTGCTCAAGCGCAAAATTTTTCGCTGCCGCAAAATCATCCTGCCAGGAAAAATAATAGGTTTTCATGCCTGCCGCAGCAGCAATTTCCACTGTGTGATCAGTAGAACCTGTATCAACTAAAATTTGTTCATCTGTACATGTTTTTAAGGTTTGAATCCACTGGCCCATCACTTCTTCTTCGTTCTTTGTGATAACACACGCACTGATTCGCAGAGATTTCGCCAAAGACGCATTTTCATGCCAAACCCCAATCCATTCTTCGCCTTGTCTCACTGCATTTTGGTCAAATACACTTGGTTCCAGTGACTGATAGCAATTAAAGCACAGTATAGCTTTTTCCATGGCGGCAACCGCCTCTTTATAATGAAAAACATTGGCCAGGTACACTGCATATTGTGCCCAAAACTCAGGCAGTTCCGGAAAATCCGTCACGCTTTTTTCTGCAAATTTCAAGATTTCAGCATCCATATCCCTTGTCGTGCTTTCCCACAAGCGAAAGAGTACCCGATAAGAACGACTGGCATAGCTTATAGATCGCCGTCCGTTTAACAAAATATCCTGTTTGGCATATTCTATGGCTTTCTCAAAATCTTCCATGCCTTCATAAGCTTCTGCGATTGCCATATAATGTTCGGCCGGATCTGGTGCAATTTTCATTTCCTCTAAAAGAATCCTTAAATTCCTTGCGGCTTTTTTCATTCCCAACTTTCCTGAATAACCAGTATGGATTAAAATAAGATCTTCCGGCGATAAAAATGCCGTTCTTAAAGGCATCCCATCCGTTCGGCGCAAATCCTCATGAATCCGACCCTGATAATAAACATCAGGCCGGCGGACAAAAAATCGCGGCACAAAAACTTCGCCTAGAACCGGATTCTCCTGCTCTGCATCGAAATCAATCAGCTTAATAAAAATCTCTTCAACGCCCAAAACCTCATGTATCGTATTTTCAACAACATTTCGCCATAATTTAACAGACGAACCTGCCATATATTCATCAGCATCAAGAAAGACAATCCAGTCACCGGTCGCCTTTGCAAGGGCAAAATTACGGGCTGCAGCAAAATCATCATGCCATTCATAAGAGTAAATAGATGCTTGATATTTCACAGCCGTTTCCCAAATACTTTGATCCAGTGCCGTTGCTATCACAATAATTTCATCCGCCAGATTGCCCAGGCTCTGCAAAGATTTTTCAAAAGCCGCTTCACCTTTTCCAACAATATAACAAGCTGACAGTTTCATTTTCGCCACTCCTCTTACCAATTTACAAAAACCCTCTATCCTCGATAAAAAATTTTGGTAAACGGGTAAAATCATAAATAAAAGGGCGGATGACACGCATCCGCCCTTAAACAAATTAACCTTTTTCTTACTGAAGTAAGCTGAGGACTTTGGAAGTCGACTGATTTGCTTGAGCAAGCATTGCCTGGGAAGCCTGGAGCAATACGTTGTTTTTCGTATACTCCGTCATTTCGGTTGCCATATTGGCATCGCGAATTGTGGATTCTGCAGCTGTTACATTTTCGCTGGAAGTTGTCAAGTTGCTGGAAGTGTAATCCAAGCGGCTTTCAACAGCACCAATTTTAGTCTGTTCGTTAAGCGCTTTCTGAATTGCCGTGTCCATAACATTAATGGCAACATTCGCATTGTCACGCGTTGTTACGTCAATGTTCTTGACTACGCCAGTCGTCGCATCAGTTCCCTGGAGACCGAGTGCGAGTGCACGCATATCGGTCAAGCCAACAGTAATCGACTGGTTGGATTTTGTTCCGATCTGCAGGCTAAGCGCATTGTTTGCCGAAGTATTCTGGGCTCTGATACCGAGGCTGAAGTTGTCAAGTTTCTGGTTGATGGATTTCTTGACATTGCCGTCAGTACCGCTGATGCTAATGCTGAAGCCGGAAATCTGAGCCGTTGTACCAGTGCCAGCTGCCGATACAGAGAATGCCGACGTGCCATCTGCTGTGTAAACGCTGACACCCGTTTCATCAACGCCGATAATGGTAGTACCAGCTGTAGCACCCGGTACCGAGAAAGGCGTTGCGCCCGAAGCAGTGTTTGCTTTGCTGAAAATATCCGACATTGCTGTAGTACCAACTGCGTAGGAAGTCGTATAGGTTTTGCCGTTTTGGACAAACGACACTTTAATTGTATCCGTCGACTTGATGTCGAGCGTATTGCCATCGCGGTCGAGGAGCGATGTCAAAGTCGATGTCCCGATAGTGCCTGTTCCCATAGACTGATTCGTAAATGTAGATGCTGTAGCCGTTGTAATCTGTTTGTTCATCGAGCCATCAACAAGTGTCTTGCCGTTGAATGTTACATTGGCATTATCATTGATCTGGTCGATTGCCTGATTGAGCTCGTTCTGAATTGTCTGACGGTCAGCTGTTGTATTTGTATCATTGGCTGCATTTACAACTTTTTCCTTCAAAGTCTTCAAGATATCTACTGTCGAGCTCACAGCACCTTCAGCTGTTTTCAAAAGGCTGTTACCATTCTGTGTGTTCTGGTTTGCCTGATCCAACGAGCGGATCTGAACTTTCATCTTTTCAGAAATTGCGTAACCCGAAGCGTCATCCGCTGCGCTGTTGATTTTTTCTCCTGAAGATACTTTCTGCAGGCTCTTAGAAAGAGCGTTGCTGTTCTTGTTCATAATGTTCAGCGTATTAAGTGCCGAAAGATTGTTTTTTACTACCATTGCCATGATGGAATTCCTCCCTGATTTCTTTTTTTTAATTAAGCATCCCTGCTTAAATTTTTATCAAAGCTGGGCAGTCTGCCGATCGCTCAGTCTGTCCGGCTCTTTGATCTTTACACTATATATATCGGTATTTTTTTCTGTTCCTTAATACTTTTTTTAAAAATTTATATTTATTTTTAAAAATTTTTATTAAAAATATTTCCTGCCGGCTGGGCCCCGAGCATATCATAGAATTTAGCTGCTTGATTTTTTTGTTTTGTCTTATTAAGCCATACTCTTACCTTATACTGTACTTGCATATCTATCGGTTTAAGCTTTTGGTACAATGCCTGCCCAGCCTCGGTTTTCGTCCATACCCTGTCGTCGAGTTTCTCCAGCATTTCCTGGATAACGCTTCGCTGTTCCAGCAACTGAAGAAACATATCGACTTCATCGCGTTCAATAAACTTTAGCATTTCACTTGAAACAATATAGTACTTCTCCCATAATTGGGCTGTATCTGACTCCATCAGGAAACACCTTTTTCCTTGCGGGCAATTTTCATCGCCTCATTCCAGGTATTGCGAAGTTCTGTGACAATTTCTTTCGCCTCTTCAACCTTGGCAATACTGGCCTTCATATTTCCCTCAATTAAACAATCGTATACATAATTATATAAGGGAAGCAACTGATGAGAAATCTCATACTCCATTTTCAGCGTAATCCGCAGTTCACTGATAATATTTTGCGCCTTGATCAATGATGCATTTGTTTTTTCATAATCTTTCCCCTTAATTGCTTCGATGCCTTCTGTCATAAAGCGCAAAGCTCCATTATAGAGCATCAGGGTTAAGGCTTCTGGCGTAGCCGTCATTACCTGCTGGCGTTTATAAGCCTCCGCTGTATATGCTGCATTTTGCATACTTTTATTACCTCCTTACCACACAAGAGCGTTGTCATCAGCCGCTAAAGGCCTGACTTACATAACTTGTCTGCGAATTGAGCTTGGCAATCGCAGCTTCCATCGCATCATACTGCTGATACAGTTTTGATTGATAATCATCCATCATATCCTGGAAATCGCTCATTTTTTGTTTCATCGTTGTAATTGTTTTTCCTATATAACTCTGGTCATTGGTCGTCGCCGAAGTTCCCGCCTGATCAGAAATTGAACTCAGCGCATTTTTCATAACCGTGTCCAGGCGGACCGCGACGCCCTGATTAGAAGAATCTGTACTTGTTGAAGTTGCCCCGGAAGCAAATAACTGATAGACCGAGTCCGGATCGGCCGTTAAAGCCTTCTTCAGTTTATCTTCATCGAGCTGGATATGTCCTTTGTCTGTCGACGAACTGATGCCAATAGACCCAAGTGTTTTGTAGTCCCCGCTTACCGCATCGACGGGAGTGGATAGTGCCGACCGCATGGAAGTTACGATATCCCGCAAGACAGTACTATGATAAAGAAGCCCTGTCTTTGCCTTCGCTTCCCATGCACTGACTTCACTGTCCGACATGCCTTTCTTTTCCGCATCGGTAAGCGGCATATAGGAGGTATCCGTCTTTGACCCGGAAACATAATTCGTTTCATAGATCTTATCATTGAGGGAATCCAGCATTTTATTGTAATCCGTCACAAATTGTTTGACGTTTTTAATGATGGTATCGGTATCCTGTGACACGGTAACCGTACTGGTTCCTGTTCCCACCAAGGTATAAGAAACTCCGGCCACTGTCACTTTATTGCTGGCAAGATCTGAATATGTCTTGCCATCGATTGTGATTGATCCAGAGGCTCCAACTGCCGATAGAGGACTGGCATCCGTCATCGTCTGCGCAGCATTCAGGGTATTGCCATCATACATCCCGAGGTTCAGATGATTAAATAACGCATTAGTCATGTTAGTGTTGGCTGCCCCAGTGGCAGTTTTACCATCAGCTGTCGTATAGCTGCCGGTAAATCCAGAAATTGATATCAAATTCGCACTGCCGCCATTTTTATTGTAAATGCTGACCGAGTCATTAACGGAGTCATACGTTGCCGTAATATTTCCATTGGCACTTCCTATATCAAGTACCAGATCATTAAGCGTTTTCTCGGCAAGATCCTTATAGGTATACACAACCGGCGTCCCGGCATTAGGAGCATTGACAGTAGTCGATGTGCTAATGGTTCCCGAAGAATTTGTCGCTGTCGTTGTCGTTGTTGTCGTCGCACCGCTCGTACTCGTGGTAGAGCCGGTCGTTGCCGCTGGGCGGAAGGCATTTATTACCGCTCCCGTTGTATCATTTAAAGTCGCTGTCGTATAGGTTAAAGCGGTCCCACCGCCTTGCGGAGTGAGTACGGACGTTATTGTCCCGTCGGAATTATCTGTTGTTACTGTATCATACGTCGTTCCACCGGAAGTATACGTTCCCGTTCCAGCTGTTCCAGGAACAAACCCGGAGACAATATTTCCTGATCCATCCGTCGTCGTCGTCGTATAACTGGTTTTTGTCGACGAAGTCGCTGAATCCTTTACATTGAAGCTGATCGCCGCCGTCGTCGACGCATTGGCAATTACTGTTCCATCATTTAAGGTAACTGTATCTGCTGTAGAATCATAATTCCCATTGATGCCGCCTCCCAGCTGACTGGAAATAATGTCCTTCAGATAGATGCTCTTGGTCGTCGATGTGCTGGCCGTATCCCGCTTAATCCCGGCAGTTGTCGTCTGCAAATAGGCATTCGTCGTCTGTGAATTGACGATTACTTTATGCGTCATCGCTGCCGCATCCCCATTCGCTGTAACGGTCGCTACTTTTGAGTCGCTGGTCGTCCCGGACATTGCACTCATGTTCGACTGCATTTTATAGTTTGAAAGCGTTGAATACTTAAATGTTGTCATGCTGCTATAAAAATCACTATAAGCCGACTTAATCCATTCCTGCTGGACTTCCTTTTTATACATTTTATCGTATTGTGCCTGTTTAGCCTTCATCGCTGTCTTTACCATCGATTCAACATCAAGGCCGGAACCACTTAAGCCATAAATTCCATTCACGCCCATATTAAAACCTCCTCTTATGCCTTCTTGTCAAGGAAAACGCCAATCCATTCCCGCGTCTTAATCATTGCCTTCATGATTTCTTCCGGTGGAAACTCTTTTATGACCGTGTTGGTCTTTTGGTCTACCATTTTAACACTGAGCTGATCCAGTTTATCATAGTATTTAAACTCCAAATCACAATTCAGCGTAGCCATAAAATTATTCAGGGCATTTGTCATCTGCCCGACATCTTCTTTACTTAGCTTTTTCTTGCTGCTGTTATCCTGTTTTTCTTTATTATCAGCTGCTACAACGGTTGCATCGGGGCCGATAGTCGTACTACTATTGGCGAGTAAATCCTTGTTTGATACCGCCTGTTCGTCTGTTTGGTCTATCTCCGTAACCTGTTTAGGAGCAACATAGCCTGAACTATCTACAGAACCTACTGCTGTAGCTGCTCCTCCTTGAATATTGCTGATCATATATATCCCTCCATAGATTCTAATATGATTTAAATTCAATCCCTTGATTAACAGTTTCAGCAGCAAGTTTTTTATTTACTATCCGGCAATGTCAAATCGACATCATTTATCTGCATTGCTGCTTTTTTATTTTCTTCCAATATCGCCTTATAGATTTCACCACGATATATCTTGATTTCCCGCGGCGCCTGAATAGCAATGCGGACATTATCTCCCTGAATTTCGACGACATTGATAATAATCGAATCGCCGATCATAATCTGCTGTCCGGATTTGCGTGTAAGTGCCAGCATTTACTTATCCCCCTTAGATGTATCATCTGTTTCCGGGAACAAGCGGTGCTTCGTTGTATACTGCCCCTGGTCTAAAATAATTTGTTTAGCCGCACGGTTGTTTTGATTGATAACGACCGGTGCCAGGAGATTTGCTGTCATTAATTTTATATTTTTTTCCGGCAGGGTCAACAGTGAATAAACCAAGATGTCTTCTTCTTGATTTATTTCGAGCAGCTCAAGTGTCGCATCATCAATTTCAAGTTCATATTCCGGAAAGAATACAAACGGGCTGGTCATCAAAAAGGCTAGCTCCGGTGTTTGAGCCGACTGAAGAAACACAAACGGACTTTCTTCATCATACGGAATCACCAAAAATTCATGTTCTTCTTCAAATCCCGGAATACCATCCGCAAAACAAATGATTTCCTCTTCTGCTATTTCAACTTCTCCAAATCGCAAGGTATTAATCTTTTTCATAGTTTCCTCCATTATGCATAAATATCATACCGTCCCTCAGTCGTCCACATCCGTACACTCGCCGGGGTTTTAAGCCAAATATCAAGACTGCCCGGGGTATAGTTTGTTTCGACCTCATGCGGTACTATTGTTACTGCATCCTTGCCTGGATCAATGCTGCCCTGCATTTCAGACGGTTTAACCGTTATTGTCGGCTTAGGAACCGGACCGACGACCAGTACCCTGTCCTGACGAGGAACAAGTTTTGCTCTTTCCTCTGCCGCCACGACATTATATTTTGTGCCATTGCGAAGGAAGTCATTTCCTTCCCGTACCCGACGGTCAATGCCTTTTTGAACCCCACTAAACCCGTCCTGCGCTGCCTGCTCGCCCAAATCATGTAAATTGGAAAAGCCATAGGCATGCCGGGAAGGGTATTGGTCAATATCGACCTCGGCCGCACTCGGCCAGACCGCCGCATCCGCTGCCTGATACTGTGTATGCAGCTCAGCGGACGGTGATTTCGTTTCAATAGAACTCAGCTGTGCATGCATACCAATCACCGGATATGTTGTTCGTATATTTAAACACAGCATCGTGAATCACCCTCACTTTACGATAAATAATCGACTAATGATTTTGGCAATATTTTACTTCCAACCGACAACGACATATTATAGAGTGTCTGGGCTGTCATCAATTGCACCGCCAGCTGGCTGACATCCGTAGCACTTACGTCGGTAATATCCTGGGTTATAATGGTTTTTTGTGAATCAAGCGTCGTCACCGCATCATTGTATACGGAATTGCGGCCAGCAAGTGCTGTTTCTGCATTGATCACCTTGTCACTGGTATTGTTAGCCAGTGTAATCCCATCACTTGACAGCCACTTGGAATTTCCCGCTTTCATCTGGGCCACCACGGTAAGCATATCATTGAGCGCCGCGGTTCCGTTTGAACCGCCAAACAGATCCGCTGACCCAAAAACATCCACCCCGGTCGCATTTACGCTGTCAATATCCGTGTTGATCTGCCCGTTTTGCTTGACCATAGAAATTTTATTGTTGTCGCCAGCATAGGTGACAACCTGCTGCTGGATCGTGGCGAACTGAAATTTCACCGTAGTTCCCGTAGCTGCCCAGGCAGGATTAGTGGTATTGATTAAGGTGCCATCCGTATTAAAGGAGCCACCCATCGAAAAACCACTTAAAGTTGCGACCTCATCACCCGCAGCTACCGTCGATCCATGACCGGCTTTGTTTATGGCATCCTTATAGCCGCTGGCAACAAAATCGCTGGTATAGATGTTGCCATTGGTTGTATTCATATAATATGAGTTGCCATCATCCCCGGTCAGGCTGATCATTTGACTCAGGTCACCCACTTTAGCCGTATTATTAAAAAACGTACTTTGTTTATCATCGAGTGTCTTGGCCAAGCCACGGGTTTTCACCGTCGGTGATAAAGTAAACGGCTGTGTGGAGTCCATCTGTCCGGAAAACAGATAGCGGCCACCAAGCTGACTATTTCCCTGTGATACAACCTCTTCCACCAGTTTTTGCACTTCATCGCCGGTTGCTGCCGGATCCCCGGTCGCTTTATCATTAGCCGCCGCGACCGTTTTTTCAACAATCGTCTTCATGGAGTTACTCATGTTGATCATCGCACTGTCCGTGCTTTTCATCCAGGAAACTGCTGATTTCACATTAGATGTATATTGATCATTGTAGGACAGGCTTGTATTATAGATCATATTTTTCGTATAGTTGACTGGATTATCCGACGGACGATGAATGGAACTCCCATCGGTCTGCTCCATAAGTTTTGCCTGTTTTTCATAAGCTGAATTTAACTGCTGCAAATAGTTTCCAGTCATCATCAAACTGCTGACACGCATTCTATCACCTTACCTTCCTACCATGCCGGTACTGTTTATAAGTTTATCAAGCATCTCATCCATTGTCGTCAGACAGCGTGAGGAAGCACTATAGCCCTTTTGAAAGCGGATCATATTGGTGAGCTCTTCATCCCAGTTAACACCAGAGGTCGCCTGCCGATTGTTTGATAATGTGGTCATAATATTCTTCTCCTGGGTCACCTGATCATCAACCGCCGAGGATTTAGAACCAAGTTTACTCATCAACCCGGTGTAATAGTCATTGAGTGATACCGTTCCAACAGCAGTTGTTCCCGAAGACTTGCTAAACAATGTGCTTAGTAATACCGCATTAGCAACACCAGCTGTCCCTTCTGTTGCTCCGCTAGCAAGCGTTCCGCGGGCAGCGATCAGATTTTTTCCTGATTCACTGGCCAGTGAAGTGTTTACCGTAAGTTCTTTAATGATCTGAATTGTGTCCAGCGTCGCACCACTATTATTGGTAAGGGTTGATGTCGCTGAATTCCAAGTATATTTAGCGCCAGCTGTACTATCCCCAAAGAAATTCAAATTTGTTGTGTTGCCCGAATCAATGCCATAGCCGGCCCGGTGCTGATCATTAAAGGTACTGAGCAAGAATCCGGCCATCTTAGACAGATCTCCTATAGCATCCTTATTCTCCGCAACTGAATCCTGAATGCCTTGTAATTCTCCCACTCCAGGATCATAAACCGTCTTCGTCGATTTGAATTGCAGTGTATAGTCGGTTACCCCATATTGCGCATTAGCATTCGCTACGGTTTCAAGTTCAAGCCGGCTGTTGCCGTCAACAAGGGTATTCCCATTGCTGACAACGGAATAGGAACCATTTGCATTTTCCTGCACACTGATCTTCGCATACCCAGAAAGCTCATCCACCAAATTATCTCTGGCATCGCGCAGGTCATTTGCCTTACCGCCAATTGCCTCCTGTGAGGCAATTGTTTTATTTAAGTTTAAGATCCCGCTGGTTATATCGTTGATCTTGTCTACTTTTAGGTTCATATCATCGTATTCTGATTTAATCTGTTTCTGAAGTTCCTCCGCATAGCTATTCACAGTCTGCCCTAACTGTACGCCCGTTTCATAGACGGATACACGATTCGTATAAGAATCCGCACCACCAGCTGTTCCCAATGTCTGCAAAGAGGACCAAAATTTAGAAAGTTTTGTCTGCAATCCCGTGCTGGAAGAATCGTCATAAATGGCTTCTACTTTATCATAATTTGTCTGCCTAGCACCATAATACCCCTGATTAGAACTTTCAGACCAAAATTGTTTATCTGCATAAATATCACGTGCCCTTGTTATTGAAAGGGCATCTACGCCCGTGCCGACCTGCGCATCCCCGTAAATCGTCGACACTGTCTGTGATGCCGTTGCCGCTGAATTTACGCTTTGCCGCGAATATCCTGTTGTTCCGGCATTTGTTATATTGTGCCCTACCGTATCGAGGGAAAGCTGATTATTGTTCAGGCCGCGGATCATGGTATTTAACCCTGCAAAAGTTGATCGCATAGTGTTTAATCACCCATTTCTTTATATCATCATATCATTTGATCGAACATTTTCTTTTGACTGACCACCGCATTCGGAGAGGTATTTCCCTGTTTTGCATAGGTACTGTCTGTCATTGTATTTGTCAGTACATTGATGCTGAAGTCGATAAAGGCCATATTTTTTTGCAAAAGTTCATGATTGTGATGATTCCACCGTTTCAGCCTGTCGGCAGTCATCCTCAACCGCTCGTTCAGGTTTCGTAGGCTGTCGTCTGCTTTGTTTGACTTTTGCACTAAAAATTCCTCCAGCGTAGCCACCGCAGCCTGTTTTAGCTCTGCCTGTTTTCTGCTTTCAAGCGCCATGATTTTTCCCATGCACTCTTCCTGCTGCGCGATAATGTCCCGCGAATGGCCTGTCGTTCGATCCAAAAGATCCTTGCGGTATTTTTCATTGAGTTCAAGGAGTTTTTCACATAAAAACAACTGTGCTTTCAGTATTTTTATCATTTTTTCCATGAGAATCTCCTCTATGCCTCAAAATCAAACTTTTTACTTTTGGAGACGTGTTCACTGCCACCAGCTCCATATACCGGCGCTACGGCCGTATCACCAAGAACATTCAGATGATAATTAACGGCCGACAGTGCTGCAGAAACCAATACTCTATTCGCATCACGGATCGCTGAAACCTCTTTTGTCACCTGATTCAGTTTTGTATGCAGCTGTTCGAGCTTCATTGCAGTTTCTGACGGACAATAACGGCAAAGTTCGCCAAGCTTTGTCCCGGCATTTATTTGCGGCTCAAACTGAGCGAGCTTTTGCAAAATAATTTTCCGGTTTTCTTCTGCCGACAAAATTTCCCCTGTAACTTGTTCTTCCTGCTGCAATATTCGATCAAGTGCCTTTAAGTCAACGACGACCATTGCATCGCGCTTCTCTTTGCCGATTATCAGCACCCGTTCGTAGAGTTGTATTAACTTAGCTAGTGTTTCATTTAGTTCCTGCCACATAAAAATGATCTCCTTTAATCATCAAAACCGCATATCGAGAATTTTACCCGCCAATTCCTTTGCATTGACCTGATATTCACCGGAATTGATCTTGTCGGTGTAAGCTGCCACCTTGTCCATTCGGGCCTCCGGCATAGCCTGCACTCTTTGCAAAACCTGACTGAAGGACTGTGCTTCAGAGGACAACACTACGGCATCCGCCGTCTCCGTTCTGTTTATACCACTGGCTGCCTGCTTTTGTTTTGACAGTGCATTATTGGCATAAACGCTGGCCACAGACTGTACTCTTGTGTCAACTATCATAGATCTCACCACCTTTTACTTGTTCATTGCTTATTTTATCGAAAAAAAAAGCAAGAATCTTAATTCCCGCTTTTTCGTCAAAATATCATTTTTTTACCGTTTATCGCCAAATATCTTTCTTTTTCTTAAGAAATCAACTAACAAAACAAAATACACAGGATCTTACATTTTATTTGTGTACATACCACGACTCGAATCCTTTTTGTCAAAAGGTTTTTTCACCGCTTCGCGTTTCTTTTCATTCTCATATACCTGCTTCATGATATTGGTGCTGCACTTGTCGCAAAGTCGGCCCTTGATAATCGGTGCGCCACAGGAATCGCAAGGATACGATATTTGCATATCACTGACAAAGCGTCCGTTACGAATCATGCGGAAGATCGTCTTCTCCTTGATTCCGGTCGCTTCATGAATCTCTTCCACCGAGGTTTTAGGATGATCCCGGACAAAGCTGGCAACGATCGCTTCATTCTCTTCTTCTTTTACATAGCAGTCCCGGCACATGCCGACCCCGTTGTCGACATATAGTTTCCCGCATTCAGGACAGTTCCCGATTTTGTTCATGATGATCTCTCCTCTATAAAGACACAGCGCTTGGCTGCATTTTTCAAAATTTGCTGTCAATAGTATTATATAAGATTTCTTTTGTTTGCACAATCTCTATTACTACTTTTATCAGCTGTCACTGGCAAGCACAATGCCAATAATTTTTTTTGCTCCAGCCTCATGCAGCGTTTTAGCACAAGATGCCAAGGTAGCTCCGGTCGTAAATATATCATCGACCAATAAAATATCCCGGCCCCTTATTATGTCTTTGCCCTGTATGGCAAAGGCATCTCTCATATTTTCCTGCCGCTGCCGGCGATTAAGTTCGTACTGTGGCAGCGTCGGTCGTTTGCGGACAAGCACGGACTGCCACAAAAATCCATTTTCCTGCGCCCATGGATGAAAAATTTTTTCTGTCTGATTAAAACCCCGTTGCCGTTCCTTGATAAAATAAAGCGGTACCGGCACGACAAGATCAACCGCAAAAGCAGGCAGCGTTTGCATCGCCTGCTGCAAAAAAGTTTGCAGATATGCTAGCGCAATAACATCCCCATGGTATTTAAAGCGATGGAGTAGCCGTTTCATGCTACCCTGATAACGAGCCAATGCCTGTACCTGCGGCAAAGTATGGTAAGCTGCCACGGGGACAGGTAGGCGATGGCAAGCAATGACTTTTCTCAGACAAGTTTGGCACCATTGTCCCTGCCGGTCGCTATAACAGCCGCATTCCGGACAGCGGGCGGGAAACAAAAAATCAAGAATCGCTGCATATACTCCACAGATCATTTTTTCCTCCTGTTTATTCGTCTAATTTATGATTCAGACGTTCTGCCAGCAAGGTATAGCGCTTTTTCGTGCGATCATTGGCAATTGCAGTATGCAGGGCAGCCTTCGTTCCGAGCAGAATCACCTTTTGCCGGGCTCTGGTAACCGCCGTGTAGAGCAGGTTACGCTGCAGCATTATGCGGTGTCCCGGAATAAGGGGCAAAATGACCACGGGGTACTCACTCCCCTGACTCTTGTGAACACTCATGGCATAGGCAAGCTGCAATTCGCCGATTTCATTTTTTTCATAAGGGAGACTCTCTTCGCTGTAGCGAACAGATACTGTATTGTCTGTAATCTGGTCAATAAACCCAATATCGCCGTTAAACACATTTTTCGTATAATTGTTGCGCGTCTGCATCACCTTGTCCCCCAGACGAAATATTTGCGTCTGCGCCTGCCACTGTGGCTTATTGGCTTCCGGCGGATTCAGGGCCATTTGCAACATTTTATTGAGGTTTTCCACGCCGCAGTCCAAACGGTGCATCGGTGACAAAACCTGCACCTGTTCAAGAACACTATAGCCTGCTGCCGGAAGTTCCTGGCTGCAAATGCGAATGATTTCCCGGGCCACCATAGCGCTGTCTGGAATTTCCCTCAGCTCAAAATCAGAGTCTGCTTTGGTCTGTGGCAGACGGCCACCATTGATGGCATGGGCATTCATGACAATCGTACTGCCGCCGCTTTGGCGGAATACTTCCGTCAGGCGGACACAGGGCACGACATCGGCCCGCAGGATATCTTTAAGTACCGCCCCCGGACCAACGGCCGGCAGCTGGTCCACGTCACCGACTAAAATAACACGGCACCCGTAGGGAACAGCTGCTAAAAAATGCTGCATCAATACGATATCCATCATGGATACCTCATCGAGAATAAGCACATCCGCCTCAATCGGGTCATCACTGTCTTTGGCAAACATATGATCCGTTTCTGATCTGCCGCCGGCTTCAAGTAACCGATGAACCGTAAGTGCCTTGCGGCCAGTAGCTTCACTGAGTCTCTTGGCCGCCCGTCCTGTCGGTGCCCCGAGACGGATCTGCAATCCCTGCGCTTCAAGCACCGCAAGAATGCCTCGTACCACCGTTGTCTTCCCTGTTCCCGGTCCGCCGGTAAGGACCAGCACACCATATTGTAGTGCCGCTTCAATAGCCCGCCGCTGCTCAGTAGCCAGGCGCAGCCCGGCCGTCCGTTCCCAGTCCGCTGCAAGCACTGCTGCATCTTCAACCGCCAAAGGCTCGATCTGCTTTTCTATCTCCAGCAGCCTTTCTGCCGTCTGTTTTTCGGCCTGATACAGATATGGCGGATATACCAGCATGGTTGCCCCCATATATTCAACACAGAGCCGTTGCAATTGCAGCTGTTTTTTCAGCACAGCCGCTACTTCTTCCCGCCCGACCAATAGCAGCTTTGCCGTTCTTTCGATCAGGCTGTCCTCCGGCACACAGCAATGTCCGGCCTGGGCAATCTGCAGCAAAGCATAATCCAGTCCAGCCGCGATGCGCTCCTGGGCCTCTTTATCCACCCCGAGCCTGCCGGCTATCTGATCTGCTGTGGCAAAGCCAATCCCGGCCACCTCTCGTGCCAGGCGATACGGATCTTTTTCCAGTACCTCAATGGCAAAAGAACTGTATCGTTCAAAGATCCGGGCTCCATATGCTCCTGAAATACCGTGAGTTTCCAGCCATAACATGAGTTCCTGCAATTCCGACTGTGCTTTATACGATTCATGTATTTTTCGCGCTTTCTTTTCCCCAATCCCGTCAACCTGCTTGAGGCGTCCGGGATGGTTTTCAATCACATCTAGTGTTTCCGTACCGAATTCTCGGATCAGTCGTTTGGCCATTGCCGGACCAATTCCTTCGATCACTCCGGCCGCCAAAAAACGCTCCATTCCCGTCAGGCTTGTAGGTGCTGCTGTCGTCAGAACTTGCGCTTTAAACTGTTCCCCGAACTTAGGATGCTGCAGCCACTCCCCCTGCAGCCGAAGCTGCTGCCCAATAAGTGGAGCCGGCGCATTGGCGGTAACGCTGATCAGTGAATGCTGGCGCTCCGGACGAAGTTTAAATACCGTGAACCGGCTATCACTACTGGCAAATATTACATTTTCTACAATTCCCTCTAGTTCTTCCACGCTGCAGCCTCCTTGCCATGGCCCGGCAGCTAAGTCGGGCTTTAGGCTATTCCGTCAGTTCGGCCCATTGGCTATATTTTTCTTCCAGTTGCTGTTCCTTCGCCTGATATTCACTGGCAATCGCTTCACTGCGCTGTGGGTCAGCCTGCAGTTGCGGATCATTCATCTGATATTCAAGGCCTTTAAGTTCTGCTTCAATCATCGCAATCTCTGCTTCACAGCGCTGCGTCAATTCAAGTCGTTTTCCCTCAGTATAGTTCTGTGTTCTCGGTTTTGAGGCAGAAGCTGCCGGTGGATGATCCCCGCCCTTAAATTCCGTCTGCACTGCTTTGACCGGCATGGCAGCTTTTTTCACCGAAACAGCCTCGGCTGCGGCTTTTTGTGCCAGTTCTTTCTTTTCACGGTAATAGCTGTAGTTGCCACTGTATTCTGTCAGCTGCCCATTTTCAAGTTCACAGGTGCAATTCGTGACTTTATCAAGAAAATAACGGTCATGAGATACCGTAACAAAGGTACCGGGAAATGCCATCAATGCTTCTTCCACAGCTTCCTTAGCCGGAATGTCCAGATGATTTGTCGGTTCATCCAGCACCAGAAAATTTGCCCCGGTAAGCATCAGCTTCAAAAAAGACAGCCGTGACTTTTCCCCACCACTGAGTCCGGCGATTTGCTTGTATACATCCTCCCCGGAAAACAAAAATGCCCCCAGATAACGGCGCGCTTGTTCTTCCGTGATTCCGTATTCATATACAAGCTCATCAAGCAGAGTATTATTTTCATTCAATCCCTCATGCTGCTGCGAGTAATAGCCGACCTTGACCCGGCTGCCAAGCTTTGTCCTGCCTGTCGGCGATTGAAGTTCGCCGATCAAAAGACGCAGCAGCGTTGTCTTGCCGGCACCATTGGGTCCGACAATAGCCACCCCGTCACCATTACGGACCAAAAGTGACAAATGTTTAAATACCGCTTCATTGCCAAATGCCATCGATACATCTTCCAGCTCCGCCACGCGCTGGGCACATTCTGCTGGCGGATTAAACGAAAAGTAATTAAAGCCGACGCTGTTTGCCGGCAATACGATCCGCTCAAGCCGGTTCAACTGCTTTTCCCGGCCACGGGCCTGTTTTGACTTAATCCCCGCCTTGTATTTACGAATATATTCCTCTGTCTTTTTTATTTGCTGCTGCTGTTTTTCATAAGCAGATTCAAGGGCCGCCCTCCGGTCGCCTTTCACCCGCAAAAATGCCGTATAATTCCCCTCATAATTTACTACCGTTTTATTGTCAATCTCGAGCACTCGCGTAACCACCCGGTCAAGAAAAAATCGGTCATGCGAAATAAGCAGGACTCCGCCTTTATACGATTTAAGGAACTCCTCCAGCCATTCAATCATCGCTATATCAAGATGATTTGTCGGTTCATCCAAAAATAGGAAATCCGGCTCGCGCAGCAATGCCTTCGCCAGGCATATGCGGGTCCGTTGACCACCGGAAAAATGCTTTACATTTTTTTTAAAATCATCTTCGGTAAAACCAAGTCCATAGGCAATCCGCCTGATGTGCATTTCATAGTCATAGCCTCCCAGTCGTTCAAACCGGTCAACAATCCTTGTGTACACCTGCATCAATTCAGCTAGGGCGACCGTTTCTTTTTCCCGGGCAATGCGCTCTTCCAGCTGCTGTTTTTCCTCTGCCAGCGCCATGATATCGGCAAAAGCTGATTTTAATTCCTCATAGAGCGACCCGTCCAAAAAATCTGCCTGTTGCTCAACGTACCCAACCGAGTCGGCCTCATCCAGATGAATCTCGCCGACGTCATATTCCTCACGCCCCATAAGGCAGCGCATCAATGTTGTCTTGCCAGCTCCATTGGGACCAACAAAACCCACTTTATCCCCGGGGGCTACCTCAAAATTCACATTATGAAACAATTCTTCTATGCCAAACGATTTACCAAGTCCGGTAACACGTAAAATCCCCAACACATCCACCTCTAATATTACATAAGTATTTTCATTTTATCACAAAGAACATGCATTCGTCATCTTTATTTCCCCTTGAGAGCCGCCATAAAAAAAGAGAGGAGCTATGCCCCCCTCCGTTCTCATTTCACTTTATAATCCTTACCGATCATAATCGTCGCCTGGCCACTCTCCCCCCCGGTCATTATTGTACAAGGGAACGGCAATCCATAAAATTTATCGGTTTCTGCCGCTGCGGCGGTAATCCGTGTCTGCGGCAAAGACGAACTGCGCCCCGTTTCAACACTCGAAATTTTAAAACCCTGCTGCCGCAGCGTATCGGCAACCTTTGCTCCAGCCCCATCAATACCACTCGAGTTGATGACCAGCACCGTAATTTCTGAACGCTGATGGGCGGGCAGCTTCTTTTTATCTTCTTCTGCCGCTTTATCGTCCTGTGAATCAAGTACCTGGGTACCTTTCATAATTGAAGCTTCCAGCTCAGCCGCATCCGCTGCGGCAACAGCCTGCATTTTATCATCAAAGGTAACCCCAAGCTGCTGGGCTACCGTCTGGCGCAACAATTTGATATCCGGTAGCCAGTAGCTGACATCCTGCACATAAGCCGGACGCCCAGGAACCATACTGCTTTCCACCCCGTTGGCCTTGATCGTCTGTAGCATAGTTGCCAATTTTGTCATCTCACTGACCGACATATCAGTTTCCACTGCCGAACTGACTTCCCGTAAGAGCTCCGGTAGTTTGGCAATAATTGACGGCGTTATAATTTTATCAAGCACAGCCTGCATAAATTTTTGCTGCCGGCCAATACGCCCGATATCGCCTTCCCCGTCACGATAGCGCACATATTGAATGGCTTTTTTTCCGTCTAAGTGCTGCTGCCCCGGATACAGGTCAATAACCAGCCCGCCATCATCATCCCAGGGATCTTCATAATACATGCGTTTGTCCACATTGATATCAATTCCTCCGAGGGCATCAATAATTCGTTCAAACGATTTAATATCAATTAAAACATAGTAATTAATCGGTGCCCCTAATAGTTGCTCCACTGTCGTTTTTGACAATTTGTGTCCACCATATGCATAAGCGGCATTTATTTTATCAACACCATTGCCATCAATTTTAACCCGTGTATCACGAGGTAGTGACAATAGTGACGCTTTTTTCTGATCCGGATCAACCGTTGCCACCATTAGCGTATCACTGCGTCCGACATCGTCATTGCGCCGGTCAATACCCATAATCATTATATTGATTTTGTTGTGTATAGGCATTAGATCAGCCCGTTCTCCCGCTGTCCCAATCCCTACATTCAAATAACGGCAGGCCGCCACAGAAAAGGCTAGTAAAAGCACCAGCCCTAATATGATAAGTCGCTTATAGCTACGCTTTTGCCGTCGCTGTTTACGCGTTTGTCGCAATTAAATTAACTCCTTTTCGCTCAAGTCAAAATCACTCAGAACTTCATCAGTATAGCAAATCTGTCAGATCTTTTCAATATCTTCGCCGCATGAACCAATTTATGAAAACAGGAACTGAAACTATAGTCCTCAAATTCAGAAAATGATCTATATTATACAGCCGATATGATATAATATATTAATTATAACAGAGGCATACCAAGTAAAATTTTTTTATGTACGGGAGTATAGTATGATCAGATTATCTGCTAAAAAATTACGCAAAGGTATGATTATCAGTCAGGGTATTTACAATGCCCGCGGGGCTTTTCTATTGCGCAAGGGAACACGCCTGACCGAACAGTATGTAACGCGGCTGCAAAAGATGAATATCCATTCCTTGTCAGTTACAGCCCTTCAGCCACATTTAAATGTTCCCCCGCCTGATGATATTATTTTGGAAAAAACGCGGATAAAAGCAATTGACAATATCTCACATGTTTTCGATGATGTTCAAACCTCCGGTAAAATCAATACCAATATGCTTAAGGACACCGCCGAATCGATTATTTTTGATTTGATCCAAAATCGCAATAATCTGCTCCAAATCACCGATATGCGCCTGCATGACAATTACACCTTTTCCCATTCGGTAAATGTTGCCGTAATCGCTTCGATGATCGGCACGTTCTGTCACTATTCAAAGCAAAACTTACTGGAACTGACGTTAGGTGCCTTGATGCATGATATCGGTAAAATATTTGTTCCGGAAAACATCCTGCAAAAGCCCTATCCGTTGAACAATGAAGAAACTGTTGTCATCAATCGCCATCCCCATGCCGGATTTGCCAAGCTAAAAGAGGCTGGTGGTTTTTCCGATACAGTTCTGGCCATTGCCGTTCAGCATCATGAACGCTTTGACGGCAGCGGCTATCCACATCATTATGTCGGCAGCGACATCCATCGGTTTGCCCGGATTGTCAGCATCGCCGACGTATATGATGCACTAACCAGCAATCGGCCTTATAAGCGGGCCTACCGACCAGATATTGCCTATAAAATCATGACACAGTGTTCCTGCGCCGGATTTGATCCCGAGCTTTTGAAACTCTTCTTTGCTAATGTTGCAATTTATCCAGTCGGCACCGTTTTAAAAACAAGATTCGGCGATGCCATTGTAACCAAAGTCGAAAGCGGTTACACACTTCGGCCACATGTCTGCCTTTTTACTGATAACCATCATCAGCCGGTAAAAAAACCATCACAGCTCGATCTAAGGGATTTTTTAGAAAACCCTATTGAATATGTAATCGAGGATAATGAATTATTTGAGCTGATCAATATGCATGGCATTGATCCAGCACGTTATCTGCTGGAAATGCCGCCAGTTGATTGACCAGCAGTATTTTCACTGTTAACACAATAAAGGGAGCTGTCACTTCAGGCGCATTTGCCGCTGCTGACAGCCCCCTTTATTTTTATTATTCCAGGAAATATCAGGTGAAAACAACGAGATTTTCGAGTCACAACCTCAGCGATAGCAGTTTTTCTTGCTGAAACTCTGCTTTTACTTCTTCTATCACAGCTTTCCAATCGCCAATTTTTTTCTGTCGAAAAAGTCTTATAGACGGATACCAGGGACTGCATTTCGTATGTAAAAACCAGCGCCAGTCCGGTGAATAGGGCAGCAGCAGCCAGGTAACCTTCCCCATGGCTCCTGCCAGATGGGCCACGGCAGAATCAACGGTAATCACTAGATCCAAATTCTCAATGAGTCCGGCGGTCTGGGAAAAGTCCACCAGGTCAGCCGAAACGTCAAGCACCGCTGCCGACATTTCGGCGATATCACCGGCTCGGTCCCCGACCTGTAAACTAATCCAACTTACGTCTGTTAACGAAAACAGTTGTTTAAATAGAGAAAATGGAATTGATCGATTTTTGTCGTTGCTGTGCTGCGGGTTTCCTGCCCAGACAACCCCGATTTTTTTCATTGCCGGCAGCATTAACTGCAAATGCTGCCTCCATTTGTCAGCAATAATTTTTTCCGGCTTTATATAGGGAACCCGCTGAGGAATTGTATCAATTGTCGTCTGCAAAATACCAGGCAGGCTGAGCAGCGGACAAGCATAATCATAAACTCCCGGGGGGATTTCTTTGCCACAATAAACACTCGCTTCAGGATATGAATTTGTCAGCAATGCCTGTAATGGCGTTTGCACCCATAGAACAATCTTCGCGCCTAAAGCGAGAAGCTGTTCGGTGTAACGAACAAACTGGAGGGTATCGCCAAAGCCCTGATCAAAAAAGAGCAGAATTCTGCAACCTTGAACAGGCTCCCCATTCCACCTTTTTATCCCGTTGCTGCGATTGAGGGATCGTTTTAAGCGAACCTGGTCATAGAGCTTCCAGCCTTCTTCATAGCAACCGGCACGCAGCCGCAAGGTTGCCAGCGAAAATTTTGTAGCCGGATCATTCGGCATTAATTTCAAAGCCATTTGCAAATATTTTTCTGCCTGCTGATCCTCATTCCTGCTTTTCAAAAAAGTTCCCCAATTATAATAGGCTTCGAAATACTCTGGCTTTAACCAGACCGCTTTCGCATAGGCACTTTCAGCTTTTTTTCCCTTTCCCTGCGCCTCATAAACAAGCCCTAGACTATTGTAGATTTCTGGCAATAAAGGATCGAACTTCAAGGCTTCCTGCAAGCATAAAACCGCCTCTTGATGGCGGTTTGTATCCAGAAAAACCAGTGCCAGATTATTATAATGTGCTGCTCGTTTCGGCTCTAAATCAATCGACTTGCGAAAACAGGCTTCTGCTTCAATCAGCTTTCCCTGCTCACGAAAAAGCACCCCCAGATTATTATACGCCTCCGTATAATTGCCCTTCTTTTCAATCGCCCGGCAAAGCATAACAACGGCATCCTCTTGATTTCCTCTTTCCAGCAAATACATGGCATAATCAAAATATTCCTGTGCAGTCACCATGATAGTAAGATCTCCTTCATTTGCGCATATATAACAAAATAAGGACCCCGGAAAATCCAGGATCCCTTACATACATAAATGGCGGAGTGGGAGGGGTTCGAACCCTCGCACGCTTGCGCGTCTAACGATTTAGCAAACCGTCCTCTTCAGCCGCTTGAGTACCACTCCGTCTTATATCCATATGAAATTATATGGCAGGGGCAGAAGGACTTGAACCCTCAACCAACGGTTTTGGAGACCGCTACTCTACCAATTGAGCTATACCCCTAAGATATGGGGTGACTGGTGGGGATTGAACCCACGAGTGCTGGAGCCACAATCCAGTGTGTTAACCGCTTCACCACAGCCACCATAATTTGAAGCCACAAGGGCTAAAACCGGCAATTTCCTATCCTCCCAGGGCGTTTCCACCCAAGTACTTTCGGCCTCTGAATGCTTAACTACTGTGTTCGGTATGGGAACAGGTGGAACCATTCAGGCATCATCACCGGATATGTTGATAAGCAGCGAACCGAAACTTTAGTTTCGTGTGAGTCGCTTAGTTCGAGGCTTGCGCCGAGAACTTCCTTATCCAAGAGATTTTATTCTCTCAAAACTATACAGAAGAAGAAATGTTGAACATTTTAGTTGTAAGTCAAGCCCTCGACCTATTAGTATCGGTCCGCTACATGCATTTCTGCACTTCCACTCCCGACCTATCTACCTTGTCGTCTACAAGGGGTCTTACCAGATTACTCTGTGAGAAACCTCATCTTAAGGCTGGTTTCACGCTTAGATGCTTTCAGCGTTTATCCTTTCCGAACGTAGCTACCCAACTGTACTGCTGGCGCAATAATTGGTACACCATTGGTTCGTCCACTCCGGTCCTCTCGTACTAGGAGCAGATCCCTTCAAGTTTCTTTCGCCCGCGATGGATATGGACCGAACTGTCTCACGACGTTCTGAACCCAGCTCACGTACCACTTTAATGGGCGAACAGCCCAACCCTTGGGACCTGCTTCAGCCCCAGGATGTGATGAGCCGACATCGAGGTGCCAAACCTCCCCGTCGATATGGACTCTTGGGAGAGATTAGCCTGTTATCCCCAGGGTAGCTTTTATCCGTTGAGCGATGGCCCTTCCACGCGGTACCACCGGATCACTAAGCCCTACTTTCGTACCTGCTCGACGTGTCTGTCTCGCAGTTAAGCTCCCTTCTGCCTTTGCACTCTTCGCGCGATTTCTGACCGCGCTGAGGGAACCTTTGGGCGCCTCCGTTACATTTTGGGAGGCGACCGCCCCAGTCAAACTGCCCGCCTGAAACTGTCTTGAGATTTGTTACGTCTTCAGTTAGATTTCCAGTAAATAAAGGGTGGTATCCCAACATTGACTCCAAAGAAACTAGCGTTCCTTCTTCTCCGTCTCCCACCTATCCTGTACATTATTTACCGAAAATCAATATCAGGTTGCAGTAAAGCTCCATGGGGTCTTTCTGTCCAGT
Source organism: Selenomonadaceae bacterium (assembly GCA_963678095.2). Taxonomy (GTDB): domain Bacteria; phylum Bacillota; class Negativicutes; order Selenomonadales; family Selenomonadaceae. The sequence continues at coordinate 2,160,915 of OY782746.1, read as the reverse complement.
CGCGGGTAACCTGCATCTTCACAGGTATTTCAATTTCACCGGGTCCCTCGTTGAGACAGTGCCCAAGTCGTTACACCTTTCGTGCGGGTCGGAACTTACCCGACAAGGAATTTCGCTACCTTAGGACCGTTATAGTTACGGCCGCCGTTTACTGGGGCTTCAATTCAGGGCTTCGGATTGCTCCTAACTCCTCCTCTTAACCTTCCAGCACCGGGCAGGTGTCAGCACTTATACGTCAGATTTCTCTTTAGCAAGCACCTGTGTTTATGGTAAACAGTCGCTTGGGCCTCTCTTCTGTCGCCCCCCCTCGCTCCATCCGCTAGGAATTTCACGAAAGTTGGCTATCCTTTTCCCGAAGTTACGGATACATTTTGCCGAGTTCCTTAACGAGGGTTTTCCCGCGCACCTTAGGATTCTCTCCCCGCCTACCTGTGTCGGTTTGCGGTACGGGCACCTTATTTCTGGCTAGAAGCTTTTCTCGACAGTGTGGTCCATTTGAATTTGATTTGTCCGTAGACTCCTCTATCTATCGCTTCTCAGGTATCAGCATGCGCATTTAACTACATGCCACCCTACCGGCTTCGACGTGCACTTCCAATCGCACGCTCAAACTTCCTTCTGTGTCACTCCATTGCTCATAACGATTTAAGGTGGTACTGGAATTTTAGCCAGTTGTCCATCGCCTATGCTTGTTGCCTCGGCTTAGGTCCCGACTTACCCTGAGTCGACGAGCGTTGCTCAGGAAACCTTAGGCTTTCGGTGGAACAGATTCTCACTGTTCTTTTCGCTACTCATACCGGCATTCTCACTTCCATACTCTCCAGCACTCCTTACGGTATACCTTCGTCGTGTATGGAACGCTCCCCTACCCAATGTAACTAGTACATTGACGCAACTTCGGTTCTGTGCTTTAGCCCCGGTCATTTTCGGCGCAGAACCTCTCGACCAGTGAGCTATTACGCACTCTTTTAATGGTGGCTGCTTCTGAGCCAACATCCTGGTTGTTTTCGAAATTCTACATCCTTTGCCACTTAGCACAGCATTGGGGACCTTAGTTGGCGTTCTGGGCTGTTTCCCTCTTGACTACGGGTCTTATCACTCGCAGTCTGACTCCCAAGCTCAGCATTACAGCCATTCGCAGTTTGACTGGGTTCGGTAGGCTTTACGCCCCCTAGCCCGATCAGTGCTCTACCGTCTGTAATTATACTTGAGGCTAGCCCTAAAGCTATTTCGGGGAGAACCAGCTATCTCCACGTTCGATTGGCATTTCACCCCTATCCACAACTCATCCCAAAGTTTTTCAACACTCACGGGTTCGGTCCTCCACGCATTTTTACCTGCGCTTCAACCTGGTCATGGATAGATCACTGTGGTTTCGGGTCTACAATATCTAACTAGTCGCCCTATTCAGACTCGCTTTCGCTTCGGCTCCGTGTTTTCCACTTAACCTCGCTAGATACTGTAACTCGCCGGTTCATTCTTCAATAGGCACGCCGTCACGCATATAAAGCGCTTCGACTGCTTGTAGGTATACGGTTTCAGGTTCTATTTCACTCCCCTCCCGGGGTTCTTTTCACCTTTCCCTCACGGTACTATGCGCTATCGGTCGTCAAGTAGTATTTTGCCTTGGAGGGTGGTCCCCCCTGCTTCCCACAAGGTTTCTCGTGTCTCGTGGTACTCTGGATACCAGCCCGCTTGAGTTCTTTTCGCTTACAGGAGTTTTACCTTCTACGCTCGACTTTCCCAAGTCGTTCAGCTAAAAACTTTTCACTTTATGCCGGTCCTCAACCCCGGTGTTCCGAAGAACTCCGGTTTGGGCTCTTCCCCGTTCGCTCGCCGCTACTTAGGGAATCTCAATTGATTACTTTTCCTCTGGGTACTTAGATGTTTCAGTTCCCCAGGTGTGTCTTCCTTTCGGATACTAGAACATGACTTCTAGTGGGTTCCCCCATTCGGAGATACATGGATCACAGCCTACTTGCGGCTCCCCATGTCTTTTCGCAGCTTATCGCGTCCTTCTTCGACTCTTGACGCCAAGGCATCCGCCGTACACCCTTAGTAGCTTGACTTATGTCGTCCGTTGCCATTAAGTTTATACTTAAATGTCTATGGTCTTTTGATTGAATCCTAAAATGTTCGTTAATTACCTTCATTAGCTTTTAGTTTACACTATCTACTATTGGATTTGGTGAATTAATTTTCATTTCTTTTCTTCTGTGTAGTTTTCAAAGAACATTGTCTTAAAAATAAAGACAAAAATGGTGGAGACGAGGAGAATCGAACTCCTGACCCCCTGCTTGCAAGGCAGGTGCTCTCCCAGCTGAGCTACGCCCCCATAATATAAAAGAGAATGGGTATTCTCTCAAAACTAATCAATGCAGTAATACCAAATGTGTACGACCTAGGTGACAGAAACCATTATTTCAGGTCTCTATTGTCTCCTTAGAAAGGAGGTGATCCAGCCGCACCTTCCGATACGGCTACCTTGTTACGACTTCACCCCAATCATCGCCCCCACCTTAGACGGCTAGCTCCTTACGGTTACCCCACCGGCTTCGGGTGTGAATGACTTTCGTGGTGTGACGGGCGGTGTGTACAAGACCCGGGAACGTATTCACCGCAGTATGCTGACCTGCGATTACTAGCGATTCCGACTTCATGCAGGCGAGTTGCAGCCTGCAATCCGAACTGAGAGATGATTTCTGGGGTTCGCTCCACCTCGCGGTCTCGCTTCCCTCTGTTCATCCCATTGTAGTACGTGTGTAGCCCAGGACATAAGGGGCATGATGACTTGACGTCATCCCCGCCTTCCTCCGCGTTCTCCGCGGCAGTCTCCCATGAGTTCCCACCTTTACGTGCTGGCAACATAGGATAGGGGTTGCGCTCGTTGCGGGACTTAACCCAACATCTCACGACACGAGCTGACGACAGCCATGCACCACCTGTTTTTGTGTGTTCCGAAGAACAGGTACTAATCTCTTAGTATTTCACTCAATGTCAAGCCCTGGTAAGGTTCTTCGCGTTGCGTCGAATTAAACCACATACTCCACCGCTTGTGCGGGTCCCCGTCAATTCCTTTGAGTTTCAGCCTTGCGGCCGTACTCCCCAGGCGGGATACTTATTGCGTTAACTCCGGCACGGAAGGGGTCGATACCTCCCACACCTAGTATCCATCGTTTACGGCCAGGACTACCGGGGTATCTAATCCCGTTCGCTCCCCTGGCTTTCGAGCCTCAGTGTCAGTTACAGTCCAGAAAGTCGCCTTCGCCACTGGTGTTCCTCCTAATCTCTACGCATTTCACCGCTACACTAGGAATTCCACTTTCCTCTCCTGCACTCAAGAAATGTAGTTTCAATCCCCTCACGGGGTTGAGCCCCGCACTTTTAAGACTGACTTACATTCCCACCTGCGCTCCCTTTACGCCCAATAATTCCGGACAACGCTTGCCACCTACGTATTACCGCGGCTGCTGGCACGTAGTTAGCCGTGGCTTTCTCGTTTAATACCGTCATTACAAACCCTTATTCAAAGTCTGCACATTCGTCTCAAACAACAGAGCTTTACGATCCGAAAACCTTCTTCACTCACGCGGCGTTGCTCCGTCAGACTTTCGTCCATTGCGGAAGATTCCCCACTGCTGCCTCCCGTAGGAGTTTGGGCCGTGTCTCAGTCCCAATGTGGCCGTTCATCCTCTCAGACCGGCTACTGATCGTCGCCTTGGTGGGCCATTACCCCGCCAACTAGCTAATCAGACGCAGACCCATCTCTCAGTGGTAGCTTATAAATAGAGGCCACCTTTGGTGATGCTTCCATGCGAAAGCTCCACTTCATTCGGTATTAGCACCGCTTTCGCGATGTTGTCCCCATCTAAGAGGCAGGTTGTCTACGCGTTACTCACCCGTTCGCCACTAAGAATTCTACCGAAATAAAATTCTCCGTTCGACTTGCATGTGTTAAGCACGCCGCCAGCGTTCGTCCTGAGCCAGGATCAAACTCTCCAATAAAGTATATTGAAGAACCGATAAGGCTCTTAATAGTTAAGAAATTGTTTCAAGCTATGCTTGAAGTTGATTGGTTTGACTTGCGTCAAACCCGCACATCTGGCTTGAACCATGTGTTACATAGTTCTTTATTGCTGCATTGTTTAGTTTTCAAAGAACACCGTGCTGGCTGCTTGAGTCAGCTTTTATATAATACCCCAACTTACTATTTTTGTCAACTCGTTTCTCAGAAACTGTTGAAAAACATTTAAGCAAGCCGGTTGTCATCGCTTGACGACTTGTATTATGTTACATGAGTTTTTGTTATTTGTCAACGATTTTATTTAATTTATTTCCGTTATTTTATTTGTTATAATTAGCTATAGCATATACATCATAAATGAGGTGATTTTTTGTCAAAAAAAATCTGTATCCTGCTGTCTCTTATTTTCCTGTCTCTGCTGCCATCCGCTCTTTGTTTTGGCGCAGCTTCGCCGCCAAAGCGAATTGCGGTCCTGCCGGTACTTCGGCAGACCTCTGCATTATATCAGCCGCAGCTGGAAAATACTTTAGCACAGCTATTAAAAAAAGAACTTCACGTCCCCCTCAACAACACGCTAAAGGCTGTTGTCTATCTTGCGCCGGAAGAAATTCAGACAGCGATAACTGAACTTGGTTACGACAATGCCGCTTTGAAAAACCCAGCGAATTTGAAATGTCTGGCAGAAAAGCTTTCGGCCGATTTAGTTGTCTGTTTGCTGATTACCGATGTCAAAGAAGTTCAATACTCTGCAGGCTGGGATCACACCCTCCTCCTACACAGTACAGCCGAGTTACAGCTAACCGGCTGGAACCGCGAAAATGATTTCACCTTTTCCTACAATGAGAGACAATCCTATCACGATGAATACAGCCTGCAGGGAACAGTCCCCGAACTAGCAAAAGAAGCCTGCTGGCGACTGTTTAAAAAAGCAAAACTCAAGGATTTTATTTTTCCTTTGAGCAAGAGCCTTTAAATTTTTACAAAAAGGCCCTTCCGGAGATCATTCCGGAAGGGCCTTTTTTACAAGCTTATTCAGCTCTGTGCCGCATATGCGGGAATAAAAGAACATCGCGAATCGAGGCACTGTCTGTGAGCAGCATCACCAGCCGGTCAATGCCGATGCCAAGTCCGCCCGTAGGTGGTAAACCGTATTCAAGAGCCGTAATATAGTCTTTATCCATCATATGTGCTTCATCATCACCGGATTCACGCTGTTTCACCTGATCGAGGAAGCGACCTTCCTGGTCGATCGGGTCATTGAGTTCTGAGAAGCCATTGGCGAGCTCCCGGCCGTAGATAAAGATTTCAAAACGATCGGTAATATCCGGGTTTTCCTTATTGCGTTTGGCCAGCGGAGAAATTTCCGTTGGGTGGCCCGTGATAAAAGTTGGTTGAATCAGTGTCTCTTCCACTTTTTCTTCAAACGCCGCATTTAAAATTCCACCGATTCCGTGTTTGCTGTCATACGGTACCTGAATGGAATCCGCCATTGCACGAGCTTCCTCAACCGTCTTCGCTTGGCTGAAATCAACGCCTGTCTTTTCAAGCACAGCATCGTTCATACTGATGCGGCGCACCTTGCTCAGATCAATTTCTGTTCCTTGGTAATTGATAACGGTTGTGCCGAGAACCTTCATCGCCGCTTCAACAATAATCCCCTCTGTTATATCCATCAGATCATTGTGGTCCGCAAACGCCTGGTAAATTTCAACTGATGTGAATTCCGGGTTGTGGCGAACATCAATGCCTTCGTTTCTGAATACGCGGCCCAGCTCGTAAACACGCTCCAGTCCACCAACCACCAGGCGTTTCAAATAAAGTTCCGGCGCTATGCGCAAAAACAAATCCATATCAAGGGCATTGTGATGCGTGATAAACGGGCGGGCAGCTGCTCCGCCAGCGATAGGATGCATAACCGGCGTCTCCACTTCTAGGAAGTCACGTTCATCAAGATAGCTGCGGATTGCTTTGATAATCTTGCTGCGGGCAATAAACGTACTGCGCACTTCCGGATTCACAATCAAATCAAGATACCGCTGACGATAACGAACCTCTACATCCTTTAAGCCATGGAATTTTTCTGGCAATGGACGCAACGACTTTGCCTGCAGGGCAAAGTTGGTCACCTTGAGACTGATTTCGCCGCGGTGGGTTTTAAATACCACCCCTTCAACACCAATGATATCACCGATATCGAGCAGACGGAAGTTTTCATATTGATCTTCCCCAACGACATCAAGTTTGAAATAGAGCTGAATATTACCGGTAATATCCATCAATGTCGTAAAACTGGCCTTCCCATGTCCGCGCACAGCCATTAAACGACCAGCAACCTTTACAGTCTTATCTTCCAGTTCATCATACTGATCGATGATTTCCTGGGCATGATGTGTGGCTTCAAACCGGCGACCGAACGGTTCGATATTTTTTGCTTCAAAAGCAGCCATTTTTTCCCGACGAACCTTCATCAGTTCATTCATATCGCTGTCTAAAAGCACTTGTTCTTTCTTTTCTGTCATGCTGTATCCGAATCTCCTATCTACATTAAGCTTTGATTTCTATGATCTCATATCTCAGTACGCCAGCTGGAACATGGACTTCCACTGTGCTGCCGACTTTTTGTCCCATAATAGCTTCGCCAACTGGCGATTCATTTGAAATTTTCATATCCGTCGGATCTGCTTCCGCCGAACCAACAATCGTGTACTCCAGATCTTCATTAAACTCAAGATCACGAATGACTACGGTATTGCCAAGACGCACTTCATCAATGCTCTTGTCATCATCTTTAATCAAGTCACTGTTGCGCAGCATTTTTTCCAGCGTCATGATCTCCCCTTCAATAAATGCCTGCTCATTTTTGGCATCTTCATATTCGGAGTTTTCGCTGATATCGCCAAAATCAATTGCCTGTTTTATTCTTTCGGCAACCTCTATACGTCGTACACTCTTTAAATTTTCAAGTTTTTCCTCTAGTTTTTTTAAGCCTTCTTCAGTTAACATTACCCGCTTATCAGCCATGTCTTTGCGCCCCTTTATCACTTAAAATTGGAAATGAAGGAAAGCTGCCGTTGAATCAGAATATCGCGCTTGCAGCCTCAAAATTCCAACCCTCAGCTTCCACCGGCATTAAGACAATATAAATAAGTGTCAAGCAAAAACTTGACACCGTTACGTAGACATCTTAATGATTACTAAGTATTATATGTTTTTTTTGTTTTTTTGTCAATTCATACATTTTCCAGCGGCAAAATCGCAGGCCTGCATTCTGTCCAAAATCTCGACAAAGTCCTCCCGGCGTTCTGCCTTATTGAATAATTCTCTCAAATGCGCCCCATGTAGCAGACCTTTTGTATACCAGGTTGCATGCTTACGCATCTCCCGGGGACCAACATATTCGCCTTTATACGCAAGCAGCATATCGAGATGGCGAAGAATTAACGCCGATCGTTCCCCCATCGTGGGCTCCGGTACCTCTTTTCCCGTCGCCAGATATTCGCTGACCTTGCGAAAAATCCAGGGATTCCCCTGCGCAGCCCGACCGATCATAACGGCATCACAGCCTGTTTGTTCCATCATCCGCACAGCATCCTGTCCACTGCGAATATCACCATTGCCGATGACAGGGATATGGACCGCCTGCTTTACCGACGTAATGATATCCCAATCAGCATGCCCACGATAAAACTCTTCCCTTGTCCGTCCATGGACGGCAATTGCGTCCATCCCAGCCGCCTCAGCTAGTTTGGCCATTTCAACGACATTGACATGCTCACTGTCCCAGCCTTTGCGCATTTTTACCGTCACCGGCATCTTTACCGCCCGCCGCACAGCCTGCATGATGGCAAAGGCACGTGCCGGCTCGCGCATCAGGGCCGAACCTTCCTGGTTTTTTACGATTTTGGGCGCCGGGCATCCCATATTGATATCAATTACATCAGCGCAGCCAAGGCTCTCGACATAAGCGGCAGCTTCAGCCAGTGATTGAGGCTGTGCCCCAAAGAGCTGCATCGAAAGCGGGCGTTCTCCCGCTGATGTCTTCAGCATGTCAAGTGTATGCATATTGCGGTATTTTATTCCCTTGTCACTGACCATTTCCGAATAGACGAGGGCACAGCCAAGTTCCCGGGCCAAAATCCGGTAAGCCATATCGGTCACGCCCGCCATTGGGGCCAGAAAAACCGGATTTTTAAATTCAAGCTTTCCTATAAACATCGTTTCTTCCCCTCAAAAAATAGTGAGCTGCCACCTGCACAGCCCACTGGTTCCTTTATATATTTCTCTCATAGAGGACTCTGAGTCCTGTCAGCGTCAAAAAATGATCGATTTTATCAATCGTCTTTGATTCTTTGGCAATCATTGTTGCCAGCCCACCAGTGGCAATAACCTTGGGTTCGGTTCCCATCTCAGCTTTAATGCGATGAACAATTTCATCAATTTGCCCGACAAAGCCAAAGATAATTCCGGCCTGCATTCCGCTGATGGTATTGCGACAGATTACACTTTTCGGCGTCACCAATTCAATGCGCGGCAATTTGGCCGTCCGCTGAAACAGGGCTTCCGCGGAACTTCCCAGCCCCGGAGCGATTACCCCGCCCAGAAAATCGCCGTTTTCATCGACAACGTCAAATGTCGTTGCTGTTCCAATATCAATGACAATCAGTGGTCCGCCGTACTGCTCATGCGCACCTACAACATTGACAATGCGATCGGCACCAATCTCCCGTGGATTTTCATATTTAAGCCGTACGCCAGTCTTGATCCCCGGCCCAACGACCAGTGGTTTTATCTTAAAATAACGCTGGCACATTTTAACGAGCGGCACAACGAGCGGTGGCACGACAGAGGAAATGATAATGGCGCTGATATCGCTCATCTTAATTCCTTGAAAGCTGAACAAGCTGTTGATCAGCATCCCGTATTCATCACCGGTTTTCTGACGATCCGTAGATATACGCCAATGCTTCAGCAACCGTTTTCCTTCATAAGTTCCTAACACGATATTGCTGTTACCAATATCAAAAACTAAAAGCATGCTCTTTCCTCCAATGACTATCGTCATGTTTTTTATTTATGATCTCTTCTCTATATGGCCGGACGAATGGACACATCTCCGGCTAAAACGCGTTTTAACTCACCATCGCTTTCAACGAGCAGGGCGCCATCCTCATCGATATCAACGGCCCGTCCGGAAAAGCTTTCATTTATGCCGAGTACATTGACCTGCTGCCCCAGCGTCACCGAGTTTTGCCGCCATTCAGCGAGCACTGGAGCGAAGCCATCCTGACGCACCCTGGCATACAAAATTTCAAGTTCAAGCAGAACTTGCCGCAAAAGTTCCAGCCGGGAAAATTTCTTACCGGCTATCATGGCCAGCGAAGCAGCAATTGGCCGCAGTTCTTCGGGAAACTCCTCCAGCTTCGTATTCACATTGATGCCAGCACCAATGACAATATAATTGATGCCATCCATCTCGGCGCTCATCTCTGTCAGAATTCCCACCAGCTTTTTCCCTTGATATAAAATATCATTTGGCCACTTTATGCCAGCAGCTATGCCGGTTTGGCTTTGAATTGCCCTGACAATGGCAACAGCTGCCAGCAGCGTGCATTTCGGTGCTTCCTGCGGCAAAAATCCCGGACGAAGAATCAGAGAAAACCATATCCCCTGTTGGGGCGGAGAAAACCATCCCCGCGACAAGCGTCCACGCCCGCCATTTTGAGCCTCACTGACAATGATTGTGCCTTCTTGGGCCCCTTGGGCGGCCCATTGCTTGGCCTCATTATTCGTCGATACGACCTCTTTATAATATTTTATCTCCCGACCAAAAGCCTTGGTCGCAAGACCATTTTTTATTTCATTTGGCAACAGTAAATCCGGTGTCTGCAAAAGCCGATAACCGCTGCGCGAATGGCTTTCTATCGCATAACCTGCCAGCTTCAGTTCGTGCATGTGCTTCCACACAGCCGTACGTGAAACACTGAGCTGTCTGGCGATTTCTTCGCCAGAAATATATGACCCCTCGGCCTGCCGCAATAAATCCAAAATGCTGGAGCGCATCGCCTTATCTCCTTTGTTTGCTAAATATCCCTCAGAAACAACTCCATCTAATAATAGCCTATCAAATCCATATAATCAAGAAAAAAATCCTTCTCCCCCTACTGTGCTCAGCTGTTTTTTTGCTTTCTTAGACAATTCCAAGAAACTTCAAATTTGATTCAAATTCGGCTGAATTATATTGATTACAGGTAAACAAAATACAAACAATGGAGGGATTTACATGTCTATACAAACAACAAAGAAGAACGCTATCCTGCTCGCAATGGCCGGAGCTTTTGCCATAGGGGGGATTGCTGTACCGTTTATGCAAAATGCTTCGGCCGCTGCGGCAAAAAACGAACCCGCCATCTGCCAGCCTGATAAAAACCACCAGGACAGATTTATAAAGCAGGCTGCCGCCGAACTTGGAGTGGAGCAGCAGACGATCAAAGATTTTTTTGCCCAGGGAAATGGCCCTCGCGATCTTCATATGGCGCTGATTTTCAGTGAAGCCAGCGGAAAATCACTGAGCGCCGTTCTTGCAGATAAAACCGCTGCCGTTTCCTGGCCTGAGCTGGAGAAAAAATACAGCCTTGATCGTGCCCAGCTTCACCAGGCCCGAGAAAACCTGATGATTCGCCAGGTTGTTAAATTTTCTGCGCTGGACGAGCAGTCCGTCAGGGATTTACTCAAAGACGGCTATCAGCCTCATGATATCGCCTTTGCTGGCAAGCTGGCAAACAAGACGCATACATCTGTGCAGTCTGTTCTCGACAAAAAGAAAATCAACAACAGTTGGCGTGATGTCGCCAAGGAACTCGGCTTAACAGAAACCGACCTCCACCCTGAAAAAAAGGATTTCCCCTTTTTTATGATGGGCGGTCCACAGGGGGAACCACACCCTTCTAGTATGGAATCGGAATCGCCTGCTTCGGACCTTCCTCCAGCCGAATAACAAAACAAAGGCCCTGCCAGATGGCAGGGCCTTTGTTTTGTTCAAAAATCAAAACATCGTCTCAATCGTTCCGATTACATCCCCGCGATGATTTTTCAATACCGGAGGGAATTTTTCTATCAATTGTGCATATTCGTCCTCATTGACGAGCTGTAATCGCTTGAGTACGCCGATTACCGCCGGATTTATAGCGCCGTAACTTCCGTCTTCAATCTTAAAGGCTACACCAATCCCTTTATCTTTTTCACAGAGGCAATATACAGCATTGGCGCCGATTTTCGCAATAATTCGGCCTTTCGTTATATGGGAGACAATCGTATCTATACGCCCTGTCCCGGCAACAATTTCCGGATAACCCGACATGGCATCGCGAATTTTTCGCACAGCCGGCTCATATTCCCCCCAGTTACCTTTTTCCGGAACCGCCAGTCTGGCATATGCGAGGGCCATATTGTATAGTGGCAGATAAAATACCGGTACACCACAGCCATCAATGCCAATTTCAAGCTGATCTGCTGGCACCTCAGCGGCCATAGATACTGCCTTATGCATGATCTTCTGCACCTCATGCTCTGGTTTTGTATAGCCCTCAACAGTAACCCCCAGCATCTGGCATAAAGCAAGCATGCCGGAATGTTTCCCCGAGCAGGCATTGTGAACGGGCTGTGGTTTCTGCCGATTTTCCGTCAATTCCTTGGCGGTCTTTCCGCTCATCGGGCGGGCAGGACCACAGTCAAGCACCTCCGTCGTGAGCCCCAGCTTGCCTAAAACCATTTCAATCAGCTCCACATGCATCGGTTCCCCGCTGTGCGAGGAAACCAAAATAGCCAATTCCTTAGGGCTGATCGAAAATTTGTCAAGTCCACCCCGCTTGACAAACGGCAACGCTTGAAATGGTTTGGCGGCACTGCGCCAAAACATCTTTTTCTGGGCATCACCGACAAAGTCCACAATGTTTCCCGCCGTATCAACGGCAACAATATCCCCGCGGTGAATATCCTCCACCTTACCGGCACGTGTATAATGCAATAAAACTTCGCTCATCTCTGATCACCTGTTCCTTCTCTGGTATTTAAGCCGGAATTTGCCGGCAAACTCGCACAAAAAAAGGGAAGGTTGCCCTCCCCTTTCAACGCCTTAGCGTTCTCTGGTCGTAATGTTCAGGTCGAGCTTAGGCTTCTCTGCTTCTTCAGCAGGTTTTTCTGCTTTTTCCTGGTTTTCCGCCAAAGGTTCTGCCTTCGTTTCTTCTGCCAGCGCAGCTGCTCCGTCATCATCTTTTGGCGCCTCAGCTGCTTGCGCCTTAGCAGCAATAACCCCTGTCGTCATCAGCTCCTCAAGCTCACTTGCTTCCAGTGTTTCATGCTCAATTAGAGCTTCCGCGATAAGCGTTAATTTATCAAGGTTTTCAACAAGTATGCTGCGGCAGGATTCATAAGCTTCTTCAATATATTTGCGAACTTCCTTGTCAATTTCACTGGCCACTTCTTCACTGTAATTGCGCTGATGGTTGAAATCCCGTCCCAAAAATACCTGATGATCCTGACTTTCGCCAAAGGAAATCGGGCCGAGAACATCGCTCATTCCGTACTGCGTAATCATGCTGCGCACAAGCTGTGAGGCCCGCTGGATATCGCTCTGGGCACCCGTGCTGATTTCCTTGAGCACAACTTCTTCCGCTACGCGTCCACCGAGAAGCGTTTTGAGTTTATCCATCAATTCACTGCGCGTTGCATAAGAACGATCCTCTTTCGGCAGCATCAAGGTATAACCACCGGCTCTGCCACGCGGTATAATCGTCACTTTATGCACCGGATCGGCATTTGGCAAAAGCATTCCGACTAAAGCATGTCCGCCTTCATGAAAAGCCGTCAAACGCTTTTCACGATCGCTTACGACCTTAGAGCGGCGTTCCGGACCGGCCATAACGCGTTCGATTGATTCTTCAAGCTCAGACATGGTGATCGTCTTCTTATTGCGCCGTGCCGAAAGCAAAGCTGCTTCATTGATCAGATTGCTCAGGTCCGCCCCGGTAAAACCTGGAGTTCTGCGAGCTAAAACATCAAGGTCAGCATCTTCCTCCACGGGTTTTCCCTTAGCATGGACTTTGAGAATTTCCCGGCGGCCTTTAACATCCGGTTTATCCACCACAATCTGGCGGTCAAAACGACCTGGACGCAAGAGTGCCGGATCTAGGATATCAGGACGGTTTGTTGCCGCAATGATAATAATACCCTCATTGGCAGCAAACCCATCCATTTCGACAAGCAGCTGGTTGAGCGTCTGCTCGCGTTCATCATGCCCGCCGCCGACGCCGGCACCGCGCTGACGCCCGACCGCGTCAATTTCATCGATAAAGACAATACACGGCGCATTTTTTTTCGCCTGTTCAAACAGATCACGCACACGAGATGCCCCGACTCCGACAAACATTTCGACAAAATCAGAGCCGCTGATTGTAAAAAACGGCACCCCAGCTTCTCCGGCAGCCGCCCGGGCCAGCAGTGTTTTTCCTGTGCCTGGTGGCCCATAAAGCAAAACGCCTTTTGGTATGCGCGCACCAAGATCATTAAATTTTTTCGGATGCTTCAAAAACTCGACGACCTCTTCAAGGTCCTGTTTCGCTTCATCTGCTCCGGCGACATCCTTGAACGTTACCTTCACCTTGTCGCTGCCACTCATCTTCGCCCGGCTTTTGCCAAACGACATCACCTTATTACCGCCACCCTGGGTCTGTTGCATGATAAAGAACCACACACCGATCAAGAGCATCATCGGCAGTAAAGAAGACAGAATCGTCGTCCACCAAGGCGGTTCCGGTGTCTTTTCCGCTTTGATTTCTACGCCCTTAGCCTGCAGTTTCTTCATTAATTCCGAATCGCCATTAGGGGTGTTCGGCGTAATTGTTGTAAAATCTGTTCCATCAGATAATGTTCCTTTAATCACATTATCCACAATTGTCACTTTAGATACATTTGCTGCATCAACCTGTTGCAAAAATGCAGTATAATTTATCTCTTGTTTTGTAGAGCTTCGATTGGCAAAATAATCAATCACAGAAATCGCAATTAAAATGACCAGCAAATAGAAGCCTACATTTCGCAAAAACTTATTCAAACAGTCGCCCTCCCTCTCTGCGGAGCACGTTGTTACACGGGGCTCCATAGGAATTTATTATATCATCAAATAAAGCATTTAACAATTTAAACATCATATCTTCCGCCCTGACGGAATTTTTGTAAACACCACCTGCATTTTAGGAATATATTTCCTTTTTTAGAATGCCGATATAAGGCAGATTACGGTATTTTTCCGCATAGTCAAGACCATAACCAACCAAAAATTCATCGGGAACGGTGTATCCGCAGTAATCGACCTTTACTTTGGCCTTGCGACGTTCCGGTTTGTTGAGCAGTGTGCACAGACGCACACTGGCTGGCTTTCTGTCCTTGAAATTTTTCAATAGATAACTCAGCGTCAAACCAGAATCTATGATATCTTCAATAATCAACACGTGTTTTCCTTCTACACTAAAATCAAGATCCTTTAAAATTTTTACAGCACCACTGGTTTCTGTTCCATCCCCGTAGCTCGAAGCTGCCATAAAATCAAGCTGCACCGGTACATTGATCGCGCGGATGAGATCTGTAAAAAAAACTACGGCTCCTTTTAAAATAGCGACGGCAAAGATCTCTTTGCCGTCATAATCTTTGCTGATTTCAGCTCCCAGACGCTGGACGCACTGCGCGAGATCGTCCTCGCTGTATAAAATTCTTTCTATATCATTTTTCATCATTTTCAATATTCTCCTCATCTGGCAATTTATTTATGGTCAGCCGCAGGCAGCGTTTTGTTGCCGGACCTGGCTGCGACATCTGATTCTGACGATAGTTTCCAATCCAAAAAATTTCATTTTTATCACAAAACAACGGAATAAAATCTCGTCGTTCCCGGTCAATTTTTTGATCGATAAAGTATTCTTTTATTTTTTTACTGCCGCCAACGCCACTGGGCGAAAAGCGGTCTCCCGGACGGCGACAGCGAACGCAAAGCGGTCCCTCAAGTTTGTCAGCGTCACAAACGATGCTGTTTGATTTTCGTAAATCCGGAAATTTTTCAGCAATCTCTGTCGTGACAGACAGCCCCAGCGGTTGTACTTGCGTAATGCCCGGCACTGCGAGAACCATCTCAAAATCGATCTTCGCCAAGGGCTTCAGCGAACGCTGCGCCGTTATCCGAAAAATTTCCAAATCATCATATCGGCAGCGAATCCGAATGCCCCGGGGAAGCATAAGCGTTGCACCCGTCTGGCCAGCGGCCGTGAGCGCCATCATCTTCTCTATATGGAGAAAAGAAAATCCATTAAGATCACCCTTCACCTGCTTCAGTCCTAACCGAAAAAGCTCGCGCTGCACAGCGGATGGCAAAAGCCGCAGCCTTTGGCGGTCAAAGATAACGTCCCCCGCTTCCGTCCTTACTATAGAGGGCCACTGCTCCCGTGCATATTGCTGAATAAACGCATGTTCATCCGCCAAAAGTTCCGCACTGCGGCAAAGCGCTTCGACAACAGCCGGATTATACTTTTCCCTGAGCTGCGGCAATAGTTCAAGACGCAGACGATTGCGCGTGTACTCGGTTTGATCATTCGTCGCATCATGTCGCGGGGCCAAATTACGTTCGCGACAATATCTTTCAATTTCTGCCCGCGTTACGCCGAGAAAGGGCCGGATTATCCCATCGGCAGCCGGACGTATCCCAGCCAGACCACAACTGCCGCTGCCACGCAGCAGATGTAGCAATACCGTTTCTGCCTGGTCATCACGATGATGCGCCGTCGCAATTTTTGCCCCGCCGATCGCCGCTGCCGTCTCCCGCAAGAAACCATATCGCACTTCGCGGGCTGCCATCTCATCTGACATACGATGCTTGCTGGCATAAGCGGCTACATCAGCCGCCTGTATAAAGCAAACGAGCTCATGCTGGCGGCAAAAGTCACGAACAAAAGCCGCGTCAGCGCGCGATGCGTCCCCACGCAACATATGATCAAGATGCGCCACATAAAGTTGCAGCTGTAAGGGCTGTCGCAGTTGCAGCAAGACATCGGTGAGCGCCAGCGAATCCGCTCCGCCCGAGCAGGCAATCAAAATGCGTTCCCCCGGCACAAACAGCTGCTGCTGGCTGCACCACTGTCTTACTTTTTCCAACATGATATCTGTTCTCCTATCTGCCCGTAGCTACAAGCACAAAAAAGCACCCCTCTCAGAGTGCTTTCGAATATCAGCTATTCAGATCTGCGCGAACCGCCGCGGCCGCCGCGTTTTGAATCCGTACTCTTCTTCAAGTCAGTAAGTCTTTCATCACTGTCTTTTAAAAACTTCGACAACTTATCTTCAAAAGAAGGAGCATTAAATCGATTTGGTCTCCGGAAATCATTGGCTGGTGCCCTGCGAGGCGCCGGCTTATAACTTGAAGACGCAGGTTTCTGTGCAGGTTGTTCTTCAGGCTTTTTTTCTTGCAACTGTTTGATGGACAAGCCGATCTTGCCGCGTTCATCAATTGTCAATACTTTTACCTGTACTTTATCTTTTTCTTTAAGGAAATCTTTGACGTCTTTTACATATACATCAGCTACTTCAGAGATATGTACAAGACCCACTTTGCCACCCGGCAATTCAACAAATGCACCGAAATTTGTGATTCCAGTTACAACGCCTTCTACCACACTGCCAACTTCAATGGACATACTAATTTTACTTCCTCCTTAAAATTTACATTACTACGATATTATAACCTCGTATATTCAAAGGTGTCAAGAAAAGACAATTCACTTCTTTGATGAAATATACGGCATTTCTCCTTGCTTCGTCATGCCGAGTTCTTCGCGGGCAATCTTTTCTATATAATCTATTTTCCCCAGATTATTTTTTTCCTGCAGCAGCTCCTCATTGACCTTTTGGGCCTGGCTTAACCTGGCTTCAACAGCTGCCTGTTCCTGGCTGATGGCCTTGAGCTGCAGATATTGCTGTATTGCTGTATAGGAAAAATACAGCACTATAAAAAGCAACAGCACCGCAAACCAGTTAAAGCTGCGTTTAGCCTGCCTCACGCCCTCACTCCCCATCTCAGCTTATAGAACAAAAAATCTCTGCCATTTATACTATACAGAGATTTTTTCCATGGTGCAATACCTTATGAATATTTTATCATGATGTTGACAGGCACTCGCTATTCATTCTGCATGCCACTGAAAATAATTCGTGCCGGCAATCCTCCGGTACACCGAACTGCATTCCTCACATATGTAGTGATCCAGGACATCCTGCATATTGAGTTTCCCATCGACAATACGGACCGGAGCCCCTTCGACAAAGCTCATATCTGCACCACAGCGGGGACAGCTGCAAAGCCCGTTCTCCCCTCGATTGAGCTGCATTGGCTGTAACTCACCAGTTGCCAGTGTCTTTTTAACCGGACTTTTTTTAATTTTTTTTGGCAGCGGATGGGCGTTAAAGTAATCCGTATGAACCAGTCGCCGAAAGACCAGCCGGCAGGTTTTGCAGATATAATGATCTTCCGTATCTTCCATATTAACTTTTCCATTGACGATTTTTACCGGTTCCCCTTCGACAAAATCCAGTACATTGTCGCATTCGGGGCATCGACACTTGCCGTCAGTCCCGCAGCCAAGCTGCTTCGGTACCATAGCAATCACCAAATTTCCTTTTATTTTACCTCAGGCCTTAAGCAGCTGTAAAAATAAATTTCCTGCTACCGAGCGGTCCCAAGTCCTATATTCATATATTATCACAAACAAAGCCATACTGTATATATGTCTGGAAAGGCCAATTCTTATTTTTTATTTATTGACCAGGCCCTGTGGCTTTGCATAAGCAGCAATGGCATCAACAATATCTCCCGCTGCCTGCGGGCGCTTACACATTCCTGCCTGTCGGCGCATATTGGCGAGTTCTGCCGGCTTAGACAATAGCTGTCCGAGAGTCAGGCCAAGCTTTTCATTATCCTGTATCCAGACTGCCGCACCGTTGCCCGCAACATAGACAGCATTTTCCGTTTCTGGTCCCGGAATGGGCTCATGGAGCAACATCGGTAGTTCCATTGCCAAGGCTTCACAGATGGTAAGTGCTCCGGGCTTACTGATCAGGCAAGTTGCTACCGCCATAAGTTCTTCAACATTATTCGAATATCCCCAGACCTCAACCCGCTGCTTTGACCCGGCGGCATATTCATTGATCTCTGACCACAGGGTCGCATTCGTTCCGGTAACAACCAAAATCTGCAGTGGCATTAAAAGGGCTTCGAGCTGGTGTAGCGCGAATTTCACGCCCCCCAGTCCAAGACCTCCCCCCATGATCAATATAACCGGCATGTCCGGCTCAAGATTAAATTTCCCCAATAGCTCCTGCCGATTGTATTCACTGCTAAAAACCCTGGCTATCGGGATTCCGGTCACCCGAATTCGTTCGGCCACAATTCCCCGTCGTATCAGATCTTCGCGCATAGCCTGATGGGCTACAAAATACAGCTCAATATTTTCATAAACCCACATCTGGTGCACGGAAAAATCCGTAATCACGCCAACAAGCAGAGCCTCCAGCCGGCCCGATTTTTTCAGGCTTGAAGCCGCCGCACAGGGAAAGGGATGTGTGCAGATGACGATATCGGCCTCATACTGGCGAATCAGCCCCTCCATATTGCGCTTCATCGCCATCGCCAAAAGACTTTGTACTGAAAATCCGGGCAATTTCCCGGCAGTAAAAGTATATAAAAACTCATACAGATTCGGAATAAAATCCAGCATTTTAAGGTATATTTCCTTCAACAGCCCGTTGAGATAGGCTGTTTTGGTTGACATAAAATCAACCGTATGTATGCTGGCAGCAGGATATTTTGCTTTCATCTCATTGCTGATAGCTTCTGCTGCCTTATTGTGTCCCGAACCTATCGAAGCTGTGATAATGAGAACATTTTTATTGTGCATGTTTATTCGTTCCTCCACCATATCGCGCCAAAATGCATTTCAGAGCCGTCCTGATACTGCCCTGTGAGCTAACCCCGTTCGCTTCTCGATAAATTATATCATAAGTGCAGTATACATTCTAACATATTCATATTAGCCTGTAAAACGTACTGCTTTTCAATATATTCTTCTGCTCTGAAATCCTGCTGAAAGCATTAATAGGCTGTGAGCCCGCCATCGACACTCCAGGCAGCGCCAGTGACAAAGGCTGCTTTTTCTGAAGCAAGAAAACAAATGACCTCTGCCGCTTCTACCGCTGTACCGATACGGCCAAGCGGATAAAGACTACTCATCTCGCGCAATTGCTCCTGGTGATCTGAGGCATCATTAAACTGACGCTGCGTAAGCGGAGTATCAATATCCCCGGGACAAATGCAGTTTACCCTGACTTTATAAGGTGCCAGTTCAAGCGCAAGCGCTTTCGTAAATACCGTTACGGCGCCCTTGGAGGCACAATACGCACTGCACAGATAATTCCCGTTGACACCGGCATCCGAGGAAACATTTACAATGGCCCCGTGCTGACTCTGCTTGAGAAATTCGGCCGCATATTTGCACATAAAATAGGTTCCCTTTATATTGGTATCCATCACCTCAATAAAAGCTGTTTCCGTCATCTGTTCAATCGCTCGTTCAACGTAGATTCCGGCTGAATTGACCAGAATATCAATCCCGCCGAATTTCTCTACCGTCGCTGCCACAGCCTGTTGGCATTGCTCGGTTTTAGAGACATCCGTTCTGACAAAGCTCACCTGGCTTTCCGGATACGCCAATTCATCAAGTGCCGCACGGCCGCGTTCAGCGGAACGTCCGGCAAGCATGACCTGTATCCCCTGCTCAAGGAAAATCCGTGCCGCCGCCAGACCAATTCCTGATGTCCCGCCCGTAATTAATGCCGTCCTTTGCCTTCCTGGCTGCTTCATACACATACACCTCGAAAAAAAACAAAAGCCGGGTTCTAGGAACCCGGCTTTCTGTTTTTACTTGTTTACTGCATCCTTCAATGCTTTACCTGCTTTGAATACAGGATTTTTGGAAGCAGGGATCGTAATTTCTTCACCCGTTTGTGGATTACGTCCTTTTCTTGCTTCACGTGCTTTGACTTCAAATGTGCCAAATCCAATTACCTGGACTTTGTCGTCTTTAACAAGCGCTTCCTCGACACTGGCAAATAATGCGTTTACTGCTTTTTCTGCATCTTTCTTTGTTAAGCCAGCTTTGTCTGCAACGCTAGCCACCAATTCGGTTTTGTTCACGAATATAGCCTCCTTTGATATGATTACGTTTAGCTTAATTCGCTGTTTCCGCCCTTATTCCTCTTTATTCGGTAAATTTTCTGTAAAAAAATATATATTTTTTTAAAATTAGGGAAAATCTACCCAAAATCCAGGAAAAATCTACCTTTTTGCCTCTTCCCAAAAAGCATCCAGCTCTTCCAGGGTAAATTCTTTCCAGGAATGTCCACTCGCCTTAACCCGGGCTTCCACATGTGAAAACCTCTGTTTAAATTTCCCATTTGTACGTCGCAGCGCTGTTTCAGCATCCACTTTTAAAAAGCGCGCCAAATTCACGACAGAAAATAAAACATCCCCCAGTTCTTCCTCGGTATTGGCTGGGTCCTGCTGCCGGATTGCCTGTTTGAGTTCAGCGATCTCTTCGTCAAGTTTCTCCCATACCGGTCCGATGTCGTTCCAGTCAAAACCGGCTTTTGCCGCTTTTTGCTGCAATTTACCGGCTCCCATCAGTGCTGGCAGATCTTTCGGAACTCCATCGAGCAGTGATGTGCGCTCCTTTTTCTCTTCTTTCTTAATCTGCTCCCAGTTCAACAGGACTTCACCGGCATCTCTTACAGATATCTGTCCGAAAACATGCGGATGCCGCCGGATCAGCTTGCTACTGATACCATCAATTACATCCTGCATAGAAAAGCTCTCGGTTTCCTCCGCCATGCGGGCATGAAATACGATCTGTAGCAAAAGGTCTCCGAGCTCTTCACAAAGCAGTTCAGCATCCTCAAGGTCAATCGCTTCAATCACTTCATAAACCTCTTCCACCAGATTGCTGCGCAGCGAACCATGTGTCTGCAAAATATCCCAAGGGCAGCCATCTGGTGCGCGCAGCCGGGCCATAATGTCGGTCAACGGGTCAAGCGTAAACTCCCGTGTTTTGGCTGGAGCTGCCGGTACATACAGGCTTGTAAGGTGATCAATGCGACTCTGCCGGTCAATTTCATAAAGTGGCAGCGGGAGAATTTTTTCATCTTCCAGCCCAAGGTTGCGCACGAGCATCACCGGATGGTCATCCGGATAAATTTCCATCAAGCTGAGTTTAGCCTCCGATGCCACCTGCTGATTATACACCTGGGTCACGACAAGTGCCGTCGGCATATCCGCCGGCAAAGAAGACAGGTCTGCGGCATCGAGAATTGTCAGTCCATCGATCGGATCAATGCCGAGTCGGACATAAAGGACTTCCGCAAAGCTCATTCCCGGCAATATATGGACGAGCTGCCCCTCCTTGCGAGCCAGCTCACGGATCATGATCACCGTCCGTTCCGCAACCAGGGGGCTCCCCGGCACGGCATAGACAATCTGCTGCCCCTCTTTGGCCCGCCGGACAACATCCGCGGCAATTCGGCTGTAAACTTCCTCAAAGGTTGCTCCAGTTTCATACATCGTATCATAGGAGCTAAACCGTAATCCCCGCTTTTCCAATTCAGCCACCGTCGGATGAACGGTTGTTCGCAGCAGCAACTGTTCAGCCTGCTGCATTTGCTCCCAGGTTTCCATCGTTATCAGACCAAACGGCCCCGGTCCTAATCCTACAATTGTTATTGTTCCCAAAAAAAGGCCTCCTCTATTGTTTCTTCGGCTTTATTTTTCCTGTATCTTCACCAGCCAGCACCATCAGCAACCGCGTCAGATAATTTAATATGCCTTTTTTCGTTGCCGGTGTCAGCTTAATCCGGACGAGCTGCGCGGCCCCGGGCAATATTTTCATCATGGATCCCAACCGGCTGCTGAGGGCAAGCATATTATCTAGTTCAAACTTTGGCTGTGGGCCAAAGGCAATTTCCAAAAAAGCCGGTTTTTCGATAATCGACTTAACGCCGAGGCTACGTGCATAATTTTTTATGCGCGCTACCTGCAGCAAATTCATAACCGGTTTCGTCGGATCCCCAAAGCGGTCAATCAGTTCATCTAGTAAAGTGCGGATCTGCTCACCCGTTCGAAGAGCGGCTATGCGCTGATAAACTTCAATCTTGTGCATCGCATCATCAATGTAACCCCCGTCAATATAAGCCTCTACCTGAACCTCAATGATGGGCTCGATGTGTTCAACTGACGGCACACCCGTTTTGAGTTCCTGCACCGCTTCATCAAGCATTCGGCAGTACATTTCAAAGCCGACACTGGCAATGTGCCCATGCTGCTGGGACCCGAGCAGATTCCCGGCACCACGAATTTCAAGATCCCGCATCGCAATCTTGAACCCCGCGCCGAGTTCAGCAAATTCCTTGATTGCCTGCAATCGTTTTCTGCCATCTCTGTCAGCACTTTATCGGCTTGATAGACAAAATAGGCAAAGGCCATATGCGTCGAACGCCCGACACGTCCACGCATCTGGTAGAGCTGTGACAGGCCAAAATGATCCGCATTATAGACAATAATCGTATTGGCATTCGCTACATCCAGCCCATTCTCCACAATGCTGGTCGCCAGCAAAATATCATATTTGTTTTCATAAAAATCACTCATAACCTGTTCCAGCAAGTCTTCCGGCATCTGTCCGTGCGCTGTCTGTATCCGGGCATCCGGCAGCATTTCAGCAAGCTTGGCCCGCATTTTATCAATTGTCTCAACCCGATTGTAGACAAAATATACCTGCCCGCCACGCTTTAATTCCCGGCGAATTGCATCGCGAATGATGATATCATTGTTTTCAATAACATAAGTCTGCACCGGAAAGCGTTCCTCTGGCGGTGTCTCAATGATGCTCATATCACGCGCCCCAACAAGCGACATGTGGAGCGTGCGCGGAATTGGGGTCGCACTCAGTGTCAATACATCAACATTTTTAGCAAGCTTCTTTATTTTTTCTTTTTGAGCCACGCCAAAGCGCTGTTCTTCATCGACAATCAAGAGCCCAAGATCCTTAAAGCGTACATGATTGGCATTGAGAATGGAATGCGTCCCAATCAGTATATCAACCTGTCCGCTTTCGACCTTGGCATATGTTTCCTTTTGCTCCTTGGGGGAACGAAACCGGCAGATCACATCTATATTCGGACCAAATCCCTCAAAGCGGCTGCTGAAGGTCTGAAAATGCTGTTGTGCCAGCACGGTTGTCGGCACAAGTACCGCCACTTGTTTGCCGCTCATCACCGCCTTAAATGCCGCCCGAATTGCAACTTCTGTTTTCCCAAAGCCAACGTCACCGCAGAGCAAACGCTCCATCGGCTGCTCTTGTTCCATATCTGCTTTGATTTCAGCAACCGCCCGGAGCTGGTCAGGAGTTTCCTCATAGGGAAAAGCCTCTTCAAACTCATGCTGCCAAGGGGTATCAGGCAAGAAAGCAATGCCGTGGGCATTCATCCGCTGCGCATAAATATGCAACAATTCTTTGGCAATATCCTGTACCGAGGCCCGGGCCTTGGCCTTAGCCTTGTTCCATTCGTTGCCCCCCATGCGGTGCAGCCGCGGCGCCTCGCCTTCTGACCCAATATATTTTTGCAGTAACTGCACCTGATCGGTTGGCACAAAAAGTTTATCATCGCCACCATATTTTATGTGCAGGTAGTCACGATTCAATCCTCCAACATCAAGCGTTTCTACGCCGAGGTATTTCCCGATTCCGTGGCTGGCATGAACGACATAATCCCCTATATTGATATCTCGAAAATGTGCTATCCGATCACTACTCGTTTGCCGTGGCGGCAATTTCTTCTTTTGCCGGCCAAGGATATCGCGTTCCGTAATCACAACCAACCGTGCCTGTGGCAATTCAAATCCATTGAGCAGCGTTCCTTCGGCAATTGTCACAATGTTAGCTGAAATAATTTCCGGTTGCTGCCGGCAGACCGAGGCGATTTTGTGCTCCGCCAGAATATCGCGCAATGACTGTGCCTTTTTTGCATCACTCATAAATACAAGCACCCGTTCGCCCCGCTCGAGCCAGTTCTTCACCTCATCGGCCATCATGTCCATCTGCTTTTGAAACGGCGCCACCGCCTTTACCGTAACACTGACCAGTTCCTCCGGCTGAGAAAATTGTATTTTCTGCAGCATCAGCGCCGTATAAATGACATTATTTTTTTGAGCTTCTAACGTCATATCTTCCCAGCTAAAAATCTGCTGTTTGGCTTCGGGATTTTCTTTGACGATCGTTGCAATTTCATCCCGGATTCGCATCGGTTCATCAAGCAGCACAACTCCATTGCCTTCAAAGTAGGACAAAAACATCGCTGGACTACCATCGGCATCGAGCTGGGCCAGCGGCAAAATGGTGATTTCACTGATATTTCGCCGCGAAAGTTGATTGGCCGCATCAAATTCCCGCAAGGAATCGACTTCATCATCAAAAAACTCAATGCGAAATGGCATCTGAGCATTGATCGGAAACACATCCACAATCCCGCCGCGCGCACTGAAGTGGCCCAGGCCTTCCACCTGTTCCGCATGCTCATAACCAAGCTGTACCAGCCGTGTGAGCAGTTGTTCCCGCCCCATAACCTCACCGAGCTTTAGATGCAGGCTGCTGCGCTCAAACTCCTGCCGGGAAAGACCCTTTTGCACCGCAGCCGCGGCCGTAGCCAGTACAATAACTTTCTCCTGGCGCATCAAACGCCCGAGGACATCGAGACGTCTGGCGGCCTGGGTACGACTCTTAGCTGCTGCCGAAAAATTGACGACATCCACCTGCGGCAGCTCTACAATTGCCGCCTCGGGCAACAGGGCGGTCAAGTCAGCCCGCCAGTTTTCGAGTGTCTCCTGGTTATTCGTCACAATGACCATTGTTCGTCGGTTTTTGCTGTAACACGCAGCAAATACAGCGTGTTTTTGTGAACCCGCCAAGCCATACACCAGGCTCTGCGATTTTTCTTTACCAAAACAGCGGACGATTTTGCCAACCGCACTGTCCTGCAGCATCGCTGCAAAAAATTCTTTCATCTTGCCACCTATCCCATTCATGCCAAAAGGGGACTGTTGCAGTTTCCTCCGAAACCCTGCACCAGCCCCTGTCGTTTATAAAAAAATTCCTTTTCATTATATCCTTTTGTTTAGGCCAACGTCAAGTTAACAAAAAAAGCGCCGACAGGCGACGCTAAAAAATAATGGCTACATAGGCTACCATATATTCAATGTTTGCTGTGACAGCAGCCATAGGACATCAAATCAATGTATTCCATTTGACGAAGCTGCTCCACATCCGTTTCTGTTTCCGCGGATACTATATGATAGCTGCCGCAGCGGCTGCATTCAACCACAAGAAAACTGCCGCGGATATCAGCCGCAATGGCTTTACTGCCGCAAGGACAAATAATATTGCCCGCAGCAGCAATATCATGTACGAGGTTCAATGCCTCGAGCAGCAGCTGCTGCTGCTCAATCGGATCAGCGGCCTCTTCCTGTGGCAAAGCTTCAAACTCACGACGGCTAAAGCTGAGCAATTCTTCTATTTTTCGTTTTCTGCCAATATACCCAAGCTCAAACCGGTCGCGACGGCAATATATTTTTTCAAGCATCAACCGCCGCAATTTTTTGAGCTCATACGAATACTCCTGCCGTAAGCTGCAGAGCACACAAGGGATCTGTATCTTTAAATGCTGCGCATCTGGTCGCAGGAGCACTGCCTGTTCCTGTTTACAGCTACATTTTAAAACCAATTGCTGGCTGCCTGTGAAATACGGTATCTCATGGATATGAAGCTTGCCACAGCGCTGGCAGTAAAGGGCGATTGAACAAATTGCCTGCACAACCAAGCTTATCACCTCTTCCCCATCCTTTACTATGGGAGATTCGCCAGCTACTGAGGAAATCCTGCCTGCAAATAAAGTGAAAAATAGGAACCACCACCCGATTCCGGATGATCATTCCTATTTGCATAAATTTTTTATTTATTGCCCAGTGCTGCTTTGACAAAATCCCTAAACAGCGGATGAGGATTGTTAGGCCTGGACTTGAGTTCCGGGTGGAACTGAGACGCGACAAACCACGGATGATCCTTTACCTCAACAATTTCTACCAGACTGTCATCCGGTAAAGTCCCGGCAACTACAAGACCGGCTGAAGAAAGCGCCGTCCGGAAAGCATTGTTGTATTCAAAGCGATGACGGTGGCGTTCATGAATCAAATCCGCGCCATACGCGGCCTGTGTATTTGTTCCCGCTGTCACCTTGCAAGGATACGAACCAAGACGCATGGTACCACCCTTGTCTTCAACATCAACCTGTGACAGCATCAGATCAATCACCGGATGCTTTGTTTCCTGATTGAATTCAGAGCTGTTTGCATCCGTCATGCCACATACATGACGGGCAAATTCGATGACCGCACACTGCATTCCCAAGCATAAGCCAAGAAATGGTATCTTGTTTTCCCGGGCATATTGAATGGCCCGGATCTTGCCTTCAACACCACGATCACCAAATCCGCCAGGAACAAGAATCCCTTTACAGCCAGAAAACACTTCATCAAAATCCGTGCCATCCGCTTCAATTTCTTCTGCATTTACCCACTGGATTTTCACTTCAGCATCATTGGAAATCCCCGCATGATGCAATGCTTCCGTTACCGATATATAGGCATCCGGCAGTTCTACGTACTTGCCGACCACCGCAACTTTAACCTTTTTGGACGGATGATTGATTTTGTAAACCATTTTTTCCCAATCGTCCATCTTTGCCGGGCTGTAATCCATATTGAGTTTATTCAATACGATTTTATCAAGGCCTTCTTTTTGCATCATCAATGGCACTTCATAAATCGTTGATGCTGTGCGATTTTCAATAACCGCATCCGTATCAACATCACAGAACAACGCCAGCTTGTCCTTCATTTCCTTGGAAATCGGTTTGTCCGCACGGCAGACAAGAATATCCGGCTGAATGCCAATGCTGCGCAATTCTTTTACACTATGCTGCGTCGGCTTTGTCTTAAGCTCACCAGCGGCCGAAATATAAGGCACCAACGTCACATGAATATAGAGAACGTCATTTTTCCCGACTTCCTTTTTCACCTGACGAATTGCTTCCATAAAAGGCAGACTCTCGATATCGCCAACCGTTCCACCAATTTCGGTAATGACAACTTCCGCATCATCCGCCGAAGCGACATCATAGACTCGCTGCTTGATTTCATTGGTAATATGCGGGATCACCTGTACCGTACTGCCAAGATAATCTCCCTTGCGTTCTTTATTCAACACAGACCAGTATACCTTGCCCGCCGTGATATTCGATCCTTTTGTGAGGTTGATGTCAATAAAACGCTCATAATGACCCAGATCCAAATCCGTTTCCGCTCCGTCATCAGTGACAAAAACCTCGCCGTGCTGGTATGGACTCATCGTCCCCGGATCAATATTGATATACGGGTCAAATTTCTGAATCGTTACCTTGATGCCGCGACTTTTCAGCAAGCGTCCCAACGAAGCAGCTGTAATTCCCTTGCCCAGGGAAGATACCACCCCACCGGTAACAAAAATATACTTTACCATGTAAAAATCCTCCTATAAATCATCCTTTGTGCTCCCCATTTTATGATAGAAATTATCCAGCTCAAACTAAAACACATTCGGCTATTATACCTTTTTTAAAACCGTAAAGCAAGAGCATTTTTACTTTTCGCCTATTCCTCTTCCTGAATTCCTTCTAGAAGTTTTTCCCGGCGGCGGCTTGTCGTTTTTGTCTTGGTTCCTGTCGTTTTAGTAGTTGTCGTCGAAGTAGTGTGGGTACGTTTAACTTCTGGCGGATTCCATTCGGTAAGACCCCACATGCTCTTGCCTGCGTGATGAAAACGGCTGTCTACATTGATCAGTGTGTATACTTCGGCAATTGCCCCCGACAGTGACTGCACCGGTTTATGTGTCTTGTCAATAACCTCCATGACAAGATCCTTATAATACATAGTTTCCCCTTTTTGTGATAATACATAATAAGCCACATCGACTTCTGAACTGTTTAAAAAATCCAAGCTTAAAACTCCTCTCAAAATATCTGCTTTTATCTATTTTATCCCTATAGTAGTTTACATTTTTTCCGGGGCACTGACGCCAAGTATCCCCAGCGAATGCCGGATTACACTGGCCACTGCACCGACAAGTGCCAGACGGGCCTGCGCCAGGTCTGTATCCACACCCATGATCCGGCAGCGATTATAGAAACTGTGGAAATCGCTGGCAATTTCATGTGCGTACCGGGCAATGCGGTGCGGCGCCCGCTCACTGGCAGCATAGGCGATTTCTTCCCCATAAGCTGCCATCTTTTTGATTAGGGTAATTTCCGACTCATCCGTCAAGAGCTCAAGCTTCGGCCGAGCCGCCATCGTCAGACCAGACTCAGCGGCCTGTCGGAAAATGCTGCAAATGCGCGCATGGGCATATTGAATATAATATACCGGATTTTCATTTGACTTAGACTTTGCCAAATCAAGATCAAAATCGAGCTGACTGTCCAGCGAACGCATGATGAAGAAATATCGTGCGGCATCCGTTCCCACTTCTTCAATAAGCTCGGCCAGCGTTACACTTTGACCCGTGCGTTTTGACATTTTTACGAGCTCGCCATTGCGGTACAGACTAACCATCTGCAGCAGCATGACTTCAAGATCATCCGGATTATAGCCAAGGGCCTTTACAGCCGCTTTAACCCGGCAGATATAGCCATGATGATCCGCTCCCCATATATTGATAACTTTGTCAAACCCGCGGACAAATTTGTCACGATGATAAGCGATATCGGCCGCCAGGTATGTAGGCACCCCGTTGTCACGGATGACAACACGGTCCTTATCGTCACCATACGCCGTCGATTTCAGCCACAACGCTCCGTCTTGTTCATATACATTCCCATTTTCTTGTAAAAAATGGCAGGCATCTTTTACTGCGTCCGGATGCAAGGTGCGTTCGCTAAACCAGACATCATGCTCGACATTAAAGGCTGCCAGATCTTCTTTTAATGCCGCCAGCTTCTCCTGCAGTGCAACCTCCTTAAAGACCTCCAGCCGCTCTGCCGCCTCAAGCTTCAGGTATGCATCGCCAGATTTCTTGATAATCCGTTTGGCTGTATCGACAATATCCTGCCCATGGTAGCCGTTTTCCGGAAATTCGGTCGGCTTCCCTAGCAATTCCAAATAACGGGCATTTACGGAAGCTGCCAGATTATCTATCTGATTGCCGGCATCATTGATGTAGTATTCGCTTGAAACATCATAGCCGGCAGCTCGCAGAAGATTAACCAGTGCACTTCCCGCCGCAGCTCCGCGGCCATGTCCGACGTGAAGCGGCCCGGTCGGGTTCGCACTGACATATTCCACCTGGATTTTAGGCGGGTTTTCCTGGTTTAAGTTCCCATATTCACTGCCGGCAGCAATGATTGCTGCGAGTTGATCGTAAATAACATCCGATTTAAGATAGAAATTTATGAAGCCCGGACCGGCGATCTCTGTTTTTTCCAGCCAATCGCCTTGCAGCCGAGACGCAAGTTCCTCGGCAATCTTGCGCGGGTTCATCTTATAAGCCCGTGCTGCCTTCATGGCAAAACTTGTAGCAAAATCACCAAACTCTTTCTGCGGCGGTACTTCAAGGATGATTTCCGGGCACTGGTCTGATGGGAAAACCCCTTCTGCTACTGCCTGTTCAACAGCTGCTACAATTCCTTTAAGCAATGTTTCTTTGATATCCAAAACAAAAAATGCCTCCTGTTCAATTCAAATTTTTATTTTCCGTCTGATCAGCACAGATATCAATCCGCAGCGTATTGCTGCTCTGCCACTGCCCATTGATCGAAAGATCATAATTTATACTGATATTGCCTGAGATGGAACCATAAACAATATCGATATCTTTTGTCTTTATGGATAAATTCAATTCGCCGTAAGGCGTCTTGTAAACGCTGGCACTCTCCTCCGCTTTGGCAAAATACTGTTCCTGCACAACGGCCCCTTGCCGCAACAGCGTCAGCGAGTCGTCTGCTATTTTCAGCAGCGTTGACGTTCCCTGTTCCCCGCTTAGACTCGTATCTTCATATAAAACGTAATTCATGCCATTGCGGCAGTAATGCTTCCCCTGTGCCACCATTTTTATGCTGTTTTCTTCGCCGGCAGCATCCTTTTGGCTGCCAATGACGGTGACAATTACTTTGTTCATTCTTTCTGCTCCTTAAAAATGCACTATGTTACATTATATCGTAAGGGTTTCAGATTGCCAACCAGAATTTTTCCTAGTATCTAAATAAGGGACTCCGGCCAAAAAAGTTGACCAGAACCCCTTATTTTAGATGCTATTTTTTCAGCTGAACCGTGTATTTTTCAATGAGTTTAACCGGCCGATAACTTTCCTTGGCCTTACGTAAGCCCTCAATTCCCATATCTTCTTCCCGGTTGATAAATTCCAGATCCGCCCAGGCATCAGCAACAAAGCTTTGATTGATGGCCGGATAGGCACCCCTAATTTCAGGATCAGCTTTTTCGACATGAATCACAGCCGTATCGCGATTGAGCTGTTCACCAAAAGTAAAGGCCACTACACGCTTACCAAGAAGAATTGCCCCGCCTTTAAGCTGCAACTCCGAAAAATGATTGAGAACTTCAATGATCGCCTCGCGTTCAGCGGCAATAAAGGGATCATCCGGCGCCTCCTGGCTGTGCTTGCGGTACCAACCATTGATGGTCAGCTTGCACTGCAAAATAATCTCTTCCGTAATCGGCTGATATTCAGCTTCTGGATAGGTCTTATGAAAACTGTTCAGATGATTTTTTTTGGCATGAAATTTCCTGCCAGCCAGTTTAATCAGGTCTTCACTGCGATAGACATAATCAAAATCATCCCGATTAGCACTGAGTATAAACTCAACCTGTGGATAATGTCTGAACTGCTCCGCCATAGCGGCATCGATTCCAGACATGGAAAATTCCCTGCCCTGCTGTTTAAAATACTCCAGCCAGCGGGATATAGCTGCCTCCATTTTCCCTTCCGGGCCAAAGGGCTGCAGGGCAAACTCTTTTCCCTCCCACTGTGCCTTCATATAAAGGACATCGTCCTCGACCGTCCACATGATATTATAGGCTCGCCGCCACATAAACAGATTCGTAAAATTAAAATGGGCATTTTCATAATAACGCGTTTGAAAAAAACCATCGATAATTTTTTTATCACCCTGCTCCAGTTCTTTAAAATTTATAACCCTCACGCTCCCATCAAGCAATAATAATTCTCCACTACTTCTCATTTATTATAGCAACAATTATCAGGGAGAGCAAGAATTCTTATCATTTTTGTCGGATTTAATTTAGCAACCGCCATTTATCTCCTCAGCCGATCTGACATTTGGCGACCTCTCTGCTATACGCGGTTTCCCCTCTGCCAGCCTAAAAAGTAGGTGGTGTAACCACCCAGAGCACGCTTGCTTTATTTTTACCTGCATTGGCCAAATAATGCTCGGCATTCGGCACAAAATAAAAGCTTTCGCCCTTTTGCACTCTGTACTGCCGGTTACCCAGTTGCAGCATAATTGTCCCACTGAGCACATAGCCAAATTCCTCTCCTTCATGGGGCGACTGCAGTTCGGTCCGGCCTTGCGGCTGCAAGGTCAGATATATCGGTTCCATTGCATTTTTCTGGGCATTGGGGATCAGCCATTTTACCTGTCCTCCCAGCGTTTCGTCTTCCTTGACGAATACATCCGTCACCTTGAAAATAATTTTCTCATCCTGTCCGGCAGCAAAAAAATCCCGCAGGTTTGAACCCAAAGACTCCAGAATATCAACCAGCGTAGCAATGGAAGGGGATGTAAGTTCCCGTTCAACCTGGGAAATAAAGCCTTTTGACAGTTCGCAACGATTTGCCAGTTCCTCCTGCGTCAGATTCTTCTGTATACGCATTCTTTTAATTTTTTCGCCAATTTTTTCCATATACATCCTTCTTAAAATTCTATTAAACAGCTATTTCATTTTGCATAAGGACGGCAATAAGAGGAGTATTCTTTTGCCTATTACCGGGCAAAAGAATACTCCTCTTATTTTCGCGCCTGTTTAATTATTTGTAATATCTGACCCCCGCGTCAAATATCTGTTGATCTTTGTGCCCAGGAATATTGATTCCCACATTTTCGCCCATTCGCTCCGAGTGACCCATTTTCCCGAGGACACGGCCATCCGGGCTCGTTATGCCTTCAATCGCATCAACTGACCCATTCGGATTAAACGGTATATTCAGGGATGGATTGCCGAGTTCATCGACATACTGCGTCGCAATCTGTCCACGAATGCGCAGTTTGGCAATGATATCCGGCGAAGCGACAAAACGGCCTTCCCCATGCGAAACGGCAATCGTATGAACATCGCCCACCGCGACATTATTGAACCAAGGCGACAGATTGGACACGACCTTGGTGTTGACCATGCAGGAAACATGGCGGCCAATCTGATTATGGGTCAGTGTCGGCGCATCGACCGTCAGATCGGTAATTTCACCATATGGCACGAGCCCTAGTTTGATCAAGGCCTGGAATCCGTTGCAGATACCAAGCATCAGTCCGTCCCGTTTCTGCAGCAAATTCATCACGGCCTCTTTAATCCGGGGATTGCGGAACATCGCCGCGATAAACTTGCCCGAGCCGTCAGGCTCATCCCCGCCGCTAAACCCTCCAGGCAGCATGACAATCTGAGATTCGCTGATGCCTTTGACTATTGCGTGTACCGACTGCTCAACTGCCTGCGGCGTCAGATTGCGAACAATGCAGGTAGAGGCCTGCCCGCCGGCTCGTTCAAAGGCTCGCACTGAATCGTATTCACAGTTCGTCCCTGGAAAGACGGGAATAAAAATCCGCGGTTTTGCATAGGAGGACTGCGCCACTGTTTTGTTTCCCTGTTTATACGTAACACAGCTTGCCTGCTTTGTATTTTCCCGCGTCTGGGTAGGGAAAATCTTTTCCAAAACTGCGCCATATGTCTTTTCTGCCTTGGCAATACTGATAACGGCTTTGCCGCAGATAATGTTCGGAACTTCGACTGTGCGTCCAAGTTCGTAGTATCCCGTCCGGGCAAGAATTTTCGACACATCGGTGTGTTCTGCTACCTCAAGCAAGATCATGCCGTAATTACAGCCAAACAGGTCTTCCCGCCGCAAATCCTTGCTGAACGAGAATCCAATGCCGTTGCCAAGGCACATCTTGGTAACAGCAGCAGCAATGCCGCCGCCCCGAACACTTTGCGCTGCAAAGACTTTTTTCGCTGCAATCAGTTCACTGATCTGTGAAAAATTCTTCTTGAGCTTATCAAACACAGGCAGATCATAGGCATCTCTTGGAGCTGGCACCGCGTAAACCTTATTGCCAACCAATTTAAATTCCGGTGAAATGGCATTGCCAGCATGCATGACATCGACGGCAAAGGCAATCAGGGATGGCGGTACATTGAGTTCCTCAAAGGTTCCGGACATCGAATCCTTCCCGCCGATTGCCGGGATCTCAAATTCATGCTGGGCCCACAAAGCGCCAAGCAATGCGCTGAACGGTTTCCCCCATTTTTCGCTGTCCTTTCCTAGACGCTCGAAATATTCCTGCAAGGTCAGACGGATCTTATCATAACGACCGCCAAGAGCTACCATTTTAGCAACAGCTTCTACCACGGCATAAACAGCTCCATGGAAAGGGCTCCATTCTGACAGATACGGATTGAAGCCGTAGGTCATCGCGGTAGCCGTCGTAGTCTCTCCGCCCAGTACCGGCAGCTTGGCCACCATGCCTTCTGCCGGCGTCAGCTGCTTTTTGCCACCAAACGGCATCAGGACCGTATTGGCACCAATCGTCGAATCAAAACGTTCCGCCAGACCTTTCTGGCTGCAGACATTGAGATCTTTCAGATTTTCCAGCCAGGCAAGCTCGAGATCGCTGCCACATTTTTTTACGCCTTCCGGGAGCTGCTGGAAATAGCCATTCTTGTCATCCGGTTGTTGCACCGTGATGCTGACATGCTGTTTGACGCCATTGGTGTCGAGGAAATCCCGGCTTAGATCAACAATGGCCGAATTGCGCCAATTCATGCGCAAACGGCGATCGCTCGTCACCACAGCTACCTGCGTCGCTTCGAGGTTTTCTTCCTGCGCATATTTTATAAATTCCGCTTTATTTTCCTTGGCAATTACGACTGCCATGCGTTCCTGGGATTCAGAAATTGCCAGTTCGGTACCATCAAGCCCTTCGTACTTTTTCGGTACCAAATCAAGGTCAATCCGCAGTCCTTCGGTCAGTTCCCCGATGGCAACCGCTACGCCGCCAGCACCAAAATCATTGCAGCGCTTGATCATCTGGCTTACCGCCGGATTGCGGAACAGGCGCTGAATTTTGCGTTCCGTCGGTGGATTCCCTTTTTGTACTTCTGCGCCGCAAGAAGTCAACGACTCCTGCGTATGCTCTTTTGACGATCCTGTTGCTCCACCGCAGCCGTCCCGTCCGGTACGCCCACCAACAAGGACAATCACATCGCCAATTTTTGGCACTTCACGTACAACATTGACCTTGGGTGCAGCGGCAATGACAGCACCAATTTCCATTCGTTTGGCGGCAAAACCTTCATGATATATTTCGGTAACCTCGCCAGTAGCCAGGCCGATCTGATTTCCATAAGAGCTGTATCCAGCCGCAGCCCCGAGGGTAATCTTTTTCTGTGGGAGCTTGCCCGGCATCGTTTCCGAAACCTTGCGACGAGGATCTGCCGCTCCGGTTACCCGCATCGCCTGATAGACATACGAACGTCCCGACAGCGGATCACGAATTGCCCCGCCAAGGCAGGTTGCCGCCCCGCCAAACGGTTCAATTTCCGTCGGATGGTTATGGGTTTCATTTTTAAACATGACCAGCCATTCTTCATTTTCGCCATTGATCTCCGCATTGACGACAATGCTGCAGGCATTGATTTCCTCCGATTGGTCGAGGTCATCCAGCTTTCCCTGCTTGCGCAGCGACTTCATTCCCATTACAGCAATATCCATCAATGTGATGTCGCGCTGTTTATCGCCATAAATTTCCCGGCGATCTTCAAGATAACGCGCATAAGCCTGTTCAAGCGGTGCAGAGAAATACCCCTTTTCAATGTCAACCAGATCGATCGCTGTAGTAAAAGTCGTATGGCGGCAATGATCCGACCAATACGTATCAATTACGCGGATTTCGGTAATCGTTGGGTCTCTTTTTTCGGTATCACGAAAATATGACTGACAGAATTGCAGATCTTCAAAGCTCATCGCAAAGCCGCGCGCATCCATAAACGCTTGCAGCTCAGCCTCGCTTTTTTGCCCAAAGCCAGTCAGCACTTCTACATCCTGGGGCAACTCTGCCGTAAGATTCAGTGTTTCCGGTTTCAGCAGGGAAGCCTCCCGGCATTCGACTTCGTTGATGCAATACGCTTTGATTTTAGCAAATGTTTCTTCATCGATGTCACCGACGAGAATGATCACCTTGGCTGTAGCAATTACCGGACGTTCTTTCTGTGTCAGTAGCTGGACGCACTGGGCTGCCGAATCCGCTGTTTGGTCGTATTGACCCGGCAGATATTCTACCGCAAATACACGGGAATTCGGAAAATCCGGCAGAGTTTCATCGTAGACGACGTCAACTGGCGGCTCAGAAAATACGATGCTGCGCGCCTGGCTGTATTCTTCATCACTCAGTCCTTCAATATCATAGCGCTGAACGATGCGCACGGTCCGCAGATTTGTCAAGCCGAAACTCTCCCGCAGATCTGCACATAAAGCCTGCGCTGGTATATCAAAAAATCCCTGGCGCTTTTCTACAAAAATTCTTCTTACAGTCATGAAATTCCCCAACCTCCAAAATTTTATTCACTGCTGACGCAGCCCTTATCTATTTTTCTAAACAGCTGACCGCGATCTTTACAACTACTTTGATTACCGGACTGGCATTATCCACCATACAGCAAGGGCGGTGCACATCCTGCGGATATAAAACGGCAAACATTCTTTCCGTGAGCAGGACATTGCTTTCCGGTAACAATTTTTTGTAAAAGACCAGGTCTTTTGCTGCGTCATACGTCTGATCGATTTCAAGATCCGGGGCGGCGACACACCAGCCCAGATATTCCGAACCTTTAACGACATACTGAATATCTATGTATTTTTCATGTGCTTCCGGGCGACATTCATCACTGCAGCGTGTCTGATAATGCTGGAGTGTAGCATATATTGCATCGCCGTCAATTTCATATCTTCCTGGCGGTAGCTTAGTAAAATCAGTCTCCCGCAAAAACTGCAATCCGCGCTTAATTGCCGGCGGATACGAGTTAAACTCGTCAGCAAGTTTGTCAATATTTCCGATAATCATGAATATCGCCCCTTTATTTTAATCATATTGCAAATTGTCAAAAAATATCCTTGCAATATCATTTGCGTGTATGTTATTATTTTATACAAATATACACATATACGCAATGATTGAGGAAGTACAAATTTAAATTCTTTTCAGAGAGACGATGGTCGGTGCGAATCGTCAGAATTAAATTTGGAAAGCTGCTCAGGAGCTGCGGGCCGAAACCTTAGAGGAGTAAGCCTTGCCGTAAAGCCGGCGTTAACGGCTTCGAGTGAGCATTTTGCTAACTAAGGTGGTACCACGGGAACATTTGTCCTCGTCCTTTTCGGACGGGGGCTTTTTTATTTTCCCATTATAGCATATTCTTCACAGCCCTGCTGTGAAAAGAAATCATGAGGAGTGAGTTTTATGCGAGAATTACTGGAATTACTGGAACACGACGCTCGCCGTCCGGTCCACGAACTGGCGGCCATGCTGCACCGTTCCGAATATGAAGTTGAACAGCAGATGAAAAAACTCGAAAAGGACCGCGTGATCTTAAACTATACGACCTTCATCGACTGGGAAAAATTCGGGGATGACAAGGTTACCGCCATGATTGAGGTCAATGTGTCGCCACAGCGTGAAGTAGGCTTTGACGCCATCGCCGAACGGATCTATCGTTTTGAAGAAGTGCGTTCTGTCTTTTTGATGTCTGGCAGCTACGACCTGCTGGTCATCATCGAAGGAAAATCGCTGCGCGACATCGCCAACTTTGTCGCCAAGCGCCTGTCCACCATTGAAGGCGTTATTTCGACCCGTAGCCATTTCATGCTCAAGCCTTACAAAAAAGATGGCGTGATCCTCAATGACAAGGAACGCGATCGCAGGCTGGTGGTTTCGCCATGAACTGGGAAAACCGTCTCTCAACAGCCGTAAATGAACTGGCTCCCTCGGGAATTCGTAAATTTTTTGACATCGCTGCCGAAATGGAGGATGTCATTTCGCTTGGTGTCGGCGAGCCTGATTTCATTACCCCCTGGGCCATCCGCGAAAGCTGCGTTTATGGACTTGAACAAGGCTTTACCGCCTATACCGCCAATCGCGGACTTCTGGAATTGCGCCAGGAAATCGCCGCTCTCTACAAACGAAATTTCAATACCGTCTATGACCCGGCGGAGGAAATCCTCGTGACCGTTGGTGTCAGCGAAGGACTTGATCTTGCGATGCGGGCCATTGTCAGTCAGGGAGATGAAGTACTGATCCCGGAGCCCTGCTATGTCTCCTACAAGGCTTGCGTCACCCTTGCCGGTGGGATTGCGGTCCCCGTTGCGGCAAAAATAGTCAATGACTTCCGTATCACAGCGGCCGAACTCGAAGCCAAAATCACCCCCCTAACCAAAGCCCTGCTGATTGGCTACCCCAACAATCCAACCGGGGCCGTAATGTCACGTCTTGACTTGCTTGAAATCGCTGATCTGGCGGAAAAATATGATTTGATTGTGATTTCCGATGAAATTTATGGTGATCTGACCTATGGTGGCATGGAACACACCTGTTTTTCCTCCCTGCCTGGCATGAAGGACCGCACGATTTTGCTCAATGGATTTTCTAAAGCTTATGCCATGACCGGCTGGCGAATCGGTTATGCCCTGGCAAATCCAGTCATCATCGCTGCCATGACAAAAATTCATCAATATACCATGTTGTGCGCTCCGATCACCGCTCAAATAGCTGCCGTAGAGGCGCTCCGCCACGGCGAAAAATATATGAAAAACATGGTGTCAGAATATGACAAACGGCGCCGGCTGATTTATGACGGTCTGCAAAAAATCGGTCTGTCCTGCTTCGAGCCCAAGGGTGCCTTTTATATCTTCCCCTGCATCGAAAGCACTGGACTGACCTCTGAAGAATTCGCCGAACAACTGCTGCACAGCGAGCATGTGGCACTTGTTCCGGGAAATGCATTTGGTTCTTCCGGCGAGGGTTTTGTCCGCTGCTCCTATGCAACCTCTGTTGCCAATATCTCAGAAGCCCTGGTCCGCATGGAAAACTTTCTCCGTCATCACCGAAAAAAATAGATCCTGCATATTTTTCTCATATATAAAAGGCGTTCATTGCTTCTTAGCAATGAACGCCTTTTTCACCTCATACGCTTTACTTTTTACAAGGGAACCATACTGCCGTCATGCAACAGATAAATATAGCATTCCTTGATCGGCCGCTTCAATATTGCCATGGCTGCTTCGCGATAAAGTTCGAGCTGCAATTTATATTTTTCCCGAATTAAATCCGGCTCCGTCCGCTGATCGGTCTTATAATCCACCAAAACCATCCCATCCTCTTCGTCAAACAGCAGGTCGAGCACTCCCTGAATGAATATTTTCTCCTGTTCATCGACTATTTCCGGATAAAACCGCTTTGCGGGGATCATTCGACTAAATGCCAGCTCACGCCTGACTTTTTTTGCCTGTCTCAGCCGCACTCCCAGCGGCGAAGCAAAAAAAGCCGCAACCTTTTCCACCGGAACAAGTTCGATCTGGTCGCTGAGCAGCACTTCGCGCGCTGCTAAATGAAGAAGCTGTCCGCTGATCCCCTCGGGGCTGAGATCACCTTTTAGGTCAAGATGCTGCAGTACCCCGTGCACCAAAGTCCCGTATTCACCGGAACTGAGGCCCTGCGTTTCCTGAATAAATCGGGGCCGAAGGCTCAGCGCTCTTTTGTCAAACAGATGCGCGGCACTGCCATCGAGGCTTTCAAACCTCCGCTTGGCCTCACTGACGGAAAGTTTGGCCGGAACCGCCGCAGACCCATGTGGATATTGCCAGGCCAGACGCGGCCAAACCCAGTTTTCATTTTCCGTCGCTGGCATTTTCTCACCAGCAGCAACAGCCGCCAGCAATACCGGCACTGCTTTTTCCGGGCACGCGTCGCGGTTAAGAGTCCCTGCCGACAAAACCTGTACCTGCCACTGCGAGGTATCCGGATAGTTTATTTTATAATGCGGTCGTTGGCTCTGGGCTAAGGCCCGCAAAGCACCACCATCTTCATGGCGTGCAACCGCCGGCGCAATCCAGTCAAGATATGTCTTGGCATCGGCGATCATATGATCCGGCAACAGAACATCGCTCGAAGATATTTGCCGGCACCAGCTTTCAGCTTTTTCTGCAAGATGTTTCACTGAACCGACCAGCACCAATTTTTCCCGGGCCCGGGTCAGAGCCACATACAAAACGCGCAGCTCCTCGGCCTTATTCTCTCTGCCCAGCTGGCAGGCAAGGGCCTGGCGGGCAAAGGTCGGATAGCGCAACGAAAGCTCCTGGTCAATAACATACGGTCCAAGGCCATATGTTTTATGAACCAGTAAAACTTCCTGCTGGTCACGCAGGTTAAACTGCTTGCCAAGATCAGCGACAACGACAACCGGGAACTCAAGTCCCTTGCTCTTATGAATGCTCATAATCCTCACGACATTTTCGCTTTCCCCCAAGGTACGGGCAGCAGCCAGATCCGTACCACTGTTTTGCATCTTTTCTACAAAGCGCAAGAAGCGAAACAGGCCGCGAAAATTTGTCTGTTCATATTCACCGGCCCGATCATAAAGCATCCGTAAGTTGGCCTGGCGCAGCAGTCCTCCTGGCATGCCGCCGACATAATCATAATAACCGGTGTCAGCAAACAGGCGACGAATCAATTCCGGCACGCTGGCGCGCCGGGCCAAATTGCGCCACTGCCCCAGCTGCTGTAAAAAAGCCGTGACCTTATCCTTTAGCTGCGTTTCCAGTGAATTTTGCGGCGACGAGGCTGCCAGTAAGGCCCCAAACAAGTCACCGTCTGCCACCAGCCGAATTTCGGCCAACTCGGCGGCTGTAAGTCCAAGAATTGGTGAATACAGCACCGCCGCCAGCGCAATATCCTGGCGGGGATTGTCAATAACATGCAGCAGTGACAACATAACCTGTATTTCAGTTTCTTGAAAATATCCGTCATCGGCAGCCGCATAAGCTGGTATATCCTGCTCCCGCATGCTTTCAAGCAGCACGGAGGCCTTGCCCTTGACCGAACGCAGCAAAACAACAATATCCCGCCAGGCCAGCGGCCGGTACGTTTGCTGCTGCTTGTCAAATACCTGTACTCCCGACTGCATCATTTCTTTTAATTTATGGGCGATATGACGGGCCTCCAGGGAAAAGCCGCTTAAATCCTCTTGCGCCTCATCCGCGGGGATCGCTGCCTGTTCTTCCTCATTAAGCGTCGCATCATCGGCATCAATCAGATCCAATTCAACACTTCCGGCCAGACTGCAGCTCTCGCATTTGGGATAATCAGGCCCCGGATGGAGTTCTTCCGCTCTGCCATAAGGAAGTTCTGCAATGTTTTCTGACATCACCTGCGCAAAGATGAAGTTAATCGCTGCCAGAATTTCAGGACGGCTGCGAAAATTCTGCGCCAGGTCTATGCGCTCACACTCCGCTGCCTGACAGGGATATTCACGATATTTGCGCAAAAAGAGCTCCGGCTCGGCCAGGCGGAACCGGTATATGCTCTGTTTGACATCACCGACAAGAAAAAGATTCGGCTCATCCTTTTTACGAACCAGCGATAAAATAGCCTCCTGTACGCCATTTGTATCCTGATATTCATCGACCATAACCTCGCAATACTTATCCTGGAGCGCCTTGGCTGCTGGTGAAGGCAGTAGTTTCTCCGGGGTTGAACCCTCCGCCAGCAAAATTTGCAAGGAAAAATGTTCCAAATCATTAAAATCCAGCACAGCCTTTTCCGCTTTTGCCTCGGCAAAGGCCTGGCTAAATTGCGCTGCAAGGGAACAGATTGTCTGCATTTGTGAACCCACCGCTCGCAGATCTTCGAGCAGTTTTGGTTCATCGGTCAAAAAATAATTTTCTTTAACTGCACGGATCCGATCTTTTATCTTCTGCCTTTTCTTTTTAAAAATCTCTTTAATTTCCTCATCCGTATCCTTCGGAGCCCGCAGCGTAGCAAATTTTGCTCCATAAACGGCTGCTTGCAGCTCTGGCCATGGCCGTTTGAGCTGTTGCTGCAAATTTTCTATGAGCTCACGGTCTTGTTGGAGTACCGGCAGATAAAAATCGCAAGCCAGATCATCGACCAGCTCCAGCAGCTCACGACAGCCATCTTGGCAGGCGTCAAAGGCAAGTGTCAGTTCTCGCTTTATCGGCACCATCCACAAGGTCTGCTCAAGAGAAATCCCCTCCGGCAGTAAAAACTGCTGCGGCAAAGATGCGAGCCAGTTTTCCGGAAAGGGTTGACTGCAGGCATACTGATATAACTTTAGCACGATCTCGTACAAAGCCTCATCGCTGCGCTCGCTGCTATAAGCATCAACAAAATCAAGGAAGTCCGCTTCTGCCGCTTCGTATTTTATCGCAAACAGCGATTCAAGGACATCCCGCCGAAGCAGCGCCATTTCCTGTTCACTGGCCAAACGAAATTTGGGATCAATCGCAAGCTGATGAAAATTCTGGCGGATAATGCTCTGACAAAACGCATGCAGCGTTGAAATAGCCGCCGCATTCATCAGTACGAGCTGACGCTCCAGATACTGTGCGCCTGGATTTTCCTCCAAGGCACTCTGAATCGCCCTGGCAACGCGTTCTCGCATTTCTGCCGCAGCCGCATTGGTAAAAGTGACGACGAGAATTTCATCAATATCACACTGCTGATCCAGCAGACGACGAATAATACGCTCAACGAGTACAGCCGTTTTCCCTGAGCCAGCCGCTGCTGCAACCAGCAAATTTTTGTCATAAGTTGTAATTGCTTTTAACTGTTCTTTAGACCAGGGCATGATCCAACCTCCTCACTGATGGCCTGCATGATATCCTCTTCTTTTATTTTCTTCAACTGCCGATACGCATTGCCGGGTATAAGCAGATCAAACTGACATACCGGGCGGTACAAGCAGTAGGTACAGGCCTCCTTCTGTGCGGGCAGACGGTAAGGGCGCGCCATTGTCTCACCGTTTAAAATCTGCTGGCCCGTATGTTGCAAAATACCATCTATATGCATCATCAGCGCCGCAAAATCCTCTCCACTTTTGACCTGACTGCGGCTGGACTGATAGATTGTCCCGTCAGCTTTTAGCGATACCTTGATAAATTTCGCAGCCGTATCAATTTTTTGAATCACGTCAGGGTCCGCCAATACCCACCCGGGCATTTTCATTAACTTACTGACTTTTTCTTCCGCTTCCCCTTTGCTCAAAGGATGACTTTCACTGAGTAGAGGATTCTTCAAAAAGCAGTACAGCATGCCGGCTGGCAAAGATGGCTTCCCTAAAATAGCCGCCGAAGCATTTTTCGCCACCAGCAGATATGTCATCAGCTGCAGCTGCAGCCCGTAATACACTTCAAGTAAATTCAAATAAGCATTGCCCGACTTGTAATCGATCACAAGAAAATATTCACCGCCCGGATCCGCATCAATCCGGTCAATCTGACCAACAATCTCCAGGCTGTATCCATCCTCAAGTTTATAGGACAGCGGTGCCAGGTCATCCACGCCCCGCCCAAAAGATTTCTCAAGTTCCACTGGCTGAAAATCACTGCCGGCCGAAAACCCGATCAGGCGCTTGACGGCGCGTTCAACGGTCCGTTCGATTCTGCCGAGCAGATGCTGGTATTGCGCTGTACTGAGCAGAATTTCATTTTGCAGCTTCGGAGCCAGCTCGCTGACAATCGCCTGACATATCTGCTGACATTCCTCAGCCGGCACCGAACTCCAAATGCGCCCCTGCTGTTCCATCTTATCGCCAAAGGCTTTAAGTGACGCATGCAGCAACAGCCCTAAATCCGGCGGAGCAAAACTAAACTCCTCCCGCTGCCTGAGCCTCAGCCCATACTGGGAAAAGTGCTGAAACGGACAAGCACAAAAACGTTCGAAGCGGGTTACACTGCCCCGCAATCGTTTATTTTTGGTGTAGAGTGCTCGGGCCAGCTCTTTCGGCAGGCGGTCTTGCTGCGCTGTTGCAAATAGTCCTGCGGTGATCCGCCGTATCAGCGGCTGCAGATTCTCTTTTTCCAGCGCCCAGTTATAGACATCCTGCCAAAACGGACTCAGCTGCTGTTCTTCGCGGTAATGCCGCAGTGCCGCCGCCAGCTTGGCAGTTGCCGCCCGCCCGCGGGCCACCAACAGGGCTTCGTCGTCGCCAAAGCTCACCAGCGGCACGGCGCGCAGTGAAATCTCCGGCAAAAGCCCCTTCATCCGGCCGACGAGCGGCGACGGATTGAGTCCGCTGCCTTCGGCATCTGCGAGCGGGTAAGAAAGCCATAGATATTCACGGGCCAAAGTAAATGCTTTATACAGCTGATATTTTTCGGCAAAATTATCTCCGCTGCTGCCAGCAGCAAGTTCCAGCCCCGCTGCCATAAGCCGGGCCCGGTCCGCATCATTCAACAATCCCTCCGTCTTCGCCCGTCGCGGCATAACGGATTCATTGGCCCCAACGATATAGATCGCACGCAGGTTTTCAAGACTGTTTTGATCAAAACTGGCAATCGTCACACAATCAAGTCCCGGCGGAATCAGGCTGATCTGCAGCCCGTCAAGGCCGTCATTAAGCACGGCCTCATATTCAGCCAGAGAAAGTTTTTCCCCGCCGCAAATTTCCACAAGCTGATCCTGCAACTCCATAACATCCTGCCATATTTGCCCATGTTCGCGGGCTTCGGCAAGTTCGCCCACCCGTTCGGCTTCTTTTGCCCATTGTTCAAGTGTCTCCGGCACCTCTAATTCAAGCAACAGTTCATAAAGCGCTCTGGTCTGCGCCAGGACGTCTTGCGCCCGGCTGAGTTTATCGGCAAAAGACAGCAGCGGTGCCATAACCAGATGACGGATGTGATTGATTTGATCGAGCTGCAGCGCCACCTCTTCGTCCACCGGTTCTTCCTCAAGCGATAAGCGTTTATAATATGTCCAGTCCTCCGCCATCGTCCATCTCTGGCCGCGAATGCCAAAGGCCAAAACATAATTTTCCAAAAGATCAATTTGCGAGCGAGTCACGGAGAAAAAATCGGTTTTAAAGCAGCGAAACAGCGGTTCATAACGCCAACCATGGATGGCTTCCAGGGCCGACCGCATGAGCTCAGCCAGCGGATGATGCACACTTTGCCGCTTGCTGTCACTGAAAAACGGGATTTCATAATCGCTAAATACCGTCTCAACAATATTCTGATACGCGT
This sequence comes from Selenomonadaceae bacterium, assembly GCA_963678095.2. Lineage (GTDB taxonomy): Bacteria > Bacillota > Negativicutes > Selenomonadales > Selenomonadaceae. Next base: position 2,116,119 of record OY782746.1, on the reverse strand, counting down.
CCTCCCGAATAAGCACACCAATATCGCGCCACCGGCAGCTATCCTCCCGGCACAGCCGAACGACATCTGCGGCAACGGCTTCGATTTCCAGGCGCCGGTTGGCCGCTTCGACCACGGCGACGCCGTCTCGTGCTTTGCCCTTCTTGGCTGGAAAAGCAAACATATATTGCTCCACATGGGCCAGTGCCGGCCGCAAAAATCGACCCCGGTCCGGCATTTCCCGCAGCTGGCATTCTATGCCCATTTCCCCCGCTAGCTGTCTGACTTTTTCATATGTCTTCCACTGCCGGTAAAACAGCGCTGTTTCCTGTCGGCACTGCGGATCTGCGGGATTTTCCAGGCAGAGCGTGATATGAACCGCCTTTGCCCGCAATAGCAGTGCCGATAAAATTTTCATTTCCTGAGGATTAAAAAACACAAACCCGTCAATCCAAATTTCAGCATTTTCCAGCAGTGGTGATGCCGGTATTTTTTCTGCGAGCAGCTCCAGCATATCCTCCGCATCATTATAGCGGCCAGCCATTTTTTCATCAAACCCCTGGTATACCGCTGCCAAATCTTCAAGTTTCCCCTGCAAGGTTCCCGCAGACATTGACTCGGCAGCCCCAGCAAGCGCAGAAGCGCTTATTCCATAGCTTTTAAATTCCTCAATCATCCCGGCCATAGATTCGGCAAAATTGCGCTGATGCGCTGCTCGGCCAATCACCGAAAGCTGATCGCGCTGCTCGGCAAGAACTCTGGATAATAATAGACGTTTCCCAATATCAGTAATTCGCGGGTAAAGAGCCCCCCCGGTCTCCAGCAGAATCTGGCGAGCCAGACGGCGAAAGCCAAAGACATAACTGCGGCTAAAACCATCCATGCCGTCACTACCGGCCAGTTCGCGTTCAACCTTAAACGTCATGTGTTCCGGCAAAAGCAAAATAAGGGCCGGCCCCTCGGGGTCCTGGCACAACTGCTCGCGCAAAGCATCCAGACAATATGAGCTCTTGCCGCTGCCTGCCCGGCCAATGACAAATTCCAACAAATCCGTTGCCTCCTAATAAAATATATTCAGCCCACCGTAAAGGCTGCCGTGCTTCCGTGTCGTCCCTTCGTTACCTCAAGCCGGGCATCAATCCGCTCCTTAAGCTCGGGAACATGCGAGATAATTCCCACCAGGCGGCCGCCTTTTTGTAAATCAAGCAAGGCTTTAAGTGCCATATCCAGCGATTCCGGATCAAGCGTGCCAAACCCCTCGTCAACCAGAATGGTATCAAGATGAATACCACCGGCATAGCTCTGTACGACATCAGCCAGGCCAAGTGCCAGGCATAACGAAGCCAAAAAGGTTTCCCCCCCGGAAAGCGTGGCAATCGGGCGAGCATAGCCGGTATAATTATCAAAAACTTCTATCTCCAGACCACCGGCAGCATTTCTACGCGCCCGCTCATCCGTCGGCTGCAGCCGGTACTGGCCACGGCTCATGACCTTCAACCGCATATTGGAGGCATCAATGACATCAGCCAGCAGTGATTTTAAAACAAAACGCTGAAAAGTCATTCCATGTACATTTTTCCCGCCAGCCACAGCGGCGAGCGTGCCGATAATCCGGTATCTTGCCTCAGAAGCTGCGGTTTTTTCGGCAAGTGCTTCGAGCTGGCTAATTTTCTCCTGTAGCCGCAGGCTTTCAGCTTCTGCCTGTTGGCAACGTGCATAAGCCTGATTATAGGCGGTCTGCGCCGTCTGCAATTCTTCAGCAATTTTTTTCAGGTCCGGCCTCGCAGCATTTGAAGTGGCCGCAGCTGCCTTCCGATTACTCTCGGTTGCCGCCGCCAGCCGGTCATCAAACGCACGAATCCGATTCTTCAGTTCCTCGCGCTTTTCATCGCTCCAGGCAGCAGCCAGTTCATAGTCCGCCAGCGTCATAAATCCCGCCGCCTGGCAGCGCCGCTCAAAATCTTTCTGCGAAAGGCTTAGCCTAGTTTGTGCCTCCGCGAAAGCCTGCACGGCTGCTTTTTCCGCCGCCATGGCTGCCGCCAAATTCTGATCCGCCTGCTGTTTTTGCCTGCGGGCAGCTTCCAAAGCTTCGTAGAGATTTTTTTGCTGCCGGCAGCTCTCTTGCTGTGCCGCCAGCAGTTTCTCCGGATTTTGACAATCCTTCGGCAAGGCATTTTTCCGTTCTTGTTCAACGGCCACAGCGGCCTGATGCTGTCCGCTGGCCTGCCGATGGCTTTCGACTGCCGTTTCCACCTGCTGCCCCTGCAGTTTTTCCGTCATAGCCAGTTTCTCAAGTTCTGGTTGCAGGCGCTGAATTTCAGCCGCGGCAAGGCCAGCCGCGGCAGCTTCCTTCGCCGTCAGTTCAAGCTTGGCCATTACCACGGACAAAGATTCCCCCTGGCTTCCTTCCCGGCGGCTATCCTTAAGCTGTTTTTCCAAACTTTCCAGCTTGGCCTTTGCCTCTTCAAAACTGCGCTGCGCCCTCATCCTGCTCTTTTCCGCCTCAATCCGGCGCTGAGCGGATGCCCGGACTTCATCTTCCCGGGGAATCAGCTGCGTCGACAAGGCCGGCTGCGGATGCTTTGTCGCCCCGCATACCGGGCACGGCTGTCCCACTTTTAGATCTGCTGCCAAAAGAGCAGCCTGTCCTTGCTGAAACAAATGCTGTAGCCGTTCGCATTCGGTTGCTGTTTTATGGTAAAGTTCATCCGCTGCCTGAAAATCGGCCTGTTGCCGGGAAAAAATTTCTTGGGAAGCTTTCACCTGCTGCTCAAGCGCGGCTGCAGTCTGCAGCCGCTTTGCCTGCAAGTCAAGTTCAGCGGCTTGCAGCTGGAGCTGCGCTGCCCGGGCAGCTTCCACAAGGAGCCTCTGCTGGCGCTGCTGCAGGGAGTGAAGGCTTTCGCGCACAGCTGTCAAAGCAGCTTCGGCGCGGACTTTTTCTGCAGCCTGCTGCCGGATCGCAACAGCAAATTTTTCAGTTTGCTGCTGCGCAGCTTCGAGATCCGCTAGCTGTCCTGTGAAACTGGCAAAGCGAAGCACCTGGGCATCGACAGCCTTGCGCTCTTCTTCCTTGGCCTCCTCCGCTTCCCAGTTCGCAGCGGTCTGCACGGATAGCTGCTGGCAACGATCCAGCTTTTCCTTTATCACCACCAGCGACTGCTGCTGGCGCTCGGCTTCAGCGGCAAAGTTCTTTCCCTGTATTTCAAAGTCACGCAGACCCGCTGCTCTTTCTGCCGCCTGATAACGCAAACGATAAGCTGCTACCGTTTCACTGAGTTTCTGACAGGCTGCAAGCTCCGCTGCAGCTTCTTCTGCTGCCTTAAATTGGCTCTCTGTCAGTTTCGCTGCCGTATCTGCCTGCTGTGCCAACTGCTGTTTTTCCAGCCACGCCTTTGTTTCCACTCGCTGCTCGTCGATAGCCACATCAAGCAGCTTTGCTTTTTCGACAAGCTCGGCCGGCGATTTCACCTGTACTTCCTCTAAAATAAATTCCTGCCGGCTGACCGTCTCGCTTCGTTCATTTTCTATCGTCTTAGCTTTTGCCTTCAGACTCTCCTCTATCTGTCGATAAAATTCTGTCTTAAACAGCGTTTCCATGATCTCTTGTCGCTGCGCCGAATTTGCCGTCAACAGCTGGCGAAACTCTCCCTGGGGTAGCAATACCACCTGTCGGAACTGACTGCTCTTAAATCCCAGTAAATCTTCTATATACTCGGTGACCCGCGCATACCCCTGAGCCACAAGCTTTTCTTCCCCGTCAAGCCTATATAAAAGGGCATCCGCCGCACGAAGCGTCATCCCCTCCCCGCGTTTTTTCGGACGTTCCTGCTCGGGGCTGCGCCAGACACGATACACCGCAGCGCCGATTGCAAAAGAAAATAACACCTCTGTAGCCTGCGACGGATCAGCCTGATTGCTGCGCAGCATTTTTGCCGTGCGCAGCTGTCCACTGGCATCCCCATATAAGGCAAAACACATGGCATCGAGAATTGTTGTCTTTCCCGCTCCGGTCGGACCGTGAATCAAAAAAAACGATCTGCCCCTGAGATCAGAAAAATCAAGTACGGTCTCCTGTGTGTAGGGACCAAAGGCAGCGAATGATATTTTAAGTGGCTTCATATTTTCGCCTCCCGCTGACTGGCAACCAGTTCATCTACGGTCCGGGCAAACAGCGCTTTTTGTTTTTCATCGAGCCTTTCATCTGTCATCTGCCGAAAGAAATCACCAAACAGCTCGACTTCTGATTTTGACCGATAATCCAGGCGTTCCTCTCGCAGCGTTCCCCCCACATTCAGATTAGGGCGTTCGATCTGCATCAGATTTGGATATATTTTTTCGAGCTGTCCATGCACATCAAGAATCGCCTGGGTATCGAGCAGCTCGACCAAAGTGTAATCCTCAGACTCCGGATATTTTTGCCGGTTACAGCGAATTTCATCAAAAAATCCCCTGATGCGCTGCACATCACGTTTAGGTTGCAGGCTTATTTTTTCAATGCTCACCGCACCTTTTTCATCGAGATCGACAATGTATATGCCCTTTTTTTGACCAGCTTCATCGAAGGAATACTTCAGCAAAGACCCACTGTAGCGAATATTCTCATTGCCCGCAGTCTGTGGATTATGCAGATGTCCAAGAGCCGTGTAATGAAACGGCTTAAAATGGGCCGCACTGACATTTGACGCCCCCCCCACGGAAAGCGGTCGTTCAGATTCTGTTTCGCTACCGCCGGCAATAAAAGCATGCGCCAGTGCCACCCGCCGGCTATTCGCCGGGATTTGCCGCAGGCCGGCAGCAACCAGATAGCCCATAGCCGCATCAAAATCCTGTATCTCCGCACAACCAAATACCGCCCGCACCAGTGCCGGCTCGGCATAGGTAAAGGGCTGAAAGTACACGGGGCCAAAATCATCCTCAAGGAGAACCGGGGTCAGGTCCGCGGTCAGCTGCCCGCGCACAAACAGCCCCTGTGCTTCCAGCAGCCGACTGGCAAAGCCAAGGCGTTCGGCGCTGTCATGATTTCCCGCCGTCAGAATCACTTGGACCTTATCCTCCAGTAAGAGTCTGGCCAACGTTTCATCGAGCAGGGCTACCGCCTCTGTCGGTGGAACTGCCCGGTCATAAACATCGCCGGCAATCAAAACAGCCTGAGCGCCACTTTCTCTGACTACCGTATGAAACTGCTCCAGTACATATGCCTGATCTTGTGTTAAATGCTGTCCATGAAACAGCCTGCCCAAATGCCAATCTGCTGTATGTATAAAACGCAAAATGCCTCACACTCCTAACTCCAACATCCGGCTTTTCCCAAACCGTTACTTTTCATCAAAATAGCACGCCGCCAAATCCGCCATATGCAAAGCTGTTACAAGGAAGCAGCTACTCATTGCCTGCGACAGCGCTCGGCGGCCCATGCCGGAAGCACTGTCGTCAAAGCCGCCCATATGCCAGCGAATTGCCAGCATTTCTTCCCGGCTAAGCCGAATGTACTGCTGCAACAGCATCACAGATTTCTCGCCATGACCAAGCGGCAACAGATCTTCAATCTCGTAAACCGGTACTTGTTCCCAAGCCCCAGTCACGGGATTTTTTCGATTGCGGCTCCCCCGCTTATAAAAATTAGCCTTGCAGACATCATGCAGCAGCGCACAGATCGTCACCTCTGCCGCGGAAAGCGGCAGTTCATAGGCAGCTGCCAACCGGCATAAATTATCATAAACAGCAAGCGAATGTTCCAGTAAGCCCGCTTCGCAGGCTCCATGAAAGCGCGTACTCGCCGGCGCCGAAAAAAAATCCGTCTTTTCATCAAGATACCGGATCAGATCTTCTATATTTTCGCGTCCTGAACCCAGGAGCAAATCGATAAACCGTTCTTTCATAAAATCCCTCTTTCTTTTTTGCACCTTAGTGAAAAAGTCTGCTCATCGCCATTGATTTTTCACTAAAAAAATAAAAGTGTTACAGAATCTTCATTCTGCAACACTTAACCCGTCTCCTGCTTATTTGTCCTGAACAAAGGGCGCCTTAAATCTTGGCGAGGACTGGCCACACGGGCAGCAGTCCCGGCGCATGATCACCGCCTGACCCGTCCGGTAACGCAATAATGGCATGGCCTCCAGCCGCAGCGATGTGACAACAAGTTCCCCCATCTGTTCATCATCTACCGGCGAATCCTGTCCAAACGCAACAACCTCGGGGTAAAAAAAGTCTGCGGCTATATGCATGCCGCCGCGTTCATGACAGGTATACAGCATACCGGTACAGCCAATATCATTGGCCACATACAGCGGAAATATCTCACAACCCGTACGCATTCTCAGATACTTCCCGATCGGATTTTGGATGGCCTCATTCAGGCAGAAACAGGCCCGCAGCGGCAGATTTTCCATCTCCCGGCCAGAGGCCTGTGCGGTAACAATCAGCTGCAAAATTCGTGTAGGATCACCAATCACGGTATCTATGCCCAGTTGCTCAATGAGTTCGACTGCCCGGACAAAATCCCCCCCCAGACTGACCACAGCTGCACCGAGACTCTCGGCTGCATGCTGTACGTCATCGACAGCGCCTTCCGGATGTCCGCCAACAATCGCCAGAACGGACCCCGGCTTAATCCCGCCGGCCGCCAGCCCTCGCCTGGTCAATTCTATATTATGCACAACATCCGCCTCCGTACCAGCCCGGAGAATATTCGATTTTTCCTGCAGTCGCAGGCGGACAGTTTTCTTAACCGGCAGCGTCAAAAAATCAAGCGGTGACGTCTTAACCAGATCCGATCTAGTCGTAAACGGCAATTTTTTTATATCCGCCAGACTCTCTATCGCTACCGGAGAAACCCTATATTCCTCAAGACGACGCCGATAAAACACCGTTTTTTCATAAGCACGGTGTACGGTTGCCTGCAACAGCTCAAGCTGTTCTGCTTCGCCAGCTTCCCGCAGCATCCTCTCAGGGTTTTGGTTGGCATACATAGAACCCCTCCGCTTCAGCCTCCATTTGCCGTCCCGGCTTCAAGTCCCGGAAAATTCCGGACTTAAACCGGTTTCGTATAAAAGAAGGGCTGATTGCTCACAAACCCCATGCTGCGATAGTTCAGTATCGCCTCAGTGGCCCCAACAAACAAGACGCCGCCCGGCTTGAGCGAATCAAAGAACTGCCGATACAGTTTATCCTTTGCTTCATCGGTAAAGTATATTACAACATTGCGGCATAAAATAAGATCAAAGCCCTTTTCAAACGGATCCTTGAGCATATTGTGCTGTTTGAATTCAATACAGGATTTAATATCTTCCTTTACCACATACTTCCCATTTGCTTCGGTAAAATAACGATGTTTTCGATCCGGAGAGATACTTTTGAGCTCGTTATCCGTATATGTCCCCTGTTTTGCTTTTGCCAGAATTTCAATGTCAAGATCGGTCGCTAAAATGCGATGGCGCGTCGCTGGCGTCATATCCTTTAGAATCATCGCCAATGAGTATGGCTCCGCTCCGATGGAGCAGCCAGCGCTCCAGATATTGAGTTTAGCACTTTTTTTGAGCAAGTCCGGCAAAACATCCGTTTCCAATTTAGAAAATTTTTCCGGAGTGCGGAAAAATTCCGAAACATTGATCGTTAAATATTCGATAAACGATTCAAATGCCGCTTTATCGCCTTCGATGCTGTCAAAAAACGCCGCATACGATGTATGGCCGTTACGCTGCATCAGGTTGCCAATCCGCCGCTGCATCTGCGCTGCTTTATATAAATCCAGATCAATGCCCGTTCTTTTTTTCAATTTCTGCTTAAATACTTCCCAGTCTTTTTCATCAAACAAATAAATTACCTCCTCGTACTATACAACTAATATTATAAACTAAAGATGAACTTCCATCCTTTATTTAGCGTTTTTAGCTCTATAAAGTATATTTCCTGCAAATGGGTAAAACTCCTGCCTGCTCGCTCAATATTTCCTCCCGTCGGGAAAATTTCTTGCCACCTTCGTCCGCCAAATAAAAAACTGGCAGAGCTTTTGCCACTGCCAGTTATCCTTTAACTCAGATCAATCAATTTGAATTGTCTTTTGGCTCTCAACCGGGGCTGACAGCTTTTTCAATTCAATCTTCAAAATGCCATCCTTAAATTCAGCCTTTCCTTGGTTCTCATCCGCATCATCAATATAAAACGACCGTTCAATCCGCCCGCTATGGCGTTCACGACAGATGTACTTCTCGCCCTCCTTGGTCTCGCTCTCCTCCGAATGTTCCCCGGTAATTGTAAGGTATTTGTCATGATAAGTTACCGAAATCTCCTCTTTGGAAAAACCGGGCAGCTCCGCTGTAACCTCATAGCTGTCGCCATTGTCTTTTACATCTACCCGGACCGACGAAAAGGCCGCACTGACTTTTTGCAGTGGATTCAAGGGCTGCTCAAAAACCGATTCCAGCAAACGATCCCATGAATCCTTATTGCGCGACGGGCTGTTCCTAAAATTAAAAGGCACCATACCAAACATATGAAATCCCCCTTTATTTTACAGATAGAATCGTCTTTCTGCTTTTTATTATATAGTAAATTTCAGAAAATTCAACCCTTGCCATGAACCTCCCCCGACTATTTTTTGATTTCACCAATATCGAGGCTGATATCAAGCGCCTTGATTGTATGCGTAAGTGCTCCGATAGAAATGACATCGATTCCCGTGGCCGCAACAGCCGCTGCCGTAGTGCGGTCAATCCCCCCCGAGGCCTCTGTTACCGCCCTGCCGCCGATCATTTCAACGGCCTGACGCATGACTTCAGGCTCCATATTGTCAAGCATAATGATATCCGCTCCGCCAGTCAGGGCTTCGGCGGCCTCGTTCACTGATTCAACCTCTACTTCAATTCGGCAGGTATGTGAGATACTTTTTCGGGCAGCCTCTATTGCCGGTTTTATTCCCCCTGCTACCTTGATATGATTGTCTTTGATCAGCACGGCATCGTAAAGCCCCAGACGATGATTGTAGCCGCCGCCGACACGGACTGCATATTTTTCCAGCAGCCGCAGTCCCGGAATCGTCTTACGCGTATCGACAATTCTCACCGGATATGCCTCAACAAGCGCCACAAAGGTACTGGTACAGGTGGCAATACCGCTCAGATGCTGCAGCAGATTTAAGGCAAGCCGTTCGCCGCTGAGAATGGCCCTTGCCGGCCCCTTTATTTCTGCAATAATTTGTCCTTTGGCAAGTGGACTGCCGTCTTTAACCAGCAGCGTCGTCTGTACCCCCTTGTCCAGCAGGTAAAAGACTCGGGCAGCAATAGTCCCCCCGGCGAGAATTCCCGACTCTTTTGCCTGAACATATGCTGTCGTCACTGCCTGCCGGGGAACTATAGCTTCGGTAGTGATATCACCGCTGCCAATATCTTCTGCCAGCCAGCTTTTCAACCAGTCATCAAGTTTAAAGTTATTAAAATTCATATAACCGCTCCTGCACTTTCTATTATATGGTGACGCCATTGATGCAACCGCTGTGGATAGTCAAGTCGATAATGCGCGCCGCGGCTCTCTTCACGCCGCTCAGCCGCCTGGACAATCAGGCTTGCTGTCTGCAGCATATTTCGGTATTCCAGATCCAAAATGCACCCCGCTGCCGTTCCTTCGGCAGCGAACGTCCTTCCAGCTAAAGCGATTTTGGCCGCCTTCAGGCCACTCGCATCACGGACAATGCCGAGTCCGCAAGTCATCACAGTCTGTATTTCTTCTATATCCTTTACAGTAAAGGATTTTTCCCGTCCAGCATAGTGCCAGTGGCCTCCGGCCGATGCAGGAACCTGCCCGGCGATAGTTTCAGCGGCGCGGCGCCCAAATACAAGGCCCTCGAGTAATGAATTGCTCGCCAGCCGGTTAGCCCCGTGCAAGCCTGTACAAGCGGTCTCGCCGCAGGCAAACAGCCCGCTGACATTCGTTCGCCCGTGATCATCCACCCGGATTCCGCCCATCATATAGTGCGCTGCCGGTGCGATCGGAATCGGTTCACGGGTAATATCAACCCCGTAAGTGCGACAGGTAGCTGCAATCATCGGAAATTTATCCGCTACCGCGGCAACACCAGCGGCATCGAGATACACCGGAACATTCTTTTCCGGTCCCATCTCGTGAAAAATCGCCCGGGCTACAACATCGCGTGGTGCCAGTTCTGCCATTTCATGATAATTCGGCATAAACCGCTGCCCACTGGCATTGCGCAAAAGTGCTCCGGCCCCACGAACCGCCTCTGAAATCAGGAAATTAGGACAGCCCGATAAAGCCAGCGCCGTTGGATGAAACTGGATAAATTCCATATCTGTCAGTTCTGCCCCGGCACGATAAGCAATGGCACAACCACTGCCAGTTGCCCCCTCAGGGTTTGTTGTGTGACGATACAACCGCCCGCAGCCACCCGTAGCCAGAATAACTGCTGTCGACTTTACAATACCAAGCTCTTTACCATTATGTAAAAGCAGCGCGCCCCGGCAGTAGCCGTCAGTGACCAGCAGGTCGACAACATAACTGTGCTCGCATATCGTTATATTGCGATGTGCTTCAACTCGCGCCAGCAGGGAACGTACAACTTCAGCGCCCGTGGCATCCCCCTGTGCATGCAGTATTCTGGCGCGCGAGTGACAGCCTTCCCGGCCCAGTGCCAGTCGTCCATCTGCCCGATGGTCAAAGACAGCCCCCAGTTCCATCAGCTCTTTTACCTGCTGTCGGCCCTCCTCAACAACAAGATGCACAATCGATTCATCACAAATACCGGCGCCGGCGGTCAATGTGTCGGCCGCATGAAGCGCTGTATCATCATCCTCAGCAAATACGGCAGCTATCCCCCCCTGTGCTTTATTCGTATTGCTGTCCTGCAGGGTATCCTTCACGACCAGCATAACACGACAGCCGCGTTCGGCTGCATACCAGGCAGCAATCAGCCCGGCTACTCCCGCCCCTACGATCAGACAATCCGGCGACGCCTGGGGTAATTTCCGGCTGTCAAAATTCATCATGTATTTTTGCACAAAATCCACCTACTCGCAAATTTCCAACATTTTTCTCAGTCCTATTTCTGCCTTACAACGTATTTCCTCTGGCACTACAACTTTAGGCTCGAGCGTCTGCAGCGCATCACGCACCTTGCGCAATGTAGTTTTTTTCATGTTTGAACAAAATAACTTTGCCGAGGCCATATAAAATTTTTTCCCGGAGCAACAACGCTCCAGCTGATATAAAACACCACATTCCGTCACTACAATAAATTCTGCGGCCAGGCTCTGGCTTGCATATTCAATAATACCAGCGGTACTGCCTATATAGTCAGCCAGGGCTCTGACCTCCGCCGGGCACTCGGGATGCATCAACACCAAAGCTTCCGGATGCTTGCGTTTGGCATCTAAAATCTCTGTAACGGTCAGATTTCCATGCGCGGGGCAGGCTCCGGGCCAGCAATATATATTACGGCCGGTCTTCTCCTCAGCATACGAGGCCAGATTTCGGTCCGGCACAAAAATAATATTGCGATCCGCCGGCACAGACTTCACTACCTGAACCGCATTCGCTGAGGTGCAGCAGATATCGCTTAGCGCCTTGACGGCTGCTGGGGTATTAACGTAAGAGATGACCACCGCCTCTGGCTGCTGCGCAATTTTTTGTCGCAACAAGCCCTCCAGCTGGTCATCAAACATCAGACAGCCGGCTTCCTTTGCCGGCAGCAGCGTAATTTTATCTGGTGCTAAAATATTGGCAGTTTCCGCCATAAAATGTACCCCACAAAAGACGATAACCTTTGCTTTTGTCGCTGCCGCCTGACGCGACAACGCAAAGGAATCTCCAGTAAAATCTGCAATCTCCTGTATCTCTGGTGGCTGATAGACATGCGCCAGAATCACAGCCTCACGCTCTTGTTTCAGCTGTTCAATCTCAGCTGCCAGATGAATATCTTCCAATAAATTCGCCATTTTTAATCTCTACTTTCTTATGGTATACATTACTGTCAAGACAGCTGACAATACCATAAGTATAATACTTTTGTTTGTTCACTGCAATATAAATCTCCTGCTACTCTGGCTTCTAATTTTCTCTGTTTGCCGAGCGAACCTCTGTATTGCAAAAAAAATACAGCCGCAAAGCGGCTGTCGACGGATTTATTTACTTTCTGCAGTTTCTTCTGCCGAAACTGCATGGTGCGGGATCTTTTTTTGTTCGGCCCGCTTTTTCTTTTTTTCCTTGTTCTTAGGGCTTTTATCTCCCATGACGAACATCTCCTTTTTATCTGATCTGTCTTAATTATAACAACCTCCACTGGATTTGTTCAGCCGCTGAACTGCTGGTTTTAGCTGCCAAAGCACGCCCTGTCTCTCCCTCATGCCAAGGCCCCCCCGCACTCGCTGTTATTTGGCGTTTAAGCAGCAAATTCGCCCGAATCCACCTTTCCCTGTTATAGCAAGGTCAATTTATATCATTGCTGCAGCTGCTGCCAGCTTCTTATCAGGGTTTCAGCCAACAAAAAATCCAGCTGTGATCGGCTATTAATCACAGCTGGATGGCATTATATCCTATGTTCTTATTTTCAGGCAGAAGCTTTTGCCGATTCTGCTTCCTCTGCGTCACTGGAACTGAGCAGGCGCTGCATCGTTTCCCGGTCAAGCTCATTTTCCCATTTGGCCACAACAAAAGTCGCGATCCCGTTGCCAATCAGATTGGTAAGCGCCCGGCCCTGTGTCATAAAACGGTCAACCCCAAAAATCAGCGCCAGCGCCCCTACCGGAATGGTAGGAATCGTCGACAATGTAGCGGCCAAGACGATAAACCCGCTACCAGTGACCCCAGATGCCCCTTTAGAAGTCAGCAGTAATACGGCCAGAATAGTGATTTCCTGCATGGCGGATAAATCCGTATTCGTCGCCTGGGCCAAAAAGATAGCCGCCATGGTCAGGTAAATCGAAGTACCATCGAGATTAAAGGAATAGCCCGTAGGTACAACAAGCCCAACAATCGATTTTGAGCAGCCTGCTTTTTCAAGCTTTTCCATCATTCGCGGCAAAACACTTTCCGATGAAGCCGTCCCAAAAACAACCAGCAGTTCTTCCTTAAAATAGGAGATATAGTGCAAAAAATTAACTCCGGCATATTTGGCAATCGGCCAGATAACCAGCATAATAAACAGCAGACAGGCAAAGTAAAAGGTTCCGAGCAGTTTAAGCAATGGCCCCAAGGATCCGATGCCATAGGCGCCAATCGTAAAGGCCATAGCGCCAAAGGTTCCGATCGGTGCCAGTTTCATGATGATATCGACAATCCCGAACAAGACATGGGATACGTCGCCAATGATGTGCAGCAGCTTCTGCCCGCTGCTGCCGAGCTTCGACAGAGCCCAGCCAAATAAAATGGAAAACAGTAAAATCTGAAGAATTTCACCTTTGGCAAAACCATCAACCACGGTGCTTGGAATAATATTCATAAAAAACTGTCCAGCTGTATGGCTTTGTGCTCCAGTGGCATACATGGCCACTGATGAGGCATCGAGCTTACTGGCATCGATATTCATGCCGGCTCCCGGTTGCAACCAGTTTACCAGCAACAGCCCAACAAACAGCGAGCAGGTTGACACCATTTCAAAGTAAAGCAATGCTTTACCGCCAACCCGGCCGACTTTTTTCATATCCCCCATGCCAGCTATGCCACAGACGATGGTACAAAAAATAATAGGACCGATAATCATCTTGATCAATTTGATAAAGGCATCGCCCAGCGGCTTCATGCTTTCACCAAATGCCGGGTATAAATATCCGACTAAGATACCAATGATAATCGATGCAAACACCTGAAAATGCAATGACTTGAAAAATCCCCTGTTCAAAACCAATCCGCTCCTTTATACATGTATTGCTAAACACAATCTTTTTACCAAAGTCCATTAAAACAATGCCATTAAGCTATCGATTTAATACCCGTCTGTTATTATAAGCCAACCAGCAATAAATTTCTACCCATTACCGAGGCAAAACAGGCTATTTTTCCATGTATACATGTATTCATGAAAATTAGAATATTCCTTGAAACAATTTAAATTATTTATAATATTTAGTCTTTTTTAAAGCTGTCTGTTAAAGAGATTTCTGATAGGCGTAGAAAGAGGCCTGCTGTTTGCAGCTGGCCTCTTTCTACGCCTATCCTTCAATATAATGACTGAAACTGCCGAGGACAAGCTGGGGAAATTCCGTCTGCAGCCGGGATAGAAACTCGCGTGTTCCCACTGCCTTGCCCTTTGCCTCCGGCATAATTGTCAAAAATGCATCTGGATCAATATTGAGATTGCGCACCTGAATCATGTCAACCCCGGTCTCTGCCAAAAACTCTTTCCAGGCCGATAATTCTTCCTCACGATCATTAAATCCGGGAAGGTACAACATATTGAGCGAAATATAAACCCCGTGCGCCTTGGCATAAAGGATGGATTCCTTGACAGCTTCCAGCGGATAGTTGCCGCGGTAGTAAGCCTGATAGCTGTCAGAAGCAGCACTGATGATACTGACGCGCATCGTATCGAGCCCGGCATCGACAATCCGCCGAATGCCCTCTGTATAGCCGGCATTCGTATTGATGTTGATTTGGCCGCGCTGGGTTTGCTGACGAATCAATTTAATGCCGTCCGCAATATTATCGGCGGCAAGCGACGGTTCCCCCTCGCAGCCCTGGCCAAAGCTGATAATGGCATCGGGGGCCGCCGACAAATGATAAACACCAACAGCAGCAATCTCGGCTGCAGTCGGTTTAAAATCAATGCGACTTTGCGGAGACGGGCAACATTCCGACGGCTGTAAGGAAATACAGCCAAAGCAATTGGCATTACAGGCCGGAGAAGTCGGTATCCCGGCTTCCCAGCGCCGATAGAAAAGATTTTGCGCTGTGCAGCAGTGCCACTGCAAGGAACAATTGCCGACCTGCTCTACAATGCGATTGCCCGGCAAGTCCTTTTTCGTCCGATTTACAAGTTTTTTCAGATCATGGGTATTATAGTGCTGCGGATCCCACTTTTCATTTTTATCGGTATAGATGGCAGCCGCATACAGTGCATCCTTATACAGCACTACCGCCGTGTAACCGTATAGCGGCAATTGCCCAGCAGTTTCCGTCTTTTGATAGGCCGGCATATACGTTCGGGTATAGCCTGCCGGCAAAATAGCGGCAACTGCCCGCCCCGTAATCGGCAGCACTTCACCATCACAAGAGCCCAGGGCCAGCCGATCCGGCAAAAACATCAAATCCGCACTTTCCGGCAGTGGGATCAGATCTTCTGCCCTGAGTAAAATATTTTCCGCACCGCTGCGTCCCATGCCCGCAAATCCCGGAGCATCAAAAATTTCACCTGTTTCATCGGCATATAAAGCTGTTATCATTTTTTCATCTCCTCCTGCGGCAAATTCGCTTCACCATCAGCAAGTACTGGTGCCAGCCGCTTGCGATTTTTCTTGGGATTAAATTTGTTCATTGCCAGATCGATACTCTCCGTCACAATACACTCAACAGCCGGTAGCAATTCGTCAATCACCGCATCCACTTTTTCTCTTTCTTCTAAAGGCAGTTTTGCCAGAACGTGGTCCACCACCGTCCACCCCGGCAGCGGGCGGCCAATGCCAATGCGCACCCGGGCGAAATCCTCATCGCCGGCATGGGCCAGGATCGACTTGATTCCATTATGCCCCCCTGCACTCCCCTTGCGGCGCAGGCGCAGAGTTCCGGCAGGGATATCCATATCATCATGAGCAACAATCAGATCTTGTACCCCGAGTTTGTACCAGCTGAGAAGCGGGCCTATTGACT
This sequence comes from Selenomonadaceae bacterium, assembly GCA_963678095.2. Taxonomy (GTDB): domain Bacteria; phylum Bacillota; class Negativicutes; order Selenomonadales; family Selenomonadaceae. Next base: position 2,100,330 of record OY782746.1, on the reverse strand, counting down.
GTCCGCTGTTGTTCATATACGTCTGCGGCTTAACGAGCAGGACTTTCTCCGCCCCGATATAGCCGGCAGCAATTTTAGCTTCAAATTTGTCCTGCCACACGCTAATGCCCAGACGCTGAGCCAGTGCATCAATCAGCATAAAGCCGACATTATGGCGTGTCTGGCTATATTCCTGCCCTGGATTTCCAAGGCCTGCAATAATTTTCATTTTTCATCCTCCATGCATTGAACTAACATTGCCTTTTATTCTATCACAAAACGGCTGCGCAAAAAAACTACATCATGCAAAAAGCCACCGTAAGCGGTGGCTTTTTCAGCTTATATGATTTAAACGAAATAAAAATAGGCGATTACCAACAGCCCCAAAATAATGCGGTACCACCCAAAGGCCTTAAAGTCGTTATGCTTGATATAGCGCAGCAAAAATTTAATCGACAAAATCGAAACAATAAATGCGACAATCATGCCCACTGCCAGAATAACTACCTCGGCCACGGTATAACTCCAGCCAAATTTCATGAGCTTAAGGAAACTCGCCCCAAACATAACCGGAATTGCCAGAAAGAAGGTAAATTCGGCTGCGACCTGGCGTGATGTGCCGAATAAAATGGCGCCCAGTATCGTCGAGCCTGAACGCGATGTTCCCGGTACTAGCGACAGTACCTGAAATAGGCCGATGATAAAAGCCGTGCGATAGTCAAGTTCGTCAAGATCCCGGACTCTCGGGCGGCGGTGCTTGTTATAATTTTCAACAATAATAAAGAGTATCCCATAAAAAATCAAAGTAAATGCAACAACATGTGCATTCATAAAATGTTTTTCCATGTAGCTGTTAAAAGCCAGCCCAATGACCGCTGCCGGCAGACAGGCAAAAATCACTTTATACCAAAGCGTAAATGTTGCCTTTTTTTCTCGCCTTGATTTATAGCTGGAAAACGGATTGAGTTTTTCAAAATTCAACGCCACGACAGCGAGAATTGCGCCCAGCTGAATGACCACGAGAAACATATCCATAAATTTTTGTTCAACATTGAGCTTTATGAACTCATCGACAAGAATCATGTGTCCTGTACTGCTCACCGGCAGCCATTCCGTGAGCCCTTCAACAATCCCGAGAATCACAGTTTTTAAAAGTTCGATTACACTTAGATCCACAACAAATCCTCCTAGAAATTTACTGTCCATCACGGACACTGTTCATTATAGCATGCTGCCAGCTTCCTTTCATGGAAATTAGCTGGGAGTCCATCCTCATTAAAAAGCAGAGCCATGAAATGCTTCATGGCTCTGCTTTTACATACAGGTGTTTATAAGCACAGGCTTATTTATGGAACAGCTGGCTAACTGATTTTTGCTGATAGATCAAGGTAATCGCATCTCCAAGCATGTCAGCAATCGACAGCGAAACGATTTTCTCCGACTGTTTGTCAGCCGGGAGCGGAATGCTGTCTGTGATGATAAGCTCTTTGATTGGGGATTCATTGATTCGTTTTACAGCCGGATCACTGAGAATCGCATGTGAGCAGCAGGCATACACATCTTTTACCCCCATTTTAGCCAATGCTTTGGCCCCTTCACAGAGAGATCCTGCTGTATCAACGATATCATCGATAATAACGGCAGTCTTGCCTTTGACATCACCGATCAGGTTCATAACCTCAGCGCAGCCCGGTTCCGGACGGCGTTTTTCAATAATGGCAATCGGAGCTTCAAGGCGATCTGCTAATATTCTGGCACGGGTTACCCCGCCTAAATCTGGAGAAACAACAACGACATCTTCCAGGTCTTTTTCCTGGATATACTTGGCAAGAACCGGAGCTGCCGCAAGATGATCGACTGGGATATCAAAGAAGCCCTGAATCTGTCCGGCATGTAAATCAACCGTGATCACGCGGTCTACACCGGCAGTGGCCATGATATTAGCCACAAGCTTAGCGGAAATCGGTTCACGACCGCGGGTTTTGCGGTCCTGGCGTGCATAAGCGTAATACGGAACTACAGCTGTAATGCTGCGGGCCGAAGCTCGCGTGCAGGCATCCACCATGATCAAAAGCTCCATCAGATTATCATTTACTGGTTGGCAGGTAGGCTGAATAATGAATACATCCTTGCCACGCACGCTCTGACTGATCAGCACCTGCGTTTCGCCATTGTTGAAATGACCGACCGTAGCCTTGCATAATTCTACTCCGATATGTTCGCCAATTTTTTCGGCAAGTTCTGGATTCGCATTACCTGTTAGAATGCATAAATTCCCAGTATCAAGTGTCATTTTGTTAAAATCCTCCAAATCGTATTTAAATATTTTTCCTGGCTGCAGGCATATCCCCGCAAACCATGATCTATGTACAGCGGCTACCCGCATGTAACCTATTTTCTCTTGTCGGCCCAGTCCTCAATATTGCGCTGCCGTTCACGGGCAACAGCCAGAGCAGCCGGCGGCACATCCTTGGTAATGGTCGATCCGGCGGCTACATAAGCCCCTTTGCCAACTTCTACCGGAGCCACAAGATTCGAATTGCAGCCCACAAAAGCATCATCTGCAATAACCGTGCGGTATTTATGTTTGCCGTCGTAATTGACTGTAATTGTCCCACAGCCCATATTGACTCCGCTGCCGATATCCGTATCGCCAATGTAGCTCAGATGCGGCAGTTTGCTGCCCTCACCCACCGTTGAATTCTTGACTTCAACAAAGTTGCCGATTTTAACTCCAGCTGCAAGCTTTGTATTCGGCCTTAAGTGAACATATGGCCCCATGACCACACCACTTGCGATCTCACACTCATGCGCATAAGAAAAATGTGCCGTAACCCGATCACCGATTCTTGTATCGGTAAAGCGGCTGTTCGGACCAATTTCACAGTTTTCGCCGATGGTCGTTGCCCCTTCCAGCCAGGTAAACGGATAAATAACCGTATCGCGCCCGACCGTAACCTGCGCATCGATATAAGTCGTATCGGGATCCATAAGCGTAACGCCCTGCTCCATCAGTTCAATATTTTTCCGACGGCGCAGAATTTTCTCTGCTCCGGCAAGCTGTACCCGCGAATTTATTCCCAGCGTCTGTTCATAGTCATCCGCCGCTACCGCCCATATTTTCTCGCCGGCTTCGCGTAAAATTTCCAGCACATCCGGCAAGTAATATTCGCCCTGCGCATTATCACAGCTGACCTTCGCCAATGCGGTAAACAGCGCCTGTGCCTCAAAGCAATAAATTCCAGAATTAACCTCATTGACTTTCAGTTCTTCCGCTGATGCATCCTTATGCTCGACAATTTTCGCCACGGTTCCAGAAGCCGTGCGAATGATTCTTCCGTAACCGGAAGCGTCCGGCATCACTGCCGTCAGCACAGTTGCCTTGGCGCCAATCGCCTTGTGTTCATCATAGAGGCGCTTGAGCAAGGCCCCTGTCAAAAGCGGCGTATCACCGCACAGAACCATGACCGTGCCGGTTTCATTTTTCAGCAACGGGCCGACCTGCATAACCGCATGTCCGGTCCCTAGCTGTTCCTTCTGCTCAACAAATTCAGCCTGGGACCCAATGGCCGTTTTTACTGTCTCTCCACCAAATCCAACGATGACAACGCTCCGCTCAGACCCGGCTGCAGCCGAGGCGTCGAGTACATGCTGTAACATTGATTTGCCGCCGACGCGGTGTAAAACTTTTGGCAATACTGACTTCATGCGTGTTCCCTTGCCAGCAGCCAAGACGACTGTCACTAATCCTGCCATAGATAAAATTTCCCCCAATTCATCCTATACCGGAAATACGAAAGACTCTAGGTCTTCTTCCGATTGACTAGAGCCCTTCATTCTAAACTATTCATAACAAATTCAAAATTGTGCTGCATCATTTTTAGTCGTTCTTACCTATTGTAAAAATTATTTCCCAATTTTGCAAGCCTTATTTACCCTGCTCTGCTGTTTTTTTGACGATCAGAGCAAAAAAAGCATAGGAACTCGTCCCTATGCTCAAAAAAACTATTTTTTTCGTTTTGCCGGCTTGCCTTTTAAGGCTTCCATGCTGTTGAGCAGCGTATGTTCCGATTTTTCCATATGTTCCTCCGAGGCACGCTGGGCCTCAATAACATCGCCCTGCGCAATCGCTTCCACAATCCGGCGATGCTCTTCCAATGTTTCTTTCAGCCGCCCGGGGAAAGACATGGACGTGGCCCTAAAGCGCGTCAACTGTTCCCGCAGGTTTGATATGATGCCAACCAACCGCGTGTTGCGGCTTGCCTGGTAAAGGATATCATGAAACTCTGTATCCGTTTCAACAATTTTTTCCATATCATCTTTTTCAATGTATTCACTAATCATGACGAGCAGTCGCTGCATCCGTTCGAGTTCCTCATCCGTGATGCGTTCAGCCGCCAGGCCGCTGGCAAGGGAATCCAGAGATGTCCTGATTTCAAAAACTTCATTGACATCACGAATCGAAAGATTTGCCACATATGTGCCACGACGCGGCATCATAATGACATAGCCTTCCAGTTCGAGCTTGCGGATTGCTTCCCGTACAGGTGTCCGGCTTACGCCAAGTTCTTCCGCCAGCTGAATTTCCATCAGCCTTTCCCCTGGTTTTAATATGCCTTTGCGAATCGCCGCCCGCAGAGTCTCACATACGACTTCGCGCAGCGGCTGATAACTATCCAGTCTAATCGGTGCTAATCTGTTCTCCATCTTTAACCCCTCAATTTCTGCTAATGGTCTTGGTCACAAATACCTGTGCTGCAGTCTTTTTTGTCAATTCAGCGGCAATGGCACTGGCCTGCTGCTCTGTCGCCGCCAAAGCAAATACCGTTGAGCCACTGCCCGACATCAGACTCGCCAGGGCGCCGCATTTACACATAATTGTCTTATACTTTTGAATTTCTTCATACTTATTAATAGTAACACTTTCGAGCACATTGCACAACAATTGACTGATTCCATTGAGGTCTCCGCTTTCAAGACAATCGATTACAGCCCTTGTCGCCGGATGAACGGCAACCTGCTCCGACTTATAGTTCTGATAAACCCAGGCAGTTGATACATCCGCTGCCGGTTTGGCCAAAACAACAAAGCATTCCGGCATATCCGGCAGACGGGTCAGCCGTTCGCCGCGCCCCTCGGCCAGCATGGTCCCGCCACAAATGCAAAACGGTACATCGGAGCCAAGTTTTTCCCCTAAAGCACAGAGCTGCTCTGGCGTCAGCTGCAGGGAAAACAGTTCGTTCAGCCCCCGCAAAACAGCCGCCGCATCCGCACTCCCCCCAGCCAGTCCCGCCGCCATCGGGATTCTTTTTTTCAGTCCGATATGCACTCCACTGGCAATTTTATATGTAGTAAGCACAAGCTCCGCGGCCCTATACGCTAAATTACGAGAATCAACCGGCAGCCCCGGCTTATCACAAACAAGCTCAATCCCCCTTGCCTGTTTTTCTAGACATATTTCATCAGCCAGTCCCACACTCTGCATGATCATGGCCACCTCATGATAGCCATCATCCCTCTTCCCCAGAATATCAAGGGTTAAATTTATTTTTGCATACGCATTTATCTTCAGCATTTTCAGCACATCCAGTTTCTATTTAATTCTATGTAGAATTTTATCAATTTTTGGGTAAATCAGCAAGTATTTCCTTAAGAATTGATGTTTGGTCGAGCTTGACAATTTCCCCTTAGTGTATGATAATGGTTTTCAAATAGCGCAGGCGAGGAAAATATATTATAATGTAAAGGAACACAGTCTGTCCCTATCGATAAAATATCAAAACAAAGATACGCCAGCCTGTCCAAAAGCTGACGGGAGGAATTTATATGAACAAAAAGACTTTAAAAATCGGTGGGATGAGCTGCACGGCTTGTGCCAGCCGCATCGAGCGCCGGTTAAAAAAAACGCCCGGCATTGAAACCGCCACGGTAAATTTTGCGACTGAAACCCTGACCGCAGAAATTGATGAAACCCAGCTTTCCTGGGAGGGTGTCCGGATGGCTGTAGAAAAATCAGGCTATAGTATTCTTGAGGATAAAGTCGCGGCAAAACCAGCTTCCAGCCGGGCAAGGCAACTGCTGCTGCTCTTACTTTCCTTAGCATTTGCCGGCCTTCTGCTCGCTGTTTCAATGGGACATATGCTGGGGCTCAAGCTGCCGGAAACAATTGATCCGGCAATCAATCCTCTCATCTTTGCCTTGGTCCAGCTAACGCTGGTCCTGCCAATTTCCCTGGCCAATTATAAATTTTATACCATTGGCTTTCGCACGCTGGTGCAGCTCAGTCCCAATATGGATTCTCTGGTCGCGGTCAGTACGAGCGCCGCTATTGCTTACAGTCTCTTTGGCACCCTAGAAATCGCTTGGGGCAATACCGATTATGCGATGCACCTTTACTTTGAATCAGCCGGCACGATTCTCGCCCTGATCGCACTGGGAAAATATCTCGAAACGCTGGCCAAGGACAAAACTGCCGGGGCCATTAAAGCGCTCTTAAATCTGGCCCCGAAAACAGCTGTCGTTTTGGTTGACGGTGAAGAAAAAAACATTGCCGCAGCCGAGCTGCAATGCGGGGATATCATTGTCGTCAAACCAGGTGAAGCACTGCCCGTCGATGGCGAAATTATTGAAGGGTCTACAGCCATCGACGAATCGCTGCTGACGGGAGAATCCCTGCCCGTCGAAAAGCAACTCGGTGATAAAGTCATTGGTGCTTCAATTAATACAAGCGGATTTTTTAAATATAAGGCAACCGAGGTTGGCGATGCCACCGCTCTGGCCCGCATTATAAAAATTGTGGAAGATGCCCAGGGGTCAAAAGCCCCCATCGCCAAACTCGCCGACACCGTAGCCGCCTATTTTGTGCCCATTGTCATGCTGCTGGCAGTGATATCGGCCATTGCCTGGCTGCTTGCCGGGGAATCGCCACTCTTTGCCCTGACTATTTTCATTACGGTCTTAATCATTGCCTGTCCCTGCGCGCTTGGCCTGGCTACGCCAACGGCAATTATGGTTGCCTCCGGCAAAGGCGCTGAAAATGGTATTCTGCTCAAAAGCGGTCCGGCGCTTGAGACTGCCCATCATGTCGACACTGTCGTCTTCGACAAAACCGGAACCATAACAGAAGGCCGGCCATTTGTCACCGATATTATCACAGAAGGCATTGGCCAGTTGTCTCTGCTGACACTCGCCGCCAGCATCGAAAGAGGCTCCGAGCACCCGCTCGGTCGGGCGATCTGTGAGGAAGCTAAAAAGAAAAATCTTCCATTACAGTCAGTCGCTGCATTTCTGTCAATTCCCGGTAAAGGAATTGAGGCCTTAATGAATTCACAGGCCCTGCGGGTAGGGAAGCAATCCTGGCTAGAAGAAGAAGGCATTACCATCAGTAAATCGCTCAGTAAAAATGCCTTTGAACTTGCCGCTGAAGGAAAAACGCCGATGTTTGTGGCCCTCGGCCCAACCTGTAAGGGCATTATTGCCGTAGCTGACAGGATAAAATCGGGCAGCCGCGAAGCGATTGCCGACCTGAGAACGTTAGGGCTCGACGTTATCATGTTGACCGGAGATAATGAGCAGACCGCACTTACAATTGCCCGTCAAGCCGGCATCATCCAAGTGCGCGCCGGCGTACTGCCCGAAGACAAAGCTCGCGAAATTCAACTGTTACAGGCTCGCGGACGAACCGTAGCCATGGTGGGCGACGGCATAAATGATGCTCCCGCACTGGTCCGGGCAGATGTTGGCATGGCCATCGGTTCGGGCACAGATGTCGCGATCGAAAGTGCCGACATCGTGTTGATGCACAACGATCTGCGCGATGTCGTTGCCGCCATCCGGCTCAGCCGAGCAGCCATGAAAAACATCCGGGAAAATCTGGCTTGGGCGTTTGGCTATAATATCATTGGGCTACCTGTGGCAATGGGCCTGCTTTATAGTTTCGGCGGGCCGCTGCTCAATCCGATGATCGCTGCTGCCGCGATGAGCCTCAGCTCCGTTTCCGTGCTTGCCAATGCCCTGCGACTGCGAAAATTCAAATTTGATCCGATGAAATAAAAGGAGGAATATCTGATGAAAAAAATATATATTGATGGTATGAGCTGTGATCACTGTACCGCTCATGTCCGCGAAGCCCTCGAGGCGCTTGACGGCGTCGGACGTGTGCTCGAGGTCAGCCTCAGCGGCAAATACGCGTTAATTGAAGGGTCGGCAAGCGACGATGCCCTCACCGCCGTCATCGAAGAGGAAGGCTATGATGTAATTCGCATTGAATAGAAATCGCTGAAAAAAGGCAGCCATCTGACAGACAAATCATCGAATCTGTCTGTCAGATGGCTGTCTTTTTCTGTTTTTATTTGTTTTTTATTCCATTTCTATTGAACTCGTCAAACGTCTGACTTATAATTATATTATAATAGATAATCCTATATATTAGAAAGGAATGATTTTCCATGAGCATCGACCCGCTTATGCTTTCGCGATGGCAGTTTGCCATCACCACGATCTATCATTTTTTCTTCATCCCGGTAACGCTCGGCCTGTCGATCTTTATCGCCTTGTTGGAAACGCATTATGTGAAGACTCGCAGCCAGCATACGCTCTCACTTGTCCGCTTTTTTGGCACGCTATTCTTGATTAATTTTTCTATGGGAGTGGTAACTGGTATCGTCCAGGAATTTCATTTCGGCATGAATTGGTCTGAATATTCCCGCTTTATGGGCGATATTTTCGGAGCTCCGCTGGCACTGGAAGCACTGACAGCCTTCTTCCTTGAATCTACCTTCCTCGGCATCTGGATGTTCGGCTGGGATAGGTTGTCTCCACGCCTACACTGCCTGACGATTTGGATTGTCGCTTTTGCCAGCAATTTATCGGCTTTTTGGATTTTAGTAGCCAACTCGTTTATGCAGCATCCCGTTGGATTTGTTTTAAATAACGGCCGGGCTGAGATGAACGATTTTCTGGCACTAATTACAAACCCTTATGTATTCGGACAATATACACATACTTTTTTTTCTGGCATCGTCACGAGCGGCGCGCTGGTAGTTGCTGTCAGTGCCTATAAGCTTCTGCAGCGAAGCAGCAGTGAAAAATTTCAAACAAGCTTGAAATTCGGGCTTGTCTACGCTCTTGCGGGGTTGTTTGCCGTCATGGGAACCGGACATCTGCACACACAGTACATTGCCCGTGTCCAGCCCATGAAACTCGCCTCAGTTGAAGCCCTTTGGGAAACGGCCGATCCGGCGCCCTTCGGGATTGTGGCCGCAATTGATACCAAACAGCAAAAAAATTCCTTTGAGCTTGGTGTGCCAAAGGCCCTGTCCTTTCTCGTCTACAATGAACCACAAGGAGAAATCAAAGGCATCAAGGAACTGCAACAGGCAGCCGTAAGACAGTATGGCCCTGGCTACTACATTCCTGATGTCCAAAATATGTTTTGGAGTTTCCGCATCATGATTGCCGCTGGTGTAATTCTGACAGGCGGTCTTCTTGCTGCCGGCTGGCTGTTGATCAGAAAGAAACTCTGGTCGCAGAAAGTATTCCTTAAACTGCTGGTAGCAATGCTGCCCCTGCCCTATATCGCCAACTCTTTTGGCTGGTACGTCACGGAAGCCGGCCGGCAGCCGTGGATTGTGACCGGGCTGCAAAAGACAGGCGCTGCCGTATCGCCGAATCTTACATCGTCCGAAGTTTGGTTGACAATGATCGGCTTTACCCTCGTCTATCTGCTATTGGCAATTGCCGCGATCTACATTGCTGTGAAATTCATTCAAAAAGATTCCAGCCCAGCATCTGAAGGGGGGAGAAACTAATGGATTTAAATGTTCTTTGGTTTATTTTAATCACAGTTTTATTTGCCGGCTTCTTTTTCCTTGAGGGTTTTGACTATGGCGTCGGCATTCTACTCCCGTTTGCTGCCCGCAATGATACAGACCGCCGAATTTTATTGCAAAGCATTGCTCCGGTTTGGGATGGCAATGAAGTCTGGATGATAACAGCCGGCGGGGCTTTGTTTGCTGCCTTCCCGCACGTTTATGCCACAATGTTCAGCGGCTTTTATCTGGCTCTCTTTTTGCTCCTGCTGGCCTTGATTGTCCGCGGGGCTGGCTTTGAATTCCGCAGCAAACACGAATCCGCCTGCTGGCGCAGCTGCTGGGATTGGCTCATATTCTTCGGCAGTGCTGTGCCGGCTCTGCTCTGGGGTATTGTCGTCACCAATCTTTTGCAGGGGATGCGCATCAACGGCCAAATGATTTACACCGGCACCTTTTTTGATCTGCTCACTCCCTACACAGTAATTGGTGGCCTGACCTTCTTTCTCGTCTTCACCTTCCACGGGGCATCTTTTCTAACATTGCGCCTGGATCAGTCCGAAAAGGTGGAGGCCCTGCGCCGCCTAGCCAAAAAAATCGGTCTTATGACCGCTCTGGTTTTTGTACTGTTCATGGGCATGACGGCATCCGCCACTGACCTGTTTACTAAACCTGTGGCGATGGCTTTATTCTTTGCGGCAGCCGCCTTTTTCCTGGCCGCGATCGCTGCCAGCGCTGGAAAAAAAGACACCATCGGCTTCACTTTGAGCTCCCTGGCTATTGTCAGCACAACAGCGGCCTTCTTTACCGCTCTTTTCCCACGGCTGATGGTGTCGAGCCTCAACCCCGAATGGAGCCTTACCATTTATAACTCTTCCTCCTCGGCTTATACCCTGCAGATTATGACAATTGCCGCCTTCTGTATTTTGCCGGTTGTTCTAATTTATCAGGGCTGGACCTATTGGATTTTCCGTAAACGCATCAACGAAAAACACTTGGAGTATTGATTTATATGATGAAACATCCCCTGGCGGCCGAGTTGCGGCCGCACAAACAAAGCATTGCCGGCTTAACCGCGCTGAGCGCTTTAAATGCACTGTGCATTGGTGCCTTCACCTGGCTCCTTGCCAAAACCTGCGCTAATGCCTTTTTTGCCGGACTCAGCCTAACAAAAGCAGCACCTTTTCTTTTGGTGCTGCTTTTGCTTGCTGCCCTTCGACTCTATAGCGAACGACAGCTTCAGCTAAGGGCCAAAAAACTTTCCTTGGCCGTGCAGACAGCTCTTCGCTGGCGTCTGACAGCTAAACTCCTTCAGGATGGCCCCCAGCAAACAGGCTATCAGGATAGCGGCGATTTTGTCCTGCTGATGACCAGTGGCGTTGACCATACCGATCCCTACTTCAGCCAGTTTCTGCCGCAGATGGTCATGGTCGCGGTCCTGCCATTGCTGTTATTATTGTCTGTATTGCCACTCGACCCGCTTACAGGCGCCGTTTTTGCCCTGACCGCACCCTTGCTGCCTTTTTTCCTCTATCTGATCGGGAAACTCTGCGCTACGGCCAGTGCGCGCCAGTGGCAGACTTTATCGGCCATGGGGCGCAGTTTCACGGAGCTGCTGCAGGGACTGCCGACATTGAAAATTTTCAACCGCAGTCAGCAGCAGTTGGCATTAGTGGAACAGCTTGGACATGATTTTCGTGAGGCCACACTAAAAGTACTGCGTATTGCCTTTCTTTCGGCATTTGCCCTTGAACTGACGGCCACGCTGAGCATCGCCGTTGTCGCTGTACTTGTCGGGCTGCGCCTGTTAAATGGCACATTGTCCTTTGAAACCGGTCTTTTCGCCTTACTGCTTGCCCCCGAATTCTACCGTCCGCTGCGCCAAAGTGGCACTGCCTTCCACCAGGCTATGACCGCCTTGGCGGCTGCCGATAAAATTTATGCCAGACTAACCGGTTCAGCCGTATCCGCCAAGCCAGCCTACCAGGGGAAGAACTCGCCGACAATACGTCTGGAAAATATTTCATTTTCCTATGGGCACGAACACCAAAATGCTGTCGACAAGATATCTCTGACACTTCCACCGGGAAAAATCACCGCTATCGTCGGCCGTAGCGGGGCTGGCAAATCGACGATTTTTCAATTAATTCTCCAATTTATACATCCCGATCAAGGCCGAATTCTAATCGACGATAACGATGCTGCCACATTTGATGGTGATACCTGGCGCCAGCAAATCTCCTATGTGCCACAAATGCCTCATATATTTTCCGCTTCCGTAGCAGAGAATATCTCGCTGGGGCAGCCTGCGGAAGCGGCTGCTATTATAGAGGCCGCGAAGGCCGCCCACCTGCACGACTTTATAGTAAGTCTGCCGCAGGGCTATGATACTCCCCTTGGTAGCGGACATCAACTCAGCGGGGGGCAGGCACAACGACTGGCGATTGCCCGCGCGTTTTTACAGGATCGCCCGGTACTACTTCTTGACGAACCGACCGCCAGTCTCGACGAGGAAACCGGTCAACAAATTTTGGAATCAATCGAAAAACTCGCCCGGGGAAAAACCGTCCTCATCTCGGCGCATCGCCTTACTGTGGTTAAAACCTCTGCCCTGATCCTTGTCCTCGACGGCGGTAAAATCATTGAATCCGGCAGCCACAAAGAACTACTTGGCAAAAGGGGCCATTATTTTGAGCTGCTGCAAAGCGGGGAGGTGCGCTTATGAATTTTCTTTGGAGTTTATTGCGGCCCGGTCTAAAGCCGCTATTATTCGCCTTTCTCATTTCGCTGCTCAGCAGTCTCAGCAGCATTGGCCTGATGGCAGCTGCTGCTTTTTTAATCACAAGCGCCGCGCTGCAGCCACCACTCTACACGCTCTCACTGGCTATAACTGCAGTGCGCTTGTGCGGCCTTTCCCGAGCCGTCTTTCGCTACCTTGACCGCTATCTTTCACACGATGTCACCTTTCGCCTGCTGACAGGTCTGCGGGGTTTTATTTACAGTTCGCTCGAAAAGCTCGTTCCAGTAAAATTGCCCCCCAGCAATATCGGTATGTTTCTCAACCGGCTGACCGAAGATATGGACACGCTAAAAGACTTTTACCTCAATGCCATTGCACCTCTATTTCATGCATTTCTGATAAGCGTGTTTACGGCACTGTTGTTTTCCTTTTATTCCCCGGGCGCCAGCCTCATACTCCTGGGCACATTTTCGCTATGTCTTTGCTGCTGTTGGTACGGATCAAAACAATCTTTTACTGCGGCCGATGATCTGCAGGCTGCATATAAAAATGAATGTCTAGATTTTTTCCTTGGCCTCGAAGCCTTGAAGACCTCGGCCTACGGCCCCTTAAAAACAGCCCGGCTTGCCATGCTCAATGAAAAAACCACCCACCAACGCTGGCAAAGAGATAAATCTACAGCAACCATCGAGCAGGTAGCTTCCTTTATCAGCCTGACTGCCCTGCTGGGGATACTGACCACCCTGATCGGACAGATTACCAGCGGTTCGTTGACACCGGTAACAGCGGGCGTCGTGTTGCTGGCCAGCCAAGCAGCTCTTGAGGTTTTGTTGCCGCTACCCGAGGCCTGTCGGACCCTGTCCGCTGCCAAAGCCACAGCTAAAAATCTGCTGCAACTCAATCAAATTCCCGCCAGCACCAATTGTGATGTAGCACGACTAAAAGCTCCTTCACCACTTCTTTGTTGCAATGGAATTTCTTTCTCCTATGACGGTCAGCACCAGATTTTTTCTGAACTTTGTTTTTCGATCCAGCCCGGAGAAAAAGTAGCCATTATCGGTCCCAGCGGCAGCGGGAAAAGCACTTTATTTAATCTGCTGCTCTGTCTATGGACTGCGCAAAAAGGCAGCCTGTATTTGAGCGGTGTCCCTTATTGTCAGCTCACACCAGAAAAAATCCGCCAGTCACTCCGGGCAATCACCCAACAAACCTACGTCTTTAGCGATACCATTGCCGAAAATTTCCGCCGGCTTTATCCGTCAGTCAGTGATGAAGCCATTTGGGAAGCCTTGAAAAAAGCCCAGCTTGCTGATTTCGTAGCAAATCTTCCGCATAAACTCGCTACCCAGACCGGCGAAAATGGCAGCCTTTTTTCCGGCGGGCAAAGGCAACGGCTGGCAATTGCCCGGGCACTGATTGAGCCAGCCGAGCTTTTGCTGCTCGATGAGCCGACATCAGGCCTTGATAATATAAGTGCCCATGCCTTTATGCATACATTTACCTCCTCCTTTCCGGACCAGACACTGCTGCTGATCACCCATGATCACAGCCTGCTGCAATACGTCGATCGCGTACTCATTTTAAAAAATGGTACGCTGGAATCCGCGCCGCCAGGCCAACGCCTTGTCTGATATACAAAATGCCCAGCAGAGTTTTTCCCTCTGCTGGGCATTTTGTTTTTTTATAGAAAACAACCATCATTTATGCTTTAGGCATCTGCAGGCCGCACTCCTCCATGAGCTTCTTAGCTTCCACATACTGCTCAATCCCCAGTGAAACCTTTTTGGCATTTTTCATAGCCCTGACCACGGTCGCCGGCCCATGGACAACATCGCCACCGGAAAAAATCCCATGCCGGGTTGTCATACCATAGGGGCGCTCTTTCACTTTTACAAAGCCATTTTCATCGACCTGAATCCCTTTTGTTGATCCAATAATCCTCCGTGCCGGCTTTTGCCCGACGGCAATAATCACCTTATCCGCCGGAATTACGGTTGTCCGGGCTGTATCCACAACACTGCCATCGCCTGCAATTTCACGTTCAACACATTCGACGCCAATCACGTGTTCATTGCCAAGAAACCGCTGTGGTGCGAGCAGAGACAATACCTTAACCCCTTCTTCTTTGGCCAGTTCCACCTCCGCCGGCCAAGCAGCAATTTCTTCTTCCCGGCTGCGATTGAGCACCGTCACGGAAGCCGCCTTTTCCCGCATTGCTGTCCGGGCCGCATCCATCGCCGTATTACCAGCACCAATGATAACTACCTGGTCACCAGCGCGAACAGGAACCTCTGCGGCATCAACACTTCCCTGCCCGGCTAAAGCTACCATCTCCAGCAAATAGGCAGCCTGCAGCACACCGGTAATTAAAGAGCCTTCTATCTGCAGGCTTTTGGATACAGAGTTTCCGGTACCGACAAACACGGCATCATAACCCTGGTTAAGAATATCATCTAGTGTTACCTCGGTCCCAATCATAGAACTCAACCTAAATTCGACCCCGAGCTTTTCAATTTTTTTAATCTCCCGCCGCACAACATCTTTCGGCAGACGAAATTCGGGGATGCCATACATCAGAACCCCACCCGCCTCTTTTTGCCCGTCAAAGACCGTCACTTCATAACCTTTTTTTGCTAAATCGCCAGCTACGGTTAACCCCGCCGGTCCCGAACCGACAATTGCCACCTTGCCTTTTACTTCGCTCATTTTAGGCAGCGGCGTTATTTCAAACTCTCCATCCATATCGGCAACAAAACGCTCCAATTTACCGATTTTTATCCCGCGGCCAGTTTTATTTAAAATACAGGCACCTTCACACTGCTTTTCATGCGGGCATACGCGCCCACAAACAGCTGGCAGGTTGCTGCGCCGGGCGATCACAGCACTTGCTGCGCCAAGATTTCCATTTGCCAATTCACCAATAAATTCCGGTATTTCATTTTCAATTGGACAGCCCTTGCGGCACTGTGGTTTCACGCAGTGCAGACAGCGCTTAGCTTCAATAATAGCCTCACGCAAAGTAAACCCCGTGGGATCATATTCAAAATCCTTCTCTGCCATCGTATCGCCTCAATTTCATTTGGTTATGATTACAAAGGATTCGTCCCCTGTACGACAAGAGACCGGCTCCTTTGGCTATGCTAAAATCATATATTTGTATTTATTATAGCATGCTTTTTCGTGTCCATCCACCCTCAATCGCATAATAATACAAATTGTATTTCAGCATCCCCTCGTGATTTTTTTAACATTCTCTTTATAAAAATCATTGTTTTTGTTCATTTTTTCACGTTTATTCTCCCCATCTATCATTTGCATAAAAAATCTTAAATATGAATTTTTATGCAAATATACTTTGTTTTTATCTCGTCCGCTGTATAAACCCACATACTGTAGCTGATGATTGCAGAGATACATGGTTTCTGTTAATTTTCCCTGCTCTTTTTCGACTGTCTGTGATATAATCTAAAATTAGATTCTATAGGTTTAGGAGTGATATACATGAATACCGCTGATTTTCATAAACTGGTTCACCTTGTCCTCGATTCTCCGGCAAAGCCGCCACATCATTTGTTTGACAAGGGCTTTGATGACTGGCATACCAGGGCTCGTCTGGCACATTTTCTCGTCATGCCGGATTTCTCCCAAAAAGAAGCCGGTATCGAGTTATTCAAATCTGTTGTTGAGAGTGCTATCGATGAGGAAAATATAGAAGATGTCGAAGAAAAAGTTTTTGCCCTGCAGACACTTGGTCTTTGTCTACGTGATGAGGATGCCACCCGGGAGGAATCCTTGTCTTACATCAACCTCGCCATTGAACTCGCCGAGTCTACCGACTTTTTGTATAAATATATCCTGCGCGGCGAGCTATGGGCTGACCGGTGGAATACGCTGCACCTTCTGAAGCAGACCCAGGAAGCCGAAGCGGAAGCCGACGAACGCATAGCCATCTATCAACCACTGCCGGTTCCGCACAACAGTTATCTGTATTATGGCTATCGCTTCAAAGCCCAAATAGCTGCCGAACGCGGTCTGGCATTAATTGCCAAAGATTTTATGCACATGGCACTCTCCTTTATGGACGTTCCAGAAAGTGCTGCTTCGGCATTAGAGGAAGCCTTTTCCGCCTCACATGAAAATGCTTCCTGGATTTTAAGCGAAATTGATCGGGCAACGCCAGCTCCGGATAAGCTGCACTGGGATATATGATTGAAAAAAGCGAGGCACCGCAAATTTGCGGTGCCTCGCTTTTTATAGCCCCTTATAAATCTATATCCAGACCGACCGGGCAATGATCACTGCCATAGATCTCACCATGAATGGTAGCGTCCCTTATTTTCCCCTTTATGCTGTCAGAAATGATAAAGTAATCAATGCGCCAGCCCGCATTCGTTTCCCTGGCTTTGCGCATATACGACCACCAACTGTAAGCCCCTGTTTTATCCGGATAGAGATAACGGAAGCTATCCGTGAATCCGGCCGCCAGCAGTTCGCCCATCTTGCCCCGTTCTTCATCCGTAAAGCCCGCATTACGGCGGTTTGTTTTCGGATTTTTCAAATCGATTTCCTGATGAGCAACATTTAAATCTCCACAGAGAATCAACGGCTTTCTAGCTGCCAGTTCCTGCAGGTAAAAGCGAAAATCATCCTCCCACTGCATGCGGTAAGCAAGCCGCTCGAGTTCACGTTTTGCGTTCGGAGTGTAGACATTTACCAAAAAACAATCCGCAAACTCCAAGGTGATAACTCTGCCCTCATGATCATGCTCTTCAATTCCCATATCATACGTGACCTGCTCTGGCTTGATTTTAGAAAAAACCGCCGTGCTGGAATATCCTTTTTTCTCCGCACTGTTCCAGTACTGAAAGTATTCGGGCAAATCGAGTTCCACCTGCCCTGGCTGCAGTTTTGTTTCCTGCAAACAGATTACATCAGCAGCAAGTGTTTCCATCGATTCCATAAAGCCCTTGGTCAGGCAGGCCCTTAAGCCGTTTACATTCCAGGAAATACATTTCATGCTCCCACTCCTATTCGCCAGCAGCTGTTATTGCATTGGCAATTTTAGCAAATTCTTCAAGAGACAAGGTTTCGCCTCGGCGGACACCGTCAATGGCTGATTTTTCAAGAATTGTTTTTACCGCCTCTTTTTCCATCCCCATTGATTTTAAGGCATTGTTAAGCGTCTTACGGCGCTGTCCAAAAGCAGCTTTGACCACGCGGAAAAACATCTTCTCTTCCATTACGTCTACCGGCGGCGTATCCCTCACTTCGCAACAGATCACAACAGAATCAACCTCTGGCGCCGGCAAAAAAGATTTTGGCGGTACATCAAGGGCTATTTTCGGCCGCGTATAATACTGAACCGCTACCGATAATGCACCATAATCCTTCTTCCCCGGCTCAGCAATCATGCGCAGAGCAACTTCCTTCTGTACCATCGTCACCAGGCGGCTGATCGGCAAATGCTGTTCCAGCAGTGCCATGATGATCGGTGTCGTAATATAATACGGCAGATTTGCCACAACCTTAAAGGGAACATTATCCGTAATTTCAGGAATATTGACCTTCAATATATCTCCGGGCACAATCCTGACATTCTCGTACCCAGCCAGTGTTTGCGCTAAAACGGCCGGCAATTTTTTATCGAGCTCCACCGCGACAACATCAGCGCCTGCCTCAGCTAGCCCCTGCGTAAGCGTTCCAATCCCAGGCCCAATTTCCAGTACTTTCTCCCCTGGTTCCAGGTCAGCAGCCGCAACAATCCCGCGGACAATGTTCTCATCAATTAAAAAGTTCTGTCCAAGCCGCTTGCTCATATGAATATTAAAGGATTTTAATATGTGTTTTGTTACATCGCGATTAGCGATTAGTGGTTGTATCATGCTTCTTCTCCTTCGGCTGCCTCTTGTGCAGCAAGCTCCTGCAGAGCCTTATCAAATTCTTCTCTTGTAACACCATAATGGTTCAGTCGCTGCAAAAACGTTTTGGCATTTGCATAGCCAACGCCTATTTTCGCACCGATGTCAGCCCGCCGGCCAGCAGCATTCGGCCTGCCACTGAGCCCGGCCTGCAACAGGTCGACGCCGGTAAATAACATCTGCGGATTCCAGTCAAGCGTGCGAACCATTTCCAGGGCCTTGCGAATCGCCTCTGGCGATGCCTGTTCAATGCCGATATCATCATTGGCGGTTGCATCTTCTTTGGGCACAAACGCATGCTTGGCCTCCGGAAAACGCTTGCTTAGATAAGAACGAATCCGCTCTCCGGCAGAATCAGGATCGGTCATGATGATAATCCCGCGTTTTTTATATGCTTGACGAATGCTGTCAATGGTATGCTTTTGTAAGCTGAAGCCACCGGTGATAATACAGTCAGCATCAACCGCCCGCCCGACGGCGACAACATCCATCTTTCCTTCCACAACTAGAACTTCTTTTATCATAGCTTTATCTCCAACTCTCATTTCTTCTATATTAATATAGTTTAACTAAATATCTTCGAAAAAACAACAAAAGAAAAGGCCTGCGGCAAAATTCATCCATTCTGCCGCAGGCTTATTTATTAGTTAAGCACGTATACCTTAATTGTCTGACGACCGAAGGAAATCGCATCGCCATAACTTTCCATGCACAAATCAATCTTGGCTCCCTGAATTGCTCCGCCGGTATCAGCGGCGATCGCAATTCCGTAACCGGGGATAAACAGCCTTGTTCCAAGTGGTATCACATCCGGATCAACGGCTACAACACCATGCTGTGCGCGCATTCCAGTTGCTGTAATTCCACTGCCGCCGCCATCGGAAGGCAGATAGGCGCTAGCTTCCATATATAGAGCGCGCTCAAATCGCATATTCCCTCTGGAGGTCGCGACGGTGTCACGAGCTCCAACTCTGACGACCTGTGGTTGCGCGGGAAGGGTTACGGTTTCTTCGATCAGATCCTCACCCGTCTTCATTCCATCGCTGTAGTGTTCCTCAATCTTTACCCGTTTAACGCCATTAGCACCCGGCTGAAGGACTTCTTCATTTCCCTTTTCCACGGCCGGATCTGGCTGGCGTACTACCTGATATGGTTCTTGTTCTTCGCGTTCAATAATTTTCGTCGAAACTGCTTCGACTTTTATATTTAGTTTTTCCTGGATTTTCGAAGTTGTCCCTGGAGTGGCACGATATCCATCTCCATCATAGCCCAGTTCACTGAGCAATTCTCCCACTGTTGGCTTGCCGGTAATTATTTCCTGTTTTTTTCCTTGGTACTCCACAGTAACAGGAACTGCACGATAGACCGTAATTACGGTGTGGTTTTTAACTTTTTCAGTCGATAAACGGTATTCATCCTTGTCTTGCATTTGAATGCCAGCCTGCTCCAGAATATTTTCCGGACTGCTGGACATCGTCGTGACTTCACGCATTTGGCCGTCAGCTGTAACCTGAACAGTTTTATAGCCGCCGACGAACCCGGTAACAGTTGCTAATACAAATAATAAAGCTGCGCATAAAGTTAATTTTTTTCTCGTCTTTTGGTTTGAAATCACTGAAATCAGTGCTTTTAAACTCATTTAATTCCCCCTTTCGAAGAACAGCTGAATTATACCATGGTTTTTTTTATGATGTCAAATTCAGAGCCATATTTTGGCTATTTTTCTCCTAATATAAGTATTAAATGTAAATATTTCACTGTATTTTTTTACCTTTTATTGTAATATTATTACTTTTTTTACCTTTTATTTACTTTTATATACATTTTTTTACAATAAGATTACAATAATTCCCTTTTTGCTGAAATTGCGAATGATTGCAGGAAAAAATGCCTATAAACTAATAATTGAAAGTTTCCCTTGCTGTCAACATCATTATTTCGAATAATAATAAAAGAGATTTCGTTAATATTTACCATATTAACGAAATCTCTGCTATGATTTTACTACCTATTTTTATTGTCTGTCAAAAGCTACAACCCTTTAATTACAAGCCATTCAAGACATGCAACTGTCCCCAAACCTTCTTTTTTTGATGAATGCCGGGCAAAAATCGACCTGTATGTTCGCCTTTTCAGCTGCAAAAACAGCTGGATTTTCGGTGAAAAATCAGCCCAGACCAAACAAATTACGGGCATTTTTTGTCGTGGCCGCCGCAAATTCGTCGAAAGGCATCTGACGAAGCTCTGCAGCTTTACGGGCAACATGGATCACATGCGCTGGTTCATTTCGCTTGCCACGCATCGGTACCGGAGCCAAATAAGGGCTGTCGGTTTCGATCAGCAGCCGCTCAAGTGGTACCTGGCAAACGACCTCCGGCAGTTTAGCCGCATTTTTAAAGGTCAGAGGTCCATCAATCCCAATATACCAGCCACTGCGGACGAGTTCACGGGCCATCTCCCAGCTGCCGGAAAAGCAGTGTATCACGCCCGTAATGCCCTTGCCTTCTTTGGCGAGAATTGCCATCAGATCCCCATGCGCATCTCGGTCATGAATGCAGACCGGCAGGTGAAGCTGCCGGGCCAAATCGAGCTGGCGGATAAAAACTTCCTTTTGGCGATCCCTGGAAACCTTTTCATAATAGTAATCAAGCCCGATTTCTCCAATGGCAACAACTTTGGGCAGTTTCGCCCAACTGGCCAGCAGTTCCTCATGTGACGGCTGCATCTGTCCGGCTTCCTGGGGATGGATACCAACTGCGGCATAAAGTTCTGGATAATCCGCCGCCAATTTTACGCCCCGGGCGGAGGATTCAATCGTATCACCGATATTGATAATTCGCTCTACTCCGGCCGCCAGAGCCCTGGCGATAACTTCCCCCCGGTCACTATCAAATTGCTCATCCTGCAAATGGGCGTGCGTATCAATCAACATATCATTTCACCTTACTACCTACTGGCATATCAACCTCAACGACCTTTAGCGCCTCGTCAAGAGACGCGGCCAGCACCATCCCATGGGAAAGGACACCGCGGATTTTAGCCGGTTTTAAATTCACGATCATGACGACATTCTTGCCAATCAGATCTGCCGGAGCATAATGTTTGGCAATACCAGATATAATCGTGCGCTGTTCACTGCCCAGATCAACGGTAAGCTGCAGCAGTTTTTCTGTTTTCTTTACCGGTTGTGCATCGAGTACCTTGACCACCCTGAGGTCAAGCTTGGCAAAATCCTCAATGGTAATCTCACCGGCACATTCCGCCACCGGAACAGATTTTTTCTCTACCGGTAGAGATTTTTCCTCCGAAGTGGGCTTTTCCGCCGGCTCAGCGATCTCAATCTCAATCCGGGGGAACAGCTGCTCCGGCGTGCCGATTTTCATATCAACCGGAGTCTTACCCCAGCCCTTTATGTCATCAAGTGCGACCGCAGCAAATGGCTGTACCATGCCGAGCTGCTGCCAGACCTTTTCCGCTGTAATCGGCATAAACGGGGAAATCAATACACTGATAATCCGCAGACTTTCCACCAAATTATAAAGAACCGTATCAAGCTCACCGGCCCGTTCAGCATCTTTGGCCAGCACCCACGGTGAAGTTTCATCGATGTATTTATTGGTCCGGCTAATAAAAGCCCAGACATTTTTAATGGTAGCGCTAAGCTCCATCTTTTCCATGGACGCTTCAAACTGGCTGACCGTCTCTTGTCCCATTTCCATCAGCGATTGATCCACCGCTGACGCCGCTGACGGGGCTTTGACAATCCCGCCATTGTACTTCCCGACCATGCTCAGCGTACGATGCAAAAGATTTCCGAGGTCATTGGCCAAATCCGAGTTTATTCGCTGAATTAAGGCATCACGGGAAAAATTGCCATCAAGCCCAAGATTGATTTCCCGCAACAGAAAATAACGTATTGCGTCAGGGCCAAACTCCTCAATCAGGCCAATTGGATCGATGACATTGCCTTTCGATTTTGACATCTTATCGCCTTCGACAATCAGCCAGCCATGCCCGTATACCTTTTTCGGCAACGGTAAATCGAGGGCCATAAGAATAATCGGCCAGATAATGGAATGGAAGCGAACAATTTCCTTGCCCACCAGATGAATATCGGCTGGCCAGAATTTTTCAAATTTCGCTTTATCATCCAGATATCCCGCTGCGGTCAGATAATTCGACAAGGCATCAAACCACACATAAATAACATGTTTTTCATCAATTGGTACCGGAATTCCCCAATCAAAAGAGGTCCTTGAAATGCACAGATCTTCCAGTCCCTGCTTGATGAAATTAATCATTTCATTGCGGCGTGATACCGGTTGAATAAACTCCGGATTGCTCTCTATGTAAGCCAGCAAGCGGTCCGCGTATTTGGAAAGGCGGAAAAAATATGCCTCTTCAGCAACCTCCTGTACCGGGCGGCCGCAATCCGGACATTTCCCATCGACAAGCTGCCGTTCAAGCCAAAAAGTCTCGCAAGGGGTACAATACAGGCCGGTGTAAGATCCTTTGTAAATATCGCCTTTTTCATAGATTTTGCGAAAAATCTCCTGAACAACCTTATGATGTCTCGGCTGGGTTGTACGAATGAAATCATCATTGGAAATATTTAATCTCCGCCAGAGATCCTGGAAACCTGCCACAATTTTATCGACATAGGCCTGCGGCGTAATGCCTTCTTCTTCTGCCTTAAGCTGAATTTTCTGTCCATGTTCATCCGATCCGGTCAAAAAGAGCACATCATAGCCGGCCAAGCGTTTGAATCGGGCCAGAGAATCTGCTATTGTCGTACAGTATGCATGGCCAATATGTAGCTTGGCACTTGGATAATAAATAGGTGTTGTTATATAAAATGGTTTTTTACTCACTGAAAAAAGCCTCCCTTGATATAGTAACTTCTATTATAAAGCAAATATGATAAATGAACAAAACTTTTTTATCGCCTGGCTTGCTTACCAATACTAAATGCTCCGCAAAAAGAATTTATTATATTCTGAAAATTTTCTTGATAGAAATTGAAATATATGGTATTATTAGGTATGTTATATTTGAAGGCAGAATGTAAAAAAATTTATAATTAGGAGTTGATACATCATGAAATCCACCGGTATTGTCCGCAAGGTCGATGAACTCGGGCGCGTCGTCATTCCTATTGAATTGCGCCGCACGCTGGGTATCGAAGAAAAAGATGCTCTGGAAATCTACGTTGACCAGGACCGCATCATTCTGCGCAAATACGAACCTTCCTGTGCCTGCATTATCTGCGGCAACGCAGATAACGTAACGAAATTCAAGGGACGGAATATCTGCAGCACCTGCATGCTTGAGCTTCAAAGCGAAAAAGAGTAATCCCCTGTCTGCTTTTAGTAAATAAACAAAAAAGCGAAGCCCTGAGAATCTTTATCCTCGTGAAGAGGTTCTCAGGGCTTTGCTTTATTTATTTTCCGCTTTGAGCAGCGCCTGATATACATCCCGACGGCTCAATCCCAGGTGCATTGCAGCCTGTTTGATCGCTGCTTTCTTTTCCGTTCCTGCCGCCATGAAATGCGCTGTCAGCTCAACCGGATTCAGCGGCAGCTGCTCGGTTTCCGGTAGCTGTGCCTGAGCTCCTTCGCCGGCGCCTTCCAGGACGATAACAAATTCTCCGCGCGGCGGGCTTTCAGTAAAGTGTTGTAATAACTCTGCCAGAGAACCACGGACAAATTCCTCGAATTTCTTCGTCAATTCCCGGGCAGCGGCCGCTCGGCGCTGCGGGCCGAAAGCATCCACCAGCTGCTGCAGCGTTCCCTTTAAGTGATGCGGTGCTTCATAAAAAAGCAGGGTCTCCTCACGATACCGCAGCCGGTCGAGAACTTCGCCGCGCTTTTTGGTCGTTTGAGGTAAAAACCCGACAAAAGTAAACATCGTCGTATCAATACCTGAACAGATCAGGGCCGAAAGCGCCGCGTTAGCACCTGGCAACGGCGTAACCGTTATGTTATTTTCAATTGCCAGTTGGGCAATATGACTGCCCGGATCGGCAATTCCCGGTAAACCGGCATCACTTACAACGACAAGATCCTCACCACCAAGCAGATATTCAATGAGTTCCGGTCCTTTGGTAAATTTATTATGCTCATGATAGCTTGTAAGTGATGTATGAATGTCATAATGGGCCAAAAGCTTGCGAGTATGACGCGTATCTTCAGCAGCAATCAGCTGCACCTGTGCCAAAATCTGTACCGCTCGATATGTCATATCCCCCAAATTGCCAATCGGCGTTGCTGACAGATATAATATGCCTGGTCTCTTTATTGTTTCTTCCATTATTTTTGTTCCTCGTAAAAGTATTTCCTGACGGTCTCGGTGTAATTGCCGGCTTCGTCATGTGCGACAAGCGGCGGCTCAACAAGCAGCCCGCCGGGTTTGCCTCCGGCCACAGCTTCAACCAGCACCATATTGGGCTTCTTATCAATTTTCGGATGGACAAATTGTAATCGCTTAGGTTCCAGCTGGTTTTCATGCATGGCGACAAGAATTTCTCCCAGGCGTTCCGGCAAGTGAACCATGGCAAAACGACCGCGAAATTTCAGCGCGTAGCGAGCCGAACGGACGACATCATTCAGCGTCGCCGTGATCTCATGTCGTGCCCGGGCTACGCCGTCGAGGTTATTGAGATTTCCCTGACAGAGCGGTCGATACGGCGGATTTGACACCACAAGATCGGCAAACTCCGGCGGATAAAATTCCCGAATATCGCACAAATCACCCTGACAGACTGATATCTTAGCCTGCAGTGAATTAAGTGCGACATTGCGGCTGGCAAGCTCCGCCATCACCGGATTGAGTTCCAGCGCCTCAATATGCCTGACTCGCCTTGACAGCAGCAACGGAATCACACCCGTTCCGGTCCCCAGGTCCAGTACCTGATAGTGTGCTTTGGCACTAGCAAAATGTGCCAACAGCACAGCATCCAGCGAAAAACAAAATTCATTGGCATTCTGGATGATCTTCATGCCACCGACAAGCAGATCATCGATCCGCTCCCCTGGCTTTAATTCATTCTTCATCTTTCTCCACAACATCTTCCCATGAGGCGACAATCGTCTTGCGGTCATCGAGCAAAATCGTAGCTGTGCGGCGCTGGTTATTGATTGAAATAACCTTTCCTTCGCCGTCAATCGAAACAACACGGCTGCCCTGCTTCGGCGGCAAAATCTTCTTGCGGGCACAACCACCCTTGTTGTTGCAGTAGCCGTCATTTTCATATTTCAGGCAACACATCAGCCGGCCACAGATTCCGGAAATTTTCGCCGGATTCAGCGATAAATTTTGGTCCTTCGCCATTCTGATGGATACCGGCTCAAAATCACCGAGGAAAGTTGCGCAGCAAAGCGGGCGTCCACAGCAGCCAATGCCGCCAATGAGTTTTGCTTCATCGCGCACGCCAATCTGGCGCAATTCAATCCGGGTGCGAAAGACAGCCGCCAAATCTTTTACGAGTTCACGAAAATCAATTCTGCCATCTGCCGTAAAGTAAAAGATGATTTTATTCACATCAAACGTGTACTCAACATCAATCAGCTTCATCGGCAGCTTATGCGCCGTAATTTTCTTTTCGCAGATTTTAAAGGCTTCCTTTTCTTTTTGCTTATTCTCTTTGACCTTACTGCGGTCAGCTGCGGTAGCCTTACATTTTACAGTTTTCAACGGAGATACGATCTTATCGTCCTCAACTTCACGCGGGCCAATCACAACCTGCCCAAATTCAACGCCCCGGACAGTTTCAACGATGACATCGTCTCCTTGCACCAGCTTAAGCGTTCCCGGTCCAAAATAATATATCTTTCCCGCTTCCTTGAAGCGAATACCTACTACTGTCTGCATCAAGCAGCCCCCTCTATTTCAAATCACGCAACTTTAATAAAAACTGCTCCGCGAGCAGGCGCCCATTGGCATTGCTGACCAAACGCTGCTGCATCGTTTCAAACAGCGCCAGCGCAGCAAAAATTCTTGACAACGGCCAGTCTGCCAACAGCTGCGTAAGCTTGGCAGCGACATCGCTGTTATAGAGCATATCCTGAGCTGTTGTTTCATACAAAACCACCATATCCCGGAAAATCATCTGAAGATAGGAAAACCACTCCTGCAGCTTTTCCCGGTTCATCTCGCCCAGTGCAGCTCCCACCGACCAGACATATTCCATATCAGCCTCTCTGATCTGGCACATAACCGCAAGCACTTCATCCCGAAGTGACAAGCCACCGTTTTCATCAAGCTCAAGTGCCCGGCCAAAGCTTCCTCCAGCCAGTGTTGCCAGCGCCATATTGGCTGCAACTCCTCTTCGGGCCAGCGCCGCTGCCAGTTGCTGAACCGGCAGTGGCTGAAAAGACAAGAGACTGACGCGCGATACAATCGTGTCGAGCAGTGCCTCTCTCCCAGTGGCAATCAAAATAAAAACAATCTGTCCGGTCGGTTCCTCCAGTGTTTTAAGCAGGGCATTGGCTGCAACTTCATTAATTTTTTCGGCTTCATCAAGAATAACTACCCGCCGCTGTGACATGTACGGCGCCAAGGCAATTTCCGCCTGTAGCGTACGAATCTGATCAATTTTTATCGTCTTTAGCGTCTTGCCTTCCGGCTCGATTTCATAGAGATCCGGATGATTTCCGTCCAGATAGGCCCGGCAGGATTCGCAGTGCCCGCAAGGGGCAGCACTGCCGGCACCGCACAATAAAGCAGCGGCCAATACGCGTGCCGTCAAAAACTTGCCGATACCGCGCGGACCGCAAAACAAAAGCGCATGAGGCAGCCTCTGCTCTAGCAGAAGCCGCTGCAGCTGTGCTATATTTTCTTCATGTCCGATAATCTCATTCCAGCTTATATTATTGTTCATTACATGTATAAATCCACAAGCATTCCCCTAATTACATCCTGTTTGGCTGCAATACTCAGCGGAGTTGCCTGTCCCAATCGAATTTCTTCGGCCATTTCCTCAAGTGTCTTATCAACCTTGCGGACGGTAGTATAGGTTTTCTGTCGCCCCATACGGTCCCAGCCTGACTGCGAATTCAACGTATACATGCGGGAAACGGCTTCACCGACAAAGTCCTTTACCAAATCACGATAGGATCTGAGTTCATCATAAGTAGGGGTTTGCGTAAGCCTGGCCCCCTGCTCATTTATTTTATCAAGAAGCTCGTGGAGCTTCTCAATCGACATCGTGTCCTGGCTTTGGGATAGTTCTTTGGAAAAATCATCTTGGGGTTCCCTAACTTTGACTGCCTGTTCATGTTCAATTGTCGGAAGAGTACGCTGTCTGCTCAAGCTATCTATTTTCATTGCTAACATCCTTTTATCTCTGCGCAAAGCACGCTGGCAACGGCAGAAATTATAAATGATCCACTTTATATAAATTATAATTGTTTTCCATCGAATAAGCAATAAAGGCAGAGGCAAAATAAAATTTTGCCTCTGCCTTTATTATAATTTACAGCCACCATTCATTTGATAACCGCTACCACCTGCTGATAGACCGCCTCATGAATCTGCTCAATTGACAGTAATGCTCCGCCCTGGCTGCATTTTATTGCGGCCCATCCATATTTTTCGGCCAGTTCACAATAAGCCCGGTGACAAGCTTCCAGGTATTTATCATCCTGCTCGTGGATGTCCTTAGCCTGCTGGCTGGCAGCTGCACGCGCCGCAATCAACTCTCGACTAATTGCCGGCGGTACATCAAGAAATACGACCGCATCCGGTACTGGCAGCCCCATCTTGACAAATTCAAGATCCCACAGCCAGTTGAGAAAGCACTCTCTTTCCTTTGGATCTGTAAGCTTCACTGCTTGATGAACCATATTGGACGTCGTATATCGATCGGCCAATATAATATCTCCTTGGTCATACCACTGCTTCCATTTCATCCGAAACGATGCATAGCGGTCAACTGCAAAAAAAGTCGAAGCCGCATACGCATTGACATCCTGCGCTCGTTTGCCAAAGGCTCCGCTCAAATAAAGCTTTATTAGCGCCGAGGATTCACTGCCGTAATCCGGAAACTCCACCTTATGTACCCGGCACCCATCCTGCTGTAACCGTGCAAGCAGAGCTCTGGTCTGCGTTGCCTTGCCGCAGCCATCACCAGCTTCAATGATTATCAATTTCCCCTTCATTCTCTCACCACTTTTATTGTCCGCAACGAGGCATCGTCCGGCCCCACAACCTTGAGTCCGGTGCGTTGACAGCGCTGCGTATATTCTATAATTTCCCGGGTAATGATTTCTCCGGGACAAAGAACCGGGATCCCCGGCGGATAAAAAGTCAGCACTTCCGACGATGCCCGTCCAGCACTTGCCGAAAAATCAATAGTCTCGCGAGACGCATACAGCGCGTCCCGCGGCGTAAACCGCAATTGCGGAAGCGGGGCCAGGGGAACCGGGGCCAGCTTACTGTTCTTTGTTCTTCTTCCAGTGGCCAGCCTGCGCAGTGCCAGCAGCAGCCGCTCGGCCTCCCCGGTCCCATCGGCAAAGGATATAATAAAGAGCACATTGCAAAGATCCGACAGCTCACATTGAATTTTACATTCATAGCGCAAAAACTGCTCAGCTTCAGGCCCGCTCAAGCCAAGCCCACGCACATTCACGGTAAGCTTCGTCACATCAAGGGCAAAGCAAGCATCGCCGACCATCCGCTCCCGCCCAAAACAAAACAGCCCGTCGATTTCATTGATTTTTTCCCGCAACGCATCAGCCAGTTCCACTGCCCGGCCAATAAGGGCTTCCCCTGCCTGTCCCATCTGCCAGCGGGCAGCATCCAGTGATGCCAGCAACAGATAATTCGGACTTGTCGACTGCAGCAGACTCACCATCGCCCGCAATCGGTCTCTGTCAACGCTTCTCCCCTGCACATGCAGCATGGAGGTTTGCGTCAGCGATCCCAAAATTTTATGCGTACTTTGCGCCACGATATCTGCCCCGGCAGCAAGGGCCGAAAGGGGCAGATTGCTGCTGAATGCAAGGTGCGGCCCATGCGCTTCATCAACCAGCAGCAGCATATCATTGCTGTGCGCAATAGCAGCAATAGATGCCAGATCCGAGGCAACTCCATAGTAGGTCGGATTTATGACCAGTACAGCTTTAGCCTCCTTATGCGCCGAAATCGCCCCCCGCACAGACTCGGCTGCAATTCCCATCGCAATCCCCAGTTCCGCATCCACCTGCGGCTGCAAAAATACCGGCACCGCCCCGCTGAGCATAATCCCGCCAATGATCGACCGGTGGGCATTGCGGGGCACGATAATTTTTTCCCCCGGCTTAACAGCTGCCATGATCATTGCCTGAATAGCCCCGGTGGTTCCATTGATGACAAAATAGGACTCATCGGCACCGTAAAGCTCGGCAGCCAATGCCTGCGCCTCTTTTATGCATGCCGTCGGCTCGTGCAGATCATCAAGCTCTGCCATCAGGGAAACCTCCATTCGCAGCCCCTGGTCAGTGATCAGGGATCGCAGTGCTGGAGCTGCTCCCTTTCCCTGTTTGTGACCTGGTGTATGAAACGCCAGCGCCCCGTCCTCACTGTATCTTTTCATCGCTTCAAACAGCGGCATCGCCGCCTGATTTTGCTTCAAAGAAATTATCTCCTTTTCTCCGTCTGCCGCTTTATATTTACATCATGTTTTCCAGTGGCAGCAGCAATCGAATTTTCGTTCCGGCTCCCGGCTTTGCGTCGACAATCAGCTGTGCCTTAATGATATTGGCCCGCTCCTTCATGCCAATCAGGCCGAAATGTTCCGGTGTTCCTCCCGGGGCAACAGCCTCCGGCTGCAGATCCGCATCAAATCCCAGTCCCCGGTCTGAGATCAGCAAGGATAAATTATCACGATTATAACGCAGCACAACCTCTGCCGCATCGGTCTCGGCATGCTGATAGATATTGTTCAAAGCCTCCTGAATAATCCGAAACAAGCTGACTTCAATGTATTTATTAAAGGGCACCGGCGTTCCATCAATGCTGAATTTTACCTCAATGCCGCTGCGCTCCTTAAATTTTCTCAAAAACTGCTGTACCGCTGCCGTAAGACCAAGATCATCTAGTGACATCGGCCGCAGGTCAAAGATAATCTGCCGGATTTCACTGAGACAGCCACGAATCTGTTGGCGTAAATCCTGCAGATCTTTCTTAGCACCTTCAACATCGATATCGAGCATGCGCTCGCAGATCGACGACTGATAGATCAGATTAGCCATCGTTTGTGCCGGGCCGTCATGGATCTCCCGCGATAGCCGCAAGCGCTCATTTTCCTGCGCCTTTATAATTCGTTCGCCCACCATTTTCCCCTTGTTGGCCGACTCCATCTGATTGACCACTTCATCGAGCTGTGAGCTCAGATACCCTAGAACAACCCCGATCTGAACCGCCAGATGCTTTGCTGTATTCACGGTTGTCGATAGATGCTGCAGCCGCTGCTCTGCCCGGTCACGCTGCTGGCGAAGCTGCAGCTCCTGTTCGGTCGCAACAGCCAGCTCAACCTGGGCTTTTTCCACGGCAGCATAACAACGGCGGATATTGCTTTCCGAATACGCAGAAAAAGCCCGGCTGACCCGAGCAAGTTCCTGGCGCTGCTTCTGCGCTTCAATTTTCAAGGTATCAACTCGTTCGATAATTTCATGTACCCGTTTTTTAATTTGTGCTAGATCATTTTTGCTGTTTTCTACTTCCAGGCAGGCACTTTCATAAATATCAAAAATCTGCGATTTGCTGCTTTCAATTGTCGAGATGACATCCCGCAAAATATTATTCAACGCCTTATCTTCAAATTCAACTGCTTCTTCCATGCTTTGACCGTTCCTCCTCATGGCTTTTCTACTGTGATTTTACCCTGCATCTCGTCGCAACGCAAATAATATTTTATCATGCCAAGTTATCAACAGGAGGATTGCTTGTGGATAAACATTTATCCACAAGCAATCCTCCTGTTTTTTCAATAAAACTCCTGTCTGTACGAATACTTATCCACAAGTCTGTGCTCTTTGTGTATAAAACGGTGGATAACTTTCTCAAAAGAGCGAGTTATCCACCGTTTTATTAGTAAAGCTATTTTTTTCTGCTATTTTGCTGGCTTCGTCGAACCATCCATAAGACAAGAAATGCCAAAAGTGCTCCGGCAAACAAGTAGATGTCCGAAGACCGAAACAGTACCTGACTGCCTTCTGTCGAAGTCTTAATATACACTGCACCCAGAACAAGCAGCACGACGGCTGCATTCAGTAATGTCCCCACATTTTTTTTAATAAAATCACCCCACTTTATCGCCGCTCAGCTCACAGCAGCAATTTCTTCTGCCTCGATCTCTTCCTCTACCATCTCTTTAATCTCTTCCCAGACAAGCATCTGGGGAATTTCAAACCCATTAAAAGTAGTCGCCGACGCCACTGTATAGGCGCCAAAATTCGGCACGAGAATATAATCGCCGATTTCCATCGCCGTTGTCAGTCGGTCACGATAAAGAATATCAATGGAATCACAGCTTGGGCCGGCAAAAGTCGCCGGGAACTGGGCTCCCGTTTTAAAGTTCTCAAATTCATAAACCCAGTGGTCGAACAAAATTCCTGACAAAGCTCCGTAGATACCATCATCAAGGAAATACCACTGCTGGTTGTTTCTTATTTGGGTACCGATCACACTAGTGATAAAATTGACTGCTGTCCCGCAAATAAACCGACCCGGTTCCGACCAGATTTCTGTCTCAGGAAACAGCCGCTCAATCGCCTCGCTGATTTCTGCTGCCATCACAGGGAGATCAAACTCCATATTAGGTGCTGGCACCGGCAGGCCTCCGCCAATATCAAGAATTTTAAGATCAATGCCCTCGGCTGCTGCCTCATCAAAGAGCCGGCGGCAAACATCAAACGCCTCTAGATACGGATCAGTTGAGGTCAACTGACTGCCGACATGAAAGCAAAGCCCAGCCGCTTCAAGTCCTTGCTCGCGAGCCAGCCGCAAGAGCGGCAAAACCGCCTCCGGCGCTGCCCCGAACTTTTTATTTAAATCAACAAGAGCCGTTGAATGGTCTATTCGCACCCGCAGCAGGACTTTGCTGCCCGGAACGTGCGCCGCCATCTTATAAATCTCACTCTCGCTGTCAAAGGTAAACTTATTCACACCATATTCCGCCGCCAGCTTGAGTCCCGGCACTGTTTTCACCGGATTTGCATAAATCATGCGCTCACCACTGACTCCCATTTCATGCAGCAACTGCATTTCCCCGGCCGATGCGACATCAAAACTTGACCCCATATCGATCATCTTTGCCAAAATCGGCTTGGCCGGATTGGCTTTCATCGCATAGAATACCCTTGCCCTCGGTAAATGCCTGCGCAAAAAACGGTAATTGCACTCAATCTGATCCAGTGATACTGTCAGCATTGGTGTCTGATACTTTTCTGCCAAAATTTGTGTCTGTTCCTTTGTGAGTCGAAACGTTTTCATAACACTCCCCTTATCTCTTTGACGCAGCTTTCCCTGCGCGTTATCTTGCTATTACTAAATTTAAATTTTAGTAATAGTGTTATATTTGTTCTTTTTTCGCAAAATCCTGCCTACCACGGATTTTTTTTTATTTTAGAGGATAAAAATAAAAAAACCGGGTCCGCAAAACAGCGAACCCGGTTTTTTCACTTTTAAAAGGCTGCCACAACAGCACCTTTATATTTGTCATTGATAAAAGCTTTGATCTCATCCGATTTCAGGGCTTTGATCAGCTTCTGAATTTCCGGACGATTTTCATCCCCTTTGCGTACGGCAATGATATTGACATACGGAGAGGAGCTGTCTTCAATAATTAATGCATCCTTTGACGGTACAAGATCCGCCTGCATAGCGTAATTCGTATTGATTACGGCAGCATCTACGTCCTCAAGCGCACGCGGAACCTGAGCCGCTTCGACTTCCTTAAACTGCAGGTGTTTTGGATTCTCGACAACATCCTGTACCGTTGCCTTAACGCCAACGCCTTCTTTAAGCTTTATCAGGCCAGCTCTTTCCAAAAGCAGCAGCGAACGGCCGCCATTGGTCGGATCATTTGGCAGGGCAATCGAAGCCCCATCTGCAAGCGCTTTGAGATCAGTAACTTTTTTCGAATACACGCCCATCGGCTCAATATGAATTCCGGCTGCACTGACGAGATCCACCTGGTGCTCGGCAACAAAATTATCGAGATAAGGAATATGCTGAAAATAGTTGGCATCAAGTTCCTTATCATTAAGCGCGAGATTTGGCTGAACATAATCACTGAACTCAATAATCTGCAAGTCTATGCCTTCTTTTTCCAGAACCGGTTTTACGGCCTGCAAAATTTCAGCATGCGGCACAGCCGTAGCGCCGACTTTAAGCACCGTTTTGGCCCCCCCAGCTTGTTTGGCATCACTGCCGCAGCCAGCCAACGCCAGCGCTGCAATAAGTAAAGATGATAAAATCAGGACAATTTTTTTCATGTATTCTCCTCCTAAATTTGCAAAAGTCAGGCTTCTGCATATATTTTACCTGAAAGCTCAGGCAGATACCCTTATTTTTTATTGAGCCGCCGGGCCATGGTATTGCCGGCAAACTGAACAATCTGCACCAGCACAATCAGCACCAGCACTGTTGCCAGCATGACTTCCGGGCGAAACCGCTGATAACCATAGCGGATTGCCAAATCCCCCAGGCCGCCGCCGCCAATAGCCCCGGCCATAGCCGAGGACCCTACCAAACCAATGACAACGGTTGTCAGCTGGGAAATAATCCCTGGCAGAGCTTCCGGAAGAAGTACCCGCCAAATAATCTGTCCCGGCGTCGCTCCCATGGAAAGAGCGGCCTCAATGACTCCATACTCCACCTCTTTTAATGAGGTCTCGACCTGACGGCCGATAAACGGAATGGCGGCAATTGTAAGTGGCACCATAGCCGCTGTCGTACCAATCGAACTGCCAACAATCAGGCGGGTCAAAGGAATAATTGCGACCATCAAAATAATAAATGGAATCGACCGCACCGCATTGACAATTCCGGCAAGAACACGGTTAAAGGCAACCGCCTCCAGGACATGATGTTTAGAAGTCGTCACGAGCAATACTCCCAGGGGAATCCCGATAACAACAGCCAAGCCCATGGAAATCGAAACCATATAAATCGTTTCTCCCAATGACTTAATCAGCAACGCTAGCATGTCTTGTGACATAACCAATCACCTCCGTTCGTAAATCCTTGGCCTCAAGATAGGCCAGCGCCTTGTCAATCTCCGGCTGCTCACCAGTAATGCCGATAATCATGCGACCATATGGCGTCAGTTTGATATGATCAAGATTCCCAAACAAAATACTCACTTCAATCTTAAAGTTGCGGATCAGTCCGGCAATCACCGGATCGTCTGCCGAATCACCAATAAAAGTCAGCCTGACAAGCAGATGGCTACCCGGTACCGGTACAGAAGAAACCGGTGCCTGCCGAAAGGCGCTCGGCAATTCATTGCTGCTGAGCACACTGATAAACTCCTTGGTGATCTTCTGCTGCGGCTTTGTAAACACATCAAGAACCGTTCCTTCTTCAGCAATAATGCCATTTTCAATGACGGCTACCTTGTCACAAATTTCCTTGATTACCTGCATCTCATGCGTAATCAGCACGACGGTAAGCTGCAGTTTTTTGTTGATATCGCGAATTAACTCTAAAATTGCCTTTGTCGTCTGTGGATCAAGCGCCGAGGTCGCTTCATCGCAAAGCAGTACTTTCGGATCGCTGGCTAATGCCCGGGCGATCCCCACCCGCTGCTTTTGGCCACCGGAAAGCTGGGCCGGATACTGCCCGGCCTTATCCTTTAGTCCAACAAGCTCAAGCAGCGGCGTCACCTTTTCGCTTATTTTTTTCTCATCGGCACCGGCAAGGCGCAACGGAAATGCAATGTTTTCATATACTGTCGCTGAGGACAAAAGATTAAAATGCTGGAAAATCATCCCGATTTCCTTGCGCACAGCCCGCAGCTGCTTATCATCCATTGCCGTCAATTCTTGTCCGTCCACCATGACTTTTCCGGCCGTAGGACGCTCGAGCATATTGATGCAGCGTATCAGGGTGCTTTTCCCTGCCCCGCTCAGACCAATAATGCCATATATTTCACCGCGCTTTATTTCCAGGTTTATGCCCTTCAGGGCTTTGACCGGACCCGCTGCGCCTTCATATGTTTTCTCAACTTGTAATAACTTTATCATACAACAGCCTCTCTTTCCTCTTTCACCAGGCAGCAAATATCGTACCATTCATTTCCTGTTCCACAAACCGTTTGACCGCGAGCGAACAGTAGGCACGAAGAAATTGTTGCAGCTTCTCCTGCTTTAAATCCGCTATCCGTACGGCAATTACCGTTGCAAACGGCGAATCCGCTGCCTCGAGAAACAATGCATCCCGGCGTGGAACAAACCCCGCTTCGACCGCGCAGCTTGTTCCCATGACCATCAAATCGGCATCGTAGCCACGAGTATTCATTTGAAGTTCGTCCAGCTCCAGCAGCTGCAAGTCCAGTGGATTTTCCAAAACGCCTGTTACAGATGGCACCAGCTCAGGCTTGAGCTTCAACAATCCGGCAACCTCCATAAGCTTCAGCGCCCGCGGACCGGCGATTGCATCACGGGGCAATAAAACAACAGCCCGCAATGGCAGCTCTGACAATTTCTTGATTTTTCGCGAGTAGAGCCCCTGCGGCTGAAAAGTCGCCGGCCCCAGCACCGCAAAATCATAGCCACAATCCGTAATCTGATTTTGTAGAAATTCTTGGGGCTGATAGATATTCGCATCCACCTGCCCATCTGCCAACATTGAATTGGGCTCCATATAATCATGGCAGACAACGATTTCAACCTGTATGCCATTTTTTGCCGCTTCCTGCTTTGCGACCTGCAGAATCTGCTGCTGCACCCCTGGAAGTACCGCGACTCGCAGCGGAATAGCTGCCTCGCGCCCATAGCCGATGAAAAACAACAGGCCAACGCCCAGCAGCACAGCTGCCAGCAAAAATTGCTTTCCTCTCTTCAGACGCTCCACCCCGCCAATCCAAATACATTGTTTTCAGCTATGTTTTGAATGTTATCATAGTAGACATAGCCTGTCAATATGTTTTTCCTCCTCATTCTCCAAAAGTTATGATTCGCGGATTTTGTATACTAATATAAGACAAAAATCCAGTCCATTCAGACAAATTTGCCGTATTTGCCTGTGGCCCAAAAACAAAAAACATCAATGTTTTTATTATAGCATTATTTTCCCTAAAAGACTGCGCCTGCGAAGAGAAAAAAGCCCGTCCGTTAAAGAAATTCACCTAAAAACTTGCTTTTATTTATAATAAACCTTACAATTTATTATAGGCTTTTATAAATTACGAATTAAGGGTGAGTTAAATGGGAATTTTATCAAGATTTTTGCCAAAGAAAAAACCAGTAGAAATAAAAAATACTGTTCCGAAAGAAAAAGATCATATTCGCAAGACCTTTGCCGTATACTGTCAGAGTCATCACAAACCGACGGGTGGCAAAACCCTCTGTCCAAAATGCACCGCTTTGCTGGCGACCGTAATGCTGAAGATCAATCGTTGTCCGTACGGAATCACGAAGCTGATCTGCGAGCGCTGTGAAATCCCTTGCTTCGGCAAGAAGCAGACAGAAGAATTTCGTAAAATCATGAGCAGCTCCCAGCGGCGGATGTTTTTCAAGCATCCGATCATGACGGTAAAGCACAAAATCCAAAGCCTCGGCGTTGACTATGCCAAGCACGAAGTGGAAAAGCGCCAAAAAGCCAAGGACAAGGCTAACGAAAAAGATAGCAAATAAATCACAAGCCTCGTACAATCGATTTTCTGTACGGGGCTTTGCTGTTTGTCAGGAGGAATCTTATATTGCAACGCCTATTTAAAAACATCTCCCCACCACTCATGGCAAACCTGCTGATCATCTTTACGATGATTGCCTGGGGGACTTCCTTTATCAGCACCAAAATTGCCATTGCTGAAATCCCGCCGTTTACCCTGGCGCTGCTTCGTCTATCCTTGACTTCAGCCATTCTCTGGCCGGTTTTTCGGCATCTGGAGCCGGCTACACGGCTCGATTCCACTGGCAGACGCAGGTTTGCGATCACCGGCTTTCTCGGCATAACCCTTTATTTTTGTTTGGAAAATATGGGGCTGCGCTTCACAACAGCGTCCAATGCGTCGCTGATCACCTCATTTGCCCCGCTGCTCTCCATCGCCCTCAGCGTGATGTTTTTCCGGGCCCGTCTAAGTCTGGTCGAAATTCTCGGAGTTCTGCTCGGCATCACTGGCTCTTATCTGACAATTACCGCCAATGGAAATCTCGATTTTTCGTCTGAAAATTTTGTCGGCAACCTGTTCGTGATTGGAGCCATGTTTTCCTGGACACTTTATACGATTTTCAGTCAAAAACAACAGGCAAGAAATTCCGATTTGGCCATTGTAACCTATCAGACGATCTTTGGTACATTGCTGCTTATCCCCTTTGCTTTGACAGAATTTCGTGAGTGGCAGCTTTTTTCCCTACAGGCCTTCGGGCAGATTCTCTATCTGGCTGCAATCTGTTCCGCCGCCTGCTATTTTTTCTACATTTACGCCCTCAAAATTCTCGATATTGCCCTGACAACACTTTATCTGAATCTCGTGCCAGTTACCGGCGTTATAACCGGCTTTCTGGTCCTCGGCGAAACAATATATCCAAGTCAGATTGTGGGCGGACTGCTGATCATAAGTGCTATACTAACCGCTAATAGCAGTAAGCTCATTGATTATTTTTCACAAAAGAGGCACAAAAAACGGTATAAATTTATCACATGATTAGGAGTTTTTTTATGAAAGCAGTTATTTTCGATATGGATGGGGTAATTATTGACAGTGAACCGATGCATACCAAGGTTGTCCTCGATGTATTATCCTCCTATCAGGTCCATTTGAGCCCCGCTGAGCTAGACCGCTTTGCCGGCATGACCATGCACAGCGTAAATTCAGCCCTGAAAGCAGAATATGATATTCAAGCTCCACTCGAGGAAATCATTGCCTGCGAAATCAAAGGAATGATCCGGCATACCTTGGAAGATCCGCAACAACCAATTGACGGTATTCGGGAAATATTGAATTACCTGGAAAAAAATCGTATTCCTGCCGCTGTAGCCTCCTCTTCACCGAAGGAACTTGTTCAAGCCGTAGTCAGCCGGCTTGAACTTGATGACTACTTCAAATTTCTGCTCAGCGGGGAAAATGTAACGCAGAGCAAACCGCATCCGGAAATCTACCTGCAGGCCGCAGCCCGCCTCAATATAGATCCAGCCGACTGTCTGGTCATCGAAGATTCAAAGAATGGTACCATTGCCGCCAAGGAAGCCGGCATGACCTGTATTGGCTTTCAAAACCTAAACAGCGGCCTCCAGGATCTGAGCCGGGCAGATATCATCGTTGATACCCTGACAGCTATCGATCTGAGCCAATTTTAACGTATGTAATAACTATGCATAAGGAGTTTTTTTATGAACAATCGCACCAAAGGCCTGTGCCTGGCAGCGATCGGAGCTCTGCTCTGGGGTGCTTCCGGGGTTGCCGCCCAGTACCTGTTTCATCAGAAAGGCTTTTCCCCTGAATTTCTCGTCGTCATCCGGCTGCTGGTTTCCGGCTGCCTGCTGCTGGGCATTGACGGGCTGCTAAACTTTGGTGATATCTTTACCATCTGGCACAGCAGTTATGACCGGTTGCAGTTGCTGCTGTTTGGCATTATTGGCATGCTCAGTGTCCAGTACACGTATTTTGCTGCAATCAGTTGCAGCAATGCGGCGACTGCGACCGTACTCCAGTATCTGATGCCCGTGATCGTTGTCTTTTGGGTGTCCTTGCGGGATCGCCGCCTGCCTCATATCTATGAAGTCGTGGCTATAGCACTGGCAATGCTCGGTACTTTACTGCTTGTGACAAAAGGGGACTTCACCGCGCTGGCGATCTCCAAAGCCGCACTGTTTTGGGGAATTCTCTCCGCCCTGAGCGCCGCTTTTTATACCCTCCAGCCAAAATATTTGCTACAGCACTGGCGCTCACCGTTGGTCATCGGCTGGGGCATGCTGCTCGGTGGAATCGTTATGCTGGCACTGAGCGGTTTTGATCGCGGAGCAGCCATCTTCGACCTTGAAGCCGCCGGCGCACTTGCCTTCGTAGTCTGCTTCGGCACCGTTCTCGCTTTTTGGTCTTATCTTGAAAGCATCAAGTACATCCGCCCCACAGAAACAAGCACCCTCGGTTCCCTTGAACCGCTTGCCGCTGTACTCTTATCAGTCCTGTTGCTCGATATCCCGTTCGGACCGTTTGATATCGGGGGTTCTCTGCTGATGATGCTTGCCGTATGTATTCTCTCGCGCTTAAAAAGATAAATCTTGTATTGATAATTTTCCATAGAAAAAGGCCCGGCTGAAAACAGCCAGGCCTTTTTTCTATTTTTGTTTATGCTTGTATTTAAAACCAAACCAAAGCAGGAGCAACCAGATTGGCAGCAGGCCTACCGCCAGCTGCATATCTGGTATCTGCGTCATCATAATAACAATCAGAGCTAAAAAGAGCAGACAGATATAGTTTGCCAATGGATAAAACAAGGATTTGAAATGCAATTTATCCAGATCGCCCTGTTGCTGATGATAACGCCGAAATTTCATATGCGTGACAATGATAACAAACCAGCTGACGACAACTGCCGCCACCGCAATGGAAATCAGATACATAAATGCCTTCCCCGGGAAAAAGTAATTGAGCGCCACCACGACAAGCGTCATCCCCGAAGAAACAAAAATACCCACATACGGCACCCCGTGCCTAGATAAAGTTTTTAATACGGACGGGGCATTGCCAGCCGATGCCAGCCCGAACAACATCCTGGAATTACTGTAAATCGCACTGTTATATACGGAAACAGCCGCCGTCAAAACGACAAGATTGAGCAGATGAGCTGCCGCCGGAATCCCTATATTGGAAAAAATCTGGACAAACGGACTAGCTTCCATACCAACCTTATTCCACGGGTAGAGGGTCATGAGCACCAGCAGTGTCCCAATGTAAAAAATCAAAATCCGCCAGATAACCTGATTGATGGCCTTGGGGATTGTCTTCGTCGGATTATCGGCTTCACCGGCGGTAATGCCAATCAGCTCAATGCCGCCAAAGGAAAACATGACAATGACCAGTGACAGCAAGAGTCCCCAGACACCATGCGGCAAAAAGCCGCCGTGCTGCCAGAGATTGCTGAAATTCCCCGGAAAGGATCCCATCTGGGTGCAGATAATATAAAGTCCAAAGACAATCATGCCAATAATCGCCGCCACCTTGATAATTGCCGTCCAGAACTCAAATTCACCGTAGAGTCGCACATTGATCAGATTGACCAATGTTATGATGATCAGGCAAGCCAGGGCCGAAATCCACTGTGGCAGATCAGGCAGCCAATAGTTCATATAGATGCCTACCGCTGTCAGTTCAGCCATACTGACGATAACATAATTAAACCAATAATTCCATCCGGATAAAAACCCCGGAAAATCCCCCCAGTATTTGGATGCGTAGAAGCTGAACGATCCCGAAACAGGCTCTTCTACCGCCATTTCTCCCAGCATTCGCATGATGAAAAAAATGATAATCCCGCCGATTAAATAGGACAAGGCAATTGCCGGGCCTGCCAGAGCAATTGTCGGTGCCGAACCATAAAACAGCCCGGTACCAATAGCGCCGCCTAAAGCAATCATCTGCAAATGACGATTTTTTAGACCACGCTCCATTTTTCTATTTTCGTTTTTCGTAAAAATACCTCCCCTGACAAACAAATTTGACACATATTCTTATACTACCACAAATTTACCTGGATTTATATAACTTCCGGAAATAACAGTAGAGCCGCAGCGGACTAAAATCAGCACACTGCGGCTCCATTTCATAACCCTCTATATTTTGAACTGATTAATGATATTTTGCATATCCATCGCCATTTTGGCCAGAGAATGCGCTGCGGAAGCGATCTCTTCGGTTGAAGCCGTCTGCTCCTGGGTTGCCGCCGAAATGGTCTGTGTGCGGTCAGACGTTTGCCGGGCGATTTCATCCACCCCGCCTACCGCTTTTACAATTCTGCCGCTACCGGTCGAAACCCCTTGGACCGCCTCAGATACTTCCTTGATGCCTGTATTTATATCTGTCACCATCGACAAAATCGCTTGGAACTGTCCGCCAACATCACGGATCGCTTTTGTCCCCTGCTTGACTTCATCGGTACCGCTCTGCATAGAAGTTACCGCCTGCTCTGTATCCTTTTGGATTGTGCCAATCAGCTTGCGAATCTGCTCGGTAGCGGCTCCAGACTGTTCGGCCAGCTTTCTCACTTCTTCCGCTACTACAGCAAAGCCGCGCCCTTGTTCACCGGCCCGGGCAGCTTCAATCGCGGCATTGAGTGCCAATAGATTCGTCTGGGCTGCAATCCCGGCAATTGTATCAACAATTTGTCCGATCTGCTGTGAATTCTCGCCTAAGGCCGTCACCACTTCCGCTGATTTTGCCACGGCGCCTTCGATATTCTCCATTTTCCCGACCGCATCATTCATCAGCGTTTGTCCAGCCTGGGCTGAATCCGAAGCCTTGGCGGAGCGCTGACTTATTTCCGCAGATTTATCTGCGACTTTCTCAATGTCCCCTGCTACCTGGCGGACATTTCCTGTGGCAGCATCGATATTTTTGAGCTGCACTTCCATCCCGCTCGCGACCTGCCCTACGGTCTCCGCTACATGCGCGGAGGCTTCCGCTGACTGCTGGGCACTTGCCGTGAGCTCTTCAGAAGCTGCGGCAACCTGCTCAGATACCGCCGACATCTTGGCAATCAGGTCCCGCAGATTCGTACTCATCGTATTAAACGCCTGGGTCAGAGACCCGATTTCATCTTTTGATTCCACGGCCAGCTCTCCGACCTGTAGATTGCCGGCAGCCAGCTGATCTGCATGCCCTTTAAGGCTGATGATTGGACGCGTAATGCTTCCAGCAAAACGGATACAGCCCCAGACCATCAGAATAATACTGATCAGCGTCAGCAGGCCATATGTCATTTTCATCGCTTGCAGTTCAGCATACACGACACTTTCCGGGACGGCCATACCGATAATCCAGCCCGTACTGTTTACCGTTGTATAGACAAACATTTCTGGCATTCCATTTTTTTCAATTGTAAACCGCCCCTGCCCGCTGGCAGCCATTTCAGCAAAACGATCCTTCAAAACTGCATTGCTGCTGATGTCGGTGAAGGTTTCCTTGGCATCACTGGCGGCCAATACCTTCCCCGTAGCCTTTTCAATAATCAGAGCCTCGCCGGCACCACGGTATTTGACCTGTGCGACTCTGTCCTTGAGCGTACCGAGTAAAATATCTTCACAGATTGCGCCGCGAAATTTCCCCTGGCTGTCATAATAGGGAACTGCCGCTGAAACAACAATCTGTTTATCCCCGGTCGCACTCTGGTAGGCATTCGTAAAAATTAACTTTCCAGCTGCTTTGGCATCTTTGTACCAAGGACGCACCCGCGGATCAATCTGTCCGGTGATTTCTCCGGCCTTCCAGCCCATAAAAACCCCATTTTCATTGCCATTGACAAGATCGTCAATTTCCTTATCCGTTCCCATCAAGCTCATCATCTCACGGCGTACACCAGTTGTGTCATCAACCGTCTGCAAAAGATTTGCCGCAGCTACTGCCGTTCGCCCCTTAACCTGAAGCCAGCCATCAATAAGATCACTTTGCTGCGCCACTTCCCCTTTCATCGCATCCTCAATGCTATTGTTCAAATGGGTATATGCCGTATAGTACCCGATCGATGATATGATGATCACCATTGCGCCGATAATTCCGGCAAGAGCAAAAAACTTCTGTCTAATCCCCATCTGCTGCACCCCCTCTGTAAACATACTCTCTATACAAGGGACTTTCGTCCTCCCCATATTTTAATTATATCGTATACGCCTTTTCTTTTAAAGAGCATATTTGCCTATTTTTTACTATTATATTGTATACATGAATAATCTACACCAGTATCTGCTGTCTAAAAAACAACAGCGGACGGGGCATTTTCTTCTGCCCAATCCGCTGTTTATATCCTAATTAATATAGAATCCTTTTACACGGCAAAAAAATTCACCAGTTTTGCTCCGAATATCCCATCGATCTTTGTGACCTCGGCCAAAACCTCAGCCGGAATTTCATTGTCAATGGAAAGCACCATGATATTAGTCCCGGAAACATCCGTTTTCCCCACCTGCATGCCGGAAATATTGATGCCGGCAGTCCCCATCAATGAGCCAACCTTACCGATAATCCCCGGACGATTGATATGCGGGCAAATCAGAATTCGTGCATGCGGATCAACGTCA
Source organism: Selenomonadaceae bacterium (assembly GCA_963678095.2). Lineage (GTDB taxonomy): Bacteria > Bacillota > Negativicutes > Selenomonadales > Selenomonadaceae. The sequence goes on along the minus strand of OY782746.1, from coordinate 2,056,444 downwards.
ACGCGATAATCATTGATCATCACAATGCGTCCTTCCTCCCCAAACAGCGTTCCCTGAACACTGACTTCCTTATCTTCCGTAGCCACACGGACAGTAATCAAATTCGCAAAATTTTTCGCTTCCTTGTTCTTTACTTCTTTAACTTTGATATTGCGTTGTTTTGCCATGCCCGGTGCATTGACATAATTGACTTCAAATTCAAGAATCGGATTCAGAATCCCCTTAAGGACTGCGGTTGTCACCATTTTCGTATCAACTTCTGTGATTTCGCCATCATAATCAACTTCAATGCTCTTGATCGGCGCATCTGCCAAGGAACGTGCCGTGCACCCAAGGCGCTCTGCCAAATCGAAGTAAGGACGGATCACCTTCATGACCTGGGCCGATACCGGCGCCATATTTACCGCTGTTGAAACCGGCTCCCCGCGCAGAGCCGCTGCCACCCCATGGGCAACATCCACGGAAACGCCAATCTGTGCCTCTACCGTCGAAGCCCCCAGATGCGGCGTCAATACAACTCCCGGCAAGCCGAGCAGCGGATAATCGGCCGGAACCGGTTCACTTTCAAAAACATCAATTGCCGCCCCAGCTACCTGTCCGGCTTTAATAGCTTCTGCCAGATCTGCCTCATTTATAATGCCGCCGCGGGCACAATTGATCAACCGCACCCCTTTTTTCATCTGCTTCATATTATCCTTATTCAGCATGCTTCTCGTATCCGGGGTAAGCGGCATATGGACCGTGATGAAATCAGCCTTAGTGACAATATCCTGCAAGGTGCCGATTTCAATGCCAAGTGCCTGGGCCCGTTCCTCGTTGATATATGGATCATAACCGATAACGTCCATATCAAAAGCCAATGCCCGTTTAGCAACCCCGCTACCAATGCGGCCCATGCCTATAACACCAAGTGTCTTGCCGCGAAGTTCCACGCCGACGTACTTTTTACGGTTCCATTCGCCCTGCTGCATCGTTTCATTGGCAATCGGAATGTTGCGGGCCATCGAAAGCATCATCGCCATTGTATGTTCCGTCGCCGCAATGGTATTGCCCTCTGGAGCGTTGAGAACAATAATCCCCCGAGCTGTCGCTGCTGCCAGATCGATGTTATCCACCCCTACACCGGCGCGACCAACTACTTTAAGATTTGTTGCCGCCTCAATAACCTCTTTCGTAACCTTTGAAGCACTGCGCACAATCAAACCGTCAAATTCCGGGATAATCGCCAATAATTCGTCTGCTGGCAATTTATCCTTGATTACAATCTCAAAATTCTTCGCTAAAATTTCAATTCCCTGTGCTGAAACTCCGTCTGCTATTAATACCTTCATGAAAATCTCTCCTTCATTTTGCATTCAAGTTAAAATCATAGGTTCACAAACAAATAAAAAAAGCCCCGCCCCAAATTGGGGCGAAGCTTATATCTCCGCGGTACCACCCAAGTTCAAGCACATCGTGCCGACTTTGCTGCGCTGTATCGGGCGCTCCCGTCATGATTCCTCATCAGCCGCTTCAAGGCGGAACAAACGGCTACTTTTGTCGGCTTCCACCAGCCGCCGACTCTCTGAAAAAAGTACTGCCTCTGCTTCCTCTGCATCGCGTTCTCTGTTTGTGCTTATATGCAATTATATTTTATCCCTTCTAAAACGTCAAGTGTATTTTGCCAAAAAACATTTTATTTTTTTCTCTTGACGTTTAGTGATTTTTGGCGTTAGAATATAACACAATCACAAAATCAGTCTGAAAAACACCTGCTGCCAAGCGATTGCAGCAAACTTTAGGAGGTCATTCTTTTGGAAAATAACCGCGTATATAATTTTAATCCTGGTCCGGCCATGCTTCCCCTCGAAGTACTCAAAGAGGCGCAAAGCGAAATGCTCAACTTCAAAAACAGTGGCATGTCAATTCTTGAAATCAGCCATCGAGCCAAAGAATACGATGAAGTTCATAACCAGGCCAAAGCCGACATCAAAGAATTGATGGGGCTTGGCGATGACTATGAAGTCCTGTTCATTCAGGGTGGCGCCAGCATGCAGTTTAACATGGTCCCACAAAATTTTGCCATTGATGGGAAAATAGGCAACTATATCCTATCGGGAAGTTTCGCCTCGAAAGCCTACAAGGAAGCCTGTATTCTGGGTGAGGCCCATGTCGCAGCCTCGAGCAAAGAAATTCAGTTTAAACACATTCCCACACAGGAAGAAATTAACCTCAGCGACAATGCCGCCTATCTGCACGTCTGCTATAACAATACAATCTATGGCACAGAATATCACTATATTCCAGAAACAAACGGGATTCCGCTGATTGCTGACATGTCCTCGGACATGCTCTCGCGACCACTTGATTTTTCGAGATTCAGCTTGATTTATGCCGGCGTTCAGAAAAATCTTGGTCCGGCTGGCGTCTGCCTCATTGTCGCCAGAAAATCGTTTATCGAAAACAGCCCGCAAGCTTTGCCAACCATGCTGCGCTATGATACGTACGGCAAAAACAATTCCTTGTACAACACGCCGCCGGCATTTGGCATTTACATGGTCGGCAAAGTTGCCGCCTGGATCAAAAAACAGGGCGGTCTTGAAGCCATGGGCAAGCTCAATGCAGCAAAAGCCAAAGTCGTCTATGATGTAATCGACAACAGCAACGGCTTCTATCGCGGGCATGCCGACAAGGACAGCCGTTCGCTTATGAACATCACCTTCCGCCTGCCCAGCGAAGAACTTGAAGCAAAATTTGCGGTCGAGGCCCGCCAGCATGAACTTTGCGGCGTAAAAGGGCATCGTTCCGTCGGGGGCATGCGCACCTCCATCTATAATGCAATGCCGATGGAAGGCTGTCAGGCCTTGGCCGCATTTATGGAAAAATTCAAAAACGAAAACGTCTAACTTGCTCTCCTGCTTGAAAGGTTATAAAATAAAGGTGCCATCTATGGTGCCTTTATTTTATTTTCATACAGGAGGAGAGGCGTTTATGAAGGAAATTCAAGTATTTGATTATGCTGATAAAATCATCAAGATTCTCAGCAACGGGGCTTTTCTCAATACATTTGCCGAGGGAAAAAGCAACTCCATGACAATCGCCTGGGGATCGCTGGGCTTTATGTGGGGCAAACCGGTATTTACTATTATGGTCCGCCAGTCACGTCATACGTATCAGCTTATAGAAAAAAATCCGGAATTTACTGTAACGATTCCACTCAAGGATATGAAGCACGCCCTTGGGATTTGCGGATCAACCTCAGGTGGCAATACCGATAAATTTCAGACTGCCGGACTAATAGCACAACCAGGGCAAAAGGTCTCCACCCCGGCAATCGCCAACGCGGGCATCAACATCGAATGCAAGGTTATCTGCCGGCAGGAAATGTCTCGTCAGGGGCTTGACCCGGCAACGGCCGACAAATGGTATGAATCCGGGGACTGGCACGTTATGTATTATGGTGAAATCCTCACCGCCTATAAAGACTAAACATAAAAACCATCATGGCGTATAACTGCCATGATGGTTTTTTATTTTCAGCTTGCTCTGCCACCGACGATTTACAATATTTTCTCAACTCCAAGGGCCCCGACCGGACAGATAACTAGACAACTACCGCAAGCGATGCAGGCTTCCCCCCTATATACCAGCACGTGCCCTTCCCGCTTTATCGCTCCGGTCGGACAGTCCCCAACACAAGCCAGGCAGCGCACACAAACCTGTTGATCAATATGGATGCAAAATCCATCCCCCCTGCTCTGCCCTTTCTCTAACTCTGCCATCCGCCTTCTGCCTCCTTTGCCTGTATTTTATTCTTTCATCATATCACATCGATCAAAGAAATTCTCGGTATTTCATATGAAACTACAAGACTTTCATTCGGCAAGAAAATATGCTATACTTGTTTTAATTATCAGCGCAGGAGGAATCTGTATGCAGCTACGCCATCAACAACTACTTGATCTGGTCAACAACAATAAAAGAATTCCCGTTGCCGATCTCTCCCAAAAACTCGGCGTTTCAGAAGTTACCACTCGTAAAGATCTCAGCCTGCTTGAAAAAGCTGGCCTGCTGCGCCGTGAACACGGTTTTGCGGTCATGATCAGCAGTGATGATATTACGCATCATCTGTCCTTTAACTATGACACAAAACATGCCATTGCCAAGCAAGCAGCACAAACGATTCTCAATGGTGAAACCGTGATGATTGAATCTGGCGCCTGCTGTGCTTTACTCGCCCGCGAACTCGCTGCCACTCGCCGCGATATCACAATTGTCACCAATTCGGCTTTTATTGCTGGCTTTATCCGCAAAGCCCCCTTTGCCAGGGTTCTACTGCTCGGCGGGGATTTTCAAAACGAATCGCAGGTTATGGTGGGGCCTCTGCTAAAAAAATATCTGGCTGATTTTTCAATCGATAAATTTTTCATTGGAACCGATGGCTTTAGCCTCAACTGTGGTTTCATGGGCAATAATCTGCTGCGGGCAGAGGCAATCCGCACCATGGGCGAACGGGCCAACAAGATTATGATATTGACAGAATCGACAAAATTCAATGTCCAAGGCGTTATCCCTCAGTTCAAAGCTGCCGAAATTCATTCCGTATTCACTGACACGGGCATTCCAGCAGCTATTAAAGAACATCTAGAAAATCAGCACTGCCTTGTTCATCTTGTTTTGAAATAAGTGAGTCAAAAGTCCCGTATCCGATAGTCTTTTGATCCTGTTTATTTTTGTTTTTGTAAAGGAAAATTTTTTTGTTATATTTTTTAAAAAAAGCTTGAAAATACAACAGCTTGTATGGTAGTATGATAATTAACTGGAATCATCAAATGATTTCAGGCTAAACCATTGATCTTCCGAGACAGGAGGGCATATACCTGTCTCAAAACTAAACCAACATGCTCCCCCTGGGCATGAAAAAAAAGAGGCTCCCGCCAACCGGAGCCTCTTTTTTTTGCTTATTTTATATCAATATCGGCCTCAAACATCCGATTCCAGGGAAAATCAACCTGCAATAATTTAAATTTAAAGTCAGGGATATTTTTCTTTATAAAGGCATCCATTTCAATTGTTGTCCGGCGAGCCGCCACGGATTTTTTCCCATCAAGCTGCGCATAGCTGCCAGTTCCGCGCATGCTGTCGAGCTGCCCGGCAACCGACTGCCGAACATTGGCCTGATAGACCCAGTCATCAAGATAACGCGTTGCCAGCAGATATTGTCGATTTTCCGGCTTCATCTGCGCATTTAATATTCCTTGAGCAACAGCAAAGCCGGTGCTGTTCGTGGCCGTATTCCAACCGGCATAAGCCGTCAACTTCGACAACAACCCCCGGTGGGCTAACTCTGCCATTAAAGCATTATCGGCACCATTGGCATATGAAATATCCGCTACACTGACATTAAATTTTTTACCGAAAAAAACATCTACCATATCAGCAAACGACTTCGTATTTTCGCGCGGTACGCTTGTGTTCTGCGGATCATTGGCCTCATACGTCCGCCCATTCGGGTTTGTATTTACCAACAATACCAGATTTGCCCGCAGCGGCGTCGGAACCTGAATTGCACCGATTGCCAGTAAATGAGAGCGGATCGACTGGCTGATCGCTTCATCCGAATAGGACGGAATCGTATCGCCCCCCTGACCCGCCGCATAACGGACATTGACCAGCGGAAAGCTGCTGCTCAGATCATTGACCGCACGGGTCAACAGCAAGAGCCCAATTTCATCAATACCGGCGAGAGTTTGAAATCTCGTCTCTCCCAGAATTTTTCCGTCTTCTTCAAGCAGACGGCTTTCTTTGTGGGTCTGTGAATAAGGGGCATTGTCATCCCGTCCCAGTGCCAAGTAGTTAAATACATTGTCACGGGCAAAATCAATCAAATGGCGATTGACAGCAAAATTCTTCTGCCGCCGCCCTAACCAGTCGTTGATAGCCTCTTCCGGGATCGATTTCTTTAGATCCGCAATCTCCCGCTTTTCCGCCCGCGATAGAACCTCTGCATCTTCTTTATCCAGTAAGGCCGTATAGCGGAAAATATCCGCTCCATATTTTGCATAATAGTCTGGTTCTTCACTACCGGATGCCTCACCACTACGTGGTGTGCGCATAATCGAGCCAAAGGCATAAATCCTGAGTTTAGGATTTCGTTCCCGCAAAGAAGCAAATTTTTCCGCCCGCTTCAACAATTTCTCTGTATCGAAATCATGTTTACGCGAAGCTACAAGGCTGCCATAGATCAGAGAGTCCGAAGACAATACCGCTGCATCCGCATCGTCCGCATTGTCATTAACCCAGCGCCACAGTTCAGCTGGGTGCCCTAAATCCGTCCGCCCGCCCAAAAGCTCAATTGGCGGAACCAGCACTTCATACCCCAGACGCTGCAATGTATCGACGGATTGTTTAAAGGAAACCGGACGGTTATCATGCGGCACAAATAGAATTTTTCCCTTTGATTGCGCGGCAGCCACTGCTGTAAACATCATGGTCATAATACACAGAAGAAACAAGGCCATGCACTTTTTCAAACCAACACATCCTCACTCAGCTGCTAAAACAACGTTCAGCAATATTTTTTTTACGGATTCCGGAACATTCAGATCTGTTTTAAATTCCACATACCCCTCATGCGGGTGTGCTTCTTTAACTACAATCACATCCAGCAGATTATACCCCATAAAAGAAGTCTGCCCGAGTTCCGATTGCGCCAGTGCCGCTTGAAAATCAAGGGTAACCGTATTGTGATGAATTTTCATCGGCAAGTTCTCACCTAAATCTACTTTACCGAAAATATTTTGTGCCATCGCCAGCGGCAACCGCGAAAATACCCACGACATCAACCCATGATCGAGCAATTCCCGCTCTTTTACCGTGTAAGTCATATACGATTGACTGCCATCATGAACAAATGCATCCACGTTGCCGACAAGTTCAAGGCGTCCCATTTTTTTTGTTTCAGCCTCGAGACGGAGTCTACCGTCAGCCAATGACTGTATCTGCAGGGATTTCACCTGCGGACTGCTGCCAACCTGCGACGCTAGAGCGGTATTAATCACCTCATCCGGCACGGCTATATGTCCACTTATTATTTCAGCCAGCGACTCCTTATTCCAGGTATTTTTAACAACGGCAATTGCCGGTCCGTAATCCTGAACGGCGCTGCTAAGCGAACTAAAATCAAATGCATCCACTGCTTGTATCACTGCTGCGGGCATCTCCATACTTTTTCCCCTCTTGCTATCGCCACTATCCGGCGTTACTCTGCAGCACTCTCGTTTTCCTGGGCCGCGTCAGCTGCCTGCGCCGCTTTTTCCCGGTCCTTGCGTTCGCGAATATCCTGCCACAAATCACGGGCCTTGGTGAAAATCGAGCGTTCCGTTCTAGCCTCACGGTCACTGACAATCCGGCTTAAATACTGTGTAGCCGTCTCTACATTCCCCAGTCGATTTTGAATCGCCCCAATCAGATACATGACAGCTACATCCGTAAGGGTTCCTAACGGATAGCGCTCGGTAGACAAGGACTTGTCATAATAATTTGCCGCCTGCTCCAGCGCAGAATTTTCCTTCTGTTTATCACCAGACTCACGAAACAGCCAAGCCATCTTTAGATACAGCCCGGCGATATGCCCCGGTGATTCATGCAGCAAATCCGCATAAAAAATCGCCAGTTTAAACGCAGCCACAGCTTCCACCCTGGTGCGAAGTTCCTGATGTACAATGCCGATTTTTTTCCCTTTGAGAAACTCCTGTACTACGGATCGTTTTTTTTCTGGCATTAAAGATAAAAAGTGGGTTTCATCCGCCGCATACCCGCATTTTTCACAAACCCATACCGTGTAGTAATAAGGATTAAAATCCTTGTAATGAACGCAAAAATCATCATCCGTCTGCAAGGCAATTAAGCGCGACCGCACCTTCGTCACCGGTACAGATGCACCACATACTGGACAAGTTTTCTGTACAACATAAGTATTGCCGATTTCCATGAAATATCCTCCCCGCTAGACAAATTCTTCTTTAGAATACCATAAAACAGCATAAAAATAAAGATTAACCGTCCCGCATTTTACAAATACTGGGACAATTAATCTATTCTGTAGTATGTAATTGAACTTCTTATAACCGGGCAATAACACTCTGACTAAACCCGCTCACCTTCGCAATCTGCCAGGTAGAAGTCGATTTTTTTGCCTTAATATCGCGCAGAACTTCATCACGCTTTCCCTTCGGCAATTTCTTGAGTTCTGCTGTCGTTTTTGCCCCAGAGAGACGCAGCATCAGACTGTACAAATCCTCATCAGAAATTTTTTCCCGGCAGGCCTCAAGACAGCGCTCATCCGCCGGAAGATTCATGTATTTACGAAAAGCAACCTTGCGATGCCCAGGATCACTGCCAAAAGTCTGCAGCACCACTTCTTTGTCAAGGAAGGTCGCCACATCATGCAGATACTCCTTATAGCTACTCCAATCATAACGGCCGACTTCTGTAGCCAAGCCCAGACGCACCGGTTCCTGATGAATAAACCGCAGCACCGTCTGCAGATAGGCATCCTCTTCGACCGGCTCACTCTTGAAGCGATCATGAAACAGTCTGCCCTCACGCGCATGTCTGGCATTATACCAGGCAACATACTTGACCCCGATACATTTCATAACATTGCCGATGCTTTTTTCGCCCTCTTTGATTACAATATGTATATGATCGTCCAGCAGCAGATACCCGTATACCTCATAGCCGCACTTTGCTCTGTAATAATTGAGCAGGTTCAAAAATTCGCTCTTATCTTCCGGCTCCTCGAGTACAGGCTGCATATCGAGTCCACGAATGATGATATGATAAATTCCCGTCGTGCTTTTTTCCCTTGCTTTTCTTGCCAATGCATCTTCACCTCATTTTTTACATTCTAGCATAAGCAATATGTCCTATGCAACAACATCATGCTAATGAACAAAATTTAATAAAAAATTAACAAGGTTCCGCTATTTACCATTTTCCTGAAAAAGAATATACTGTAAGTAGAACTATAATTAACGAAAAGTAGGTGTTCAAATGAAAACCATTGCCTTGATTGCCCATGATAAAAAAAAGGATGAAATGATCGACTTTGTCAATAATCATCAGGATTTGCTGGGAAAATATCATCTCATCGCTACCCGCACCACGGGAACGCTGATCAAAGAGAACTTTGGTCTTGATGTTGAGACAATGATGTCGGGTCCGCTCGGCGGCGACCAGCAGATTGGCGCCTTGATCGCTACTGAGAAGGTCGACTTTGTGATATTTCTTCGCGATCCGCTGACCTCGCAGCCTCATGAACCGGATATCAATGCGTTGCTGCGCATCTGCGATGTTCACAACATCCCGCTGGCCACAAATCGGAAAAGTGCTCATATTATGCTCAAGTACGTTTCGACTAAGCACGATGAGGCTAATGCCGCTAAATAATAAACGAAGGCAGACATCCCCCCAAGGAACGTCTGCCTTTTTTATTGCCGCCGTTGGCGAAAACCATAATCCTCCGCTATATGGCGCCCAATCGCCGTGATCTTACCGCCGATACAGCCCCGGCATTTTTCCGGAGTATCCTCGATGCAAATTTTCCCTGGATATAGAGCATACTTGCGCCGGTACTCTCCCTCTGTTGCATTTGGCATCACCACATTGGCTCCCGAACGCAGCGTGATCATGCGGGCATCCGGCTGCAGTGATTCCATTGCCGTCGTGGCCGGAATATTTGCCTCGGGCAATAACAAGCGCAGCAAGGAAACAAAACGCCGAGTGAGGTGAAATTCCCCGCCAGCAGCGGTTCCCAGGGGTGTATCCGCATTCGGAATAAACGGGCCGATGCCGACCATATCTGCATCCATCCGCTGAAAAAATAACAGATCATCCGCCAGTGATGCCAGCGTCTGCCCCGGCAACCCCACCAGTGAACCTGTCCCCACCTCATAGCCAAGTGATTTTAAATCCCGCAGGCAACGATACCGGTTCTCAAAGCTCATTCCCGGGTCAAGCCGTTCATAAAGCGCCTTGTCCGTCGTCTCAATCCGCAGCAGGTACCGGTCCGCTCCAGCCACCTTGTAAGCCTTGTATTCTTCATAGCTTTTCTCACCGATGCTCAGGGTGATTGCCAGCCCCATAGCCTTTATTTCCTGCAAAAGCTGCACCATAATTTCAGTCGTAAACCAGCTATCTTCGCCAGACTGCAGTACTACCGTCCGATAACCACAGTCTTTGGCCTTGGCAGCAAAGGCCAAAATTTCTGCTATCGACAGACGATAGCGTTCAATTTTTTTATTATTACGCCGCAGGCCACAGTACAGGCAGTTTTGCCGGCAAATATTCGAAAATTCGATCAGTCCCCGAAGGTGAACTCCATCTCCGACAAAAGCACGGCGAACGGAATCGGCGGCAGCCGCCAGTTCTTCTTCACATTCAACCGCTTCCAGCAGACAGACGATCTCCTCCCGGGAAAGATGATGTTCCCGCGCCGCACGCTCAATCAATTTTCGTTTATCCATAGCAAGGCTCCTTTCCCAGACCGTCACAACATTGCAAAACCGATAATGCCGCCGAATGGCGGCATTTTATTATTTCTTATTGTTTTTCTTTTTCTTTCCGTCATCATTCTTATGTACAAGGTCCTCAGGTTTCACCTTGCCCTTTGTATGCTGTATGACTTCCTCTTTATGCTGCTTTACATAATCGATAACCGTTCCAAAAAAAATCCGATCCAGACTCTTATCAGACATCGTTTTCAGATCGCAGGTCCGATTGGGATAGGTTGTCTCCAGCGCCGTTCCTGTGGAATCGAGATCTGCCGCCTCAGTGATCGTAACGGTCTGCTTCGCCAGATCAATCCGCGCATATTCCGCCGCTCCGGCAAGATCATCGTAGCCATCCATATTCAGCATCTTCCACTGTCTTTTATCCTGCACATCCTTAATTTGCAGCGGATCATAGGTCTTTACAACGGCTACCAGCAGTGTATTCTGGTCAATAAAGCCCTTTTCATCCACTGCAAAACACAGCTGTTCCATATTAAAATAGTAATTGGCCCGCGGGGAAGACTGTACCCACTTATAAATTGTATCCGGCACTGGCACTTGAGCCGATGCCAGTCCCCCGGAAAATGTCATCATTACCAGTGCCAGCACCAACGGAATCAATTTTTTCATTCGCATGCCTCCTCATTTGTCATAACTTATTTTGTCTCGCCTGTTATTGTCTTCTATATTATATATCATAATAGTTGACTTAAACCTTTGTCAATTCAAAGTAAAAAAAAACAGACCGAAACAATTCATCGGTCTATTTTCCCATTTTTTTCTGAAAACACCCTGTAGCAGCTTACCGCTAATCATTTTCCACCGTAAACTCATCAAGATTATAGGGTGTTTCCTGATATACATAATAATTGAGCCAATTGGCAAACAGCAAGTTAGCCACACTGCGCCACTTTACAACTGGGGACTTTGAAGGATCATCTCCCGGATAATAATTGCACGGAATCTGCATCTGCATTCCAGCCAGTATATCACGGTCGTATTCCGCTTTGAGCGTCATCGGATCGTATTCCGCATGACCGGTGATGAAAAATTGCCGTTTGGCCAGATTGGCGATCGCATAGACCCCGCATTCGCCTTCCCCCTCGGCCATAATTGTCAATTCACTGACCTTTTCGATATCCTCCCGCCGGACCTCCGTATGACGCGAATGCGGCACATAGAACTCATCGTCAAAGCCGCGGAATAGCTTTTCATGCTCCACCGCCAGATGATGCTTATATACGCCAAATACCTTGGGAACCACGGCATGCTTGGGCACGCCATAATGGTAATACAGCCCGGCCTGTGCCCCCCAGCAGATATGAAAGGTCGAATAGGCATGCGTCTTGCTCCACTCCATGATCTCAGAGATCTCTTCCCAGTAGGCAACATCCTCAAAATCCATCTGCTCAACCGGAGCTCCGGTGATGATAAAACCATCATATTTTTTATGACGCACTTCAGCAAATGTCCCATAAAACTCCGTCAAATAATCCTGGGAGGTATGCTGCGGCACGTAAGACTCTGTATAAATAAAATCGACTTCCACCTGCAGCGACGAGTTCCCCAGCAGCCGCAAAAGCTGTGTTTCCGTAATGGATTTTATCGGCATCAGATTTAAAATCAAAATCTTCAGTGGGCGGATATCCTGTCGGTAAGCGCGGTCCGCATCCATCACAAAGATATTTTCACCCTCCAGCACACTCGTTGCCGGCAAATTATTCGGTATTTTAATTGGCATACGTCAACCCTCCAATGTCTGACAAGCTCAAAAAAAGAACGCCCCTCAGAAAGGGACGTTCATATTCCCTCTCATCTCTCAGGAAAAAATTCCTGCTGGATTTAGCACCTCATGCTGCGCACAGGTTGCCGGGTGTCATCGGGCCAAGTCCCTCGACCTCTCTTGATAAGAGCTTATCGTATTCTTTTTTAAATTTGTACACATATACTACCATAACAACTTTACAACTGTCAATCAAAACATCGCCAGCCCAGCCAATTGCCGGACCAGCTCCGGCATCGGCAGTACAAAGCGAAAGACAGCCACAAAGTGGGCTGCACTTCCCGCCAGCACAAACAAATGCCAGATCGCATGATTGTACGGAATCTTGCGGATTAAATAGAACAACGCCCCCACCGTATAAAAGCCTCCGCCAAGCACCAGCCAGTACACGGCCTCAAGCGGCAAGGTGTCCAGCAGCGGACCAATCATAACCACCGCAAACCACCCCATCGCCAAATAGCAGAATGTGCCCAGCATCCGAAACCGCTTGACGCAAAACAGCTGAAATACGATGCCGGCACAAGCTAACAGCCAGACAAAGCAAAAAATCTTCCAGCCGAAGCTCCCTGGCAACGCCAGCAAAGTAAACGGCGTATAGCTGCCGGCAATCACGACGTAGATTGCCGCATGATCAATGAATTTAAAAACCGCCTTAACTCGTTCATTAGAAAAACTATGGTATAGCGTTGACGCCAGATACAAAAGTATCAACGACCCGCCATAAATCAGGCAGCTCGTCAGATGATAGACGCCACCATTATAATACAGCAGCATCGCCGTCAAAGCTGCTACCGCCAGTGCCGTCCCGATACCGTGGGTAACGGCATTTAAAATCTCTTCCAGGCGCCACCGCGCCTTCATTGTAATTGCCTGCATAAAATCACTTCCTTACCTAAAAATATAACTCTATTGTAGCACAACCACAGAAAAATTATAGCCTTGATTTATTTTATACAAATCCGTCCCCCCTGATATTGCCTGTATATATATTTTATGCTATGATAAACGCATATCAACATTTTTGTAGTTTGCATACATTACATACTGTTATTTCCAGTGTCATTTCAAAATCGCTTATGACAAGGATGGGAAATTATGCATACTTTACAAAAGAATCGGCAAGTTTTGACCTCGATTACGCTTCTGCTCTTTCTCACTGTACTCGTTGCCGCTTCCACGGATTTTACTGCCGTCAATGAACCGTTTAGCGGTTTTGGCAACGGCTTTATTGTGCTGACCTTATTGCTGGCACTTTATTTATCCTGTCAGCTTTACCAACTCTCACGTTCGGTTGAACAAGAAAACACCCTCTTCACCTCGCTGTTGCATAATATGCCAAACGGGGTAGTCACTTATGCCCTTGATGAAAAGCTGACCATTCTCTATGCAAATGAACGCTTCTTCGAACTGATCGGACACAGCCGTGATGAAGTTACCCGGGAGTTTAACAACAGCGGCTTGCCCTTTGCTGGTTCTGTCTTTTTATTTCAGAAAATTCTGGAAACAAATGCAACTGAAGGCCCTGCCAACTTTGACCTTGAATTTCCCATTACCAAAAAAAACGGGGGAACCATCTGGATTTATGCCAATTGCTATCGCCGGCGTGATCTCCATGAGCAGGACACGCTCTCCTATCTGATGATTGACATCACGCACAAAAAAAATTATGAATCCCAACTACTACGCGAATGCAACTGTTATAGCATAGCAACCGCTTTGACAAACGACATCATCTTCGAATACGACATCGACACAGATACCATGACGTTCTCCGCGAAATATGTCGAAATCTTTGGTCGCCCCCCAGTAATAAAGGGCTATCTGCACTATCTCCGGCAAAGTCCGTATATTCACCCAGAATCCGCCTATAATATCACCGCCGTATCTTCTGCCCTTGCCAGCGGCGAAGAGACCATCTCCGCTGAGCTGCGGCTTTTAACCCCCAAAAACAAGTATGAATGGTTCTGTATCAACGGCAAAACCATTTTTAGCGCAGCAAAAACACCGGTCAAAGTCATCGGCAAGCTAAGTAATATTGAGGTACAGAAAGCAACCATCGACCAGCTTCAGAGCCGTCTGAGCCGTGATCCACTGACCGAGCTCTACAACAAAACTGCGACTGAGCGTGCCATCGAGCAGGCACTGTCGCAACTGGCACAAAAAAATGCCTCACAATATGCGCTGATGATCATTGACATCGATAATTTTAAAAACGTCAATGACTCCTGCGGGCATCTCGTCGGCGACGAGGTGTTACAGGCAGTTGCCGCAAACCTCGGCACTGTTTTTTCCACCCGCGATATTATCGGGCGGATTGGTGGGGATGAATTCGTCGTCTTTATCCGGCATCTGGCAACCGCCGATGAAATATTCAAAAAAACCTATGACATCGCCCAGTCGCTGCAAACGATTCAGCCTGCAAAGGCAATAAAAATCTCTGCCAGCATCGGCATCGCTTTTGCTCCCCAAAACGGCCTGACCTATAGGGCCCTATTGGCGGCAGCCGATCAAGCCCTGTACCAGACAAAGACCAGCGGCAAAAACCATTTTGCCATTGCTGAGAAACAAGATTCTGACAAAAGCCATTTATCTGTTGACAGATAGAGGATAATACGTTAAAATATGTTTTGTCAGTTGCGCTGATGTAGCTCAGTTGGTAGAGCAGCTCATTCGTAATGAGCAGGTCACAGGTTCAAATCCTGCCATCAGCTCCAGTGAAATCAAGGCCTCCTATGGTTTAGGAGGCTTTTTTGTTGTCTCTTGGTGTCTAAACTGGTGTCCAGTTTTATTTAAACTAATTAAATTTATAGAGTCTAATTAAACATTCCGGAAGTGCAGACATACTGACTGAAACAATAAGCAATATGATGATTTTCCTCGTATTTAGCCTCATGTAAGTTCAGCTATGTCCTTATCCAGCAACGGATTAAAAGTATTTTCAACATCTTGCCTTACCTAATTGTAACAAAATAACCTTGTAAGATTTCAACTAATAAAAGCAGCATTCATTATCCCCCCATTCGTGTCCACTCAACCGAATACACTGCATTAATTTAAATAATATTTTCTCTAAGAATATATCCAACAGTAGAACCTTTTTCTATTAGGAAATTTAATACAACTAAAATTTTTTGCTTTATCTGTTTGTTCTTCTTAATTTTTTCCCGTTCTTCATAAACGTACTTTCTTACTAAATTTTCCAGATAATAAGAAGTATTTATTTCAAGCTCTACCTTTTTGTATTCTGAATGCCTAGACAACATATTAGATATCCATATTAGTCCCTCATCAATAAATGGACTTCCAATATCGTTCAACAATTTAGATATAGAATATAAGACGGAAGGCTGCGGTCCCATCTGCTCAGACACATCCCTTATCAATCTCATGTTTATTAATTTCAATGAATGCCATTCTTTAGCAGTATCCTTCCATGGCATTTGTGCAAATAAGTAACTTTTAATCAATTTATCTACGTACCATGTATTAGTTCCATTAACAGTTGCTTCAATTATTTTTCCTTTGAATTGATTCCACACTAACCAAAAATTATCATAACTCTGTAATTCGTCTTCGGCATAAATAAAATTTTGAAACAACTCTGCAAATACTTCTGATGAGTTGAACTTATCAATAAATGGTTGAATCAGCTGAGGTACATCACTGCTATTTGAATACAATACAAGGTAAGCATATTTCCTCAAAAAACCATTACGTACCATATAATCAATTCTATCACCATTTCTGCTTTGCGTTAACTCTCTTGCAAACACAGGTATTATTTTATAAGCAATAGCGATGTGGTCTTTATGATCCAATTTACTAGGCAACAAATTTATGGCATTCGCCAATATATACAAATCCAGCTCTTCAACATTCGCTAAATCTGAAATGGATAATTCATTATTTATCATCTTTTTCAAAGGCTTCTTATTTATAGTCAGAAATCTATTCGATAATGCTTTAAAATCACTTTTTTGCTTTATCTTTTCGAAATATTCTTTTCGAATTTCATTTTCCAACTCATCATATTGGGGCTTGAATATCAAATACCCCAGGAATAATGAATGTGCATCATCAAATGATATTTCCCATAATATCTGTATGGCTATCATAGAAAAAACATTGAATCTTTCAGATGACAGGATTCCTCCCACATGTTCATCTTTAAAAAGTATAAGCAATAGCAATAATTTTATAATATCCTTCTCTTCAGGAAATAACGTCATCAGTTTTGGTAACACACTTATTGCTTCCTGAACACCATCTCCTAATTGATAAGAATAATTAGGTTGTACACAGGATTGCACTCTATCGATGATAACGTCCTTACAAAAAAGTTTATCTTCATTACTCAATTGATCAATATAATACTTAATTAACACCGAGCATACACATGACGGAATTGCGTAATTGAACAAATAAAATGTTTCATCTTCATCTTGTGCTGTATTGGTAAATTCTGGATTAGAAATCCCATTAAGCTTTTCTAATATTTTCTCAACTTCATTTAATGCATTTTGAGGATTACTATCATACTGTTCATATTCCTTTGATTTATTATCGTTTTTGAATTTAAAATCAGCCCATAACTTCAGAGGCACATATCTCATATGTCCTTCATATGTTTTTTGATTTTCCGCTCTAAACGCATCTATTTCTGGTTCTATCTCTGGCTCAAACTGAATTAAAACTCCTTCATTAGTCTTTTCAGCATTAATTTTCATTTTCCGCTTATCCATTCTTGCTAAAAATAAGCTCCAAACCTTATCAGTTTCCCCTTGTTCAGAAGCTAGTGGCAATTCACTATAATAATCATCAAGAATTTCCCATAGAACTTTCTGACGGTTCTTCGCTTCTTCCTCACTATTTTGCATTGAAAATACTTGATATTGTAGAAAAAGCCCTTCTAAACTCCACTTACGATGCTTATCTTCACAAGTCTGTAGCCGTTCTTCATCATATATATTATTTTTTCTAAAACCAAAGTTTTTCCCCATCGAATATAGTGTTTTAGCGTGTTGCTCTGAAGCCAATCTGTGTATATCATGGATAATGAACTCTTTAGTTCTAAATAAGATTTTTGCAGTATCAAATGTTTTTTCTGGATATGCCAAAACAACACTTGTCACTACAGAGGAAATTGAGGCACTCTCAGCTGATTTAAGTAAATAATTCAACAAACCAACTAACGCTTTAGCTTCAAGTTTCTTTGCTATTTCTAAAAGAAATTTTTCTAAAGCCATGTGAATAGATTGCAACAAATTAGGACTTACTGGAGAACTCGTTCCTCTGTAAATCTCCCACAAACACCGATTAATGTACTGTTTTTTCGGATTTTTTTCATTTATTATAACTTCAACTTCAGTTATTTCATCAAGTCTTGACGCTAGATATAGCAAAGCATAGTGATTTACAGATCTATTTGTAAAACGTACTATGAAATTCATTGTTTCTTTTGGGGCAATCTTAAGTAGAACATAAATCGGACTCTGATAAGCACTCGCAGGGGAATAGTCTCCATTGCCTTTTTCTATACCAAAATCATGTTCGACATTATCACACCAGTCCGAATAGACATGATTCTTGGAGGGTGTAAACGTCCAAAATAAATCAGCTAACTCCAAAACTTGCTTCGGGAGTACTCTACAGATTGGTAAACCTTCAATCTCAGTTAAAATAAACTTAACTAGTTTATAATATGGGTCACTATGATTTTTCCATTTATTATTTAATATTTTAGTTATAATATCTTTTAATTCATTTTTTAATTCATAAGAACTATTTATAATTGTTTTTAAAATGGATTCTAATATACCAGTATCTTGTGAATAATAATTGGTCTTTTGAATAATCGCATGATAAAAGTTTAGCGCAATAAGCCCCGCATACCTAGTAGTAAATCCACTTTTAATTTTGTTGCTCCAATCATGTATTAAAGGTAATACAAAATTAATGTTCTCAATCCCAATTTCATTAATGTTGTTGTATACAAACTCAATTAATGTTTCCCATCCAAAGCCTTTAGGCTTAGTCATAATATATTTAAGCGTGTATAGATCTATCTTTTTTAGACCTATTTGCGTGAAAAAGTCATCATCAATTTCCTTACAGGCAATCCTTAAAATAAACGTTAACCTTTTTAAAAGTTCACCTTGATTTGATAATAATTGATTCTTAAAAAGCTTAAAAAAACTCCTCGAATAATCTGAAAGCAAAACAGCGGCAAATACCTCATCTTTCCAAAAATCTTCAATCTGATTATTCTTAATAGTATTTTCAATGAATTCTACAATTTCACGATCTTCGAGTAATAGTTTTTCTGATATCCAATTTCTTAAACACCTTCTCATTGATAATGATTGGCCAATTGATACGAAAAATCCATGTTCATCTGACCTATTACTAAATTCTCTATTTATAATTTTTTCCAATGCCCATTCTTCATAAATATCATGAGTTATAAAATAGCCTACTTCTTCATATCCCAACATTCCATCTTTCATTAATTCATCACAATAATTACCCAGCTCAATTTTTACGTCAACAAAAAACTGACCTGTATTCGCTCTTTTAGATGCGATTTCTAAAAAGCACTTTTCTCTTTCGGGTTTACTTTTTTTTATTCTTTGCTCCCATAGTTTTGATTTGAATTCAACATAATCAATTTCATCAATGTCCTTATAGAATTTCAAATATTCGTTAAGATAGAAAGGATTTCTAATCAGTTCTAGTAATTTCTCATCTTTAGGTAATGTAAAACCATTCTCATTTGAAATTGTATCTAGTTCATCTTTTTCTAAAGAACGTATCCCAATATTCAATGGAACAATTTGGTAAATTTCAAAAAATTGATAGTTTAGATCTTTGAGGTAATTATCTCTAGTCGTAAAAATCACTTTCCATTCATCTTCAACTATTGCTGATAAAAATTCTTTGAATGGGTCTGTATTTTGCAAATCCAGTAATTTCTCAGCTGAGTCAACTACTATTGTTTTATGTTCAATATTTTTATGAATACTAAGAAAATCATATAGATTATAATCCCCAAATATATCATTAATATTTTTCAACTCAAACTCTGTTGCCTTAAAAATATAGAATGTATCATTTCCCTCGAAACGTTCATACATATTTTTTACTAGAACAGTTTTTCCAACTCCACCCGCACCACTGATAATGCATACCTGATTAGAGTCACTAATGAGCTTATCCATTTCATTATCTCTCTTAATTTCAAATTTCTTCTCATTAAAAGAGATATTAGTGTTTATTTGTTTTAATAGATTCTTGCTATGTTTCTGCATTTCTTCCAATGCAGAAACTAAGCTTTTTTCAAATGCAAAAAAATGCTTCGCAATAATATCATTTTTTATTATGACAAATTCAGATTCAAAGAAACTAGCTAATTTCCACTCTAAACAAATATCTAATTTTTTTGCTAATTTTTCAATATCCTTTAGACCTTGAGGCATATCCCCAACCTTATTTTGTCCCCACTCCTGATTAGAGTAGAGATACAACTTATTCACCTCTGGATAATTTTCATTTAATTTATTTAATGTATCTAATAAATCATTCCTATGATTTGAAAGTGGTGTTTCATAGAATTTTGCTTGCCACGCAACTACATCAGCATTAATTGTAATAGGATTTGTTTCTATAGCTGACTGGTTCTTATATCTAAATATCCCATACTCCATATTATATTCTTTACAAAATAATAAGTAACAAAACCATTCAAAATTATGCTGAGGATTTTCACTGAATTTTGCTTGAAAAACCTTCCAATTAGGTTTAACCATATATTTTCACCTTTTCTATATTATTCATTATCTACAAACATCATTGGAATAATTTTTTGATAAAAAACGTTTTTACTGAAATACGTTTATGAAAATCACATTTAAGGTAACTTTCATTCAAAAGTTTTCTAATTTGTATTTTAATTCGGCAACAAAGCAGGCATTCCCTTTACTAAAATTAATTGTATACCCGCAATTAACAATACAAAAAGTTTCTCTTGAACAAGCAATCGCACCTAAAGCCATCATAATAAATATAACAAGTGATATTTTGAAAAAAGTATCCCACACCTTATAAGTTTGCAAATATTATTTTTTTTTAATTTACCACCATATTTTATATTCACTCAACAACAAAAGATCCCACACTTTTCTTATGCAGGATCTTTTATAGATCATAATTTATAATAAATCAATTTTTTTTGCATTAATAATGCTATGGAATAATAAAGTCTCCATCGTTTCTGCTGTTTGTCTCTCTGTTTTTTGCAATAAATGCGAATATACCTTCTGCGTTGTTGTACTATCTGCGTGCCCAAGTTTACCCGCAACAGTTGTTAAATCTGTTCCTGCGGCAATCAAAAAAGTAGCTGTCATATGGCGAAAGCCATGTGGCGTCACCTTTGGCAATTTATGTGCTACTGTGAATTTATGCAACCACTTCGTCATCGTATCCGGATGTGCGGGATTTCCATTCCATGTTGTAAACAGATAATCATCTAAAATATCCTCGCCACCTTCCCATAAATTCGCTAACCTTTCCCTTCGCCGATCTTGTGATGCAAAGTAGTCCGCCAGCATAACCATAAGACTCTCTGAAACACTTACAATTCGCTCGGAATATATCGTTTTAGGGGATTTTATCTGTATGCCACGACCTTTGATATACACGCTAGCCTGCTTGACTCTAATCGTATTGGTTTTAAAATCAATATGTTTCCATTGCAATCCATATACTTCGCCACGCCGCAGCCCACACATAATAGCAATGCTGCACCATACCCGATATTTCATTTCAGCATGTTTTTCTAATAATACCAAGAATTTTCCAGTCTCTTCTGGTGTCATGATCGTCTTATCATTCACATACAGATATCGGGGCGCATCGACTGCGGCAACTGGATTTGATAAAATGAATCCCCATTGCAAGGCTTTTTGAAACAAACTATTTAACAATCCATATGTTTTTCGTATTGTCGCTGCGGATAAGTTCCCATCTTTTTTATCCCAGCGTTTGCAAGTTCTCAAATTGTCGATAAAAGCCAAAATATGCTTTGGTTCAATTTTATCGATTTTTTTATGCCCTAATGCCAGCTTTATCCGCTGAAAAACTTCTTGATAAGATTCCAACGTCCGTGCTGCCAATTTCGGATTCGCATAATTCTTTAGCCAATATGCAAAGAATTCCTCTAGTGTCATTTTCGAAGGATTCAATATATGCTTTTTCGCCGCCTCTGCCAGCATTATTTTTTCCGTTTTTTGTGCTTCTGTTTTATTTTCTGCTTTTATCGTCTTTGTAATTCGAATTCTTTCACCAGTTACTGGATCATAGCCTACGTTTACCGTAATCCTCCAACTATTTTTCCCACGTTTTTCCAATGGCATTTTTTCACCCCCAATTGATATGGCTACATCCTAAACCCACGGCGCTGCATAGATTCCTTCATTTTATCTGTATTCATCAATTTATCAGCTGCTACAACAGGCTTTGAAACAAGTACTATGCTTTTTTCTAGGATTTTAATAGGCGTATCTACCGCCTTAAGTAAAAGTGTCCTTGCCGTTGCCGGCAAACGCAAAGAAGTGATTTTTTGCTCAAAATTTCTCCTTATGTGAAATTTAGGTCGATCTAAAATATTTTTTTGGACAAAATCATTCGATGTAATCTTCTTCTCCCATTTTCCAACCTGCTCTCCTAGTTTTTCTTTTGAATCCGTATAAATGCTGATCTTATGCCGTGCCCGGCTAATGTCTACATAATAACTATTCCGGCTATTCAGCTTCTTTTGGCTACTATCTATATTAATAATGGCTCGATCTACTGTTATTCCTTGTGCTTTATGTGTTGTCATGGCATAACCGTGATCAATATGATTATATTTTCTCGGATCAAATATAATCTGACGCCCACTGCTCTCAACAACAATCCGATTTTCCTCGACAGTCAATATTTTTCCTGTTTGCCCATTCATCACAACCAAATTTCTATCATTTTGAAAAAACAATATTTTATCTCCCGGTGCAAAGTTCCGTATAGTCTCTGCTGATTTTCCCGTTTGGATTTTAACCGCGTCCCCTATCTGCAAATCCCCATTTTTTATAAGGCTATGCCGAATGGATGCATTAAGTTTGACACGATCTATATTTTTTGCTGTCAAAACAACCGTACGCTCTCTTTCTGATCCACTCAATTCCACAAATTCTTTAGTAATTGCGGCAAAGCGCTTAGACGGAGAGGAAATTTCTCTTGTGCTATTGGCAACCAGTTCCACACTTTTATGAATATCCCCCTTCACACTTTCCCTAACGGCTTGCAATAAGGATTCGTTTTTCTGACGGCGAATATCCGATAAAAAACATGTACTGATTTTACCGAACTGTACAAGAGAACTGTACGCATTTCCTGCACCGACTGGTGAAAGTTGCTGATAATCGCCTACCATGATAACTTTCACTTGCTTTGCCATTGCTGCTTTTTCCAAATGCAGCATTAAATTATTATCCGTAAGACCAACTTCATCAATAACCCATACTTCTTGTTTTCCCCCGGCTTTTAATCCTGCAAAATTCCACGTAGTTTTTTTCGTATAGTCCTCACCATAAATTGCATTACCAGCTTCCTTTTCTAATCGATTCAGTAGGGAATGGATCGTACTACTATCAATATTTGCATCTAACTGTAATCCTTCGGCTGCCTTACCCGTAAACGATGCGCCACGCACGGTATAACCATTTTTCTCCCATACCTCACGAGCTGCACTAAGCATATAGGTTTTCCCTGTGCCTGCAATCCCCTGTACTGCACAAAATTGATCTTTCTCCGTAACAATATGATTTATAGCTCCAATCTGTTCTTCAGATAAGGTCAGACTTTTTTCTATGGAAATTTTTCGTATATCCCTTGTAACTTGCTCTTGTAAAATCCCATGCATACGCCCGCGTGTAAGCTCAATATTTTTTGTTATTTCTTGCTCTACCCTAATGTTGTGTTCGGTTGAATAGTAAATATCCTGTAGATTTCCTGTTGCATTTCCTAAATTAACCAATCTCTCATTCTTTTTCAGCATTTTCTCAAAATCCCTTTGCTGTACACCATATTTTAACCCTTCTCGTAATACAGCTCGTGCAAATTCTTTTTCAGTCCAAGCAAATTTTTGCTGTTCTAACTTATCAAGTGCCTGCATAAAAGCAGCTGTCTTTTCCTTTTGCGTATATTGTATAGTTTTTGGTTGTTGGGATATATTCAGTCCACCTAATTCTTGCACCGTCTCTTTCCAAGCAGCCCTCAATTCTTGAAGATCCCGATGTTCTTTGGCACTCCGCGTCATCATAACGGCTTTTTGAATGCTCTTCGCGTCATTTGTTCCCCATGCTTTTATCTGCGTCTGAATTTCTGCCCGGCGTGATGAAAACACCTCTATTTGTTGACTAGACACGCCTTTTAGCTCAAAAATGCCTTTATCTGCATCCGTAACTTCAATTGCGTACCCTTTCTGCTGCAATTGCCGGGCAAGTTCATTTCTATAGACCTGCCCATATAACAATTCATTTTTATAGAGATTTCGTCCATCCACTGCATATAATTTCCCATTGTGTTCTGTCTGATTCAATACCACAGCGTGCGTATGCAATTGCATATCATTATTACGACTAACATAATGTTTTACTTTTGCTGCTATCATCTTTCCTGTTTTTATGGAACAAGTCTGTCCTGATTTTGTAACTCTGGCTGCAATTTCCCGTTGTTCAATCTCTTTCAAGGCTTTTTCAACAGCACGGTCATGTGCAGTTAACATATCTGCCTTAATGTCTTCTGTTGTTGCCATAGCTGCAATACTGACACTTTTCGGGGCTGAAAAGCTTAAATCATAACCAGCACATTTCGTTGCAGAAGATCGTATCATTGTATTAAATTCTGTGGGTTCTAACTGCTTCATATGAAGCCCAAACGATTTACCCAAACGACCTTGCCATTGATCGGTTTGGGTTATATCCCGCGTATAGTAATTATCCTTCTGATAATAAGAAGCGGCTTGTCCGTCATTTATAGAGCTAATCGATAACATATCTTCACCTTCTTACACAGGTGACTTTAAGAAATTTTCTTCTTCTGGCTTTTCCGTAACTGCCGATTCTATTGACATCTTCTTTATTTGCTGACTTACCTCTACTTTAGGTGCTAAAATATCCCGAATTTCATTTACGCTAATTTCGTCTATTTCTATAGGGTCATATGGCTTATTCAGTGGACTAAACTTCATGGTTGGCAACGTAATTTCAGCAACAGGCGCATCTGGAATCTGTACAATCACATGACGTTTTGCTAAAGATTGAATCTGCGCTGGCATAATGATACTTTCCTTCGTCACCTGTTCACTTTCTGTAATTCCTTTGCTTGTTCCATCCGCTGACAAAATTCCTCGGCTCGTGTTATTTTGACTCCGTGTAACCCTTAAAACTTCTTGCTCCCCAATTGCCCGGCTAATATATTCTGCATCGGTTGGTTCCGGCATTTTAAAGATAAATTTTGTATTGCACATAGAAAAATAATTATTTGTGACTTCCTTTGTATAAATACTGTTTAACATCTGTAAGGTCTGATTTGCCAAAATAACACCGACACCCTTACTACGTGTCTCATTCAACAAAAAAGAAAGTGTTTTTAACGGTGGCAGCGCTGCCAATTCATCAATTACAATTGCCAAACGGCTATAACGAACCTCAGGAAAGCTTTTGATCTCTCTTCCCACCATGTCAATCATCATTGTCACAATACTGGTAAAACCAGTATCATTCGGGCCAGCTGTAGAAATATATAAATTCCCTGCATGCTTATCCTGGACCCAATCACGAACCGAAAACTCCCCATCTTTTCCTACAAAACAACCAAAATCTTTTGCCCGTTCCATAATACAGGATATAATTGCTTCCACATGTTCACCCGTCCCATCTTGCCCCAAATGCCCAAGGCCGTCACGGAACCCCTCAGGCAATGTTTTTATTGCACAATGAAGTTTGTCTCCGCCTGCGGTGAAAAATGTCTTTATATCTTTACTTGTTGTTTTACCATTGAGCGCTAAATAACACATGCCACTGCAAAATACATCAGCTGCCGCTTTATAAAAATGGGCATTTTTATTACTAGCAGAAACCGAAAATAAGGATTGCGCCTCAGCTACCAAGGCCTCTGGCAAATGATCCATTTCCTTCGGGATCTTAAATTCATTAAAGAAACTCCAACGAGTATGTCTTTTATCGTACGGATTGAAAATTTTATCCTTTTGGGGATTACCAAACATTGAATAGAACTCACCTTTTCGATCAACAAGAATCATCCTTGTGCCACGCTGCTGCATCTGCTGGATCATACTCATTAAAAGGTATGACTTTCCAGTCCCCGTTGTTCCTAGCACCATGAAATGGCGCGTTTCGATATCTCTGGGCAAATGCATCTGCCCAATGCAAATCCCACCATCATTTTTTATCGCCTGTCTATTTACAGCAGAACATAATTCTTTTGCTGTTACTTTTTGAACGCCTCGTAAATAAGTTTGTTTTTTTATCTTTTCTGGATTATATTTCCGGCATAATCGACAAGAAAAAAACATACTAACGACCATAGAAATATAAAACCAATAAAGTGACGCTTTATAAAGCCATGCCGTTGGTAATGAATTGAAAATTTCAGGATACCAAGTCACTAAAATTTTTGAACTTCCAGCCCAGCCTAAATAGTTACACATATAGGAATATAATTCATCTGGCACTGCAATAGAAAATTTTAGTTCTATATCAAAATAGTTTATCGAACTTATAAAAATGTACTTCGCCATATTAAAAGGACTTAATGGCGGCATATCATATATATGCCCATTCACCAAATAAACTACACCAAAAGCTATGCCGCTAAGCACCAACATACAACCCATTAAATATCTGCTAAATCTCTGTAATGTATTTTCCTGCATTTATTACGCCTCCTGTAAGATTCGTTTTACTTTATCGCCAATTTCCTTTGCCTGTACCTCGCCTAAATCTGCACGCATAAATTGATACATCAGATTCACGGTCATTTCTATATTTTTATTCTGCTCTCGTAAATATTGCTCAATGTTTTCCAGCCGCTGTTCACGACTCAAAGCCTCTGCAAAATCTTGCTCCCGACGAAATAATTCGTTTCGGACAAATTCCGCAATAGAGGTTTCTTTCGCCTGCGAAACACCTTTAATTTTCGCATATTCTTCCTCTGAAAATCGCACTGTTATTCGTGCCATTACTGATCCTCCCTCAACTACCAATCGGCTGCCAAAACAATCCTTATAGTTTCTCATTTATTCCTAACCTTTGGCAGCCAATTGCGCTGCCATCAGTCTGCCGCGACTGCCACTATAAACTCAGTATTTTCGCCACTTCAAGGGCAAGCAAAGCTTGCAGTGGTTTGTATAAAAATAGAATATTTTTATATGAGAAAGTCATTATTTTCCTCTCAGGCTGAACTCTATACAAAAATTCAGCCCCCCCTATCTTTGCTTTAATAATCTGCTTGTTTATAGTTACTTTAATTACACCGATTTTTATTTCTCGACTACGATCTTATTCTTTCCTGCTATATCCATTTTTTTACTATTTAAAAATGCCTTTACTTCTACATCATGCAACAAGAAAAATTCTATCAAATCTGTTGGCGAATTAAATCCCACCTGTTCTACCGCTGCCGCAAACTCTGAAATACGCTTCACTTTTATTTTATCCTTAATCTGCTTTGCCCTAAGCTTAAAATCATTTGCCGCCTGTTCTGCTTTTACAAGCTGTTTTTCTAAAGATTTTTCTGTTTTTAACTTTGTCATCCTATTTCACTCCCCCAAAATATCAACATCTTATTTTTACAAAAAGCTTTCATGCTTTACTTATCCGCAGGTACATCCTGACACTTGTTTCCTTGCGCCAATTTTTCTGCAAAGCGTAAAAAATCAGGATCTATTATCTTATTTTCACACTTATATTTTTCTGCCTGTTCTTCCGCATATTGTTTAGCTTCAAAAGATAGCGGCTCAACAAAACCTTTGCCACAATCAATCGTTCGATAAGACGGTAACTCTATTGTTTCTACCCGCATATCTTGATAATCATCATTCAAAGCACATCTAAGCCAGCCCATAGGATTACGAACAGCTTTTGCCTGTAATAAATTGTTCAATTGTACTCGCAAACGTTCGACACCATATTCCTCAATCATATTTTTCAAAACAACTTCATCAATTCCACATTTTTTACACAACAACAACAATGATCTATAATCATCCCTTTCTAATCTCACCTCTTCTGTTGTTGTTCTATACTGTTCTAATCTATGTTGTTTTGTTCTATGCTGACATTCGGCGGACAATTGACCGTCATCTGACCGCCTATTGGTTGCCATTTGCCCGCAGTCCAATTCCATCAAGCTTTTTCGCTCTTTTTTACTTAACGCATCAGGGAAAACCTTTAGTAACAGGCCTTGATATAAGCTATCTACTTTACGATCTGCCCGAATTGTATTCTGCTGTAAAAAATCTGTGATATATGCAATCAAATCATCCCGATCAAGAATCATTACAAACGACTTAGCTACAAGCACCCGCAAATCATCTTCATTATTCCCCGTAATACGAAGTACGCTATACGCTTCTACTACACCATCATCATCAGCCCTACATATGAGATGCATATAAAGAGCTTGCGCTGTTAGAGGCAATCTTAGAAAACGTGCCGTGCCAATTACATCATTAGATATCATCCGTTTTTTTGCCATAATTTTCATTTCTCCTTATTCAATAGCTTTTAAAATATCTGCCATCATGCATAATTCACTATCATCTTGAATATTTACACATTGCTCATAATCGCTATATTTTTTATAACAAATACAAACTACATCAGCACATCTGCTATTTTCTTCTAATCGCAATTCTACTTCTTCATAGCCATATAATTCACGTAAGGCACACTGTAAATGATGTAACACCACTTGCCGCCGTTGCGTTTGACTTCGCTGATTCGGTGACAATACTGCTGATAATTTCTGCAAGGCTTGCATTTCTGTCATTTTTTCAATTCTCCAAGCTATAATAAATTTACTTGTAGTATTACTTAGTCAATACGCCGAATACCTGAAGTTTCAAAAACAGGCTCTTCAATAGCAATTGCTAGGCTTTCATTAAATTTTTTCTCAAAAAACTCATTCATTATTTCCAAACAAAAAAATCGCCTCTTCCCAATTGAAATTGACGGGATTTTTCTCTGCCTAGCCATTGCTTGAATACTTTGGTAAGTTTCTTGTCCTTGAAAAAAACTTTCGTTTAATTGATCTGCTGTTATTAGCGTCATTTTTCATCTTCCTTTCAGATTTTTCTTTAACCCCCATAGCCTTTTAAATAAAATAAAGCCTGCCAAACAACATTGATGTTTTTTCATCACGTTGTCTGGCAGGCTTTTTGCTTTCCGCACACATCCAGATTTCTTATTCTATTTCTTTTCCGCTTTCGTTTGCCATCTTTACCTATGGTAAAAGTGGTTCTTCTTATTTCGATATTCTTCATTGTTTTTCTCCTTTGTTTTTTCGGTTAGATTATAAAAAAAATATATTTTTTTATATATCACACCACCTATCCTTTAAAGGTATATCAATCAGATGTATTTTTTTAATACTTGATATACTACTGTTTCATGCAATCCGATATCATGTGCTAATAAGCTATTATAAACACATGTATTATCTAGATTTAATAAATCAAACAAAACTGATGCTATCCCCCATTTGACATATCCATTATAGGACTTACTTTCTTTCATTTTTTTCCACTCTATGTTACAATTACCGTACTTATATTTTTATAAAGACTTTGCTATTTTTCATTGTTGCCATCAACTCCTCTATTATTAATTTAACATATAATCAAATTGTTAATTTAAATTTAACAATTTGATTATATGTTATTTCTGTTCAAAAATCAATGTTTTTATTTAACTTTTTACTTTTTTGTTAAATAAAAACATACATAAGGAGGCATATCACTTTGTTAAAAGAATATTTTGCTAGCTCATTATCTTTTTTCATTGCATTACGTAATATCACAAAGCAAACACTAGCAAGCGCCATTGGTTTAAATAGAGCCTCCGTCACACAAATGAGTAAAGGCTCTAGTTTACCTTCTGTAGAAAAATTAATTGAGATTGCTGATTATTTCGATGTATCTTTAGATACGCTTGTTTCTCGTAAAATTTTTAAAGAACCCGAAGGAATTTTACCTTATATTTTTAAATCTGAAACAACCTTTTACCAAGGAAATTTAAAATATGTTTTTGGCCTAGTTAGGGATGAAAACACACTTTCAGCCAGAAAATTTTTATATCTTGAAGATGATGCTAATTTTATTGATGCAATTATAAAAAGCTCTAGTCAGTTTGAATTTATTACACTTGCATATTTTCTAAATACAAAATTGCATATCGGGTATAACGCTTTTGAAAACAATGGTGTTGATTTAATTGTAAAATTTGGAAATGAATACCAAGAAATTGCTATTGAATATGGTGCCTACTCTTGCAGATTCGGATATGTTTCTTATGCAGATTATTTAAGTAAATGGATACCTCTACCTGTTAATGAAAAATTTCAATATCTCAGTAAAAATAATTAAAATAAAAAAAGACAGAGACAGCATTGGATTGTACATGGTTTAGTAATCCAATGCTATCTCTATCTCTAGATTATTGCATACATATATCAGGTTATCTATATTCCAATCTAAATAGATAATTAACGGTCGAAAAATATATGTATATTATACATACTTTGCCAAAATATTCATCTCTAAAAGCTAATTTTATAACATCGCTTCATCTACTGTGTATTTTCACTTCTTAATTTTCCGCTTAAAAAATCTACATTTAATTCCATTTTCACTTTTTTTAATTTCTTTCTTATATTTAAAGCCCATCAACATTTCCAACTCATCTTTATAAGGCATTATCGGTGTATAAAATTGATTATATGCTCGCCCGATTGCACCATGAAAAAGTATCATCTCGGGTCTTTCATTTCCTTGACTTAAAATATGATTATTTGATATTCCTGGATATGGATCAATATAGTATATTTTTTTTATTCCCAATTGGTAAGCCTTTTTCGCGCACAGTTCACACGGGCTAGCTGTTGTAAATAAATATCCTTCTTTTATACCTATTCCACCATTTTTGGCAATCTGCAAAAACGCATTTTCTTCGGCATGCATTGCACGTGTATGGACTTGATTTTTTTCACTCTCAATAGCATTTTGAACATCTTTAAAACAATATGCAAAAAGTCTACCTTGAAGTTTATCTTCTTTTCCTAAAAGCTGATCTTTGTACAATTCTTTTATATATCTAAAAAACTCTGGATCATATAATTCATAGTCACTAAAGTTTTTTTCTGATTTTTCAATCAAAGATTTCATATTTCTTAAAAGACATGGCACTTGCCCTTCTGGAGAACTATTCCAACCAACAGACTTAACACTATAATCACTGGCTGTTATAACAGCACCAACTTGTCGAGACAAACAGCCAGAATTAAGTTTTGCATTATATGCAAATTGCATACATCTTTCTATTGCTGTTGGTGATATCAAGCCAGGGTGCATAATTAAAGCAATATAACGAATAAGTTGCTTTTTTAAATATTTATAATCCTCTCCTTGTTCTGTGGGATTATAAACATGAACATCCGCTAATTCTAAACAGGTTTTAATATTTAATGAATAAAATTGTTCCTCTTTTGAAAGTTTTTTTGTATATTCTTTATCAATTTGCTCTATATCATCTTTATTTAATCCATTTTTTATCAATCTATTTTTACGCATTTTTTCTTCTGTACTAACTGCAAATAAATAAAATGCAGAATATCTATCTTTAAAAAAATTCACCTCAAAAGGATTCCTCAATGCATCTATGGTGACGATTGCAGTTTTGGGTTCATTATGACGCAATATTTTAATTAATTTATTAACTCTTTCTGCAATTTGATATATTTTTTCAGGATTGAACTGTTCTTCAAAAGCATCTCCAGATTTTCGTATATTATTTCCTATAAATTGATATAAATTAGTAAAATCATTTTTATTATCAGATCCTAAAATACTCCTTAATTCTAATGAAAACTTAGGTATTTTATCAAAATATAATTCTTTACATAAAGGATTTTCCCAATACTTATGGGTCAATGGGCATTTCTGTAACTCATTATATAAGTCTTCATATTTTAATTTAAATTCAGTGCCGTTTAATGTCACATTAAAAATATGCTTTTCCTTTACATATGCTGCAAATTCCTCAAAACGTTTTTCTAAGATAAACGATGTTATTATATCTGATACTTTTATATTTATAAATTTACTCCAATTAACTTGCAAATAATTATATACAATATTATATTTTCTCTCTTCATTGTCTTCACAACATCCTACATTAGGCTTTGGTGCCAATATTTCTTCAAAATCACCATTACCTAGAATATTACTAACGGTAGAACATCCAGATCCAGTTCTACCTGTCAAACCAATAACAATAAATTCACGCCTCTTTTTAAAAATCAAATTCAGTGCTTTACTAATATCTGTCATAAATTGATCTCCTTTTTTCGTATTTTAGTTATATTTTGTCAGTCACTCATATTTTAATAATCCTGCCTAATAAAAAAATCCCCTATCACCCATAATAAAAAATTTGGAACCATATTATACTCATTATAAAAATGGATATGAACATAGTTCCAAATTTTATAATATACCACTATTTCCTTTATCAAATACATTCAAATGCAAAAAATTCTACTACATGTTCAACACAAATTCACGATGCCCTATTAGTATTATTTACCTAAAAGACTGATAAATTTACTCAGTTCATTTTTTGCTTCCTTAGTTGTCCCTTCCAATTCGTTTAAAAGCTCAAACAAGTTATTATAAGAACTTTCAATTTCAGTTTTAACTTCTTTCAACTCTTGTGCTACTTGGGAAAGAGGAATAACTTCTTCTTCTTCAAAAGTATCAACGTAACGCGGAATATTTAAATTATAGTCATTTTCTTTAATTTCATCTAAAGTTGCCACATGAGAGTATTTTTCAACATTTTCACGTTTATGATATGTGTCAATGATTTTGTTGATATTCTCGTCTGTAAGTTTGTTTTGATTCTTGCTTTTTTCAAATTCATTTGAAGCATCTATAAATAAAACATCTTTATTGGCACGGGCTTCACGCCCTTTGAATACCAACACACATGTTGGTATACTTGTTCCATAGAACAGGTTAGCCGGCAATCCGATAACAGCATCTAACAGATTATTGTCAATGATATTCTTACGGATTTTACCTTCAGATGCACCACGGAAGAGTACTCCATGTGGCAAAACAATAGCCATTGTTCCTGCTTTATCTAAATGATAAAGTCCATGAAGAACAAATGCATAATCTGCTTTTGATGCTGGTGCGACACCATACCCCTTAAAACGTATATCTTTTTCACGATCAATGTTTTTTATGTCCCAATTTTGAGAATAAGGAGGGTTTGCTACGACCGCATCAAACTTTAACGGAATTTGTGTACCGTCTTTTTCATCAAATGGCCAATCAGCATCAAGGGTATCGGCACGTTTCAATTCCAGATTACGATAATTTACACCATGCATCATTAAATTCATACGAGCTAGGTTATAAGTCGTTGTATTCAACTCTTGGCCATAAAATTCAACGCTTCCTTCTTCATCTCCATACGGTAATTCTTTTTGAACTGTTAGAAGAAGTGAACCTGATCCCATTGTAGGGTCATACACACGAAATTGACTATCAGTTCTGTGAGCATCAACTGTAACAATTCTTGCTAAAACCTGACTTACTTCATGAGGCGTGTAAAACTCCCCGCCTTTTTTCCCCGCATTAGCTGCAAACTGACCAATTAAATACTCGTAGACATCACCTAAAATATCATGGCCTAAATCATCTTTGAAATTAATTTCGTTAATCATTATAACAATATCATTCAGAGCCTTTGCACGTTCATTTGTGCTTGAACCTAAGCGTGTATCACCAAGATTAACATCAGAAAATACGTTAGCAAAGTCCTCTGCTGCAATTACATTACGTTTTGCATTGGTATTGAATGAATCAAACATATCTTGGAAATCACTAGCTTTAATTTTATGATTCTCAATTTTTGATACAATTTTACTCCATATATAATCTGGATCGATAGCATATCCGATTCCTTTACTGATTTCTTCAAGATACTCTTCTTTTTCTTCTTTTTCTTCTTTTTCTTCTTCTGTTAATTTATAAAAATCTTCCAGTTCATTTATCTTTAAATATTCATCTTGATTTTCTGATAAGTAGCGATAGAACATAAAAGGTAAAATATAGTTTTTATATTCACTGGCATCCATTGTTCCACGCAATTTGTTAGCCATTTCCCATAATTTTGAAGTAATCTCTGTTGCATTGCTCATTTATCTAATCTCCTTTTCTTATATAAACATTTGTTGAATCATTGATTTTTTTAAATCTTTAAGTAAAGCTAACTTACGCTGATGAAGGGTGATAAGATTGTCA
Organism: Selenomonadaceae bacterium; assembly: GCA_963678095.2. Classification (GTDB taxonomy): domain Bacteria; phylum Bacillota; class Negativicutes; order Selenomonadales; family Selenomonadaceae. The sequence goes on along the minus strand of OY782746.1, from coordinate 2,022,477 downwards.
AGATCATTGAAAAATCCGCCAATCTGCTGTTGCTCAGTCGGTGTCGGATATGGTACAGGCATCTCTCGGAAGACAACATCCTTAATTGCAAATCTGTCAGCCCTTGCCCCCGAATCACCATTCAGTTTCATAAAACCATGCCAACCTGTTGTACTGAAATACGTTTCTAAAAAGGTATTATCAATATCATGCGTCTTAAAAACATAATACAATGGTGACATTACGCCAGTTCTGCCTAATTTATTACGTTTAATCGGGCCAACCGGAGCACTCGTTGAAATACGTGGATTATAAACAAAATCATCATTTTGCACAACGTAATAGCCACCTAAATTTGCCTCATTTGAAATATTTTTATCGAAAAAATCACGTTGACTAATCACTCCATACTCCGCGGAATTCGTAAATGTCTCCATATATTCAAGATTATTATTCTTTGTCGTTACCTTATCACTAATATCATCCAGCTTATGCTGTTTCCAAGCATCGGTAAACCTTTTAAATCGAATTTCCGGAACATTTTCTCCATCTTTGGGAAACATTTTTTGAAGCATTGTCTTTTTAGACGTTTTCAGCAATTCTAACTTACGCTGATGAAGGGTGATAAGGTTGTCGAGTTTCTTGAAAAATGAACCAATTTGTCTTTGTTCACTTAATTCTGGGACAGATACGAGCTGTCTTAAAAAATGTTTTTCATCTAACTTATTCGATGAATTTCCAGACGAAGTAATCGATTTGGCAAATATTGGTGCCATCATTCGCTCCAGTTGAATTGCTCGCTTCCAAAAATCATTATCATACTCTTGTTTATGTCTATAAATCGAGAACAGTTCAGACACTACTCCATCACCAATATCATTGGCAACAAATCTTCCAAACTTAAACTCAGCATTAGGATGACCTTCAAATGCAACGTCCCCCTCTCGCATAACGTAAGTTCGAGTATCGATATTATTAGATTGAACCTTTTTAGGGTCTTGAAAATACATTTTTGCAACAGAAATCCAATGTTCTTTACCGAAGCTCCCATCATTGCGTTCATTGACTTTAATAAACTCTTTTCCCAACTTCCGCTGTTCCCAATCATTCTTAAACCCTGCAAATCTAATGTTAGGTTCTTTTATTATTTTATCTCCCATTTTCGCTTCTCTCCTTGTAGCCTATATAATTTAATCAATTAATTATTCCCCTTTCTTAATTTCATCAGCCATTTTGTAAAATGCTTTACGAAATTCAATACGATATCGTACCCATGTTAATTGGGCAATTTCTTCAACGGCAATTTCTTTATAATCAGCTTTTGCAGCATTCATAGTTGCCGTTAACTCACCTTGTTTATCCATATCTTCTTGCCCTAAGCGGTGCTTTTTAACCAGGTTTTCAACTTCCTTAGCTTTAGTGATATTATCAAGTCCCCAAGTACGGATAAAGTTAGTTACAAGCTGTATATTACTTTCTGTTTGCACTTTATCCATTGCCTGATTCATTTTTTCAACATTTCTAGGCGCTGGATATTCAAGCTTAAATTCTTTTGAAAAAATCTTAGATACAAAGTTTCGTATCTTTGTTTTTTCTTTTTCATTGTCTGATTTAGCGATTTCAATATGGATTTCATCGCGTGTTTTTTCAGCTTTCACCATATTGTTGTCATGAACCTCGTCAGCCATACGAGCGATTAATTCAATCAAATAATCATAGTTAATTGTAACATCGTGGATATGAATCATAGATAGATTAATTTGTGATATATCTATGTCTTCCCGCTTAGCACGGCATTCTTTTAACTCGCCTGCAATTACGGTTGTAAGAATAACTTCTTGTTCTTCTGTAATGCCTAGGCGCTCATAAAATTCTTCTGGATCGTCATAGGCAGATACCGGATTTTTATCATCATCTTCCGTATACTGTTTTAGCTGGCTAAGCAATCGATTATATTCTTTTAATTTTTCAAAAACCTCATCTTGTGCTTTTTCACTTGGTGGCAATTGTACAAAATCATCTGTAAGTTTTGCTAGTTCCTTAATAACTTCTTGCATCTCACCTTGTACTTTACTAAATGGTTTAGAAATAATCCCTGCTTCTTCATTACCTTCCTTCAAATCTCCTAGTGGTATCTGTTCATCCGCGGATGCACGATTCGAATACACTGCAAATGCCCTATTCATTTCATACTCATTTTGCGCTGGCCAACGATAATTAACAACATTTCCCCAAGGTTTATCAATAAGATTATGCATTCGGTTCGTACGTGAATATGCTTGAATTAAATTCCCACCTTTAAGTGTTCGGTCAATGTAGAGCGTATTCAGCTCAGGAGCATCAAACCCGGTTAATAGTTGATCAACAACAATAACTAAATCTAAATATTTACCGTCATCAGATGTCTTATTTAAACGTCGTGCTATATCTTCTGTATAGGCTTTAACCGTAACCATATCAAAAGCTGTCCCAAACATTTCATTATAGGCTTTAATGGCTCTATGCAAGTTCTCATTCGTTTCAAGCTGCTTATTACCGTTAGAAGTGTCTGCTGAGAAACTCACTGCAATTTTTAAGCGTTGATCTTCTGGACGCTTCGTATTTTCTGCTGTAAATTTATCAAAGTATTCCATTGCTCTTGGTGTACTTGCTTTATTAGCACCAACATGGACAGTAAACAATGCATTATACTTGCCATTATTTGAACGTTTTCTCCAGTTTTCAAAAATATCTTTCACTACTAGATCAACATGTTCTGGACTGTTGTCGTAAACACTGCCACGAACATTATCGTCTATATCATCTTCCGTTGGATCTTTAGGAGCCTCAATCGTTTCTTTAAATTCTACATTAAAGCCTAGGACATTTTTATCAGCTATAGCTTCTTTTATCGTATAGGCATGTAAAATATCGCCAAATATTTCTCGTGTTTCAGGGAAGCGAGGTGTCCCTGTATAGCCAACCCAAGCTGAATTAGGCATAGCTTTTCGTATTGTTTCAAGCATACCATCATTTTCAGTACTATCCCCTGTTGAGCGATGGGCTTCATCTACTATAAAAAGAATACTTTCATTAGGTGTCTTAAAGCTTTCTCTCATTACATAACGCGACATCTTTTGAATACTTGTTACAATAATGTTCTTATCGCTCTTTTTGGTTAATTTACGATGAAGATCTGATACATTTGCGGTGTCACTTACTACACCTGTTTTTCCTTCAAATCCGGCAACTGGATCATAGGCTTTATAGGCATCAGCAGTTTGGTTTGTAAGAGCGATACGATCGACTAAGAAAACAACTTTATTCACATTAGCTAAACGACTCGCAAGCCAAGCTGTCTTAAAACTTGTAATTGTCTTTCCTGAACCTGTAGTATGCCAAATATATCCTAGCTTACCATCGTCATATTTGAAATCAAATTTTCTAACTTTATCTAATACACGCTTTGTTGCATAAACTTGATAAGGACGCATGACCTTAATGCCTTCTTTATTTTTAGTTCCATCAAGTATCATATAGCGTGTTGCCATATCATGAGCCATAGGAATTGATAACACTTTATCTGCAAACGTTTTCCACGAACGAACAGGCCGCGCATCCTCCTCATTTTGCCAGTTAAAGGCAAAAGCACGATTAAAACTTTTGAGTGGAGTATTTGCCATGTAACGAATATCAAATGGAGTCATAGCAATTAATAGCTGTAGTGTTGAAAATATACCACTATATTGTTTTTCAGCAATGTATTGTTCCATTTGATTTAAAGATTCCATTGTGCTATGGAGTGCTTTCTTTAATTCAATTTGAATAATTGGCAAACCATTAATCAACAATGTCACATCAAATCTACGATTAGGCTTCCCATCAATGACTTTTGGTCGTTCAATTTGATTTACCGCCTGATAAACTGTGCTTCCACCGCCTACTTGTGCTTGATCAAATACGGTCAAAAATACATGGTTGCCATTATCAAGGTCAACTTCAATTTCAGAAACACCATTAACACCGTATAAAAATTGTCCTGCCTTGTAAGGGGATTCAATACTGGTGATTATTTTCTTCACCTGATTAAATTCAGTAACGGACAAAGGCTGCTCTAAACGAGCACGATTATTTTGTTCTAAGATTAGTTTAAAATTTCCCCATAGCTGCTCAGTTGTCTTGATGTCTTTTTTATATTCCCATTGTTTGACTCCTCCAATTTTAGTTAAATAATCGACAACTTCCATTTCAAATGCTAATTCAGATTGATTTTTGATTTGACTTTTCATTTAATCATTCCCCTTTAACGTAACGTCTCCTCTATAATCGAGTTCGTAAATTGTTGAATCAAGGCAGAGTATTTGTTTAACTCACTTTGAAGTTTTATTGTTTCAATATAAATTTTCCCTATCTTTTTCTGTTCCTTAAGTGAAACTACAGGAATAGTAATTTCATCTATAGCACGAAGTGGAATTCTAAGAACTGCTCCTGTTCCTTGCAACTCTCTTTCTTTTTGACGTTTTACATCCTTATAAACGTTAAAAAGAAAAAGAAAGTACCTCTTATCAAGAGGTTTATCCTTAAATTTGACTTTTGTAAAGTTGATAGACAAGACTTTTCCAACATTATTTTTTCCGACCATTGTTGCAAGCTGTAATGAATTATTAATAACAACCTCACCTTCACTTAATGATGAGGTACTTTGAGATAAAGGTTTTATTTCATCTTCCAACAATACATCCTCGTGATTAAAATCAGCATCAAAGGATGACCGATCATAATAATTAATCTTTTGACCCTTAAACTGTTCTTGCGCCCTAGTGGGATTTATTCCAGGAACTAATGTTACAAACTCTTTTATTTTTTTCTTTTCCAAACCAATCACCTCCGTATAAGATAAATAATTTTACGAAATATGTTTATATTTCATATTAAATCACTTTATATTTTACTTGTCAAGCAATAAAATGAAATATAAACATATTTCATTTTATTGCTTGACAACTATTTTTGCACAAATTACTTTTTCACATCTTATATATGATAATAAAAAATCGCTTAAACACCCCGTCTAAGCGAATATAAAGCCGTTATTAAATTCTATCAAATCAAAAATATAGTTCAAATTCATCTTATTTTTCACTGATTTATTCCTCTAGTAAAACATCTATAAACTTGGTGCCCAAATTGGTGTCTAATCTAAAAAAGCAAACCTATTTTCTCAAAAAAATCAAATCCATCCAATCGAAAAACCTCTATTAATTTCTATATAAATCAACATTCTTAACGATTTTCAAAATATTGATTTATCCCATAACACTATTCGTAATGAGCAGGTCACAGGTTCAAATCCTGCCATCAGCTCCAGTGAAATCAAGGCCTCCTATGGTTTAGGAGGCTTTTTTGTTGTCTAAAAGTGCATAGCAGGTGCATAACTTTTATTTTCATTATTTATTTTACGAATATCCTAAACAATAACTATCTTTTACCTGTATTTGTTTATCTATCCATTTCCCCAATTTTTCTCTATCAATTCTCCATGCTCCACCAATTTTTAGCGAAGGGAAGTTCTTAGATTTTACTAGCTGATAAACTTTCGAACTTGGCACATTTAATATTTGTAGACGATATTTTCCGGGCATCAATTTCTGGAAAGCTGAAAAACTGCAACGATTCTTCAAGGCCTTCTTCTAATAGGGATATGGCCTGTGGGTATTGCAGTTCATAGTCATTCATGAATCCATTGGCATATTTCTTAGCACTCTCATAGTCTGGCTGCAACCAGATTTGCTTAAGTTTTTCGGCAAAAGATTTCTTGTTTTTCCCTGAAATATGTGCCAATATGTTACGCATAAAATGAACCTTGCAGCGTTGCCAGGAGCAGCCAAGGAAGGATTCTCTGGCTGCTTTGACTAGCCCTTTATGTGCATCCGATACGACAAGCCATACTTTTTCCAATCCGCGTTCTTTAAGTTGGTTAAATACTTTCGTATAGCTTGCAGTAGATTCTTCATACATGGGTTCTACCGCTAAAATGTCGCGCTTCCCTTCGGTATTAATCCCTGTGACCACTAATACTGCCATGTTTTGAACCCGTTGATTATCACGAATTCGCTCATATAAAGCATCTACCCAAAGAACGGGATATGTGGCTTCGAGTTTTCGAGTTCGAAACGCATCGACTTGCTCGTTTAAATCCTTGGTAATTGCTGAAACTTGACTGCGTGAAATCGATTCTATTCCTAATGTTTTGGTTAATTTATCGATTTTTCGAGTGGAAACCCCATTGATATAGGCTTCCTGAATCACATTCATCAGTGCCGCTTCGGAACGCTTTTTAGCTTCCACAAAGAATGGAATATAGCCACCATTTCTGCTTTTAGGAACCATGAGATACATCGTTCCCATTCTTGTGTCAAAGCGACGGACGCGGTAGCCTGATCGGTATCCTTGGCGCTCATGATTCCGTTCTGATTTTTCGGCACAAAGCTTGTTTTCAACTTCGGCTTCCATTAGCCGTTCACAAAGCCATTTAAGCATAGATTGCATCGGATCTTCATCCGATATAAATTTCATTAGCATTTTTTCGAAAGATACAGTAGAATTTTGGTAAGCCATCGATTTTCACTCCTTATGGGTTTGCTGGACACTTACCTTTTTCGGAGTTTCGATGGCTTTTCCTTTTTTACTTTTGCGAACTTAATTGTACTCTATCGAGAGTGTGGAATTCAAACCCACGTTGTCTATTAACCACACTTGATTTCGAGTCCAATCTTCTTCAAATTAAACCGCGATATTCTCTTCGCCCATCTACAATAGCATAAACACAAACCGTTTTTTCTGCTTCATTCACCTTGTAAAATATCAAATGCCGTTCTACGATCAATGCCCGATACCCCTGTCGCCGTAAAATGCTATATCTAGGCTGCACACCTTGGTAAGGGAAATCTTCCAACTGCATGACGGCTGTCTCAATTTTATCGAGATACGCTAGCGCAATATTTACATCTCCAGAATCCGCTGCAATATAATGGATGATGTCCGACAATTGATCGTCAGCTTTATCTGTACGAATCAAAACATATTTCATTTCTTATATTCCTTGCGAATTGATGCTTTTAGCGTAGTAAAGCTTTCCTTTATCGGTGCCACACGACCTGCTGTCACATCTTCTTCGGCTTCGGCCAAAGTACGTAAAAGTTCAAGTTCTGCCCTCATTTGTTGATATTCATGAAAACTGAGCACAGCCGTATCTTCTCTACCATTCACAGTAATGACAACCGTCTCTCTCGTTTCATGACAAATTTTTGATATATCATTGTAATGATTCCGTAAATCAGCAGATGGTCGAATTGTTGCAATTCCCATATATATCGCCCCCTTAGTATAGTCATATTATATCACAATTAAGATATTTGGTACATAAATAATATTTTGTTCTATACAATAAAATTTTTTTGGATATCCAAGGTATTTCATTTTGTGGCTGCTGTTGGGGTTGCTTCATCTTCACTAGATAAAAACAATATCTATTCTCTGGTGTTGTCAAAATCACCATTTCACTTATTTTCTGCAATAAAAAAGCCCCGTGCAAGCACCGCGAAACCTCATCTTTTCTGCTGACTGAAAAGATCAAATTCGGACTCACTGATAAATACACGTCATTGCCTATACACCCCTGCATTATTTTCATCAATTCCTTGATAAAACAATTTATGCAACTACTTTCTACTTTATATTCTCTTCCGATATATTTTTTCTTTTATTAAACTATACATAAAATCATAGGCTTTTTTATGCCCCACAGCTTCTAGAATAAAAAATAACTGTGATAAATACTCGGTATCAGCAATGTGTGACGTCCTGCAAATCGCAAGAAGTACCTTCTATTACGAAGCTAAGGAGCAAACGAAAGATGACGAACTAACCCAAGCCATTGTGAACATTTTTCGCAAGAATCGAAAAGCCTACGGAACTAGAAAAATCAAGGTTAAGCTCCACGAGCAAGGCTTCCTCGTATCTAGACGTCGCATAGGGCGCATTATGCATGAGCAGGGATTGATCTCTACCTATACTATAGCTCAATATAAGTCCCATAAAACAGCTTGTAACGAAGCAACAACGGTGAATGTCTTGAATCGTCAGTTTGGGCAAACACAAACCATCCTGATTTACGGCAATGGCTACTAGGATGGCGACATTTTCAAATTCACCACCCCAACTGCGCTTTAAATAGATCCCATCAACGAATACATATGGATATTCTTCGCTCGAAAGCTGACGATTTCGCCATTCTTCGATATGGGCATATGCTTTCTTGTTTAGGTTACTGATGGTGCCGGGCGATACTTTGGACCCCCAAAGAGCCTCTGTAATATCCTCAACGCGGCGAACAGAAACACCCGCCAGATACATTTCGATAAGAGCTTCTTCAACGCTGCTTTCGCGGCGGCGATAACGCTCAATAATAGCCGTTTCAAAAGGAATGCCTTTTAATTTAGGGACTTTCAAAGAAACGGTTCCAGCTGTAGTTTGGAGGTTGCGGCTATAATGACCGGACCGATAGCCATTACGATGACTCGACCGCTCGTATTTGGCAGCGTTCGTAAGCTCGGCGGCCTCTTGATCCAGTAACGTATTGAGGGCGTCCTCTACACTTTGCTTACCCAAGGATTTCAACTCAGTTTTGATTAAATTCTCGTTTAATTGTATAATGTCGTCAGACATGCTTCTCGTCTCCTTTGTGGGTTTGGTTTGGCGACTTAATTTTAACAAAGGACGAGATTCATGTCTTTATTTGTTTTTGCGAAAAATATTATACCTTATCTAATAAAAAATTACGAAAGGTGGTAAATTACATTGAATATAGCACCGTTAGAAAAAAGACTAATAACTGAACACAGAGGGAGTGTCTGGCATACTAGTAATCTTTTAATGTATGTTGACAATATTACTTTTGAAGAAAATCAACCTTGCGGAAACTGCAGAATATCAGACACTTTTATAGAGAATCCGGATTATTTGTTAAATTATTTTAATAATGGGCAAGATCCTAGATTAGAAATATATATAAAACTTCCTCATAAATCTATAAAATTAGATAATGTAAAATTAATTGATGAGATTCCTACTATTATCAGGGATAATTATTTTAGTTTTAAATATTGTACTAATTAAGATTTCGCAAGACATTTATGGTTTGTATAAACCTCTAAAGCGATGTAATATTACATCGCTTTAGAGGTTTATTTATAGCAAAAAGGGGCGTGTGAAAAAATCTCTGTATCTTGGATCTTTTATGATAATTTATTAGATTTCAGAATATATATATATGGATTTTTCTGGGAATCAACTGCACATAAAATATATTTTTTACATTTCAAGAAGAGCCGCTGATAAAGCGGCTCTTTTCAATAATCAATATCTATTCTATCCGTTCCTCATGCATTATGGGCACCGCTCCCAAATCTTGCTTCAATTTCAAATTCGCATACTGAATAGGCTACAATGAAATGGACAATTTTTCTGATGATCTGCTAGGATAATATGCTTGCTACTATGAATTGCATTATATGCTGTTTAATCACTCATATATTTTTCATTATCGGAATAATAATTGTACAAAGCCAATTTATTTAATTATATTATTCCGATATGTGGTATAATTCAAATAAAGATCATCTTAAACTAAGGAGGGTTCTCTCTTGGAATATAAAACTGTTAAAGAAATATCGAAGCAGTGGGGAATATCCGACCGGCGTGTTCGCCTGCTTTGTCAGCAAGGAATCATCGATGGCGTTATACAAAAAGGCAAATCGTATTTAATTCCTGAAAATACAATTAAACCGATGGATAAACGCTACGCGAAAAACAAAAATATCTCGCGACTCTACCAGCCAATCTTCGCAAAAATTGATGAACTCAAAGATACACTGTCCCAGCGACGCCCGCTGACACAGGGAGAATTAAAACGATTGCATGAGGAATTTATGATCGAATTCACTTATGATTCTAATGCCATCGAAGGCAACACTTTGACCTTACAGGAAACAGCCATGGTCCTGGAGGGTATCACCATTGATACAAAACCGCTAAAAGATCACTTGGAGGTTGTCGGCCACAAAGATGCTTTTAAATATGTCCAACGTATTGTCAGTGAAAACGTAGCCTTCTCCGAATCTATAATAAAGGATATACACTCGCTTGTTCTTATGGATCGCCCTGATGATCGAGGCCGCTATCGTCAACTCCCTGTGCGCATTATGGGCGCATCACACGAACCACCTCAGCCATACCTTGTACCAATCCAAATGGAACAACTCCTACAGGAGTTAAAAAAAGAACAGCTTCATCCTATAGAAACTGCTGCTTTATTTCATTTAAAGTTTGAAGGCATCCATCCATTTATTGACGGCAATGGTCGTACTGGTCGCTTGATTTTAAATTTCATGCTGATGCAAAACGGCTATCCGCCAATCAACGTAAAATTCGCTGACCGCCGCAAATACTATGGCGGATTCGAAGAATATTATAAAAATGCTGATCCTTTTCCTATGGTAAAAACGATTGCTAAATATATAGAAGAACAACTTTCTTTATATTTACTCATCATTTCTTAAGCTCTACTTTCATATAATAATTCCCAAAAGACCATTACCATCAAATAATCAGTTTGGTGATAATGGTCTTCTCTTTATAAAATCATAGTTTCTTCAAGCAAATACACATCAAGAATTATATCCAATTAATCGAATATAATGGTTACGAGAGCACAGACGTTTTCTTTGACTACAATTATGCAGATAATCCAATCTTCTGCCTATATTCCACCGGATTAAGATAGCCTAAAGATTATTACCTGTTCTTCTGTATACATGTCACCATATCCTTGCGACATTATTTGCAGCCCAGAATTATGTCCGCACGCCCCTATCACTTTATTATTTTAGAATAATGCTTATATCCACCAGAAATATTATATACTTTTTTGAATCCCTTATTTAACAGTATATTTTGTGCCGCATTTCCACTAACGCCTTTATTACAATACGTTATAGTTAATGTCTCTTTATCCAACCCTTCACTCATCTGCCGTAATTCTTCCAAAGGCATATTCACTGCGCTTGAAATATGCCCTTTTTCATATTGTTTGGGAATTCGCACGTCAATTAATGTATATTTTTCTTCTGATTCTATAATCGCATTTAAGTCATCGGCAGTAATTAAGGCTCTTTTCTTTTGAATGGCATTGTCCAAAATCATCCCTGTATACATAACAGGATCTTTTGTGGTCGAAAAAGGCGGCGCATATGCCAAATCCAAATGAAATAAATCTTCAACCTTAGCCTTAAAAGTTATCGCCGTGACAAAAACATCAATTCGTTTGTCTACTCCTTCTTCCCCTATAATTTGTACCCCCAACAGCCGTCCCGTCATCTTGTCCGCAACGGCTTTAATGATCATTTCTTTCCCACCCATATACTCTGGTTTATCCGGCTTAATATTATGACATACTATCACGTCATAGCCTTGAGCCTTCGCTTCTCGTTCTGTAAAGCCTGTCTGTGCGACTACTAAATCAAATATCTTAAAAATGCCTGTTCCTAAAATACCTCTGAATTCTAAATCCCCACCTGTAGCACACTCTCCTGCGATTCGTCCTGTTTTATTAGCCGTAGAACCAAGTGGCCGATAAATTGATTTTCCGGTAATTAAATGGTAGTGTTCTATACAATCCCCACATGCATAAATTCCCGGAATATTTGTTTGCATCTGCTGATTAACTTCAATCGCACCAGTATTTCCAAGAAAAACCCCTGCTTTTTCAGCAAGTTTCACCTGTGGTCTGACTCCAGTTGCTAGAATCACAAGATCTGCTACAATAGCTTCCCCACTTGTCAGCGTAACATGATCTGAACAAATTTCAGCTATACCATTACCAGTAATAACGTCAACTTCGTGATGAAGAATATGTGTTTGTACATATTTCGCCATATCATCATCTAGTCCAGGAGTTACCTGTGGCAATTGCTCTACCAACGTAACAAAAATCCCCTGTTTCACTAAGTTTTCGCAGACCTCTAATCCAATAAACCCTGTACCAATAATAACTGCATGTTTAGGTTTACGCAGCTCAATAAACGCCGCAATGTTTTTGACATCTACAATATTTCGCAATGTGAAAACATGGGGATTTTCAAGCCCCGCTATTTTGGGATAAATTGCTTCTGCCCCAGTAGCAATTATTAATTTATCATAATGATCTACAAATACTTCTCCAGACATACCTACTTTAACCATAACGGTTTTATCATCCGTATTAATTGACAGTACTTCATGTCCAGTTAAAATATCGACATTATATTTGCTTTTAAAAAAAGATGGATTGCGCGGAATTAATTCTTCAACAGAGGCTATCTTTCCCCCTAAATAATATGGCATTCCACATCCAGAATATGAAATATATGGATCTTTTTCATATACAACAATTTCTGCGTCTTCATTATTTCTTCTCGCCTTCGCTGCGGCCGAAGTCCCTGCAGCGACTGCACCAATAATGATAATTTTCATATACGCACCACCTCTAAATAATATTTGCTAAAAAGATATTTCTAGACTGTTTCTTTTTACAAAATAAACAAATCCACCGCCACGTTTTGTTGTTTGATACCAGAGCAATAAATTAATTTTTTTCAATTCTCCATTATCTATAATTGAAATTTCTACTTGATCGCAAGTTTCACTATAGTTCATAGATATAATCGTAACCCAATGCCAGGCATCAAGCACAACTTCTTCCCCATTACATAAATTCAAGAATGCAACCGGAGCATCTTTGTTAATTGCAAATTCTATAAACTTTATAATTTTTTCTATTGGTGGTCGCTGTTTTTTGTTTTCCCCTATATCCAGGCAGGCGTGCTCCGCGAGCAAAGACTTCACTTTCATATATTCATCCATAGCTTCACAAAACATCTTTGTTGTAGGAATTCCCATAGCGCCTGGAGTTACATGATCCCAACTCTCTTCCATCAAACGTAAAACCTGCTCTTTTACATTTGAAGTCCCGCCTAGTTGAGTCAAATAAAAAATGATATTACTAGCAACCGATGGACCACAGCCAGCCTCACGTTGCCGCGGCGTTTTATACCATTCCTGATTACAGCCATAATACGCTGTGTTATTTTCTGCATCAACAATTTTTAATAGCTCAGGTTTTAAAATGGATTCTGCAATCATACACCTATCTCCTTCCATCAGATTCAACATATATTACATCCAACTTTCATCAAAATCTAATCAAGGTTGATATTTTATAAGCCGTCATTAATACAATCAAAATTCCAAAGATCTGTTTTATGCGACTGCTAGGCAAATATTTACTACTCAAGCGAGCCCCCAAGAAAGAACCCATAGCCCCCACTAACAGTAAAGGCCATGTTAATGCCATGTCAAATTGCGCCGTCGCTAAATGCGGTATCAGCGATGAAAAGGACGGTGGTGTAACAGCGATTGCATTAATTCCTGCTGCCATTTTTGCATCAAATCCAAGAATAATCAACGTCGGCATTAACAAAAATCCTGGGCCAACACCTAAAAATCCACTCAAAACAGAAATAGGCATCGCCAGTATCATTGCCATTTTCAAGTTTTCTTTTCCTGTCTTTGCCTCTGTTTTAGAAAACATTTTATAGGCTAAAAAGATAACTGCGCCCAGATATGCATACCATACATATATCTGCGGCACAAACTGGACAAGATAGGCCCCGATGGGAGCAAACAACGTTGTAATCGTCGCTAAAATGCCTGCTTTCTTCCAATCAATATAGCCGCTTTTAGCAAACCCAAATGCCGCAAATAATGCGGTAACCCCGTTTAATAATAAGCTAACAGGCTGCACCTGATGCACAAGATCTTGCATAAAAAATGCTAGAAACGGAACTGCGGCAAAGGCTACCCCTAGCCCCAGCATTCCCGAAATAACCGCCAAAATAAACAATCCACCTATTATAATTGCCATACAAGATACCTCCTCCGCTAAAGGTTTTTATAATAGAAAATCAAGTGATAAAGCATAAGCCTTATCACTTGATTTTATGTTTAGCAACATCCGCCAGATGCTTGTGGATCAATCATTATTAATCGTCCATTTTTTGTATCTATTGTAATCTCAGCAATCCGTTCAACCGCTTTTTTGTCAATAAATACTGGAACACTATTTACCATAACTACTTTTTCATTGTCTGGCAGTTTTTCTAGTTGCATAAAAATCCCCTCACCACAACAAGATTGTTGCAACATAACATGAACACAATCATTTTGACTATTCTTTATGGCTTCATTCAACATAATTTTAGCAGAATCTGTAATAATCATTTTTTTATCCCCTTCAAATTTATATTTTTTAATTACTAGTTTCAATCCATGAAAAATTCTGGCGATAAGTCCAGAAATTCTATCAACTCGTCGTTACTTGGATACCTTCCGGTAAGAACAATTTCATCATCAACTACCGTAATTGGCAAAATATTTACTCCGTGCTCTCCCATTTTTTTATTAACGTCGAGATTATTAATAAATTCCATAGGTGCACTCGACAGGTTATATCTCACTGCACTAATATTACCTTTTATTAATTTATCAACTACTGTAGAAATCCTTAACAACTCTGGATCAACACTAACACCGCATAATCCAGTAGGGCAACACATCGATGGTTCATAAATCTCAATTTTTTTCATGTAACTCACGCCCTTTTCAATTTTTTATATTATTCCATTGATTTTATAATATTTGTTACAGAGGCATCTTGTAACCAAGGAATATTGACAAAATTATTATCACTAATACCTCGTACCTTTTCAAGCCATTGTTTTTCTGCTTCCGCACGAGCAAGTAGCATTGGATTGCTTGTATCGGCCATCGATAAACACTGATTAATTACCCACCATTTATTGTTAATCCCAGCACGGCTTAAATCATCTCTTAATCTTGACGCTTCAAAGACCGGGGTAGCTTCGGGTAAGGTTACAATAACAACTTCTGTTTGTTTAGCATCTCTTAGTCTTGGCAAAAGGCGCTGAACAGAAATCGGCGTTTCTCCTTTGGTTCTTTCTACTTCTTTGTGATAGCTTTCTGTTGCATCAAGCAATAAGAGCGTATGACCGGTTGGGGCAGTATCAATAACGACAACAGCGTCTTCTGCCTGATCAACAATTTCCGCAAACG
The DNA here is from genome assembly GCA_963678095.2 of Selenomonadaceae bacterium. Classification (GTDB taxonomy): domain Bacteria; phylum Bacillota; class Negativicutes; order Selenomonadales; family Selenomonadaceae. The sequence continues at coordinate 2,007,291 of OY782746.1, read as the reverse complement.
CTCTAAATACCGCGATCTCCTGTGTACACGGAGAACGTAAATCTTCCTCAATGTAAGCAACATCTGCTTCACTCATTGTTTCACGAGCTTTACTCAATACCTCATTTTGATAATTCAAAAGCTCTTGCTTTTCATCAATTTTACTCAATGTCATATTTTCATTTTCTGAAATTACCTGCTGCAAATTAGCTGCGGGGTCCGTTGAAGTTAAATGAACTTTAACACCTTTTTTTGCTAAAGCTAATGCGATTGCAGCTGCGGTCGTTGTTTTTCCTACTCCACCTTTCCCCATAGTAAATACTACTTTTTTCCCTGTAGTATAAATATCTTCAATAAGTGAGTTAAGATTTTTTAAATTTACGGACCTTTCTTTATTACCACTGCTAACGAAATTATCGCTTTTGAAAAACGCTCTGATTTTTTCAAGTCCAAGTATATTGTAAGATCTTAGTGGCAATATATACGTTTCTAATTTTTTCAAACTAACTGGCATGTTTTTCATAGCATTTTGTTGTTTATCAAAAATATTTTGTGACAATACATCCGTTGCCTCACTTAACACACCATTTATAATTAAAATCTGATTGTTAATTCCTAATTCGCTGAGTTCAACACTGGAGCGTTCAACCTCAGTCAGCGGTGTTTCTTCTGGACGGGATACCAAAAGCAAGGTTGTTTTAGTTCCATCGGCAAGATTTGAAACTGCCGTTTTATACATACTTTGTTTTTCCCCTAGACCCGCAAGTTGCCCTAAGCAAGATGCACCATGTGTGCTCTCCGTGATAAAATTACTCCATGCCGATGGCAATTGAAGCATTCGCAACGTATGACCTGTAGGCGCTGTATCAAAAATAATATAATCATATTGTTCCTCAGTTTCTTTATTCGTAATAAAATTAGAAAACTGATCAAAAGCAGCTATTTCAACCGTACAAGAACCAGAAAGTTGTTCTTCCATATTAGCAATTACACTTTCGGGGAGCTTTCCTTTATACGGTCCAACAACTGAATCTCTATATTCCTTAGCAGCTTCCTCTGGGTCAAGATTAGCAACTACCAATCCAGGAACTCCGGCAATTGCAACGCCTTTACCATCAAGCTCGGTATTAAATACATCTTGTAAATTTGATGCTGGATCTGTACTAATAAGCAAAATCTTTTTGCCGCTGTCCGCGAGACTAACTGCAACAGCACAGGCTGTAGATGTTTTCCCTACCCCGCCTTTCCCAGTAAAAAACAAGTATTTCGTTAAATTAATTTTATCGAGATCAAATTTTGTATAATCCATTACCATTTTATTCATCCTTTTCATTTTAAATTTCCTTGTAGCTACCAAGTCTTAAATTCTCGGAGGACCGCATATCCCACTCGAACAGCACAGTTCAGGGGTTCCTCGCCAACCTTTTTTTATCATAATGCCTAGCCCTTTCTACAGGTCCAAATATGCACATGCTTGCTTTCTATATTTTGACCAATGTTTTTGTTTTTCTAAATCGGACTTATATGGCTCCAACCCCCTTAAATCATCATAAATTAAACTATCAATAAACTTTAATTGCACATTTCTAGCTACAGAATAATATACCCAACGAATATATTTACGATCATTTAACAGCCCTGCCTTTTTTAGATAAATTAGGTGGCGAGATGCTTTGGCTTGCGATATTTGCAATATATCCATTACATCACAGACACAGAGATCTTGTTCATATAATAAATTCAATATTCGCAACCTTGTTTCATCGGATAACCCTTTTAATTTTTCTGTTAATCCATCCACTATTTTCACCCTCACTGTATAATCGTATAATCGTATAATCGCTTATACGATTATACTACTCTTATAAATATATAAATGCAAGCATTTTTTATTCAACATAACTCCATTATATATTCTAAATATTCTTAATTTTAAGGGTGCAAAGATGGATTTTACAACTCCGTCTACAACCAGGGCTAGAGTAACCATAAATCTTGAAAATAGCCGATTCCTTGCCTGGGTACTTCCCGATGACGGTGTCTGCTTCCCAGCGACCGAATTCCTCATGTTCATCGACAATGGCAGGACGTTCATCAATGCTACGTCATCGAAGCAAGCACTTATTCTTTCGCTTCCATTTACGGTGTTGCTTGCGTGAAAGAACATGTTACACCCAAATATGGTGATCGGTAGCTTTCCAGTCCACAGCATGTTATAAATAGTCTTGGTGTAGACCATCTCATCCATTGGAAACAGTCGATGCAATTTGGCATAACCAACACATAAGGCCTCCTATGATTTTTATTTTATCATAGAAGACCCCTTTGGTATTACTTACAGACTTTTCTTCACAGACTCAGATACGGAGTAAGGCCTTATAAAAACAAGGAATTCTACGGCAGGCTTCTATTTTCGTGTCTATCCTTTGGGGAATAGTCCAGCTTGCCTCTTTCAACTTATTTCTTATTTTTGCAGCAACGATGCTATTGTATTCGCTTCCAATACTTTACCGTTAGATACCAATTTACCATCTACCGCAATGGCAGGTGTCCTCACCAATCCAAATTCCGCAATTTCATTTATATCCGTGATTTTTATCACTTCCGCTTCCATCCCCAGAGAAGCCAACGCTTCTCTGGTATTCGCCTCAAGCTTTTTGCAATTTGCACACCCAGGACCCAAAATAGCAATTTTCTTCATAATTGAATTCCTCCACTATATTTAATTTGTTTCATGATTTACATCATGCCAAACACATACCCAACAATTGTCGAAAGAAGAACCACTATACTCACATAGGTCACCATCATTTTCGTACCCATAATCTGGCGCAATACGATCATGGCAGGCAGGCTAAGCGCCGGTCCGGCCAAAAGGAGGGATAAGGCAGGCCCCTTACCCATGCCTGAACCAAGTAATCCTTGTACAATTGGCACTTCCGTCAGCGTAGCAAAATACATAAACGCACCGGAAATCGCCGAGAAGAAATTTGCTCCCAGACTATTGCCGCCAACAAGATTCGCCACATAATGATTCGGAATAATCCCAGCGTCAAGGCCGGGACGCCCCAGTAGAAATCCTGCTAACAACACGCCACCTAACAGAAGGGGGATTATTTGCTTAGTAAAAGTCCAAGTGCTTTGCAGCCAATCTTTGCGTTCTTCTGTGGAAAACCAGGCAAACGAAGTATACAAGGTAATGGCCAAGAAACCGCCAGATAACCACCATTTAACTTGATACACAGACATCGCAAAACCCATATCGGCCATGGGCTTTGCCCAGTTGGCAAAAATCAGAAAACCAATCATCGCCCCAAAATAGACAATTTCCTGCCACAGCTGACGTGGCAAATCCCCCACTTCCACATCGGCAAATAATTCCTGTCGCTTTTCTTCTGAACCGCGAAAAATCATCGCCATCAAAAATCCAGCAATCAAGGAAAATGAGATCGCGCCAACTGCCCTAGCTACACCCAAATCAGGGCCTAATACTCGAGCCGTCATGGAAATCGCCAAAATATTAATTCCCGGGCCGGAATACAAGAAAGCAACCGCAGGCCCAAGGCCAGCCCCGCGTTTAAAAATTCCTGCAAATAAAGGTAGTACGGTACAAGAGCAGACCGCCAAAATCGCCCCGGACACCGACGCGACTCCATAGGCCATCGTTTTTGGAGCTCCCGCCCCCAAATATCGCAAAACCGCCTCCTGACGCACAAAAACAGATACCGCTCCAGCAATAAAGAGCGCTGGCACTAAACACAAAAGCACGTGTTCTCTAGCGTAGTCGCCCAACATGGCAAATCCTTCTACCACAGCCCCTTGAACGCGAGGATGATCCATCGGCAGCCAATAGACAAATAGAAACGCCCCTACTAACAATAGCAACTTTTGTTTCTCCGACATAAATACCACCTCAAATTCCCTTAAATTACTTCAGCAATATCAATAGCCTCTGACGATGCTGAAGTTGTTATCTAAGTGTTTTTTAGCTGTACCAAGTACTTCCAATATCGTTAGAAACAACACCTGATAAAATCATTTTTTGTCCTTCTTTGCGTGAAGTCAAAATCGTTCTAGCTTTTAGTATGCTCAAATGCTACGATAAATTCAATTTCTCAATCCCCATCTGGCGAACTAATTCGCAGGCACATTGCTCTTCATAACCTACGGCCTGAATAATTTCCACGCGCATTACATGCGAAATAACTTTGAATATTGCTGCTACGATAGTTGTGTACACACTATACTATCTAGTATGAGTTACGGATTGGTCCGCCTCAGCGCACCGATAGCCGTGGTTGGATTCCCATATACATGGCTAAGCGTAGTCAAGTTGCCTACAATAATGAAAATGGACACTGTTGAGGGAGTTTTATCGCCCCAAAACCGATTTGGCCTCAATTAATGGCGACTTTCAAGTTTTGTGTAAATCATCAAAGGCTATTGTAACCCTACACATATTTTTACACGAAGTCTAGCACTTGACTTGACAAGGCGCCAACTCACTTTAATATTTTCTTAATATCATCTTTATTCAGGACTTTTCCTGTTGCTTTTACAACTCCGTCTACAACCAGAGCCGGTGTAACCATAACCCCGTATTTCATAATCTGCTTTATATCTTCCACTTTAGAAAATTCTGCCTCCACACCTAATTCTTGTGCGGCCTGTTTGGCAGCCGTGTCTAAGTCCTTGCATTTTTGACAACCCATACCTAAGATTTCAATCTTCATATTAAAACCCTCCAATTTATTTTATTCTATTGCAAAAAGTCAAATAACACCTGATTTTTTCCAAGTCTCTCGCCAATCAGTTTTTCCGCGACCTCAATCAGCTCTACTACACAAGGATGAACGATATGATAATTTACGCGCTGCCCGGCTTTTTCTGAATCGATCAAGCCTTGTTTTTTCAATATATTTAAATGCTGTGACAAATTTGACTGCTCTACGTCCATAGTTTCCATCATTTCGCAGACACAATACGTTCTTGTTTTTAGCATTTGCAGTATTTTTATCCGAACCGGATGTGCCAATGCTTTAAATATCTCCGCAGTTAATTTATTTACATGATCTTCACTCATCAGGAAAGCCTCCCTCTCACGAATCAAGCATTTATTTCTTTAATATTAGACAATTATAATATTAAAAAGATATCCTGTAAATATAATTGCCACGGCTAAAATTGCTACAAAAATTGCCAGCAGTTGAGGCTTCAGTACATTTTTTAATATAATCATTTCCGGCAGGCTTAACGCGGTAACTGCCATCATAAACGCCAATGCGGTTCCCAGGCTCATCCCCTTTTGAATTAGTGCCGTAATAATAGGAATTACACCGGCTGCATTCGAGTACAATGGCACGCCGATCAGAACCGCCAAGGGGACTGCAAAAATATTATCCCGCCCTGCATACTGCACCAAAAAATCCTCCGGCGCATAGCCATGAATAAAGCCCCCCAGGGCAATTGCCGCAATGACGTACAAAAATATTTTGCGCAGAATTTCCTTGGTATAATCCCAGGCATAGTCGACTCGCTCCCGGAATGTCTGCTCGATAATATCCATTTCCCCAAGCTTCATCTCATAAACATAATCCTGTACAAATCGTTCCAATTTCAGCTTGCCAATAACCCAGCCGCCAATAATCGCAATCAACAAGCCTGATACTATATAGATCAACATGATTTTCCAGCCAAGCAGCCCCCATAACATAATAACCGCGACTTCGTTCACCATCGGGGAGGCAATCAAAAAAGAAAAGGTAATCCCCAACGGGACTCCGGATTCAATAAAGCCAATAAATACCGGAACCGCTGAACAGGAACAAAACGGCGTCACTACCCCCAACGCTGCTGCAGCAACATTCCCAAAAAATTCTCTCTTATGGCTGAGTATTTTCTTCGTTCTTTCCGCCGGAAAATAAGACCGTAAAATGGATACCATAAAGATAATGATCGTAAGCATCAAAAATATCTTCATGCTGTCGTAAACAAAAAAGTTAACCGCGCCTCCTAATGTGCTATCCGGTTGTAAGCCTAAGCCTTGATAAACTAAAAAATCCGCTATTTCCTGCAACATTTCCATCGCCTCGCAACATATCAATATATAATAATATACTAATATATTTATTCAACAAAAACAAGCTTTTATTTATAAACAATTTCATTCACTAAAATCCGAATATTCTTCTGTACAATAAAGCTTCAACGGCTCATTTTACTTTTAGCAGCAAAGAATTGCTTCAAGTTCTCCGGAATAGCTCTGCCAGCTAGCTCAATAAATTTGTCCCTTATTTGTCCCTTAACTTTTATAAAACATCTATCCGCACTACCAAGAAATACAAATCCGGCAGCCTGTGGTTCCAGTAAAATCAAGGCTTTACAAAGTCTACAATTATTTACCAATCACAATAGCCCGCATTCGTAATGAACAGGTCACAGGTTCAAATCCTGCCATCAGCTCCAGTGAAATCAAGGCCTCCTATGGTTTAGGAGGCTTTTTTGTTGTCTAAAATAGCTTTATCCCCTAATTAATCCCCTATGATTAAAAAGACGAGGATTTTATAACTACCATAATCACAAAAAGTAAATATTAGAAAACTCCCACGGATCCCTTTTCCCATTTCACACACCTCTAAAAATTCATCCCGAAAGTGTTGCCCATCCACGTCTTTTCTGTTTAAAATTCAGCCTCAAAAAGGAATACATTGATTCCAAATGATCCCCAAAAGCAAGAGTTGTTCATTTTTTAATTGCCAATATGCTAAAGTGGTAAAATATTATATTACAGGCAAATAGCTTTATAACAAAAATATTCATAAAAAATACATCAGGAGGCAAAAAAATGAAAAGACGCGTAGTGATTACCGGAATGGGTTCTATATCTTCTTTAGGGTTTAGTGCTGATGAACTTTGGCAAGCAATACAAGCAGGAAAATCAGGCATAAGTAAAATCGAAAACATCCAAGTTGACGATTTGCCAACGCAGGTAGGAGCTGAAATTAAAAATTTCGATCCTGCTAATTTTCTGAAAAAGAAAGATCTCAAACGAATGGATCGTTTCGTTCAGTATGCTATGGCGGCCACAAAAATGGCCATTGAAAACGCTGCTATTGAGTTTTCAACGATTGATAAAGAACGTGTTGGCGTTATTATCGGAACGGGCATCGGCGGGATTGAAACGATTGAAAATCAGCATACAACGCTATTAGAAAAAGGTCCACATAAAATCAGTCCCTTTCTAATACCGATGATGCTACCGAACATGGCTGCTGGGCTTGTCGCTATAAAATATGGCTTGAAAGGGTTTTCTGAATGCACGGTTTCAGCCTGTGCTTCCTCGACAAATGCCATTGGCGATGCTTATAAAATTATTCAAAGAAATAGCGCCGACATGATGATTGCCGGTGGCGCAGAAGCAGCAATGACAAAATTGGCACTTTCCGGTTTTTGTTCGATGAAAGCGATGACAACCAATTTGGATCCGGCTACAGCCTCCAGGCCATTTGATATGGAACGCAACGGCTTTGTATTAGGAGATGGCGCTGGCATTCTTATTATAGAAGAACTTCATCATGCACTACAGCGCGGAGCAACTATTGTAGCAGAAATTGTAGGATATGGTGCCACGAATGACGCTTACCATATTACCGCACCGGCTGAAGGAGGCGAAGGTGCTGCTCGCTGTATGAATCTCGCACTAGAAGATGCTAACATTAAGCCGCAAGCCATCGACTATATAAACGCCCATGGAACATCGACCCCATTAGGTGATAAAATGGAAACGATGGCTATAAAAACTGTTTTCAAAAAACATGCATACGAGCTTGCTGTAAGCTCCACAAAATCGATGACCGGTCATTTACTAGGCGCGGCCGGAGGCATTGAAGCCATTATAACCGTCTCCGCCCTAAAGGATGGCTTTTTACCGCCAACCATCAACTATAAGGCGAAAGATCCTGACTGTGATTTATACTATGTTCCAAATGAGGGAAAAAAAGCTTCTCTAACCTATGCCTTATCAAATTCATTTGGGTTTGGCGGACATAATGCTACACTGGTTTTAAAGGCTTTTTAAAATTGGGAGCGAGTGAACTGATATGGTAGACATGAAAGAAATTGTTGTATCTTGTGTTAATTATATTGAAAATAACATCTATAGTAAGATTATTTTGGATGAACTTGCTATCCACGCAGGAATATCAAAATATCATTTGCATAGAATGTTTAAGGCATTAACTGGCGAATCTTTGATGGAGTATGTACAATCCAGAAAGCTTTCCTCTAGTGTAAATGAATTGTTGCAAACCAATATGCGAATTATTGATATTGCTCTGGAATATGGCTTTGATTATGAACAATCCTATATCCGCGCATTCCGGAAAAAATTTGATCACACACCACAAAAAGTACGGTCTGAACACCTTTCTTTAATTATTAAAGAAAAATTAAATGTACATGACATTTTGTCGGTCAATAATTCTATTATATATAAACCTTTCTTCGTTTATAAACCAAAAATTTATTTAGTTGGCACTCCACATAAAATCAGCAGTAAATCCGGTGACCAAACAGCCAATGCCTATGGTATCGACTTCTATTATAAGCAGAAACAAAAGATTACCAATCCAGTTAATCCCGCAATTTATTTTGGGCATACCGATTGGAATCCTAAAAACAACGGCTACATCTACTATACGCCATCTCTAGAAGTAGCTAGTTTAGACCATATTCCTGAGGGCATGGTGGGATTGACACTTCCGGCTCATAAATACGTAGCCTTTCGTTTTGTCGGCTTTTTTCATCCCAAAGACATCAAAGGCAGACAAATCGGCCGATTATTGGTTCACATGTATTCTAAATGGATTTTCAATTCAGGGTTCAAGTCCGCTGATACTTTTCGGTTTGAATACATCGATACTTCCATATCCAAGGATAATTATTGTGAACTCGATATTTATCAACCCATTAGGGAAAATCCCATTCGCAATTAGTCCAAAAGGAGGCCTGGCTAAATCGCCAAGGCCTCCTTTTTTTCACATCCTGCCCGTATCAATAAACTGATAACTTTACGTATTCTCCCGCTTTTCTTCAAAAATGAAAACACACCATGTATCTTCGTTAATATCATGGTGTGTCTCATATTTAATTTAAATCTAATCTATTCTACAAAATATTAATAATTGGCATCCGAACTAGCAGTTGCCGTCTCCCCTAAGACAACGGGAACAGATTTATAACCAACGCCCATACGATCGATCCCCAAGTCAATCAACGCCAAGAAATGTTCTCTGGTTCTAATGCAGCCACTTCCCTTAACCTTGCATTTGCCGCCAACCTCATGCAGCATAAGTTTAATTACATCTAGAGTCGCGCCATGTGCATCAAATCCAGTCAAAAAACCTGTGCTGGTTTTTACAAAATCGGCCCCGCCTTCGATACAGCATTTGCAGGTTTTTTTAATCTGCTCTTCATTTAACGCATCTGTTTCAAAAATCACCTTTAATTTACGTCCATATTTGTGACAAATACCCGCACAGGCTCTGATATCCGCCGTCACTTTATCATACATACCGCCGCGGATCCAGCCAAAATTAGCAACAATATCGATCTCTTTTACACTATCATATTTCGCGGCAATCTCAATTTGCTTCACCTTGGATTCCGTTGAACTTGTTCCAAAGGGAAAATCACAAACCGGACAAAGCATGGTATTCGTATTTTTTACGAAAGGCTCACAAATTTCAATATACCCCGGGTTAATACAAATCGTTGCACAATTTTTCCGGACTCCATCCTTGGTCAATTCAATGATTTCCTCCTCCGTAAACTCCGGCTTCAATACAGAATAATCGATATATTGTGCTAATTCCCCCGTAGACATTTGCGCTGCTTTTTTTGTTGGTTTCATGGATATTCTCCTCCTCTTAATATTAACTATTTACATGTCCCGTCTAAATTGACTACAGCTAAAAAGTTTAAAGTCCTTTTTTCAGCTTGAGTTTATATTAATGCAAAGTTTAATTTTATCCAATAGACTTTTGTTATAAATATGATATAATTTAAACAAAAATTATCATATTTGTAACATTATATATATAAAATATGTTATTCTAACATGAGATTAACAAGGAGCAACTATTATGTATACAGCCCGCAGAAAATATATTCTTACATTTTTAGAGCAAAATCACGAAGGCTCTATAAGCGAATTAGCACAAAAACTCAATGTTTCTTCGATGACGATAAGAAGAGACATTGAGTTTTTAGCAAAACAAGGTTTAGTTACTCAAATTCGCGGCGGCGTAACATTGAATCATGGTGCCGCTTTTCTGCATAGTCAATCCTTAAGAAAGACCCTTCATATAAATGAAAAATATCGAATTGCAAAATATTGTGCAGAATTAATTCCTGAGGGTTCTTCTATATTTATTGATTGCGGTTCAACAACGAATCAAATCGCTGAAGAGATTCTCCAAAAGAAAAATATCACCGTCCTGACAAATTCATTGGATGTCGCCCAATCCTTAAGCACATCCAAAAGCTTAAAAGTCATTATGGTCCCTGGGGTTTTTTCGCCTTTAACCAGAGGCTTTATGGGACAATTCACCAGTGATTTTGTAAAAAATTTTACGATCGACTTTTTATTTCTAGGTGCAAATGGAATTGATGTAACTCACGGATTATCCTCCCCAGATTACACAGATGCCGAAACAAAAAAAACATTCATCCAGCATTCCAATAAAGTCATTGTCGCCGCAGACCACTCCAAATTAGATTTAAATTTTTTCGTCAGGATTGCTAAATTAGCTGAAATCGATTTAATTGTGACGGATAAAGATGCCGATGCAAAGATCATTGAAAATTACCGTGTAACAGGCACTAAGATTGTTTTAGTTTAAAAACCGCATTAAATACTATGCGTACACTTTATATGTTGTTATGATAGCTTACATTATTTTAGATCAAAAGCCTTCCGCCCAAAGCTGCACAAAGATTTTTTTCATCGCTTACAGCAAATTTGTCAGTTATCCCTTTAGTTATCCTCTTTCATCTTATACGGTGAATCGAATAAAAAGATGGCCTAGGTATGCTATTACTAAGCAGACTGACAAAAAACGATGATACTTCCTGTAGATGGGTTTACTTTTCATTTTGAAGCCTAAGATCAACATGCCAACAAAAAAAGCTGCTGCAAACATCCCCAGAATAAAAACACTTCCATTGTACCTTACACCATTGGCCAGCATAGAAAAAATATGTGCTGCCAAAAAATAAAACATCACTAAGCCTATAACAGGATGCATAAGCCTCAGCAGGGGGATCAATTTTTTAATCACCGTACGTAAAGCAACAGAGAATTTATTTGTCTTATCTAATTTCAAAAAGACCTCTCGAAGAAAATAGTACAGCAAGCAAAGAAACCCCATTATCGCAGCCAAACTGCCAAACGATTTTCCTACTTCTTTCAATATACGAGGCGTACTTCCCCGCAAAATATACGCACATAAAACTAGTAATAAAGTGCACAAGAGATTAAATGTTAATAAGTTTTCCCTTATCCAAGTTATTTTTTTCTCAAGCAAAGCGTCCATTTAGATCTCTCCCTTTATATTAATTCCCGGACTTCTATATCCTACCCGACGCAAAGCGGGCTGTACATGAATGAACGCACTGGCTCTTCTGTTTTTGTCCACTTCTTTTCTAACTATGTATTTAATACGAGCTGTGTGATAAAGGTTCCTTCCTGCACATAAAAATTTGCTGTTCCTTGATAATTTTCAGCAGTATAAAGTACGCTTTTAATTTCGGTCCCGCCTTTTTCCTTCTGCATAACCGGCAGATCCTCTTCAAATACAATCCCGTCTGCGCAAGTATTTTTCACCTGAAGGTATAAGCGATTTTTTCAGATTTCATCTTCATATCAATTTCACGATCTATATAGACTGGCTGATCCTGAGAATCTTCAACAGCATTTTAAAATATTAGCTCTCAAAACTTACCAAATAAGAACCAGGTACATTCTCCAAAGAGAATCTACCTGGTTCTTATCGGCTATTTACTTGTAGCACAAATTATTTTCTGTGTGTCGTTTACAATCTCCGCAATTGTAATTTTTCGCATCTCATTCTCCATGGCATGCTGTATCTGTAAAAGCTTGTTGTCTAATGCCTTATGGATAGTAACCCCGACCGGACAGGCAGGATTTGGGTTTTCATGAAAATGAAATAATTCTCCCTTTTCTACACATTCGACCGCCATATACACATCAAAACAAGTAATCTCCTCCAGCGGCTTAGCAAGGGAGGCCCCACCAGTACCTCTGGTTACATTAATCAGATTTGCCGTTTTCAGCTGCTTTAAAAGCTTGCGGATCACGACCGGATTAACATTTACGCTGCCGGCGAGAAACTCACTTGTTATTTTATGTTCTGCCTGAAAGATATCAATACACGCAAAAACATGGATTGCAATGGTAAATCTACTGGAAATCTGCATCGTTAACTAGTCTCCTCATTTGAATCCTATCACGGAATATAAAATACCATAAGATACCCGCGCCGTCAAATATACTGCTCTTCAGGGGCCTGTTTTTCTACAAAAAGATCCAGCAAGGCTTACTATGCGTCAAATTTAATATTTTTCTTATTTGGCCACAACACTAATTCGCTGCTGTATATGATCGCCTTTAACCGCTTCATCAATCATTGCTAGCGCGTAATCCGCATAGCTGATAACACTTTCCCCTTTGGAATTTAAGGTGAATTCTTCACCAGCAAGAATGTATTTTCCGGTTTTTGCCCCTTCTGCCTGAAAATCTGCTGCCGGGCTTAGATACGTCCAATTTACATCCTTTCTCTGGCGCAATTCACCAAGTGCCTCTGCCATTGCCGTCGCCACAGGCTTATACGCCTCCGGGAAATTGGGGGCATCTGAAACGACCGCTGTATGCTCTGCATTCACATAAAGACTGCCCGCCCCACCGACAACGAGCAGACGCGTATCAGTTCCACTGAGAAGATCACAGATTTTCTTAAGGGAAGAACTATGCTGCGATAAATCTCCCTCTATCCATGTGCCAAAAGCATCTACCACTACATCAAAGCCATTAAGATCCTCTGGCATCAGATCAAATATATCTTTTTGCAAAACATGCTGCGCCACCGATTTATTTTCCCCGCGTACAACCGCGGTTACCTCTAATCCTCTGGCTACGCCCTCTTGGACAATAAGCCTCCCAGCCTTACCATTTGCACAAATAACTGCTATTTTCATTTTATTTCTCTCCTTTATGTCTTTGTTGTAATTATTATTGTTACAACCAAATAATATCACTGTCACGTTGTAGTGTCAATGGTTACATTAAAACTTTTATAAATTAAAAAATTTTACACCGACTTGCCAATAACAAAACAGTGTGAGCCAGCGTAGACGATCTCTATTGTCTATGCTGGCCCACACGATTGAACTCTTATGACTTTCCCGCCGATCTGCTCAGGCAAATTCTCACCTAATTTCAGACAATAAAAAAGGCCCCGCGCAAGCCACGCGAAGCCTTAAATTTACTACTGGCAGAGAGGGTGGGATTCGAACCCACGGTCCCTTGCGGAACACTTGATTTCGAGTTCTATGCATTGCCTCCTAAGCCGTATTTATGAACTTCATATAATCCCGTCCAGCCTTAATTTTATTGCTTTCTTCACAACTTATACTTTATCATCCATTATTTAATCCCAGCCTGTATTTTGGAGTTTGGGGTCAAAATGGGGTCAAATGTAATAGTGATTTTCATTCCTTTACAGGATTCAAATCTTTATGTTCAAGATCATAAACTCCTGTTAAATGCTGAATATCTTCTAAGTGCCAATCACTACATTCATCATAATAGCAAAGATCTTTCCGTTTCTTAAAAATCCGAAAAGCCGTTTCCTCGGAGTTATCATATATATGACAAATATCACAAACCTTGACCACTTCGGCAACCAAATCCATTGCCCGATAAAATCGGGTAGAAATTTTTTCTTCCGGAACCGAATGTCCACCGGCTGCTACCCTTGCTTTTACACGATAAATGTTAATCATAGGATCTACCGTAAGTACGTAGTAGCAGCGAATAAAGTATCCAGCTTCTTTAGCTCTTTGCAATAGCTTTAAATTTCTATCCGTTGACATAACCGTTTCAAAACAAAAATTTTCTTTATTAGCCAGATGGTCTTCACGCTGTTTTTCAGCAATTTCGGCGGCTTCTCGATCATTACATTTAAGATTTTTCTTTATTTCATCTGCATTAATATAATCCATTAAAGGTCGTAAAACCTCGGTAAAGGTACTTTTACCTGAACCGTTCGGCCCTGCAAAAACAACAATTTCAGGTTTTTTCTGCAATTCGTTCACTGTAACGACCTTTCCACGAACGCTTAGCTACTGGTACACGTTCCCCATTGCTTCTAAGCTCGTATATCATTTGTGTCTCGCGATCATAAACAATACTCGGAATATCCATTGCCTTATTTTTTTCCAGAGCAATCTTCACCGCTGCATTTACTCGCTTAACAACAATGTCATCATCGTCAATTATATCGTTTAAACTCATCTCAAGACCTCCTCAAGCTTCAACTCAATGATCGAACTGGCTTATTCAACTCTTCAATCAAATATCTTATCTTTGATTATATCATAATAATAAAATAATAGGAGATTTCTTCAGTAAAAGAAATCCCCCTATATAAACTATATTTAGATTTTGAAAGGACTCAATCTGGATCAGCTAAAGCGCCTCTCTATTTTTTCGGACCAAAGAGTTCTAGCCCCACCTGTAGTGCCGCCTCTTTTTGGGTCTCCTGCAGTACATGGGTATACAAGTCTGCTGTAACGCCGATCGTGCTAAATAAGGGGTTCTACCTTCAGACTGCCGAGACCGACTTCGCTGTTGGAAATAACAAAGCCAGCCTGGACAACATCGCCCACGCTGACTTCGGCTTTCAACCTTTTATTAATGACTTTCAAATACAAATGGCTGTCGGTAACATCGCAACTTTCAATTTCGGCGCCTTTCATGTCCTGAATAACCGGAAGTACGGCACTGCAAAGTTCCAAGTGGTCCAGCCGGCGGTATCGGTCGGATAAAAAGGCTCGGACATTTCCGTCCATCACCCGGATCATTCTTCGCTCCGGAAGCTTGGTAAACCAGGTGTTAACGTTTTCGTCTAAGAGCGGGGCTTCTTCCTGTCGCATTTTTTGGTAGTAGCGTAGCGGGATTTGCAGCCTTGATGAAATCTGCTGGTGAGCAAGATCGCTGACAGAAAAGCACTGCGGCTCGTCTTCTAAAAAGAGCGATAGCTTGGTCCCGTTTTCATCTGTTACCATTTCTAGGCTGCGTGTATCTGCCACAAAGTCCTTTCGTGCCAGCCGCTGGCGCTCGAGTTCTCTTCCTACTTCTTCTAACGTTCTGCCTTGTTTCATGATCTTTTCCTCCATTTTCTTTTATCTGAATTTTAGGGTTCCCTGTTTTTGGGCATAAAAATAGGCACAGGCAAAATCGCCTGTGCCTATTCTATGCAGTTATCTACGTTCCTATGATCCTTTGCAAGGGTTTGCGATATATTCGCAAAGCTGCTTCGGTTCATGATTATAATATATGATTGAAAAGTATCATTTTTGCATGTTCTCATTTACTTATTCTATCTATTATTTAATTAATTTTGATTTTCCAGACCCACTGCCACCACCACCAGGCAATACGCCATTCATGATGTCATACGAATTCCCTGAGTACGTCAATACTATATTATGTTGATTACTTAAATCACATGAATTATATATACACTCCAATAAAATCAATTGACTTGGATCTATAACGTCGCCTTGTTTGAGCTGTTTTAATGTCTTCAGCTTATTATCTCCCACTATTTTAATAACCGCTTGCCCGGCTACTGCTTGCTGAATGATATCCGCTTTTAAACTAATGACATACGCCTGTGTCCCAACATCCGCTAGAATAATATCCAACCCATCTTTTAATGTACTGCCATCTAAACCTTTTAAACCATTAGCATAGCCTGTTTTTAAAGTAACCCCATCCTTATAATCTACGACAAAAGAATTATTTGAAAAACTCCAATCGCTAATAAGTTCTTTATCTCCAGGCGCAACACTTGTCCATATTTTAAACTGCTTATTTACCGGTAAATTTGTATAATCATAGCCTAAATTTAAAAATGGCAAAGCCTGCCCAGACCAGGCTTTAACTCCTTTTTTAACAACCGCACTTGCTGAAATATCTATCGGTGAAATTGCATCGCCCAAGACTTTAGCAAAATTAAAGGAGTATCTTTGCGTACAAGTGACTTTTATTTTAGTGGCATCGTTTTCATAAGGACTTTCTATCGTAACCATATTTTGCGAAAGCCCATTCAAAACAGCGACCGTTTTGGCGACATCATTTGCTTTGGCGACATCTGGCAATTCTCGTGCAGCAGCTAATGCAGATGCATCTGCTGCATTTTTCAATGATGCCTTTATTTTATACATAACAGCAACATCCGTAAAACAATAGCAACACTACCTATTAAAACAACTAAAATTACTGCAAACAATGCCATTACTTGCCCTTTTTGCGATTGCAATAGATATTTCAAAATAATCGCCTTCTATATCGATATTATATATCAGTAGAAATATTTTGTATAATATTAATTTTCTAAATTTTCAATACTAAAGAGGTTATTTTTATATTTTGCCGAAATTAACCAGTAAGTTGAAAACGACTATTTTAAAATCAAAATAAGGTGGTGATTTTATGCCATATACGTTCGTTGCTCGACAACCTATTTTTTCAAAAAATCAACAAGCCTTCGGGTATGAACTATTATTTCGCACTGCTTTAGGCGAAGATAATTATAATGCCATCGATGGCAATAAAGCTACACTACAAGTTATCGAGAACAGTTTGTTTAATATAGGTATCGACAAATTAACCAATGGGCGCCGCGCTTTTATTAATTTCCCTACTGATGTATTAATGGCCCCCTTCATAACCAGTCTCCCTAAGCAAATTATTGTGGTTGAAATTCTCGAGACCGTCTTACCGACAAAAGACGTTATTCAGCAGTGTCAAAAACTAAAAGAGGCCGGATTTCATCTAGCTTTAGATGATTTTTCTTCTCATTCCAATAATGCACAACTTATTCCTTTTATCGATTATCTAAAAGTTGATTTCTTAGCTACAAACCGCAAAGAACGTCGTGATTTTATAAAACATTTCAAACGTCCAGATATTTCATTTTTAGCAGAAAAAGTAGAAACACATGCTGCTTTCAAGGAAGCTCTGCATGATGGCTATAATTTATTCCAGGGTTACTTTTTCAGTAAGCCCGAAGTATTAAATCATAGGTCTTTGCATATTATGGAACAAACTTCCATTGAGTTTATGCGTGAATTAATGCAAGACGAAATTAATTTTAATCGATTAGAGTGCATATTGTCGCATGATGTTTCGTTATCCTATAAGATTTTGCGTTTTATTAACTCCTCTTTTTTTGGATTCAATTCAAAAATCACTTCAATTCGTCAAGCATTGACGCTTTTAGGCAAAGAAGAATTATATAAATGGTCTTCCTTATTTATTTTAAGCAGCATGATTGTCAATAAACCAACAGAACTTCTGGTTTGTGCTTTAGTTCGAGCTAGATTTTGTGAATTAATGTCAAAACTATTGAAAGCTGAAAATCCTAATGAGTTTTTTCTTGCGGGAATGTTTTCATTAATGGATGCATTTTTAGATCAACCATTAGAAATTATATTGGATTCTTTGCCAATAAACCGTAATGTGAAAGCTGCCATCTTAGGAAAAGGCAATGCTGTTATAAGTAATGTTCTACAGCTGGCGATTGCCTGCGAAAAAGGGAGTTGGGAAGAACTAACTAATTTAGCAAACCAACTACAGCTCGCGGAAGAATGGATTGCTTCAAATCATTATAATGCTCAATTATGGTGCACTGCTAATGCTCTGTCTTCCATTATCTAGACCTTACTAATCCAAAGACAAATTTCAATAAGATCAAAAGGGGGATTCTTCATGGAAATACCGTCAAGATTTTTAGGAACAACCGTAGGCACCTATATAGGATTAGCAAAAAACTTATTTGAAGCAGCTTATATTGTTGATAAGGAAGGCACCATTTTATATTGGAATAACCCAGCGCAGGAAATTACCGGCTATGATTATAACTCTATGATCGGAAAAAAATGCAAAGAAAATTCTTTGTTACATTTCGATGAATGCGGGCCACTTTGTTCCACTATAAATTGTCCCCTAAAAAAAACATTTAAATCACATAGTGTATATGTATCCCAGGCTTCTGTTCACAATAAAAACGGTTATGTCGTTCCTGTAGATATCCGCTGCATCCCATTAAATGATGCGGATAATCATATGATAGGTATTTTAGAAATTTTTAAACGCAAACAAGATCCATCAAAAGCCTTACAAAACTCAGTCGTTCACGGCTTAGTGCAAACGGCATATATTGATCCTCTCACTAATATTCCCAATAAACAATACATGGAACAAAAAATCAAAAAGTTAATAGCTGATTCATTAAATACCTCTAAAGAATTGTCATTAAGCCTTCTAATTGTCGACGTTCGCAGTCTTGCGGATTTCAACGGCTATGGTGGATTAACCCTGGGAAATTTATTATTAAAGATCGTATCAAAAACCCTCTTGGAAACTCTTGAAATCGACAGTGGAAGTTTTGTTGCGAGATGGTATGGGGGCTCCTTTATCGTTTTCATAAACACAAACAAAAAACCTACTCTATTAAATTGGGCAACAAAATTAAAAACAGCCTTAGATCATACCACCGTACCTGAATGGGAAGATATTCCCATTCAGGTAAGCATTTATGGAACAATTGTTGAAAACAATGAAACATACGGTGAAATAACCAAACGCTTAGAAAAGCAATGGTCGGTTTGTAAAGAAAGCCCTACAGGAATAAGTATTTCCTAAAAATCAACAAATGCCTATATTAACTGCCTCCTAATCAAATAATAAGCGAGCCTTCGTTTTTGAAGGCTCGCTTATTATTTGATTTTATATTTTAACCTTTCTAAATAAGGAAAAAACAGCCGATCCTCTTTAACTAAATGCCCGACAATAAGGTCATCCAGAATTAAGGAAAAAAATGCCGACGGCTTCAGCTTTTCATCCCGGTATTCATTACGCAAGCGCACAATCTTTCGCAACAAATATAAATGAATTTTTTTATGACGCCCTAAATCTGCATAGCTTATCTTTAAAACCAGCCCGAACAAGGACAATGGCATTTTCTGATAAATTCGTCTCACCGATAATCAATTGGGGTCAAAATGGGGTCAAATTCACTATTTCGACCTATTTTCAGACAATAAAAAAGGCCCCGCGCAAGCCACGCGAAGCCTTAAATTTACTACTGGCAGAGAGGGTGGGATTCGAACCCACGGTCCCTTGCGGAACACTTGATTTCGAGTCAAGCACCTTCGACCACTCGGACACCTCTCCAAATGTTCTTTACAGAACATAAAGTATTATATCACAGCTTTTTACAAATGTAAAACAAAAAAACACAAAGAATCCCTGTTTCTTGTTCCAGTGGATTCTGCTAATTCGCTTTGCTGCGACACTGAGCAAAAAACCGCTTCATAATTTCCGTGCACTGATCCTCCAGTACTCCGGCTCGTACTTTCAGCTGATGATTGAGTGCCTTGTTATCGACTACGTTGAACAGTGATTCTGCGGCACCAGCCTTATAATCCGGGCTGCCATAGACGACCCGGTCAATCCGGCTCATAATCAGAGCCCCGGCGCACATCGGACACGGTTCAATGGTCACATAAAGCGTCAACCCGCTCAGCCGCCATTTTTTTAGTTTGCGGCAGGCTGCCTGTATCACAATCAATTCTGCATGAGCCGTGGCATCGTGCCAGCTTTCACGCCTATTGTGTCCGGCAGTAATAACTTCTCCCTGTCCGTCTACTAAAACAGCACCAATTGGTATCTCTCCCAAAACAAATGCTTTCTCGGCCTCAGCCAAAGCCAGCTTCATGTAGACCTCATCCTGATCGATCATTTCCGGTACACACTCCCTAAGGTTTTGCCAGCATTATACCGTATTTTTTCAGCTTCGTCAAAGTCACTTCAGACAAAACTCTACTTATTTCCATTTCCAAGTGCCTGCGTTTTGGCAAGGGTATTTTGCAAAACGGACTGGAACGATTCCGCTTTCCCCTTATTTTCCTGCCCATATGTTTTTTGTTCCCAGGCCCCCGGCTGATACAAATCATAACGACCAACTGCCGAAGCCCTAGTGATACGTGCGATTCTCGCAATCATTTGAATCCCTCCTTGTCTGTAACCACCACAATCCTTGTGTCAATATTATATCGTCATTTCCCGTAAAAAGTTAAGACCATTTACCTAAAAATATGAAAAAACTTTTACATTCTAGGAAATTTGTTCTATTAAATCCTTTATTTTAAAAATATAGAAATTTTTAGTTTTTTATCTTATAATAATCTTATATCATTTATGCCGTGCATGAATTTGATACATGAATTTCATCATCATATCACAAGGAGTTATCACCATGGAATTAAATCAGCTTGAGTACTTCCGCGCCCTCGCCCATATCAATCACTTCACCCAAGCCGCTGAAAGCGTATCTTTATCTCAGCCTGCCCTGAGCCGTTCTATCAGCAAGCTGGAAAAAGAACTTGGGGTCCCCCTCTTTAATCGCATTGGGAAAAAAATCCAACTAACTGCCTATGGCTCCGCTTTTCTTACTCATACAGAGCGAGCACTGCAGGCAATCGAAAATGGCAAACAGGCCCTCGCAGATCTGGCCGCTCCTGACCAGGGCGTTGTTCACCTCTCCTTCTTGCATTCACTCGGCACCTATCTAATCCCGATGTTGCTGAGCAACTTCAAAAATCAATATCCAAAAATCCAGTTCAAGCTCAACCAAAAAAATTCCGCCCGCCTGACCGAGCAATTGGTAGAAGGGGCCATAGACCTGTGCCTGTGCTCAACGCTGATGACCACCGATACACTGGGCTGGGTCTCCTTGTATTCGGAGGAGCTCTTCATTATCCTTCCGACCTCCCACCCGCTGGCAAGTCGCCGCACACTGCGTCTGGAGGAAATCGCCGAGGAACCGTTCATTACCTTTAAACCGCTGTATGGACTGCGCCTTTTATCAGATCAGTTCTTTGAAACCGCCTCCATTCGCCCCAAAATAACCTTTGAGGGCGATGAAATCATGACGGTGGCCAGTCTTGTTGCCGCAAATCTCGGCGTAGCCCTGATTCCCAAAATTCCCGGGCTCGAAAATCTGGACCTGGTGTTTATTCCGGTATCAAAACCTGTATGCTCACGCGCGATCGGCCTCGCCTGGAATACCAACAAATACCTGTCGCCGGCAACCCGGAAATTCCAGCAGTTTGTGATTGATACCTTTACCGACCAAAATGCCATTGCGACGGCCCCCTATATCAAGCCCAAACGGCCGTAATCCGCAGCTGAGCTCCCTTGAAAAGCACACTTGACTCTCAGTAAAATACATGGTATCATAAAGCGGTATTCAGGTTGTACCGATTGAGCTCACATGTTTTTGTAAGTCATTGATGGCACGATGATTTACAAAAACATGTGAGCTTTTTGTCTGTACAGAGAATATATAATATTTTTTCAGGAGGTACCTACGATGAACAAAGGTACAGTAAAATGGTTTAATGCAGATAAAGGATTTGGTTTTATTTCCAATGCCGATGGTGGCGAAGATGTATTCGTACATTTTTCAGCAATCGTTTCCGATGGCTTCAAAACCCTCAACGAAGGCCAGGAAGTCACTTTTGATGTAGAAGCTGACAGCAAAAACCCAAGCAGAAGCAGAGCAGTAAACGTTCAGGCTCTCTAAGAAATGCAAAATCCGGCATGAAAATTTCATGCCGGATTTTTTAATATCATCTTTTCACTGTTGTCCCGGGATGCGCCGCAGCAAGATCCGGGCCAGAAAAATCCCCGCCAGCCCCGTGACAAACTGCGGCCAGCTCATCATAAATAACAGCGGTCCCGCAGCTGCTGCCGAACTCCCGCCGCCAAAGATTACCAGCCAGGTCCCAGCCCATAAAAACAATGCTTTTACCAGCGGAGCCAGCCAGATAAGCGGGCTCCTCCCAAAATATTTTGCCCAACACATAAACAACGCATTCCCCAGCCCTACAACCGGAATCAGCGGCACAAGCGGCAGCGCTCCTTCCATAAAGGCAAATGCCGGCAACAAAAGGCCAATAACCACCAGCCGTAAATCCTTAGTACAGCCCATCGCAACCAGTAAGGTCATATTGACTAAGGATCCTATCACAAACATATTGACCGGTCCCGGCATCGGCAACACCAGGCGCAGGCTCTGCAGGATAACCGCCACCGCAAGAAAAAAGGCGGCCTTTACCCAGATCCTGTTTTCATTTTTATAATTCAATACAACAGCCCCTTTTGGTACGGTCAGAGTGAACCCGCTTCGCTTATTTCAAAATTTACCGCAAAACAATAATTATTATTTGTAAATATCTTTTGTTTGTGGTAAAATAACTTTCAACACATATATGACTTTATTATAGATATTCTAGGGAGGAACTTTTATGATCCAATGGAAAGATGATTACTGCACCGGCATTGCCCCTATTGATGAACAACACAAAGAATTATTCAGTATTGCCAATCGAATATATGACCTGTTAAAAAATGACCTGATCCCGGATAAATATGACAGTATTGTTGCCATTATCAGCGAGCTGCAAAACTATACCCGTTATCATTTTAAGACAGAAGAGGACTATATGCAGCGAATCAATTACCGCCGCTTCTTGTCACAAAAAGCAGCCCACAATGAATTTCTCGCCAAAATGGATGCTATTGACCTGGGAAAAATCGATAATTCCCAAAATCAATACCTGATTGAAATTCTCGATTTTGTTCTCGACTGGCTGGCTGGACATATCGTGAAAGCAGATAAATTAATTGCCTAATCACACCTGACAAAACTATATTCGACTACATAAAATCACGCAGCCTTCGGCCGCGTGATTTTTATTTACCCATTCTAAGTGAAGACAAATATCTCCAGAAAATTACACGGAGCTATCCGTTTTTCTTTATGTTTTTAAAGCGTTCACCGATACGACTTAAAATCCTGGCGCTCATGCCCTGCTTATCCTTGTCAACAGCATCCCGGCTGTCGAGCATCTCCCACAAAACTTCGTCTGTGGGAACTTCCACCAAGGATACATCCATTGCCACATGCGACGTTATTTCATCATAGGCCTCAACATTGCGATACTCCGTTACCGGGACATCAATCCATTCCTCAATGGTAGTCTGTTTCCCGGCAGAATCCGTAATCACTTTTGAGGAATAGACCTTTTTTGTTGTCTGATATGTCTCGATATGCGCCGGAATATGGCGGACCGTATCCTCATAGCGGGTGAACTTCACCCGCAAAAGGCCCTGACAGTATAAGTTTTTTCCCTCTGTTATAATTTTTTTATATCGCTCCGGGTCCGTCTTTGCCAGCGCCGCAACATCTTCCCCGTGCGAGTCACTAAGGCGCTTAACGAGTTCCTTCTCCGTTAAAAACGAAAGATTGCTCTTAGCATACTCAAGATTGCGCGAAAAGGTCGTCTCCACCTTATCCTGCAAAATGCGCCGTTCCAAATCATCGGCCGTTGTCCCTTCAGCAAATTCCGTTTCAACAAACACGCTTTTCAGCGCCGCAAAAGAATACCCCGCTTTTTTCCATTCATCCTTACGCTCCTGTGCCTGACCGGTCGCTTGCGGCAGCACACAAAGCAGCAGCAAAAAAAGTATTCCCAGACACACCTGCCACTGTTTCATTGTTTCCCCTCCCCGAATATTTTAAACGACAGCCGTTCTTCATCACAGCCTTCATACCATCACCGAGCAACCTCACCTTTAGATCAAATCCCCTTTATTCATCGACCAGTAAGGCACACTCCCTGCCAAGCCAATCACTGCACGTTTTATTGCTTAAGGGTGATTTCTGCCGGATACGCCCATTTTTTCAATTCTTCTGCCGGTACCTGCGGCGGTTCCTGCCCGCCGATCAGCAAGGTATGATAATACATTTCCGCCAATTCTTCCAGATAACTTGCCTTGAGCAGCGCCTCTTTCAACGACGATTGGTCAATCGCAATCGCTCCATGCGCCTGCATTAAAGCAACATCAGCGATCAGGAGCGGCTTTAACACGCTTTCGGCAAGTGCCTTCGTCCCCGGGCGTCCATACGGGGCCACGGGAACATAGCCTTCCCGGCACCCCAGCATAAAAATCTCGTAGACAATAGCCGGTATTTTCTTATTTAATATGGCAAACGACGTGGCAAAACGCGAATGTGTATGGGCTATAGCCATTATTTCCGGACGGGAATTATACACCGCCAGATGCATCAAGGTTTCACTGGTCGGTCGCAAACCTGTTTTGTTCTCAACGACCCGTGCCTGGGCATCAACCACCACAATATCATCAGCTGTCATCTCTTCCCGATCTGCACCTGTTGGCGTAATGCAGATCAACCCGCTTTTTTCATCCCGAATGCTGAAGTTCCCCGAGCGATGGCGACAAAGTCCACTTCGATCCGCCTGCTGAGCACAATCCAGCACCTCCTGTTTCAAATTCTCTAACACAAAAACACATCCTTTGCCTTTGTAAGTAGCAGTCTAAGCTTATTTTCCTTCTTATCTGCTTTCAACTATATCATTCAAAAAACGCGGCGTCAATTTGCCGGTAAAGACAAAAACGGCCCGAATGAGGACTCGCTCATTCGGGCCGTAATTTTTTATTTCCTAATCTGCCAGTTTAGCCCCAAGCACGCGATTGATGAATAAAACAATAACCGCGATAAAGGCAAGCAACCCAAGGCTGTCAGCCGTCGGTCCAAAATCCTTACCCACCAAAGACAGCGGAGCATCACTACCACCACTAGTCACCGAAAATACGATAACAATTGCAATGATGACGCCAATCAGGCTTTCGCCGACAATCAGGCCGGAAGCAAACAACACGCCACGGCGATTGCATTTTTCAACATCCGCTTCAACGCGTCCCGGGTTGCGTTTTTCAGCCCGGCTGCGCAGGTACTTATGAAGGAGGTATCCCATAACAGCGCCCATGACAAGCGGCATTTCAAGCGTTGGCGGCAAATAAATACCCATGCCGACAGCAAGCGGCGGCAGGCAGTATTTTGTCGTATTGCGCTTGAGCATCAGATCAACAATAATGATCACAATGCCGACGCCAATCCCAAACAAAATGTAGTTCCAGTCAAGGTTATGGCTGAATATACCCTGCGCAATCGTTGTCATCAACGTTGCCTGTGGAGCCGATAAAGCCTGGGCTTCGTCCATACCTACACGCGGCATAGCCCCGGCAAAACCATATGCTTCATAAAGCAGGTTCAATACTGGTGCAATCGCAAAGGCTCCAGCGATACAGCCCAGCAATAATGCCACCTGCTGTTTCCAAGGTGTAGCCCCGACAAGATAGCCCGTCTTAAGATCCTGCATATTGTCGTTCGAAATTGCAGCAATGCTGATGATGACACTCGTCATAAAAATAGCCAAGGCCGTAGCAAATTTTGTTCCCATTTCTGAGTCAAACAGGCTAAAAGATGTGCCGATTGTCAGTACAACCAGCGATGAAATAATAATCCCAAGAATACCAATCCCCGACAGTGGACTGGCTGAAGTACCAATCAAGCCGGCCATATAACCACAGGCTGCAGCAACAAAGAAGCCCATGCACATCGCTACAATAACACCAATAATGACAAAGGTCCAAGCCTGCCCTGACGGCAGATTGGCATCAGCCACAAACGAATAAAATGTTCCCAGCAGACCAACGGCAATCAAAGCCAACACAGCCAGCTGCGATTTTGGTGACATATCCGTATCCATGCGATGCAGCGTGCCTTTAGCCCCTGCACTCATGCCTTTTATCGAAACAATCATTCCATCGATAATCGGCTTTGCCAGCGTCAAAAGCGTCCATATAGCGGCAATACCAATAGCACCGGCCCCAATCAGACGAACCTTCTGAGCCCAGATTGTAGAGGCAAATTTTGCCACCGACTGACCTTCTGCCGGGGAAAACACCGTTGTGAGATAGGGAACAAATACGCCCCAAGCCAACAACAAGCCTGTCAGCATTGCCAGCCCGCTGGCAATCCCAATCAGATATCCAGCCCCGAGCAGCGCCGAAGAAAAACCAATTGGCAGCCGTGAAACAGCTTTGCCAAACGTAAACCAATAGCTGACACTGTCAGAAAAAATTTGAAAGCCACTGGCACACAGGCTGACCAGTCCAGCTAAAAAGCCGCCCGACAAAATATCCTTCATGCCATTTTCTGTATCCTTATCTTGCGCACTGCTACCCACCTTCAGGATTTCAGCAGCCGCCAACCCTTCTGGATAAGGCAGATCACTGTTTACAACCATAACCCGGCGCAACGGAATCGTAAATAAAACCCCGAGACTACCTCCGCAGGCACAAATCATCAGTGTTTGCCAGAAAGGGAATCCCTGCCAATAGCCAAGCATCAGCAACCCTGGGATAATAAAAATAACTGCAGAAAGAGTTCCGGCTGCCGACGCCTGCGTCTGCACCATATTGTTTTCCAGTACATTTGAATCCTTAAACATTTTCAGCACAGCCATCGAAATGACTGCCGCTGGAATCGAGGACGAAAAAGTAAGTCCCACTTTCAGTCCAAGGTAGACATTCGAAGCCGTAAAAATCACGGTAATGATCATCCCAAGCAGCATTCCGCGTAATGTAAGTTCTGGCCAGTGCATATCATGGCTGGTAAAATCTTCTTGTTTCATCATAATCTCCTTTTCATGTAAATATGTATTTAGTCCGCTATTGAAAATTGCTATTTGCCTTATCACCTGCCTCAGTTTAATTTGCTTTGTTTATTGAATTTTCAACAAATAAGCATTAAAAGAGCATTACCCCTATCGCACCTGTCGACATAGAGCAACGCTGCCCAAAATCAAATACAATTTTCTAAACTTAAGCTATATGTTATACATTTACCAATATTTTGTCAAGTATTTTCTTACCATTTGTCCTTTTGTCAAGGACATTATTGGTAAATGAATCCATTCCATATGTACACATAGCAAGTTTATTTTTCCCTATTTTATCTTCAAATTACAACTTTACATATATTTTTCTATCACAGGCAAACATATTGCCTATTATAACTTTTTTTGTTTGTCTCCAAAGAATCTTCAGCTTTCCCGTTGTACACTCGCCATGAACACTCTGTAGACATTTCCTCTTTCCCTACCCCAAAATACGACTGGCTACATCATCTTTTCCAAAAACACATTTATCCTGTTAAAAAGCAATACTTATTTATATAGATAAAAAAAGCCGCTCCAGGCGGCTTCTATTTTATCTATATAAATATTTCGCAAAATGATATTGTCAATTAAGCATCCTGCCCTTAGGCACCCCCGCCAACAATCGTTCATATTCTTCGACAGGCATCGGCTTGGCATAATAATAGCCCTGCGCCTGCCGACAGCCAAGATCCCGCAAGAAACTGGCCTGGGCTGTATTTTCGACGCCTTCCGCCATGATGACCAACCCTAACTGGTCAGCCGTCCGCATAAATGCCCGCAGACTTACATCCCCCTCATAGGAAGACGCATACGTTTTCAAAAAATATAAATCAATCTTTAAGATATCGACCAGTACATCTTTTATCATCTCCAGCGATGTATAGCCGCTGCCAAAATCATCGAGCAGAATTCTAAAACCACACGATTTTAGCTCTTTGGTCACCTCTATAATTTGGCGGGGATTTTCCGTATAGGAATTTTCCGTGATTTCTAATTGGAGCCGGGCTGGTTCAAGATCGTATTTTTCCACAAGATCCAATAATATATCACATAAATCCGTCCGGTACAAATCAAGGCGAGAGATATTCACCGCCAGTGGACCCGGGTTCAAGCCATCACCCGCCCATTTTTTAAGCAACCGACAGGCGGACTCCCACAAATACTCATCGAGTTTGACAATAAATCCGGTTCGTTCAAAGACTGGCAGGAATACCTCCGGACCAATCAGGCCCTTGACTGGGTGGTCCCAACGTACCAGAGCCTCCGCCCCCACAATATTTTCCGTTTGCAGATCATACTGCGGCTGCAGATAAAGCTTAAACTGACCCTGTTCCAGGGCATCGTTCATTTCCGCAAGAATTTCCTTTTCCTGCATCATCGTCCGGCGCAGATTCCCCTGATACACATTGTAGGACTGAAGCTCTTTCCCCTTAATCTGTTTCACCGCCTGATCGGCGCGGTCACACATAAAGCTGATGGATAATTCCCTGTTAGTCACATAATAAAGGCCAAACTTTATGACGACGTCATGCGCAGGCATTGATCCCTGCATATGTATTTGCATGTTTTTGATAAAATCCATATGTGCACTGCCACGTGCCGGACAGCAAATAACGAAATTATCGGCATACATTCTTCCATAAACAAAATACTCTGCGCGAAAGGCTTCCAGCCCTTCGGCAATATACACCAGCAGGCGGTTTCCTTCCGCCTCACCATACAGGTCATTGATCAGTTTAAAATGCTCAATGTCCATCCGCACCAGTACAAACTCTTCTGCTTCCTGCTCCTGCAGTAATTCCCGCACTTTGCGGCAAAAGGTATTGCGATTGTAGATCCCCGTGAGTTCATCAAACTCGAGTTTTCGCCTGAGTTCTCCCTGAAGACGCAGAATCAATTCATCCTTCGCCTTGCTTTCCTGGCGCAAAATCGCCAAAAGTTCTGCCGGATTTTCTGTATAATATTCAGGTTCCAATTTTTTTCCCTTTTTTTTCAGCGCTTCATAAACCGCCATACTCTTCTCCTTTTAATTCAGATAATAAGTTATAAGTTCTTCAAACTCATAAGAAGGGACATTCTTTGTTAACCAGTTACTTTCCTGCCAATCATTGAAATCTTTTATCATACAATAAATACCATTTTATTAATGAGCCCTGTTGTTCCATATTTCTTTATAGGCTCTTTCTAAATCCTGCATATAAAGCCCAGCATCCATCAGTGGCGATGATTCCATTCGCTCTCGCAGTTCGCCCCGGTGCAGTTGGTCTAAAAACGCAGTCTCACCCGCTAATTGCACAGCTTTTTCAATATACTGCGCCTCGTCTTGTGCGATCCACTCAGAAAAGCCAATGTTTTCGAGTATGCTCACTCCAAATCGCGCTCCATGGCGCTCGCCCCTAAGGGTGATTACCGGAACTCCCATATATAAAGCCTCACAGGTAGTTGCCCCGCCAACATAAGGCGCGGTATCAAGCGCAATATCCATTTCCCGGTACTCGCTCATATGTGTCACCGTAGCCGTTCTGAATTCCACCCGTAGCAAATCAAGACCGGCTTTTCCCAATCTTTGCAAAATATGCAGACGGGCATACATATTGCCAAACGCAGCATTTTTCAAAATAAGGCGAGATTTTGGGACCAACCCCATAATTTCAGCCCACAGCCCAAGGACCTGATCGGTGACTTTCGCAAAATTATTGAAACAGCAAAAGGTAATATAACCGTTTTTTCGGCAAGGGGCCGGACCGCATGCCGGAGCCTCGATCCGTTTGGTATAACACCAGTGTGTCCTGCTCAGTCGCAGAAGTTTCTCAGAAAAAAACTCGTCAGACGCTCCGGGAGGATCGACATAGTTATCCGTCAAAAAATAATCGACCGCCTTTAATCCCGTCGTATTAAAGTACCCTATGCCGCAAAGCTGAACCGGTGCCGGTTTATAGGCCAGCACTGGCAGACAATTATTCGCCGTATGCCCGGCCAGTTCCACCAGGATATCAATTTCATCCTGCTGTACCAACTGGGCTGCCTTTTTTGAAGAAAGACCTGATATATCACGCCAAATAGTGCCGCTGCCCATCAGCTGGCGCGTACCGTCATCCTCCGGCCCTTTCCGGTAACAGTAAACCTCAAAAGAATTCCGGTCATAGTTATGCAACAGTGAATAGGCAAAATATATCACTACATGCTGGCAAAAATCCGGAGATATATAGCCAATGCGGATTTTCCCCCTTGCCGGATGATTTCGCTTGGCAAGCGGCAGCAGTGAATGAAAAAACGCGTTGTATTTTTGGTGTTCAGCCAACATCTGGTGATTATTTAACTTCGCATCATAATTCGTGCACATCAGATAACTGCTATAATCGTACCAGCGCTGCTCTTCGCTCACCGCTGTCAGGCCGGCTTTCAGATATGCCTGCTTGCACTGGTCAATATTTCCGAGCCTTACATGTCCGCCGGCCAATTCGCGCCAGGCACGGCTCACGATTTCATTTACCGGCGGACGACCGCAAAGCGTCTCCGCATAATCCACCAGCTGCTGCAAAATCAACAGCTGCTGCTGCAACTGTTGCGTTTTTTTATAAAAATATGCCACGGTCAGATAGGCGGCAAAACATTTGGAATTTAAGGCGATAACCTGCCTCGCCGCATCCGCCGCTTCCTTGTCCTTGCCAAGTGCAAGCTTTGCCACTGACAGCAGGTACAGCGCATCGACATCGTTACGGTTCGCGTCAAGCAGCAGCTGCACCTGCTCGACGGCTTTTTCCGGACATGATCTTTCTATATCGACAGAAATACTGCGCAGAATTTCTTCCCGGTCTATATCGCCAGCCAGCAGGGCACCCTTGCTTTTTTTATACTGCTCCATTTTAAACGGTCCTTTTATCAAAATTTAATTCAGTACCGTGATCGCATTCTCCATTAGTAGCCAAGTTCCTCTAATAGCGAAACAGAGGCAGCTACCAGCTCATAACAAACAGGAGCATGTCCCGGCTGTTCGCGTTTGCGGCGCTGTCCGTCTGCCGTTGAAAGATCATAGCCGAGCAAATCACGGCAGGTTATTCCCCCCTGAAGCTGACAAAAGCGCTGGATAAACTCTTTCGTCTTTTCTCCACACTGCTTTTTCGCCGCCGCATCGAGTGTTCCGCTGCCATATTTCAGCCCAACGACCATAGCCCCACCAGACACAACGCCGCAGATTTCGCCAGACTGCACCCCGCCGCCCATTCCGCCAGCCAAGCGCAGCACCGACTCAACCGGCAAGCCATATTTTTCGGCAAACACCCCGACAACCGCCTGACAGCAGTTTGATCCCTGATCAAAAAATTCTTTTGCTTTTTCTGTGTTTTTGCTCATAATAACCCCTCCTGCGCAGCCATATGATATCATTTTTTTTGCTGCATCACAAATTTAACACATTATATCACACGATAAAAAATCAAGAAATCATTAAATTTCCTTTTATGTAATCTTATTTTTAATATGGTAATATTATGCATTTTTGCTGCCAATATTATGCATTTTTACCGACAGTAATAGGCATAAAAGGAAGAATAAGTTTGTGAAATAAGTATTTTATGAATTTTATAAAAATACCTATTGAAAAATTTCTTTTCTCGTTATAATCTGAAGAAAGATATCCCGGAGGGATCCTATTCTTGCCACATGCAGCGAAAGGAGGGCCGGCTCCAGTCTACATAATTTCTATCAACGACACCTGTATAAAAAACAGGCCAGCGCCAGACAACGGACTTTTAACGAATTTCCCCTGTATCCCATCATCGGGCATAGAAGAATGCTGCCTGATTAAGAAAATGCAGCCATTCAGGCTGCGCAAAAAGGAGAACTTTTTTATGGAACAAACTAAGACTTCGGAAGATATTTCTTTTCAGATGCTGTCAGCTATTGATGAAGCAAATTCACTCTACCTGCAGGCGATGCAGTCAGCACGGCAAAGCGATTTCGACAAGGCCAGTAACTTTCTTGATGCCGGCGATATTGCCTGGGATAAGGCCCGCGATGGTCATACCCGGTTGCTGCATCTGAAAGCCGACGGCGAATTTG
The DNA here is from genome assembly GCA_963678095.2 of Selenomonadaceae bacterium. Classification (GTDB taxonomy): domain Bacteria; phylum Bacillota; class Negativicutes; order Selenomonadales; family Selenomonadaceae. The sequence goes on along the minus strand of OY782746.1, from coordinate 1,975,287 downwards.
ACCGGGTGGATTTCTTTGCCCTTCATGCCGAAGACAGACTTACCTGTGGCGAAACCTACAAATTAATGGCCCACGAAAGCATACACATGTATCGCGCAATTGCGGCAATTTCATAGCAAGCAAAAAAGCTGTCACACCATCTTTTGATGTGTGACAGCTCTTTATTTATCTACTATTATCTACTATACAAGATCAGCTTCGCATCGGTGCCAAAATCTGCCGAATTGACAATTCCGGGTGTTTCGCCAAATCAATAATTTCATTTTCACCGATTCGCACCACCGGCAGCGTATAGCTGCTGCGGTTAAAAAAGATGATCTCCGCCTTACGTCCATCCGATAGCACAATCCGGTTGAGCAAAAGGCTGTCCTTGACCCGGGCGATAAACTGCTGACAGATTCCCGTATCGAATTTCCCATACATTTCCTGGGTCAACTGGTCGAGGACGGGAAACGGGTTCGACCCGCTCAGGCTGTACGCCGAATTATGGAACAAATCCGCCACTGCAATCACCTTGGCATAGGGATGAATGGCTTCCCCTTTTGAGCCTTTGGGAACACCACTGCCGTTGACCCGCTCCCGATGCTGGATGATTCCTAAAATAACTTCAGCCGGTACCCCCACGGCTGTCTTTAATAAGCCAGCCGTTTCAGCAAGGTGAAGCTGCCGCTTCGAATCACTCGTGACAAGATCCCCGATATCATGCAGCAGGCTGGCCAGAGCTACCCCAACGATATCCTTCTCCGCCCATTTCAGTTGCCGGGCAATAATGCTCGAAAAATAGGCCACCATCACCGCATGTCTTGAAATCACATCTGCTATCTGATCATCTTCCGCCAGCAGATAATTCATCATCTCAAGGCCATTGTCGTCAATAGAGGAATAGATGCCGCCAGCGGTATTTTTCAAATGCGCAACCGGTATAATCCGTTGCTGACGGATTATATCAAACGACTGTACCGTATTGGTCACAATCCCATCATACTGCTGGGCAAATGCAGCGTATTTTTCTGACATCAGATATGACATATCATCGCCATCACCAGTCATTTCCGGCTCTGCTGGCATTGGCTCCGCAGCCGGCGATTCTTCTCCCGCTGGCATATCAACAAAAACGTTTTTTATATCCCAGGTGTTGAGCAAGGAAATATGCCTTGCCGTCAATTCAATATCCTTGCCAAGCAGAACTTTTCCTGCCATCGACAGCACTGCATCCGAAAGAATATCCCCCGGCACAAGCTGTTCCACTGCAACCATTTTTGCCATACCCGATTCCCCTCCACTTTACCCAAACACCAAACCAGTAGACACACTTCAGTGCCCGCCGTTATTTCATCCAGGTTCCTGCCAACATGATATAATTTTGCATAATAACATGTACTTTATACTTTATCATGCAACGTGGCAGAAAATAATGACCTTTCGTCCTATCTGGCAGGGGTCAGATAGCATATTTTTTTATTCCATAGTTGTTGTCAGCGCAGGCGACAAATAAAATGACGCCGCAGCAAAAACACCGACAAGGCCATTGCCATGCCCTCTGCCAGTGGAACCGCCAGCCAGATGCCGTTGATGCCGAGCAGCAGCGGCAATATAAGTACACCTGCCCCGACACCTAAAATCCCTTTACTGAGGGCGATGCAGACCGCATGATTAGCCTGCCCGATTGCTGTAAAATACCCGGAAGCGACAATATTAAAGCCATTGAGCAAAAAAGCAGCCGCATACAGCTGTGCCCCATAGGCCGCAAATTCAAGGACGCGCTCATTGCCTGCCGGCAAAAACAGCGCGATCACATCGCGGCTGTAAAACACCATCCCCAAAAACAAAACTGCCCCAATACTAAAGGCTGCCACCGTGCCAAATTTAAATATTTTTTTGACCCGGGCAAACTGGCGACTGCCATAATTATAACTGACAATCGCACCGATTCCGTCCGCCAGTCCGATCAGCAGATTATTACAACCAAAAGCCAGATAGCTGATCACGGTAAAGGCAGCCACTCCGCTGTCGCCGACATAACGCATCAGAACAAAATTGAACAAAAACGTAGTCACACCCGTACCGGCTTCATTTAGGCCTTCCGATGAGCCCGTATAAAGGATATGTCCACCAAGCCGCAGGTTAAATGCGCCTCCAAAAAACCGCTGGCGATTTTGCTTTTGCAAAATTGGCAGCAGTGCCAAAACAAAGGCCGTGGTATAAGCAATGCCCGTTGCCAGTGCTGCCCCCTTAATCCCCATGGATAGTTGGGCAATCAGCAGCCAGTTAAAAAACATATGACAGCAAACAGCGGTTACCAGCACCCCCATGGCATAGATAGGCAGGCCGATCGTCTTTAAAACGTAGTCCAGCACCATCATCAGGGCCAGGCAGGGCAAAAAAATCCCTACATACCGGATATAGAGCGCTGTCTGGGCAATAATTGCTTCATTTGCCCCCAGCACGCGGGCAATGAATTGCGGAAAAATAGCCGCTGCCATTGCAAACCCAGCAGCCGCAAAGCCGACTAGAAGCAGTGATGTTTTAAATACATCCTTTGCCTGCTGAGAATTTCCGCCTCCCAGCGCTCGGCCGATCATGCTCTGCGCTCCCAATCCGGCCATAACGCAGACCGCCAGCATCAGACTGGTAAAGGGCATGGCAATATTGACACTGGCGAGCCCGCTGATACCAACATAATTGCCGACAAAAAAACCATCGACAATTGTATTTAATGCCAAAAACAACATGGCGGCAACGCCCGGTATACTGTATCGCCAAAACAGCACACCTATTTTTTCTGTACCTAAAATGCTTTCTTTCATCTTTATCACCTAAAAAAAGCATAAACCATGGAGCGGCTCTAATGTCAAGTCGAGGCCAACGGCAGCCAAATTTCATAATAATCAAAGCCATCCTTATGCACACTCGCCAGATAGCGTCCAATGCCAGGGCCTGACTGGCGCTCGCCTTGTGCTTGCAGCCAGGCCGCAGCCTCTTCCAGGACGGCATCACCGGCTGTCTGATAATCTGTTTGCAGCACGGTATAAAGATATCGTCCCGCTGCCACCGGACAAAAAGCCGCCTGTTCCTCCGGCGAGAAGCCCGCGATCACCGCCGGGGAAAAACTGATACCGAAGCGCGCCCGTTCAAACGCGTGCGCATACGCCTTCATTTCTGGCAACAAAAGCATATAGTCTATATCCTCCATCCAGTTTCTATCATTTACTTTGTACCGCCGGATCACTTCAATCATATCTTCTGCCTGATTGTCCGCTCCACCCGTTTTTTCGAACCGGGCTCTAAAGGAAGGTTCTGCAACAATAGAAAATTTCCCTAGTTTCTCTTCACAAAGTGCATATCGCCGCGAAATTTTTGTCAGCAACTCATCGAGTTGCTGCAGCTCGGCAATTTTTTGCTCCACCAGCAATTGTTTTTTTTGTAAAACATCCTTCATTCCCTTGATCCCCATCGTCTGCAGCATCAATCCAATATCCCGCACAGGAACCTCCATCCGCCGGTAAAATAAAATATCCATCAGCACCAACAGATCATCATAGGAATACCGCCGGTAATTATTTTCCTGCTGACGGGAAGCTGCAAGCAATCCTTCGCGCTCATAGTAGCGCAAGGCATCCGCTGAAACATCAAACAATTTTGCCATTTCGCCAATTGTCCACTTTTTTTCCACTGGCCTTCCTCCTATATCGACGCCGTCATTTTCTAACAGTATACCATTTCCCTGGCAGGATCTGTGCAAAGCAGTCTAGTTAAACCACACATTTTCTTTCTGTAGCACCCAAAAATAAAAGAGGAGCACTTTCTCCGTGAAAAGAGAACGTGCTCCTTCGTTATTTTTTATATCCCGAGTTCAGCCTTGTGTTCACGCATGCCATCGATGCAGCACTGCATGACAACGTCTGGCGTAATCCCCAGCAGCTCAAAGCCTGAGGCTATGACCTCCCGGCTGCATTTAGCAGCAAAGCGCTTATCCTTAAATTTTTTCTTGAGGCTCTTAAGGTCCATATCCGCAATGCCCGACGGACGCATAAGTGCGCTGGCCATGACAATGCCGGTAAGCTCATCCACCGTAAACAGGCTCTTTTCCATATTGCTCTGCGGCGGGGCCTCCTGCGTACAAAGCCCATAACCATGAGAAATAATCGCCCGGATATCTTCTTCCGCGACGGCCTCGTCAGCCAGAAGCTCACGCACATGCTGGCAGTGCTCCCCGGGAAATTTTTCGTAATCCACATCGTGCAGATATCCGACTGCTTCCCAGTGTTCTTTGTCTTCCCCAAAATAAAGCGCCATCGCCCCCATGGCTGCACTTACTGATTTCGCATGCAATATAAGATGCTCCTGCGAAACATGCTTGCCCAGTATTGCAGCTGCCTTATCCTTTGTCAAATTCGTCATAGCCTTGCCTCCCGCCCGGTATTAAATAAACAAAAATTGGAAACCTAGGCAAAGTATAGCACGCCCTTAGCCAAAAATAAAGTCAGCCGGTCATAAGAGCTGTCGCCTGGGACAGCTCCGGCACGGGCTGCCGGCAGGCACCGACATATTCGATCGCTACTTCTGCCAGTATTTGTGTGGCATCGATACAGCTTTCTTGAATCTGATACATCCGCAGTGCCAGCGGCAATTCCGTGCAGCCAAGCACAAATACCTCCGCCCCCTGCGCTTTCATACTTCCGGTAACCGTTCGAAACGGTTCAACATCATAATCTGTTCTTCCGGCCTTAACCCCTTCATAAATCAAAGACTGCACGATTTTCTGCTCTGCCTTCATTGGCAGAACAAGGCGCACCCCAAATTTTTTAAACGCCTGCTGGTAAATGCCCGACTGATAGGTACCAAACGTAGCCAGCAGTCCGGCACAGCCAATTCCCTTCGCTCTGCACCAGCGTGCAGTTGCTTCAATCATATTTAGCAGCGGCCGTTTGAGATGCGGCTCGAGCTCCGGCAAAAAATAGTGCGCGGTATTACAGCCCATAAGCAAAACATCAGCCCCCTGTGTCACCAGTCGGTCTGCCGACTCGATCAGCTGCGGTACCGGGGAAGGTCCCTGCCCACAGATCGCTGCGGACCTATCAGGAATCGCCGTATTATTATCCACCAGAATGTGGATATGCTCCTGATCCGTTGCCGCTCTGGTCGACAAGATAATTTTTTGCATCAGATCAACGGTAGCCAGCGGTCCCATTCCTCCGATAATCCCAATCGTCTTCATATCATTTCAGCCCCCTCAGCTTTTATCTCCTGCTTGTTTTCAGCTTAGCATCCGGCTATAATATAATCAAATATATATAATAATATAATATATATAAAAAAATATTATAAGGTGATGTGTATGCAAGGCATGCTTTATGTATATGAAGTTTACCGGGAAAAAAGTTTCTCCCGGGCGGCCCGCAAATTATTTGTCTCCCAACCGGCCTTGAGTGCCGCCGTAAAAAAAACAGAAACTACGCTTGGTGTCCTGCTGTTTGACCGCAGTTCCTCGCCGCTTCAGCTGACAGCGGCTGGAAAAGCCTATATCGAAGCCACCCAGCAAATCATGGCAATTGAAAAAAAGCTGCTTGACTACTGCCATGATCTGGAAAATCTCAACAGCGGCTCGCTGGCAGTCGGCGGCACCAACTTTTTTGCCTCCTGCCTGCTCCCGCCAATCATCCGCGAATTCAGCAATGCCTATCCTAAAATACAGCTGCAGATCACCGAATCTGATTCGGCTGAACTGTATGAACGCCTCTTAACCGAAGATCTCGACCTGATTGTCGACAGCGGCATCTACAACGAAACCCTTTATGAAAGCATTCCCCTGCTCGAAGATCATATTCTGCTGGGAGTTCCCGTCCAGTATCCGGTAAATGACAAATTCAGCAGTTCCCGGCTCACGCAGGCCGACATCATTCGCGGGCAGCATCATCGCTCTGATATCCTGCCGCTGCCACTGACCTGCTTTGCCGGAGAAGAGTTCCTTTTGCTCGGCAAAGGAAATGACATGCACCGGCGTGCTTTGGATCTGTGCCGGCGAAGCGGCTTTACCCCGAAAGTCCGGCTGTATCTCAATCAGTTGATGACTGCCTATCATACCGCCTGTCAGGGGCTCGGGATTACCTTTCTCACGGATTCGCTGATCAAGATGAGCATGCCCAGCGAAGCCCTGTTTTATTATAAGATTCGCGATGATGCCGCCACACGAAAAATCTTTATTGCCGCCAAAAAAAATTGCTATCGCACCCATGCAATGCAGGAATTTATTCAGCTTGGTCAGGCCCTCTATCAGGACGATACCCTGCCCTGCACATAGAACAAGAGCGCCTCTGCCGATCCCATCGACAGAGGCGCTCTTGTTCTATAAACGCAGCTATATCAAAGCAATTTTTCTATATCGCTGGCCATCTGCAGCGGTGAGGTTGTCGGCTCATACCGGCCACTCACCGTACCATCGCGTGCAACCAAAAACTTAGTAAAGTTCCATTTGATTGAATCCCCGTCAAGAAATTTGGGGAACTTTTCCTGCAGGGCGCCAAGCAGGCGCGAGGCAATCGGATGTGCCGAATCAAATCCCTTAAATTTTTTCTGTTCCGTGAGATACTGAAACAATGGCTGGGCATTTTCACCGCGAACATCGCCTTTTTCAAACAAAGGAAAGGTCACACCATAATTGTATTGGCAAAACTGCGCAACCTCCTCGTTGGTGCCCGGTTCCTGCCCGGCAAACTGATTGCTGGGAAATCCCAGTACCGTAAAGCCCTGATCCTTATATTTCATATAAAGCTCCTGCAGTTCCTTGTACTGCGGTGTAAAGCCGCATTTGCTCGCTGTATTGACAATAAGAAGCACCTCCCCCTTATAATCAGCCAACGATTTTTCTATCCCCTTATTGGTTTTTACCGTAAAATCATAAATATTCATAAAAAATCTCCTCTCCTTTACAGACCAAGCAATTCATCAAGTTTTGCCTTGTCAAAGCTGACAACAAACGCTTTACCGTCTATGGTAGTCACCGGCACAGTCAAATCCCCCGATATCTTGTAGCACATATCCCTGGCAGCCTCATCTTCCTCGATATTGTATTCCGTAAAATCAATCTGTTTTGCCTTTAAATATTTTTTCACCTTATCACACCAGGGACAGTTTGAAATAGAATATACTTTTACCATATCATTCTTCCTCCTTCAAAGACTGTATATATTTTTCCGCTAAAATAGCGGCTACCGTACCATCGGCCGCAGCCGTCGTCAGTTGTCGCACCGGCTTGGTACGCACATCCCCGGCTGCAAACACCCCGGAAATATTGGTCCGGCAATCCTCCCCGGCAACAATCCGGGCATCTTCATCAAGAGCCAGCTCCCCTTTAAAGAGCTGGGTATTCGGGATAACTCCAATATTTACAAACAGGGCATCAACCGGCACTTGTCTGTGTTCTTCCCGTTCTTTATCATAAAGCTCAATCACCTCCAGGGCCCCAGCGCCGCTCAAATCGCGGATTTCGGTATTGAGCAAAATCTCAACTGCCGGTTGTTTTTTCAGTTTTCCCTGTGAACTCTCATCCGCGGTAAGATTAGACCCGCGATGAATGACATATAGTTTTTTTGCATATTTGGTCAAAAAATCTGCCGCATCAATTGCGGCATTGCCGCCGCCGACAACAGCAATGGTCTTGTCCTGGTACATGTGTCCATCACATAATTCACAGTAATGAACCCCTTTCCCCAAATACTGTTGTTCCTTTGCCAGTGGCAGTTTCCGGCGCGTCATCCCCGAAGCAATGATAACGGCGCCGGCGCGATAAATAAAACTTTCCGTTTCGACAATCTTGGGCTGCGCAGCAAGATCAAGCCTTATGATCCGGTCGAATTCATCGAGCACTGCCCCATATTTTTCGGCTTGCTCCTGGACGGAGGCAATCAGCTCACTGCCTTTTATTGCAGCAAACCCTGGATAATTTTCAATGCTGTGGGCATTTATGATCTGTCCGCCAACCAGTTCCGATTCGAGCACCAAGACCTCGAGGTTCATTCTTCCGGCATAAAGCGCTGCCGTGAGGCCCGCAATACCGCCGCCAATAATGATAATATCCCGTTGCTGTTCTTCTTTTTTCATTCTGTCACCCCACTATCGATTATGTAAAATTAAATTGTGTTCAATTGTTTTCTTTATTACATTGTGCACAATTTAATCGCTTTTGTCAATAAAAACTTGTAAAACAAGCTCATCGCGTGAGCAGTGTCCACAGATTCCATAGCCCAAACCCGGCAATACTAAGACCGGCTCCATGTTGCAGGTTCTTTAGGGCGTTCGCTCCGAGTCCATGGCGCATAAACCTTACCGCTGCCGTCAGCAAAATCCACCAGCAAATCGATCCGCAAAATACTCCAAGGACTATTTCCACTGCTGCCGCTGATTCTCCTGCTGTAGCCAGCCCACTGCCAGCAAAAACCGCCGAAAAAGAAAAAATGGTCAGCGGATTCGTCAGCGTCAAAAAAAATGTTGCCGCCAAAGTTTTCCAGCGGCTGTCGCTATGTTGCTTCGACCAATTTTTCCCCGGGCTGGATGAAAAAATCCGCCAGCCCAGATAAAGCAAAAATACTCCGCCCCCAAAATGCAGCCAGCTATTATATTTTGTTAATCGCTCAGCCAGAAGTGTCAGTCCCCAAGCGCCAATGCCAGCATATAGCGCATCGGCCGCAGCTGCTCCCAGCCCGGAAGCCAGTCCAAGCTTAGCTCCACCCCGCAGCGTGTTGCTGATACAGAGAAGCCCTATCGGGCCAACCGGCGCTGCAATGGACACCCCCAGAAAAAAACCCTTCATAAAAAATCCCAACTCCATAAAACACCTCCTCGAACGCAGCCATTCCTTCCGGTATTAGCCGGCTGCAGTAATTATATAAAACTATATACGCCATTCGAATCCGCGCCCCCTGCAATGCCAGCTGTAAATAAAAAGTCAGTGACTTTTACAGCAACCAAATTTCTGCTTGCCGGAGTATCTCTGGCTGAGAAAAAATTTTTATTTACAATTTCGTTTATTTGTTTTATTATTTAGTTAGTCTTAACTAACAAAATAGATAAGGATGGTCTTTCCGCTTATGAACCGGCGTAATTTTTTATATTCCCTAGGATTTTGTTTGACGGCTTTGGCTGGAGGTATATCAATATTTCCTCCACCCGCTACGCTCAAGAGGGTGCCGTTGTCAACGAGCGATACCAACAGACTGCCTGCCGAGTTGGCGCAGCTCCTCTATCTTGCCACCCTGGCCCCAAGCAGCCATAACACACAGCCCTGGCAAATCGAGCTGGCTTCCCCGCAGCGCTGGCTGCTTTCATTGAATTCAGCTCGCTGCCTTCCTGTTGTTGACCCACAGCATCGAGAAATGATACTTTCCCTTGGCACTTTTTTAGAAAATCTTCACCAAGCCTCGGCCGCCAGCAGTTGGGAAATGACCTACCATGTGTTGCAGCCAGATCCGCTTGCTCCCTTAATTGAAATTGTACTGCAGCCAAAACCGGCTCCACGTGATAACGATATTATTATACAGATGGAATCACGTCGAACGCTGCGTCACTCTCTGCTCAAGACAACACTCACAAAAGAGGATGTTGAACTGCTAGTGGCCGCTGATCCGTTGCTGACCTATTATCCGCAGGACAGTAGCGAGGGGAAATTATTGGCCACACTGACCGAGCAAGCGAACCTCCGGCAGCTTGCTTCCCGGCCAATTCAAGAGGAACTCGTTCAATGGATTCGCCTCACTACCGCCGAAATTCTTGCTGAAGAAAACGGGATTACACCGGCCAGCATGGAAATGAATCTTTTTCTTCGCTGGTATGCTGAATACAGGCTGACAAAAAAGGACCTGCTTTCAGATTTTTCTATGAAGGAAAGCCTGCGTCTGACCGAACAACAGCTTACTGAAGGCTCAGGCTGGATTATCTGCATGAGCCCCAACACGGAGGTTGCTTCTTTGCTAAGTGCCGGCCGGCGGTTTGAGGCCCTATGGCTGCGGGCAACAGCTAAAAAAATTGCCGTCCATCCAATGTCACAAGCCTTAGAAGATCCGCTTTGCCAAGAAGAGCTAACGCATACTCTTGGCAAAGCCCCGCTTCAATTTATCGCTCGGATAGGATACTGCTCCGACTATCCTGCTCCTGTCAGCCCCCGCATGTCCTTAACAAAAGTCATTGATAAAGGAGTCCTTTAAATGGAAACAGAATTACTCATTGTCAAATACATCGACATCTTATCCGGCGTTATGCGCCAATCTATGGAAGAATACCGGGAACAGCCCCCCTATCGCGAACTGTTCCGCCTTACCATGACACAGCTTCACTATCTGCATATCATAAAACTACGGGAACAAATCACCTTTAGTGATTTGGCTGAAATTTTTCATGTACAAAAACCAACGGTAACCAACATCGTAAATAGACTTATAGAAAAAACTTACGTCGAAAAAGAACAATCTCAGATAGATCTGCGAATTTTTCACCTTCGCCTCACCGCAAACGGGAAAAAACTTCTTGATTTAGAAAATAAAGGGTATTATGATTTCGCAAAAAAAATAACGAACTGTCTTACTGAAGAAGAAAAACACAGTTTTACGCAAATTCTCGAAAAGACCGCCACCCGCCTGCAGAACCAATAATCTGCCGGGAAGCGTATATATAGAAATTTAAATAAATAGTTAGTTTATATTAACTAACAAAAGGAGATTTTTATGAAGAAATTTTTTTATCTGCTCTTGCTCTGTCTGTGTATAGCGCCAGCTACTACAAGCGCAGCTGCCGTGTATCAAGTACGTTCACTTGATACCTTAACCCCGGCGGCTGCTGTTGTCGGCAATATTCTGCACTTTGAGCTCTGCCAGGACATTGTCTTACCAGGCGAAACACTAAAAAAAGGCTCACCGGTAATCGGTACAATCCGTGAAGTAAAAAAGCCGGGCGGATGGGGTTGCCCCGGAAAAATAACCCTGGAGATATCGACTGAAAAGGCTCCCGCATTTGCCAGTCTTGTGCAGCGGGGAACCCCGCCAAACTTTTTTGTGCAATTTTCTTTGTTAGGCGGATTCATAAAAGGGAAGCCAGCTGCGATCCATGCGGGAGATACCTATCCGCTTGCCCTTATTACCAGCCCTTCACCAGCGACCGCCCCCTGAATCCCCGCCCACCATCAAGGTTACAGCAAAATCATATTATGAAATAAGCCCCTCAAGGGGCGTCCGAAAGCTCTATTCATTGCTATTCGCAGACGCCCCTGAGGAGCTTTTATTATTTCTTACCCGCCGACAGGATGACAGCTCCCTTGAGCAGGAACTGTTTTTTCGGCTGTTGCAAATCTAATTTTTATTGATACATATATTTATTCATATTTCCTCATGTAATGATTATAGGAAAAAATATGCCAGCCGATCAGCCCCAATAAAATCGCAGATGTCGACAGCGGCAGGCCATTGTATTCAATCACCTTATCAAGCGGCTGTTCCTGCTTCAAGGACGTTTCATTTTCATGACTGCTCAGAGAGAAGCCAATTCCCCAGGACATGACCTTTGAGTTTCCCTGCGCCGCAAATTCTGCCGGTACCCGGGCATAGGAAAACTGCACACAGGACAAGCAAAACAAAAAGATCAAGGCGGCCAGCGTCGTATTTTTGGCTGCCTGCCCGGTTAAACCGACCTCGCGTTCATCGCGTTCACGCATAAATGTCAGCTTCGCCAACACGAGCTGGCGAAAATCCGGCGCCAGCAAAAGTTTCATACTGATATAAAGGGCCGTAAACAGCCAGGAACCAAAAATATAAAACCCACCAAACTGATACCAAAGGTTCACGTAGAAATTTTCCTGTGCCATTTTTTCCAGCGGCATAATCATACACGTCAGGATAAACACCACCAGCACCGGCAACTCATAAAGAAATGCCTTCATCACGATTGCATCAAATTTTTTCATTGTTTTTTTCCTCCTCAACCCAAAAAATATCCGAGATATCCTTGGCAAAAAATCTTGCCAGCCGGAAGGCCAGCTCTAATGACGGATTGTACCCGCCGCCTTCCATGGCTATAATAGTTGCTCTTGTAACACCGATTGCTTTCGCAAGTTGTTCCTGGGTCAAACGCTTCTCCGCCCGTAAAATATGCAATCGGTTCATAATCGTTAACTGTTGTTCTAATTTCCCCATATCAGACTCCTTTCCGTAAAATAAATGTAACATTTATTTTACTTTATGTCAAATATATTTTACATTTAAATTCATAAAAAAGCCGACTGCAGGCAGTCGGCACACTATGTGTATACAATTTGCTTTTATATTTAGCAGCCTTGCTGAGCTCTATAAAAATCTTTCTACCGAAATATCAGCCAGACTTTCGACTACTTCATCTGCCAGTGACAGATCCTGTGGGCCCGAAGCCGGATTGCTGTAGGCAATACAATACATTCCTGCCTGTTTTGCTGCCGCCACCCCAACTGCGGCATCTTCAATTACGCAGCACTGCGCAGGGTCTTCCCCTAATTTTTGCGCAGCCAGCAAATAGATCTCGGGATCCGGTTTCCCCTGCGTCGTTTCATCGCCGCCAAAAACAGCATCGAAGCATTCCTTTACCCCGAGTTTTTCAAGCACAAGCTCCGTAACCTCACGCCCGGTCGAAGACGCCACCGCCGTTTTTATGCCAGCGAGCTTTAATGAAATCAACAAATCGACAATTCCTTCAATTGGACGGACCGCCGGCTCTTTTGTTAATATCTCAATATACAAGCGGCGCTTGCATTCGAGCAACTCGGCTGCGTCAAGATTTTCCAGCTGCTGCTTTTTTAAGGTCTCCTCAAACAATGCCCAGCTTGTCCGGCCCATATAGGAAAACAACTCTTCCTCCTCGAAGGGAATTCCATATTGCCGAAACGTTTCTACATTTGTAAGATAATGAATCAGTTCACTGTCTGCAATTACGCCATCCATATCAAAAATAAGCGTCTTCATCCGCATCCCCCTGTAGCTGATTATTCCTTGTTTCCGGCTGGAATTTCACCATTTCCTCTGGCCAGCCATCACTGTCCCTTATTATATAGGATAGGGCCTCTATCTTTCAATCATTTTTTCCTAGGCAAAGCTTCCTATTTTTGCAGTTTCAGCCTTAAAGGGAAAGATCCGCCGTAAAGGCTACCACGGCCCGGCCTTCAATCTGCACCTTGGACGGGTGTCCGTTTTGAACTTCTACCTTGACCAGCAGCTCACCAGCCCGACCGATCGCTTCTCCCTGGACAGCCCGAAATGAAATCGCTTGCTCCTGGCTAAAAATCTTCTTATGTTCAACCAGATATGCTCCCAGCGGACCATTGGCATTTCCCGTTACCGGATCTTCCGCAATTCCAATCGCCGGGGCAAACATCCGCCCATGAACCAATATTTCTGCTTCCGGCGAAATGGTAAATACATAAAAGCCATTGCAGCCGATTCGCCGGCTCAGTGCAGTCAGCCGCTCAAGGGAAGGCACCAACGCATCGAGCCGGGCGCGCTCGGCAATTCCTAGCAATACCTTAGAATGGCCGGTCGAAACGATCTGTACAGGATAATCCTGCAGGCAATCTTCCTCCTGCAGCCCGAGTGCCGCCAGCAAATCCCTTCGGTCCCCCTCGCCAAGCACCGGGCCAAATTCAATCGAGCCTTGCGTCATCACGATTTTATAGTCCCCATTTTCAGCGATAACATCTACCGGCAGCAATCCCGCACCAGTTTTTTGGCAAATCTGATAGGAGCTCTTGCATTTTTGCTGCAAAGCCCAGGCATAATGAGCGGCAATCGTGGCATGGCCACAAATCGGCACCTCCCGTGTAGGCGTGAAAAACCGCACTTCCAGTGCCTCTTCCTTTCCTGCTGGGGGGAAAATAAACGCCGTCTCCGAATTATTGACCTCCCGGGCAATCTGCTGCATCTGCTCGGCCTGCAATCCGGTTGCATTTATTATCACTCCGGCCGGATTGCCGCAAAATTTCTCCGTCGTGAACGCATCAATCTGATAATACTGATACCTATGTCTCATCAAAAGACCTCCTCCACCTATGCTTTCTTGCCTTGCTCTTTCTCAAGGATTATAATACCTTTAAACAGACCTCACAAGAACGCACTTTTTTATCAGATACTAACTGTTTGGTTAGGAGGACCTTATCTTATGGAAGACACTCGCCTGAGGCGACTGCCGGCAAGAACCCGGCGCGACTTTGACTGCTCTATTGGCTTTGGCATGGCTGTAATCGGCAGTAAATGGCGCGCGATCATTTTATGGCACATACTAAAAAACACGCCGATCCGCTATGGCCAGCTCAAACAGCATATTACGGCAATCAGTCATAAGATATTAGCGCAGGAGCTAAAACAGCTGGAAGCGGACTGCCTCATCACGCGGACCGTTTATCCGGTAATCCCGCCCAAAGTCGAATACAGCCCGACCGAAAAGGGTCTGGCCTTGCAGCCGATACTGACGAGCCTTTGTGACTGGGGGAAAAAATATCGCCAGCCATGATCCTGCACACGCCTGTGTTATTGCTCAGGCATTTTTTATTTAGACAGCAGCGAATCTGTCTTGCTTTCCAGCACAAGCAGGGTATCGAGAATTTTATCTACATGAATTTGCGTGGTATTAAAAAAGGGAATGGCAAACTGGCTCGTCTGGGGCAAAATCAAGGGCAGCTCAGTGCAGCCAAGGATGACGCCTTCCACCCCATTCTCATCAATCATATTCTTAATAACCTTTAACAGACCGGCCCGCGTTTCGTCAAGGAAAATCCCCTGTTCAATTTCCGTCATCAGCTTATCCTGAATATAATCCTGTTCCTCCGCCGATGGAAGAACGAGCGTCATCTGATCAACGGCACATCGCTGTTGATAAAAATCATTCTGCATGGTAAAGCTTGTTCCAATAAGGCCTGCGCGCTTGATTCTACATTCCTTCAGATGCTCACAGGCCGCATCTACAATGCTAATTAAAGGAATCGGCGATGCCGCCTGCAAGCGCGAAAAAACAACATGCGGTGTGTTGGCAGAAATAAAGCCCATGTCGGCGCCGCCTTTATGCAAAACCGCGATGCCTTCCAGCAACCAGTCCGTAAGTTCTTGCCATTTTTTTGTATCCACCAAAGCAAACAGTTTTTGTACGGACATGCTGTAAAGCAAAATCTCCGGGGTATCTATACTGTTTTTTCTGACGCGATACCCATCAATGAGTAAACGATAATACTCGAGGGTAGATTCCGGCCCAAAGCCACCAATCATGCCGATTTTGGTCATACGTATATTCCTCCCTGTTTATATTTTCTTTACAGTTTAACAATTTTTTTCATTTTTCACCACAAATATAGACCATATGTCTTTTCGTGCCGAAACCATTAAATAATAAACCCGTCAGAAATTCATCAAAAAACTCACTATAAGGAGCGAATTCTATGCATATTTCTTTTGATCTGACTCTCACCCGCAGAAAAAAGCTGTTGGCCGGCGTCCTGCTCGTCCTCCTGGCACTGCTTGGCGGCTGGTATTACTACTGGACCAAGACACCCACTTACTCACTGAAGCTGATCCAGGAATCCGTACAACAACACGATATTGAAAAGTTCAAAAAGCATGTTGATCTCGACAGCCTCTCTTCCCGCCTTGTCGATGATATCGTCGGCGATGCCGTAACGGGTGAAAAGAATGCCTTTGCTGCCGGCATCCTGCAGCTGGTCAAACCGGCCGTCGTCGGCATTATCAAGGAAAAAGTCATCTATTATGTTGAAAACGGGGACAAACAAAAATCCGAACCACCTGCCGAAAAAAAGGCAGCTGAAAAAACCTCGGTGCAAATTGATAACACCGTCGACCAAAAGCTCAAATTTTCAAATCTCGAATACAAGAAAGTCGCCTTCACCGAAAAAGATGGAAAAACTGCCACCGTTGGCATCGAGCTTTTCGACAAAGAACTGCAGCAAAGCTTCACGCTGCAGCTTAAAATGCGGGAACTAGCCGACGCTACCTGGCAGCTGATGGATATTGCAAATTTTAAGGATTTTCTCAAGGAACGCGAAAAAGCAAAATATGCCTATTACACAGCGCCGCCCACAGCACCAGCCCCACTTGAAGTCAGTGACACGCAGTACAATGAGGGCATCTGCACGCTGGCTTATCCAACGGTAAGCAATCCCGCCCGGCCAGAGGCTACGGAAAAAATCAATTCCCTGATTCAGGACCGAATAAACCATGCCATTGAGCAGGGAACTAAGCTGGCACAGTCAAAACAGTATGGCTCTGCCCCCTATTCCGTCATGCTTAAATATAAAATTCAGGTCAACGATGGCAAACTGCTCAGCATAGTTTTCGACCACTATACTTACTCCGGCGGTGCTCATGGTTTTCCCTCCCGCCAGGGAATGGTCTTTGACGCCATCACCGGCAACCTGATGAACTGGAATGATCTTTATCCAAACCTTGATGAGGCCAGAACCAAAAACTTGAATCAGGCGGTCATCGAGCAGAGCAAAGCTCAGGACAAAGTCATCTTCACCCCGTTTAAAGGGCTGAATGAGGATAAAATCCCCGCTTTTTATGTCAATGAAAATTATAAACCCGTTGTAATTTTTCAGCCGTATGAAATTGCCCCCTACTCTTCCGGCATCCTCGAATACGAACTGCCAGACAGCGTCTACAAGCTCTGATATATCTATAGAAACTCAATCCGAAACAAGTAAGAGGTGCATAACCATTTTGTTATGCACCTCTTACTTGTTTTTTGTTTATGCGGTTAAGCCTTCTCAAGGCTGGCAGCAATCCCTTAAATCCGGTTGCTGCGCCGCCAGATCTTCATGGTTTCAGCCTGCTTGATCAATTCATCCCGAAAATCCGGATGAGATATGCTGATAATGCGTTCCGCCCGTTCCCAGGTGGAGCAGCCGGCCAGGTTGACCTTGCCCCATTCCGTTACCAGATAATGCACCTGCGTGCGCGGCACGGTCACAATACTGCTCGGCGGTAATGCCGGCACAACCCGGGATGCTGCCTGGCCGGTCTTTCTATCCTCAAAGGCCGAACGGAAACAAATAAAGCTTTTCCCCCCGTTTGAAAGATACGCCCCAGTGACAAAATCAAGCTGTCCACCCGTGCCGCTGATCTGCCGGATGCCTGCCGATTCAGAGGAAACCTGCCCGTACAAATCGACTTCCACACAATTATTCACCGAAATAAAATTATCGATCTGCGCAATGACTTTGGGATCGTTCGTATAATTCGACGGATACGAGGCCAGACTCGGATTGCGGTCAACCCAGTCGTAGAGTTTTTGCGACCCCATGCAAAATGTCCAGGCACCCTTGCCCTTATCCCAGGATTTGTATTTATTCGTAAGCTTGCCTTTCTCATGCATGGTCAGATAGGCGTCCACCAGCATTTCCGTATGCATGCCCAAATCCCGAACATTGGAATGCGCAATCAGATCGCCAACCGCATTGGGCATCCCGCCGATCCCCAGCTGAATGGTGGCCCCATCGGTAATTTCCTCGACGATATAGCGGGCAACCTGCGTATCGATTTCATCTGCTGGTGCGCTGGGCAGCTGTGCCAGCGGAATATCACCCGCCTCGACAATATAGTCAACCTCCGAGATATGAATGCCTTCCTCCTGCCCACCGGCAGCATAGGGCAAGCAGTTGTTGACCTCCACAATGACAATTTTTGCCGTTTCTAAAATAGCCTTTGTGGCGGAGTTGGTCAGGGAAAAATTGAAAAATCCGTGCTGATCGATCGGGGCCACAGAAATCATCGCCACATCAACACTTACCTCCTGGCGATAAAACATCGGCTTGTTGCGGTAGAGCATCGGAATGTAATTGCACAGATTGCGGTCATGAAGCTGGCGTTCATACCCACTGAAATGCCAGCTCGCATAGGTAAATGTTTCCCGCTCAGGATCACAGGCAACAACCTGCCGGGGAGCTAACGCCAGCCCCCCGCGAATCTTTACATCCTGCAGCTCCCCTTTACGCTTGGCTAGTGCGGCATCGAGCAAGATTGGCTGTCCCATGCCAAAGCCAAAATCCACCCAGTCACCGGACTGCACAACCTGGACCGCCTGCTCAGGTGTGACCACTTTTCCTTGATATTCATTTGTCAGCTTCAATATATCATCTCCCTCAATTATGTACTTGTAAAATGGCCACTAAAAAAAACACGGGCCAGCAAGAACAACGTTCCTGCCGCAAATTCCATAGCAATGCAAAATCGTTTCATTATTCTGAAATCAAATCTGTTTACTGATGCAGATTCATCACATACGCTCCTATTTCCTGCCACAGCAAAGAAACAAACACGCGGATCTTCCTCTTTCGATTTAGCGTTTTCAAGGTAATTGATATTATATTATCATAATCAAGCTCCTGTCAAGCAATATACTCAGCAAAAAAAAGAGCGGCCGCTTACCAGCGCGCCACTCGAGCATCCTTTTATTGCGGACTCTTCCCCTACAGACAAACAGCTGCTTTATTTTTTGCCCCCTCGCCCAAAGCCAGCGAGGTAAAAAATTGCCGCCAACAGTACCACCATCGCCGAAATCATATACATCCACTGATAACCAACCTGCAAGGAAATCAGGCTAAGTCCAAGGGCCCCCAGCCCGACAAAGATATCCAGCGACCAAAAGTATGTGGCCGTCGCCACGCCCGCCCGGACTGCCGGCGAGCTCTGAATCGCGATCGTCTGAAAGGCTGGGCTCAGGGCGCCAAAACCCGCACCAAGAACAGCGGCAGCAGCAAACATGCCGCTACTGCTGCTACTGCTCCCCAAGAGTACAAGTCCGGCAGCAAACAGGGCAAATCCGGGATAAATCACCGTCCCCGCCCCGATCCGGTCAAAGGCACGACCAACCAAAGGCCGTGTGAGAACAATCACCAGAGCAAAGGCCGCAAAAAACATGCTGGTCATCGTCTCAAGCCCCAAAGTCTTGAGATACAGGGGAATAAAGGTAATCACGCCAGCATAGGAGAAAAATACCATCCCTCCCAAAAGCGCTGTCGGCACGGCCTGCTTTTCAATAAAATCAGCCAGGCTATGCCCCCGCTTTTTCTTTTTAGCCGGAAGGACAATTTCCGGTGGCAGTTGCGAGCGGTTGCTGACCCAAAAGGTCACCCCCGCAATAATTGCCAAAAATGCAAACAGCAACCGGGGACTGAATCCCAGCAGCAGCAAGCCTAAAAACGGTCCCAGCACCATGGCAAAATTAGAAAAAACCGCAAAATAGCCGATGCCTTCGCCTTTTCGTTCATCCGGCAAAACCATCGTCGCCAAGGCCGCCGCCGCAGTGGTCCCCATGGCAAATACAGCCCCGTGCACCAGACGCAGCGCTAAAATCAGCGGAAGACTCGAAATGAAATTAAACAACAGCATCAGCGCCAGAAACACCCCGGTCGCACCCAGCAGCAGTTTCTGCTTATTGTACGAATCAATCCATCTACCGGCAAATGGGCGACAGCATACGGTTCCCACCTGAAAAAAAGTCATAGCCAGTCCGGCCTCAAAATCCCCGCCATGCAGGCTCTCCATGATAAAGAGCGGCAGCGTTGCCAGCAGCACATACTGCGCCATATACTGAAAAAAGCTGCTCACTCCCATTGCGATAAATTCCGCTGTCCACAACCGTTGTCTTCCCATAGCAAAAATCCTTCCCTTACCTGTACCTGGTACTACTTATTGTATATTCTTTAAACGTCCGGCAACAGCCCCCGGACAAAAACGAAAACTGCCCACACTGCAGGCAGTTTTTGATCTCTTATTTTTAAAATATGCCGTTCGTGGCTAAGCTCCATGATCCGGCAGATATGTTTTTTATTATACGTCGTTTGCGGCAAGGATTCAATCCCGCAAAAGATTTTTCACCACTGCCGGCCGGGCCTCAAAAAATCCTCACACAATTACCACCGGCCCGCTTGGCTTCATAAAGAGCTTCATCGGCCCGCTTTAGCAGGACTTCAATCGATGGATCGGACTTTTGCCGCATCGCTGCGCCGATGCTCGCCGTCAGTTTTATTGACTGGTCTAGCCCCAGCCGAATATCAAGCCTTTCCAGTTCCCTGCAGATGCGCGCAGCAAGTTCAAAGACTACTTTCTCCTCCGTCTCCGGCAGTAA
This sequence comes from Selenomonadaceae bacterium, assembly GCA_963678095.2. Classification (GTDB taxonomy): domain Bacteria; phylum Bacillota; class Negativicutes; order Selenomonadales; family Selenomonadaceae. The sequence continues at coordinate 1,955,148 of OY782746.1, read as the reverse complement.
AATGACAAATTCATCCCCGCCATAACGGCAAAAAAAGTCCTGCTCGCGCAAGATCCGGGCACAGACGGCCGAGAACTCGGTCAGCGCCGTATCTCCAGCCAAATGACCGTAGATATCATTGATCCCCTTGAACCGGTCCAGATCGGTAATTAAAAGTGCCCCGGGGGAAGCTTCACTGAAATTTTCCAGCAACTCCTGCGCCCGCTCCTGCAGAATATTTCTGTTATAGGCCCCCGTCAGCGGGTCTGTCGTCGCCTGCAGCTGCAGGCCGTCAACAAGTCGCGAAAAAGACGTGATATCGTGCAGAATCATCATATAGCCGATCTGCCAACCGCCATCATCATGAAGATCCACCCGGCGGAGCTGATAGCATTTTTCCTTTTCCCCCTGGTGCCGGCATAAAGTTTTAACCGACCCTGGCGGCATCTCGAACGCCGCCAGCATTTCCCGGTAGGGGGAAAACACCTTCGCCCCGTCATGCCCTTTTATACTATCCTTCAGCTCAGGAAAAACGCGCTGACCGGCGGCATTAAAATCTGCCAGCCTCCCCTCGCGATCAAACACAATAATGGCGTCTTCCAGCCGCTGAAATATCAGTTCCTGAGCGATCGGGGCTACAGCAAACAGCTTGAGCGTTGAAATCGCCCAGCCATACAAGGCCCCCGGCACCAGAAAGGCAATCGGCATGGGATCGAGCCCCCAGGGACTGGCACCAAAAATATAGATAAGCACCACAATCCAGGGAAACAGCGAGCTGATAAAAAAGGCAAAGGCCTGCTGCTGTTCCTGCGGCTGCACGGCCTTTTTCCATTGGCGGATATACAGGATATTTCCGACCACCGCTGCCACATTGATAAACACATTATGAACAATATACCAGATTCCGGGAGTAAAGGCGGCCACCGGAAAAGGTGCTGCCGGATTGAGATGCAGATCAATATAATACAAATTATGAAATTCCGAGGTATTGCTGAAGATGACACTCAGCATCGATACGACGATCAAAACTACCTGTAACAGCGGCCAATGACGCCACTGCGTCCTGGTATGACAGACGGCCAGCATAATCCAGGCAGTAGGAATAAAGGCGATCCCCAGATTTTCAATATGGAGCCAAAAATAAATCATCGGCAGCGTATTGCTGGCAAGCTCACAGGCATAGCCAAAGGCATAAACAGCCACCGAAACCGACAAAAAAAGTACGGCCCGGCTCAGCGCAACCCGGCGCCGACGCCAGGCCAGCAAAGCTATCGAGCAAAAAAACAGTGCACTCAACGAGCTAAGCGCAATTAAGCTCATTCTTGCCAAATGCAAGCGATCCCCTTCCTTCAACGCACATTTTCCCATACAACATATCTTAATACAGTACTTTATCTGCGTTGAAATCTCCTGCCGCCCTTGGCAAAATCGCAAAATTTATTTTTCAGCTCAAGCAATATACGGGCGTGTATCGAGCTGTAAAAGCTCGTCAATAACTTCCGGATCCTCCACTATACTGATAAAAGCAAACGCAAATACAGGATATTTTTTATAATCAACTTTTCTCAGCTCCAGCAAATTACTGAAGTTTGCTGCATAAGCCGGATAATCAACTTTTTTGATATCTTGAAACCGAACGTCTCCCGGGACATCGCCGACGACAATGCAATATAATGCTTTATCCTCCTGGCATAATATCTGCTCCCAGTCAGGACGCTTTTGCTGCAAATACATTTCATATACATTTATCCCATATGCATAATGGGCAATATCCGTGGTGCACCAGCCGGCAAAGCGCATCGGATTTACTTCGATCGGTATCACCTGCCCAGATTCATCAACTCGAACTTCCATGTGGATCGGAAAACTTGCGATTCTCCCCACCGCTCCGATAGCCGCCAGTAGCTCACTAAATTTCGCCAAATGCTTTTTGACAATTTCCCTGGAGGTAAAGTACAGCCGGTCACTGACATCCCCATTGGAAGCAAAGGGATGTTCCAATATATTTAAGATCACCGGCTCCCCGTGGCTGTCATAATAAGCATCTATAGCATATTCACTGCCTTTGATGAATTCTTCGATAATAAATTTTGAAGCATTCATAACCTCCAGCGGATACAGCCCTCGTACCTTGTCCATTTCCGCTTGGATCGAGAGTACAATATCGTTCCAGTCCCGGTCCGACTCTACCTTATACACACCCATGCTAAAAAAACCGACAGCCGGCTTGATGATAAACGGTTTTTTAATTTTACTCGTGTCAAAAGTCGCCAAATCCTCATATGCAACCTCGGCAAACGAAAATTCCGGGTACAGTCTTTTTACCAGCTTACGAAACTGGACCTTATCCTTGAACAGCTCAATCATCGCCGGAATTTCGGTATCTTTAAAGTTATGGCTGAGCCAGGAAAAAGAGTTCTCCGAGTTGCAATACAAGGCCAGGGGGGATCTTTTTTGCGCCATCGCGACAAATTCCTGTTCTGTCAGGGCAGGAAATCCGGCCGTCATCGACTTGTCCGGTGAACAGTCTACTACCGGAATGTCAAAATCCTCTGCTGTTTTTAGCAAAAACTGAGAAACATACGGTTCATTCAAAATAATCATACTCTGCAACCTCCAACGTAAAATGATTTTCCCTGCCGATGATACGATTCCCCGAAACCAAGCAAAAATACAATGCAATCCCGATTCTCCCGTAGTTCAACGGCTTGTCGATGTATGCGTTTCATGCTATCATGATAGCAATCATTTGTAAAATTGATATTTTGCAAACAAGTCATCAAAATTAATGATGGAGAAATTTATGGAAAACAGAAATCTTTATACCTTCCAGCGAGTCTGTAAGCTCAGCAGCATCACCAAGGCCGCCGAGCAGCTTGGCTACGCCCAGTCCACAGTTACCACCCAAATCAAATTGCTGGAAAGCGAACTCGGCGTAAAATTATTTGAGCGTTATGGAAACACGCTTCGCATCACAGCCCCCGGTGAAAAGCTGCTCGCCTACAGCAACGAAATTTTTAAAATCACGGAAAAATTTATGGGAACGCTGCACACGGGCGAAGCGATTACCGGCACATTGCAAATCGCCGCGGCCGATTCTCTCTGTATGACAGTTCTGCCAGCCATCTTGCAAAAATTTATGGCAAACTATCCGGCAGTAAAGGTCCGCATACTGTCAGCCGGCGCCGAGGATGCTAAGCAGCTATTGGCAAGCGGACAGGCCGATATTGCCTTGGTACTCGATTTTGCCAAACCTCCGCCCGAACTGCTGCTGCTGAAGCAACAGCCGGTAGCCATTAACTTTTATACAGCGGCCAGCACATCCTCCGCCCCGGCTGAAATCCAGCTTGAAGATCTGGCCCATAAGCGATTTGCGGTAACCGAACCAGCCTGTAGATACCGCAAACAGCTGGACGCTTTCTGGGCAGAAAACGGCATAGAGCCTGTCATTTTGCTGGAAAGTACCTCCACGGAGGCGCTGATTAAAATCGCTGCCAGCGGTCTTGCCATAACCTATCTGCCAGCAATCGTTGCCAGACAAACAACGCAGCTTCAGGTGCTGCACATAAAGGATATAGCGCCGCCCGCGCCCCTGCTCCTGCAGCTGCTGCTATTTAAGAACAAGTGGCAAAGCCCGCTGCTGAATAAATTTATTGAATTTGCTACAGCCGAATTCACGGACAATACCTAAAAAAAGTCCTTCATATTGACTCGTTACAAACTGCCGCTAAAGTTGTTTTTCAATAACAACCGATGTCCCCGGCGAAAGATCCCCATCGAGCCATTGCCACACTTGCCGCAGTTCAAGCCTGCCATCTGCCAGGAAAACTGGCGTACTGTGGCATTTTCCTAGCCGCATTTCGCCGTCGGTACTCATATGCTGATAATAAAATTCCAACGAGTTATCGGCAAGAACTTCCCCGGATAAATATCCTTTTATAATATCGCCTCCCGAATATTCAGCCCAGACAAGCATGCCCTTCTGATGATAATAAAATATCGTTTGCCGGTTCACTTCGCCATTTGCCGAATTTTCTTCCACCACAAAAACCTTCCCGCCATATAAGCCATCATCCGGCCTGCACTTCTCCATGACATCGTAGCAAAGCACCTGCTTATTGTTGAGCCGTATCGATTGGGCCGATATTTCATGATAGCCATATTTTAAATAGAGTCCCTTGGCTGGCAATGAAGAATCCAGGCAAATGGCATCATAATTTTCAAATATTTTACATTCCGCAAAGCGCAGCAACTGCTGTCCAAAGCCTTTTTTTTGATAGCCTGGTCGCACAAACAGTCGGCAAATCTCATTTTCTCTTACCGTAACTGTGCCAATGCTTTTTTCTCCCGAAAACAATAAAAAGACAAGCTGCGCTTTTATATCACGCAACAAATTTTCCCGGTTGTGATGCGCAAGAAAAAAGTCCACTACCCCGGTGGGATAATAGAACGAATAAATCTCCCGTATGGTCTGATCAGTTATATCTTTTACGATATCAAGATCTGTCATCTGTGCTACCTGAATTTTCATGTCGAATCCCCTTTACACGGCTTATGGTTTAAATCCACCTCTGCATCTATCCGTAAACACATCTCTTGCATCAACCAAAATTCTTATCCTTTATTTTTTATATAATATTTATTGTATTTCCTACAAAGGCTGGCATAAATTTCGATCCAAACTCTCGTTGTAATTCCGCCATAATGGAAAACCCGGTACAATGACTAGTAAAAATAAATTCCGGATTATATTTCCGCAAGGCTTGTATCGTTTCTTTTTGCTGCTTCTGCGGAGAAGCACCTAAATGTGTGCCCCCAATCCACCCAGCAAGTCTGGTACTTTCGGTAAGAGCAAGCCCTCTTTCTATGATATTTATAACTCCAGAATGAGCACACCCACTTATAACGATTAATCCAGTCTTACTGCTATAATAAAGAACTGTATCGTCCAACAGTTTATCCTGAAACTTTTGTTGGTTTTTATCTTGTGCCACAAATCTAGAATCGCCCCTTTCAAAATCAGTATTACGGGGAATTGTGCCACTAAACCATAAGTTCGGAATGATTTCTATTGGATTCGTATGAAAATTCCATTGCGCCCCTAACGAAAGACTTTCTGCTTGCAAAAAAGGAATCCCAATATATCTGGTGCTATTTTTATTAACAGCATAACGGCGTTTAAAAATTTCGTCATGCGCATAAATATTTATAGGATTTGCTCTTTGTCTTAAGATATGTGGCACCCCACCTGTATGATCATAATGTCCATGACTAATAACCATAGCATTCAATTGATTAGGATGAACTCCTAGTAATGCTAAGTTATGGGTGACGATATTCGATTGCCCACTATCCAACAAAATTTTATAATCATCGACTTCAAGCAATAAGGACAATCCATGTTCGGCTAATAAAGGTTTTTTTATCTCAGGCGAAATGATATTATCCACAATAACCGTTACTTTCATGAAAACCACTCCTTTATATCGAAATACTGCTGCTATCATCTATTTTCGAATATTTCCTGTAAAGCTCTAGCTATTTTTTACAAGTAAGTAACGATTGGCCGCCTCATCCCCAAATTTAATGATAAATTTGGGGATGAATATTTATTTCCCAATCAATCTCACCCGTGGGCATTACACGTTTTTTACTGACGATCGTATAGTCTTTTTCTCGATAGTGTTTACCGAGCCAATAAGAGACAACCTGACCGTTTTCCGATTCCTGCCGATCTGGGGTTCCTAATTTTTCTTGTAAAATATTTTCTAACCACATCACGGAAGTATCTGGTCCATAAAAATCTGCCCCTAAAGAAAAACTTGATGTATTGGAAACCCACAGAAGTTTACAGTCCATATGATCAGCCAACTGATACGAGCCTAAATAATATTCTGTTGCATCGGGTAGTTTTGCAATCTTATCCTCAAAAACAGCCATAATGTCGGGCGACGGTTGTTCCAGCAGCTTAAACATCGTTGCAAGCAGTCTGGAACTTTCCCAATTTATGTAATACGGTTTTTTCTCCATTGAGCGCACAAAATCCGAATCGCCATCACTGCTTGATATTTTTTGAGTTTCTCCCGATGATTCAGGCTGCTCTGACTTATAATTAACAGTTGCATTGCCAAGATACAGAAAAATTGCCACTGCTAATAAAAAAGCAAAGAAACTCCCATATTTTTTCAATTTCGTCATGCTTTATCCCTTCGCTGCATATTTAAAATTACCAACTTTTAGTTTAAAGCCAAAATAGAGACCAGTATAAATAAAAAAAGCCCCCCGAATCTGGGAGGCTTTGATTTCACTGGTGTGACTGGCAGGAGTCGAACCTGCGGCCTATTGCTTAGGAGGCAACCGCTCTATCCGTCTGAGCTACAGCCACACGTTAAACCCTTTATCTTGCATAAAGGAAATTACTTTGGAACAGACGCTGCGATCGAAAAATCAGGCAGCAGGCATTCTATCCCTCTAGTTGGATATTTTAACACAATTGCTGCATTCGGGCAAGTCTGACAGGCTTCAGGCGCCATTCGCCCTTGAGAAATACCACCTGGATTGATAACATGATAGTGAAATCTGAATAGAACGCTTGTGTCTTTGTCACCGGATGAAGGCACTTCAAGGCACTCATAATCAAACCGTAGGTACGGTGCAGCATTGCACCATAAGGTTTGGTTCTGGGTGCCTTTTTTTTAGGAGGAATTGCATATGATGTACAAAAAATTTACGAAACTGCCCCCGGAAGCAAAAAAATTACGGGAAGACATCTTTGTCAATGAACAGCACTTTAAAAACGAATTTGATGCCATCGACAACCGTGCCATCCATCTGGTTTTCTATGAGCGGGAACGCCCCCTTGCCGTCTGCCGTCATTACCGGGATGAAGCAGTCCGCGGAAAATATCTCCTCGGGCGGATTGCGGTCGCCAAAGACCAGCGCGGCCATCACATCGGCAAAGCCCTGCTGGACATAGCTGAAAAAAACATCGCGGCTGAAGGCGGGCATATTATCGGCTTGTCCGCACAAGTGCAGGCAATGCGCTTTTATGAAAAATCCGGGTATCATCCTGCCGGCGAGATATATCTTGATGAATCCTGCCCGCACATCTATATGGAAAAGCTCTTGCCCAAAAGAGGTGATGATCATGCATCCATATCTGCCGCTGGTGTTAATCATCATTTCTAATATCTTTTATCATCTGTCCACAAAAAATACCCCGAATGCAGCCAATCCCTGGCTATCACTATCGGTCAGCTATGCGGTAAGTTTTTTCAGTGTCATTTTCGCCTATGCCGCCAGCGGCAACAGTCTGACAAAAGATCTGCCCCAGCTGAGCTGGACGAGCATCGTCCTTGGTTTCTCCCTGATCGGCATTGAGCTTGGCTATATTCTACTCTACCGCTACGGCTGGAAGGTCAACACGGGATCCCTGCTTGTCAATGCGGCCGTTTCGCTGCTGCTGATTTTTCTGGGGATGATGATCTACCGGGAGATGCTGAGTCCCAAGCAGGTTATCGGCGTTATCTTCTGTCTGCTGGGCACATTTATGATCAGCAAATAAGTGGTAAAAAGCCAAAGCCCGGACTGCAGGCAGTCCGGGCTTTGGTTGGCATCGTATAAATTTTTTAATTTGCTGACGGCGGCGTCACAGCTGCCGGAGCCGGTGCCGGAGCCGGCACGGTTATCGGGTCTTCGGGAATTGCATAGCGATAAGCCCAATCCTTATGGGTTTCCACATATTGCTTGAGCACCCGGGCACCGACATCTTCATTGCTGTCGGGAATAATCGAATAGTAGCGATTGTCCAGATCATCTTCCTTTTTGGTCCAGCCGGCCTTATCACTCCAGAAATCATAGCGAATGACCTTGGCCGTTCCCTGGGAAAGATTATAGGCCTTTTTGCGATAGCGGATTTCCGTTGTCACTCCGGCCGGATTGCGCGTATCTTCCCAGACCCAGACAACAGCGTTTTCACCATGCATGCGCAAGGAAGCTGTATCCGCCCAGCAGACGACTACGCCGCCATCGGCAGAATTTTCCTGCCAGAGCGTCAGCCAGCGGTCGCTGGCACTGATTTTCGAGAATTCATCCATTTTAAATACCTGATCGACGATGATGCAATAAAAATCCTGGTCAAAGGCCCGCGAATTGATTTCCTTCGCCGTCACCTTGGCATCATTTTTCGACCAGAGAACATTGCCTTTGCTGTCATAAAAAATTTCCTGTGCATACGTCAAGGTCCGATTTTGGGGGTTGATCACGACGCGGGCCAGGCTGTAATTGAGTGCTGCCGGATTGGGAATCACCGATGCGATCCCGTAATTATTAATCGTTTCGGCTGCGCCCTCATACGTATAAACGGTTTTGGTCCAGGCCTCTATTTCCACCGGAACATCTTTTACACTGGTAACTACCCGGATTCGTTCCGGAGCAAAAAACTTACCGTACTTGCTGTCTGAGGAAATCCACGTCCAGTCCGTGCTGGCGGCAGCTGCTATGCTGACATTGGCTATGAGCAAAATAAATAAAACAAGCAAACTCATCCTCTTTGTTTTCTTCATAAACATCCTCCTCACCGGCGGCAAAAGCCGATAAAAAATTTTCTGCGATTCTGTACGGCAATAAAAAATCAGAATACACTCCATTCTATTTTATTCTGATTTTTGCAAATATACAACCAGAAAAGCAGAAAATCCGTTCCCCCGGCATTATTTCCCATCAATTTTATCGAGAATGCCTGCCATGTAGGCCAAAAATATGCCGTAATTCGTCATGGGAATCTTTTGCCCTTTGGCCTTTTGCGCCCGGGCCAGAACATACTTGCGATTAAACATGCAGGCCCCGCAGTGAATGACGAGATCATACGCGGATACATCGGCCGGAAAATCCGGCCCGCTGACCGTCGTGATCTTTATCCCCGTTCCAAAGCGTTGCCGCAGCAGCCGCGGTATCTGCACCCGGCCGATATCTTCGCCAAGGGGGGCATGGGTACAAGCCTCGGCAATCAGTACATGGGAATCTTCGCTGAGGTCCTCCAGGCATTTTACACTGTCGGTAAAAAAATCGACATCACCCTTATACCGGGCAAACAGCACCGAAAACGAGGTCAGGCGGCTTGCCGCCGGCTTCTTTTCATAGACAAGGGGAAACACCTGCGAATCCGTAATGATAAGCGCCGGCGGTTCTTTCATCGCCTGCAGTGCCGCTTCAAATTTATCTGCGGTCGAGCTGATGACAATGCATTTCTTATCCAGCAGATCCCGTATCGTCTGTACCTGGGGCAGGATCAGCCGTCCTTTCGGCGCCTGAATGTCCTGTGGCATCACCAGCAGCACCGTATCCCCGGCCTCTACAAGCCCCCCGGTAATGGTTTTTTCCTCGTAATCTTCCGGCAGTGCGGCCAAAATAGCCGCCCGCAGCTGCTCGATCCCAGTCCTTTCCTTGGCACTGACAGGCACCGGGCGCAATCCGGTTCTTTTTTCAATGGAATCAGCCAATTGCTCCGTCTGAGAGCCGTGTTCATCTGTTTTATTCAAGACGAGTACGACGGGCGTCTTGCTGGCCTTAAAATCCTCCTGCCATTTGATCTCTTCCTCGAGATCCGCCCCGCTGCAGACAATAAGGGCAATATCTGTTTTTTCTCCGGCATGGCGCGTCTTTTCAACTCGCATCGCTCCGAGAGCACCCACATCATCGTAGCCGGCCGTATCGATAAACACGCAGGGTCCGATCCCGTAAATTTCCATGGATTTATATACCGGATCGGTTGTCGTTCCGGCAACATCCGACACCAGTGAAATCTGTTGATTGGTCAGCGCATTGACCAGTGAAGACTTGCCGCTGTTACGGCGGCCAAATAGTCCGATATGCAGGCGATTGGCCCGCGGCGTATCTTGTAAGCTCATATATACTACTCTCCCTTAAAAGCGGAAGTCCCGCTTGCCGTCATGCAATTCTTGTAAATGTTCTTCAGCGATCGCTTTGACTTTAGGATTGCTGATATTTGGCAGCTGCTGCCGGATTGCCGCTTCCCCCTTTTTCTGTGTATCAAGGCTGGCATAGTCCTCCAGATACTCCTTTAAGGTCATCAAGGCATTTGGCAAACAGCAGTTGGCAATTTGCCCGCTTTTTACAAGCTGCATGAAGCGGTCCCCGGTGCGTCCCTCGCGATAGCAGGCCGTGCAAAAGCTCGGAATATGCCCGAGATCCAGCAGCCAGTTGACGATTTCATCCAGTGTCCGCGTGTCGCTGACATCAAACTGGGCCGAATTTTCCGCCGGCAGTTCCCTGTGCTCGTAGCCACCAACACTGGTACTTGAACCGCCGCTAATCTGGGATATGCCTAGGTCGAGTACCCGTTCCCGCGATTTTTGCGATTCCCGCGTGGAAACGATCATTCCGGTATAAGGAACAGCCAGGCGGATTACGGCGACGATTTTGGCAAAGACATCATCGCTGATCGCATCGCTGAACGTGCCCGGATCAATATCATCGGCCGGGCAGATGCGCGGCACACTGATGGTATGCGGGCCCACTCCCAGGCTGGCCTCAAGATGCTCTGCATGCATCAGCAACCCGGCAAAATCATAGCGGTACATGTTAAGCCCGAACAGTACGCCCAGCCCGACATCATCAATGCCGGCTGTCATCGCCCGGTCCATGGCCTCTGTATGATAGGCATAGTTATGCTTCGGCCCGGTCGGATGCAGCTTTTCATAATTTTCCTTATGGTAGGTCTCCTGAAATAAAATATAGGTGCCGATGCCGGCCTCCTTGAGGCGGCGGTAATTTTCGACGGTTGTCGCAGCAATATTTACATTGACGCGGCGAATTGCACCATTTTTATGCCGGATGCTGTAGATCGTCTGGATGCTCTCGAGGATATACTCGAGCGGATTATTGACGGGATCTTCCCCGGCTTCAAGCGCCAGCCGCTTATGCCCCATGTCCTGCAGCGCCATGACTTCGCGCCGGATGTCTTCCTGGGACAGTTTTTTACGGTGAATCGTCTTGTTCTTATGATGATAGGGACAATACACGCAGCCATTGACGCAGTAATTGGATAGATAGAGCGGGGCAAACATCACAATGCGGTTGCCATAGAGCTTCTGTTTGAGCTTTTGGGCCAAATCATACATCCGCTCATTCAAATCCGGCTGGTCACATTCAAGCAGCAATGAGGCCTCGCGATGATTGATCCCCTTCCCCTCTGAGGCCTTGTCGATCACCTGCTCGATCCGTTCACGATTGCTTTTATTCGCCGCCGCAAAGGCAAGCGTGGCAACGATTTCTTCATGGTTGATAAATTCACTGGCTTCGGCTGATTTTGGATCATACATAACAGACACTCCTTTATTCCTCCGCGGAGGGCATTTTCGTGTAAATCGTTTTCGTGCTCACATGTTTGAGCATGCCGAGCTTACCCGAGAGTGCGCTGATTACGTCCTGCGGCGCATCCAGTACCAGACTGATAACCGACACCTTGCGTTTTTGATACGGAATTCCCATGCGCCCGACAATATAGTCCCCATATTCCTGCAAAATTGCATTAAGCCTGGCGGCAGATTCGCGATCACTGACCAAAATACCGATAAGTGCTACCCGTGTTTCCATCGAATACTCCCCCTAATAATAAAAAAAACCTTGGCTGAAAAGCGCAAGGATCGTATGCAAAATCAGACACAGCCAGGCTGTGCCGCCGCTATACTCTCGCCTTTTCACGCAGGACGAACCTTTATGATTGAGCACGATTACTTTTTTTGACCGGTTTGCTGCCAGGAAGCCCTGCGCAGCGCACCATGCTTTTTCAGTATAACATTCAGGGGCCGCCGGCACAAGCCCGCGGCCCCTGAAGCTTATAGCTCCCGTTTTTTCATTGCTTTGGCCGCCGTCAGACCAAACACCGGCTCGGCCTGAAGCACAGCCCGGTTGATAGCCCGGGCCAGGACCGAAGCCGCCAGGGTACCGGCGATATTGACATCGGCCTCAATGGTTCCCGTGGAAAGTGCATACACGCTGTCATCATCGACTAAAGTATGCGCCGGCCGGATTGCCCTTGCAAGCCCCGTCTGCGCCATCGCAGCAATCTGGCTGAGTTCAGCTGGCGTAAATTTCCCGTTTGTCACCAGAGCGGCGACCGTGCCATTTGCCCCCAGCAAATTTTCCTTTTTGTGGTGATCCTTAAACATGCTTTTTTCCGTATTGGCAAACGCACACTTATCCTCATTGAGCATTCCGGCGATGATATGCCCATATTCGGCATCATAGACATCGCCCAGGCAGTTTACCACCGTCACTGCTCCTACCTGCAAGTCGCCCACAGCCGCGGCATAAATTCCCAGCCCTGATTTCATCATCGAATAAATCCCATGGTATTTGCCCACGGTCGCTCCCATGCCCGCACCAGCATTGCCTTCAGCCGGTTCATTTTTTTCGGCATTGACGCAGGCCTTATATGCCAGTTTTCTCCCCGGTCTGGTAGACGGCATGCCGACCACAAGGTCAAAGATACCAGCGGCACAGACGAGCGGCACCTTGGCAAACCCGGTGTCAAGGCCGATATCCTCTTCCTCCAGATACTGCATGACTCCACCGGCAGCATCAAGACCAAAGGAGCTACCGCCGCTCAGTAAAACCGCATGAACTGGCTGGGCTGCTGCCAGTGGATTTAAAATGGCCGTTTCCCGGGCCGCGGCTCCGCCGCCGCGCCGATCCACCGCCGCCATCGCTCCCTGTTCACAAACAATAACCGTGCAGCCCGTCCCGCCGACTGCATCTTCCGCATTGCCTATTTTTATATTTTCGATCGCACTGATTGGAATTTCCCGCATGTATCACACCGCCGTTTCCTAAACTTTTTATATTGATTCCTGCGCTTTTATTTCCCGCTTTACCGCCTTTATTCCTGCATAAAGACCGTAAATATGGTATGATTATGATAATAAAATTCCATGCCGTCTCCCACAGTGACGGGCTTACGGAGGTTTCTATGTCATATACAAATTTTCAAGTCGGCGAAAAATTCCCCTTGCCGATTCAGGCTGCCGGTGATGGCGGTTTATTTCAAATCGATGCCAACGGCGTCATGTTCATCTTGAAGCTGAGCCGGACGGATCTGATCGCCACCGAGGCTTTCCGTACGGGAAAAATGGAACTGGCCTTATTTGAAGAAGACGGCATTGCCTTTTTTCTCTATCAGATTGACGGCATCTTCAAGGAAGGCTGGGGCGACTGTCCATTTAGCATCCATCAGCTGCCAGCAGCTCTGCAGCCAGATAAAGCCCCCACAGATCAGGTGCTTCATCTTTACCTTGTCGACAGCCGCCTTGATATATTGCTGGCCATGCGCCGCATTGAACTCAGTGACGCGTTCCAAAATACACTCGAGCAAATCATCAAGCGTCAAAAAGCACAGCCGTTGACGGGGGCCGCCTATCAGGCACAGGTTCAGCAGCTGTGGAGCAAATATCCTTCGGCCCGAATGCGCGAGCTGGCCACAGCAGTTGAGCCCATCGCCCTTGCGATTCCCGATAAACCGATCCGCCATTGAGCTAACATAAAATATCATTTTCAAACAAAAAGGAGTGCTGAGAGAGTATGACAAAAGCCAAAGTGTATTTTTCCGACATGCGGGCAAAACCCGGCATGAACTTATTGCAAAAACTCGACCGCTTGATCCGCAAGGCAGGAATCGCTGACATCGATTTCAAAAACAAATTTGCCGCTATCAAGATTCATTTCGGCGAACCCGGCAACCTGTCTTATCTGCGTCCGAACTATGCCAAAGTCATCGTGGATGCAGTCAAAGACCTTGGTGGCAAACCATTTTTGACGGATTGCAATACGCTTTACGCGGGCCGCCGCAAGGATGCCCTGGAGCATATGGATGCCGCTTACGAAAACGGCTTTAGTCCGTTTTCCACCGGCTGTCAGATCATTATCGCCGATGGCCTCAAAGGACTTGACGAAGCCTATGTTCCCGTGCCGAACGGCGAATATATAAAAGAAGCAAAAATCGGACAGGCGCTGATGGATGCTGATATCATTCTGACCTTGTCTCACTTCAAGGGGCATGAACTGACCGGCTTCGGCGGCGCGATCAAGAACATCGGCATGGGCGGCGGCTCCCGGGCCGGAAAAATGGAAATGCACTGTGAAGGCAAGCCGCAGGTCAAAACCGATGCCTGTATCGGCTGCGGGGCCTGCCAGCGGATTTGCGCTCACGGAGCCCCGATCATGGACAAGGGCAAGGTCCATATCGACGAAGACCTCTGCGTCGGCTGCGGCCGCTGCATCGGAGCCTGTCCGGTCGATGCCATCCACCCGACCTCATGGCACTCCGGCGAATTGCTCAATAAAAAAATGGCAGAATATGCTGCCGCCATTTTGCACGGGCGCCCGCATTTTCACATCAGTCTCATCGTTGATGTTTCGCCATTTTGTGACTGTCATGCCGAAAATGATGTGCCAATCGTGCCTAATATCGGCATGGCCGCTTCCTTTGACCCGGTAGCCCTTGATGAAGCCTGTGCCGACCTTGTCAATCAAGCCCCCGTACTGGCCTCCTCGCTGCTGGCTGAACAAATTGAAAAAGATCCGGCCGGGACTGCACAGCATGATCATTTTCATAATGTCAGCCCGAATACCGATTGGACAAGCTGTCTTGCGCACAGTGAAAAAATCGGGCTCGGTAGCCGCAGCTATGAACTGATAAAAATATGATCCCATAAAAAACCCGGCCGAAGTGCTGCAATCTGCAGCAGCTCCGGCCGGGTTTTACTTTATCAAAATTTTACCAGCTCACCTTTTCGCTGGGTAAACCGCAGGCAGCTGTCATAGCCAAAGCTTTTGGCATATTCAACCGCATCGTCGACATAACGGCCACAATCCTGTGGTGCATGAGCATCCGAAGAGGTGATGACTGGCAATTCATATTTCGCTGCTACACGCATAAAATCAGGATACGGGGATATTTCCGCAATCGGATAACGATAAAAAGTTCCCGTATTGATGTCAATTCCCATATGAGCCGCCTTCAGCGCCTTAGCCACACGTTCCAAAAATTCGGTCACATCAAATTTCGGCAAAAATTTGAACAGGCGAATATTAAATGGGTGCCCCAGCACATCATACAGACCGGATGCGCATAGATTTTCCACTTCTTCCGCATACCAGTCATAAATTTCACGCAGATCATGCTGGCTCCACTCCGCCATGATTTCCGAGGAGTCATAGGCCCAGCCATGCAAAAAATGCACCGAGCCGATGACATAATCAAATTCCTTGCCGGCAAGAATCTTTCCGACCTTTTCCTGATCACGGAAATTGCAGACTTCAATCCCGGTCTTGACCTTGTAGCCCTGCTCCTTAAGACCATTCATAAAATCGAAATAATCCTGCAGGCTGCATTTAAACTTATTGGACTTCAGCCATTGCTGCTGAAATTTGCCGACAAAGGAGCCATCGAGGATCAGATCCTCATAATACAGCTCCTTGAAATCTGTAAACCCATGACTATGCTCGGAAATTCCAATCTCATCGATGCCGCGGGCAGCAGCACTGTCAAAAAAGCCCTGTACCCAGGCAAGATCATAGGAGCCTTTTTCAAAATGCATATGATAATCAAACTTCATTTTGTTTCCTCCTCATTTCAAGCTGGCGACAAGCTCTTTGATTGCCAGCAAAACTCCGCCCTCGCGATTGCTTTTCGCCTGAAAGCGGGCGGCCGCTTTCAGCTGCGGATGCGCATTTTCCATGGCATAGCTGTAGTGAACGGCCCCCATCATCTCATAATCGTTCATATAATCACCGAAGGCAACGCATTCCTCGGGAGAAATCTGCAGCGTCTGCTGGAGCTGGCGCACGGCCAGCCCTTTGTTGGCCCGGGGATCCATTACATCTACCCATAGCGAGCTGCTCAGGGCGACTTTTAATTCCGGCTGAAAATTTTCAATATGCCGGTATATCGTATTCTCGGCATCCTGAATATCGCAGTCACAGAGGGCAATTTTTATAAAATCATCCTCAACCGCCGTGAGATCATCGACTAGCTTATAATTTATATAGTATTTTTCAATCTCCTTGATAAAGGGACGGTAGTCTGAATTTACATACGCATGTTTTTTACCGCAGAGCACGGGGTAAATATCCGGCAGCAGGGAAGCCTGCGCCAACACCCGCTCGATTTGCGGCCGGCCAAGGGGCGTTGAAAACAATTCTTTTTGTTTATAACTGACATAGGTTCCATTTTCTGCAACAAAGATAAATTCATCCTTGTATTTTTCAAACTGCTGTGCGAGCGTATAATATTGGCGGCCGCTGGCTGGCACAAACAGGATATTATGTTCTTTAAGCATTGCGGCTACTTCATCAAATCCTTCTGGGATTCGGCCATCCTCATCGAGCAGGGTCCCATCCATATCCGACATAATTAATCTGATCATACATTACCTCTTTCCATGGGGTCTCCCATGTTGAAATTTTGTATTGCTCTGCCGCGCTTATTATAGCAGATCAGCCAGCGGCTTTCAATTCAGGGCCGTCACCTAAAGCATTTATTCCGGCTCTGCCACAGAGTAAATGCCTGCCGCATAACACCGGCAGGCATTTTATTGTCACAGGCCAAGGGCCAGCATGTCCTTGATCGCAAGCATTACCCCATGATCGGCATTGCTCTTTGCCTGATAGGCTGCGGCCTGTTTGATTTTGGGATGCGCATTTTCCATCGCAAAACTATAACGGACAGCGCCCATCATTTCAAGATCATTCAAATAATCGCCAAAAGCCACACATTCGCGGGCAGATATGCCGAGAATCTGCTGCAGCCGCTGGACGGCAACGCCTTTATTGACACCGTAGTTCATCACATCCACCCAGCAGTCGCCGCTCAGGGCAACCTGCATTTCACCATCAAAACGACGCAGCTTCGAGTAAATTGTGTTCGCTGCATCACGCTGATCACAGTCGCAAATCGTAAATTTTATAATCTCATCGTCAATCTGAGAAAAATCTTCCACCAGCGTATGTGACGTATAATACTTGCTCAGTTCATCAACAAACGGTTGATGCTCCGACATCACATACGCACTTTTTTTACCGCACAGCACCGTATATACCCCAGGAATTTCATCCACTGCCGCTTCCAGCACCTTTACATGCTCTTCCTTTAGCGTTGTTGAAAAGAGTTCCTGCTGCTTATAGGTTACATAGGTGCCGTTTTCCGCAACAAAAACAAAGTCATCTTTGTATTTAGCAAACTGCTTTTGCAGCCCGTCATGCTGGCGCCCACTGGCCGGTGCGAACAGGATATCACGCTCTTTGAGCATCGCCATAACCTCATCAAACTCTTCCGGCAACTGGCCGTTTTCGTCAAGCAGGGTCCCATCCATATCCGATAAAATCAATTTAATCATATATTTCTCCTTTATTGCCAACAGGGTCCTTATTTCCGGAGATCCCACCCTGTCCGCTCCTATTATAACAGAACAAGATTTATGTTTCAATACAAAACAATCTAAAACAATAAAAGCGCGAAGCCGCGCACCTCAGTCAGCCGCACAGCTTCGCGTTTTTTATTCTATTTGTCCCAGGCGCCCATGATACAGACACCAAGGCTCTTCTGCCATATAATCGCCTTCATGATAATACGCCGCCCGGGCACGGCACCCACCACAGCTGCCCTTATATTCACAGTTGCCGCAGCCGCCCTTATAATCCAGCGTCCGCAATTCCTGCAAAATCGGATTATTCTTCCAGATCTCATCAAATGGCGTTTCCCGCACATCACCAAGCGGCATATTCAGATACGCACACGGCTGCACCTGCCCCCGCGGGCTGATGATGCAGTAAGAGGTTCCTGCCAGACAGCCGCGGCGAAACCGCGTCTTGACTCCCATCTGTTTGGCAATGCGCATAAACTGCGGCGCACAAGTAGGTTTAAGTTCGATCTCCACCTGCTGCTGCTTTTGCATGATCCGTGTCAGCACGTCCTCATACGAACGCGCCCGCAGTGACTCCGCTTCAATGGTCTGCGCCCGGCCGGTGGGTACTAAAAAGAAGAAATGATGGGCCACCGCACCTTCAGCAACCGCAAAGTCGGTAATCGCTTCAATTTCATGTTCATTCCAATCCATAACCGTCGTATGAATCTGAAAGGGAAGGCCCGCCTGCCGGCAATTGCGCATGCCCGCAACCGCACCTTCCCAGGCTTGCGGAAATTTGCGGAAGGTATTGTGTTTTTCCCGGTCAAGCGAATCAAGGGAGATTCCCATCCCCATGGCCCCGGCCGCCTTCAGTTTCTGAGCCATGTCCAGTGTGATCAGTGTACCGTTGGTACCAAAGACTGAGCGCAAGCCAAGGCTCGTTGCATGGGCGACCAGTTCAAGAATATCCGGGCGCATCAGCGGCTCACCACCACTGAAAATCATAATTTTAAAACCGGCTTTGGCGATTTCATCCAGCAATTTTTTCGCCTCGGCGGTGTTGAGTTCATCCTCTGCTTTGCAGCCAGCATCGCGATAACAATGATCACAATACATATTACAGGCATTTGTTGTGTTCCAGGAAACTATCATCGTCTATCTTCCCCTCACTTTTTCCCCAGGCCGATTTCTTCATCCGTAAGATAGCAGGATGGATCCGATTCCCAGAAATCACCGGTTTTCGCCTCGGCACGGGTGCGGAAATTGCCGTTACAATTATCGAGAAAACGGCACTGGCTGCAGCGACCCTTGAGCAAGGGCTTGCGATCCTTTAGCCCCGCCAAAAGCGGCACCGTTGTATCTGACCATATATCGCCAAATTTGCGTTCACGCACATTCCCGAAGGTATGATGCTGGGTAAACTGATCCGGATGAACATAGCCCATCGGATCAACTTCACCAAACGCCATACCGGAACGATTGCCGCCGTTCATCGCGATATACTTTTCTATCTGCAGGGCCAAAGCCTCGTCGCCTTCGGCAAGCGCCTTCAGGTACATGTAAACTCCGTCACAGTGATTATCGACCGTCAGAATTTCTTTTTTCAGTCCGCGCTCTTCAAAGTCGCGAGTCCGGCGAATGATGATATCCATCGCCCTGCGTGACTGCTCCGGTGTTACATCCTCTTCCATCATCTCGGTACCACGGCCGGAATAGACAAGGTGATAAAAACAAACGCGGTCAATATTTTCCCGTTCAATAAAATCAAAGATATTTTCCAGTTCTTCGATATTATGATGATTGATCGTAAAGCGCAGACCGACGCGCTGGTCAACAGCTACACAGTTTTTAATCCCCTGCATGGCGGCAGCAAAGGCTCCGTCCATCCCACGGAACTGGTCATTGACATCCTGTAGCCCGTCGAGCGAAATGCCGACATAGCCAACGCCAATATCTTTGATTCGTTGCGCCACTTCAGGTGTAATCAAGGTCCCATTGGTCGACAGCGTCGGGCGTACCCCTTTTTCGGCAGCATATGCGGCCAGCTCAAAAAAATCGGGGCGAATCAATGGCTCCCCGCCGGAAAACAGCAGTACGGGAACATTAAATTCCGCCAGATCATCAATAAAGCGCTTTGCTTCCTCCGTAGAAAGTTCATCGTTATATTTTTTCGCGTCCGAGCTCATATAACAGTGGCGGCATTTCAAATTACAGGTTCTCGTCGAATTCCAGACGACAACCGGACCAGCGCCTTCGCGTACCCCGTTGCGGGCAAGTTTTGCCTCTTTTGTATAACGGAGCGAATCACCAAAATACTCGGTCGCAAACAGCAGTTTTGTAACACTAATCATTTTTTCCCTCACCTATTCCAGTTTATCCGGCAGAATCCTGCCTATGTATTGAGTTCAGCCCAGATTCTGCAACCAGCCTGGGCGTCATTAAAAGGAGAAGCTCTTTCAAAGCTGAATCATGTTCATAAATTAAATCATAACAGCAAACCCGGCGCTGGTCAATCTATCTTTTCCCCGAAATTAAAAAGAATACTGGCTGCAGCCGGAACTTTTCCCGGCTGAAACCAGTATTTCATTGGCCTGCCTATTTTTTTGCAATTCCGGCAAGAATCAGTTCCAGTTTATAGCTGACATTTTCCATAAAACTCAGCTCCAAACTACTAAAGGATGCCGCCTGAAACACGGAATGAAACATTTCTGTAATCAGCGGCGCTGGTATGTCCTGGCGAAACTCGCCATTATTTTGTCCGGCTAGGATGATCCGGTCAAAGATCATTTTAAATGGCGGTGCCGCAGCTGTATGAACGGCTTCCTTCGGCAAGGCACTGCGATCCGCAGCCCGCAAAAAAAGCGGCAGAACAAAGCGGTTCTTGTCGAGCAGGCTTGCCGTCAGCTTGACCGTATCGGCTAAAACCTGAGCCGCCGGTTTTTCCCCTTGGCGAAGCGACGATTCAAAGGACTCGCGGATCTCTTCAACAATCGCCTGCAGCAAATTTTTCAAAATTTCATCTTTTGACTCAAAATAATTGTAAAAAGTTCCAATGCCCAGGTCAGCTTCATTCATGATATCAGCCACCGAGGTTTCCTGATACCCTTTTTGACTGAACAGCTTGACCGCCGCCTCAACAATCGATTTTTTGGAATGTATTTTTTTCCGCTCGCGGCGGGTAATATTCTCTTCCATACCTGCATCCTCCTCAAACCGGATAATTTATATGTATTGCGAACAAATCTCACTTAATCCCTATTATACCTTGAGATGACCGGAATTCAAAATAAAATTTTCCAGACAAAAAAAGCACCGGAACAAAATCCAGTGCTTAAATTTCATATGGTGACCCTGGCAGGACTTGAACCTGCGACCCTTTGATTCGTAGTCAAATACTCTAATCCAACTGAGCTACAGAGTCATATGAGCTGCTTGCGCAACCAACAGATATTATATTACCATCTTATAATTTATATGTCAAATATTTTTTTTGTTTTCTCCTGTCGGACACTCACCATGAAAAATGAAGCCTTCCGCGCCGCGCAACTTATCCACAGGAACATAGGTTTTGTGAATAACTTTGTGGATAAAGTGGATAAATCCGCTTAATTTCACACTTTATCCCCCTTTTTTATCCACAGAAACCCTGTTCTCTGACAAAATTCCCATCTACAGGGAAAAAACACCCGCGATCATATTCTCTTTGTAACCCGCCCCGCTCTTACTTTCTTATGCAATCTGCGATATAATATATTTAAACAAAACCGCTTCCTGTTATTTTGCTATAGGAATTTTTTATCCTCTAGATCAGATACCATCCCATCTTCTACAACAAAGGCCATAGCTGTTAAAATTTGTGAAAAGAATTGAGGGATTTATCATGCAGGAGACAAAAAACGTAACAGAACTGCAGGTTCTGCTTCCCGCCGGCGACATCACGCTCACAGGCTCACTGCTCATACCGCCAAATCCAGCAGCGGTAGTGCTGTTCGCCCACGGCAGCGGCAGCAGCCGCAAAAGTCCGCGCAATAAATTCATCGCCAGTGTTTTGTGTGAACACAACATTGCGGCCCTGCTGCTTGATCTGCTGACTCCCAGTGAAAAAAACAATTTCGAGCTGGGCTTTGACATCGATCTGCTGGCAAAGCGAATTTTATCCGCCACAAAATGGCTGCAATCGCATCCTGACCTGCATCGATTGCCCATCGGCTATTTTGGCAGCGATACCGGCGGAGCGGCCACGATCGAAGCTGCTGCCCTGGCGGCGGAACAAATCGGTGCCGTCGTGTCCCGTGGCGGGCGTCCGGATATGGCGGAGCAATACCTCGCCCGCATCAAGGCCCCCACCTTGCTGATCGTTGCCAGCAATGATGATATCATTGTCAAGCTCAATCAACAGGCGGCGCAGCAGCTGTTGACGGTGCATCGCCTTGATATTGTCCCGGATGCAACCCATTTTTTTGAAGAGAGCGGAAAACTCGCGATTGTCGCCAAACTAACCGTCCAATGGTTCGAAAAGCATTTGGGACTGGCCAGCAAATAAAAAAATTGATATTACCAAAAGCAGGAGCTGCCTCTGACGCTGGATTTTTAAATCGATAGCGTCAGGGACAGCTCCTGTTTCATTTCTGACGAAAAATTTCACTTTCAACAATGAGATCTACCAGATCCGGATCAAACTGTTTCCCCCGACCCCGCAGCAGTTCCTGAACTGCTGCCTCATAGGACATCGCCTTACGATAGGGGCGGTCATTGCACATCGCATCAAAAGCATCAACGATACAGAGCATTCGGCATTCAATCGGCAGATTTTTCCCGGCAATCCCCAGTGGATACCCACTGCCATCCCAGCGCTCGTGGTGCATCAATATCCAGTCAGCAATCGGCGAAAGTTCGCCTGAGGTCAGGGCGATACGGTAGCCGATCAGGCTATGCTGCTTCATAACCATATATTCGCCGTCACTGAGCGAAGCCGCCTTCATCAAGATAGCATCGGGAATTCCAACTTTTCCGAGATCATGAAACCGGGCAAAGAGCCTGATATCACTTAACTTGTATTCTTCCAGCTCCAGTTTTTGCGCGAGCAGAATCATCAGCGTTTCCAGCCGCTCTGCATGGCCTTCGGTGATATCGTCCCTGGCTTCCAGCGTCTTGGCCAGCGTCTGCACAATTGCACTGCGGGGGCTGAAATTACAATGCAGTTTTTTGCGATACATAAAGCTGTCAGCCTGTTGAAAAATATCCAGCAGGTCCATATCCTTATCGCCGACAGCATACCCGATGGACAGACTGATCGGCAATTCATTTTTGTCGCGATTATTATCTTCAAGAAATTTTTCAATCCGCTCGACCACTGCCTCAATCTGTACCGCTGAGGTTTGCCGCAGCAATATGGCAAATTCATCGCCATCAATCCGAAAGGCTGTGGCATTTTCTCCGCAGGAAAGCCGTACAGCCCGGGCAGCGGTTTCAATCAGATGATCCCCTTTGGCATTTCCCAAGGTATCATTGACCAGTTTCAGACCATCGACATCGCAGATGATCATACCGACCGGGAAATGTTCTGCTGAAGCAAACTCTTCCATACACTGTTCAAAATAACTGCGGTTATAGAGCCCGGTGGGCAGATCATGCATTCCCTGAAATGCAAGCTCAGACTCCCGAAGTCGGCGTTTTTTTCGTTCGCATACAGCCTCTCGCCAGCGCCGCAAAGCAAACAGTCCGACAGCCGGCACTAAAAAAAATGCAGCAGCCCAGCCCTCACGCAGCCAGCCAACAGCTCCTGAACCGAGCCACTCTTCCATGCGGGTATAAAGTTGGGCTTCCACAGCAGACAAAAAGAGCAGCAACGCGAACAGAACAAGCACGCCCAGTTCCCGTAGTGCCTTATCGGAGGAAAAAACCTTTAACGTTCTATAATACATCCGAGCCCCAGACCTCACTTTCTGCGCAGCAGGCCCGCCCACCGCCATATAACCTTATTGTAAACCGGCCTTTATCTGCCAGCAGACCCAGCAAACTTTTTATTCAAACAGCCGGACCGGTGCCGCTGGTGGAAGAAAGTCAAAGGCCTCCGCCTCAGACAGGGGTGGACTGAAGAAATATCCCTGCAGATAATCACAGCCGGAGCGGCGCAGTAAAGCGAACTGGTCCGCAGCTTCAACACCTTCAGCAACAATTTTCAGATGCAGCCCATGGCCAATCTCTATTACCGATCCTACCAGACAAAAGCCCTCGCTGTCTTCAACAATTTTATCAATAAAGGTCTTGTCAATTTTCAGCACATCTACCGGCAGCCGGCGCAAATACATCAGCGAAGAATATCCCGTCCCAAAATCATCCAGGGCGATTCGAACCCCCATGGCCCGCAATAGCTGCAATTTATCGACGCTCACTGCCATCGATTCAATGAAAACATTTTCTGTGATTTCAAGCTCAAGCTGTGTCGGAGAAATCCCAGCAGCGCCGATACTTTTCGTTACATCCGTTACAAAGGAATCCGACAACAACTGACGCGGGGATATATTGACAGCAACCCGCAGGGATGTTTCTCCACGGTCCGACAAGCGACGAGCAAAACAGCAGGCCTCCCGCAATATCCATTGGCCCAGCGGCACAATCAGCCCGGTATGCTCCGCGGCAGGGATATATTCCGCTGGCGATACCGTCCCATAGACCTCGTTGTCCCAGCGCAGCAAAGCCTCAAAGCCAACGATCCTATCTCCCGCCGTATTTAGCTGCGGCTGGTAGCACAAATAAAACGCGTTTTCAGCAATTCCCCGTCGCAGGGCATTCGTCAGGGTCATCCGATCATACGAGTCCTGCAGCATTTTCGGCTCATAAAACAGCCAGCGGTTCTTGCCGCCCTGTTTCGCCGCGTACATGGCAAGGTCGGCTTTTTTCAGCGTATCGGCTCGCCCTGTACTGTCGCGAGGATAGAGCAAAACCCCAATGCTCACGGACATGTATATTTCCTCATCAGCGACGGCATATTCCTTTGATACCCGGCAACGAATCTTCTCCACAAGCTCCGCCGCCCGTTCATTGGTCAATATGTCACGCACTACAACTACAAACTCATCGCCCCCCAACCGAGCGACTACCGCATCCGGACCTGCAGCCGCTGTAATCTGCCGACTGACAGCCAGGATAACCGTGTCCCCTTCCGGATGGCCAAAATTATCATTGATCGTCTTTAAGTCATCGATATCAATCAGCAGCACGGCACCTGCCGTTTCCCCGCTTTGTGCCAAAACCATTTCCTGATCCATATGTTCACGCAATCCAGCCCGGTTCAAGAGACCGGTCAGCGCATCGTGATATGCCATATATCGTATCTGTTGTTGGTGCAGGTCTCGTTCCAGCGCCACGGAAGCCAGATCCCCAAACTGGCGCAAAGCACCGAGATCATCCGCTTCAATAAAGTGAACCGCATCGATCCAGCTGATGCCTAAAATCCCCCGCACAATCCCATCAACCTTCAACGGCAGCATGACGACGCTGATGATCGCCTCAAGCCGCTCGTTTTCAAGGCGTCCCGGATATAGTCGGTAATCCTCCACATACATCAGCTCGCCAGAAACATGGACCTGCCATTTTAGACCAATCTGGGCCGGCAGGGATTCTCCGATCAGCTCCGCATCGATGCCAATGCCATGCTGAATGTGAAATTTTTGCTTTTCTTCGTCAAAGAGACCGATAAACCCGTTATTTCCACCTAAAAGCTGTACCGCACTTTGCAAAATCATCTCAAACACATTTCGTCCGTCCGCCCAGGCCATAAGGCCGCTGATGGCACGATACTGGCGTTCCCGCCGCCGCAGCCTCTCTTCGCTTTCCCGACGGGCCCGGTTTTCTTGGAGCAGATGCCGGTTCGTATCTTCCAGCATCTGGTTCATCGCCTGCATTTCCTGATTGGCATCCGCCATCTCGGCACTGCCTTCTGCCACCAGCGCACTCATCGCCTGCCGATGAACCCTGAGCTCATCCACCAGCTGATTAAAATTTTTGAACAGGGCTGCTATTTCATCGGCCGACGAAGCATCTCTGGCGCCCCGCGGATGATCCCGGACGGTATTCATCAAGGAAACCAGTGTGGTCAGAGGACCAAACTGATGTCGGCAAAAGCGCCAGGCAACCAGTGCAGCTGCAACCATGACCGTCAAACCAATCTGTATAATCAACCCCATATATTCCCGCAGCAAAGCACTGAATTCTGCCGGCAGTAAAACGTAGCACAGCGCAAAGACAACGCTTAAGGACAATAAGAGCAAAAAACATATGGCGATGGCAATCCGCCTTGCTAAAGTCATGTCCAATCACTCTTTTCCTGCTAATCTTTTCTCCAGTCAATACGCATAAACTTCTGCATCCTGCCTCGTAAACCCTTTTAAACGAGATAAAAAATCAAACCAGCTGGCAGCAAAAATTGCCACCGGCTGGTTTGATTTTCGTTTTTCCGGCCTACAGCCTGACGCATTCAACGTCAGCGCCCTTGGGCTGAGAAGTCACCAGCCAGTTTTTTCCTTCTACCAGGCGGGCAACAAGCATGGAACTGACGACATTGCCGACGGAATTCAGCACGGTCGCCGGAGCATCGATAATCGTGCTAATCACGGCAATGATTGGCAACGCTTCCGGCGGAAACCCATAGACGCTGAGAATCAGCATTTCACCGATCATGCCGCCACCGGGAATCCCTCCCATTACCGCCCCGACAAGAAAGGATACCCCCACAATTCCCAGGCAGGCTCCCAGACTGCTATTATCCAGCCCAAACAAGCCAAACAAAAACATAATTTTAAGCACCCCGCCAAAGACCGATCCATCCTTATGGATATTGGCCCCCAGGGGAATAACCGTATCAACGATATCTCGGGGCACACCAATTTTTTCAGCGGCCACGATATTGGCCGGAATTGAAGCCACGCTGGAACAAGTTCCCAGCGCTGTCAGCGAAGGCAGCATCGCCTCCCGCCAAAAAGCCCCGATTCCCCCGCGCCCGCCAGCTACATATGCATAAAGGCTGAAAAAAATTCCGTAATACAGGACCGTTAACAGCAAATAGGCCATAAAGCTCTGCAGATACCCCTGAAGAATCTGTGGCCCAAGTTCGCCGACGACATTGGCAAAATAGGCGCCAAGCCCAATCGGGGCATAATACATGATGAGCTTTACGACTTTCATCATTACCAGATTGCCAGCGGCAAGAAATTCCGCCATCGCCCGGCCCTGTTCGCCGGCCATCGCCGTTCCCGTACCGATCAGCGCCGCCAGCACAATCAGCGGCAGAATATGCGATTTGCTCAGAAGCTGCGGGAAATCCGTGACCGTAAACGCATTTACAATCTGGCTTACTGTTCCCGGAGCCTGCGCCGGCGGAGCAATATCCCCAGCGGAAAAAATACTCTGCAACGAAGCATAACTGCTGCCAGCGGCCGGATTAAACCAGGCAGTCACCATAACCCCCAGGATAGCTGCCATAAATCCGGTAACACAAAAGACCAGCAGAACGCAGCCCATAATTTTGCCGAAACGCTTCATCTCCCCCATCGAGGCAAGCGAAGAAGCAATCCCAAAAAACACCATTGGAACAAGCACCATAAACAGCAGATTCAAAAATATATCGCCTAACGGCTTTGCCACGGCCACTGCCGGTCCCCAGAACATTCCGGCAATCCCACCGACAGCTACACTTCCCAGTAAAATGAACGTAAAGGCATAATCCTTCGTCATAAATTTCATTATAAATTCGTCTCCTTTTTACAAATACAAAGCCCCCGCCGGCAGCATATTTTATGCTATACTGTTGAAATCCTCGCTTTGTTTTCTTCAGTATACCAGGCATTATATGCAATTAAAATTTAAATATTGCTATTTTTAATGCAAAAAATGCTATATTCATTTATTTTTGAAGGGATGATCGCTATGACAAGCATAAAAATCAGAAAAATCACCGATGAGGACCTTGCGCGCCTGGGAGAAATAGAAGCTCTATGCTTCCCCGCCGCTGAAGCTGCTTCGCCAACGGTTCTGAAGGACCGGTGGCGGGCATTTTCTTCATCATTTCTCGGCGCCGAGGATGATAACGGCCTGCTGATCGGATTTATCAACGGCTGCTGTACGGACAGTCCCGTAATCCGCGATGAAATGTTTCTCTCCACAGAGCATCATTGCCCACAGGGAAAAAACCAGTCCATTTTCGGCCTTGATGTCGCACCAGCTTATTGGAAGCAGGGTATTGGAGCTCAGCTCATGGAGGCCTTTATTGGGCTGGCCCGGCAAGCTGGCCGCGAAAATATCATTTTAACCTGTAAGGCGCATCTCATCCCCTATTATGAAAAATTCGGCTATGAAAACAACGGACAGTCTGCCTCAAGCCACGGCGGAGCCGTCTGGTATGATATGACGCTGAAACTTTAATAGCAAAATGATTTTTCTCCAATAATATGGTATATTAGATTGTAATCTTGTAAACAACCACAACCGTAACCGATTGGAGGAGGACGAAGTTTATGAAGCTTTCCAAACGCATGTCACCGTTCGGTAAAGGAATTTTTGCCAGACTGGCCGAACTTAAACAACAAAAGCAGCAACAGGGACTCGATATTATTGATCTCAGCATTGGTGCTCCCAATATTGCGCCGCCACAGCACGTAATCGAGGCCCTGTGCAGCAGTGCTGCCGATAAAAAAAATTATCTTTATGCACTACAGGATCAAACCGCCCTGCTGACAGCGGTCAGCCGCTGGTATCAAAAACGCTATAAAGTTGCGCTCGACCCCGAAACACAGATATGTTCCCTGCTCGGTTCCCAGGAAGGGCTGGCCCATATCTCCCTGGCCCTTATTGACGAGGGCGATCTCGTGCTCGTTCCCGATCCCTGCTATCCAGTATTTGCCGATGGTCCGCGTCTTGCCGGTGCCGAGATTTACTATATGCCACAAAAAAAAGAAAATCAGTATCTGATCGATCTGACTGCCATTCCCGAGGCAATTGCCCGGCGGGCTAAATTTATGATCCTCTCTTATCCCAATAATCCGACAACGGCCATAGCCCCTGATTCCTTCTACCGCGAGCTGATCGCCTTTGCCAGAAAGTATGCGATTTTGATTCTGCACGATAATGCGTATAGCGATCTGGTCTTCGACAATAATTTCTGTGGCAGCTTTCTGTCCCACCCCGGAGCAGCCGACGTTGGAGTCGAATTTAATTCGCTCTCCAAGACGTACGGTCTCGCCGGTGCCCGCATTGGCTTTTGCCTGGGAAATCCCGAGGTTGTTGCAGCCCTCAAGACCCTCAAATCCAATATGGACTATGGCATGTTTTTGCCGCTGCAGCAGGCTGCCATTGCTGCCATCACCGGAGAACAAGCCTGCGTTGCCGCTACGCAGGCAGCCTATCAGCGTCGCCGCAATGCCCTGTGTGACGGCTTTACCGCCATCGGCTGGCAGATAGACCGTCCACCCGCGACCATGTTTGTCTGGGCACCGATCCCGGCCCCCTATACAGATTCCGAGACCTTTGTTCTGGATTTGATTGACAAAGCCGGTGTCATGGTTACTCCCGGCAAGGCCTTTGGCCCCTCGGGCGAGGGCTACGTCCGTTTCGCCCTGGTTCAGGAGGAAGCGCGCATTCAGCAGGCCGTCAAAGCCGTCAAGCACAGTGGCATTTTACAGCAAAAAAATTAACAGGAGGTCTTTGTTGTGTGGAAAAAATTTCTGCTCTTTTTTCTTCTGACACTGCTGCTGGCCAGCACTGCCGCCGCCTCACCGCGGTACACCTTTTCCCTGACCGAACCGGCCTACAGCGAAGAACTTCGCTTTGAAGACGACCGGATCGCCATCGTCTTTACCCTCAAGCCAAAAGGCAACTATTATGAATACCCCTTTGAACTGACCAACAAGACCGGTCAGCCGATCAAAATTGACTGGTCTCAGGCAGCCATCATCGATCCAGACGGCAGATCGCATCGCGTTGGCCGCTCGGCTACACCGGCACTGACCGGCACACAGCCAGAGGGTTTAAGCCCGACAACCATCCCCCCACAGGCCTTTGTCGCCGAAGCTATTTTCTGCTCGGATGACGCTCTATCCGTTGGCGGTCTTGCCCGGGTCTATACCACCTACCTGTATCCCCGAACGTACCAGGAAGCTAAAAAACTCATCGGCAGCAGCCGGAAAATTTTTCTTCCATTAGAAATCAACGGTGAAACTTTCTATTATACCTTTGCGATCACCGTCGAAAATGTTGCCATAAATTAACTGGCTATACTGCTTGCCGCTGCCTTTGATCGACCGGCAGCACAACAAAAAGAAGACCCTGCACGCGCAGGGTCTTCTTTTTGTTACCGCCATAGCGGCAATATATTTTTTTAAACACCAATTTTATAAATGGTAGCCCTAAGGGGATTTGAACCCCTGCTTCCGCCTTGAGAGGGCAGCGTCTTGACCACTCGACCATAGGGCCATGTCCAAAGCATATCTCCGCCATTACAGCGGCGGCGGCTTCCTGTACATCATAACTCTTTTTCCCAAAAAATGCAAGAACCCAGTCCAGGTTATTCCGGCAGCTGCTCAATCCAGGCCATAGCCTGATCAAAGCGTTCGAGGCAAACCCTGCGCCCTAAAAGCGCCATAACCTCAAACAATCCCGGACTGGCCGTCCGTCCGGTCAGGGCCAGCCTCGCCGGATGAATCAGTTCACCAATTTTCACCTCAAGCTTTTGGGCCAATTGACCGTAAGCTGTTTCTGTTTCGGCCTCGGTGAAAGTTTCCACTGCCGCCAGACATTGCCGGCTCTCACGCAGCAAAGAGGCGGTATTTTCTTTTGTAAAATGTTTGCGCCAGCCCTTTTCCTCATAGCCAGTGACCGCGTTAAAAAAATAGGTCGCGCCGTCGGCCAGCTCTACCAGCGTTTTAGCCCGGCTGCGCAGCAAGCTGACAATCGCTACGAACTTTTCCCAATTCTCTTTTGCTTGCTCTGCTGAGATTCCGGCTGCTGCCAAAAACGGCAGTGCAGCCATTGCAACCTCTTCCAGCGGCAAGGCATTCATATACTGACTATTGATCCAGGCCAGCTTCTTTGTGTCATAAATTGCCGCTTTTTTTGCAACCTTTCCCAGATCAAACAGCTCTACCGCCTGCTCCATCGTCAGTATTTCCTCTTCGCCGCCCGGCGACCAGCCAAGAAGGGTCAGATAATTGACGATAGCCGGTGCCAAAAATCCCTGCGCCCGGAATTCCTCGACCGAAGTTGCTCCATGGCGTTTGCTAAGCTTACTGCGATCCGGTGCCAGAATCATCGACAGATGGGCAAATACCGGTTCCGGATAGCCCAAAGCCTGATAAAGCAGCAATTGCTTAGGCGTGTTCGGCAGATGTTCTTCCGCCCGAATGACATGACTGATCCGCATCAAATGGTCATCGACGACGCAGGCAAAATTATACGCCGGGATTCCATTTGATTTCATGATGATCAAATCATCGAGCTGATCGAGCGAAAATTTTACCCGTCCCCGGATTTCATCCTGTACCCGGATTTCTCCGCTGGCAGGAATTTTCAGGCGAATTACAGCTGCTTCCCCGGCGGCAATTCTTTCTCTGGCCACTGCCGGATCAAGGTTGCGGCAACAGCCATCGTAGCGAAATGCCAGCTGTCCGGCCTGCTGCTCTTCGTGCAGTGCATTAAGCCGCTCCGTCGTACAGAAACAATAATAGGCCTTTCCTTCAGCAACCAACCGCTGGGCCTCTTGCTGGTAAATTTCGAGCCGTTCCGACTGGCAATACGGTCCGTATTCCCCGCCGATTTCCGGGCCCTCATCCCAGGTGATGCCAAGCCATTTCAAGCTCGTCAAAATCTGAGCGGCCGAATCCGCTTTGAGCCGCTCCCGATCTGTGTCCTCTATTCGCAAAATGAGCCTGCCACCCTGACTGCGGGCAAACAGCCAGTTGAACAAAGCTGTCCTGGCTCCTCCAATATGCAGATACCCCGTCGGACTCGGAGCAAATCTCACTCTGATTTCATTCAAAATAAACGCCTCCTACCCAAGATAGGTTCATTATAGCACACAATCCGCCAATGAATTGCCGGCTCGTTTATTCTCTTACAAAAAAATCCATATTGCTGCCTAAAAAAAATAACCAGAAGCCGTTTCGCTTCTGGTTATTTTTACGTTATGACTGCCAGCTGACCTGTAGTGGTTTTCGTTCCACCAGCCGCTGATACGTATAGCGGGGTATCCCGACCATTAAAGCCCCGCTGACCAGCATATCCTCGGAAATCGACAGCAGCGACAGCAATGGCTTCCAGCCGGAAGCCGCACAGGCTTCAAAAATTCCGCCCCAACAGGTTCCCAGCCCCAATGCCGGCGCCATCAGTTCCGCATACGCCAGGGAAAAATGGGTATTGTCACGGCCGCGCGGCTGGAAGGTGCGTGGCGTCAGGGCAATAATCAGACAAGGGGCATCGCGCAATACGACATCCCGCCCCTGTTCACGATAGGCAGCAACCATCCCGGCATAATACGCCCCGTGGGCATTGCCTGCCTTTATCTGAACCTCCATCCAGTCAACGGTTCGTGCCGTAAGCTCGCGCAAAAGCGCTTGATCATCGACAACGTGATAAGATACCCCCTGCGTATTGCCGCCACTTGGGGCGAGCCGGGCAATATCCAGTAGCCGCATAATTTTTTCTCTCGCCACCGTTTCTGCTTTATAGCAGCGCACGGATCGCCGGGCCCGCAGGAACTGTTCCGCCTGGATTTCGTCCGGCAGCAGCGTTCTGTCAATGGGTTGTTGTCCGGCCAGTGGTGCCTGCGTATTGTCAAGTGCCGCCGTGGGACATACAGCAACACAATGTCCACAGGCCATACAAATACTATCACGCTCTACCGGTCCTTCATCACTCATCACAACAAGCCCTGTCGGACACACGTCAGCACAGCGGCCACAACGGATACAGGCCTCCTGATTTATCTCGATAATTCCCAAAACAGCTCATCCTTTCTGCATTTGATCTCATTCATGATTTCTAGCGGATGCTTTTTTCTAACACCTGACGAACGATCGCCTGCGTCACCGCTCCCGTCTCACCGAGTTTTGTCATTCCGTGCGCTTCAAGGCTGTCCGCAACGGCCTCAACAGCCTCTGTCCCTACGCCATAAGCCTCGAGTTTCGTCGCCAGTCCCATTGTCTCAAAGAACGTCCGGGTGCAGGCAATCGCAGCATCGATCCGCTGCTGTTCTGTTCCCGCCGCAAGCTGCCAGACACGCTCGCCATATTGCAACAATTTTTCTCTTTTTCCTGCCTGCATGACCTCGAGCATGGAAGGCAGCACAACTGCCAGGCTCTGCGCATGATCCAGCCCATAGATAGCCGTGATCTCATGCCCGATCATATGCGTCGACCAGTCCTGCGGTACCCCGCTGCCAATCAGACCATTGAGCGCCATGGTTGCACTCCACATGATATTGGCCCTCACCTCATAATTTTCAGGCTGTTTCAGCGCCTCAGGGCCATCTTCAATCAGCGTCAGCAGCAGACCTTCGGCAAACCGGTCCTGAAGCTTGCCGCCGGCCGGATAGGTCAGATACTGCTCCATTACATGGACAAAAGCATCGACAACTCCATTGCCGATCTGACGTGGGGGCAGAGTATAGGTATACTCGGGATCCAAAATTGAAAATCGCGGAAAAATCAACGGACTCATAAACGGCAGCTTGGCACAAAGAGCCTTATGGGTGATTACTGCTCCATTGTTCATCTCTGATCCGGTTGCCGGCAACGTCAGCACCGTGCCAAAGGGCATCGCTTCAACAATCTTGATCCGCTCGCCAATAATCCGCCACGGATCCCCGTCCGCAAACGGCACTGCCGCCGCAATAAACTTCGTACCATCAATAACCGAACCCCCGCCAGCCGCCAATAAAAAGTCATAGCCCTCGGCTTTGATCTTCTCCACAGCTTTCATCAAGGTCTCATACGATGGATTTGGCTCAATTCCGCCAAACTCGCCGACCTGATGATCAGCCAAAGCTTCATGGATGGCTGCCAGCAGTCCATTTTTTTTGATGCTGCCGCCACCATAAAGCACCAGCACCTTGGCTCCGGCAGGAATTTCCTCTGCCATTTTTGCCAGCTGTCCTTTGCCAAAAATTATTTTTGTCGGATTCATAAATTGAAAATTCTTCATAAAATAATCCCTCTTTTCTATTTTCATTATTTAAAATGACCATTCATATTTAAGTTTAGAATAATAAAAGCAACGCCCATCCCCGCAAAGGATGCTTCCCGTCAGCTTGTTATTAATTATAATACAACCGGTCATATTAATTGTCAAGAAAAAATCCGCCGCTCAGATTTTTCCTGAACGGCGGCTGAGTCAAAGCTCTTTCTGCCTAGCGCTGCCCCCTGTTCATATGGACGCGAAGGCCGCGTTGCTCGAGCAGCTGCTTCATTTCATCAAGGCATCGCTGTCCCTTCTGGTTAATATAATATGTAGCATCAATTTCTATTTCCATGTTTTTCACGCCGCAGTCAGCATGCGAATACAGCATCGCGCATAAGCACTGCGCATACTCCTGATAAATATCCCCATCCACCTGTAAACTTAAATTTTTTTCATCTGCATCAATACGAACCGTCATTTCATCGCCCCTTTTCGTTAAAATATTTCTTCAAACAGACTGCCGGCTGTTTACTGCAGCAGCTGCGCATCCTTAAGTTTTTCTTCTACCGAACACCAGGACCGCTTCGCATAAACGACCGGAATGTCATTGGACTTGCCTAATGTTTTTGCCGCTTTGGCTGTATTATGATTGACAAAATCCGTCAGCACAAGAATAAAGGCTGTGGTCTTCGGCAAACAGGATTTATTGCGATCAAGAGCCTTGCGCCCGGAGACATGGACGAGCTTTGTTACCCCGCAGGCATACAGATTTTTTTCAATCCCTCCCAGATAATCTGCACCAAAAACTACAATTGACATATACTCCACTCCTCTGTTTTTTTATATCCAACACCGCTCAACTGACCGACAGCAATAGTTGCTCGTTTTTATAAAGGGTCAGTAAAGCAGCAACAACCTCAGGATCAAACTGACTTTTTTGACAGTGCTCTATTTCTCTGACCGCCGCCGCTAAATCATAGGCCCGGCGATAAGGACGCGTGCTGATCATGGCATCAAGCGAATCGGCAACAGCAACAATTCTTGCTTCCAGCGGAATCGCTGCACCGGCCAGTCCGTCGGGATAGCCGCTGCCGTCAAAGCGCTCATGATGCGAGCGTACAACCGTTACAAATTGCTGAAAAATTGCCACCTGACTGATAATTTTGTCACCAATTGCCGGATGCCCCTTCATCAGTAAAACTTCAGCCGGTGTAAGCTTTCCCGGTTTATCGAGTACCGAATCGGGAATGCCAATTTTCCCGATATCATGCAGATGAGCGCCGATATGAATGCGTTGCTGTTGCTGGCGATCAAGCTTCATCGTCCGTGCCAGCAGCAAGGCATATTCGGCTACCCGCTCTGAATGGCCGCAGGTGTAATGGCTTTTGGCATCAAGAGCTGTCGTCAGAGCATTTATGACCTCGTGCAGGTCCTCAAATGAAAAATGCATATTCCCCTCCGCTATTTATCGATAATCATTCTCATTGTATATGTAAAAAATATAACCGCCGTAGCAGTTAGGTTGTTGATAATCCTTCTCAATTATGTTTTATATCATATCCTCATTTGGTCCGGTTGTCAATTGTTTTTCGCAATAAAATAAACACGGCAACAGCAGCTTTTAAAAAAGCTGCTGTTGCCGTATCTGCTTCGTGCTTCCTTTGCGTTCGGTTATTATATCATCAGCCTCAAGAATAGAGCCAAGCAGCGGCGAGTCGACCAAAGCCTGGCGCCAAGGTTTTCCTGTTTGGGCATAGCAATAGAGGCAACCATTGGCACAGGTATTATAGGCACCGATATCAGCACTGGGGGCACAACCACAGAATTTTCGCTGGCCTTTATCCTTAACAAGGGAATCCGCTTGCCGGTAAGCCGCTCTATCAATTCGCCGTCAATGCAGGCCCCTCGTCCGATGCCAAAGGCCTGATAATCTCCGTCCTCGGCACAGGCGTTTAGCTTGATTTTATAAGCCTTGGCTGCCAGCGCAAAACCGGCGGCAAGTTCCCTGCGTTCCGTTTCTGTAGGCGTCCTGATTCCCCGCTGTGCCAAAATATTTTTATTGTGACGATAAAGATCCAGAAAGCTTATCGTGCAGCTTTCCGTATAACCGCCAAGCCTTGCCGCCAGCTTGCCAAAACACTGCAGATGGTATGCCACGGTATAGCGATCATTGCATAAAACCGGATCATAACGCCATCGCACCCTCTCCCGGCCAACTTTTTCGGCCAATCGCCGAAATAGGTCGAGGCCTCCTGTTGCCTTGCCGGGAACCAGCGGCTCTATATCCCGGGCGTAAGGATTGAGCGTAAATTGAAAATAATACGTATATGGCTGCAACCGATCGATTTGCTCCAACAATGGCCCCGGATTTTTGGTCCAAAAGACAATGCAGTCAATCGCCGCCGGTGACAGCGTAATCCGGCTGACTTGTCGTGGATTAAAGGGATTGCGCACACAGACAAAGCCCGCCTCCAGTCGTTTCAAAAACCAGGCACTATAATAATTGGGAATATCGGTCCGTCGACTGGCACTTAGTATCATTGGCATATACCTCCGACTGCTGCATAAATTTTAAAAACTTTCCCGCAGCAGTCCCAGGCCTTCAATATAACACGCAGCACAAGAAAAATAAATACCCAGCAATAGCTCGACGATTCGCCTAGATCTCCGCTGCTTCCTGCAATAGATTTTTATTAAAATTTTTTACAGCGATATAAGACCAAATCATGCAAATCGGATTGAGCAGCCATATTACCGTAAGCCCCAGCCCAAAAGTAAACAAACAAATAAGACCATACACCACCGCCATAATAATTGCCCCCATAATCGTTGCATAGAGCATCCCCAGCGGACCAAATAGGGCACTTAAAATAAGTGCTACCCCCAGATTCTTAATCGGTTTCGTAACAATCACTTGTGTCTTTGTTGTCAAAATATACAGCTCCTTAAATTTATTTATATGAAAAAAAGAGCACCTGCTTTCATCAACTTTCATCTTGCAATAACCGACTTGCATGAACAGCTGACGAAGACAGATGCCCCCGACATATACTATTTTTATAGTAAAATAAGTATTACTTACTATTACTGCATAAAACGGCAAATTCCTGCTGTTTTTTATGCGGTAAAATTTTTTCTTCCCTCACTTCATCCAGGAACTCTTTGTTTCCTTCAGTACGCCATCATCAAAGGTTGCCTGTTGCAGGCTGCCAGCCTGCGTCTGAATACAGATATAATATAAATCTGCCGCACCGGCCTTGCAGGCACGCTCTCCCTCAGGCGCAACCCTTACCAGACTGCCCTCACAGACAGGAAATTCCTTGCCATCGATATAAAAAACACCTTCACCCCGCACAAAAATATACAGTTCTTCATTTTGCTTATGCGCATGAACAAACGGGACCCCTGTTCCTGCCGGCAGACAGTTTACGGAGACTTCACAGCCGGTGAGACCGAGGTCTTTGCCAGCAAAATATTTCCCCTTGCCGCCTTCTATTTTCAGCAGATCTGCCAGTAATCCAATATCCTGTACACTAAAATTTTTTTCCATAAAAACACTCCCTTTAAAATGTGTATATACACCTTTTGTGGTAAAGAAAACCGGATGCCTCCGGTTTATGGTACCAAAGCTTCCAGCTTTGCCATGAGATCAACAAATTTTTCCAAATCATTTTCCCCAAGATAGCCTTTCAGCATTGCCTGCGCTTCGCACCAAAGCTGCCAGCTCTCTGCAGCCGCTTTTTTGCCGGCAGGAGTGAGATTTACCTGCTTGGTCCGCGAATCACTTCCTGTTTCAACGGTGATTAAACCAGCTGCCGTAAGCGGCTTCAAGTTACGGTTAAGCGTTGTCCTGTCGATGCGCATCTCGCGCGCCAATTCACTGATATTGACCGGGGCGAGCAGTTCAATCTGTTTGACCATCCCCGTCTGCGAAATCGTCAAGCCACTTGGCTTTAAAATCTCATCGTAAAATTTGACAACGGCCCGCGACGCCCGGTGTATATTCATACAGTTGCAAGGACTGGGCGGCTTGGGATAGGTTTGGGTAATTTCTTTCTTCATCTTTCAACCTCATTACGTGTATATACACTATATTATATGATCCGTTTATTTCTGTCAATCCCTTTGCTAAATTGCCTGTGATCAGGCCGCCTCCATAGGCTCCAATTTGTCTGCCCGCTTAATATATCTCTCCGGCTTCATTTACATAGCCCCAGCGGCCCTCAAGCTCCACCAAGGCCCTTCTCCCGTAAAAACCATCGGCCATATCAAAACGAGGCTTTATTATTTCGCGGCCACAATCATCAATATAGCCCCATTTGCCATTTTGGCTCACCGCCGCCTTGCCCTGACAAAACGGGCGGATTTGATCATAATCCTCCAGCATCCGCAAGGTTCCGTCCAAAAGCAAAATCCCCGGTTTTTTGTTTTTAATGACAAGGCTTCGTCCAGCGTTAAAAGAGCTGGCACTGTCAAATTCCGCGGCTATGACCATCGCTCCGCTTTGATCGATAAAACCGGTTCTCGCGTTGCTCGTCACTGCGGCCAGGCCTTCCGAAAAAACCTGTACCCGATCATAGGCAAAATCAATGACCAGCTTCCCCCCCTGATCAATAAAGCCCCAGGCATCATCTTTTTGGACCGGAGCCAGGCCGTTGCTGGCAAAACTTCCGGCCTCCTCAAACTGCCGACAAATGATCTCATTTCCCGTCAAATCAACATAGCCCCACTGCCAAGAATCCCGTACCGCAGCCAACCCCTGACTAAAGGAACAGGCAAAAGCATACTGCGGGGCAACAACAAGACAACCCTGCCGATCAATGTAGCCATACTGTCCCCCCCGCTGAACAAACGCCCGCCCCTCGACAAAAGCCGTTATAAAGCCATGACGATTTTCATAACAGGGCAGAATCGTCATCCGCCCCTGCAGGTCAATAAACCCCCAGCGACCGCCCTTTTTTACGGCTGCAAGGCCCTCAGAAAAACCATTGACCTCCTCATAGACCGTCGCCGCGATTTCCTGTCCCCGCTCATCAATAAAACCGGCTAAGCCGTTCTTTTCGACAATAGCCCTTCCTTCAATAAATAAAGGACGATTGCCATGAGGCCCGATCCGATCATAAGCCTGCAGCAAAATTTCTCTCCCCGATTTTTCCAGCAGATACCAGCGGCCCTGGCGGCGGGCTGAAGCCCGGCCACTGCAAAACGAAGAAACCTCATCGTATAGGAACGGAATCGCTCGCTCGCCGGTTTCATCAATAAACCCCCAGTGATCCTGTTCCCTTACGGCAGCCAGACCCTCGCTAAAGCGGTCCGCAGCGGCAAAGCGAAGCCGATGCGCATCAAGCACAGCTACCGCCGGGAGCGAAGGTGCTGTCACAGCAGGCTCCGCCTGACTCCATGGCATCAAATTTCCTTCGGCATCAATAAAGCCGCATTTCTCCGCTGTCATAACCAGAGCTGCCCCAGCCTGCAGGGAAAACGCATATTCAAAGCACAGCGGTGTAACGAGATTGCCCGCCCGGTCAATATAGCCCATCTGCCCCTGACGGACAGGGGCCAGCCCTTCAGAAAATGCCCCGGCGCTGTCATATGCCGGGGCAATAGCTATCTGCCCACGTTCATCGATATAGCCCCACAGGTTTCCCACTCGCACCGCCGCCAGCCCTTCAGAAAAGCGTTTCAGCTCATCACAGACAAGAGAAGCGCTCCGGTTTCCCTCCCGATCAATAAACTCCCAGACCTTCCCCTGGTGAACCAATGCCTGCCCGGCTTTAAACCGTTTCTCTTTTAAAAAACCGCGCGAATACTCATAGCGAAGCGCAACGACCACTTGCCCCTGACGGTCAATATAGCCATGCTGCCCATTCAAGCCGACAGCGGCCAGATCCTCGGAAAAATCATCAATTTCATCGTAGCCCCCCGTTGTCAGCTCATTTCCTTCGGCATCTATCAGCCGCCAGTTCCCGTTAAGGCGGACCCTGGCCCGCCCTTCGGCAAATACCTGGACATCGTCATAACAAGGCTTTACCCGCTCTTTACCGGACAGATCAATAAACCCCCATTTGCCCTCCCAGCAGACACCGGCCCTTCCCTCAAAAAAGCGCATGCAATTGTCATAGCCGCGGCTCAGTTCCCGTCCCCGGCTATCGACAAACACATACTGCCCATTTTTCAATACTGCAACGGCGCCCCGAGAAAAAGACTCCAGTGTTTCCTGGGCATAGCACAGATCCGTAAGCAGTGTACCGGCGGTATCAATAATGCCCCAGTAGCCGCCAAGCTTAACCCAGGCCGCCCCGGCCGAAAATCGCTGTGCCGCTTCGTAGCGGCAGGCAATACAGACCGCCCCCGTTCGGTCAATATAGCCCCAGCCCGCACCTGTCTTTACCGGGGCGAAGCCCTCGGCAAAGGATTCAGCTTTTATAAAGCGCGGTGCCATGATATACTGGCCCCGGCTGTCAATATAGCCCCATTTCCCATCCTGCAGTACCGCCGCGGAGCCTTCGCTAAACGACCGGACAGCGGCAAACACACAGGGTGAAAGTTCCCTGCCCTCCCCTGACCACAGCCCCCAAAGATCTCCCTGTCGAACATAGAGAATACCTTCGCCAGCCTCACGGATCTGATCATACAAGCAGGGGACAATCTCCCGGCCCGCCATATCGATACAGCCCCATTTTCCAGCACACCGGACCAGATTCCTGCCGTCAGAAAAAAACCGTACCTCATCAAACCGCAGCTGCAGCATCTGCTTTCCCCCTCTTTTTCATCAGCAAACCGGTAACCATTCTTCGGCGCCAAGTGCTTTATCATCATTTTATTACCATTACCATATGACAATAAAAAAATCCTGCCACCCACAGCGGGCGGCAGAACTTTTATCTGCTAAACAAATTCTTCAAGCAGGCTAAAAAACATTAAAGTTTTTTCACAAATTCCGATTTCAGACTCATCGCACCAAAACCATCAATTTTGCAATCAATATTATGATCGCCACCTTCAACGAGGCGAATATTCTTTACCTTGGTCCCTTTTTTCAGCGGCGCCGAAGCTCCTTTTACCTTCAAGTCTTTGACGATCGTTACCGAATCACCATCCTGCAGCAGATTTCCATTAACATCCTTAACCGCCGTTTGATCGCCGGCTACGGCTGTTGTCGGCGCCCATTCATGCGCGCATTCCGGGCAAATCAGCATCGCCCCATCCTCATAGGTATATTCTGAATTACATTGTGGGCATTTTGGTAAATTTTCCATACATCGTCTCCATTTTCCTTGTTTTTTGCAGCCATACTGCACTGCCAGATTGTATCATACCATAGGAAATGAAATCTTAACAACTGTATAGCTACTTGATTCCAGCCCAGATTTCCGGTTTGAACCCCACCAGGACCTGCTCTTCACTGATAAAAAGAGGCCGTCTGACAAGCATGCCGTCACTGGCCAGGAGGGCAAACTGCTCCGACTCCGACATTCCCGGCAGTTTGTCTTTAAGCTGCAGCATTTTATACAGCTGCCCGCTCGTATTGAAAAAACGCTTCAAGGGCAATCCGCTGCGCGAGTGCCACGCTTCCAGTTCCACCGCCGTCGGGTTCTGCTCCTTTATATGGCGCTCGCTATAGGAAATTCCCTGTTCATCCAGCCATTTCTTAGCCCGCTGGCAGGTCGTGCATTTAGGATATAAAATCAATTGATTCATGCCTTATTCCTCCTCAAAATGAAGCAGTGCCTGATGGAAATCTTGCGGCAGGGAAGCTTCCACTGTAATTTCCTTCTGATCCGACAGACGGCAAAAGGTAATCTTTGAAGCATGCAGTGCCTGTCGGCTGATCCACGGTGACCTGCGGCCATACATGCCATCGCCAAGAATCGGGCATAAAATATGTGCCAAATGCACCCTGATCTGATGGGTACGGCCAGTCAGGAGCGTAAGTTCCAGCTGCGACATTCCCCCCGCTGAAAAGGCCACCCGATACAAGGTACTTGCCGGATCGCCATCCTTTCTTACCGCGCGGCGATTGGGGCGCGCCGGATCACGACCAATCGGAGCCTCAATAACGCCCGTCGCGGTTTTCGGGCAGCCTGCTGTCAAAGCCGTATACTGCCGCTGCAGGCGTTTATCCTTCAGCTGCTGCTCAAGCAAAAACTGGCTGTTTGCATCCTTGGCAAAGATAATGCAGCCCGAGGTATCGCGGTCCAGGCGATGCAACGGCCGAATCGCGCTGCATACGCCGCGCTGCTGAAATTCGTAGGCAAGATAGTTTGCCAGCGTTCCGGCAGCAGTCTGCCCCGCCGGATGAACCAGCTGTCGGGGCGGTTTATTGAGCACCAGCATAAACTCATCCTCATAGAGGATTTCGACCTGCCCCGCCTCCGGTTCCACCCCATAGCTCTCGTCTGTTTCTATTTTTATTTTTAGCTGGTCACCAGCTTTAAGTTTTTTTTGCAAAAATGCCGCTCTGTTGTTTAGCAAAATCCCTTTTTGCCGGGTCAGTCGCTGCACGCGCCGTCCGGAAAACTGCAGAATCTGCTTCAGGTAGTCCTCGAGCAACAGGCCAGCCTGCTCCGGTTCGATTCTGTAAGAAGTAAATTTACTCACATCGTCCCCTCTTTCTCAAAAATTTCCCCGCTGGTTTGGAGAAAAAACCTTCCCCATACTTCCCGGCAATTTCTCCTTTACAGCAAATCTTTTATGGCAATCTCGGGATGATGATACCGCCGGCGGCCTTTTGTCCGCTGTCCCAGGTCAATACAGGCCTGTGGGCAGGCATGCAAACAGGCCAGGCACTGCGTACAGTCATGCTGCCATTGCGGGCGGTTATCTTCAAGGCGGATATTCTGTTTGGGACAAATGCGCTGGCACAGACCACAGCCAGTACAATCTGCTCCGGATAAAAATTCCGCATCGAGTTTTTTCGGTTGTTTCTTCACGAGACGATGCATAAAGCGTGACGGCCAAGCAAAGATTTCACGAACCCGGACCTTTTGGCGCCTAGAAATACTTCCGGCAATTTTCTCCAGCCGCTGCACTGCCTTCTGCAAGCGCCGGTCAATGACCGGCTGTGCCGGCAAATCATTCAACGGAAGGTACACCGATACCATATCCACATAAAAAAACGCCTCCAGGCTTCCGCCAGCCTGCTGCACTCTTGCAGAAAGTTCATGGCTGGCATCACTGATATAGTGAAACCCCGCCGTAACGATGCCAAAAGTATATTCCGCTTCCGACAGATCAAGCTTCTGTAAAAAATCTTCGGCCAGCAGCGGCAGGGAAAAGAAGTGAAGCGGCAGGACAAAGCCCACCGTACCAGACGGCTTAAAATCCTTCGTTTCCATTGCCTGGGCGATCGAACGCAGCTGCACCGGCTCAGCAAGCAGCTGCTCCAATTTTCGCGCCATATGCAGCGAATTCCCCGTAGCAGACAGATAATATATTGTTACCATGCAGCATCCCACCTTCCCAGCATTTCGTATTTCCTCATTTCTCCCCCTTACGCGCTGCCAGCATCGTGGCAAAATACTGATTTGCCTGCGCGATATAAACCTCGTCCGGCAAAAAGTTTTGTGACAACAAGGACTTGGTCTCTTCACTTACCGCACCATCACGAATGAGCTGCCTGGCGGCGGCTTCAACCTGTTCCAGATAGGAGTCTATAACCGGTGCCAGCTGAGGAATTCCCGCGCTTAACAGCCCGCCCTGCGACGCATAAATTTCAGCCAACACTTCTGTTTTCATATTGCGTGCCACGCGTTCAATCCAATGGGACAGCACCTGAAAATGCGACCGCTCAGGGAACCCGCAGTTTGAAAGCAGCACAAGTTTAGGCGACAGTCCGCCATTTCTTCGTGTATGCCGGCACTCGCCCCACGCGTCTTTTTGAAAATACGGTTCGCAGCCCGGAATCGAACGGTCCATAAAAGTCTTCAACTGCGCTGTAATATGATCATAATACAGCGGCGTTCCTAAAACCAATAGATCGGTAGCTTCAAGCAAAGGCCGCAGCTCTTCCATATCATCTTTTAACACACAGCTGCCTGGGGTCTTAAGCCAGCAGGAAAAACAACCCTGACAGGGACTGATTTTCTTTTTCGCCAAAAAAACCTCCTGTGTTTGGGCCCCGGCCTGCTCTGCTCCCCGTAAAAAAGCCGCCAGCATTTTTTGCGTGCTGCTGTGGCGTCCGCGCGGACTGCCGTTAATCGCTGTAACCTTCATTTGTCTTCCTCCTCCGCTGTTTTAGTGCAATGTCCAAGCTGCTCCAGACACTCACGAGCCCAGACGATATCGGCTTGCACGCAGGAAATCCCCCGTTGCAGCGTCATCATGGCAAATCGACATCTCTCAACCGTACATTTTCCCGCCGTCTGCTCAAGCTCGCGATAAACAACCAGTTCCCGTTCCTTTTGCTGCAGAAAATGCTTGATTTCATACGAGAGCTGCCCCGCTTCCATGTCCGCGGCAAAAAAGATCTTTGCTAAAAATTCACTTTTGATGATCTCCGGTGCCGGCGTTGCCATCGCCCGCAGCCAGCACAAAAATTCCTGTTTCCCGGCAGCCGTCAACGAATACACCTTTTTATCCGGCTTGCCTGCCTGTGGCTCCACCTGGGAGCTGGCCCAGCCCTTTTCCTCCATCCGCGAAAGCTCGCGATATATTTGACTGATATGCGCATTCCAGAAAAAAATAATCGAAGAAGAAAACGTCTGCTTTATTTCGTAACCGGTCATAGGGTGCTGTGC
Source organism: Selenomonadaceae bacterium (assembly GCA_963678095.2). Classification (GTDB taxonomy): domain Bacteria; phylum Bacillota; class Negativicutes; order Selenomonadales; family Selenomonadaceae. The sequence goes on along the minus strand of OY782746.1, from coordinate 1,910,840 downwards.
CAGCAGGCCCAGTAAAGTATGATGCAGTGCCATTGAATCCGCCCTTCCAAAACAATTTTTCTTTATATTACTCTTTTTATATATGCATTGTCAAATATAAAAATGATAAAAGGGTACAAAAAAAACTGCCGCAAAAAACACTTCTGCTGACAGCCCTAAAACTACTGTATACGGTTTTATAATAAGTCCGAAAAAAATGTCACAATAAACACGGTAAATATTCCAGCCATCGCAATGGTAAGACTGCTCATGGCCCCTTCAACTTTTCCCATCTCCATCGCCTTGACGGTCCCGATCGCATGCGACGAAGTTCCGATTGCCAGCCCTTTCGCCACGGGTTCCTGAATGCGGCAGATGGAGCAGATCTTTTCCGCAGCGATATTGCCAAGAATCCCGGTTATGATAATTGCTACTACCGACACGGTCACAAAACCGCCCAGTTCCTCAGAAATACTGATGCCGATGGCCGTCGTTATGGATTTTGGCAAAAAGGTCACATACTGCTCATGCGAGAAGTGAAACAGCAATGCCAACAGATACACGCTGCTGAGGCTGGCCAACACGCCGGCAGACACCCCGAGCAAAATCGCCTTCAGATGTTTTTTCAGCAGGTCCAGCTGCTCATAAAGTGGAATCGCCAGGCAGATCGTTGCTGGTGTCAGCAGATACCCAAGGTATTTGGCCCCGTTGTAATAGCTCTCATAATCGACATCAAATGTTACCAGAAACAAAATCACACAGGTAATCGAAACGAGCAACGGATTTAATAGTGGTGATTTGTACTTTTTTTTCAAAAAAATTCCGAACTGATAGCTGACAATGCTGATCACAATGCCAAATGTCCAGGAATTAAATAAAAACTCATTCATTTTTCTCGTCTCCTCTCATAACGTATGACCCACTGGGTCACAATCCCGGTGACTGCAGATACGACAAACGTAGTCACAATCACGGTAATAACCGCTGGTATAAACATGGCCTCCAGCTGCTGAAAGGATACCAGCAAGCCTACGGCTGCCGGAATGAACATAATCGGCATGATTTCAATAAAAAATCCGCCGGCTTTTTCAATATTCCCCAGCTTAACCCAGCCCAGGCAAAGAACGCTAAACAGTAGCAGCATGCCATATATACTCGCCGGAATCGGAAATGGCAGCAGATGTTTGATGACCTCAGCAAAAAAAGTAATAGCAAACAAAATGCTGAACTGTTCTAATATTTTCATTGATACCTCCGTAATCTCCCGTTTTGTCAGACAAGCACGATCAAAAGTGCAACATTGCCGATTATACGCCGATTCATTTTCCCGGTCAAGGCTTGTCCGCCAAGACGTAAAACTCTCACATTTATATATTTTGTGAATTTTAATAGTATTTAGTCTTTTTTTGGCAACTGCCATAGCCATTCCCCTAGCGAACACCTCTAGCCACAGCTCCCAACAAGCCGGCTATATTTACTAATAAAAAAACTCCTGTCAACGTAAAAATTGACAGGAGTTTTCCACCGGCAGCGGCATTCCCCCGGCAGCAAAATTCTTATATATGGCTGTCACTGATCGCAACCTGCAGTTGCAGTGCCTTCGTGAAGAATTCAGTCGGAACCAGCATATGTCCATCGACAAGTTCTGGCACGCCATCGAGGGAAAGCGTCATTTTATAACGGCTGCATATTTTACTGCCGGGTGTAACGGTAGCTACCGTTCGCTTTCCTTGTAAAAGTTCTGCACTTTTGCTGTCATCATGCCAGACAACCTGGTAACCCAGACTTTCAGCAATCACCCGTAGCGGCAGCAATAATCCAGTTTGTCGCTCTTCAATCCGGTCGTCGGTCCCCAGCGCCAATTCCCGGCCTCCAACGACAATGACACCAGCACCCTTATGCACAAGAATATCTGCCATGGCTGGTAGCAAAACGGCTTTGGTTGCCGTGGTCTGTCCCGGCATGCTCATCGTCATGATTTCATACCAGACAATAAGTTCTGATCCCGCTTTTACCGCTGCGGCCGGCGGCAACAGCGTCGCCGGGATTGTTACCCAGACATCCCGGTTACTGCTTAATACCCGCACACTGCCATCCGCATTTTTCTCCACAGCAACGGCTTTCATGTATTTCCCCGGACTTCCTGTCTTTACCTCCCCCGCAATAAGGGCGATTGCCCGCGCCTGCGGCGGCAGGCTTCGGGTTACTGCCGGAGTGTAATATGCCGTCAGCGAATCTCCTTTTTTCAACTGGTCAAAAACAAGCGGACTGCCATCCTCCGCTTGCAGCACATACGTGCCTTCCGCTTTATTGACAATGATATCCTCATACGCACCGGTTCCCTTAACTCTGATCCGATTATCCTGGATTTCCTCTATCTTCCCACTCGTAAACAACACAGCGGCCACCGGCTCCGGCACAGTGGTTTGGAGCGGTGGCACCGTGGCCGCCCACGTTGTGGACGATTCGACTCCTAAAAATGTGAGCGCCAGCAACACCCCTATAAAAATTCGTTTCATAAAATTCACCTCTTATTATTTAACACTTATTGTTGTTTAAGCATCGCTATCATCAATAGTATAGCGTATTTAGGTTCCGCTGACAAATTATGCCCGGAGTTACCTATCGATTCTTGCTGGTACTAACTTATTTCACCATACGAAATCCAGCAGGAAATTGACCGTCGACAAAGAATTACTAACCCATAGGTCCAAAGAACCATTTTATCAAAATTTTACAAATATAGTACAGGAGTGTATAGTATGATGCCAAAATCATGTCGGGGAAAACTAAAAGCATTAGTTCTTATGATTCTGTTTATGGTATGTATCAATTCTGCCCTAATCTTTGCTGTCCTGCTCCACAATGAATCCGTACGCTCCGACAGCTACCCGGCAACGGCTGCTGCCGATGAAATGGAAAAATCCGTCATTCAGGTCCAGCAGTTTCTCAGTGACATCAGCGCTACCAGAGCCCAGGACGGAAAAGATGACGGCTTTGCCAACGCCGCTGAAAACGCCCAAAGCTTTAAAACCGCAGTAAGCGAATATCGTAAACTGAAACCCGAAAAATCTGCCTTTCTTGATCAATACGAACAGTCTTTTGATGTCTATTATGCCCTGGGGCAAAAAATGGCACAGGCCTACATCGATGAAGGCCCCGCTGGCGGCAACCAGTTAATGCCGCAATTTGATGCCCAGTCAGAAACCCTTGCCGATTTCACCGATAAAATCCGCTTGGAAAGCGAAGGTGAAATGCAGTCAAATCTTGAAAAAATTGATTTTCAGTTGAAGCTCGTGCTGGCAATTGTCCTTGGCAGTGGTTTTGTTACCTTACTGGCAGCTATGTCCCTAATCCGCTTGATCACGGCTTCCTTTGCTACCTTGGAGCAGGGAATTGCTACCGACAGTGACGGTCAGATTCGCCTCAAAGAAATATCGCTGCAACGAGAGGATGAGTTTGGGCGCTTCGCCACGGCACTCAATACCCTGCTGCGTCAGTTCAGCAGCTTTATTCAGCAGGTATCGAGCTTAACGACAAATCTGACAACCTCTGCCGAAGAACTGAACGCCACCGTCGAACAATCGGCTCAGGCTGCAGATATGGTGGCCGAATCGACAACACAGGTTGCACAGGGAGCGCAGACACAGCTGCAATTGGCACAAAAGACAAAAGATGATGTAAACCGTATTGCCGATGCAATTAACAGCGTCTCCAGCAATGCCGGATATGTCTCCCAAACGGCGGACCAGACAAACAACACGGCCAGCAGCGGGGAACAAGCGATTCATCAGGCTGTAGACCAGATGACCATCATTGAAACCAAAACCAACGCCACCGTTGAGGCCATCCATGCGCTCGATGAAAAATCCGGTCAGATCGGTCAAATCATCGAAGTAATTGCTGGAATTGCCGGACAGACAAATCTGCTGGCGCTCAATGCCGCCATCGAATCCGCGCGTGCCGGCGAAGCGGGCCGTGGCTTTGCGGTAGTAGCTGAGGAAATCCGCAAACTTGCCGAACAGTCACAAACAGCAGCCAAACAAATCACCGCCTTAATCAGCGAAGTTCAGCTCAACACCAACCGGGCGGTAACCTTTATGCAGGAGGGAAAACGCGAAGTTGATGCCGGCAGCACGGCCGTGGCCGGAGCCGGACAAAGCTTCAGTGAAATCACCTCCATGGTGCAGCTGATGACAAAAGGCATCGGCGAAATAACAGCGGCAATTACCGCTGTTACCAGCCATTCACAAACAATGGTTCATGCTGTCGAAACAATTCATGACGAAAGCCGCCAGGTCAGTGATCAGGCGCAAAGTATCTCTGCTGCCAGTGAGGAACAATCCGCCTCGTTGGAAGAAATTTCAGGAGCCAGCCACAACCTGGCAAAAATGGCAGAAGAACTTCAGCGTGCCATCCGGGCCTTTAAAATATAGTAAACAAAATTTAATTAGCTTGCTCTATAACAAGAACAACCGGTCAGATCCAAGGATCCAGCCGGTTGTTTTTTGTACGGATTTTTGTGTTCTATTTGTTTTTGCTTTGTACAAATATCAAGCAAATAGATAACTCGTCATCGACAAGGAACCCAAGGTGCAGGAATCATTAAAGACCGTGGGCTTTTCAGCTGAAGTCGCTGCGCCCAGCACATAAAGCAGTGGATAAAAATGATCCGGCATCGGGCAGGCTAGCGCGGCTGACTCACCGGCCTGTTTATAATCCATTACGGGATCATATTCCCCGCGTATAATATGATCCCTGATATAGCGATCAAACTCGCTGGCCCAGGGATAGCCGCCCCGCATGGCCCAGCTGACCCGGCTGAGATTATGCACCACATTGCCGCTGCCAAAAATCAAGACTCCCTGTTCGCGCAAAGATCGAAGCTTTTCCCCGATTTCAAAATGCTCGCGCGCTCCGGCATCACGATTTACGCTAAGCTGACAAACCGGAATATCCGCCTGTGGATACATGCGGCACAATACTGACCAGGCGCCATGGTCACAGCCCCAGCTGTTATCAATCTGAAGATCATTCCCCAGCAAATGTTTTACCTGATGGGCCAGCTCCGGCGCCCCAGGAACCGGATATTTTACTTGATACAATTCCTGAGGAAAACCATACATGTCATAGAGCATCTCCGGCATTGGTGCATCCGTCACCCGTGAGCCCGGGGTATACCAATGAGCCGATATCGCCAGAATTGCCGACGGCCGCGGCAGCTTTTTGGCGACAGCCTGCCACTGCTGCGTATAGCGATTGTCCTCAATGGCATTCATTGGTGATCCATGTCCGACAAACAGGGCCGGCATTTTTTCCATTGCTCCGTTCATTACATTCCACTTCCTCTCTACCAATTATCCCGGGAGGTTTTCCTTATTGCCCGGTGTATTTACCACAAATCGTAATGCAAAACATCCTCAATATTTTTGCGGGGGCGCGCGGCAGGTTCTTCCGCTGCATAGCCCAGGGTCAGAATACCCACCACATATTTATCCTCTGGAATATCTAAAATCGGACGAATCGCCGCCTGTGTAAACCAGGCAACCCAGCAAGTTCCAAGCGCCAGCTCCGTTGCCGCCAACAAAATATGTGTCACAGCGATCGAGGTATCTCGAATAATCTGCTTAAGCTCTTCATCCGGCGTATTTTCATCGACAAACAGCGGCTGATCGGTCTTTACGCGGGAGCGAATATCCGCCACGCAGACAATAAATACCGGTGCCGCCAGCATCCATTGCTGCTGATGCGAGGCTGCGGCCAGCTGGGTCTTTATCTGTGGATCCCGCACAACAATAAAATGCCATGGCTGGGTATTACTGCCGGACGGCGCCAGGCAGGCGCTTTCCAGCAGTTGCCGGATCACATCCTCTGAAACCGGCTCCGCTTTATATTTTCTGATACTGCGGCGCCTTGCTACTTCCTTCATCATCGTCATATCCCCTCCCGATATACTGTGAATAAAACTTTTATACTTTCCCCTATTACATACCATAACGCGCGAAAAAAATCCTGCTGCAATCCAAGGAAAGTTATTTATTTTAAAACCATTTTCTTGCGATTTTTATTTTAGCGCCCGCAGGTCATTTGCCATTGCTGACAGCACCTGTTATCATAGGGAATACATATATGATCTAAATTGACAGGAAATGAGGGGATTTCTCCGATGGCTTCTGAGCAGAACCCGATGGAAGGCGCACCAAAGCATCAGCGACGCATTCGCTATAGCGGGACACACCCGAAAAAGTACCAGGAAAAATACAAGGAATTGAACCCGGAACAATACGCTGCCGATATTGCCAAAATTATAGACAAGGGCAACACACCGGCCGGCATGCATATCTCGATCTGCGTCAATGAAATCCTGGATTTTCTTCAGATACAACCGGGGCAGACCGGTCTTGACGCAACACTTGGCTACGGTGGACATACCCGGGCAATGCTAGAGCAATTAAAATCTCTGGGGCACCTGTACGCGACCGATGTCGACCCGATTGAAATGCCACGTACCCAAGAGCGGCTGGAACACCTGGGATATGGCCCAGGCTTGCTGGAAATCCGGCAGATGAATTTTTCCCGGATTGATGAGCTCCTGCCGGAATCAGGTCTGTTTGACTTCGTTCTGGCTGACCTCGGAGTTTCCTCGATGCAGATTGACAACCCGGACCGCGGTTTTTCCTTTAAGGCAGACGGGCCGCTTGATCTGCGCCTCAATCCAGCTGCCGGAGAGCCAGCCTCCGCATTGCTGCCAAAATTATCGGCAGCCGAACTTGAAGATATGCTGCTCGCAAATGCCGACGAACCGCATGCCAGAATCATTGCCAAGGCAATCGTCAATGCCATAAAAAAAGGGCAGGCGATCGAAACCACGACCCAGCTGCGCGATCTGATCAAAAAAACCTTGCGTCCTCTGTCCGAACTCAGCGAGGACGATATTAAAAAATCATGTCAGCGCTCTTTCCAGGCTCTGCGCATTGATATCAACAATGAATTCGAGGTCCTCGACGAATTTTTATCAAAACTGCCAGCCGTACTTGCTCCCGGAGGACGGGTTGCGATCTTAACCTTTCATTCCGGTGAAGACCGGCGGGTCAAGCAGGCCTTTAGGCATTATCTGCGAGAAGGCCTCTTCGCGGAAATCGCCACCGATCCTGGCCGTGCTTGCGCCGAAGAATGCCATCGCAACAGCCGCGCCCGTTCCGCCAAACTTCGCTGGGCCATCAAGGCATAGCCTCTGCTAAGATACAAAACAAAGCTCCTGTCAGTTCTCTGCTGACAGGAGCTTTTGTCTGGGATCGTTTTACAGTCAAAGCACTTACAATGTCCCATTTATTCTATTTGCTTCTTTATCCTTGTTTTTATCTTGTTCTTTTTCCGTCAGCGAATCCATAGCCTTGGGACTAAGCTCCGTCGTATAGGCCGGGCCAAATCTTGCATTGAGTTCCTCATCTTGCTGCTGAGGCGTCTTTGCTGCGGTTTCATCCTTGCTTACAGATGTCGAAGCTGTGCCGCCAGCGCTTTGCAGCTGCGCAATCTGCTTTTCAATCGCTGCCTTTTGTTTTTCCAGATTCTTAATCAGCGCATCGGCCTTATTGTCTGATTTCTGCGCTTGAAGTTCAGTAATCTGCTTTTCAATCGCCGTTTTCTGTTGTTTCAGACTGTTGATTGCGGCCAATGTATCTTGTGCACTGCTGCCAGCGGCAGCTGAAGAAATTCCATTAATCGCCATACACTCATCTCTCTTCTCTGTTTGTATAATTATCTTCATTATAACAGATTTTAAAATATGTGGAAGATTTTATCCGGCCAAAAACCGTCCCGAATTATTTATTTATCAGCGGCCAGATCTAAAAGTCCTCCCCAAACAAAGTTTATTCTCGCAGCCAACGCTTAAATTAACTCAGACCGTGGCATTCTATGGTTGTAATGTAGTATAATAATCATAGTTTTGAGAAAACAACTGCATATTTGCTGTTAATCTGAAGAGAATGATGAGGGATGAACATGAGTATTAAATCACTTACACCGCTAGAAGGACGTTACGGGGCCATTGCCGAACCTTTAGAAAACTACTTTTCGGAATGGGCTTTAATAAAATACCGTCTCCATGTAGAAGTAGAGTGGCTTGTCGCCATGGCAGAAAATCCGGATTTTGCTGAAATCCGTGCATTCACACCGGAAGAAGTTTCTTTTTTACGTGATACCGTCAAAAATTTTGACGAACCCGCCGCTCTTAAAATCAAAGAAATTGAACGCACGACAAACCATGATGTAAAAGCCATTGAATATTTCCTGCGTGAAATCATGGGGTCTATGTCGTTGGCTGACGTGCTTGAATTCATTCATTTTTCGTGTACATCGGAAGATATCAACAACCTGTCCTACGCGCTGATGCTCAAGCATGGCATTGAAGACGTCTGGCTGCCAGCCGCAAATAACCTGATTGACACCGTGACCGCCATGGCCGAAGCTGAAAAGGAAATCCCGATGCTCGCCCACACGCATGGCCAATCGGCTTCTCCGACTACCGCTGGCAAGGAGCTGGCTGTATTTGTTTATCGCTGGCAGCGCCAGTTAAAACAAATTAAAGCACAGGAATATTTGGGGAAATTCAACGGCGCTGTCGGCAACTTCAATGCCCACAGCATTGCCTATCCAAATCTCGACTGGGAAGCCGTTTCCCGGGCTTTTGTTGAAAGTCTCGGCCTGACCTTCAATCCGCTGACAACGCAGATTGAATCCCATGACTATGTGGCTGAATCCTTCCATGCCCTCACCCGCTTCAACAATGTGCTGCTCGACTTCGACCGCGACATGTGGCTTTATATCTCACTCGGCTACTTCAAACAAAAAGCCATTGCCGGCGAAGTAGGCTCGTCCACAATGCCACATAAAATCAATCCGATTGACTTTGAAAACTCCGAAGCCAATCTCGGCTTAAGCAATGCTGTCCTTGACCATCTGGCCAATAAGCTCCCGATTTCCCGCCTGCAGCGTGATCTCAGCGATTCTTCGGCGCAGCGCAACATGGGAACCGGCCTAGCGCATTCCCTGATTGCAATTACCTACACGCTGAAAGGCCTCAGAAAGACAGATGTCAATCGTGACGCCCTCGCCGCCGACCTTAACCATGCCTGGGAAGTTCTGGCCGAAGCAGTGCAAACGGTTATGCGCAAAAACGGCCATGCCAATTCCTATGACAAGCTTAAGGCCATCACCCGTGGCAAAGGCATCAGCGAAGAAGACATCAAGAACTTCATTGAAAGTGTTGATCTTCCCGCCGATGACAAGGCTCGTTTGCTTGCCCTGACACCAGCTGCCTATGTCGGCATTGCCCCAGCCCTCGTGAAACACATAAAATAAATTATACTATGTCTCGACAAAAAATCCGGGCAAATCAAAATGATTTGCCCGGATTTTTTATTGCTGCCGAAAAAGCCATTGCGACCACGTCACTTTAAAATGATCGGCTTGATTTTCCTGCACGTACTGATAGAACAATGGAATCATCCGTGCCTTTTCATTATAATAATCTGCCTTCCAGTCATTTTTTTTCGGATTCTCTATGGTATAGCCGACATAATTGCCCCCCAGCATATGCTGCCGGTAGAGGATATCCCGCAATGACACGGCCGGATTGCGCATCATATCATACATTGCCATATAGGCCGTCGTCCGACCGACCCCGGCTTCGCAGTGGAAATGCAACCAGGCGTCTGTCGGGAGCTGTTTGTAAAAAGTAACAAACCTGTCGATACACTCCGGCGCCGGCCATACATGATCCGTAGCCGTTATACGGAAATAATGCAGCCCGGCCTGACGAACCATTTCCTCCTCCGTCATTGCCTGGGTAACAGCAACCTTATTTACGACATCCGGCAGCTTATCGCCGGACAATTGGGCTACCAACTGCATCTTGCCTTGTGCTGCATGAAGGCGATTTTGCTCATCAGCCAGCGCGCCTGCACTTGTCTTGTCAACATTGCCCCAGTCATGCTCGCCATACCAGCTAACCGCCGCCCCGTTGAACAGTCCGTGCGATTCCTGCCGTAAATCGACAATATACACCGGTCCACTCGTCTGCTGCCGGATCGCCTTTGTCAGCTGGGCAAACTCACCGGCAGAAAATTCGGCGCTGCCGGAAGCCTTGAGGGTATCAAGTCCGGCCCGCGTCGGGATATAGTCCGGTTCAAAATTATACTTTTTTTCCGGTGCCTTATAGGGCGAGTTTGTCGTCCGGAAATTCCGCGGCAGTTTGTCCTCATTGGCCGCATCAAGACGCCATATATAGCCGTTGTAATCGGGGACATAGCTTGCATAGCCCTGTTTGCGGGCCCAACTTGTCCAGGAAATCGTCATCTGCGGATTTGCTTTTACATAATCATAAAAGTGACGGGCAAATTCATAGCGTTCAATGGCCGCTTTGCGTCGCCCATCCTTCAGCCCATCGATATCCGACAAGTCCAGGACCCCGATCAAGCCCTGCCGGGAAACGATGTCTTCAAAGCTTACCCGGCCGGCATTCTTTAAAATATCATGCATCACCATAAAGGTCGTCGTCCGGCCATGCCCGGCAAAACAATGATAATGGACCCAGGCATTTGCCGGCAACTTCTTGTAAAACTCCAAATATGCATCTACATCAGCATCTTCCGGGCGAAAGTGATCCGTAAGCGCCAGCCGGAAATAATGGGCACCATGCTCCTCTACCAGCTGCTTTTCCGTACGAACCCGGCCAACTTCTACTTCGAGAGGATCTGTGAGTGCCTTTTTCTTCAGTTGATACACCTGAACGGGTGATTTTGCCGGCAGCTGCGCCAGCTGCTGCTTTTCAATGCCTTCAATAAGCCGGAGACTGCGCCCGTCATTGCCAAAGTCATCTTCCGCATACCAGCTTACAGCCATACCGTCGATATAGCCATGCGATTCACCGCGCAGATCGACGTCATAAAACGTATCAGGGGCTGCCGGGACCGTCTTCAATATCTCGGCAAACTCCTTTTCCGAAAAAGCACTGCTGGCCGAAACCCTCAGACTATCAAGCCCAAGGCGGCTAGGAAAAACACCGTTTTTCGGCAGTTTGGCAAACGGCGTTGTACCCATCCGGAAATTTTTCGGCAATTGTGCCTTATCCTCCCGATCAAGTTTCAAGACGACGGCCGGACGGTTGTCCGTTTCCACCGCCGCAGAAACATCTGCTTCCTTAGCCTGTACCTCTGGACTAAACTGCAACGCGGCCAACAGCACCATAAGCAGTAGCCGCAAAATTTTTCTGTCATTTTTCATTTTCTAATGCGCCTCCCAATATATTACAAACAACAGAATAATCCTTCCCACCAGTCAAGTCAATGCCTGATTTATGCTGTTGCTGGCTATGTAGAACGTAAAGAAAACCAGGACCACCATCAATAGTGGTCCTGGTTTTCTTTTAGTCCTCATATAGGGTTAAGCACATTCTTTAAAAACTTTTGCGTGCGTTCATTCTTCGGCGTATTAAAGAATTCCTTTGGTTCCCCTTCTTCGACAATCATGCCATCGCTCATGAAAATGACCCGATCGGCAACTTCGCGGGCAAACCCCATCTCATGGGTTACAATCACCATCGTCATACCTTTTTGCGCCAAATCCTTCATGACGGCAAGCACCTCACCGACCATTTCCGGATCGAGCGCACTCGTCGGTTCATCAAACAGCATGATCTTGGGATCCATTTCCAAGGCCCGGGCAATCGCAATGCGCTGTTTCTGCCCGCCCGACAAGGTTGATGGGTAGACATCACGTTTATCCTCGAGGCCAACTTGACGCAAAAGTTCCATTCCTTTTTTCTCGGCCTCGGCCTTCGTCATCCGCCCCAACTGCGTCGGCGCTAAAGTAATGTTTTCCATTACCGTGTAATTCGGGAAGAGATTGAACATCTGAAATACCATTCCTATATGTTCCCGAAAATTATTCAGCTTTTTTACATGCAACACATCCGTGTCAAAGACCCGCACCGATCCGCCCTGCACCTCTTCAAGCCGGTTAAGGCAGCGCAGCAGCGTGCTCTTGCCGGAGCCTGAAGGCCCGATGATGCAGACAACTTCACCCTCAGCGACCTGAAAGGACACATCCTTCAGCACGAGATTATCGCCGAAGGACTTCATTAAATTTTCCACCTTAATGATCATACTGCAGTCTCCTTTCAACCCACTTGGCAAATAATGACAGGGCAATGATAACGACCAGATAGATTCCCGCTGCAAACGAATACACCTCAAACGGCATATAGTTTTTAGCGATGATGATCTGTGAATTCATCGTCAACTCCCGCACACTGATAACCGATAATATCGAGGTGTCCTTGAGGGTTGTGATAAACTGGTTGATAATCGGCGGAATCATGATCTTGATCGCCTGCGGCAATACAACCTTATACAGCGTCCGGAAATATCCCAGTCCCAGACTGCGGGCTGCTTCAACCTGGCCTTTGTCAACTGCCTGAATCCCTCCGCGAAAAATTTCCGCCAGATAGGCACTGGCATTAATGGTCAGGGTGATGATCGCGGCAAAAATAGGGTTAAATTTCAGATGCAGCAGAGCCCCCACGCCGAAAAACAAGAACAAGGCAAAAATCATAACCGGTACCCCACGGACCAGATGAATGTAAAAATGATAAAACGCCTTGCCTAACCGGTAATGAGAGAGCCCAAGAACTGCCAGAACAATGCCGATAAAAAAAGCAAAAAACAGGGATGCCACTGCAATAAGAATTGTGACTTCAAGTCCCGACAACAGACTTGGCCAGCATTCAATAAAAAGATTTATATAACGCTCCATAAGATTCAATTATCCTCCATAGCAGAAAGGAAGGCCCGTCTGCCGGTCCTTCCTGCCGCTTCAATCAAACTTGCAATTATTGTTTTACGATATATTCGCCGACAATTTTATCATAAGTTCCGTCTGCTTTGATCTTTTTCAGTCCTTCGTTAAACATCTTCAGCAGCTCGGCATTGTCACCCTTCTTAACAGCAAACCCATAAGACGGCGGTGCAATAACCGAATCCACGGCAATTTTCAATTTATCCTGTTCCCCAATTTTAATCTGATAGTTGATGACCGGATAGTCTTCCATCAGAAAATCCGCATTGCCATTGGCAACAGCCAACATCATGCTGGGCGAATCATCATAATAGGAAATATTTAAATTATACTTATCCTTGTTGTCCTCAGCAAATTTTGCTCCGGCAGTTCCTTTTTTCACCGCCGCCATCTTGCCGCTGAGATCTTCCACTTTGCTGATATCCGTATTGCTCTTGCTTACGACAACCGCCAGACCTGACTGAATATACCCGTCAGAGAAATCCACTGACTGTTTGCGTTCCTCGGTAATATTTATCCCGGCGATCGCGCCATCAAGCTGTCCCGACACAAGTCCGGGAATAATTCCAGAAAAGTCCATCGGTTTCAATTCATATTGAAAACCTTCTGCCTTGGCAATCGCATCCAACAGCTGAACATCAATGCCTTTATACTGTCCATTAACCTCCATGGAAAACGGTGCATATTTTGCGTCACAGGCAATTGTATATTTTTTTGTCTGCTCCTTGCTACCGCCTGATTTTTCGGCAACAGACCCACAACCTGCCAAAACCGATACTGCAAAAATAACCAATGCCGCTACTGCTAAGATCTTCTTCATGTACAATTCCTCCCCTAATATTTTATAAGTTTCCCGGTTCCAAGAAGCCTGGCTGTACATAAAATGATATAACAAAAAAAGCAAAGATAACCCGGAAAAAATCTTCTCCAGAGCATCTTTGCTCCAATAGTTACGTCCTCGTACAGGCCCAAACCATCTATGGAAAAATCATACCATACGGAAAAACAAAAGTCCAGCAAAAATTCCAATAGACCAGTATTTCGCCATTTAACGCACAATTTCTTACACTTATTGTCTTTTGTATTTGTACAAAAAAACACAGAGTATATAATATTACACCGCTGTTGTATAATAGCAGAAAGAAAGGATTTTCGCCTATGAATATACAACAACGACCCTACAGTCTTCACTTAATACTTGCAATCATACTCTGCCTGCTGTATTTTTTCACCGAGCCCGCGCTTGCCGGCAGTTGGCGCCTTGATGCTCCGGGCGAAGAAGTCCTGCCCCGGAATCTGCGGCTCAGTTCCGATGATTTCACCGCCGAGGATTCCAGTCTAAAAAGCGGGCTTTCACAGCTCTGTATCTCCGGCAGTGCCCAGCCATCTGCAGCGGGGTTCACGGCGCTCTATCAGCAGCTGCGCGCCCAAACCTCTCTGCCAATTTACATGGTGGATTTAAGGGAGGAAAGCCATGGTTTTCTCGCTGGCGCAGCCATCAGCTGGTATGAAGACCATAACTGGGGAAACCGCGGCAAACCACGAGGAGAAATGTTGCAAGATGAGCAACAACGCCTGCATTCACTCACCGGCCCAATCACAGCCATCCCCCTCGGGCGAGAGGATACCGCCCGTTTGTCCCCACAAACACTGCCGGCATCAACACCAGCAGATGAAGCCGCCACAGCTACCGCTGCCGGCTTTCATTATGTAAGGCTCCCCGCCACCGACCAGTACTGGCCAGAGCCAGCTGTCATCGATGACTTTCTGCAATTTTATCGCACGCTGCCAGCATCCGCCTGGCTCCATTTCCACTGCCAGGCAGGCCACGGGCGAACCACTACTTTTATGGTGCTGTATGATATTTTACAAAATCCCGAATTGCCGCTCGAAACCATCGTCCTCCGTCAGCAGCTGCTCGGCGGCACCTACTTGCTGGCAGAGCCTGACGGCACCGACTGGCTGTCGGTCGAAACCCGTCGTAAGGCACAAAACCTGAGGCTGTTTTATCGGTATGTCCAGCAGGAAAAACCGCAGCAGTTCCCGATGCCTTGGGCAAACTGGCTAGCTGCCCAGACAAGCGAAAACTGAAGCTGCCGTATAAGCAAAAGCCGCTGCCCGGATCTTCCGGCAGCGGCTTTGTTTTTTTAAATATGCAAGATCTCAGGCTTATATGCTTCCGGCAATTCTTCTTCCTGCAGAAAAGCAAAAGAATCATCATTGAGGATTGGCATAAATATCTCATAGGGGATGGCGGGAAATTCACAGGCATAATTGCTGGCACCAAACCACATCCCCGATTTGCTGCTCAGATTGAGGCTGCGGGCAAACTTGGTATGGTTGGAGCAGTCATGCACTGCCAAATCCCAATTTTCTTCCACCGCTATTTTCATAAATTTCAAGGTCAGTTCCCGGCTCCAAACGGGGGAAACATAGCCCTGCCGGGCAATATACATGTTTTCACCATAATAATTGCCAATATTATTTTCATTCAAATGCAGTTCGGCACAATTGATAAAATCAACTTTGGTCGCCAGAATTGCCTGTTGCTTGCGGAAAAACATCTTAAAAAATTCCGGCGTCATCGGCGTTTCAATACCGACATGCTTAATATATTTTTTTGCCAGGGCAATATTTTCAATCACAGCATCGGCACAGTTGGATGCCCCTAAATTAAAGCGGATTTCATCGAGTCCGGCTTCCCCTAAGGCCCGCAGACTTTCCTCGGTTGCCAAGGTTCCATTAGTATACATATGCTGGTGAATCTGTGCCTGCTTGAATTTTTTTATAACCGGATAGTATTTTTCAATCTCCATAAACGGCTCCAAATAAACATAGGAAATCCCCGTCGGCTTTTCATGGATGGACAGCAGCAGGTCGATATCCTTTTCATAAAATTTCGTGCCGCCGATATCCCACATGCCTTCGCCAATCGGGTGAATTTTATCCAGCTCACCATAATTGTAGCAAAACTTGCACTCCAAATTACAGCGGTTCGTTTTCCGGATGGCACTGAGCCCGCTTCCCGTCAGACAGGAGCGGCAGCCCTGCGAGAATTTTTCTTCCCGGCCGACAAAAAAAGTACGGTTGTCCAGGGTCTTTAAATTTGGGATTTGTGCCATAAGCAAATCATTTCTCTGATCAACGGCTTCCTCAATCTGCGCCAAAACCGCATAAATAATCTCTTCCTGCTCTATAGTTAACTCGGCATCTTCTGGTAATTGTGAAAAAAAGTCAAACCATAATAACGCGTCGCTTTTTGAAATTTTCATGATATACCCGCCTATCTCTTTAATCTACTGTCTCAGAAGCAGCTGGCTGCGTTTGCTGCCGGCCATTCCTGTATAGGGTTTAAATTATACTGGTTTACGCCCCGCTTTGCAACAATTGCACCAAAAGCGCCATATCTGTAATAAAACCCCAAAGACACTGTTCATAGCGTTTTTAGGGTTTCATTGCAGGAAAACAGACTGCTTCTATCTTCAATTAACAATCTGCGAGGATGCTTTTGAGGCATTGCCACCCCGCATCCTCTTTTTTCAGGCTGGGTCCCGGCTAGACAACAGTTTAAAACAAGGCATCAAATTCTCCCGCTGTCCCAGCAACTTTTCTTACAGCTCGTCCGTCACTTCTGCTGCCGCTCTGTTTTTCTTGATAATCCTGATCACTTGGATAACATAGATAAAGGCGATGATATAGAATCCCCAGGTGAAAAAGGGGACCTTTAGCTCGGCGATATCTTTTACCATTTCCAGCAAGAGTGGCAGGGTCAATGCATACACTGCCATGAGGTAAAGCTCTGGAAAAATTATTTTACAGCGCATAATCCGGCTGATTATCCAGCCGCCAATGCTGACCAGCAGAGCGCTCCCTAAATTGCTTACCACGCCAGAGACACATAAAAACAGTACAATTCCTATACTCGCCCATTTTATCCAAGGAATAAACGCCAAGAAATCTGCCTTGGAAAAAGTATAATCTTTTACTGTACCCACATCATACATATTGCTTTCCACCGGACTTTTTTTATTGACGATTTTAGTTTTGCCAATAAAAATACCTGTATCATACTTTTTCAATATCTGTTCATCCGTTTTGCCGCTTGTATCAATAATAAACAACGTCTTATTTGTTTTGCTCACCACGTATGGCATCGGTGCATCCACCTTGATTTCTCCATTGGCAAACAAAAAATCCGGTGCCTTATTAGCAAATTCTGTCACGGCTGTATCCACCATAGTATTCAAGTTAACAGCAATTCGTATGCCATACAAAACGCTTATAATCAAAGTCAGTACAACCAGATACGCCAGCGCTTTCTCTGCCGGTTTTTTTATGAGGTCCGGATACTCCTGCGGCCGCATAACACAACCAACCAATTGACGCCAAAAATTCATGTAAAGTTCCTCCTAAGTGAATAAAAATTGCCCCCAGCAAACAATGCTTGTTTAAAGCTAAATTGCCTGCATCCTGATTAAATTCCATAAAAAGCTGGCAAACCCTGCTAAATTTTGCCAAAAGCCAGTGGGATCTATGTCCCCTTTTACAAAATAACCATTATTCCCAATTTGCCTTATATCAGCCAGCAGCTGCTAGCTATCGTATATGTTTTCATAAATCACGCGCCTCGCTCTTTGATCCCGCCGGCAGGTCCCCGCCCTCCTTGTCCAGCCGCAGCTGCTGTGCGCCCCAATCATAGAGAGCATTCAATGCCGGCACCAGCGCCTTGCCACGTTCGGTCAGGGCATATTCGACTTTAGGGGGAATTGTATCATACTGGGTTCGCGTAAGCAGGTGATGTGCCTGCAGTTCCTGCAGGGATTTCGTCAGCATCATATTGGTAATTCCCTTTACACTGCGCCGCAGTTCATTATAGCGCGTCGCTTCTTTTTTGTACAAATACCATAGAATCGGCAATTTCCATTTTTGTCCAACAATGCCCAAAGCGTAAATCACCGGACATTCCGCCGTATAAATGCTTGAATTCGCCGGTTCCGACAAATATTTTTTTGATGAATTCACTTTATAGTCTCCTTTACTATTTTTTGTATAGTAACACAGAAAAAACTGCATACTTGTTCTTTTATTTCTGTATGTTACAGTAAGTATAACAAATTACAGCAATACTTGCTGCCCATTACTTATCCCCACAAAATCTTTCACAAAAGAAACGGAGTTGTTCCTCATGAAAATTTACGCCGTAAATGGCAGCCCCCGCAAAAACCATAATACCGCTATTTTATTACAGCAGGCGCTGGCGGGCGCGAAAAAAGCTTGCCCGGATAAGGAGATACAAACCGACATCCTGCATTTATATGATCTGCAGTATACCGGCTGCCGAAGCTGCTTTGCCTGTAAGCGCCTCGGCAGTCCCAGTTATGGCAGCTGCGCGGTAAACGATGACCTGAAGCCGGTTCTGCAAAAGCTGGCCCAAGCCGATGCCATAATCTTCGGTTCGCCGATATTCTTTGGCAGTATTACCGGGCAGATGAAATCCCTGCTCGAGCGGCTTTTATTTCCCTTTTTAGTCTATGATGCCACCTATTCATCCATTGCCCCCAAAAAGATGCCGACTGCATTCATCTATACCATGAATGTTCCCGCCGCAAAAATGGCCGAAATGGGCTATCCTGCGACCTTTAACCGCATCGAATCCTATATCGGCAGAATCTTAAGCCGCCCGCTCTCGCTGCAGGCAAATGACACCTACCAGTTCGACGATTATTCCAAGTATAAAGCAGACGGATTCTCTGCCGCCGAAAAGGCCAAGCAGCGTGAAACCGTCTTCCCGATCGACTGCCAGAAGGCCTTTGCCCTCGGGGAACAGCTGCTGCAACCATAACGATGAAAGTAGCCCTAAAAATAGAGATACGACCCGTAAAATCGGGCCGTATCTCTATTTTTTATATACTGCTTTGATTTTATCAATGGACTGTCCGCCGATCCCGATATTGGCATCCGGCAATTCCTTTAAGGTCACCAGAAAAAATTCACTTGGTATCCCCGTTACCTCCGCGGCAACCGCCGTAAGTCTTTCAATCAGGCTCTCTTTCTGCTCTGCACTGAGGCTGCCGCTCTCCATCGTTATAAGTGGCATAATTTCATCTACTCCTTTTCGGTGTTATCATCCAGGCTGATTTACACTTCATTGCCCGTTTCGTTTTAGCCTTCACTTTTTCAAAAAGCAACCTATTCGTTTTAATTCAATAGCCCTATTAGTCTGACAAATTTTAACAATACATAAAATTTATTTTAAATTCATAAGACTGGTATCAAATGTAAACGGCTCAAGCAAACACATATTTTTATTCGAAAGATTTATTCCCCATTCTGGAGCGGATTTTAAGCCATTATAATCTTTATCTTTTAACAATAGATTCGGTTTATTCCATGCAGTTGCCGGTATTAAGTAGAGTTTCGGACATTCCTTGTCACGTAGCAATACTAATGCTAATAACAGATTGTTTTGCATAATATCAAATTTATCTTTTTTTGCAAAAACATAACTATATCCGTTCTTTATTGCATAGCGTGAGGATTTTACTTGAACTTCATAATACTTCCCTCGTTTATCTTTAACAATAAAATCTATTCCATGATCATCAACTTCAGAAGTATATACATCAAAACCATAAGAGGTAAATTCCATTTTCACATAATATTCCGCATACTGCCCACTTTGTAGGGCGGTTAAATCACTCCAGTTTAAATTCGGCACTTAAATCCCTCGCATCTGAATTTATTTACAAATCTATAGGTTGTTTCATTAATCCAAGAATAACACTATACTGATTATATTCAAAAATTGCAGCTTACATGTACAAACAAACTTCCCTATAAAACAAGACCTTCTACTCTATTTATCACGAATACTACTTGACCTATCCAGGATAACAACTTGATTTTAATGCCATCCCTCAATTTAACAAAACTATACTTACGAAACTGGCTTTCTCACCGGTCGGATATATTTAAAGAATCGTTGGGGATCAAAGTAAAAATACATGATCCTGCCTGGTGAAGTGTCTAGACAGTAACCAGTATCGGAAAAATCAAACCCTGCCATGGCCGCTTCCATCTTCTCCTCCACGCTGCAATTTTCCGGTTCATAATCAAAGGGCCCATGTTCAAAGACAATATACTCCGTTTCCGGAACATCCAGCATCCGCAGCGGTGCTGGCACTTCGCCCTTATAGTCAAATGGAAGTCTTATCCCATAACACTCTATCCGTGGAATCCCCCAATCGCAGAGCCTGCCGTCCAGATCATTAATGTACGCCATAATTTGCCCGTTACCACTGTCAGCTTGTCGCCCATCCTCGTCATCCAATTTCCCCTCAATACGATCCAGCAAGCCGCAAATTGTTTCACAGTCCTGCCCCGGAATAAGCTTTTGCTTTTGCCAAAAATCCCAATAGCCATTGCTCTTATAGTTTTTAATATGCAAAAACTTATGCGCCGGAATGGTTACAAAATAAATTTTAATATCATCTGCCAATTTCGTCATACCAAGCTCTCCTACTATCATAAATCTACAATCTTGTACAATCTCACCCTGTTGAAAAAATGATATCATTTACAGTCCAAGATTAATGTCTCCACGCCCGTACTTTTTCAATACTTGAGAGCATTTTATACCGTTAGAGATGATACAGATCCGTATCATCTTTAACGGTGTAAACAGGGCAATGAGTTGCCTCATTGCCCTTCAAAACTAAATCCTCATGCCTGACCCCATTCTGGCTCCCTTATAAATGGATCACTCCGTTATCATTTCCCCTTGCCAACTCAGTACTTGAATCTAGCTTGATAACAGGAACCAATTGTGCCCCTTGGTTATAGGTAACTTCATCTTTCGTTTTTAAATCCATAACATCATTATGTTTTAAATCTGACACTTTTTCTTGAATATCATTCTGCGATTTAGAGAATATTCCCGCAAGATCATTTTGTGCTTTTTGCTTCAGTTCTTCATTTTCTCTCATGTAATCATATGCAACTTTTCTCCAAACGTCTGCCATTGCCTGATACTTGACTCCTTCTTGAGCAAATTTGATAGCCTCCTCGCTTGATTGACTATTTTTCCTCTTATGTTCAAAGTCGTCCGCTTTGTTCTGATTTTCAGCAGCATTTTCTTGAGCCTTTTTAGCTTTCCTCTCAGAAAAGCTGTCCATCCAATCTTTTACCCATTTTATAACTTTTTGGAATAAATGCTTTAAAACTTGATTTAAAAAATCCAAAAGTAATTTCTGAATTATTGGCCATATTTTTTTGATTACAAACTTCACAATTATACCCCAAATGTTACTCATTCTGCTCCTCCTACCGACAAACCCTATCGTTTCCTTAATTCTCTTATATTACTCGGTCGCCTTCACCATTTCTTATTTAAAGAATATCACCTTGTTGTCAAAAACCTGCTAATAAAAATCAATAGTTTTTCTAAAAATATTCCGTTGAAAAATGACACAGCTACTAACTCTGGTTAAATTTTAAAAACCAGAGTTTAAAAGGCTATGGGAGTTAGCCAGCTAGTATCTCTTTTACACGGGTATAATAAATTCTTAGAAATTTGTTTAATCCTGCAATTTTGGCAACTTTTTTGGGTTTGCCTTCTGACTCTTTCTTAAGAATATATTTATATACGGCAGCATCTTCCTCTGGTTTTACGGTTTTTAAGCACTTCATAACTTCATAGCCGGTTTTACGTAAAATAGCCGATCCGCGTTTAGAAATTTTTCTTCGTGTTGCTCTAAATCCTCCAGATTCATAAGGAGGGGTATCTAGACCGGCATATGCAATTAAAGCACTTCCACTATGAAATCTGCGGACATCTCCGATTTCGGCAATCAAACGTGGTGCTAACTTATCGCCGACACCCGACATTGCACGAACAACACCGTATTCTTTCAAACTCTTTGCTAACTCAGTCATTCGTGCTAATATAACATGTAAGGACTTCTCTGTTTGCAGAAGTACCTTGACGGCTTCTTGTACGAGCATTTTGGTCGATGGCGTACTGGAAGGCAGTGTTGGGATACCTGTTTGAGCTAAAGCATATATCTGATGTGCCTTTTTCTCATTAGAGTGGTATCCCTTTTTATTTGCCCATTTCACATAAGTATTTACAAAATGTTTTTCTCCTTGCTTCGTGATGGTGTCATAATGCCAAAAGCTAAATGCAAAATCTCCGATTTTATTACGAGAAAAATTATCCGAGGAACTTTTTAGCAAATCCTTAATTCTCGGCATCGTACGATCAAGAATACAGGTAAGCGTAATTTTAGACTTTACATACATCTCCATGAATTGTATATACTGCCGTCCAAGTATTTTTAATTCATCATATATTTTTTCGCTAGGACGGTAATCTGTTAGATTAAACCAATGTTCAATGCCAAAGCTAGCAATTTTGCCAGCATCTATTTTATCTGTCTTTGCTTTACGTAAGGAAACATTGGTATATTTTTTCATAACTAAAGGGTTAACAACCGAAACAAAGATCTCGTTTTCTTTCATAAAGGCCAGAATAGGTAGATGGTAATAGCCTGTTGCTTCCAATACAACACGTGTTTCTTCACTAAATTGTTTAATGGTTTTTACCAGTGAGGTTAAATCTTCTACCGTGTGCATAACTTCAAATGGTCGTTGAACAATTTCGCCATAGGGCTTTAAAATACAAACAGTGCTCTTACCTTTTGAAACATCAATTCCTACACTGATCAAGGAAATACACCTCCTAATATAATATTTGTAAATGGTAACCATGCCTACTTATTACTCTTCATTTTAGTTCGTTACGCGAAAGCCATCGAATGGTTTCAACCTGCTTAATCGAAGACTCATAATAAGTGGATGGCAGACAGTTTTTGGCACGGATGCGAAATCCAAAGAAACGTACGTCTGACCATATACTGCACTTATTATAATAAAAATAAGTGCAAACAACTAAATTTTTATATTTAGTGTTCGCACTTCTATAGTACTAAAGAAACGTCCCCAGTGTCTCTCCCAGTGTCTCCATTTAGTCATTCTCGCTAACAAAGAACAGACTCAGTAAAACCGCCCCTCCCGAGTCCTCTTCAAATTATTTCTGGTGCCTTATTTAAATTAAAGTCAAATAGCTGAATTGGATAATCATCTTTTTCGACTAAAATCGCAGGCCGAAAGCATTCTTTAAGTTCATTTACAAAATACTTGGTTTGAATTGGGTTACCTAGATACTCTAATAATTCACCAACAGCAGGCTGTTTATCCTCCCAAATTGCATGGATTTTTTCAATAGAGCTTGCGTTTCTTTGTTCGATTACTGGATGTAGGAAAAATTTATTAAAAGAAGAATAGTCAGTAATATATGCGTCTCCAATCTTTAAACCTGTAAAATTTAAAACATTTAATACTATTACCTTGACAATATTCTTGTCACTAACTTCTGAAACGACTTTGCTTTGAGGCCATTGGCTATGTAATAATGGTAAATTGTTTTTTATATTTTCGGCACGTATCTCTAATTGCTCGGCTGCATGAGTTAACTCTTTTAACAAATAATAATATTCAATTGGATCATATGGTTGTTTTAGGCATTTCATTTCCATAATAATTATATTATCCTTAAGTATAGCAAGACCATCATATTGGACATTATTAATCTTCATACTTTTAGAAGCGACAACTAACTTTGCTAAATTATTAACTAACTCACTTCTTATTCTTTTTTCGAATTCATTTCCTTTCGAAGCAACATCAATCCCCCACTTTGAAAGATGTTGATTAACTATTCTTGCTATATTTATGACAGTAATTATGTGGGGGCAAAAAGCAACTTCATCATTGCCAACCGGTACTAGTGGTTGCGAATATAAATCTAACCCATCCGTTTGAAAAACTAATAATTCGATAGCGCTTCTAGCCTCTTTAATTGAAATTGCATGTATATCAGCAAAATGCCTCACTAATTGATTAAGATTAATTATAGGAGCAAGCTCTGTGTGTTGAATTGACCCATTCCTTTCAATCTTTCGAACTACCCCTCTCTCATAAACACAAGCCAGAACATTGAGATATTTAACAGCTTCTAGCAAATGACTTACTTTGACTGATTTATCTGGACCAATCAGTTGCCTCATAAATGGAAATGGAAGTGTCTCTGCCAATTCCCGTTCTGCTATATCGTGAATAATTGCAATAAATTTACGCGCTTTGGCTATTTCGTGCTTCTTTAACTTAAAAAGTTCACTCGGATCAGAAACCGCAATACTATCAATATATTTTATAGTTTGTTCTATTACGTCCTTAGTCTTAGGCGTCATTTTAAATAATTCACCAGCTGCTTTATAAGAGTATCTTATTGTCGAGGCTCTTTCAATCTTAGCAGCAAATTGATTAGATGGAACAAATGTCATAATTTCCCTATCAATAGAGTTTTTTACTTCCATACGCCAATCTCGATATTTCACCTTCTCCCAGGCTAAATTCAATATGTAATGACCTTGCGCTAAATGTAAAGCTTTAGAATAGCCTGGCGTTTCACTAGGATTAACATTATCTATAAAACCTTCTTTTAATTTTGAACGACTCACTAAATGGAATATGTATCTTAGAAGATCATCTGCGAATTCAATTAGTGAATCTAAAGCATCACTCATAGAAAATTCATTTTTTTTCTCAATTCCAGGTAATGTAGCAATATCACGTTCAAGTCCAGTAAATATTGAATCTTTTTGAATGCTTTTTTTCAATCTATTTTCCAATTGAAGATGAAGCCCTTGAATGTGTGCTAATATTGTCTGTACCTGTGCGCCTCTAGGCAACTTGAAAAACTCACATTTAGCCAAGTGCCTTGAATTACTAAGAAAATTTTTTCGAATAACTAAAATAATATTTAATATACTCAGACAATCATCTTCAAACAGTTTGCCATCCGTGCCATTTGCTACCAAGATTTTTTTTGCAACCGGAATAGCCTTTTCAAACGAGTTAATAATACATATATTCTCATCATAATCATACTTAACTGGGCTAGGAAAATAACCTTCAGTTATAACCCTACTATAAAAGTATTGCGGCTCCGTTTGGTAGATATTAGCCAATACTTCTGCTATATTATCAACCTTATCTTCTCTTAAGAATTCGTCTAACTTTGAGTAGTACATCTGTACATCCCCCCATCTATGACTATTATTTCTGAAAACTTCCCTGAACGGCTCTCACGATTCAATCCTACCGGACACTTGGTCACGGGACGCTGGATTGTCAACAGTAAATCAGACAACTTTTTTAAGGGCTTGATTGCGAAATTGAACTGGGGTTAAGTACCCTAGCGTTCCGTGAATCCGATGATTATTAAACCAATTGACATAATCGTATAATTCCAACTCTAGATGGTACAGTCTCTGAAATTTCATCTGGTGAATGAACTCCGTTTTCATGATTTTGTAAGTGGCCTCAGCTACTGCATTATCATATGGACAGCCTTTCATGCTGAGAGAACGCCCGATTTCAAAGGTCTCCAGAAGATCATTGATTTTTTCGTTTTTGAATTCACTACCACGATCGGTATGAAACCACTGCATTTGCCGCAAATCACCTTGAACCGTGGCAAATGCACGAGAAACCAATGCAGCATCCTTATTTGGGCCTGCACTATAACCGATGATTTTTCTATTGAACAGGTCGAGAAGTACGCAAATATAATGCCACTTGTTTTCAAACTTCACATATGTTAGATCGCTGACAACAAAACGTTTGGCTTGTGTTTGCCCAAACTGACGATTCAAGACATTCACCGTTGTTGCTTCGTTACAAGCTGTTTTATGGGGCTTATATTGAGCTATAGTATAGGTAGATATCAATCCCTGCTCATGCATAATGCGCCCTATGCGACGTCTAGATACGAGGAAGCCTTGCTCGTGGAGCTTAACCTTGATTTTTCTAGTTCCGTAGGCTTTTCGATTCTTGCGAAAAATGTTCACAATGGCGTGGGTTAGTTCGTCATCTTTCGTTTGTTCCTTAGCTTCGTAATAAAAGGTACTTCTTGCGATTTGCAGGACGTCACACATTGCTGATACCGAGTATTTATCACAGTTATTTTTTATGATAGCTACTTTCGTCCCATGATCAGCGCGGCTTGCTTTAAAATGTCATTTTCCATCTTGAGACGTTGAAGTTCTTTTCGTAAGGCGATGAGTTCATTTTCTTCCGTTGAGCGATTGTCTTTTTCCTTAAAAGATCCCGAGGTCTGAGCTTGCTTAATCCAACGATCTAAAGCAGAGGGCGTAAGGTCATATTCTGCTACGATTGCAGCTCTGGATTTCCCGTTTTCATAAAGTTGAACCATCTGTTTTTTGAATTCTGTTGTAAACGTTCGGCGTGCTTGTTTGGACATTGTAAATATTCACTCCTTAACTTGATATGTTTATTTTACAAGCCCTTATTTTTTCTGTCCAATTTAGTGTAGCCGATCCAGAATATCAGCTTGTTATCAAAAAAATCGTCCCCAGCGTCTCTCAAAACTTGTTTTCAACTTCGGCTTCCATTAGCCGTTCACAAAGCCATTTAAGCATGGATTGCATCGGATCTTCATCTGATATAAATTTCATTAGCATTATTTCGACAGATACGGTAGAATTTTGGTAATCCATCGATTTTCACTCCTTATAGGTTTGCTGGGCACTTACCTTTTTCGGAGTTTCGATGGCTTTTCCTTTTTTTAGTTTTTCGAACTTAATTGTACTTTATCAGTTGCGCCAGTCAATTCATATTCACGGATGATTTCACTCGCTGATTTACCACTGGCATGTAATGATACCATTTGTTTGTAGAAGAGCCAGGGGACACAGAAGTATCCTACCCTCCCCTGGCTTTTATGACTTACATTCCTTTTCTTATTCTATCAATAATTATATTGACTTCATTAATTATTTTTTGTTCGTCTTTTTCTTTTGCCAAAATATCAATAGATTCTACTAAATAGCTATAAGTATCTAAATCTTTTTTTACTTCATTGAGTATAGTCTCCGCAGCATAGCCTGTAGAACCTATTGGTATAATAAATTTACCCGCATTTTTTGCTATCTGATACTCTTCTATCATCCCATTAGCCACAATTATGTCTCCTGTATTATCAACCTTGTTTCCAAATAATAAAATAATAACTCCTGAATCACTAATCATATCTGTCCGATATTCTGTCCATAAATCTTTAAGTTTCTTATTACCTGACTCAAACTGTGGAAAAGGTCTTAAAGTTAGATAATCATTTGTTGTTTTATTTTTATTGCTGTATATTGCTTCAAGCGCACCATTTATTACATAACTACCTACCCCCATTCCAAATCCTGATATTATATGATGATTATTACAAACTAAAGACTGTGATAAATTATGCAATAAACTCTTAGCCTCTTCTTCAGTATAATTTCCGTATTTTTCTGCACTACCCGAAATGAAAATTTTGTTAACTTTAAATTTTCTTTCAATACCTTGTAAAATATTTGTAATTTCCGAATAATTATCTACAACAACAGAATTAATACCATACCGCTTTAAATCTTGTATTTTTAAATCCTGTTTTATCTTATCATAATTATAATCACCGTAATTAATAGATCCATCTACATTTTTATAGCAATTATCTGCTTGATTGACTTTTTTTAAAAAACAATAATGATTCTTAGGGCTTTTACCAAGTAAATCTACCCTGACCTTACTCAAAATCTGTTCTAAATTAGGATCTTGAAAACTAAAACCAATAAATATAAATGTTTTTGAAATTAACTCTCCTTTAAGTTGGGTAGTAAATAAAGCTCTCTCAATATCATATCTCTCATAATCATCTCTTGTTATAACCGCATCATCTGGAAACTCTCTATCACCGTGCATCTTATATACTACAACATTCCTATTAGGCTTATAATTTTTCATTTGGCTTTGATAAATCTTCTTATCAACTATTTTATTAGCAATAGTCAAAGTGTCCTCAATAATTGAATCATAATTAGTCGTCCAATATGTATCAATTGGAAGACGTGATAAAATATCCATATTTTCATTTTTTTCAGATATCCTCTGAAATTCCTTTACAATTGCTTCATTAATGGTCTGCCTCCCATTAGCATTACAATGATATTGTGCAACTGCAACTAGATCAGATTCTTTGTCAATACTTAAGTTTAACTCATCCGCTATATCTCGCAATAATCCTTTCCAATCAACAAACCCACAACCTCTAGAAAGCCCTGCCCCTGCAAATATTGCTAAATTATGATTACTTAATTCTTTTAATACAATTTTTTCAAATGTAGCTACTGGTATACTCATAAACTCATTTCTCCTTTAGTAATATAAACCGGCCTAATTCCTCCTTAATCTACAATCTTATCATTTTTTAAACTTGATCGGTCATTTTGAGCATTTGTATTTTGATTGCCTACAGTTTGTATAAAATCAAAAAAATTTACCTAGGCAAATAATATTTTAGGTTTAGATATATTACTTAATTTTCGATATTTTATATTCACCGATATTTTGACATTTTTCATATGCATTATCTATGTACTTTTGCGGATCAGAAATAAACTCTTCTTCTTTTATTAAAGCAATATAAGACCCTGTTAATGCATCAATAGTTCGGCATTCTTCACAAAAATATTTTTTGGGATTTTGATTACAACGATTATTTACTATAATAGGATATAATTTACTATCATCTGTTGAAGTTGAAGTATGTTTATCTGGCCTTGTAGTTTTTGTTTGTAACCAACTATAACCGCCATTATATTTCATAATCACTCCAACAACTCCATTACTGCGAGAAGTTTTATCATTTCTTGTGATTTCCTTCAATGAATACTCTATTTCCCAATCTATCCACTTACTTTTGTTCATATTAGGCGATACTATCACTATAGTTACAGAAGTTCCCCAAATCATATCCTTCAAATTATTTTTAATGTTTTCAGTAGTTGTATCTGTTAAATTGGGGGAATCACTATTTTCTCCTTGATAATACTGTGCATCATCACCGAGAGCTTTTATAATATCGTCTCTTAATTCTTGTGCCTCACTATATTTGTAAGAAATAAAAGTTTTATGTGCCATAACTATCTCTCCCTCTTGTTATTTGAGTCAGCTGACTGCTCGAACCATTTAGAAAGTCTTTTTATCAGAAAACATCTTGGAATCTAAATGTTTTACCCCTCTAAAATGATGTGTACTAATCTTTCCTCGGACCTTACTTCCAAACTATACCATATTTTAAACTATTCTAACTACATCCGACAAATCCTTCGTATATACCCGCCATTTTTTCTATTCTAAATTAAATTATTCACTTGTCGGACGTAGCAATTTAAACCCACTGTCCACATATACTATATATATTTTTGCATCATTAAAAACGTACTACCCCTTCTCCATTAAAAATCTCAGGCAAATCTCAGAGACGGTTACACTGCGTCAATTCTACAATATTATAAGTTATAAAATCCATAAAAACCAGATAGCTCCTGCCAAAATCTCACAAAATTTGGGCAGGAGATCTTTAGCTATTATAAATGATACGGTAATCCCTAATTAATCTTAAAAAGAAATCCAAATATACCATCTAAAATAAACGCATCTATTTATTAAATATTACTTTTGTCTGACGGAGACAAGCCGTCCATTAAAAGCAATAAAAAGCCACGATCTTTACCCTCAAAGGCAGAAGAATCGCGGCTTTTCAATTTACTATATCTGTAAAAAACCCTTTTTTAGCTGGTGGATTCGATCTCCCTCGAACACCTGTCCCTTTTCCATCTTTACCAGTGATATTTCTCCCCCCGGTTGATTTTAAAGGCACGGTAAATCTGCTCGACGAACAGCAGGCGGACCATCTGGTGGGTAAAGGTCATTCGGGAAAAGCTCAGTTTCTCGTCAGCCGCCTTGACACTTAGGGGCGCTTCTTTTCTGTAAACTTTTAGCTATAATTCCCCTTGCTATTCCTGTCAGTCGTTTTAATTTATGTATAGAAACCCTATCGTTTCCTTAATTCCCTTACATTACTTGGTAGGCTTCACCATCTCTTATTTAAAGAATATCACCTTGTTGTCAAAAAATAAGCGTCCCCAGTGTCTAAGTGTCTGTTTATTCACTCCATCCCCGCATAACCGTCCCCAATATTCCTAAAAGTTCTTACACGCCTACCCCTTCCCTAAGCTCAGTAATCATGATATCCAGCATTTCTTCCACATTCTTCTTTTCCATAGTAGACTGAAAAAAGTTTACTGATAACGTCAATACATCATCATAGGTACTAACTAATAGCAACATGCCCGGTGAAAAGCTTGCAGTCCCAACCATATAACAGTCTTCTACCTCTGCCGCCCCTAACCTAATCTTCGTATCAGCCAAAATTCCTACATTAGAGAGCCAAGGATTGCAAAACCTTGTTTTGGAAAAGTCTTCACTATATTTTTCAAATTGACTGCTGACATCTTTAAAATTCATCTTTCCTAAGGTTTCAAAGTACAGAGCCATATTAATGCCAGGAAAATTCGCTTTGACTTTTTTCGTTTCCGTTATTACTTTACCCACTGTTTCATTAAAAGGTTCAGCAAGGTCACGGTGAATTCGAATCAAATTCATACCTGAAAGATTGCCTATTGCCTTTTTTTCCTCTGGCGGTAAATAGGTTCTTAAGTCTGAAGTAAAACATATCGAGACCATTTCATTTTTTATTTCTGCAATTTTTACGAGGGCACGACTATAAGCAGCCAAACAAACATCATTAACAGTCCCATGATTCTTACGAGCTTGCATTTTGATCCCCTTGAATTCTTGCTGGGTCAGCTTTCGAATCACAAAGGTTTGATTTATATTATCTCCAGCACTATAAGGAAATCCAACTGTATGTCCTAGATTATCGCTATCTGTTACCATATTATTTATCTTTTCAATAATTTGGGGTAGCTGTAAAATAGAATCTTGACTGCGCCGATGAGAACAACCCGATTCCCTACAAGTTGATTGTTCATTGACCATGTGATTGTATGCACTAGTTAAAATATGTAGGTACTCTTTCAATCCCCCTGCATCCGCACAAGCATGCTGTACCTTTACACAAACCGTATCGGTTTTGCCTCGAATTATTCTTGCTTTGACTTGGCAATCCTGATCAAAATCATACCTCAACGCAATAAACTTCTGTACTTCTCCTTCAACATCTAGTGCCTCAACTACCGTACATAACTCGATCCCGGCTAGATCTGATTGTTGCTCCCAAATTGCAGCCTCATCATTTTCTATGAAATGACATCCCAAAATGGGCTGTATCTCTATAGAAAGGCGAATAGCCTGCTCTAATATTTTCTCATTTATTCTTCCATTGATTCGCAGGATATAACTAAGCTGATTATTCGCAGAATATTTATCTACTAGATAATTGAAAACATCTTGTGGTTCAACTGGAAAAGACGCTTTATTTCCACTCACTTCAATTCCCCCTAATCTAATCAGTATAAAGTTCACCTTTAATCATTTTTTTATCTTTAAATCATTTCATAACATACTACTTACAAGAAAAAACAAAAAACTCCTGCCAATCAAATACAAAAATTGGCAGGTGGATAGGCTACAATAAAATGGACAGC
Organism: Selenomonadaceae bacterium; assembly: GCA_963678095.2. Taxonomy (GTDB): domain Bacteria; phylum Bacillota; class Negativicutes; order Selenomonadales; family Selenomonadaceae. The sequence goes on along the minus strand of OY782746.1, from coordinate 1,879,374 downwards.
AAAAAACCCGCGAATTTCGCGGGTTGAATTCATTTCCGGATTTGATTGGTGGCGGCGAGGCGTGCATCATCCTTGGCACTTAATTACAAATTATAAACCATTTTTGTTGGGTGTCAGTCAGTTGATGCTATTTATTTTAGCCTTTTTGCTGGCAGAAAAAAGTGGTGTCTGGAGTAGCAGTTTGTCGCAGATAAAGGTCAACGGCCAGGTTATTATGCAGGCAATGATCCACTTATAGAAGGCATGTATGTCCATATTCATCATATACAGGGATGGCCAGAAAATGAAAATGGTGTGGCAGAAGTACATAGTATAGGAAGTAGCCGCCAGGGTCCCAAGAATATTATTGGTGAAATTACAGAAACGGTAGAATATACCAAGAAGTCCAAATACTGCAGTGGTCAACAGCATAGCATGACCCAGGGAAATATACGTGAGGAATTCTAATGGGCTGCTTACATATGCTGGGCTATGAATAAACGACCAGTCAAGGAAAATAGCGGACACGATCAGCCATGGAGTCCACTTCACAGCAGATGGCACATAGCAGCCATCTTCAAACCAGTGATGGTGCCAAGCATAAATGCCCAGGAAGAAGTAGAGAATATAAAGGAGAACACGGCTAACCTGAATTTTTAACACATAGCCAATATTAACCCAGAGATACTCATCGCCAGTAATCATATCGATTACCATGCAGTTAATGAAGGTAAAGATACCGATAAGCAGGAAGAACCAGAACCTTGGTGAGCTAGGCGCCTTCTGCTGTGCATAAGAAGGACACACCTTAACAATAAAGTAGGCAGCAGCGTAAAGTAACAGTAGCATGCCAAGATACCAGAAAGGCACCTGGTTAAAGAACTCACCTGCCCCACCAGTTGCTGGATTGAACCAGTAGTACTGGATAAGAGCGGTCATTAAATCATTACAGAGACCGCGGCTATATGGCATGATGAAGCTGGTCAAAGGCGCAATAATCAAAATACCAATGAGCCATGGCAGACCAATACGGGTCCATTTTGGCCCCCAGAATTTTTTGCCAGCCTTCTTAGACAGGGCCCTGATACAGAAATAGCCTGAAATATAAAACATGATTGGCATAATAATCATGTCTGTAATCATAATAAAGTAGTTAAAGCCCACACTTGGATTCGGATCCAGAACATACCACCAAGGAAGCGGCATAACGATGTAACAAAGACCAATGTGGAATACAATCATGAGATTGACCACGAAGCTTTTTAGATTATCCAAAAAAAATAGACGTTGCATGAAAAAATCATCCCCTTTTGCTAAAAATTTTATAATAATGACACATTAATTGATGTATATACATCAAAAATACTAAAATGATAAGCGGTTTATGGATTAGATATCCTGCAACCGCTTTAAAATTTCCAAGGTAGAATCGAGCTGCTCTAGCTCTTCTTTTGTAAAAAGGTTGGAAAAATCGTCCTGAGCCTTATCCCAGGATTCAGAAGCCTGTAAAAAAACCTGTTCTCCAAACTCTGTAAGCCAGATACTGCTATTACGCTGTCCATCGAGTTTGCGGTCTTCAAGTAAGCCTTTTTTTAATAAGGGCTGAATGGAACGGTTAACCGTAGATCTGTCCAAGACAATCATATCTGCCAATTCTTTTAATGAGCAGCCACCATTATATTTAATAAAGAAAATCAGCGTAAACTGCCTGCCAGTAATACCACATTCCTTCATTCTGTTATTATAAAATTCTCTACTAAGCATCTCCGCCCAGCGCAGCTTCAGATAATAGCAGGGGATCTCCTTAAAAGGAAACATGTGAAAGCACCTCCCTTTTCCTTTTGGTGTATATGCATCATTTTAATTGATAAAATAATATTTGGCAACATTTTTTTAAAATACTATTCATACTATACGAAAAAGGCAGAACCACTCTAAAAATGGTTCTGCCCTTCTATAATGTAGGCGAAGTTTTCGACTTCGCATTTATTGATGGTGGAGGCGAGCCACATCGAACGCCTGTCCCGCTTCCATCTTTACCAGTGGTATTTCTCCCCCCGGTTGATTTTAAAGGCGCGGTAGATTTGCTCGACGAGCAGCAGGCGGACCATCTGGTGGGTAAAGGTCATGCGGGAAAAGCTCAGTTTCTCGTCGGCCGCCTGACGGACCTGCTCGGATAAGCCGAACGCTCCGCCGATCAGAAAAGTTATGCTGCTGCGGCCCTGCAGTCCGAGTTCACTGATCTTGGCCGCCAGTTCCTCCGAGGAAGCCTGTCGCCCGTATACATCGAGCACGATCAGATAGCTGCCAGCGGGGACCTGCTTCAAGAGACGCTCGCCTTCGGCGGCAAGCGTCTTTTGCTTTTCAGCCTCTGACGGATTTTCTTTCATCTTTTCTTCTTGGATCTCGACAATGCCTACATTGGCAAACGGTGTCAGTCGCTTGGTGAATTCCGCAATGCCGAGGCTTAAATATTTCTCTTTGATTTTGCCCGCGGCAACGATGGTTATTTTCATTCGTCAGCCTGCGGCATTTCCTCAAGCGTCACATCCACCTGCTGGTTTTTGCCATTACGCTGATAGGATACGGTCACGGATTCGCCGATTTTATGCGCGCCCACGGCTTCTCTGAGTTCGGCCACCGTGTTGACGGCCTTGTCATCAATCTTCAAAATCACATCGCCGCGCTGCAAACCGGCTTTATCCCCCGGGCCGCCGCTGGTGATATTGACGACATAGACTCCGGCGTCGACATTGAGCTGGTACCCCTGACGGGCTGCCGTTTCCTTGTCAAAAACACCGACGCCAAGATATGGCCGGACAACATGACCATTTTTCATCAGTTCATCAATAATCGGACGCACGGTATTGATCGGAATCGCAAAGCCCATGCCCTCGACACCATTGGCAGCAACCTTGGCGCTGTTGATGCCAATCACCATTCCATCGGCATTGACCAGTGCCCCACCAGAATTTCCCGGATTGATGGCCGCATCCGTCTGCAGCAGTTTAACCCGGCGTTCCCCGATATCCAAGGTGCGATTGAGCGCGCTGATGACCCCGCTGGTCACGCTGCCCTGAAATTCCAGCCCCATCGGATTGCCAATGGCAATTGCCGGCTCGCCGACCATGATCCCGTCTGAATTCCCGAAGGAAGCCGTCGGTAGGCCCTTGGCATCGACCTTGACCACGGCGATATCCGTCGCCGAGTCAGCACCGATGACCTTGCCCGGCAGCGAGCGCCCATCCGATAGGGATACGGTGATTTCCTTGGCCCCGGCAATTACATGGTTGTTCGTGACGATAAAGCCGTCACTTTGAAAAATAACCCCCGAGCCGACGCCCTGGTTTACTTCCACCTGGTTGTTGAACCAGTCGCGGGCCACCGCTTTATTGGTGATTCCGACCACCGCCGGGCCGACTGCCTTAGCCGCCCGGACAACGGGCGTCATGCGGGCTTCCGATACATTTTCTTCGGCTGCCGGCGGCGTAAGGTTTGATTGCGCCGTAGCCTGTGAGGCCGGCTTGCCACTATTGCCGAAATTTGTACAGCCGGCCAGCAGCACACCGGAAATAATCATAATCCCGAGGCCGGCAGACAAGGCTGCTTTAATCTTGTTCATGTTTATTCCCCCTACAATAATATTCTATAATATTGCGCCTGTAGGATCAGGCAAACAGAGTAACCGTTTCATTCGGTTTCGCCAGATGAATCGCCAGTTCGTCGCCAAGGCTGCAGCCTTGGCGCTCGATGATATCGCAGATCGTAGCCTGCGCTACTGCAGGGCGATTGTTCTCCTCACTCAAATGTGCCAACAGCACCTGGGTCTGTTTCTTTTTCATTCGCACCAGTGCCCAGGCAGCATCATTGTTCGACAGATGGCCGCGATTGCTGAGAATCCGCTGTTTCAGCGACCAGGGATAGGACCCCTGGCGCAATAAATCCGGATCGTGATTTGCCTCCAGCACCAACAGATCAGAATTGTCGAGCGCCGCCTGTACGCTGCTCGAAACAAACCCCAGATCCGTGGCAATCGTGCATTTCAAATCGCGGCAGCAAATCGCATACCCCACCGGGTCCGCGGCGTCATGCGAGATATTAAAGGCCTCAATCGACAGCGGGCCTATCTCAAAGGCACTGCCAATCGGCCGGCAGCAACTAGCTGGTATCTCATCAGCGCAGTACATGGCCCGGAAGGTATCCTCACGGCTATAAATCGGCAGTCCGTACTGCTTACTCAATGTCCTAAGACCGCCAATATGATCACGGTGCTCGTGAGTGATTAAGATCCCATCGATCTCGTCTACCCCGACAGCAATTTCTTCCAGACTTTTTTTGATGCGACGGGCACTGATTCCGGCATCGACGAGCAGCTTCGTGCCGTCGATTTCCACGAAAATTGAATTGCCCTTACTGCCGCTGGCTAAAACCGATACCTGCATGTATTTTCCCTCATCCGTTTATGACTTTATTGTGGTCACAGGCATTCTTGTCAACACACAGTATATTCTACAAGGCTCTACGGCTATTGTACGAATACCGCCTGTAAATCGGCTGAAAACCTGACCCATACCTTTTTATTATAGCATGATCCATCCCGGCAAAAAACAGCTTGCCAGCGATCAGTAAACAAAAAAGCCGTGATCTCCGGACCGGCCGGATGCTCACGACTTTCTGCTTCTACCTATCAGTTAATGCAGCTTTTTCCCCCGGCATTTTGGGCAAACACCATAAAAGTAAAACTGCTGTCCCGTCAGTTCATAATCGGTTCCAGCCTCAACCTTTTTGATGTAGGCCGAAGCATCCACCCCGAAAATATCCTCGACACTGTTGCAGACCGTGCAGCGGACATGGGGATGCGGATCAATTGTCGCATCGTAGCGGAAGCTGTCTTCACCGACATTCAAGATTTGTACCAGACCGATTTCCCGTAAAATATCAATCGTCTTATAGACCGTTGCCAGGCTCATCGTTGGATAATAGGTTTGCAGCTCATTGTAAATCATCTCGGCACTAGGATGAGCGGTGGTCTGGCTTAAGACATTATAAATGGCCAGCCGCTGCGGAGTTACCTTAAATCCTTTTTCCCTGAGTAATGTAGTCACTTTCTTTGCATCCATCTTTGTTTACACCTCTTAATTTCTTGCTTTGTCTACGAGGGCTCTACCTATTATCCTTTACGTCCAATCGGCAGCTAATTTATTTATATTTTATATATTAACTAAACAGTGTCGCCTTGTCAATAAACATTCTTAATAAATACAAATATTTTGTTATTTAAAACTCTGAAAGTTCTTCTTGCCGTAACTTTTTCTACATTTTACCATTCGTCCTCTTCCCCTATTCTATGCTATAATAATTGGGATTACATGCTCTATATGCTAAAGAAAAGTTGGTGACACCATGATTTCCGAAGAAATAGGCGCCTATATCGCCAAAGAAATCCATGTAAAAACACAGCAGGTACAGGCTGTTATAAAATTGTTGGACGATGGCAACACCGTCCCCTTTATCGCCAGATATCGCAAGGAAGCTACCGGTGAACTCGAAGATGAACAAATCCGGGTGATTGAAGAGCGGCTGACGTATCTGCGCAATCTGATAAAACGTCAGGAAGAGGTCCTGCACAAAATTTCCGAACAGGGAAAGCTGACCGACGAGCTGCAGGCCGCCATCGAAAAAACACAAAAGCTCCAGGATCTTGAGGATCTCTATCTTCCTTATAAGCAAAAGAAAAGAACCCGGGCCCAGATCGCCCGTGAACAGGGCCTCGAGCCGCTGGCCGCAAAGATCCTGGCGCAGGAACTGAAAACCGGCAGACCACTTGACGAAGCTGCCGCCTATAGTAACAGCGAAGCCGGTCCGGCCAATGCCGATGAGGCTCTGGCTGGTGCGCTTGACATTATCGCCGAAAACACGGCTGAACGCGCCGACATTCGGGCCCAGATGCGTAAGGAGCTGTGGCAGCTCGGAACCATCGCCACCGAACTGGTGATAAAAAATGATGACAGCCAGGCTTTTTTAATGTATGAAGATTACAGTGAACCGATCCGCACCTTGCCCTCGCACCGGATTCTTGCCATCAATCGCGGCGAAAAGAAGGACTTTCTGAAGGTACGCCTGCTCACGGATCACGAAAAGAACATTGACAAGATTGCAGACAAGCTTATCGTTGGCAACTCCATTTTCACCCAGTTGCTGCAAGAAACTGCCGCCGACAGCTATAAACGACTCCTGCTGCCGGCACTGGAACGCGAAATCCGGTCGCAACTGACCGAAAATGCCGAAAAGCAGGCCATCCGCGTCTTTGGTCTTAATCTCAAACAGTTGCTGCTGCAGGCACCGCTCAGCGGCCACAATGTTATCGGGCTGGATCCTGGCTACCGTACCGGCTGCAAGCTGGCAGTCATCGATGCCACTGGGCAGGTGCTTGATCACGGTGTGCTTTACCTGACGATGAGCGAAGATGCCCGGGAAAAAGCCGCCGATAAACTTCTCGCCTTAATCAAAAAATACCAGGTCAGCCTGATCTCGATCGGCAACGGCACGGCTTCCTATGAGACCGAAGAATTCACGGCTCGGCTGATCGAAGAGAATTCTCTCGCTGTGCATTATCTGATCACCAGTGAAGCCGGGGCCTCCGTTTATTCCGCGTCCAAACTGGCAAAAGACGAACTGCCCGACTACGATGTCACTATCCGCGGGGCAGTCTCCATTGCCCGCCGCGTACAAGACCCGTTGGCCGAACTTGTCAAAATCGATCCCAAAGCAATCGGTGTCGGTCAGTATCAGCATGATGTCAATCAAAAAGAATTATCGGGCACACTCGATCACGTCATCGAATCCGCCGTAAATCATGTCGGCGTAGAACTGAACACTGCCTCCATCGAACTTTTAAAGCATGTCTCCGGCATCAATGCCACCGTAGCCAAAAACATTGTCGCCTATCGCAATGAAAGCGGCGAATTTAAAAGCCGCCGCGAACTCTTGAAAGTCGCCCGTCTCGGACAGGCTGCCTTCACCCAATGCGCGGGTTTTCTGCGCATTGGCAAGGCCAAGATGCCGCTTGACAATACCCCGGTTCATCCGGAATCCTATAAACTGGCAGAAGCTATTTTGCAGGAGCTGGACTTATCCCTGCCCGCGCTGTCCGATAAAAAACAGCTGGCCGTATTGCCGGAAAAAATCAAACAGCTGGATCCGGCAAAACTCGCCGAAAAACTTGAAGCCGGCCTGCCGACCGTGCAGGATATCCTCGCCGCCCTGGCAAAGCCTGGTCGAGATCCGCGCGAAGATTTACCGGCCCCGCTGACAAGGACCGCCATCGTGAAGCTCAGTGACATTAAGCCGGGAACTATCATGCGCGGCACCGTCCGCAACATCACCGACTTTGGTGCTTTTGTTGATATCGGCATCAAAACTGCCGGACTGATCCACCGCTCCGAGCTGAGCCACCAGCGAATCCACCATCCGCTCGATGTGGTATCCGTCGGTGATATCCTCGATGTCCTGGTCATCAGCGTCGATGAAGCCCGGGGCCGTATCGGACTCAGCTTGAAACAGCTACCAAAAAACACGTAAAAGGGGAACACCATCTGCATGAATTTACTTGAACAAACGCTAACAAAAATCAAGCCATTAAATAAAGCTGCTGTCCACAACATTGAACAACAGTTATCTTCCGTAATGAGCAACGCAACCGGTCTTGGCTGCCTGAAGGATATTTTGCTCACCTATGCCGGCATAACCAGTGAGCATTCCCCCAGCCTGCCGAAAAAATGCACGGTTATCGCCTGCGGTGACCATGGCGTGGCCGCGATGAAGGTCAGCGCCTATCCGCCGGAGACGACGGTCCACATGACGAGAAATTATCTCGAATCAAAAGGAGCTACTGCCAATGCCATGGCAAACTTCTCTGCCTCGCACATGATTGTCGTCGATATGGGCATCGGTGCTCCAACCGGCGATATCCCGGGCCTGCTCGACCGCAAAGTCGCCCTGGGAACAAAGAACTGTGCCCAGGGCCCTGCCATGACCAGACAGGAGGCCCTGCAGTCGCTGCATACCGGCATCGAGCTGGTGGAAGAGTATATCGCCAAGGGCTATCGCTGTTTTCTCCCGGGAGAAATGGGCATCGCCAACACGACAGCAAGCGCTTCCATCGTAGCCTGTCTTTGCGATCTCACCCCCGAAGCCGCAACCGGGCGCGGCACAAATATTTCCGATGAACGGCTTAAGCTAAAAATCGATGTCGTCCGCCAGGCCCTTACCGTAAATCAGCCCAATCCAAGTGACGGACTAGATGTGCTGCAAAAGGTCGGGGGCTTTGAACTCGGCTGCATTACCGGCATGATTCTCGGCGCCGCCGCCAACCGCGCTTTTGTCGTTCTCGACGGCTTTAATACCGGAGCCGCCGCCTTGATCGCCCATGCGCTCTGCCCGACGGTACGCAGCTATCTGATGGGCTCACATCTCGCTGCCGAACCGGCCCACAAGGCCATCTTGGCAAAGCTCGACATCCAGCCCTATATGGATATGCGCTTTCGCCTGGGGGAAGCTACCGGTTCCTCTATTGTCATCAATCTTCTTGATGCTGCGGTCAGAGCCTATGATTGCCTGACAGTTGATGCGCTTCCCGCCCTTTCCCGCCTGGAAATATCCGCCGACGTAAAAACAACACCGGCGGTCCACCCGGCCCCAGTTCCGCCACTCAACCAAGAGGCAATGGAGGCCTGCCAGCTGCGGATTGATAATCTCTGCAAGCCAATTTACAGCCTCGGACGTCTCGAAAAGATCGCCGTAAAGCTTGCCGGTATCACGGGCTGCAAACAGCCGCAGCAGCTGCAAAAGGAACTTCTGTGCCTGTCTTATGACCAAGGGCTCAGCTCCAGCCAGCAAAAGCTGACCGCGGCCTTTGCCGAGCATGCCGGTGCCAAGGCCAGGATTGTTCCACAGCCTCTGTTCCCGGACCTCCAAGCGGCCTTTTGCTTCGGGGAAGCCCTCGCCGCTGAAGCAGCCAAAAATGGTAGCGTGATTATCGGGATCGGCACGAGTGAAATCTGCCCCGCCGATATTTGCGGGACGAAGGCAGCTCGCCAGCGCCAGCTGCTTTATACAAAAGAGCAGCAGCGCTGCTATAGCGCCAGTGAATTTTTGCAGCAGCCGGCAAGCCGGGAGTTGTCCGAAATTGCTGTTCTCGTCGGCTTCATGACGGCAGCACCGCAGCATCATCTGCTCGTCGTCCTCGATGCCGCTTCGACCGAATTTGCCGCCAGCTATGCCGTGGAACTGTCCCCGGAAGCGGCCCCTTACATTTTGCATACCCAGCCGAATGCCCTGAATCTCGGCATGACAACCGGCGGTGGCTGCGTCGCAGCGCTTGGCATGAAGCTCATCGATGCCTCATTGCACATGCTCAATGACATGAAAACCTTTGCCGAAGCCAGCGTCGCGGTTGCCAATGATGGTCCCGGCGCCGGCCGCCAGACAACAAAGTAAAAGAGGAGGATCCCTAATAAAGTGGACCCTATGTCAAGGACAATATAAAAAAGGGTGCTAAGCAGCTAACAGCTGATTTCTGTATTGAACAGGAGTCAGCTGTTTTAAATTCCACTGACACCGGTAAGCATTATAATATCGTATGTACTCATCAATCATTTTTTGCATTTCTTCAAATGATGTACAATTTCTATAATCAATTTCATCTTTCATATGGCCAAAGAATGATTCTTGTGGTGCATTATCCCAACAATTCCCTCGTCTAGACATCGATTGCCCTAATCCATACTTTTTAAGTAATTTTTGATATTTAGGACTCGTATAATGACAACCTTGATCAGAATGAATAAACGCATTTTTTGCAATTAAGTTTTTATTGTTCTGCATTAATTTTTCTATAGTTTCTGTAGCGATATCTAGAGTAATTCTTTTCGATAAATGATATGCTAGAATTTCGTTAGTTGAGCTGTCTTTTATCGTCGATAAATAAGCCATATTAGATGCCTGATATGGTAAATATGTAATATCTGTCAGCAAAACTTTTCCTGGAATCTCCTGCTTGAATTCTCTGTTTAAAAGATTTGCCACAACACGGTGTTCCTTCGTAGCTTTTGCCATTCGGCGATACGGATTAGCCTTTCGAATAAGACAAACAATATTATATTTGCGCATGATTCTTTGAATTCTTTTTCGGCTAAAGACTACATTGAATTCATTAGCTAACGTCATTTTTATAGATCGTGAACCTTTCTTATAACCGTGAGCATTAAATGCATTTAATATTAACTCTCGTGCTTTTAAATCTTGGGCTTCACACTCATTCCGCCTGGTAACAGATTTAAGATAATGATAATAACCAGACCTTGAAACATTCAATAAATCACAGAAATAAGATACTATATTCGTTAGATTATATTTAGATATAGTATCTTGAATTAATGCAAAAATTTCATTTGCTGATAGGTTTATGCTGTTGTTTACCAGCCTCCTTTCGATCATATCGGCTTTTTTTAACAAATTAACTTGTTGTTCTAATAATTTAATTCTAGCTTCTTGCCGTTGAATAACTTCTTCTTGAGAAAGTTCACTTATACGTGGACGACCAGAAGATTCTTTTCGCGTATCTCGTAAAGCTATAATTCCGTCTTTATTATAAGCCTTTATCCATCTAGCAGCAGATTGTTCACAGCGTTTAATACCAATTATATTAATATCGAATCCAGCATCTTGGAATATGGCCCTAGGCAGCTTACCTTTGAGATAATCTTCAATAAATACACGTTTAAACTCATCAGAATAAGTAATCGTTTTTTCTGAAACCTTTAAGACGTTAGGATTATTCTGTAATATTTCTATATTTTCTCGTGTAAAAATAATTTTACTCATGTGCATTCCTCCAATTATCTGTATTATATAAAAAAGTACCTATAGATTGAACACTTTTTTCTTGTGTCCTATCTATAGGTACCATTTTATAAGGATCCTCCCTTTTATTTTGCGCGGGCCGCGCTCATGCGCCGGCAATTTTCCGCAAAGGAACGCTCCGGCTGATATAAAGCAAGGGCCCGATCACGAGCTATTTTATCGCTGCATTCAACAATGGCCACACGGTTTCCCACCAGCCACCTGGCCTGACGCAGCACCAGCTGAAGTCCCGGCCCATTGGGCAGCAGAATATATTTTTCGGCAAAATCACTGTGTACGGCATTGACGAAGTCGCCAACCGCCGGACTGCAACCGTCACCGCCGATAATAATCACGCTCGCTCCCCGATCCTCCAGCAGATCTGCTTCCTCCTCATCAGCCGCAACAGCGAGCACCGCCGTTGCCACTGGCGCTTTGTCCATCGGCAAAGATTCATGCGGCTCGGCAATATTCTGCAGGGTAATTTTTCCCAAGTTCCCCCAGCCCAAGGCCTGTTCAACCACAAGGCCAGGATGGTCAGTGTGCAGATGCAGCTGCATACCGGTGCCACTCTTTCTGACAATGACCAAGGTGCCATATTTTTTTAATACCCGCTCGACATCGGCGACTTCTGTCTTTGTCCCCTGCACCGAAAACACGAGACAATAGGCGCATATAAGGTCCTTTTTAGGATCGGGCAAGGTATAGGTGGTTTTAAATCCCGTTGACAGGCTCAGGGTCGGTGAAACAAAACTGCCGGCGAGACCATGAAGACAGCCCCGCAAAAAAATCAGCAGGGAGCGGGCACCAGCATCGACCGTATTTCCGGCAACAACCATTTTTTCCGCCTGATCTCCCGCTTCGATCGCTGCGGCCAAAATCTCCGAAATCGGCAGATTTTCCCGGACAGCATGATACGCTCCTTTGGCTGCAGCACGGGCAACGGTGATAATGGGCCACTCGTGTTCCGTGCTTCCCGTGCGCTGGGCATAAAGGATTCCATACTGAAACGCCTTGCCAAATACCGAGGAACTCGCTTCATATTTCCCGCCAAGGCCTTTAGCCAGTCCGCGCAAAAGCTGTGAGACAATGACCCCAAGGCTCCCCCTGGCCCCAAGGATCGCCCCATTGGCAGCACGTTTTGCCAAGCCACCGATCCCTTCATCCTGTGCATCCGCCAGCACGACAGCTGCCGCCCCGACCGTACGCATCACATCCGTGCCCGGGCGCTCCTCTCCACCAGAAAAGTTGCCAGACAGTTGATCGATATTATCGTATTCCAGCAAAAACTCACTGTATGCACCGGCCATCATGCGCCGGTAATCGCCGCCGGTAATCACTTCTCTATTGGCAGTCATTATCATCACACCCAATCTTTTCCTTTTATCTTATCATTGTACTAAATTTTCAGATAAAAATCCACTCTGTCCCGCTTTTCTCTGCTTTCCACAGTTTTTTACCTATAACAAAGGAATCGCACGGGAAATTAGCGAAGTATATTCATAATACTTATTTTAAATGTAAGGAGCGTCAACTATGCCTGCAAAAACCGCTGCCAGCACTATAAAAAAAGCGACTGGCACTAAAAAGACAAAAAAAACGAAATCTACGGCTGCAAAAGTAGGGCGGCCGCCAAAACATAAAGAACTTCTGTTTTCTCTTGATATCGGTACCCGCAGCGTCATCGGCATCGTAGCAGAAAAAAAAGACGAGCAACTGAAAATACTCGCCACGCACCGCCAGGAACACACCACCCGGGCCATGCTCGATGGACAGATCCATGATGTACCGCAGGTTGCCGCGGTCCTCGAAAGTGTAAAGAAATCGCTGGAAAAACAGACCGGGGTGCTGAAACATGTCGCTGTAGCGGCCGCCGGCCGTGCCCTCTACACAATGACAGCTGAGGTCCAGCAGGAAATCAGCGACGTCATCACCCCTCAGCAGGAACGCGAGCTCGAATTTGCCGGAGTTCAGGCCGCCCAACAAAAGCTTGCCGTTTCAAACACAATCGACGATCCAACACTGTATTATTGTGTTGGCTACAGCACGGTAAAATACATGCTTGACGGCACCCAGCTCAAAACCCTTGTCGGACAGCGGGGGAAGCTGGCCTCGGCAACCGTCATCGCTACCTTCCTGCCGCGGCAGGTCATTGATTCGATGCAATCGGCACTGCATGCAGCCAAGCTTGACATGCGAGCCCTCACCCTCGAACCAATCGCCGCTATCAACGTTTTAATTCCGCCGACCATGCGCCATCTGAATCTCGTCCTGGTTGACATCGGCGCCGGAACCTCTGACGTTGCCGTCACCAAGGATGGATCAGTTATTGCCTATGGCATGGTTCCACTTGCCGGAGATGAAATAACCGAATCGATCTCGCAGAAATATCTACTCGATTTTAATATTGCCGAACAGGTAAAGCGTGATGTGGCCGACCGTATCAGCGAAAAAATCTCCTTCCAGGATATTCTCGGCATCACCTATGACCTTACACCTGAGGAAATCATCGAGGCAATCCTGCCCAGCATCGCCAATCTTGCTGAGGCCATTGCCAAACAAATTCTTGACTTGAACGGCGGCTTAGCACCCCAGGCAGTCCTGCTGGTTGGTGGCGGATCTCTGACGCCCCGCCTGCCGGAATTTGTCGCCCAAGCCTTATCACTGCCTGAACCACGCGTTGCCGTCCGCCGTCCGGAAAGCATCGACGGAATCGAGCTGATTCCCGAGGAGCTGCAGACACCGGACGCTGTAACCCCGCTTGGCATTTTAAAGATTGCGTCTTTAAATACGCTGCATTTTCTGTCGGTCCACGTCAATGCGCAGGAATACAGCCTGTTTAATTTTCGCGATCTGACAATCGCCGATGCCCTGCTGACCGCCGGCATAAATTTGAAAAAACTCAACGGCAAACCAGGCCTAGGGATGATGGTCAGCATCAACGGCGACAAGAAATTCATTCCTGGATCGATGGGAACGGTTGCTCAGCTTTTGCTTGACGGCGAGCCGTCAGCCCTCGATACCTCGATAAAAAACGGCAGCAAAATCACCGTGGAACCAGGCAGCGACGGTGTAAAGCCCCAGGCCCGGCTCCAGGATTTCATCAGTCTGCCTTCACCGCTGACGGTTTACATAAATGGTGAGAGCTTCGCCCTCGCGCCTAAAGTTCTCGTCAATGGCGAGCCGGCTGAAATCAGCCACGAACTGGTCGATGGCGATGAAATTTCCGTCCGCGAGATGAAAAATGCCGGAGAGATCATTCGTGAGGCCGGCTACGACCCGGCCGGCCGCAAGTTCAAATATAAAACAAACGGCAAGGACGGACATTTTGTCACGAATCCGCAAATCCGTTGCAACGGCAAAGTTATTACGCTCTCAACCCCGGTAGCCGATCAGGATGACCTTGACTTCATTGAAGCAAAACCGCCGAAGCTCAGTGATGTCCTGAACCTGTCAGAAATGGCAACGCATATGATGATTTACTTTAATAAAAGCGAATGCCTGATCCCGCTCAAAGGCTGTGAACTCACCGTTAACGGACACCCGGCTACGGCTGATACAATTGTCCGCGATGGTAGCGATATTTGCTGCAACAGCACTCCGCAAAAACCGGCCATCATCAGTGATGTTCTGCTGGCAGCCGAGTTTCAGGCACCAGCGGCGACCAGCTGCGTATCGTTCAGCATTCTTCTCAACGGTCAGCCGGCTGAATTCATTACTCCGGTAAAAAACGGCGACAGCATTGATGTCGTCCTGACACCGACAGGAAAATAGCAACATAAATAAGGCCAGACACCAACCGTGTGTCTGGCCTTATTTATGTTATTCAAAGATTAACAAAAGCCTAACAAATTCATCATCGAAAATCAAGTGCAAAATGCTATACTTTTTCTGCAAGCAAATTTTTACAGAGGGAAGTGTTTATCCATGGCAAAGAAAAAGCATTTTTGCCAGCAATTTTTGCTGGCCGGTGCTGCTGCCGCCGCCCTGGCAACCGGATTAAATTTCAGTTTTTCACCAACCGTACAAGCAAAAGCTATCCCGCAGGGATTTGACCTCGAAGCCCATCGCGGCGGCCGCGATGGACGTCCGGAAAACACCCTGATTTCCTATGCCTTCGGCATGGAAACGGGGGTAACAACCCTTGAAATGGATATGCAGATGACAAAAGACGGCTATATCGTGATGAGCCACAATCCGGTGATGAACCATAATATCGCCAAAGGTCCGGACGGAAAATATGTCAACGCAAACGATCCCAGCCTTGATATCCGCACGCTAACCCTGGCACAAGTAAAACAGTATGATATCGGCACGATGAATCCCGAAGCCGGCGACTATTATGATGCGCACGGCAAAACACAGATTGGCGTGCCGGGAACAAAAATGGCGACCTTGGAGGAAGTTTTTCAACTCGCCAATTCCTATGGCAACAAAGACATTCTGTTCAATATTGAAACAAAAATCTATGACGACAAGAGTTTTCCGGAATCGAAAAACAATCCGGATCCGGCCGTTTTCGTCAAAAAATTCTACGATATCGTCAAGAAATATCATATGGAAGACCGCGTAATGCTGCAGTCCTTTGATTGGCGCACACTCAAGGAAATGAAAAAACTTGATCCTAACATCACGACCGTTGCCCTTACCTGTGAGCAACCCTCCTGGGGCCGCGACAGCCAGTGCCGTCAGCCGTACGAAAAAGGACCATCCCCTTGGATGGCCGGCCTTGACATCGATGACTTCAAAGGCGATTATGTACAGGCCGCTCATGCAATCGGCGCCGACGTTGTTTCCCCCTACTGGGAAGAACTCTCCAATGAACTCGTTGCTGAAGCACATACACTCGGCATGAAAGTTGTTCCTTGGACCGTTAACAGCAAGAGCAGCATGAACCTGCTGATCGACATGGGCGTAGATGGCTTTATCACCGACAAGCCCTGGCTTGGCCGTGAAGTTATGCAAGAACGCGGACTCAAGTTGCCTCAACCGACAGTTGATGTAGACAGCCCGTATCATACGGGAACCAATATCGCTGGCGGCATAACAAGCGTCAAGAAAAAAGGTGGCGACGCCGCCGAATAAAAACCAGCTGCAGACAAAGAGCCAGTCCGAAAAGAGAAGATTTCCTCTTTTCGGACTGGCTCTTGTTTTATTTCTTTAAAAACGCTGCTACATCAGCAAATGCTTTGGCTGCAGCCGCAATCGTCTGGTCTATATCCTCATCCGTATGAGCCCCTGACATGAATGTCGTCTCAAACTGTGATGGCGCCAGATAAATGCCCTGTTCCAGCATGGAACGGAAATATATCTTGAAGGCTTCCTGGTTTGACGCCGCTGAAGTTTCATAATCGTATACCGCGTTTTCATTGAAAAACAGCCCGAACATCGATCCAGCCTGGTGAACCTGTACTTTCAGACCAGCTTTTTTCGCCTCTGCCTGCAGCCCAAGCACCAGTTTTTTTGTCTTGATCGTCAGCTGACGACTGTAATCCGGCTGCGTTGCCCGCGGATCCTCTTCATCAATTTCCGGGTCCTCCATGAGGATGCTGAGCGTTTCAATTCCAGCCGTCATTGCCAGCGGATTCCCGCTGAGTGTTCCCGCTTGATACACCGGGCCGGCCGGCGATACCTTCTGCATGATCTCCCGTCGACCGCCATAGGCAGCCACCGGCAGACCGCCGCCGATGATCTTCCCCAGACAGGTCAGATCCGGTTTGACCGCATATGCAGCCTGTGCCCCGCCAAGCGAAGCCCGAAACCCGCACATGACTTCATCAAAAATCAAAAGAGCTCCCGCCGCCTTTGTCAGTTCGCGCAGTTCAAGCAGATATCCCTGCTGTGGCAGCACAAGGCCCATATTGCCAGCCACAGGTTCAACGATGACCGCCGCAATTTCCTCACCGTGCTCCTGCATGACCTGCCGAATCGCCGCTACATCGTTGTAAGGGACAGTAATCGTATCATTTGCTACCCCGGCCGTAACACCAGGGCTGTCTGGCACGCCGAAGGTCGCAAGTCCTGATCCCGCCTTAACCAACAGGCTATCGCTGTGCCCATGATAACAGCCGATGAATTTTACGATCTTGTCGCGGCCCGTATAGCCGCGCGCCAGGCGCAGAGCACTCATCGTCGCTTCCGTCCCCGAATTGACCATACGAATCACTTCAATGGACGGCATCAATTCCATAACCAGCCGCGCCAACTGCGTCTCCAGCAGCGTTGGTGCGCCGTAGCTCGTACCGCGCTCTGCCGCTGCCTGCAAGGCCTTGACGACTCGCGGATGCGCATGCCCAACAACCATCGGTCCCCAGGAGCCTACATAATCAATATATTCATTGCCATCAATATCATAGATTTTGCTGCCTGCCGCCCGGGCAATAAAGGGCGGATTGCAATCCATGCTGCGATAGGACCGTACCGGGCTGTTTACACCGCCAGGCATAAGTTCCTTCGCTTCGGCAAACGCCGCTGCCGATTTTTCGAGATTCAACATTCTTTTCCCCTCCTGTATAGCTGCTCGACCACATGCAGCAGCCGATTTTTTATTTTTCCTGCAACCATTTCGCCGCATCAAGGGCATGATAGGTGATGATGATATCGGCACCGGCACGCTTCATGCTCAAAAGGGTTTCCAGCACAATCCGTTTTTCATCAATCCAGCCATTGGCGGCCGCCGCCTTGACCATCGCATATTCGCCGCTGACATTATAAACAGCGACCGGATGGGAAATCTTATCGCGTACCTGGCGGACAATATCAAGATAGGATAAGGCCGGTTTCACCATGATGATGTCCGCACCCTCTGCTATATCAAGTTCCACTTCCTTCATTGCCTCCCGGGAATTCGCCGGGTCCATCTGATAGGAACGACGATCCCCAAACTGCGGTGCCGAATCGGCGGCATCGCGGAACGGGCCATAATAGGCGGAAGCATATTTTACAGCATATGACATGATAGAAACGTTTTGGAAACCTGCTTCATCAAGGGCCTGCCGGATGACGGCAACCCTGCCATCCATCATATCCGAAGGGGCAATCACATCTGCACCCGCTCGGACCTGGCTGACAGCAACCTTGGCCAGCAGCGGTAATGTCTTATCGTTGTCAACCTCCTGCCCGCAGAGCACACCGCAATGACCGTGTGATGTATATTGGCACAGGCACACATCGCCGACAATGGTAAGCTGCGGTACGGCTTCCTTGATCGCCTTAATCGCACGCTGCACCGGACTTGTCATATCCCAGGCGCTTGAGCCGATTTCATCCTTATATTCTGGCAGGCCAAAAACCTCAACCGAAGGAATTCCCAGCGCGTAGGCTTCCTGTGCCACTTTAACCGCCTGATCAACCGACAGATGGTAGCACTCCGGCATGCTTGGAATTTCTTCCTTCACATTCTCACCAGCAACAACAAAGATCGGATAAACAAAATCCTCTACGGCAAGGCTCGTTTCCCGGACCATACTGCGTACACTAGGCGAAATCCGCATGCGGCGCGGCCGCAACTTCTGATCTATCATCAAAAACATCTCCTGTTAATTAAAATTATTTACTGAGCAAAGCCTTAATGGCTTCCACCAGGCCCTCAATCGTATAATTGTCTGCGATCGCCGCCGGCTCAATCTTATGATCGATACAGGTCTTAGCAGTGATTGGACCGATGCTGACCGTTTTAACTGCCTGCAGCAAAGCCGCCTGATTCCCAAGTAGTTGCAGCAGATTCGTCACCGTCGACGAGCTGGTAAATGTAACCAGATCGATTTCACCAGCTGTAAGCATCTTGCTGAGTGCTGCTTCGTCAATCTCCCCGGCAATTGTCTGATATACGGGAGCAACATCCACCTGAGCGCCCATTTCCCGCAATTTTTCCGGCAGGATCTCCCGGGCCTCCTGCGCCCGTGGAATCAGGATCTTCATTCCTGGTTTGATTTCACCCGTCAAGGCCTCAACGATCCCCTCCGCACGAAACTCCAGCGGCACAACATCGGCCATAATTCCGTACGCCTGCAGTTTTTCCGCTGTGGCCGCGCCAATAGCGGCAATCTTCGCCCCGCCAAGACTGCGGGCATCGAGCTTGCTGCCAGCCAGACGAGAGAAGAAATGCTCTACCCCATTCGTGCTGGTGAAGATCAGCCACTGGTACGAGGCAATCGCTGTGATCGCGGCATCAACAGCAGCATAGCCATCTGCCGGATCCGTCAGGCGGATCGACGGTGCTTCTATACAGCTGGCACCAAGTTCTTCAAGTGCAGCCGTAAGTTGCGAAGCTTGTTCGCGGGCTCTGGTAACGAGTATCTTTTTCCCAAACAGGGGCCGATTGTCAAACCAGGCAAGTTTCTCCCGCAGATTCACAACCTCGCCGACAATAAAGATTGCCGGCGGCTTGAGCTGCCGCTCTGCCACGTCAGCAGCAGCCTTGCCAACCGTCGTCACCAGGACTTCCTGCTCCGGCTTGGTCCCCCAGCGGACAACGGCCGCCGGCGTATCAGCGGCCCGGCCGTTTTCAATCAGTTTCGCTGTGATATGCGGCAGATTCCCCACCCCCATCAAGAACACCAGTGTATCCACACCTGTCGCCAGTTTGTCCCAGCGCATATTGGATTCGCCTTTTGTCGGATCCTCATGTCCGGTAATTACGGCAAACGACGTGGCCACGGCCCGGTGCGTGACCGGAATTCCGGCATAGGCCGGTACGGAAATAGCCGACGTAATCCCTGGCACAATTTCAAATGGCAGGTTATTTTCCTGCAGCAGCAAGGCCTCTTCGCCGCCACGGCCAAAGACAAACGGATCGCCGCCCTTTAGCCGGACGACAACTTTTCCTTCTTTTGCCTTATCTACGAGCAGTTGGTTGATGTCCTCCTGTTTCATCGTATGCTGACTGGAAGCCTTGCCCACATAAATGAATTCTGCATCTTTGCGCGCATAGCTGAGAATCCTGTCATCTGCCAGGCGGTCATAAACCACCGTATCTGCTTTTTTTAAGTAATCACAAGCCTTTATGCTGATCAGACGATAATCTCCCGGGCCAGCACCCACCAAATACACCATACCTGCCATTTTGTTTCCTCCTCTTCCCATCTAAAACAGTAAAATGGAAAGCTGTTTTTTCACCAGCTCTCCATTCGTTCACTTTCTTATGTATCCTGCAAAAGTCCAATCTGCTGCAAAATCTCCCGGCCGCCTTGTGCCAGCAGACGATCCGCCAGCTCCCGCCCCAATGTGGCAGCAGCCCCCGGATCACCAGAATGCTCTCCGCGCAGCAGCTGCCGGCCATCAACAGAAGCGATTACCGCCTCAACCCGGAGCTGCCCGGTAGCATCGGTCTCAGCAAAGACGCCCACGGGGACCTGACAGCCGCCCTCAACAGCACCCAAAAAAGAGCGCTCAGCAATGGCGGCACAAGTGGTAGCCTCATCCTGCAAAAAGGAAATCATTTCCTGAACAACTTCATCGTCCGTCCGGGCTTCAATGGCGAGTGCGCCCTGCCCGACGGCCGGCAGGCAAATATCCCGTGGAAGCACTTCCGTTATATAGCTGCCAAAACCAAGCCGTTTAAGGCCGGCCACCGCCAAAATAATCGCATCAAAATTTTCCGTCTCAAGCTTTTTCAGCCGCGTATTGACATTGCCACGCAGATCGTGAATTTCAAGATCAGGACGGACATGCAAAAGCTGTGCCCGGCGACGCAGGCTTGAAGTTCCTACCTTTGCCCTTGCCGGCAGATCCGCCAAGGTCTTGTATTTCGGGCTTACGATCGCATCGCCCGGGTCAAGGCGTTTTGTTATGGCGGCCAGCATTAACCCTGCTGGCACCTGCGTCGGCATATCCTTCAGGCTGTGTACGGCAATGTCAATTTCTCCATTGAGCATTTCCGTCTCCAGTTCCTTCGTGAAAAGCCCTTTGCCGCCAATTTTCGCCAAGGGTGCATCGAGAATCTTATCCCCGATTGTCGTTATATATTTGAGTTCAACCGTAAGGTCTGGATACTTTTCTCTTAAACAGCTGGCAATGTATTCTGCCTGCCAAAGTGCCAGCTTACTGCTGCGCGTACCGATAATCATCTTTTTCTTCACATGCCTGCTCCCTTAACATATCTAATTTAAACAAATTGCTCATGGCATCCACATAGAACTGTTCATGGACTGTTCCTGCCGATGTATTGAGCTTTGTCATCGGCTCACGCAAGAGTTTGCGAACAATCATCTTTGTCATATGCTCCATCGCCTTGCGTTCTTCAAGCGTAATATCCGGCAACTTGGTCATCGCCCGCTTCACCTCACGGCAGCGAATGCGCTCCGCTTTATCGGATAACAGAGCCATTACCGGACGAAAGGACAAATACCGGAATTTATCGAGCAAAGAGGAAGTTTCCTCCTCAACAATTGCCGTCGCATAGCGCGCTTCGCGCTCGCGTTCCTTCAGATTTTCATCGACAACCGCTTCCAGATCATCAATATTATAGAGCTGCACACCCTTGATATCGGCAACATCCGGATCAACGTCACGCGGCACGGCAATGTCGATGAATACCAGCGGGCGGCCTTTGCGTTTTGTCATCAACTGCTGGGTTTCCCATGGCTTGACGACATAGTGCGGCGCCCCCGTAGAAGTCACGACAACATTGACATCCACTGCCTGCTTAAAGGCCGTTTCAAAAACCACCGGTTCACCGCCAAATTTTTCTGCCAGTTCCTTTGCCCGGTCAAAGCTGCGATTGGCAACATATACCTTATTGACCCCCTTGTCGACAAGATGCTGCGCCGTAAGTTCGGCCATCTGCCCGGCCCCGAACAAAAGGACATTGGATTCTGATAAATCTCCCAGAATTTTTCTCGCCAGCTCAACAGCAGCATAGCTAACAGAAACGGCATTATAGGCAATCCTCGTTTCCGTCCGCACGCGCTTGCCTACGGCAATTGCGCGGTGAAACAAGGTATTTAAAACCGTGCTCGTCGTCTGTTCTTCACGGGCGATGGCATAAGCTTTTTTAACCTGGCTCAGGATCTGACCTTCACCGATAACCAATGAATCAAGACTGGATGCCACCTCAAATAAATGCCGGATACATTCTTCCCCGTTATAATAATAGAGGTACTCATCAATATTTTCTTCATTGCCCGTCAGATCAAACAGGAACTGCTTTACCGTCGGCAGGTCTTCCTCCGCATCATCGACAACCGCATACATTTCACTGCGATTGCAAGTCGACAGGATAACAGCTTCATTCAATGCTTCATAATCCTCCAGGTGCTTGAGTCCCCGGCTGACCTTGTCGGCCGGAATCGAAAACCGTTCCCGTACCTCCACTGGTGCCGTTTTATGGTTCAGACCTAAAACTATCAATTGCATTTCTAATTTTTGCCTCCGCTCTCTTAAGCTCACCGCGCTTGACAAGTTCGAGCACCTGTACATCAAGTGCCTGCCGCCAGAATTCCTCGCGCTGTCTGCTATTTTCCAGCCGGAACTTCATTTCCCTGCGCAACGCAGCGAGGCGTTCCAGCCATGCTCCATATGTATCGCCAAATTCATGTTCAAGTTCCCGGCGCAACTGCCGCGCCAAAGCCGGACTTTTGCCGCCAGTCGAAACCGTCAGCAGCAGATCGCCGCGCTGTACCTGCGCCGGGACAGAAAAGTCACTGAGCGCCGAAGGCTCGACAACATTGACCAAGGCTCCTTCGCGCTTGGACTCTGCTGCCGCCTGCGCATTGACCGCCGGATCATTGGTCGCACAGATGACAATAAAAAATCCTTTAAGGTCACCAGATTCATATTTTTTCGCCTGCCAGACAATATGTCCCGTCGCGGCCAGCTTGGCGAGGTCAACGGTCAATACCGGTGCAATCAGTGAAACCCGGGCACCAGCCTGCAAAAGCGACCGCACTTTGCGCAAAGCAATAGGCCCCCCGCCGACCACGGCGCAGAACCGTCCCTTAATATCTAAATTAATCGGATACACAAGCCCACCTCTTCCTCCAAACTCTGTACACAGGGATGAACTGTTATCAAATACGAACTAGGTTCATTTTTCATTACATTATATAATAAATCCGGAAAATATTCCATAAGTTTTTATTCTCCGAGGCGCCATTTTTTTCATAAAAACAATAAAATAACAGCTCCGACAAACAGGCTCAGACAGAGCCCCTGCAATACATTTTTCACGATTACGGCCTTCTTCGGACCAAGTGCAACCGTGAACACTCGTAGCTGCCAGCACAAAAACGATGCCGTCAAAAAAATCACCGGCAAATCGTCCTGCATCAGTCCGTACAGTAAAATTGCCCCGGCCATAACAGCTCCGGTCATTTCACCACGGCTGATGCCCTCGGGTTTTTGTTTCTCTTCCCAGTCTTCGTCCTCCTGCTCAAATCGCCGTCGCATAAAAACCGCCTCCTGTCAGATTGCTGAAAGCTCCCACTGACCTTTGCCAAGCAGCCGGAGCTGCCGCTCATGCTGCGCCAGCAATGTACTGCGATGCCCAATGCTGATAATGCTGCTTTCTGGCAGCCGTGCCTGCAACAATTCATATAGATACTTTTCCATCGGCTCGTCAAGTGCCGACGAGGCCTCATCCATAAATATCCATTGCGGTTTTACCAACAAAATCCGGGCAAATGCCAAGCGCTGCTGTTCGCCTAGTGAAAGAATCCGGCTCCAGTCCGCTATCTCATCCAGACGACTGGCAAATTTATCCAACTGGCACAGCTGTAAAATCTCCCGGATTTCCCCTTCACTGACAGATGCTGCTGTTTTAGGATAAAGCAGCGCCCGGCGCAGGCTGCCCAGCGGCAGATACGGTCGTTGTGGCAAAAACAGGCAATCTTGTGCAGCTGGCAGTTGCAGCTGGCCATTGGCAAATGGCCAAATACCGGCAAGGGAACGAAGCAGCGTGCTCTTCCCTGCGCCGGATTCACCGGTAATTAAAATTCGCTCCCCTGGCGAAAACTTAAGTGTGAGCTGTTCCAGTAGCACCTCGCCGCCGGGAAGCACAAGATCCAGCCCCTCTATTCCCAAAGCCTCGCGCCCAAAGGAAATATCAGCCTGACTCTTAACTGCATCCACACGGGTCATATGCTCAGTAAACCCGGTCAGACGTTTTACAACTGCCGTCCACTGGGCCAGGGATGTATATGAATTTACAAAAAAAGACATCGCATCCTGCACATTACCAAAAGCACTGCTGATTTGCATCAGCCCGCCGAGCTGAATGCTGCCGCTAAAATAACGCGGTGCTGCCAATAGCAGCGGCATAATAATCGCCAGCTGCGAATAGCTGGTCGTAAACCAGGTCAGAGTCTTTTCCCGCCGCATCAGCGCCCAATAATTTTTGACTACCTGCGCAAACCGCTCACTAAATCCGGTTTGTTCGGGCATCTCCCCACGGTAAAAGGCAATGCTTTCACTGTTCTCGCGAACCCGCATCATACTGAAACGAAAATCCGCTTCATAACGCTGCTGATCGTAATTTAACCAAATAAGCTTGCGGCCGACCTTGTGTGTAAGCCAGGTGCCAACGATGGCATACAGCAGGGACAGCCATACCATATAGCCGGAAACCGTGAATTCATAACTGCCAACCGGTACAGTAATTTCGCCAGATAAGTTCCAAAGAATCATAACGAATACCACCAGCATGACCGCCTGCTTTAAAAACCCCAGGGAAAGCTGCAACGTCAAGCTCACAAACTGATTGATATCCTCCGCAATTCGCTGATCCGGGTTATCCGTATCATCTCCGAGGATTTGCATCTTATAATAGACCTGAGAATTCATCCACCGGCTCAGATACTGTTTCGTCATCCAGGTACGCCATTTTATCTGCAGCATCTGTCGCAGATAGATTGCATATACCGCCAAAGCGATGTGAATAAACGCCAGCACCAAAAACCGGCCGATCAACAGCCAAAATTGTTCATAATCATAAGCCTGCAAAGCATTGTAAAATGTATTATACCATTGATTGAGCAGTACCGCGATGGCTACTCCGCCAAGCGTCAAAAACACCACCACTGCCAAAAGGCCACGCGCCTGCCACTTTTCCTCTGACCGCCAATATTCCCGCAGCAAGTGCCAAAAATCAGTTAAAAACTTTCTATTCAAAATATAGTCCACCGCACCTTCTTTTATCTGAATGTTTTCAGTATAACGGTATTTTCCAGGCTTCGCAATAAATCACTACAAAAATTTCTGTTGCCGTAAAAAATATGCTAAAATGATTGTATCTCATGGTAAAAGGAGCTTTTATATGGATCTTCCATCTTCTACTGCCGTAAAAATCATATTGGTGACATTTGTTTGCCTTGCCATTGCCGGTGGCTGGCGATATTTTCCCAAGCGAAAAATCTTTCTGCTGTTTTGTCTTGTCATCGTCGGTGCTGCCGGCATCACCTGCAGCCTGCAGCAAAAAACAGCCCCACCGCCAATATCCGCTGAACAAAAAGCCGCGGCGCTGCTCGAGCAACAGCATTTTATTGTCTGGTATACCGACTATAAGAAAAACATCGATATCATCCATAACCATTGGCAGCAATATCATCAGATCCTGCATGATTTCAAAGCGGATATCATCAGCCTACAGACGGCCTACAGCCGGTTGAAGCACCTGCAGGACAGTTCTAGTCAGTTAAGAAACGCGCTCAGCCAGCTTGAGCCGCCAGCCTCACTCAGCGATGCGAATTACGAGCTGACCGCGACGATCATCAAGAAGACCCGTGCCTACGTTGATCGGCAGTACGAGGTCATCACCAGCACACGTGATGCGGCCGATCCGGGCAAACAGACCTCAACCAGTCAGCCGGAACAGGCCCGTCAGCTTGAGCGAATCATGATCATGGATTCCCCGGTAAACCTCAATATTTCCGAGGAAATATCACAAATCAAAACTGCTATGTCACTACCGGAGGAAGATTAAACAGACCAATTGCCGCTCAAAATATGAGCGGCAATTTTTTTTGGCATTTAGCCCATGTATTCCATTTTCCGCCCTTTGAAATAAACAGGTTTGAGTCCGCAGGCATGGACCAGGTCCAGGGCTGCCGCAAAATCCTTCCCCAAAGCTGTTGTCGCATGGGCATCCGAACCGAGGGTCACATAACGACCGCCACAGTCAAAATAGGCTTTATAGACCGGCAACAGGGCTTTTAATGCCGAACGGCTGTCGAGTCGCCGCGTATTGAGCTCAGGAATGACACCTTGCACAAGAATCGTCTGCAGAACTTCCTGGATCTGCTCCGTAAATTCATGGTAATAAATATCCGGTTCAGCATAGGGCGCATAGCGGGCAATATAATCAATGTGCCCGAGTACATCAATAAAATCATGACTCTTGATTAAATCAGCCATCGCCCGAAAATATGCAGTGTAAACATCCTGCTTGCTGCGATCGGCATAAAAAGATGGTTCGTAAAGATCCGTTCCCTCCAGCACATGAAGCGAGCCAAGAATACAATCAAAGTTGCCGCTGGCAACGAGAGTCCGGTTTCGTTCCAGAGCTTCCTCCCGCATGCCGATTTCAACCCCAAGCAGCAGCGAATCGCCACGATAAGATTCATACCGCGAAAAATAGTCCGCCGGGTCAAAAATAAATCCACCGCCAGGAAAATCAAAATCGATGTGTTCTGTAAGTAAAAGACCAATCCCCTGGGCAGCAGCTGCTGCCATTGCCTCGTCGAGCTTCATCTCCGAATCCGTCGAAACCTCGGTATGCACATGACTGTCAAAAATCATTTTCCCACCCCTTTTACCGCATCGCTGGCGTCTTATTTTTCTCTTTGCTCATAAGCGGCCTGCAAAGCTTTGGCCAGCTGATCAGGACATGAAGTCGATCGCGCGCCGCAGACATTGCCGGCAAAGCGTTCCCTGACAAAATCAATGTCCATCCCCTGCACAAGTTTGGCAATTCCGCTGAGATTTCCGTTGCAGCCACCTTCAAACGCAACACTCTCAATTTTTTTCCCATCAAGCCGGACACGGATTGAACGGGCACACGTACCTTCGGTCTTATATACATATGTATTCATCGCATTTATTCCTCCTCATGCCTGAGCCAAAAGCGCCGGCAATCTTCCCCATTGGATAAAAAACAGAGCTCATCGCCAAACGTCCGGCGACAAGCTCCGGCCAATTTATAAATCAGCCTTTTTAATTACATCAACACCCATATACTTGCGCAAAGCTTCCGGAACGACAACCGATCCGTCGGCCTGCTGGTAATTTTCTAAGATTGCTGCCACCGTGCGCCCGACAGCAAGTCCGGAGCCATTAAGTGTATGCAAATATTCCGGCTTTGCTTTCGCATCACGGCGGAATTTGATGTCAGCACGGCGTGCTTGGTAATCTTCTGTATTCGAGCAGGAAGATATTTCCCGGTACATGCCAGCACTCGGCAGCCAAACTTCAATATCGTATGTCTTCGCCGCTGTAAAGCCCATATCCCCCGTACAGAGCAAAATCACACGGTACGGCAAGCCCAAAAGCTGCAGCACACGTTCAGCATCCTGCGTCATTCCTTCAAGCTCATCATAGGAAGTTTCCGGTTTAACAAACTTGATCAGTTCTACTTTATTGAACTGATGCTGGCGGATTAAGCCCCGTGTGTCACGGCCTGCCGATCCTGCTTCAGCCCGGAAGCAAGCCGTATACGTACTGTAATATTCCGGCAATGCATCGCCGTCAAGAATTTCACTGCGATGGTAATTTGTCGTCGGCACCTCGGCTGTCGGGACCAAATAATAATCGAGCCCTTCCAACTTGAACATATCTTCCGCAAACTTGGGCAGCTGCCCCGTCCCCGTCATGCTTTCCTTATTGGCAATAAAAGGTGCGAGCATTTCTGTGTAACCATGCTGTGTATGCAGGTCCATCATAAAATTGATGACAGAGCGTTCGAGCCGGGCACCAAGCCCTTTATAAAAGGTAAAGCGGGCACCGGTAACCTTCGCCGCCCGTTCTGGATCAAGAATCTGCAGATCCTCGCCAATATCCCAGTGCGCTTTCGGTTCAAAGGCAAAAGTCTTCGGCTCGCCCCAGCGGCGGACTTCTGGGTTATCGTTTTCATCCTTGCCTACCGGCACACTTTTATCGGGGATATTCGGAATATTAAGCATGATGTCGCGCAGTTTTGTCTCAACTTCTCTGAGCTCCGCATCGAGTGCTGTGATCTCATCTCCGACCCGGCGCATTTCAGCAACAATATCATCGGTATTTTCCTTGTTCTTTTTCATCACGCTGATCTGTTTGGAAACCGTATTTCGCTGCCCCTTGAGCACTTCCACTTTACCGAGAATTTCCCGGCGCTGCTTTTCAAGTTCCATAAATACGTCCAGTGTCAGCGAATTCCCACGATTTTTCAGTGCTGTTTGAACAACTTCCGGATTCTCTCTGACAAATTTAATGTCTAACATTTGTACTCGCCCTCCATATAATAAGCGCAGCTGCGCATCATTTCCTGACAATTAGTGTATATCCTGTTAATTATAATCTATGTATAAAAACTCTGTCAAATTACTTGTAGACGCGTGGCACCCGGCGGCTAATCATGCAGACAATTTCATAATTAATGGTGCCCAGCCAGTCTGCGACCTCATCAATCGTCAGTCCGGCGGACCCAAACAGAATAATCTCATCTGACAGCGACATATCTGTCACCGGCGTCACATCAACCATGCACTGGTCCATACAGATGCGACCTACAACTTTGGCTCGCTGCCCGCGGATTTCAACCTCGGCCTTACCCGCCAGCAGGCGAGTATAACCATCCGCATAGCCAATCGGCAACGTCGCAATCCGACTCTCGCGCTCCGTCACGAAGGTACACCCATAGCCAATGGGTTCTCCGGGCTGCAATGTCTTTATGTATTCAGCCTGCGCCTTCAGCGTCATGGCCGGACGCAGATCCGTCTCACGAACAACCTCGGCCGATGGCCACAGCCCATAGAGGATGACGCCCGGTCGTACCATATCGAAATGCGTTTCCGGCATTTCCAATGTCGCGGCACTGTTAGCCAGATGTTTTAATGCAATCTCGACATGATGTGCCTTTGTGCTCTCAATCGCCAGCTTAAACCGTCGCAACTGCTCCCGGGCAAACGACTTATCACGGCTGTCCGCCAAGGCCAGATGAGAAAACATGCCCTCCAGTTCAAGCTGAGGCAGCGCCGCGATCTGCGCCGCCAGTTCTCCAGCTGCCTCGGGGCGGATGCCAATCCGCCCCATTCCCGTATCGACCGCCAGATGAACCCGGGCCCGCTTGCCCAGCTTCACAGCTGCCGCCGAAACAGCCTGGGCCGCTTCGATGCTGAACACCGTTGCCGTGATATCGTGGTCAACAAGCAGGCTTGACTGCTCCAGCGGGGTAAAGCCGAGCACAAGAATCGGCGTCGTGAAACCGGCATCGCGAAGTTCGATTGCTTCATTTAATACTGCTACCGCCAGATAATCAGCCCCCGCGGCCACGGCAGTTCTGGCGACTGCCAGCGCACCATGCCCATAGGCATTGGCCTTTACCACCGCGCAAAACTTTGCCGATCCCTGAATTTTTTTCTTGATCACTTTGACATTGTGTTCAATTGCCGTTAAATCGATTTCCGCCCAAACCGCACGACTTGGCATAGCCTCAACTCCCAACGAAATCTTCGAAAAATAAAATTCAGACAGAGACTTCCCCCGCTGAATTTTATCCTTTTGTATTATTATATTAATTTTTTATTACGGGAAACAATTCCCTATTATTTTACACCGTCACCATCGAAATGAAAAGGTATTTTACATAGATCGGCAAAATTCACCATCGTCAGTCTGGCTTAAACTTGACGGTAACTTCTGTATCGCGATCAACAATCGTATTCGGAGCAATACTCTGACTGACAGCCACGCCGGTTCCCTCAGCATTGAGTACCAGACCGCTTTCCGTCATGGTCTGAACCCCCTGCCGCAGACTTTGCCCACTGAGATCCGGTACCATTGCCTTTCCCGCTGGAACAGCCGGCAGCGGCTGGCGATTCCCCTCTGATGTTTCCTTTTCTGCCGGCAGATCTAGGCCGACAAAGGAATTCGTGGTCGGTTCGATGTGCAGGTAACGGAACAGCTGGGAAAAAATATCCTGCGCAATTGGCGCCGCAATTTGTCCGCCATAATAAAACCCCGACGGATCATCGATCATGACTAGCACGGTTATCTGCGGATTTTCAACCGGTGCAAACCCGCAAAAGGAAGCGATATAGCGTCCATCCATATATCCGCTGCCATCATCGCGGATTTTCTGCGCTGTACCGGTCTTTCCGGCAATCCGATACCCTTTAACCGACGCCTTACTGCCGCCGCCGCTGGCTACCACCTGTTCGAGCAGACTGACCAGCGTTTTATCCGTCGCCGAATCAATCGTCCGCCGGATCTCTTCCTTGCCCGACTGCGAAGCAACCGATCCGTCCGCATTATAAACCGCCTTGACAATATGCGGCTTGAGCAGCACCCCGTCATTGGCAATGGCCGACATAGCCGTGACCAGCTGCAGCGGAGTTACGGCTATGCTCTGGCCAATTGACATGGTGGCAATATCTGAATCACGCATATCCTTCGGATTAAACAGCAGGCCCAGTTCTTCCCCCGGCAGTTCAATTCCGGTCGCCTTGCCAAAGCCAAATTTCTTTGCATAGTCGGTCAGCTTTTCTGCCCCGACCTGCAGGCCGACCTGCACAAAACCGGTGTTAATCGACTGCTTCACAACCTCAGCAAAATTAATCGTGCCAAAACTGTCGCCGCTCCAATTCTGGATACGCCGCCCGGAAACCATGATATAGCCGGGATCGACAAAGACCTGATGGGGGGTAACGAGATTTTCCTGCAGCGCAGCTGCCGCCACCACGGCTTTAAAGGTAGATCCCGGTTCATAGATAAACGAAACTGCCCGATTTTTCCAGCTTAACGGATCATATTCGCCAAATTTATTCGGATCATAGGTCGGGCGGCTGGCCATTGCCAGGACCTCACCCGTCTGCGGATTCATGACAATTGCCGTAACGGCCTGTGGCCGGGTGACCGCCATCGCCCGGTCAAGCGCCTGTTCAACAATAAACTGCGCGGTCGCATCAATGGTAAGCTGCACATTCTTGCAGTCGCTTTCGGCCGGCCCCTTATAGGAAAAAATCGAATCAAAAATCGGCTTGTTGCGCATATCCGTCAATACGAACGATTTTTCAGCTTTTCCCTTAATCTGCGCATCGTAGACCTGTTCAATTCCGTCAAGCCCAATATCATCGGTGCCGACAAACCCCAGCACGTTAGCGGCCAGGACCCCATTTGGATAAAATCGCTTGCTTTCATCCTTAAACCCGAGACAATTGAGATTTTGCTGACTGATCAATTTTTTCACGTTCTGAACTTCCGCATACTCAAGGTAGCGCTTAACCCAAACAAAACCACCCCCCTGGGCAATATCCGCTTTTATATCAGCTTCACGCAAGCCGATCAGAGGTGCCAGATCACGGGCGAGCTGATCGGCATCCTGCACATGATTGGGATCGACAAAAAGTGACTGCGTCATCATGCTGACCGCCAGTTCCCTACCATTGCGGTCAAGAATCGTCCCCCGCGGCGACTGCAGCAGCAACTGTTCCCCGCTCTGCATTTTTATCCGCTGCGTCAGACTATCCCCTAATATAAGCTGTACCCAGGCATATCGGGCACAGACGATAAAAATCAAACCAATCAGAAACGCCATAAATACCATCAGCCGTTTCTGTATATCCTTTATGTTTCGCATGGAATCCTCCCTTTGGGATGCACTAAAATACTTCCTTTATTTTATCATATTCATTCCCAATAACCAAATGGCCTGCGGTAAAAAGCAGCTGCCCGCTCCCAAAAGATATAATTATTTCCTATATTTTCTGACAAAAAGCGAAAAAATGCTTACAGTAATCGGGAATCCTGCTATAATGTATTGTATATATTTGTATATAAATCTAGAATGGCGGTGCCTTATATGGATGATATCGATAAAAAAATACTTAAAAATCTGCAGCAAAATGCCCGCATGACGATCTCCGACCTCAGCTCAGAAATCGCCCTTTCTATGCCGGCCATCAGTGAACGCTTAAAAAAACTTGAAGCCTCCGGGGTCATCAAGCAGTATACCGTAATCCTTGATCCGGCAATGCTGAATAAACACCTGATGGCGTTAATGTTCCTCCGCTTTGACAACCCCAGCCACAGCGATAGCTTTGCCACTTTCGTCAAAGATGAATCCGAAATTAAAGAATGTTTCTATATCACCGGGGATTTTGATTACTCGTTGAAAATTGTGACCGAAAACACGCGCACGCTGGAACTGCTGCTGACGCGCATAAAAAATCATCCTGGCGTTATCAAGACCCAGACGATTGTGATTCTCTCCACCATCACCGACAGCCCCTCGATCATCCCCGATTAATTTCCCAACAAAAAGGGGCTGTGACAAAATGAGTAATCATTTTGTCCACAGCCTCTTTTGCTATTCATATTGAGGTAACAAGCAGGCAATTACTGAAAAAAGGGCATACAACCCCTTTCCCCATAAAACTTGCATTTCTACAGTTTATGCGGCTTTCTTCAATCGCAGTCTTTTATTGTGGTATTTATAAAGATTGTGCCCGATGGAAACCAGAAAAATCTCTAAACGTACCTGTTCCATGCCTTTTCGAACAATTCTTTTGTACCAGCGGTTATTTTTCATAATCCCAAAAGTACCTTCGGATTGAATCGAGCGATTCATACGAAGAAGCGCTCCTTGAATGCTTTCTAGGTTATCCACAACTTCTTGGTGTATAGAAGTCAGTTCCTGGTTAACTCGTATCGTCCGGTTTTTATCCGTCTTTTTACACGCGGCGGTATACGGACAATCCGTGCAATTTTCGCACTGGTAAACTTCTTCCTGTCGTCCGTATCGATTTCCTTTTACATTTCGTCTATATTGAAGGTGAAATGCCTGTCCGGCAGGACAGCGCAGAGTACCTTCTTCATCAATCTTGAAATTCACGGCTCGAAACGGATTCTCTCGATACTTCGCATTCGTAGTTTCTTGCTTGTACATAGTGAATTTCATGTACTTTTCCATTCCGTGTTGCTCGCAGTACATATAATTGTTGTATGAACCATATCCTGCGTCTGCAACTGGATATTTGGGATAAAATCCGTACGTAGCATGAAATTTTTCCAGTAAGGGAACGAAACAATCCATATCTGAACGGTATTGATTTACATCCGCTACAGCGATATATTCATCCGCAATGCCAAATTGGACATTGTAGGCTGGCAGGAGCTGGTCGTTGCCCATATAATCGGTTTTGATCCGCATGAAGGTAGCACAGTGGTCTGTCTTGGAGTAACTGTTGCGGTCGGGACCACAAACGGTTATCTTTTCAACATATTCTTTGAGTTTCGTTGTATATTCCTGAAGACGCTCATAATAGCGCTGCTGGGGTGTTTTTCGATGGCCTTTTCCATGGACGAATTTTGTTTTATCTATTTCATAGATTTTAGCATACCGATTCGTAACTTCTGTGAGATATTCCGGAACGTATTCGGAATTCGTATCAATTTTGATGCCAAAGCTGGCAAGATCGTCGTTGATTTCATTGAGTAACCCCGTGATTTTTTCAAAAAGGCTATATCTAGACTTCTCGGTCGCTTTCTTCCATACCCAGCTGTATTTATTGGCATTTGCTTCAAATTTAGAACCATCGATATACAGATGGCTCAAATCCACATGATCTTTAGCAAAGATATGGTTGTTGATATCGCTGAACAATTCCTCAACAGATGGTTTGAGCATAGTTTCGATAAAATAGCCGAACGTGCGGTAAGAAGGTGTCTGATGCTCCATAAGATACATAAAGCGAAGATTGACTTTACAGCAATCTTCAAGTTCACGGAGCGAGATATATCCATTTGTCATAAATCCGAATAAGATTGTTTTCAGCATGCTGACCGGGTTGTACCTGATGCGTCCAGTAACGTGATCTGGAACATTTCTCAGGTATTTCTCCAAGTCGATTTCCTCCATAAATCGATCAAAAACCAGCACGGGATCACAGATATTCAGATAATCTGAAATAAATAGTGGTAAAACTGCCTGTTTTGTTTTAGAATAATATATGTTTGAATTTTTCATGTGGTATGTAAAATTTTAACACAAAAAGAGGATCGCCTGCTCGTTCGAGCAAGCGATCCTCTTTTATTTTTATAGGGGTGTTATTTCACAGCCCCTTTTATTTGCTTATACTCTGAACTTGTGAATGGCCTCTTGCAAGGTTTGCGCCATCTGCGCCAAGGATTCACTTGCCCGTGAAATTTCATGGAGGGATGCCGTTTGTTCTTCCGTTGCCGCCGATACCGTCTGTGATTCCCCGGCTACACTGCGGCTCATAGCATTAATCTCCTGCACAGCCCGGACAATTGCCTGCGAACTGCCTACCATGTGGGAAATATTCTCCTCCACTGCTGAAGACTGCGCAGCTACAGCAGCTACCATCGAATCAATGATCTTGAAAGATTCACCAGCTGCATCCACCGCTTTGCTGCCAGTCTTCACCTGTTTTGTTCCTTCAGACATAGAATCGACTGCATTTTGCGTATCCCCCTGTATCTGCGCAATCAGTTCGCCGATCTGTTTCGCGGCTGACTGGGATTGTTCGGCCAGCTTTCTTACTTCTTCCGCTACGACAGCAAATCCCCGGCCATGTTCCCCCGCACGAGCTGCCTCTATCGCCGCATTTAATGCCAGCAGATTCGTCTGTCCGGCAATATTCCCAATGGTATCGACAATCGTGCCAATTTTCTGTGACTGCTCGCCCAGGGCTGCGATAACGCTCATGGCCCGGTCAACAGCCTGCTCAATCAGCGACATTTGGGCCACAGCACCGACAACATTTGCTCCACCCTCATGGGCAGCTGCCGTAGCGGCCTTAACCTGATCAGCGGAAGACCTAATTGTCGTCGTGACGGTTTCCATGTCCTTCGACATCGAATCCACCTTATTATGGGCCATATCAACCGATACCAGCTGCTTATTGCAGGATTCCGCCACCGAAGTGATCGAGTCGGCAACCTGCGAACTGGCAGTTGACGACTGTTCCGCCGTAGCCGTCAATTCCTCAGACGCTGAGGCCACATATTCAGCCGACGTTGTAATTTCCCGCAACAAATCCCTGATATTTTTCTGCAACGAAGCCAGGGCTGTAACCATTACGCCAAATTCATCGCTGCGTTTCATGAATGCCTCTGGAATATCCCCGGTAAAATCCCCCCGGGCAAACTGATCAAGTTTTTCCGTGGTAAAGACAATCGGTGCCGCAAATTTCTGCCCGATAAATCTGGCGGCAATGATAAACAAAATCAAAATCAACGTCACATACAACAACATTTTAATCAAACCGCTGCGTAGATTGGCGTCTGCCAGCTCCTGCTGCTGCGCCACGCGGGAATCGATATAATCCGTCCACATGCCGGTTCCAATAACCCAGCCATATGGTTTAAAGGACACGGAGTAGCTACGCTTAGGCAATGGCGTTGTTTCCCCTGGTTTGGCAAACATGAAATTTGCATACCCGCCGCCCTCTTGCCGACCCGCATCAATGATCGCTTTAATGTAATACACCCCGTCCGGGTCCTGCAAATTGATGCGCGATTTACCCTCAATATCGCGGCCGAGCAAGGCGACATTTATCCCTTCATAGGTATCAATCCAAAAATATCCCTTGCCGTCATCATAGCGCAGATCCCTGACATACGCTGCGGCCCGATTTCTGGCCTCGGCCTCGGTAAGTTTTCCCTCGAGCTGTTCACGGTGAATTTTGTCGATCATGGTGACAACTGCTTCCACCTGCACTTTCAGCTCACGATCCGAATTTTCCACCAGTGATTCGCGATAATTTTCAATCTGGCGATTGTTTTCATCGACCATATTGTACACAAATAACCCACTGACCAGCACGGCGGTAAAGACTGACACACATGCAATAACAAGAATAAGCTGCAATTTTATTGATTTCATTTCTTCCACCTCACGCTATTTATCTGTAAATCCAGCGAATTCAAGCCTGTATTTATTTCAATTATACTAAAATTTACCGTATTTTTCAATAATAAATACTATTTAAAATTATCCGACGTTATTTTATTCACTTACGAAAAAATCAATAAGTCTCAGGGCGCATTTTGCCCCGGACTTATTATTTATTTTCAGTTCTTGTCAGGCTGCATCATACAGTAATCAAGCAAAGAGCATCCGCCCACCATGATAAACCAGATACGTGAGCAGCCAGGCAATAGAAAATTGAAACCCTGCACTCATCACGGTCCAGCTCCAGCTGCCACTTTCCCGCTTTATCGTGGCCAAGGTAGCTGCACAGGGCACGTAGAGCAAACAAAAGACCATCAGCGCATAGGCATTAATGGCATCAAAACCGCTCGCCCCCAAAATCCCCACCAGCGTTCCCATCCCCTCGGCGGAATTGAGACTGGGGATCCCAAACAGGACCGCGCAGCTTGAGACAACGACTTCCTTGGCTGATATTCCGGCGATCAGGGCAGCTACGATTTGCCAGTAGCCAAGTCCCAGCGGCTCAAATACCGGAACGACCAGTCGCCCAAGCCATGCCCCGAAACTGTCACTCATCGCCGTGGTATAACCCGCCGGACCAAAATTGAGCAGCACCCACATGATGACCGATGCAACAAAAATCGTTGTCCCGGCCTTGGTCAAATAATCACGCACCTTTTCCCAGACAGAAATTAAAATCGTCCGCAGACTCGGCGATTTATATTCCGGCAATTCTATCAACAGCGTATTCATAGCGGCCTGCCTGTCAAAAAAATGCAACACATAGGCTGTCAGCACCGCCACAATTAGACCGATGACATACATGGAATACGCCGCCAGCATGGCATATTGAGCAAAGAACATACTGGAAAAAAGGACGTAGATCGGCAGCCGGGCACTACAAGACATAAACGGCGTCACCAGCATGGTCTTATAGCGGTCACGCTTATCCTCCAGAACTCTCGACGCCATGATTGCCGGAACCGTACAGCCAAACCCAAGCACCATCGGAATAAATGCCCGACCCGACAGCCCCAGACGAGACATAATCCCATCCATCACAAACGCCACCCGGGCAATATAGCCACTGTCTTCCAAAAACGCCAAGGCCAGAAACAAAATAAAGATATTAGGCAAAAACGTCACAATAGCCCCGACACCAGCAATAATGCCGTTGACCACCAACGATATTAGCAAATCACTTACTGCCAGCGACTGCAATCCTGCCGTAACGGCTTGGGAGAAAACATCGACGCCCTGTTGAAAATACAACTTGATCAGGTCGCCTATAAGAAAGGTCAGAGAAAACACCGCCGCCATAATAACCAGAAAAATTGGCAGACCCAGCCAGCGGTGCGTCAAAATTGCATCCACGCGATTTGTCACTTCCGCTCGCTCTTCCTTATTAACGACAACCTCGTTCATAATTTCATCAATAAAATCAAATTTTTCATTGATAATCTCTTTTTCATAACTGCGGTCCATTACCGCCGGCAAATCGAGGGGATATTTTGCACAAACCTCACGATCCTGCTCAAGCTCCTTAATTGCCAGCCAGCGATAATTTTTCAATCCGGGGTACTGTTGCTGCAAAACCTCAACAATGCGATCAATCTTGTCTTCGATCCGATCACTGTAGACCATTACATACTCCTGATGATGATCATGACAATGACAGGATCGCTTGCCCCGGTGATGGTTGTGAATCAACGGTCCCTGCGACTCGAGATCACGATGATGGGCTGCAGCATGAATCAAAATGCTCATACCGGTTTTTTTTCTCGCCGAAACTGGTATAACCGGTATGCCAAGCATTTCCGGCAACCGGTGCAAATCGATCTCCATGCCGCGTTTTTCAACAATGTCCATCATATTAAGCGCCAGCACGACCGGCTTACCTAGTTCGAGCAGCTGTAATGTCAGATAGAGATTACGCTCCAGAGATGATGCGTCGGCAACATCAATGATTACGTCAACTTCATCGCTAAGGATATATTCCCTTGACACCTGCTCTTCCATTGTATAAGAAGTCAAGCTATAGGTTCCCGGTAGATCCACCAGTCGGTAATTGTGATTATGAAAGCGCATAGCCCCTTCTTTCTTCTCAACCGTCACCCCTGGCCAATTCGCCACCTTCAAATTTGCCCCGGTGTAGGCATTAAAGAGCGTTGTCTTGCCGCAATTTGGATTGCCGACAAAGCCTATTGTTATCCCGTCCTTCATTCCTCCACCTTCCTAACCTTCACATTTTCGGCAATGCCGCTGCCAATGGCAAACCTGGTCCCCCGGACAAAGATGACCATCGCCCCCTGTGCTTTTTTATTTAATACCTTTATTTTTGTCCCGTTGATTATCCCCAGCGCATCCAGCCGCCGCTCCAGCGCTCGCGGCAAATAGACCTCTTCCACCAGGTATGTGACATTTATTTCTGCATCCTGTAAAACCATCTTTTCCTCCGTCATCTGTGGCGTTCCTTCTATTATATCAAATGAACGCTGTACAGCAAGCGAAATGTCTATCCTGCACTTATCCCCAGGCTATTGTGCACAATTTCAAGGTGTAAAAGCACTTATCCACAAAAAGGCACTGCATAACTTTATACTTTCTGTGGATAAGTGTGATTCTTGTTGTAAATAGTTACATTTTTACAGTTGAAAATTTCCTCTTGCAGGAATTCATCTTTTCTGCGAGAATATATATACCCTGTATATTGTTTTTAGATACAACAGCGTAGCATGGAAGGATGGTAATTATGTTGAAATCAAAAAAATGGAAGGCTTTGGCACTCGGGCTAACGGCCCTGGCTGTGACCGGAGCATTGTTTGGCTGCGGATCGGAAAAATCGGCTAAACAAAAAAATGTAAAGATAGGGATTGTTCAGCTCGTTGAGCACAACGCCCTTGATGCCGCCAATAAGGGTTTTGTTGACGGACTGGCCTCTAAAGGCTATAAGGAAGGCGAAAATGTTGAATTTGACCGCCAGAATGCCCAGGCAGATCAGTCAAATCTGCAAAACATCGCGCAACGCTTTGTCAACAACAAGGTGGACCTGATCTGCGCGATTGCAACGCCGGCAGCCCAGGCAGTTGCCAACTTGACGAAGGAGATTCCAATTACCGCCACAGCCGTGACGGATTATGAACAAGCCAAGCTCGTTGCCAGCAATGATGCCCCTAAGGGCAATGTAACCGGCACAACCGATATGAACCCGGTAAAGGAACAGATTGACCTGCTGCTAAAGCTCGTGCCAAATGCCAAGACCATCGGCACTGTTTACTGCTCAAGTGAAGTCAACTCAGAAACACAGGTTAAAATGATGAAGGCTTATGCTGAATCGAAAGGCCTGACCGTAGTCGAGGCAACCGTCTCTACCGTCAATGACATTCAGCAGGCCGCACAAAGCCTTGTCGGACGCGTTGACGCAATTTATGAACCAACCGATAATATCATTGCCTCAGCCATGCCTACACTGGTAGCGATCACCAATCCAGCAAAAATTCCGGTAATCTGCGGTGAACCAAATATGGTAAAAGCTGGCGGGTTAGCAACGTACGGTGTCGATTATTACAAACTAGGCTTCCAGACCGGTGAAATGGCCGCTGATATTTTAGCCGGCAAAGCTAAGCCTGAAAGCATGCCAATTCAGTCCCTGAAGGAAATGTCCCTGACAATCAACGAAACCAATGCCAAACTTCTCGGAATCACAATTCCAGAAGATCTGTTGAAGGATGCTGCTTTAGTAAAATAAAACACTTCGACAAGACCACAGCCGGCATTTCTGCCGGCTGTTTATATGGTATTTCGTTTCCGACAATTTAGGTTTCCCTCCGGGGAAACCTTTTTTCACTATAATGTATTGCTTGATTTAGGAGGTATTTCCCATGTTGGATTTGATTATTCCCACTATATCCCAAGGACTGCTTTGGTCCCTGCTCGCACTCGGCGTTTATCTGACCTTTCGCGTTCTCGACATTGCCGATATGACGGTCGAAGGCAGCTTTCCGTTAGGTGCTGCCGTTGCTGCCGGGCTTTTAATCGACGGAGCAAACCCTTTTACCGCCGTATTTGCCGCCGGAATTGCGGGTATGCTGGCCGGCGTTATTACCGGCATATTACACACAAAACTGAAGATACCAGCACTGCTCGCCGGTATTTTAACGATGCTGGCCCTTTATTCCATCAACCTTCACATCATGGGAAAAGCAAATCTTTCCCTGCTGCGGGTCGATACAATTTTTTCCCTGTTTGACGGCTACGGTCTGACTATGGCTAACACCATTTTGATCGTCGGCCTGCTCAGCGCCCTTTTGTTTACGTTGCTGATGTACTGGTTTTTTGGTACGGAAATCGGCGCTGCCATCCGGGCTACCGGCTATAACCAGCAGATGATTCGTGCCAATGGCGTAAATACGGATGCAACAATTATCCTCGGCCTGTTGCTCAGCAATGGCCTTGTCGGCATCTCGGGGGCTCTTGTCGGACAAAGCAATGGTTTTGCTGATGTCGGTATGGGCGTCGGTACAATCGTAATCGGCCTTGCGTCGGTCATCATCGGCGAGGTACTGTTCGGAACCCGCAGCTTTAAAAACTGCCTGATTTCAGTCGTGCTGGGCTCTGTCGTCTATAGAATCGTCATTGCCATTGTCCTGCAGCTTGGCATGCCGCCAAATGATTTAAAACTCTTTACGGCTATACTCGTTGCCCTGGCACTTTCGATGCCGCTTTTCCGCAACAAATGGTCCGCAAAAAAACGGAGGGCTTTGTCCTATGCTAAGAATTGAACACATCGCAAAAACCTTTAATCCCAATACTATCAACGAAAAACGAGCCCTGCAGGATTTCAGCCTGCATTTGGCTCCCGGTGATTTTGTCACCGTCATCGGCGGCAATGGGGCCGGCAAATCCACGATTATGAATTCGATTGCCGGTGCCTTCTTTGTCGATGCCGGAAAAATACTTATTGACGGAATCGATATTACCCGGGAGCCCGAGCACCGCCGGGCTAAATACATTGGTCGTGTCTTTCAGGACCCAATGCTCGGCACAGCTGCCGGCATGATGATTGAAGAAAATCTTGCCATCGCCTCCCGTCGCGGCAAAACACCGACACTACGCTGGAGCTCCCGCGCTGGCGATCATGACCGTTTTATTGAAATGCTAAAGGAACTTGACCTCGGCCTTGAGAACCGACTAACCAGTAAAGTAGGGCTGCTTTCCGGCGGACAGCGTCAAGCCCTGACCCTGCTGATGGCGACAATGGGACAGCCCAAGCTGCTGCTGCTCGATGAGCACACGGCTGCCCTCGATCCAAAAACCGCCGATAAGGTACTTCAGCTGACAAATAAAATTGTTACCCGGCAGAAGCTGACGACACTGATGATCACCCATAATATGCGCGATGCCCTTCGTTATGGCAACCGTTTGATCATGCTCCATAATGGTCGTCTGCTGATCGATGTCAAAGGCGAAGACAAGCAAAACCTTACCATTCAGGATCTGCTAAAAATGTTTGAACAGGCCAGCGGCGATGCTTTTGCCAATGACAGCATGCTGCTCGCTTAAACGAAAGAAGAACTGCGGTTATGCCGCAGTTCTCTTTTTTTTGATAAATTCGCCTGCTCCTATTTTTACCCACAAAAAAAGCACCTGCACAAGGCAGATGCTTTTGCTAACCGGCAATTTCCTATCCTCCCAGGGCGTTTCCACCCAAGTACTTTCGGCCTCTGAATGCTTAACTACTGTGTTCGGTATGGGAACAGGTGGAACCATTCAGGCATCATCACCGGATATTATATGAGAGTGTTCTCTCAAAACTATACAGAAGAAGAAATGATTTGGTTGCGAACATTTTAGTTAATCGCCTATCTTCGTGTTTTACATTGTGAAACTCACTCGCTTCACATCGTTTCGCTCGGAGTAAGCGATTCGCTCACAGCTTACGCTGTGGCTCTCTGCTTAAGTCAAGCCCTCGACCTATTAGTATCGGT
Organism: Selenomonadaceae bacterium; assembly: GCA_963678095.2. Classification (GTDB taxonomy): domain Bacteria; phylum Bacillota; class Negativicutes; order Selenomonadales; family Selenomonadaceae. Next base: position 1,837,425 of record OY782746.1, on the reverse strand, counting down.
CCGCTACATGCATTTCTGCACTTCCACTCCCGACCTATCTACCTTGTCGTCTACAAGGGGTCTTACCAGATTGCTCTGTGAGAAACCTCATCTTAAGGCTGGTTTCACGCTTAGATGCTTTCAGCGTTTATCCTTTCCGAACGTAGCTACCCAACTGTACTGCTGGCGCAATAATTGGTACACCATTGGTTCGTCCACTCCGGTCCTCTCGTACTAGGAGCAGATCCCTTCAAGTTTCTTTCGCCCGCGATGGATATGGACCGAACTGTCTCACGACGTTCTGAACCCAGCTCACGTACCACTTTAATGGGCGAACAGCCCAACCCTTGGGACCTGCTTCAGCCCCAGGATGTGATGAGCCGACATCGAGGTGCCAAACCTCCCCGTCGATATGGACTCTTGGGAGAGATTAGCCTGTTATCCCCAGGGTAGCTTTTATCCGTTGAGCGATGGCCCTTCCACGCGGTACCACCGGATCACTAAGCCCTACTTTCGTACCTGCTCGACGTGTCTGTCTCGCAGTTAAGCTCCCTTCTGCCTTTGCACTCTTCGCGCGATTTCTGACCGCGCTGAGGGAACCTTTGGGCGCCTCCGTTACATTTTGGGAGGCGACCGCCCCAGTCAAACTGCCCGCCTGAAACTGTCTTGAGATTTGTTACGTCTTCAGTTAGATTTCCAGTAAATAAAGGGTGGTATCCCAACATTGACTCCAAAGAAACTAGCGTTCCTTCTTCTCCGTCTCCCACCTATCCTGTACATTATTTACCGAAAATCAATATCAGGTTGCAGTAAAGCTCCATGGGGTCTTTCTGTCCAGTCGCGGGTAACCTGCATCTTCACAGGTATTTCAATTTCACCGGGTCCCTCGTTGAGACAGTGCCCAAGTCGTTACACCTTTCGTGCGGGTCGGAACTTACCCGACAAGGAATTTCGCTACCTTAGGACCGTTATAGTTACGGCCGCCGTTTACTGGGGCTTCAATTCAGGGCTTCGGATTGCTCCTAACTCCTCCTCTTAACCTTCCAGCACCGGGCAGGTGTCAGCACTTATACGTCAGATTTCTCTTTAGCAAGCACCTGTGTTTATGGTAAACAGTCGCTTGGGCCTCTCTTCTGTCGCCCCCCCTCGCTCCATCCGCTAGGGATTTCACGAAAGTTGGCTATCCTTTTCCCGAAGTTACGGATACATTTTGCCGAGTTCCTTAACGAGGGTTTTCCCGCGCACCTTAGGATTCTCTCCCCGCCTACCTGTGTCGGTTTGCGGTACGGGCACCTTATTTCTGGCTAGAAGCTTTTCTCGACAGTGTGGTCCATTTGAATTTGATTTGCCCGAAGGCTCCTCTATCTATCGCGTCTCAGGTATTAGCATGCGCATTTAACTACATGCCACCCTACCGGCTTCGACGTGCACTTCCAATCGCACGCTCAAACTTCCTTCTGTGTCACTCCATTGCTCATAACGATTTAAGGTGGTACTGGAATTTTAGCCAGTTGTCCATCGCCTATGCTTGTTGCCTCGGCTTAGGTCCCGACTTACCCTGAGTCGACGAGCGTTGCTCAGGAAACCTTAGGCTTTCGGTGGAACAGATTCTCACTGTTCTTTTCGCTACTCATACCGGCATTCTCACTTCCATACTCTCCAGCACTCCTTACGGTATACCTTCGTCGTGTATGGAACGCTCCCCTACCCAATGTAACTAGTACATTGACGCAACTTCGGTTCTGTGCTTTAGCCCCGGTCATTTTCGGCGCAGAACCTCTCGACCAGTGAGCTATTACGCACTCTTTTAATGGTGGCTGCTTCTGAGCCAACATCCTGGTTGTTTTCGAAATTCTACATCCTTTGCCACTTAGCACAGCATTGGGGACCTTAGTTGGCGTTCTGGGCTGTTTCCCTCTTGACTACGGGTCTTATCACTCGCAGTCTGACTCCCAAGCTCAGCATTACAGCCATTCGCAGTTTGACTGGGTTCGGTAGGCTTTACGCCCCCTAGCCCGATCAGTGCTCTACCGTCTGTAATTATACTTGAGGCTAGCCCTAAAGCTATTTCGGGGAGAACCAGCTATCTCCACGTTCGATTGGCATTTCACCCCTATCCACAACTCATCCCAAAGTTTTTCAACACTCACGGGTTCGGTCCTCCACGCATTTTTACCTGCGCTTCAACCTGGTCATGGATAGATCACTGTGGTTTCGGGTCTACAATATCTAACTAGTCGCCCTATTCAGACTCGCTTTCGCTTCGGCTCCGTGTTTTCCACTTAACCTCGCTAGATACTGTAACTCGCCGGTTCATTCTTCAATAGGCACGCCGTCACGCATATAAAGCGCTTCGACTGCTTGTAGGTATACGGTTTCAGGTTCTATTTCACTCCCCTCCCGGGGTTCTTTTCACCTTTCCCTCACGGTACTATGCGCTATCGGTCGTCAAGTAGTATTTTGCCTTGGAGGGTGGTCCCCCCTGCTTCCCACAAGGTTTCTCGTGTCTCGTGGTACTCTGGATACCAGCCCGCTTGAATTCTTTTCGCTTACAGGAGTTTTACCTTCTACGCTCGACTTTCCCAAGTCGTTCAGCTAAAAACTTTTCACTTTATGCCGGTCCTCAACCCCGGTGTTCCGAAGAACTCCGGTTTGGGCTCTTCCCCGTTCGCTCGCCGCTACTTAGGGAATCTCAATTGATTACTTTTCCTCTGGGTACTTAGATGTTTCAGTTCCCCAGGTGTGTCTTCCTTTCGGATACTAGAACATGACTTCTAGTGGGTTCCCCCATTCGGAGATACATGGATCACAGCCTACTTGCGGCTCCCCATGTCTTTTCGCAGCTTATCGCGTCCTTCTTCGACTCTTGACGCCAAGGCATCCGCCGTACACCCTTAGTAGCTTGACTTATGTCGTCCGTTGCCATTAAGTTTATACTTAAATGTCTATGGTCTTTTGATTGAATCCTAAAATGTTCGTTAATTACCTTCATTAGCTTTTAGTTTACACTATCTACTATAGACTGGTGAATTAATGTCATTTCTTTTCTTCTGTGTAGTTTTCAAAGAACATTTTGGTGGGCCTAAGTAGACTTGAACTACTGACCTCACGCTTATCAGGCGTGCGCTCTAACCAACTGAGCTATAGGCCCATAAGATGGTGGAGATGAGGAGAATCGAACTCCTGACCCCCTGCTTGCAAGGCAGGTGCTCTCCCAGCTGAGCTACACCCCCATCAATACAAGAGAATGGGTATTCTCTCAAAACTAATCAATGCAGTAATACCAAATGTGTACGACCTAGGTGACAGAAACCACTATTTCAGGTCTCTATTGTCTCCTTAGAAAGGAGGTGATCCAGCCGCACCTTCCGATACGGCTACCTTGTTACGACTTCACCCCAATCATCGCCCCCACCTTAGACGGCTAGCTCCTTACGGTTACCCCACCGGCTTCGGGTGTGAATGACTTTCGTGGTGTGACGGGCGGTGTGTACAAGACCCGGGAACGTATTCACCGCAGTATGCTGACCTGCGATTACTAGCGATTCCGACTTCATGCAGGCGAGTTGCAGCCTGCAATCCGAACTGAGAGATGATTTCTGGGGTTCGCTCCACCTCGCGGTCTCGCTTCCCTCTGTTCATCCCATTGTAGTACGTGTGTAGCCCAGGACATAAGGGGCATGATGACTTGACGTCATCCCCGCCTTCCTCCGCGTTCTCCGCGGCAGTCTCCCATGAGTTCCCACCTTTACGTGCTGGCAACATAGGATAGGGGTTGCGCTCGTTGCGGGACTTAACCCAACATCTCACGACACGAGCTGACGACAGCCATGCACCACCTGTTTTTGTGTGTTCCGAAGAACAGGTACTAATCTCTTAGTATTTCACTCAATGTCAAGCCCTGGTAAGGTTCTTCGCGTTGCGTCGAATTAAACCACATACTCCACCGCTTGTGCGGGTCCCCGTCAATTCCTTTGAGTTTCAGCCTTGCGGCCGTACTCCCCAGGCGGGATACTTATTGCGTTAACTCCGGCACGGAAGGGGTCGATACCTCCCACACCTAGTATCCATCGTTTACGGCCAGGACTACCGGGGTATCTAATCCCGTTCGCTCCCCTGGCTTTCGAGCCTCAGTGTCAGTTACAGTCCAGAAAGTCGCCTTCGCCACTGGTGTTCCTCCTAATCTCTACGCATTTCACCGCTACACTAGGAATTCCACTTTCCTCTCCTGCACTCAAGAAATGTAGTTTCAATCCCCTCACGGGGTTGAGCCCCGCACTTTTAAGACTGACTTACATTCCCACCTGCGCTCCCTTTACGCCCAATAATTCCGGACAACGCTTGCCACCTACGTATTACCGCGGCTGCTGGCACGTAGTTAGCCGTGGCTTTCTCGTTTAATACCGTCATTACAAACCCTTATTCAAAGTCTGCACATTCGTCTCAAACAACAGAGCTTTACGATCCGAAAACCTTCTTCACTCACGCGGCGTTGCTCCGTCAGACTTTCGTCCATTGCGGAAGATTCCCCACTGCTGCCTCCCGTAGGAGTTTGGGCCGTGTCTCAGTCCCAATGTGGCCGTTCATCCTCTCAGACCGGCTACTGATCGTCGCCTTGGTGGGCCATTACCCCGCCAACTAGCTAATCAGACGCAGACCCATCTCTCAGTGGTAGCTTATAAATAGAGGCCACCTTTGGTGATGTTTCCATGCGGAAACTCCACTTCATTCGGTATTAGCACCGCTTTCGCGATGTTGTCCCCATCTAAGAGGCAGGTTGTCTACGCGTTACTCACCCGTTCGCCACTAAGAATTTCACCGAAGTAAAATTCTCCGTTCGACTTGCATGTGTTAAGCACGCCGCCAGCGTTCGTCCTGAGCCAGGATCAAACTCTCCAATAAAGTATATTGAAGAACCGATAAGGCTCTTAATAGTTAAGAAATTGTTTCAAGCTATGCTTGAAGTTGATTGGTTTGACTTGCGTCAAACCCGCACATCTGGCTTGAACCATGTGTTACATAGTTCTTTATTGCTGCATTGTTTAGTTTTCAAAGAACACCATGCTGACTGCTTGAATCAGCTTTTATATATTATCTTGTTTTTTATTTTTTGTCAACTGTTTTGTTGGCTTTTTTAAAAACAAGATCGGCGTCATCCCCTGACGACTTGTATTATTTTACATGCTTTACCTGCCCATGTCAACCCCTTTCATTTTATTTTCTCAAATCCTTTTATACTGCCCTTCAAGCAGCCTGAACGAAACGATCTTCCACGGTCTCCGTTTCTAAGAGGAAGCTATTTCAGTAAGCCCTTACACGCCTGCTGAAATACCTTACTTCCTCAAGAGCCTCATTATTTGACTGCTACCGTCAGCACTTTTCCTAAGCTGTCACTCAGATGTTTTTCTAACGACTTAACCGTTTCAGCCATATTGGTAATTACCATCATTGTGATCAATGGTTTTTCTTGCGCCATTATATAGTCCTTGTCAAAAGTAATCAAAGGTTCCCCTTGCTTTACACTGCTTCCAGCGGTTACATGAACTTCAAATCCCTGTCCGCCAAGTTCCACGGTATCCAGTCCGATATGAATTAAAAATTCAACCCCGTCACTTTCGATAGCAATGGCGTGCTTGGTACTGCTTATCAATACAACCTTACCATCACAAGGGGCAACCACTATATTATTTTCCGGTTCAACAGCGATACCGTCTCCCATCATTTTTTGGGAGAACACCGCATCCGGCACTTCTGTAATATCCAGGACCCGCCCCTTTACCGGGGCAAAGGCAACTACTTTTTTACTGGAAAAGAATCCAAACATAGCTTTCACTCCTCTCAATATCAGACAGCATCAGGCAGCAAGCTGGCAGCTTCCTTATCGACGATAACAGTTACATTGCGATGCAGTTGCAGAATAGATGCCGGAGCATCCGGTCTTACGCCCCCATATAGGGCTTTATAAATAGCTTCTGCTTTATTTTTTCCGTTAGCTAATAATATAACTTTTTTCGCATGCATAATCGTTTTCATCCCCATGCTGATCGCAAAACGCGGCACTTCATCGCTGGTCGCAAAAAATCTTGCATTTGCCTGAATGGTCTCTTCATCTAATCTAACCTTATGCGTTGTCGCTTCAAATTTAATATCTGGTTCGTTAAACCCGATATGCGCGTTTTGGCCAATCCCAAGAATCTGTAAATCAATCCCACCTTTCTCACTAATCAGGTGATCATAGCTTTTACATTCCGCTTCTATATCTGCCGGAGTCCCATTGGGGATATAAACATTTTTCGGATTAATATTAATATGTTTAAAGAAATTTTCCTGCATAAAATAATAGTAGCTATTGGGATCCGTGGCCTTCAAATCCAAATATTCATCCAAATTAAAGCTTGTGACTTCTGAAAAATCGAGATCCACCTCTTGATGGACACGAATCAAATTTTTGTACATCAACAAGGGCGTACTTCCCGTTGCCAGCCCCAGCACACTGTTGGGTTTTAAATAAAGTTGTCCGGCCACAATCCTTGTCGCCGCAGCGCTCATTCCCTCATAAGAATCCGTTATGATAATACGCATTTTATTTCCTCCTAAAAACTGCTTTGCCTTTTACGAAAGTTGCTTTAATCTCTATATTTTCATCAAACACAACGATATCTGCCTGCTTGCCTATATCCAGGCTGCCTTTTCTGTCGTAAATCCCCAGCTCTTTTGCCGGGTTTATCGTTACGGTTTTAATTGCCTCACACAAACTCACTTGTGTATTTTCTTTAAATATTTTTACAGCCTGATCCATCGTCAAGACACTGCCTGCGATCACACCATTTTCCAGTCGCGCCACCTTATCCTTAACAAACACAGGCTGCCCGCCAAGTTCATATTCACCATCACGCAGCATACAGGCCCGCATAGAGTCGGTGACCAGTACAATGTGATCCGTGCCTTTTGCCTTCCAGATAATCCGTTGCATGGCCGGATGAACATGCACATTGTCTGCTATCAGTTCACACATAACGCCGCTATCAAGCGCTGCACCCATAACGCCAGGCTGTCGATGATGCAAGAGCGGTAAAGCATTGCAAATATGCGTCACATGACTTATGCCGCTTTTAATTGCGGCAATGGCTTCTTCATAGCTGGCCCCGCTGTGTCCTAAGGACAAAATAATCCCTGCAGCCTTGCACTTTTCAATAAAGATTTCATCTTTGATTACTTCTGGGGCCACCGTAATAATCTTTATCACATCTATATAATCTTTTATCAGCTCAAAATCAGGCGGTACAATGTATTGCGCATCATGGGCCCCTTTATAATCTTTGTTAATAAATGGTCCTTCCATATGACAGCCGATGATTTCCGCCCCATGCTGTAATTGCATATTTTCACGAATCAGCTTTAAACTTTGATAAATTGTTGCAAAATCGTACGTCATCGTCGTCGGCAAAAAACTCGTTACGCCGGTTTGCGCCAAACACTGCGCTATATGTGCCAAACTTTCGGGTTCCACATCCATCGCATCAAATCCATCACAGCCATGAACATGTTGATTGATAAATCCCGGGGCAATGTACTGCCCTTGCGCATCGATAACCTGCATCTGGGCCTCTTGTGTAAACTGCGCCCGATCAACAACTTGCTGAATTTTCTCATCAAATACAAGCACATGATCCAATATCACTTTTGTTTCTGTAACAATTTTACCGTTTATAATAGCCTGCATCACAGATCATCTCCTAAAGCTTTACTTAAAAAACCACCGTGCATACGCAATAATGCAACGGCTTGTGTAAAGCCAAGCTGTTTTTTCAGCATAACTACGGCTACCTTGGTATTTCCTTCCGCTTGTTCAAAGGCCGCTTTTGCTGTAGTTTCATCAACTTCGGCAATGGTCCTGATAATAGATATGACGCGTTGCTGTAGCTTTAAGTTAATCGGTCTGACATCTACCATTAAATTGCGGTAAGTTTTTCCCATTTTCATCATGCTGCAGGAGGATATCATATTCAAGACCATTTTCTGAGCGGTCCCCGCCTTTAGCCGCGTCGATCCCAGTAAAATTTCATCGCCAACATCAATCGTGATGCAGGTCTTTACCAGTGTTTTTATCTTATTATTTACATTACAGCAAAGTCCTACCGTTTCTGCGCCCAAGCTCGCCGCATACTTTACCCCCGCCAAAGCGTAAGGCGTATTGCCGCTTGCCGTGACGGCAATCAACACATCTTTATGACTAAAAGCGTGTTCCTTTAGGTCATGCAAAGCCAGCGCTTCGTCGTCTTCCGTATCTTCCCGCCACCCAATGGCGGCTTCCGTACCTCCAGAAATAATAGGGATTACGACTCCATTATCAACACCAAACGTCGGCGGGCATTCTGTGGCATCTAAAATAGCTATCTTGCCGCCGCTGCCACTGCCTAAATAAAACAACCGCCCACCTTGCTGCATTTTCCCCACAATGACATCAACAGTTTTCGCAATATCCGGAATAGCTTTCTCCACTTCATTTGCAACTTTTTTATCTTCAGCATTAAACAACGTAAGCAATTCAAAAGTTGTCGCATTATCTATGCTGCATACTGACACTTTATTTCATCCTCTCTATTTTCCTTAAAAATGCCGGACCGGTATGCAAAGCTCCTTTCTTACGGCTCTACACACCGGCTGCGGCAAGTTAACTATTCGCCATTATTTCTGCTATTTTTATAGTGGCAGCGGACATATTATTCCGGCCAGCTCCCGCCAACCAGTTCACCAGCCAAAACAATAGGAATCGCCTACCTCCATGCTATAAATGCCTGTAACTGCCAACCCTTATTTCACTAATTGGTTTAATTCATTGGCAATCAATTCCGCTCTGGTGCCGACAATAACCTGAACGCTATCGCCACTTTTTATAACACCTGCGGCTCCCAGACCTTTTAGTGCCGACTCATTTACCAGTCCTGAATCAACTACCGTTAAGCGCAGTCTTGTGATACACGAATTGACCGTCTTTATATTTTCTTTTCCGCCTAGCTGTTTAAGGATTTCCTGTGTAAATCCATCAATTTGGGTTGAATCAACCGCTGTATTTTCTGCTTCATTTTCATACCGGCCAGGGGTCGGAATATCATAATGCTGAATCGCCCAGCGGAATAAAACGTAATATACCACGGCAAAAACAAATCCAATAGGAATCAATAGAACCGGTTTTGTTGCCAAGCCCCAATTCAGCAAAAAGTCTACGAGACCCGCAGAAAAACCAAACCCGTGTAAAATACCGAAACTATATGCTGTCGCCATTGCAACCCCGGTAAGTACAGCATGAAGTGCATATAACGCCGGAGCCAAGAACATAAACATAAATTCAATCGGTTCTGTGATCCCAGTTAAAAATGCCGTAGCGCCAACAGAAAGCAGCATCCCGCCAACTTTGCTGCGATTTTCCGGCTTGGCCGCATGATAAATTGCCAACGCAATTGCCGGCATAGCAAACATAAAGATCAGATAAAACCCCGCCATAAAAGTCCCTGCCGTAGGGTCCCCGGCAAAGAAACGATTTAAATCTCCCGTTGCTACCTTCCCCGCGGCATCGGTGTAGTTCCCAAATACAAACCAAATGAAGCTGTTCAAGATATGATGTAAGCCAAACGGAATCAACAAACGATTTAATACCCCGAAGACAAACGCTCCAATTGCCCCGGCACCAATGATCCACTCGCCAAGATTATGTATTACTGCTTGGATCGGTGCCCATATTACACCAAAAACACCAGCCAAAACAATAAATACCGCTGCCGTTATAATTGGCACAAAGCGCCGGCCGCCAAAAAATCCTAAAAATTCCGGCAATTTAATATCATAAAACCGATTGTAAAGCGCCCCCGCGCCAAGGCCGCTGATAATACCGGCTAAAACACTCATATTAAGCGTTGGATCAATCGCTTTAAGCCCTTCGGTGAGAACAAGGTACCCGATGGCACCCGCAAGACCAGAAGCCCCATTATTATCTTTAGCTAAACCCACCGAAATACCAATGGCAAACAGTAAGGCCAAGTTCCCAAATACCGCCGCACCTGCTTTTTCCATAAACGGAATATTAAGCACATCCGGCGCACCAAATCGCAGCAAAAGTGCCGCGGCTGGCAACACTGCCACTGGTAGCATTAACGCTTTACCAATACTCTGTAATTTAGAAAACCAATTTCCCATGTTAATTCCCCCTAATTTTATTTTTTTATGGATATTAACGATGTAATTCAAGTTCAAGCTTGTACCGATCACTTCTGTAGATCGCTTTTGTCACCTCGATTGGAATATCATTTTTCAAATAGGTTTTCCGGGAAAATAATAATGCCAATGAATTTCTTTTTACTTCCAGCACATCACTTTCATAATCAGTTACTAAAATCGGTTCAATTGTCTGATAGGCGTAATCCACTTTTCGTGTAAACTGCTTATCTAAAACTTCATATAAAGAATGATTTTCCACAATTTCCTGCGAAAGACCCTCACATAAATAAGCCGCCAGATATACTGTTTCCAGTCCATACGGCTCACCATCACAGCATCTCAACCGCGTAATTTTAAAAACATCTTTATTCGTATTAGGTAGTTGCAATTTTTTGTCCAAGTGTTTTGTTGCCGGCATACGTTTAAATTCCAACATCTTAGTTTCTGTATTCATGCCTTTCTTTTGCATGTCCTCGGTAAAGCTCATCAAGCCCTCTAGCCGGTGATTTTCTTTACTCTCAGCTACAAAAGTACCCTTGCCTCGTTCCCGGTAAAGCACACCTTCATTAATTAAGCTCAACAAGGTCTTGCTCACGGTCATTCGGCTGATCCCATGTATTTCACATAATTCTCGTTCCGTCGGAATAACATCGCCAGGCTTAAATTCTTCATTCTCAATCAGCTCAGAAATAATTGTTTTCAACTGATAATAAAGCGGCACCGGTGAATTTTTATCTACTTTTCGCATCCAACTCCTCCTCTCTACGTAGCATGTTGTCATGATGTATATACATCATGACGTTATGTCTTATTATAGCATTATTTTTTTTAAAGTAAACACAAATATCAAAAATTTTTTACATAAAAAAGCTCACATAAAAATACCGCCTTGGAGCGATCATTTTTATGTGAGCTTCCCTTTATTTTCTCTTTTCTTCCAGCGCCCGGTGCAGACAGTCTATTCGCTTCATATGCAGCTCCCTGTTTTTCCAGGAAAGACCCGTATACAATACATCGGCAATGGCTAAATGGACAAACCTGGAAGCTGCGGCTTCCGAGCAGACACTCAGTTCCCGTCCCATGCCATGCAATACAAGATCTGCCTGACGCGCCAGCGGAGAATTGACATAGCTTGTAATGGCTATTACCGGCACCTTATTTCCTTTTGCTATGCCAACTGACTGCAGCAATTCACGGGTTGTCCCGGTATGTGAAACAGCGACAACCACATCTTTTTCGCTGAGCAGCGCGGCAGAGACCGCCTGCATATGCGCGTCATCATACGCATGAACCAACATTCCCAAGCGCATAAAGCGCATTTCCATATCGCGGGCGACAATTGCCGAATTGCCAAGCCCATAGACGGCCAGGGTGCGGGCCCGCAAAAGAAGTTCTATGGCCCGCTCAACAGCATTAAAATCCAGCAATTTCAAGCTATCCTGCAATCCGTCGTTTATATTATGGAACAATTTCCCGGCAGCGGCTTCATAGGAATCATTCTGCCCTACATCCCCAAACGTAGGGTCTTCTACCAGCCCCAGATCACCGGCCAAAGCGATTTTCAGGCTCTGCAGTCCATTAAATCCGAGCTTTTTGCAAAAGCGTGATACGGTAATCTCCGAACTTCTTGTTTCCTCGGCAATATCAGCAATCGTCTGGGCCATGATCTGTTTTTCGTTTTCGACAATATAATCGGCTATCCGGCGTTCTGCCTTCGTTAAATCGCGATATCGGCTTCGCAATACAGGCAGCTGAAATAATTGCTCACGTTCCATTTTTCAACCTTCGCTTTCTGGCATGTTCCTCCTGTTATGCTGCAGGTCATTGCTCAGTTTTCTGCCATCCACTTTTTCACAGATTATTTTAGTTCTGCCTGCAGCACACTGCCCTGATCCGTCCCCAGATCCTTGGCCAGCTTCTTCACCTTATCTTCCATATTGGTCAGCACAACCATCGTTGTCAAAGCTTTGCCATGTGACTTCACAATTCCCCGATCAAAGGCAATGAGTTTATCCCCGCGCCGGACGACATCACCTTCCTGAATAAACGCCGAAAAGCCTTCGCCGCCAAGTTCAACCGTATCGATCCCAATGTGAATCAATATTTCTACGCCATTTGTTTCGATTGCCACCGCATGTCCGGTCGCAGCTACCAGAGCAATTTTACCATCACAGGGAGCATAGATTACATCCGCTTCCGGCTCCACAGCAAACCCATCGCCGAGCATCTTCGCAGAAAACACCTCATCCGCAACCGCACTAATATCGATTATCTTACCTGCTACCGGAGAAAACACCTCTATTTTTTTACCGCCAAATAATCCAAACATCATACTATCTCCCTTTATAATAAACTTTCCAATCCGCCGTCCGTCAGCCGGTCATAGACAACCTGCCCATTGACAATCGTGCGGCATATCTTTATGTCCTTATCGAAAATCACAAGATCCGCCCATTTGCCAGGTGCGATAGCACCTGCCGGCAGGCCAAGTTCTCTGGCCGGATTTGCCGACGCCATGGCAACGGTCTCTGCCAAGGAGGCTCCGGTATTGTCTTTAAAATTCTTTACTGCCTGGTTCATGGTAAGTACACTGCCAGCAATGGTCCCATCAGCCAAAGTCGCCATTCCATTTTTAACCAAAACCTGCTGCCCGCCTAGCTCGGATTCACCGTCCGGCAGCAGGCAAGCCCGCATCGAATCCGTAACCAGTGTGATTTCCCGCTGGTTTTTAGCCCGGTAAACCAGCTGCTGTACGACTGGATGCACATGAATGTTATCCGCAATAATTTCGCAGTTCACCGGCAACGTCATCGCTGCGCCAAGCAGGCCCGGGCGGCGATGATGCAGCGGTCCCATGGCATTAAACATATGCGTGACATGGGTTGCACCGGCAGCGAAAGCCGCCGCAGCCTGTTCATAATCGGCCGCGCTATGCCCCAATGAAACAATTATACCACAATCGTGACACTGCCTGATAAACTCAAGATCAGACAGACATTCCGGGGCCAGCGTAATCACCTTTACCACCTCACGATGCGGCGCAAGCAGCGAAAAATCTGCCGCCATAATATTCTGCGCGGCCTGTGCCCCTTTATAGGCCGCATTTATAAACGGCCCCTCCACATGCGCTCCAAGGATTCTGCTGCCCACTGGCGAGTCCATCGCCTGCCGAATACGCTGCAGGCTCCGGTTGATTCGGGGAATATCATACGTCATCGTCGTCGGCAAAAAGGCGGTGACCCCGGTCGCCGCCATTGCCCGGCGCATGATTTCCAGTGCCCCGTCCGCATCGTCCATCGCATCGACCCCGCAGCAGCCGTGGATATGCATATTGATAAATCCAGGCGAAACATACTGCCCCGCCGCATCAAAGATTTCCGCTGCACTTGCCGGATTGAACTCGGATTCCGGAATAATTCGTCGTATCTGCTCATCGTAAAGCAGTACCTGCCCGCGTAAGATTTCATTTTCTGCCAGGATCCTGCCATGAATAATTGCCTTCATCTGCCCACCCCATTCTATGGTAAATTCATCAAAAGCTGCGGCAAGTTATGCCGCAGCTTTTGATGTCACACTACTTGTTTCCTTCTGCTAATGTTCCCGGCTGCCAATGTAAATAGGAAATGGCCTGAGTTGTCAGGCGCTTATTTTCCGCGGCCACATCCGCCATCTCCTTTACCACCTGGGTATAAATCAAATCAAGAATAAAAAACTGCGCCAACTTTACCGGAATAGACCCGGTTTCAAGCAGGGTCTCTTCTGCTTCGTAAAAGATTCCTTCGTCACTGAGGACAGATAGCGTAGATTTCTTATTGGCCGTGATGACAATCGTCTTAACGCCTTTTCGCTTCGCCAGCTCCACCGTTTTAATGATTTCATCCGTCTCCCCGGAATGTGAAATTGCCACCAGCAAATCCTCCGGGTGAAGCAACGCCGCCATAACAATCATCGTATGGCTATTGTCGGTCCCCGTGCAGTCAAGGCCAATCCGGGAAAATTTATAGCTTGAATCCTTGGCCATATATCCGGCATTGCCTAAGCCGACGAACAGAATTCGCCGGGCATGCTGCAACAGGCATGAGCTTTCACTGATTGTCTTAAAATCCAGCAGCTGCAAGGTCTTCTCCAGCATGCCAATATTGGTGTCGAGCAACTTCCGGGCTGTGAGTTCAACGGATTCAGCGGCGGCAATATCGCGGTTTATAATATAGCGCTGGCTGGTGTCCGTGAGTTCTTCCGCCAGTGCCAACTTAAATGCCGGCAGGCTGGAAAATCCCATTTTACGGGCAAAGCGCGTAATCGTAGATTCTCCAATCCCACTTTCCTGTGACAGCTGGGATATCGTCTTGCGCGCTACCAGCTGAATGTTATCCTGAATATAACGAATCAGTACCCGGTCAGACTTTGAGGTCTTAAAGGTCGGAGCATTTAATTCTTCTAATATTGCCATGACAGCCTCAATCCCCGCTCATTTTGTCATCAGAGATTCAAAATCTCCTCGAGTTCATTTTTTATAATTGTAACCTGCGGCCCATAAATAATCTGTACACCCTTACCGCTCTGCAAAACGCCACGGGCACCGCTTTCTTTCAGCAGCGGTTCAGATACCTTACTGCCATCCTTTACTGTGACGCGCAACCTTGTCGCGCAACAATCGAGTTCAATAATATTGGCCAGGCCACCAAGACCTCTGATGATCAGGCCGGATTTTTCCGCATGATCCGCCGGTACCGCTGTCTCCACCGGCAATTCCTCGGCATCTTCACGGCCAAGTGTTTTGAAATCAAACTTGAGAATTAAGTATTTAAAGGAGAAATAATAGAGGAAAAACCAGGGCACACCGACAAGGGGGACCAGAACCCAGTTCGTTTTATCTGCTCCCTGTAGTATACCAAATAAAATGAAATCGATAAACCCACCAGAAAAAGTTTGCCCGATCGTGATCTGCAAAATATGCGCCAGCATAAAGGCACAACCATCAAAAAAAGCATGCAGAACATATAAGGCCGGGGCCACAAACAGAAAAGAAAACTCTATCGGTTCTGTAATCCCTGTCAAAAAAGAGGTCAGTCCAGCCGACAGCAGCAAGCCGCCGACAACCTTTTTATTCTCTGGTTTTGCTGTATGATACATGGCCAGGCAGGCCCCCAAAAGCCCGAACATCATGGTAATAAAGCGTCCGGACATAAAGCGGGAAATTCCAATATAATACTGCGTAGTGGTTGGATCGCCGAGCTGCGCAAAGAAAATCCGCTGCGTCCCTTCCACGAGCTGACCATTAATGACCTCACTGCCGCCCAGCGCCGTCGTCCAAAACGGCAGATAGAAAATATGATGCAGCCCAAACGGTCCCAACATGCGCAAAACAAAACCATAGATCAGCGTACCAATATAGCCGGTTGCATCAACAATCGCTCCCATGCCAAAGATAAGTTTTTGAAAATGCGGCCAGACGACAAACATAATCGCCCCGACAAAAATGGCAGCAAATGAGCAGACAATCGGCACAAAGCGCGAGCCGCCAAAAAAACCCAGGAACTGCGGCAGTTCTTTTTTATTGTAGCGACTGTGCAGAAAATATGTCATCACTCCGATGACAACGCCGCCGAAGACCCCGGTTTCAAGCGTCTGAATGCCGAGCGTCATCCCCTGACCGGCGCCAGCCAGATTATCCTTGACCAGCAGCCCTGTGATCTTAAGCAGGGAGTTTATGCTAGCATTCATTACCAAGAAGGCTAATATAGCGGCCAAGCCAGCCGTTCCTTTATCCGATTTGGCCAGCCCAACAGCAATGCCGACAGCAAATAAAACCGCTAAGTTGGCAAACACAATCGTTCCGGCCCCGGCCATAATCGTAAACACATCTTGCAGCCAAGCAATATTCAAAAACGGATACGCCTTAATGGAATTAGGATTGGAAAGGGCTCCGCCGATTCCCAGCAGCAAGCCCGCTGCCGGTAAAACCGCAATTGGCAGCATAAAGGATTTTCCGAAGCGCTGTGCCTTTTCAAAGAATGCACTTTGCCCTGTCTGATGAAACATATTCATATTTTGCACCTCTCCTCATAATTATATGACGTTAAATAAATACCATCACCTGATATCCTCAGTTTACACTTGTCCCGGCAGAGCAGCGGTAAATTTTGCCGTAATAAGTTGTGGCCGGCTAATAGCCGAGCCGACAATAGCCGCATAGGCGCCGGCACGATAAGCCGCCTTCAGATCCTCCGGTGTATTGATCCGGCCTTCGGCCAGCACCGGGATTTTAACCTTGCCTTGCAGCTTTTCAATAAGCGTAAGGTCCGGCCCGGTAAGAACAGGCGTATATTCCGTATATCCAGATAAGGTCGTTGACACACAATCTGCCCCCAGCGCTTCTGCCCCGCAGGCTTCCTCAACCGTTGCAATATCAGCCAGAACCAAAATTCCTGCCGCCTTAATCATCCGAATCAGGTCTTCCAGTCGTTCTCCTCCCGGGCGCACGCGCAAAGTCGCATCAAGTGCAATCATTTCACAGCCCGAATCAATCAGCGCTCTCACCTCCTCTGCCGTCGGACTGATATAAATATCCGAATCGGGATAACTCTTTTTAATGAGCCCGACAACCGGCATTCCGGTGACCTTTTTTATTTCCCGTATATCCTCGACGCCTTCGGCTCGGATGGCCACCGCTCCGCCCTCCTTGGCCGCAAGCGCCATCCGCCCCATAATAAACGAACTATGCAGCGGTTCCTGCGGCTGTGCCTGGCAGGAAACCACCAGTTTCCCCTTGATTAAATGCAAAATGTCATCCAAAATATTTCCTCCTCTGTTTTTGCGAAAATGCCGCGCTTAAACCTTGGTCATTCCTTCCGGCAGCAACGACGCTGCCCCCTTATCAAGAATAAGAATGGCATCCTGATGCAGCTGCAGTATGGAGGCTGGCGCATCCGGACGAACTCCGCCATAAATCGTTTTATAAATAGCCGAGGCCTTATTTTTCCCGCTGGCGAGCAACACGACTTTTTTCGCCAGCATAATCGTCTTGATTCCCATGCTGATCGCATAACGCGGCACAGCCTCCGGCTCAGAAAAAAAGCGAGAATTGGCCTGGATCGTCGCCTCATCAAGCTTTACCCTATGCGTTGTCGCCTCAAATTTAATATCCGGTTCATTAAATCCGATATGTGCATTCTCGCCAATCCCCAGCACCTGCAAGTCAATTCCGCCTTTGGCTTCAATCAACCGGTCATAGAGCCGGCACTCGGCTTCAATATCCTTGGGGACCCCGCTCGGAATATGAACATTTTTTCGATTTATGTTGATTTGGCTAAAAAAGTTTTTTTCCATAAAATAATGATAACTCTGTGGATCTTCTTTCGCGAGACCAATATATTCATCGAGATTAAAGGTTGTCACCTCAGAAAAATCAAGCCCCAGCTTTTTATGCACGGCAGCCAGCTTGCGGTACATCAGCAGCGGCGTGCTGCCCGTAGCCAACCCCAATACACTGTCTGGTTTTAAGTAGAGCTGCCCGGCAAGAATTCTCGCGGCCGCCTGGCTCATCTCCTGATAAGAAGCAGTAACCATAATTCTCATAAAATTTCACTCCTTTCCAAAACTATCCCCTTATCTTTTCTTACATTATGATCCTAACATAAGCGAAATGCTTTTGCAATATAATTTCATTTTTTCATTTATTTTATCAATAAAATAATTTAAATCAATTAATTTTGGATATTAATTTCATTTATTTATTTTATCCGCTATTTTATTACCAGTCACGCGCTTTTGTCCACCGGTTGAATTCACCTCAAGCACATGCTAGAATCGAAGTATAAACTTTTTTATCACCATGCAAGCAGAAAATTGATATAGAAGGAGATCGACTATATGACTATTCATCGCGTATTTCTCATCGTTCTCGACAGTTTCGGCATCGGACAGGCGCCAGACGCCGCTGCCTATGGTGACCATGATTGCAATACCCTAAAAAGCATTGTGAGCTCACCCTTTTACCAGACAGATCAACTGCAGCAACTCGGATTGTTCAATATCGAAGGCATCACCTGCGGCAGGAAAACAGCGCAGCCCCTGGGAGCTTTTGGCCGGCTGCAGGAACAGTCAAAAGGCAAGGACACGACCATCGGACATTGGGAAATTTCCGGCATCCTTTCACCAAAGCCTTTGCCCACCTACCCGGATGGATTCCCCCCTGCACTTATAAAAGAATTGGAATCTGCGCTAGGGCGCAAGCTGCTCTGCAATAAGCCTTATTCCGGGACAGCCGTTATTCACGATTATGGCCGTGAACACCTTGCCTCCGGCGACCTGATCGCCTATACTTCGGCCGACAGTGTTCTGCAGCTTGCTGCTCACGAACAAATCATTGCCCCGGAGCAGCTCTATCACTATTGCCGCCAGGCTCGCAGCGTGCTCAGCGGCATCCATGGTGTCGGGCGCGTAATTGCCCGCCCGTTTACCGGCAGCTATCCAGACTTTGAACGCACGCCACGCCGCCACGACTTTTCGCTGCTGCCACCAGGCATTACCATGCTCGACACCTTAAGCGAATCCGGTTTGACGACAATCGGCATTGGAAAGATTTCTGACATTTTCGCCGGACGTGGAATCAGCCGCAGCCAGACAATTACCGGTAATGACGACGGGATGCGGCAGGCCATCGCCTGTCTGGAAGATGATTTTTCCGGTCTTTGCTTTGTCAATCTCGTCGATTTTGACATGAAATACGGCCATCGCCGTGACATTGACGGCTATGCCAAAACCGCCTCCGCCTTCGATCTGCAGCTGAAGCAGTTCATGGCCCGCATGAAACCGGAGGATGTCCTGATGATCACCGCCGACCACGGCTGCGATCCTGGTGCTGCCGGAACTGATCACACACGAGAATATGTACCTTGGTTAATTTTCGGCAACCAAATCCATGCGGGCGTCGATTTGAAAACCGCTCCAACATTTGCCAACATCGCAGCAACGATTCTGGATCTATTTTCTCTGCCGATTACCACTGCTGGACAAAGTGTTCTGCCCCAAATCTTAAACCAGGATCCATCAGAAATGAGGCCCAACGATGCGAATGTATGATTTAATTATGAAAAAACGCGGTGGCAATGCCCTTACCGCCGAAGAAATAGCCTATCTGGTCCAAGGCTATACCGATGATTCGATCCCGGATTATCAGATGAGCGCCTTTTTAATGGCCGTTTATTTTCAGGGAATGACCGATGAGGAACTGAGTGCCTTCACCCTCTGCATGGCACATTCGGGGAAAATGATTGATCTTTCGCCGATTGCCGGCTGCAAGGTTGATAAGCACAGCACCGGCGGTGTCGGCGACAAAACCTCACTCGTCGTCGGGCCGATCGCAGCCGCCTGCGGTGCCAAAGTAGCTAAGATGTCCGGACGCGGGCTCGGGCATACCGGAGGCACGATCGACAAGCTCGAGTCTATTCCAGGGCTTAAAACCGACCTTTCCGAGACAGATTTTTTTTCTATCGTCAACACCTATGGTCTCAGTATTATCGGACAGAGCGGAGATTTAGCCCCCGCCGACAAGAAACTTTATGCTCTGCGCGATGTAACGGCGACGGTAGAAAGCATTCCCCTGATTGCGGCCTCCATCATGAGCAAAAAATTAGCCGCTGGCAGCGATGCCATTTTACTTGATGTAAAGACCGGCAGCGGCGCCTTTATGAAGACACTTGACGATGCCGTGCTGCTGGCGCAAAAAATGGTCGCCATCGGCGAAACCAATGGCCGCAAAACAGCGGCCCTCATCACCGATATGGACCTGCCGCTCGGGGCAGCGATCGGCAATTCCCTTGAAGTTATCGAGGCGGTTTATACCCTGCAGGGCTGCGGCCCGGAAGACCTTACCGCAGAAAGCATTGAAATTGCAGCGAACATGCTGGTACTGGCCAGCGGCGATTCGCTGGCATCCTGCCGCCAACAGGCCAAAGGCGCTCTTGCCGATGGCTCGGCCTTTAAAAAACTACAGCAAATGATCAGCGCCCAAGGGGGGGACGCCTCCTTTCTCACGGATACAGGAAAATTCGATCCCGCCAGCCATGCCGGCTTTATCCTGGCTGAAAAAAGCGGCTACATTTCCCATATGGATACAGAAAAATGCGGACTGGCGTCGGTTATCCTTGGTGCCGGCCGCGAAGTCAAGGACTCCGCCATTGATTTTGCTGCTGGCATTATCATGCAGAAAAAAACCGGCGATTACGTAAACTCCGGCGATATTATCGCCACCCTCTACACCAATAAAGCAACCTCTCTGCCAGAGGCACAAAATCTTTATCGCCAGGCAATTACGATCAGCACCGCTGCTCCGGTCAAAAAGCCGCTGGTACTGGCCCGCGTTGACAAAAACGGTGTCTGGCTTTCTTTGGAGGGTACTGCCCGATGAAACGTACAGACGACCTGCTGCAAGTAGCCCGCCGGGCCCGTCAGAACGCTTATGTTCCTTATTCGAAATTTGCGGTCGGGGCAGCTGTCGAAGGTGTCAGCGGCAAAATTTACAGCGGCTGCAATGTGGAAAACGCCTCCTATGGCCTCTGCAACTGCGCTGAGCGGACTGCTATCTTTACCGCCGTGGCGGCCGGCGAACGCCAATTCAAGGCAATCGCCATTATTGCCGATACCCCGGGACCTTGTCCCCCCTGCGGTGCCTGCCGCCAGGTCATCGCTGAATTTAAGATTCCGCACATCATCATGGCAAATCTTAACGACAACTGCAAAACGGTATCGCTGCAGGAAATTCTTCCCTATGGCTTTACCGCCGATGAATTAAAAAATATGTAAATAAGAGCCGCACCAAAAGGGGTGCGGCTCTTATTTACATAAAACCAGTTGTCAATTTCATTTATTTGCCGTACAATTATTTTTGTCACATCTTAAATTTGTCTTGCAAAGGAGTTTTCCCTTGAAAAATATTCTTATTGTCATGATTGGCGGCGGCATTGGCAGTGTTGTCCGCTATGTCTTTTCCAATTTTATGCTGGCCAAGTTCGGACCATCCTTCCCCCTCGGCACACTGGGGGTCAATCTGATCGGGTGTTTTATCATCGGCCTGTTCTTCGCCTTTACCACGCAAAAACTGATTGTCACCGAGCAAATCCGCCTTTTTGTCATGGTTGGCTTTCTGGGCGGATTAACGACCTTTTCCTCCTTCAGCAATGAAACCTTACAGCTGCTGCTCGACGGACGAAGCCTTGCCGCCCTGCTCAACGTCGCTGTCAATGTCCTGCTCGGGCTTACCTTCACCTATCTCGGCATAAAAGCAATCATATAACAAAAAGGACCGCCCTGAAAGGGGGCGGCCCTTTTTTATTGTATCATTATCATTTGTCCAGTGAAGTTCTTGTTGCAATCAAACGTGCTTTGGCGCGGTCAAGCGCTGCCTGTGCGCGTTTCCAATCAATATCCGTGCGCGGTGGCACTTCTTTGTGGAAAGCATCGAGACGCTCCTGCGCTCTGGCATATGCCTGCTTCGCCCGGTTGATGTCGATGTGAATCGGCAGTTCCGCGGCTGTCGCCAAAACAGTGATTTTATCCGGCTGAACTTCCATAAAACCGCCGCTGACAGCGACGAGCTCTTCCTGTTCATCGATCTTAACCCGCATCGCATGCGGGATAAGGCCTGTAACCAGCGGGGCATGCTGTGGCAAAATACCAAGTTCCCCACCCGTGGAGCGGACAATCAGCATGCTGATATCCGTCGTATAGACGACGCTATCAGGAGAGACAATTTCCAGCTTAATCTTAGCCATGGATTATTATGCCTCCTTTTGCATTTTGCCAGCTGCTGCTTTTACCTCTTCAATGGTTCCCTGCATATAAAATGCCTGTTCCGGCAGATCATCGCATTTGCCATCTAAAATTTCCTTAAAGCCGCGAATCGTATCTTTCAACGATACGTATTTCCCCGGCGAACCGGTAAATACTTCCGCCACAAAGAACGGCTGGCTGAGGAATTTCTGAATCTTACGGGCTCTGGCAACCGTCAGCTTATCTTCATCAGACAGCTCTTCCATCCCCAAAATAGCGATGATATCCTGAAGCTCCTTGTATTTCTGCAAAACCGCCTGCACGCCACGAGCAACTACATAATGTTCCTCGCCGATAACATGCGGATCAAGAATACGAGACGTAGAATCCAGCGGATCGACGGCCGGATAGATACCGAGCTCGGCAATCTGACGCGAAAGAACCGTTGTTGCATCAAGATGCGCAAACGTTGCTGCCGGTGCCGGGTCAGTCAAATCATCGGCCGGGACATATACAGCCTGTACCGATGTAATGGAGCCATTTTTTGTCGACGTGATACGTTCTTGCAAGGACCCGACATCCGTTGCCAGCGTCGGTTGATAACCAACAGCGGACGGCATACGGCCAAGCAGTGCTGAAACTTCCGAACCCGCCTGAATAAAGCGGAAAATATTATCGATAAACAACAACACATCCTGTCCCTGCACATCACGGAAGTATTCTGCCATCGTCAGGCCTGTCAGGGCTACACGCATACGTGCTCCTGGCGGTTCATTCATCTGACCGTATACGAGAGCTGTCTTATCAATAACCCCTGATTCCGTCATTTCAGACCAGAGATCATTCCCTTCACGCGTACGTTCCCCAACGCCGGCAAATACAGAATAGCCACCGTGCTGCGTTGCGATATTGTGAATGAGTTCCATGATCAGTACGGTCTTACCAACACCAGCCCCGCCGAACAAACCAATCTTACCACCACGAGAATATGGCGCAATCAAATCGACAACCTTGATCCCTGTCTCGAGAATCTGAGTCGAAGTTTCCTGTTCATCAAAATGAGGTGCCTGGCGATGAATCGGCCAAAATTCCTTATTGCCGACCGGTGTCGGATTATGATCGACTGTTTTACCGAGCACATTAAATACACGGCCGAGTGTTTCATTGCCGACAGGTACTTTAATTGGCGAACCTGTATCCACGGCTTCCATACCTCTCGTCAATCCATCGGTGGAACTCATTGCTATGCAGCGTGTGATGCTGTCACCAAGATGCTGCATTACTTCTACCGTCAAATCAATTTCTACGTCACCGGATTTCCCCTGAATGATGATCGCATTTAAAATTTTAGGTAATGCTTCTGCTGGAAATTCAATATCTACGACAGGCCCAATAACCTGTACTATTTTACCATTAGCCACTTAATGAAAACCTCCTTACTTCAAGGCTTCAGCACCACCGACGATCTCTGTGATCTCGCGGGTGATGTTTGCCTGACGCACTTTATTATAATGCAAGTCTAATTTCTGAATGAGTTCCTGCGCGTTGTCCGTCGCATTGCTCATCGCGGTCATACGGGAACTCAGCTCACTTGCAGAAGCCTGGAGTAGCGCCGCATATATTGTTGTTACCAAGTACTGCGGTAATAAGAATCCTAACACTTCACCAGCGGAAGGTTCATAAATATATTCCGTTCCGGCTGATTTTACCTCACCCTCGCCAAGCCCGGCAAACGGCAACAATTGAATTGTCGTCGGCACGGAACTGATGGCAGAAACAAATCTGGTATACACCATATAGACTTCTTTGTATTCGCCTTCGGTAAAGCGGCGAATCAAATCCTGAGCAACCCGGCGGGCGTCATCATAGGCCGGACGCTCGCTGATGCCGATAAAGTCTTTAACAATCGTGTAATCGCGGTTGCCAAAATGCTCTTTTGTCTTTTTGCCAACAACAATTAAATCAGCCGTCGCTTTGTCGCCGATATGTGCCACAGCTTCCTTAAATACACTGCTGGCATAAGCTCCAGCAAGCCCCTTATCCGAAGCAATAACCAAATAAAGTTTCTTGCCATCTTCACGAACCTTGAGGAGCGGATGATCCACATCATCTCCGGCTTTGCTGGCAATATCAGTGATAACCTGACGCATTTTAGCGGCATAAGGCTTGTTGGCCACAGCCGCCTCCTGGGCGCGGCGCAGTCTGGCAGCAGCTACCATTTTCATGGCTTTTGTGATTTGCTGGATACTTTTTACACTCTTTATCCTACGGCGTATGTCTTGTAAACTAGCCAATTAAAATCACCTCACTGCCTTATGCGTTTTTATATGAAACTGTTTCCTTAAATTCAGCGATTGCCTTGTTGATTGCATCTTCAAGCGCATCGTCGAGTTTTTGTTTTTGAGCGATTTCCGCTGAAATTTCCGGATGATTCGCATTGATGAATTTCAGGAAATCCTGCTGGAAGCGGACAACCTGCTCCACCGGAATGTCGGTGAGGAAGCCGCGAACCGCCGTATAGATAACCAGAACCTGATCCTGTACCAAAAGCGGTGAATACTGCGCCTGTTTCAAAGTCTCAACCATGCGGGCCCCGCGGTCAAGCTGTGCTTTCGTTGCGGCATCGAGATCCGAACCGAACTGAGCGAACGCCGCGAGTTCACGATACTGTGCCAGGTCAAGACGCATCTTGCCGGCAACCTGTTTCATCGCTTTAATCTGGGCACTGCCGCCGACACGCGATACAGAAAGACCAACGTTGATTGCCGGGCGCACGCCAGAATAGAACATTTCCGTTTCCAACATGATCTGTCCATCCGTGATCGAGATAACATTCGTCGGAATATAACCAGAAAGGTCACCAGCCAGCGTTTCAATGATCGGCAGCGCCGTGATCGAACCAGCGCCAAGCTCATCCGACAATTTCGCGGCCCGTTCCAGCAGACGAGAATGCAAGTAGAATACATCTCCCGGATAGGCTTCACGTCCTGGTGGTCTTCTGAGCAGCAAGCTCATTGCACGATAGGCAGCAGCATGTTTGGAAAGATCATCATAGACGCAGAGCGCATGCTGGCTCTTGTACATGAAGTATTCTGCAATCGCAACCCCGGCATAAGGCGCCAAGTACTGCAGCGGAGCACTGTCACCCGCGGTTGCTGCCACGACGACCGTATAAGCCATAGCACCACTGTCTTCCAGCGTTTTCACTACGCGGGCAACAGTTGATGCCTTCTGCCCGATGGCAACATAAACACAGATACAATTCTGTCCTTTTTGGTTGATGATCGTATCAACCGCAATGGCTGTTTTACCTGTGCCACGGTCACCGATAATCAATTCGCGTTGCCCGCGGCCGATCGGCACGAGAGCATCGATAGCTTTTAAACCAGTCTGCAGCGGTTCATGGACAGATTTTCTGTCGGCAATCCCCGGCGCCGGATATTCAATCGGACGCGTCTGCGTGGTTTCAATCGGACCCTTGCCGTCAATCGGACGCCCAAGGGCATCGACAACACGGCCAACCATATTTTCACCAACCGGAACCTGCATGATCCGACCGGTACGCTTTACTACAGCGCCTTCTTTAATTTCCGTATCTCCGCCAAGGAGCACGGCCCCAACATTGTCCTGTTCAAGGTTTAATACCAACCCGAATATATCATTACCAAAATCAAGTAATTCTCCCGCCATAGCTTTTTCTAAACCATGGATGTGAGCAATACCATCACCAATTTCGATAACAGTTCCGACATCATCAACATTCAGATCAATATTGTAGTTCTTGATCTGATCCTTGATAATGGCTGTTATTTCTTCTGGATTCATTTTCATACTACTCTGTCACCCCAATCTCATAACTTAATTTGCCATTAACTGTTTCTGCAACGATTGCATCCGGCGAATCACACTGCCGTCAATCAGCTTATCACCAAGCTTGACAACAATGCCACCAAGGATGTTCTTATCGATGCGCGTGCTGACCAGAACCGTTTTACCGGTCACCTGTTCGAGCTTCGCCACTAACTGTTCCTGCTGCCCCTGGCTGAGCGCAGCGGCCACGGTAACTTCTGCTTCTATGATATTGCGGGCATCATTAGACAGAGCCTGATATCTCTCCACAATCGCTTCCAATAAAGACTCGCGACGCTTATCGATTAAAAGCATAATGAAATTGTAAACCGTAGAAGCCAGGTCTTCTTTAAACAATTTACTGAAGAGCTCCCGTTTCGCCTGTGGCTGCACCTGGGGATTATTTATAAAAGCCTTCAGATCTGCCTGCCCTGAAATCAGCCGACAGATTTCATCAAGCTGAATGCCATAAACTTCCAGCCTGTTTTCTTCCTGAGCCAATTCAAATATTGCCACAGCATATTTGTTTGCTAACTGAATGTTCAGCATGACAATTCACCGATCTTATCCTTATCGAGCTGCTGAATGAACTCACCGACAAGCTTTTCATTGCCGGCAGCATCAAGATTAGCCCCAATGATCTTGCCCGCTGCCGCCACCGACAACGCCACGACTTCATCCTTAAGCTGAGCTACTGCCCGCTCGCGTTCACGGCAAATCTCAAGCTCTGCGTGTTTGCGCATCTGCTCGATTTCTTTTTTTGTTTCGAGTACACGGGCATCATATTCTTCCTGGGCCCGTTTTTCTGCTTTATCAACAATTTCCTGTGCCTGAATTCTAGCTCCGGCAAGGTGCTCTTGATATTCCTTTAAAACAGCCTTGGCTTTGATTTCATCATCTTCAGCCGCTTTGATATTCTGCGCAATTTTATCTTCGCGTTCTTTCAACATCTTCACAATTGGCTTATACGCAACTGCTTTCAGCAGTATAACCAAAATGAGGAAGTTTATTATCTGCGCCAGAAGCGTTGGATTTATATCAATCAATTTGCTACCTCCTTACATCATGTATCGAACTAAAGGCGACGGCAATACTGCAGTCGCCCTAAACATCTTAGTGAATCAACGGATTTGCATATAACATGATGAGCGCAACAACTGTCGCAATAATAGCCATGGACTCGATCAACCCAACGGAGATCAGGGTATTTGTAAAGAGTGCCGATTTTGCTTCCGGCTGACGAGTCAAGCCTTCGATAAATTTAGAAGTTACGAGACCATCACCGATACCGGCTCCGATTGCTGCCAACCCCATTGTAAGACCTGCTCCGATTAATGCTGCTGCTACCATAATTGCATTTTCCATGAAAAAAATCCCCCTTAAATAATTTACTTATATTTTTGTTCATTAGTGGTCGTCATGTTTGACGCCATTGGCTAAATACGCCATGGATAACATCGTAAAGATGAAAGCCTGTACCCCACCGACAAAGATACTAAATGCCAGCCAGATAACACTTGGCACCGGCATCCAGATCGGCATGAGCTTCAGTAAAATGATGATGAGAATTTCCCCTGCCAAAATATTACCAAATAGACGAAAAGCCAGTGTGATAGGTTTGGCAACCTCCTCGATCATATTGATGATGACAAACGGCACTACCGGCTGAAAGAAATGTTTGATATAGCCCATTCCTTTAAAATACAAGCCGAGCACATGCAGCATCACCACGACCAGCAGTGCCAGTCCCAGCGTCGTGTTCAGGTCATTTGTCGGCGACGACAAGGTCGGAACCAGTCCGATCCAGTTTGCCACCAGCAAAAACAGGAACAACGCGATAATCATTGGTGCGAGCATCCGGCCGCGTTCGCCCATCGTCGCATCAATTTGTTCATGAAGTGCTGTAATAACCATTTCAATCAAGTTTTGCCAGCCGGTAGGCACAAGCTTCAAGCTGCGCGTTGCCAAAAAAGCCAGCAATAAAATGACCGCCATCGTCAGCCATGTCATATACAGTGTCTCTACATTAAATGTGAGTCCTGCGACATGAGCAACCTCACGAACGCCAATTTCATGCATACGTATCCCTCCTAAGTTATGAAATTATTCTTCATCAGCATTACCATTACCGGCAAATGCAATGATATTGGCCATCAATAAAACGGACAGGACCGTAAACCCGCCGACCGCCGACCAAAAGACCCCGAGTGAAATCCGAATCGCCGTCGACAGCACGACAAAAATCATAAGCAGCCGCAAGCCCAAACCGAACTGCATCTGGCGCTTTGCCCTGGCTATGCTCTTTTGCCGGGAACTTTTCCATATCCGATAAATCAAGGCCCACCAACAGGCTGCTGCCAGCAGGTACCCAATAAAAAAAGCAGGCACCAAAAAAAGCTTGCCAGCGGCATACATACCAGCCGTTATAACCGCTGTAGCTGCGCCGAGCTGCCAAACGACCCGCCTGCTGCATGCTGATAAAATTTCTTTCATATTCCTCCTCCAATGACATCTGCCATTTTTGCAATGAATATCTGCCTTTTCCAAAGCCTGCCTTCCGAACATTTTATTCGGAAGCAATTTAAACTCATCCAGCTTCCTTACATTCGACAACAAGAGGCATTTCCCCTGCTAAAAACGACAAAGACACTGCTTTCCCCGAAGAATTTCGCTTTGGTTTAGTGATTTCTTCCATAAAATACATTTATCTCTATATTTTTTTGGAACACAACCGCCTAAAATGGCAAATTATCACTGTTTTTCATTATACAGCCTGCAATTGGGATTGTTCAAGCTAAAATCCCAGATTTTTAATCATTTTTTTAAATGATCATCATTATTATTTTATATGATGCCCTTGATTTTCCGATAGGTGGAATAGATAGCCACCGGAAACCCGAGAACAATTCCGGCCAATGTTCCATACGGACCCGTACCAAAAGACTCATCAATTTTCCTGCCAATGAAAATGCATATACCAATGACAACAGCAAAATAAATACCCAGCCCGCTGACAAAGGCTGCCGTCTGCCACAGACCTTTATCGCTGCGCTTGCTTTCCTCGGAACTCGTTCGCCGTCTTTCATCCTGCAATTGCCTCATCCTTTCGTTGCCCGCTTTTCTTCCTTAATGCCAAAAGAGGGAGCTGCTGCGCAGCTCCCCCAATAAATCAAACTTGTGCCTTAAAACTATCGGGCTTTTCCTCTTCCAACCCATAGTGGTAGAGGATTGCCTGGACAATGCGACGGGCAGCCTGTCCATCACCATACGGATTGCAGGCACTAGCCATGCGATCGTATTCAGCTTTATCAGCCAACAGACCTCTAGCCTCTTCGTATACGCGCTGGCGGTCCGTGCCGATCAGCTTGACCGTCCCGGCAGCCACAGCCTCCGGACGTTCTGTCGTATCACGCAACACCAGTACCGGCTTGCCAAGAGCCGGAGCCTCTTCCTGGACGCCACCGGAATCCGTAAGAATCAAGCTGGACCGATGCATCAAATTTGCAAACGGCTCATAATCAAGCGGATCGATCAAATGCACCTTTTCATGTCCGCCAAGTTCCTGCTCAACGACTTCCCGTACTTTCGGATTCTTATGCACCGGGAAGATAATCTCCACATCAGAAAATTCGTCAATAATCTGCTTTAATGCCTTATAGACATGGCGCATCGGCTCGCCCAGGTTCTCCCGGCGATGCGTCGTCACCAGTACAATGCGTTTATTCTTGTAGTCAATGGTGCGCAAAAGTTCATTTTCAAACGGATAATCCTCACGCACGGTCTTATGCAGCGCATCGATAACGCTGTTTCCCGTCACAAATATAGCCGTTTCGGCTATATTTTCACCGCGAAGATTACCTGCCGCCGTCTCGGTAGGAGCGAAATGGAGATCTGACAACGATCCGGTGAGCTTGCGGTTCATTTCCTCGGGAAACGGCGAATACTTGTTATGTGTTCTAAGCCCCGCTTCCACATGCCCCACTGGAATCTGATGATAAAATGCCGCCAACGCTCCGGCAAACGTTGTCGTCGTATCCCCATGAACAAGCACAATATCCGGCTTTTCTTTCGTTAGGACCTCATTGAGCCCCATCATCGCCTTCGTCGTGATATCAAACAGTGTCTGTCCGGCAGCCATGATATCAAGATCATAATCCGGCTCAATCGCAAACAGATGCAGGACCTGGTCAAGCATGTCGCGATGCTGGGCCGTAACGGCAACGACAGGCGTAATCAACTCCGGATACTTTTCCAGTTCAAGCACGACCGGCGCCATTTTTATCGCTTCCGGACGCGTGCCGAAAACCGTCATCACCTTTATCTTCTTCTTCATACAAATCTCCTTTCAACCTACTGTTGCGTCTAAACTATATTGTTTGCTGCGTCTAATCTGCAAAAGAGGCAGGTTTGCGCCTGCCTTCTGTCTAATGTGATTCTATGGATTTTTTCAAGTCAAATATGCCAAGCTTCTTGGCCCCAAAGACAACCGCTACCACTACCCCGATGATAATCATCACGGCAATGCGCCCGCTGACTTCACTCAGGGCAATGGCACTAAGGCCGAGCACCGCACTGATAACATACATAAGCAGCACCGCCTGTCGCTGCGTAAACCCGAGATCAAGCAGACGATGATGCAGATGCCCCCGATCCGGTTTAAAGATCGGCACCCCGCCGCGATAACGGCGGACAATGGCAAAGGTCGTGTCCAAAATTGGCAGACCAAGGGCAAGAATCGGCACAATCAGGGCAATTGTCGCCGCGCTCTTAACCGCACCGATAATCGAGATCCCTGCGAGCATAAAGCCCAGGAACATGCTGCCGGTATCGCCCATAAAAATCCGGGCCGGATTGAAATTATAGTGCAAAAAGCCAAATGCCGCGCCAGCCAGCGCTGCCGTCAGCACCGCCACCAGCAAATACTCCTGCTGCAGGGCCACAATGAGAATTGTAACCGCTGCAATCGTTGAGACTCCGGCCGCCAGCCCATCGAGCCCATCGATCAGGTTGACCGTATTTGTAAGGCCAACAATCCAAAAAATCGTTGCCGGCACCGCAAAGTATTCCAAATAAAAGAAATCACCGAACGGATCGCTGATAAAGTCAATTCTTATATCAAAAGCAACCAGTATACAGGCTGCCAGAATCTGTCCCATGAGCTTAACCTTCGCCGGCAAGTTTTTAAAATCATCAACAATCCCAACGACGGCAATCACAGTCCCGCCTAAAAGCAGACCCATGATTTCTGTGGTGATATTTACGGTAAACAATACCGCTGCCATAAAGGCCAGATAAATTGCAATGCCACCGAGCCGCGGAATCGGACGCTTATGCACCTTGCGCGGATCCGGAGCATCCATCGCTCCTGTCTTTATTGCCAAAGAAATAACACCTGGCGTCACGACATACGCAGCAATCAGCGCAATAAGAAACGCCAAAATATAATTCGGCATGTAAGTTGCCACCCCTTTTCTTAATACAACAAACCAATTGTACCTCACGCCTGCAGGCCTGTCAACGAAATTATTTGGTACCAAACCACCGTGCAAGCCTGTAATTGCTGGAAGCAGCGAAAAAAAGAGCAGCTCTGAGAGCTGCTCTTCTTAAACGATATCCTTCGGGTCGCACTCGACAACCGAGCCATCCGTTTCAATATAAACGACCTTGTCCAGCATGGCATTGCGGAGCATCCGGCGGCACAGCAGGCACGGTTTCCCCGACGCCAGTGTGCCATCCGTATTGTAACCGACGATATAAATCGTCGCCCCCTTCATCTTGCCGGGATCCGCATTGACAATCGCATTTTGTTCCGCATGCACGGCTACGCAAAGTTCATAGCGCTGTCCCTTAGGAACATTGCAGCGTTCACGCTCGCAGATGCCAGTATCAATGCAATTAGCCTCTCCTCGCGGAGCGCCATTATAACCGGTGCTGATGATGATCTGATCCTTGACAATAATCGCCCCATACTGACGGCGCAGGCAGGTCGACCGCCGGCCAACCGACTTGGCAATATCAAGAAAGTATTCTGTCCATTCCGGACGCGGCTTGATTTCCATACAATCCCCTTCTTACAGCGTGCCGAAAATTCTATCGCCGGCATCGCCCAGTCCCGGAACGATATACCCGTGGTCATCGAGCTTTTCATCAACGGAAGCCACATAAATTTCAACATCCGGATGTTCTTCATTCACGAGCTTAATTCCTTCCGGCGCGGCAACGAGACACATCAGAACGATGGATTTCGCACCTTTTTCCTTGAGCAGCGTCAAAGCCGCTGCCGAACTGCCGCCGGTAGCAAGCATCGGATCCACTACGATCAGTGTGCGTTCGCTGACATCGCTTGGCAATTTGCAATAATACTCAACCGGTTTGAGGGTTTTCGGATCGCGGTATAAGCCGACATGGCCGACTCGGGCTGCCGGGATCATGTTCACTACCCCATTGAGCATACCCAATCCGGCTCTCAAGATCGGCACCACGCCAACCTTCTTACCAGCAAGCACTTTCGATTTGCATTTGGCTACCGGAGTCTGAATCTCAACTTCCTGCAGCGGGAAATCCCGAGTGATTTCATAGGCCATCAACATAGCAATTTCTTCTAACAGCTCACGGAAATCTTTCGTCCCGGTGCTTTCTTCACGCATCAGCGTGAGTTTGTGCTGAATCAACGGATGATCAATTACGTGCACGTTTAAATCTGACATTACATCTTCCACCTTTTAATATAATGGATACTTGGCACAAAGCGCTGCCACTTTTTCTCGGGCCTTAGCATGTGCCGCTGTATCTTCTGGATTATCTAAAACAAGGGCAATAATTTCTGCTACCTGTTTCATATCGTCTTCCTTGAAGCCGCGGGTCGTAAGCGCCGGCGATCCGAGGCGGATGCCACTGGTAACAAACGGACTCAACGGTTCAAACGGAATTGTATTTTTATTGGCTGTAATGCCAATCTCATCAAGCAGATTTTCAGCTGCTTTACCCGTCAGATTCTTACTGCGAAGATCAACGAGCATCAGATGATTATCGGTCCCGCCGGACACAATACGGAAACCATTTGCCGTCAGTGTATCCGCCAGAGCGCTGGCATTTTTTACAACCTGCTGGGCATACGCTTTAAAGTCTTCCCCAAGGGCTTCCTTAAAGGCAACGGCCTTAGCTGCGATGACATGCATCAGCGGACCACCTTGTATCCCTGGGAAAATGGCTTTATTGAACTGCTTGCCAAACTCCTCATCACGGCAGAGAATTAATCCCCCGCGCGGACCTCGCAGCGTTTTATGCGTCGTCGAGGTTACAACATCGGCATATGGCATTGGGGATGGATGCTGTCCGGCAGCCACCAGCCCGGCGATATGGGCCATATCCACCATCAGATACGCACCGACCGCCTTAGCGATCTCACTCAGACGCGGGAAATCAATCGTGCGAGCATAGGCGCTGGCTCCAGCAACGATAAGCTTCGGCCGGCATTCTTCCGCGAGTTTTTGCAAAGCATCATAATCAATTCGTTCCGTTTCCTTATCAACACCATACGGCACAATTTTAAAGTATTTACCGGACATATTGACCGGACTGCCATGCGTCAGATGTCCACCGTCCGTGAGGTTCATTCCCATAACCGTATCGCCCGGCGTAAGCAGGGAGAAAAACACGGCCATATTGGCCTGGGCCCCTGAATGCGGCTGTACATTTGCATAGGCAGCGCCAAAGAGTTCTTTCGCGCGGTCAATTGCCACCTGCTCAACGACATCTACATATTCACAGCCGCCATAATAGCGTTTCCCCGGATAGCCTTCCGCATATTTGTTCGTCAACACGCTACCCTGGGCTTCCATCACCGCTGTGCTTACGATATTTTCTGATGCAATCAGTTCAAGCTTATTGCGTTGCCGGTTTAATTCCCTATCAAGCTGTGCGGCAATTTCTGGATCTGTCTTAACTAAAGGGTCTAACAAATTCATCAATGTTCCTCCTATTTAGATAGAAATTATGGCCTTATTTATAAATAACTTCAACCGATACCTCAGCGGCCTGTCAAAGCTTATTTTCCCTCTAACGCAGTGATCTTATCAACCCGGCGAGCATGACGGCCGCCTTCAAATTCAGTCTGCACCCAGACACGAACCATCTCGCCTGCCGGACCAAAGCCAGTCACCCGACCGCCGAGTGCAAGCACATTGGCATTATTATGCGCCCGGGACATACGGGCCGAAAAGACATCTGTACAAAGAGCAGCACGGATCCCCTTGATCTTGTTGGCCGCAATCGAAATGCCAAGCCCGGTGCCGCAGAGAACGATGCCACGATCCGCCGCTCCACTGACGACATCCGCACATACTTTTTCGGCAATATCCGGGTAATCCACGGATTCGGCCCCAAAGGTCCCGATATCTTTGACTTCAATATCCTTAAATTCGGCCAAAACTTTTTTTACTTCTTCTTTTAGTTCAACGGCTCCATGATCGCAGCCTATTGTAATCTTCATCGTCTCATCTCCGTCATCTTAGTTTTCTCCACACCGCATCGATCTTTTGCTGTAATTCACTGCAACATTGCCGATAGCGCTCCAGATCACCACCATAGGGATCTGTAATCTCGCCTGGCATTCCAGCATACTGCGACAGGGAAAACACCCTCTCTACAGTCTCCGGAACTGCCTGTACAATGGCCTCCCTGTGGGCATGGGTCATTGTCAGCACCAACGCCGCACGCAGCAGCATTTCCCGGGAAAGCATGATCGATGTATGGCCTTTCAGGGTGAGCCCCCGCTCAGCTACCGCCCGGCAGGAATTAAGTGAAGCCGGTTGCCCCGCAACGGCCGCCAATCCGGCCGATCCGGCCGAAAAGACCGTTGTCATTGCTGCTGCCTCGATTTTAGCCTGCAGCAAAACTTCCGCCATCGGACTGCGGCATGTATTACCTGTACAGACAAACAGAATTTTTTCCATCCTTCTGTCCCCCGCTTTGCGTCAAAATCTTTTGCCGTCTTTTTATTCTACCACAAGTATTCCCTGTTGAAAAATTTTTTTAAACGTGGATACTTCGAAAGCCGCTGGCCTTATGCAGACGGTTCATGATCGCCAATCCCAGTCCCTCTGTACCGGTTCCTTCTGCTAAAAGAACATCTACCCCAGTTTCATCAAAGCTGCGCAAAGCTTCATATAAATTGGCAGCAATTGCTTCAAGATCTCCTTGCGCTCCGTAAATAAAGGCCGGAATCCCCTCTGGCAGCGACTCGGCAACCTCACGGCTTGCGATCACGCCAGTCTTTTTTCCGGCTGTCGCCAGGCGGGAAATTTCCGTCTGGAATCCCTGGATCATCCTCGCCGGCAAACCTTCCAGCAATGTCAGTGGCACCTTCGGGGCATAATGCGTATATTTCATACCAGGCGCCTTGGGCACGGTATTTTCACCAGCAAGGGCCGGATCAACCTGCACAGGCCCCAGCACTTCTTCGAGCATCTCAAGGGTAACCGCCCCCGGGCGCAATACCGTCGGCACAGCCCCGGTACAGTCAACAATTGTTGATTCCACGCCAAAATCACAGGCGCCACCGTCGAGAATCATATCAATCCGACCATTTAAATCCTTAAAAACGGCGGCAGCCGTTGTCGGACTCGGCCGCCCCGATATATTGGCACTGGGGGCAGCCACCGGCACGCCCGCACGCCGGATCAATTCGCGGGCAATATCGTTGTCAGGCATCCGAATGCCCACCGTATCAAGTCCGCCAGTAATCGCCAGCGGGACAATCTCCTTGCGGCGCAAAATGATGGTCACCGGCCCCGGACAAAATGCCGCCAAAATTTTCTTTGCCGTATCGGTGACCTCGGCAGCAATTATCGACAACATCTCAATCCCGCAAATATGCAGAATCAAGGGATTATCGGACGGGCGCCCTTTCGCCTGGTAAATGCCGGCAGCAGCTCTCTCATCAAGCCCGTTGGCACCGAGGCCATAGACAGTCTCGGTCGGGAAAGCCACCAGTCCGCCCTTTTTTATGATGTTAGCTGCGGCCTCCAGGGCAGCATCGCCCGCCCCGGCTATTTTTATAACTTTTGTTTCCATTTCCTATCCCCAATACAGCCCTTAGTCTGCTTTATTTGCCGGAGTTTTCCACAAAATAACAACTCTGTCGATACCGGCATAATCACGAAGAATTTCCGTCCGCCCGAGTGTCTTTGTCCCTGCGGCCAAAGTGGCAACGGCGGCGGCCTGTCCAATCCCGACCTCAAAGGCCATAAACCCATCCGGGCTAAGCTGCTCTTCCCCTTGCGCCACAAGGCGGCGGTAAAAATCAAGTCCATCGGTTCCACCGGCCAGTGCCAGATGCGGTTCATGATCACGGACTTCTGGTTCGAGCCCGTCGATATCAGCATCCGGAATATACGGCGGATTGGATACGATTGCATCAAACCGCCGCCCCTGAACCGGCGCATAAAGATCACCGGCAAAAAATTCAATCCGGTCCGCAACCTCTAAGGCTGTGGCATTTTCTCCGGCAACAGCCAGCGCCGCCGGCGATATATCGACACTGCAGCCGGCAGCAGCCGGCAAATATTTAAGCAATGACAGGCAGACAGCCCCACTGCCGGTACCAATATCAAGAAATGCCGGTCTTTCTTTCGCCTGCAGCCGTTCGATAACAGCTTCGACAAGAATTTCCGTATCCGGCCGCGGCACCAGCACTGCCGGTGAAACCTTGAAATTCAAACCCATAAATTCACGCAAGCCAAGGATATAAGCGACGGGAATGCGGCGGGCCCGCTGCTTTATCAACTCGCGAAAGGCCGTAAGTTCAGCCTCTTCCAGCGGTTCATCATAATGTACATACAGATAAATTCGTTCCCGCTGCAGGACATGGGAAAGCAGCACCTCGGCATCAAGGCGCGGGGATTCCACACCTTTGGTGCCAAAGTACTGCTCTGTCCATTTCAAAATGCTGCCGATCGTCCATACTTCGCCTGCCATCACTTGACCTGCTTCATTTTCTCTGCCTGATCCGCCGTGATCAAGGCATTGATAATTTCATCGAGTTCGCCGTTTAAAACAAAATCCAGCTTGTGCAGCGTCAGCCCGACACGATGATCGGTAACCCGTCCCTGCGGAAAATTATAGGTCCGGATGCGTTCACTGCGATCCCCCGAACCCACCTGACTCTTGCGGTCGGCAGCAACCTCGCTCTGCTGGGCCTTGATTGCCTGTTCCTGTACCCGGGCCCGCAGAACCCGCATGGCCTTGTCTTTGTTTTTTAATTGTGATTTTTCATCCTGGCACTGCACAACGATCCCGGTCGGCAAATGCGTGATCCGGACCGCGGTTTCCGTACGGTTTACATACTGGCCGCCGGCGCCACTGGCACAGTACGTATCAATGCGCAGCTCGTTGGCTTTAATATCGACCTCGACCTCTTCAACCTCCGGCAGCACGGCCACCGTTACGGCCGATGTATGAATGCGTCCGCTTGACTCCGTTGCCGGTACGCGCTGCACGCGATGGGTGCCGCTTTCATACTTGAGCTTGCTGTAAGCACCACAGCCGTCAATCGAAAACGATATTTCCTTAAAACCACCAATTTCCGTAGAGTTTGAATCGAGAATTTCTGCCCGCCACCCCTGCTGCTCAGCATAACGCGTATACATGCGGAATAAATCGCCGGCAAACAGCGCCGCTTCTTCCCCGCCAACACCGCCGCGAATTTCAACGATAACGCTTTTATTATCATTCGGATCCTTCGGCAGCAACAGAATCGGCAGCTCATTTTCCAGCAACTCTTTTTGCACCTTCAGCTCCGCGACTTCCGCTTCAATCATCTTGCGAAAATCGTCCTCGAGCTGTTCGGCAAACATCGCCTTATCCTCGTCCAAGGTTTCACACACCTTGCGGTATTGACGAAATTTTTCAACCACCGGCAACAAAGCTGCATGTTCCTGATTATACCGCTGCCACTTCTTCATGTCAGTAATGACATCCGGATCACTGATCAGCGATTCCAGTTCCAAATATTTATCTTCTACCGCCTGTAATTTTTCCAGCACGTAAACATCACCTCAAACTATCAACTTTCTAATGTCGCAATCTGCTCGGCATTATCGAGGGACGCACCCTTTGCCTCAGTTGCCGGCACTTCTGCCTCTACGGTTACGGCTTCCAGTGACTTGATTGCCACCTCCACCATATCGTCCTCCGGCTCATTTGTCGTTATCTTCTGTAGCCACAGTCCCGGCAAAATAGCTGCCTGCAACAGCGGATTCTTCGACCGTCCGGAAAAGCGGATGATCTCATAAGAAATACCGGCTACCACCGGCAACAAAATAACCCGTGACAAGATGCGAAGCCACAGATCCGGCCACCCCAGAAAGGCGAACATCACGATACTGACTACCATTACCACCAGCAAAAATGCCGTCCCGCAGCGCGGATGCAGCGTCGAAAACTTCTGCACATTTTCAACGGTAAGGTCAACCCCGGCTTCATAGGCGTGAATGGTCTTGTGTTCGGCCCCATGGTACTGAAACACACGCTTGATATCCTTAAGCCGGGAAATACCATAAATATATACCATAAATATAACTAGGCGAAGCAGACCTTCGAGCAGGTTCAGCACAACCGGATCCGTAACTGAACCATGAATAAATTTTGCTGCCGCTGTCGGGATGACAACAAACAACAGGACTGCCAAGCCCAGTGAAAACAAAATCGTCATTACCAGCTCACGGTCGGTGAGCTGTTCATCTTCTTCCCCCGCCATCTGCGCCGAATACGATAAGGACTTGAGCCCGAGCACCAGCGATTCGCCAAGCGAGACAACCCCGCGCAGCATTGGCTTTTTAAGCAGCGGATAGCGCTGACTGATCGATGCCACCGGCTCGACCTTTACACTTATTTTCCCTGAAGGCTCGCGGACGGCGGTCGCCACATGCTTCGGGCCCCGCATCATCACACCTTCAATGACGGCCTGGCCGCCCACCATTAATTTATCTTCCACTGTAATTCCCCTTTCATAAACAGAATTACCAGAAACATTTACAAGGTTTTGAATATAAATGAAGCAGAGCATCGCTGCTCTGCCGCTCATTTACGTCATTATTTTCCGTAACGCTTGTTGAATTTTTCAATTCTGCCGCCGGCAGCAACATCACGTTGACGACCAGTGTAGAACGGATGGCATTTCGAACATACGTCAATCCGCAAATCTTCTTTTACCGAGCCTGTCGTAAAAGTATTGCCGCAACCGCAGACAACCGTTGCTTCTTTGAATTCTGGATGAATTCCCTGTTTCATATCCTCTGCACCTCACTTTTCCCCAAATTGGGAATAATTACAAGCCCTCTCTGCGACGGCTTGGTTAGACATAGCTCCCCACCTTTGAGGTAAAGCTAGTCGCTTATTAAGCTATTTTGCAATAAACAAACTTCGTCTATCACCGGATAATTATAGCATACTGCCCGAAGGGGTGCAAGCAAAAGGGCGATTTTCCTGCCGCAGTTTCTTCTATATAAGGAAGTTTTCGCCGGTGCTTGAAAAATTGCTTTAAATGATTGATAATATAAGTACTGTACGCTGTGCATGCCCGAACATGCCCGTACGCGAAAGGACGAATAACTATGGCCAATGAAAAAACAACGACTGAACCACTGCAGCACAGCTGCAGTTTCTGTAAACGAAAAGTCACCATCCGCAGCCAATATGATATGCCGATCTACGACCCGCAGACAGGCTTTGCCATCTGCAACTCGTGCATCCGCGAAATCTACAATTACATTGCAGAGAATGACACCCAGCAGGCCGAACTGGCAAAATCGGTCTTTGCCGATGAACTCGGCAACATCCTCATCAAAAACAAACCACACGTGATCAAGGAATACCTCGATGAATACATCATCAACCAGGATCATGCCAAAAAGATCCTCGCCGTTGCCATTTACAACCACTACAAACGCATGAAATATGCTGCTGCCCCTAAGGATTCGGGCATCGAAATTGAAAAATCCAACGTGATTATGCTCGGCCCGTCCGGCTGCGGCAAGACAGCCCTGCTTCAGCATCTATCCAAACTGCTCGATATCCCCTTTGCCGTAACCGATTCCTCGAGCCTGACGGAAGCCGGCTTTGTCGGCGCCGATGTCGAAGTTGCTGTCCGTAATCTCTATTATGCAGCCGACAAGGATGTCGCCAAGGCAGAACACGGCATCATCTACCTCGATGAATTCGATAAAATCGCCCGCAAATCAGGCGCCAACAATTCAATTACTGCCGACCCCGGGCATGAAGGGGTTCAGCAGGCATTGTTAAAAATGCTGGAAGGCAATGTCGTCGAGTTTACCGAACGCGGCCAGCGCAAGCATCCGGAAGCCCCGACAATCAAAGTCGATACGACAAACATTCTCTTCATCGTCGGCGGTGCCTTCGTCGGAATCGACAAAGTTGTAGCTAAACGACTGCAGGAAGATAACGCCAATATCGGCTTCGGGGCCAAAGTCAAGAGCCGCGACACCAAGCCAAAATTTGACGATCTGATCCGTCAGGTCCGCCCGGAGGACCTGATGAAATACGGCATCATCCCAGAAATCATCGGGCGCCTGCCGGTCATCTGCACCCTGGAAACCCTGGATGAAGATGCCCTGCTGCGCATCCTGACCGAGCCGAAAAATGCCCCGGTCAGACAATACGAAGAACTGCTACGCATGGACAATGTAGAGCTCAGCTTTACGGAAGACGCCCTGCGCGCCGTGGCGCAAAAGGCGATCAAGCGCAAGACCGGCGCCCGCAGCCTCAAGGGCATCATCGAGGACATCATGCTCGATGTGATGTTTGACATCCCGCGTTCTGATGCCGCCCGCAAGGTCACCATCACCGAAAAATGCATCACCGACGGCGAGCAGCCTTCGGTTGAACCACTGTAATACCAAAATGCGCCGCTTAAGCAAGCGGCGCGTTTTTTTATATACTTTGCTCCAGCAGCTGAGCCAGCGAAGCGGCAAAGCGCTGATCATCCGCCAGGGTTCGCGGACGCGGCCCCTTCGTCCGTTTGCCGCTACGGCGCAATTTTGCCTTGACCTCGCGTTCCTCCAGCAAAAAATCCATTTCCCCCGGCTCATACACGCGC
This sequence comes from Selenomonadaceae bacterium, assembly GCA_963678095.2. Classification (GTDB taxonomy): domain Bacteria; phylum Bacillota; class Negativicutes; order Selenomonadales; family Selenomonadaceae. The sequence goes on along the minus strand of OY782746.1, from coordinate 1,796,495 downwards.
CCCGTCGGGCTCAGGCAGACTGCTTTTTTCCCGAGCAGCATTGCCGCCAGTCCCCAGTCTTGGGTAACGATGATATCGCCCGACCGGGCCAGATTGACAATTTTTAGATCCGCCGCCTGTGGCTCGTTGTCGACACAAATATGAAACTCATTTTCTATCTCATGGGCACAACTGGCCACCGTATATACCGCAATCCCCTCTATTTGTCCCTGCTGGCAACAAATCAGCAAAACATTTTTGGGGCAGGCATCGGCATCGATGATAATCTTCATCCGTAATCTTTTCCTTTCTTGCCGGGATAGACCCTGCCGTTTTTTGTAGATTTTTAAAATTAACTGAAATTTCCGAATTGTATTGCTTTTATTAAATTCCTATGATATATTTTTCTTAACCATAAGCTTTTTCTGTCGATGCTAGCCAGCAGCCGACAGACGTATACGCCAATAGAAGGAGGCAATCATCATGTCCCTGCTCGATCGTTTGCGCAACAAGCGCGGCCAGACAATCGTATTATTTGCGGTGCTGCTACCAATACTCGTCGGCATGACCGGCCTTGTGGTCGATGCCGGCGTAGCCTATGTCCATAAAGCGCGGCTGCAAAACGCCGTCGATGCAGCGGCCGCCGCCGGGGCCCTGGATTTGAAGACCGTATCAAATCACGGCACCAGTGATGCCACCGCCCGTGACTGCCTCAGCAAAAATGCCATCGGGGCAGCGACTGTCACGGCAGCCGTCGTCACCTATCCGGCGCTTCCCGGCGACCCGGCCGCGATGCTGATCCGCGTCAGCGTCACCGAAAGCGTGCCATCATATTTCATCCGGGTCTTTGGCCTTATGGACAACTATTCCGTAACCGCGGCAGCTACCGCTCAGGCCTTTCAAAGTGGCGGACCATTTTCCTACGGCATTTTCTCCACCCATAACCTGACAATCAACGGCGGCACCACGGAGTCCATCGTCGGCGACATCTACGGCGGCACCAGCGTTGCGGTAAACGGCGGCATTCCGATCAAGGGAACGGCCGAAACTGCCGGCACCTTCAAAAACACCTTTAACGCCACCAGCCAGAGTACGCTCACCAGCCCGCTGCCCCTGCCGCAAATTCAGCTCACAGGCAAGACAACGCTGTTTTCGACAATCTTCAAAAGCGGCACCACTGTGACGGCCGGTGACTATACAAAATACGGCATCGTCATTCTCGACAAGCCTGACATCACGTTGGCCGGCGCCATCACCGGTACCTTTTATTCGCCGAGCGGCAATGTCACCCTCAAAAAAGCGACTTTGACCGGCCTGCTGTATGTAAACAGCGGCAACATCACCTTCAACGGCACCGGTTCGACGGTGATCGGCGGTCTTGTTGCCAACGGCGATATTACAATAAACGGTGGCATGACCTTTGTCCAGCAGCCGCAATCCGTAATCTCCAACCCGGTTTCCATCCATTCAAAACTGATCTCCTGACCCCCCAAAGAGAGGGAGCGCTTAAGGAATTTTCCTTAACGCTCCCTCTCTTTTTAGCAGATGCGCGGAATCTGAACGCCCAGCGGCATATCGACCATGCGGGTCCCGCCGATCGTCGTCTGCAAGCCCACCTGCCCGGCTGCCTCCGCGGTCACCCGGCCGATAACCCGTGCCTCCCGGGCCAGCGAGTTTTGCTGCATAACCGCCAGCAGCTTTTCTGTGTAAGCGGCATCGACAAAGGCCAGCAGCTTTCCTTCATTTGCCAGATACAGCGGATCAAATCCCAAGAGATCGCAGACCGCGGCAACTTCCGGGCGCACCGGCAAGGCGTTCTCCTCGAGCAGGATCCCCACACTCGCCTGTCCGGCAATTTCATTGAGCGCCGCTGCCACCCCGCCGCGCGTTGGATCGCGCAACAAAGCTACCTCAGGTACAGCCGCAAGCATCTCCTGCACCAGCTTACCGAGCGGAGCACAATCGCTTTTTATGGACTCCGGCAGCACCAGCTGATGACGTCCCGCCATAATCGCCGTGGCATGATCGCCGATATACCCGCTGAGAATGATATCCTGCCCCGGTTTTACATTTCCGGGAGAAATCGACGTACCGTCAATGAGGTCCCCCACTCCGGCTGTATTTATGTAGATCCCATCCCCGGCGCCGCGGTTTACCACCTTCGTGTCACCGGTGACAATTCTTACCCCGGCCTCGGTTGCCGCTGCCTGCATGCTGGCGGCAATCCGCTGCAGGTCGGTCAGCAAAAATCCTTCCTCAAGGATCATTCCCACCGACAAATAACGCGGCACGGCGCCAGTCATGGCCAGATCATTAACCGTACCGCAGACTGCCAGCCGGCCAATATCGCCACCGGCAAAAAACAGCGGCTTTACAACATACGAATCGGTGGTAAAGGCAATCCGCTCACTTTGCATGGCAAGTGCCGCGCCGTCATGCAGCTGATTGAGGACGGGATTTCCATACGAACCGATAAAGATTTCCTCCACCAGTTCCCGGCTCAGCTGACCGCCGCTGCCATGATCCATTTTAATTCGTTTGTCTTCCATACATATACCTCCCGCTCCCATATTTATACCAGGCGGCGCAGGCCCCCTCCACCGAAACCATGCAGGCGCCAACCGGCCGGCGTGGGCTGCAGCCTTTGCCAAAAAGCGGACATTCCCGCGGGGTAATGATGCCGCGCAGCACCTCACCGCACCGACACTGGCTGTTGCCCTTGGGTCTGGGCACCGTTAAGCCCATGGCGGCTCTCGCATCAAATTTACGGTACTGCGGGCGCACCTGTAGCCCGGAATTTGCAAGTAGTCCAATACCGCGCCACTCGGCATCGCAGACCTCATAGACCTCCGCCATAATCTGCCGGGCCGAAGGATTCCCCTCCGGCCGGACAACCCGGCGATATGTATTTTCCAAAGCAGGCTGCCGGTGACAGATCTGCCGTACCAGGCAATATACCGTCTGGAGGATATCAAGGGGTTCAAAGCCGCTGATAACCGCCGGCATATGATATTGCTCCGGCAAAAACCGATAAGGAGCTTCCCCCGCAACCGCACAGACATGGCCCGGCAAAACAAAGCCGTCTACCCTGACCTGCGGATCCGCCAGCAACGCCTCGAGTGCCGGCGGCACAAGCTTATGCGCCGTCAGGACAAAAAAATTGTCGAGTTGCCACGCGGCGGCCTCGAGCACCGTCGCCGCCGCTGTCGGGGCCGTCGTTTCAAAACCAACAGCTAGAAACACCACTTTTTTCCCGGGATTCGCTTTGGCAATATCGAGGCTCTCCAGCGGCGAATACAGCACGCGGATATCAGACCCTTCCGCCTGTGCCTGGGCCAGACTGCTTGCACTGCCTGGCACCTTCAGCATGTCACCGAAGGTGGTTAAAATCACATCTTCCTGACGGGCGTAGGCAATGGCCTCATCGATATAATCGTCTGCGGTGACACATACCGGACAGCCCGGGCCGCTGACGAGTTCGACCCCGTCCGGCAGCAACTGGCGTATCCCGGCACGAAAAATTGCTACGGTATGTGTGCCACAGACCTCCATCAGACGCATGGGCCGCACGGCCAGCCGTTCAATCTCCGCCAGCAAAAAACCGGCCTTATCCCGTGAATCCTCCATATCAGTCACCCCTCATCACCCGCAGCATTTCATCCGTACGTTTTGCTTCTTCTGCTTCAATAACCTGCATCGCAAACCCCGCATGCACCAGCACAAAATCCCCGACTGCCGCCTCCGGCAGCAGCATCAGACTTACCTTGCGCTGCACACCGCTGATATCAACCACCGCCAAAAAATCTTTCTTTTCCACTATTTTTGCCGGCACTGCCAGACACATATCACCAACCCCTTTCCCTTGCCACTGCTGCCTGTCCCAGTGAGATTCCACCATCGTTGGCCGGAACCTGCCGGTTGACCAGCACGGTAAAATCCCCTTGAAGTCTTGCCACCAGCTGACGAAGCAAGGTCATATTCTGAAATACGCCCCCACTCAGAGCCACGGTATAAACTCCACATTGCCGGGCAAGCCGCCGAACCACAGCTTCCGCAGCGGCCGCGACCGTCACATGAAAATCAGCGGCTAGGTCAGCCCGATTCCGCCCCTGCTGCAATCGGACAAGCAGGGCCGCAAAGCTCGGACAAAAATCAAGCACGTTCTCAGCTGTCAGTTCATACGGCAGCACGCCGCCCATTCTGCCGCCGGCCGCTGCCTCAAGCTCAATCGCCGCCTGTCCTTCAAATGTATTATAGAGGCGCAGCCCCAGCAGTGCCGCCGCCGTGTCAAAAAGGCGGCCGACGCTCGAGGTTAGCGGCGCATTGATCCCGGCGGCCGTCGCCTGCAGCACGAGCTCGACCCCCGCCGGCAATTGCCGGGCAAACCCCGGCTGCCGCGAAAGAAAATCGTCCCCGTACAGCTGCTTCATAATCCAGGCAGCCTGCCGCCAAGGCTCCCTGACCGCCTTTGCCCCTCCCGGCAAGGGCAGATACCGGCAATGACCAAGGCGTTCATAGCCGGCAAGATCCGCCAGCAGGAATTCCCCGCCCCAAAGCCGACCATCCGCCCCATAACCGGTGCCATCAAAAGCCACTCCCAGCACCTTTTCCCGGCAGCCATGTTCTGCCAGCACGGAGGCAATATGCGCGTGATGATGCTGCACCTTCACCAGTGGCAGATCAATCCCGGCAGCATATTTTCCCGATAAATACTCGGGATGCAGATCACAAGCCAGCGCCTGCGGCTGGATATCAAACAACCGTTTATAATGTTCAATCGTTTCCTGATAGGCCTGAAAGATCTCCTGATTTTCCAGGTCGCCGATATGCGGACTGATAAAGGCCTGTGCTTCCTTGGTCAGGCAGAAAGTATTTTTCGTCTCTCCGCCGCAGGCCAGCACCGCCGGTCCAGGTTTCCCCACAGCAATCGGAGCGGGGGCATAGCCTCGACTGCGGCGCAGCAAATACGGTTTTTGCTCAAAAATACGGGCAACAGAATCATCGACCCGGCAGTGAATCTCACGGTTATGAACAAGAAAATAATCCGCAATACCGGCCAGCCGTTTTTGGGCATCCTCATCCTTATAGGCAATCGGCTCCTCACTGACATTCCCGCTGGTCATAACGAGTACATCCCCGTCCGCGAGCAGGCCGTAATGGACCGGCGCATAAGGCAGCATCACCCCCAGACAGGGATTCCCCGGGGCTACCGCCCTCGCCAGCGGATCCTCAGACTTTCTCTGCAGCAAAACGATGGGCGCTGCCGGCCCGGTCAAAAGGACTTCTTCCGCCGCGGATAAAAAGCACAGTTGCTGCACGGTCGCCAGGCTGCCGCACATCACCGCAAACGGCTTTTCCTCGCGATATTTACGCTGTCGCAGCCTCTTCACGGCCAGCTCCAAGCGGGCATCACAAACCAGATGATAGCCCCCGATCCCCTTAATCGCCACGACAGCCCCCTGTCCCAGTCGGTCACGACACACTGCCAGCACATCCTCGCCGCCGACACAAGTTCCAGCACTATCAAGAAGCTGATAGGAAGGGCCGCAATCGCCGCAGGCATTGGGCTGGGCATGAAAGCGACGATCAAGGGGATCCTCATATTCCCTTCGGCACTGCGGACAAAGGGAAAACGAAGCCATTGTCGTCTGCGGCCGGTCATAGGGAACATCCCGGACAATCGAATATCGCGGCCCGCAATTCGTACAATTAATAAAAGGATAACCATAGCGCCGATCCCGCTTATCGAGAAGTTCCCGCCGGCAATCCGGACAAGTCGCAATATCCGGCGAAATAAGCGCCGTCCGCTTACTGCCCGCGGGGCTGGGAGCAATCACAAATCCCGTTTCGGTCTGCAAGGACAGCTCCCGGACCTCAACCGCGGTGATCTGCGATCGCGGCGGAGCCTCGGCCGAAAGCGCCGTCAACGCCCCTTTGATCGCAGCCTCCTCCCCCTGTATCTCAATCCAGACCCCGGCCGCATCATTAAAGACCAGCCCCGTCAGATCATACGCTTTTGCCAGCCGATAAACAAAGGGGCGAAAACCCACGCCCTGCACAATGCCAGCAACGCGGATTCCCGCCCGCTTCATAAAATCACCTGTTTTCTCCCGCAAGCAGTTCTGCCGGAAAGCCCCATTCCCGCAGCTGCCCGATGGCCATTTTTTTAATTGGTTCAAGCAAGTCCGCCATCGCTGCCGTCAAGCCCACTCCGGCACCAACAACAAACGGTTTGGCGCCAATCACTACTACTTCCTCTACCGGTTCACCAATAATTTTCAAAGACGCCAGCACATCCTGAATGCCCAGTTCATGCATCGACAGTTTCTCCTGAAAATACGCCTGCACCTCCGGTCCGGAGAAGCGAAAACAGGTTCCCGGAGGACCGTTCCCAGCAATGGCATCTATGACCATAAGTTTTTTGCTGCCGCTTATAAAGCCCAGCAGCTCCATGCCAAGGGTACCCCCATCAAGCAGCTGTACGTCGTCTGAGAAACGATATTCCCGCTGCAGTGCTTCGACTGCACTTACCCCGAACCCTTCATCCTGCAGCAGGATATTGCCGATCCCGACCAAAGTCACCATACTCATACCCGATCACCGCCTGTTTTTTTAGCGTCTACACGCTGGCACAGCCAGTCAATCCAGGCCTCAAGCCCCTGATCCTGGCTACAGGAAACCTCAAGCACCTCTATGCCGGGATGAATCGCCCTGATATCCGCTCCAGCCGCTGCCAGATCAAAATTCGTATAGGGCAGCAGATCGGTCTTATTCAAAACGGCGGCCGCCGACTCCTTAAACACCAACGGATATTTGAGCGGTTTATCATCACCCTCCGTGATGCTGAGCACTACGGCTTTTTCATCTTCGCCGACATTAAATTCCGCCGGACAGACCAAATTCCCCACATTTTCAATAATCAACAGGTCGATCGCCTCAAGATCAAGCTGCCCGAGAACCTCCCGGACCATTTGCGCGTCGAGATGGCAGCCACCACTGGTATTTATCTGAATGACCGGCACCCCATGAATCGCAATGCGATCGGCATCTTTCGAAGTGAACAGATCCCCCTCAATAACAGCCAAAGAAAATTTTTGTTTAAGCCGGGCCATGGTTTTTTCCAGCAGGGAGGTTTTTCCCGACCCCGGTGAACCCAAAAGATTCAAGGCAAAAACGCCCTTGCTTGCCAGCAGCTGCTGATTTTCAGCCGCAATCTGATCATTCCTGCCTAAAATATCTTCCATTACCTGGATTTCCATTAATCCACCTCCAAATACTCGACCTGCATTTCCCGCCCGGATATAATTTCCAAGGCCCCCTGCCCACAGTCCTGGCAAAAAAAGCTTCCTGACAAAACCCGGCCTTCACGGCCACAGCTGCGGCAGCGGGCGACTAGCGGACAGCGATGAAACAGGAGCCGGGCCGATTCGGCGATCGTCCCCTTGGTCAGCGCCGCGAAACAAAATTCCAGCGACGAGGTCTCTACACCGCTCATCTCCCCCAGCAGCAGGCTGACACAGCTTATCCTCGTCGCCTCATTGCGCCGCGCATAGTCAAGAGCGATATCCAGCACACCCTGTGCAATCGCCATTTCATGCATAAAATCTTTCCCCCATCAGGCTAGATAACAGCTTCAAGTCCCTGCTGCGTAAACAGTCCTAAAATATTGCCCAGCGTTGTTTTTCCCGGATTATAATCAATCGTCGTCTCGCCGTCATGGGCATGAATATGCACATGATATACGCCCGGCAGGCCGAGCAGGGTCCGTTCCATCTGCTTGGCACTGCCTTCATCATACCCCTTTACAAAAAATTTCAACTGTGTGTTCTTGCCCTGCGCAGCACAACCGCATGTATTACACATATTGTATTCCCCTCTTTCTGTGGTCAGTATTTTTTCGGCACATCTTCCTCTTCCATTATATCGTCAAGATCAAGCGGCGGATGCTCCAAAAACTTAAGCCCGGAAAACATGCTGGAGCTTTCGCCTTCACCTTCCATAAAGTCCGCGCGGATTGCCATATAAATATGGCCAATGGCAAACAAGAGAATCCCCCAGGCTCCACAGTGATGAATAAAATGCGTGGCAAATTCTCCCCCCACCAGCACATGCACCCAGCCAAATAAAAATGAGCCCATGCCATTGGGATGAATCATATAATACATGGAAAAACCAGTAAAAAATTCCAGCAGCAGCAGCGAGTAAAGCCCCACGTAAGACATTCTCGCAACCGGATTACGTAGATACGGCTTATGTGACCAGCGCAGCATCAAGTAATGCATGGATACGTCAATCGTCGATTTCAAAAAATCTTTTTTGCCAATCCGTGGGAAAAGTCGGTCGCCCTTGTTAATGATAAACCCATATATTCTGAAGATAAAAACAGCCGACAGAATATAGGCCGCTAAGAAGTGAATCCAGCGAACCCAGCCCAGTGACAGCATGGTACTGGCAAAGGTTGGTTCCATGCCAACGCCGCCTGACACCGGCTTTGTGATATACAGTCCGGTAATAAAGAGAATCGTAACGCAGCCGACCATCGTCCAATGAAAGGTTCGCAGGAAAGGGCTAAACAGGTAATACACCGTCTTTTGCTGTTGTTCACTTTGTATCATCATCAGTTCCTGCTATGAAAAAATCATAGCTTTTCCTTTCTCTTTTTTATCCACCATTTCATAAGGCAGGGCCGCTATTCCTTGCGCACACCTAAATAAGGATCCGTTGTCACCACATTAATTTTACGGCCCGCAGCATTATACATATGCGTTGCACAGGCCATACAAGGATCAAACGAGCGCACCGCCTTTAATATCTCGAGCGGCTTATCGGCAATTTTCACTTTTGTGTCCATCATTGCCTTTTCATATGGTCCATGGCCAGCCTTGCTGTCGCGCGGGCAGGCATTCCAGGTAGTCGGAACAACTGCTTGATAGTTTTCGATCTTCGCATTTTTTATCGTCACCCAGTGACTCAGCGCTCCGCGCGGTGCTTCGTAAAGACCTACTCCACGGCATTTTTCCGGCCAGGTTTCCGGCCCCCACTTCTTATTTACAGCCACCGTCGTGTCGCCGTCTTTTATATTTTTTATCAGCTTATCATAAAAATACTTGTTGATATACGCATTGAGCTGGGCCTCCAGTGCCCGCACAGCCGTGCGGCCTACCATCGTCGTCATCCAGGCTTCCGGCATCAGATGTAGCACCCGGGAGACTGCTTCAATCTGTTCAACAATCATCGCTTCCGCCCAGGTCGGCTTGTCTATCACGCCTTTTTTCACCTTCGTGTAAATGATGATATAGCGTGCCAGCGGCCCAACTTCGGCCATTTTACCCCGCCATTTCGGCGTCTTCAGCCAGGAATACTTTCCATCCTCATCAAGGGTTTTCCAGTCCGTTGCCGTCCCTTCCTTCGGACCGGTATATTTGGGTTTTGTCACGCCGTCAAACGGGTGCAGATCACGCCCCGGCGCCTCCGGATATTCATACCAGGAGTGTTCCACCCCTTCACTGAGAACCTCGGGATCCGCAAGATCCTCGGGTTCAAATTCGAAAAAGCGGGCATTGGCAATGCCCTTGCCAAAATCCTCAACGACGCCATTGCAGCGCAACAATAGATTCTTATGAAATTCGCCATTGCTGGTCCCGGAATATGTTTCCTCCGGATAATCGCCAAAGCCCAGTACACGTTCCTTTGCCAGCCCGCCGCCGTCAACATAGCCTTTTTGCACATACTGATGGCCAATGGCCAAAAGATCCGGCAGATAATACTGATCCACGAGATTAATCGTCGTGTTAATCGACCGATCGACAATCTGTAGCCGTTCCGTATTGATCGGTGCATTCATATCATCCATCGAAATGGAACAGGGCATGCCGCCGACTACATACATTGGATGCGGATTTTTGCCCCCGAATACGACATGCGTTATGACAATTTCCCGCTGCTTGTCCAGCATTTCGAGATAATGCGCCACCGCCATCAGATGGACTTCCGGCTCAAGCAGCTGATAATCGGGATGATCCCACCACTGCGCCGCGAAAATCCCGAGCTGCCCGCCATCGACAATTCCCTTGAGCTTCGCCTGAATCTCTCTGAAATAGGCCGCCGTAGCCTTGGGGGATTCCTTTGGATAGGCTTCGGTCACCGATACCGGAGCCTTAGCCGGCAAGCGGTAGGTTTCAAGCACTGTATTTTGCAACGCAGCCGTTTTGGCCGGATCGGCTTTTAGGGCTTCCAGCGGACTTACCCAGTCAAGTGCATGCAAATGATAAAAATGGATCAGATGATCCTGTACCGTCTGCGTAGCCGCCATAATATTGCGAATATAATTGGCATTGCGCGGAATTTTTATTTCCAGGGCATCTTCTACGGCCCGCAAAGAGGCCAACGCATGTGCGCTCGTACATACACCACAGATTCGCTGAATGTAGGCCCAGGCATCACGCGGATCACGCCCGTTCATGATCAATTCGAGTCCCCGCCAGGCCGTGCCGCTCGACAGGGCATCTTGTACTTTTCCAGTCGCTTCATCGACCTTGATTTCCACTCGCAGATGTCCTTCTATTCTGGTTATCGGATCAACTACCACTCGCTTCATTCATCATACACATCCTTTTCCGGTTCATATTCGACCGGCTTCTTTTCCGGATCGAGATCATATCTGGCCCGTTTCTTCTTCTGCACTACCGACATGGCAAGATGTCCGCCAACGCCGGCAACGGTACCGGCAGCAATCGCCGCCCCAATCCGGTCAACATCGCCCAACGGTCCATATTTTTCCATGCGATCATAAAAGGACGTATCCCCCCAGAAATGATCATTGCTGCAGCCGATACAGCCATGGCCCGACTGAATCGGATAAGAGAGCCCGTTCCACCAGCGCAGATTCCCACAGGAATTATACGTTTCCGGGCCACGGCAGCCAAGTTTGTACAGACACCAGCCAGCTTTGGACCCGGCGTCATCAAATTTTTCAGCAAACATCCCCGAATCAAAAAACGGACGCCGGTAGCAAGTGTCATGAATTCGGTTGCCATAAAACTGCTTGGGCCGGCCTTCGCTGTCAAGCGGCGGTAATTTTCCAAATAAAGCATAATGCATGATAACGCCGGTCATAACCTCTGGAATCGGCGGACAGCCTGGCACCTTCACGATGGGGCGCCCGCCGACAATATAACTGACCGCGACCGATCCGGTCGGATTTGGCTTGGCGGCCTGAATACCTCCCCCGGAAGCACAGGATCCGTATTCAATAATCGCCGCGGCATTTTCAGCTACTTCCTTGATCAGCGACGTAAAGGTCCGCCCCCCCGTCATGCAGTAGATGCCATTGTCAGCGGTCGCCACTGCGCCCTCAACGGCCAGGATATACTTGCCGGCATATCGCTTCATGGTATCCTGCAGATGTGCTTCAAACGGCTCACCAGAACCCGCGCTCAGTGCATGGCTGTACTCCAAGGCTATCGAATTAAGCAAAACATCCGAAGCCAACGGCGTCCCTGACCGGATAAAGGATTCATCACAGCCTGTACACTCCTGCCCATGCAACCAGATTACAACCGGCAAAGAATTTTTTTCCGCCGCCGCCACAACCTGCGACAGCATCCCCGGTCCAAGCCCGAGCATGCCGGTAAGCGCAACACACGATTTGATAAAACTGCGCCGACTGATGCCTTTCCGTAAATACACTTCCCACATAGAATCCAATCTGTCCACAATATCCCTCCTCATTTAGCTGCCATTACATATCATTGCCAACATCAAAGCTGCCTTAGCCAAAATTCGCCGATTACTTATTTCCTGTCCACAAATTTCGGAACAGCAGGCCTCCAAACCACTCCTGTTCAATGAATTGCAACCATGATGAACCCATAACAATTTACCATATTCTGAATTTAACCCCATTATATACCTATTAAAAACAAAAATCTATATTTATGGAAATTTAATGTTATAATAAATTTTATTTATAGTTTCTCGCTTATACTATGCGGAATATTCTGAATAAAACTTGTGCAGCTTCCCCATCTTTATGCCGACTTTACTATAAAAAACATCATATACACATCCTGCTGCCCTTTACTTTATAGCAAATCAAACAAGGATACGATGATGATGTTTCTTCAATATATTCATTATAGCTAATTTCCCGCAAAGTTAAAAGCTCTCGTTTTATTTTTTCAGAATTTTATATCGTTTCATAAACCAGCGCCGCTGAAATCCGGCACAAATTCCTTAGAGGCCGTCCGCCCCTGCTGAATAAAGCACTGTTCAACCCCGAGCTCCCGCGCATAATCAATGACCTTTTGATACTCATACGTCGTGAGCCGGCGATTTATTTCCGGATATTCAGCGGTTTGGTAGAGCGGCGTAAACTGATTCATGAGGCTAAGATACACTTGATTGCCAAAATTTTCCCACAGCCATCTGACCACCTGCATGCTTTCCTTCATTTTCCCAGGCAAAATCAAATGCCGGACAAGAACCCCCTGCTGCAAAATCCCCTCCCGAAAAACTGGGGGGCCCGCAATTGCAAGCATCCGGCGAATCGCTACTGCAGCCGCAGCGAAATACCCCGGCGCCGCCGAGTACCGCAAAGCCGAAGCTTCCTCCCGGTATTTCAAATCCGGCAAAAAGATATCTACATACCCCCGCAAAAGGTCTATCGTTTCCACAGTTTCATAGGCATTTGAGTTATATACCACCGGCAGCTGCAACCCCTTCTCTTTTGCAATTTCAAGCGCTGCCAAAATCTGCGGCACATAATGGGTCGGCGTCACCAGATCGAGGGTCGAAGCGCCCCGCTGCTGCTGTTCGATAAAAATCCCGGCTAAACGCTCTGCCGAAACCTCTTTTCCTTTTCCCTGCTGACTGATTTCATGATTTTGGCAAAAAACGCAGCGCAAATTACAATGCGAAAAAAACACCGTTCCCGCCCCAAGTTTCCCCGTCAGACAAGGCTCTTCCCATTTATGCAGGGATACCAACGCCACCTTTGCCAAGGCCCCGGCGCGGCAATAGCCGAGTTCACCCGCCAGGCGATTCACCCCACAGCGGCGGGGACACAGCCGACAGTGCTCAAGCTCCGTTTTCATAGATCGCTATACCTCCCTTACTAGTGATAAAGAAAACAGGCAGGAAAGGCTCGTTCAAGCCCTCCCGCCTGTTCAAAATCAATAATTTGCCATCTGATAGATCGCATACACATCGCCCCGCGTAAGTTTCTTAAACTCCGCCACGGTTTTCTTCCCGCCATCGGTACACATATCAGCCAAATAAGCCAGGCCGGCCTCGTCCTGTACCCCGATGCCAAGTTCAGTGAAATTAATCGGCATGCCGATTGCCGAAAAATAGCGTTCCATGGCCGCAATCCCCGCCAAAGCCTCCTGCTCAACATCCACATTCTGGATGCCCCAGATACTGGAGGCAAAATGAGAAAACCTTTCTGGATTTTCCTTGTATACATACCGAGCCCAGGATCCCCAGACCGCCGTAAGGGAGGCACCGTGGGCAACATCAAATTTGCCGCTGAGTTCATGGCCCAGCTTATGGGTTGCAAAATCCTTAGGCCGCCCAAGGCCTGTGAAATTCGAATGGGACACGCTGCCGCACCACATAAGTTCACTCATGGCATGATAATCATCCGGCTTTTCGAGCGCTACCCGGCCATGGCGCATGACATTTTTTATCAGCCCTTCGGCCACAACATCGGTAAAATCATTTCCTTCGATTTGAGAAAAATAGCGATCCATCGTATGCATCAGAATGTCTGCAATGCCATAGGCAATCTGATTTCTCGGCAAAGTATACGTAAGCTCTGGATTCATAATAGCAAACCGGGGACGGTTAAGTTCTGTTCCCAATCCGCATTTTTTCCCGGTTGCTTCATTTGTCAGCACTGCCGAATTGCTGGTTTCACTGCCGGCAGCAGCAATTGTCAGCACCACCCCCAGCGGCAATGTTTTTTCAAGCTTCGTCTTCCCCAGCCAGATATCCCAGATATCGATATCAGGATTTGCCGTTCCGTGAGCAATCGCTTTGCCGCTGTCGATGGCGCTGCCACCGCCAACCGGCAGAATAAAATCCGCACCAAAAGCAACGGCCTTGGCAATGGCCTCCCGGACAAAACCGACCCTTGGATTTGGCTGTACACCCCCTAATGAAATATGGCGCAGGCCAGCCTCATCGAGCATTTTTTCTAATCGGGCGAGCAGTCCGTTGCGGACAACACTGCCGCCGCCATAAACGAGAACAACTCTTGTCCCACCGTTTTTCTTTATTTTTTCTGCCGTCTTTGCTTCGGCCCCACGACCAAAGACAATTTCCGTCGGACTATAGTATTCAAAACTCTGCACAAAAATCCCCCCATACCTCTATAAAAACTGTCTGCCCGCGCCAATGCACCGGCATAAATACAAAAAACCGCATTGCTAAATAGTCAGTCCGGCAAAAACTCTGCCACAGCAATATCCTTTATCGACTCAACAACCCGGTCTGCCTGCGACAAATCCTGCTGGCCGGAGCTTGGATTACGATAAGCGATACAGTACATTCCGGCAGCCTTGGCCGCCTGGACCCCAGCCGCAGCATCCTCAATGACAATGCTGTCTTCCGGTCGGACACCCAGACGCTGGGCTGAAAGCAAATATATGGCCGGATCCGGCTTGCTCTGCGGCAGATCAGCACCGCTTAAGATCGACTGAAAATACGGCTGCAGCTGAAACTTTTTGACAACTGCATCAATCACCTGCCGTCCCGAAGACGAACCAATCGCTGCCGGAATGTCTTTCGCTTTCAATTCACGTAAAAGCTCCATGGTCCCAGCAATCGGCCTGATGCCGCTATCATTATAAAGAGCTTCCAGATACAGCTGATGCTTATAGTGGACCATTTCTTCCAAAGAAATCGACCTGTCATATTTTTCAATAAAATGGCGGAACATAAATTTCGTCGTCCGCCCCATATACTCTAGACATTCCTGCTCTGTCAGCCGGAGGCCAAAATGGCGAAATGTTTTTATTTTCATCGCCGTATGAAGCGGCTCACTGTCGATAATGACCCCATCCATATCAAAAATAAACGCCCTCATCGCAAGCCTCATTTCTTTTAATCATTATTTTTATTATAGCAGAAATCCTTTATTTTTACGAAAAATTTATTGCCGAAAGCAGCAAAAATTTTACATATCTCCAAGCGGGTTTCCCAGCTAAGTCAATTATATACAGTGACAGCCAGGGAACAACTCGTCTTTATTGCCGCCAAAATTGCCGTTAAAAATCTACATAAAATATTTATCAATAAAGCCTTTACTTTTTATCAAAAAGGTGTATAATCACTCTATATTTGAATAACAGCTTAGTTCTTGTCACAAGAAGCGGAGGAACCAATTTTTTGGGGTTAATTTCGGCCTGGCCGAAAGGGATGTTTTCTCTTATCATCCTACCCGGCAGCTAACTTCGTCGGCTAAAATGAGGGTCAAAGACCTCATAGGGTCTTTTTTTGTGTCTTTTTTTAAGTTTTTTCAAAAATTATATATATTTTCAATGGAGGTTAGAACACTCATGATGCGTTTATTAAGACGCTTGCTGATCGGCCGGCCCCTGCATAACCAGGAGATTTCCGCCGAAAAGCTGCCAAAATGGAAAGCTCTCGCCATTTTTTCTTCCGACGCCCTGTCCTCGGTGGCTTATGGTCCGGAAGAAATCATGCTGATCCTGGCCGCTCCCGGCCTGCTCGCCTATGGCTATATGAGCCATATCGCTGCCGCAATTTTGCTGTTGCTGGCAATCGTAACCATTTCTTATGTCCAGGTAGCAAGAGCGAACCCCGGTGGCGGCGGTTCCTATGCCGTGGCGATGCACAATTTAGGCGAGGTACCTGCCCTTACCGCTGCGGCCGCACTATTTGCCGATTACATGCTGACCGTTGCCGTAAGTATTTCTGCTGGTACCGCCGCGATCATTTCTGCTTTTCCAATGCTGGCAGCCCATGAAGTTGCCCTTGACTTATTTGTCTTATTTTTTATTTTAATGCTGATTAATCTGCGCGGCATACGCGAGGCTTCGACGACCTTCGTCTTCCCTACCTATGCCTTCATCTTCGGTATAAGCGCACTTATTTTTGCCGGAACCTATCAGGCCTTTACCCAGCAGGCACCGGTAATCCCTGCAGCCTCCCTCGAGCGGACCTTTGACTGGGGGATTTTGATCATCCTGCTGCGGGCCTTTGCCAATGGCTGTAGCTCAATGACCGGGGTCGAGGCCATATCAAACGGCGTGCCGATGTTCAAGGACCCGGCTATCAAAAACGCCAGCCACACAACCTATTGGATGTCAGGTATTCTCGGGTTTATGTTTATTGGTATTTCTTTTTTGATCATGCATTATCATATTCTGCCGCTCGAAAGCACGACTTCCTTAGCTGAAATCGCCGAACGGACTTTTGGCCGTGGCTTTTTCTTCTATTATATACAGATCACAACCATGCTGATCCTGTACCTCGCGGCCAATACCTCCTTTAATGGTCTGCCGCCCCTGCTGTCAATCCTAGCCCGCGACGGCTACATGCCGCGCTACCTTGGTCAACGTGGCGAACGGCTGAGTTTTTCCAATGGCATTATTCTGCTCAGCCTGGGTGCCGGGCTGCTGATCTATATCTACGATGGCAACACCAGCCATTTGATCTCCCTCTATGCGATCGGCGTTTTCCTATCCTTCACCATTGCCCAGACAGCAATGGTCCGCCACTGGCATAAGCAAAAGGGGCGGGGTTGGATTCCGCGCAGCATCATCAATGGGCTGGGAGCTATTGTAACCGGTGTCGTCGTCATTATCATTGGCTTGAGCAAATTCAGCCAGGGGGCCTGGACCGTACTGATCTTTATCCCACTGATGATCTTTATCTTCCGAAAAATCAAAGAGCATTACACAGATATGGCGGAGCAGCTGCATTTGCCGCTTGAAGACATGAATCCCGAAACGGCCGTTGAAATTGCCGGCGGCAAAAACATTGTCATCGTGCCAATTTCAACGCCGACCAGCGTTATTGCCCATACCTTGCAGTATGCAAAATCAATTGGCGACGATGTTCTGGCCGTTCATATTGCAACCTCTGATGATATCGCCCAAAAAGTTGAAGATAAATGGCGCTGCTGGAATCCGGGGGTCAAGCTGGTAACGCTTCATTCCCCTTACCGGCTTGTGATCCAGCCGCTGATTGATTATATCGAAGAGCTATCGAAGGAAAAGGGGGCTAACGATTACATCACGGTATTGATCCCTGAGTTCGAAACTCGCAAATGGTGGCATCGTCTGCTGCATAACCAGACAGGACTTGTACTGCGAACACTGCTGATTTTGAAAAAAAATGTCATTGTCGCCACTGTACCCTTCCATTTAAAAAAATAAGGGCTGCCTTGCAGCCTGCTGACGAAAAGGGGCTGTGACAAAATGAGTAATCATTTTGTCCACAGCCTCTTTTGCTATTCATATTGATGTCTCAAGCAGCAATTACTGAAAAAAGGGCATACGACCCTTTTCCCCATAAAAACTGCTTTTCTACAGTTTATGCGGCTTTCTTCAAGCGCAGTCTTTTATTGTGGTATTTATAAAGATTGTGCCCGATGGAAACCAGGAAAATCTCTAAACGTACCTGTTCCATGCCTTTTCTAACAATTCTTTTGTACCAGCGGTTATTTTTCATAATCCCAAAAGTACCTTCGGATTGAATGGATCGATTCATACGAAGAAGCGCTCCTTGAATGCTTTCTAGGTTATCCACAACTTCTTGGTGTATAGAAGTCAGTTCTTGGTTAACTTGTATCGTCCGGTTTTTATCCGTCTTTTTACACTGGGAGGCATACGGACAATCCGTGCAATTTTCGCACTGGTAAACTTCTTCCTGTCGTCCGTATCGATTTCCTTTTACATTTCGTCTATATTGAAGGTGAAATGCCTGTCCTGCCGGACAGCGCAGGATCCCTTCTTCATCAATCTTGAAATTCACGGCTCGAAACGGATTCTCTCGATACTTCCTGTCCGTAGTTTCTTGCTTGTACATAGTGAATTTCATGTACTTTTCCATTCCGTGTTGCTCGCAGTACATATAATTGTTGTATGAACCATAGCCTGCGTCAGCAACGGGATATTTGGGATAAAATCCGTACGTAGCATGAAATTTTTCCAGTAAGGGAACGAAACAATCCATATCTGAACGGTATTGATTTACATCCGCTACAGCGATATATTCATCCGCAATGCCAAATTGGACATTGTAGGCTGGCAGGAGCTGGTCGTTGCCCATATAATCTGTCTTGATTCGCATGAAGGTAGCCGAGTGGTCTGTCTTGGAATAACTGTTCCGGTCTGGACCACAAACGGTTATCTTTTCAATATATTCTTTGAGTTTCGCTGTATATTCCTGAAGGCGTTCGTAATAGCGCTGCTGCGGTGTTTTTCGATGGCCTTTTCCATGGACGAATTTTGTTTTATCTATTTCATGGATTTTAGCATACCGATTCGTAACTTCACTCAGGTATTGAGGAACGTATTCGGAATTCGTATCAATTTTGATGCCAAAGCTGGCAAGATCGTCGTTGATTTCATCGAGTAAACTTGTGATTTTTTCAAAAAGTCTATATCTGGACTTTTCGGTCGCTTTCTTCCATACCCAGCTGTATTTATTGGCATTTGCTTCAAATTTAGAACCATCGATATACAGATGGCTCAAATCCACATGATCTTTGGCAAAGATACGGTTGTTGATATCGCTGAACAATTCCTCAATGGATGGTTTGAGCATAGTTTCGATAAAATAGCCGAACGTGCGGTAAGAAGGTGTCTGATGCTCCATGAGATACATAAAACGAAGATTGACTTTACAGCAATCTTCAAGTTCACGGAGCGAGATATATCCATTTGTCATAAATCCGAATAAGATTGTTTTCAACATGCTGACCGGGTTATACCTGATACGTCCAGTAACGTGAGATGGAACATTTCTCAGATACTTCTCCAAGTCGATTTCCTCCATAAATCGATCAAAAACCAGCACGGGATCACAGATATTCAGATAATCTGAAATAAATAGTGGCAAAACTGCCTGTTTTGTTTTAAAATAATTAATGGTTGAGTTTTTCATTGGTTACGTAAAATTTTACCACAAAAAGAGGATCACCTGCTCGTTCGAGCCAGTGATCCTCTTTTGTTTTTATAGGGGTGTTATTTCACAGCCCCTTTTTATATTCTCTGTTCTATTTTTATTTCCACCGCATGTTTATGGGCATCATAGCCTAAGTGTTCCAACCGGACTCCAGCCTGCCAGCCTTGCCTGGCAGCCGTCCCGCTGCCTACCTCCAGCACTGCGGCGGCTTGCCAGCAGCCACTGATCTGCCAGGGCTGAAGATCTGCCACAACCTTTAAAATCGTACCATCCCGATTAAGGTAAACAATATCAAGGGGATAGCGCATACCAAACATGTGAATGCTACTGCAACCCGGCAACAGCAACCCCTGCGCGGCGGCCAGGCTGCCAGTTCCCAAAAGCCCCTTCAGCCGCTGCCAGAAGGTCAGCGCCAGCAGCACCTTGAACTCCACCCCGTTCACCGCAAAAACAATTTGTTTCATCGCCCAAACCCGCCGAAATATACCGCCAAATTTAGCAGGGACGGCAATAACACGACGATAAACAAAGCCGGCAGAATAAACAGGATCAGCGGAAACAACATCTTTATCGGTGCCTTCAGCGCCGCTTCTTTGATATTTTGCCGGCGCCGTTCACGCATATTTTCAGCCTGAATCTGTAAAGTCTTGCTCATGCTTACCCCCAGCCGGTCCGACTGAATAACCGCCGCTGTAAAAAGGTGAATATCCTGTATATTGCAGCGTTCTGCCATATTCGTCAAAGCCAGCTTTCTCGTCATGCCCATCCGGACATCCCGCAACATTTTCCGGCATTCATCGATCAGCGGCCCGTGCATTTTATCGGTAAGTTTCGTCATGGCTCCG
The DNA here is from genome assembly GCA_963678095.2 of Selenomonadaceae bacterium. Classification (GTDB taxonomy): domain Bacteria; phylum Bacillota; class Negativicutes; order Selenomonadales; family Selenomonadaceae. Next base: position 1,776,513 of record OY782746.1, on the reverse strand, counting down.
TCAAAGGACAGGCCTGCCTGCACACTGACACAGAGCATATCGAGCACATCCGGCAACTGCTTGAGCATCAACAGCCGCCGCTTGGCAATCAACCCGTCAAGAAACACGATCGGCAGTGCCCCCCCAATGATCAGGGCTAAAATAACCAGGGCAAATCCCCGGACAAAGACCATGTGTTTGACATAAAAAGCAAAAAAAGCTACGACTACCATAAACCCAACGGAAGACAGCATCCAAAAGGATACAAAGGCGCTGACACTCCAGATATTTTGTTTTCCCGCCCGCATGATCCGAACGGCCAGCATTTTGTAAATCCGTCCCGGCGCCAGTCGAATCAGCTGTTCTTCCACTTCGCGGAAAAACGGCAGCACAATGCGCTCGCTAAACGGTTTATCCAGGTTTTCACTTTCCACCCGAGCCTGCTCATCGATCGGGCGCGCCCGTTGGAGCCGCTGGACACGTTCCCTGACCTGAGTTGCCGGAGCAACTTTTGTTATCACGAACAGATACAAAAACAAAAACAGCAGTATACCACAGACTAAGGCAATCCACACAGCCATAATATCACCGCCTCCACTCTTCTCCCTGCTTCACATCTCCGGCATCACGGTTAAACAAATGCAGTGGAATTGTTATGCCATTGGCCTCGAACTTCTCCATGAATTTCGGCCGGATTCCGGTCGTCTCAAAATCCCCGAGAATTTTTCCTTTTTCATCAATCCCAACCTGATTAAACCGGAATAGATCCTGCAGAATAATAATTTCACCTTCCATATTCTGGACTTCGGTTATATGCGTAATCTTACGGCTGCCATCACGGATTCTGGACTGATGAATAATCAGATCGACCGACGAGGAAATTTGATCGCGAATAGCCTTTACCGGCAGATCCATCCCCGCCATAAGCACCATGGTTTCAAGGCGACTCAGGACATCCCGGGGCCCATTGGCATGCGCTGTCGTCAAGGATCCATCATGCCCTGTATTCATGGCCTGCAACATATCAAGTGCTTCGCCGGACCTGACTTCACCGACGACGATGCGATCCGGACGCATGCGCAAAGCATTGCGAACCAAATCCCGAATGGTGATCTGGCCGGCGCCTTCAATATTAGGCGGCCGACTCTCGAGCGTAACCACATGGTCCTGCATCAGCCTAAGTTCTGCCGCATCTTCAATTGTAACTATGCGTTCATCCGCGGGAATAAATGACGACAAGACATTGAGCGTTGTCGTTTTCCCCGAGCCAGTTCCGCCGGAAACGACGATATTGAGTCGGGCAATAACACAGGCCCGCAAAAAAGCTGCCATGTCTTCACTCAGCGTGCCAAAGCCGATTAAATTCTCAATCATCAGCGGTTCCTTGGTAAACTTACGAATCGTCACACATGGACCAATCAACGACAGCGGTGAAATGATTACATTGACACGCGATCCGTCTTTTAACCTCGCATCGACAAGCGGGGAACTCTCATCGATCCTCCGTCCGAGTGGTGACAGAATCCGTTCCACAATATTCATCAAGTGCCCATCATCGTGGAACTGTACTTTTGTGAGATGAATTTTCCCCATCCGTTCCACATAAATATTTTTCGGACCATTGATCATTATTTCCGTTACCGTCTCATCCTTGAGCAGCGGTTCAATCGGGCCCAGCCCAAGGATTTCATCCAGAATTTCCGCTATGATCGCAGCGCGATCCCCGCGCGGCACAGCAAACGGGTTCTCTTCCAGCACCAATGCACAATATGAACTGATAATGTTTTCCACTTCGCGGCGTTCCTGCTGTCCGCTCGTCAGTATCCGCTGCTGCTCAAGATTCATATCATCAACAATGCGGCGGTGGATCGCCAGTTTCAACTCCTGATACTGATCTTCAGATGATCCTTCTTTTCGCTCGGCAAAAATCGGTTTTGGCTCTTCTGTACCGTTCTTTTTTCCCAGACGCTCTAATAGTGACATCTTCATTCCTCCTTGCGCATTGTAAGTCTCGCCTGAATTGTTGCCGGCAGCTTTAACTGTACACCCCCGCCAAAATCAATGCCGTCCCAGGTGCAGTTGGCCGTCAGTGTCGCCGTTGCATACCCGACAACAGGCGTGTTATCCGCCAGGGAAAAATCCACCGAACTGGCTGCACTCCAGGTATAGATCTCGGTCATAAACGGGTTGGCAGCATAGCGCGCCCGAATATCTGCCGCGGGAGTTCCAATCGACATCGAACGAACACTGTCCCTGGCAATGGATTCAAGTGCAAGGTAATCATGGCAAAGCATCGCACTATAGACAAAGCCTATTAGGATAAACATTAAAATTGGTAAAATAAGAGCAAACTCGACGATAGACTGCCCCCTCTGTTTTCGATAAATACGCATGCCATTGCACCTCCAATGCTTATCTCCCGCCCCAAATATGTAGCCTCCTGCAGCATCACAAGAGGCTTAAGCCACCCAGATTTTTATGCTCCCGTAAGCGCGGTGACAACCCGGCTGAAAACGCCCGTAATTGCCGCTTCAAGCCCGGTGTTCGTGCTGGTAACAGCTACCGCTACCGCGACGACAAACGCCAGCAACAGTGCATACTCCACAATGCCCTGCCCTTTTTGTCCCTTATAAAGACTTGTCAACTGCCATACATACTTGAACATACAGATTCCTCCTTTTTATAATTTCATTGCACCTGCCCGAAAATAAGGACTGCCTTCAAGCAGCGCCCAGAGCCGTTACCACGCGGCTGAACACGCCGGTAATTGCCGCTTCGAGCCCGGTGCTCGTGCTGGTAACAGCTACCGCTACCGCAACAACAAAGGCCAGCAACAGTGCATATTCGACAATCCCCTGTCCTTTTTGGCCGTTGTAAATCATCGCAAGTTCTGCTATCCGCTTCAGCATATAAATTCCTCCCTTGTTCTTAAATAATTTATATTTCCTCTTGCGAGGGTATCCCCTTCGAAAAATTGGTTCCCGTCCCCGCAGCCAGCCTCCTCTAAAAACGCTGTGCCGTCTCAGACATCCAAGGAAGCGATCTTCTGAATGATAATAAATCCAATGAGTTCTAGTACCAGGGCCCCCCCGACAAAGATCTGCCCGATTTTCTGGGTAAACAAGGGTTCTATATAGCGGGGATTCACCATTGCCATCATGCCCGCCACAGCAAACGGCAATGCTGCCAAAATCCACCCCGACAACCGCCCTTGTGCGGTCAGTGTCTTGATTTCACGCTTCATTTTAATGCGCTCATTTATCGTCTGCGCAATCATGTCAAGAATTTGCGCCAAGTTCCCCCCGACCTGCCGCTGAATCAATACCGCGGTAATCACTAGATCAAGATCTGAACTCTGCACGCGCCGCCCCATATTGAGCAGTGCCGTTTCCGCATCAGCGCCAAGCCGCATTTCAGCAAGCGTTTTAAAAAACTCAAAGGAAATCGGCGCCCGCATTTCTTTCCCGATCAGATCCATCGCCTGGGTAAAGCTGAAACCAGACCTCATCGCATTGGCCATCATCGCCAAGGCATCTCCCAGCTGATTGCTGAATTCCGACCAGCGCCGGGAAATCCGAAAGCTCAGATACAGCCAACCGGCCAACACCCCGCCGATAGCCCCCAATATGGCATAGCTGATTTTCAGTGTCAGCATCAGACTAAATACGCCAAAGACAAGCGCCAGCACTCCCAGTAAGGCCAAAAACTCCGAGCCAAGCAGCGGCAGCCCGGCCTGCTGCATTTTTATTTCCAGATTTTTAGTTGTCGGCACATTTCGCAGCTTGCTGCCGAGATACCGGACAAGATTCATAAAGTTTGCATCCATGCCGGCTTCCTGTTCAGAAGCGGTGCTGCCTGTTCCAGCGTCCCCCGCCGCATAGTGCTGAACCTTGCGGGTAATAGCATTTTTATCGCGGGTAAAGTATTCGATCGTCAATAGCATCAGCACAAACACCAATATTCCACAAATCAAAGCTACAATCAACATATCTATACCACCTTATCTTGGCCACTGCAAATTTTTGCTGCCAGCCGGTCTACACTGCGTGCCAGCCCTGAATCCGGCTTGATATCAACCGCCATCCGGCCATTGTTCGCAGCCGTCGAAACCAGCAGATACTCATTGGGTATAATCGCATACACCGGATAGCCCAGCGCATCAGCCAGCCGAATTTCTTCCTCCTTCGTGCAGGGCTCCACGCGGGTAAATACCACCTTAACTTTATCCTGAGAATTTGGCCCCTCCTGAAAAATCTCCAACGCACGCTGCATATGCAGGATCTCAAACCCACTGTCGATCATGGTAACGACAAAAACTCGGTCGGAGGCTTCAGCGGCGGCGATTGAAATCGGATTAAAGGCTGGCGGCACATCAATGAGAATATAACGAAACAGACTTTTGGCCATGGTAATTAGCGAGGCAAACGCTTGCGGGCTTACATTTTCCGCCAATTCCGGACGTTTTGTCCCGCACAGGAGACGAACCTGTTCCGTAATGGGCATAAAATAGGAATTAAGCGTAATCGGCGATAAAAATTCAATATCACGCACGGCTTCAACGATCGTGCTTTGTGGTGACAAATTGAAGAATACTGCCATATCGCCAAACTGCAGATCGGCATCGATAACAGCCACATTCTGTCCGCTTTTTTTGGCCAGGGCCATCGCGAGATTCGCAATCAGCGTCGTCTTCCCGCTCTTGCCCTTGGGGCTGAAAAAGGTAATCACTTCGCTGATAATCCCCATGCCGCTCTTGCCGAAGGTCTCCATCGCCGCCGTCAACTCATCGCGGGTGAATGGTTTAACCAGATACCCTTTGGCGCCCGCCTTGACAATTTCGCTGGCGCCCTCTGCGTCCCACTGGCTGGCAATACAGATAATGCTGACCTGGGGAAACGTTCTGACGAATTCGGGGATAAACTGGATATTTTCAGGTTCATCAATGTCGAGCAAAATCAGGTTTGGCATAAAAACCCCGCCCTGCCCCAGGGCCTGCCGCGGTTCCCGGTAGCGGGCAACAAGCTGAAAATCTTTTGTATTGCGGATAACACTCGACAGCCGTTCCATCATCATCCGGCTTGGTTCAATCAAGAGAACGCGATATTCCTGCATAGCTGTTGGCTCCTTTCCCGGTGTTATTTAAAAAACCGCTTTACAAGCGAGGAAAAAGAAGCTTTCCCTTTACTCGATTCCTGCAGCCGGTTTGTATACTTTGCCACCAGCTCTTTCAGACCCCCAGCCAGAGCATTCTGCCCATCAAGCACCAGGGGAATCCCCTTGTGAATCGATTGACCGGCAGTCGTAAAATCATTGGGCAGGACATGGTAAAACGGTTCTTCCAAAAGCTGTTCGACATCTTCAAGCTCAATATTCGTTTTTGATTTACTGCGGTTGAGCACAAAGCGAATCTTGTTTTGATCATAGCCGATCCCGCGCATCGTATCATATCCAACCTTCATATTTTTAATGGTCGGGATAAAATCGACGATGCCGACAAAGGTTATAATAGTACTCAGATCCATTAATGCCAGATTCAGTTCACTGAAGGCCGCTGTTGTGTCGAGCACAAGATAGTCATACTCGCTGCGCAGCCGCGAAACCACCGCCGCGGCGGCCTGGGCCGAGACATTATATGCTTCATCAAGTTTCAAAGGTGCCGCCAGCACGGAAAAGCTGACATCCTCATACTGGTAAGGTGTCGTGTAATCTGTAATCACATACTCGTTTAGATCATGCTGGATTGCCAGCTGAGCATCATATACTGTTTTCTGAGGCTTCAGCTGCAGGTAGTTGCAGACATCGCCAAACTGCAGGTCAAAATCCACTACACAGACTTTATGTCCGCTTTTTGCCAATTCTGCCGCCATATTGATGCTAAGCAATGTCTTGCCCACAGACGAGGCCGTACTGAATACCATGATGATAATGCCCATCTTGAGGTCCTCAGCCATTTGCTTTCACCACGCTTTATTTTTTCTTCATATCATTTTTTTTATCATCTGTGACACCATTATTATCAATCAATGACTGCATTTCCTTTGAAATTTTTGTCGGCGTCGTTTCATCGACCAGTGTCGGGGTAACGAGAATAATCAATTCCTTGCGTTCCCTCGACGTCGAAGTATTGCGGAAAAATTGTCCCAGTATCGGCAAATCACCCAAAAATGGAATCTTCATAACCTGCCTGGATTCTTCCGAATTCAACAACCCACCGATAGCCATTGTACTACCCGATGGCATATTGATCATCGTTTCTGCCTTGCGCGACAGCAGCGCTGGAATTTTTAGTCCATTGGTGTTGATTGCCACAGCGGAATTCCAGTCAAGCGAGCTGACTTCAGCCGTCACCTTGCTGGTAATCCGACCATCTTCATCAACTTTCGGTTCAATATTGAGCTTTATGCCGTATTCCCGCCATTCGACCGTAAGCTGTCCATTGTCATTGCTGATCGGAATAGGGATTTCACCGCCAACAAGAATATTAGCCTTTTCTCCACTCATCGTTACCATGTTCGGTTGCGACAGCAGCTTTGCATCGCCATTCGTAATTAGGGCTTTTAAGGTGGCATTGATGGGAGCGTAGTCTCCTGCATTCGTGTTCAGCGGATCTCTTGTATTTGTATAACTTTGTCCAAAGCCAAATACTCCCGTTGATCCCATGGTAACAATTCCATTGGTAATGCTGGCCGCATTTCCATACTGAAGGCCTAAATCCTTGATCTTATCTGTCGAAATTTCAACAATTTTTGCCTCCAGCCGGATCTGTGATGGTTCTGTCATCTCCAATAAATTTATGACTTTATCTTTATCTGTCCGACTGTACATCTCTGCAATTTTTTCTGCCCGGTTTTTTTCCGTCTGGTTGAGTACACTGCCGCGCAACAGGATTTTATTGCCGATCATATCAACATTTACGCCAGGACAACCAATTGTCTGCTCAATCGCAATCGCCGTTTCGGTATCACGATCCTGCACACTCACAGAATAATCCTGACGCATGCCATTTTCTGTCCAAATCGAAAGAGTCGTCGTCCCCGGCTTTTTGGCTACAACCAGCAGATTATCGCGGGAAAGCACGGTTACATCGGCAATCTCCGGATTGGCAATCGCTACACTGGTGATTGTATCTCCGGCATTAAGATGCATAGACTGGTTGTTTTCCAGCAGCAGCGTACTCTGCGCCAGGGCTGCACCGCTGGCATAGAGACTGAAACAAAAGGCTAAAAATAGTATTTTGCATATTCTCGCTATTTTTTTCATAATAGTCGCTCCTTATTTTACTTGAACTGCACTTACACTGTTGCCGCGAATAACCGCTACGCTATGCAAAAAAGCGTCAGCCGATTGGACACCGCCGCCGTTATTTATCGGGCCGGTATAATAGGGGCCTGTAGCCGGCGCGGAAGCCGGCTGCTGAATCAATGCCGGCTGTGGGGCGGCGGAACCAGCGGAAATAAGGATCTCCGGAACCAGCGCATATCCATTGGCCGGTTTCACCGGACGCATTGCCAGATATAAAATCCCGCCGGCCTGGGCCGTTGCCAGCCGAACCGCTTCTTCCGGACTAACGGCCAGTGTGGCCGTTTTCAATTTATCCTTGTCGCCAGCGTTGCCATTGCCCTCTGCCGGTTCACTGCTTTTATTGATGCCAAGCAGCAACACATTTTGCAGCAGCATTTCGCCAGAAACGGAATTCTTATATTCTTTTGTGCTGATCAGCATTACATCTACATAATCACCTGGTTTTGCCAAGCCTGATATTCCCGTTGCGTCCGTGACGGGAATCGAAATGGCCCGGCTGTCACTGGGAATCATTCCGACAAAACCTGCCATCTTAGGATCCTTATACAGTTTTTTATCCGTCACGACATCACCCTGCATGATTTTTATACGGCTGATCGATCCGGTGACCTCTTCCACGCTAGCGGCCGCCCCTGCAGCCACCAATTCTCTAGAAACCGGTACCAGCTTGAGCATCTCTGCCCGGATTTCTGACCGCTCCGGAATATCGACGGTCGCAACCACTACATTGCTGAAATTCTGGGCCTGTTCCTTGGCCGTATCCTTGGTCATGCTGGCCAGATAGAAATAAATGAGAGCGGATACCAGCGCGCTTATCACCAAAGCCGCTCCTACCAGTTGCCTCGGTGTCAGCTGTTGCAGTTTTTCTACGATCTTTTTGGAGAATTTTGGTGTACTCACGTTAAAGCCTCCCACTGTATTTAAAATATAAAAAGCCTGACCACACAAAGAAAAAAACCTTCCGTACTAAAGACTCCGGTCAATCATTTATGCAATCAGGCAATCATAGAATCCGCACCCTCAAACCGTTTTGCCGGTACAAAATACCCTGGGCAAACCACCTGACAAGAAGCACCAATTTCTAACTTTGCGCAAATTCCCGATATGTATTTATGAGTTAATATTATCTCATTCAACCAAATTTTGCAAGTAGTTTTTAGAATACTGTGAATATTTTTAAAACTATTCTTCATCACCACTTTACGCTTCGATATCGATACGATTTTCCCTAATTTCGCTTATGTCAGAATGAATCAACCCTGCACTCTATTGCAGCTTAAGCGAAAATTACTCCCCTATCACTGTATCTTCTCGCCATTTTATTATATAATTTGATCAAACTCCTATTTCAGCGCGAAAGAAGGATTCCCATGACTTATACAGCTGTTGACCCTTTACTCCTGCTAACGCTGCTCACCTTGTCGTTTATGTGCAGCAAAATCATTTATGCCTTATTTGAGCTGGAGTGCCATGTCGTTTCCGAACTTTTAGAATATCCCGCCAAGCTCCTGTCCGAGCGCTTGGCAGGAAAAAAGCTGCTCACCATAGCTCTGTTTATTTTTTATCTTCTAAGTGCTGGCCGCTTCCAGCACCCAGCCGAACTGGCTCTTGCCTGGCTGTTTATCTCGCTGATGGTTTTTATCAGTTTTATGGATTATCAGCAGCATATCATTCCCGATCGAATTTTGCTGCCAGCTGCCGTTGCTGCTTTATTGCTTACGCCGCTGCTTTCTTCGCCGCTGACAGACAGGGTACTTGCCGCTGCGGCCGGCGGGGGCTTCTTTTTACTGCTGGCCATCATCACCCGCGGCGGCATCGGTGGCGGCGATATAAAGCTGTTGTTCGTACTCGGGTTATGGCTAGGCAGTGACCGCCTGCTGACAGCGACTCTGCTCGGTTTTATCGCCGGCGGTATTGCCAGTGCCACGCTATTATTGACAAAGACAAAAAAAGCCGGGCAGATGATCGCCTATGGACCATATTTTGCCATCAGCGCCATCCTTGCCCTCTTTACATAAAAACTGCCCCGGCAGGTCAGCGAAGCTGATTTGCCGAAGGCAGTTTTTTTCATCTCTTTATACCACGTATCACCACGATCATAAAGCTGTATCCAGGATCCACACACCAGAAGATTAACGGCTAAGCTTTTTCAACAAGAGTTGCTGCTTTTTTGACTGCTGCCGATAGAAATCGGCTTTATCCGAATCCGGCTGATATTGACGAATCACCTTCATATTGTCTGTCAATACCTGTTTGAGATCTGCCGCCGCACCACTGGCATAGGCAGCAATCACACAGTTTGTCAGCACCGCACCACCGGAAATTTCGAGGGTTATGGCTTCCGCCTGCATCACATCCGCCTTGATCTGGTTCCAAAGATCATCCCGGCTGCCGCCCTCCGTAATCGTAATTCGGTTGATCCCAATTCCTGCTGCACGATACGTATCCGTAATTGCCATATAATCATACGCAATCGCCTCCAGCACCGCCCGCCACAATACAAACTGGTCCGTGTCCAGCGTCATATTCAAAAAGGCTCCACGGACATCACTGCCTTCTTCATAGCCCCCGGTCAGATATGGCAGAAAAACCACATCGTTAGCTCCCGGAGCAACTTCAGCCGCCTTCTCACTGAGCTGCTTATAGTAGCCCGCATCCGCCGCCTGCTGGCAGACATTGTCTTTAAACCAGCGCAGGGCAAGCCCCCCCGTCCTGACAAATCCCCAGTAAAAATAGGTGTTTTCAAGGGTGCCACTGTTAAAAATGAGCCCGCTGCCCTTTTGGCTCAATTCCGGAACGATGCCCGCCGTCGACACGCAAAACATGGCACAGGTTCCGGCCACATCCACGGCTTTATTGGCCTCAAAGACCCCACTGCCAAGCATGGACTGCATGGTATCCCCAGCCCCGGCGCAGATGGGAATCCCCACCGGACAACCGGTCTCAGCCGCTGTCGCCGCCGAAATCTTGCCGATAAAATCCCACGGTTTCACAATTTGCGGCAGATACGTCGCGTCAATCCCCAGCAGCTCGAGCTGGTCGGGCGACCATTGCTTTTTATACACATCATAGCCAAGTCCCCAACCGGACATCGTTCCCCAGTCAATAAAAGCATCTGCGGCTGCAAGTCCGGCCAGATTCATCAATATGTACGGCGCATTATGGACAAATTTAGCGCCGGCAGCTTTAAAGGCCTCATTATTTTTCAACAGCCAGCGGGCATGCAGGGCCGGAAACATGCACAACGGTTCGGGATTTCCGGTTTCACGCCCCCAGATAGTATGTTCCTGCCGGCAAAGCTCGGCAGCATCTCCCTGTGTCCTCGAATCCAGGTAATTTATGTACGGTGTAATCGCCTGGCCCTGGGCATCTATGCCGACAATCCCGCAGATAATGCCATCCCCCATAACGGCTTTGATGTTGGCCGGATCAAGGTCCTGCGCCTTCATCTTCGTTATACACTCTTTTATGCCGAGCTTTGTCAGCTGCAGGTATTCATCGGCATCCATCTGAACCCACCCCGGGGCTGGATAAACAAGCGTTGTCGGATTTGCCGTCTGCACGACGCATTCCATCTTTTCATTATATACCGCGACCTTGACGCTCTGTGTACCGGCGTCAAAACCCAAATAGTATTCCTGTGCCATCCTCATCAGCTCCTATAATTTTTAAAGCTTCGCCAAATCTGCAATAAGTTATATTCTATCACTGCCAAATCCGATTTGAAATAATTTTCGAAAATATTTTTGCATTAAAATACCCCCCGGAAGAATCCAATCTTCCGAGGGGCATTTCGGTATTTTCTGTTCTCGTCTGGTTACCTTTTTGTCAAAGCTCGTTCTTGCGACCGATTTTGACTTCCCTGTAAGGATTTTAACCCTTACCTGTCGCCAAACCATCCCACTACTCATACCGGGCTGCAGATGTTCAGGCCACATACTTTTTAGCAGTTCGTCTAATATGCTGTGACTCCATGCATCCGCTTACAGAGGAGCTATCCGAACATCCCCTATGGGCTTCGGTACCGTGTACCTGCCGAACAACCCTTCCGTTGAATTAAATATACCACAAAATCAGCTGTCGCGCAAGTTATTTTTAGAAAATTTTCAATATTCGCGTATTATTTTTTAATACTATATTTTTTGTCTTAATCGTGCCCGCTGCCAAGGTCTTTTTGCACCCGCCGATGCACGGCCCGGCTGTCACCAATGACGTGAAAATTTTCAACAATAAAGCAGTAGACCAGGCAACCAGCCGCAATCAGACCAACACTGACGAGGATTTCCCAAACGGAAGGAAAATATGTTCCCGACTTATACATTGCCGTAAATACACAGTTCATGCGGTTCATGATAACACCACCAACAGTAAGCAGTGCATACAGCAGCAATCCCCAGCGTTTATTGACCACCGGACTAAAGATGAGCAGGATCGGCAGTACAATCCCCAGCAGAATCTCAACGAGATACAAATTGCTCTGCATGGTATTGGCAAACACGTAGCCCCACTGCCCTTTAACTGTCACATCAATAATTTTCAGCACCAGATAGGCAGCCATCACCCGGCCGCCCACCCGGCAAAAACGCTTAAGAATCGAGACTTCAATCGCATGGCCATAGGCCCGGCGAGCCAGTTCCGTTTCAATACAGACCATTGCCGAACCGACAAAAAAGGAAGATAGCAAAAAATACAGCGGCAGTAGCTCGCTCCACCAGAGTGGATACATTTTCGTCTTAAACAGCAAAAACAATCCACCCAGCGACGATTGGTGCATCATGGGAAATACCAGCCCAATGATAAGCAGCACCGGCAATGCCTTTATCACCCAATGGTGCATCTTCTTTGCCACCCGCTCGGTCAATATATCACAAAATTCTAAAGACAGGATCGTCGTATAAATCGAAATACACCAAAAAACCTCGAATAGCACAGAAGAATGTCCCCACGAAACAAACGGCCGCCAAAAATTGTACCACTGGCCGATATCGAGAAACAACCCCGCCATAACCAGCAGATAGCCAAACAGTGACGTTACCAGTGCGCTGCGAGCGACAACCCGATATTTTTCCTTCTCAAAGGTATGCACCAGTAGCGTCGTACCGTAGCCGCCGCCGGCAAGCGCAACTCCGACCATGACATCAAAAGAAATCCAAAAACCCCACGGGGTCTCATCACTGAGGTTTGTCACGAAATGATACCCCGTAACCATCCGGACAAGAATAACGGCCAGACTGCCGAGCAGCAGCGCCGTCAGAACAAAGCGCATCGGTGTAAGCGTGAATTTCCAGCCAAACAACTCCAGCTGTTTATATGTTTTTTTCATCTCCGAAAGCCTCCTCCTGCATATAAAAGCGCCACTGCCTATTCCTCATCGTCGCTGTCACCTTTTTTCCCTTCCAGCTTTCTACGGCGCCGGCTATAAAGCGCCATAGCCGTCAAAAAGACGCCCCAGGTCACAGCTAAGAACGGCACCGCCGACAGCAGCCCCCGCGTATACGTAACCGGAGAAACCTCTTCCATATCCGTTTTAAACCCAAGCGCAGCAAAATCGACATCGGAAATATAGAGCCAGTTCGTGCCGCCGATCTCCTTTGCTCCGTAAACGTGTTTTATATACTTATTATCATTGCCCACAATGCTCTGCGCCGTCTGCAAAAGCTCGTCACTATTGCCAAACGTCATCGCCCCGGTAGGGCAGACATCGACGCAGGCGGGCGAAGCACCTTTTGCCAATCGTGTCGCACACATCTGGCATTTCGCGACCAAGGGCAGTGCCTTTTCCCATTCATATTTCGGCACATCGAACGGACAGGCGACCATGCAGTACCGACAGCCAACACAGAGGTCTGGATAATAAACAACAGCTCCGTTCTCATCCTTTTGTAAAGCCCGCGAAAAACACGCCGACACACAGGCCGGATCCTTGCAGTGCATGCACTGCTGTTTTACATACCGGTAAACAGGCTCCCCCTGCCGCGTCACTGCCTCCCGGCGCTCTACAACCGTCCAGTTTTTATCATTTAATTTTGCGCTAGCTCCGACCGCCGGGGCCTTTTCGTTGAAGGCAACTTTATTCCACAGCTTGCAGGCAACCGTACAGCTGCCACAGCCGATGCATTTTGTCAGATCAATTAATACGCCCTTGTCTTGTGCCATCCGCTCTCACTCCCCTTTACCACCCAACTCACACTGTCCGTCTATTCTTTTTTGGCCGATAGCAACCTGCTTCGATCCGTATACTGCGTATGCAGCAGCTTTTCTGCCCGCTCTCCCAGCGGTTTGCCAAGATCCTCTTCATATAAAGCCTGAATCTCCGCATTCTCATAGCTGGCATGCTTGCCCGATTTAGCCTTATCAAGCTGATAGAGGCTCTTCATTCTTGCCTTACGCACCTCATCTGTCGGCGGTACGGCGCTCCGCGGCTGTCCGCCCCCGCCAATACAGCCTCCCGGACAAGCCATAAATTCAATGAACTGCCACGGGGCATCATTGTTCTTGAGCCGTTTCATAATCGTGCGGGCATTCTTTAACCCATGGCAAACCGCCACTTGCAAAGTCCCCGCCCCCGGTATATGGATCGTCGCTTCCTTGACACCATCAAGACCGCGCACACTTTGCCATTCCAGCAGCGTTTCCGGCGGCGTTTGTTTTGTTACATAATAATAAAGCGTCCGCACCGCAGCTTCGGTCACTCCGCCGGTCGTCCCAAAAATTTTCCCCGCACCGGTGCTTTCTCCCAGGATAGAATCATATCGTTCATCCGTCAGTCCATTGAGATCAAGCCGGTTCTTCTTCAGCAGCTGTGCCAGTTCCCGAGTCGTCAAGACGATATCCACATCACGGACAGAATCCTGCCCATACTCGCGGCCCGCGGCATTCATTTCCGGACGTGCTGCCTCATATTTTTTCGCCGTGCACGGCATAATTGCCACGGAAACAATTTTTCCCGGCTCAAGTCCCAGTTTTTTTGCATAATACGTCTTGGCAACCGCCCCAAACATCTGCTGTGGCGATTTGCAAGTCGACAGATGATCAAACATCTCCGGATAATAGTATTCACAAAACTTAACCCAGCCTGGGCAGCAGGAAGTAAATTGCGGCAGAGGTTCCTTGCCGCTGACAACGCGGTGCAGCACCTCTGCCGCCTCTTCCATAATAGTCAAATCTGCCGAAAAGCATGTATCGAGAACGGCATTAAAGCCCAAGGCCTTAAGGGCTGCAACCTGTTTCCCTTCGACAATCTCTCCCGGTTCCATGCCAAACTCTTCCCCCAAAGCCACCTTGGTGGCCGGAGCCGTCTGTACGATCACATATTTATCCGCATCCGCCAGAGCCGCCTCAACCTTGTCAATATCCGTTTTTTCCGTAATCGCGCCAGACGGACACCACAGCACACACTGTCCGCAATTGACGCAAGGGGTTTCCTTTTTTATTGGCAAATTATAGCTGCCATAGACGCTCATCGTGTTTTTGCAAACCTCTATACACTGCCCGCACAAAATGCATTTTGCATCATCACGCATGATAGAAGGATTGTCCTCGTCAATGGCAATCCGCCCTTTGACCTTTGCCGCATAATTCCCTTTATTTTCATACTGCGAAGGCATCCAGCCCTTGCCGCCAGCCTGGTCTCCAGAACACCCAGATGCCACAAGACCTGTACCTACAACCCCCGCACTTCCGATCAATTTCAAAAAACTTCGTCTTGAAACTTTGTCTTCACCAATCATGAAATACCAAGCCTCCATTCTGAATAAACTCAGCCTCTGTCGTGTCGTCTTACTCACCTGATCTGATCCCCGTCTGCCAGTGCAAGATTCCTTGCCGCCGCACGACGGATGCCCCAGAAGCCATCGCTCACTTGTGGAGGTTTTCCTAAGTTTAGATGAGATCGAGTTTCCCTGTCACCAGCGCTAAAAAGTAAAGAGAATACTGAATTTTCCTTATTCTCAACAACGCTGTTGCATGTTATCCTCAAAGGCACATTATGACCGACAGCAATCCGTCCCAGCAAAAATAATCTGCCCCGCAAACAGCAGGTCAGACTACTACAATACAGCAGGCCGCCGTTTTTTGTCATAAAGTGATTTTATCATAGGATAATTACCTTTGTCCAGCAATTCATTAAGTTTGAATTTTCTGTCATTCTCCTCGTTACGGATATTAAGTTTTTATTATTGTAGTAAAATACGTAACAATTTACATAAAACCCAGGAATACTCACTATAACTGTAATTCACGATTCTATTTTTCCATTCACAGAAGACACACAAGTCCAGGTAATCCATTAACCAGATTATTGTTTTCTATTGTATTACATTTGTTTAGAATTATCCCGCCGGTTCTTATTCATAACCAGTCTACCACCTCAGCTATTAGCAGCAAAACCATTAAACAGGTCCCAATCGATCATAAATTAAGTTTATGATCGATTGGGACCTGTTTCAGTAAAAGCAGCTTTGCGTTTTACTTACCAATATGCCACTAAAGAAAAAGAAGCGGTTACCCCCGCTTCTTTTTCTTCTTCTTTTCTTCATACATCAAAGCATCCGCCCGATGTAAAAATTCGTGAAGGCTCTTATATGTATCATCAAAAATTGCAATCCCGCAGCTAAACGACAAATTATACGACCGTTCACTGGTTTCATTATACTGGCGAATTCTTTCCTGAAGCTTTTCAAGATGCACCTGTATTCTTTCCCGGCGCTTTTCGCTGAGCAGCACGACAAACTCATCCCCCCCGAGCCGAATCGCCAGCCCGGTACCGAAAAAAACGTCTTCCAGCTGCCTGGCAAAAAACCGCAGGACTTTGTCGCCGGCTTCATGCCCGAAGCGGTCATTAATCTGCTTAAAATCATCGAGATCAATATTTACAATCGCCAGATCGATCTGCCGTTTGCGCCGCAGACGCGCCATATATTCATCATAGGCCAGACGATTGCCAAGGCCCGTAAGCGCATCACGTTTGGCTACCGCATGAATAATATATATGTAATTAATCACAACCGCCACAGCGACGCTGGTCCATATCGTCAGGCAGTTAAACCAATACAGCTGCACTGCCGTCAAAATAGTAGGAATCAGTGTCAGCGAACTGAGCACCAGCAGATCCCCTGTACCAATCCGGCGTCGTCCGCTGTACAGAACCAATAAATGAACCATATAATAGATCGCGCAGGTCAATGGCAATATAAAAAACAGTGGACCACGCTCATATAATTGCCCCGGTTGATGAATAAACATCCAGCCCGTATAATAACTGCCAGCAGAAAAAAAGGCGTTGAGGAAAAACGGCAGGGCCAGCCGCCTGAAAGCAGGCAGAAAAAGTTGCCGGCGCTTATGGGTCATTTTATAGGCATATAGCACTGTCAGCATTGGCACCCCGGGCGTTAGGGCAAATACGGCGGCATTTACCGCCTTCCCCAGTCCCTGCAGGCCGGGATACACACTGGTCCCGAGCACCATATTCAGAATTTCCAAAAACAGCATGCAGACCGTTAGAAATATAATCAGAGAAAACAGCCTGTGAATCTGCTTCTTTTTATTGAGCATAAAACAGGAATGAATCCCGACGCCAACCAGCAGAACCAGAATCAAAATATCCATCTGTATTTCAAGCATTACATTTATGACGCCCACTTCCCTCCGTCGCTTTATGTCAAACGCAAGCAGTACTGGCCGCTCCGGCAAAAAAACGGCCGGTTTATACTTATAAAGATTTCCCTGTCCGCCGATAAAATCCTGCCAATTTTTGCCGGCAAGTTCTCTCTCTGACATTATTCATATTCATTGGAAGCCGTCTCTTTCTGTAGCTGTTTTTTCCAGTACAGCAGATCCGGTTGACTCAAGGGCAATTCAACTGCAGCTTCACTGCCGGCATACCGAAACGACACCTTCACCTGCTCTGCCCGTTCAATAGCCGTAAGCACCGGCAGCGGCAAGGGAACCAGAATCCGGCTTTTGTTTTTCAGCGAATCCACACCGGTAAACGATCCCAGCGTGCGCGGGGCCGGCTTAAATTCTGCCGACTGCGCCTCAAGGCGATAAATCTCGCCATCCACATCCAGCAGGCAAAACGGCTCCAAAGGCTGCGATGAAAATCTAAAATCCACCAGTTCCAGGGTTGCTCCTACAAGCTGGTTTGTCCGGGGCTGAAACCGGCTGCGAAAATCAATATTACAGTAAGCCGACAGATTATCCGCTACTCTGGCATCATAGGAATACACATATCCCGCTCCGGCCACCAGTCCGACTAAAAATATCGCCATCAGTCCTAAAGCCACTTTTTTATACATAACGTCACCGCCTCAAAAGGGGAATTTCCTTCTATATAATATTGTAACAGTATCTGCATAAAAACTCCACCCAAATCCCCGGCATAAAAATAGCCGGCAGGTCCGTTTCCGGCTGCCAGCTATTTTAAGCCTTGCCCTATTCGGACAAGAGCGATACCTCCCGCATCATAATAAAGGATACAAATTGCACAACAAGGTCAGGATCAAACTGCCGCCCGGCAAACAACTGCAATTCCAGCAATGCGGTCCTCACATCGCCTGCCCGCCGATACGGACGGTCACTTGTCAGCGCTTCATAGGCAGCAACGATCGCCAGCATCCGGCACATCCAGGGAATTGCTTCCCCCTGCAGTCCAAACGGATACCCTTCCCCATTCCACCATTCATGATGATGCAAAATCCAGGCCGCAATCGGTTGCAACTCCTGCGTCGATAGCGCTATCCGATACCCGATTTCTACATGCTTTTCCATTTGTCTTCGTTCCGGCACGGAAAAAACCGCTGGTTTTTGCAGCAGTTTTTCGGGAACCCCAATATCACCGATATCCCGGAACTCCACAAACAAGCGCAGCTCCATCAGATCGACGCTCGCCAGGCCAAAACTTTTAGCAAAATCCACAGCCAGCCCCAGCATACGCGCAGTCCGTTCCGTGCGGCTATGGTCACGGACCACGAGCTGCTGCTGTAAAGACTGGACCAAAGAACCTCGCCCCCTGCTATGATGGTTCACCTTTTCCCGGTACATTTTTTCATCGGCTGCGTGAAACAGCTCCTTCAGCGATACATGCTGATTGGGATCATAGGCATACCCGATCGCCATCTGCAAAAAGAAGTTCTCCGTCGCCGTTCCATATATATTTTCCTGCTGCAGCGCCGCTCCAATTGCACGATGCAACAACTCCATCGCTGCCATATCGGGCGCGGGCAAAAGGATCGCAAACTCATCGCCGCCAATCCGGCATACGGTGGCATTTTCACCGGCCGCAAACTGCAGGCAGCGGGCGGCCCTGATCAACAGCGCATCCCCTGCTTCATGGCCAAAGCTGTCATTGATGATTTTCAAGCCATCGATATCGACAACAAATACGCCCAAACCCTCGCCCCGGTCGCCGGCGATGTCCTCCCGCACAAGTTGTTCAAAATAATTTCGGTTATACACGCCCGTCAAGGAATCATGATAGCTCACATACCGCAATTCTTGCTGTGATTTTTCAAGATTGTAGCATTCCCGTTTATAATTTTTTAAACCAACAGACAATACAACCACATTAAGCAAAATTGCCAGCAGCAAGCCAAGATAAAGATCCTGCAAGCGCACCAGCTGATTTTCATGGTACAAGATCCATTCCGGATGCACGTATTCAACAAACATCAGCCCGCTGCTAACAAACAGCAGACTTAGCACGGCCAGCAGACGCTGACGGCCATGGGTCAGCAAACCAATCATCGAAGAGATGATAATAATATATACCACATTGCTGCCATTAACTCCGGCATTCATCAGCCACAATAATGGCAGAATAATAAATATCGCCATGCCCAGCAGCAGCAAAATTGCTAGATCTCGCATTTTTTTAACATTGGCCAGATAAAAATCTCCCCCGGCAAACAGCAGCATGCTCAGCCACACAACAGTCTTGGCCATATCCCCTGTAAAAAATACCGCCGCCAACACCTGCAGCATCGCCAGCAAAAAGCAAAAGGCCAGCAGGATATTTAAGACTTTCAGGTCAAAAACAGCCGGACTCTGCTCTGCGCTAAAAGCATGCCGCAACAAACGCCATCTGCTAAACGGCGATCTGCGCCATATATTGTTACCATCAGCCTCACCGGCATGGATTCCCGGCTGGCGAAAGCTCTCATTCATCTGCGCCCTCCCCTCTGGCACTGATTCACGCCCACAAGTATTTTGCGAAAAATTTATATATTTCGTCTTTTTGGGAAAACAATAAAAGCCGGCACCTCTGCCAGCTCGTAACATTTCGGTCAACCCAAAATGGCAGCCTGGCAGTCATAGCGCCTAGCGCCTTAGATCCATGGTTTTGCGTCCTCAGCTTTCGCTGAGTTTGCAGCTATTATTTGAGTTCATTGTATCATTTATCAGACCATACGTCCAGTAATCCAGGACTTTTGTTTCATATTTTTCGTCATTTCAAATCAAAACAACCTGCCTTCAAACAAAGACAGGTTGTTCCTTAACTGCATATTCTTTTCCCCGGCTCTACTTCACTGGATTTATCAAGCGTTGCGGGTTCATGTAGAAGTCAAAATCTGCTTCCGAAACCGCCGCCAGCGCCAATGCCGACTGCTTCAGCGTTATATTTTCCCGGGCTGCCTTTTTAGCAATTTCCGCCGCCTTATCATAGCCAATCAACGGTACCAAACCGGTAATCAGGATCAAAGACTGTTCTAGATGTTCCTGAATCCTGTCTGTATTGGGTTCCATCCCCTTTACACAATTTTGGTTAAAGGATGTCATCGCGTCGCTCAGCAAACGGATGCTTTGCACTATATTATAGGCAATCAACGGCATAAACACATTGAGCTGGAAATTCCCCTGACTTGCCGCAAAACCTACCGCGGCATCATTGCCAAATACCTGCACCGCCACCATCGTCAACGCTTCTGCCTGGGTCGGATTGACCTTGGCCGGCATAATCGAACTCCCCGGTTCATTGGCCGGAATTCTTATTTCACCAATTCCGCAGCGGGGACCACTCGCCAGCCAGCGCACATCGTTGGCAATTTTCATCAGGTCTGCCGCCAGTGCCTTGAGAAGTCCATGTACGGCTGCCAACTCCGATTTACTTGACAGCGCCTGAAACTTATTGGGCGCTGTCACAAAGGCTTCTTTCGTTATCTCGCTGATCTCAGCTGCAACGCGCCGGGCAAATTCAGGATGCGTGTTAATCCCCGTTCCTACAGCCGTCCCCCCCATGGCCAGTCCACGGATAAAGTCCAGCCCAACCGTGAGCATCTGCCGATTGCGCCGGATCATTTCAGCCCAGCCACCGATTTCCTGCCCCAAAGTAAGCGGCGTGGCATCCATCAGATGTGTCCGCCCAATTTTTATGATATCGGCAAAGGCCTGCGATTTCTCCTCCAGTGTTTCACAAAACGCATCAAGGGCTGGAAAAAGCTCTTCTTTTATCAATAAAAGCGTCATCACATGCAGTGAGGTCGGGAAAATATCGTTCGAACTTTGTGACCGATTGACATGATCATTGGGATGTACCAGAACATCGTGGCCCTGCTGCTGCAAAATCTGCCTGGCCCGATGCGCGATGACTTCATTCATGTTCATGTTAAACTGCGTGCCACTGCCGGTCTGCCAGACCGCCAGCGGAAAATTCCCCGCCAACTTTCCAGCATATATCTCATCGCAGGCCTGAATAATCGCTTGCGTGCGCAGGCTGTCAATAAGGTCCAGCTCACAATTCACCTTGGCCGCAGCACGTTTAAGGCGAGAAAACACTCGCACCAGTTCCAGCGGTATTTTTTCCGTACCAATTTTGAAATTTTCAAAGCTGCGCTGGGTCTGCGCCCCCCACAGCTTGTCCTGTGGAACCATAACCTCGCCCAAAGAATCTTTTTCTACCCGATATTCCATATAAATCCCTCCTCTGATTAAAATCTCAATAAATAATCATTGTTGAATGATATTCATTATACATTCTGTTTTCTATAATATACCTCATATTTCCCTCGCTGACCAGTCCTGATAAAAAAATAACCGGCTAAAGTGGCCTTGTTTTGCCCATCATACAGAATCATCAGAATATTTTATAAAATAAATACAGGGAATTTCAATTAATCCGCGAAATTATCCCTAACAGAGTTTTTATTGCGACTACAGCGTTGTTTATCCCCATTTGAAACTGCCAGGAAAAGAGGAACTTATGATGAGCTTACTTCCAAGTCTTTCAGAACTAGCCCTCGGGCCCTACATGAAATTAGCCGCCAACTTGTTTGAAGCTGCCTACATCGTTGACCCTCTCGGAACAATTTTATTTTGGAACGTGGCCGCCGAACAGCTAACCGGCTACAGCCCAGATTCCTTACTCGGCAAAAAGTGCACGGACCAGCGGTTATTGCATATCAACGAGCAAGGCGATCCCTGCTGCGAACTAGGCTGCCCCATCAAAAAAACCCTGGGAACAAATCGCCTGCTTCAAACCTCCTGCTTTTTACGTCATAAAAGCGGACATACCCTGCCCGTAGAAATACGCTGCCTGCCGCTTCATGACAGTAGCCAGAAGATTTTGGGAGTACTTGAAGTCTTCCGGCAAAAGCATACAAAATCCCTAACGGAGTCTGCCGTCAACGACCTGGTACAGACCGCCTATATTGATCCGATCACAAATCTGCCCAATAAGCAGTATATAGAACAAAAAATTAAAATGCTTTTAGCTGAATCAGAAAAAGCTTTTACCGAAATCTGCCTGAGTCTAATGATCGTCGACATCCGCAATCTAGCCGAATTCAACAATCACGGCGGGCTCAACCTTGGCAATCATCTTTTAAAAGAAGTTGCCCGGACCATTTCAGAAAACATCGATCCCGAAAAGGGCAGTCTGGTAGCCCGCTGGTATGGCGGCTCGTTTATTGTTTTTATAAACACCAACAAAACACCCTTGCTACTCAACTGGGCCAACAAGCTGAAACTGGCACTGAGCGATAAGACCGTCGTCGGCTGGGAGGGACGATCCATCGAAACGAGCCTTTACGGTACCATCGTTCAGGCCAATGAGAGCTTTGATGATATAACCCAGCGCCTCGAGCAGCATTGGCAAGAATGCAAGCAAAATCCCCGCAACACGATCATCACCTGATACTCCACCAATATCCTTCAAGCATAAAGATCAGTGTTTATGCTTGCCATAATTTGTGGTATAGTTATAGTATATGAAAGATCCCCGTAGCTCTTGTTGCGGCGATATCGACGAAAAGATCAAACACCAGCTCCGGTTGAACGGCGCTTAAACCGCACTGTCAACCGGAGCTATTCATGCCCTCCGGCATAGTATTTTAGAAAGCAGGGAATCCACATATGGTTGAATGTCTCGCCCGCCAGCCAATATTTACCAATAAACTACAGATTTACGGCTATGAATTGCTGTATCGCAGCAGCAACCCGGCAGCCATGCTCAATGCCTTTCCCGGCTGCGAAGCCGACGAAGCAACATCAAGTGTCCTGGCAAACAGCATGTTCTTATTCGGCATCGAGAAACTGACCCGTGGCAAACTGGCATTTGTGAACTTTTCCCAGCGCATGCTGGTCAGCGATGTCGTCAGTTTTTTGCCACCCCAGCAGATTGTCGTCGAAGTGCTAGAAACCGTTGAGCCGGATGCCTTAACCCTGGCTGCCTGCGAAAAACTCAAAGCTGCCGGCTATAAAATTGTCCTCGACGATTTTGTCTATCACCCGAAGATGGATCCGCTGATCGATATTGCCGATATCATAAAAATCGACTTTTTGGCCAGCAGTCCAGCGTATTGTGAGGCCATAACCAAGCAGTTCCAGCGAAAAAAAGACTTGGTATTTTTGGCTGAAAAAATAGAAACCTACGGCCAGTACCATCAGGCCATTGCCTGGGGCTACACACTTTTTCAGGGCTATTTTTTCTGCAAGCCCCTGCGCCTTGATGCCCGTGACATCCAAGGCAGCAAGCTTGTCTGCTTCAAACTGCTCAAAGAATTAAACGATCCTCATGTCGAGGTAAAGAAAATCGAAGCCATGATCCAACGCGACCTCGGCCTGTCCTATAAGATCTTAAAATACATTAACTCTGCCGCCTATGGCTTCGTCACAAAAATCAGTTCCATCAAACAGGCGGTGGCGATGCTGGGCAACGAAAAACTGGCTAAAATCATCACCATTGTCCTGATGACAGGCTTGGGCGAGGGCAAACCCGGCGAACTCGTCACAACCGCCCTCACCCGGGGACGATTTGCCGAGCGGATCGCCGAAGAAACAAACTTAAAACCTTTGGCCGGCGAAGCTTTTTTATGCGGAATGTTTTCCCTGATGGAGGCGCTGCTGGATCAGCCACTGCAAAAAATATTACAGGAACTGCCCTTGGAGGAATCCATTGCCCGCGCCATTCAGTTCCAGCCGGGGAAACTGACTCCTGTATTACAGACAGTTATCGCCTACGAGCAAGCCGACTGGGACCGGTATGCACTCTTTCGTCAGGCAATCGGGCTCAACGATGAGACCGCCAAAAAATTATATATGGAAGCCGTCTCCTGGGCCATGACTGTCGAATAATCCCCGCCAGTCGAAATCAGCCCCGCCAACGACTGCTAAAAAAGGTTCTATAATAAATATTGAGGTAAGCTTTGGCTTACCTCAATATTTATTATAGAACCTTTAAAAAGTGGCCTTACTTCCTAGTATCTACGGAGTAACTACGTGTAAAAACAAGGAGTTTTACGACAGAATTCTATTTTCCTGTCTATCCTTTGAGGAGCAGTCCAATCTAAATTTCTTTTTTACAAACTAACTAAATTTCCCCCACAGCATTATCAAAATGAGTGAAAATCCTATCCAAACTAAGCTTGAAAATAAAATCGAATAAAAAATATTATTGTTTCGCGAACTTTTGAAACCCCATGTTCCACGTGCATGAAATAATCCGCCAAAATACTTAGTCCTGGAAAACTTAATACTAAGCCGGTAACATAGTAATTTTTTGTTTTCGATATATAATCTATTATAATCATTAGAATCACAGACATACTGCATTTGATAACTACATCCATAAAATCTTCTCTTTTAACAATAAAAACTATCCTTCTGTAGGTGCTTTCGGCCCAGATAATTCCAATTGATAAAATGCAAGATCCAGCCATTGATCAAATTTAAAACCTGCTTTTTTAATCACGCCCGAAAATGTAAAACCTAATTTTTCATGCAATTTTATACTCCCAATATTGGCTGCATCAATTCCAGCAACAAGTGTTACAAATTCTCTTTCATTCGCAATTTTCATAAGGTCCTGCATTAATTTTATTGTAATGCCTTCTCTTCTAAAATCCCCATGGACATATACGGAATGTTCGATTGTATATTTATAGGCAGGCCATGCTCTAAACGGACCAAAAGTAGCAAATCCAGCTACCCTTTTATTTTTTTCAAACACCAACAATGGATAGCCTTCTTGCTTTTTCTTTTCATACCATTGTTTTCGCTCCTCAATGGTACGCACATTATAATCGTAGACTGCTGTTGTATGTAAGATAGCATCGTTATAAATTTGCAAAATATCCATCAGATCTTTTTCAGTTGCTGCTCTTATCATTTGTCTCCCTACTTTCATTCTTATTTTTTATATTATATCCCTTCCTTTTATAGGTTGTAAAATTGATCTTATGAAGCACTTGCTATAGAATCAAGTTATAACAAATTCTTTTAGAAAGGAGTCTGTTGCATGACACTTCAACAAATTCGATATATCGTGGAAATTTCAAAACACAATTCAATCAGTAAAGCAGCCGCTGCCCTTTATGTAACGCAACCAAGTATCAGCAAAGCTATTCAAGAGATTGAAACTGAATTAAATATTACCATCTTAGACAGAACAAACAAAGGTGTTCTCTTCACAAAAGATGGCATGGAATTATTATTTTATGCAAAAATGCTTTTGGAACAAACCGAATCCATCCTCTACCATTTTAATAAACATAAAACAATCGACGTAACAAGAGTTTCTATATCTTCCCAACATTATGTCTTTGCCATAGAGAGTGTTGCAAAGCTAATGGATCATTTTAGTGAGCGCAACTACAATATAACCGTTCGCGAAGGAAAAACCACGGACGTAATCAATGATGTCTATACGGATAAAAGCATTCTAGGTATTGTCGCATTAACGGATTTAAACAAGTCTTTTTTTGATCGCTACTTCATCTCAAAATCACTGACATTTACTCCTCTAGCATCAATAACTCAGCATGTTTTTCTTCGAAAAGAGCACCCCCTGTCGCAGCTCAAATCTATTGAGTTAGAACAATTAAAAGATTATCCGTATCTGACCTATCAGCAAGATGATGTATTGCTTCACTTTTCAGATTAAACAAATCGTTTATGTAAAAGACCGTGGTGCCATGAATAATCTTCTGGCAAATACAAATGCCTATAATATAGGAACTGGCTGCATTGTGAAAAATTACATGAACCCCAATATTATTTCCCTTCCATTAAAAAAAGGTTCTTTGATTGAAATAGGGCTATTAAAACGAAACGATGTATTTTTACCTAAAGAGCTTACTGTATACCTTGATTTTTTGACCACTGCTTTAAGCGAATCCGTTCCTAGATAAACGCTCCAGTGATCCGAACAGTTAAGGACGTTTCTAAGAATTTATTATATCCGTGTAAAAGAAATACTAGCCGGCTTCTGTCAACTTTTAGCTATAATTCCCTTTGCTATTCCTGTCACTGATTTCAATTCCCGTATACAAAACCCATCGTCTCCTTAACTTTCTCACGTTTCTTGACAACCTGCAGCAATTCTTATTTAAAGAATATCCCCTTGTTAACAAAAAAACAGCCCCGTTATTCCCCTTGAATAAGAACCTATTTTCAAATTTTACTCCATGATAAGGTTTTTGCACAAAATAGGCCTCACAGGAAATCCTGTGAGGCCTTGTATTCTCTATGGAGCGGGCAAGGAGAATCGAACTCCCATCATCGGCTTGGTATAATGGTCTCATAAATTAAGACATTTTCTGAACACGTTTATAATGAACCTGATATACTGTAGATAACACTCGAAAGAAGGTTCATTTATGTCTCGGAAAAGAAGAAATTTCACAGCAAAATTCAAATCGGATCTTGTTCTTGAACTGCTCAAGGGCGAGAAAGATCTCAACTCGATAGCTACCGAAAATAGCATACAGCCAAATCTTTTGCGCAATTGGAAAAAGGAATTTCTTGATAAAGCCTCTGTTGTATTCGATGATTCCCGTGAGGAGAATATCAGAGAAAAGCTTGATGAGGAACGCAAAGAGAAAGACGAATATGCTAAAAAGGTTGGCCAGCTCACCATGCAGGTGGACTGGTTGAAAAAAAAATCTACAGAATTCCTTGGACCTGACTACGAAAGTAAATTTAGTCCGAAACCTTTTGACGACTAAGGAACTTCCAGCTCAAAAAGGCGCTGAATTACTTGAAGTAAATCGTACTAGCATTTATTACAAAGGAACGCCAGTTTCAGAAAAAGAGCTTGCATGTAAGGCCATTATAGACCCGTATTCATACGGATAATCCCGCTTGGGGCGCACGTCAAATGTCATCTCAACTTAAAAGCCTCGGTTATTTAGTAGGCCGCAGGAAAGCAGGCCGATATATGACAGAAATGGGAATTGACGCCATATATCCGAAGATGAATCTCTCAAAGCGCATGCAGCAGGCAAAAGTTTGCCCTTACTTACTACGCAATGCCGTAATATCTCGGCCGAATCAAGCCTGGTCAGTTGACATCACCTATATTCCCCTCAAACGAGGATTTCTCTATTTGACCGCTGTCATCGACTGGTATAGTCGATGTATTGTCGGCTGGGAGTTAGATGATACGTTGGATACAAGGATGGTCATCAATGCACTTCGAAAAGCTTTTAGAGTTGCCCAGCCACTGATTTTAAACTCGGATCAAGGGTGCCAATTTACTAGCAATGAGTATATTGAATTTCTCAAGGGGAATAACATCCGCCAAAGCATGGATGGCAAAAGTCGCTGGGCTGACAATATTATGATTGAACGTTGGTTCCGAAGTTTCAAGTATGAAGAAGCTTATCTAACCCAATATGCTAACCTAAAAGAGGCGTATCAAGCAATTAAGAAGTACATCTATACCTACAATTTTAAACGGCATCATTCAGCAATTAATTATCAGGCGCCAGCTACGCTGTACTATCCAGTAATGCTGATAGACTATGCCACAGCTTAAGGTTCATTATGAAATCTTTAGATTTCTGTCTTGACAAGTGAGCCATTATATGGGAAGTATTTTATTTGGAAATTCAGCCCTTTTTTTCTTTCCAGCAAAATCAAAAAACCCTTTATTTTCAGGCCTTTACACAGTTTTTATCAATCTTATAGACTGGATATTTTTTACAAAACTTTGCTCTATTTCATCTGATTTTGCATGATTTTTTCGCAATAAGGTTTTTTTAAGGTTTTTTCTTATTCCTTCCCAAAACAGCTTTGCCAAAATCAGAGTGCGTATATTTATGTTCAGCACCCATTACGATGTTGTCAAAACCACCTTCATCGTCTGGCAACAAATTTTTGATAACGGCTTTTCGGTTTATCCGGCAGCGTCATTTCCAATTTCCCGGCCGCAATCAGCGGAAGAATATACCGCTGCATCACATGATACGCAGTTTTCACGCCAACAAACTCTGCAAGCTCCGCCCGTGAACGCGGTTTTTGGCAGAATTGCAACAAGGAATGCTCCTCACTAGGTTTTCCTGTTTTCGCTTCCAGCGCAGCATGGACTTCATTATATAAGATTACCGAAAAACAGCCTCTTTCGTCGGCAAAAACAGGCTCCCGTAATCCCCATTCTTTCATTGCACGATATATCGTTGGTATTCCAGAATAGCGATTTTCCGTAAGGCCCAAGTCCTCCATCATGGTTGCCAGTACAGGATTTCGCGTATCCGGCTGAACCTTGCCAATATGATCAATCTTGAAGCGGCCATAAATCCCGCCAGGATTCTTAACCTCCAGCCGATCTTTAAAAATCTGTATTTGAATCGGCATGCCTTCTGTATGGATGCTATAATCGCGGTGAATCAAGGCATTCAATACAACTTCACGAACAGCTTCCATGGGATATTCTGTACGATCACGCCGCGCACCTGTCGCCTTGTCAATAATTGTTTTCGTCGACATGTTTTTATGCACAAAACGCACAGCTTCGTCCAGCATTTCCGGCAGCGTTCCATCAATGCGCCGATTGTCGATGAAACGTTCTCCTATGCTGCCAGTTTCACCGATTTCCGTTCCAGGAACAACGATCGCCGTAATACGCAACTGCGGGAAATAGCCCTGCGGATATTTCCCAAACAACAGCAGGCCGGTTAGCGTCGGCACACGATTTTTGGTTATGCTCATCAATTCGCAAACCTCTTCTTCCGGCAGCGCCGCCAAACGTTCCTTACGATTTCTCAACGCAATCATATACTGATCAAGCTTGTTTTTGTCCAGCCTAGCAAAATCTAATTGGTCCAGCACACGGATGTCATCCTGATACTTTTTCCGAAAAGCATCATAGCTGTAAATTTCATACTCTGTCATCTGTTCGTCGGAATCCCCTACGCGAATATAAGATCCGGTCAACCGACCTTTGCCTTTATAAAAACACGGTTTATCAGCAATATCTATTTCCGGTATTTCTGCCGAAACAACCATTTTCCCTTCGATTTTGCAACATGTAAAAAGCGCTCTGACAACCGGCTGCATTTGTTTACATTGTTCCGTCACTTTTTTCTGCAGATCCGCTGCATCGTATACGCCAACCGCAGCAAAACTCTCGGCTTCCCGTAGGCCAAACAGCAAAATGCCACCACCATTAAGATTCGAAAAAGCAGAAATGGTATCATATAGTTTTTTCGGACAATCTATATGTGCTTCTTTTACTTCTACATAATTAAGCTCTGTATTAAAAGATTGAACTTTTCTAACGAGGTCTTCTACATCTTTTTCTAACATTTCCATCCCTCCTTTTCTCATTATATCCTTTTTAACAAAATAACGGAATAACTTTACCTATTTTATTAGATTAAATTGTATTTTATTCAAACAAATAATCAAACATTTTAAATAAAACTCAAAAAAAGAGCAAACTATACAAAATTCATTTGATTAACTTAAATAAAACTTTGTAAAATCACAATCTTCCTATTCAAACATACTATTCCATAACATTTTTAATTAAAAAGAGGCCTTTGATTAGCAGATAGACACTACACGCATTAAGATCAATGCACTATTTTCCTTAGATGAAGCCACGCCAGAGCAACTATTATTTTTCATCACTACTATTGCCATTATAATAAGCTTCCAGTTCTACAAAATTCCATGTATCCTTTTTAAGAACTTATCAAACTGTGGCACGGTAAAATCCACTTCACCTCGATTGGCCGAATAGATAAAGCCTTTATGAATGAGCTGCGCCCGCAGCGGTGATACGGTTGATATGGCACAATTCAATTGCTCGGCAAGTTCTTTTGTTGAACAAGGCAGCTTTTCGCATTTTACCATGGCAATCATAAACTCAAGCTCACGCGGAGTGGCCCGATCATGACGAACCTTGAAGAAGCTTTCATCCAAACTACATTCAAATGCCGGATAGGCCGCCTGGGCCATTGTTTTATTAATTTCCCGTCGTTCTTCCGAAACCTCGCCCCATACCTGTTTCCCATATTCCTGTAAAAAATACGGATAACACCCGGTTGCTTCTAAAATCAAATCAAGTGCATCCTCACTATAAGAAACCTGCCATCGTTTCGCAGGTTCTTCTAATGCAAGTTTTGCAGCCGCTCGTTCAAGTGATCCAATAGAAACAAATTGAAACAGCCTTTCTGCATACGATTTAACATCACCAGCAATTTTTGCAATTTTGGGCAACCCAGCTGCAAAAATAACCAGCGGCAATGCTTTCTGATTGACTCGATGAATTGCTGCAATCAATGCTTCAAATTCATCATCTTTCAGATATTGAATTTCATCAATAAATAGCGCCACACCACATTCTTGATTTTTCGCTATATTCCCCAGCGATACAAGTAATTCCGTCAAATCGTTTTGAAAGTTTCCTGTATCCGAAACTCCCACGGCTGAAGTAACTTCCGCATCAACACCTATACTAAAGCCATTCTCCTGTGAATAGCGGACAGAAAATGCTTTCAATACAGATAATGCTTTGTCTACATATTGTTTCGCCTTTGCTTTTGCGCTCATTTGCCTGATTAATTTTAAGATATTCAAGGATATATTATTTTTAAAAGAATCTCTTTCAGCAATTTCAATATGCTCAAAATGAATTCCTTTTTCTTCTGCCATATCTTCGATATGATTGAGCAATACTGTTTTTCCGACACCTCTAAGTCCATAGTAAACAACAGAACGAGCAAAATAGCCATTCGCAATATACGTTAAGATCTCTTCGGCTTCCTGAATCGTATTCTCTCGACCAGCCAAAAATCTTGGTGGTACATCAGCTCCGGGAGTATATGGATTTAACAAAATAAGCATCGCTCCTTTTCCCTATATTATATCGTTTTTCTATAAGAAAACAATATTCACGGGATTAATATCCTTATATTGACTTATATTTGTTATTTACGCTATAAAACTTTTATATTTTCCCATACCCCAAAGAAAACTTTAATGCCACAGAACAGGTTCCTTCTATAAATGACGCCATCCTGCGGCTTACTTTCTTCAAGCTATGCTCTGACTAACGTTCTGCCTTGTTTCATGATCTTTTCCTCCATTTTCTTTTATCTGAATTTTAGGGTTCCCTGTTTTGGGCATAAAAATAGGCACAGGCGAAATCGCCTGTGCCAACTCTATGCAGGTATCTACGTTCCTATGATCCTTTGCAAGGGATTGCGATATATTCGCAAAGCTGCTTCGGTTCATGATTATAATATATAACTCAAAATTCTTATGGTTACATTTGAGCTATGTTTTTCCTATTATTCTAGCAGCTTATCAAGAAAACTGTCCTTTTTATTGTAGCCTATCCAACCTACCAACTTTGTTAACAAAAAGGAACGTCCCGGCGTCTACACATGCAACCTATAATTTCTTTTTGTATTTATTGGCTAAATCACATAACTTTCTTCCCAAAACTGAACCGGTATCCCACTCATCAACTACATACCGTGAAAACGCTGTATATCGCTTATCCCTAGGTAGTAATGTATTAGTTTGAGCCTGGTTTCTAATTTGAACCAACTCAGTTTTTATGAACTCTAGTTGCTGATAGTTGCCATCGCCTTGTATTCCTTTTTTACGGTTTAGAAGTTCTTTTTCCACTTCGGAAATCACAATACTTATCTCACTAATAAAATTTTGAATGTTATAGTTCATATGTTTTCCTATTATTCTAGCAGCTCCTCAAGAAAACTGTCTATTTTAGAGTAACCTATCCACAATCTCCATCTTCTGTTGATACATACCACCTATTTCTTCATACGGTTCCTGTGTAAACACCACTCCTGCGGCATGAGCAATTATTTTACAGTAAGTTTATTCTATATCTTGCCGTGTGAATTCATTAATTCGTTTAAGTTCTTTCCTAGCTTTGTGTCTTAATTTTTGAGTTACCGATTTGTTTTCTACAATTTTAGATAACGTGTTTTTTAATACTATTTTTCTTTCCAAAGGGAACTCATCATACCACTTAAAAGCTAATTCCATCCAGTAGTCAAAGCCATCTTCAAGCACTCCTTGTATTATTTTTATAAATGGAAAAATATCATCCACATCCTCAATAATATTAGAAGAACAAAAATATGTTATCAATTCTCTTCGGATTTTTTCTATCGGTTTCTCCAGCAAAATTTTTATTCGAACTAAAGATTTTGCACTATCTAAAATGCGCAGTCCACTTCTTTCTTCCACAACCCAAAATCCGTCTTCAGAAATACCAATGTGTTTATCCGGAACCCAACATAGTAAAATAGGAATCCATCGTGTTTTTTCTTGAGCCCCTATCAACGGCGTCTCCTTGATGCTTACTGCTTGAAAAATTTGGCTATAAATAACTTTCAGTGTATCTGCCATATACGCCTACCTGCCTTTACCTTTAAGACTCAAATGACATTTTTTCTAAAAATTCTTCTTTTTCTTTTATTAGGCACCTTGCAAGACGTTGTGCTGCTCTGTCAAAATAGAATTTTGAAGATTGATTTGGATCTCGAACCGCCTCAATCTCTGAAAACATATTCGTTTTCTTATTCAACTCGATCTTACCCATTTGCTCCTCATTTGGTCCAAATCTATAAACTACTTTTTCTTCATCTTCATATTCTTTTAACAATAGTCGCAGTAGGTTCGCATCTTGAACTCGTTCTTGCAAAAACTTCATCATCCATCCGTGGTCTACGTTATCAAAGAAGCCTTTTCCATCAAATTGCTGTGAAATCTAGGATTACAGACTACAATTGTCATCTTTCTATATATTGCAGTGAGCTTAGTCAAATTTTTGCAGTCAATGGTTACATTTTCAAAAACTCAATACTAATTCGGTCGACTTGTATTTCGACATACTTTCTAATCAAGTCTGGGTAATCAACAAAGTATTCATCATCATCTGCAATGTCTATTCCTGCATCTATCCAATTCTCATGCAGTATGCCTCGAATACAATATTTATAACCTGAATCAACACGCTCTAGCTGTTTACTTTTGGTAAAGTTTTCTCGAATTTCAAACTTGTCTAGAATTGTAAAACCTAGCGAAACAGGATAGGTATGCCCAGTTTCAATTTTATATGGACAAATAAAAGAAAACCCTGTAAATTCAACGCCTTTAAAGTGGACCCTATGTCAAGGACAATATAAAAAAGGGTGCTAAGCAGCTAACAGCTGATTTCTGTATTGAACAGGAGTCAGCTGTTTTAAATTCCACTGACACCGGTAAGCATTATAATATCGTATGTACTCATCAATCATTTTTTGCATTTCTTCAAATGATGTACAATTTCTATAATCAATTTCATCTTTCATATGGCCAAAGAATGATTCTTGTGGTGCATTATCCCAACAATTCCCTCGTCTAGACATCGATTGCCCTAATCCATACTTTTTAAGTAATTTTTGATATTTAGGACTCGTATAATGACAACCTTGATCAGAATGAATAAACGCATTTTTTGCAATTAAGTTTTTATTGTTCTGCATTAATTTTTCTATAGTTTCTGTAGCGATATCTAGAGTAATTCTTTTCGATAAATGATATGCTAGAATTTCGTTAGTTGAGCTGTCTTTTATCGTCGATAAATAAGCCATATTAGATGCCTGATATGGTAAATATGTAATATCTGTCAGCAAAACTTTTCCTGGAATCTCCTGCTTGAATTCTCTGTTTAAAAGATTTGCCACAACACGGTGTTCCTTCGTAGCTTTTGCCATTCGGCGATACGGATTAGCCTTTCGAATAAGACAAACAATATTATATTTGCGCATGATTCTTTGAATTCTTTTTCGGCTAAAGACTACATTGAATTCATTAGCTAACGTCATTTTTATAGATCGTGAACCTTTCTTATAACCGTGAGCATTAAATGCATTTAATATTAACTCTCGTGCTTTTAAATCTTGGGCTTCACACTCATTCCGCCTGGTAACAGATTTAAGATAATGATAATAACCAGACCTTGAAACATTCAATAAATCACAGAAATAAGATACTATATTCGTTAGATTATATTTAGATA
This sequence comes from Selenomonadaceae bacterium, assembly GCA_963678095.2. Taxonomy (GTDB): domain Bacteria; phylum Bacillota; class Negativicutes; order Selenomonadales; family Selenomonadaceae. The sequence goes on along the minus strand of OY782746.1, from coordinate 1,742,477 downwards.
TAGTATCTTGAATTAATGCAAAAATTTCATTTGCTGATAGGTTTATGCTGTTGTTTACCAGCCTCCTTTCGATCATATCGGCTTTTTTTAACAAATTAACTTGTTGTTCTAATAATTTAATTCTAGCTTCTTGCCGTTGAATAACTTCTTCTTGAGAAAGTTCACTTATACGTGGACGACCAGAAGATTCTTTTCGCGTATCTCGTAAAGCTATAATTCCGTCTTTATTATAAGCCTTTATCCATCTAGCAGCAGATTGTTCACAGCGTTTAATACCAATTATATTAATATCGAATCCAGCATCTTGGAATATGGCCCTAGGCAGCTTACCTTTGAGATAATCTTCAATAAATACACGTTTAAACTCATCAGAATAAGTAATCGTTTTTTCTGAAACCTTTAAGACGTTAGGATTATTCTGTAATATTTCTATATTTTCTCGTGTAAAAATAATTTTACTCATGTGCATTCCTCCAATTATCTGTATTATATAAAAAAGTACCTATAGATTGAACACTTTTTTTCTTGTGTCCTATCTATAGGTACCATTTTACTTGAATCTCAATTGTAACCTCTTCTTCAATATATGGGTCTAAATTTTTAACAAGTGCTAAATATTTGATATATATCCCTCCATTCACGATTACTATTCAATACTCGTATTGCTCTTTGATTCCGTTTTTCACTACATCTCGTGCACCTTCTAAGTACTCATCAACATTCTTGTAAGCCCCTTTAAATTCGCCACCGTGTTTGCCATAATGGACTTCTAGCAACTCTCTGTTTGCAAAATCCGATGGAGCTTTAGCTTTACTCGGCCCCTCAGACTCACGAGTAGTAGCCTTTAACAAGTCTTGCTGTAGATTTCCAGCAGACATTACCATTGTACCGTTTCCTAAACCAATGGCTATTGCTAACCTTCATTATTTTGTGGTGAGTTTGAGCAAAATTATGCAGTGAATCAGTTATTTAAAGAATCTCATTTTCTGCTGTTATTTTGCTTCGCCAATATTGATTAAATTACAATTTAATTCAATATTCATTGGGGGCATCAGTATTTTACAACTTAATAAATCATAACCATTTACCAAAATATCTTCAACTTCAATATCTTGAATAAAATAGGGTATTTGAGAAATGGTAAGTTCCCTAATTGGATTTCTTCTGTCCTCAGGATTAGTGGAAAGCATTATTTTAGAACAACCCGTAAACGATATCTTAATATTTCTGTCTGAATCTTCAAATACAATGGTTACCTCATCACCGAAATATTGGGCGTCTAAACTTAATACTCTGGCATCCCAATAATGTAATTTTTCAAGTTGCTCTTGAATTTGTTTTGCTTTCATGAGATTTACCTACTTTCCTATTTATCTATTGGTATATGGGCATCTGGACTTTTCCTATCAACAATATTTAAGTTCACGTCCAATGGTTTCCCCGTTTCATCATATAAATGAACATGGTCATAATTTGTAACCTTATCGGGTGGGTCAATCCTCATACGGATATTTCCCTCTGCATCTCTAACATGCACAAATCCATTGTTTTCTGTGACCTTCCAATCGCTCGGTAATTTTTCGATAAGCTCATTTTTAGACATGTTAGGAATGTCTGCTGTGTTAACTTTTCCCGCAAAATTACCTCCAGCTTTACTCGGCCCCTCAGACTCACGAGTAGTAGCCTTTAACAAGTCTTGCTGTAGATTTCCAGCAGACATTACCATTGTACCGTTTCCTAAACCAATGGCTATAGCAATAGGTTTAGAACTAGCTATACTTAATTCACCATTGGGACTTACTAGATCTACGGGAGTATTCATTATTACCCCAGCAATACCTGCATTAAATTCTAATTTACCAATCCCTCCAGACAATATGTCACCAGCCACTGCACCTTTATAAAAAGCAAGGGTATCTCTATCGTCAATTCTGTGGCCAGTTATTTCTTCATAACCATTTTGCACTATTCCAAAGCTTACATTATCATCTATTCGCTTTACAAAACCGGCACCGCCATCGAGAACAGGCCCCGCCATTTCACTAAGTGTTTCTTTGGCATTTTCAACTTTCTCTGTCACTATTTGCCAAGGTGATGCATCTGTTAAAGGTGCTGTTGTCCAAAAAGTTCCCTGCGGGGTAATTGTATAATGCACATTATCTTGGCCTGGTACTACATGGTATCCCAGCCTTGCATAATAATCGCCTGCCCCAGGTAAATTGTAACATATACTCCCATCGCTACGAACAAATTGTCCATCTTCATTCATCCTACCATTATTGGCCATAACAGATTCTACGGTTTCACCCAAGTGTGTATTGGGCGAATATATTTCCGATGGTTCTGAACGAGGAACGTACAAATCCGAATGTACTGTTCCAAACATAATCCGATCAGCAAAACTTTCTCCACCATCAAGCCGTTCACGGGCTATTTGTGCCAGTTCATAAGAACCTTCTCCTGAATAAGCATTAATGGCCGTCTCCAAATTTGACGTCATCCCAAACTTGGATACATCCAGGTCATTTCCCATTTGTTCTTCCAACTTAGGCTCTATACTATTATTGAACGATTGTGATGGAATATTTTCATCATTCCAGGCATCTAGGGCTTTATATTTTGCATAGATTGCAGCTCGTTTAGCCCTCACTTCAGAGTTATTTAGATCATGCCCTGCGTTTTCAAGTTCAATAAGCATAGCGAGTTGCATTTCATGATCCAGCCAGTTGTTCTTGGTTCCGCTCAAGGCCGCAGCCATTGCACTTTTTGCATCTGCCCCTATAATCTTTGCAGCAACAGCTCCAATGGCCATACTAGCAAGTTCATGTACGCCTGTATCTTTTATTTTTGCTAATTCTTTTTGAACAGCTTCATTTAATGCGGCCCCGCTAGCCCCTGCTGAAAATCCATTCCCCGCCATATTGGACATAATACCGCCGGCTAAAGCATGCAGGAGAATTTTTTTACTGCCGCCTTCATCCCAGGCTTTTACATTTTCCATCGCTTTTTTATATTCGACGGAATCTGGTTTATATTGCTGCGCTTCTTTTTTCGCTTTTTCATATTGCCGTAAAGAGATATCCCCTATTAACTTATAGGATTCTTGTCCAAACAAGTTCACTAGTTCTTGTTTCTCTTTTACGCTATTAGCATCAAAAATTTCCCCAAGCGCATGCATGGTATCTGCTGTATTTCGACTCAATCCAGATAGATCATAGTTTCCATTTCTTACTTCAACCGTGCCTGCTGCAATACCAGATTTTGTTGTGCTTGCACTGCTCCCCTTTATGGACATACTCATATCCGGTGTTATTACTTGATTTTTTTCTCTCTTAATGATAGGGTTGCCCGAAGCATCTACGTCATTTGTTGTTTTGGCATGATTTTCCGTTTGCAGAGAAAAGCCGCTATTATCCGCACTATATTCCGCCTTATTCTGAATATCCGCATACGTCAGCGTCCCTGTACTGATTTTGTTTTTATCTGGCGTAGCATCACTCGAAATAACCGCACCTTTCAGGTCGGTATTTTTCCCTACTTCGATGACAAAGCCGCCTTGTCCTGCATGAATTTCCGCCTGCTTGTTTACGCTGTTATAATCCGAGTCCATATTGCCTTTGCTAACCGAGCCGCTATAGTTTGGCGTATCGAAGACATTGCCGCCTGTTTTTCCGTCTTCTGGATGTATAACATTTGAGCTGATGCCAAAGCCACCGGAATCGCTCTTTTCTTCATAGGTATCCTTATCCTGCAGACTTTCAAGGTTCAGATTGCCTTCGACTTTAACCTTTACTTTGTCCCCGCTGGCTTTGGAACCAAGGATATTGGTATCTTCCCCGGAATACAGATCCAGGGTGTCTTTCGCCGTAACGGTGCTGGCCTTATAGGTCGTGGTATTTTCTTTGACCGCATCGCTTTGCTGGTTGCTGTGCAGTTCAACCCCGGTGAGTCCTGCCGTACTGAAGCTGACGCCAATTCCGGCATCGCTGTTATGGCTGTCACTGGTGGTCTTATTGCTGTCCCTACGGTGATATTTACGTTTTTCTTGGCATCGAGGGCAATGTTTTTGCCGGTGATATCCGAACCCTTGATGTCAACATTTCCCTGCGTAGCTTGAATCGCGACATTTCCATCGGCATCTACATGGCTGCCCTGTGCGAGTTTACTGGTGCTGTTGCTTTGGCTTTCTTCACTTGTCGAGCCGAAGCTTACGCTGAGCGACAGATCATTTTTGCTGATACGGCCTATTTTCGCTAAATCCCCTTTAGCTTTGGCGTCTTTAATCGCTTCGCTGGCCTTATAAGCATAGAGGGCTTTGAGTCGATCATCGCTTACTGCTGCGGCCCGCTGCAGGGACAGTTAGTCGAGTAGAGGCGGGTCTCACAACAGTCCTGGCATACTTGCCATTCTCGAATTTTCTTACAAATCCTTTTGCCGGGAAATCAGGATAATCAAACTCCCACAAGCATCCACATACATTACATTTATACCATTTTGTTGCATACCATTTTATTTCATTTACTTCTTTTAACTCACTATGTCCTACATAAAATGGTTCTACTACAGGAACATCATTAAATACTCCTTTTCTCACCTGTTCTTTAAAAAAGTTTTTCAACTCTTCAAATAGTTTATAAGAATTAATTTCTATTCCATATCGTTCTTTACAATCACATTCTATTTGAACCAACTTGCATTCACCTCCGGAATATATATTTGATTACCCCATCCTAGCAATATCTCATTAGATAGTCAGAATATCTATTGGGGACAGTTAGGGACATTTCTTTTTCGTCAACTTTTAGCTATAATTCCTCTTGGTATTCTTGTAGCTCATTTTCATTCCGATATAGAAATCCCCCATCCACCTTAACTTTCGCACTTTTCTTGGCAACCTTCACAAAAATATCATCGTGTTGACAAAAAAGAAACGTCCCCGATGTCTCTACTTTGCTATTGAATACTCCTAGATTCATTTTATGTAATCAATCTCCGGATATTCAATCTCATGCGCCTCCAACATTTCTTTAGGTACAATTGTGTCATCAATATAAATGTTAATCCCCCTTCTAATAGCCAACTTTGCAAATCCTAAAACGGGAATGCTAAAAAATTCTTCAGGGGAATCTTTGTACTCACGATCTTTTTTGTAGCAGTCTAACATCACCTTTAACCCTTCATTGACAGCTTTTTCATCTATATCTAAAATTCCTTTTAAAACTTTTCCATAACCAATACGTAATTTCAATTCTTTATTATTCTCCATGCCCAACAGTGCATCAATGTGTACCTTTGCCTTCGCATATTCATTCAACAAAAGATATTTGATTGCATATCCAACGTTATCAGCAAAAGGATGCCCGCCCTCTTCTTCCTTTGGTCTATTGCCAATTAGCTTGGCTAAAGAATCTATAATCTGATTAGAATCGCTTATTAAAGCTGGTAATAATTTAAGATAACTACTCATATTTACAAATGAAGATGATACTATCTTACTCTTATCATCATACTTTTGGAATAAAATCTCTTGTATCTTTGCAGCTAAATAGAAGTTTTGCTTTGTAGCAACAACATCATGATGAAGTAACCATTCTCCTATTGCAATAGTAGAATAATCCAGTGATAAAAAGCTAATATGCCGATCAATAAAATTTTCTTTTACACTTTTTGTTTTAATTTTATTTATTGTTTTTCCTATACTTTCTTTCCTCTTTTGAAATATTTCTGGTAATACATTTAAATATGAGTTTTCTTCCATAAACATTCCTCCTATTGTCCCCAACCATTAGGATCTGATTCCCATTTATTTACCCCATCAGGTGTTAATCGATTAAGTTTTGTCCTTATCATATCAATATTTTTTTCAATCCATTTTATATCATCTGTGTTTACTCCATCATTTTCAAACGACTCTTTTTTCAACTTCACCCATTCCATAAAAACTGTGTTCATCTATTTTTCTCCTATCACCATAATGTTTGTTACTTCTGGTATTTCAGGTATCGCCTCTCCTTTTGTAGCCTATCCACTTCAGGTTTAAGCTTTAGTCTCCAACTAAAGGTTCCATCGGCGTTCCTTACTCCCCATTGCTCGACTCCGCCTGCGGTATTTTGTTGCCCCCATCCAGGCTCTTACTTTCCTATATTGAAATGACTACTAAACTTTGAAAACCAACTGAGATCGGAATTATAGTTTTTTTGTTGTACTCCCATTTGGGGCAGAAATTTCTTTCTCCCTTGAACCAACCTGTATAGTATTCTTTATATTTAACCATAAACTCTCTTGTTCCTCCTGAGAAATGTATTTTAAACCAGGAAAATCGCATAAAAAATTAATTACTGCTCATTTTTAGGCATAAAAATTGGCACAGACGGTTTCGCCTGTGCCAGCGTTATACAACTATATAGATCCTGTAAAAAACTTAAAAAGGTTGTCAAAGCCCACATAAAAACTATTTATCGATAGACTTCTTTTCGAAAATCTGTACTGTATCAAATGATTTCAACACCTGCCAGTCGCCTGGCATCTGTTGTTTGAATACATCCACCTTATTCGCATCAACGACTGCCAACAGTTCATTTTTTTGCGAGGCTTCTTCTTCCGAAAGAAACGGCATGACATTCTTGTTACTCCAACTCATCGCTTTGGGCTTTAAATTTTCAATATCAGCTGCCTTCTCCAAACGATAAATCAAGTGATCACTATAAAATACAGCGGATGTTTTATAATCACCATAGCTGATAATAGTTTCTTCTGGTGACGCCTGCGCTGCAATAGCCGTCGCTGCTTCTTTAGCAGAATATTTTTGACAGTATGGAACGGCTACCCAAAACGTCAGCATCGTATAAAAAACTATATTCACTATGACAATTCGTTTAATTATCTGGATATGATTTAGTAGGCTTCGAGTTGTTAAAATTGCAATGGGCAGTAAATACGGAAAGGTATATGTGGTATATTTAGTCGCCATACATTGATAAAAAAGGGCAATACTAATCGCCCAAATCAGCAAAAATCTTGTAGTCATATCCACAACTGGCCATTCGCGTTTTTTCCAATAACGCCGTAAAAGCAGGGGCATAGAAAAACTCCACGGAAAAAAACCGATAAAAAATATAACCGTATAATAATACCAGACATTAGAACTGGGATGTTCCGATACTGTCGCCCGCAAAACATTGTGAACCCCTAAAAATACCATGAGAAATTCCTGCCCGTGCAGGTTGTACATAATCCAATACCAGCTTCCCCCAACGAGCAAAAAAATGCACGTCCCCGACAAAACCTTCATTTTTCTCATTGAAAAAAAGTCCCGCTGGGAAAGAAGGAACAACACTATGATAAGGCCTGGTAGCAAAATCCCAATTGGCCCTTTTGTGAGCACGGCCAAACCCGCAAAAAAATAACAGCCATAATAATATCCTTTGCGCTGACTTGTATAGGCAAGATAAAAAAAGATGAGAAGCGCATCAAAGAATACAAAAAATGTCATATCTGTTATAACAGCCTTGGCAATAAGCCAATATTCAAAGGATGTTCCCAATATCAATGACGACAGCAGTGCTGTCTTGGCATCATAAATCTTGCGAGAAAACCAGTATGTCATGAAAAGACCAATTATCCCGAAAACTGCCGAAAAAAAGCGGGCCGCAAATTCATTGATGCCAAAAATCTTAAAGGCTGCTATAAGCTCCCAATAAAAGAAAATCGGTTTATCATACCAATAATCACCATAAATTTGTGGTGATATATAGTTCCCGGCCTGTAACATTTCTTTTGCCGTCAGGGTATAATTTGCTTCCACTGGATCTGTGATAAAAATAGAAGCATTTCCTATAAAAAATACGTATAGCCCTAAAATCAAAATAATTATACAATGTTTCTTTGTTATTCCCATTTTTTGTATCCTTATCATTTACTTACCGAAAAAACGAACCCCATACTGACTATAAAGGATCCCCTTTCTTTACCCTTTTGAAGGTACGGTCGGTTTATTTTCTGCCGGCATGGTCTTGTTTATTTTCCTCAGCCCGCACAATCCCGATTTTGCACCAGCCATGATTCGATTTCCCAGATAAACCGTCATAACACCAAGCCCAATTCCAAGCAATATGCCCGCCAGGACATCCGTTGGATAGTGCACATACAGATATAATCGAGAAAATGCCATCAGCATGGCAAAGGCCAGTGCCACATACCGCCCCTTCAATCGATGAAGGAACAGCACCGTAACGGCAGCAAATGACGCCCATGTATGCCCCGAAGGAAAGGAATAATCCAGTGGTGCAGTTACCAAAAGCTTGATTGCCGGATTAAATTCAAAGGGTCTTATTCGCGCAACCAGTGGTTTTATGCCAAGATTGCAGATAATAAACCCGATCACCAAAACGGCCAAAATCCCAAAGCCGGTTTTTCGGTGTTCTTTTTTCCATAACAAACCCAAAGCTAATATCCCCCAGATAAAACCATTGTTTCCCAGTTCCGAGACCACCGGCATCACCGTATCCAGAAATCCACACTGAAAATATGCCACAATAAAATTTAAAATAGAAAAATCGATTTGATTTACAAAATTCATAAGTCCTCCTTCTTTGCCTGTCTTTTTCCCCAGGCATATAGTTTAATTATCGCGATTTAGCCCTTACTAAACATTCTTTACTGTAAGATACAATACAAACTTAAATTGTTTTTTTATAAAAGTTAAATTATTTATAAACCGGCTATTTTATTTTTTACAATGATATACAAACGCTGGTGGCATATTCAATAATTCAAACCCAATTTCCACTTCACTGAAGTGTTTTTGTAACAGTTTATACATTTGCAATGAATACTGAAAGGCCACAAAGATTCCCCCCGAACGATGGGAGCGTTTTATTTCCACTACAATTTTCTCCCGCATTTCTTCGGAAAAAGCAGCAAAGGGCAGGCCGGATACAATGCAGTCTACTGCAACCAGATCGAATTTATAAAGCAATTTATGTAATCGCTCCGCATGGCAGCCAAACTGAAACCAAGGATACTGTCGCTGAAGCATGTTCCGCATGGCATCATCCTGTTCAATAACAAATACCTGACAATCCGGCCCCTTGTGTTGTGCTATAAATTGTGTAAAAACACCCGTTCCCGCCCCTAACTCTACAAGCGTATCAATTTCCTTCCACGGTAAATCCAGCAGTAATTTTCTGGCTAAAAACTCCGAACTGGGAGTTATACTGCCAATTTTCCCCGGTTCTTTCATAAACTTATTAAAAAAAAGCAGCCGCTCTGCAAACATGACTCATTTCCTCCTCCACTTTAGCTTTCCCGGCTAATTCCCATAACGTTTTCCAAGGTCGCTTTCCCACGAGAAAAATCATACTGAGCACTTATGTAATTGAGTTGTGCCGTAGACAGTGCCAGTTGAGAATCAATAATGTCCAACATTACCCCTGCACCTGCTTTATATTTTTCATTGGCAATATAATGTGTTTCCTCCGCCTGCTTGACGGCATCCCGGGTAGATGCAATTCGTTTTCCCGCCTCATCCATGTTCAGATAAGCTTGCCGAACCGCTAATTCCACGTTGTCATGGTCCTCTTTAGCGGTAATAGTTGCAATTTCCACGGCAGCTTTTGCCGCTTCAATTTGTGATCTTGTAACATTATTGTCAAAAACATTCCAATTAATAACAACACCTGCTGAATAATCATGATTATTGCTACTTGGCAGGCCACTTTTATCCCAACTAGTACCAACCGAAAGATCCACTGTTGGTAAACAGCCATTTTCTGCTATCTTCAATCCTTTTTCGGCCATGGCAACCGCCAGCTGATCTTCTTGCAAATCTTTTCGATGTAATTGTGCATAATCGAGACAAAAAGGCAGCGTTTCCTGAAAGGCCTGGTATTTAAAGTCGTCTGTCAATATAAGTTCTTCCGCACTATCCAGTTTCACTATATTTTTAAGCGTACTTATAGCAATTTCGCTGGCATTTTTAGCTTTAATCAGGGATTGCTCGGCATCAGCTAATGCTACTTCCGAGCGTAAAACTTCTATGCGGGCATTGCTGCCCGCCGCATACAGTTGTTTTACATTGTTCAAATGTGCCCGGTAATTATCAACCGATTGTTGGTTTACCTCCACGGTTTTCTGTGCTTGCAGGGCATCATAGTACGCGATAATGACATTCCATTTGACCGCAGCTTCCGTTTGTCTGGTATTTAACTTTGTTTTTTGCAAATTGTCTTTTTTACTTGCTATATTCAGTTCATTGATCCCGCCAGAGTATAGCGGCAGCGAAACCGTAACTGAATTTGTATTACTGCTACTATGTCCCGCAGTATTACTGTCACTGGCTGAAAATACGGCTTTCGCGGCAACAGAAATTCCAGTTTTCCCCCGTGCCGCCCCCCAATCAGCAGCTGCTATATGTTCACCCTCCAGTGAGATCTGGATCGCCGGACTTTTTTCGGTTGCCATCGCAACCGCTTCTTCAATCGATAATGCAGCACACTGGCCTGGCACAGCATGACCAAAAACTTCACTTAAAAATAACAGTAGGCAAATTTTCATAAATTTCCCCATCGTAAACCCCTCCCCTTTTTCTTTGCCACGATTTTTATTCTTTTTTCATCCCACCACTTTTGAGCAATCGTCGTCCCCAGCTCTGCAACGGATATTTTTCAAAAAACAAGAAGATAATCGGAATTACAATGAGTGTAAATATCGTCGAAGTCAATAATCCGCCGATAATGACCCAAGCCATACTCGCACGTGTCTCTGATCCTGAAGTCAACGACAGGGCCGTCGGCAGCATTCCCACGATCATTGTGATAGTAGTCATAAAAATCGGCTTCAGGCGTACCTTCCCGGCTTCAATGACCGCTGCCCGCGCATTCATTCCACGATCCATAAGGGTAAGCGTATAATCAAGCAGAAGTGTGCCATTTTTAGCAACCAGCCCATCCATAACAAGAATCCCAATAAGCGAGTACAAGTTGAGTGTATTATGCGTAAGAAACAGCAACAAAACAGATCCTACCATGCCTAACGGCAAGGAAAACATCCGAATAAAAGGTGTTGTCACCGATTCATACAAGATAGCAAGCATCATATAGATAATTACTAGGGCAAAGGCAAGGGCCATGAAAAGTTCGTGGAAGGTATCTTGCATCTGCGTCGCCTGCCCACTAAACCGGTAGGTAACGCCATTAAGCTCTGTTTGATTCAAAAGTGCTGCCGTATCCTGTATCGCATCATTGAGCGGACGATTCTTAAGATTTGCCCCAAGTGTAATAGATCGCTGTTTATCGATGCGAGTAATGCTTACAGGCCCTACGCCATTTTTAATTGTGGCCACATCGCCAAGGAACGCCGTCGTTCCATTCACATCGAGAGGGATCGTCGCAATATCGGAGGCTTTAAACCCATCACTATTTTTAAAGCGCACATAAATGCTCGTGTCCTGACCGTCATTTTTAGCATCATTTGCAATAACTCCTGCTGAACGACCGGAAATCGCAGAAGAAAATGCCGTCTGCACATCAGCCAATGAGGTTTTATAACTGCTTAGCCGCTCCCGATTTACGCTGAGCTGCAGCTCTGGCATGCCTTCGGTATAGGAAGTACTGACATCTGTAACCCCTGCGATATTATCTTTTATCAGCTTCTGAACTTTTGTTGAAGCCGCGATCAGTTCCTGCCAATTGTTGCTGCGAAGTTCCAGTTTGAGTGCCCCATTGCCGCCGCCAGCACCCCCGCCGGAAACACCCGCAACGGATGCTTGTGCCTCTTTGATGCTTACGCTTGCTCCTTTTATGTTTTTGGCAAATGTCCGCATTTCATCCGTGATCTGCCAGATGTTTCGGCTGCGTTGTTTTCGATCATAAAGCTGTACTTGTATACGCCCTTCATTCGCATTTGTCCCCCCCACCTGGGTAAGATAATATTTGACCTCCGGGATGGTTTTTAATTTCTCTTCCATTTGCGTCATAATCGCATCCGTCTGCTCTACAGTTTCACCAACCGGAAGATTTGCCGCGATTTGGAAACTGCTTTCGTCTGTCTGTGGCATATATTCGGATCCAACCCAGCCAAAAACGATAAAGCTTATTGCCCCAATAAATGCCGCCAATGCACTAAGTAAAATCCGTTTTCTATGATCCAGACTCCAATACAAAATTTTTTCATATTGATTTACAGCTGCAAGTTCGATATGGTCCATAAAATCCCATACCGGCCCCCGGGGAAGTCTAAATCCAGCCGAAAAAAAGCGGGAGGCCAACATCGGCGTAAGGGTAAACGATATAAACAAGGAAAAGATCGTCGCAAATACAATCGTAAGGCCGAATTGCTTAAAAAATTGCCCTGTCATACCATTCATAAAGGCAATCGGCAAAAACACCGCAATATCACAGAGCGTAATGGCTATTGCCGCCATGCCTATTTCCATACGTCCGGCCTCGGCTGCCTGTGTCGCGTCCTCGCCCAGCCGTAAATGCCGGTGGATATTTTCCAGCACAACAATAGAATCATCGACTAGAATGCCGATGCAAAGCGTCATCGCCATCAATGACATCATATTAAAGGTGAACCCTGCCGCATACATCACAAAAAATGTTGCAATCAGTGAGGTTGGAATCGCAATCATTACAGCCAGAGTTGATCGCCAGCCTCGTAAAAAGAAAAACAAGACTAAGCCCGTTGTTATAAGCCCTTCCACCAAGGCTCTCAGTGTATTGTGCAAAGAGCTGTTGACATAATCGGCATCGTTGCTGACGACAACAAATTCATATTCCGGATACGCTGCCCGCAAATCCGCCAATTTTTTCTGCACATTATCCACTGTCGCAACCACATTTGCATCACTATTTTTATAAATTTCCATATACACAGCATCTTGGTCATTGACCCGGGCCAAGCGGCTAATGCGTGCATCCTGCTCACGAATCGTAGCCACTGATTTCAAGGGCACCCGCTGCCCACTGCTGTTGGGCACTTCAATTTCTTCAATATCCTTGCTGCCCTGATACTGGGCAATCACCCGGACATCCGTTTTAGCAGTTTCCGTATACACCGAACCAGATGGCAGCAACTGATTTTCCGCCTTAACAGCCGCTACAATTTTATCCAGGGTCAAGTGCTGCGCCGCCATTTTCCCTTTGTCCACTTCAACGGCGACCTCTTTATCCCGCCCGCCTTGCAGCACAATTTCAGAAACCCCGGCTGCCTGCTGCAGTTCATCGGCAAACGTATATTGCGCCTTTGAATACATCGTTGCCAATGGATATTTAGAAAGGATTGCCACATTCATAATCGGCAGTGCATTTAAGTCCCGTTTGATGACAACCGGATCGTCGATTTCCGTCGGCAAGCTCCCTCGTATAGCGTTAATTTTTTTTGCAGCATCAATTGCCGCCGTATCAGCATTGCCAAAGAATTCTAACTCCAAACTTATTTTTGCCGTCTCATAACTGGCTTTCGAAGTAATCGTCTTCACGTTTGCTACCGAGGCCAGCGCATTTTCAACCGGCTTGATAACCTGCTGCTCCACAGAATCAGCATTGGCTCCTGGATATTTAACTGTTACCGTGACATATGGCGTATTGATTGCCGGCAAAAGTTCAACGCCAATGCGACAATAACTGTAAACTCCAAGTACAACAAAAAACGCGACAACCATGACAATACCAATTGGGCGCTGAATTGATGCTCTTGTAATATTCATGCTAAATAACCACCTTAATTTTCACGTTCCACGTTCATGCCGTCTTTAAGTTTATCCTGATTGCCAACAGCTACAAAGTCGCCAGCTACAAGTCCGGTAAGAATTTCTTCAAACTCATCATTTACCAACCCGATAGTTACCATACGCAACTGAACCATATTTTCTCCATCCACAACAAAAACAAAGTTCTGCCCATTTTTTTCAAAAACCGCATCCTTGGGAATATATAACGTCTGCGGACGTTGTAAAATATCAATCTGTCCATGCGCAAACATTCCTGCCTTCATCACTGCTGTCGGCTGTAGCTCAATTCTCACCGTATACGTTTTAGCCGCTGCATCCACCGAAGGACTCACATAAATAACAGTACCAGAACAATCTTCGCCCAGTGAATCCACGGTCATCTGTATCGGACTTCCTGGCTGCAGGAGTGCAGCATCGCTTTCCGGAACCGAACAATCCACATAATTGTGGCTATTATCGACTATTTCAAGTACTTTCGTACCTGCGGCAGCAATCGCCCCAACCTCTGCCGCACGATAGCCAATAACGCCATCCCGCGGCGCAATTAAAATCAAATCGTTACGTTGTTTTTCTAGCGCCTGTGTCGCATATAGGGCTTGATCAATTGCCGCCTGTTTCGATTCAACGGCAGCCGGAATATCCCCTTGCTGGCTGCGCTGATTTTCCAACACCTCAAAATCCGATTTGCTGGCAATATAGCTCTGTTGAATTGTATCTAAGGCTTCCTGAGAAATTGCGCCAATCGAAAAAAGATACTGGTTGCGGTCATATATCGTCTGTTCAATTGCATAGGCATTTTTTGCTTTCAAATAATTTGCATCATAGGTGGCTTCTGCTTCTATAGCATTCGCTTGTGCAACTTTTGTCGCCGCCTGATTTTGATGGATTGAAATATCAACATCGCCGGTATCCTGGATCATCAGTACATCACCTTTTTTTACTTGGTCACCTAATTTCACATTCACGGCTAAAATGCGCCCGGTATATTTAGGTGCAACAGCGACATTTGCATCAGCTACAGTGGCTCCAAACAGTGAAATATGTCGCATCATATCAGCCCGTGATACTGTATACGTCTGCACAAGGGGAATATTTTTGCTCTTTATGGCCGCACTGTTCCCATTTTGGCGACTACCATAGCAATAACCGATTATTATCAACACAATACAGCAGATACCGCCAGCGATATAGATTTTCTTCTTTCTAAACTCCTGTTTCATTTGCTTGCCTCCAATTGCTCATCAAGTTTCCTATTTTTCCCTAATAACAATTTGCAGTATAAAGAAATTTTTTAAACTGCAAATGTACGGAATTTAAACGGTTTATAAACAGCATTTTCTTCAAAGGGCCGTTACCGCTGAATCCGTCCAATTCTGTTGCATAAAAAAGCGCAGTAGCAAATACCGCTACTGCGCCTTGGGCTCATATGATGAACCCCTCACTCTATAAATTTTTGATTATCGCTGAGGATTAAATTTTAAAACGATAGCCTGCTCCCCAGACCGTTTGAATATGTTTCGGAGCACCGGGAGTTGTTTCAATTTTTTCCCGCAAGCGATTGATATGAACCGCGACGGTTGCACTATCCCCCACCGCATCATACCCCCAAATTCGCTCATACAGGGTTTCTTTATCAAAGACAATTTCAGCATTTTTCACCAGAAAGAGCAGTAATTCATACTCCTTATTTTTTAGACCGATTTCTTTATCTTGCACAAACACGCGGTGTGCCCCCGGCTGGATTCGTAGCCCACCAATTCGTATTTCGGGGGATTCCGCTTCCAATTCGCCCCGGTTGAGGCGCTCATACTGCGCCAGATTCGCTTTTACACGTGCCATTAACACCCCTGGTGAAAAAGGTTTTTCAACGTAGTCATCCGCCCCGAGACCTAATCCACGAATTTTATCGATATCGTCCTGTTTTGCCGTTACCATTAGTATTGGCACATCTATTTTTTCTCGCAGTTTCTTACAAATCGAAAACCCATCAATCCCCGGCAACATCAAATCAAGCAGTATCAGATCAAAGCCTCCGGTCAAAGCCTGCTGCAGACCCGTTACCCCATCAGAAGCAATCTCTACAGCAAAGCCATCAATTTCTAAATAATCCCGTTCAATTTCGGCAATTGCCCGGTCATCCTCAATAATCAAAATCTTTTTCATGCAACGGCCCCCTTACTTCCGTTTGATATTCTGGAAGTTCTATTGTAATTTGCAAGCCATGTGGCACGGCATTTTCAGCCCAGATACTTCCGCCCATCTGCCGCACAGCTTTCTGCACAATGGCAAGGCCCAATCCGCTGCCCTCATTGGGATTGCTGCGAGACGGATCATGGCGATAAAACACATCAAACAAGCGCGGCAAAGCATCTATCGGCACCCCTGGACCATCGTCTTTCAATATGATTTGCAGCTTCCCGGCATAGTTTTTACAAGATAGACATAGATCCCCCACGTCACCTTCTTTATACTTCAGACTATTTTCCAAAATATTGGAAATTATCCGTCGCAGCTGCATGGGATCAGCAAAGATCTTGCCGCACGAATGCACATTATCGCTATTTATCACTAGCCCTTTTGCTTTGTATTCCTCTCCATCCTGCTCCAAAAAAGACAACAGTTCTTTTGCCAAATCCAGTGACTCAGGATAATAAGGGTAGTCATCCATTTCCATTTTAGAAAACATAAATAAATTGGCAATCATCCGTTCAATGTCACTGACTTTTGTCCGTATCATTTCCAAATATCGCAGTTTTGCTTCCGGAGTCTTTGCCACCCCGTCAATGAGGCCTTCCGTATAGGCCTTAATGGAGGTAAGCGGTGACCTTAAATCATGGGACATCCCCGCCAATAATTCCTTACGATTTTTTTCTTGTCGCTCTATGAGCGCTACGGATTCTCGCAGCCGCCTAGCCATATCATTAAAATCCTCGCAAATCGGCCTAAATTCATCATCCGTCTTATACTGTATTTTGATAGCAAGATTTCCATCCCGGATTTGGCGGACCCCTTTTGACAATTCTTCGATCGCTTCCTTGATATGGCGAAATACAAACCGCGTCAAAAACCGATTGGCAAAAAATGCGGCTACAATAAGACTAAGCAAAATCATACCTGCCACAATTTGAGCTGGGCTTTTCCCCGGCCAGCTTCTTGTTTTTAACTGTGATCCATAAATATAGATTCTATACACACCATCGTTAGTCTGCACTTTTTTAGTAGTCACGGCATTAGCCCCAGTAGATATAATTCCTGTTTCATCCAATTGGTCTGCCGCCGCCCGCAGCGCAGGCATATAGCTGTTTGGTTCATCCCCCCATGTCCAGGATCGCCCAGTTTCCGTTTCAATTTGCACCGTATAGCCTGTAAGATCACGAAGATAAATTGCTACTTCTGAAATTTTGGGACGGTCATCCATTTCACCTGTTTCCACTAATTTAGCCTCAATTTGCTGGACCATAAAGGTACTTGCTTTTTCAAAATCCTCTAGATCCCTGACCCCTATATTATTCTGCTGGACCAACGGCATCCACAAGGCTGTAATTCCAAAGAAACCTATTATCAGGGCAAGCAGCGAAGGAATAATTATCATAAGTAAATTTGATATGGACAATCTATTTTTTATCGTCATCAGTAAATGCCTTTCATGACTTTTTACCCTATTTTATCATATTTAATCAAAGAGTCTTTTAAAATTTCTTTACATAATTTTTCAATTTACCCCAGGATTTTTTGTTAGCTGTCTCTAAAAACAGTACACTACCAGACATTCTCTTTATCGTGCTTCAAATCCTATATTATTAATTACTTTTTGTATTATTGCCTGTTTTGTACAGCAACAATTCCCGGGAAATGCTACCGGCCTGCTGGGAGTCCATTCGTGCTAAAATTTTTGCAGCTTGCTCTTCCTTCATTTTTTGCAATATAGCAACTATCGTTTTATCATCCAATCCATTTAAAATCGCCACCGCCTCTTCCGGTTTCATCGCTGAATAGACCCGGGAAAGTTTTGATATATTATTACTACTTACCGTTTTTATATCTCCCAGGTTTGGTTTACTACTATTGATTGGTGCCTGTTGCACCTCGCTGCTATCACCAGCTAAGTTTTGTTGCCGCTCCGGATTAACATCCTTCCGACTGTCCACTGATTGGTCTTTCGTATTTTGCGAGCCGGTTCCCATTCCACCGGGCGATATTTGCGAAATAATGTCAGATGGGAAAATTTTTAAATATATCCCCACAGCGCCCCCCACTAGGCCCAAACAAATAGCTGCGACAACTATGCTCAGCAATTTTTTCACAAACAATCCCCTCGCTTTAAATATATATAATAAAGAGGTAGCGAAAAGACTTCTCTTTTCGCTACCTGCCCAAATACCCTTAAGCCTGAATATCAATACCTGCTCCATTTTGTGCTAATTTCGTCTTTGTTACATCATCAGCTCCGGTTCCATTATCATAATCGCCATCATTGTCTTTAATTTTCATAGCCGGCGACTGATGCATCGGAACAACATATGTGTTCCCTGAAGAAATACTGCCAATATTCATCCTGATCCCCTCCTTTCCAATCTCATCGGATGCCTTAAAGGAATCTAGATAAGATCCTATGATTTTTTAGTATAATGGTAAATTTTAAACTTTTCATAAACCACATAAAAAAGTTTAAACGACTTAAAGAAAAAGGCCCGTTCAATGTACTGACCCCCATAAGTTAGACCTAAAATCAGTCTAACTTATGGGGGTCAGTACATATATGCATCATATTTTTTATTATTTTACTGATAATAAGGTTTTTTGCACAAAAATAGGCCTCACAGGAAATCCTGTGAGGCCTTGTATTCTCTATGGAGCGGGCAAGGAGAATCGAACTCCCATCATCGGCTTGGGAAGCCGGTGCTCTACCATTGAGCTATGCCCGCGAATCGAATTGCATCGACTCATATATTCTATCATAAAACAATTTTAAATTCAAGGTTTTGTATATATTTACTATTTTTTCTACAAATCACAGCGCCAGCAGCTGGCGGGCAAGCTGGCGGGCAAGCTGGCGGCCACGCTCTACAGCCGTATCCGCTGACAATCCGGCCAGGGGCACCAGCAAAGAACACGGCTGGTTTTGGGCATCGTACCTTCGCTCCTGGTCCGGCTGTTCGCAAAGGAGAAGTATCCCGGCCACGTTGCGGGCAGAAAAATCGACGATACAGGCTTGTTCCTGATCCGCCAGTCCGTGGGAACAGGCAAGAAGCAGAGCCTTTTTTTGTTGGCGCAGTTCCTGTTCAATACCCGTCAGGAGCCCTCGGACCGATTCCTGCCGCAAGTCGGTAACAATCACACCGACCAGCGAGGACCGCTGCTGATTGAGTTCTCTAGCCTGTATATTCGGCACATACTGCAGCTGCGCAGCCGCGGTCCGCACCCGATCAGCCGTTGCCGGCTTGACGGAATAATTCCCATTGATGACGCGTGATACTGTTGCCACCGAAACACCGGCTGCAGCAGCCACATCAAGAATTGTCGCCTTCATGTTCTGCCCCCATCATTTTTAGCTCAGCCCGTTCAGTCCGGGTATCCGTCCGGATGCCCTTTATGCCACTTCCAGGCAGTCTTTATAATTTCTTCAACCGCGGTATACTGCGGCTGCCAACCAAGAACAGTCTTGGCCTTTTCACTTGACGCAATCAGCTGCGCTGGATCGCCGGCACGGCGAGCACCCAGCTCGACTTTTATCGGCTGCCCGGTGGCCCGAACTGCCGCGGCAATCATCTCCCGGACAGAGAAGCCCTGACCGTTGCCGAGATTAAAGATTTCACTGTCTTTTCCCTGCTGCAAATACGCCAGGGCCTTTATATGGGCATCCACCAGGTCCACGACATGAATGTAGTCACGAATGCAGGTCCCATCAGCGGTCGGATAATCCTCACCGAAGATCGTAATATGCTCACGGCGACCATTGGGCACCTGCAGAATCAGCGGAATCAGATGTGTTTCCGGAGAATGATCTTCACCGATCGATCCGTCTTCGAGGGCGCCAGCCACATTGAAGTAGCGCAGCGAAACATATCTGATCCCGTTTGCCCGGCTGACCCATTTCATCATCTTTTCCATCGTCAGTTTCGTTTCACCATAGGTATTGGTCGGCAGCGTCGGTTCCGCTTCGGTAATCGGCACCCGTTCCGGCTCGCCATAAACAGCCGCCGTTGAAGAAAAGACAATCTTATCGACCTGATGCCGGACCATTGCCTCCAGCAAGATCTGCATCCCATGGACATTGTTGTTGAAATATTTCAGCGGCTGCTCCATACTTTCGCCAACAAGGGAGTTAGCCGCAAAATGCATCACCGCGTCGATTTTATTTTCTTCCATTACCCTGTCAAGGAGCAAAGAGTCGCGGATGTCGCCCTGATAAAACTTCGCATCCGGGTGCACGGCGCTGCGATGTCCCGACTGCAGATTATCGACAATGACAACTGCCTCACCGCGATTTATTAATTCATGTACAGCATGAGAACCTATATAGCCCGCTCCGCCGCATACCAATACTGTCATCTTCTGCACTGCCTCCTACCATGATATCTGCTGATGAGCTTCTACTGCTTTTTCACCAGATCCTATGTATATTATTTGCTTTTTATTATAGCATGTTCCCTGCGGGCAAACCATGCCATTTGAAACAACCCACCCGCTCTGCATTACACTATGTCGCTGCGCAAGGCAAAAACAAAGAATTATGTATACACACAGCAAACATATTTATTATTTTTTCAATACGTGCGATAATATGTATGAAATATTTTTATCTTTACTTAGAAAGGATGTGCTCGCAATGAAAAAAAATATCAATCCGCAATGCCAATTCTGTTCCGAAGGAAAATGTTACATCAACGCCATGACATCACCAGAAGATTATGGGCTGAGCGCACCACCCTGCCATAACTGTCCGGCCCCGATCGTAAAAAAATAAAAAGCAGTTTGCTTTACCTGATTCCGCCCGCATTTTCCGGGTGGTTTTTTTTGCCCGAAAAAACAAAAAAGCATGCTGATAAACAGCATGCTTTACGTACTATATGGTGGGCGATGACAGGATCGAACTGCCGACATCCTGCTTGTAAGGCAGGCGCTCTCCCAGCTGAGCTAATCGCCCGTAAAAATGGTGACGCGTATGGGATTCGAACCCATGAAGCCGCCGTGAAAGGGCGGTGTCTTAACCGCTTGACCAACGCGCCGTATGAAAATTCAAGTGTTTGCACTTGTTACACTAACTGCAAAATGGTGGCTCACCCGAGGCTCGAACTCGGGACAACCTGATTAAAAGTCAGGTGCTCTACCAACTGAGCTAGTGAACCGCAAAAATAAAAATGGTGCCTTAGGACAGAATCGAACTGCCGACACGAGGATTTTCAGTCCTCTGCTCTACCGACTGAGCTACCAAGGCACAAATGGCGACCCGAAGGGGACTTGAACCCCTGACCTCCGCCGTGACAGGGCGGCATTCTAACCAACTAAACTACCGGGCCATATGAAATTTAATGGTGGGCGATGACAGGATCGAACTGCCGACATCCTGCTTGTAAGGCAGGCGCTCTCCCAGCTGAGCTAATCGCCCGTATGAAATGGTGACGCGTATGGGATTCGAACCCATGAAGCCGCCGTGAAAGGGCGGTGTCTTAACCGCTTGACCAACGCGCCATAATGGTGGCTCACCCGAGGCTCGAACTCGGGACAACCTGATTAAAAGTCAGGTGCTCTACCAACTGAGCTAGTGAACCATTGTGAGTATGCTTAAATCGCTGCTACTAAAGAAATTCAATGACTTGTGTGTCACTCACAAGACAATATTATACTAACAGCAGGGACCTTTGTCAAGGATTTTTGCATGAATCCCAGATAAAATTTTTTCAAGCTGACATCCACCAAATATACTCTCATTATAGCACAAAAAGTGCCGGCAAAAAATAATTTTCACCGGCACTTTTTCTTTTTTTAGAAAATATCCTGTTTGATAACAATCGTCTGCGCACGATTCGGTCCAACCGAAACATAGCCCAGTTCAATCTCGGCCACTTCTGCCAGGCGTTCCAGATATTTTTTTGCATTTTCCGGCAGATCTTCGTATTTGCGAATTCCTGTCGTATCCGTCATCCAGCCAGCAAAAGTTTCATATACCGGTTCAACAGCGCCAAGCACTTTGAGACTTGCCGGCATTTCATTAAGAATCTGTCCCTGATATTTATAGGCAACACAGAGCTTGATTTCTTCAAAGCCATCAAGAATATCAAGGCGCGTGATCGCCATGTAGTCAATGCCACTGATGTAGCCGGCATAGCGGACAACACAGGCATCGAGCCAGCCGCAGCGACGGGAACGCCCGGTAACGGTACCAAATTCATGGCCGCAAGTACGGATCTTTTCGCCGATTTCGTTAAGCTGCTCAGTCGGGAACGGTCCTTCCCCAACGCGTGTACAGTAAGCTTTTACGACGCCAACAACCGTATCAATTTTGTTCGGCCCGATGCCGGCCCCTACGCAAGCGCCGCCCGAAGTCGGATGAGATGCCGTAACATACGGATACGTACCGTGATCGAGATCAAGCAGTGTAGCCTGCGCGCCCTCAAACAATACCTTCTTATCTGCCTTGATCTGCTCATTCAGATAAGCGGATGTGTCAATGACATATTTGCGCAGGCGATCCGCATAACCGATATATTCCGTGCGGATGGCTTCATAATCGAGCGGCTCCTGCTGATAAATTTCTTTGAGTTCCTTGTTTTTCAGGGCAATATTTGCCTTGAGTTTTTCGCTGAAAACCTCTTCGTCCATCAGATCGACAATCCGGATACCAATGCGGTTATCCTTGTCCATATAACAAGGACCAATCCCATTTTTCGTCGTACCGATCTTTTTATCCCCCAGTGCTTCTTCCAACAAGCCATCCATAATGCAGTGGTACGGCAAAATGACATGGGCGCGGTTAGAGATGCGGATGCCATCAACAGAAACGCCTTGTGCTTCCATCCCATCCATTTCCTGCAGCAATACTTTCGGATTGATGACAACGCCATTGGCAATTACGCATTTTTTTCCATCATATAAAATACCGGACGGCAAGAGGCGAAGTTTAAATTCTTTTCCTTCCACCGTAACCGTATGGCCGGCATTGCTGCCGCCCTGAAAGCGGACAACTATATCCGACTGTTCTGCTAAATAATCGACGATCTTCCCTTTTCCTTCATCGCCCCACTGAGTTCCCATTACAACAACTGCTGACATGTGAAATCGCTCCTCTCAACTCATCAACCTATTAGCCGACATCCGCCCGGCAGAAAAAATCTCCGCCGGGCGTTGTCTAAGATTTCATTATAATTCATTTAATTTTACCCAAAACAAAAAAGCACTCAAATTGACATAGTTATGCCTCGTTTTGAGTTTGGTGAAAACGTATATCCCTTATTTCCCTTACATATCATAGCATCGATACAGATGGGTGTCAATTCAATTTGTAAATTTACACTTTTATACCATTCTATGATAATTACCCTTTAAAATGTAACAGCGGGCCAACTGACGCCTGCGCGCTGGTGGCCCGCTGTCAAAAATCACTGCAAGCGTGACAGATCGGCAAACTTTGTAAACTGCTTGTGGAAAAACAGCTGTACCGTGTCAACCGGACCATTACGGTGTTTGGCAATGATGATATCGGTAATATTCTTATTTTCTGTATCCGGATCATAGTAATCCTCCCGGTAGAGGAACATGACGATGTCGGCATCCTGCTCGAGCGATCCCGACTCACGCAAGTCACTGAGCATTGGTTTTTTCACCTGACGCGATTCCACACTACGGCTAAGCTGTGACAGCGCCACCACCGGCACATTGAGTTCACGGGCCAGGGCCTTGAGTGAACGGGAAATCTCCGATATTTCCTGCTGCCGGTTATCGCTGCCCTTACTGGAGCGACCCTGCATCAGCTGCAGATAGTCGATGATGATCAGTTGGAGATCATGCTCTGCTTTGAGGCGGCGAGCCTTCGAGCGCAGCTCCATTACTGTGATCCCGGCCGTATCATCGATAAAGACCGGCGCTGCTGCCAGCCGGTCAGCCGCACTGATAAGTTTGCCCCAATCCTTTTCATCGAGTTCACCAATGCGAAGCCGCTGGGAATCGATGGCGCCCTCGGCACAGAGCATACGCTGCACCAGCTGTTCCTTCGACATTTCCAGGGAGAAAAAGGCCACGGCTTTCTTTTCCTTTACGGCGACATTCGTCGCCACATTCAAGGTAAAGGCCGTCTTCCCCATACTTGGGCGAGCCGCCACCAGCACGAGGTCGGAGGGCTGGAGGCCTGAGGTCAGCTTATCAAGATCCTTAAAGCCGGTTGCCAGACCAGTAATACCGCCCTTTGATTCATACAGCATTTCAATTTTGCTGAACGTGGTGAGCAGAATGTTTTTAATCGGGGTAAAATCGCTGTTGTCACGGCTGGCGGCAACTTCCAAAATCATTTTTTCCGCCTTGTCCATGACAACCGCCACATCTTCGGTGTCCTCATAGCCCATGCCGGCTATCGCCGTCGCCGAATTGATCAGATTTCGCATCTGCGCTTTTTCTTTGACAATTTTCGCGTGATACTCAACATTCGCGGCCGTCGGCACGCTGTTTGCCAGCGATGTGACAAAGGCAATCCCGCCGGCCTTTTCGAGCAACTCATCTTTACGCAATTGTTCTGTTACGGTAATCAAATCAACCGCTTCATTGCGATTGAACAGTTCGAGCATCGCCTGAAAGACGACTCGGTGCGCTTCCCGGTAAAAGTCACTCGCCTCAAGCAGCTGGGCCACTTCGGATATGGCCTCTTTTTTTATCAGCATCGCCCCGAGAACAGCCTGCTCGGCTTCAATATTTTGCGGAGGAACTCTTTCAATCAACTTCTTCACATCCTCTGTTTATGACACAAAAGGGGCTTTACCGCATGCGGCAAGCCACCCTCTGTTATATTATCCTGTTTTCTAGTCCTCGAGCAACAGTGCCAGTGCTTCTTCCGCTGTGGTTACCGGATGAATGATAAGCCCCAGATGGTCTTTCGGGATATCCTTGTCATTTTCCTTCGGGATGACCAGGGTTGTCACCCCAGCCTGCTTGGCTCCGTAGGCTTTTTCAAAGACGCCGCCGACCGGACGCACCATGCCCTGAATCGAAATTTCCCCGGTTACGGCGACATTCTGGCGAATCTTCCGTCCGGTAATCGCTGACAGCAGCACCGCCAAAATCGCCATCCCGGCTGACGGCCCATCGATATTGCCGCCGCCGATGACATTGATATGGATATCATAATCATGAATATCCTCGCCGGTGAGTTTTCGCACCACCGAGGCCGCATTAAACACAGAATCCTTGGCCATGCTACCAGCCGTCTCATTAAAACGAACCGTGCCCTTGTTCTTCTCATGCGCCTTAAAGGCAACCGCTTCAATTTCAATAACAGACCCCAGAAAGCCTGCTACGCCAAGACCAAATACCTTGCCGACCTCGCTTTTATCTGAGGCTTTTTTTGTGACAAACGGCGACAGCCGGCTGACCTGGGCCACTTCATAGATATCCGCTTTCGTCACCAGCAGATCTTCCTGGTCTCCGGTCCGCTGTAGCGCCAAGCTATAAGCATCGGCCAGGATATTGATTGCCTTACGGCCTTCAATCGTGTATTCGCTGATCAGTTCTGCGACGCCTTCTTGCAATTCACTTTTGAGCTTGCGGGCCGCATTACTGACAATTTTTTGTATATGTCTCGGGGTGAGCGGTTCAAAGTAGATCTCCGCACAGCGCGAACGCAGCGCCGGATTGATATGACCGGCATCGCGGGTCGTAGCCCCGATCAGGACAAAATCTGCCGGTGCCCCTTCATCAAAGAGCTTGCGGATGTACTGCGGCACGGCTTCATCCGTCGGATCATAATAGGCCGACTCAAAGTAGGCCCGCTTGTCTTCGAGCACCTTGAGCAGCTTGTTTTGCAGCATTTCATCCATTTCACCGATTTCATCGATAAACAAGATACCACCATGCGCATCCGTTACCATCCCCGGTTTTGGTTCCGGAATCCCGGTATCCGCCAGATCACGGCGCGCCCCCTGATAGATCGGATCATGTACCGATCCGAGCAGCGGATTGGTCATATCGCGCGGGTCCCAGCGCAGCGTCGTCCCATCGGTCTCGACAAAGGGCGCATTTTCAAGAAACGGCGTATGCCGTTCCTGGCAGGCTGCCTCAAGCACAAGTCGCGCCGCAGTCGTCTTGCCAACGCCCGGCGGCCCATAAAGCAGCAAATGCTGCGGGTACGGGGAACTGAGCTTTGCCTTGAGCGAGCGAACGGCGCGTTCCTGCCCGACGATTTCCTCCAGCGTTCCCGGACGCAGCAGTTCCATGACCGACTGGGTCAAGCTGACCTCTTCCAGACGCTCCAAAGCTTCCAGTTTCCCCTTGGCTTGCGGGGTTTCTTCCTCCGGTTTTTCCTCTTTGAGAACCTGCATGCGGATGTCCTTTACATAATCCTGGTGATGTTCCTCCAGCCGCTCGGCAATCTTTTTCTCGATTTTATCTTCCATCGACCGACGCGCCATAATATCAGCCATGGCCTCGGCCAATCCGGCTAAAACCTCCGGCATTTCCTGCGGTGTCGGCACCTTGTCCAGTGTCGGATTTTCTTCGATAATCCGCTGCAAGGCCAATACCCGTTCCCCACGATTGGGTGAACGCAATAGCTGCATCGCGCCAAGCTTGCCGGCCTTAAGGACCAGTTTATCCGAGCCGATTACATCGACGAGAATTCCATAGATCGCATCAATTTCCTTGTCGATCTCCTGAACGTCTGCCGGTGCCAAAGGTTGCTGTTTATCTTTTTGTTTCTTACTCTGAAATATTTTTTTAAAAAACTCTTTCATGTCTTGCCTCTTCCTACGCAGTTACAATAACCACCTTTATTGTACTGGTGATTTCCGGATGCACCTTGATGACCGCTTCATATTCACCAAGACCCTTAATATCGCCTTTTATTTCAATCTTACGCTTATCGATTTCAATGCCATGCTTGCTCTGCAGAACTTCGGCCACGTCCTTACCTGTAACCGAGCCAAACAGCTTGCCGTTTTCTCCGATTTTCACCGGAATGCTCACTTCAATTTTGGCCAGCTGTGCCGCCATCAATACCGACTCATCTTTGGCCTGCTGTTTTTTGCGTTCTGCTGAATTTTTCTGGGCTACGGCCACATTCATGTTGGCAGCATTTGCTTCCACAGCATACTTTTTCGGCAGTAGAAAATTTCTGCCATATCCTTCCGACACTTCAAGAATGTCGCCTTTTTTTCCAACTTTTTTAACGTCCTGCTGTAATATCACTTTCATCTTTATCGTTCTCCTCCATATATTTTAAACTTAAGTCAATTGCCTGCTGTCTGATTTCCGTCAGATCACCAGCAACCTGGGCTCCGGCGACATTTTGATGTCCACCGCCGCCAAATTCCTCCATGATAACCTGAACATTCAATTCACCCGTCGAGCGGGCACTGATGCCAACGACATCCGGGGATAAATGAAACAATACCAGGCTCATCCGCGCATTTTCAATGCGCAGCAAAAGATCCGCCACCTGCGCTGCCATCGCCTGAATATTAGGCAGATTATCCGGGCAAACCGCCACGATCAGCCCGCAAGGGAAAAACTCCGATCCGGCCAGCGCCTGGGCCTGGGCCAAGCTTGTAGCATAATCTGAGCGAAACAAATGCCGCACAATAACCGGATCGGCACCACAGCGGCGTAAATAAGCTGCCGCATCAAAGGTACGGACCCCCGTCTGCACTGCAAAATTCTTTGTATCAACAACAATTCCAGAATAAAGGGCCGTTGCATCCATTCGTCCGAGGACAAGATCCTCGCTGAAATACATCAACAGTTCGGTCACCAATTCACTCGTCGACGAGCTGGCCGGCTCAATATAGACCAGCAAGGGGGTTTCTATAAAGTGCTCCGAACGACGATGGTGGTCAATCACCACGACCTGGCCGATCCGCTCGAGCAGATTCTGATCAGCCACCATATGCGGAATATGCGTATCCACCACGATCAATACTGGGTTGAGTGCCGATAGCGTCGTGAGATTCTTCGCTGGCACAAACAGGTTTTCGTATTCGGCCGTGCCGCGAATCAGATCGGCAAATTTATCGATACCTTCATTCATATCGCTGAGAACGATATGTACTTCTTTTTGCATATGGCGTGCCATCTTGGCAATTCCCAAGGCTGCCCCCAGGCAGTCAAAATCCTCATTATGATGGCCCATGACATAAACGGCATCGGCATTGTCGATGATTTCATTGAGCGCGTGCGCTACGACCCGCGCTTTAACCCGGGTATGTTTTTCCACCGCCTTGGCCTTGCCGCCATAAAACTGCATCTTGCCATCCACCTGGACTGCCACCTGATCGCCGCCGCGACCAAGGGCTAGGTCAAGGCCTGCCTGCGCCTGTTCCCCCAGCTGTGCCAAGCTGATGCTGGTCTGACCGACCACCGCTACCCCAAGGCTCAGCGTTACCGGGAATTTGTTGGCACTATGCAGGGCCCGCACCTTGTCAAGAATATCGAATTTGTCCGCCAAAGCACGATCGAGTGATCGGCGCTCCATAACCGCCACATACAGATCATCCGAGACCCGGCGCATAAAGCCGCCCAGCCCGTGCACCCACTCATCAAGCAGGTGGTTGACTTCAAAAATCAGCGTCGTTCGCTGCGCTTCCGTCAGCCCCTGCAGGACTTCATCATAGTTATCAATCTGAATATAGCTGAGCACGGTTTTTTCCATTGCATTTTCCTGCTTGAGCACCTCAACATCCGTAATGTCGGCAACATAAAAAACCATCAGACCGTGCAAGTCATCCGTCGTCGCAACCGGCCGATGAATCACACGATAATGGCGCTCATTGCTGATAAATACATATTCTCCCTCTGTCCCCCAAATAGGAGAAATAATGACCCGCGGCCAAAAATCCTTGATCGAAATACCGATTTCCGGTTTAGCCTGCAGCCACTTTTCAAGCTCAGCGTTATTCCATTGCAGGCGCCCGTCATGATCAATAACAACAATGGCTCCCGGCAGTCGTTCAATTGCATAATTTACGACCCCGCTGACATTGTTGATGATGTTTTTGCAGTAATATTCCAGGGAGCGCTGCCGGTCACGGCACCGCTCACGCGAATACCAGAACAGGCAGATCCAGACCACCAGGCCAATGGAGGCCATATATACATTGTAATGCATAATCACCAGCAACAGTCCGCCGGTAATCGCCATATTGATGCAAACATCAACCCAGGCGGATAAGTTCCGAGGCATATAAAGACCCCCATTCACACGCAATCATTTGCTGTTATTTTGACTTCTAAACCGCTTTCTGTAATCAAAGACCATGTCAAACAGGCCCGTAAACGCAACAATCTGCCACAGGACTCCACCTAAAAAGACAACGATGATAATAACGGTTCGCATCAGCCTAGACATTCCAAGATGATTAAACACGCACTGCAACAATGACATTCCCTGAATAAAGCCAAAGAAACTGGCAAGCATGTTCACATTGATCGACAATTGATACAAGCCATCCATCTCGCGCGTTCCGCCCCAGTACATGCCGACCAGGCCAAAACCGTATAAATACAGAAATACCGGCGGCAGCCGCCATTCAGAAAACGCCGGCAGTTGCGGTAGATCACGGTGTCCCAATCGGCGCAGCGCTTTATCCGCGGCCCAGAAATTTATATAAGCCTCAAGTAGTCCCGTCATTACAATGACAAGCGGCAACAACATTGACATGACTTCCATAATCGCCGCAAAGTTTTTTTCTGTTTCAGCCAGTTGCGCCTCACTGAGATTCATCCCGCGATACATCGCGAGCGAACTATCAAACGCTTCCTTCATCGCATCCACCTGTATCGACAATGGATTCACATTCATCAACAGCATCATCAGAAGAAGCAGAGCCGCATTGGCAGCCACTGAGGCAATTCCTGCATACGTAAGCAGCTTTGCTGCCCCCAGCCCCCGGCGATAACCGAGCCCCAGCGCAATGGCCACCGGTGCGAAGGTTATAATCAATCGTAAGGCCAGCAGCGGTTCAAGCAACATCGCCATTAAGGCTCCCGAAACAGCGATGGCCATCAGTCCCCAGCGCAGCCCGTGCCGCACAATCAAAAGTATAATCGGCAACGGCCAGACAAGTGCTGCAACCCAGCCAATAACCGGCACATACACTCCGATCAAAGCCATAACAACGGTAATCGCCGACAATATCCCGCTTTCCGTCACCGGTTTTATCTTATAATCTGTCATTTCTCCACCCTTTCAACAAAACCCGTATCCATTTAGTATTCTAAACCTCGAGTCCTACTTCCTGCCAAATGGCAAAATATATATGCGGCAGTACTTTCTCCACCGACTTTTTGCTTCCAGATATTTTTTATTATATACTTATTATAATTAAGACTAGGATTAAAATCAATTATGGGGTGAGAATCATTATGGAAAAAGAAGCTTTTATGCAGGCAGCCATCGAAGAAAGTCGCCACAATCTTGAGGCAAACGAAGGCGGTCCGTTCGGTGCCGTCATTGTCAAAAACGGAAAAATCATCGGGCGCGGCCACAATCAGGTGCTGGCAAAAAACGACCCCACCTGCCACGCAGAAATCCAGGCCATCCGCTCAGCCTGCGGCCAGCTTGGCACCTATGATCTGACGGGCTGCCAGCTCTACACCTCCTGCTACCCTTGCCCGATGTGTCTGAGCGCCATTATCTGGGCCAATATCAAGCAGGTCTTTTACGCCAACACCGCTGACGATGCCGCCAGCATTGGCTTTCGCGATGACTTCATCTACCGGTTTATCGAAGGCAAATGCCAGGATGCGGCCGTGCTCGAACTCACCGGGACCGGCCGGACGGATGCCATCAAAATTTTTAAGCTGTTTGAACAAAAAACCGACAAAACCATTTACTGATAAAGCGCACACAGGCGCGGCCAGGAAAATTCCCCGGCCGCGCCTGTTTTTTATTAAACACTCTTTAGCGCAGGCTTGCCGGCACTTCGAGCTCGGCCGCTGCCATAAAATCACCACGACTTAGGAGCTGTTCAGCCGGGCCATCCGCCATAAGCCTTCCACCAGCCATCACCATAACGCGCGGACAAAGTTCAAGCACCAGCTCAAGATCATGCGTGGCGAGGATACTCGTCCGCCCCAGGGTTTTCATAATTTCGATAAATGCCCGCCGGCCCTTTATATCAAGAAAAGCCGTCGGCTCATCAAAAAAAATAATCTCGGGATCCATGACGAGCACACCAGCCAGTGCTACGCTTCGTTTTTGACCGCCAGAAAGCTTATGCACCGGCCAGTTTTTCAACCCACCAATATTGAGCTCGCCCAGAACGGCCGCAACCCGGCGCTCCACCTGTGCTTCCTCCAGACCAAAATTGCGAATGCCAAAGGCGACATCATCATAGACGGTCGGCATAAAAACCTGATCATCTGGATTTTGAAAAACATAGCCGATTCTTCGCCGCAATAGCAGTTGATTTTTCGGGCTGTATTCCATGTCGTCGAGCCGTATCTGCCCTTCGCCGCCCGTTTCAATTCCGGCAAACAATCGCAGCAGCGTCGATTTCCCGGCCCCATTGGCACCGACAAGTCCGGCACATTCCCCGCGTTCGAGGAAAAGATCTATATCCTGCAAGGCCTGATAGCCGTCAGGATAGGACCAGGACACATGCTTTACTTCAAACATCTTCATTCCTCCGCTTACTTGATCAGCGCTTCTGCAAGCACCGAAAAATTAACCAGCCGTCCGACGAAAAGCAGCAGACAACCAGCCGTCAAAAAAATCAGGCTGCGACGATCCATCAGGCAGATATGCCCCATATGTCCCGCCCCGCTAAACCCCCGGCACTTCATTGCCGTATAAATTCGAAAGGCCCGTCCATAGCTGCGCAGCAAGAGCTGACCGATCAAAATCCCGACATCCGGCAACCGAATGCTGTTAGCTGCCGGGCTTCGCAGCAGATAAGCCGTGCTCATCTGTTCAGCCTCCTCCAGCAGTACCCGTATATAACGAAAACAGAGCAGCAGCTGAAAGATACAGACCGCCGGGATATGCAAAAACCGCAGGGTATTGCAAAGGTCCGCGATCCGCGTCGTTGCCATCAAGGCCGTAACCCCGGCAACGGTCAGCAGACATTTTATCATCAGGGACAAGCCGCCCAGTACACCATAGCTGATTGGCAGCCCCCCGATCATCGCCCAGGTATGCTGATTCAGCCAGATACTCGAAAGCCCGGTAAAAAAGGTCAGTGGCAAAGCAACGAGCAACAGTGTCCATAGAATAGAAAACGAAATCTCGCCGACAATCATAAAAAAAAGCGGATAAATGGCAAACTGCCACAATCCGCTTATATCATACCGATCAAATGATACAACTGCCACGATAAAGGCTGCCGTCGTCACGATCTTTGCCAGCGGCGTCAGACGGTGCACATACGAAGTTCTGTCCGCCAGTTCCTCCAATAGCTGCAGCTGCGCCGCTGCCCGCGCGAGTCTGGTCATCATCATCACCTGCTTAGTAAAGCTTCCTTTAAATAAATCTGTCCTTATCATATCATCTGTGTAAAGAAAGCTCAAGTCCGCCTTACCAGTCCACTGCTTTATTCTAAACGTCACGGGAGCCAATTTCTCTATTGATTTACCAGCGTTACAGATCGAACATTCATGGATGTTATCGATGGATTATTCCAGTTGATACTACTATTGTCAGCCCCTGCACGTTCGAGGCCCACCTGAAGAAATTTCCCGGCAACCAGGCATCCATTGAGCATCACATTTTGTCCACCTAAAAAAATCTTCCCATTGGGAGCATAAAAGACCGCATTGACTGTTATATCACTGAGTTTAATATGAATATCACCCTGCCGGGCATAGATAAAAACCTGACTTCCCGCTGTCATGCTGTGGGAGGTGCCACTGCCGCTGACCATGATATCGCCTTTATCTGCAACAACGACCTTCCCTGGAATGCTTGACAATGCTGTTCCATTAAATGAAATTTCACAAGGTGCCAACGATCCCGTATCTGACCCTGTCCCTGTACTTACAACAGGAATATTAGCTTTACCGGTAACGGATTCCGCAAAATCCGGTAACGGCTTATTATAATTTGATGCCCCATTTTTTACGTTTACATTATTTTGCGACGGATTAACCACACTAGACTCAGCCACCGTGGCTGCATTCCCTTCAATATTAACTCCGGTTCCCATAAAATTAAATGCAT
Organism: Selenomonadaceae bacterium; assembly: GCA_963678095.2. GTDB lineage: Bacteria > Bacillota > Negativicutes > Selenomonadales > Selenomonadaceae. The sequence continues at coordinate 1,709,391 of OY782746.1, read as the reverse complement.
CATTGGAAAAAATATTCCCTTTTATATTCAGCCCCGTGCCAACTGGTGTTGATCCTCTCTTGTCGATGATTCCTGATGTCATGATTGTGGAAACATCTGTTGTACCTCCGGCAAACATCGCAAAATTGAAAATCTCTCCACCCGTCGCCTTGACGATTGCCGCCACATTTACGGTGATGGTGTTAAACCTATCGGTAAACAATCGAATAAAATAGGTCTGTACCGGCACGGACAACGAAACCATTACCTTGGAATTCGCCTCTGTATACTGCGGTGCTGGCATTGCAGCTGCATATTGCGCGCTAAGATTTCTTTCAATATAATCAGCAGCAGTCGCCGTTGCCGCTGTCTGATCAGGCAGCTTGTAGCCAGCAGCCAGCGCTGCGGCATCCACTGCATTTTGAAACCTCGCTTGTTGTACATAGACATTGCCAACATCTACCGCCAGCCCCACACACCCCAAAAGCAGTGGCATAAGCACGGCGAAAAACAACAACACTTGCCCGGCCTGCCTTCGCATGTATTTTTGCATATAATCCCTCCACGTTGCTGAACTGATATAACACGTAACAGCTCTGCGGCATAAGTATTATTACTGCCATTCCACTTGCTGTCCCAGTTCCCAGCCTGCCCTTTGTACTGTGCCAGCCCTTAATTCCAAAACAGCAGCTGCTCCCCAGCACCCGCTAAATTGAAACGGTCTTAAATTTTCAACAATCTTTATGATTTTATCCGTTTTATTAAGATATACAATATCCAGAGCATACAGCATGCCAACCATATGCACACTGTTACAAGGACATAAAAGCAACCCCTTATCTTGAGATAACGATTTCGTGCCCAACAGCCCGCAGCACCGACTGATAAAATCATCTGCTATCATAATTTCAACAATATTTTTTCGCAAAAACAAATATTTCCGTTTCATCACTTACTCCAGTTTTTCATAATGGACAACAAGGTCGGCGCCAAGACAACGACAAACAACGGTGGAAAGATAAAGATAACCAGCGGCCCCAGCATTTTCACCGGAGCCTTAAGGGCCTGCTCTTTAACAGCTTGCCGGCGCCGTTCGCGCATATTTTCCGCCTGCACTTCAAGTGTCCTGGTTAAATTTACACCAAGCCGTTCTGCCTGAATAACAGCCGCCGCAAAGAGTTCCACCTCCTGCACCCCCGACCGGACAGCCATTTTCTTCAAAGCTGATCGTCTCGTCATTCCCATGCGAATATCCTGCAGCATTTTACGGCATTCATCGACCAGCGGCCCCTGCATTCGTTCCACAACCTTGCTGATGGCTCCATCAAAAGACAATCCCGCCTGGACACTGACACAAAGTAAATCCAAAATTTCCGGCAGCTGACGACGGATATCTTTTTTACGGCGAGCAATTAAGGAGTCCAGCACAACCAATGGCAATGCCCCCCCAAAAAACATCGCCAATAGCAGGAAGGCCAGTACCTGAAAAAGAGCGAGATGCTGTTGGTATACGGCAACAAAAACGGCCCCACTAATAAAAAAGATTATTGAAAGTATCCATATGCAAATAAAAGTATTCACACTCCAGCGTTGCTGCCTGCCTGCCCGCACAATCCGCTCTGACAGCATTTTTGCTATATGATCCGGAGCCAATTTTATCAAATGCTGCTCCACTCGATTTAAAAGTGGGTAAATGATGCGCTCCATAAATGGCAGATTCAAATGTTCACTGTCAATCCGAACCTGCTCTGCCGGTGATTCCACTCGGTTCAGGCGCAGCATCCGCGCCTTGATCTTTGTCTGCGGTGCCAGCTTGCGCCGGGCGGCCAACAGATAAAAGAAGAAAAACGTCACGCACCCAATCGCAATACCAAGCCAGAGTGCCATATCAATTCCCCCATTCCTCTTTATCTTCATCACCGATAGCGTTAAACATTTCCGGCGGCAGCTTTATGCCGCTAGCCTCAAATTTTTCGATGCAACGCGGCCTAATCCCTGTATGTTGGAAACTGCCGAGAATTTTACCATTCTCATCAATCCCCGACTGCTCAAAACGGAACAGATCCTGTAAAATGATGACATTGCCTTCCATATTTTGGACCTCAGTGATATATGTAATCTTACGGCTGCCATCACGCATTCGTGACTGCTGAACGATCAGATCAACCGCTGAACAAATCTGCTCGCGTATGGCCCGTACCGGCAACTCCATACCAGCCATCAGCACCATGGTCTCAAGGCGGCTCAGCACATCGCGCGGACTATTGGCATGTGCTGTTGTCAGTGAGCCGTCATGCCCGGTATTCATTGCCTGCAGCATATCAAGGGCCTCCCCCGATCGCACCTCACCGACAATAATCCGGTCTGGCCGCATGCGCAGCGCATTGCAGACAAGATCACGAATCGTAATCTGGCCTTTTCCCTCGATATTCGCCGGACGACTCTCCAGTGTCACCACATGTTCCTGCATCAGCTGCAGCTCAGCGGCATCTTCAATGGTCACAATGCGCTCGTCACTCGGGATAAAGGACGATACAACATTGAGCATCGTTGTCTTGCCCGAGCCAGTTCCACCCGAAACAATGATATTGAGCCGAGCTTTGACACAGGCCCGCAAAAACATAGCCATTTCCTCATCGAGAGAACCAAACCCAATCAGATTTTCAATCGACAGCGCCTGCCGGGCAAACTTCCGAATCGTAATACACGGTCCACTGAGGGCCAGCGGCGGGATAATGATATTGACGCGCGAGCCATCCGCCAGCCGGGCATCGACGAGTGGTGAGCTCTCATCAATGCGCCGCCCCAGCGGGGCCACAATCCGCTCGACAATGTTCATCAGATGCGCTTCATCCTGAAACTGCACCGAGGTATCCTGTAACTTGCCCATTCGTTCGACAAATACATGCCGGGGCCCATTGATCATGATTTCCGTTACACTATCGTCTTTGAGCAGCGGCTCAATCGGCCCCAGCCCCAAAATCTCATCGAGGACATCGCTCACAATATCCTGCCTGTCCGCCCGCGGCACGGCAAACGGATTTTCCTCCAGCACATTGTTGCAGTACTCCCCGATAATGCCCTCCACTTCTTTGCGATCCTGTTCCCCGCTGGTCAGCCGCCGCTGCTGTTCCAGGTCCATCTCATCGACAATCCGCCGGTGAATTTCGAGCTTTAGCTGCTGGTATTCATCCTCCCCACCCACACTTTCCCTGCGTCCGGCAAAAATGGGTTTCGGCTCATCCATCTCTTCGCTGCGGCCTAAGCGCTGCAATAACAAAGACATTTTATCCCTCCTTATGCATGACAACCGCCGCATTGATCGGCGGCAAGGTAAAGGTCGTATTTCCCACGGTAATTCCACGCCAGTTAGCCGTAGCATTGGCCGTGATCCTGACGCAGCGCCCGACCGCCGGATTATTTACATCTTCACTTTCATCCAGCCGAATATCAAAAGCAGCTGCAGTCGCGGGATCCCAGGTATAGACCATCAGGGCCACCTGATTTGGTCCCGTCTGATAACGCGCCCGCAGTACCTGTTCCGTGGTTCCGATACTACCAAGCCGTGCGCTGTCCCGTACCACACCGGCCAGCGTAAGATAGTCATGGCAGAACATTGATACATATATAAAACCGATCAACAGCAACATAAAAAGAGGAAAAATAATTGCAAATTCCACTGCCGATTGGCCCTTCTGCCCTCTCAACACTTTTCATCACCCTTCCGCCAAATTTAAGGAGTGGCCTATACAAAACCACTCCTCAGAAGATTAATTTTTATTAATGCCCGCCAACAGCTCCAGCCCGTGCTGTTAAATTATTAAACATCGTAACTACTCCACCCGAAAAACCACCATTCGCGGTCAAGGCTACCCCCGCAGCAATAACAACGCCAACCACTACAGCATATTCGACCATGCCCTGTCCTTTCTGTCCCAGATAACGTGCACTAAAATAATTCCAATACGTCAACATAAAAAATCCCCCTTTTAAAATACTTATTCTATGTAAAAAACCTTCTGGTTTTAAACATCTATCCTTACAATACGGCGAATGATCAAAAAACCGACACACTGTGAAAGCAAGGCTCCACCAATTAATACCTGCCCGATCGGCTCCGTAAAAAGTGGCTGCAGATATCCCGGGCTGGCTATGCTCAAAAGCCCCGCTACGCCAAATGGCAGCGCTGCCATTACCCAGGCCGAAAGGCGCCCCTGCGCCGTCAGTGTCCTGATCTCGCCCTTCATCTTTGTTCGTGCGCCTATTGTCGCCTCGATTGTATCAAAAATCTGGGCCAGATTGCCGCCCACCTGCTTTTGAATTAGCACCGCCGTAATCACCAGATTGAGGTCCGGACTCTGTACCCGCCGCCCCATATTCAGTAAGGCCGTTTCGATACTTGCCCCCAGCTGCACTTCAGCAAAGGTCTTGGAAAATTCCAGTGAAATCGGCGACGGCAGCTCTTTCGCCACCAGCTTTATTCCCTGGACAAAGCTGAATCCGGATCGCAGAGCATTGGCCATCATGGCCAGCGCATCCCCTAGCTGGCTGCTAAACAGCACCTGCCGCCGCCGAATTGTAAGGTTCAAAGACACGAGGAGCAGGCCACTTGCGCCTACAGCGGCGAGCAGCGCATAGCGAGTATCCAGCAGAAGCATCATGACAAAAATGCCGCCCGCTACCCCGGTCAGCCCGAGCAGCGCCAAAAACTCCGAACCAAGCAGCGGCCAGCCTGCCTGCTGCATCTTAATCTCAAGACCCTTCGACTGCGGCAGACCTCGCAGCCTGGTGCCCAGGTAACGCAGCAGCCGCAAACCTTCCTCAGCGTATCTTATCTGCTTCTTTTGCTGTCGGTTTTCATAGATCGTCTGATCCAGCTTGCCCGCATAACGGCGGACCTTACGGTTAATGGCGGCTTTATTATCGCCGGTCAGGACCTTGACCACCAGCAGAAAAACGATAAACGCCAGCAACCCAAGAGCTAAAGCAATTCCAACCATAGCATCAACCTCCACTGTAGATAACCGCCGCCAGGCGGTCAACGCAGCGTGCCAGCCCGGATTCCGGCTTGATATCCGCCGCCATCCGCCCGTTATTGGCCGCCGCGGCAACAAGCAGGTATTCATTTGGCAGCACGGCACTTACCGGGTAGGCGACCAACTCACTCAAATGATCCTGCTCCCGCTTTGTACAGGGCTCAACCCGGGTAAACGCGAGCTTTAGCTTTTCCCGGCAATCAGGCCATACACTAAAAACATCAAGGGCCCGCCGGATATGCTCAAGTTCAAACCCGCCGCTCATCATGGCCGTGAGATATACTTTTTCCGCCGCGTCAGCTGCTGCCACCGAAATAGGATTAAACCCGGAGGAAACGTCGATCAGTATATAGCGATACAAACTGCGGGCCATCTGCAACAAATCAAAAAAATCCTTAGGGCGCACATTTTCTGCCAGTTCCGGCCGCTTGGTCCCGCAAAGCACCCGGACATTGTCGTTGACCGGCAAAAAATAGGAATTTAGCGTCAAGGGGGACAGGAACTTAATGTCCCGCACTGCCTCGACAATTGTACTCTGCGGTTCAAGATTAAAAAACACGGCCATATCGCCAAATTGCAAATCGGCATCGATAACAGCCACCTGTTGCCGACTCTTTTCGGCCAGTGCCAGGGCAAGATTGGCAATCAGCGTCGTTTTTCCACTCTTTCCCTTGGGACTGAAAAAGGTCAGGATTTCACAATCATTGCCGAGCCCACTCTTGCCGATATTCGCCACAGCCTCGATCAATTCTTCACTGGTAAATGGCTTGATCAGATACCCCTTGGCCCCGGCTTTGACAACAGCACTTGCTGTCTCCCCATCCCACTGTGCCCCCAGACATAAAATCGCCGCCTTGGGAAAGTTCCGTACAACCTCGCCTACTTTTGCCATATTTCCTGAGGCATCGACATCAAGTAAAATCAAGTTCGGCGAAAGGTCGACACCCAAAACCGCCCGCAGCTCTTTTTCCTTGGCGAGCAATTGAAAATCCTTGGTATTGCGAATCACTCCGGCCATCCGCTCGAGCATCAGCCGCTTTTCTTCGATCAGGATCACCCTGTATTCCCTCATCTCCAACCCCCCGCTCTTTTGTTTATTTCAGCAGCCGCCGCACCCAGGACTTCACGGATTTATTGCCACCTGCCGCCACTGCCGTTCCCGTCGTATATTTTGTGACCAGTTCCTGAATACTCCGCCCGAGTGCCGTCGGCTCGCGGTCGAGCACCAAGGGCAGGCCACGGTCAATTGAGCCCATCGCGGCCAAAAAATTATTGGGCAGAACATGGAAAAAGCGCTCCTCCAGTAGCTGCTCAACATCTTCAGGCGCAATTGAAGTCTTGGAATCACTGCGGTTCAATACAAAGCGAATCCGATTTTTTTCATAGCCAATGCTGCGCATCGTATCATAACCGATTTTCATATTCTTGATCGTCGGGATAAAATCGACAATGCCGACAAAGGTAATCAGCGTGCTCTGATCCATTACCGCCAAATTCAGTTCGCTAAACGCCGCAGTCGTATCGACGACAATATAGTCAAACTGTGGGCGCAGGCTGTTGATGACCCGCTGTACGGCAGGTACCGCTATGTTATACGCTTCTTCCATTTTTAGCGGCGCCGCCAGTACGGAAAATTCGACTTCACCATTGCTGTAGGGAATACTGTAGGTCTCGGCTAAAAAATCCATTTCATTTTTAGCAATTGCCTGCTGGGCATCAAAAATAGTTTTTTCCGGTTCAAGCTGCAGGTAATGGCAGACATCGCCAAACTGCAGATCGAGATCAACGATACAGACAGAATTGCCCGCCTGGGCGAGCGCTGCTGCCATATTGACGCTCAGCAGTGTTTTTCCTACCGCCGACGAAGTACTAAACACCGTAATCAGATTGCTGCCGTTTATTTCTTCTGGCAAAGTACTCACCACGCTTTACTTTTTGTTACCGGCTTCTTTTTTCTGCTGTTCCTCCGCCGCATTATCAACCATCTGCTTCATATCCGCCGACATCTTCGCCGGTGTATTTTCATCCACCAATGTCGGCGTCACGAGAATCACCAGTTCCTTTTTGGACTTTGTTGTCGACGTACTGCGGAAAAACTGGCCAATAATCGGCAGATCACCAAGGAACGGGAATTTCGTAAGCTGCCGGCCTTCTTCCGAGTCAATCAGTCCGCCGATCACCATTGTCCCGCCGGAAGTCATATTGACCATGGTTTCCGCTTTGCGCGAATGCAACGCCGGAATCGATAAACCATTGCTTAAATTCACGGCTGCCGCAGAGCTTGGGTCAAGCGTACTGACTTCAGCACTGACCTTGCTGGTAATATTTTCATCCTCATTTACCGTCGGCTCAATGTTGAGCTTGATCCCGTACTCATGCCATTCTACGGATAGTTGTCCGTCGGAATTGCTGACCGGTACCGGGATTTCACCGCCGATCAGTATATTGGCCTTTTCCCCGCTCATCGTCACCACGCTCGGCTGCGACAACAGCTTGGCATCACCATGGGTAATCAGCGCCTGCAAAGTGGCATTGATATCCGCATAGCCAATTTTTGAATTTGGCGAGGAGTCCTTCGAATTCGTAAACGACTGTCCGAAAGCCAGTACTCCTGTCGATGAGCTGAGCGTTACAATGCCGCTTGTCATATCAATTTTCGAGGCATTGGCATATTGAATGCCGAGCTTTTTTAAATGATCCGTCGATATCTCGACAATCTTTGCCTCAAGACGAATCTGCGATGGATTTGTCATCTCCAGCAAGTTCACGACCTTGCTGCCATAGAGCTCCGCAATCTTCTCTGCCCGGTTTTTTTCCAGCTGATTGGAAACTGTGCCATGCAGTAAAACCTTGTCCCCCAGTTTTTCAACTCCCACCCGCGGACAGGCAATCAAGCGCGTAATCACAGCGGCGGTCTGATTGTCGGAATCCTGAACACTTAAAGAAAATTCCTGGCGCATACCCGTATCGGTCCATATGTATAAAGAGGTCGTTCCAGCCTTTTTAGCTATCAGCAGCATTTCTTCCGGCGAAAGCACCTTGATGTCAGCAATTTCCGGATTGGCTACCGCCACCCGCGTTATATTGCCGCCGGCATTGAGGTACTGCGACTGATTCACATCCAAAAATAAATTTGTCTGGGCGCTGGCCACAGGGTTTATGCAGAATAGAAGTATACTGACCAACAGGCTTATTCGTCCAATGTTTCGCATTTTTTTCATTTTCACGGCTCCCTTTACCTTATGTTAATCTGGCTGCTCTCACTGCCGCGCACGACCTCCAGGCTATAACCTGTCGGCACCGGTCGTTCCGTAGATGCTGCCGGCGTCGGCACTGTATAGACGGGCGGAGTGGGGGGCGGCAGGGCGGCGAGTTTGCTTTCGGTAGCCGCACCGCTGGCAAAGTTCGTCAGCACCTCTGGAATCAATAAAAATCTGTCACGTGGCTGCAAGGGACGCAGTGTTAGATAAACCGTTCCTTTTGACTGGGCCGCGGCGAGCCGCAAAGCTTCTTCCGGCGCAACCGCCAAGGTTGCATTCGCCAAGGCTTCTGTACTTTCGCTTTTACCGGCTTCACTTTTTTTGTTAAGGCCCAGCAGCTGAACATTTTGTAGCACCAATTCACCAGATACCGCATTTTTGTAAAGCTTATCGCTGATCAGCATCACATCGACATAGTCTCCCGGCCGGGCAAAACCACAAACCCCAGTTGTATCAGTAATAGCTATCGATATCGCCCGTTTGTCCGGCGGGATGCAGCCAACAAGCCCGGCCGCTTTATCATCAAGCAGCAGCCGCTTTTCCGTCAGCATATCACCGGAAAAAATATCACTCTTTGTTGTCTTCCCCACCGCGGCTTGAAGTTCTGTTATTGCCTCCACTGAAACAATTTCCCGTGGCAGCTGGACAAGCTTTAGTTGTTCCTGCCGGAGCACACTGTGCGCCGGAATATCCCCCACCGCGATGACAACATTGACCAGCCGCGCCTCCTGCTGCACTTGCTGCCGTTCAAAACCAGACAAATACAGGTAACTCGCCAGCGAAACTAATAGGCTCAGCACCCCCCCGACAAGCAGCAGCTGGCGAAACGTCATTCTGTTTACAATATCTTCTAAATCTTTGCGCAATTCAGGCAAATTCAACACAAGTCCCCCTAACCTTTATCTGCTACAGCCACAGTCTCCATACGACTTTTGGACAAACAAAAAACCTGGCTGCAGAAAACAGGCACACGCAGTGCCAATTATACTTTGCAACCAGGCAGTCATAGAAATATTCTTTAGACCCACGGCTTTGCGTCCTTATCTTTCGACAAGTTTGCCCGACAATCAAGAATTCCACTTTCCTACATTACCTTAAAACATGATTCAATTACTGTAGCTTATAATACCCTATCTTTTTCTATTTTTCAAGAGGCTACTGTAAATATTTTATTATTTCAGTGATATATACCAAATTCTGAATATTCTTTCAGATCAAGGTATCTTCCGTTCCGCCTTTAAAATACGACGGATATTGGAGCTTCAACTCATCAAGATTGGAAAATACCTTTCCCACATGTTCCTTGATCAGAATTCGCCCCGCTGCTATATCTCCCTGCTTGATTGCCGTCAACATTTCCTTATGATGCTTAAACAGCATCGGCATCTCATTTTCCCCATCATTCGCTAGATTCATCATGCGCAGCCGATTGTAATTAAGACTTGCCTGTTCAATCATCTGCCAGATACGGTGCTTCCCACAAGCCGCAAATATACTGCCATGAAAAATCCCATCCTGTTCAAAAAACCGCGGATAATCCTTTTGTTTCAGTGAGATTCGCTGCAATTCCAGGCAGGCCGCTAGCTGATCGATATTACGAGTCGGAAACGCGCGGCAAGCCAGCTTCATGACCTCACTTTCCATCGTTGTGCGCAAAAACATCGATTCGGCAACCTGTTCGAGGGCAATTTTTTCCACATAGGTTCCCCGTTGCGGTAAAATAACCAGAATATTTTCATGAGCGAGACGAATAAAGGCCTCCCGGACCGGCGTCCGGCTGATGTGCAATTCATTGGCAATCTCCTGCTCCGACAGTGCCATTCCCGGCACCAGATTCATCTTTAGCAGATTTTTATGTATGATCCGCAGGGCATACGCTCTTATCGACTCCTGGCTTCTTTTCGCTGAAATTTCCAACTTCATATCCATTCTCCTAAAATTGATATTTTTTTGACAATTCCATCAAGGCAATACAGCTGCGCCTGTTACGCCCGCTCCTGCTGCCGAAAAAAAAAGGCTGCACACAAAAGCGCCGTCAAGCGTATCTTTTTATGCAACCAGGCAGTCATAGAAATATTCTTTAGACCCACGGTTTTGCGCCCTTATCTTTCGATAAGTTTGCCCCTTAAAGCAACTTGTCCGGCAAATCAGCCAAACAATAGCAGCCACTTATTTTATAATAATACATTATTATTGTTCGATATACAAGCATTTGCAGGAAATATTTCATGTTTATTCCCAGTATCACCGTAAAATCCAAACTATCTTCCTTTTTTTATGCATAAAAAAAGAGCCAAATGGCTCTCTTTTTTATTCTGCAGTGAACGGCAGCAATGCGATATTGCGTGCACGTTTGATAGCTACAGTAACCTGGCGCTGATGCTTTGCACAGTTACCAGAAATACGACGCGGTAAAATCTTGCCGCGTTCCGTAACAAAACGACGAAGTTTCGCTACATCTTTATAATCAATTGCTTCTACTTTATCAACGCAGAAACTGCAGACCTTTTTTCTCGGTCTTCTTCCTCTTTCACGTCTCATCGAACATACCTCCCTTTAAAATGGTATTTCTTCGTCAGGGAGAACTTCTGAACCAAAGGAATTTGCCCCGCCAAATGCCGGAGCAGCCGCAGTGTGGTCATCAGCGCCTCTTACAGGTTTGCTGCCCATGAACTCAATGTCCTGTGCGACTACTTCTGTCACATAACGTTTCGATCCGTCCTGTGCATCATAGTTACGAACCTGCATCCGCCCTTCGACTAAAACCTGACTCCCCTTGATTAAATTATTCCCACAAATTTCGGCCAGTTTTTCCCATGCTACGACAGGAATAAAATCAGCTGTATTCTGCTGATCGCTCGTACGACTAAACCGGCGGCTTACCGCCAGCGAAAACGAAGCGACTGCTTTGCCGGTCTGCGTGTAACGCACTTCCGGATCGCGTGCAAGCCGACCTACCAATATCACCTTATTCATGGCAATTCCTCCCTGGCTTTGTATTATTCTTCAGACTTTACGATCATGTGCTTTAAGATATCGTCAGTGATCTTCATTACACGGTCGATCTCAGCTACACAAGCTGGTTCGCAGGCAACGTAGAACAGGCAGTAATAGCCGTCTGTGCAATCTTTAATCTCATAGGCCAGACGTTTTTTACCCCAACGATCTTCTTTTTCAATTGTTCCGCCGTTATCAGCAATCAACTTCGAGAATTTTTCAATTACAGCGTTTGTTGGTTCTTCTTCAAGCGGTTTAACAATGAATATGACTTCGTACTTTCTCACGAAATCACCTCCCTCTTTGGACTTTGGCCCCGTTTAAGGGGCAGGGAAGGTTCAAAATTTAGTATTTTGAAACCTAACTGTCTTATGACTAAACAATTATATCATTTATATTTCCTGGATGCAAGCTGACAAAAAAATAAATGCCAAAGATATATGATTCTTTGGCATTTATTTCTAAAAAACTATTCGTTGCTTATTTTCTTCATAGCTGCGGCAGCAGCAGCACGCTCTGCCAGCTCATCCAGTGAGTTGCAGGCCAAGGATTCAACCGCTGCTACTACGGCGCCTTCGACAAGTGGACACTCAAACATCTTGATCTTACGATCCGGCATGTCTTCCATGACCATTTCCGTCGTCATCACGGCGCTGCCCATATCCATCAATACAGCCACACCATCTTCTGAATAGACCTTGTCAATTGCCTGACTGATCTTCGTGAAGCTGGTTCCAATTCCGCCGTAATCGAGCCCACCAGCGGCTTCAACCTGTGCCGTCGGTGCCATGATCTTAGCCAGTTCAACGACACCTTCTGCTAATTTCTGACTGTGTGAAACAATAACGATCCCTATCATAAACCGTACCTCCCGTTGCAAAAAAATTGTTTTTCTGCAAAATCGTTTTTACTAAATCAAGCTCAGAGTTTTTCACCAATCGTCTGTAAGAGGAACAGCGTTGATGTCGCACCCGGGTCCTGATGGCCGATACTTCTCTCGCCGAGATAGCTGGCACGTCCTTTGGTGGCTATGATCGTCTTTGTATATTCCACGCCTTTTTCCGCGGCTGCCAGAGCCTTGGCAAATGCTGCCTTAAAGTCAGCTGCCTTGCCGTATTCTTCTTTAAACGCATTTACAGCAGGCAACAAAGCATCCAGCATTGTTTTTTCACCTTCAACGGCTTTGCCGCGCAGTTTTATCCCTTCAATGGCAGCTTCCATCATAGCAATAAAGTCTTCGCCACCGACTTCCATTTTTCCGGCAACGGCACCACCAGCCTTCATAAAAGCCGTTCCGTACAACGGACCAGATGCCCCGCCAACGGTTGACACTAGCTTCATCCCGGTATTTTTTAAAATCGTACCAATATCTTTATCTGCTAAACTCGGAAGCTGCTCATCTACCGCAGCAAAGCCACGAGCCAAATTTATGCCGTGATCGCCATCACCAATCTTATTGTCAAGCTCCGTCAGAAAATCTTTTTCTTCCACCATTTTTTTGACAATTGCCTGCAATATGTCAATGACTTTTTTGTTATCTACCATAAATATTTAGTCCTTTCCCCCGTGAAATTTGATCCGCCCTTATTTCTGATAAGCCGGCGTATCTGCTTTTGCATTGTACAGCGCTTTGAGTTCGTCATCCAGACGAAGCAGTGTGATTGAAAAACCTTCCATTTCGATGGAAGTCATGTAATTGCCTACAATCGTATTATAGATCTTTATGTTTTTAGCTTCAAGATAATCGTGGACTTTATTGTTTACAACAAACAGTTCCATCAATGGTGTTCCGCCCATACCGTTGACAATAACCGCTACTTCCTGCCCAGCAAAGTCAAGGTCTTCTGTGATTTTATCGAGCAGCATGGTCACGATTTCATCGGCCGGACGAACTTTTTCCCGATGCGTGCCCGGTTCCCCATGAATCCCAATGCCGATTTCCATTTCATCTTCTGCCAGGTCAAACCCTGGTTTTCCTGCCGCTGGCACAATGCAAGGACTAATAGCCATACCCATTGTCCGGACATTGGCAATTACCTTGTTGGCTACAGTGACAACTTCGTCAAGCGATGCCCCCTGTTCAGCTTTTGCCCCAGCAATTTTATGAACGAGAATCGTCCCGGCCACACCGCGGCGACCCGTCGTATAAAGGCTGTCTTTTACGGCCACATCATCGTTGACAACGACGTACTGCGCTTCAATGCCTTCATCTTTTGCCATATCAATTGCCATTTCAAAGTTCATGACATCGCCCGTATAGTTTTTTACAACGCAGAGAACCCCTTTTGGCGTTGCAACGGCTTTGATGCCTTCATAAATCTGGTCCGGTGTCGGGGAAGTGAATACAGGGCCAGCAACCGCACAGTCGAGCATGCCTTCACCGACAAAACCGCCATGCGCCGGTTCATGTCCGCTGCCGCCGCCGCTGACGAGAGCTACTTTATCCGTTTTTTTGTTGGCACGAACAACTACATTGCCGCAATCAAGTTTTTTCACATGCTGCGGGTAAGCCTTCACCATGCCTTCGATCATCTGCTGTTCAACATCTGCTGTTTTGTTGATAATCTTTTTCATAAAAAACACTCCTCTTTCTTGACCATTATGATTTATATCTTCCGCATGTCAGGGGCCTGTTCTGGCATGTCGTCTTTTGTCGGAAGGTTCCGACATTCCCAGGTTTTAGCCGGTCTTTACTTTTCTCAAAAGAACAGCTCCCTTGGAGACACCAGCTCCAGACACAACCACCACACGGAGGGTATACTGCGGGAAAATTCTGTGATTCAATAGCAAAAAAATTTACATTCTGTTTCTGTTTCTGTTAGCTGCGCGGCAAGTAAATTGTCACACAATTCATATAAATCTATAAGTATTTATTTATACAAATGGCTGACTTACCCGTCACGAAAAACGGTCAAGTCAGCCAATGTATTATTCTGTTATAAACCGCGACCGCAAGCAAGGCGGTCAGAGTTAATTACAATTAAATCTTAGATAAGGTGAAGAGCTGTAGCTACTACATAAGCCAAAGCACCGCCGCAGAGCGGAGCGACACTTGGAATCCATGCATAGCCCCAGTTGCTGCCGCCTTTACCAGCGATCGGCAGGATTGCATGTGCAATTCTCGGTCCAAGGTCACGAGCCATGTTCATCGAGTATCCTGTAACACCACCGAAGCTGAAGCCGATTGCCCAGATAAGAGCATTTACCATGTAAGGGCCATAACCCGGTACGAGCGGGCCATTTGCCTTGTTGAATACTGCCCAGATCATGCTCATCAAGAAGAAAGTTGCGAGCATTTCGCAAAGGAAGTTAGTAGCTGTGTTCGGGATTGCCGGGCCAGTAGCGAAGACGCCGAGTTTTGTGCCTTTGTCTTCTGTTTCTGCCCAATGCGGCAAATAGATCAACCATACGATCGCTGCGCCAATGACGCCGCCGATTACCTGTACAATCATAGTGGAAATTGCCTGCGGCATTGTGTATACGCCGGCAAGTGTTTTAGCAAGTGTTACCGAAGGGTTGATGTCAGCCTGTGGTGCGCCGAGTGCGATCGATGTGAATACACCGAACAATACTGCAAGTCCCCATCCAAGTGCGATGCAGATCCAGCCGCCGCCCTTACCATATGTTTTACTCAAGCTCATATTTGCGTTAACGCCGCAACCAAATGCGCACAATACTGCTGTGCCGCATAATTCACCTAATAAATTATCCATGTGTCATCCTTCTTTCTTTAATTAAATTGACTTAAGAATTTTTTACTCTGCTGTGACAAACAATTATTCCGTACAGACAAGGCACCGGTGCATAGCCAGGGCTCTGTCCATCTCTCAGTTGTTTCAAAGCGTGCTGCTAGAGCGTTTCATCAATTCCAGGATAAAGATAATACCATTTTGCTAAGCCGGATTTAGACCGACTTAGCAAAAACTATCTGCCAACTGAATCTTAGATGAGGTGAAGAGCCGTAGCTACTACATAAGCCAAAGCACCGCCGCAGAGCGGAGCGACACTTGGAATCCATGCATAGCCCCAGTTGCTGCCGCCTTTACCAGCGATCGGCAGGATTGCATGTGCAATTCTCGGTCCAAGGTCACGAGCCATGTTCATCGAGTATCCTGTAACACCACCGAAGCTGAAGCCGATTGCCCAGATAAGAGCATTTACCATGTAAGGGCCATAACCCGGTACGAGCGGGCCATTTGCCTTGTTGAATACTGCCCAGATCATGCTCATCAAGAAGAAAGTTGCGAGCATTTCGCAAAGGAAGTTAGTAGCTGTGTTCGGGATTGCCGGGCCAGTAGCGAAGACGCCGAGTTTTGTGCCTTTGTCTTCTGTTTCTGCCCAATGCGGCAAATAGATCAACCATACGATCGCTGCGCCAATGACGCCGCCGATTACCTGTACAATCATAGTGGAAATTGCCTGCGGCATTGTGTATACGCCGGCAAGTGTTTTAGCAAGTGTTACCGAAGGGTTGATGTCAGCCTGTGGTGCGCCGAGTGCGATCGATGTGAATACACCGAACAATACTGCAAGTCCCCATCCAAGTGCGATGCAGATCCAGCCGCCGCCCTTACCATATGTTTTACTCAAGCTCATATTTGCGTTAACGCCGCAACCAAATGCGCACAATACTGCTGTGCCGCATAATTCACCTAATAAATTATCCATGTGTCATCCTTCTTTCTTTAACAATTATTATAAGATAATGGCCTGAATGCTAATTATAAAACCGTGTTGATCTTACGGAATTTTGATGAAACTTTTGCTGTTATTGCTTTGAAAATAATCATTTGCTATAGAAACCGCAAAATAAAACTCTTCCGTTGTTATGGAAACAACCAGTTTGCACTGTTTGTTTTGCCAACATTCTCAACTTTTTTCGATAAATATAAGTTCTTAATATCAAGCTTCCCGGCGAATGCGCCGGGAAGCCTGACCTGTATAATTTTTCTTATTTGATTTCGTCAGTTTCATCCAACCAGTGGAGGGAATGTTTAACTGCTTTTCTCCAGCCAGCATAGTATTTAGCGGCTTTTTCCGGAGCCATTGTCGGGCTGAAGCGTCTGTCAAGTTTCCAGCTGGATTTGAGGTCTTCTTTCGAAGCCCAAACGCCTACTGCCAAACCTGCGAGGTATGCAGCGCCAAGAGCTGTTGTTTCGATGATCTGCGGACGATCAACCGGCACACCTAAGAGATCTGCCTGATACTGCATGAGAATATTGTTAGCAGTAGCACCGCCGTCAACTTTCAGAGCAGCCAATTTGATATGGGAATCTGCTTCCATAGCGCTGAGGACATCTTTTGTCTGATAAGCCATGGAATCGATCGTAGCACGAACGATATGAGCTTTTGTAGTACCACGAGTGATACCAATGATTGTTCCGCGGGCATTCATATCCCAGTACGGAGCGCCAAGGCCAACGAATGCCGGTACAATGTAAACTCCATCGGAATCCTCAACTTTTTTAGCAACCCATTCAGAGTCAGCAGCTGTATCGATCATGCGAACGCCATCGCGGAGCCACTGGATAGCGGAACCAGCAACGAAGATCGAGCCTTCAAGTGCATATTCAACCTTGCCGTTAACGCCCCAAGCGATTGTTGTAACAAGACCATTCTGCGAAGTGTAAATTTTTTCACCGGTATTCATAAGCATAAAGCAACCTGTGCCATATGTATTCTTAGCCATACCTGGTTCAAAGCAAGTCTGTCCGAAGAGAGCTGCCTGCTGATCGCCTGCTGCGCCTGCGATAGGCACCGAAGCACCAAAGATAGCCGGGGAAGCATAGCCATAAACTTCACTGGAGTTTTTAACTTCCGGAAGCATTGCCTTCGGAACTGTCAAATAAGTGAGGAGCTGGTCATCCCATTTCAGTTCGCGGATGTTGTACATCAAAGTACGGGAAGCATTCGAGTAGTCAGTTACATGAACCTGGCCGCCAGTCAATTTCCAGATGAGCCATGTTTCAATTGTACCGAAGAGCAATTCGCCTTTTTCTGCTCTTTCACGAGCGCCTTCTACTTTATCAAGGATCCATTTTACTTTTGTGCCAGAGAAATAAGCATCAATTACGAGGCCAGTTTTTTCTTTAAATTCTTCATTCAGGCCGCGTCTTTTGAGATCATCGCAGATCGGAGCCGTCTGACGGGACTGCCATACGATAGCATTGTAAATAGGTTTGCCGGTAGCTTTGTCCCAAACAACGGTAGTTTCACGCTGATTTGTGATACCGATAGCGGAAACATCGCTGGCTTCCAAGCCGGATTTTTCAAGAGCGCCTTTCATGACATCTGTCATGGAGCTCCAGATTTCTTCAGCATCATGTTCAACCCAGCCAGCTTCAGGGAAAATCTGAGTGAATTCTTTTTGTGCTACGCCAACAATTTTGGATTCATTGTCAAAGATAATTGCTCTGTTGCTTGTAGTACCTGCGTCAAGTGCCATTACATATTTTGCCATGTTAAAGTCCCCTTTGTTTTTTATTTATTTTTATGATACTAAAAATACCTAAAGGATAAATACACGATTGCAGTTGCCCGCAACCGGTTCAAAAATCGCTGTGCCCGCAAAATTGCGTCACATGATTTTTCGGCAATACCGCCGTCACCAAAAGAATAATACCGTTAAAAAATCAGTTCAGTCCTGCCAGTTTTTCACCTCCATCCTGCTCAAATGATAACTTTCGCCCATTTTAACACAATGAATTCGAACCACTCCCTCTTTTGTATTCACCCGGTTTTCGCCGGATTCATTTATGTGTAACAGGCCAGGCCTGCCATCACCAGAGTTACGGGTTTTTCTTGTTTGATCGCGCCGTCATCTTATGTAAAACAAATTTTCTTTATTGTCAATCTTTTTCACTTTGAAGGAAAATCGACGTAACCTCGGCACCGATATGGACAAGCAATTCAGCTTCAAAAAACTCCTACACCAAAACTGAACCTTTCCGTTTAGCGTTTGAAATAATACCTAACAATACCATCGCGACATCTGCTATGCAGTGTTTCACCACTGCGCAAGATCCAGTCAACCACAGGGTTTGTAAAGTATTTCCTGTCTCAAACTATTTTCAATTTTAAACCATCTACAAAAAAATGTCAATCGATTTCACGAATTATTTTGTAGTACTTTGTCGTGTATATTGAATTTTTCGACAATTGTTTCTCCCGAAGGAAGATCGGGGGACACTCCATCAAACCCCTGATATTTCGCGGCAGGGACGGATTAAATCCCGTTGCCATTTCCCCTGCATTGTCATCAACCCGCTTATTTCAAGCCTCTGCCCCCTCTTCTGTTTTTCTCGTTTCTTATTGTTGTCAGTTGTCTGTCAGCCACCAGATTTTCCTTGCGGAAGAATCCATAAAAATCTGTTCAGTAAATGATTTACTATTTTTGCAAAAAATATTTTCTGACAGAGCTACATTTTTCATCTTCCTGTTTTTCCGACACGCCCCTTCCAATTCTATTCACAGAAACTATTTGCTCATTTGAATCGTTGTTTTTATCTTGTTTTAATAAAAAATCAGCTATTAAAGCACAAAATATTCTTCAGCAAAGACATGCGATAATATATTTGACATTTATTTTCGATTATGATACATTTTATGTGTCACAACTGAGCATGTACAAACCGTTGACGGAGGAATCGCCTCTTTTACGCGCCGACAGAGAACCGGGCTGTAGCTGAAATCCCGGTGGCAGACGAAACGAGGAAATGGGCTCCCGAGGGTAATGTGAACAGCTTCGGCCCACTAGCAAAGACGACCGGCTTCCGTTATAAAGCCGCTAATGTTTTTAACATTTGACTGAGGTGGCCGGTTGTAGCCGGCAAACAAGGTGGTAACGCAGATCAGAGCATCTGTCCTTATAATAGGACAGATGCTTTTTTATATTCAATGATAAAGGAGCGAATCACATGGCACAAAAATTATTGATGGGAAATGAGGCCATTGCCCTCGGAGCAATTCGCGCCGGCGTGGACATTGTCACCGGCTATCCCGGAACTCCCTCAAGTGAAGTTCTCGAAACAATTGCCAAATACCGAAACGAAAATACATATGTAGAATGGTCAGTAAACGAAAAAGTCGCACTGGAAGTAGCCGCCGGCGCAGCGTATACCGGCGCCCGGACCCTGGTCACGATGAAACAGGTAGGTTTAAATGTGGCCAGTGACCCGCTGATGAGTCTGGCTTATATCGGCATAAAAGGGGGGATGGTCGTTCTCGTCGCGGATGATCCCGGCCCGGTCTCCTCACAAACAGAGCAGGACACCCGCCACTTTGCCCAATTTGCCCATTTGCCAGTCTTTGACCCAAGCTCCCCCCAGGAGGCATATCTATTGATCGGCGAAGCCTTTGCCCTTTCTGAAAAATACCATACGCCGGTTATATTTCGTCCGACGACCCAGATTTGCCACGCCTGTGCCAGCATAGATATCGACGATTTCATCGCCAAGCATCCACCAGCAGCTTTCATAAAAGATCCGAAATGGGTTATCTTCCCCCGACTTTCCTATCAAAACCATATAAAAATATGCCAGAACGAGCAAAAAATCAGCGACGAATTTTCTACCGCCGCCTGCAACCAGATCACCGGGCAAGGGAATCGGGGTATTGTCAGCAGCGGCGTATCCGTTGCCTACGCGAAGGAAGTCCTGTCTGACACTGGCGATGAGGCCGCCCTATTGAAGCTAGCCACGGTGCACCCGTTTCCGGAAAAACTGGCCCTTGCCTTCCTCAAAGAGCGCACCGAAGTTCTTGTCCTTGAAGAACTCGACCCGGTTATCGAAGAAGTCTTGTTGAAACTATGCGGCAAGCATCAATTGCCGGTAAAAATTTACGGCAAGCTTACCGGGCACGCCAACATTGCCGGCAGCAACAATTATGAAACGATCCGCGCTTCGATCGACAAATTCTACGCTCGCGAAATCTCCCCACCCGTGGCAGTTTCACTGCCGCCGCTGCCAGCACGCCCGCCGGTACTGTGCGCCGGTTGTCCGCACCGCGCTTCTTTTTACAGCGTAAAACGCGCTCTGCAGCAGCAAAAACAAGAGGCTGTTTTCAGCGGCGATATCGGCTGTTATACCCTTGGCAACGCCAGCCCGCTTGATATGGTAGACACCTGCCTCTGCATGGGAGCCGGCATCACCATGGCCCAGGGGCTGCAGCGGGCAGATAACAGTGTCAAGCATATTGCCTTTATCGGCGATTCGACCTTTTTCCATTCCGGAATTACCGGCATCATCAATGCCGTCTACAATCAGACGGATATCACGGTCATCATCGTCGACAACTCGACGACAGCCATGACCGGCCATCAGCCACATCCCGGAACCGGACGGACTATGATGGGCAGCCTGACGGAAAAAATTTCGATTGAAAAGGTTTTAGCTGGCTGCAATGTAAAATACATTAAAAAAGCCAATCCCCTGCATTTGCAAACAGCAATTGCTACCGTCAGCGAAGCCGTCGCCTTTCCTGGCGTATCCGTCGTCTTGTTCGAAGCCCCCTGTATTGCCCTGTTTAAGCCAAAGCTGAAGCGGCAGGTTGATAAAGAACGCTGCACCGGCTGTCGCCGCTGCGTAAAGGAAATCGGCTGCCCGGCGATTTCACTTGACGAAACCGGCAAAGCCCGGATCGACACGGCGCTTTGTTACGGCTGTTCCCTCTGCACACAGGTCTGTCCGGCAAAAGCGATTGGAGGTACTCCATTATGAAACTGAATTGTCTGCTAGCCGGCGTTGGCGGTCAGGGAACCGTCCTCGCCTCAAGAGTTCTGGCCCAAACAGCCATATCACGGGAATTGCCCGCCTGCACGGCCGAAACCATCGGCATGGCCCAGCGCGGCGGCTGTGTTATCAGCCAGGTCCGCATCGGCACTACGGACTGCGGCCCGATAATCCCACTTCACCAGGCAGATCTGCTCCTTGGCTTTGAGCCGGCGGAAGCGTTGCGCAATTTCTCTTATTTAAAGGAAGGCGGCATCGCCCTCATCAATATCAGCCCCATTTTTCCGGTCACTGCGTCGCTCGGCGGCTGTCCGTACAATCTACAGGCTATTTTAGAATTTATCGGTCAAAAGGCGGCCGCAGCGATCTTCATCAACGGGAATGACCTCTGCCGGCAAGCCGGCAGCGCTAAGGTCTTAAATGTCATCATGCTCGGCGTTGCCGCCCGGGAAAACCTGCTGCCGTTTGCCAAAGAGGACCTATTACAAACACTCGAACAGAATCTGCCGGAAAAATTTATGGAATTGAACCGCCGGGCCTTTGAGATCGGCTATACCTATAAGGAACAGGGAAGAGGTATGACACATGACGCCTGAACAATTTGAAAAATTTCAACATATATTGCAGCACGCCACCAAAAACAGCCCGTTTTACCAAAAAAAATTTCGCAGCGCCGGCCTTGAACCAGGCGATATCAAAACCGAAGCAGATATCGCCCGCATCCCGACTACCGACAAGTATGATCTGCGCCAAGCCTACCCGCTCGGAATCCAGGCCGTTTCTGACGAGGACGTGGTCCGCATCCACTCCTCTTCGGGAACCACCGGTCAGCCGGTCGTTATTCCCTATACGGAAAACGATGTAGAGACATGGGGCCTGATGATGGCCCGCTGCCTAAAATTTGCCGGCATCACTCGGCGCGACCGCGTGCAGATTACGCCGGGCTATGGCTTATGGACAGCCGGCATCGGCTTTCAGCGCGGCACGGAAAAACTGGGGGCCATGGCCATTCCGATGGGGCCGGGAAATACAGAAAAGCAACTGAAAATGATGGTCGATCTCGGTGCAACCGCGCTGTGCGCGACCTCCTCGTATGCACTGCTGCTGGCAGAGGAAATTGCCAAACGCGATATGCGCGAGGCGATCAAGCTGCGCCGGGCTGTCATTGGTTCCGAGCGTTGGGGTGAAAAAATGCGCCAGCGCATTCAAACCGAACTCGGCGTTGAAATTTATGATATTTACGGACTTACCGAAATATACGGTCCCGGGATCTCCATCAGCTGCGATGCCCATAGCGGGATGCATTACTGGGATGACCATCTCTACTTTGAAATCATTGATCCGGCGACAGGCACAGTGCTTCCCGAGGGAGAGCTCGGCGAGCTGACCATCACAACATTGACAAAAGAAGGCGCCCCCCTGATCCGCTACCGTACCCACGATTTGACGCGCCTGCTCCCCGGCCCTTGCAGCTGCGGGTCACCATATCCTCGCCATGACATCATCCTCGGCCGCACCGATGACATGATCAAGATTAAAGCCGTCAATATATACCCGGGCCAGATTGAAGATGTCCTCAGGGATGTTCCCTGGGCCAGCAGCGAATATCAGGTTGTTCTCGACCGCGACGAAAAACACAAAGACTTTTTGCTGCTGCGCTTCGAATACAAGCCCGGCGCCAACCCCGTCACATTAAATCCGGAGGTCCGGCACTGGTTTAAAACCAAAATTGGCATTGCCATCGAAACGGAAGCCCTGCCCATCGGCACATTGCCGCGCAGTGAAAAGAAAACCGCCCGGGTAATCGACAACCGTTATCACTAAAGCAAGCAAAAAGGCCGCAGGCTGGCACAATGCCCCTGCGACCTTTTTTATCGGCAAATTTTAAATTCTCACTTCAAAGCGTCCCGAGCGCTTCTTTTTTTCCGTACCATCCGGCTGTCCGGCCAGACGGTCAACTCCCGTCGGCAGGGTTTTTTTCGCTTGCCGCACAGGTTTTCGCCCGCGGGCAAAATACCAACCGGCCATACCGACAACCGCCACCAGCAGCAATACCATCAAGGGCAGATTACCGCTCATTCCGCCTGTCGGTGGCGCTTTCGGCGGCACCCCCGCCGCTGCCGTCTGCGAAGCGGCTGCCGTTTCTGGCTGCTCTTCCCCAGCATCAGAAACTGACTGTAGCCCCTGTTTGCTGCCGGCAGTTTTTGCTGCCGGTTTGGCAGTATCTGCCTCTTTGGCCGTTGAAGGGTTCTTACTGGCAGCAGCGCCGTCTTTGGTCGAAGCCGGGCTGCCCTGCAGGCTTGCCCCCAGCGCTTCCAGCTTGCGGACTGCCGCTACGACTTCCGGACTGGCCATATTACTGCCAGCGGCCGCGTCAGCTGCAGGCGCCGGCTGATCCGATGTCCCAATCGACGGCGCCTGCGGCGGCGTCGGTTTCACCGGCGCACTCGGCGTTGCTACACTCATGTTTACCCTTCCTTTCGCCAAACAGCCTCTCCCAAGGCAGGTATTCTCCGCTTATCTTACCATGCCGCTGGCCATCAAGTCCACATAAACCATCATATCCGCGCTACCTTCGTGTCCCGGGCCGCCTGAGCAACAGCCTTGGCAACCGACTGGCTCAGCCGTGGATCAAAAACTTCCGGCAAAATATAATTTTCGTTTAGTTCCTCCTCTGCCACCAGTCCGGCAATGGCTTCAGCCGCAGCAATATTCATCTGCTCATTGATATCACTCGCCCTGACATCAAGCGCCCCGCGAAAAATTCCTGGAAAAGCCAGCACATTGTTGACCTGGTTGGGAAAATCACTGCGACCGGTACAAACCACGCGAGCCCCGGCAGCCTTTGCCTCAGCCGGCAAAATTTCCGGTTCCGGATTTGCCAGGGCAAAAATCAGAGGATCGGCCGCCATCGTCGCAATCATTGCCGGCGTAAGCATCCCCGGTGCGGAAACCCCAATAAAAACATCTGCACCCTGAATAACGTCCCGCAGCGGGCCTGCTTTAAGGGCGAGATTTGATATCGCCGCGATTTTTAGCTTTTCTTCATTTAAGTCCGCCCGCCCGGCGTAAATCGCCCCCTTACGGTCACAGAGAATGACTTTTTTCAATCCCCGGGCAATCAACAGCCTCGAAATTGCAATACCAGCAGCCCCCGAGCCGCTGATGACAACCTCAATTTGGCTTATATCTTTTTTCATAAATTTCAGCGCATTCATCATCGCCGCCAAAACAACCACTGCCGTGCCATGCTGATCATCATGATAGATCGGAATATCACAGCAGGCCTTAAGCTGGCGCTCAATTTCGAAACAGCGCGGAGCTGAAATATCCTCGAGGTTAATGCCGCCAAAAGATCCAGCCAGCAAGCGCACAGTGTTGACGATGTCCCCTACCTCCTTGCTGCGAATACACAGCGGAATAGCATCCACTCCGCCAAATTCCTTGAACAAAACACATTTTCCTTCCATCACTGGCATCCCGGCTTCCGGGCCGATATCCCCCAGACCCAAAACAGCTGAGCCATCGGTAACAACCGCAATCATATTTGCCCGGCGGCTATAGGTATAGCTCAAATCCGGGTCCGTTGCAATTTCCCGGCAGGGCTCGGCTACTCCCGGCGTATAGGCCAGCGCCAGATCATCCTTATTGCCGACAGGACACCGAGCCTGGATTTCTATTTTCCCCTGCCATTTTTCATGCATTGCCAAAGCCTTATTTTCTGTATTCGCTGTCATGCGATCTCCCCCTGTCCTTCGCTCGGCTCGAATTTTTTAAATTTGAACGAGCTTCATTGTTTAAATTTTCAATATATTTATTCGATAGCTTGCCTTTGGTCTATTTGTAAGGAATGTATATTTTTTCACATACTTTCCTTATACATAAGCACAAAAAGTTTACAATCCTTATCTGTATTGTAGGATTACAAAGCAACTTTGTCAACACTTTTCCCCGATTAATCCTGTCAGAATCCTTCTTGCTCCCTATATTTTTATTTCTAATGGATTTTTGCTGTTTCCTGGTAGCGTCGATAAAATTCATAAAAACTTTTCCCAATCAGCTGCTTTCTTCCCCATTGCTTTGCTTTTCATTGTATAATTCTCATAAGACAAACGCAAAGAAACACAAGGAGGACAGCAGCTATGCGCAAGCATCACCGTATACATACAAAAAAGCCGGGACTTCCGCCGGGAACCCTGATCAGCAGCGGCTTTGATCCAGCAATAAAAGCCACCATCCGCATCACCTGCTTTAACGAAGACAGCTTCCGTGAATATGAACTTTCCTCCGCGGCAGACCTGAATAATCTTGCCTTAACAGACAATACCTGCACCTGGATTGAGCTAACCGGGGTGGATCTCGATACGATGCATCATCTGGGCCAAATTTTTTCCATCCATCGCCTGGTGCTCGAAGACATGCTCAATACAAACCATCGCCCCAAAGTTGAAGATTATGGGGATTACCTGTTTTTGCTCAGCAAAAGCATCCGCCAGTCTGCTCCGGAGCTTTATATCGAGCAATTTTCCCTGGTCATCGGCAAGAATTATATTATTTCCTTTAGCGAAATGCCCTCAAATCTGTTTGAACCAATCCGCAAGCGGTTGCGTCCACCACAAAGCAAATTTCGTTCATATGGCGCCGATTATCTGGCCTATACACTGCTCGACATCATCGTCGACAATTATTTCACTGCCCTTGAGCACGCCGGCGATCAGCTGGATCTGCTGGAGGAACAGGTTTTGCTGGCCGCCGATCCGGCACAGATCCGTCAAATCCAAAGCCTGCGCACGGACCTGCTGTTCATCCGCCGCGCGATCTGGCCCCTGCGCGATGTTTTAAGCACCCTCGAGCGAATCGACAGCCAGCTAATCCACCCCCGAACCCGTCTTTATTACCGTGATATCAGCGATCACATTGTTCAGATCATTGACGCCGTCGAAACCTTCCGGGAAATCGTCAACGGCCTCATGGACATTTACCTGTCAAGCATCAGTAACCATATGAATGAGATCATGAAGGTTCTGACCATCATTTCAACCATTTTTATCCCCCTGACGTTTCTTGCCGGCATCGAAGGCATGAATTTCAAATTCATGCCGGAACTGGAATGGAGCTATGGCTATCCCGCCTTGCTGCTATTTATGGCTTTAATTTCTGTCATGATGCTGCGATTCTTCAAAAAAAAGCAATGGCTGTGACCTTCTTTATCAAAAAGCCTGCCCGTACAAACTGTACCGGCAGGCTTTTCATTTAATCATATTGCAAGACCATTCCGACCCCAATTTCCTGCAGGTTAACAGCACCTGCCAGCTGACATTTTGCCTGAAAATCCGTACAATGCCCAGCATGCAAGACCTGAGACTGAAGTTCTTTTAAATAAGCTTTTGTCATTGCCAGCTTTGCCGCTGGCGCCTGCAGCAGATGAAAGCCGCCAATAACATCCTGTATCCGGTCATCCCCACTGACTTTTTTCGCATATTCAATAATATTGCAGATCCCCGCGTGCGAGCACCCAGTGATGATCACCAACCCCTGCTTACCTTTATAAACAAGCGCTGAATCATCGCATACAAAATCGGGTTGCCAGCTGCCCTCAGTAAAGACTTCCCCGATAGGGTCCGGCTGCTCCCACTGGCCCGGGCGGGGCACTTCGCCCAAAAAGAGCAGTTTTTCGGATAGATACTGCACCTCCCGGCTGAGCTGCAGCGAAAAATTTTGTCCCAGTTCCTCACCGGTAAGCGGCGAACCGATCGCCAGATCGCCATTCCGCTTTGGCAAAAATGCCGCCGCATGGGCTATCAGCAGCGGTTTTTTAATGCCCGCTGTCTGGGCCTGCCGCTGCGCCGCCAGATATTGCAGCCCGCGGACATGATCATCATGCCCATGAGAAACAACGACTGCTGTCAAATCCAGCAGGTCAATTTTCATTTTCTCGGCATTTCTAAGCAGCAAATCCGAATATCCCGCATCAAATAAATACCGCTCACCATCACATTCAATAAAATAGGAAACCGCCGGTTCCCCGCCATAGTATTGATCAATAATTGTGTTGTTATCAACAAGAACTGTAAGTTTCATGCTCAGCGTCCCCTCTTCGTTTTCAAAAAAAAGACTGCTGCCGCAGTCTTTTTTCAATCAGCTTTTCTATTTTACCACAAAACAGCCGCCGCGGCCGTCGACAGGGCCGCCAAAGGCTCCGGATAAACCCCGAGCAACAAGGTGAAGAACAATCCGATCCCCGCAGCCACTCGCAGGGGTATGCCACAGACAAAGGGTTCTTCGAGTTCGGCTTTATGCATATACATCGCCTTGACGACCAGCAGATAGTAATACACTGAGATCATCGACATCAAAAACCCCACCATAGCCACCCATAAATAACCCTGTTCGGCAACCGCCGTAAACAGGTAGAGTTTTCCGGCAAAGCCAGCCATCGGTGGAATCCCAGCCATCGACAGCAGCGACACCAGCATCACCGCTGCCAAAAAGGGCGTTCGTTGTGCCAGTCCCGAAAAACTTCGAATAGAACTTGAACCGCTGTTTTGCTGCACGGCTGTCACCACCGCAAAGGCCCCGACGTTGGCAAAAACGTACAACATGCCATAAAACATCGTTCCTTTAACACCGGCAGCATTCGCTGCAATAAGTCCCGACAGCATATAACCGGCCTGTGATATGGAGGAATATGCCAACAACCGCTTAATATCATTTTGCCAGATCGCCGCAACATTGCCGACGATCATGCTCAAAACAGCCGCCCCGCTGACAAGCGGCAACCAATAACTCTGCAACGGCGCAAAAGCTTCAAGAAACAATCGCAGACAGGCAGCAATTGCGGCCGTCTCTGAACTCATCGCCAAGACAGCCGTAATCGGAATCGGCGCCCCTTCATAAACATCCGGGGCCCAAAGATGAAGCGGCACGACGGCCATCTTAAAGCACAGCCCCGTCAAAATCAGACTCATCCCCAGCAACATGGCAGGGCTCGCCGTGAACGCGAGGGCTATTTCTGCCAGCGCAATGCTGCCACAAGCCCCATAAACCCAGCTGATGCCATACAGCATGGCCGCACTGGAAAGCGATCCCAATACCAGATATTTTACACCGGCTTCACTCGACTTCTTATTGTTGAAATTCATTCCGACCAGGACGTAAAAGCTGATGCTCATCAATTCAATACTGATAAACAGTGTCAGCAAATCCGTCGCCGAAACCATCATCATCATACCGCACAGTGCCAGCAGCAGCAGGGCATAAAATTCGCCCTGATAGCCCGCCAGCCGCTCCACATACCCGAGCGAAAACAGGATACTGAGTCCGACGGCCAGTAAAAACAATTGTTTAAAAAATACCGCAAAATTATCAAGCAGGAAAATTCCCGGCATAAAATACTCGGATCGGCCATAAAGACTGCAGGTATAAGCAAATACCCCGACCAGTCCGGCAGCGGCAAGATACCCCAGACTGCGCCGAGACATGGTCTTGGGCAATACGAGATCAAGGCCGAGGATCAGGCTGGCCAGCATAAAGAGAGCCAGTTCACTTGTCAACACAGCAATATTCATCAGAACCACCCTCCTATCAAAACCGGTGCCGCTTCATGCAGCTGAGAAAAAAACGGCATAAGCGGCGCTACCGTGCTGTTTATCATACCCATGAGCAGCTGGGGAAATACGCCGAACAGGACGATTGCCGTCCCCAGGACAAAAAGTGGCACCAGTTCTACGCCTACCGCATCCGGGCAAGCATCAAATTTTTCCTGTCGCGGGCCAAAGAGCACATTCGCCAGCAAGCGCAGCACATAGAGTGCCGTGAAAATAATCCCGGAAACAGCAGCTACCGCACAGACAGGATATACACTGAACGCGCCGACGAAAATCGTAAATTCCGGAATAAAGCCGACCAGCCCTGGAAGACCCAACGAGGCCATGCCAGCGAGCATGAAGCCGACTGCAATGTGCGGCATTTGATGGGCCAGTCCGCCCATATCCGGAATATGGCGCGTATGCGTCTTTTCATAAACAAAGCCAATCATCGCAAAGAAGAGTGCACTCATCACCCCATGGGCAAACATATTGGCCACCGCACCGTTTATTCCGGTTACATTCAAGGCCGCAAACCCGATCAACACATACCCCATATGTGATACCGATGAATAACCGATCACATACTTGAGGTCCTTCTGTACCAAGGCAATGAAGGCCGCATACAGCACATTGCCGACAGCAAGCACAGCAATGACCGGCGCCCAGAACTTTGCCCCCAGCGGTAAAATCAAAAGGCCGATCCGGATCAGACCGTAACCGCCAATCTTTTTCAGCACTCCCGCGTGAATCATCGAGACAGCGGTCGGAGCGCCTGCATAGCCATCTGGCGACCAGCTGTGAAAGGGAAACATTGACAACAGGGAACCAAAGCCCAACAGTAACAGAAAAAAGGCTCCAATCTGAAAGCCTTCCGGCAGGCTGCCCAATAAGTTCGCCTGGGCCAGCGCCTGCATGTCAAAGGTACGCTGACCAGCCGGATATGCCTGAAGATACAGGGCAATAATCCCCACCAGCATAAAGGCAGATCCAATCAGCAGATAAATCGTCAGCTTCATGCCGGCGTATTCTTTGCTTACCCGTTTTGTCGAGCCCCAAATCAACACCATGATGTAGATTGGGATGACCACCATTTCATAAAATAACAGGAAAATAAAGAGATCAGTCGTAATAAAGGTCCCCGCCACACCGGTCAAAAGAATCAGCAACAACACAAAAAATTCCTTTGAGCGCTCACGTATGTTCCAGGAAGAAAATACCGCTGACACACCAATCAACGTGGTCAGCAGCAGCATCGGCAGAGAAATCCCGTCGACTCCCAGGGCATAGCTGACGCCCAGATCTTTAATCCAAGGAAACCGCTCTACAAACTGCATGCCACCAACAGAAAAATCATAGGCTATATAGGCATAGATAGCCAACAACAGTGTCAGCGATGTTGCCACAGCCGCCACAATTCTTATCTGTTGCACAGCCTTCCGCGGCAGTGCGATTAAAACAAAAATAGCCAGCAACGGTATCAGCAAAATTGCCGTTAATAAAGGAAACTGATTCATTTCAATAAGCACCTCGCTGTAAAACCGCCACAAATATCGGACTTGAAAAAACAACCCAAGCCGCGATCAGCATGATGGCAGTAAAAATCACCACTCCATATTGCTGGAGCTGTCCAGTCTGAAAGCGCCGCAAATCATCGCCAAGATGGCCAACGCTCCAGGCCAGACCATTAACCAAACCATCGACGCCTTTGATATCAAGCCAGTAAAGAATTTTACCAATACCATAGACAAACGTCCGATTCAGCCAGCCATAAAATTCATCAATATAAAATTTATTGTAGCTCAGCGTATAGAAAAATCCGAGCTTAAGCGCCAGCTGATCCGGGGAAACACTGCGACGGCCATAGACGAGCCAGGCAGCTCCAAGCCCCAACAATGACGCAAACGTGGAAAACGCCGCAATGCCAAGATTCAGTTCTTCATGCAGGGCCGGACCAAAGCGGACCCATTCACCAAAATGCGCCATATATCCTGCCGCACCACTGACAACGGCCAGCACGCTAAGCACGATCATCGCAAAGCACATGGCCGGCCCGGCCTCATGGGGCATATTCCCCTGTTTTTCCGGTCCGAAAAAAGCCACAAACAACAACCGTCCCATATAAAAAGCCGTAAGTAGCGCCGTCAGCACAGCCATTGCATACAACGGGGCACTGACATGTGCCGCGGCTGCCAAAATTTCATCCTTGGAAAAGAACCCGGCAAACGGCGGTATCCCGGAAATCGCGAGAACACCAATGGTCATCACGGCAAACGTAACCGGGAGTCGGCGGCGCAGCCCTCCCATGGCAAAAATATCCGTCTGTCCATGGAGCCCATGCATAATAGCTCCGGCCCCAAGAAAAAGTGCTGCCTTGAAAAAAGCATGCGTCATTAAATGAAACATCGAGGCCGTCACACTGCCGACCCCAAGCGCCAGCATCATATAGCCAAGCTGGCTGATCGTCGAATAGGCAAGAATCCGCTTGGAGTCGGTCTGTGACAGCGCTACCAGTGCCGCAAAGCAGGCCGTGAAAGCCCCAATCCAGGCAATAATCTCCATAACATTCGGCAACAAGCTGAAAAGGAAAAATACCCTGGCTACCAGATATACGCCGGCAACCACCATCGTCGCCGCATGAATCAAGGCCGATACCGGCGTCGGACCTTCCATGGCATCCGGCAACCACACATGCAGTGGGAACTGCCCGGACTTGCTGAGCGGCCCCATAAAAATAAGCAGCGCCGCTATTGTGAGTAAGCCCATTCCGCCCGCCTGTACATATAATGGAAGGATTCCCGCTAACTGCTGAAAATCAACCGTGCCAAAAACAACCTGCAACAGCAAAATCCCGAGCAGCAGCCCAAAATCGCCAATCCGGGTCGTCATAAAGGCTTTTTTAGCCGCTTCACGCGCCGAAATCCGATCGAAGTAAAAGCCAATCAATAGGTACGAGCAGAGGCCAACCAACTCCCAGAAAACATACAGCTGCACGAAATTAACCGCAAGCACCAGTCCGAGCATGGAGGCCGCAAACAACGACAAAAACGCAAAAAAACGGGCAAACCCGGCATCACCTTCCATATAGCCGGTCGAATAAACCTGCACCAGCAACGAGACCAGGGAGACGACCATAAGCATCATTGCCGTCAGCGGGTCGATATAAACCCCCATGGAGACAAAAATTCCGGCAATATCAAGCCAGGGAACTTTTTGAATCCACGGCTGATCGACCGTTATTCCTCCGGCAAAAACACCATAGCCGACGCCAAGTGCCAGCAAAAAACTCACCAGACTCATACCAATCGCCAGCCCGGCAGCGGGCCGTGGGCAGCGCCTGAGGAAAAAACCGATTACCACAAAAGCCACAAAGGGCAGCAGCGGAATCAGCCAGGCATGTTGTACTGCATACTGACTAAACATATTTATTCAC
This sequence comes from Selenomonadaceae bacterium, assembly GCA_963678095.2. Classification (GTDB taxonomy): domain Bacteria; phylum Bacillota; class Negativicutes; order Selenomonadales; family Selenomonadaceae. The sequence goes on along the minus strand of OY782746.1, from coordinate 1,677,372 downwards.
AACTCCCCTACCACCGCATACGATTCAACTGTTCGGCATCGACCGTATTGCGATCATGATATATACGAAATACCAGTGCCAGGCCAACTGCCAGTTCGGCAGCTGCAATGGTGATGGTAAATATGGCAAAAACCTGACCGGTCATCGCTTCCGGGGTGATGAACCGGGAAAAGGCTATTAAATTTATGTTGACGGCATTTAGCATCAGTTCCATACTCATCAAAATGGCCGTAACATTGCGCTTGGTCAGGACCCCATAAAGGCCAATGACAAATAATACCGCGGCCACAAACAAAAAATGTTCCAATCCGATCATTCTTCCTCCACTCCTTTGGCCAGCAGTACGGCGCCGATCATCGCCGCCAACAGCAGGACGGCTGCTATTTCAAACGGCAGCATATACCCTGTCAGCAACACATTGGCGAGGACCGTAAGCTTTGCCGGAGCCGCCGGCGAATAGCTCCACGGCGTATAAACAATCACCAGCGCCAGCAGGGCCATAAACACGAAGCCCAACAGGGCCGCTGCCCGGCCGCGATTATTCGCCAGGCTTGTTTCCTCCATCCGGCGCCGATGCGTCAGCATAATCGACAGGATGATAATGATTGCCACCGCCCCTCCATACACCAGAATCTGTACCGCGGCCAGATAATCAGCCTCCAAGAGCACATATAGGCCGCTGACCCCGATAAAGCAGAGGACGAGTAACAAGGCTGCATGCATAATATTCGTCTTGCGGACAACGCCCAGGGCCGAGACAATCACCAGGGCCGCAAACACATAAAACGAAGCCGTATAGATATACTCACTCATCATCCTTTGCGCCTCCTTGCGAAATTTTCAGGCAGTCCACATCCAGCTGTTCATGAAAATAACAGGAGTTCTCATAGTTTTTATCCCAGGCAATCGCCTTGGTCGGGCAGGCCTCCATGCAAAGATTGCAATACAGACAGCGCCCGGAATGATAAATGTATTTCGTCAAATGACGTTTTTTTGCCTCATCCATCATGGATTGCAGCTCGATGGCCTGATTCGGGCAGGCCATCGCACAGAGTCCACAGGCAATGCATTTCTCATTATCGAGAATAATATCGCCGCCGCGAAAGCGCGGCGACATCGGCAGCTTTTCTTCCGGATATTGTACGGTCACATTTTTGCCGAAGCAGTGTTTAAGCGTGACCTTCATTCCTTTTAACAGACCTTTCCCCAGCATAATGTGCCTCCCTAATTCAATGTTTTAAAGATATATATGCCAATACCGGTCAGCATCATATTGCCCAAAGCCAGCGGCAATAATACTTTCCAGCCAAAGGCCATCATGTGATCAATGCGAAAGCGCGGAAAAGTCCAGCTGATCCATAAGAACAGATATACCATAAAGCCGATCTTTAGAAAAAACCAGGCCCAGCCTGGCAGCCACGGGCCTGCCCAGCCGCCAAGAAACAAGGTGGCGGCAATCGCCGACACCGCCAGCAAATTTGCATATTCCGACAGATAAAACAACGCCCAGCGCATGCCAGTATATTCGGTAAACGGTCCGGCCACCAGTTCCGATTCGGCTTCCACCAGATTAAACGGCGCCCGGTTGATTTCAGCCGTCGCCGTAATCACATATAAAACAAAGGCCAACGGCTGCAGACAGATAAACCATACGCCCTGCTGCTGTACGGCAACGATATCACTGATGCGCATCGATCCGGCCATCATCACGATTGCCAAAATAGCAAAGACCATCGGGACCTCATAGCTGATCATCTGCGCTGCCGTGCGCATGCCGCCGATCAGCGCATATTTGCTGTTTGACGCCCAGCCCGCCATAAAAAACGGTAAGGTCGCCTGAGAACTGAGCGCTACCACATAAAAAACACCAATATTGACATCGGCAAAAATTGCCTGGTTGTCAAACGGAAAAACGGCATATACACCGGCCGCAGGAATGAATAATAAGATCGGAGCGAGAATCCACGCCCATTTATCAGCCCCGCACGGAATAATATCCTCTTTGGACATGAGTTTAATCATATCCGCCGTCGTCTGCAGCAGGCCCATCGGCCCCACACGATTCGGCCCGATGCGCACCTGCATATAACCGCAGATCTTGCGCTCAACATAAACAAAGACCACGGCCGCTCCGGAAATTACGCCAAAAATCGCCGCCACCCCGGCCAAGGCCATTGCGAGATCCACCCAAAATGCTCCGGGCAACCAGACAGCAAGCAGGCAGCGCAGCCATTCCAGGCCCATATTTAAACTAACTATATCGTTCACGCTGATTCCTCCTTTGTTCCCTCAACAATCCACTTCACCCATCAGCGGATCAAGTACCGCTAGTACCGCAACAGCATCCGCGATCATAAGTCCGCGGCAGACCTTATCGAGCATCTGCAGGTTAATAAAAGATGGACGGCGGACATGGACGCGATATGGTTTCGGGGTACCGTCACTGACGATATAGTAACCAAGTTCCCCGCGGGAATTTTCAATACGATGATACACATCCCCTACCGGAGGCTTGATCATTCTTGGCACCTTAGCCATAACTTCCCCCGCAGGCAGTTGTTTCATTGCCTGTTGAATGATTCGTATACTCTCTGTCATTTCCTGCATTCTCACCACGTAGCGGTCAAAATTATCCCCTGTTTTCCCCAGCGGAACAGAAAAATCAAACCGGTCGTAAATTCCATACGGTTCAATTTTGCGAATATCATAGTCGACTCCGGATGCCCGCAAAAGCGGCCCTGTAAGCCCTAAAGCCAGCGCCTGTTCGCCGCTGAGAACCGCGATGTTTTTCAGACGGGCCTGCAAAATTTCATTACCCATCAAAATATTCTCATATTCGGCCATCATCGCCGGAAATTTGTCGATAAATTTCTGCAGTGCTGGCACAAATTCCGTTGGCACATCCGCCATGACGCCGCCAATGCGGATGTAATTATAGGTAAGACGAGCTCCCGACACCATATCAAATAAATCAAGAATATCTTCCCGGTCACGAAAACCATAAATCATGGCCGTCGTTGCCCCAAGATCAATCGCCAGGGAACTCATAAACAGCAGATGACTCGCAATTCGGTTGAGCTCGGCCATAATAACCCGCAGGTATTGCGCCCGTTCCGGGACCTCAATCTGCATAAGCTTCTCTACCGTCTGACAATAGCCCAGATTATTCCCCATTGCCGATACATAATCCAGCCGATCCGTGTAAGGGATGAACTGCGGATACGTGCGGCTTTCCGCCAGTTTTTCAATACCACGGTGCAGATATCCCATTTGCGGCACAGCCTTGATTATTTTTTCTCCATCGAGTTCCAGTACCACTTGCAGTACACCATGTGTACTTGGGTGCTGTGGCCCCATATTTAATATATATGTTTGTGCTTTTGGCATACCGCTCACCTCTTCTCTGCTCTTGCCGGTACTTGAAAGTCCTTGCGGAGCGGATGCCCGCTATAATCATCCGGCATTAAAATCCGGCGCAAATCCCCATGACCCGTAAAAAAAACACCTAAAAGATCATAGACTTCCCGTTCCTGAAACTCTGCCGGCCACCAGTGGGTAACCGAAGGCACGATCGGATTTTCGTGCTCACACCGGCATTTGACGACGATTCCCTGCCGTAGTGCCGGGGAATACAGATGATATACCACCATAAAATAGGTTTTATAGTCAACCGCCGTCAGATTGCTCAGCATCGAAAACTGCCAGTCTGCGCCGTATCTCAATTCTTCCATCAGTGCCAGCAGTACCGGCGGCGCTATCACGATCGCAGCCTGCGCACCATCGGCTGCGATTTCAAGTTGTTCCGGAAACTTAAGCTGCAAAGCCTGCAGCCGTTCACCATCTAGCCATTGATCATTCATCGCTCGTTTTCCTTCCCAGTTCAGGATTTTGAATCTTCTTTTTCAGTTCCAGCATTCCCTGAATTAAGGATTCTGGCCGCGGGGGGCACCCGGGAATGTAGACATCCACCGGAAGAATTTCAGCAACCCCCGGCACAACCGAATACGAATCGGCAAACGGACCGCCGCTATTGGCACAGCTTCCCATGGCAATGACATATTTAGGCTCCGGCATCTGATCATACAGCCGCTTGAGCGGGCCAGCCATTTTCCAGGTCAGCGTTCCGGCTACAATCAACAGATCCGACTGGCGCGGAGACGCCCGAAAAACCTCATAGCCAAAGCGCGACAAATCAAATCGTGCCGCGGCCGCAGCCATCATTTCCATGGAGCAGCAGGCCAGGCCACAGGAAAGCGGCCAAATCGAATTACTGCGGGCAATATTTAAAAATTTATCGACGGTTGTCGTAATAAAATTTTTTTCCAGCTCCTGATTATTTACTTCCATTCCAGAGCCCCTTTCTTCCAGGCATAGACATAGCCCAGCAATAAAATAAAGAGAAACACAAACATTTCAATCAGCGCAAACAAACCGAGCTGTTGATATTCTATGGCCCATAAGTATAAGAACACCGTTTCAATGTCGAACAAGATAAAGACCAGCGCATACAGAAAATAACTGATACGAAACTGCACCCAGGTTTCTCCCACGGTATCCACACCACATTCATATGGTATCGCCTTTTCCGCACTTGGTTTTTTCGGGCGGATAAAAAAAGCCGTTCCCAAGGCCAGCAGTGGGAACAGCAGTGCACAGAACAACAGCAGACCCACATTCGCAAACTCATGCAGCATTTTACCAACTCCTCTTATAACTATTCTTTCGAAATGTATACTTTCAGCTGTATATTCTATCGATAAAAATGACCACAGTGTCCTTTTTTTGAAAACCTTGTTTTTTCACACAAGACAAGCCTTTCATTTTTCAAACACCCTCATTTGTATAATACATTTTTTTATATATATTGTCAAAATATGAATTCATAACCATTATTTATCACTTTTATTTGCTCCCCCTGCATTGCTGTCCCCTTGTTTAAGCAAGCCTCAGTTAAGTAAAAAAATATGCCAGAACGCAGTATCATCAACTGTATCCTGACATATTTTTAAATTTTTAAACCAAGATAATTTTAAGATCATGGCGCTTGTCCAGCCCGAACTTCTATTGTTTTTCCCGTTTGAAGGGAAAGCGCAATTTTGTCTGTGAAATAATCACCGCCGCAAAGACAAAGCTAAAGCCGATCAGCATCGGCATGGTAACGGTCTCACCATAAAAACAAATGGAAAAAATCACCCCAAAGACCGACTCCAGACTCAGAATAATCGCTCCTGCCGACGGGTCTATATATTTGAGGCCAATGCTCTGCAAACCCAAACAGCCCGCCGTAGCGAAAACCCCTATATAGACAACTCCGGCAATATCCGCCAGCACATACTGCTGTGGCAGGCCCGCCTGAAAAAAGACCAGCATTATCCCCAGCCCCGCCACTACGCTCAGCTGCAAAAAGGTCATAACAATCGGATCTCTGTGCTGGCAGGCTTTGGCAATCAGAACAATTTCAAATCCCGTCAGCAGTCCACTGAGCAGTGTATACAGATCCCCGCGAAGAATCACCAGCCCTTCATTGAGAGATATCAGCCCTATCCCCAATAGGCAGAGCGCAGCGGCCCCAAATTCAAACCGGTCCGGGCGTGAACGTCCCAGCAGCCAGTAAACAAACGGCACGACCACACAGTAAATAGACGTCAAAAACGCACTTTTCCCCGGGGTTGTATCGAGTTCCAGACCGTAAATATGCACGCCGTAGGCAGCAAAAGTTAAGGTGCCCAGGGCCATTCCCCATTTTATGTACGAACGATTGATCAGCCTCAGCCGCCGCCCACACAAAAAGCCAAGACAAACCGCCCCTACCGCAAAACGCAGGGCAAGGATATGTGCTGTTGACAGCGAAGTTGTCGCATCTTTTATTATGAAGAAAGTACTGCCCCAGATAACTGCTGCCAGCAGCAGGGCCATAGAATATATCCGCTGTTTTTGCTTTGCCAAGTACTCACCCTCCTGCACAAAAAATAAATGCAGCGCGGCCAAAGTTACGGCTACACTACATAATGGCTTGTTTCTTTTTCTTTTTATCATAACAACCAGGTTTTGAAAAGTCAACCGCAGCGGCTGCCAGCCTGCTTCGCTGCCGTCAGATAGCCAACGTCCATCCCCCAAAAACACAACCGGCTCAGATGTCCATTTTTATCCACTCCAAAAGTACATAGATATAAATCCAGACAAACAACCGCCAGATATTTTTCCGTCCCAGCCTAATAAACAAGCTATATTTCATTTTAGCATCAGTAGCAGTACAATCATTTGTCCTTTTTAAATGGACAAAACTTGTTGTTTTTCAATTATTTATTGACTTTTTATAGGTAGTCTTTTATAGTTTATTATTATCTACAAAAACTATAATGGTTTTAAGTTTAAATAAGTAAGATTAATCAGTATAAAGGAGTTTTATTTATGGCATCACACAAAAAAAGCCTTGGCCTGGCATCACAAATTTTTCTCGGGCTTATCCTCGGTATTATCTTTGGTTATCTTCTCCCTGAATACGGAAAAATGCTCAAACCACTCGGTGATATCTTCATCCGCATGATCAAAATGATTGTGGTTCCGCTGATTTTCAGTTCCCTCGTCATGGGCATAGCCGGCACTGGTGATTTTCGCAAACTCGGGCGCCTGGGGGCAAAAGCCCTCCTATGGTTTGAACTGGCCACCACACTTGCTTTAATCGTCGGGCTGCTGGTCGTAAATGTCTTCCAGCCTGGGGTCGGAGTTACAGTGGGTGCTGCTTCCGCAGATGCCGTAACTGCTGCTGCGAGCAAATCCATCAGCCATCTTGACATGTTGATCAATCTCTTCCCGACAAACGTCATCGACGCCATGGCTCGTCAGGATATGCTTCAGATCATCGTATTCTCCTGTTTCTTTGGCATATCAGCCGCAGCCATCGGCGAAAAAGGGCGCCCGGTCACGAACCTCGCCGTCAGCGTCGCCGAAATCATGTTCCAGTTCACGCATTATGTCATGAAAGTAGCCCCGATCGGCATCTTCGGCTCCATCGCCTATACGGTTGGAACCTATGGTCTTGGCATGCTGCTGCCGCTCGGCAAACTGATTTTCTCGCTCTATTTCGCCCTAATCTTCTTCCTTCTTCTTGTCATCATTTTTGCCTCCTTGACTGTACGGGTAAATTTTCTCCACCTGATCCGGGCCTTAAAGGAACCGCTGGTTCTCGCTTTTTCTACTGCGGCCAGTGAAGCAGCACTGCCGATTGCAATGAATAAACTAGAAAAATTCGGTGTACCAAAGCATATCACAACCTTTGTCCTGCCGCTCGGCTATACCTTTAACCTTGATGGATCAACGCTCTACAGCGCCCTAGCGGTTGTCTTTATCTCTCAGATGTATGGCCTGCCGTTCCCACTGGAGACACAGATCTTAATGCTCATCACCCTGATGCTTTCAACGAAAGGGATTGCCGCCGTTCCCGGTGCTTCCCTAATCGTCATCGCTGGCACGGCTGCTGCCTTTGGACTACCGGTCGAGGGCATCGCCATTATTCTCGGCGTCGACCGTATCCTTGATATGGCCCGCACAGCCTGCAACGTAACCGGCAACTGCATCGCGGCCGTCGTCGTAGCCCGCTGGGAAAAGGAACTTCCCGATGAAGTACTTCAGGTTGCCTACAAACAAGACTATAATGATTAATAAAAAAGATCGGCGAACCGCCCACAGGTGGTTCGCCGATCTTTTTTATTTTACAGAAACCGGCATCATATAGGTAACAATCTGTTCCCCAGTTGCTTCCGCCACATTTTCACCCTTATATTTTTCCCCTTTACTACCGGTAACAGCCCGCACACTGCTGCTTTGTTTGGCAGCTTTTGCCGTCTCAACGACAAGCGTATAATCGCCCCGCATCAGATAGGCCCCAGCGCGGCTGAACAGCTCCGTGCTAAAGCTTCCATCCTTAACCGTCACTTCATATTCTCCGGCGTAATCCAGGGAACCCGTTCCCAGCAGCTGCACCCGCAGCAGCGTGCCTTCCGGCAAATTTGTCTTGCCGACAACCCGAACCTTGCGAACTTCATAGAGCGGCTCTACCACCATTTCCGCACCACTTTCAAAGGATGGCAGCACAGCCTGTTCATAAGCCTGCGAAGGTGCACTCGCGCCATTAAGGGCAACCGCGGTCTTTGTCTGCTCATTCCAGCTCCATATGGCCACTGCAAACAATAATATGGAGCCGATCATGATTATCATTTTTTGATGCTTTGTCATTTTTCTACCTCCAAAATTTTTAAGATTACTCTCCGCTCTGCGCAGGGCCCCATGCCCTACCCAACGAGTCGTTGTTTCATAAAACACATAAAAATTACAAAAAGATACAGCTATTTTATTATATACGCTCATTTACTATTATTCAATACAATCCGAGCCCTCTCGTCAACATTCAAAGCTTGCCTCGGGCAAGTGAAATAAGCACCCCACAGCTACAGCTAACGGCCAGGACAAGAAAAATCTCGTGAAAGGCCCGCATCAGCGACGGCAGGTATTCCGGAGATAAAGCCTCCGCTGTGTAAACTGCAAGCAGGACGGTAACAAGTGCCATGCTGACGGCTTGTCCACTCAGCCGCATAACCGACAGAATTGCGGCCGCAACCCCATAGTTTTTTGCCTCGACGGCTCCCATGATCGCATTGCTGTTCGGCGAAGAAAAAAACGCAAAGCCAATGCCGATAAACAGCAGATTCCCACTAATCGCCAGCAGAGACGATTCTGCCGTCAGCCCGGAAAAAGCAGCCAAGCCAAGAGCTGTCATTGCCATACCAGTCGACGCCACCAAACGCGGCTGGAATTTATCGGATAGCGATCCGGCCAGCGGAGACAACAGTGCCATCATCAGCGGCTGCTGCAACAACACCATTCCAGCAGTCGCCGCATCAAGACCGCGAATCAGCTGCAGATACAGCGACAGCAAAAAGCTCAAGGCAAAGGTTGAGCTGTAATGCAGCATAGCCGCAAGATTCGACATGGCAAACACTGTATTTTTAAACAGCGACAAGGCAATTAGCGGATGCGCTGTCCGCTTTTGCTGAAGTACAAAGGCCACAAGCAGAACGCCCCCCGCCGCCAGCATATATCGAGCCGGGCCAGGATCCGCACAGGCCGACAATCCATAAATCAGCAACACACTCGCCGCGCAGTAGATTATACTACCAATAAAATCCAGCCGGTCGCCAGCACTCCCATACCATTCCCCTTTGACTTTTGCAATCGCAAGCAGACTACAGCCAAGACCGGCTGCTGTCAGAAAAAAAATCATTCGCCAACCAAAAAACTGGGTAACAGCTCCGCCTAATACCGGGCCTAAAGAAAGCCCCACATAGGTTGCTGCCGCAGAGTAGCCTATCACCCGGCCACGATGCTGTGGCTGGCTAGCCGACACCAACATCGCCATGCCCGTACTGAAAATCATGCCCAGAGAAATCCCCTGCAGCAGTCGGCAGACAATCAGCATTTCCACCGAAGCAGCAAATCCGCAGGCAATCGTCGCCGCCAGCAGGGCTATCAGCCCCGTCCGATACAAAACTTTGCGCCCGATAACATCCGCCAGTTTGCCAAACGGCACCAGTACCGCCACCGATCCCAGCAGAAAAATTGTGACAATCCAACTCAGCTGCTCAGCCGGCAGAGAAAAATCATTTGCCATAGCAGGAATTGCAATATTGATCGAGCTCCCCATAAACGGGCCAATAAATGAAGTTATCAGTACCGCTGCAAACACCCACTGCGATTGTGTCATCCTCTTCCCCCGCTTTATGTTTACATATAGTTCCATTATACAACAAGGTTTGGTAAAGCGCTAAAAAAATACGCTGCCCGGGAGTTCCCGGGCAGCGTATTTTTCAGTTACAACGACATATATTAAACATTAAAACGGAAATACGTTACATCGCCGTCCTGCATTACATATTCCTTGCCCTCGAGGCGGATCTGACCCTTTTCCCGAGCGGCTACTGTACTGCCGGCAGCGACAAGCGCCGCATAGGATACAATTTCAGCCCGGATAAAACCGCGTTCGATATCCGAATGAATTTTACCGGCCGCCTGCGGTGCTTTTGTTCCCTGCGTAATCGTCCAGGCACGGCACTCCTCTGGTCCGGCAGTCAAAAACGTCATCAGCCCCAACAACTTAAACGCCGCTTTGATGAGTTTATCCAGACCGGATTCCTGTAGTCCCAGTTCTTCCAAAAACATTTTAGCATCTTCGCCTTCAAGTTCAGCAATTTCCGATTCCACCTTGGCTGAAATCACCACAACTTCAGCCCCTTCTTCTTTGGCATAAACCTTTACCTTTTGAACGTACTCATTTTCCGTTTCCGCCGTGGCAACTTCATCTTCGGCTACATTGGCAATGAACAATGCCGGTTTAAGCGTCAGCAGATTCAGATCCCGGATCAGCAGCAACTCCTCTTCCGTCATTTCTACCCGTCGCGCCGGCTGGGCCTCCTCAAGCACAACCTTAATCCGGTTGAGCAATGCCTCTTCTGTTTTCGCTTCTTTATTGCCACTCTTTGCCAGCTTCATCAATCGCTCAAGGCGCTTGTCCAGGCTCTCCAAATCGGCCAGACAAAGTTCTGTGTTAATGATATCTATATCGCGCAACGGATCAATAGACCCTTCGACATGCGTAATATTTGCATCAGCAAAACAACGCACAACATGCGCCACCGCATCAACCTGCCGAATATGTGACAAAAACTTGTTGCCAAGCCCCTCCCCTTTTGCAGCGCCCTTTACGAGTCCAGCTATATCAACAAAGCTCACTGCGGCTGGCAGGATTTTTTTTGATTTGTAGATATCGGCAAGCACCGCTAAGCGTTCATCCGGCACATCAACAACTCCGACATTTGGCTCAATCGTACAAAACGGATAATTAGCCGCTTCCGCGCCAGCCTTGGTAATCGCATTAAACAATGTGCTTTTGCCGACATTCGGCAGCCCGACAATCCCTACTTCTAAATTGCTCAATTCTATTCCACCTTATCTTTATTTACTCTTATCAGATAAAAACATATACATAGATTATTGTAGATGATACCCCGCGTAAATGCAAGTCGACCTAGCGCTATCATAGGCAGCGCTTCTTTATGGGCACGCAAATCCCAGCTATTTATTTTTTGTATATTTTTTTTAAAAAAATTATTTAAATACTAGTTTTTTTTATCATTTTTTGTCATTTTTTGTATTATAATAAATCTACCTCTCTATATATCACTTTTACAATTAATATCTTTGTTTTTCTTAAATATTCGTTTATACCAATTTTTTCATGTCCTTTCTAAAAATACATTTTTACCAAATGCAGAAGGGTTCTTCCGCCACTGCGTCGAAGGCTATCCTGTAAGCGCTTTCCGGCGCGATCTATTACACATAACAAAAAGGAGGTAGTTTTATGATTTTTTTTGGTTGCATTATTGTTATCCTGACATTTGCGGCTATTATTAAAAAAATGGAAGCCCGCATGGTTCTGTTTGCTGCCGGCTTCATCATGTGCATTGCTGGCGGAACAACACTTGCCGCCATTGAAGTTTTTGCCAAAACAATGGTTCACAATTCACTCGTTCCAACAATCTGTACCGTCATGGGCTTCTCTTATGTCATGAAACTGACAGAATGTGACAAACATCTTGTCACTTCTATTTCTGGGGTCATCACCCACAGCAAGTTCATCTTGCTTCCACTGGCCGTATTGCTGACATGGTGGATCAATATCGCCATTCCCAGTGCCGCCGGCTGCGCCGCCGCCGTTGGCAGCATTCTGATTCCCACCTTGATTTCAGCGGGAGTCCATCCGGCCATGGCCGGCAGTGCGGTTCTCGCTGGCACCTGGGGAAGCGCGATCAGCCCCGGAACCTCCCACAATCCCTTTGTCGCCGAATTGGCAGGAACAGATGTGATGACCGTCATCATGAATGAGACCCCGGCGGCCGTCATCGCTTCCTTCATCGTTATCATCGCCTTGATGGCGATTGCAGCCTGGCGCAAAGAAGGCCCGAGCGAAGAACGCCGACTCGCCTATGCCGCACAACTTGAGGAAGGGCACTCGCAAACCATCAAGGTCAGGCCACTGCATGCCATTGTGCCGCTGGTCCCCTTGGTAATGCTCGTTCTCGGCAGTAAGCAAATTGGCGTACTGCCGCTGGTTGATGTACCAACTGCAATGATTGCCGGCACCCTTTTAGGACTTGTCGTTTCCTGGGCGAATCCACAGGAAGTTACAAAAAAATTCTTTGACGGGATGGGCAACTCTTACGGCAGCGTTATCGGGCTAATTGCCGCCGCTGCCGTCTTCACCCAGGGCATGCAGGCTGTCGGCCTTACCGGATCCTTAATTGATTTGATGAAGGGGTCTGAATCCGTGGCCAAATTCGCCGGTGCCTTCGGGCCGTTTATCATTGCTATTCTCTCCGGCTCCGGCGATGCCGCCGCCCTGGCCTTCAATGGGGCCATTACCCCGCATGCCGCAAGCTTCGGTATGACAATTATGGATCTCGGGTCCCTGGCCCAAATGACCGGCGCCATCGGACGCTCAATGTCTCCAGTGGCAGGAGCTGCCATCATCTGTGCCGGTCTGGCGAAAGTGTCTCCGATAGAATTGTCAAAACGCAATGCTCTGCCCATGCTCGCCGGCGTTATCGCCTTCATGCTGCTCTTCTAATCGACGACAAAACACTTTTCGCTTTACCGCTCTATTTATATCATACGCCTGACAAGGCAGGAGGTTTCTATTATGATCAATAAAAAACGTATTCTGAATGATTTTTTTGAACTTGTCCAAATTAAATGCTCCACACTGCAGGAACGGGAAATCGGCGACCTGCTGACAAAGCGACTTCAGGAACTTGGTTTTTCCGTAACGGAGGATCAGGCCGGCAAAAAGCTCGGCGGCAACTGCGGCAATCTGATCGCCACTCGTCAGGGAAGCATCCCTTCCGCGCCCAAATTAATGCTGACGGCACATATGGACTGTGTTGAACCCTGCAGCAATATCCGCCCCCAGCTGAAAGACGGCCGCATAACCTCTGATGGCACCACTATTCTCGGCGCCGATGACAAAGCCGGCATTGCCGCAATTTTTGAGGCTTTGCACTGCCTAAAGGAACAAAACATCCCGCACGGTGACCTGCAGGTCGTATTTACCGTCGCTGAAGAAGGCGGTGTCAACGGCTCCAAAAACATGGATCACAGTCTGCTCAAAGCCGATCTTGGCTATACCCTCGATACCGGCGGACATCCCGGGAAAATCACCTGCCGGGCCCCCGGTCAGGATAAGATCTTTGTCAAAATTCAAGGAAAAGCTGCTCATGCCGGCATCGCTCCGGAAAATGGCATCAATGCCATTTCGGCGGCAGCCCATATCATCACCAAACTACCTTCGGCAAGAATTGATGAAGAAACCACCTGCAATATCGGAAAAATCAGCGGCGGCGGCGCCACCAACATCGTCCCGGATCTCGTAGAAATCGCCGGAGAGTCCCGCAGTCGTAACAAAGAAAAGCTGGCCGCACTGACCCAAAAAATCTGTGACATTTTCCAAACCGGCGCCAGCGAGACCAATACAAAAATCGAGGTAGAGGTCCGGCATTCCTATGATCCTTATGTGCTACCGGCCGATGCCCCCGTCATTGCTGTCGCTGCGGCGGCCGCCGAAAAACTCGGTTTTCCCGTAGAAATCGTTGAATCCGGCGGTGGCAGCGATGCCAACTTCTACAACACCTACGGCGTCCCCTGCGCCGTCCTCGGCGTCGGCATGACCAATGCCCATACAAAAGAAGAATCGCTGCTGGAACAGGATCTCTACGACGCCGCCACCCTGACAATGCAAATTATTCAGGATGTTGCTGCCCGTTAATTTTCTTCTAAAAAAATAGGAGCCCGCGAATGGGCTCCTGTTTTTTTATGTATGTAGTTTTTCAATTGGCCTGACTAAGATCTTCCGCCATCTTCTCCACACTGTGTGAAATATCGCTCAGCACACGGCTGTTTTCCGATAACTCTTTAATCACTGCCGCCTGTTCCATATTGACTGTTGATATCTTCGTGATTTCCTCATGCATTTGGGAAATGGCATCGCGAATCTTCAGCAAAATCTTTGTAATCTGTTCCGCTGATTCCGCACTGTTTACGGCAAGTTTTCGCACTTCTTCCGCGACCACACTAAAGCCGCGGCCTTGTTCTCCCACCCGGGCAGCTTCAATCGCGGCATTGAGCCCCAACATATTTGTCTGCGCCGCTACCGATTTGATAAAATTGATCACATCATCCGTCTGCGTCACCTGTCCATGTGCTTCATTCACTGCTGTTTTCAAATTATTTCCCCGGCCAGCAAGCTCTTCCGCCTGCTGGTAGATGCCACTGAGCGACGCTGTCATCTCACTGACAGACGCATTCAAATCCACTGCCATATTGCGCAGATTTTCCTGTTCCTCCAGTGATTCATGCAGGGCTACCGCTCCAACCACCTCACCGTTTTCAAGAATCGGCAAGCTGATTGCCACATACGACACACCATAGATTGCTTTATCAACCTGCGTCACAATTCGCTGTTTTTCGCGCATGGCCTTGGCCACAGCCGTCCCCGCTTTTACCTGCTCCCCGACAACGACCTGATCCGCAATTTCCGGAATGGAATTTGCCGCCAGCCATTTTTCACAATCCGCGACCACCATGCCCACCTTGTGCCGCATCAGCTGCGGCAGTATAGGTGTTAACTGTATAAAAGCTTCCAATATAGATGATTCTGCCATATAATCTTACACATCCTTTATCTGCTCTTTATAATCGGCCTGTACGGCTTTTGGGCACAAACAGCTGCTGCTCCGGCACTGCCACAGGCTACAGGCCCGGCCTGTATTTAATAATATTCTTGTAAATTCCGGCTTTCCCTGCTGAAAAAAAATTTTTATAAAAAAACAGGCTGCTATACCTATACCCGTACAGCAGCCTAACTTTTTATTCATAGGCAAGCTTAATGCCCGCCTGTTTTAACATTTCCTTGACGCGAAGTACATCGGCCTTGCTTGCTGCCGGCACGCCCTCAAGTGTATAGGGCATCCCCAGTTCTGCCCATTTATACACGCCGAGAACATGATACCCCAGCACATCCACCTGCAAATCCATGCAATCCAGCGACGACAGCAAGCGGATCAGACTATTGATTTCAGCTTCATCATCGGTATACCCAGGAATCACAACATAACGAAGGGTTACCGGTTTGCGGCTGACAATATAGCGCAAATTCCGCAGAATTTCTTCATTGGTGGCTGCCAGTGTCAGGCGGCGATGCAATGGATGGCCCACCGCCTTTAAGGCAAACAGAACATGATCGGTATACGGCAAAACCTTAAGCAAAGCCTCCGGTTTACAGTATCCCGCAGTGTCCAGCACGGTATGGATTCCCTCCGCCCGGCAAAGGCGAAACACCTCCGCCACAAAATCCGGTTGCAATAGCGGTTCGCCACCACTGATTGTCAGCCCACCACCTGACGGCTCATAAAAACTCCGATATTCCTTAAGATCGCGAAGCACCTCCGCCGCGGTAATCTGCTTTTGTCCCTGCCCCCAGGTATCCGGATTATGGCAAAACGCACAGCCCAGGCCGCAGCCCGACAGAAACAGCACATAGCGTATGCCCGGCCCGTCAACTGTACCAAACGTTTCTTTTGAATGATACCAGCCCTTCATGCTAGCACCTCAGACAACTTCATGGAAGGTGCGGTTAAGCACTTCCAACTGATGGTCATGGCTGAGTTTCACAAAATTAACAGCATAGCCCGAAACGCGGACCGTAAGCTGTGGATACTTTTCCGGCTCCTTCATCGCCGCAACAAGCAATTCACGATCAAAGACATTAACGTTAATATGGTGCGCCCTGCAGTTGGAATACCCATCGAGCATTGCCGTCAGATTATTTACCTGCACCATTTCATTTTTCCCCAGTGCTCCCGGAACAATGGAGAACGTGAAGGAGATTCCATCGCGGCAGTCGTCGTAGGAAATATTGGCAATCGATTTCATCGCTGCCAAAGCTCCGTTTGTATCGCGACCGTGCATCGGATTAGCCCCCGGCGCCAGCGGTTGTCCGGACGGGCGGCCATCCGGTGTAGCCCCTGTTTTCTGTCCATACATGACATTGGATGTAATTGTCAATACGGAAAGCGTGTGCTTTGCCCCGCGATAAGCCGGATGCTTGCGAAGTTCCGTAATAAATTCATGCGTAATTTCCTTGGCCAGGCTGTCCACCCGCGGATCATTGTTGCCGAATTTAGGAAAATCACCCTCGACGACAAAATCTGTCGCCACGCCGGCTTCATTGCGAACCGCTTTGACTTTGGCGTATTTAATCGCACTGAGCGAGTCAACCGCCACCGAAAGTCCAGCGACTCCAAAGGCCATAACCCGTTCAATCTGGCTGTCGTGCAATGCCATCTGCCCAGCTTCATAGGCATGACGGTCATGTGAGTAATGAATTGCGTTCATCGTATTCACGTAAAGGCCCGCCAGCCAGGCAAGAACTTCCGAATACTTCGTCCGCACTTCATCATAATCGAGATACTCGCCCTGCGGCAGATCCATAACTGGAGCCAGCTGCTTATTCGTCTTCTCATCCTTGCCGCCGTTAATAGCCAAGAGCAGCGATTTCGCCAAATTCGCTCTGGCACCGAAGAATTGCATCATCTTGCCAAGTTTCATTGCCGATACACAGCAGGTAATTCCATAATCATCCCCGTAAACAGGGCGCATGACTTCATCGTTTTCATACTGAATGGCACTTGTTTTAACGGAGATCCTGGCCGCAAATTTCTTGAAATTTTCCGGCAGCTGCTCCGACCAGAGCACAGTCAGATTTGGTTCCGGTGCCGGGCCCAAATTGTACAGGGTATGGAGCATACGGAAGGAACTTTTCGTCACCAGTGACCGTCCATCATCGCCCATACCACCGACGGATTCCGTGACCCAAAGGGGATCTCCGGCAAAGAGTTCATTGTATTCCGGCGTGCGCAGCATGCGGGCCAAGCGTAATTTGATTACAAACTGGTCGATGATTTCCTGCGCGCCTTCTTCTGTCAGCAAACCGGCTTCCATATCACGCATAATATAAATATCGAGGAAGGTCGACACCCTGCCGATGGACATCGCAGCCCCGTTTTGTTCCTTGATCGAAGCCAAATACCCGAAGTATATCCACTGCACGGCTTCACGAGTATCCTTCGCCGGCGCACTGATATCAAAACCATAGGAGGCAGCCATCGTCTTCAAATCTTGCAAGGCCTGAATCTGCTGTGCCAGCTCATCACGGCTGCGAATGGTCTCCTCGATCATCGGATCGCCAAAAATCTGCTCTTTGTCAGCTTTTTTTACGTCAATCAAATAGTCTACCCCGTATAAAGCAATCCGGCGATAATCACCAATAATACGGCCACGTCCATAGGCATCCGGCAAGCCAGTAAGCAGTCCCAAAGATCTTGCCCGGCGCATTTCCGGTGTATAGAGAGAAAACACAACTTCATTATGCGTCTTAACATATTTGCTGTAGATTTTTTCAATCTTCGGATTGAGCTTATAGCCATAGGCTTCACAAGCCTGCTCCGCCATACGCAGTCCGCCGTTGACAATCACACCGCGGCGCAACGGGGCATCCGTCTGCAGACCAACAATCACTTCGTTTGCCTGATCAATATAACCCGGCTTATGGGAGATTGTCGTTGAAACAATCTCCGTATCCACATCGAGCACGCCGCCCTTTTTATTTTCCTCAGCCAATAATTCTGTACAACGCTGCCATACCGCATTGGTTTTTTCTGTTGCGCCGGCCAAAAAACTGTCGTCGCCTTCATATGGTATATAGTTTTTCTGGATAAAATCCCTTACATCAATTTTATCCTGCCAAATTCCTTCGTTAAATCCTTGCCAATTTTTCATCTGAATAGCCTCCTCAAAATATCATAAGATAAAACAACCACCTGGAACAAATGTATACAGTGCTGTATGTTCATCTGCCCAGGCGGTCGACACTTATGTACGCTTTGCAGTCCCCTGTGGTAATCCACGTTTCCGCCAGTTCTGCCCAACGCCCTGGTATTCATATCGCCTATTATATGACTAGAAAATCTTTTAGTCAAGATAATATGAGCAAGTTTTAGTACCAGGTTATAATTATTTTGTTTTTGCTATCATAAACATCATTAATAACAGCCCGTACGCTATTAGTACCAGATATCAAATACCACTGCTAAAAACAGCTTGTTTCAGCTCCTTTGTTTTGCCCCGTCATCAGCGGGCTAAAAAACGACAAAAACCGCCTGGGCAATTGATACATTTGCCCAGGCGGTCGGCATAAACAAATACAGTCCCTCGTGGTAACCCACTTTTCCGCCAGTTCTGTATCCTCGTTCTTATTTAATTACAGCTTAATTATACGTGAATTCTTTTTCCCTTGTCAACAAGAATAAATTCCCTTTTTATCCAGTTTTTTGATTATGTGTCCACCGTTTTAAAAAAATCAACCCCGGCTTGATCGATCACCAGCATATTTTGATCAATAATTTTAATTATGAAAATCTATCCCACCCATAAATAAATAATATTGAAATTTATTATTTTCTTTTGCTGTTATCCGGCAAATCTTTTACGTGCTATAATCTGGTATAAAGAAACTATTCTTCCGGCTGCTTCTTTTCTATCACCGCCTTGACCATCTTTTCAAACTTAGGCCTTGGCAGCATTACAAAATGACCACATCCTTGGCATTTTAAACCAAAATCCATGCCTGTGCGCAAAATCTCCCATAAGCTGCTGCCACAGGGATGCGCTTTTTTCATGCGTACAATATCGCCAACTTCATATTTTACTTTTTCCAAGTCTTTCCCTCCCCGTATCGCAAATTTTCACGATCATGCATCCCACTAAACAATCTTTAAAGGAGCTGTTTCTATTGAAAATAACGGCCTTACAGCTGCACTCTGCCCTCGGCGAACCGAAACGCAATCAGCAGCACCTGCTCCGCCTGTTTGAACAGGCGCTGCCGGAAATGCCGGACGTCATCGTCCTGCCAGAAATGTGGCCGACCGGCTTCTACCCGGAGCCAATTGGTCCATTTTCTGACAGGCATGGCGAGCGAACCCAGACATTGCTCAGCCGCCTGGCCAAGGAATACAACGTCAACATCGTCGGCGGATCAGCAGCCGTTTGCACCGGCAGTAAAATCTATAATCGCAGCTACACCTTTGACCGCAATGGCAGTCTGCTTGCCACCTACGACAAAATTCATCTGTTTTCCCCCAGTGGTGAACCGCAGGTCTTTACCGCGGGCAGCGAAATACGGACCTTCCGCCTTGACGACGTCTTGTGCAGCATTGCCCTCTGCTATGATCTGCGCTTTTGCGAGCTGATCCGGGCGCTGGGGCTCACCGGTGCCGACCTGTTGTTTTTACCAGCTGCCTGGCCATCCCAGCGTCACCTGCAATGGAAAATTTTGCTTCAGGCCCGCGCGATCGAAAATCAGTTTTTTGTCGCTGGCATAAACGCGGCCAGCTGCGGCGGACACTCGCTGTTCATTGATCCCACCGGGAAAATCCTGGCCCAGGCAGAGACTGCCGAAACTCTGCTCACCGCTACCCTCGATCTCAGTTGCCTGCCAATTGTCCGGGAAACCATGCATATCCAGGGCGACCGGCGTCCGGAACTCTATAAAAAAATAAACAAGGCCTTATTCAGCACCTAGGATGAATAAGGCCTTGTTTTTCCGCCTTTGACCAGCCGTAATTTCAGCCAATCTGCACGGTGTGGATCACCTTAAAGCCCTTGTCTTCAAGCCGGCCCGTCAGCGACTGTGCTGCAACAAAATCACCGCGGATTACGATTTCATATTTTCCATCTTCTTTTTTACAAGTAATCAGGCTATCGATATTTAACCCCAGCTCGGTAAATATTTCCGCAATTTCCTTTACTGTGCCGGGTTTATTTTGCACTTCAAGCGTCAGGCGTGTCTTGCCATCCGCCAGGCCCATAACATCGACAAAGGTCTTGAAAATATCCGTTTCTGTTATGACGCCGACAACGGCTCCAACACTACTGATAACCGGCATTCCACCGATTTTATGCGTGCACATTAACAGTGCTGCTTCCTCTATCGTCGCATCGACACTGACCGATACCACGTCCTTCTGCATGATATCGCTGACACACATCTTTGCCAAAAGAGAATTGATCTCATACTTTGACAGCGTCGTTGCCGGCGATGGCGCCACCTTCATGATGTCGCGATCACTTAAGAAACCGACCAGCTTCTCGCCTTCAACAACCGGCAAACGACGAAATTTATGTTTTTTCATCAGCAACGCCGCTTCATCCACCTTGGTGTCCGGTGTAACCGTAATCGGATTTTTTGTCATTCTATTAATTATGAACATATTCCTGCGCTCCTCTCAGCTTATCTGCTACTGTTAAAATTCGTTCCCGACCGCAAAATCCCTTTTTTGCCTTGTAGATCGGCGAAAATACAGCTGTCTCAGCCACCCAGATACGCTTTCCTGACCTCTTCACTGGCCGCAAGTTCCTTAGCATCCCCCTGCAGCGTAATCCGTCCTGTTTCAAGCACATAGGCCCGGTGGGCTATCGACAGTGCCATGTTGGCATTTTGCTCGACGAGCAAAACCGTCGTCCCCCCGCGATTAATGTCCTGAATAATGGTAAAAATTTCTTTAATCAATAGCGGCGCCAGTCCCATCGACGGTTCATCCAGCAGCAGGAGCCGTGGACGGCTCATCAGTGCACGCCCCATGGCCAGCATCTGCTGCTCGCCGCCGGATAAGGTTCCCGCTTCCTGTCCCTTTCGCTCTTCAAGGCGAGGAAAACGGCCAAAAACCATTTTCAAATCCTCCGCAATGCCAGCCTTATCCTTGCGGGTAAAAGCACCCAGCTCGAGGTTTTCCATTACGGTCATATTGGCAAAGATTCTCCGGCCTTCCGGCACCTGAGAGATTCCTGCCTGCACAATATTTTGCGCTGGCAGCCCGGCTATATTTTTTCCTTCAAAATCAATCCGGCCACTTTTAGGCTTTAACAGCCCCGAAATCGTGCGCAGCGTCGTCGATTTTCCAGCCCCATTGGCGCCGATAAGCGTTACGATTTCACCTTCATGAACCTCAAGGCTGATGCCTTTGATCGCATGAATCGCGCCATAATATACATTAATATCTTCTATTTTCAGCATTGCTGTCATCAGTTAATCGCCTCCCCGCCGAGATACGCCCGAATAACTTCAGGATCATTTTTAATCTCCTGTGGTGTTCCGCGCGCTATAACCGAACCGTATTCCAGCACATAGATGCGTTCGCAGATTCCCATAACGAGACTCATATCATGCTCAATCAACAATACGGTAAGACCAAATTCTTCGCGAATCCAGCGGATCATCTGCATCAGCTCCTGAGTCTCCTGAGGGTTCATACCGGCCGCCGGTTCATCGAGCAGCAACAACTTCGGTTTAGCCGCTAAAGCCCGGGCAATTTCGAGGCGCCGCTGGGCCCCATACGGAAGATTTTTAGCAATTTCATCCTTTTTATCGTCAAGCTTAAAAATCTTCAATAGTTCAATTGCCTCATGTTCAATCTCGGCTTCCTCATTAAAATAACGTCCCAGGCGAAATACCGATTCCATAACACCATATTTCACATGCGAATGATGCGCGATTTTTACATTGTCAATGACACTGAGCTCAGAAAACAATCGAATGTTCTGGAAGGTACGGGCAATGCCTCGCTGCGTGATTTCATAAGGCTTCAATCCTACCAGACTCTTGCCGTCAAAATCAATGGACCCTGTTGTCGGCTGGTAGACGCCGGTCAGCAAATTAAAAGCCGTCGTCTTGCCGGCCCCATTTGGCCCAATCAAGCCCACGAGTTCGCCCTTATTGATATACACGTCAAAATCCGATACAGCTTTGAGTCCGCCGAACATTTTTGAAACATTTTGTGCGCGTAATAATTCCATTATTTACGACCTCCTTTGAGGCGTTTAATCCATTTCATGTCTGCGGCTTCCATATAGCCAAACAAGCCCTGCGGACGGTAAAACATCAGCAAAATCAACACCAAAGAGAAGATAATCATGCGAAATTCCGGCAGATCGGCCAAGGCCGCTGAAACCCCGGTGAGCACCACCGCTCCGGCAATAGAGCCGGTAATTGACCCCAGCCCGCCTAAAACAACCATAATCAGATAGTTAAACGACGCCATAAAGGTAAATGACGTTGGATTTATAATATAGAAGCAATGGGCAAATAAGCCTCCGGCAACCCCGGCAAAACCGGCGCCAATGGCAAACGCCATAACTTTGTATTTGGTCGTATTGATTCCCATAGCCTCAGCGGCAATCTCATTTTCACGGACCGCAATACAGGCACGGCCGTGTGAGGAATTGATAAAATTCTTTACGAAAAACAGCACAAACAGCATGACAAAAAATACCCAGGTAAATGTCGTCTTATGGGGAATTCCCATAAAACCGGCAGCACCACCCACATATTGAATATTCATAATCGTAATCCGGATGATCTCGCCAAGTCCCAGTGTCGCAATTGCCAGATAATCGCCGCGCAAGCGCAGTGTCGGCAACCCGATCAATAACCCCAGCACCATCGCTGCCACCCCGCCGGCAATAAGAGCCCCCAAAAACGGCACCTGAAAATTTGTCGTCAGTACGGCACTCATATAGGCGCCAATCGCCATAAATCCGGCATGCCCCAATGAAAACTGTCCCGTATAGCCGTTGATCAGGTTCAGGCTCACCGACATGATAATATTAATCCCCAGAATAATCAGGTTAAACTCCCAGAAAGCTCCGAGGACCCCGCCACCCATCAGCGCCATCAACAGACCAAAAACAGCCAGGCTTGCTACCAGTATCTTTAGATCCTGCATTCTCAATCGATTCATCTTCGCCACCTACACTTTCTCCCGGGTATTTTTACCAAATAACCCGGATGGCTTAAATAAGAGGACAAGAATTAATATGCCAAAAGCCGCGGCATCGCGAAAAGTTGACGAAATAAAACCGCTGACAAGCGCTTCAATCACGCCCAAAATCACCCCGCCGGCCATTGCCCCCGGAATACTGCCAATACCGCCAAGCACGGCAGCAACAAAAGCTTTTAACCCCGGCATAATCCCCATCAACGGATCAATGGAGTTATAATACACGCCGACCAATACCCCGCCAGCAGCAGCCAGCGCTGAACCAATGCCAAAAGTCACGGAAATAATGCGATTGGCATCGATCCCCATAAGCTGTGCGGTTTCCGTATCAAAAGATACCGCCCGCATCGCCTTGCCAACTTTTGTGTACTGCACGATATAGGTTAATAGCACCATCAAGATACAGGTGATCACAAAGATCAAGAGCTGTTGCCCATTGATTACAAATGCACCCAGCTGATAAGTCGTCGAATCCATTACATTCGGGAACGTCCGCGGCTGCGGTGTGACAAAGTACATACTCACATATTCAAGAAAAAACGATACCCCGATCGCCGTGATTAAAATAGAGATTCGCGGCGCATGGCGCAGTGGTTTATAAGCCAGCTTCTCCACTAAAACTCCCAAAAGGCCAGTGACGACCATGGATACGATCAATGCCGGTACGATCGACAGATGCGCCACCGAAATCGCAAAAAATCCGATATAAGCCCCCACCATATAAATATCCCCATGGGCAAAGTTAATCAGTTTAATAATTCCATACACCATGGTATACCCGAGAGCAATCAACGCATATATGCTGCCGAGCGATATGCCGTTAATCAGCTGTTGAACGAGCTGTTCTGTAAATTCCATCTTCTCTTCCTCCCTTTGTTCCTGTAAATACTACCACGGCAGCAGTCACCCTAAACAACAAAGAACCCTCAGCCCCGTTAGCCAAAGGTTCCGTTTCCGCTCCTGTTATTTTTTGACTGCGGCAAACAGTTCATGCATTTACATTGATGCAATATAAAGCTACATTATCTTTCATTATAGTGTTAACATGTATACATGTCAACTGTCGGGCAGCGGTTCTTTCCCCTTCTTTTTATAAAAAAACAGGAGCTGCCCCGCAGCTCCTGTTTTATGACAATCAGCCCTGCGGCATGATCTTTTCTTTCATTGTCTTGATACCATTTTTCATTTCGATGATAACAGCACTCTTGATCGGATCATGATTTTTATCAATGCTGATCATGCCAGTGCCCACCTGCAAATCTTTTGTTTCTTCAAGGGCCTGACGAATTTTTTCCGGATCATCGCTGCCAGCGCGTTTGATCGCATCAATCAACATCTTACCGGCATCATAACCAAGGGCAGCAAAAACGTTAGGAGCCTTATTGTATTCCGCCTTGAACGCTTCAACAAAGCCTTGTACCTCGCTGTCCTGTTCGGAATAATGTGTGCTGAAGAAGGTGTTATTCAGTGCATCCGCACCAGCGATGTCAACAACCTTTGCATCATCCCAGCCATCGGTACCAAGCATTGGACTGTTGATTCCAAGTTCACGGGCCTGTTTTACAATCTTGCCGACTTCTTCATAATAAGCCGGAATAAAGATGACATCCGCATTTGCCCCTTTGATCTTGGTCAATGTTGCTTTGAAATCCTGGTCTTTCTGGAAGAAGGCTTCTTCTATAACAACCTTGCCACCAGCGGCTTCGAATTTTTCCTTAAACACCTGTGCCAGGCTCTTCGAATAATCTGAACTCGAATCCATATACACGGCTGCCGTCTTTGCCTTCAGCGTCTTACTCGCGAAAGTTGCCATTACTTCCCCCTGCAGCGGATCGATAAAACAGCTGCGGAAGATAAAAGGTTTCACCTGTCCATTTTCAACCGTAATTTTCGGACTTGTACCCGTAGGTGCAATCAACGGGATTTTATTTTCGGTAGCAATCTGCGTTGTTGCCAGTACATTTGATGTTGTAGACGGTCCGACAAGAACCTTTACCTTATCCGTTGAAATCAGTTTTGTCGCCGAATTAGCAGCTTCGGATGCTTCAGATTTCGTATCGGCTACGACGAGCGTAATTTTTTTGCCATTCACACCGCCGGCATCATTAGCCTGCTTAATCGCCAATTTTAAACCTTCCAGTGTCATTCCACCATAGTTAGCTACATTCCCGGTGATTTCAAAATTGGCCCCGATTTTGATTTCATCACTTTTGGCTTCCTGCCCACAACCAGCGAGCATGCCACCGAGCATTGTGACTCCAAGCAGCCCTGCCAAAACCTTTTTGCGCAAATTCATAAAAATACCTCCCCTATAATTGCGATCTCAGTATACAGACCGGCTTACCTGCCGTTGTCCTCAGTCCATATGCTAATGGTACTTATTATAGTTTACACTTTTACAATAGTCAATACTATTTCTACTATATTTATTGTTTTATTTTGCTTTTTGTACACATCCAATAGACATCATGGCCCCTTTTAACAAAAAACCGGCTTAAAAATATTTATATAGTGTTTCTTCCTTCCAGCTGACTTCCAGCCGCATTTTTCAGAAGTTCGATTTGCTTTGGTTTCAGCCGACCGCCTTTGTCTGCCATCGCTATCGTATACGCAGCCAAGGCCCGATACAGAGCTGCTTCTTCTGGCAATTCGTCAACCTGTTTCAACTGCCGGACAAGTGTCTGGTCATCGCCGCGCGCAATTGGCCCCGTCAGAGCTGCCGAGGGTCCCTGCAACATAATATTTTTCAAAGTTGCCATCACAATCGGCTCGAGGGCCGGTAAGGCCTCCTCCGGAGAAATTCCGCACTGTCCGAGCAACCGGACGCTCCCCTGCAAAAGTGCGGCAAGATAATTGGACGCCATGCAGGCCGCAGCATGATATAGCGCCCGCTGCGCCCCCGGAACCAAAAGCCGCCGGCCGCCAAGGGCTGCAATCATGTCCGAAGCCGAAGCGACCGCGACTTCATCACCATCGACGGCAAAATAGGTTCCTCTGACACAGGCTGCGCCGGCAGCTGTATCGCTAGAAAAAGACTGCAGCGGATGCATCGATCCGACAGCGGCTCCAGCCTGGCGCAGGCAAGACAAGACCTCTGCATTTTGTGACCCGCAAATATGAAGCACTACACCATCCTTTTGTATTTTTTTTTCGACCGCTATTTCCCGGGCACAGGCCAAAATCGCATTATCCGGCACCGCGAGCAGGACAATTTGCGCCTTTGCTGCGGCTTTGGCCGCGGTCTCACAATAGCAGGCTCCGGTGTCGGCAGCAAAGGTCGCTGCCGCCCCACTGCGCCCACCGGCAACTGCAACCAGCTCATAGCCCGCTGCCTGCAAGGCAGTTGCCAATGCCGTTCCAGCCCGCCCGGCACCAATCAAAGAAAATTTCATGCCATCTCTCCTCCTTTATCCAAGATCTGTTCCAGTGCTGCCGGCGGAGCCGGCTTGGCATAAAGATAGCCCTGGGCCAAAGTACAGCCCAAACTCTGCAGCATCGTCGCCTGCACCTCGGTCTCCACCCCCTCACTGATTACCTGTATACCAAGTTCCCCGGCCATAGTTATTATTTTTTGTAAAATGATCCTTGTTCGTTCCGTATTGGCCGACGGCTCTAAAAATGACCGATCTAATTTCAGCGTATCCCAGGGAACATCATTGAGCAACATCAAGGAGGAATACCCTGAACCAAAATCATCAACGGACGTGAGGAAGCCGAGCGAACGCACGGTCGCAAGGGTATCGCGGATTGTCTGGCGCCGTTCATTGTCGCTGATATCGGCAAAGGCCGTTTCGGTTATTTCCAGTTCCACCGTTCCTGGCGGCAAATCATAATGTTGAGCAACCGCCCTTAGTTTTTCAATATATTCCGGATCTGACAGATGGAGTCGCGATTGATTTACCGAGATGGTCACCAGCTTTTTCCCGGCATTAAGACGGGCTCGTTGAAAAGCGCACACCGCCTCCAACATATAAAAATCAAGCCGTACGACAAAACCATTTTTCTCAAATAGAGGGATAAATTGCCCCGGATTCAAGAATCCCCGTCCCGGCATATCCCAGCGGACCAAGGCTTCCGCCCCGCAAATCTGCTGTGACTGCATCTCGACCTTGGCCTGGTAATACACTTTAAACTCTTTTTTTTGCAGTGCTTTCTCCATATGAAACTCAATGGCCTGCTCCAGCCGCAAGGCCTGTTGCAGCCGCTCATTGAAAAACTGCAGTCTTATCCCGGCAGTATTATGCACCCGCCAGCAGGCAATTCTGGCAAAGTTTATCGCCTCGGCCATTTTTACCTTATGGTCATCATAAAGATATATTCCCGCCAACAGCTGCGCTTTAATATGAATATCATCGCGAACAAAAACTCCGCCATTCATTAAAAACTCCTCCATGGCAGACTTCAGCGCTGCTATCGTTTGAAAGCGGCATAAACAGATAAAACTTCCGCTAGTGCTTTCGATAGCCAGTTTTTCGGCTATTTCCCCTGCTTTCAGACGGCTGGCAATCGCGTTAATAAGCTCACAGGAAAAGGACAGTCCATACTGTTCGGCAATCAGGTCGAGGTGACGAACATTCATAAAAACAACAGCCAGATTTTTATCGCCTTCATCGACTGAGATAAACTCCGCTAACCAGCGCGGATTGTAAAGCCCGGTGGCCGGATCTTTGTATGCCAAATCATAGATGCGCTGCAGATGCAATTTCCGCACCTCATTCCACCAAATAAAAAGCAGTATCACCAGAAAAACCGCTCCCAAAAGCGAACCAATAATTGCTAGCGGATACCGGTAAATAAAATCTTCTATGCTGTCATTTGTATCAGATACTACGGTGTTGGTATTTGTTATGTAGGAAATTTCCGCTTCACTGAGATGATTGATTTCTTTATTTAAAATTCGTAGCAGCCGGGGATCCTGTTGCATATTGACCGCCATCGAACTCTGATGAGGGAATACCTGATTGTAATTGACCTGCAGA
The DNA here is from genome assembly GCA_963678095.2 of Selenomonadaceae bacterium. Taxonomy (GTDB): domain Bacteria; phylum Bacillota; class Negativicutes; order Selenomonadales; family Selenomonadaceae. The sequence continues at coordinate 1,649,396 of OY782746.1, read as the reverse complement.
TCATGATATTTTCCCCGGCTCAGAATTGTCGATGCCAAAAAAGCATTGATCAGCGTCATATCCGCGCGCCCATCGGCCACTGCATCCAAGCAGCCTTCAATCGTATCATAATATTGCAGGCTCCCGGCAGGAAATTTATTTTCCAGATAAACATGTGTATAAAAATAATCCTTTACGCCGGCAACCCGCGAAACGTCACCTTGCTGTCCTTGTCGCGTCAAGGCAACATATTGTGACTGAATATAGGGCTGCGTAATTCTGACCTGATTTTTCTCCGCCCAGCTGTAATCGCCAAAAAAATTGAGAATGATATCCGCACTCTTGTCGTGAATAGCCTGCAGAGCCTCTGCATACGTCTTCGTTTCAACCGCCCGCACGGGAATCCCCAGATCTGACGAAAGTTTTGCCGCGATGTCCCCCACGATCCCCTTAAGCTGGCCCCCTTCAAAATAGCTGTAGGGTTTTTGATCCGCCGAGGCCACGACAACCAGTTCTCCCCGCTGCTGCAAATATTGTTTTTCATCCGCTGTCAACATCAACGGCAGCGAGGGCTTTACCGTATAATATTTTTGATATAAGCGATTCAGCAATTGTGGATCATTGAGCTGTATTTCTCCAGCAGCCCGGTTCAGCTGTTCCAGCCGCCCAACATCCTGCTTTTTCACGGCCGTATAAAGCAGCCTGGGTTCAAAGGCTTCCACCACCGGACCAATCGGCGGATATTGATTTCGATCGGCCACAATCCCGTCTACGCTTCCGGATTGAATTGCCTGTGACAATGCTTCCACTGTAGCAAAATACTGTACCTGACAGGAAAATCCATGCTGGCGGCTAAATGCAGCCAGCTGCTCTCCCGCATAAAAATCTGGCAACAGGCCAATTTTTATGCCATCAAACCCCCGATACCCGGCAACCTGAACCCGAGGACTCTGCGGCGATAGCGAAAACACCAACGAGGAACTGCCCATTGGCAACCAGGAAAAATCGAATTCCGCCTGCAGTTCCGGGCTTTCCGGCACCCCTACAAGCAAATCAACCTCGCCTTGCCGCAGGCTTGTAATGAGCTGTTCTCCGCTCCCCGGCATATAAGTAAACTCCCAATTTGCGCTTGCGGCCAGCGCCTGTAAGTATTCATACGCATAGCCGCTACAATAGCCATTTTTTTCAATTTCAATATTATTGGGCAGATCAATATAGCCCACCCGAACAGCTGCCAGTGCCGACAAAGGCAGACACCATTGAAAAAGCAGCCAGAGCAGGCTCATCATTGCACCTGCACGGAAAAATATTTTTTTTTGTTTCATTTTGGGGCCACCGCCTCTACTTTGCTTCCCTGCACTTTGCAGCCTCTTGATATTTTAATTCCTATAGGTTTGCTAAACATTATTTATTTGATTGATACTTCTTTATTCAGTAAAATATTTCCTTCTGCTCCCGTGATTTTTCTGTCCAAAGCAAAAAAACTGGACTATTTTACCGGCTTTATATATAATAGCTTCGTGGTTACTATACGTGACCCACTCAAAAGCACTTATTTTTATATCTATTTTTTTAGCCAGGCGCAATGCCTGGTTTTTTTTTAGAAAAATAGCCGGTCAAGGACACCTTCCTGACCGGCTATCGGGGACCGTCAAGCGAATCAATCGTCATCGGTTTCAATGGTATTGCGCCCTTTGTTTTTGGCCCGGTAAAGGCGCTCATCCGCCCGTCGCAGCAAGTCCTCTACCGAAAAATCGTTTTCAGGAATTTCTGCCGTATCAACAATTCCGGCACTAAAGGTACAGCGAATTTCCCGCCTATCATACAGGAAAATTTCCGTGCGCATACGTCCGAGAATTCGCTGTACCATTGCCTGCGAATCCTCTTTTGTCGAATTCATCGACACGATAATAAACTCCTCCCCACCGTAGCGCCCAAAAACATCATAGGGGCGAAGATTCTGTTTTATGATTTCTGAAAAATTCTTCAAAATAAAATCACCAGCTAAATGGCCATAACAGTCATTGACCTGCTTAAACCAGTCGAGATCGAGTAAGGATACCGATACGACCCGCTCTTCACGCCGCAACTCTGCCAAAATGACCCGCAGATGTTCAAATACATACCGCCGGTTATAGATATTGGTCAGCGGATCCCGTACAGACAATTCCCGCACAGCGGCCTCCGCCTGCTTCAGTTTCGTAATATCGACCACGGTGCCATACATTTTCAGTGGTACTCCGTCAGCATCCCATTCCAGGACCCGCCCGCTGGCCAGAACCCAGATCCAATGTCCCGTCTTGTGTTTGAACCGATATTCACACTTATAATCTCCACCAGCGTTCTCACAATGTGCCTGCAGCAATGCTTCTGCCAGGATCAAATCCTCCGGCTGCATGCGCCGCCGGTACCCGTTGATTCCCTCACACTCCAGTTCTTTAATGGAATAGCCGGTTAAACTAGCCCAGCAGCCATTAAATAAAATTTGCCCGGTTTTCATATTCCACTCCCAGGCTCCGGCGCCGGTTCCATAAATGATGTTCTCCAGTCGCTGTTTTTCTTTTGTCAACGCTTGGGTCAACTGGGCAATTTCTGTAACATCAACCAGGGTCGTTAAAAAAAATACTTCGCCCTGGTTTTCTATAATTTCACCTGATAATAGCCCATTTATAATTCGGCCACTTTTGCAGCGGACATTTATTTCTGCGTTTTTCAAACGACGATCGCGTTTAAAGAGCGCCATAATCTGCATAAATTTTTCCGGATCTGGCAGCAGTCCTGACTCCAGGCAGGTTCTGCCAATAAGTTCTTCACGTACATAGCCCAGTTTTGCCAGATAGGCTGCATTGACCCGCAAAATTATTTGTTCCCGGCTGATAGCCATCGGCAGCGGATTATGTTCAAACACCTTGGTAAACCACTGCAGTGCCTCCTGCTCTTTCCGCAAATCCTTGGACATGCCAAAGATACAAGGCTGGTTATCCCACAGACCTACCCAGATACGGTTTTCCACGGGAAATCTCCGCCCCGCGCGGTCTTCAATTTCCAAAGGGCAATAGGCAATCTCCCCCGTCAGCATCAGCTGTAGATTCTCCAAGGCTTCTTCGCGCTTATCTGCCGGATGAAGATCCATCAAGCTCATTTTTCCCAGTTCCTCTGCCGAATACCCGGTCTTACGCACAACAGCCTCATTGGTCAGTAGAATCTCACCATTGAGCCGGCATATATAAAACAAATCGTCTACGGAGTTAAAAAATGATTGCAGATTGTCCCGCGATGCCAAAATCTCTGCCTGATAAAGTTTTTTCTCACAGGCATTGGCAACCATTTCCGCCAGCAACTGCAGCAATCTTTTCTCAACCTCCGTCCAGCCGCGCTTTCTCCAGCCATTCTCCAGCACGATCATGCCCTGTACCTGCTGCTGCATACGAATGGGCTGAATCAGCAAGGACATTTTGTCTCCCGGCAGCGAAAAAACACCTTCGCCCCCAGACAAGTTGACTACGTCAGCTTCTGAAAGCGCTCCCTGATTTAAAACGGACTGCAGCTGCTCAAACAACGCTTCTGCTTCCACCACCAACCTGCAAGCAGCCTCTGGACTCCTCCATTCAAATAAAGCCGCATCCTCTCCCGTTGCATTAGGGCTTAAAAATACCTGCAGCCGGCTGACCGAAAAATACCTGCCAACAAGTATAAGAACTCGTTCCAGCTGCGTCTCAAAATCCTTATCTCCGGTAAAAGACAGTACGATTTCAGAAAGCATTCCCAGCGGCTCCATATCACGAACTCCTCTCCTTATCAGCTGACTTTTGCCAGCGCCAAACTTATCCGAATTATCAAAAATTTCTTTTAAATTTATTCTACTCTATCCCTTCCCTGGGGTCAATTAAAAAACATGGTTTGCCGCCATCGGCTGGCATTTTAAAATTAGAGTTTTTAAATAATATCGAAAATAAAATTAGCATCTGTCGCCATTTTCGTGTAAAATAAAGTATTGTATCTATGTTCTTTTTACAATGCTATTTTTTATAGTACATATATATTAGAATAAAAATGCAATATCAAACTGATAAAAAAGAACTGTTTAATTTAAGAAATGGAGTGGATTTTGTGAGTATCAAAGAAGAAGAACTTCCCTCATCGATGCAGCCAGCCACTGAGGCTGCTCAAAAGGGTGAGCTTAAACGGAGCCTGAAGACCCGGCACATGAATATGATCGCCATTGGCGGTGCCCTCGGTACAGGCCTGTTTCTAGCCAGCGGCGCCTCCATCAGCACCGCCGGCCCAGGGGGCGCCCTGACCGCCTATGCGGTAATTGGTGTTATGGTATATTTCATCATGACCAGCCTCGGCGAAATGGCCACCTATCTGCCGGTATCGGGGTCATTCGGCACATATGCCGCCCGCTTTGTCGATCCAGCCCTAGGCTTTGCCATTGGCTGGAACTACTGGCTTAACTGGGCTATCACACTGGCCGTTGAAATCATCGCTGGGGCCCTGGTAATGAAATTTTGGTTTCCTGATACGCCGGCCATTGTCTGGAGTGCTGCTTTTCTCGTCATTTTATTTATTTTGAATTACCTGTCAACACGTGCCTATGGAGAAAGTGAATACTGGTTCGCCAGCATAAAAGTCGGCATGGTTATTGTCTTCCTGACAATTGGTGCCCTTTTAATCTTTGGCGTAATCGGAGATGCCTCCCCTGGGTTTAAAAACTGGACCGCCGGTGAAGCTCCTTTTGTCGGTGGGGTAGGCTCCATTGTTGGCATCTTTATGATTGCGGCTTTCTCCTTTCAGGGGACTGAACTGGTCGGCATCGCCGCCGGAGAAAGTGAAGACCCGGAAAAAAACGTACCTAAAGCTATCAACAACGTTTTTTGGCGCATTCTTTTATTTTACATCGGCACAATGATTGTCATCGGTTTTTTACTTCCATATACAGATCCAAACCTGTTGAACACCGATGTTGAAAATGTAGCCGTCAGTCCGTTCACCCTCGTCCTCGATCGGGCAGGCTTTAATGCCGCGGCCTCTTTGATGAACTTCGTCATCCTGACCTCGGTACTTTCTTGTGGCAACTCGGGGCTTTATGCCTCAACCCGGATGCTGTATGCGATGGCTAAGGAAGGTTCCGCTCCCGCAGTATTTGCTAAAGTCAACAAACGCGGCGTCCCGACCAATGCGTTGTTTTTGACAACGGCTTTCGGCCTGCTGGCTTTTCTGACCTCACTGATTGGGGAAGGAACGGCCTATACCTGGTTGCTGAATTTATCCGGCATGACCGGCTTTGTCGTCTGGGTGGGCATTGCCATCTGCCATTATCGCTTCCGCCGGGCCTTTATCGCCCAGGGAAAAGATCTGCAAACCCTCAAATATCGGGCGAAGCTTTTCCCGTTTGGCTCGTTTTTTGCCCTGGCGCTCTGTCTGGTCGTTATGCTCGGACAAAATTATGGGGCCTTTATGGGGAATACGATCGACTGGAACGGTGCCATTGCCACTTACATCGGGATTCCAATTATTCTTATCTTCTATTTCTGGTATAAAATGAAGCATAAGACAACCTTAATTCCGTTAAAGGAAATTGATCTCGATCCGACAAACTTATCGGGACACTAAACACATTCTAAAACAAAGGCGGCAGTCAACGAATGACTGCCGCCTTTGTTTATCTATTCCCGCACAAACAAAAAAGCACCGTATTCACGGTGCTGTCCTTACAAATGGCTGGGGTAGCTGGACTCGAACCAACGAATGCGGGATTCAGAATCCCGTGCCTTACCAACTTGGCGATACCCCAATGTTCAGTTTTTTACTGCCAACATCAAATATTATATCTAAACATAGCGTTCTTGTCAATCTTTTTTATTTTTCCATATTTATCTCCCGTCGGCTGCATTTTTGCGGTATAATCGTATGTATTAAGTTATGAAAACAGGAGCTGTATATATGGACGATATCACCTGGAAAGCACGCCTTGAGCAGCGTGCCTTTGCCCGTCAATCTCATGATTTACTGACACTGATTATAATTTTCTCCTTAATCCTTGGTGGCTGGGCCTGGTATTTTTTCATCTACACCCGGACCCCCGAATATGCACTGGAACAGCTTCAGTCGTCAATAAAAAGCCACGATACAGCTGCCTTTCACAAATACGCCAATATCGACTTAATTGCCAGCAAAGCCTATGATGATTTAACCCTTGATATGTTCTCTTATGACAAGACCTTAAACACTTCAACCAAAGCCTTGTTTGAAAAATTTTATGTGCTCGTCAAGCCAACCATTATCAGCGGCATGGAAAAATCGATTGACACATATATCAATGAAGGCTCCTGGCAAGACCCGTCCGGAACATCCATTTTAAAAGGACAGCAGTTAGGCATTGATTTTGATGAATTGGTTGAACGCACCTTACTGCGAACCACAACCATCCAAAAAATCAGTGACATAAAAAAAGACGGTCGATCGGCAACGGCTGATATCCAAGTACTGGAAGAGTATACCCAGACACCGTTCACATTAAAAATACAACTTGAAGCCGATGACAACGGGCGCTGGCAAGTATCTTATATAAAAAATTATCGTGATTATCTTAATGCCATCAATCAGCTGCAAAACAAAGATATAGCCGTCTATATCGAACAGAGTCAGAAAATTATTGACGATTACAATAATCTTTTTCTGCAGCAGCAGGCAAGATTTAAAAAACTGACCACCCGTCAGGAAGCACTGCCCAATATGGCCCAGCGCCAACAGATAAAACAATTGATCGAAGCTGAGATTATCCCCGCTATCGAAGGCCGCAGTCACCGCCTGCAGGAACTTACTATTCCCGACGGAGCCCAGCACCTTCAGGATCTCCGCTTACAGACAGATGAACTGTCTGTAAGCGCCTGGACACATTTTGCCGCCGGACTTGCTATGGATGATAGTGCTGAGCTTGAGACGGCCGAATCCTTGCATAAGCGCTCGCTTGAAGTCGACCAGAAAGTTTCTGACATCATCAAACACAACACCATAAGTAAAACAATCCCAGAAATTCCTTGATGAGGACTTCCTTATGGGCAGGATAAAAACTCCTTGTATCCTGCCCATAGCAGGGAGTACAATATACGTAAGCAAATTTCACAAATATATCCTGAAAGAAGGTGACGATGTGGAACATGACTTTGACCCAGCGTCAACGACCAAACAACTCCCGGACGTCGCTCCTGTGCAAAAAATCCTTGCCCCTTTTTCCGGACAAACGATACCTTTAAAAGATGTCCCTGATCCGGTTTTTGCTGAAAAGCTTACGGGCGATGGCATTGCGGTTCTTGCTGAAAGCCCCTTGGTTGTCGCTCCCTGCGAGGGACAAATCACACTCTTCTTCGACACCAAGCATGCCTTTGCCGTGACCACGCCTGACGGTATTCAGGTTCTTGTCCACATCGGGCTTGACACGGTAATCCTCAATGGCAATGGTTTACATGCACTCAAACAACGAGGCGACTATGTAACAGCTGGCACGCCGGTGCTGGAACTTGATTTTTCCGTATTGAAAGCAAAAGATATCAATATGATTTCTCCGGTTTTAATTGTCAATACCGAACGTATTAAGGGCATATCAAGTACCGCCGAGCCAGTTGTAACAGCTGGCCAGGATACATTAATCAAATACACGCGATAAAAAAAGGAATTATCTCATCCGAGATAATTCCTCTTTTTATTGTTCGCTTGCCGCAATGCTTTGTAGCGCCGATTCGAGTGTGTGCCACGACAATACGGCACATTTTACCCGCGCTGGCATATTAGAAATATTTTTCAGAGCCAACGCTTCTTCCAGCAGTTCCAGCTCAGCATCCTCGGTAACTTCACGCTTGATCATGCCGATAAAGGTATCAATAAGCTGCTGTGCTTCTCCAACAGACTTCCCCCGCACAAGGTCAATCATGATGGACGTTGAGGCCTGTGAAATCGCACAGCCAATACCATGAAAGGCCGCATCCTGAATGACTCCATCCAGGACTTCAACTTCCAGCGTTATTTCATCCCCACAGCTTGGGTTTTTCCCCTTGAGCACAGCCGTCGGTGCCGTTAAATGGCGTTTGTTATGCTGCGACTTGTTGTGCTCGGCAATCAGTTCCGTATAAATTCCACTAAGATCCAAAGCCCATCACTCCTCTCACTTTTTCCAGACTTGCCACAAGCTGATCAATTTCAGCCCGTGTATTGTAAAAGTATAAACTTGCCCGGCAAGTCGCATTGACCTTCAAATATTTCATTAACGGCTGTGCACAGTGATGTCCGGCACGAATAGCAACCCCATCGGCATCAAGAATAGAGGCCACATCATGGGGATGAATCTCCTTGATATTAAACGTAATCACACCCGTCTTGTCTTTAAGATCTTTACAGCCATAAAGCTCTATATACGGCAATTCTCTGAGTTTCGCCACCGCATAAGCCATAAGCTCTTTTTCTCTACGTTCAATTTCTTCAAACCCAACCTGATTGATATAGTCGATGGCAGCGGCCAGACCAACAGCCCCACCGACATTTTGCGTACCGGCTTCAAATTTTGCCGGCAGTGGAGCAAAGGTGGCTTCCTGTTCTTCTACATATTCAATCATATCCCCGCCAAAAAGAAACGGCGGCATTTTGTCGAGCAATTCCGCTTTTCCGTACAACACGCCGATTCCCATTGGCGAAAGCATTTTATGCCCGGAAAAGACAAGAAAATCTGCATCAAGAGCCTGAACATCGATTTTCATATGCGGTACGCTCTGCGCTCCATCCACGATGACAACGGCTCCGACACCATGTGCTTTTTTGACAATGTCCGCCAAGGGGTTTACCATCCCCAGCACATTTGATACATGGGTGACCGCAACAATCTTTGTCCTCGCTGTTATCTTGTTTTCAATTTCTTCGGCGGCGATTCTGCCATCCTCATCAAGATACATATATTTCAGAACCGCTCCACGGGCTTTCGCTACCTGCTGCCAGGGAATAAGGTTGCTGTGGTGCTCCGCAATGCTGATTACAATTTCATCGCCAGCTTCAACAAAATGCATGCCATAACTATAGGCCAGTAAATTTAATGATTCCGAGGCATTTTTTGTAAAGACAACCTCATAGCCATGGCGCGCATTGATAAACGTTTTTACCCGTTTTCGGGCATGCTCATAGAGGTCCGTAGCCTTGACGCTTAAATCATAGGCGCCCCGATGCGGGTTTGCATTATACCGGCTATAATAGGTAGTAACCGCCTCGATTACAGCCGCCGGCTTCTGTGTCGTCGCTCCATTATCAAGATAAACCAAGGGATGTCCATTCATTTTTTGTTGCAGCAGCGGAAAGTCTTTACGATATTCATTCGACATGGGCAAGCCGCCTCCTAATATATTCTTCAATCCGTTCACGGATGTATTCCACGGGAATTCTCGCCAGCAGCGGGGCAAAAGATGCCTCTATTACCATTTTTTCCGCCTCACGACGACTGAGTCCACGGCTCATCAGATAGAACAATTTTTCCTCATTCATTTTACCAACACTGACTGCATGATGCCCATCAACCGCATCTTCACCAGACAGCATCAACGGAACTGACCGATTTCTGACCTCGGAGCTTAGTAAAACAACCTCTTCCAGTTCCCGTCCGGTCGCGCCCTTGGCTCCCTTAATAAAATCAAGTGTCCCCCGGAAAATTTTTTCGCTTTGATCCAGCAGCGCGCCATGCACCAGCAAAGAACCCTCGCTCTGCCGCCCTTCATGTCGCAAAACATAATTCATATCAAATTTCCGCTGCTTATCACCAAAATAAATTGCCTGAACGTCGCCTTTGCTGCCGCTACCACTTAAATTCATTTTTAAGCCGGTGATACTTTCACTAGCACCCACTTCGGCCAGAGAAAGTTCTACCACTGCATCATCTTCCGCATATATATTCATATTTCCGATATGAACTGCCGGCTCATCCAGCAACTGTACTTTAACAAGATGGAGCTTCGCGCCCTTTTCTGCATACAAAGTGATTTTATTTTGATGACTTGTCCCGTTTCCCTGATAAAGCAATACTACGGTCGCTTCACAATCCCGATGTGCCAGAATAAATTGTTCATCAAAAATATTCTGCCCCTTGGCAAAGTCGTAAGCAAGCAAAATTGGCTCCGTACGCTTATCGGCGGCAGGAATTTCAATAAAATACCCCTGTCCTGGCCGTCTTGCAGAGCTTTTATCCGGCTCTTCCCCCCTGGCCTTTGCCGCCAGGGAAACAGCCGCTGGCGGCATATCTGCCAGCGGCCGGATACAGTCATCTTGCGCCTGGCGCGGATCTCGGTCATAAGGGTCTGCGGCGGGAATCGCTGTCGCTACCTGTGGTTCATTGACACCAAGCCACCGCCAGGTCGGCAATAAAATAGGATTCAGTTCTATATTGTCTATTTTCATCATATTTTCCCCCTAGCCCATCGTTCCTTCAAGTTCTATATTGACGAGATTATTCATTTCCACCGCATATTCAAGCGGCAATTCCTTGGCAATCGGTTCAACAAAACCGCGAACAATCATTGCCTTGGCTTCCTCTTCGCTGATGCCTCGACTCATCAGGTAAAATACAGCTTCTTCGCTAATCCGGCCAATTTTCGCCTCATGTCCAATATCAACTTCATCCGCCATGACATCGATAACCGGGAGCGTGTCTGATCGGGAACGATCATCCAGCATCAGTGATTCACAGTTAACAGAAGACTTCGCATGGTGGGCATTATCGGTCACCTTGACTGCCCCACGATAGACGACAACGCCACCATCCTTTGAAATCGAGCGCGTGCTGATATTCGACGAGGTATGCGGTGCTGCATGAACGACAATGGCTCCGGTATCAAGCGTCTGCCCGCTGGAAGCAAACGTAACCCCAGTAAACTCGGCTTTTGCATTTTCACCAACCAACACACTACAGGGATACAACATCGATATATGGGAACCAAACGAGCCCGAAACCCATTCAATAATTCCGTCTTTTTCCACCAGCGCCCGTTTGGTATTGAGGTTCATCATATTGCGCGACCAGTTTTCAATCGTAGAATATCGCAGGCGGGCACCTTCCTTTACATACAGTTCCACACAGCCAGCATGCAGATTGGTAACATTGTATTTAGGTGCCGAGCAACCTTCAATAAAATGGAGACTGGCATTTTTTTCGACAATAATCAGCGTATGCTCAAACTGTCCGGCCCCGGGTGAATTTAACCGAAAATACGATTGCAACGGAATGTCGACATGCACACCCTCCGGCACATAAACGAACGATCCGCCAGACCATACCGCCCCATGCAAGGCAACAAATTTATGGTCCTTCGGCGGCACAAGCTTCATAAAGTATTCCTTTACAATATCCTCATGCTCACGCAGAGCGCTCTCCATATCGGTGTAAATAACCCCCTGGGCAACCAGCTCCTGCTTGATGCTGTGGTATACAACTTCCGAATCGTATTGTGCGCCTACCCCGGCAAGCGACTCCTTTTCGGCTTCCGCAATTCCCAGGCGATCAAAAGTTTCCTTTATATCCGCTGGAACCTCCTTCCAGTCGCCAGTCAGCTTGGCATCCGGCTTCACGTAGGTCACAATCTTATCCATATCAAGCTCTGCCAAAGATGGCCCCCACGAGGGCAATGGCAACTGGTTATAAGTTGCTAAGGACTGCAGCCGAAATTCCTGCATCCACTGCGGATCATTCTTTTCCCGGGAAATATCCCGGATAATCTGCTCCGTCAGCCCAGAATCCGATCGGTATAACGGGCGGTCTTCATTTTTTATATCATACAGACTACGCTCTATGTCATCAATAAATGTTTTTTTCTTTTCCATATTTTTTATTCCACCCCAATCACTTGAATATTCATCCGGACGTTACGCCTCCAACAGATGGGTAAACCCTTTAGCATTAATTTCTTCAATCAGGGCTGCCCCCCCGGTCTGAATAATTCGGCCATTCATCAAAATGTGCACCTGGTCAACCGAAAGCTGCTCAAGAATTCTTGTATTGTGGGTGATAATCAAGCAGGCATTTTGTTCGGTGTGAAATTCCTTGACCCCAGCGGAAACAATCTGCACCGCATCTATATCCAGTCCGGAATCCGTCTCATCCAGCATCGCTAATTTCGGATTTAATAGTAACAACTGCAAAATTTCGTTACGTTTTTTTTCGCCGCCGGAAAAACCGACATTCATATACCGCTGTGCATACGCCGGGTCCATCCGCAGCATTTCCATTTTATTTTTCAGCTCTTTTTTGAACCCCATTATTTTCACCGGCTGTCCGGTTACGGCCTGCTTTGCTGTGCGGAGCATATTCTCTACCGTAATCCCCGGAATTTCTTCCGGGTTTTGGAAGGAAAGGAATAGCCCCTTGCGGGCACGCTCAAAAGTTTTAACCGTCGCCAAATCCTCCGCTTCAAAAAATATGCTGCCGGCAGTCACTTCATATTTGGGATGTCCCATAATCACATTCATCAAAGTAGATTTGCCAGAACCATTCGGCCCTAAGATAACATGAACCTCCCCTTTATTGACCGATAAATCCAGCCCCTTAAGAATTTCTTTGCCCTCAATGCCGGCTCGCAGGCCGTTGATTTCCAATAATTTTTCTGCCATAATCCGCACTCCTCACGTTTTATACTGCTAACTTCATCTATTCTTATTATCCTTATCAAAATACTCGGGATTAATTTCAATCTAATTATAGGTCTTTTTTAATTCCTAGTCAAGCACTTATAATTAGCATATATATATATAAGTTTCGGCAAACAAATGCCCCTGCGGCAATAGACCAATCTCTATGGCAGCAGGGGCACCCTCAGACAAACTTTTTCTAAATTAGGCCGTTAGATAACATAATGTCCGCAACCTTTACGAAGGAAGCTATATTGGCTCCGGCAACGAGATCATCAGCGCAGCCATATTTTTCAGCTGTACTCTTTGAACTTTCAAATATATTTTTCATAATATCTTTCAATTTTTCATCTACCTCAGCAAAGGACCACCGGTAACGCATCGAATTTTGTGACATCTCAAGCGCAGAGACCGCTACGCCGCCAGCATTTGCGGCCTTGGCCGGAGCAAACAGAACCTTATGCTGTTGAAAATAGGCTATCGCCTCAAGCGTTGATGGCATATTGGCTCCTTCGCCTACCGCTTTGACCCCGTTACTGACCAGCCTTTCAGCCGCGGCAAGATCAAGTTCATTCTGGGTTGCACAGGGCAGTGCGATATCACAGGCAACGCTCCAGACATCGCTGCAACCTTCATGATACTTAGCCTGGGGGCGGCTTTGCAGATATTCCCGGATGCGCCCCCGCCGTACTTCCTTGATCTCCTTGACGACAGCCAAATCAATCCCCTCCGGATCGTATACATAGCCATCGGAATCCGAGCAGGTGAGTACCTTGGCGCCTAGTTCCTGCGCCTTTTCTATCGCATATATGGCAACGTTTCCCGATCCAGAGACTGCCACCGTCTTGCCCTTCAATTCTATGCCCTTGTCTTCGAGCATATTCTGCATAAAATACAATAATCCATAACCGGTCGCTTCCGCTCGTGCCAGACTGCCCCAATATTCAAGCCCTTTACCGGTTAAAACTCCCGCATCATATGTATTGCGCAGACGGCGATATTGGCCAAACAGATAGCCGATCTCCCGCCCACCGACACCAATATCTCCAGCCGGAACATCAACATCTGGTCCTATATGGCGACAAAGCTCCGCCATAAAACTCTGGCAAAAGCGCATAACCTCTCGGTCTGACTTTCCTTTGGGATCAAAATCGGCTCCCCCCTTAGCCCCGCCGATTGGCAGACCCGTAAGAACATTTTTAAATATCTGTTCAAACCCAAGAAATTTTAAAATGCTCAGATTAACGCTCGGATGCAAGCGCAGTCCGCCCTTATACGGGCCACGGGCACTGTTGAACTGCACACGATAGCCCCGATTCACCTGAACTTCCCCCTGATCGTCTTCCCAGACAACACGAAATGAAATAATCCGTTCCGGTTCAACAAGACGCTCCAGAATTTTTGCCTGTTTGTATTGCGGATTTTTTTCTAATGCCGGAATAATTGTTGTCAGGACCTCCCGCGCCGTATTTTGAAATTCTTTCTGTTCAGGATCCTTGGCTTCCATCCCTGCTAAAACATCTTCTACATACTTTTCCATCATGCGCAAACAAAACACTCCCTCGCCGGCGTTAAATACGCAGCCATAATATTCTTATATTTTTGTATTTTCTGTAAAATAAGAGGTGCAAGCAGAATCTCGTTTATTTTTTAGTATACTATGCTCATGGTAAAATATGCAATCCATCACACCGATGTGTATTGTATACTCTACCATCCTTCAATACCAGTGCCGTTCGCTTCCCTTAAACGATAAAAACCGGCCACGTATTATAGTGTCCGGTTTTTGCTACTACATTATTTATTTATATCTGGCAACAAACTGATTGAGTTCTTCCGCTGCCTTCGCCACTTTTGCCAAATTCGCTGTGATTTCTTCCGTGGAGGCCGCTTGTTCCTGACTAATCGCGCCGGTAGTCTCAATCGACCGGGAAATTTCATTTACCGCCGTATTCATTTCCCGCAAAGTCTCCTGAATTTTTTCCGTTGCTGTACGCGACTGCTCCGCTAATTTACGGACTTCTTCGGCTACGACAGCAAAGCCACGTCCCTGTTCGCCAGCACGCGCCGCCTCAATCGCTGCATTGAGACCAAGTAAATTTGTCTGCTGGGCAATATTATTAATAAATTCAATGACTTTAATGGTTTCACTGTTCTTTTCTTTCAATACAGCTGCCTGCGTAACGGATTCCTGTCCTGCATGAGCCAAATCCGTAGCACTATGTGCAACCTGCTCCACGGCCTGATACGCTGTGTGTGTAGAATCGGCCATTGCCCTGACGGTTTCAATCAATTTCTCATTGGAATGCGTATCGATCCCCGAACTCAAGGTCCCAATGACCTCGTTATTCAGTCCATAAATCGGCGTAAAAATCGTCTTAATCGGCGTTCCATAAACTTCTGGGCCAACATCAGCAAAAGTACGTTTATTTTCCCGGATGCATTCCATAATCGTCGGAATATCCTTTATGGATTTTCCCGAGGCCAAATCTAATTCCAGCTTCTCTCCACCTTGATAAGCCAGATACTGATTCAAATCACTCAGGCCCGTAGCCATATCCTCACGTGTAATTTTATTAATATAGGGCAGGACAACTTTAAACGCATTTAAAATGTCTTCATTTGATTTAATATTTTCTGGATATTCCATTTTGTTTTCCTCCAATATATTTTATATTTACCAGTACTATGAAGAAAATATCTGCTACACTTTAAGTTCGCTAAACCCTTAAAATAACCCTGCTATGAAATGCCTGAAACCGGAATTTATTTTAAAACAATGCCGTATAAACATCCTTACAGGTATTTAAAAAATTCTCATACAACTGCAATTACGCCAATCTATTTTGAAGATACAATCCCTCTTCTAACGTTAGACGATACCTGCTTTTTATATAAATAAACTTACCTATATTTTTACCCACAAAAAAAGCACCTGCACAAGGCAGATGCTTTTGCTAACCGGCAATTTCCTATCCTCCCAGGGCGTTTCCACCCAAGTACTTTCGGCCTCTGAATGCTTAACTACTGTGTTCGGTATGGGAACAGGTGGAACCATTCAGGCATCATCACCGGATTTGTTGTTGAGAGTGTTCTCTCAAAACTATACAGAAGAAGAAATGTTGAACATTTTAGTTGTAAGTCAAGCCCTCGACCTATTAGTATCGGTCCGCTACATGCATTTCTGCACTTCCACTCCCGACCTATCTACCTTGTCGTCTACAAGGGGTCTTACCAGATTGCTCTGTGAGAAACCTCATCTTAAGGCTGGTTTCACGCTTAGATGCTTTCAGCGTTTATCCTTTCCGAACGTAGCTACCCAACTGTACTGCTGGCGCAATAATTGGTACACCATTGGTTCGTCCACTCCGGTCCTCTCGTACTAGGAGCAGATCCCTTCAAGTTTCTTTCGCCCGCGATGGATATGGACCGAACTGTCTCACGACGTTCTGAACCCAGCTCACGTACCACTTTAATGGGCGAACAGCCCAACCCTTGGGACCTGCTTCAGCCCCAGGATGTGATGAGCCGACATCGAGGTGCCAAACCTCCCCGTCGATATGGACTCTTGGGAGAGATTAGCCTGTTATCCCCAGGGTAGCTTTTATCCGTTGAGCGATGGCCCTTCCACGCGGTACCACCGGATCACTAAGCCCTACTTTCGTACCTGCTCGACGTGTCTGTCTCGCAGTTAAGCTCCCTTCTGCCTTTGCACTCTTCGCGCGATTTCTGACCGCGCTGAGGGAACCTTTGGGCGCCTCCGTTACATTTTGGGAGGCGACCGCCCCAGTCAAACTGCCCGCCTGAAACTGTCTTGAGATTTGTTACGTCTTCAGTTAGATTTCCAGTAAATAAAGGGTGGTATCCCAACATCGACTCCAAAGAAACTAGCGTTCCTTCTTCTCCGTCTCCCACCTATCCTGTACATTATTTACCGAAAATCAATATCAGGTTGCAGTAAAGCTCCATGGGGTCTTTCTGTCCAGTCGCGGGTAACCTGCATCTTCACAGGTATTTCAATTTCACCGGGTCCCTCGTTGAGACAGTGCCCAAGTCGTTACACCTTTCGTGCGGGTCGGAACTTACCCGACAAGGAATTTCGCTACCTTAGGACCGTTATAGTTACGGCCGCCGTTTACTGGGGCTTCAATTCAGGGCTTCGGATTGCTCCTAACTCCTCCTCTTAACCTTCCAGCACCGGGCAGGTGTCAGCACTTATACGTCAGATTTCTCTTTAGCAAGCACCTGTGTTTATGGTAAACAGTCGCTTGGGCCTCTCTTCTGTCGCCCCCCCTCGCTCCATCCGCTAGGGATTTCACGAGAGTTGGCTATCCTTTTCCCGAAGTTACGGATACATTTTGCCGAGTTCCTTAACGAGGGTTTTCCCGCGCACCTTAGGATTCTCTCCCCGCCTACCTGTGTCGGTTTGCGGTACGGGCACCTTATTTCTGGCTAGAAGCTTTTCTCGACAGTGTGGTCCATTTGAATTTGATTTGTCCGTAGACTCCTCTATCTATCGCGTCTCAGGTATCAGCATGCGCATTTTACTACATGCCACCCTACCGGCTTCGACGTGCACTTCCAATCGCACGCTCAAACTTCCTTCTGTGTCACTCCATTGCTCATAACGATTTAAGGTGGTACTGGAATTTTAGCCAGTTGTCCATCGCCTATGCTTGTTGCCTCGGCTTAGGTCCCGACTTACCCTGAGTCGACGAGCGTTGCTCAGGAAACCTTAGGCTTTCGGTGGAACAGATTCTCACTGTTCTTTTCGCTACTCATACCGGCATTCTCACTTCCATACTCTCCAGCACTCCTTACGGTATACCTTCGTCGTGTATGGAACGCTCCCCTACCCAATGTACTTAGTACATTGACGCAACTTCGGTTCTGTGCTTTAGCCCCGGTCATTTTCGGCGCAGAACCTCTCGACCAGTGAGCTATTACGCACTCTTTTAATGGTGGCTGCTTCTGAGCCAACATCCTGGTTGTTTTCGAAATTCTACATCCTTTGCCACTTAGCACAGCATTGGGGACCTTAGTTGGCGTTCTGGGCTGTTTCCCTCTTGACTACGGGTCTTATCACTCGCAGTCTGACTCCCAAGCTCAGCATTACAGCCATTCGCAGTTTGACTGGGTTCGGTAGGCTTTACGCCCCCTAGCCCGATCAGTGCTCTACCGTCTGTAATTATACTTGAGGCTAGCCCTAAAGCTATTTCGGGGAGAACCAGCTATCTCCACGTTCGATTGGCATTTCACCCCTATCCACAACTCATCCCAAAGTTTTTCAACACTCACGGGTTCGGTCCTCCACGCATTTTTACCTGCGCTTCAACCTGGTCATGGATAGATCACTGTGGTTTCGGGTCTACAATATCTAACTAGTCGCCCTATTCAGACTCGCTTTCGCTTCGGCTCCGTGTTTTCCACTTAACCTCGCTAGATACTGTAACTCGCCGGTTCATTCTTCAATAGGCACGCCGTCACGCATATAAAGCGCTTCGACTGCTTGTAGGTATACGGTTTCAGGTTCTATTTCACTCCCCTCCCGGGGTTCTTTTCACCTTTCCCTCACGGTACTATGCGCTATCGGTCGTCAAGTAGTATTTTGCCTTGGAGGGTGGTCCCCCCTGCTTCCCACAAGGTTTCTCGTGTCTCGTGGTACTCTGGATACCAGCCCGCTTGAATTCTTTTCGCTTACAGGAGTT
The DNA here is from genome assembly GCA_963678095.2 of Selenomonadaceae bacterium. Classification (GTDB taxonomy): domain Bacteria; phylum Bacillota; class Negativicutes; order Selenomonadales; family Selenomonadaceae. The sequence goes on along the minus strand of OY782746.1, from coordinate 1,631,055 downwards.
TTACCTTCTACGCTCGACTTTCCCAAGTCGTTCAGCTAAAAACTTTTCACTTTATGCCGGTCCTCAACCCCGGTGTTCCGAAGAACTCCGGTTTGGGCTCTTCCCCGTTCGCTCGCCGCTACTTAGGGAATCTCAATTGATTACTTTTCCTCTGGGTACTTAGATGTTTCAGTTCCCCAGGTGTGTCTTCCTTTCGGATACTAGAACATGACTTCTAGTGGGTTCCCCCATTCGGAGATACATGGATCACGGCCTACTTGCGGCTCCCCATGTCTTTTCGCAGCTTATCGCGTCCTTCTTCGACTCTTGACGCCAAGGCATCCGCCGTACACCCTTAGTAGCTTGACTTATGTCGTCCGTTGCCATTAAGTTTATACTTAAATGTCTATGGTCTTTTGATTGAATCCTAAAATGTTCGTTAATTACCTTCATTAGCTTTTAGTTTACACTATCTACTATTAGACTGGTGAATTAATGTCATTTCTTTTCTTCTGTGTAGTTTTCAAAGAACATTGAGGGGTGTTCCCTCAAAACTAATCAATGCAGTAATACCAAATGTGTACGACCTAGGTGACAGAAACCACTATTTCAGGCTTCTATTGTCTCCTTAGAAAGGAGGTGATCCAGCCGCACCTTCCGATACGGCTACCTTGTTACGACTTCACCCCAATCATCGCCCCCACCTTAGACGGCTAGCTCCTTACGGTTACCCCACCGGCTTCGGGTGTGAATGACTTTCGTGGTGTGACGGGCGGTGTGTACAAGACCCGGGAACGTATTCACCGCAGTATGCTGACCTGCGATTACTAGCGATTCCGACTTCATGCAGGCGAGTTGCAGCCTGCAATCCGAACTGAGAGATGATTTCTGGGGTTCGCTCCACCTCGCGGTCTTGCTTCCCTCTGTTCATCCCATTGTAGTACGTGTGTAGCCCAGGACATAAGGGGCATGATGACTTGACGTCATCCCCGCCTTCCTCCGCGTTCTCCGCGGCAGTCTCCCATGAGTTCCCACCTTTACGTGCTGGCAACATAGGATAGGGGTTGCGCTCGTTGCGGGACTTAACCCAACATCTCACGACACGAGCTGACGACAGCCATGCACCACCTGTTTTTGTGTGTTCCGAAGAACAGGTACTAATCTCTTAGTATTTCACTCAATGTCAAGCCCTGGTAAGGTTCTTCGCGTTGCGTCGAATTAAACCACATACTCCACCGCTTGTGCGGGTCCCCGTCAATTCCTTTGAGTTTCAGCCTTGCGGCCGTACTCCCCAGGCGGGATACTTATTGCGTTAACTCCGGCACGGAAGGGGTCGATACCTCCCACACCTAGTATCCATCGTTTACGGCCAGGACTACCGGGGTATCTAATCCCGTTCGCTCCCCTGGCTTTCGAGCCTCAGTGTCAGTTACAGTCCAGAAAGTCGCCTTCGCCACTGGTGTTCCTCCTAATCTCTACGCATTTCACCGCTACACTAGGAATTCCACTTTCCTCTCCTGCACTCAAGAAATGTAGTTTCAATCCCCTCACGGGGTTGAGCCCCGCACTTTTAAGACTGACTTACATTCCCACCTGCGCTCCCTTTACGCCCAATAATTCCGGACAACGCTTGCCACCTACGTATTACCGCGGCTGCTGGCACGTAGTTAGCCGTGGCTTTCTCGTTTAATACCGTCATTACAAACCCTTATTCAAAGTCTGCACATTCGTCTCAAACAACAGAGCTTTACGATCCGAAAACCTTCTTCACTCACGCGGCGTTGCTCCGTCAGACTTTCGTCCATTGCGGAAGATTCCCCACTGCTGCCTCCCGTAGGAGTTTGGGCCGTGTCTCAGTCCCAATGTGGCCGTTCATCCTCTCAGACCGGCTACTGATCGTCGCCTTGGTGGGCCATTACCCCGCCAACTAGCTAATCAGACGCAGACCCATCTCTCAGTGGTAGCTTATAAATAGAGGCCACCTTTGGTGATGCTTCCATGTGGAAGCTCCACTTCATTCGGTATTAGCACCGCTTTCGCGATGTTGTCCCCATCTAAGAGGCAGGTTGTCTACGCGTTACTCACCCGTTCGCCACTAAGAATTCTACCGAAATAAAATTCTCCGTTCGACTTGCATGTGTTAAGCACGCCGCCAGCGTTCGTCCTGAGCCAGGATCAAACTCTCCAATAAAGTATATTGAAGAACCGATAAGGCTCTTAATAGTTAAGAAATTGTTTCAAGCTATGCTTGAAGTTGATTGGTTTGACTTGCGTCAAACCCGCACATCTGGCTTGAACCATGTGTTACATAGTTCTTTATTGCTGCATTGTTTAGTTTTCAAAGAACACCGTGCTGGCTGCTTGAGTCAGCTTTTATAGTATATATCGCTGGAAGAAGTTTGTCAACCTCTTTTTTTCTGCGGCTTGGCGGGATGGAAACTCTCGTTTTTCTCGCGGCCGTTGTCATCAGCGACTTGTATTATATTACACGCTTTCCCAAGGATTGTCAACACTTTATCTCGCTTAAATTGTTATTTATATATTCTGAATATTGATGTAATTATAGCGCTTTTTCTGTTGTTTGTAAACCCTCCGCAAAAACAATATTGTATACAAAAGAGTCCGGAAGGTATAGCGCCTTTGGCCTATCCCTCCCGGACTCTTTTTTAATTATAAGCAATCAATGGCCAGATTCTCATCCTTCATGAATTGAGAGATCTTGAAAATGCCATTCATGACCTCCTGATAGTTTTCCGGTGTCAGGGACTGCGGGCCATCCGAAAGAGCCTTGGCTGGATTCGGATGCACTTCCATCATTAACCCATCAGCTCCGGCAGCGATGGCTGCATATGCCATCGGTTTTACCATCCGCCATTTTCCTGTCCCATGACTCGGATCGACAATAATCGGCAGATGACTCAAATGCTTGATGGCAGCAATCGCACTGAGGTCAAGCGTATTGCGGGTGTAGGTTTCATAGGTCCGGATTCCACGTTCACAGAAGACGACATTTTGATTGCCCTCGCTCATGATGTATTCTGCTGCATTAAGCCATTCTTCGAGGGTTGCCGCCAAACCGCGTTTCAAAAGAACCGGCTTTGATCCGCGACCGACTTCCTTAAGCAGCCGGAAATTTTGCATATTGCGCGCGCCAATTTGCAGCATATCAGCATATTGCGTAACCACCTCAACGGCCTCCACTTCTGTTACTTCCGTTACAATCTTCAGTCCGGTGAGTTCACGGGCCTCTGCCAGGTATTTGAGCCCTTCATTTTCAAGCCCCTGGAAAGAATACGGCGACGTCCGCGGTTTATACGCCCCCCCGCGCAGGAACTGTGCCCCGCCCGCTTTAACGATTTTAGCTGCTTCAAACAGCTGCTCCCGCGATTCAACCGCACACGGTCCGGCCATAACAACAACATTGCCCCCGCCGATTTTTACCCCATCGACATCAATTACGCTCGAGGCCGGATGGAATTCACGACTAGCGAGCTTATAGCTTTTTGAAACAGCAATGCTCTGTTCTACCCCGTCCATGGCATCGATTGCCAGTGAACCCATGCGCGTTTTATCACCGATAACACCGACAATTTTTTGAGCGGCGCCTTCCATGACCTGCGCGGTCAAGCCAACCCCCTGAATCGCTTCAATTACGGCCTTTATATTTTCTGCTGTTGCTTCTGGAGTCATAATAATAATCATTTTAGTCCCGCCTTTTTCTCTGTTTTATTTTTTACAGTCTGCCTCTAGTACCGGAAAAGATCCCAGGTTTTTCAACCACAGGCTTTTTGCTCTTACGGCATCAATGGCCGCTTCAATGTCGCCGGCCGGTGCCGTCGCATCGAGTTCAAAAAAGAACACATATATTCCTAGTCCTGTTTTCGCTGGCCGGCTTTCAATTCTGGTCATATTGATATTGCGCGAGGCAAACTCGAGCAACACCTCGCACAGACTGCCAGCAGCCTGTCCGTCAATCCGGCAAACCAGAAAGGTTTTATCGGCACGCGCGGGTTTTTCTGGTGCCGGCCGGCGCAGCAGGAAAAACCGCGTGCAATTCGTCTTATCATCCTGAATGTCTGCTGCCGCCACTTTTAAACCATATAGCTGGGCCGCCCTTCGCGTTCCAATCGCCGCATAGTTTTCATGCACTCCGGCAGCGATTTCTGCTGCTCGGGCTGTGCTCGCCACCTGGCGAATTTCCACACCCTTATAATGAAGCTTAATGTATTCCCGGCATTGTGCCAGCGGCTGTGCATGTGATAAGATCAGGCCAATTTCCTGCTTTAGATCTTTGACCAGCAGCTGATTATGCACCGGCCAGACAAGCTCCTCTTCAACCTCCAGATCGACCTTATGTGCCAGCGTATCGAGCGTGATATTGATGTCTCCTTCGATCGAGTTTTCCACCGGAACCAGACAGCGCTCAATCTCACCATCTGCCACAGCCTGAATCGCTTCATAAATACTTGGATACGGAACAAGACGCCATTTTTCTTTACGCAGTCCATTTAAATACAGCGCCGCTTCTTCGCTATGTGTTCCCTCCGGCCCTAAAAATCCCAATGCCGCCATAGCCTCACACTCCTTTTTCCACAAAAAAAGCCCCGTCCTACAAAGGACGAGGCTGTGCTCGCGTTACCACCTTACTTATTCACCGAAGTGAATATCTCTGTAAAGTACGGACCTTATGGTCGATACTTTCCTCCTTTTAACGGCAGAGGCTCCGTCACCGCCTACAACAGATCTTCAGCGGGCAACTCCAAGGGGAACTTCACCAGACCTTCCTATACCGGGTTCCCAGCCTCCCCGGCTCTCTGTGATAATCCTGTCTGCTTACTTTTCCTTATCATCGTCTTTTAACAAAATGAAATTATATGTATAATAGCACAACACTTATTTTATTGCAACACTATTTTTAAATTTTTGTTAAACCAATCCCCTTGCAAAAAACATTTGTCTATTATTTTTTATGTTTTATTCCGCCATGATATCTTCTTTATTTCCGTTGTCGCTCTTGCCAATCTCCCCTTTATACGGTATTCTACTTCTATCAATGAAGTAAAGGTGGCTTTTATGAGCATATTAAATGTTGAACACGTATCCCAGGGATTTGGTGCCCGCACAATTTTGGAAGATGTCTCCTTCCGCCTGCTCAAAGGCGAACATGTGGCCTTGATCGGTGCCAACGGCGAAGGAAAATCAACCTTTTTAAATATCATTACCGGCCAGCTCACCCCTGATCAGGGGAAGGTATCTTGGTCCAATCGGGTATCCGTAGGGTATCTCGACCAACACGCCGTTTTGAAAAAAGGCATGTCCATTCGCGATGCCCTGCGCACAGCTTTTGATGATATGTACAAGATGGAGGCCGAAATGCTGGCCTGTTATGACAAAATGGGCGATGCCAGCCCCGAGGAAATCGATAAAATGATGGCCGATGTCGGCGATATCCAGGATATCCTCGAAGCAAACAGTTTTTATACCCTTGATGCAAAAATCGAAGAAGTAGCCAGCGGGCTTGGCCTGCGCGACATCGGACTCGACAAGGATGTCTCTGAGCTCAGCGGGGGGCAGCGGACAAAGGTCTTGCTGACAAAACTCCTGCTCGAAAACCCCAGCATCCTGATCCTCGACGAACCGACAAATTACCTTGATGTCGATCATATTCACTGGCTGAAAAATTATCTGCAAAATTATGAAAATGCCTTTATTCTGGTTTCGCATGATATTGCCTTCCTCAATGCCGTCGTCAACGTCATCTACCACGTGGAAAGTGCCACCCTGACCCGTTACACGGGCACATATGAACGGTTTCAGGAAATGTACGCCATCCGCAAGCGCCAGGAAGACGCCGCCTACGAGCGCCAGCAGCAGGAAATTGAACGCATGGAGGATTTCATCCAGCGCAACAAGGCTCGTGTAGCCACCCGCGGCATGGCCAACAGCCGTCAGAAACGGCTCGACAAAATGGAAGTTTTAGAAAAACCGAAGGAAAAACCCAAACCGCACTTTCAGTTCCGCTCCGCCCGCACGCCAAGCCGCTTTATTATTGACGCCAAACAGCTCGTACTCGGCTACGACGAGGCCCTGACCCGTCCCGTTGACATCCAGCTGGAACGTGGCCAGAAAGTCGCCGTCCACGGCGTCAACGGTCTTGGCAAGACCACCCTTTTAAAGACTTTGCTCGGACTGATCCCACCGTTTGCCGGAACCATCGAACACGGTGAATTCGTCGAACCTGGCTATTTTGAGCAGGAAAGTGCACAGGGCAACGACCGGACGGCCATCGAAGAGATTTGGCAGGAGTACCCCGGCATGACAAATTATGAAGTCCGCGCTGCGCTTGCCGCCTGTGGCCTTACCAACGAACATATCACCAGCAAGATGATGGTTCTCAGTGGCGGTGAAGCTGCCAAGGTGCGCCTCTGCAAGGTCATGCAGAAGGAAATCAACCTGCTCGTCCTTGATGAACCGACAAACCATCTTGACGTAGATGCCAAGGAAGAGCTCCAGCGGGCCTTAAAAGAATTCAAAGGGACCATTTTACTGGTGTCCCATGAACCAGAATTCTACACGGGCTGGGTAACCGACATCTGGAATGTCGAAGACTGGACGACAAAAATTGTCTGAGTTGCCTTTCACTATCTGGCAATAACATATTTTTGCTTTATTACGACAAAAAAATAGCCGCGCTGCTACAAAAGCAGTGCGGCTATTTTTCTGCCATTAAAAAATCCATTTTTATCTTCACGCATCCTTACGTTTCTACCTTGCTTTACTTGCCAAAAAAAGAGGTTCCTGCCAAAGCATTCAGATCGGACATAACGGTCGAATTACCCTCGTTTCCCGTCGTCTGATTGAGCGGATTTGACACGCCAAATTTCCCATCGGCACCAATTTTACCAAGCACCTGCGTTTTGGTATCCAGCAGCTTGGCGGATTTTTCACCATCTGCTGTTTTTGCTCCCGCATACTTGTGCTCCGCAACGACCTTCCCGTCGACAAGAATCAGCACATTAATCGAGCCATCGCTCATCGTCTGTGTTACCGACGTAACAACAGCTCCCGGTTTGCCCGTAATCTCATCGGTGTCAATTTTTCCGGTCCGCATGCGTTCAAGCATCTTGGCAAAAGAACTTGCTGCATCCGGTTTTGTCGCCGTCAGTGACACCGCCGAAGCATAGCCGGCACCAGTCGAAACCTGATCGAGTGGATCCATATCGCCATTCCTCCTCTCATAAAATTCACAGGAAAACTCGCCCTGTATTCCATTATATCGGAAAAAGAAAAAAAAATTTAAGTCCGACCCGTATTTTTTCTGGCTATTACTTTTCATAAAAAAACAACAAACACGCCGGACTTGACAACCAGCGTGTTTGTAATGGCAAAATATGGAAAGCTTATAATAAGCGAATTCCCGTAATGGACGGTTAATTTAATTTATGTTCTTTATCATATTCCCGCAAGGCTTTGTATATATCGCCAACCCCGTCAAAGACAAACGTCGCTTCAACATTATTTTTGACCAAATCCTCTACGGTAGATTCCCCGGACAATACCAAAATAGAAGTGATTCCGGCATTTACGCCCGTCTTAATATCTGTATACACTCGGTCCCCTACCATGGCAAATTCATCGAGCTTAAACCCCGCCCGTTTTTTAAATGCACTTTCAATAATCTCACGATTTGGTTTGCCGATAACAACCGGCGTCCGCCCGGTAGATGCTTTGATCAATTCAATCATAGCCCCCGTATCCGGAATAAAACCGTTTTCAACCGGACAGTTAAAGTCGGGATGCGTCGCGATATACGGCAGTCCCTGGCGAACAAAATCACAGCCTTTTACAAGTTTGGCATAGGTCAGCGTCATATCAAAGCCCAGAACGACAAAATCCGGATTCTCATCTGTCAGCACAATTCCAGCCTGTTCAAACTCATGCTGAAGTTCTGGTGTTCCCATCAAATACACCCGGGCCTGTGGCTTTAAATTATTTATATAAATCGCCGTAGCATCCCCTGAAGTCAGCACATGATCCGCATCACAAGGTATGCCAAGGTTTGTCATTTTTTTTACATAATGCGAACTGTCCTTCGACGAGTTATTGGTCAGAAAAAGAAACTCACGACCGCTTTCTTTCAGATAGCTCATGAATTCTCTGGCCCCCGGCAGCAGATTCTGCCCCAAATTTATCGTCCCGTCCATATCGAGCAGGAAACATTTGATTTCGCCTAATTCTTTCATAAAAACCGCTCCTTTACTGCTTTTGATCGTGCTGGATATTGTCTGATTATTTTATGCAAATTTTATCGCCAACGCTCAGTAAATCGGGGTCTTCATCGCCTTGCAAGCTGATTTGCCCGGGAAGCTCCACCGCTGGCAAACCATCAAATTTGAACGTACAATGACCGAGTTCCTGCAACGTATGCAGGGCTTCGTCACCAATGGCCGTAATGCGATAGGATTTCGTTCCGACAAGCACCATATCACCGACTTCAATCGGCGCTGTTATCTCACAGCGTGTATGCATGTAACACACATCCGCCAGCGTATCATTGGGACAATCATCAAAGATAACCATATCTCCGTTTTCCAGCATATCCGGTACAAACTCACCGACTTTTAAAACTTCCACTTCATATTTCATTGCTTTCACCTCATCTATAGCTTCAGATTGCCCCGCTTCACGGCAGTAGTCCTTCCCTGCAGCAAAACCAGCTGTTTTTCACTGTTTGTTTTCATTTTCATAATCGGTGATAAACTGCAGCCGTTGCTGATACTTACCACCTAAGAATTCAGTATTCAACCATATATGGGCAATTTCCCAGCCCATGGATTCAGAAATAATACGGGCCCCCATGCACAGAATATTGGAGTCGTTGTGTTCTCTGGTCGCCTTCGCTGAAAAAAGGTCATGTACTAAGGCTGCCCGGATTCCTTTTACTTTATTGGCCATAATCGACATGCCAATTCCTGTACCACAAATCAATATCCCACGTTTTTCCACCGAAGCAGCTACGGCTTTCGCGACCGGCCGGGCAATTTCAGCAAAACTCACCGATTCTTCCGAATCCGTCCCCAGGTCTTCAACAAGAAAACCTTCTTCCTGGAGCTTTTTTACAATAACGGCTTTCATCAAAAAGCCGGCATGGTCACTGCCAATTACAATTGTTGGTTTCATTTTTATTCCCCACTTATCGACAATCCTGCATCCTTTTATATTTTCTTACTATTTGGACAAATCCCTTGTTTTATTATCTCATTTTCAGAAAAATAAAAACAGCAGATACATTCTGATTTTATTGTAAGACTTCCCCGCAATCTTTGTAGGAATTATTCCTACGTTGTTAGAGTATTGATTCCTTGCCTGGTAAGGATACCGGGGTAAGCAGATGCCAGTCCATTGGGCTGACATCTGTACTCCAGCAAATTTTTCCCATTGCTCAGGCAAACAAGCCCATCCCGACAAAATAAGCAACAATTACGGCACACGGACCGGCAATCGCACGCGAAATCAAGATCGCAGGCACACCGATTTCAACCGTTTCTGATTCCGCATCCATCAGACTTAAGCCAACCGGCATGAAGTCACAACCAACCTGTGTATCGATTGCAAACAGAGCTGGCAGAGCAAACGACGGCGGAATGGCACCAGCGGCAATCTGCGTCCCGAGCAGTACCCCAATAACCTGCGCAATAACAGCGCCTGGACCAAGCAGTGGGGAGAGAACTGGCAACCCGCAGATGATCGAGATGACCAGCAATCCACCCAGACTTCCTGCATATGGCGAAATTGCCGCAGCGATAAAGTCGCCGAGCCCCGTCTGCAGGATAATGCCAACGATCATGCTGACAAACGCCATAAACGGCAGAATCGTCTTAATAACCATATCAATCGTATCACGGCCTGCCTGGAAAAAGATATTGATTACGCCGCCAGCGGCTTTACCAAAACGTGCTAGGATATTGCCCTTTCCAGTCGGCTCCTCATCCATACTTGCCACCGGAGCAGTTTCAACGGCTGCAGCCGCAACCGGAATATCAGCCGCAGCATCGCCTTCCAGCAAGGTTATCGTGTTTTCTTTGACGTCAGAAACATATATTGTTTCCACAATAAATTTAGCCATCGGCCCCGATTTTCCCACCGGTGTGACGTTGACTGTAGGCACGCCTTTTTTCGGATAAATTCCACAGCGCAAAGTCCCACCGCAATCAACGATAGCAACCGCAATTTCATCATCTGGAACTCCGGTCTTAAAACCGTTTACAAGCTCCGCATTGAGCAGCTGCGCAATTCTTACCGCAACCGGATGCAGACTTCCGCCCGTAATGCAGACAACTTTATTTCTTTTCTCTGTGAGCTGTACCGTTAATGGTCCGCCCCAACCGTTTGGACCTTTTTCAATTCTGATTACATTACCCATGTAATATTACACCTCTTTTAAATTTTCTAAATTTAAACCGTAAACCATGTTCCAGAACAACTTTTTAGTCCTGAAGCAATTTGCTGTTGTTCTTTTTCAGCATGTAGAGTGTAATTTTTTCTGTCAACAGCCCGCGGATAAAGATCGCAATAACACCCGCGATAAAGTAACGGACCGCCAGTTCAGCTGTCGGCAGTCCAAGCGCTGTAACACCTTGCGCTATGCCAAGCCATACGAAAAGTTCTGCCGGATTAGCATGAGGGAAAAGACCGGTAATCGGATGACAAAAACTGATGGCCGAATCCATATAGGCCGGTTTATATTTTTCCGGCAAAAATCTGCCCAAGCTGTATGCCATCGGGTTACCTAAGAAAAACATAGCAAGAACCGGAAAAATTGTGTACCGAAGGAAGATGTTCTTTGCAGTGAACTTGGCGATGGAATCTATTCTGTCCTGACCGATAATATTGATTAAAGCATTTACTGCGGTGATCAAGACGATGATCATCGGCAACATTCCGGTTACCATGCCGGCAAAGCTTACGCCACCTCTTTGGAATAATGAAATAAAACCTGCTGCTAAATTACCCAGTGCTTCCATTTTATAGCCTCCTCATTATAGATAGATCATCTAATATATACCGTTGGAAAATAATAGCCAATACCCTTTCCTTAGCGCCAATATTCAACTCCCTTCCTCTTGCCACTTATGTAAGCTGAAAGCTACCCTTGTCCAAGTATTTCTTGCGGCAGCTTTCAGACAAGCATTGTCTTGTTTACTGTACGGCTGGCAGCGAAGCGGTCAGCTTCTGCTGAATCTGCAGCAGAGCCTCGCGAATCGCCGCCTGTTCCTTGCTTTTGCCGGAATTGAGCGCGAGCAATTGGTCAACATGCATTCCGCAGAGATCCCGCTTTTCACGAAAGCGGGCAAAGACACTGATCCCCGACATCACCCGTGCCACTGAAATCTCGCCTTCCGGATTGCTGACTAGAACGACAACCCGCCCCTGCCCCAATTTGCTCTTTTTTACGCCGAGCCCCATGACCCCCTGGTCACGAAGGTCCAGAATTGTACGCTTGAAATGCTGCATCTGCCGGTAAGCCATATACATCTGCAACACGTAAAATCCCATCAGCACGATTACGTATTTCCACAAGGGAATCACGCTCCTTTCCTATGGCTATCTCTAGCCGCGGTCATTGCCAATAAAATCATCAACAAGTCCTGCATATTTTTCAAGCAGGCCAAGATCATGGAGCATATTTAAAATCGTATACCGTTGGCGAACTTCATGGGCCACCAATATGCTGTTGTGAACAATCTCTTTTTCTATGCCAACCTCTTGCGGTCTGAGCGGAGCTCCAGCCTTGCTCATTATATTTTCAACCAAGCTGAAGGATTTGGCGGATTTGACAACGGCCATAATCTCAGCAAAATGTTCCTTGATAAATGCCAGCCGTTGTAAGCGCTGCTCAACATCATTGCGGTGATCCTTCTTAGCATTTGCAATAATTTCCGGAGCTGCTTTCTGATAAAATTTATGCATTTTTTCCTGCCAGTCCGCTTCATCAAAAGAGCGGATTTTCGCTTCGGCCGCCGCAAAGTCAAGCGGTCCTTCCTGAGCAAACCATTCATAAATCTTAGCGACTAAAATGCTTGTCAAACCAACTTTTGTTCCGTGAAGCAAAGCTTCCCGCCCCATAAAAAGGAACATTGATTCCCAGTAATGCGACATATGATGCTCACAGCCTGATGCCGGACGGGAATTGCCCACATAACTCATTGCGATTCCCGTGCGGATCAAACCTTCCATGATGTTTTTGATGGATTCATCGTCAAATTCACCATCAGCGCCAAGCTTATTTATGCTGTCCACACATTTTTCAATTGCCTTTACCGAAATCTGGGCGGATGGGCCGCAGTAGTATTCATTGTTGATGACAAGGCTAAGATCCCAGTCCGTCAATGCTGAATACTTGCCGATCATGTCGCCCAGACCTGCCAAAATCATGCGTTTCGGTGCCTTTTTTAAAATATCGACGTCACCGATAATGACCTGTGGAAGGTTACAGCTGACACTTGATTTTAAATTATTCAAGGTCAGTGCTGAGGTATTGGAAACGAAGCCATCCATAGAGGGTGCTGTAGCGACAAGGATTTCCGGCAGTTTTGTCTGTTTGCTGATAAATTTTGCCAGATCATTTAATACGCCCGAACCAACTACCAGCAATACATCCGTATCCTTTTCCACTTGGACCAGCATCTGCCCCAAAGCTGTTTCATCCGGCACAAGATCGCGCTTCACTTCATAGACAAAAAGCTTATGGGAAATTTTATTTGCGTCCAAAATTCCGATGACTTTTTCCCCTGCAGCTGCGTACGTATTGGTATCACAGACAACGAGCGGTTTTTTGTAATTATACTTATTTAAAATGTCGGCCACCAGTTCCACGGCACCATTTTGAATAATTACCTTATCGACGTCCATATAGTGTTTTTTTCCGCAGGAACATTCCATTTCCTGACCAAGAAGTTCATTGATTCCCAGCTGATCTACATTTTCCATTGACAGCTTCATCTACATCTATCTCCTTTTATCTACAGCCTCACCACCGCAATCGTAAAGGATTGCGTGAATTTTAAATTGTTCGACGATTCTTTCACCTATATATGGCCGGAAGGCTGTATTCTCATAATGCCTGCGTTCACAGCCCCTGTCAAGCCTACCGGCTGTAAACGCATTCTACATTACTACATTTTCACTTAAAATCATTCTATTTTGTCAGATGTGCCTGTTCTAGTTCATTAATCCGTGCGACCTTCGGGGCTGACCCGCCACCGGCAAAATCACAGGCCAACCAGATATTCACCAGGTATTTCGCAAGTTCAGGTCCGATAACGCGTTCGCCCATGCACATGATTTGCGCATTGTTGCTCTTACGGGCCCGTTCGGCGGAAAACGGATCATGGCAAACCGCTGCCCGTACCCCTGGTACCTTATTGGCACAAATCGACATGCCAATCCCCGTACCACAGACGAGAATTGCCCGCTCATATTTACCAGCGGCGACGGCATCCGCAACCGTATAGGCGACATCCGGATAAAGGACAACATCCCCTGCTGCAGCACCGAAATCATCAACTTCTATTCCCTTTTCTTCTAGAAAATGAATGATTTCAACTTTTAATTTATATGCGGCTTCATCACAGCCAATTGCAATTTTCATTTGAATCAACTCCGTCTCTTCTCAGTCCAGCCCCACACAGCTGGTCAATATAATGACTTTTATGGTAAGATCGTAACCCGCTTATAAACTGGTATGGATCGTATGATAAATTCCTTTGGCATCAAGACCGTATTTTTCGATTAATTCTGTTGCCGGTCCTGACTCGCCGAACCGGTCTTGAATCCCAATCCGCATTACCGGTACCGGATTCTTTTCACTCAACAACTCCGCTACGGCACCGCCAAGGCCTCCGATTACCGAATGTTCTTCTACCGTCACGATTTTTTTTGTTTCTTGCGCCGCTTTTAAGATCAGTTCTTCATCAAGCGGTTTGATCGTATGAATGTTGATCACGCGCGCTTCAATCTTATCCTTAGCGGCTAGTTCTTCGGCCGCAGCCAGGGCTGGCGCGACACAAAGCCCCGTTGCTACAATCGTCAGATCCGTGCCGTCGCGAAGGACAACCCCTTTTCCGAGCTGAAATTCATAGGTTTCAGGATCATTGAGTACCGGCGTCGCCAAGCGTCCAAGGCGTATGTATACCGGTCCTTTATACGCATAAGCTGCCTTTATCGCCGCCTTTGCCTCCACATCATCAACCGGACACAGCACCGTCATTCCTGGAATGGTGCGCATCAAGGCAAGATCCTCGTTGCACTGGTGTGTGGCGCCGTCCTCGCCGACAGAAATCCCGGCATGTGTCGCAGCGATTTTAACATTCAAATGTGGATAGCCAATGGTATTTCGTACTTGTTCATAGGCTCTGCCAGCCGCAAACATGGCAAATGTACTGGCAAACGGAATTTTTCCCGTCACAGAAAGCCCGGCAGCAATACCCATCATATTACATTCGGCAATACCGCAGTCAATATGACGCTCTGGATACACTTTCTTAAACACGCCCGTCTTTGTTGCCGCTGCCAAATCAGCATCAAGAACAACAAGATCTTCATGTTCACGACCAAGTTCTAGCAAAGCGTTTCCATAGCTTTCACGAGTAGCAATTTTTTTTATTTCTGACATAATGCCTTACCTGCTCTTTCCAGCTCTTCCATGGCAAGCTTATACTGTTCATCATTTGGTGCCGAACCATGCCAGCCGGCCTGGTTTTCCATATAAGACACGCCTTTTCCTTTGACGCTTTTGGCAATGATTGCACACGGCATGCCTTTTATCGTTCTCGCCTCCGCAAATGCTGCCCGCAGTGAGTCAAAATCATGGGCATCCGCATGAATCACATGAAAATTGAAGGCTGCAAATTTTTTATCAATCGGATATGGCGAACAGACATCCTCAATAGAGCCATCGATTTGCAAACCGTTATTATCGACGATGACAACCAGATTATCAAGCTTATGGGCTCCGGCAAACATCGAAGCTTCCCAGATCTGCCCTTCCTGGATTTCTCCATCCCCGAGCAGAGCATATATGCGGTGCTCTTTGGCACTAAGTTTTGCTGACAATGCCATGCCCACGGCTACCGAAAGACCTTGCCCAAGGGAACCGCTTGACATATCCACCCCGGGAATATGTTTCATATCCGGATGTCCCTGTAAATAAGATCCGGTATGACGAAATGTCTTAATGTCTTCTTCCGGAAAAAACCCCCGTATTGCCAACGCTGAATAATACCCTGGCGTAACATGTCCTTTCGATAGAACAAACCGGTCACGATCTTCTTTTTTTGGATCCTTAGGATCGATGTTCATCTCATCAAAATACAGGCAGGTAAAGATGTCAGCAGCTGAAAGCGATCCTCCCGGATGTCCGGATTTTGCCGAATGCACAGCCTCGATGATATTTTTCCGTACCCGGTTAGCCGTCTGTTGTAATTTTAATGTATCCACGCTATCCATTCCTTTTTGTTTATTCGCCGAATACGGCTTTATAATCTGCCTGAAACTTTGCGATTCCCTGTTCCGTGAGCGGATGTTTTGTCATCTGTTCAAAGACACTGTAAGGAATGGTAGCAATATCTGCTCCGGCAAGAGCACAATCAATTACATGAATCGGATTTCTGACACTGGCCGAGATGATTTCTGCTTTGATTCCATGTACTTTAAAGATCTGTGCGATGGTGCGGATCAAGTCAATCCCTGGAACTGATATATCATCGAGACGTCCGAGAAACGGCGATACATAAGAGGCACCAGCGCGTGCTGCCAGCAAGGCCTGCGCTGCATTGAAGATCAGCGTTACATTTGTCTTAATGCCTTCCGCATGAAGCACCTTTACGGCCTTGAGGCCTTCTACCGTCATCGGAATTTTCACTACCATATTCCGGTGAATTTTAGCAATTTCCCGTCCTTCAGCAATCATTCCCGCAGCATCTGTTGTTGTCGCTTTCACTTCGCCGCTAATCGGGCCATCCACTATGGAAGCGATTTCCGCAATGACTTCATTGAAGTCGCGACCTTCTTTGGCAATCAACGATGGATTTGTCGTAACCCCACAAATAACTCCCATATCGTTCGCTTTTTTAATATCCTCTACTTTTGCTGTATCAATAAAAAACTTCATCAATATCCCTCCACTTTGTCTGCTGTATAATTGTTGATTTACAACTTTTGTTATTTTTATTTTCTTTTCTTGATTGTATATTAGCACTATATATTATTCTTTGCAAGCGTTTTTTATCTTTTTTTATTTAAAAATATAATTTTTTCGTTAAAGTCCATAGTTTTACGCAAGATTCACTAGTTAAATATTGTTTTTTTATCCTCAATTCATTGTTTTTTCACTTTATTGATTCTCAAAAAACAAGCAAACGCTATTTTTCAATAATCCTTTGTCTTGGAGCAAGGCAATCTTGTGCCTAAGCCCTCATAATATAAGCTCTTGCGCTGTTTTGGCAAAGCAGCCGCAAAGTTGCTCTCTTTTTCTTTTTTCACCTAGTAAGCGGCTTTGTTTTTTATTAAAATTTGTTGATTATTATCTTTTTTTATTATATACTATACATATACATTTGATTTATACTCTGATAATAAGCTTGTCTTTCGACCTAACCTTTTCCCCCGCTCAAAATCGATAAGCTTTTATTACGTTTCTTGGCAGAATCAAAAGAATATTCAGTTATTAACGAAAATAAACCGGGTTGCTATCAACCCCTGAGGAAGGAATCATAATCGTGCTTGCAATCGAACGCCATAAATTTATATTGAATCTGCTGACCGAAAAAGGACAGGTAACAACCACGGAATTATGCGATGCTTTATCTGTATCCCCGGCAACGATTCGCAATGATCTGCATAAGCTACATGAACAAAATTTAATCCATAAAACGCATGGTGGCGCCACCTGTGTACTGAAAAAGGATGCTTTCCTGGCAGAAAATGAAGATTCCGGGGCAACAGGATCAAATACCTTTAATTTTAAAACCCGTGAAAATAAGAACAGCCTGCAAAAACAAGCCATCAGCGACGGTGCTCTACAATACATTCAAAACAACCAGTGCATATTACTTGATGGGAGCTCCACCGCGCTGTCCCTGGCAAAAAAACTCAAAAACTTCAATAAGCTCATCGTCATTACCAATGGTATCTACACCATGCTGACTTTAAAAGAGAACCCCAATATCACCGTTATTTTGATTGGCGGGATTGTCACAAAATATGCCGGATCCGTCGAGGGAATTCTCGGGATCGATCTGCTCAACCATATCAATATTGATTTGGCCTTTGTCTCAGCGAATGGCTTTACCATCGATGAAGGACTCACTGACTTTAATATCTATGAGGTTGAACTCAAGCGGGCCATGATGAAGAGCAGTAAGCG
The DNA here is from genome assembly GCA_963678095.2 of Selenomonadaceae bacterium. Classification (GTDB taxonomy): domain Bacteria; phylum Bacillota; class Negativicutes; order Selenomonadales; family Selenomonadaceae. Next base: position 1,613,651 of record OY782746.1, on the reverse strand, counting down.
GATCATTGCCTTGCTTGATTCTTCAAAATTCGAGAATGTTTCCACCGCAAGTTTTTTGCCTTCGAAAAATATTGACATGATTCTCACCGATGAGGGCATTGACGAGACTCTGTTGAACAAATATCTGGCGAAGGGGCTAAACATAAAAGTATGCCCTTCACGCTAAGCAGCAGGCAGCCAGGTCAAAATGAGGCATATTGGACGGGCTATATGCCATCCAATATGCCTCATTTTTCATTGCTGCCTTTTCTATTTCCCGAAAACAGAAAGGAGCTCGTCTTGTATGCAGCATTTTGAAATTTTACCTGAAAATGAAATCGAGGCTTCCCTGCAGGAGTCCAGCCGCCAATATCTAGCAGGGGAACTTGCCCTGCCACAGCTGCTCAGCTATATCCATGACAAAGATGTGGAAGCTGGCATCACCAACTACAAAAAATTCACCGTAGAGCAACCGCATCGCCATCTGCGGACCAGTGAATATATGTATATGCTTTCCGGGGAAAGCATATATTTGAATCTCACAACGAGCGAAGAACATCATGTCAAACAGGGGGATTTCTTTGTGATCCGCAAGGATATTGTCTACGCCCAAAAATCAAAAGCCGGCACAAAAATTCTCTTCTTCAAATATCCCGGAGGCAATGATAAAGTTTCCGTCCCCACCACGCAGGATCTTTCCCGCTGGTACAGCGTCTGGTAACCTATTGCCACTAAGCACCGAGGTGATCACTACCCCTTATAGCGTATACAAAAAGGCCTCCTGCCGCAGCAGGAGGCCTTTTATTCGCCTAGCAGCACATCAAGCGCTGCTCTATGCTTATTTTTTGTTTTTGTAGGATTCGGCAAGAATCGTCATCGGATGCTTTGCTTTAACCTGCCCGCCATGAGAAATCTGATTCCGGCAAGTGCCGCAATCTGTAAGAACCGTATCCACACGACTTTCTTTGATCGCATTGAACAAGTTTTCACCAATCTTCATCGAACGGTCATAGTTTTCCGCTTTGTAACCATAGTTACCGGAAATACCACAGCAACCAGCATCGAGATCTTCTACCTGTACACCTGGTACAAGGTGGAGCAATTCAAGCGATGGCAAACCAATACCCTGTGCGCGCAAATGGCACGGCGCATGATACATGAACTTATGGCTTACTTCGCCAAAGTTTTTGTTCAACTGATCTTTCTGGGCAAGATCTACCAGGAATTCCGACGCATCAAAGATATGTTTTGCATTTTCTTCAATATCCGGAATTTCATGTTCAAACAATTCATTGTATTCCTGTTTGAGCATCAGGCTGCAGCTCGTGCAGATCGTCAGAATCGGATAGCCTTTATCGATGCATTTTTTGATCAGCTTGGAATTCTTCGTTGCATTGGCTTTAGCTTCTGCCATATAGCCCGTTGTAACGAGCGGCGAACCACAGCAGACAAAATCGTCTTCAATCAGAACTTCATAGCCATTCTGATTCATGACTTCAACAAAGTCCATGCCAACTTCCGGCTCATTGTAATTGATTACACAGCCAGGGAAGAATACTACTTTTTTGTCCGAAGCCGGTTGTTTTTTGTGTTTAAGCATCGAAGCAAAGGTTTCCGAAGCAAATTTCGGCAACGGTCTTTCATCAGCAAGCCCCATAGCCTTTACCACGCCAAGGGAAGTACCAATGCTGGCACCAAGATTAGCAAAAAAGGCCCCCATCGGAATTGCCCCGAGAAGTTTGCCCATCTTTTCCGGATGGCCAAGCATTTCGTCGCGCTGCGTATGCTTATGCGTTTCGTAGTATTTCGCACGTGCCATCATGTTCATTGTCGAAATCGGCACGCTCGAAGGACAAGCGATATCGCAGTTTTTACAGTTCGAGCATAATTCCAAGGTCGAATCCATTTCATCATCAGCGAAATGTAGTCTCGACTGTGCCGGACCGACCATCTTCGGGCCACGGAATTTGTGCGTTGCTGCCGTTACCGGGCAAGCTGTTATGCAGGCTGTGCAAGAGATGCAACAATCTGGCAAATTTATTTTCTTTTCATCCATTTTATTTTACCTCCATCGCCGACGCAGCAGCCTGATAAGCAGATGCAAGTGCTACACCATTTCCAGATTTTTCAAAGCAGAAGTCATACCCGCAGAGATTACGTCCGGTGACGAAGACATTTTTCAATACCTTTTCGCCATTTTCGTTGACAGGGCGCATTTCATAGTTAACCGTAACCCCAGCCAATGCAAACGGCTGTTTTTTATCGGAGAACATTTCAAGATTTGCCCATTCGTCTTCTTTCTGGGACATAACTTTAACCGGCAAGTTGAAGATCGGTTCAAGAACTTTATTGTTGTCGAGAACTTCAAGCCCACCACTATAGTAGCCACCTGTAGCCAAAATAAAGCTTTTGCCGGCATATGTATGTTCTCTGCCAACACCGCTGGCAATAACAGTTTCACATACCCCGTCCTTGACGATTGCCGATTTTACCCTGGCTTTTTCAATGATTTTTACGCCATATTTTCTAGCAGCGTTATGGAGCAGTCTGGATAAGCGCATCCCTGCTGCCGATGGCGGAATACAGAGTGCTTCCGTAACATCACACTGCAGAGCGGACTTCATTTTTTCATACGGAGCATAGCTAGGCATCGTACCAAGAACCTGTGGGAACACAACTGCAGCGCCTGGTTTAACAAGTGCTTTGAGCTGGCTGGCACAATCTTCCTGGCCTTCGCTCTTATCAAGCCAGCGGGCAATATCCATGATCATGATATCACGGCCACCAATGGCTTCTTCCATTTTCGGATCCACCGTAACAATTTCGTATTTCTTGTCTTCGCCAAGAAGTTTCTTCAAGGTTTTTTCCGTCAATTTTGCATAATAGTCCTTCAAGCCTTTAAAATCCACCAGGTAAATCGTATCAGCTTTTTTCAGAACCTCTACATCAAAGGATTTCGGATAAAGGCCGGTCGGTTTCATGGTACCAACAGCCGTCGGAACCCAGTGAAGTTCGTCAACGCCGCCTTCATACGCATAGCCTTCTTCTTTTGTGAGGTCGAGCAGGAATTTAACTGCATCTTCTACACGCTGCAAGCCGAGCTTGCTGTATGGATGATCGCTCGACAAACTTCCGATACAATTCTTCAGCGAACTGCTGGACTTTTTATCATTCGGATATGCCATGATATCTATTAACCCGCCGCCAATTTCAAAAGCGCCGTACCCATATCTGAGCATGGTTACCGACTTTCCTTTTTTGGCTGCAGCAATCGCAGCCAGCATCCCGGAGATACCGCCGCCAATTACAACTACATCACTTGCTTTCATCAAGCCATCCCTCCATCAAGATTTAATACGCCGTCATAGATGCCACGCATAAGTTCTACTTCGCGGACCGTATTGCCCCACATTACCGGAGAAATACCTTTATAACGAGCCTGCAGGAAATTTTTCATCTCTACGATTGTATCATGGTCTTTCATCAGATCATTCTGTGCGATCATCCCCATACTGCGGAATGTACAGAATGCACCCTGACAAGTCCCCATGCCCATTCTTGTCTTACGACGGACATCACCAAGAGTGTATGTCGTAGCCGTATCAGCCGTCTTAACGACTTCTTCGATTTCTGCCATCGTTACGTTTTCACATTCGCAAACGATTTCGCGTTTCAGCGGTTCCGCTTCCATGCGTTTGATAACATTTTTGAAGCTCTTCTGTCCAAGGCGAGAAGCAGCAAGGTTTACGCCGAAGGACGGGAAGTATTTACGGGCTTCTTTGATATCTGCGGCATCAATATCCGGCACCAGTGCTTCTTCAGCAGTACGGCAGGCCGTTGTATTGTTAAGATAGCCGCAGACGAGATCGACCATTTTTTCTGCCATCAAGCGATATGTCGTAAACTTACCGCCGCAAATGCTGGCAAAGCCTTTAAGACCATCATGTTCATGGTCGAGGATGACGAATCCACGCGATACACCACGGCCTTTGGCACTGGCATCTGCCGTGTAAAGCGGTCTGGAGCCGCAGAATGCACGCAAAATACGGAAACCACGGAGGTGTTCAAATGTGAGTTCACCGATACGCATCAGGTATTCTACTTCTGCCGTCGTTACCTGTGTATCTTCCGGCGATTCAACGGACATGGAGGTTGTGCCGAGGATCGTAATGGAACCATGCGGTACAAAGATATCACCATCCGAAGATTTATGTAAACGGTTGACAATACGGTTTGTAATGCGGTGGTTGAAGGCGATGAGGGTACCTCTGTCCGGCTGTACATTTACCGGGATATTGGCAAAACCTGCAACTCTTCCTGCCCAAGGGCCGGCAGCATTGACAACAAAGTCGCATTCAATATCATATTTTTCTTTTGTAAAATAATCCTGTACTGTAACACTTGTTACCTGTCCATTAGAAGAATTAACGCTGATAACTTCTGTATACGTTTTTACACGGCCGCCGTAGCGTTTTGCCGATTCAACATTCTGCCATGCCATGCGGAAACCATCGATAGCCGCATCCGGCACGCGATATACAGCCTGTGCCCGATGGGTCAGGTTTGGTTCCAAATGCCATGCTTCTGCCGGGTCAATCTGGATTGCTGGCAGGTTGATCTTCTTACAGGATTCCACCCATTCTTGTTCATAAGCGGGATCATCTTCCGGCAAGCGCACGAAGAAACCTTCTGTCGCTTCAACACAGTGCTTACCAATTTTACGCAGAATCATATTTTCCTCAATACATTCGCGTCCTGCTTCTGAATCCTTTACTGCATAACGTCCACCACTATGCAGCAAGCCATGATAACGAGAGCTCGAGCCGTTTACCATGTCGCGCATTTCAAGAAGCATTACATCTACGCCGCGCATTGCTAAGTCGCGCAGTATACCTACCCCTGTGGCTCCGCCACCAATTACAATTACGGTCGCCTTTTCCATATTTCGTCCTCCTCATATTTTTAGTATTCATATTTAAAGTATGTATTAATTTTCAGAATTAATATATACTTTCCTATATATTAATTTTTAAAATTAATATCCAAAATGTATTCTATCATAAATCATTATGTTTTGGAAACAATATTTTATGTTTTAATGCGTAATCCACCAACTCGCTTTTCTGGCTGCAATTAAGCTTGATCATCAGGCGCGTCTTGTATGTACTGACCGTCTTAATGCTCAGATACAGCATATCGGCAATCACGCCCAGGGAATAGCCACGCACCAAAAGTTCAAGAACTTCCTTCTCCCGTTTGCTGAGGAAAACCGGTTGATCCTCGATAATTTCTTCGGGATGCTTGAACAACTTATCCAGCAATACTTGTGTATCCTGCTCTCGCAGGTAGCGATCACCCTTGGCCACCGTGCGTAGCGCCTGAAAGAGTTCTGTATCCAGCGAATTTTTCTCCAGATAGCCCCCGGCACCAAGCTGCATCGCTTCTTTTATATATTGCTCATCCTGGTACATCGTCAAAACCAGAACTTTAATGGCAAGGTTGCGGTTTTTAATCTCCCGCAAACACTCAAGCCCGCTCATTACCGGCATCGAAAGATCGAGCACGAGCACATCGGCTTCTGTATGGTCTAAAATGGCAAGAACTTCCTGCCCATTTGCCGCCTCACCGACAACGGTAAAATCCGGCTCATTGTCGAGCAGCAGCTTCAATCCGGCCCGCAGTACAGCATGATCATCGGCCAGCATAATCCTCATTTTTTTCAACTCTCATCACTTCCTATTGGTAATGTAACCGTAACAGTGGTGCCACTGCCTGGCAAAGACTCAATCGCTACCGTTCCCCCCAGTAGCTCTGCCCGCTCCTGCATGCCAAACAAGCCGAGTCGGTTATTTTCCCGGGCAAGCTGCACGGCATTTTCTTTCATGCCCTGTCCGTCATCACTTATACTCATGCGGACACAGCCATCGCCTTGGGTAATAACAACCTCGACATTTTTTGCCTTAGCATGCATGACGATATTCGTCAGACTTTCCTGTAAAATACGGTACAGGGATACCGCAATATCGTTTGAAACCACCAGTTTGTCCGGCGGCGGAGTAAACTCAACCTCCAATGCATTCTGGTCACTAAAATTCATAATGTATTTTTCCATCGCGGCCACAACCCCAAGATAATCGAGTTCCGGCGGGCGCAGTTCAACAGCCATCGTGCGGATCCTTTCAAGTACATTGACCGTAACCGCCCGTGCTTCTGATAATAGATCCTTCTGCTCCTGGGTTGTCATCTTTGTATGCAAAACCTTAATATAGGCCAGCAGGGAGGCCATGCACTGCCCGGTCTCATCGTGCAGCTCGCGGGAAAGACGCCGCTGCTCATCTTCCTGTACGGTAAACAGTTTACGAATCAGGGAAACGCGCATTTCCTCTTTTGCCTGAACCTCCTGCAATAATCGATAATTCTCGCGATTTTTCTTGCGCAGGCTGTGGGCCATGGCATTAAAGGCCCGGGCCAGATTGCCAACTTCATCCGAGTTTTGTACTTTTATCCGCACATTGTAATCACCCTGCTGAATCTGACGAGCAGCAGCCAGCAATATCCGCACTGGCTGTACCAGCAGGTAGGATAGTCTGGTAGCTCCGATAGCGGCCAGAAGGCTGACAAATAGTACGGTTAGTAAAATCTCCTTTACTTTTTCCGCCAGCAGACCTTGCATGATTTTCTCCGACAAGCCAATCCGGACAAAACCGATATTTCCCTCCTCAATGGGAAACAAAATCTCCCGGATAGCCCCCTCATTGCTGCTAAAGCGCTTAATCCAAAGTTCATTGCCATCCTGCACAACTGGTTCCTCATTCACCGGCAGACGTACACTGACCAAGCCCTGTGGCAGGCTATTGCCAAACGTGCTGGCCAAAATCCTGCCCGATGAATCTGTAATTAAAATATAGCGCACTTCCGCATTATTGTTTTTTGTCTTATTCAGGCGATCGGAAATAGCAAAAAAATCTTCCAATAAAATATCATTGCTGCTCAAGGAGGCGATAGAATTGCCGATATCAATGCCCCGTTTATCAAGCTGTACTTCCAGCAAGTGTGAGGTTGCCTGCAACATACTGATGCCGATAACCAGACCGGAAAGCATGATCATCCCGATGACAAGCACATTGATCTTATAATACAGGCTAAGACTATTCATCTTTTCGCTGAACTTGTTAATTTTCATCATTATATACTGGTCCGATCATAGATTTTCTTTAAGGGGATATAACGCTCCGGCTGTGGGGTGATAAAGCGGTCAATCATCAGTTTTTTCATGGCCTTGGCGCTCTCCGGATCCGCATTCATTTCCAAAAAAATCTGACGCAGCTGGGCAATCTGCTCTGCCGGCAGGTCCTTGCGCACGACTACCGGTCCGGTCGGCGCTGATTCAAGCACCGAAATGATCCTGATATTATCCGTCAATTCTGGCGTCTGAATCTTGGCATAATCATAAATCTGGCTGTCGATGCTCGCCGCGTCAGCCACATGATTGGCCACCGCCCAGATCGATTTATCATGATTATAGGTATAGAAATAGCGCTTAAAATAACGCTCCGAATTTGTCCCCTGGGAAAACAGCATATCCTCAATGATCAAATGCCCGGAAAAGCTGAGCGGATCCGTAAAGGCAAACGTCTTGCCAGCCAGATCCTCAAAGGAATGGATATCGCTGTCTTTATGCACGATAATATACGGACGGTATAAAAACTCATCGTCAAGCGCCGCCATTGCCAGTATTTCAATCTCATACAGCCCATGATAGGAAACATATGAGCCTGTAGAAAGAAATGCCATATCCGCCTCGCCATTTGACAAAAGCTTATTAATCTCCGCATATGTCTTGCGCTGGATCAGTACGGCCGGATGCCCGGTAACGGCCGAAATCCGCTGCGCCAACAGGCGATAACATTCAATGGTCTCTTGCGGGGATATGACCGCCGCAACCGCAATGACCAATGGCCGCTGTTCCTTTTCCGGCACCTCATCTTCCTGAATCATGGCCTGATTCTTATTAAAATCAATATAATCATTGGGTTTGCTGCAGCCCGTGAGACTCAGCACACAAAAAAGTACCGTTAACAGCAAATACCCCTGCCTATGTAAAATACTCATAAAGCTTCCTTCCATCCGCACTTTTTCAGCACGCTGTATTGCTATAGCATATGGACCCATAAAATCGGTTTAGGACCATTATAGCAAAAACTCTTAAGAAAAGCATCCTTATGCCTTTATTTTAGCGTTTTTCTTATTGATTAACCCTGTTTTTGTCTTAAAAACTACCGGAACGAATTTCTTGCAGAAAAAAAGCGAACAGCTTTTCGCTGTCCGCTTTTTTGACCATATTGGCAGCTAAAAGCTGCCGATACATTTATTTATACAATTTCTTTTGCTTTTGCATTCCAGACAAACAGTGCCAGGATACAGGAGACAACTGCTGCTGCAACCCAGAATTCACCGGCAGCTGCGAAATCGTAAACTTTCTGTCCATCAACAATCGTCATATGGGAATTGATAAGATACCCGCTGACAGCTTCCTGAATGGCTGCACCGGCATAGCTGAGCAGACCGATCATACCCATAGCCGCGCCAGTAGCACGTTTCGGCACGATATCAACTGCCATCAAGCCACCGAGGTAGCAAACAAGTGCGCCCATTACCCAGCCATAAAGAGACAGGCTGAACATGTCCATCGCAAAGCTTGGCGGAGCCCAGAGGAAGAGCATAACCGATACAGCATATAAAATACCATAAATCAAAGCTGGTTTGTTGCGTTTATGATTAAAGAATTTATCCGATACGAGACCACAAGTCATAGCACCAAAGATACCGGCAATCTGCATAACACCGAGAACACTGCCGGCGCCAACGGTGGAATAACCTTTTTCAGCCGTCAAATAGATGATGCCCCAGCTTTCAATCGCATAACGAGTGATATAGCAGCAAAGGCTGGACATGCCGAGGATCCAAACGGCCGGATTTTTAACAACTTCCCACTGCAACTGAGCAACGGTTTTATCGCTTTTGATCTGTTCTGCCTGCACGCCGCCTTTAAGAACTTCAACATTTGGCAGACCATTTGTTTCCGGACGATCATGCATGCATAATAAGATAATTGCCGATCCAACCAAGCAGAACAGACCCGGGATGATAAAGCCCATCTGCCAGCTGTAAGACGTTACCAGAACGGCCGTAACAACATAAGTGAAAGCAGCCCCCAGGTTATGGCTTGTAAACCAGATACCATAATAAGTACCACGTTCCTTATTCGTAAACCACTGGTTCAGTGCTACGATACAAGGACCAGCACCAAAGGACTGGAACCAACCGTTTATACCCCAGAGCACCACAAGCGGCGTAAAGGTATTGCAAAAACCCATAGCCACACTGGCGATCGAGGACATAAACAAACCAAACGCAAAGAAGCGTTTATTATTAAATCGGTCCGCTAAAAAACTGTTCGTAAATTTACCAAGACCATACGTGATAAACAAGGCGGAACCCATAATACCGAGCTGCTGTGCATCGAGGATACCCTGCGAAAGCAACTGTTTTTTGATTACCGAGAAGTTGAGGCGCAGTACATAGAATAAACCATATCCAATTGTGATTGAACCGAATACCTGCCACCGCATTTTGTTGAACTTCGTTTTGATTTCATTTGGATCTGTGATCGGTGCAATGTTTGCGCCGGTTTTGAAAAAATTCCAAATAGCTCCTAACATTTTCTTACCCCTTTTCTTATTTTCCTTTTCGTCAGAATTTGCCGTTGTCACAAGACAGGAAACTCTGCCGTTTTCATAATGAGTCCTTGTATACCATTATCCCATTTTTCAAAAATTTAAATAGCGGATATACTCTGATTTTTTGTAAGCATTTTTCCTACAAGAAAACTCCTTGTAACTCCTACAAAAAATAAACTTTTTTCTGATATAAGAATTTTCATTCTAATGTTATAATTCTCTCAGTAAGTTAATTTATAACAAAAGGAGAATGAATACATGTTAAGCAAGAAAAAACTAACAAAGAACCTCCTGGCTGCCAGCATTGCTGCTGCCCTGCTCTCATCCGGTTTCGGTCTTACAGATCTCCCAACAGTTCAAGCAAAGGCTATCCCGCAGGGATTTGACCTTGAAGCTCATCGCGGCGGCCGCGATGCTCGTCCAGAAAACACACTGATCTCCTACGCCTTCGGCATGGAAACTGGTGTAACAACTCTTGAAATGGACATGCAGATGACAAAAGACGGCTATATCGTCATGAGTCACAATCCGGTAATGAACCATAATATCGCCAAAGGACCGGACGGAAAATATGTCAAAGCAAACGATCCAAGCCTTGATATCCGCACAATGACACTGGAACAAGTAAAACAGTATGATATCGGCACTATGAATCCAGAAGCCGGCGACTATTATGAAGGTCATGGCAAAACACAAATTGCGGTTCCGGGAACAAAAATGGCTACATTAGAAGAAGTTTTCGAACTCGCTAACTCCTATGGTAACAAAGACATTATGTTCAATATTGAAACAAAAATCTATGACGATAAAAACTTCCCAGAATCCAAAAACAATCCGGATCCGGTAGTATTCGTCAAAAAATTCTATGATATTGTCAAAAAATATCATATGGAAAACCGTGTAATGCTGCAGTCCTTCGACTGGCGTACACTCAAGGAAATGAAAAAGATTGATCCGAACATCACAACCGTTGCCCTGACTTGTGAACAGCCTTCCTGGGGCCGCGACAGCCAGTGCCGTCAGCCGTATGAAAAAGGACCTTCCCCTTGGATGGCCGGCCTTGACATCGATGACTTCAAAGGCGATTATGTACAGGCCGCTCATGCAATCGGCGCTGACGTTGTTTCCCCGTACTGGGAAGAACTCTCCAACGAACTCGTTGCTGAAGCACATACACTCGGCATGAAAGTTGTTCCGTGGACCGTCAACAGCAAGACTAGCATGAATCTGCTGATCGATATGGGCGTAGATGGCTTTATCTCCGATAAACCATGGCTCGGCCGTGAAGTTATGAAAGAACGCGGCATGGAACTGCCAACTCCAACCGTTAATGTAAACAGCCCGTACCACACTGGCACAGATATCGCTGGCGGTACGACAACAGTTAAGAAAAAAGGCGGCGACGCAGCCGAATAAGCTCTTCGCTTATACCCAGCGCTATAATAAAAACCCAACCTACAACTCTAATACCATACAATAAGAAACGGAACAGCGGCTACTTCCCTCGCCGCTGTTCCGTTTTTGTTTTTCCGACACAAAATTTCCTACAAAACAATCCCCATAGCTATTGAAAAATCCCCTAAACAGGAGTAAACTGGGGTTATATTCCAATTTATCCGGGGACGTAGCTCAGCTGGGAGAGCACCAGGTTCGCAATCTGGGGGTCGAGAGTTCAATCCTCTTCGTCTCCACCAACTTAACCCACAAAAATCATATAGGCAATTATATGATTTCAAAAAAAGCAGGGTCAGCATCTTACAACGGATGTCCCTGCTTTTTTATTGCACATTTATGCATTAATAAAATTAATTATATCAATAAATATATATTATTATTTTCCCTTCTTATGAAATTTTTTAACTTTACTAAAATATATTTATTCTGCATGCAAATTCCAACTCAATGAAACTGCAACATTCCACCCATAATCTGCTTTTTCACCGGCATATTGAATAGCTAATATATTCTCGCCCTTGCGAAAATACATTGCTTTTCCACCTAAATCCTTACCCCAATCATATTCCTTTTTTTCGTTTAAAAATATCCACCCCTTTTTCTTTGCCTCCTCAATGTAAAAAGTCCGAATTTCAACATAGGTTTTCTCAGAGGAATAACTGGCTGAAACAAGCGCCTGTCGATCTTTATTATTTGAAGAAAGCTTGAGGAAAGTCGCTCCCGGCAACGGCTGCAGCAATTCATATTCACTTAATAGCTCTGCCTTTTTTACGGCACCTGCTGTTTTTACGTTATTTGAGTATAAAACAGCAAAACCGGCTACCAAGACAATTGCCAACAAACCCATAAGACAGATCTTTTTTTTCGCCAATTCTGTGTTATTTTGACCATATCTATTCAAAATTCTAACCCCCTATAAGGTAAATTGATCGTTAGATTTTACATGCCAACGGAAAATTAAAGCGATAAAAATTTTTCAATCCGCTTTTTTGAGAGTTCCGTTTCATTATATGCATAAATTCTCTACCATACTAAGAAATATGTCAAGACAGACCTTTTTACCAGCAGCCAAAAAATAGAGGTATAGCTTATACAAAATAAGCTATACCTCTATTTTATTACATTAAAGTTATGCCCTACAAGCCAGCAAGTTTTTATTTACCCGGCTTAAAAAATGATACCTGACAAGTTTTACAGCCCTTGGCAAGCGTATCCCCGAGATGAAATTCATAGCCCATGCTTTTGGCAATATTGCGGTCGCCATCCATGGCCATATCACATAAGGTAGCACAGGTTTCTTCATCGAAGCCAAGGTCCTGCCAGGCTTTCAGCAACGGACAATAATGAAATTCTATATCCAGACGATCGTTTGTTACGGTTTTAAATTCCATTTCAAAGGTCTTTTTTACCGTCGGATTCAAAAACACCTCTAAAAATTTAGCTACATCTTCTGGTTTTTTGCAATTCGCTTTGATCTGTTCGCCATGAATTCGTCCCGTTTCTGCAATTGCCTCACGGATAATACCTTCTATTTCCGTTTTGCTGCCATCTTTATCCCCCTTGGCATAGGTTAGCCCTGTCCAAATCGCCCGGTGTTCAAAGGCACTGCGCTGCACCTCGACAATTTCTTCTCCGGTAATGCTTGCTTTGTTTTCCATCATGTGTATTCTCCTCTTTTTATATAAGTATTTATAATGTATATTCTTTATCCCCTCGCATGTTCTGTATAAAGAAATCCACTATATGGCGGTTTTATTCAGCATAATCTCTAATATTTGCTGATCGGTCTGCAACATCCCCTTGGAGGCGAGCTGCCCTATATTGATAATCGATTGATCCAGCTCATCATCGACAATCCCCTCACTACCGGACACTCGAGTGCCTTCCATTGCGAGCAATACTGCCTTATAGGCAGAAGCCGCTGCTGTTGATACTTTCATGGCACAGCTGTTTGATGCGCCATCACAAATCATACCGGCTACATCGCCAATCATATTTGATATCGCCATACTGACCGTCTCAAAATCTCTTTTAAAAAGCCAGGCCATTCCCGCAGCCGCCCCCATAGAGGCGGTAGTCACTGCACATAAGGCGGAAAGTTTCGGCAATTTGTCATGAATATAAATCGCCATCAGATGGGATAACATCAGTGCTCGGACAATGTCCTCCTGCTTTACCTGAAGATGTTCTGCAACCACTAGTACCGGCATGGTTGCTGCAATTCCCTGATTCCCCGACCCTGAATTTGTCATCGCGGGCAAAGAAGCTCCGCCCATTCTTGCATCAGAGGCTGCCGCGGTACGCATTAAAATCAACGTGAGTAGATTTTCTGACATCAACCCGCTGGCAATCTGACGCTGTAGCATAGCGCCAATCTTTAAGCCATAGTCCCCTTGCATGCCGCTTTTTGAAAGAGATGCATTCATCTGCCCCGCTTCGGCAATAAACGCTATTTCTTCTAGTGGCACCTGTACCGAAAAATCAAAAACTTCTTTTGCCCGAATACCTTGAAACAAGATTTTTTCGGTAGTATCTACTGCTTTATTCTTAGTCTCATTGTATTCAAACAATATCCTGTCATTTTTTATGATCCTAATGACATTTGTATGATCATCGGCAATACATACCCTTACATATTCTTCCTTATAAAAAAGAGTAACTTCGGCATACAAAATATGAGGGACATCCGCTACGGTAAGCTTTACCCTATGTTGGGCAAGCATTTTTTTCCCGGCAGCTACCTGCGCTGCTGTTACGTCTTTTAAAACCTCGAGCTTTTTGTTCGGATTCCCTCCTATGGCTCCGACCGCTGCCGCAATCAACAATCCGGTCATTCCGGTTCCGGGAACCGTAACCCCCATCCCATTTTTCAACAAATTTGCCGATACCCTGCCCTCAATTCGTTCTACCGGTTTCTTTAAATACTCCGCGCCTACAGCTGCCGCATATGCTAATGAAATTGGCTCTGTACAGCCGATCGCCGGAACCACTTCTTTTTTTACAGTCTGAATAAACATGTCCCACACAGGATTTTTTTTTGCTGTATTTCCCATATATAAACCTCTTTTCAAAACTCCTGCTATATTTACGCCTTATAAACAATGGCCTCTATCTCAACACCGACATCTTTCGGCAGCCGTGCCACTTCGATACAGGCCCTGGCCGGAGAGTTTTCGGCAAAATAGTTTTCATATACTTCATTGATCTGCTGAAACAAATTCATGTCGCTTATAAAAACCGTTGTCTTGGCAACATCCTTCATGGAATAGCCAGCTTCCATTATGATAGCCTTCATATTTTCAAGAGATTGTTTTGTCTGCGCTTTTATATCAAGGGGAACGTTTCCTGTTATCGGATCTACCGGCAGCTGCCCCGATACAAACAACAAATTCCCACAATCAATAGCCTGTGAATAAGGGCCAATTGCCCTTGGCGCCTGCTCACTGAAAACTACATTCTTTGTCATTCTTATTTTCACTCCTTGTTTCGCTGCGCAGTCACTTTTAAAAGCGCAAACTGTTTCATTTTTCTTCATTAATATAAATAATAAAACAACTATGAGGTAGCTTATTCTCCTAAATAAGATCGACGAACAACATCACTGTCCAGTAATTTTTTTGCCGCCTCCTGCATGATAATTTTTCCGGTCTCCATTACATAGCCCCGGTCAGCTACGGCCAAAGCCATATTGGCATTTTGCTCTACCAGTAAAAGGGTAATTCCTTGCTTGTTGATTTCAACCAGCAGCTGAAAAATCCCATCCACGATGATAGGAGCCAATCCCAGCGACGGTTCATCAAGCAAAATCATTTGCGGCTGTGCCATCAAGGCCCGCCCAATTGCCAGCATTTGCTGCTCACCTCCGCTAAGTGTTCCCGCAGCCTGCTTTCTTCGTTCATATAATTTAGGAAACAGTCCATAGACTCTATCGAAGTTGTTTCTTATTTCGTTTTTATCTGCTCTGGAATATGCCCCCATTTCAAGATTTTCAGCAATGCTCATAAAGGGAAATACCTGGCGACCTTCAGGTACAAGTACCAGCCCCAAGGCCGCCATCTTATCCGCTGGCATATCGGTTATATCGGTCCCCTTAAACAGGACCGATCCGCCGGATGGCTTTAACAACCCGATGATACTCTTCAGGGTCGTTGTTTTCCCCGCGCCGTTGCTGCCGATTAGCGTCACGATTTCGCCTTGACTTACCTTTAAATCAATTCCCTTTAAGGCATGAATATTGCCGTAATGCGTATGAAGATCTTTTACGATAAGCATTGCGCCGCCCCCTTTCCCAGGTAGGCTTCAATTACAGCCGGATTCTTTTGAATTTGTGCCGGCAAGCCCTCGGCAATTTTCGCCCCATGATCTAAAACCACCACTTTTTTACATATATTCATGACTAGCTTCATATCATGCTCAATCAATAAAATAGTCAAGCCCTTATCCCGCAAGCTACCAATAAACTGTGTAAGTTCTTTCGTCTCCTGCGGATTCATACCAGCAGCGGGTTCGTCAAGACACAGCAAATCCGGCTCACTAGCGAGTGCACGGGCAATTTCAAGTTTTCGCTGCATACCATAGCTAAGATTTGCTGCCAATTCATCCTTGCGATCAAGCAGCCCTACGGATTCAAGCAAGGCCAGGGTCCGTTCCTGCATCGTCTTTTCTTCCTCTCGCATTTTGGCTGTATGCAGCAAGGCTCCCCACAAGCCGGAATTGCCGCGGCAATGGCGCCCAATTCGCACATTATCAAATACCGTCATTTCATTAAAAAGTTTGATGTTTTGAAATGTCCTCGTCATTCCCTGCTGTGTGATTTCATAAGCCGGCAGATTGGTCACGTCCTTATCTTTTAAAAGAACCCGCCCAGCCGTAACCGGATAAATTCCCGTCAGCAAATTAAATACCGTCGTTTTTCCCGCTCCATTAGGTCCAATCAATCCCGTGATAGTTCCCTGTTCCAGGCGCAAAGAAAATTTATCCACCGCCGTCAGCCCGCCAAATTTTTTTGTTATTTCATTCACTTCCAGCAACATGTTCGTTTACAGCTCCTTTCTGCGCTTTTTTCAGCGAAAATCGGCACGCAGACATTCCCTTTTTATTTTTCCCAAAAATCCCCTGCGGACGGATAAGCATGACAATCATCATAATCAACCCAAAGACAATCATTCGATATTCTGAGGCCTCCCGCAGTAATTCCGGCAGCAAGGTCAACGCAACCGCACCAAAAACAGAACCTTTTATACTCCCCATCCCTCCGAGAACAACCATCGCCAAAATGATTGTCGATTCACTGAAGGAAAAGCTCTGTGGATCAATATAGGTTGTATAGTGTGCATGAAAACTCCCGGCAATTCCGGCAAAAAAAGCACCGATGACAAATGCAATAATTTTATAGCGGGTTGTATTAATCCCCATCGTTTTAGCCGCTAGCTCATCTTCCCGGATCGCTGTCAACGCCCGCCCGAGGCGGGAATTAATAATTCGCCGCAGAGAAAAAATCGTAACTAGCACGAGGAACAGATCAAAATAATAGTAAAAATAGGTGCTATCGAGCGTAAGTCCCAAAATTGAAGGGGCTGGTATTCCCGGAAGCCCCATCGACCCTCTTGTTAAATCAGACCAATTTAGTAAAATCAATCGGACAATTTCGCCAAATCCCAATGTTGTGATCGCCAAATAAATATCCCGCAAGCGCATGGTTGGCATTCCCAGCGCAAAGCCAAACAATGCAGCCATAATCCCTGCCAGTGGCAATGCCAGCCAAAAACTGACCTGTAAATTCATTACCAGTAAAGCCGAAGTATAGGCTCCAATCCCATAAAACGCAGCCCAGCCAAGGCAAAACTGACCGGTATATCCAGTCACCAGGTTCAGGCTCAGCGTCAAAATAACATAAATCCCTGCTACAATGGCAATCTGCAGCAAATAATCATTGACCACCAACGGTAAGATCAATAAAACCGCCGCAAGGACAATTCCCCAAAGATAGTGCTTGTTGAAGCATTTATCCATAATCAACACCTCTATACCTTCCCTTGCGCACTGCGGCCAAACAGCCCTGACGGCTTGATCAGCAGCACTAAAATCAATATGACAAACGCAATCAGATCACGATATCCTGAGGAAATATAGGCTGCTCCAATATTTTCTGTAACCCCGAGGATCAGCCCCCCCAGTACCGCCCCGGGGACACTGGTCAATCCGCCAAGCACCGTAGCAACAAAAGCTTTTAAGCCTGCCATAAATCCCATCGTCGGATAAAACGCATTGTAATACAAACCTACAAGCACGCCCGCGGCTCCGCCAAGGCCAGATCCCACAGCAAATGTCGCGGATATTACCCGGTTTATATTCACTCCCATCAAAGCAGCCGCGTCCTTATTCTGCGCCGTGGCCCGAATTGCTCGGCCCAATTTGGACCGGTACAGTAAGAGCTGCAGCAAAACCATCAACACTAGGGCTGTGATAAAAATAATAATCTGTGGAACGGATAGCTGCGCTGAAAAAAATGGCAATACACTGCCTTCAAATACATCCGGGACAGATTTTGTATCACTTCCCAAAACAATCATAGCTATATTTTGCAGCACCACGGAGAGCCCCAGTGTACATACCATCGGCGCTACATCAGGCGCTTTGCGCAGTGGTCTGAAGGCCACCGCCTCGACCAATATTCCCAGCAATGCGGCACCGATAATAGCCAGTAACAAGGCCACCAATATATTTAGATGAAAGACCGTGATCAGAATGAACCCCAAAAACGCCCCCAGCATATAGACCTCGCCATGCGCAAAATGAACCAACCCTAACACCCCAAAAATCAACGCAAATCCTATTCCTACCAGAGAATATATACTGCCCTGTGCCAGCCCATTGATGATTTGTTGCAACAACATGCAGGCCACCTCCTTTAAACTTTTATTCCGAAAATGGTTCGTAACGGCCGTTGTGAATAACAAGTTTCGAAATTTCTTTTTTTACATTGCGATTTTCATCAAAAGAAGTCACTCCCGTTACCCCAGGGAAGTCCTGTATAGCTGCTAGCTTATCCCTTAGGGATTTACGGTCAGTAGCACCGTCTTTTAAGGCCTGGATAATCATATTTGCCGCATCATAGGCCTGTGCGGCAAACATCGTTGGATTTTTACCGTATTTTTCGTTATAGCTCTTTACAAACTCCTGTACTTCAGGCCGCGGATCTCCCGGGAAAAAGGAACACGTCATATGAAATCCCTCCACAGCAGATCCCCCCAGCTTCAAAAGTTCATCCGAATAAAGCGATGCCGTACCAATCAGATCAATGTTAAAATTCATCTTACGTGTCTGTTGCGCAATCAATGCCCCATCTGTATACATACAACCAAGATATAGCACATCTGGGTTCGCTTCACGGATTTTTGTTAAAATAGCACTAAAATCCTTTCCTTGTTCCGGCAGATAGTCCTCCACATCAACAACCTCGCCACCGGCATCTTTTATCCCCTTAATAAAATTGTCTTTGGCGACAACACCCCAGTCATTATTAATATAGATCACTGCAGCTCTCTTTTTATGAAGATCATTTACTGCATATTTAGCTACCACTGGCCCTTCATCTGCTTGTGTAGCAATATTGCGGAAAATGAAATTCCCCCCCTTTGTAAAATCAGGATGCGAGGAGGTCGGCGAAAGCTGGACCAATCCATTTTTCTGATAAATCGGCGACCCAGCAAAAGCTGCCGTACTGGTAAAATCGCCTATAACGGCCATAATGGAGGTGTCGGCGACAAATTTTTGGGCAATATTAGCGGCTTCCTTAGGATCCGCTTTACTATCGCCAACAACAAGATTTAATTTTTCTCCATTTATGCCCCCTTCTGCATTCACCTTATCAACAGCCAAATCAATGGCATTTTTAAAAGACGTCCCATATTCTGCATAATCACCAGTCATTGGCGCCGTAAGAGCCAATGATATTTCTTTTTTATCTGACTTCCCACAGCCACCGATCATTCCCACAACCAGCAACAACAGACACAGTACCCATAATTTTCTGTTCATAAAAAAGCCTCCTCTATTACTTTACTGCCTACAGACTCATTAGTTTCCCCTCAAAACGATTATTTGTATCCGCCTCCTCTCGTTTGACTTTACTCAAATAGCGATAAACTGTTGCTTCAGAAACTTTCAGCGTTTCAGCGATTCTCCCAATAGATCCTTTGACTAAAAACACCCCATTTTTATTCAGTTTCCTGACAACCTCTATTTTTTCTTCCGGTGACATTCTTTCAGGAAGTATCCCACTTTCTTCCATTACACTCTCCATACTGTCCATTGCCAACTCTTCTGCTGAGCTGCTGAAACGCTCAGTTGCTCTCTCTGGAAAATCCGGTGGAAAGTGCAACAACGTATCCAGATGATTTTTAAATTGAATAAATTTATCCATATCCATATTGATGCAGATCATGCCCACAACAACGCCTTTTGAATCCTTGATAAAATAGGTAGACGATTTCACGACTTTCCCACTAGCCGACATCCCCCTATAGTTCGCCACATAATCACGACCAACATAATTTCCCTTCATCACCTGCAATACCAAATTTGTTGCCGGAGCTCCCAATTTTCGCCCGCTGATATGGCTGTTGCGAATGCTTACCACTGAATTGTGAAAGTCTGCCACATCTTGTAAAACAATTTCGGCATCATTGCCAAGAACTTCCGCTAAAAAATCAACCAAGGGAATAAATTTTTTTAAATAGGCATTTATCTCAATCACTCCTTTGCTAAGATTTTAATTACTCCAGCAGGTAAATAAAAAAGCTTAAAGATTTTTAAATCTTTAAGCTTCATCGCTTTATTGCCTTAATAAGAATTCCACTCTGCCCAAAGACAAAATAAAAGCTTAAAGGCAGAAATACCTTTAAGCTCCCTTGCTTATTATTTGTATTTTATTTTTTGTCTCGTACAAATATGGCTCGAAAAAAGAAAAAGCTCAAGGGAATATTTCCCTTGAGCTGCGTTGCTCCGTAATTATGTTCAATGCATTTAATAATAATTTACTATCGTCAGTATAATTTTTTAGCAGAAAAAAGTCAAGCTATTTAAAAAATTTTTATCCATTGACTTTTTAAAAAAACTTAACTATAATGATCTACAATTCAAAAGTATGTTAAGACTTTTTGTTTTCATTGTTTTATTTTTTAGCATAATAGTCTTTTCACCATGAACACTTTATCAGTAAACAATTAACACAAAACTTCCGAGGGGGTATGATCATGAATCTTAGCGACAAAATCACCATCATCACGGGCGGCAATCAAGGAATTGGGCGAGCCGCGGCAACGGCACTGGCAGCTGCCGGTGCTATCGTTATAATTGCAGCCAGAAACGAAACTTCCGGCAACCAAACTGCTAAATTTATTCAAGCGCAATATCCGTCACGTGCGCATTTTTATAAACTTGACATTACAGATCCAGCCGCTGTTAACGAAATGGTACAAAAAGTGCAAAAAAAATTTGGGCATATCGACATTCTGGTAAACAATGCCGGGATCTGTAGTCTAGCCTCGCCATTTGAAGATTTATCCATTGAAAACTGGGATCACGTCATGGATGTCAACGTAAAGGGCATGGTCCACTGCCTCAAAGCTGTAATTCCATTTTTTAAAAAACAGACCCATGGAAAAATTATTAATATCGCTTCTTTAGCTGGAGAAGTCGGCGGCATTGCAACTTCAGCGGACTATGTTGCCAGCAAGGCGGCTGTTATCGGAATCACCAAGTCACTCGCCCGCTATCTTGGCCCTTACAACATCAACGTAAATGCCATAGCACCCGGGTTTATCACGACAGAAATGACTACAGCGATGGACATCCCCACTGCCTCTATCCCGCTGCGACGACCCGGGCAGCCAGCCGATGTGGCCAATGGAATTGTATTTCTGGCTTCCGCCCACGCGGATTATATCACCGGAACGACCCTCGATATAAATGGCGGCCTGTATATGAAATAAGCCCCCCTATCTTTGCGCGATCTATCAAAACATTTGGCTAATTTATAAAAAGTATACATAAATCAACAAAGGCGGCATCCTATTTGATGCCGCCTTTGCTATCGCAGTGCCTAATAAAACAAACGTATATTACGTTTTCTTTTAAACCTTAAACCGCTGGATTGCCTTTTGCAGATCTTCGGCAATACTGGCCAAATGCTGGCTGGCCGAGGCAATTTCTTCGGTGGAAGCCGACTGTTCTTCGGTCGCGGCCGAAATCGTCTGCGTCTGCTCCGAAGCTTTTTTGCCTTCCTGATCGATAGTATCTACTGCCTGCACCATCTTCTCAGTCCCGCTCGTAATATCCGCAATGGATTTGGATATTTCACTGATCTGTAGCGTCATCACCCGGACCATGGCCAGGATTTCTTCAAAGCTGCTGCCAGCCATTGAAACGACCTGTGTTCCGGCATCCACTTCTTTCTTTCCCAGCACCATAAATTCAACCGCTGAATTTGTCTTCATCTGCACTTCGTTAATCAATTCGGTAATCTGTTTCGCCGCATTTTGCGACTGCTCGGCAAGCTTGCGTACTTCCTCGGCAACAACAGAAAATCCACGGCCAGCTTCACCAGCACGGGCTGCTTCAATCGCAGCATTTAAGGCCAGCAAATTTGTCTGCCCTGAAATATTTGAAATCGCATCCACAATCTGCCCGATCTGTTTCGACTTTTCTTCAAGTTCACAGATTACCATCGCGGTATCGTTCGTCTTTTCCTCAATGATTTTCATCTGGGATACGGCTTTTTTAATAGCCCCTTCCCCCTCGTTAGCCTTAGACGCTGTATTTTCTGCAGAATCCGATACAATGCCAGTGTTATCGGCTACCTGCTGAATGGCACTCGATATCTGGTGTACAATTTCATTGGCCGCATCGGTCAAAGTCAGCTGTTTTTGCGCACCTTCGGCAACGGTTGTTACCGAACCGGCAACCTGATTAGAAGCCTGTGCCGACTGCTCAGCATTGGCAGTCAGTTCCTCTGAGGAGGCCGACAGCTGCTGCGCGGCATCCCCTAACTGCTTAATCAAGGAGTTTACATTATTTTTCATTTCATCAACAGCCCTTGATACCGAGCCAAATTCGCTTTGGTCCTCCAGACTCGACTGGCTGACCGCTTTTGAAAAATCACCCGTCGACAGGATCCCCAGATATTTAACAACATCATTGAGCCGGTTAGAGATCTGCTTTACGATAATCCAGCCCAGCAGCAAGCCCACGATAATGGCCAGAAAAATTACCGAAACAAACACGGTATTGGCAAAGGCAAATTCTCGCTCATTTTGCTTATTCATTTCTTCGGCATCTTTTTTGCTTTCAGTTGCCAAACCAATTAGTTTTTTTGTAAAAGAATCTGAATAAGCCTTGCCTTCATTTTTGTAAAGAGTATACGCTTCTTCATTTTTATTCTGCGCTGCCAAAGCAATGACCTTCACTCTGACTTCACGGTATTTTCCGAGCGTGTCCCGGATATCTTTTATTTCGCTTCTTTTATTGTCATCAATCGGCATTTGTTCGAGTTTCGTCAGATTTTCATCAAATTGTTTTGCCCGCTCTGCCATTTCATCCATAAGCGCCTTTGACTCGGCATCTGTTGTTTTTTGCATCAGCGCGAACAAATTCGACTCAATACGGCGGGCATGAATACGGTTTTCATTCGCCAGTTCGACGGCAGCCATTTTTTCCTCATACATTTTAACCATCGAATCATTTGTCTTACTGAGAAAATGATACCCTGTACCGCCAATGGCGATTACGGCCAGCATTAAAAACGAAATCAACAATATGAGTTTTTGTGTTACCTTCATGTCATTCAAGCATTTCAAAAAAACCTCTCCTTTTTCATATCATTTGCTTTTATGATAAAATCCTAAATACCGGATCTTTCAGCGCCCGCCTTAACAGACCTGTATAGTTCCTGCTGCTATAAGCAATGGCTCGCTACACAGTCCCTATATATCCAACTCTTATATTCTACTCTTATCATTTTTACTTGCATATATATTTTTCATTTTTAGGAATATTTTTCTATTTATCTCAGGACATTGAACCCATGCAAACAGATGACTTTCACCATATAAAAAAAGCGGGACATAATGATTTTCACCATTATGCCTCGCCTTACTATTAAGAGAACTGCTTTGTCGACTGTATTTTCAGCCGACAAAATTTCTTGCAATTGTAAATATAATAAAATATAACAGCCAAAAAATCGGCAGTCCACCTGAACCAGTTGGCACGACAGCCCCGCTCCTCATCTGCCGCCAATCCTGGCGGATTACATGCCCCAGTAAAAATGGCAGCGCGATAAAAAGTGCCGGATTGGCAGCAAAGGCCGCCGGAATATCAAGTGCCACTAAAGATAGACACATGGTGGTAAGACCGCAACCCGGGCAGTAAAATCCGGTAATGCTCTTAAACGGTCAAGGGATATCCACTCCCGCATACAGATGCAGCAGCAAATATCCCAGCAGCAAAAAAACGATAACCAGGTACCTTTTTATAAGCTGCCGCCCTCGCACAAGCTGCTCCTCTGTCATTGCGAGGTTTTAGTCCTGATCCTGCCCGGCAGAATCCGTAGCCGTAGCCGCAAGACTGCTCGGTGCTGCCTGCGCGGCATCAAAATCGACGATATCATTCAAGGCCATCTGAATCAAAACATTCGAAATCAGTCCCAAGCCAAACAATCCTAAAATAAGATATACCAAAGCCATATTCTTATCCCCTGGCATATGACGCTGTTCCTTGGCTTCGAGCAGACTTTCACCCATTCTATAATACCAATAAAGTCCATAAATCCCGCAGGTAATAAAAGTATATAAAATAGCCATACCACCGGAAGCACTCGTTCTCCGCCCCACTGCCAGATGCGTTTCATTTGTCACCTTGTACAGCCAATAAATACCATAAATCCCTAATGTAAAAATACAAAGAACAATACACAACAAAATATTTCTCTTTTTCATCCATCCATCTCCTTTTTCTGAAACAATATCGTTCCATTATACACTATATTTCCTAACTTCTGTCAATGGGACCATAGGGAGGCCCGTCAAATTCACTGGACAGATTGCGCCGCATATTGTACGATAAATCCAGATTTTAGCATAGTATAGCTATCGATTCGCGATAAAAGGCGGTGAAAGCATTTGCTCCCTCAACTAAAAGAAAAAACAGCCTGGCTGCACCAGTATCTCGCTGATTTTCCCCTGGACAAGAAAGCCCTGACCCTGTTGGCCGGCCTCGAACTGCTGCAAAAAAACTATACTGCAGCTTTGGCGGCAGCCCGCAAAGCTTTTACCAGCGATACGGCTGACAGCGAACTCCTACAAGTATATGCCGAAGCGTTATTAGGGCTTGACCAAGCCGCCGAAGCCTTGGATTTGCTGGAAACAGAGAGAAAACATTTCCCGGGAAATCCGGATCTCCTGCTGCTGCTGGCACGTGCCTATGAAGAACGGGGACAACTGCTAGAAGCTGCGGCGATACTTACAGAGGCTTTCCAGGCAACCGCTACGATGGCGAACGCCGCCGGGCTTCGCTGCCATATCCAAGGTGAGCTCGGCGGCCTCTACTGCCGTATCGGAAACAATCAACAGGCGGCGGCCGCCTTCCTCGCGGCCAGCCATGAAGCTGCCGATCCGCAGGAGCGACTGGCTACCTACAGCAGCTATCTGATGTGCACAAACTACCAGCTCAGTTTATCAACAGCAGCTGAGCTCTTGGCACATAGACAGTATAATGATCTGCTCCCGCCGCTCATACCATATCTTCACCAGCACCACCAATTAGGGCGAAGAAAGCTGCGTATCGGCTATCTGTCTGCTGATTTTTATCACCACGTCATGGCTTATTTTCTGTTTCCTCTGCTTCACTGCTGGGATCATGACTCCTTTGAAATATTCTGCTACCAGCGCAATGCGTTCAGCGATGATGCCACGGAGCAGCTTCAGGCTGGCGGAGCCAGCTGGCACAATATCGCCGGTCTTTCTGCCCAACTGGCAGCCAAGCAAATTTACGAAGATGCCATCGATATTTTGGTCGAACTCGGCGGACATACCGCCGAAAATTCTCTGGAGATACTGGCCTATAAACCAGCCCCACTACAGCTGTGCGGCATCGGCTATATCAATACCACCGGGCTCGCTGCCACTGATTATTTTTTGACAGACTGCCATATTGATCCGCCTGGCGAAAACAACCCCTGTTTTTCTGAGCAACTACTGCGCCTTGAGCACAGCCAGTGGTGTTATGCCCCGCGCCTCGATGCCCCTGCCTGCCAGATGGCACCTTTCATAAAAAACGGCTTTATAACCTTTGCCTGCTTCAACAACTATGCCAAACTTACTGACGAAATGCTGCTGCTCTGGAAGGAACTGCTCCACCAACTTCCTCAATCGAAGCTCATCTTAAAAAACAAGTTTTTCCTTACCGACAGCGGCTGTCAGCAGGCAACGGATCGCTTCGAAAAACTTGGCTTAAATAGGAAGCAGATCGAGCTTCGTCCGGCCTCAAAAACACATCTTGCCGAATACCTGGAAACAGATATTGCCCTCGATACATATCCCTATGTCGGCGGTGCTACTACCTGCGATGCCCTCTATATGGGCATTCCGGTCATTACCCTTGCCGGTTCCCGCCACCGCACGCGCTTTGGCCTGAGCATGCTGAAAAATGTTGGTCTGGAAAATTGTGTGGCCAAAACGCCTGACGAATATCTGGCTAAGGCCATCGATTTGTCCACGGACACCTGTTATTTAAATGAACTTCATCAGGGGCTCCTGCGAAAAAATATGCTTGCCTCCCCGCTAATGAATCCTAGCCTGTATATGAAAGATCTTGAAACAGCCTACCAACAGATCTGGCATAAATTCTGTACATCAAGTTAAAGAAATGACGTGATATTTTGGAACTCCACCAACTAGCTGCATTTTTGTCAGCCTCCATCCTTATAACCCTGGCTCCCGGGCCGGATATCCTCTATTTGCTCGCAACGAGCATTGCTGGCGGCAAAAAAAGCGGCGCCGCTCTATCGCTCGGGCTTTGCAGTGGCCTGGTATTTCATACCTTTCTCGTCGCTGTCGGTGTCGCCGCCCTTATTCAATCCTCGCCGCTTTTATTTCAACTGCTAAAATACCTCGGTGCCGGCTATCTGCTTTATCTGGCCTGGTGCTCCTGGCTAGCGAGAAATTCACAGCTTGCCCTGACAGCGGCTCGTGCCGAGCCTCCCGGCAGACTATACCGACGCGGCCTTATCATGAATATTGTAAACCCCAAGGTTTTGATTTTCTTTCTGGCCTTTCTACCCCAGTTTATTGATCCCGCCGGGGCCAGCAGTACGCTACAAATTCTGCTGCTCGGATTTTTATTTGGCCTGCAGGCCTGCCTGCTGTTTCTTGGCATTTCAGTTCTCAGCGAAGCGATTCGGCAAAAGGTATTGAGCCAGGCTGGATTTCCTCGCCATATGGCTCAGCTTCAGACCGTACTTCTCGCTTCCATCAGCTTGGCACTGCTTTGCACTTAATTGCTACATAATTCATCCTTTTTCCCCAAAAATAAAACCGCCGGCAAATGCCGGCGGTTTTATTTTTATTTTTAGTGAATCGCTTTTTTCTTAAACCGGCCCCCAACGATATCATGCACCGGAGCAATTGTGACAAACGACGATTCGTCTTTTTCCCTGACGATTTCCTTCAGTTTATCCACTTCAAGCCGTGTGACCACACAATACAGCACCTTTTTCAAGTCACCCGTATAACCACCCTCTCCATGAAGAAGCGTCACGCCTCGTCCGAGACGGTCCATCAGGGCCGAGGCAACATCATCATGATTATCGGTAATGATCATGACGGCATACGATTCGTCCAGCCCTTTGATGACGACATCAATCATTTTTGCAATGACAAAATATGCCACCAAAGAATACATGGCCTTATCCCAGCCAAATACAAGTCCGGCACTGCTGAGAATGAAGAGGTTAAAAAACATAACCACTTCACCGACGGAAAAAGTACTGCGCTTATCCATGATGATCGCAATAATCTCCGTTCCGTCGAGCGAGCCACCATTGCGAATGATAATGCCGACGCCGGCGCCGGTGATAATCCCGCCAAAAATGGCCGCTAAAAACAGATCATCGGTAACGCCGGGAATCGGTTCAAAATAGCCGGAAAAGAACGAAAATACACAGATGGCAAATGCCGTCGAAATCGTAAACGTTTTGCCAATCTGCTTATATCCCCAATATAAAAACGGTATATTGAGCACCAGCATATAAAAACTCAGCGTCATATTCGTCAAAGAACTCAGAATAATCGATATGCCGACAATTCCCCCGTCGATGATATGATTCGGCACCAGAAAAATCTCCAGCCCCACCGCATAGATCAGTGCGCCAAGAAACAGCATCAGATATTTTTTGAAATACGCCGCTGCTTTGCGACGATGGGCCTTTTTTCGTTTTGCCTCGGCAGCTACTGCCGGATCCAATATGTTTTCACTTTCAGTCATAAATCACTTCTCCTTCATGTAAACCTTATACTTCTATTATATAGGAAGGCTGACCTTAATTGCAAATCACTCTCGATATCACCGTCCCCAGTAATTGATTGTTTTGAATGTTTTTGATTTATTTTGATTTATTTTGATTGACTTTGACCTAGTTTGAATGGTATATTAGTGACAGAAAGGCGTGATCTTTATGCTGACAGAAGAACGTTATGCCACAATTTTAAAAATTCTCGAAGAAAAAAAAGCGGTAACCGTCATGGATCTCACAAACCTATTAGACACTTCCGAGTCAACAATTCGCCGCGATTTAAATGCTCTGCATAAAAATGGGAAACTCTATAAAGTCTATGGCGGGGCAACGGCCATAGACAATAAATACACCACCCGCGAAGATGATGTCCGCACAAAGCAGGACCTTCATATGCAGGAAAAATCACGGATCGGCCAGACAGCCGCGCAGATGATCAAACGCAACGATTTTGTCTATCTTGATGCCGGGACCACCACCGAAAGCATGCTGGAGCATCTGTCAGAAAAAAATGCCACCTATGTGACAAACGGCATTTCGCATGCCACCAGGCTGTCAGCACTGGGCTTCAAGGTTTTTATAATCGGCGGACAGCTTAAGGATGCAACCGGTGCGGTCATTGGCACCGAAGCGATGAACAACCTGCGTTCCTACAACTTCACCAAAGGTTTTTTTGGGGCCAACGGCATCAGCATCAAGGCTGGCTTTTCGACCCCAGATTCCAGCGAAGGACTGGTCAAGGGAGAAGCTTTAGCCAGATGCCGCAAAGCCTATATTCTTGCTGACTCCTCAAAATTCAACAAGATTTCCCCCATCACCTTCGCCAATATTGCCTGTGCTACCATTATCACAAATACTCTGAAAGATCGTAAATATCATGATTATACAAAAATTATTGAAGTAACCTGCGAGGGGAGTGAAGAAAAATGATCTACACGGTAACATTTAATCCGGCACTCGACTATATTGTCCGTCTCGACAGCTTCACCGCCGGTGAAATTAACCGCATGCAGTATGAACAAATCATGCCGGGCGGCAAGGGCATCAATGTATCGATTGTCCTTAACAACCTCGGCATCGAAAACCGAGCCCTTGGTTTTATTGCTGGCTTTACCGGCAAAGAAATTGAACATCAGCTGACTGCTACCGGCTGTAAAAGTGATTTCATCGAACTTCCGGCCGGAAATTCCCGCATCAATGTGAAAATCAAAGCCGATAAGGAAACGGAAATCAACGGCCAGGGACCT
Organism: Selenomonadaceae bacterium; assembly: GCA_963678095.2. Lineage (GTDB taxonomy): Bacteria > Bacillota > Negativicutes > Selenomonadales > Selenomonadaceae. Next base: position 1,584,660 of record OY782746.1, on the reverse strand, counting down.
AATATTCCCCCGGAATTTCTCGAACGGCTGCTGAAAAAAATGGATGAACTGCAGGTAGATGATATTCTCGTCCTCGCCGGCAGCATTCCCAGTACCCTGCCGGATGACATTTATCAGCGAATTTTGAAACGCCTTGACGGCAAGGGAATTCGTGTCGTCGTCGATGCAACCTGCAATCTGCTGCTCAATGTACTAAAATACAAACCCTTCCTGATCAAGCCCAATAACCATGAACTCGGTGAAATGTTTGGCGTCGTACTCAAATCTGATGAAGAAATTATTTTTCATGCCAAAAAACTTCAGGAACGCGGGGCACAAAATGTACTGATTTCGATGGCTGGTGACGGTGCAATTTTACTCACTGCCGATGGCAGCGTTTTCAGATGTGCCGCCCCCAAGGGTCAGCTGGTAAACTCCGTTGGCGCTGGCGACTCCATGGTTGCTGGGTTTCTCACCGGCTATATAGAAAGTCACAGCTTCCTCAAGGCGTTCCACATGGGCGTTGCCACCGGTTCAGCCTCCGCCTTCTCGGAAAACCTGGCAACCCGGGCCGAAGTCGAAACCCTGCTCAAAACCATTCATTAATTCCTCTGTTATCTCATATATATATATTTATTTATAAAATAAAAGGAGCGATCAACTATGCGCATCACGGAATTATTAAAATCCTCCGGTATTGATCTGACTGCGACTCCCACCAACAAACAAACAGCCATTGAGCAGCTGGCCGATCTCATGGATCGTACAGGTTGCCTGTCTGACAAACAGGCCTATCTCAAAGCCGTTCTCGAACGCGAAGCTTCCGGCACAACCGGACTTGGCGACGGCATTGCCACACCGCACGCGAAAAGCCCCGCTGTCCGCCAGGCCGGACTGGCGGCAATGGTTGTCAAAGACGGCCTTGATTTTAAAGCACTTGACGGACAACCAACAAGACTATTCTTCATGATTGCTGCCCCGGATGCAGCTGACGACCTTCATATCCAAGTGCTGAGCCGTCTCGCAACCATGATCATGGACAGCGATTTTAAAGAAAAATTGATTCAGGCAACTTCGACGGAAGAATTTTTAAAGCTGATCGATGAAAAAGAATCTATCTCAACAGAAACAAAGGCTACGACCGGCACAGGCGATGGGTACCGCCTGCTCGCCGTAACAGCCTGCCCGACCGGCATTGCCCATACCTTTATGGCGGCCGAAAGCCTCGAGCGTCAGGCCAGTGCCAGAGGCATTTCGATCAAGGTAGAAACCAATGGTTCCGGCGGCGTAAAAAATGCCCTGACAGCTGCTGAAATCGCTGACGCCGAATGCATCATCGTCGCCGCGGATAAAAATGTTCCCATGGCACGTTTCAACGGCAAAAAAGTTATCCAGACAAAAGTAGCCAATGGGATAAACAAGGCCGATGAACTGATTGAAAAAGCACTTAGCGGTAATGTCGGCATCTATCGCCATACGGCTGAAAATGATGATACAACGGATACCGGCGAGGGCGAGAGCATCGGCCGCCAGATCTATAAGCATCTGATGAATGGTGTCTCCCATATGCTGCCCTTTGTTATCGGCGGTGGTATCCTGATTGCCCTTGCCTTTCTCTTCGATGTTTACGACCCGGCCGCCCCGGGGAAATTTGGCTCCAATACCCCCTTGGCAGCCTTCTTAATGGGCGTCGGCGGAAAGTCCTTTGGCTTTATGCTGCCGGTTCTTTCCGGTTTTATCGCCATGAGCATCGCCGACCGTCCTGGTCTGGCCGTCGGTTTTGTCGGCGGCGCCCTTGCCAGCTCCGGCGGCTCCGGTTTCCTCGGTGCGCTGCTGGCTGGTTTTGCTGCCGGCTACATCATCGTCGGTCTGAAAAAAATCTTTGTCTGCCTGCCGCAGTCGCTTGAAGGCATCAAACCGGTTCTCCTCTATCCATTGCTTGGCGTCCTCCTGATGGGGATTTTGATTACCTTTGTCATCAATCCACCAGTTACCGGCATCAACAACTGGATGATGGATACACTGAAAGGCATGGATCAGAGCAGCCGCATTATGCTCGGCATCCTCTTTGGCGGCATGATGGCCGTTGACATGGGGGGCCCGATCAACAAAGCTGCCTATGTTATCGGTACAGGGGCACTTGCCCAGGGTGAATTTGGCATTATGGCCTCTGTTATGGCTGGCGGTATGGTTCCGCCGATTGCCATCGCCCTCTGCACGACCTTCTTCGGCAACCGCTTCTCGGAAAGTGAACGAAAATCCGGCATAACCAACTATATCATGGGACTGTCCTTCATTACCGAAGGCGCCATTCCTTTTGCCGCAGCCGATCCGCTGCGCGTAATTCCTTCCTGCATTGTCGGCTCGGCTACAGCCGGAGCCCTTTCGATGGCCTTTGGCTGCACTCTCAGAGCGCCGCATGGCGGCATCTTCGTCGTACCAACCATCGGCAATCCAATGATGTATCTGGTAGCCATTTTGATTGGTGCCGCGGTCGGCATGATTCTCTTGGCTCTGTTGAAAAAACCCTTGACAAAATAACTTGCATAAAATAAAACAAGCGCCGCAAACTCTGCTCTAGAGTCTGCGGCGCTTGTTTTTAATTAAAAATCATTCAATCGTAACACTGACGACACCCTCGATTTGCTTTAATGCTTCAATGATGAAAATACTCTTTAATCCTCGCTTGTTGAATACAACTAATTCCAAATAAATGCCCTCATCTTCGCCCTCGTCCGCTTTGATTTTGACACCTTTAATTTTAAGCTGCAAATCCTCCAGACACTGATTGATATGCATCAGCTGCCCTGGCTCATCTACCGTCTGAATCAAAATTGCCAGATTTTTATCATGCTTGACCCAGTCATCAAGACGCGATAACGTTCCGAGCGTAATAAACACCAGCGCCGCTGTAAACAATGCCCCGGAATAAAACCCGGCTCCGACAGCCAAGCCAACACCGGCTACCACCCAGAGACAGGCGGCTGTTGTAAGTCCGGTAACCGTAAGACCTTCCTTCATAATAGCGCCGGCACCGAGAAAACCGATACCACTGACAACCTGCGCGGCTAGGCGCGCTGGATCTGCATTTGTCTTTCCTTCTACATTCTGGTATATCGCCTGCGACAGCACCATGATCAGACACGAGCCAAGACAGACAAGTACATTGGTCCGCAGTCCAGCGGACTTATTTCTCGACTGCCGCTCATAACCGATCATTCCGCCCAAAATACAAGACAAAACCAGGCGCAGCAACAATTCCCATTCAGAAACTATCATGCCTACACATCCTCCTGACAAAGTTATCCTTATTGTAGCCTGCCGTTACCGAAAAAGCAAGATAACAACGTCAGCTGATAAAACAGTTTTGTTGATAAAAGACAATAAACAGTCTGTGGATAATGTGGATAAAATAGTGCATAACTCAAGATATTCTGTTTTATCCACAAAAAAATCCATATTTAGTGCCTTTTTTACCTATTTTTTTACACTTTTGGGGATAAGTATGTTAATAACCACTAGTGGGGATTTTTATGACGGCTCACCTTTCCACGAGACTCAGCGAAGCATTTCCTGCAATAACATAATATTGAGCACCGCCACGATTAAACCGATAAACCACAGCGTCAGTTTCTGACGTCGATTATTTGCGTATTTCCCCATGATTTTCTTCGATGACGTCAGATATATCTGCAGACCAATCGTCCATGGCAGCTGTATGCTCAAAGCCATCTGCGAATAAATTAAGCCGGCAAACGGATCCTGAATAAAAAACAAAATTAATAATGCCGCCCCATACGTAATAACGACACCATTCCAGGAATGAGGATCCTTTATATCATATGCTTCCTTAAAAATCCCGGCAAAAATACTGCCACCAGCCATCCCGGCAGTTGTCGTGGAAGCAATTCCCGAAAATAGCAGTGCTACCGCAAAGATTACCGCCGCACTATCTCCTAATAACGGACGCAGCATAACCGAAGCCTGCTGCAGATCATCCACCATAACAGACTGGGTGAAAAAGACTGCCACCGCGACCAGAATCATGGCGCTGTTAATCGCCCAACCAAGCCCCATCGAAAATAACGTATCCATAAATTCATATTTCAGCTGCCGGCGGATTACCGTCTCATCCGCCAGATTCCACTGCCGACTTTGGATGACCTCTGAGTGCAAAAACAAATTATGCGGCATCACTACCGCTCCCAATACACTCATGACAATGGGCAGTGAACCAGCCGGTATGGTAGGCACAACCCAACCATAGGCTGCTGCCGACCAGTCAATCGAAACAAAATTCAATTCAATCAAAAAAGAAAGGCCGATAATCGAGACAAAACCGATAATAATTTTTTCCAGTTTTTTATAAGAATTCGACCATAGCAACCAGACACAAAGAATTGTAGTCAGCACCGTTCCCACTTGAAGGGGGAGCCCAAAAAGAATTGCCAAAGCTATCGCGCCACCGAGAATTTCTGCCAATGCCGTAGCCACAGCAGCAGCGACGGCTGAAAAAAGTAAGGACTTTGCAATCCAGGGGCGCAAATGAATAGCTGCGGCCTCGGACAAACATAGTCCGCTGACAATTCCCAGATGAGCGGCATTATGCTGCAAAACAATCAACATCAAAGTCGACAAGGTTACCATCCAAAGAAGGCTGTAGCCATACTGCGCTCCGGCCGCCATATTGGAGGCCCAGTTTCCCGGATCAATAAAACCCACGGTAATTAAGATTCCCGGCCCGATATAACGCAAAAAATCACGAGCGCGCTGACTTGTCCCATGCGTTTCTTTAAAATATTTTTTAAACATATGGAGCATTTAATCACCACCTATAACTGTCTTATTATTTTAATATTATATATCATTTATTTATTGATAACAATTCTTATGCTTTCAGCAGGAATTTTTCTACATTTCGCTAAGACTTCTGCTGATTTTCATTTTTCTCTGCTATCCTATAAATATTGCATTATATTCGCCTTGATAAAAAATAATGTTTGCACTCAAAAAGATAAAAATTTATAATAGAAAGATGTATTGTATCTTATAAATTGTATAAAAGAGGGTATGTTTTTTTATGGCTCATGCTAATACAACTAGATCTGTTCGACAAAATAGAAAGAAAAAACGATCCAGGCTGAAGATAATCAGCCTGCTCTTTGTTCTGGCAGCCGTTGCTGGAGCAGTCTTCGCATCTTCCGGTTTCTTTGACAAGCCTAAATCAGCGGCCACTGAGGGGATGCTCGTCGCCAAAGACAAGGCTACGATTATGATCATGGGCATTGATGAGCGCGACGATGATGTCGGGCGCAGCGATACCTTGATGGTTGCAACCATTGACCCGAAAAAAGATCAGGCGGCACTGCTTTCAGTTCCTCGTGATACCCGGGTAAAAATAAAAGGGCATGGCTTTGACAAGATCAATGCCGCCTATGCCTATGGCGGACATAAACTCGCCCGTGAAACGGTCGAAAATTTTCTCGGCACACCAATGGATCATTATGTAATCATTAATATTCGTGCTTTCCAGCGAATTATTGATGCGATTGGCGGCATTGATATCGATGTTGAAAAGCGCATGTATTATGAAGATCCCTGGGATGATGACGGCGGCCTGTTGATTGATCTGCGCCCAGGCATGCAGCACATGGATGGCAAAACCGCCGTAACCTATGTCCGTTATCGCGATGAGGAAGGCGACATCGGACGCATCAGCCGTCAACAAAAATTTATGAAAGCGCTGATGGATAAAATGGCTTCGCCTTCCATTATCCCACAGATTCCTGCTATCATTAAGGAAATCAGCAATTCCATAAAAACAGATATGTCCGTGCGGGAAATGCTAGAATTTGCCGGAACACTCAAAGAAGCACAGAAAAATGGTTTAAAAACCGATATGGTTCCTGGACGCCCGCTTTACATCGATGAAATCAGTTACTGGATTCCTGATATTACCAAACTACGTAGCACGATTGCCAATACACTCGGCATCAGCATGAATTCTTCAATGCGCTCCGCTATGGAACGTGAACAAAGTGAATATGAAAATTCCATTCCATCAGGCGCCACAGAAGTTCCGGCTACAGATACCTCTGTTGGCAAGCTGCGGCCAGCCCTGAAGGAAGACACGTCCACAAAAAACAACAAGACAAGTGATACAAAGAAAAGCGGCGATACGAAAAAATTGTCAGACAGCGACAGTGGTGACCGCAAATCCCCACCGGCAGACGCAACGGATTCCCCACCAGCTGGTACAGCAACGTCCGTGCCACCGCGAACTTCGACCAATCCATCACCGCCGCGCATCGGCGATAATACCGGTAAGACTCAATAAGTTCTATAAAACAGCAGGAGCAGCTCGTAAGCGGGCTGCTCCTGCTGTTTTATTTCCCGTCCTTTTCACCTTAACGAAAAAATATATTTAACAGCAAGGTCAAAACAAGGCTCACAAGAATGCTGGTCATTAAAGGAAAATGAACAGAGAACCTGTCATTTCCCCAGGAAAAATCTCCCGGCAAACGGCCCAGAGGAAGAAATTTGCTACCAAAATGAAGAATTAAGCCTATCACCAGTATTATGAATCCCAGATAGATCAAATTTTTGCCAAGCCCATTAAAAAACAACGCTATCACCTCACAAAAAGGCCGGATGCAAATGCATCCGGCCTTTCCTTCTCATTAACTCTCTGATTTTTGATCCATTGTCGCCATGGAGGCCACACGATCATGCGAATCGGTCCGCATCAGCATCACACCCTGCGTATTGCGGCTGATCACAGATATTTCATCAACATTAGTGCGAATCACGATACCCTCGGTCGTAATCAACATCAATTCCTGTTCCGGACGCACTACCTTAAGACCGACAACGACACCCGTCTTATCCGTTACCTTGAAATTGATCAGTCCTTTACCCCCACGGGCCTGCAGGCGATATTCCGAGGTCGGCGTGCGTTTACCATAGCCAGCCTCTGTCACTGACAGGACTTCCCCGTTCTTTTTCAGATTATCCATGCCGACAACTTCATCTTCCTCACGCAGGCGAATGCCGCGAACACCATGTGCATTGCGCCCCATTGCCCGGACATCTTCTTCAGCAAAAGCAATGGCCATGCCATCACGCGTTCCGAGAATCACATGCCGGTTGCCGTCTGTGAGCTTAACCCCGATCAATTCATCATCATCATCGAGCGTAAGCGCAATCAGGCCGCCTTTACGGGCCGTATCAAAGTCCAGCAGATCCGTCTTTTTAACAATCCCTTTACGGGTAGCCATAAAGAGGAATTTACCTTCCGCGAATTTATTGATAGGAATAACCGCTGTGATCTTTTCATTCACTTCAAGCGTCAGCAAATTGATGATTGCCGTTCCTTTAGCAATACGACTTGACTCGGCAATATCATAGCCCTTCAGGTGATACACCCGGCCTCGGTTGGTGAAGAAGAGAATCGTGTGATGCGTTGTCGTAATCAGCATGTTTTCAACAAAATCTTCTTCCTTCGTTCCCATACCGGTAACTCCCCGGCCACCGCGTTTTTGATTGCGGTATGTATCAAGCGGCATCCGCTTAATATAATTATTGTGCGTAAGCGTAATCACAACATCTTCCTCAGCAATCAAATCTTCCATATTGAGCTTTGATATATCCTCTGTAATTCGTGTGCGACGACCATCGCCGAATTTACGCTTAATTTCGAGCAATTCTTCCTTGATGATATTAAACAATTTTGCCTCATCAGCCAGTACAGATTCGAGCCATTCGATCGTCTTTAAGATCTCCTGATACTCTTCTTCAATCTTTTCTCGTTCAAGACCTGTCAAGCGCTGCAAACGAAGATCGAGAATTGCCTGTGCCTGTTTTTCCGAAAGATCAAGCGTCGTCATCAACGCCGCCCGGGCAATATCGGCTGTGCGGGATTCACGAATCATCTTAATTACGGCGTCAAGATGATCCAGGGCAATTGTCAAGCCTTCTAAAATATGGGCTCTGTCCTTTGCCTTTCTCAGTTCATACTGCGTGCGACGGGTCATGACATCCTGCTGATGCTTTATATAATAATGCAATACTTCACGCAGGTTCAATACCTGCGGTTTGCCATCCACCAATGCCAGCATGATAATCCCAAAGCTCTCCTGAAGCTGCGTATGCTTGTAGAGCTGATTTAATATGACATCGGCATTGGCATCACGGCGCAGTTCAATGACAACCCGCATACCGTTGCGGTCCGACTCATCGCGCAGATCCGTAATCCCCTCAATCGATTTATCGCGAACAAGTTCGGCAATCTTTTCTACCAGACGGGCCTTATTGACCTGATATGGCAATTCCGTGACAATAATACGCGGCTTGCCATTTGACATCGTTTCCGTACGCGTCTGAGCCCGCATTTTTACAATGCCGCGCCCCGTTGTATAGGCTGAATAAATACCTTCTTCACCTAAAATCAAACCACCGGTCGGAAAATCCGGCCCCTTGATGGCCAGCATCAGTTCTGGTATCGTCACTTCCGGATTATCAATCATCATCAATACACCGTCAATGACTTCACATAAGTTATGCGGCGGAATATTGGTAGCCATACCTACCGCAATTCCCGAAGAACCATTGACCAACAGGTTAGGCAGTTTCGCCGGCAAAACCGATGGTTCTTTCATCGATTCATCGTAGTTCGGCACAAAATCCACGGTTTCTTTTTCAATGTCCTGCAGCATCGTCTCAGCAATTTTTGACATTCTGACTTCTGTATAACGCATAGCTGCCGCCGAATCACCATCGACGGAGCCAAAGTTACCATGCCCATCAGCAAGCATATAGCGGGAAGAGAAATCCTGCGCCAAACGGACAATTGCATCATAAACTGAAGTGTCCCCATGCGGATGGTACTTACCGAGTACTTCTCCGACGATACGGGCTGATTTCTTATATGGCTTATTAGATGCCATCCCAGCTTCGTGCATTGCATATAAAATACGCCTATGTACCGGTTTCATGCCATCGCGGACATCCGGCAGCGCGCGCATTACGATAACGCTCATCGCATAATCGATATAAGAATTTTTCATCTCATCTTCGATATTGACCGGCAAAACCTTTCCTATACCAAAATCCACATTCTCACCTCAAAATCATTTTACATATATTAAAAACATATATCTATTTCACACTAGCATTTCATTATATCATTTTTTACTAAAACTGTCCATAAATCGGCGTTTTATAAGGCTTCAGCTAACGTTCTACTGCCTGTTTTTTTTAAATTTTCAACAGCTATTTTTAATAAAAAACATGCGTCAGGGACGATCACTGAAGCGAATCGCCGATAATCTGATCATACAAATACCCCTCCCGCACGCCGGAATCAGAATAATTGATCCTCTGACTGGCAAAATGTTTTGCCAGTACGCAGGCAACCACGAGTCCCGGAACAATCGTCTGTAGACGTTCAGGAACTGCCTTTAGGAGAATTACCGCATCCTCCGAAGACATCGCTTCATCCCTTGTAAACCGATGAATCATCACCTCGAGTTTTTCTGCCGGGAAGGAATGGTTGGTTTTATCGACCTGAAAAATCTCATTATACAAGGCAACCGCTCCTTTAAAGGTTCCGCCAATACCACAGATATCGAGAAATTTTACGTCTTTAAATTCCTCGGCCTGGTCAAGCAACCGGCTGATTTCTGCCTCCATATCCTGGATCTCTTCGTGACTTGGCAACAGATCCTCCACATATTTTGTATGCAACGCCAGGGACCCGACGGGAAGACTGATCTTTTGACAAATCTGATGGTTCTTATAGAGAACAATTTCCGTACTGGCACCGCCAATGTCGATCAACAGTCCATCCGGATCTTTTAAATCATGGGTCGCTCCGATAAAATCAAAGGTAGCCTCCTCATCACCAGAAATGACCCGGATGTTAATTCCCGTGCGCTGCCTAATTTCACTGACAGCCGCCTCACTATTGGCTGCATTGCGCAAGGCTGCCGTCGTGAAAGCTGTTATATTCTCAATTTTTAGGCTGGATAAAAATTCTTTATATTCCTCAAGAATAACACAGGTCTTATCAATTCCCTTCGGCTGCATGATTCCGTTTTTTATATAGGCTGCGAGCCCAACCGCATGTTTCTTTTTCATCAGCAGTTCAATTTTCCCATATTCAATTTGATAAATTGCCAGCCTTATGGTATTGGACCCTATATCAATAATTGCCTGAATCAAAACGCCGCCTCCTAAAATTGATCTTTTCTTTATTCTAATGGAAAAAAAACTTTTGTTCAATGAATTTGACCGTGAATAAAATAAAAATACAGCATTTCCCCTGTAGGCACTATTTTCCCGCTACAATAAAAAACAGAAGGCCCTAGCCTTCCGTTTTTTATTGCCATAGAGTCCAAAGCTGTTTACCAATCAGAATGGTAGTCATCAGAATAAACAGCGGCCGCACATAGGAGGCTCCCTTCTTCAAAGCTACTTTTGCCCCGCAGTAGGCACCGACGATCATCGCCAACCCCATGGGCACGGCATAAGCATAATTTACCAGATCAAAATACATAAACAAGCCGGCAGCAGCAACATTGCTGGCAAAATTGAGCGCCCGGGCATTTCCCGCCGCTTCAATAAAATCAAACCCAAGGAATAAAAACGCAAACATTAAAAAGGAACCAACGCCTGGGCCAAAGAAACCATCATAAAAACCAAGTAAAAAAGCTGCCAGGCCACTCAGATAAAGCCGACGCTTTGTAATTCCTTCGTACGTAGAAGTTTCTCCCCAGTCTTTTTTAAAAAGACTGTAAATGGTCACGCCAATCAGAAGTACGATTACCAGCGGCCGCAAAAAATCAGGCGGTATCTGCCGAACGACAACAACGCCAATAAGCGACCCAATAAATGCCAAGGGAAAAAGAATTTTTATAATCGAAAAATTCACTTTCCCCGAACGGATAAACGTGACAAAACTCGTTAAAGCCCCCATAACAGCCGCAACTTTATTGGTTCCCAGTGCCACGACAGGGGAAATCCCGGTCCACAAAAGTGCCGGCAAGCCGATCAGCCCGCCTCCCCCAACAATGGCATCAATAAAAGCTGCGATAAAGCCCATAAACATTAAAAAAAGTATCATATCAAAATCAGCCAAAAAAACACCCTCCTGTCATCCTGTACCTTTACCATTATAAGCATTTCTGACAGAAAAGTATATTTTTCTATTTTTTTAGTCCTGAGCCTGTAAGCGGAATAATCACCCGGTAATTATCCGGTTTTCCCGCAGCAAAATATTTGCGGGCACCAGCAAAAGCAGCAGCAGCTGTCGCTTCGGCATAAAGTCCCTGACGTCCAATTTTATCCTGTGAAATAAGCAGTTCCTCATCACTGACCGTTACGACATCTCCCTGGCTATGATGAAGTGCCATCAGTATTTCCGGTAGCCTCGGCGGCCGTCCCACCCGAATACCAGACGCTACGGTTTTGCCAATACGCCGGCGCGGCAGATCATAAAATCCCTGATATACTGGACAGCAGTTTTCACTCTGCACCGCAATAAATTTGGGCAATCGCCCTATTTCGATAAAACCGTAATATAGTCCGAGCAGCATCGACCCATTTCCCACCGGCATAAAAATATATTCCGGCACCTGAAAATCCATCTGTTCATAGATTTCATAGGCCAATGATTTTGTTCCCTCAAAAAACAGCGGATTATACACATGGGAAGCATAATACGTATTTTCAGCTGCCGCCCGGGCCGCTTCGCCAGCTTTATCACGACTTCCCTCTACTTCCTTTATCTTCGCCCCATAGGCCGATATCTGATTTATTTTGGCCGCAGACGTTCCGGCCGGCAGATACACCGAACATTCTATACCAGCTGCGGCAGCATAGGCGGCAATTGCCGTCGCTGCATTGCCGGAAGAATCCTCCACAATGCTCTTTATTCCGACATTTTTTAGCTGGTTGATCAAAGTATAGGCCCCGCGGCCCTTAAAAGATCCTGTTGGCTGCAACTGCTCCATTTTTAAAAACACTTCCATTTGGTCAATTTGTGCTCTGACCAGCGGTGTTTTTATTTCACCAATTGAAACCGTATAGGCCATTTCCTCCGTCGGTTTTTTAAACAGACGAAATAAGCCACCACAACGACAGCGATATGACAATGTACTGATCGGATACTTCTTCTTGCATTTCTCACAGTAAAAATACATTTGATCTCCTCCAGCTGTATAGATTATAGTGAATTTTCTAAAAATATAGCTGCTAATTGTCATAAAACACAATGTTTATTTCTCTATCGGTCAAATTTTTTCCTTCTTTTCATAAAATACCAGAAAAAAACCTTTTACCCATTGACATATTTTTTTATACCCTCTATAATACACATACGTCAGTAGCCGGATAAAGCCCCGGCTATTGACAACCCCTCATTTTTAAAATATAATAGTTAATGTTACTGCTTATCGGGGCATGGCTCAGCTTGGTAGAGCACCTGGCTTGGGACCAGGGGGTCGCAGGTTCGAATCCTGCTGCTCCGACCATAAAAAATTTATTCCTTACATTTTTGTAAGGAATTTTTATTTTTTCACCCTTGCCAAAACAGACAAAGTAGTGTATCCTACTGATTGGGGAACTGCTGCTTTTGCAGCAGGTGGCAAAGGTAAGGTAGAGGCGGCAAAAGCGAGGGCGATCGGAAGCTCTCGCTTTTGTTTTTTCTATACAACTTTTTTCCCTGCTACATAGCGTTTCATCATCCAAGATTTCTGATTATTACATTTTTTTATTTATAAATCCTTTGATATATGATAAGATGATTGCATAAGCACTGTTTCGTCATCAATATTCCTAAAAAGGGATCAGAGGTGTATTTATGGAACATAAAATTTATGCAATTGTCGGGCCTCATGCTGCCGGCAAACGCCTCCTGATAAAAAAGCTGGAGGATTTTGGTATTCATTATATTCCCAGCTATACAACTCGTGAACCTATAGCGGGAAAGCATGATCAGCATTTTTTTATCAAGGTTCCAAAAGATGATTTTTTTAAGCTCAATCTGATTGAAAAAGTCACGTATCGCGGCGAATACTTCGGTCTGAAAAAAGACGATATCGTACAATCGCTGCAGCAATATCCCATCAGTATGGTACTAGTGGAAACCAATGGCCTAAAACAATTGCAGCGTCTTTTGCCCCGTCAGCTTGAATCCATCTATATCATGGTCGATTATGTATCACTGATTGAGCGAATGCTGAAAATGAATGAAAGTAATGATGAAATCAAGCATAATCTGGAATATGCCCAAAATAATAACGAATTTGAATCCTGGAAAATTTCCACTTATGTAGTAAAAAATGTGCAGGATGCAGAAACAGCCTTGAATCAGATTCTGGCTCTTATGGGGCTGATGGAAAGAAAACCCTTCTACACCAAACAAACCTAGACAGGTATATTTTCCTGCTAAGGTTTGTATACGAAAAAGCTGCTGGCAGGAAAAACTGCCAGCAGCTTTTTCGTGTATCGTTTTATATTGCCTTATCGCAGCCAGTTTGAAGCTGTTTTTAAGGCTCTTTGCCAACCACTATATAGAAATTCCCGCTGATCAGAAGATATTTTCGGCATAAAACACCGTTCCAGTTGCCAATTTTCTAAGATAAAATCTAAATTATCCCAATATCCGACGGCAATCCCCGCTAAATAGGCAGCTCCAAGACAAGTTGTTTCTGTAATCTTGGGCCTTTCTATGGGAATCCCCAAAATGTCAGCCTGAAACTGCATTAGAAAATCACTCGTAGAGCCGCCTCCATCCACACGTAATTTTTTTAACCGCCTGCCGCAAGTTTTCTCCATGACCAACATGGCATCCTTTACTTGGTAAGCCATGGCTTCCAATGTCGCCCTGATAATATGTTCTCGAGTGGTCGTGGCATGTATTCCACCGATCATGCCACGGGCATACGCATCGAAGTAAGGCGACCCAAGACCAACAAAGGCCGGAACAAAATAAACACCGCCCGTATCGGCTACTGTTTTTGCCAACGCTTCCGCATCACTGCTTTTCTTTATTATTCCGGCGCCCTCGCGAAGCCATTGAATTCCTGCCCCAGATATGTCTGCCATTCCTTCTACCCCATATACTACCTGCTGTCCTATTTTCCAAAGAATCGGTGAAAACAGGCCGGCTAAAGGCTGTATATGTCGATTACCGCTATTATATAAGATGAACGATCCCGTACCATATGTATTTTTAGCCATTCCTTTTTTTATGCATCCCTGTCCCAGCATAGATGCTTGCTGATCGCCGACTGCACCAGAAATAGGTACTGTCGCACCAAAAACAGCTGGATCTGTATACGCATATATTTCCGATGAATTCCTTATTTCTGGTAAAATTGATACTGGTATTTCCAAAAAATTAAGAATATCATGATCGTAGGCAAGCGTCCTGGCATTAAGCAGTGCCGTAACGGAAGCATTGGAATAATCCGTTACATGTGCTCTTCCTCCTGACAACTTCCAAATCAGCCAGCTATCAATTGTTCCATACACCACTTCCCCCTTCTCGATCCCCGCTTTAACTTCTTTTTGATTATCAATCGCCCATTTTATCTTTGCTGCAGCAATATTGGGGATCAATATCATACCTGTCCTGGATTCTATCCCTGCTTTGTCATGCTCTATCATTTTTTCAACAATCGGCAAACTTCGCCGATCCTGCCAAACCACAGCTTTACCAATAGGATTTCCATTTTTTTTATACCAAAAAGCAGTGGTATCGCGCTGATTGGCAATTCCAATAGCAGCTAAATCCTGCGATAAAATATTTGCATCCTTTAAGGCTTCCTTTATGACCGCTCTTGTAATTTTCCATATTTCCGTCAGATCATGTTCCACCCAGCCTGGCTTGGGATATCCCTGGGAAAACTCACGCCGAGCAACACCAACAACATTTAAATTCTTTGAAAAAATCATTGCCTTTATGCAGGTAGTCCCTTGATCAATTCCCAAAACATATTTTTCCATATTTTCTCACCTTCTTCCTATCATAAAATATATTGCGGCTACTTATTCTACGCCTTGCTGTATTTTTACTATAACACAGGGGAAAATGAAATGTATATTTGTTTTATATTATCATCATTTTCCCTAAATAAAAAAGCCATTGCCACATTGAAAATTGTGACAATAGCTTTTTTTATGTCAGTTATAAGACGATTTCACTGCGTTTATTTCGCCATAGAGCTTATTTTATCGGCCAGAGCCAACCCAAGTTTTTTATGTGATGCTGGCGTTAAATGTATGCCGTCAAGACCATCCGCTGCCGGAATCAGCGTCGCTGCATCAAAAAACTCAACTCCGGTTTCAGCAGCTACTTTTTCATACAAGCCAGCGAGCTGCGCCGATGGTTTATCACTACCATCAAAAAGTTCATTGAGGCCCTGCGATGCCCCTTGTTTTACCGGAGCCGGCGAAACAAGCAAAATTTTAGGAACTTTATAGTTCAGCCATTCTGCATCCTTATTGCTATTGCTTTGTTTTATAATCATAACGAGATTTTTTACGGATTGAGCAATTTGCTCTGGACTTTGTTTCAAATGTGTCTTTACATCATTGGTTCCTAGCATCACAACTACGACATCAAGCGGCAATTGTGATTTGAGTATGGGTAAGAGTGTCGGCCGGCCATTTAAATTCATATCTTTTACTAGTGGATCAACTAAGCCGTTTTGATAGTCATCTACTCCCGCGGTTCTTCCATTGAGACCTTCTTCAATGATCTGATACCGGTTGCCTAATTTTGCCTGCAATACCCCCGTCCAGCGTATATTATTGTCATAGCGGGTAGTGGCACCACTTTCTACCGGAATCCAGCCCCAGGTATTCGAATCCCCATAGCACATGACTTTAATTTTTTCCGAACTTGGTGCCTGTGCACAAAAACCAACGGATAAAGACATGGTAAACATAAAAACAAACAGTAGCAAAAATCCAATTTTTTTCCCAAGATTCATTTTTTTTCCTCCCTCATTCTACTCTATTGATTTCCTGTAAAAACTGACATCGCTAAAATTGATCGATACACATTCCCCCTTTAAATTTAAACTAGCTGATTTTGCAGATCACAAAAAATCGTTTTTTCTGTTTTTATAAATAAAAAAGTCCATACCTCACCCGCTTATCATAAAACGGATGAAATATGGACACTCTTATACTCTGGTCCTCTTATACTCATCATAAAACATAAAGTTTAGACTATCTGCTTAATAACTTAAAACCACTTACACGGTCTGCCACAATTCATGACGACTTGCAACCACTGCCGCCGCTCCATTTTTTATGGCCTTATCAATATCACTCCGGCTTGATGCCAAACCACCAAGAATAATTTTGCAGCCTATGTTCTTTTCTATTTTTTTTAAAACAGGCGCGGGAATACTCATCGGCATAATAATTACAGCATCGGGTTTATTTTTATTTATAGAATCAATCCCCATTCTTAACGCTTCAGTATCAACAAGAAACATCACCTGCATGGCAAGCATTCCTACGGATTTAATAGCTGCTATCAGCTGCGGCTTCGTCGTATCAATACAATCAACCCCTATTTTAGCCAAATACCGGATGCCAAAAATATCTCGTGCTATCCCTTTAACGGCATCAATATGTACGATTACATACTTTTTATGATTATGCGCTGTTTTTACAAGATCTATAAGATTCTCAATATCACCAAACTTCAACATGATGCAAGCTACTTGTGAGGAATTTACCGCATCCATAAAATCTTCCATCGTATTAACGGATGCAATTACAAAATTTTTTGAAAACATCTGCTCTAATTTTACCATATAAAAACCTGCTCTCTTTATTTAAAAACACAAACAAAATAAGCCCACACTTCTCCCTTTATCCTAAAAAGCGAAGCATAGACTCTCTTATTCTCTCGTCCTGCGAAATCTTTTATTCAACTGCTAACAGTTTATCTAAAAAAAAGCTGTCTGTCAATACCGACGCTTAGAAAAATACCCGGCAAAATTTTTGCCGGGTATTTTTCACATCAATATATTTATCCGCGAGCCTGCTGACGCAGGCGGGCAATTCGATCTTCTGTAGCCGGATGCGTACTAAAAAGATTCATTAACTTCTTTGCCGACCCACTGAGCGGATTAATGATAAACATATGGGCTGTCTGCGGCGTAGCCTGGCGCATAACAGCATTTTTAGCATAATAATCAATCTTTTCCAAAGCTGCTGCCAAGGCAAGAGGATTCCCGCAAATTCGGCCACCGCTTTCATCGGCTTGGTATTCCCGTGACCGGGAAATTGCCATCTGAATCAACATCGCGGCAATCGGAGCAATGATAATCGTAAACAGCATGCCGATTGTACTGCCGCTGTCCTCGTCATCATTTCGTCCCATACCGAAGATTGCAGCCCATTGTGCCATATTCGCTATCCAGGAAATAACACCGGCAATTGAAGCAACCACTGTACTGATCAACGTATCACGATTTTTTATATGCGACAACTCATGCGCGACTACACCAGCCAATTCATCATACTGCAACGTACGCATAATACCTGTCGTCACGGCTACCGCAGCATGCGACGGATTACGGCCGGTTGCAAACGCATTTGGAATTTCACTGTCAATAATATACACGCGTGGCATAGGCAAAGCAGCATTGCCTGCCAAATTTTCCACCATGCGATAAAGGTCTGGTGCCTGCGTCGGAGTTACCTCCCGGGCACTATAGGCTTTCAAAACAATGGTATCACTGTACCAATAGGAAAAGAAATTTATACCAAAAGAAATCAGCAGCATAAAGGTTGCCCCGCTGCGTCCGCCAACAGCCCCGCCGACAATAACCAGCAAGCCCGTCAAAAGCGCCATAAGCATTGTAGTTTTTAATGTGTTCATTTTTTTACCTCCCAATAAAATCGTTTCTATTTTGCATGTATATGATATTCGGTCGGCATCCTTTTTTCCCGGGTTATATACCAACCACTAGCAAGGACAGCGACCACACAGGCCACTTTTACAACTGCGGCATAAGGCGTAAAGACGTTGCCGACAGCCTGGTCCATAATCATCATCTCAGCCCCTGTATGAGCCAATACCGCAGCCCCTATATATATAATGGCAGGAAACCGACGAATCAGTAGCAGGAAGATCTGCGCCCCGCAGAGTACAAGGGGTATGCTGATCAGCAGTCCGCAGATAATCAGGCTCCATTTGCCTGCCGTAACCGTATTGGCCAGTGCAGCCAACGAAAGAATATTATCCATACTCATGATAAAATCGGCAATCAATATGGTCTTTACAGCCGCCATAAAGGTCAGAGGCATAACCTTTATTTCACTTGTTTCCTCCGCCTGTTCCGTTAATAATCTGACGGATATATAAAGAAGCGCTACTCCACCTAAAAACTGTAAATACGATATTGACAACAGACTTGTCGCAAACAAGGTAAGCACGATCCGAATCAGGACAGCCCCCAGGCCCCCAATTACAATGGCTTTCAGTTTCTGTCGTTCCGGCAAATTTTTACAGGCAAGTGCAATCAAAATGGCATTGTCACCACTCAATATTAAATCAAGCAGTAATATCCCCACTAAGGCCGTACACCATTCTCCTAAAAATATTTCTCCCATGATCCAAGCGTCCCCTTTTATACAAAAAGACCTTGTCCCGCACAGTAAATGGCTGTACAGAACAAGGTCTTGCTTACAACTTTGTGCCGACTGTACCGGAGCTCACGCTCGTATTGACGATATCCAGCCGTTCAGCTACTCCCCTTGCAGGAAACATTTGATATTTATTTGAGCTAATAATATCATCAAAAAGACAAATTGTCAAATGATGATTTTTATGTCAATTAGACATCGAGATTACGCACGAGCTTGGCATGATCCTCGATAAATTTACGCCGCGGTTCTACTTTTTCGCCCATCAAAACTGAGAAAATACTGTCCGCTTCTTCTGCTTCCTCAAGTTTTACCCTGAGGACCGTACGCGCTTCCGGATCCATCGTCGTTTCCCACAGCTGTTCCGGATTCATTTCGCCGAGACCTTTATAGCGCTGAACAACAATTCCATCACGGCCAATTTCATTGAGCTTGGCATTTTGTTCATCATCGCTGTACGTATACCAATGCTGCCGACCTTTGCGGATCTGGAAAAGTGGCGGCTGGGCAATGTAAACGCGGTCGTTTTCGATCAACGGACGCATATAACGATAAAAGAAGGTTAACAGCAAAGTCCGGATATGGGCACCATCGACATCGGCATCGGTCATGATAATGATTTTACCGTACCGGCTCTTATCAAGGTCGAATTCTTCACCGATACCACAGCCAAAGGCTGTGATCATCGTCCGAATTTCCTCGTTATTTAAAACCTTATCAAGCCGCGCTTTTTCGACATTCAAGATCTTGCCGCGCAGTGGCAAAATAGCCTGGAACCGGCGATCACGCCCCTGTTTAGCCGAGCCGCCGGCACTGTCCCCTTCGACCAGATAGATCTCTGCCTGCATAGCGTCCTTACTCGAGCAATCGGCCAGTTTTCCCGGCAGCGAGCTGACCTCAAGGGCATTTTTACGCCGTGTAAGTTCACGTGCTTTGCGGGCCGCATCGCGGGCCCGGGAGGCCATAATCGCCTTTTCAATGATTTTCTTTGTGATCGCCGGATTTTCTTCAAAGTATTCGCCGATTCCGCTGGAAACAATCGAATCGACAATCCCTCGAACCTCTGAATTGCCAAGTTTTGTTTTCGTCTGCCCTTCAAACTGCGGCTCACGAATCTTCAGGCTGATAACACAGGTAAGACCTTCCCTAATATCTTCACCGCTCAGATTTTCTTCCGAAGATTTTAATATCCCCTGTTTGCGCGCAAAGTCGTTGGCTGCTCGCGTCAAGGCAATCTTAAAACCAGCCAGATGCGTTCCGCCCTCTTCTGTATTAATATTATTTACAAAACTGTAAATATTTTCACTATAACTTGTATTGTACTGCATCGCAATTTCAACAACCGTTGTATCTTTCGTGCCGTTAAAATAAATTGCTTCGGTATTGATGATTTCCTTATTGCGGTTTAAATGCTCAACAAATGAGCGAATTCCGCCTTCAAAAAAGAATTTCTCTTTTTTGTCCTCGCGTTCATCGGTCAAAGTAATCGTAAGTCCCTGATTCAAAAAGGCAAGTTCACGCAGACGATGCTTGAGAACATCAAACTGATATACGAGCTCCGTAAATATTTCATGATCCGGGCAAAAATGTACCGTCGTTCCTGTTTCCTCGGTATCGCCAATAACCTGCAAGGCCTTCTTCGTATAGCCGCGGTTAAAGCAAATAGCATATACTTTCCCCTCGCGACGAACTTCAACTTCCATTTTTTTACTCAACGCATTGACGACAGATACACCAACTCCGTGTAAGCCGCCAGACACTTTGTAGCCGCTGTCACCGCCAAATTTACCACCGGCATGCAGTACGGTAAGCACGACTTCTACTGCCGGTTTGCCACTGGCATGCATATCAACCGGAATCCCACGACCATTATCAACAACCGTGATGCTGTTATCCTTATGAATCGTAACCTCTATATGGGTACAATAACCAGCCAAAGCTTCATCAATACTGTTATCGACAACTTCGTAGACAAGATGGTGTAAACCGCGGGCTGATGTGCTGCCAATATACATTCCCGGGCGTTTGCGCACTGCCTCCAGCCCTTCTAAAATCTGAATCTGATCTGCGCCGTAATCCCCTTCCACAGCCGTCAGTTCAGCACTCATTTCATCGAGATGGATTTCCACATTAGAAGTATCCAGATCTTTATCAGTTAAATCTTCAGGATTCATTTTCTCAATATCATTATTTGACATATAAACCTCCATCATCCTTTATCATTTCTTCATATCTATATCAAATATCATACCGGCACGTCGTTTTAACGTAACAGACGAAATCGCCGACAGATAAATTTTATCATCAGTTACGACAAAGGATTTCGGCTTTTTATCCGAATCATCAATCACTTTGCCCTCAGATTGCATACGCTCTAAGAATTCCCGATTAATATCAAATTTTTTATGCGGATCGTCAAGAAAAGGCGTGCAATCGCCAATTGAAATAATCTCTCGCAATCCCACGACACGATCTCCACCTAAGTGTAAAAACACAGAATCACCTTCACTTCTTCTGCTTTTTAGGATACTTGCGGCTGCCTTTTTTAAAGATCATCTGCGGTAGGTCATTGCGCAGGCGATGCAGCGTCTTGGTAATGATTTCCTCGGTTAATTGTTCCGGCGGTATACAGCGGTACAGCATAACCAATGTCTTAGCTTCAATACTGTCAAGCTTTTCCGGATCCACTTTTCTGACAGCCTTTTGCAGCATCCTTATCCTCTGACGATTTACCATTTCTTTGCTGCAGGGAATATATTTATAGACATCAGCATATCGTGCCCATGGCATATCCGTCAGCAGCTGCCGAATCTTTTCTTCCGTCCGTTCCCTTTGCTCGCGTTCACAGACATGACAATATTTTTCAGGCGGCGGGCACAAAATACCACATATTTCACAGGGCTGCCATTCATATTGCTGCTCCAGTTTTTTCAGCTTCATATTCTTCTGATAAAGACGTTCCAGCTGCTGACGAAGCGTCTCATCCTGTACCATAGCGCAGGAATCCCTGGCCACCGCCAGTTCTTCCTCAGCCAAAGCAACACACTGCAATACTTTTCCAAGATTAGGCCCTGAAGGTAAAGATTCAATTTCCCGGTCCTTCTCATTCCAGGAGTGTCCCTGAAAGCGAATATCCTTAATCACCGTCTCGCCAATAAACATATTGATCTTCTGCATCAATTCCAGCTTCATCATCATGAGATTATTGGCCCAGACAGAACTTTTAGCACATAATGTCAAGGTACCAAAAGCAACACTATTGGGCACAGCCTGAGCAGCAATTGCCGGACCGACAATTTTTTGCCAGTAAAAAAAAATCAACTGCACCTTATATTTGTGATTCATCCCCAGAGAGTGAATCATTTTAGGAAGGATAGCATTTACGCGCTCAAATTTGGCTGTACGCGCCTTTCCTGCTGCCAAATAATCACCCCACGATTCTGCCGTTATCCACATGATAGTATTTACTGCTGGCGAGCGACGGGAAATAGGCCTGATCTGTTGCCGTTATAAGCGTCTGAATCCGTTCTTTTTTTATAAAAAAAAGCAACTGCTCCCGGCGGTTTTCATCAAGCTCACTCATTACATCATCCAACAATAATATTGGATATTCTCCAGTTTCTGACTTAATAAATTCGAGTTCCGCCAGCTTCAAGGCTAAAATCCCCGTGCGTTGTTGCCCCTGAGAGCCGAAGGTACGAAGATTTATCCCATTGACTTCTAAAATGAGATCGTCCCTGTGCGGGCCAATACTAGTTGAACCACGCATAATATCATTTTCACGAAACTGGTTCAGTTTACTATTATACCATGAAATCAAATCTTCTGTCACATCTTCCATTCCGCTGATTTCATAATGGATATTTAAATTTTCCTGATTATTGGATAATCTTCGATGTGTCAGCTTAGCCAGCATATTGAGCTTTTTAACCGCTTGCAGCCGCTTTTCCACAACACTGGCTGCCGATACTGCCAGTTGTGGATCCCAGCTATCGAGTAAATCGGCTTTTGCTTTTCTCTCCCTAATCTTTTTCAGCAATGTATTACGCTGGGTTACAATCCGCGAATACTTAAGAATTTCATGGTAATAGGCCGGACTCGACTGTGATATTTCCCCATCGAGAAAATGACGCCGGCCAGCCGGCGCACCTTTAATCAGAAACAGATCTTCCGGTGAAAATAATACAACATTTACCAGCCCAATCATTTCTTTATGACGAATACTCTGCCCATTATGCAGTATTTGCCGACGTTTTTCACGGCTAAAAACAAACTGAAGCTGATTTTCCACACCCAGGCGTTCAAAATCAAGTTTTAATTTTGCCTCCCCGCATTGCCAGCGGATCAGATCTTCCTCGGCATTCGTGCGATGAGAACGAGCCATAGCCGCATAATAAACAGCCTCAATAATATTTGTCTTTCCTTGGGCATTGGCCCCGAGAAAGATATTGAGTGCCGGTGCGAGCTCAAGGGTTAGATCGCTGTAATTGCGGTAATTATATAAATGAAGGGCTGTTACTTTCATCCTTATTCACCCTGTTTTTTTACAACTTGCCAGCTGCCCTCACCAGCAATTTCGATGACATCACCAGGTCTGATTTTTTTTCTTCTGGCAGTAACAAGTACACCATTTAATTTAATAATTTCATCTTCAATCATAAATTTTACCTGACCACCAGAATTTACGATTGCTGCCCATTTTAATAATTGATCCAGCTGTATTTCATCCGTATTGATTTCTATTTTTTGCATGATAAATCGCCTGCTTTCATCGTCCCTTATTTTATATTAGTAAAGGAAATTTAGGGGACTGTTGTTTAACAGCCCCCTAATAAAACCATATATACTATGTCCCTTTTAATGTGCCGTTCTTACCGGTGTTACGATATACGTGAAGGTATCATCGCCTACAGGGCGCATAGCTGCTGGACTCAGCGCTTGATTAAAAGAGAAATCAAACATGTCCCCTTCGATGTTTTTTAATACATCCGTTACATATTTTGCATTAAAGGCAATATCGATTTCTGGACCTTCAATCGTAACCGGAATCGTTTCCTCAGCCTTACCAATATCTGGATTATTAGAGGTGATGCAGACCTTGTCGCCATTAAACGCCAGGCGAATAATATTATAATCGCCAGCCCGCGAAATCAAGGATACACGATCGACTGCCGCTTGAAAATCATGTGTGTTGATATTGATTTTTGTTGTAAACTGTGGCGGAACAACTCTTTGATAATCCGGAAACTGCCCCTCAATAAGACGCGAAGTAATATATACATTATCAAAGGCAAAACTGATCTGATTATACGTGCAGTTTACAATTACATTCGTCGGAATTTCAGAAACCATAATCCGCTGAAGTTCATTAAGTATTTTAGACGGAATAATAATTTTCATATTGCCGGTAAAATCATCGAGTATTTCTCGTTTTACAGCCAATCGATGCGTATTCGTAGCGGCCATAATCATATCCGAACCGTGAATTTCTAATAAACAGCCGGTAAAAATCGGTCTGGCTTCATCATTCGAGCAGGCAAATACTGTTTTTTTAATTAATTCACGAAAAACGTTATCACGAATTGTGAAGGTTGTGTTTCCTTCCAGCGGTTTTATAACCGGAAATTCATTGGCCGGCAAGCTCAGCAGATTAAAATTCGAGGAATTTGAGGTGATTTTTACGGTCTGTTCTGTCCGATCAAATTCAAGTTCAATCGTTTCTCCTGGTAAACGGCGAACAACTTCCTGGAAATAACGTCCGGAGAGCACAATGGTTCCTGGTTCTTCGATTTCGGCATCAATTTTACAAGTAATGCCAATTTCGTAATCTGTAGCTTGTAGTTCAATGGTATTTTCGTAGGCATTCAGATAGATCCCGGATAGTATCGGCATTTGCGGTTTACTCGATACAGCTTTGGACACAATTTGAACGGCCTGTACCAATTCATTTTTTGTACATGTAAATTTCATTTGTGCGCTCCTTATTTAGTATTACTGTTTATAAATATAATAAAAATATAGTCGTAATAGTCGTAGGGCCTGTGGATAAGTTGATAAGTAGGAATTTCAACGAAGATATCAACGATATTTCCGTGAATAACATGTTAATAAATATAGGGGCAGTTATCCACATATTCACAATTATTTTCTTGATAAAAATTACCCACAAATCATCTACAGCAAAAATACAGACTTATACACAGACTTATACACTACATGCTTTCAATTCTCTGGACAAGTTCCTTGATTATATTATTGAGCTTCATATCCTCATTGCGTTCCCGACTTATTTTGTCATGCGCGTGAATAACTGTCGTATGATCACGGCCGCCAAACATTTCGCCTATTCTCGGCAGCGAGGTATCTGTTAATTCTCGGCAAAGGTACATTGCTATCTGACGAGGAAAGGCTAAATTTCGGGTTCTTTTCTTTACCAGAAGGTCATCTACTTTGATTTTAAAATAGGAGGACACGATTTCCTGAATGAGTTCAAGGGTAATCTGTCTGGTCTTTCCGGTAGGGAATACGTCTTTTAACGCGGCAGCAGCTAATTCGTTGGTTATTACCTGATTGTTAAGGGAGGCAAAGGCAACGACACGCGTTAGTGCGCCTTCGAGTTCCCGAATATTATTATCGATACGACTAGCTATATAAACCATGACATCATTGGGAACATTAAGATTTTCCAGTAAGGCTTTTTTTCGTAGGATCGCAATACGTGTTTCAAGATCAGGCGCCTGAATATCCGTTATCAGTCCCCATTCAAACCGCGAGCGGAGCCTGTCTTCGAGCGTTTGAATTTCGCGTGGATGGCGGTCACTTGAGATAATAATCTGTTTATTGGCATCATGGAGTGTATTAAACGTGTGGAAAAATTCTTCCTGGGTGTGCTCTTTTTTCGATAAAAACTGGATATCATCGACGAGCAGGACATCAATGTTTCGGTATTTTTGGCGGAAAGCTTCCGGCTTCCCATCCCGAATGGAGTTGATGAGTTCGTTGGTGAATTTTTCACTTGATATGTACAATACCCGCATTTCCGGGTGATTTTGCAAAATTTTATGTCCGATGGCATGCATTAAATGTGTTTTTCCAAGTCCGACGCCGCCATACATAAAAAAAGGATTGTAAACTTTTGCTGGCGATTCGGCAACTGCCAGAGCAGCCGCATGGGCAAAACGATTCGAATTTCCGGTGACAAATGTTTCAAATACGTATTTTGGGTTAAGGGAAGAGGAATCGCCGGGTACGATTGGCGATGGTATTGTCGGGCGCTGTGGCTGGCTCAGTTCATCAATTAGTGTCGCCTGGACTGGAGCATCACCAGACAACGCGGATGATGTAGCTGGCGTCTGCGGCAGGGGATGAACACTGTCTGCTTCTTCAATATGCAGACTTTTAATTGATATAGATAATTTTGCTTGGGTTACTTCATAACTGGCATCAATGATGAAAGGAATATAATGTTTTTCAATCCATTCTTTTGAAAAATCGGTCGGGGTGCCGAGTTCGAGAGTAGTGGTTGACAGCGAAACGGGCACAAGCGGTCGCAGCCAGTTTTCGCAAACGATTTGCGACAGGGAATCTTCCAATTTTTTTAGGATTTGCTCCCAGGTGGCCTGTAATTGAGTCTGTTCCATTGAAAAAATCCTTTCTGAAAGTAAGATATAAACAAATTTTATAAACATCTGAATAAAGATATCCACATTTTTATCCACACATGTGGATATCTTTAAAGGCAACAGGGGTAAAAAGGCGAAAAAAAATACAAAATCGAAAAACTAAAATCTTCTCGAGGCTTTGTATTTATTGGAGATATAACAATTTATACAACTGTGGATAAATTTGTGTATAAATGATGGAATATGTTGATAATTTACATTTTATGTGTATAAACGGTCCATGTTATATGTAAATGTGGATAAGTAGCTAAAGATATATTACCAAAATAGACCGAAGTTATCAACAATAATTCGAATAAAAAGCAGAAAAAGACAAAAAATATCCACAGTGTGCTGTGAGTACATCTCCTTAAATTTCTTGACACCATCGGCCGTGTAGTCTATAATTTCATATAGTTAAAATTTGTGATTATTGTAATTGATAATTTTGACCTAGAATGTTGTTATATCGCGGTAAGGAGGTGTGCAAACATGAAACAAACTTATCAACCAAATACGCTTTGGAAGAAAAGAACGCATGGTTTCCGTGAACGAATGAAGACTAAAGGTGGACGTCTCGTTTTGAAAAGAAGACGTGCAAGAGGCAGAAAAAAACTGTCAGCTTAATATTAGGTCACTACGGTGACCTATTTTTTCCATTTAGCGGAATGAGGATTAGAAATGTATAAGTTGCCGAAGAAGAGAATTCTGCGGAAGAATAAAGAGTTTCAAAAGGTTTATCGCTATGGACATTCCTATGCTGACCGCTATTTGGTGCTGTATGTATTTTCATCGCCGGCGGAAGGCGGAAAGGTTGGCTTTGCTGCCGGGAAGAAACTCGGAAATGCGGTGACGCGCAACCGTGTCAAGCGCTTGTTGCGTGAAGCGTATCGCTTAAACCAGGATATGTTGAAATCTAGACATTGTTTGTTGCTTGTCGGCCGAAAGGCGGCAACGGATGTAAAATATAGCGTAATAGAGAAGTCTTTTCGAAGCTTGGCTCGAAAGGCGCGGATTTTAAGACATGAGGCGGATTGAATGAGGCGGATATTTATATTACTGATAAAATTTTATCGGATGTTTATATCCCCATTGAAGCCGCCTTCTTGTCGTTATATTCCGACGTGTTCACAATATGCGTTAATAGCAATTGAAAAATATGGGGCAGTTCGCGGGGGATGGATGGCGGTAAAGAGAATTCTTCGCTGTCATCCTTTTCATAAGGGTGGATATGATCCTGTAAAATAAAAGAAATAAATATTAGGAAGTGATGTTTTGGGTATCTTTGATATGGTTATTGGCTGGCTGGAGCAGATTTTGGAATTGTTCTTTCAGCTGAGTTCAACACTCGGGTTTGAAAGTTATGGGATTGCAATTATTTTAATGACGGTTGTAATTAAAATGATTTTGTATCCGCTGACGATAAAGCAAGTAAAATCCATGAAGGCGATGCAGGATATACAGCCGGAGATGAAACGCTTACAGGAAAAACATAAAAAAAATCCGGAAATGCTGCAAAAGGAAATGGCACGGATTTACAAGGATGCCGGCGTAAATCCTTTGGCTGGTTGTCTGCCGCTTATCGCGCAGATGCCGATTTTGATGGGTATGTTTTATGCGTTGCAGAATTTTAAATATGCTGGGGATCCATCTTTTTTATGGCTGGCGAATCTTTCCCTGCCGGATCCGTATTATATTTTACCGGTGTTGTCGGCTTTGACGACTTTTATTCAGCAAAAACAGACGACAACTGAGATGAACCAGCAGATGAAGATGATGATGATTTTCATGCCGATATTCATTGGCTGGATCAGCTTGACTTTTCCTGCCGGGCTTGTAATCTACTGGGTTATCAGTAATATTACGCAAATTTTCCAGCAGTGGTGGATGTACCGCGGGGAGAGTAATTTAAAAAAGGGGGCTGCCTGATCATGGCTGAGGTGGTTGAAAAGACTGGTAAAACAGTCGAAGAAGCATTGGTTGCAGCTATGGAAGAACTTGATGTAACAGAAGATCGCATTACTTATGAGGTGCTTGAAGAGCCGACAAAAGGTTTTTTGGGAATTATCGGTGGCAAGCCAGCTCGGATAAAAGTAACCGTGAGAGATTTGCTGCCGCTTGAAAAGGCAGAAGGTTTTCTGCGGGAAATATTCCGGCAGATGAAGCTTACACTTACCGTGGAGCACTCCGAACAGGAGGACGGTCATGTATTTAATCTGATTGGCAGTGATCTTGGCATATTGATCGGCAAGCATGGGCAAACATTGGATGCTTTGCAGTATTTGACCAATTTAGCCGCTAATAAAGGGTTGGCAGAAGATAAAGTCCGGATTATTATTGACGTGGAAAATTATCGTAGTCGCCGGGAAGAAACCTTGCGCCGGTTGGCTTTGCGTTTGGCAGATCGGGTTCGTCATTCGGGAGAAAAAATTATTCTCGAGCCGATGAACCGGCATGAACGCAAGGTGATACATACTGCATTACAGGATAACCGCCGAGTGGTTACGTACAGCGATGGGGAAGAGCCTTACCGCAAGGTAGTTATTGATTTAAAACACCATAAGAGTGTGAATTAAGAGAGAACTGTGAAAGGGCTGTCTCAAATTTTATTTGGGATAGCCCTATTTTTTTTTAGAAAATCGCTAGGGTTTCCAGCAGAATATCTGCTATTATTAAGAGGAAAATGCAGCAGATCTTTGTTAAAAAAGCTGCTGGCAGAGAGGACGATAGTATGCAGTCAGACACAATCAGTGCTGTAGCCACTGCCATCGGTGAGGGCGGAATCGGCATTATCCGTATCAGCGGCAATCAGGCACTCACGATAGCAGAAAAAATATTTAAGCCAAGAAAATACAAATCACTGCGAGAGGTGCCGTCACATCAGGCCACCTATGGTGTAATTGTCAGGCCCGGTACGGACATTGTCATTGATGAAGTCCTCTGTCTGCCAATGTATGGACCACATTCGTATACGAGGGAAGATGTTGTGGAAATTCACTGTCATGGCGGGGTCATGCCACTGAAAGAAATTCTCGCCCTTACCTTTGAACAGGGATCACGTTTGGCAGAACCGGGGGAGTTTACGAAGCGGGCATTTTTAAATGGGCGACTGGATCTTTCGCAGGCACAAGCGGTTATGGATATCATCCAGTCCAAGACGGAGGCCTCGCTGCGGTTGGCTGAAGGACATTTAGCGGGCCGATTCTCCGAGAAAATTCAATCCCTGCGCCATTTGATTTTAGAAATGATTGCGCACCTCGAGGCGTCGATTGATTTTCCGGAAGATGACATTGAGGATCTGGCTACGGATGAAGCCTGTAATAAAATTATGGAAATCAGAGCAATTCTGCAACAGATGCTTGCAACGGCAAAGACGGGGCGAATTCTGCGTGAAGGGCTAGAAACGGCAATTATCGGCAAGCCAAATGTCGGCAAATCAAGCCTGCTTAATGCCCTGCTGCAGGAAAACCGGGCAATTGTTACCGATATTCCGGGAACTACGCGGGATTCGATTGAGGAATATGTCGATATCGGTGGCATTCCGCTGAAAATTATCGATACGGCCGGCATCAGAAAGACGGAAGATTTGGTGGAAAAAATCGGGGTCGATAAGGCAAGGGCCTATGTAAATCGTGCTTTGTTGGTCTTGGCCATGTTTGACTTTTCCCGGGAAATATCCGTGGAAGATGAAGAGATTTTGCAGCTGATCAAGGATAAACAGGCCTTGATTCTGCTCAATAAAACGGATCTGGCGGGCAAGTTTGAGCTGGCGCGGCTGAAATCCCTTGCGGGGCAGCATAGAATTATTGAAATATCTGCCTTTGCTGAACAGGGACTCGATGCGCTGACAGAAGCAATTCAGGCTATCGTTTATGACAATGGGATTCAGCCGGATGGCTGCTTTGTCAATAGTGTACGTCAAGTTGAAATTCTGAGGCAAACGGAGCTTCATCTGGCTGCTGCCGCCAAGACAATAGAGAACACACTCTCTGCTGATTTTATTGTAATTGATTTGCGCAGTGCCTGGGAAAAACTCGGTGAAATTACCGGCGATACGGTAGGAGAAGATATAATTGACCAGATATTCAGCCAGTTCTGTATTGGTAAATAGGAGTGATATGTTTTGTTTGTTGCGGGAAGTTATGATGTGATTGTAATTGGTGCCGGTCATGCCGGTGTGGAGGCAGCCCTGGCCGCCTCGCGCATGGGCTGTCGGACTTTGCTGACGACACTGAATCTTGATAATATAGCGCAGATGCCTTGTAATCCATCCGTGGGTGGTCCGGCAAAGGGACACCTGGTCCGCGAGCTGGATGCTCTTGGCGGTGAAATGGGCATCAATGCGGACAAGACCTGTATACAGTATCGGCTGCTCAATACAGGCAAGGGGCCGGCTGTGCACGCACTCAGAGCACAGGCGGATAAAAAGCTCTATCAGTATACGATGAAGGAAACCTGTGAACTGCAGGAAAATCTTGATATCAAGCAGCTGCTTGTCGAAAGCCTGCTCATTGAACAGGGTGAAATTCGCGGCGTAGTAATCGAAACCGGAGAAGTATATGAATGTCGTTGTGCAATTCTAGCCTCCGGGACGTATTTGCGTGGCAAGGTCATTATCGGAGAAAAAACCTATAGCAGTGGCCCGATTGGCGATCGTTCAGCGGATAAATTGTCTGCATCCTTGCAGGATGCAGGAATCCGCCTGATGCGCTTTAAGACGGGAACACCGGCCAGAGTAGATCGTCGCTCCTTGGATTTTTCTAAAATGGCAATACAGCCGGGAGATGCACACGTGCATAATTTTTCCTTTATGAGTGATGTAAAGACGCGGGAACAGGTTCCCTGCTGG
Organism: Selenomonadaceae bacterium; assembly: GCA_963678095.2. Classification (GTDB taxonomy): domain Bacteria; phylum Bacillota; class Negativicutes; order Selenomonadales; family Selenomonadaceae. Next base: position 1,553,496 of record OY782746.1, on the reverse strand, counting down.
CTTACGTATACCAATGAAACGACGCATCAGATTTTGCGCGATAATATGCATCGGGCGCCGATGGCCAATGGAATGATTGAAGGCATCGGGCCGCGGTATTGCCCATCGATAGAAACCAAAGTATTGCGTTTCCCGGAGAAGGAAAAGCATCAGCTTTTTATTGAACCGGAAGGTCTTCATACCGAAGAGATGTATGTACAGGGGATGTCGACAAGTATGCCGATGGATGTGCAGATGGAATTTTTGCGGACGATTCCTGGATTAGAGAATGTAAAAATCATGCGGCCAGGTTACGCAATTGAATACGACTGTATTGATCCGCTGCAGCTCAAGCCAACGCTGGAATTCAAGGCGCTAAGCGGTTTCTTTTCTGCCGGGCAGGCCAATGGAACTTCCGGTTATGAGGAAGCTGCCGCGCAGGGCCTCCTTGCCGGTATCAATGCCGCCCTCAAGCTAAAAGGCGAAGACGCATTGATTCTCCGGCGATCAGAGGCGTATATCGGAGTTTTGATTGATGATCTAGTCACTAAGGGAACACAGGAACCCTATAGAATTATGACTTCGCGGGCAGAATACAGATTGCTTTTGCGCCAGGACAATGCGGATTTACGCCTGACGGAAAAAGGCTGGCGGATTGGCCTGGTTAAGCCCGACCGCTACCAGCGCTACCAGACAAAGAAGCAAAGTATCGATGCGGCAATGTCGCAGCTCAAAGAATATAAGGTGAATCCCAATAAGGAAATTCAGGAAAAACTTGTATCGATTGGTTCCACGCCGATCCGCACGACCACTTCGCTTTATGATCTTTTAAAACGGACAGAGATCGATTACAGCATGCTTAAGCAGATCTTTGATTTACCTGAGCTGGCGGCTGAGGTCCAGGAACAAGTGGAAATTGGTGTCGTCTATGAGGGCTATATTCAAAAACAGTTGGAACAGGTAGAGCGGATGGAAAAATTGGAAGAAAAAATACTGCCTGAGGCTATCGATTACCAGCAGGTTTCAAGCCTGCGCGATGAAGCCAGAGAAAAACTGGCCGCTATCCGCCCGCTTTCTGTGGGACAGGCGGGCCGTATTTCCGGGGTCTCTCCGGCGGATATTTCTATATTGCTTGTTTATCTGGAGCAGCGCCGCCGTGAGGTGAAACTATGATTTTTAAGGATGTATTGAAAACGGCCGCCGAAGAATACGGGGTAGATATCAGCGAGCAGCAACTGAAGGCATATGATACGTACTATCAATTGCTGGTGGAATGGAATAGCAGGATAAATTTGACAGCTATTACCGAGCCGCAACCAGTTGCTGTCAAGCATATGATCGATTCGATCAGCTGCTTTAAGCCGGAAATATTTTCTTCGGGAGCAACGGTGATTGATGTCGGTACGGGAGCCGGATTTCCGGGACTGCCACTTAAGATTTTTCAGCCGCAGCTGCAGCTGACCTTACTGGATTCCTTGAATAAACGTGTTAAGTTTTTGCAGTGTGTTGTCGATCAGCTACAGCTGACCCAGACGACAGTCATTCATGCCCGGGCGGAAGAAGCAGCCCGGCAAAAATTGTATCGGGAAAAGTTTGACATTGCTGTATCGCGGGCAGTTGCCCGTCTGCCGGTGCTTTGCGAATACTGCCTGCCCTTTGTAAGTGTCGGTGGTTATTTCGTTGCGCTTAAGGGGATGCAGTATCAGGCAGAAGCGATGGAAGCTGAAAAAGCCGTAAATATTCTTGGGGGACGGATAGAAGAGATTGTTCCGGTTAAATTGCCTGGCATAGATGATGTGCGGGCTGTTGTATATATAAAAAAAATAAAAAAAACGCCGGCGACTTATCCGCGTAAGGCCGGAACCCCCGAGAAAAATCCGCTATGATATTTACAACATAAAGGATTTTTATCAAGAGAAAACGAATAAATGAGAATTGGGAATTTTTCCGATTGTTGATTAAGGGCGGTGTATAAATGAAAGGTTTGGCCAGATTATTTGGCTTAGGTCCGGATGCAGCTATGAGCCCGGCTGATAAAAAACAGCAGCCAGAGGCAGCTGTGGAGGCACAAGCAGATAAAGCTGCGGAAACTCCAGTAATGCCGGAGAAGGATGTACGGCTGCTGCCAATTGATGAGATTGTCCCCAATCCATTTCAGCCACGTAAAAAATTCAATGAAGCAGCTTTGGCGGATTTGGCAGCTTCCATTAGTGAATTTGGTATAATTCAGCCACTGGTCGTGCGGCAGCTTGAAACTGGGTTTGAACTCGTTGCGGGTGAACGGCGGCTGCGAGCATCAAAACTGGCAGGATTAAAGGAAGTTCCAGTCGTCATAAAAATGTTGACGGATAAAGAGACCGCTGAAATCGCGATGATTGAAAATTTGCAGCGGGAAGATCTTCATTTTATGGAAGAGGCGGCGGGATTTGCCCAATTATTGGGGAATTTTGGTTTTACACAGGAAGAACTGGCCGGGCGGATGAGCAAGAGCCAGTCGACGATCGCCAACAAGCTGCGCCTGCTCAAATTGAGTGAAACTGTACGCCAGCGGATTTTCGCTGACAAGATAACAGAACGTCATGCCCGTGCTCTGCTGCGGCTGCCTAATGAGGACTTGCAGCTTCAGGCACTGCAGCTTATGGCGGATAAATCGCTCAATGTGCGCGATACAGAAGTGCTGATACAGAAAATGCTGGATGAAGCAGCCAAAGGAAAGAAAAAAAAGAAGGTTATTGGTCTTGTCCGGGATATCAGAATTTTTATCAATACCATTGATCAGATGGCCAGTCAGATGAAAAAATCAGGCTTTAAGGTAAAAGTACAGCAGGAACAATCCGAGGACAGTATCACGATAAAAATGGTTATTCCCAAGCAGAAAAAATGATTTTTATAGGAAAAGGGAGCAGGTGACAATATGATCAAACGATGTATATGGCTTGCTGTTTGCTGCTTAAGTTTGGGTGCAACTTGCTTTGCCGCCGACAGTACGCCGGCGGCTCCTTTGCCGGCCGCTGCCAGTCCGGCAGCGGCTGCCAAGGTAGCGGTTCCAGCTAAACCAGATCGCTTTTTGAGTATAGCAGCCGATGATGAATACCAGTATTATATGGATATGCAGACTGTACAGTGGATAAGGCGTCCCTACAGTGTCAAGGAGAAACTGATTGATGTCTGGATCAAGCTGCAGCCGCTTAATAAGGATACCTACAGTTACCCGGAAACATATTTTTTGCAGCATTACTATATCCGCCCGGATAAACGACAGATTCAATTTTTGGGAGAGCTAGAGGCTTCCGGACGTCCGAATAATGCGCTTGTGCAGAAAGCCTATCGTGAAGAGGATTGGGAAGAGCTTGTTCCCGGCAGTATGGAAGAGACGATTTATCAGGCCGTTGTGAGTCAGAGTAAGCTGATTCATCGCCATACTGGGCCGACCGGTATACCGGGAGTACGGGATCAGGTTGAAGAATTTTTGCGTATATCCCTCTAAAATAAAAGCAGCGGACATCATCAAACAGGAGATGATGTCCGCTGCTTTTTATTTAGCTAGAGAAATTCCAACCTGCAGTAGTCGGCAAACGCGCTCAGTTTCATCTGTAAGCAGCGTATAGGCATCCTGCATACATTGACTTAGGGTCATAGGGCGAGAAGCGATACTCGCAGCACCAGCGATTCCTGCAGCAAATATTTTTTGATGCATTTTTCCCAGCGAGCCGGAGATACAGATTACGGGGATATTGTGCCGGCTGGCACGGGCGGCGATGCCAGCCGGGACCTTTCCCTGTAAGGTCTGTTCATCGGTACAGCCCTCGCCAGTAAAGACCAAGGTGGTATTAATCAATTGCTCATCAAAATGCAGCGTATCAAGCACGAGATCAATCCCTGACCTAAATCTAGCCCTCAAAAACAGCATCAAGCCAGCGCCGAGGCCGCCAGCCGCTCCGGCACCTTCCTGCGTGCTTATATCGATCCCTAAAATAGTCTGGGCTTGCCGGGCGTAATGCTCTAAAGCCAGATCCAGTAAATGTGCGCTGGCGGGTGTGGCACCTTTTTGCGGGCCGTAAACGAGCGAGGCACCATGGGGGCCGCAAAGAGGATTTTTTACATCAGAGGCAATGATAATATTTGTTTTTTTCAGCCGGGGATCGAGTCCGCTGATATCGATGTCTGCCAGTTTAATCAGGGCGGCTCCGCCGGGCGGCAGAAGTTTTTTCTGCCGATCAAGAAAGCGGACGCCGAGGGCCGAGGCCATTCCGGTTCCGCCGTCATTTGTGGCACTGCCGCCGATGGCAACAATAATTTTTTCGACACGGTGATCAAGTGCAGACCGGATCAACTCACCAGTGCCAAAGGTTGAAGTTATTCCAGGATTGCGCAATAATGGTGGAACGAGTAGGAGCCCGGAGGCCTCGGCCATTTCGATTATAGCTGTCTTGTTATTATCAAGCAGGCCCCAGCGGGCGGTGACGGGTTCCCCAAGTGGCCCTTGAACTTGTTGGCGAATTAGCTGGCCGTCTCCGGCGCGGACAATGGCGGACAGGGTTCCTTCGCCGCCATCTGCAACGGGGATTTCTATGACTTCCGCATGAGGAAATATGCGGCCGATGCCGACGGCCATTGCCTGGGAAGCTTCAATTGAGGTCAGACTCCCCTTGAAAGAATCAGGTGCGATTATGATGCGCATAAAGTATGATCCTCCTAACGGTATTTTTCTCGCCGGACAGAAAAAAGGGAGCTGCCTGGCAGCTCCCTTTTTTTAATGATGAAACAGGCGGATGCCGGTAAAGGCCATGGCCATGTTGTATTTATTACAGGTATCAATGACATTGTCATCACGGATGGATCCGCCGCTTTGGGCAACAAATTCCACGCCGCTTTTATGGGCTCGTTCAATATTGTCGCCAAAGGGGAAAAAGGCATCGGAGCCAAGGGCGATTCCCTGGGCTGTTTCGATCCAGGTCAGACGTTCCTCGCGGGTAAATACCGATGGTTTTTCCTTGAAAATACGCGGCCATTCCTCATCCGCAAGCAGATCCATATATTCATCAGAAATGTAGACGTCAATCGCGTTATCGCGGTCCGGGCGGCGCAGGTCATCTTTGAAAGGCAGATTCAGGACCTTTGGATTTTGGCGCAGATACCAGTTGTCGGCTTTGCTGCCGGCAAGACGGGTGCAATGGACGCGTGATTGCTGGCCGGCACCGATGCCGATGGCCTGGCCGTCTTTTGTATAGCAAACCGAGTTTGACTGCGTGTATTTGAGCGTGATTAGGGCAATCAGCAGGTCGCGCTTTGCCTCCGGGGTAAAGGCCTTGTTTTTGGTTGGAATATTGCCAAGGCAGTCCGGGGTGATTTTTATATCGTTGTGCTGCTGTTCAAAAGAAATGCCAAAAACCTCTTTGGTTTCAAGTGCCGGCGGCTGGTAAGATGGATCTATCTGGAGGACAAGATAGGTTCCTTTTCGTTTGGTTTTGAGAATCTCGAGGGCTGCCTCGGAATAGGAGGGGGCAATGATGCCATCGGATACTTCGCGGACGAGAAAAGACGCTGTCTGGGCATCGCACTCGGTCGATAAGGCAACAAAATCACCATAGGAAGACATGCGGTCGGCACCGCGGGCTCGAATATAAGCAGTAGCAATCGGGGAAAGTTCAATACCTTCGACGAAATAAACCTGTTTGAGTACCGGGGATAAAGGTACGGCTACGGCGGCTCCGGCGGGGCTGACATGTTTGAAGGATGCCGCCGCCGGCAGTCCGGTGGCATCCTGTAGTTCGCGCACAAGCTGCCAGCTGTTAAAGGCATCAAGCAGGTTTATATAGCCAGGCTTGCCGTTGAGTACGGTAAAGGGAAGATCCCCGTCTTTCATAAAAACCCTGGCTGGTTTCTGGTTGGGATTGCAGCCATATTTCAATTCGAGTTCGTTCATTTTTCATATTCTCCTCTGTAAAAAAATATAAAAAAAGCCCACAGATCTCGGACTTTTTTTGCCCAGACGGTCGGCTGATCATGCTATACTTCATGTGGTCATTTCCACTTCCGTCAGTCGTATAACAATATAAATCAAATTTAACATTGCCTTTGTTTTTTGTCAAGCTAAAATGTAAAAATATGGTAAATAGGAAAGAAGGTTATTGGTGACAAGAGGGTTTTGGTGGCAGAAGTCGAATAGTAGAGGCAGGGAGGTGCGTATAGTATATGTTAAAGACAATTGCTGTTATGACGAGTGGAGGCGACAGTCCGGGGATGAACGCGGCAATACGAGCAGTAGCTCGTACCGCTTTATATGAAGGGGTAGCGATCTGGGGTATCAATAATGGGTACAAGGGGCTGCTTGAGGAAGATTTATTTTTAATGGAGTCACGGTCAGTCAGTGATATTATTCAGCGGGGTGGAACTTTTCTTGGTACAGCGCGCTGTCCTGAGGTAGAAACCCCGGCAGGAAGAAAAAAATGTTGCGAAAACTTGATGAAGCGTGGGATTCAGGGGCTCGTCGTCATTGGCGGTGATGGCAGTCTGCGTGGGGCGCATAAGCTGAGTTTAGAAACGGGAATTCCTGTTGTCGGATTGCCGGGTACGATTGATAATGACATTTGGGGAACGGATTATACGATAGGGTCCGATACGGCGGCCAATACAATTATTGATGCTGTCAATAAACTACGCGATACCGCCTCTGCACATCGGCGGATTGCTGTTGTGGAGGTTATGGGAAGGAAATGTGGCTGGCTGGCCATGATCGCAGGAATTTCTGGTGGAGCAGAATCGGTGCTTGTTCCTGAAGCAGAATATAATCTGGATACGGTCTGTGCAGAGATCAAGACCGCTTATGCGCGTGGCAAACGCTATTGCTTGGTGATTGTGGCAGAAGGGGTAGGCAGCGGGATTGACATCGGTAAAGCCATCGGCGAAAAAACAGGTATTGATACGAGGGTTTCTGTACTGGGGCATATACAGCGGGGTGGTTCGCCCTCTGTAATTGACCGGGTAAAAGCGAGTCAATTGGGAGAAAAAGCGGCTCTGGCCGTTATCTCCGGAATTTCAAATGTAGTATTTGGCTTTAATAGTGGTAAAATTGTCAGTATCGATCTGGAAGATGCTGTCACGAATAAAAAGCAGCTTGATCCCGAATTGATTCGCTTGGCAGCAATTCTAGCATAAATTGTTTCACGTGAAACAATGAGATAGGGCAGGCAGTGATTTCAACAGAGAATAATATATAATGCTAAAGGAAGAGCAATAGAAAAAACAAGAAAAGCTCCTGTGGTAGAGTAACTTCTACCGCAGGAGCTTTTTACTATAATTGATTTTTAAAGACATTGAGTATACGGCGAAAAATTAAATACAAATTGTTTCACGTGAAACATCAATCTTTTTTCAGCAGATTCTTGGCCAATTGAACGGCAACTACACCATCATGCGCATAAGCATCGGCACCGGCAGCATCAGCATATTGCTGCGTGAGAACAGCTCCGCCGACAATAACCTTTGCTGTACAGCCGGCTTCTTTTAGCGATTGAATTACCTGATCAATTTGAACCATCGTTGTTGTCATCAGCGCACAGAGGCCGACAATATCGGCCTGCTGTTCAATCGCCGTGCGAACAATGGTATCGGCATCGACATCCTTGCCAAGATCAATTAGATGAAATCCGTTATTTTCAAGCAAAGCAGAAACAATGTTTTTTCCGAGATCATGCACATCTCCCTTGACGGTGGCCATGACAACCGTTCCTCGGCTGATTGCCTGCTGGGCGGGCAGCAGAGCTTTGATTTTCAGAAAGGCTGCGCGCATTGCTTCTGCCGAAAGCAGAACCTGGGGCAGAAATACCCGCCCGGCCCCAAAATCAGTGCCGATATCATTCATGGCGGCCGTCAGGGCTTCTTCGGTGATTGCTGGCCCTGAATATCCTTCGCCAATGGCCTGTTCAACGAGTATGTCGACCCGCTCGGTTTCTCCTGTAATGACGGCGTGCTTTATAGCTGATAAAATATCGGTTTCAATATTTTTAGGGGTGGCAGGCCCAACAGGAGCATTTTGATTGATTTGTGCATTCAGGCTATAGGCCCGTCCATTGGGGTCTTTACCCAGTAGAGCCGCGCTTGCCAATAATGCCTGCTGCATGGAGTCATCATAGGGGTTCATAATTGGCGCGTCAAGACCCGCTGCAAGACACATGGAAAAAAAGGTGCTGTTTATCAAAGAGCGATTGGGGAGCCCAAAAGAAATATTACTAAGGCCCATGGTTGCAGGATACCCGAATTTTTCCCGATAGAGGTTCAGGGTTGCCAGGGTTTCTCTGCCAGCATCGGCATCGGCAGCAGCTGTCATAACAAGGCCATCAAGAAGAAAATCGCCGGCTTTAAGACCATATTGTTGAGCTTCAGCAATAATCTGTTCGATTAAGTCGACGCGTTCTATAGCTGTTTTGGGAACTCCGGCAGCAGACAGAGGGAGACATAAGATGGCAGCTCCATATTTTTTTGCTAACGGCAAAAATTGCTCTAAGCGCTCGGGTTCTGCACTTACGGAGTTGATCAACGCACGTCCTGGGTAGGCTTTAAGGCCGGCTTCCAAAGTCGCGGCATCACTGGTGTCAATAGCCAGTGGGGCATCGACGAGCTGGGCTATTTCCGTAATTGCCTTGCGCATGGCAGCTGTCTGATCAATACCGCCAACGCCCATATTCACATCCAAAATATCAGCTCCGGCGCGTATCTGTTCAAGGGCTTCTTTCTTGACAGAAATAAACGAACCGGTTTTGATTTCTTCAGCCAGTTTTTTTCGCCCGGTCGGGTTTATGCGTTCACCAATCAAGCGTGTTGGCAGGGTTTTATCAATAAAAACCGTCTTTGTCCGGCTGGTAAGAGCGAGAAACGGCGGACGGGATTTTCTGCTGGCCGGTTTTAAGCCGGAAATAGCCGTTTTTAGAGCAGCGATATGTGCCGGCGTTGTGCCGCAGCAGCCGCCAATAAATGTAGCTCCGGCAGCAACAAGTTTTGGGGCCCAGCAGCCCATGTCAGCTGCTGTCATTGGGAAAATAGTTTCTCCTTTGACTAGTTGGGGCATCCCGGCATTTGGCTGGACGCTGATTGGCTTCGAGCAATTTTCGGCTAAGGTTTTGATGATGGGGATCAGCTGTTCAGGCCCGAGAGAACAATTAGCACCGATGATATCGGCCCCCAGAGCTTCTAAGGTGATGGCAGCAGTCTGTGGATCTGTTCCGCTGACAGTCCGGCCGTCTTCACTATAAGACATCTGACAAATTACTGGCAGTGTTGTTGCGGCTTTAGCGGCCAGTAAGGCAGCACGCATTTCCTGTAAATCAATACAGGTTTCAATCAGTAGATAATCAGCTCCTCCAGCGGCGAGGGCCTCAGCCTGTTCAAAGAAAACATCATAGGCTTCATCAAAGGATAGGTCGCCTAAAGGCGCAATAAATCGCCCCGTAGGGCCCATGGATCCAGCTACTTGTGCCTGCTTACCAGCGACAGCTTTAGCTGTCTGTACAGCGGCAATATTGATTTCTCTAGCCTTGTCGGCCAGCCCATAATGTTCAAGTTTTAGGCGGTTGGCTCCAAAGGTATTCGTTTCAATAATATTAGCTCCAGCATTTATATAGGCCTCGTGAACGGCTTTGACTATATCAGGCTGGTTTATATTTAAAAGTTCTGGACAGTCGCCTGGTTTAAGGCCAGCAGCTTGCAACATGGTGCCCATGGCACCGTCAAAAATTTTAATCATAAATATCTCCTTTGGTAATGTTTATTATTTTTTTCGAGCCAGACAATCTTGTTTGGCGCAGATCTGGCAATTGTGAACGGATTTTTTTTGTTCGCAAAAATTTTCCTTTGGGACTAAGCCAATGATAGCTGTGATTGATTTTCGGGGCAAGAGCATCATGGATTCAGTAAGACTAATCCCAATGGTTGCTGCCTGGCTGAGGCGCAGCATTTCCGGTTGATATTGAATGTCCCAGTCACCATAGCCGGGACTGAATCGCCACAGCATCTGATAGCCAAGCGGCGTGACCTGTTGCCGGATGGTTTTTTCCATATCATCGGCTGCTTGCTCAACGGCGGTTGTGGCCGCAGCATCGAGTAAAAGAGAGTGAGAATACTTGCCTTGCTTAAAATACTCCTGAATTTGGGTTTCGACAGCAGCACCAACGGTTACTGCTAAAATGACAACTTTCTCAGCCGGCGCAAGATGCTTGCGGATTTTTTCTCCGACAATACAACTTGGCGAATCCGTTTTTATGGTGCCTGTTGCAGCTTCGTATTCATATAGTTGCCAGATTCCTCTTGGTTCCGCAAACACCTGTATTTCAAGACAAGCGGCATCAATGCTCGCCTGGCTGAATTCAGCTTTATTTAATCCGGCATAGCGCCGAGTTTCTACAGGATCGACGGCTTTTAATGGAGCGTTATAGACAGGCATACGAAATCCTTTCTAATAAATGTTTCACGTGAAACATTTATTTAGGCGTTATATTTGTAAAGTTGTAATTTAGTATTACTATTTTAACATAAAAGTGTAAAAAAAACCGTTTTTATTGCAACCGGAAGCGATATTTTTTGCTTAGGGGCAGGAATATAAATTGAAACTGTGGAAGTGTAATTCATAAACAGAATTTTGCAGTGAAAACGGCAGATTTTTAGAAAAAGAAAAGATGGTGAATAACTTTGGCAAAAACTATCGCAATCGCCAATCAAAAAGGCGGTGTGGGAAAAACGACGACCTCGGTTAATTTAAGTGCCTGTCTCGCCGATTTAGGGAAAAAGGTGCTATTGGTGGATCTCGATCCGCAGGGAAATGCTACCAGTGGGTACGGCATTGATAAATCACAACTGGAGCATTCTGTATATGACGTTCTCGTTGCCGGAACCGATATAACAGCAGCTATTAGAAATACAGAATTTACCAATTTAGACATTTTACCAGCGACGATTGAGTTAGCGGGAGCGGAAGTGGAACTGGTAGCAGCTATGTCGCGCGAGAATAAATTGAAACGGGCCTTGGAAAAGGTCAAACCTTCCTATGACTATATTCTGATTGACTGTCCACCTTCTTTGGGATTATTGACGTTGAACTCATTGACAGCAGCCGATTCGGTCTTGATGCCAATTCAGTGTGAATTTTATGCCCTGGAAGGGGTCTCGCAGTTAATGAATACAGTGAATCTCGTGCAGCAGAACCTTAATCAGGATTTGGTGCTCGAAGGAGTATTGCTGACAATGTATGATGCCAGAACCAGATTGTCGGTGCAGGTCGCGGAAGAGGTGCGTAACCACTTTGCGGGGCAGGTATATGAGACGATTATTCCGCGAAATGTTCGGTTAAGCGAAGCTCCGTCCTATGGACAGCCGATTCTTGCTTATGATCCGAAATCAAAAGGCGCTGAAGTTTATATGGATCTTGCGAAAGAGGTGAATGCAAATGGCTAAGCCTGTGCATGGGGGGCTCGGGAAAGGGCTGGGAGCTTTGCTGAAAAATACAGATGATGCCAAAGATAAGATTCAGCTGGTTCCGTTGTCGGATATACAGGCCAATCCATTTCAGCCGCGCAAGGAATTTGATGCCGAAGCTCTCGAAGAATTAATGAATTCGATTAAAGAATATGGTGTACTGCAGCCGCTTTTAGTGCGGAAGCTGCTACATGGGTATGAGTTGATTGCCGGAGAACGCCGCTTGCGGGCTTCAAAGCTGGCGGGGCTGGAAAAAGTTCCGGTTTTGGTAAGAAACTATACGGATGCACAGGTTACGGAGATAGCGTTGATCGAGAATTTGCAGCGGTGTGATCTCAATGCAATTGAAGAAGCCGAGGCTTATGATCGATTGCTCACTGAATTTGGGTTAACGCAGGAAATTTTGGCGCAAAAAGTAGGCCGCAGCCGCTCTCATATTGCTAATTTTTTGCGATTGTTGCGTTTGGCACCGCGGGTTCAGGAATATATTATAAATGGATCGATTACCATGGGGCAGGCAAAGCCCTTGCTGGCACTTGAAGAAGAGTCTTTGCAGCTTGAAGCCGCCGAATATATTATTGCGGAAGATCTGTCAGCTCGCGAGGCGGAAGAACTGGTAAAAAAAATTGAAAAGTCACCGACCTATCTGGCGGATCGTGAAGAAGGCCAGGAGCGTGAAGCTGCTGCCGATAAGAGCCGGGAGATTTTTGTTGTTGAGGCGGAAGACCGCTTGAAATTACTGCTTGGCACGAATGTAAAAATAAAGCCGGGTAAGAAAAAAAGTAAAATCGAGATAGAATTTTATTCGGCGGAAGACCTGGATCGCATTATTGAGACGCTGACAGAAGAAGCCAAGCGTCTGCCGTCGCAGCAGATAGCACGAAACATTACAGTATAAAGCGAGCTGTGGTATGTTTCACGTGCAACAAAGCAAGGTCTTTACGTTTTGCTGATTTGTGATAAAATAATTTGGTAAGAAAAATTGTGTTCGTTAGGGAGCCGCAGCTGGTTCAGCAAGAATCACTGCCGGCCGCAGCAAATTAAACAAAGCAGGCTGGAGAAAAAGGTTATAACAGGTACAGCTTAGCAAGGGGAGAATAAAGCAAAATGGCAGTAGACAGTGCGATACTTATGAATTTAATGATGAATAATATGTTTTATATTGTAGGCATACTGGGAATTCTAGTCCTGGTGATGTATGTAATCATCATTAATTTATTTTTGAACTTATCCTATTTAAAGAAACGCTATAAAAAAATGATGACGGGTGTTGATAGTGGCTTGAATCTGGAACGGATGCTGATGGGGCATATCGATGAAGTTCGTGAAGCCGTCAATAAAACAGCTGAAGTGGAGGCAGAGAATAAGATAACAAGGCAGCTGGCTGATAAGTCTTTGCATAAATTCGGCATTGTCCGCTTTTGTGCCTTCGAGGACATGGGAAGCGATCTAAGTTATGCTGTGGCTATGCTGGATTCAGCAAACAATGGTCTTGTTTTATCGAGTATTTTTGGCAGAGAAGAATCCCGCAGCTACGTAAAGCCGATCCAGAACGGGAGTTCTACTTATACGCTTACCGATGAAGAAAAGGAAGCTCTACGGGAAGCGATGGGGCACTGAAATGAGACCTTAGTCAGATGTGAGAATGGATAAAAATTCTTTAAATAAGAAGAAGCCTGTGCTATAATATATAAGCACAGGTTTTTTTGTGCCTATTTTTGTTTCAGGGATGAATTATAGTTTGGAGGACTTTCTTTGGAGAAGCAAGTGCAAAAACCGGATCAAAGGGAATACACCATAAAAATAATTCCTCATCGCGGAGAAACGGTGCACAGCATTCGGTTGCCGATAAACGTAATTAAATATGGTATGGCTTCTTTGGCAATAGGCTTGATATTGTTCGTTGGGGCGTTTAGTTATACTACATATAGTATGTACTCACAAAAAAATGATAAGGCGGAAATTGGGGAGCTGCGGCAGGTTAATAACATGCAGCAGGAACAACTGCTGCAGCTGGCAAAAAAAGCGAATGCCCTGCAGTCGGATATGGAGAAGCTCAATGAGTTGGAATTGGAAATTCGTCAATTGTCAGCTGCCGATGCTGGTTCCGAAAATCCTGGCGCTGGAGGAACACATGATGGGCAGGGCGGCCCCAGAATACAGCCGGACATTCAAAATGTAACGGAAGCCTTAGATAATTTAGAAAAAAATATGGCCACCCGTAAACAGAGCCTGGAGGCTTTACATCAGCAAATCAGTGCTAAGCAGGCAGAAATGGCAATAACGCCATCGATCTGGCCAGCTAGTGGCGATATCAGTTCGAATTACGGCTTGCGTTGGGGCGGCACGGATTTTCATCCGGGGATCGATATTGCCAATGATGTTGGAACTCCGATTGTAGCTACCGCTGATGGTGTCGTGACGGCAGCTGGGTGGAATTCAGGCGGCTATGGGAATATGGTTGATATCGACCATGGCAATGGTATTATGACCCGTTATGGTCATGCCTCACAGGTTGTCGTGAGTGCTGGGCAACAGGTTCGCCGTGGCCAGGTTATTGCCTATATGGGCAGCACTGGTTTTAGCACAGGACCGCATGTGCATTACGAGGTCAGAATAAATGGGCAGGCCGTTAATCCGGCACGGTATCTATAAGTGAATAGAAGTCCAGGTGGAAACATCTGGACTTTTTTTATAGAAAATTTACAGGGAGTGTGAAAGTTTATGTTTGGCGGAGTGAAAAAAAAGGTGGAATCAGCTGGTAACAGTGATATTGAAACGATTGTCGGGAAGAATACGGCGATTAAAGGCGAAATCAGCGGCAGCGGCAATATACGGATTGATGGGCGAGTGGAAGGTGATATTGCGGTATCAGGAAGCGTTGTCATAGGGAAAACCGGGGAAGTGGTTGGTAATATTAAAGCCGCCAATCTGTTGGTTTCCGGGATCATCAAGGGAAACATTGAAGCGGCAAGCAGTTTGAACATCTTTGCCTCGGGACAGCTGTTTGGCGATACAAAGGCTGCTTCCTTCAGTATTGAAGAAGGGGCTGTATTTCGCGGGCGCAGCGAAATGTCGGGGAAAAAAGCCGATGCCGGCGAGGTAGTTGACATAAAGAAGAGCAAAAAAGCATAATAATGTTACGGCGTTTTTACAGAAAGTCCTTAGAGAATAGAGTCTCTAAGGACTTTTTTTAAAATATACAAAATACATGGTGTATACATTTGGCGGGTGAGTGACAGTGGATTATTTTGTATACCGCAAAACAATGCAGTACAAAACCCAGGTAATATTACGGTGGATAGCGCATAAACACCCGCAGGATGCCAGCTTCCACACCTTTAGGCCGTTTAGTGTAAAGATTCACAGATGAATAATAATGGTTAATATGAATATTTATGCATATACTGCCAGCGTGAAAGCTTAAAATACGGTTTTGCTTGGATATTTTTCAGAAAATTAATGCACTATATGCATATTGACAGCATAAGATTACATCAATATAATATTAAGTGCGTTACATTTAATGCACTGTAAAAAAACAGATGTATTTTCTAAACGGAGATGCCTCCTGGTAACGGAAATGTTCGCGTGATAATTACGCTCCGGATGAACACGGAGTGGAGTTTGTGAAAATGATACTATCATCTATATGTGTATTTATAAAGGAGAGAAATATATGTGCAGAATTGGTTCGATAAAGAGTAAAGTTCCGGTTCATCCGTCAAAGGCTTTGCATTTGATGCTGCCGCAGCAGGAGGGCCATGATAATTCCGGCTTTGCGATGGTAATGCAGGATTTATATGGAATTTTTTCTGATTATAAGGAAAAACCGCTGTTGTCACTGGCCTGTACGCAGCGAGGGGCACAGATGGTCGAAGACTACATGGATAGCCATAACTTTGTTCAGCTGGCGGAATGGATTCCCGTCCCCAACAAGCAGGCGGGCCTGGATATAAAAGCGATGCCATACTATATTTTCCGCAATTATGATTATCCGGAGCACTATAATGAAAAAACACAGGCGGAGCGCGAGGACCTGCTGATGGATACCCGTCTGCGCCTGCGCAAAATGCTGGAGGAAGCAGGAGAAGGGTATGTCTATTCCTTCTGGCCGGATGTACTGACCTTAAAGGAAATTGGGGATCCACGCGATATTGCAACCTATTTTCGCCTTTGGGATGATAATGGCTGTCTTGTGGCCAAGAGCATTGTGGCGCAGTGCCGTCAAAATACAAACTACGATATCGTTCGCTATGCCGCACATCCGTTTTTCCTGCAGGGCTATACGCTCTGTGCGAATGGCGAAAATACCTTCTATACGAAGAACAAGGAGTTTCAAAAGTCCTTACATCGCGGGTATACAGGCTTTGAATCAGATTCGCAGAATTTCTTGTATACGCTGCATTATGTATTGCATGAACTCAAGTGGCCGATTGAATATTACAAGCATGTAATTACACCTTTGCCGTTTGCCGAGATCGAGGAGCGTCCAGATAAAGAGGTCCTCAAAGCCATCCGGCAGTCGCTGGCAAATCTTGAAATCAACGGACCTAATACAGTAATTGCTGTATTGCCTGATGGCCGCATGCTGACCTGCTGCGATTCAAAAAAATTGCGCCCGGTTGTCGTTGGTGGCGATGATACAACGATTGCCATCTCTTCCGAGGTCTGCGGGTTGAATGAAATCCTGCCACACCGCGATATGACGAAAGACATTTATCCGAATGAACGTGAAGTTGTCGTCATCGGCAATGATTTGGAGGTACAAAGATGGAAACAGTAAAGACACAGGACGTTGCGGTCAATGATCTCAACTGGAAAATAGAATATAATGTTGACAGCTGTACGATGTGCGGCAGCTGTGTGGCCTCGTGTACCTTCGGAGCGATTAAAGCCGGGGTATCCCGCCGGTCGGTTACCATGTCGGAGAGCAGCCAGCCCAAACCGGTCCATAAACACCGGGCGGTGCCGGTTATTAAGCAAGTTGGAGATATTGCCCATGCCTGTGTCGGCTGTGGCATGTGCGAAAAGGTATGCCCCAATAGTGCCATCCGTCCTGTCCGCAATGTTGATACGCGCAAAACGCTTTTGTCGCGAGACGGCGGGCCAATTAAGCGCGGCGGGCGGACGAATCTTAATGCGCAGCGCACGCTTGATCACATTGTGGTTGGGCGCATCAGCCAGATGACGGATCCGGCCCTCGATTCAGAGCGCCATACGTTTGATGTCAGAGCCCCTTTTGGCCGGGTACTTTCCCCGCGGGAGTTGCCGTTTGCTATTCAGGGCGGGAAATTGAGCCTGGCGCATAAAACGCCGCCAGTAAACTGGATATATCCGTTGATTTTTTCTGATATGTCAATCGGGGCGTTATCTACCCGTGCCTGGGAAGCGGTTGCTTTGGCTACCGGGTATCTCAATGAAAAATGCGGTCTGCCGGTGCGCATGAGCTCCGGTGAAGGCGGCATGCCAGTAAAATTGATGGAATCAGAAGCTTTAAAATACATGATCATTCAGATCGCCTCCGGCCATTTTGGCTGGAATCGAATCATTAAAGCTCTGCCTAAAATGCAGGTGGATCCGGCTGGCGTGCTGATCAAGATTGGTCAGGGGGCAAAACCTGGGGATGGCGGACTGCTGCCTTCTGCTAAGGTGGCAGAACATATTCAAGCTATCCGTGGGGTGCCGAAAGCAACGCTTTCTTCGCCGCCAAATCATCAGGGACTGTATTCTATCGAAGAATCCGTACAAAAGATGCATTTGTCCTTGAATGCGGCTTTTGGTTTCCGGGTGCCGGTTGCGATCAAATGCGCGGCTTCGGCCACCTCGGTTTCCGTATACAATAATTTGCTTCGCGATCCTTACAAAATCTGCGGTGGTTTTTTCCTTGACGGGATTCAGGGGGGGACCGGGGCTGCCAATGAAATTTCTCTTGATCACACTGGGCATCCGGTCGTATCTAAGCTCAGAGAATGTTATCTGGCGGCTGTCAAGCAGGGGCTTCAGGGACAGATTCCGCTTTATGCTGGTGGCGGTATCGGCATGACGGGTAATGCCGCTGCTGATGCCTTTAAAATGATCTGCCTTGGCGCCAATGGGGTGTTTATCGGGAAGTTGCTGATCCAGTTGCTCGGCTGTGTCGGCAACGAACAGGGCCGCTGCAACGCCTGCAATACAGGCAAATGTCCGACGGGTATCTGCAGCCAGGATCCACGGCTGGTAAAGCGTCTTGACATCGATCGTGGGGCACAGAAAATTGTCGACTATGTACTGGCGTTTGATTCGGAGCTGCGCAAGCTGATGGCGCCGATTGGAAACAGTTCACTGCCGGTAGGCCGCAGTGATGCATTGGTATCAACGGATAAAGCAATTGCCGACAAGCTCGGCATTCAGTATGTATGCTAAGGAGGCTGCTTAAAAATGTTTAAAATAGATACATTACAGGGGCATGACCGCATGTCCACGCAGGAGTTGCTGTTGGCGATCGGCGAAGCCGTGGCCAATGGTGAAACAGACTTTGATATAGCGGCCTCCGGGCAGCATGATATCGGGGGGCCGTTGTGGCATCCGGAAGGTAAAAAGCTTACCTTCCGCGTGCGCAATGCCGGTCAGCGCGTGGGGTCCATGTGCCTTGATAATACAGAAGTTATTGTGGAAGAGTCCGCTTCGGCTGATGTCGGCTGGCTCAATGCCGGTGGCAAGATCACGGTTAAAGGTGATGCCGGTGATACGGCCGGACACTGCTCTGCCGGCGGGAAGATTTATATCGGCGGCCGGGCCGGAACGCGTTCCGGTTCTTTGATGAAGCATGATCCGCTCTATGAAGAGCCGGAACTTTGGATACTCAAAAATGTCGGTAGCTTTTCCTTTGAATTCATGGGTGGCGGCCGGGCGATTGTCTGCGGCAATGACAGTGAAGCCTTTGACTCCGTATTAGGCGACCGTGCTTGCGTTGGCATGGTGGGTGGTGTGGTTTACTTCCGCGGGCAGGCGAGCGGTTACGCTTCTGATATAAAGCTGCAGGAGCTTGAGGCTGAAGATATTGCTTTTCTTGAAGGCGGCATGGACGAATTTCTCGATTCAATCGGTCGTCCGGAGCTTAAGGCGGAGATTTCTGTCTGGGAAGAGTGGCATAAGCTTTCTCCGCTGGCGTTTTCTGAAAAAAAAGCAAAAGCACAGCCGCATCTGCGGGAATTCCGGTTGGAGGAATGGACCAAGGGCGGGATTTTCAGTGATGTCGCAATGGATGATTTTGCCGTAAAAAATACAGTTGAAACCGGGCTCTATCGTCTGCGCACGCCGTCCTGGGAGAATGAAAAATATGCGGCACCATGTGAATTTAACTGTCCCGCAGGAATTCCTTCCCAGCGTCGTTATGATCTGATCCGTGAAGGACGTCTTGAAGAAGCCTGCAAGCTTGTCCTCGATTATACGCCGTTTCCGGGCTCGGTTTGCGGTTCGGTTTGTCCAAATCTCTGTATGCAGGGTTGTACCCGGTCTAAAATTGATGAAGCCGTTCAGATCGGCGGGCTCGGCCTGCAGTCGATTCATACAAAAGTCGCTATGCCGGAGAAAAAAACCGGTAAGAACATTGCTGTTATCGGCGGCGGGATGGCCGGACTTTCGGCTGCCTGGCAGTTGGCTCGTAAAGGCCATGCCGTTTCGGTTTATGATGAAGCTCCGGCAATTGGCGGGAAGCTCGAACAGGTTATTCCGCGGGGACGTCTGCCGCATGAAATTTTAGAAGCGGAACTTCGCCGCATTGAAGAGCTTGGCGTGAAATTTGTTGCCGGGTACAAGGTGGATGCTGAGAAATTTGCTCAGTTGCGGGCCGAAAATGATGCGGTAATCGTTGCTACGGGTGGTCATGAAGCGAGATATTTCCCTTGGGAGGGTGCGGAAAAACTGGTCCATGGAATAGACTTCCTGAAGGCGGTCAATCGTGGCCAAAATCCAAAAGTTGGGAAAAATGTAATCGTTATTGGTGCCGGGAATTCTGGAATGGATACAGCTGTAGGAGCCTACCAGATGGGAGCGGCCAGTGTCGTCTGCGTCGATGTGCAAAAGCCAGCTGCATTTGCGGAAGAAATTGCCCATGTCGAAGATCTCGGCGGGCGGATTGTCTGGCCATTTATGACGGCTAAAATTACGGATGAGGGTGTTTATGATCAAGAGGGTCGGTTTATCCCCGGAGATATGGTAATTGTCTCTATCGGCGAAGCGCCGGTTCTCGATTATCTGCCGGCGGATGATTCCATACAGAAATTCCGCCAGTGGCTGGTGCCACAGGAAGACCAAAGCATTCTTGACGGAGTGTTTGCGGCTGGTGATGTGATAAAGCCAGGCCGTCTTGTTGATGCGATTGGCGGAGGGATAAAAGCCGCCCATTTTGCCGATGAATATGTCCTGGGACAACCCTTGCAGGCAATGGCCAAGAAAGAGGTCATTCCGGCCGAACGGATATCCCGCGAATATTTTGATAAATGTCATCACTGTAACCTGCTGGATCCGGTTGATGATCATACCCGCTGCATCAGCTGTGGGACCTGTCGTGATTGCCGGATGTGTATAGAATCCTGTCCCGAGAAGGCCATTACCCGGTTAGCACATGCGGATGGGAGCTTTGAATATATTTCCGATCCAGACCGCTGTATTGGCTGTGGTATCTGTGCCGGTATCTGCCCGTGTGGCATCTGGTCCATCAAGGAAAATCCAGAAGACATAGCCCTTTATCGGACCTATAATAAGGCCTGATAAAAAATCCCCTGAACGGTTGTTCAGGGGATTTTTGTTGGGTAATAAAAGTATTATTTAAAATGGTAGGAATATTCATGGATTTATCATATAATGAGAATATGAATTTTTATTTTACTTATCATAAATACGGGAGGTTTTTCAATGCGAGGATTGCACTATAAGCATAAGCGAAAAAAAGAAAAAGAATGCTATACAAAAACCAGAGCGCAGGATAGAATCGTTGCGTATCTGATTGATCTTGTTATTGCCGGACTGCCGTTGCTGTTGTATTCGCTGGTCTATGGTATAGGCGATAGCACAGAGCCTTCGCTGACGGCTAATGCATTCTTGATATGGGGACTGCTTTACCTTACGACAAAAGATGCTTTTGGCGGACGCAGTTTTGGCAAACGTTATATTGGGTTGATTGTTTTGCAGCGCAATAATAATGCTCCCTGCAGTATCATAAAGAGTGTTATCCGGAACTTGCTGGTGCAGATACCGCTGGAGGTTTTGCTGCTGTTTTCTGGTGATGGGCGGCGCATGGGCGATACCGTGACGAATACGCAGGTCGTAAGAATGGATGAATACATAAAACTGGCTTAGCCGGCGAAAAGAAGGAGACTCTGCTGGAGTCTCCTTCTTTTAATTTTTATATATGGTTTGGAGAAGCTGCTTCCCGCTAGCGGACCGAAAAACTCGTTCCCCCAGGGCTTTGATTGCCGGGGATGAGAGCGTATCTTCATAGGCATTGACGAGAAAGTCTGCTTCGACCAAAAGCTGATAATCGATTTCCCGTGGAATATTATAGGTGTGATGATGTCCGACCAGATATGCCACGCGCTCGATGACTGTCTCGGCAAGGCCAGCTTCCCGGAGCATTTCCCGGGAAATATCGGGCCCTTCGATCTCCTGATATTTTCCGGCGCTGCTGCCATATTTTGCTTCGCTGGCTTTAATGCCAATGTCATGGACAATGGCCGCTGTCTCCAGCAGATACTGTGTTTGTTCCGGCAGCTGCTCCATATGTCCGAGTAGTGAGGCAAAGCTGTAAACCTTTAAAAAATGCTGAATTCGCCGCGGATCCCCCTCGTAAAGGCAGATCATTTTTTGCAGCAGGAGAAGATGGTCTTTGTGCATAAAATAGCCCCATTTCTTAAATTTATTTTGCCGGCAGGAGATGTTCTAAAATTTCGCGCTGCAGCGTGTGCCGGTTCCTGCGATGGACTGCCAATGTCCTGAACTGTCCTGCCCATAGAAGCTTAGATTGATGTTGAAGATCTGACAGTCTTGGTGCTCAGAGGGGGTGAAAAACAAAACACCTGTTATCCTGAGCTTATCAGATGGGATCGGCATTACTGTATAGGCGCTGTGTGTGGTCAGAGACGATGAAATTTCTGCGTTGGTATACAGGATACCCCAGGTGGAATCGACTGTCTTAAATTTGAGAACGGAAGCTAGTTGCACCTGCCAGTCTGCATTCGCGCGATGAATTAACGCTGTCAGTGAAGTTGATAGGGGTCGATACAGCTGGTCTGCACTTATCGCCGAAAGCTGATCCCCGGGGCGAATTCCGGCATAAAAAGCAGGGCCATAGAGATTGACGCCAATGACTTTGAGCTTGGTATCTACCGCAAGGCCAGAGGATAATGGACTTGCGGCAGCGGCCACATTGGCAGTCAGCAAGAAAAGCAGGAGCAGGCAGAGTCGTCGCATAACAAAACTCCTTTATGAAAAATTTTTATGGCCTTGTTTAGCTAAATTATATAGCAGGCAGACGAAAATAAAAAGACCTGGTTTACAGCTTTTTCAAGTCGCAGTAGTATAGAAAGAGAAAGTTTTTTCGTGAAAATCGGCTGGGAAAGGAAGTGCGTTTATGGTCAGGGAAGTTTTGCAGCTGGGGAATCCTCAGTTATATGAAGATTGCGAACCGATAAGCCAGAGTGAGGTTCATTCGCTGACGCAGACGGTCGAGGATTTACACGATACACTAGGTGATTTTCGGCGTCAGTATGGAGCCGGTCGGGCAATTGCGGCCCCGCAAATTGGACTGAAGAAGCGGTTGATTTATATGTATATAGAGCAGCCGGTTGTCTTTATCAATCCTGTCTTGGAATTTTTATCAGACGAAAAAATGGTGGTGCTCGATGACTGCATGTCATTTCCCGGGTTGCTGGTGAAGGTCGAGCGCTATAAAAGTTGTCGAATTTCTTATTTCGATCTTGACTGGCAGGAGCATACCCTGGATCTTGAGGGAGGCCTCGCAGAACTCCTGCAGCATGAATACGATCACCTGGATGGGATATTGGCGACAATGCGGGCAGTTGATAAAAAATCGTTTTTTCTAAAGCAATCCTTATAAATCGGCCGGGTTCATTGAATGAAATAAAACAAATTGATCTGTCAGTACTATAGTTGCTGGCAGAAAGGAGCTTTATGATGAGTACAGATATTGCAGCGGACAAGCTGCTGGATTTTATAGCGGACAGCCCGTCATCCTTCCATGCGGCAGCCAGGGCCAAACAGCGATTGCTGGCCGCGGGCTTTATGGAGCTTTTGCCAGAGCAGCCGCAGTGGCAGCTGCAGACGGGCAAAAGCTATATTTTTGCTCCCTATGATTCGATGCTGCTGGCTTTTTCCTTGGGTAAAAAACCAGCAGCAGGTGGGCTGCGAATTGCGGCCGCCCATACAGATTTTCCTTGTTTCAAGTTAAAGCCAGCCTGCGCTATAAGCGAAAATGGTTACCAAAAACTCAATATTGAAGCCTATGGCGGGATGATCTTAAATACCTGGCTTGACCGGCCGTTGTCACTGGCCGGAAAAGTTGCCCTGCGGACCCAAAAACCTTTTTTACCGGCTAGCCGGTTGGTTGATTTTAAAACACCCCTGCTGATAATTCCAAATTTGGCCATTCATATGAATCGTGAGATCAATAAAGGCGTCGCCCTGAACCGACAAAAGGATATGCTGCCACTTGCCGGATTGCTGGGGCCGGAATCCGGCGAGGATTTCTTTCCGGCGCGGCTGGCAGCACAGCTTGGTTGTGAGCCAGCCGATATTCTGGCGTATGATTTGGCATTATATCCGGTCGAGACAGGCTGTCGGCTTGGTTTTGACAAAGAGCTGATTTCTGCTCCGCGGCTTGACAATTTGTCGTCGGTCCAGGCGTGCATTGAGAGTCTCCTTGGCAGTGATCGCGAGGCTGGAATTAATGCCGTGGCCTTATTTGACCATGAAGAGGTCGGAAGCAGGACGAAGCAAGGTGCCGGATCGCTGTTATTTGCCCAGATGCTGGAGCGGATCTATCTATCCCTTGGGCTGGCGCGCGAAGATTATCTGGCAGCACTCGCGCAAGGGTATATGTTCTCTGTTGATGCGGCCCATGCCGTGCACCCGAATGTGCCGGAAAAAAGCGATCCGACCAATCGTCCGCTGTTAAACGGCGGCGTGGTATTGAAAACATCGGCAACGCAGTCCTATGCCGGTGACTGCGAGGCCGTGGCAATTGCTAAGGCACTTTGCCAAAAACATGGAATTGAAGCACAGCATTTTGTCAATCGGTCCGATGTAGCCGGAGGCTCCACTCTTGGCAGCATTGCGTCGACCCTGGTCCCCCTTCGGACGATGGATATTGGTGTCGGGATGCTGGCCATGCATTCTGTCCGCGAGGTTATCGGGGCAGCGGATCAACTTTCCTTGGAAAATCTTCTCAGGGCTTTTTTTTCGGAAGCATAAAAAACACCATCCGCATATCGTTGCGGATGGTGTTTTTTTATCCTTACTTTTTTTGGTAGGCGTTAACTAATTCACGTTTGGAGATTTTTCCGGTACCCGTTTTGGGAAGTTCTTGAAGTTGCTTATATTCACGTGGTAATTTGTACAGAGCTAGATTTTCTTGCAGATATTTTTTCAATTCGCGGATGACAACCTCTTTCCCGGGTTCGGTGACAAAAAAACAGACGCCTGACTGGCCGCGCAGTTTGTCGGGCACCCCAACCACGGCGGCTTCGGCAATGCCATCATAAGCATAAAGGAGTTCTTCGATTTCACGGGGATAAATATTTTCCCCCATACTGATAATCATATCTTTGATCCGGTCGACAATAAACAGATAGCCGTCATTGTCCTGCACCGCTATATCCCCGGTGTGAAGCCAGCCGTCCTTGAGGGCCGCAGCCGTGTCTTCGGGCAGGTGCCAATAGCCTTTCATTATATTGTCTCCTGCCAGACACAGTTCTCCGGGCTGTCCTGGCGGCAAAGCATTGCTGTCGGCATCGATGATTTTCACCTGGATGCCGGGAAGTGGCAGGCCGATCGAGCCCAGCTTTTCCCGTCCGGGAGGATTGACCGCGCAGACAGGAGCCGCTTCTGACAGGCCATACCCTTCACAGATGGCGATGCCGAATTTTTCTTTAAAATCCCGGGCAATCTGCAGTGGCAGAGAAGCTCCGCCGAGGACTGCGATGCGCAGGGAATGTAGATCCTCTTTGCGGCCGAGTTTGGCAATCAGGCTGCAGATGGAGGGAACGGCATACAAGATACTGATTTGCCGCTCGCGAATGGTATCGAGGCATTCCTTGGGGGAAAAAGCGGCAAGAATGGTTATGCAGGCGCCCGCATAGAGAGGATTTATTACGGCACAAGTCCAGGAAAAACAATGATACATGGGTAGTACGCAGAGAATATTATCGGTTGGTTTTACCTGAAGAAATTCCTGAAACATGGCAGCATCACGGGTCAGGTTTTTATGCGACAGCACGGCCCCCTTCGGGGTTCCCGTTGTCCCGGAGGTATAGATAATAGCGCCGGTATTTTCTTCGGAAAAATCGTCGGGCAAGGCTGGCGCTGGTGGCTGATTACCCAGTTGGGGCTCAATCCCTGGTAGCAAAATCTGCTGCAGCGTTGCGGGAAGCGGAGCTTTGCCCGCTGTCGTGAAATCGAGTTCTTTATGCGTGATAAAAAACTCAATGCCGGCATCTTTGAGGATATAAACGATTTCACGCGGGCTCAGCTGAAAATTAATCGGTACAGCGACTGCCCCCAGCCAGTTTATAGCCATATAGGCATAAATATATTCTCGGCAGTTGCGGGAACATAGTGCCACATTATCGCCGCAGCGAATGCCAAGGGAGTAGAAGAAGTCACGGTAAGCGGCCGTTTTCTCCTGCAACTGCTGATAGGTGATTTGTTGCCGGCCTTCAATAATCGCCAGCGTGTCATTTTTTCCGCGGAAGATGAGTTCGTGTACTAGCATGTGATTAAAACATCCTTTGTCTTTAGCGCGACAACCGCTGTATTTTAAATTTATTCTATGTTATCTGCCTCACTTTGTCAAAAAGCCCCGAAGAAAGAATTCTTCGGGGCTTTGCTTTTATTGAAGTGGGGAAAATTCCTGTTTGGCGGTGGGGCTTTCTTCTGCCTGTCGGCCGACGGCGCTGTGCTTGTAACTGTAGCTGAAGTAAACAATGCAGCCGATAAAGCACCAGACAAAAAAGCGGATCCAGGTGTCCAGCGGTAGATTGTACATCAGGTACAAGCAGGAGAGAACCGCCAAGGGGGCGATAATTCCCACCGCCGGGCAACGGAAGGTTCGGGGCAGATCTGGTTTGGTGAAGCGCAGCACCATGACGCCGATAGCCGCGATGGTAAAGGCACTGAGCGTCCCGATATTCGCCATTTCCGCAATCAGTCCGATCGGTGCAAAGCCGGAGATCAAGGAGACGAACACAGCGCCCAGGAGTGTTACCAGATAAGGGGTTTTATAGCGGGGATGAATCTTGCATATTTTAGCTGGGACCATGCCGTCACGGGACATGGCAAAGAAAATGCGGGCCTGTCCATATAACATAATCAATAATACGGTCGTAATGCCGGCCACAGCCCCGACGCCGACGAGTGCAGAACCGATATTATAGCCGATATAGCGCAGGGCAAAAGCCACAGGTTCAGCATTATTTAATTCTGTATAGGGAACAATTCCGGTTAAAACGGCGGCGACGGCGACATAAAGCACCGTACACAGCACCAAGGATCCGATAATGCCGATTGGTAGATCACGGCTGGGATTTTTACATTCCTCGGCGGAGGTTGCCACAGCATCAAAGCCGATATAGGCAAAAAATACGATGGCAGCACCACCGGCCACGCCCTGAAAGCCAAAGGGCATGAACGGTGTCCAGTTTGCCGTGTCAACATGCGGGCCGGCAATCAGCAGAAAGATGAATACGGCCAGGAGTTTCACGCCGACGAGAATGCGGTTGAGTTTAGTGCTCTCATGGGTGCCGCGAATCAAAAAGAAGGACAGACATATCGTAATTAAAATGGCGGGCAGATTGATGATTCCTCCATCGGAAGGGACCAGGGTAAAAGCCGGAGATAATTGAATGCCGGCGGATTTTAGCAGGCCGACAATGTAGCCGGACCAGCCGGAGGCAACCGCACTGGCGGTTACGGTGTATTCAAGGATCAGGTTCCAGCCGACGAGAAAGGCAATAAATTCTCCGAGTGAGGCGTAAGTATAGGTATAAGCACTGCCGGAAGAGGGAACGATGGAGGCAAATTCAGCATAGGCAAGGCCGGCAAAGGCACAGGCCAGGGCTGAAATGACGAAGGACAGCATGACGGCCGGCCCCGCATACTTAGCCGCCGCAACTCCGGTCAGAACGAAGATGCCGGTACCGATGACCCCGCCAATGCCGAGCAGCATAAGGTCAAAGGCGCCAAGGCTTTTGGCCATGCCGGATTTATCGGCCATGGCGCGCATTTGTTCTACACTTTTTGTACGCAATAAATTCATTAATATCACACCTGTTTCCATAAATTATAAGACATAAAGTTAAGTATAAAGAGGAATACAGGCAAGGTCAAATGCGCATGACTGAAAAAACCTTATTTTATAAAGTGAAAAAACAATAATGCCTGTTTTTGTTTAAAAAAAATAAAAAAAATGGCCGAATATCGTTAAAATATTCGGCAAGGGAGAAAGAATTGAAGAACTTTAGCTTTTCCAGTTTAAGAAATACCGGAATTTTTCAAGATCGGTATTCACGATGAGATCCTCCGGAAAATCAGCGGCGGCAACAACTTCCCGGGCAAGGGTGTGATTACCGACATCAAGGTCGATATGGGCATCACTGTCCATGATGACGGATACACCATATTTACGGCAGTATTTCAGCATGATTTGGGCATTTTCCCTGGAGTTGCGGCGGTTTGACAGGGGGCTATAGGAGCTGTTGTTGAGCTCAAGCAGGACGTGGTGTTCTTTGGCTGCCTTTACTACGGCCTCATAGTCAAGCGGATAGTTGCCGTTTTCCGGATGTCCGATGATTTTTACCCGGGGGTGCTGCATAGCGCCGATGACGGCTGCCGTATTTTGGTCGATAGTCCCCGGACGCAGGCATGGCTCATGCAGACTGGCAACGGCGTAGTCGATTTTGGCGAGTACATAATCCTTCAAATCGACCATGCCGGTATAGCTTGTGATATTGAGTTCGGCGCCCATAAGCAGAGGAACCTCATAGGCCTCACGCTGAATAACTTTGAAATTATGAAAATAGATCTCGTGGCAAGTTCCCGGCATCATGGGGGCATGTTCGGTTATCCCGATAAGCTCGAGCCCCTTTTGACTGGCCGCACGGGCCATTTCTCGGATTGTGCTGTAAGCATGCCCGCTGGCAAGGGTGTGCATGTGGGCATCTAAGATATCTTTCATCAAAAGACCTTCTTTCTAGTTTGCGGACTATACTTTTATTATAAAGGATGTTTGGTCAATTGTGCAGACTGTTTTGCGAAAAGTGGCCAGACTCTAAAAAATGGAGCCAGTCTGCGGTTGCAGAGCTGGCTCCGTTTGCTCTAAATGGTCAATTTACAGCCAGGGAAATGCTGCGAATGGAATCATATACAGCGGGTAAAAAGAGTGTGCCATCTGTCTTTATAACGCCCCATTTGTTCTGGAGCTTAATGGCTCCCAGGCCATTTTGAAACGATTCAATGTCCTGATATTCCATTTTTGCCGGCAGAACATAATGCCCGTCGCGATTGATCGCGCCCGTGGCACCCTTAAACTTTACAATCGCAATGTCGCCAGAAAAGACGGAGACACTGTCGTATTTAGGCTTGATGACGAGGTCTCCCGTGAGGTTGACAAATCCCCAGCCCGTGCTGGTTTTTACTGCCGCTAGGTTGTCTTTAAAGTCGGCGGCCTGATCGAAGGTAAAGGCAGTCAGCGCCCGGTTATTTTTGTCAATAAAGCTCCATTTGCCGTCTTTTTTAGCGGCGGCGAAGCCTTCCTGAAAAAAAGATAATTCCTGATAATCCGCTGGGATTACAAAGCATCCCTGGTGGTCGACATAGCCGGCCTTATCGTGCAACATTACTTTGGCTAACCCATTTTGAAAACTGCTGACAAAATCATAGGTCGTCGGAATCAGCTGCTTGCCGGTTTTATCGACAAAGCCGCGTTTCATATTGCTGGCGATCAGATTTCTGTCCTCGTCTGGCACATAGACGTTTAAAGCAGAAGATAAGGCGGAGGAGATCAGACCACCCCAGGAAAAGCTTACTTTTTCAACATTGATTTCGGCCAGACCGTCTTTAAACGGATAAACGATTTCATAGGGGGCGGAAAATGCAAGGGTTCCTTTTTTGTCGATATAGTCATGGGCACTGGCGCCATGGACAATGGCTAGGCCTTCACTGAACCCGGCTTCATACCCCGAAAAGGTCTCCGGTATGATCATTTTGCCGGTTGGATCAATAAATCCCCAGCGGTCCTTTGTTGTTACTGCCGCCAGTCCTTCTGAAAAATCAACGGCGTCTTTATATTGACAGGGGATAAGGATTTTTCCCTGCTGGTCTATATAGCCATATTTGTCGCCGCACTTTACACGGGCCAATCCTTCGACAAATGGCGAGGCTTCATCAAAGCCCTGCTCAATGACAATTTTTCCCGATATGGAATCATAGTAATGCCACAGTTTATCTTTTTTAGCAAGAATGAGTCCAGGCGTACAAGGCTGGCAACTTTCAAATTCTATTGGCAAAATTGGCTGACCGGCAGAATTAAAAACACCTTGCAGCTTTCCCTGGCTGGCGTAGATGTTGCCGTCAGTACCAATCTTCAGGTCCTTGAAGGTCGGTGGCAGAATCTGGTGCCCGCTTTGATCAAAGATGCCATAAGCATCCTTTTCTTTGACGATGATACGTCCCTTTGCATCCGGCAGGCTCAGAGCGTCATAGGCCAGCGGCAGAATGATATTTCCCTGATTATTTATGTAGCCATATTTCCCTGCTTTCTCCAGCAGGAACAACGTGCTGGTAGTACTGGCTGGGGGGCAAGCTTCCGGCAAGGTGGTACTGGTACTGTCTGATATGGTTTGTGCTGTTGCCGGCTGAAGCAGTGAAAAAAGAAAAAAAACAGAAAAGAAGAATTGCATAAGGATATGTTTACTACAAAATGACAAAATATTCACTCCTCTTATTGTAAAATATGTTACATTTATGCATATTCGTTGTAGTCAGCAGGTCTCCCTGCCAATTGCAGGTTAATGAAACTTTTGTCGGGGGGATTTTGGGTTGAATTGAAATAAAAAAAGCTTTCCTATATAATAAAAATATGACAGATTGGATAGCACAAGCAGAGGGAAGGACGGAAGGCGATGGAACGAGAAAAAATGATGAGCCTTGATGTCGGCCGGGCGGCACTCAGGATTGCTGTGACCAGTAGTCGCGGGGAAGAAAACATTGTCAAGCAGGAGCTGGCAGACCAGCAGATCAAGGCGGCCGCTGTCGATTTTGGCGGGGAATTTACCGGGATTATAGTGAAAATTGTTGAGCGGGCTGTCGTCGCGGCGCAGCGGCAGGGGATTGTCCCTGACAATCATATCGGTGCCGGACCGGTTGCCGGAGCCGCCGCGGCTGCGCTTGAGCAGGTAAAGCTTAAGGCACTGGGGTTTAATGTTGGCGGCAAGATTGGTATTGCCCGTCATAAAGAGCATCTCTGTGTGGCGATTTACATGGGCGTGGGAATGCTCAATCTCAATGAGCTCTGTGTGGGGCTCGCGCATCGTTCTATCAAAGAAGAATAAGAAAATGGAGGGTTTTGCTTGAAACAACCCTCCTTTTTTGCTAGAATATAGTTGATCTAATCAACCACTTTCTTGGGAGGTATTATGGATTATATAAATGCCGCGCATTGCTTTGATATTATTGAACGCCGGTCTCAGGCTTACATTGTGGCGGCTTGTGCCGAGTTGGATTTAACCTATGCGGAATATGTATTGCTGCACAATCTGTATGATCATGCCGGTGCCAGGCAGGATGATCTTGCGGAAATGCTTTGTGTTGATAAGGCGGCAATTACCCGGACGCTAAAATTACTAGAGGGAAAAGGTTTGATCAAACGGCTGCCGGGGGAACAGGACAAGCGGGTCAAGTATGTGTATCCTTCGGAGCAAGGACTGGCGCAGGAAGTTTTTTTGCGCCGGGTACTCCAGCGGTGGCTGGATTATCTTGCGCAAGGCGTAGACCCTTCCTTTGCTGAAGTTGTTATTGCAGGCCTGCAGCTATTGGCGCAGCGGGCACAGTCGGTAAATTTGCCTGATCTGGTGCAAAAAAAATAGTACGGAAAATACAGGAGGTATTTTTATGCGAAGAATAGGACAAAAAATATTGGCGGCCTTACTGGTTGTCAGTTGCCTGGCCAGCGTTGCCGGCTGTGGAAAAAAACCAGAAGAGTCACCGCCGGCGCAAATGGTAAAAACAATAAAAGCTGGTGGCGGCAGTGACGGTGAGAATGCCGTCTATGCCGGTGAGGTTCGTGGTCGCTATGAAACAAATCTGTCCTTTCAGGTCGGGGGCAAGATTTTGTCTAGAAATGTGCAGCTTGGCAGCCGCGTGCAGGCCGGGGATACTCTGATGCGTATCGATTCTCGTGATGCCGTAGAGACGGCCAATAAAGGAATGGCACAGGTTGCAGCCGCACAGGCGCAGCTGACACTCGCGGAGGCAAATCTCAATCGCTATGCCCAGCTGTATGCGCAGGAGGCCGTCAGCTCGGCAACGCTTGATCAGTATCAGTCAGCATATGATTCAGCCAAAGCTTCCTATGAACAAGCCCGGGCTCAGTCTGCGCAGGGGTATAATCAACTGGGGTATACAGACCTTATCACCGATAGTGCCGGTGTTATCAGCAATGTCCAGGGAGAGGCCGGACAGGTTGTCGCTGCCGGACAAACGGTTTTGACTTTGGTGCGGACGGACGAACTGGAGGTAGAGTTCAGCGTTCCGGAAAACAAAATAGCAATGGTTGCGCCAGGAACTAAAGTGGAGGTTTCTTTTTGGGCACTGTCTGGCGTCCAGGTAAATGGTGTGGTGCGGGAAGTTTCCCCGATGGCGGATGCAGTCACCCGGACCTATAAGGTTCGCGTAAGCCTGCCGCAAGCGCCGGCAGGCATGCAGCTTGGCATGACAGCCAGCGTAAGCTGTAATAGTTCCGCTATGACGGGAAATAACAGTAACGGGGACATAGTGCTGCCGCTGTCAGCGATCTATCAGACAGGAGTTGAGCCCCAGGTGTGGATTGTCAATGACAGCAATCAGGTGGAACTCAAGACTGTCGCTGTTGAAGCTTTTGGCGACAACCAAGTGCGGGTAAAGGGACTGCCTCCGGGGGCAATTGTAGTTACGGCTGGAGTACACAAGCTTCATGCGGGACAGATTGTCCGCATTGAAGAGGGCGTGGCAAAATGAGAAATTTAACAGAGCTTTCACTTAAAAATAAGACACTTGTCTGGTATTTTATTGTGGTCGTCTTTATCGCTGGAATTTTTTCCTATGAACGGCTGGGGCGGATGGAGGATCCGGATTTTACGATTCGCCAGATGTTGGTAACTGTTGCCTGGCCAGGGGCCAGCGCCCGCCAGATTGAGGAGCAGGTAACTGATAAGATTGAAAAAAAATTACAGGACACGCCGGGGCTTGATTACGTAAAGAGTTACTCCCGTCCGGGTTCTTCGGTTATTTATGTAAATCTGCGGCAGGATATCGACAATAAGAATATTCGTCCAACCTGGGTCGAAGTGCGAAATCTTGTTAATGATATGAAGGGGGATCTGCCGGATGGTGTCCGCGGCCCGTTTTTTAATGATCGGTTTGATGATGTCTACGGGTCGATATATGCAGTAACGGGAGATGGCTATTCCTATGAAGAACTGCGGGCTCGCGCCGAGGAAATCAGACGACTGTTGCTTGGCGTCGATAGTGTGAAAAAGGTTGAACTGGTGGGGGAGCAGCCGGAAAAAATCTATATTGAGGTAGAAAACAGCAAGCTGGCACAGCTTGGCATCAGTGCACAGACGATTGCTAGCGCCGTAAAAACCCAAAATGAAGTCACACCGGCCGGGATGGTTGAGACGCAATCCGATAATGTGTATTTGCGCATCACGGGAATGTTTGACGACATAGAAGCGATTCGCAGCCTGCCGATTCGCGCCAATGGACATACCTTGCGGCTCGGCGATATTGCGACTGTAGAGCGAAGGTATGTCGAGCCGGCGGAGCCGAAGATGTTTTATAATGGCGAACCGGCAATCGGCATTGCCGTGTCAATGGAGTCGGGCGGTAATATACTTACCCTCGGCGATAATCTGTCCGATTTGATGGGGAAAATCAAACAGGATTTGCCGGTAGGACTCGAAATTCATCAAGTTTCTGACCAGCCACAGGTGGTCAAGGAATCGATCAGCGATTTCATATCGACATTGCGAGAGGCCATCATCATTGTTCTGGCCGTTAGCTTTTTAAGCCTGGGGATTCGTACGGGCCTTGTTGTTGCGGGCTGTATCCCCCTCGTCATCCTCGGGGTATTTTGTTTTATGAATATCTTTGGCATTGATCTGCATAAGGTATCGCTGGGGGCCTTGATTATTTCCCTGGGGCTCTTGGTTGATGATGCCATCATTGCCGTGGAGATGATGAGCGTCAAACTGGAAGCCGGACTTGATCGTTTCCAGGCAGCCTGCTATGCGTTTGAGGCTACCGCCAAGCCGATGCTAACGGGGACACTGATCACCTGCGCCGGTTTTATTCCGGTAGCGTTTGCCAATGGCATGGCCTCTGAGTTTTGCAAGGCCTTGTTTCCGGTTATCGGGGCGGCGCTAATCCTGTCCTGGATTGTGTCGGTTATGGTAGCGCCACTGTATGGCTATAAATTGATAAAAGTAAAAATTCACAAGGATGAAGCGGGGAAAATCGATCCTTATCAGAGTCGTTTTTATGTGCTGTTTCGCAAGGTTCTGGTATTTTGTCTTAAGCACCGGGCCGCTGTGCTCAGTGCCACGGCAATTTGTTTTGTATTGTCAGTATTCCTGCTGAAGTTTGTCAAACAGGAATTCTTCCCGCCGTCGCTACGGCCGGAGATTATTGTTGAAATGACGTTGCCGGAGGGATCTTCCATTAAAGCTTCTGAAGAGCAAGCACAGCGCTTTGCCAATTTCCTCGGTGAAGAGTCGGGTGAAATTGAAAATTACTCTTATTATGTGGGAGAAGGGGCGCCGCGATTCGTGCTGACCACCGAACCGGTGTTGCCGGCGGATAATTATGTTCAGTTTGTGGTTGTGGCGAAGGATGTTGAAACCCGTGAAGATCTGACCAAAAAAATTGACAACAAACTGGCGGATGAATTTCCCAACATACGCAGCAATATAAAGTTTATTCAGACGGGGCCGCCGGCGGCTTACCCGGTGATGTTGCGGGTCTCGGGCTACGATCATGAAAAGGTCCGGGCGATTGCCGGACAGGTGGCTGGACAAATGGCAGAAAATCCGAATTTAGAGCAGATTCATTTTGACTGGAATGAAAAAAATAAAATCATGCATCTGGCACTCGATCAGGACAAGCTGCGGGCCCTGGGGATTTCTGGACAGG
Organism: Selenomonadaceae bacterium; assembly: GCA_963678095.2. Lineage (GTDB taxonomy): Bacteria > Bacillota > Negativicutes > Selenomonadales > Selenomonadaceae. The sequence goes on along the minus strand of OY782746.1, from coordinate 1,519,389 downwards.
GACTGGCCCAGACCCTTTATACACAGCTTTCGGGAGCTTCGGTTGCCCAGTACTATGAAGGCGATCGTACGGTAGACATTATGCTGCGCTTGCAAGCGAAGGATCGTGACGATCTGGGTAAAATCAAGGATGTGCCGATTTATCTCGGGGCGGCGGGCTATGTTCCGCTGGAACAGATTGCTAAAATAAGCTACGATGCGGAGGAGGGACTGATTTGGCGCCGGAATCTGGAGCCGACCATTACCGTCCAGGCCAATATTGTTGCGGGAACAGCAAATGATGCGGCGCAGCAAGCTTACGCGGCGACAAAATCCATTCGTGACCAGTTGCCGCTTGGCTACAGCATCGAACCGGGAGGAGCCCTTGCCGACAGTCAGGATTCACTGAAATTTTTGATGGTGCCGATTCCTGTTATGATCTTCATTATCATCACCTTGCTGATGTTTCAGTTGCGAAGTGTCCAATTGATGCTGCTGACAGTGCTGACGGCACCGCTGGGAATTATTGGGGTCAGCGTTGGCATGCTCCTGACCAATCAGGCGATGGGTTTTGTGGCGGAACTTGGCATTTTAGCCCTTGGCGGCATGATCATTCGCAATTCAGTAATCTTGATTGATCAGATTCAAAAACATATTGCTGACGGCGAGGCTGAGTGGGAGGCTATTATCGATTCAGCTGTCTTGCGTTTTCGTCCGATTATGTTGACGGCGGCGGCGGCAATTCTCGGTATGCTGCCGTTGATGGCCAATACTTTTTGGGCGCCGATGGCAGTGGCTGTTGCCAGTGGACTTTTTGTAGCAACGCTATTAACCTTGCTGGTATTACCGACCATGTATGCTACCTGGTTTGGTGTGGAGCAGGGAAGGTCCTCACGGCGCTGGTGGAAAGAATTCTTTTCTTAAGCGACAATAATAAACAGGTTACAAAAGGGCTGCATCAAAAAATGATGCAGCCCTTTTTCACGCAGTGTATTGTGAGAGGCGAAAAAATATCTGTGCTAAAAGACAAAGTTAATAAAACCTATTGACTTTATCGGGTATATCCCCTATAATTCAAAGCATATTAATCATATATGATTTTTTAAAAAAGAGAGGATGAGCGTCATGAGTGAACAGAGACAATATAAATTTGAAACATTGCAGCTACATGTGGGACAGGAGGCTGCGGATCCGGTGACCGATGCCAGAGCGGTGCCGATATATCAGACAACTTCCTATGTATTTCATAACTCACAGCATGCAGCGGATCGTTTTGCGCTGAAAGATGCTGGTAACGTATATGGAAGGCTGACCAATCCGACCCAGGATGTCCTAGAGCAGCGACTCGCTGCCCTTGAGGGCGGGGTAGCGGCTTTGGCCACGGCATCGGGGGCTGCAGCTGTTAATTATACGTTTCAGGCCCTGGCGCATAGCGGCGATCATATCGTAGCGGCGACGACAATTTATGGTGGAACCTATAATTTACTGGCGCATACGTTGCCGGATCAGGGCGTTACAACCACATTTGTCGATCCGACAGCGGGCTTATCAGGGTTTGAAGCGGCAGTTAAGGAAAATACAAAACTGATTTTTATTGAAAGCATAGGCAACCCTAATGCGAATTTGATCGATATAGCCGAAGTTGCGGCCATTGCCCATAAGCATAAGATTCCGCTTGTTGTGGACAGCACTTTTGCTACGCCGTATCAGCTACGTCCGTTTGATTATGGGGCGGATATTGTCGTCCATTCGGCGACAAAGTTTATCGGTGGACACGGGACAACGCTGGGGGGCGTTATTATCGACAGCGGTCGGTTTGATTGGATCGACTCGGGAAAGTTTCCGCATCTCGTTGAGCCAAATGCCAGCTATCATGGCATCAGTTTTGCCCGTGATGTCGGCGCACCGGCCTTTGTCGTCTTTATCCGGGCGCTACTGCTACGCGATACCGGTGGCACACTGTCGCCATTAAGTGCATTTTTGCTGCTCCAAGGGGTCGAAACTTTGTCGCTGCGGTTGGAGCGACATGTTGAAAACTCCCTGAAGGTGGTCGACTATCTGCAGCAGCATTCAAAAGTTGCGCGGGTTAACCATCCATCGCTGTCAACGCATCCAGATCATGAACTGTATAAAACGTATTTCCCTAAGGGTGGGATCACGATTTTTACGTTTGAAATCAAGGGCGGACAGGCAGAGGCACATCGCTTTATCGACCATTTGCAGGTGTTTTCTTTGCTTGCTAATGTAGCGGATGTCAAGTCGCTCGTCATTCATCCGGCGACGACGACGCATTCGCAGATGAACGTCGCTGAACTTGAAGCTTCCGGGATCAGTCAGAGTACCATCCGGCTGTCGATTGGTACAGAACATATTGACGATATCCTCTATGATCTCGAGCAGGCACTGGCTGTTGTTTAATAAAATTTTATAGGAAAACCTGTGTTGTAGTCTAAGCTGACCTTTATACGGTAGATCAAGAATCTAGTTTATGGAGGGCAGCTTTTTTATGCTTTTTTTGAAAGCATTGGCGATTACAAATCCGGTGCGAATGAGTGGTTTTTGGTTAAATCGCCTGTATTTTTGCCCGTGATTTACAGCTTGCGAAAATCTTTCGAATCATTTATCATAAAGTGTAAATGCTGTGCTGCCTATTTAAACAAAAAAATAATTTGGATAGCGAAATTTCAGGATGGGGGATTTACATATGAAAGATGAAACAAAATGTCTACATGCAGGCTATCAGCCGAAAAATGGAGAGCCTAGTGTCATGCCGATTGTACAGAGTACAACGTATCGGTTCGATTCTACAGAACATATCGGGGCTTTGTTTGATATGCCGACAGAATTCATGTATTCGCGATTTGCGAATCCGACGGTTGATGCCGTGGAAAAGAAAATTGCGGCGCTTGAAGGCGGTGTAGGTGCAATGTGCACGTCCTCTGGACAGGCGGCATCACTGATCTCCGTACTGAATCTGTGCAGTGCGGGTGACAGCCTGCTCTGTACGGCCGGGGTCTATGGCGGAACGCTTAACTTATTTGCGGTTACACTGAAAAAATTTGGTATTGAATGCATTTTTATTGACAATGAAGCCAGTGAAGCTGAAATTTCAGCGAAATTTAAAGACAATACAAAAGCGGTCTTTTCAGAAACGCTGGCAAATCCAGCGCTAAGCGTCTGTGATATTGAAAAATTTTCCAAGATGGCCCATGCGCATGGGGTGCCGCTGATCATCGATAATACTTTTGCGACGCCGATCCTGTGCAAGCCGTTTGCTTTTAGGGCGGATATTGTCATCCATTCGACTTCAAAGTACATGGACGGGCATGCGCTGCAGGTTGGCGGGGTAATTGTTGACAGTGGTAAGTTTAATTGGGAGAATGGGAATTTTCCCGATTTTACGCAGCCGGATGCCTCCTATCATGGGGTGGTATACAGCAAAGACTTTGGCGCGCAGGCGTATATTATTAAAGCGCGGATGCAGCTGATGCGGGATTTCGGCGCCTATCCGGCAGCCCATTCGGCCTTTTTACTCAATCTGGGGCTTGAAACACTGGCTGTGCGCATGGAGCGCTATTGCAAGAATGCACAGCAGGTAGCGGAGTATTTTGCGGCATCACCCAAGATTGAGTCGGTAAAATATCCGGGTCTGAAGCAGGATGAATACTATGATTTGGCCCAAAAATATCTGAAAGGTGCAAGCGGCGTGGTCACCTTGGTCATCAAGGGTGGCAAGAGCAATGCGGTGAAATTCATGGACGGATTGAAGCTGGCCTCGAATGAAGTCCATGTGGCCGATATCAGGACCTGTGTGCTGCACCCGGCGAGCGAGACCCATCGCCAGCTTAGCGATGAGCAGTTGCTGGCGGCGGGAATCAATCCAGGGATGATTCGCTTTTCCGTCGGACTGGAAAATATAGAAGATATTTTGGCGGATATAGAGCAGAGTCTTAAAGGAGTAAATTGAAAGAAGCGGGCTGTCTCAGTTTAAAGACAGTCCGCTTCTTTTTATAAATTTCACATTTTTTATTTTAAAGAATTCCGGTACCGATGCAGACGGCATAAGCAACAAAGGCGGCGATGAACGGTCCGACAATTGGCACCCAGGCATAGCCCCAGTCCGAATCGCCTTTGGTGGAAATTGGTAAAATTGCATGAACAATGCGCGGCCCGAGGTCACGAGCCGGATTCAGGGCATAGCCGCTTGGCCCGCCGAGACTCAGGCCGAGGGCCCAGATGCACATGGCTGCCAGATAGTTGCCAAATCCCGGAGCCATTCCGGCACTGCCGGTGACCAGCTTGCTGCCAAAGGCTGTGAGACAGATAAATAAAAAGGTCGTGGCGATAATTTCGCACAGGCAGGCAGCCATATTGTTTTTAATCATGGCGCCGGATGTAAAAGTCCCTAAAATAGCTCCTTTGTCTTCGGTGACAGCCCAGTGCGGCAGGTAAGCCAGCCATACAAGAACCGCTCCGACCATGGCGCCGGCAAGTTCACCGAGCATAATGGGCAGTGCCGTGGAGAGGGTGTAGGCACCAGTAAGTACTTTGAACAAGACCAGGGCCGGATTGAGTTCGCCGGCGCCACCGATGGCATTGCTGACAAAGGCACCGAGCATTACGGCAAAAGCCCAGCCGGCGGTGATGGTAATCCAGCCGCCCCCCAGAACGCTGACATTTGCTCTTGACTTGTTCAGGTTGACATTTGCGCAGACGCCGCAGCCAAATGCCGTAAGAACCGCAGTTCCCATGAACTCCGCTAAAACGAGTGACATAATAATTCCTCCTTTTTTGTTCCAGGTGTTATCGGATACCTGGTTAGCTATTAATAGTGCAAATAGCGTGCCAAGTTTTTGAGGCTGCGGGATATCCTTGGAATATAAGGGGTTGTGGGAGATAAAGCGGAAACTCCTGGACAAACGGAAGGAAAAAACAGCGGGCAATAATTCCCCGGAGCGGGGAATTATTGCCCGGTTAAGGCCACTGTAAGGATTATGCTAAGGATTTATTCCCCGCCTTGCAGGAAATCAGGCTAAGAAAGATAAATAATAACATAGTTAATGATTATTTTGGAGGCCGTATGCGATGCTGAATGGCGATATAAAGCCACTTTTGGAGGCAATTCACAATGGAATATGTGTTTTTGATAATACCGGCGTCATCATTGCCGCGAATTCTGCCTGCCAGCAACTGACAGGCTGTGCTTTGGCAGATCTGCTGGGGCGGGGCATTGATGATTTTGTGCCGAATTTGAATCCGCAGTATGGATGCCTGGCACAGGAACGGGTACAAGTAGGTATGCACCTGCCAGCCGGGAAAATCATGCTGGCGGAATTTTCGCCAATCCTTGAGTCGGGACAGTTTTTAGGGGGACTGCTTTTGCTGCGTGATGATGATCGGGTGCAGGGCCTAAGGGAACAGCTTGACCGGGCGCAAAGTACGATTGAATATCTCGAAAATAAGCTTACGCAAAAGACGGAGGCTGGTTGGTACGCCGGGCGCATGAAGAGCGAGTCCTCGGAAGATAAGCTGCGCAGTCAGCTGAAGCCGGCAAAGGGGTTTGAGAAATTTATTGGCATGAGCTCGAAGGTATTGGCTGCTCTGACGCTTGCCGGCAAGGCGGCAAAAGTCAGCTCTACGGTGCTGATCCGCGGCAGCAGCGGGACGGGAAAAGAGCTTGTTGCCGAGGGGATTCATCAGGCCAGTCCGCGGGCTAAGGGCCCCTTTATTAGGGTAAACTGTGCCGCTATTCCGGAGAATTTATTGGAAAGTGAATTCTTTGGCCATGAAAAAGGTGCCTTTACCGGAGCAATCAAGCGAAAATTGGGAAAATTTGAAATGGCAAATAAGGGGACCATCTTTCTCGATGAAATCGGCGAAATGGAACTGAGCATGCAGACAAAGCTGCTGCGGGTCATTCAGAGCGGCCGATTTGAGCGTGTGGGTGGAGAAAGCACCATTGAGGTTGATGTCCGGGTGCTGGCGGCGACCAATCGCAATATGGAGCAGATGATCAAGGAGCAGCTGTTCAGGGAAGATCTCTATTATCGGCTGAATGTAATTCCGATTTATCTGCCGGAACTGAAGGATCGCCGGGAAGATATTCCCCTGCTGGTAGATTTCTTTTTAAAGAAGTTCAGCGAGAATTTTGATAAAAAAATTATCGGTATAAAGAAAGCGGCGATGGAAATCCTGATAAATTATCATTGGCCGGGGAATGTGCGTGAGTTGCAAAATATCATGGAGCGAATCGTGGTCCTGCTTGAAGGGAAATACATAGAGGCAGAGGACGTCATGGTGGCCTGCAACCTGCAGGAACCGCCGGCAGATGAGAAACTGCAGCTGGAGCTGCCAACGGAAAATGATGTCTTTCCACTGGCTGATTACGAAAAGCAAATCATAAAAGTAGCGTTAGAAAAATATGGAAGTTATACGGCAGCGGGAAAGGCCTTGGGAATTACCCATAAAACCGTGGCGGCAAAAGCGCAAAAATATGGAATCAAAAAATAGTTGGAGGGAGTACAAGGTATGTCGAGTTATTTTGGCGAATTTTTTGGCACAATGATCATGATTATCCTGGGCAATGGCGTCGTCGCAAATGTATGCCTGCGCCGAACGAAAGCGGAGGGCGGCGGCTGGATGGTCATAACGGCTGGCTGGGCATTTGCCGTCATGGTGGCGATTTTTTGTGCGATGGCGGCCGGGGCTCCCCAGGCGGATATAAATCCGGCGCTGACGCTGATTAAAATGCTGGTCGGTATTTACGAACCCCTGCCAGCCCTGATCACGATGCTTTGCCAGACCGCCGGTGCCTTTCTTGGGGCCTGCATTGTCTGGCTGCATTTCGGGCCGCACTGGGAGGAAACCAATGACAGCGGACTCATCCTCGCGGTGTTTAGCACCGGCCCGGCAATCCGGAAAAAAACCTGGAATCTGGTTTCGGAAATTATTGGAACCAGCATGCTGATCATCCCCGTGTTTTGCATCTTTTCCCGCGGGGTTGGCGGCGTTGTTCCGGGGGTGGGTCCGTTTATCGTGAGCATTTTGATCTGGTCTATTGGCCTTAGCCTTGGCGGGACGACAGGCTATGCTCTGAATCCGGCCCGGGATCTTGGGCCGCGGCTGGCACATGCGGTACTGCCAATTGCCAATAAAGGCGAATCCGATTGGGATTACGCCTGGGTCCCGATTGTCGGGCCCCTGCTGGGGGCGGTATTGTCCTTTGCTATCTTAAAAATGATCTGCGTTATATAAAATAGCAGCTATAGCTATTAACAGTAAAAATAAGCAAAAACACCTTCCTCGGCAAAGCCTATGCCAGGAAGGTGTTTTTGGTTAAAAATGATAATCCATACGAAGGGAATACGTTCTTCCGGCAGCAGCCTCGGTGGCGAAGAAATGTTTGTCAAACAGATTTTGTATGCTCAGCTGCAATGTCATATCCTTTTCGATTTTGTAATTTAGAGAGGTGTTCATAATGAAAAAAGCATCCTCTGAACCATATTCGCCGGTTACGGCGTCAGGGGTTTGCCGCTGACTTACATATTGGGCATCAAGGAGCCAGTTCCATTTTTTATGGGTGTATTCCAGTCCGGCATGCAACAGATGGCGGGGGATTTCATAATTTGTTTGCTCCTGTCCGCGAATTGTATTTTCTCCGGTTTCATAGGCATAATTCAAATAGGATTTCCAGTCTTTGTTTATCGTATGCTGCAGTTCTAACTCGAGCCCGCGGCGCTTTGCCTGGTCAATATTATCGTAGATTTTATTCGTTGAAAAATAATTAATCTTATCTTTGGTTGTTACATTGTAGAAGGTAATCCCCAGCGTGTTTTTTTCGTCTAGCGAGCGTTTCATTCCAATTTCAAAGGTGTCGGATGTTTCTGGCCGCAGATCGGGATTTGCCTGAACAGCGGACATGCTTGACGACGAAGTCCGGTACATTTTATATAATGCCGGCGGATTAAAGGAATGGCCATAAGAGGTAAAATATGTAGTCTGTGCATTAGGGCAATAAGAAAAAGCGATCTTTGGGCTAATTTCTGTAAAATCCTTGCCCGCATAGGCTTTTGTGCTGTTGGTATTGCTGAAATACGAATAGCCGCCGCCCTTGCTGTAATGGTCAAGCCGCAAACCGGTATACATTTTCCAGTCGGCTGAAATTGCATATTCATCCTGGACGAAAAGGGCCAAGTTTTTGGTCGAGCCCTCACTTTTACTCGACAGGGATTGGATGGAGCTCCAGTCCTGCCAATTTTTTAGATCATACAAATGCTGGGTCATGGAGGATTTTTCCCAGGCGAAGCCGCCGACGATGGTATGTCGGCCTAGATCCTTCCAGGTTTTTTGGAAATCAATCGTATAATTTTTGCTGGGATACTCGGATAGTGAGCCGGCCCCGGTCCAGTCAATGGAAGTCGCAGCCGTACTCGCGGAACTATAGCCTTCTTTATAGATATCATTCAGTCCGAGGCTGGCTTTGATATAGTTCTTGTCATCCTGGTAGGTCAGTTTATGTATATTGGAGGCTCTTTCCCCGCGGTAGCCGAGGAAATCGGAAGGTTTAACCGTTATATAGTTCCCGTCAGCCGTGAGGACAGTTCCAGAAAAGACAGGATTGCCAAAACTGTCTAAGATATAACTGAAGGGATTGTTATACGAATAATCATAGGCATTATGAACATAGGTATATTTTAATGACCGGGCTGTATCCAGCTGATAATTAAAGTTGATATCATAGTTTTCACTTGTCTTTGATTTTTCGCCCCGGCCGCCGATCATATAAGATCCATCAGATAATTTTGGCAAGGCACCGCTGTAAGCGGCACTGCCCGTGGCTTTTCCGGCAGCCGTACGAAAATAGCCGCGATAGCCATCGGTGGACCGGTTTTCATACCCGGCACCAAAGGATAACTTGTCAGTGACGGCGCCGGAAACATGAAGGCTCTGCTGGAGGGTATGATTACTGCCATAGCCCACCGCCAGATCTATCGAGGTTTCTTTGCCGGCTTTTTTGGGAATGATATTGATAATGCCGGCAACGGCGCGGCCGCCATAGAGGGAGGAGCCGGCCCCACGAACGATCTCAATTCGCTCGATTTGATTAATTGGCAGAGAATCCCAGCTGACTGAACCATCATAGGAAGAGGAGATAGACTGCCCATCATATAGAACTAAGATATCCGAGCTACCAAAGCCCCGCATCGACAAACCATCTTTTGTTTCAGCGGTCGGTGATATATAAATGCCGGGTTCTGTTTGAAGGATCTCACGGACACTCGTCGCCTGGCGCTTTTTGATGTCAGCGGCCGTAATCACGGTCACGCCAGCGGGAACCGTATTCGTATTTTCTTGTATTCGCGTAGCCGTGACAATGACATCCTCGGCAGTATAGGTCTCGAGTTCTTCGGCAGCCTGTACCGGGGTTGCCAGCGTCAGGCTTAAAATCATAGCTGTAGTAAATCCTGTTTTTTTCAATTCAATCACGCATCCTTTTGTCTTGTAAAATTTTGCAATCCTTGCATTGCCGACAAGAAAAAGGGAGCGAAATAAAAAAACCTTTTTCTGCGCAACAGAAAAAGGCGACATATCTTAATGGCATAAGGATACTGCCAATTCGATAAATCCCCTCCCTATCTCTCGTAGGTAACAGCGGTGATTGTCAAATAAGGCAGTTCTCCTGACTCAGGATCATCGCGCATCTAAACCTTCCCAAAGCGTTTGGCCTCAGTGGTATTTCTTAGAATTGCTTCCCTTTACAGTGGCGGGACCGTGTTGGCATTGCACCAAGCTTCCCTATTAAGCCTTTACAGGCACCTTATTCCGTATATTTCATTTTATGATTAATCCTGTTTATTGTAGCACTAAGTTTTGCATATGGCAAGAATAGGGATTTTTAAAAGGGGGTAAAAAGCTGCGGCTGGCAGCGCCCCCTTCTGAAGGGGAATTCATACAGAGCACAGCGGGTTTTCTTGTAAAAAGGCGAACATATATGCTAAAATGTTAGATATTGATGAGAAAGGGAGGCATGGACATGAAGTGGATCAGCCATGAAATACTGACGGGAGCCGCTGTCTATGCTTTTTCCGGTGATATTCTCTACGCAATGTTCAGCATGGCGGGCAGTGTCCTGCCCGACAAAATGGAAGGCAGTCCGCAGGCGCAGCGCAGTTACTGGAGCTGGCGCAGCCGCCACCGAGGGACGTCGCACTGGCCGGCCCCGTATCTGTTTGTGATCGCGCTGCTGCTGTTTGTGCATAAACTGCAGCTTGTGCCGGCGGGGATGTGGGGTTTTTTGTTGTTGGGGATTTTTTTGATGATCGGCGCGCTGCTGCATATTTTAGAGGATGCTGTCTGCGGCAAGGTTCCGCTGATCCGGCGCCGACAGAAAATTGGCATAAAGTTATTTAGTGTGGGATCGGTGACCGAATATCTGTTTGTGTTGGGGATCACCGTCCTGCTTTTTGGCGGACGGTTGTGAGAAAAAATGTATTTCAGGGCTAGTTTTTTTGGCTGTCTGGCAAAATTTATCGTAAGTAAACATAAGCATATTAAAAAATGATAGGAGTAAACCTCCCGTTGTTTACTTAAATATAAACTTGGTTTACTGATAGAAATATATTTCGAGCAAAAATTTGAAAAAAATATAGAAAAGCACAAAAGAAAACGTTTTCTTTTGTGCTTTTTTGCTTGCCATTATCTATATTTATGCTAAAATCGGCAGTGCATGCTAATTTTTATCTTTTAGACAGAAGGGTGAACAATATGGTGAATACACGAAAGAAAGTCGTAGGGATTCTCTGCGGCGGCGGTCCGGCTCCGGGAATGAACAGCGTTATCAGTGCGGTGACGATGGAGGCGAGACGGCGCGGATGGGATGTCTATGGAATCTATGAAGGTTTTTCTCATTTGGCAAAAGGTGAAAAAGAGTATATTAAGTTAAATTACGATCTGGTAAGCCGGATTCATTTGACGGGTGGCTGTATGCTGCACATGTCAAGATTTAACCCAACCAAACGGGAAGAAGATCTGGCTATGGTTGTCAATACCTTAAATGAGATGGGGATTGCTTATCTTGTTACGATTGGCGGCGATGATACAGCGTACAGTGCTTCCTGCGTGGCTGCTTATGCGCAGGAATGCGGACAGAGCCTGTCGGTTGTACATGTGCCTAAGACCATCGACAATGATTTGCCGCTGCCACCGGGCGTGCCTACCTTTGGGTTTGAAACGGCACGAGCCGTGGGAACACAGTTACTGGAAAATCTGATGGAGGATGCGCGTACCACCAATAATCGCTGGTATTTTGCCGTGACAATGGGTCGTACGGCCGGGCATTTGGCCCTTGGTATCGGAAAATCAGCTGGGGCGATCATTTCCCTGATTCCGGAAGAGTTTACGGAAGACAAGGTTTCCCTGCAGAAAATTGTCGATATTCTTACCTGTTCGATTGTCAAACGCTATCTGACGGGACGCAACTACGGCGTGGCGGTAATTGCAGAAGGAATTATTGATAAAATTGATGAAGCAGATCTGCGCTGCCTGGGCGATGTAAGCCTTGATGAGCACGGACATATTCGCTATGCGGAGCTTGATTTTGGTGAGGTTTTGAAAAAGGCCGTACTGGAAGAGTTGAAAAAAGTTGATATAAAAATGACGATTGTTGATGAAAAGATGGGGTATACGCTGCGCTGTGCACCGCCGATTTCGTATGATATCGATTACACGCGTTCGCTCGGTTACGCAGCTGTACGCTTCCTCAGTGAGGGCGGCAGCTCGGCGATGATTACGATGGAGAACAACGAATCGGTGCCGATTCCGTTTTGTGATTTGCGCGATGAAAATGGTCATACCAAGGTCCGCTATGTCGATATCCATTCAACGCATTACCAGCTGGCCCGTGATTTCATGATCCGTTTGCGCCAGGAGGACCTGGATGATGTCCAGATGGCAAATATGTTTGGCCTGTCGACAGACGAATTTAGTGCACGCTATGCCTATTTACTGGAATAGTAGGCAAAAATCCAAAAACCACCCGCAGCTTCTTTTAAAGAACCTGTGGGTGGTTTTGTTTTTAGAGTAGTTCGCTTAAATTGCACATGATTTTTTTATGTGGCAGGACGGAAAATTCGCGGGCGCTGGTTGTTCCGGTAGTGACGGCGGCAAAGTCAATGACCGCATTTTGGGCGGCGCGGGCATCAATCAGGCTGTCACCCGTATAGAGAATTTCCTGCCGGCTGACGCCAAAGCGATCGAGGGCGAGCAGCAGGCCTTCCGGTGATGGCTTGGGGATATCCACATCTTCGCGGCCGATAACGAGGTCAATCAGATGCTCAACGCGGTCGGCATGTACTTTTTCCATAATCCGTGTGCGTTTTTTTGTTGAAATGATGCCGATATGGCAGCCGCGTTCTTTCAGCGAGGTCAGTGTAGGAATGGTTTCGGGAAAGAAAAAAGTGTTTTTTGTCATCAATATATCGGATTCCCGGCTGAATTGTTGTTGCAGCTTTGCGATGATGGACAAATCACTTTCGCCGGTGACCTGCTGGAGGGCATCTTCCATCGGGAGGCCTATGGTTCGCTTTATGTCATCGACGGGGATCTGCGGATAATGATTTTGTTCCAAAACGCGCTGAAAACAGCCGACGATGCCTTTTTCTGAGTTGGCGAGGGTATAATCGAAATCGAACAAATATATTTTGTAATTCATCAGCAAGCTCCTTGTGTTGAAGTAGTCGGATAAAGGGCAGATACCTGCATTATATCACAGCCGTGATTGCCCTGCCAGCGGGAGAAATTCAAAAATGTGCTATAATATAGCACAGAATACTATTGGGTAAAGGGGATACGTGTTTTGGCAGAAAAGGAAATGACGGAAAAAGTAAAGGAAATGGTGTGGCGGTTTTATCAGGAAAATCCGTATATTCAGCATCTTGGCATCGATATCGTCTCAATCGAGGCTGGCTGTGCCCGGCTGAAGCTTACGGTAAACCGCGAACATACGAATACATATGCAATTGCCCATGGCGGAGCCCTGATGTCGATGGCCGACACGGCGATGGGTGCGGTCTGCCTCAGCGTCAACAAGAAGGTGGTCACGCTGGATATGAACATGAATATGATGAAGGCCGTTCCAGAGCATAAGACGATTCATGCGGTCGGCAAAATTTTGCATGACGGGGCACGAACGATTGTTGCCGAGTGCGATCTTGTGGATGAAGGCAATACATTATATGGGCGGGCGCGGGGAACTTTCTTTGTGCTGGATCCATTGGTTCGTTGAGAGAATCGTTGGGGACATTTATTTTATAAGGATGACAGGGGATACTACAGTGCGTTTAACAGGAATATTTTGGGGGATTTTAATTACGATGGGGCTGCTTATGCGTCCGGCGCAGGCAGCAGAGTTGGATTTGACGGCGCAGGCGGCAATTGTTGTCGAAGCCTCAACGGGGCGGATCGTCTATGAAAAAAACAGTGCGGACCGAAATTTTCCGGCGAGTACGACGAAGATGGTGACACTGCTCGTGGCACTTGAAACGGGGAAGCTGGATGATATTGTCACGGTGTCGCCGGCAGCAGCAGGGCAGGAAGGCTCCGGACTCGGTCTCAGTGCCGGTGACCGAATTCGCTTTTCTGAGCTGCTGGAGGGCATGATGCTGCTTTCAGGCAATGATGCGGCCTTTGCAACCGCCGAGCATTTGGCAGGATCGGCAGCTGCGTTTATGCCACAAATGAATGAACTGGCCCTGCGAGCAGGGGCTTATCATACCCATTTTGCCAATCCGACGGGGCTTACGCAGTCGGATCACTATACGACCGCGGCCGACCTGGCGAAGATTGCCTTATATGGTCTGCGAAATGAGGAATTTTCCCGGATTGTCGGACTGGAAAAAAAGACGGTCCGCTGGGAACAGCCGGCAGGGAAAATGGTGGTAGCAGAAAACACGAATGAGCTTTTAAGACACTATCCGGGCGCTGATGGCGTGAAGACCGGCTATACGCAGGCTGCCGGAGAATGCCTGGTGGCTTCGGCTAAGCGCGATGGGGTGGAACTCGTTGCCGTGGTGATGCATGCGGCGGATGACCGTCGTTTTCTTGAAGCTGGACAGTTGCTCGATTATGGATTTTCGCAGGTTCGGCGGCAAAAAGCTGCTGACCGGGACGAGATGGTGCACACAGTCCATGTACATGGGGGAACTAGCTACCAGGTTACCGGTCGTCCGGTAGCCGATATTTACTATCCGCTGCTCAATGGCGAAGCCGGGGGGTATAGTCTGAAATATGATCTGCTACGGTATGTGAACGCCCCGGTAAAGGCTGGCGATCGCCTGGGAGATATCTGCATTTTATATAAGGGGCAGGAGGTCAGCCGCGTGCCGCTGCTGGCGGATGCGCCGGTACATAGTGGCTTTAGCCTGCTGGCACTGCTGATACAGCTCTATGATGGATTTGTCGGCCTGCTGCCGGTGTAAGAATATCGGCGATGGTGCAGAACAGAAATTAGATCATTTATCGCAATAAAAAACGGCTTTCTTAATAAAATTAAGAAAGCCATTTTTTAATTGCCACCGACGAGCAGAATTCTGTTTCGTGGCGAGTATTGATCTTGGTGCAGCAGTTCACGGTCTATTTCCTGCCCGTTATGGAGCTTAATCCGATAGGCAGAGACGATATAGCCGTTGTTGCCACTGTCTTCAAGGCGGGTACTTCCCGGCCGCAAGGCCGGGGAATACTTTATGGTTGTCTCCGGCGGAATGGTTTTGTCAATGGTTGAGTGCAGCGAAAAGGAATCGGTGGGACGGTCTTCGTGGTTGCCAAGTAAATACACGGTGAGGTAGCCGCCACCGGCACTAGCCAGTATGTAGATATTGCGGCTAAAGCTGTTCTTGAATTTGAAGTCGAGTAAATTGTCGGCAACTGTGGCATCAAAACCGATGGGGACATAGGTCGAGGGATAAAAATGTACGGCGCGCTCTGTTGCCTCAAGACCGGCGAGTAGCATCGCATTATAAAGCGTAGAGCTGACCTGACAAATACCGCCGCCGATGTCGGAAACGGTTTCGCCGTCAATGATGGCTGGTGCCTCACGATAGCCGGCGGCGGCAACGCGCTGACCGACGGTTTCGTTGAAGGAAAATAACTGTTCCGGACGCAGCAGCGTTTGGCTGAGTTTTTCGGCGCCGATGCGGATATTTTCGCTGCGATTGAAGTTGAAGCGATTAAAGCGAGTACTGTAGGAGCTGATCACCGTGTCAACCGACTGCAGGTCAGCACTGGTGATATCAGGAGCTTCGGGCTCGACCGGCAGTTCCATTACCTGGGAAAAATTGAGGGCGAGCAGCTCGGGGCGGAGCGTGGCAGCGAAGCGTTCACTTTTAAACTGCAGGCCGGTAATCTCTGGCTCGATCTTGATTTTTCCGTTGTCCAGTAAAGTACAGCTGGCATCGCGGCTTGGACGGTTTACCTGTTGCTCAGCCCTGGCTAAAAGCTGCTGTAATTTATTCTCATCATAAGTAGCCGTGACCGCTAGCGTATGACCGGAAAATGCAGATGTTAGATTTTCCCATAGATTGGTCAGCGGATTACCACTGCGTCCCACGGCATAAGCGGCGGCGGCAGTTGCCGGGATGTCTGTCTGCAAGACAATCTCTGCCGGGCGGATATACCATTGTTGCTGTTCATGCCGCAGCAGCAGGCCTGGACCAGAGAGCTTTTGCTGGCAATAGCCGGCAATTTTCTCCCGGGCCGCGGCTTCGGTAAGACCGCTCAGCGGTAGCTCGCCAATGCGCACACCATAAGCGATGCGGTCATTATTCATAATTGCCAGGCCGGCCGTGAACAATGAAATGATAGAAAAGATCGATATAAGGGCAAAAAATAAAAAGAACATGGTCCAGCGATGGTTTTTGTTCACGAATAAGCCTCCTGTCCTTGCAGTGCTTAGCTGCAGAAATTGAAAAAGATGCCTCAAAATAAAAATTTTGAGGCATCTTGAATGGTTGAGAAATTATTGGACGTTCATTGACAGCTCAATGAATTTGTTTGCCAATTTTGCCTTCTGCAGAACCTCTTCCGTTATATCAGCACCTGCTTCGACGATGACAATGCCATTGTCGGTGGCGATGCGGCGGGCGGCTTTTTTGCCGAGCAGAAAACGGCGATGACGTTCTTCAACGGCTTTGTCACTAAGCTGCTTGGCCTGATTTTCCGGAGCTTTTGTCGGTTCCGGGGCAGGTGCTGGAGCTTTTTCCGGTTCAGTTTTTACTTCGGCTTTAACCTCAGCTTTTATTTCAGGGGCAGCCTCTTTAGCTTCCGCTTTTTCTTCAGCGGGGGGTTCAACCGGTGCTGGTGCTGCTTCCGGAGTGGGAACTTCTTCCACGGTTTTTTCTTCTACCGGAGCGGCTGGTTTTACTGGAGCGACAGATTTAGTTTTTTTTTGCGCTAGCTGGGCTTCTTCCGGCAGTTCGCAGTCGATGATGGTAACTTGCTTACCGAAGATGGAGATCTGCTCAGCGGCAATATCTTTTGTATCGACTTCGTTTTCCGTAGCGATTGCACATTTGGCAATTTTCCCGCTTTCGCCGATGACGATTTCAGAAACAACGCCTTGAATGCTACCGGCTTTAGTGATTGCCTTCGTGCCGATTACGCGGACATTCTGATTGAGCAACGGTTCGTAGTCAGTGGCCTCTGCCAATTTTAAGATGTTTTCACTGTTGGTGATCGTAATGGCATCGTCACCGATGGCAATGACAGAATCGTATGGCAATAATTTTACGCCGCGAAACCAATCTTCGTCTTCAATGATCAGAGCTGCGACCGAGCCGTTCTGGGCGTCAATCAGCAGAGATTTGCTGATGCCGAGTTCACGGCCTTCGGTAATGCTGATAATAGGTAATCCTAAGATTTCTACACTTTTTTTCATGAGTAATCCTCCCGTTTTTAAGATGCATGTTTTTTGGCATACCAGTTTTCGAAGGTCAGTTCAATTTCGCGCATATAGGACGGCGGAATCGAGTGGAATGGTATCTTGCCGCTGTTGTACTTAAGTAAGACGCACTTTACGATGCGCAGATAAGAAATCGTTGTAGTAAACTTTTCCTTAACGGCAGCATCTTCAGCAATTGCCGGCAGATTCATGAAAGAGGCATATGTATGAATTGCTTCTTCATATAAGCCGGTTTCTTTATATATATTGCCCATTTCAATGATGATAAAAGGCGCATACTCATCGGTTTCATATCGGCGTAGAGCCTGACGAAAGGCAAAAAGCGCATTGGAAAAATTATGCCGGCTTTTTTGCTCGTAGGCGTAATCGAGAATAGCATCGAGTGAATTGAGCTTGGCAAGTGCTGCGGTAAGTTTAAGCAGGTGGTCATTTTCCATATCATTTTTGACCATGGCTGCAACCGTATCGGTAAGCACTGCCGGTGGTAAAGACTTCCTGACAACAGGGCCGGTTTCTTCCCCCGTGGCAATTTTTGTTGCTTTTGCTGGTAAAGATTTTTTCGCTGTGGGGACAGGTTCAGACACAGGGACCTTAACTACCGGAGCGCTGCTTTCTTGTCTGATAAGGTTTTCCTCAACCTTGCCAGGCACGATGATGGCAGCGTCTTTTCTCGGATCCGCTGGCAAGGCTTGCTGGCTACTCGTGGTTGGCAACGCAGTGGCCATTGTCGCGGACGGATTGTCAGTCGGTACAGCTGGACAGGCTGCCGCTGTCGATTGTGTTTCAAGCGTCAGGTGTTCATTATAGTATGTAACGAGGCAGGCTGACAGAAGAACCGTGAAAAAAATCAGCAGCAAATGGGATAAGGTAAGATACGCTGAAATGGAAAGCGTAATAAAATTTACCCCGAAAGCACAGATCGCACAGAGCAGCAGTGACTGGAATTTCAGCTGAAACCCGAAAAAATTTGTGATTTTATAAATTATGGAAACACTGACCAGCATGATAACAAAGGTTATCATCATAAAGTTCATACAGATCACCACAATTCCCAAATATATTTTAACGAGAAATGCCTGTCTGATTTAGAGAGGTGATGCATAAATTCTATAAAAAATCCAATGAATTCCATACATCTACCCAAATTCGACATGATAAAAAAAAATCCTGCCCGGAATTACAGGTAATAAAGCATAATTCGAGCGGGCTTTCTACATTATACACTACTATTAGATATTTTGTCCTGCTTTTTAGGATAAAATAATCAATAATTTGACAATTTTGTTAAATTGGCAACCGTGAGCAGAAAAGCCTGGCGAGCATATTTTATATACAGTATAATAACAGTAGATTTGAGAAAAAGGAAGAATTAATATGCTGTTTGAAAAAGAAGCGGTGATTCATAACGAAAGTGGCATCCATGTCAGGGTGGCGGCAATGCTCGTACAAAAGAGCAAAGATCTTTCGTTGAAATATAATTGCAAATTTTATTTGCGCAGCCTTCACAGTCAGAGGGTTGAGATGACAAATGTGATGCAGCTGATTGCCCTGAAGATTGCCTGCGGCAATTCGGTTTTTGTTGCGGCCGAGGGCGAGCGGCGCCTTGAAGCTGTCAGCGAAATGGTAGACTTTCTCGAAGGGGATTTCCAGCTACAGAGTAAAGTGGAGATGCATGAAGTCGACCGGCTGCTGCATGAAAATGCCCTGATGCAGGAACGGTTGCAGCTGATTTTGGAGGCGGTTCAGGATGGGATCTGTGTGGTGGACAAAAATGGCGAGGTCACCTATGTGAATCCGTCCTATTTGCGAATACTCAACAAGACCGAAGATATGGTGATTGGTGAAAATGTCTATGAAACAGCCCCCGAGGGCAACCGCTGTAGTGTCTTAAAATCAGGAGTTGCAAGGATTGGTAGCATCAGTCATAAAAAAGACGGAACGACGATTGTGGCCAATGTCAATCCAATCTTTGTTGACGGGGAAATTGCCGGCGTTGTATCCGTCGTTAAAAATATTACGGAAATTCAGACGCTGATGGAAAAATTGCATCAGATATCGGCCAAGGCCGAATATCTGGAACAGGAATTGCTGCGGACCAAAAAAACCAATAAGTCTTTTGCCAACTACATTGGCCGCAGTGGTCGCGTTGTTGATGTCCTCGCGATGGCGGCCAAGGCGGCTGAAAGCGGTGCTACCGTGCTCATTCGCGGCGAGAGTGGAACGGGTAAGGAACTGGTAGCCGAAGGCATTCATTATGCGAGTGCCCGCAGTACGGGTCCGTTTATCAGGGTCAACTGCGGGGCGATTCCGTCAACCTTGCTCGAGTCGGAGCTATTCGGTCATGAAAAAGGAGCCTTCACCGGAGCTGTCAGGCGTAAGCTTGGCAAGTTTGAACTGGCTGACAAGGGAACAATTTTTCTCGATGAAATCGGTGAAATGGACAAGCACATGCAGGTTAAGCTGTTGCGCGTGCTGCAACAACGTGAATTTGATCGGGTGGGCGGGGAAACTACCGTTCATGTCGATGTGAGAATTATTGCCGCCACCAACCGCAATCTGGAAGAAATGGTTCGGCAAGGTGAATTTCGTGACGATTTGTATTATCGGTTGAACGTCATTCCGCTTTTTTTGCCGCCGCTTCGGGAACGGGTGGAGGATATTCCCCTGCTTACGGAAAGTTTTATTGACCGGATCGCCCAGCAGGTGCAAAAGCCGGTTCGCGGCATAACCCCGGAAGCGCTCGAGATTTTAATGGCTTACAAATGGCCGGGCAATGTCCGGGAACTGGAAAACATTATTGAACGGGTGATAACCTTGATGGACAGTGACTTTATTTCCCGCGACAATCTGCCGACTTATCTGGCCGGGGAAACGGCCGCCCGGGAGGTTAAGGATCTTGATTCCAATGTCGTCTTGCCTTGGGAGGAGTATGAAAAGCAGATTATTGCCAACGCCCTAAAAAAATGCGGCAGCTTTAATGCCGCCGGAAAAATGTTGAAACTTACACATAAAACGGTGGCGACAAAGGCAAAGAAGTATGGACTGGTCTAAAAACGCTTGGTAAAAAATATCAACACATAGTAAAAAGTATCAACAAAAAACGACAAATTGATACTTTTTACTATGCAAAAGGCAAAACAAGAGACAGTTTTTTCTAAATAATCTAAAAATAATGAACGAAAAAGCTGGTAAAATGCGAAAAATCGGGTTAAAATATAAAGAAACAAGCCAAAACAAGCATTGTTTGATTATTGGCACGCTACTTGCAATATATAAAAGCAGCTTGTAGTTTTCTGGTCAATTGCTGCCGATGCCTGGCAAAGGCATGTGATTGCTTGTAAATACAGGAAGACTCCGAGATTATACCGGAGTAAAATTTTATAAATTGAATGGGAGTTGTTTATATTATGGAACAGACAGTAAAAGTAACAAATAAATCAGGGATTCATGCTCGCCCGGCCTCCGTTTTTGTGCAGACGGCAGCAAAATTCAAATCGAAGGTAACGGTTACAGCCAAGGGTAAAACGGTTGATGCTAAAAGCATTTTGATGATTATGAGCATGGGTCTGGTAAAGGATACAGAAATCGTGATCAAAGCAGAAGGCGAAGATGCTTCGACAGCAGTAAAAGCCCTTGTTGACTTAGTACAAGCAAAATTCGGGGAAGAATAAGCAAGGGGAGGTACCACGAGATGACGGAATCTTTACGGGGCAAAGGCGTTATCGCGGGAATCGCAATTGGCAAGGTGCTGCTTGTCGGGCAGAGTCTTGACGGCTATTTGGCTGATTACAAGGTGGAAAGTGAAGCCAGCGAGCTTGCCAAAGTCGAAGCCGCACTTAAGGCGGTTGCGGAAATTCTCCAGGATAATGTGAAAAAATTGCAGGAACGCAATATGCCAGAGCAGTCGGCGATCATGGAAGCGCATCGTATGATGGCACAGGATCCGATGATGGCGCAGTCCATGCATGATAAAGTCAAGGAACTCAGCTCGGCACCGCGAGCAGTATTGGCAGCAGCCGATGAATCGGCCGCGATGTTCGAATCAATGGATGATGCGTATTTCCGGGAACGGGCCGTTGATATCCGCGATGTCGGCAAGCGCATTGCTAAATATATTCTTGGCGTAAAAGAACCGGCATTGGGCGATGCAGCGGTTGTGCTCTGTGGCCACGAAATTGAACCTTCCGTGATAGCTAATATTCCGACGGATAAAATTGCCGGAGTCCTTCTTGGACAGGGCAGCACGACCTGTCATGCGGTAATTATTGCCAAGGCAAGAGCCATTCCGACGGTAGCCGGACTCGGTGATAAATTGGCGAATATTCAAGACGGTGATCTCGTGATTCTCGATGGCGAAACCGGGGAAATCTTTATTGATCCGACGGAGGATATCTTATCGACGTATCGGATTAAAATTCAGAAACAGCTGGAACGCAAAGCTTATTATGCACAGCTGGCACCGCTGCCGGCAGAAACGACCGACGGTGTCCGCATAGAGCTTATGGCTAACATTGGGACGCATCTTGATGTCGATGCCGCTATGACCTATGGCTGTGAAGGCGTGGGCTTATTCCGGTCGGAGTTTGTGTTTATGGGACGAGAAGAAATCCCGACGGAAGAAGATCAGTTCAAGGCCTACAAGGAAGCTGTTGAAAAATGCAAGGGCAAGCTTTGCGTAATTCGCACAATGGATATCGGCGGCGATAAACCGCTGGCCTATCTGAACATACCGAAAGAGGATAATCCTTTTCTCGGCTGGCGGGCAATTCGCATTAGCCTGATGCGCCAGGATTTGTTCGTGCCGCAGATCAAAGCGATTTTGCGGGCGGGCGTTTATGGCAAGGCGGCGATTATGCTGCCGATGGTCATCAATGTGGCTGAAATCAAACAGGTAAAAGAGATCATCGAACAGGCCAAGGTTCAGCTGGCACATGAAGAAAAGCCGTATTCGGATAATGTTCAGGTGGGCATCATGGTGGAAACCCCGGCGGCAGCAATTATGACGCCGGTACTGGCTAAATATGTTGATTTCTTTAGCATTGGTACGAACGATCTCGTGCAGTATACCCTGGCGGTTGACCGCGTCAATCACAATGTAAGCTATCTGTATGATCATTTCAACCCTGCGGTTCTGTCTTTGGTACAGCGCACGATTCAGGCAGCCCGCGACAATGGTATTTGGGCCGGTATGTGCGGTGAAATGGCCAGCGATCCTTATGCAGCTGTGCTCTTGATGGCAATGGGAATTCATGAGCTCAGTATGAGCGCGCCGTCCATTCCACGCGTCAAAGAAAAAATCCGCTCGATCAGCTCGACCAAGGCCAAGGAAATTTTAGAGACTGTCCTGCAGCTTGAAGACGGCGGCGAGATTAAAGAATATTTATACAACCACTTATAAGATAGTTTGTCACTCGCAGAGCGTCATGTGTTTAACACATGACGCTTTTTATTTAACAAAGGCTTGGTTTTATTGAGGTTTATACAGTTTTCAGAAAACAAATAAATATACAAAGATTGCATGACTGTTTTGTATACAGAGATACATTGTAAATAAATTTACAAAACAATAGATTTTTTTATGCATATTTGCTATTATTGTAATAATGATAGTAATTACTGTATTTTATTGAACTATACGAGCAGTATAAAAATGAGCATTATGAAAAAGATGCCGCAAATCAGGGCCGGCATTGCGGCTGTATAAAAGTACGCATTACGGGGGCACTGGTGAATTTTGGAGGGGTATGCTATGAAAGCTGAAATTATCATCAAGGTGGAACGGTGTAAGGGCTGTGGGATTTGTGTGGAGTTTTGTCCGAAAAAAGTCTTGTCACTCGACACATTGGGACGAGTGCAGGTCGTAAACGGAGAGGACTGTATTGCCTGCGGGCAGTGTGAACTTCGCTGTCCTGACTATGCAATATTTGTAGATAAGAAGGTGGAAAAATGAGTGAAGCAAGATTGATGCAGGGCAATGAAGCCTGTGCGGAAGGCGCACTGGCTGCCGGGGTCCGTTTTTTTGGCGGATATCCCATAACCCCTTCGACCGAAATTGCCGAGGTTATGGCAAAGCTTTTGCCGACGGTTGGTGGAAAATTTATTCAGATGGAAGATGAAATCGCCAGTATGGGAGCAATTCTCGGGGCTTCACTGGCGGGTAAAAAGGTTTTAACCGCGACCTCTGGTCCGGGATTTTCGCTAAAACAGGAATTGATCGGCTATGCCGCTTGTGCGGAAATTCCATCGGTTATCGTCAATGTGCAGCGCGTTGGTCCGTCTACCGGGCAGCCGACGTCGCCGTCACAGGGGGATGTAATGCAGGCTCGCTGGGGAACCCATGGAGATCATCCAATGATTGCTCTGTCCCCATGGACAGTACGCGAATGTTTTGATGTTGCAGTTATGGCCGTCAATTATGCCGAACGCTTCCGGACACCGGTTATCGTGCTGATGGATGAAATTGTCGGTCACCTGCGGGAAAAGGTTGAGCTGCCGGATAGTGATCAAATCGACTGCTATCCGCGCCGCCAGCCGACGGCCACACGGGCCGAAGGCTATCAGCCATACCATCCGGAAAAAGACCTGGTGCCAAATGTTGCTGACTTTGGTACGGGCTATCATATCCATGTGACAGGCCTTATTCACGATGAGACGGGGTTTCCGTCAGGCAGTCCGCAGGTTACACAGGAGGCGATCCGTCGCCTGCATAAAAAAATTGAAATTGCGCAAGATGAAATCACGCATTATGAAGAGTTCTTTATGGAGGATGCCGAATATGCCGTGGTAGCTTATGGCGGGACGGCCCGCACGGCCTATGAAGCCGTGCGAATTGCCCGTGCACAAGGAATTAGGGTCGGCCTTGTTCGGTTGATGACGATCTGGCCCTTTGCCGATAAAATCATCAGCCAGACGGCGGCCAAAGTCAAGGGGATTTTGGTGCCGGAACTCAACTATGGCCAGTTGGTCGGTGAAGTTGAACGCGTTGTGCGTGGAGCTTGTCCGGTGGAATTGCTGGCAAAATACAATACAGAAATTTTTGTACCGCAGGAAATTGTCTCCGCGATAGAAAAACTTTGTGCGGGAGGGAATGCCTAATGGAAAGATCTTATGAAAAATATTTCCGCCAGAACCGCTTGCCGCATATGTGGTGTCCTGGCTGCGGCAACGGCACGGTAATGAAGGCAATTGTTACGGCCATCGAAAAAAAGGGCTGGACGCAGGATAATACAGTGATCGTTTCGGGGATCGGCTGTTCCTCGCGGGCCTCCGGCTATATGGATTTTGATACCCTGCACACAGCGCACGGGCGGGCGATTCCGTTTGCCACCGGAATAAAAATTGCCAATCCGGAGCTCAATGTAGTGGTCATAACTGGTGACGGGGATTGTACGGCTATCGGCGGAAACCATTTTATTCATGGCGCTCGTCGCAACGTCGATATGACGGTGGTCCTGTTTAATAATAATATTTATGGCATGACTGGCGGGCAGGCTTCCCCGATGACACCACTGCATAAAAAAGCGACAACAGCACCTTATGGTACGGTTGATCGTCCCTTTGATGCCTGTCATCTGGCCCAGGCTGCCGGAGCTACCTATGTGGCCCGCAGCACAGCATATCATGTACAGCATCTGGCGGATATGATCGCTGCCGGATTTGACAATAACGGCTTTTCCTTTATTGAAGCGGTCGTCCAGTGTCCGACGGCGTTTGGCCGCAAAAACAAAATGGGATCGCCGGCAGACATGATGAAGTGGATGCGTGATACCGGTGTTATGCAGGCGGCATGGGAAAAACTGCCAGAAGAAAAGCGGGAAGGGAAATTCCCGATTGGCTTGCTGCATAAGTGTCAGGCCGAAGATTATGTGACGGCCTATCAGCAGGTCATTGAAATCGCAGGGGGGGATAAAGCATGAAACAGCTGCGTTTATCAGGCTCTGGCGGTCAGGGCGTCATTACAGCCGCGATCATTTTTGCCGAAGCGGCCATAGCGGAAGGCAAGGAAGCGGTGCAGTCGCAGTCCTATGGCCCGGAAGCGCGCGGCGGAGCC
Source organism: Selenomonadaceae bacterium (assembly GCA_963678095.2). Lineage (GTDB taxonomy): Bacteria > Bacillota > Negativicutes > Selenomonadales > Selenomonadaceae. The sequence continues at coordinate 1,494,410 of OY782746.1, read as the reverse complement.
TCAAAAGCCGAAGTCATCATCTCTGATCAGCAGATTTATCATCCCAAAGTCACCTGTCCAGATCTCGTGCTGGCGATGACACAGAAAGCGGCTGACAAGTATTACCACGACTTGGATCAGGACGGTATTCTGGTTCTTGACGAGGATCTTGTTCCCGAAGTGCCGGACTTTGCCAATACGCTGCGGGTACCGATTACGCGGCTGGCAGCCGAGAAAATTGGCAATACACTGTTTGCCAATGTGGTGGCCCTCGGGGTTCTGGTGAAGCTGACGGGATTTGTCTCGCTGAAAGCGGTGCAAAAATCGGTTGCCGGGCGCGTACCGCCGGCAACGGTAGAAAAAAATATGCAGGCCCTGCAAGTTGGCTATGACGCTGTAAAGTAAAAATGGACGGCCCCGGAATCCGGGGCCGTTTTTTGCGCCTGTTTTACTGGCACTGTCTCCTGGTTTGGTATAATATAAGAAGTGATAACAATATGATGGAGTGATGACCGCAATGGAGATTTTTAAAAATGATTGGGGAAGATATCTGGACCAGGAGCTGGCCGAGACTTATTACATAAAGCTGCGCGAATTTTTGATTCACGAATATCAGACGCAGCGAATTTATCCCAGTATGTACGATATTTTCAATGCCCTTCACTATACAAGCTATGAACAGACCAAGGTTGTGATTTTAGGGCAGGATCCTTACCATGGACCGGGACAGGCACACGGGCTCAGTTTTTCTGTGCAGCCGGGAGTTGAGGCGCCGCCGTCACTTGCCAATATATTCAAGGAGCTGGCCTCGGATCTCGGCTGCAGTGTGCCTAATAACGGCTGTCTGCGTCCTTGGGCGGAGCAGGGGGTGCTGCTGTTGAATGCGGTACTGACTGTGCGCGAGCATCAGGCTAACTCTCATCAAGGGCTGGGGTGGGAACGCTTTACCGACAAGGTCATTTCGTTGCTCAATGAGAGGGAAAAGCCGCTGGCCTTTATCCTCTGGGGATCACCGGCCCGGAGAAAAAAAGAAATGATTACGAATCCGCGGCATTTTATTGTCGAATCACCGCACCCAAGCCCCCTGTCGGCCTTTCGTGGTTTTTTTGGCAGCCGCCCGTTTTCGCGGGTTAATGATTTTTTGCGGCAGAGTGGGCAGGAACCGATTGATTGGCAGTTGCCCAATATTTGAAAAGGCGGGATAAGGCATGCGAACCTTTAATATTCATCCGATAAATTTAATCAAGGCCTTGTCAATGGCGCTTGAACTTGCGGTTACCGGTGTGGAAAGTCATCACTGGCGGGTTGCGGTGATTTGCGACCGGTTGGCAGATGAGCTTGGCGTGGAGCTGGAGGATTGGTACAGCATTGTTTATGCCGCACTTGTGCATGATATTGGTGCAGCCTCCGATTCGCTCGAACGTGAACGTCTGCGCCATGTCAGTCGCGATGACGGCCCGGCTATTTTTCGTCATGCCGAGGAAGGATACCAGCTGCTGCGCAGATCTTCTCGGCTCGGTTCGCTTGCGGCGGTGATCCGCTATCATCATGACCGCTGGGACGGAAAAAATCCCAGCGGGCTTAAAGGCGAAGCCATCCCGCTTCCGGCGCGGATTATTCACCTGGCCGATCAGGTGACGCTGCGCCTGCAGCCGAAGACCATGATTTTTGGCCAGGTTGATGAGCTGATGCACTATATTGAGGAGCAAAGCGGCTGTGAATTTGATCCGGCCGTGGTGGCGGCGTTTAAACGCTGTGCCGAAAAAGAGAGTTTTTGGCTTGATACGGTAAATGAAGGCTACCGGGATATTTTCTTTCATCGGCTGGACAGTTATGGCGTACGGCCCTATTCCGAGGATGAAGTTTTGGATTTAGCGGATATATTTGCCACGATCATCAATCGTATGAGCCGGTTTACGGCCTCGCATTCGCACAGCGTGGCCTCGGTTGCAGCTTTTTTGGCCGGTCTGCATGGATTCAGTGACAGTGAAGTGAAAATGATGCAGCTGGCGGGGCTGCTGCACGATCTGGGGAAATTGGCAGTTCCCAATGCGATTTTGGAAAAGCCGGGACGGCTGACCCGGCAGGAACTGCAGATTGTTCGCCAGCATTCGTATTATACGTATCGCATTCTTGAGCAGATCGACGGGTTTGAACAGCTGGCACAGTGGGCGGGTCTTCATCATGAATGTCTGGATGGTTCAGGCTATCCGTTTCATCTGAAAGCGGAGTCTATTCCGCTTGGATCACGTATTGTTGCGGTTGCCGATGTTTTTGTCGCGCTGACGGAAGAACGTCCATACAGCGGTGCCTTTTCCCGGGAGCGGGCGGAAACGATCATGCTGAAAATGACAGCTGACAATAAGCTCGATGCCGGAGTTGCCGCAAGGCTGTTTGAAAATTATGCCACGGCGGTCAAGCTTGTCCGCTGACAGCAAAAAAGCCTGACTCTAAAGAGTGCAGGCTGCATGTCAGGCTCGCTTATTCGATTGTGATCTTATCGCCAACACAGAGGCGCGGCATATAATCACCTTGGAGAATGATCTGTCCCGGCATCGTACCGGTTGTGTTAAAGACGAGGGTACAGTGTCCTTCCTGGCGGATGTTTTTGTTCACATCTTCGCCGACGGCAATAATGCTGAAGGCGGCATCGGCGATGAGCAGGGTATCTCCGACCGCGATATCCTGTAGCAGGTCACCGGCAGTGTGTTCAATCACCATGTCAGCCAGATTGGGGCGGAGTCCATCATTCAACAGGATTACGCTGTTGTTGTTTTCCAAAAAATTTCGAGCAAGATTACCAATTGCGGTGATAGTCGATTCGTATTTCATTTTTTGTTTGGCTCCTTTATTAGATTAACAACTTCAATTATAACAGAAATCTGACTAAATGATAAACATTTTTATCAAATAAAGGAAAACAAGTACAATCCGGAAGGCAAAATGTATCGCAATAGATGACATTTTTTGCATCTATTGCATAGTGATAGATTTGCAAGCTGAGGAGAGTGCGTGTTTTCTTATAAAATACCGGCTAGCTTCAATAGGTATTTGGCATTAGTGCTTTCACAGCGGCCGGATTTTAACTTATAGTCGAAATGAATTTCATCAGCGGTATAGTATTCGGCAAAATGATAATTGACAAGCGGCAGGCCTTCTTTTTCTGCCATATCACAGAGTTCAAAATCGTGGGTGGAAACGAAGGTAAGGCACCAGGGTTTTGTCAGTTTGCGGATGGCTTCACGGGCCCCGATAATGCGATCGGCAGAGTTTGTGCCCTTGAATATTTCATCAATCAGAACAAACTGGGGAAGGGATTTGTGGCTGTATTCAACCATGGTCTTGATTCGCAGCAGTTCGGCATAGAAGGTGGACAATCCTTTGGCGGTGTCATCCTGAACGCGCATCGAGGTGAACAGCTCCATGCGTGATACCGTGAATTCTTTCGCACAGACGGGACTGCCAGCATAGGCCAGAATGGTGCTGGCGGCAAGGGTGCGTAAAAAGGTCGTCTTTCCGGACATATTAGAACCGGTGATAATGCAGGTCTGGCTGGCAGCTGTCAGGGAATTAGCAATAGCGGCCCTTTCATGGATCAGAACATGCTTGATATCCTTGGCCGCCAGTTGGGGCGATTCTTCGGTCAGGATCTCTGGAAAACAATACTCTTCCTTGACCTGTCCGATTACCGCCAGACTCAGGAGCAGTTCAACTTCGGCTAAGGCGTCAATCCAGCGACTGACATCCTGCCCTTCCCGGCTGCGCCAATAGGCAAACAGCAGCTGGCAGTGGAAATCCCAGAGGAACAGGGCATTGGCTAAAACATAAAAAATAAGATTTGAGCGCATGGTGGCACAGGCAGTGACCGTCGACAGATGGCCAATGACTCGGCTGGCGCCGCCATTTCGCCTCAATATCAGCTGCAACTGTTTCAGATGAGCTGAGGTAAAGGTACTATTTTCGAGCAGGCAGAAAATCTGCTGATAAGGCTGCAGCGTTCGGGAGAGGCTATTCAGAGGAGCAAGATAGCTGGCAGTTCGGCTGTAAAAGAGTCCGGCCAGTGTGAACTGCAAAAACATTCCCCCGGCAGGCCAGACCCAGGAAATCTCACTGCCGGCGGCGAGCAAAAGACACGACCAGGTCAGGGCGCCAAACAGGCAGGTCGTGAATTTCATAAAGTATTGGGGCAAAACCGGGTTCTTTTCCAGTTCGTGCGCAAGTTCAGCTGTTGCATGCGCCGGGGGCAGTAGTGCCAGCAAGGTCTGGAGCTTTAGCGACAGCTGTGGGTCGGCAATAAATTCTGCGGTGCCCTCCTGGCGCGAGTGGATATTAGCTGCGGGCAGCGGGGTCGGGGAAAGGGCTGCCGCAAGTTTATCCCGGCCAGGTCCGGTGCGGGCCGCACAGATATATTGGTATACAGATGCCGGGCCGAACAGATCAAGATCTTTGGCTTGCGGGAAGTCTTCCCTCAGATAGCAGCTGCCAGTTTCGGGGAATTGCTGCCAGGCACTGCTAAAACGATCGATATACTGCTGCAGTACGTGCTGTTCAGCTGTCAATCGCTGCAGCGTATGCTGATAACGGCGGTGCAGCTCCAGCAGCACAAGAAATGCTAGCAGGCAGGCGATGGCAATGATGTAAAACACTGGGCCGTAATCCCAGCCGGCGGCGGTGAAGGCCAACAGCAGCAGAAAACAGAGCAGGCGAAGCCAGACAAGGCGGGAGATTGTTTTTGTTACACCGTCAATGGCGGTTTTGCCGTCCGTTTGTTTTGCGGTAAAGAAATCAATTTTCATAAAAACCTCCCGATGCTTTGCGTTGAAATATGGTTTTATTATAGCACATGATTTTTAGGGGAGGAGAATTCTTTCTGATAAATTCCCTGAAAAATATAAATGGGGACGTAGATTTAACGGAACGGGGTTGCAAAAAAAAAGAATTTCTTATAGAATATACGAAAGAAGTTTTAGCAAAGGCGGTAGGAATGGTGGATTTTGAAAGAATAGAACAGGATACTGAAGAAATTCTCAGCCGGATCGTTTTGGGATCACAGGAATTACAGGCAGAGGGCTGGCAAAATGTTTTAGAATTGCAGCTGTCGCTAGAGCAAGTGGTCATGCAATGAGCTTAAGTATGGAAGCCAGAGCGCGAATTCAGGCGCGAATCGACAGTTTGAAGCAGCGGATGCTGTATGATGCCAATGATCTTGATTATGAGACGCATCTGCATCTGGTTCGTGACCTTCAGCGTGTACTCGACAAATGTCAGGTACCAGCGGTTAAATAAGTATAATGGGGAAGCAGAAACGGCGGTAAAACGGTGGCTGCTTCTTTTTTTTAGCCGGATAGAGCCGACAAGGGAGAAGATAAATATGCTGTATGAAATGCTTTACAAATTGCTTACGCACCCTAAGGCCGGATTGGCCTGTATTATGGAACATGCCAACCTGCGGCAGGCGGCGGTAATTGTGCTGGTAGCTTCGCTGCTGGGCATAAGCAGCAATATGAATTTGTCGGTGGGCAATACCTTCGGTGGTGGTATTTTACTGGCGGGGGGGCTGGCGGGGGTCTTTTCCTGGCTGCTGGTGGCGGCGGTATTTCACGTTTCGGCGACATTATTGGGCGGTGAGGGTGATGTCAGGAAACTATTGATTTTGCTAGGCTTTACATCCTTTGTTGAAATTGTGCTGCTGCCGGTATACCTTGTGGCTGCACTGCTGGCGTCGGCAGCGGCAGATCTGCTGGTGCTGCTGCTTAGTTTCGTTTGGCTGGTGGTTTTATATCTGTGGTCACTGCAGCTGGTGTATCACCTGCAGCTGGCAAGAGCGATCCTAGTGCTTTGTTTTCCTGTGGTCGCTGCTGTTTGCCTGCTGCTGTGCTGGTTGTTCCTGCTGGCCGGGATTTGCACTCCGCTGTTCATGGCGACCTGGCCCGCACTGCAACTGTAGGTCTTATCCCCTGATGGTTGATTATGAAATTTATTTGACAAATATATGGCTGTATTGTACAATGAAATTGTTAAAAGGGAGTAGTTTTAAATGTAAAGTCAACAGCACTGGTGATTGAATTCACCTGGCTTTATGTCCTGAGGGTAACGAGACTTTTAGCGTAATTTTATTGCGCTGGAAGTCTTTTTTGTTGGCAACGGCTTCCCGCGCACATCGAGGCGCGGGAAGCCGTTTTTTTATAGGCTGCCACGTCAGAGGGGGGCAATAGAGGGGATTGGAAGATATTGTAGAAACCATATAGAGAGACTAAATGGATGGAGGCGATTATGATGTCAGAAAGAATGACAATGCAGGAAGTTTTAAGAGAGTATGGGGTACCGGAAATAAAGCTGGATGTTCATGCGACCAAAACCGAATGCCTAAAGCTGCGGGAGAAACTTATGGCGATCCGTGATTTAAGCCAGGCGAAGGAACAGGGCTATTTGGATATTGACTGCAAACTTTATATTGATGTTGATGATATCGACCGTTATTTGTCGGGCGAGCTCGATACTTTAGGCGAAATATACGCCTTTGCTGAAGATATAAAGGCGCATAAGGAGGAAATTTAAATGAATGTAAAAAAAATAATGACGGTTTTAGTGGTGACTTTGTTTGCGATGTCATCGATGGCCTTTGCTGCCCGTGGCGGCGCCAAGATATCGGCACCAAAGGCAGCACCGAGTATTTCCACATCAAAGAATGCTCCGGCGGCTTCATCGCCGTCGACGAAAGAATATACGCCGTCTAAGGATGCCAAATCGCTGTCGAAGGATGCTCCGACAGCCGGCACCGGGGCCGCAGCGTCGGCTGCGGCAAAGTCGAGCTCCCCTTGGGGCGGCATGATGCGCAATATTGGCCTTTTGGCGGGTGGCATGATGCTGGGCAGCTTGCTGGGCAGCATGTTTGGCATGGGCAGTGGATTATTCGCGGATATTCTTGGGCTGCTGATGAACGTTGTCCTGATCGGTGCGGTATTTATGATCGGGCGGCTGTTGTGGAATAAGCTGCGTGGACGCAATTCAGGCGCAGGCACGAATCCGTATCGGAGCCAGTCAGCGGCGCCTCCGGCTGCCCGCCGGGAGGATGTCGTTGATGTGACCCCGCGCCAGACCGGGGATTCTTCTTATGACAGTAAGCGCAAAGCTGACGAATACAGAAATCGTTAATACAAAAAGTTCCGCCGGATAAAATATCCGGCGGAACTTTTTTGCTTATTAACGATACACTTTTGCCAAAGACAGTACAGGTTCATGATCAATCAAATTCATTTCGTGAGCCAGGTGATAGAACAGCTGCAAGGATTCGAGCTCTTGCGGGCCCAATTTCCATTTTATTACTTCTAGATATTCATCAAGCTGATCAAAGGTAAATGGTTTTTCGGCAAGAATAGAATGAATGGCGGCAGCTTTTTTTTCATAGCCGTTTTTAAAGCCTTTTTTTATCCGGTCATAGACGAGCTGCAGCAAATCCGGGTTTTCTTCAGCAAAACGGCGGTTGGCAACCCAGACGGCATAAACCATAGAGTGACCGGTAAGTTTCTTCCATTCCAGCCCGATATCGTAATAATAGAGGCCTGGCTGCTGATGGTGGTAGAGGTAGAGGGCATCATCGCCGATCAACAGGGTAGCACTTGCATCAGCCGGAATCGGTGCTGTGGCATCGACATGGCGGATATAATAGTTTGGCCGGGCATCATAGCCCTTTTGCAGTACGATTTTCAGCAGACAGTGCGAAGTTGCTGATTTTGCTGTTAAAATGACCTTGTCATCAGCCAGCTGATTAATGGGCCTTTTTGATACCAGGATAATGCTTTGTACCGGGCCGTCGGCCATGATGCTGATATCGGGCAGGATAACAAGCTCCTCACTGTTGCGGGCATAGATAATGGATGAAACGGGGCTGACATCCAGCCTATGATTGCTGATATCGTTGTTCAGAACCGCCGGTACGGCCGGCGTGATTTCGAGCCCTTTGTCAAAACCGTCATGCTGAAAGCTGTATGTCAGTGGCAGGCAGTTTAAAAAATTGATATGCCCGATGCGTGGTTTTCCCATAATAAATCCCCCAATCTTGGTAATATGATAAACAAGTGTGCGTAACGGCAATCGCCGCGCTGGGAATAGACGCAGTAAAGTAAAAATACTTCGTGTTTAAAAGAGCAATTTCCTGCCAAAACCCCGAAAATTAAAGCTGTATATTGTATTATTGCCTCGGGAAAAATAAAAGCGGCCGGCATTCCCTCACAGAAAGCCGGCTGAAGTTTATTTTATGATGTGTTTCCCACCGTAAAAATGTTCTTTCCAATAGTCGCCGTTGAGGTGATCTATTCGCACGCCCTTGCTGGAGGAGGCGTGAATAAATTCCCCGTTGCCAAGATAGATACCACAGTGAGAGGCGCCTTTTTCATAGGTGGAAAAGAATACCAAATCACCTGTTTCAAGTTTATCCGGCGAGGTCTTCAGGCCCAGTTTGTACTGTGCATCCGCCGTGCGCGGCAGGCTGATACTGTTTTGGGCAAAAACATATTGTAGATAGCCGGAACAATCAAAGGCTTTGGGGGTAGCACCGCCAAACTTATAGGGAGTGCCGATGTATTTTTTTGCCGTGGCAACAATGCCGTTGACCTGACTGCGGGGCACAAAGGGGGGGGTGTCGGGACCAAATCCAGAGCCTACCGGAAAATCCAGCGGAGAGCCGCCAGGCGGCAGTTTTTTGCTGGCGGGCGAGGCTTTTTTTAGGGCTCGCCAGGTGTTCCCGTCGACAATGCCGTTGATTTTTAGCTTTTGATCGCGCTGAAATTCAAGGACAGCTTTTTTTGTCGATTCATCAAAGTCTCCATCCGGGCTGGAAACCATATAATTGAGGCGCTTCAGTTCCTTTTGTAGCAGGGAAACATCATGTCCGTGCGAGTGCAGTTTTAAAATTGGTGCAGCAAACGCTGTTGCGGAAAACAGCAGTAAAGTGATCAGTGCTGTAGTCAGGCAATAAATACGCGGGCGATGGGATCTCATGTAAATCGTCCTTTCCGTCAATGGAATCGATATAGTTGTCAGGCAATATCATTTTGATTATAAAACAATGTAGCTGATTTGGAAATAAATTTTTCTTTTGTGGGAACCGGTACGCCATTGTGTGGATAAGACACAAAAGAAAATAAATTATCCACAGAGTCCTGCACAAAATAAGGGGTTATGTGGATAAATAAAGAACTAAATGCTGGGAAAAAAAGGCGACGAGATAATATTATCCACAGTTGTGCACAATATTATCCACAATTGTGAATAACTATTGTTGGTTTTGTGGATAAAGCGGGTTTAACAGCAGAAAAACCACAGCGCAAGAGAAAAATGAGGCTGTGGTTTTTACATCAATATATTTTTGTTACAATAAAACCGTTTTTTTCCAGCTCAGTTGAGATTTCAACAATATGTTCGGCGCCATGGGTTTCGACGGTGACTTCAAGCTGGACTTTTTTAAAGCTGTCCGTGACTTTGGCCTGGTTGTGATCGAGTTTTATGACATTGGCATTTTGATCGGCTAAAATTTGGGAAATTTTAAGCAGCTGTCCCGGTTTGTCCGGCAACTGAACCGCAAAGCAGAAAATTCGGCCGCGGGCAATCAGCGCCTTGTCAATCAGGGCGGAAATGGTTGAAATATCGATATTGCCGCCGCTGATGATGGAGACCACTTTCTTTCCCTTAAATGGCAGCTGTGGCAGGGCAGCCAGTGTCAGCACGCCAGAGCCTTCACCGACCAGCTTATGTTTTTCAATCAGGGAAAGCAGAGCCGACATGATATCAAACTCAGATACGGTGATGATTTCATCGACATACTTTTTTATGAATTCAAAAGTGAGTTTGCCAGGAGTCTTGACGGCAGTGCCATCCGCTACGGTATCGACCTGACGCAGTGTGCTCACCTTGCCTTTTGCCAGCGAATGCTTGACGCAGGCTGCGCCTTCGGGTTCAATGCCAATAACTTTAACATTTGGATTGACCGCTTTTGTTGCCAGGGCGACGCCGCTGACGAAGCCGCCTCCACCGACCGGAACAAGAATGGCATCGACATCTTTAAGTTCATCAATAATTTCAAGTGCGGTCGTACCCTGTCCGAGAATGACTTCAATGTCGTCAAACGGGTGCACGAGGATATAGCCGTTTTGCTGCTGGAGTTCCAGTGCCTTATTATACGCATCATCATAGGTATCGCCAAACAGTACGACTTCAGCTCCGTAGGCCCGGGTGGCCTCAACCTTGAGGATTGGCGTGGTCGCCGGCATGGTAATGACAGCCTTGACGCCGAGCTGCTGGGCGGCAAATGCAACGCCCTGTGCATGGTTACCAGCTGAAGCAGTGATGACGCCCGCTGCTTTTTCCGCTGGCGACAGCTGGCTGATTTTGTTGTAGGCGCCGCGAAGCTTGAAGGAGCCGGTGTTTTGTAAATTTTCTGGTTTCAGGTAGACGTCATTGCCGGACATACTGGAGAAATAGGGGCTATGAATCAAGGCTGTCTTTTTGGCTACATTATCGAGCTGTTTCGCGGCCCGATATACATCTGAGATTGAGATATTGTCGACAATTGCTGCCGCGGTTGTTTTTTTTTCTTCCGCCATTTTAAATCCTCCCAGGATTATTCATTGCTGCTAAGGCAGCCGATAATCGGATTGTTTTATAAACTTCCTCTATATATTAGTAATAAGGGAACAAATATTTAATAAAGTCTAGCATTAACCATATTCTGTGTCAAGAAAAATCAAGTCTGCCCGTCACAGGGAGACAAGTATTATTTTCTTGGAAATATTCAGTAAAAGAACAGGATTTTTTTTCTTGGCAACGAAATAATATAATAAGCAAGATAATTAGATTTAAACAGGCAGGGAATGAAAGCGGGAGATTTTCATGCAGGGAATGAAGCAGATACTCGTTCCGGTGGACGGGTCAAAAAACTCAGATAAGGCTGTCTTACAGGCAGCAGCGTTGGCCGCTGTATGTGGTGCTGACCTTGATTTACTGTATGTGGCCTATTTCCGCCAGGCTACAGACGATGCCGTCGGTCGAATTTCCTGGCTGCCGGATGCTGTAACCGGTTCTATTGCCCGGACAAGCCAGGCAATTTTGCAGCATGCGAAAACGCTGGTAGATCCAAAGATTACTTGCCGGACGCATTTGGAAACCGGTATTCCGGCCAAGGAAATAGTCGCTTTTGCCAAAAAAAATGATATGGATCTGATCGTTGTCGGTGGACGCGGACTGGGATTGGTAGAGGGGTTTCTTCTTGGCAGCATAAGCAGGGAAGTCCTGGAACAGGCGCATTGCCCGGTGCTGGTTGTCAAATAAGAAGGAGGAACAGATTATGGGCTGCCATTGTATTTTGGTTCCGGTAGATGGATCTGAAAGTTCAAGTAAAGCTGCAGCATATGCCATGGAGCTGGCACAAAGCTGCGAAGCAGAAATTGATTTTCTGCATGTGGTTGATTTGCAGAATTCCCTGGCAAATCCATTGCTGGCTGAAGTTCCCCGCAAAGAGGCTTCGGCCCTTGAAGATGTGATTGACCGCGGCAAACGGATTCTCGATGAGCTACTCGAACAGGTTCCCTTGGCTGTAAATGCCAGAGGACATTGTGTCAGCAGTAGTTCGCCGGTTGAAGCCATTTTGCAGGAAGCCCGGGATATTGGCTGTGATCTCATTGTAATGGGAAGCCGCGGACTTGGGCCCTGGCGGGCAGTTCTTGTTGGCAGTGTCAGTCGGGCGGTACTGGAGGCGGCTAAGTGTCCGGTATTGCTGGTGAAAGCAGATAAAAAATAGGGGGTTTTACTATGGGTGAAATAAAGCGTATTTTAGTTCCGGTGGACGGGTCAGAAAGCTCGGATCGTGCAATTGACAAGGCGATTGCTCTGGCACAAGCCTGCGGATCAAAAATTGATTTTCTCTATGTAGCAAATATCAATCAGCTGGCAATCAATGCCTGTCTGTCAGATGCAATTCTTGATGCCGTGACCAAGGCGGGCAATGTCATCCTTGATCGGGCACTGGAAAAAGTACCGAAGGAGATTAAAGCGGAGGGCTTTTCTGAAACAGGGTCTCCGGCGGTGGTTATTCTCGATTTTGCTGCTGCAGAAAATTCGGATATGATTGTAATGGGCAGTCGTGGCCTTGGCATTGTAAAAGGCGTGCTGCTCGGCAGTGTCAGCCAGTATATTGTGGAACAGGCAAAATGCCCGGTGCTTGTCGTAAAATAAGCCATTTTAGATAGCCATCGGATCGTTTGATTCGATGGCTTTTTTCGCCGCTAAATTTATAGAAATATCTGTTTTTTATATGAATTCATTCATTGCAGCCATGGGGTTATTTGCGTGTATTGCCGTCAGTTTTTGTATGGCAGAGTGCTTGGAGCCGGAACGGGTGCAGGAGGAGGGGTATTGGATGACAGTAGGAAAAGAAGAGTTGCTGCGCCTGCAAAATGGCAGTGATATCCGCGGGGTGGCAATTAAAACGGAAAGCGAAGCCATAACGCTGACGGGGGACGCTGTAAATCGTATTGCCGGGGCATTTGCCAGCTGGCTGCAGCAAAAGACAAAAAAGGCCGTGGTGAAAATTGGTGTGGGTTATGATTCAAGGCTTTCGGCACCAGAGTTATCTGCCGCTGCGTTAGGGGGACTGGTAGCCGCCGGGGCTAAGGTCATTGACTGCGGGCTGGCATCAACTCCGGCGATGTTTATGGGAACGGTATACGAGGAGACGGCATTTGATGGCTCCATCATGATTACTGCCAGTCATCTGCCCTATAATCGCAATGGCATGAAGTTCTTTACTGCGGCCGGGGGGCTGGAAAAAGTTGAAATCACGCAAGTGCTTGCGCTTGCTGCCCGGCAGCCGTTTTCGGGAAGCCCGACGACAAAGATTGCCCGGCAAAACCTTCTCGCCCTTTACAGTGAGCATCTGCAGACGATTATTCGCCAGGCAGTTGCTAGTGGCGAGAAGCCGCTGGCCGGACTTCATATTGTGGTCGATGCCAGCAATGGGGCCGGTGGTTTTTTTGCCGGACAGGTGTTGGCGCCGTTAGGAGCGGATGTGACGGGAAGTCAGTTTTTAGAACCCGATGGGAATTTTCCGAACCATATTCCCAATCCTGAGGATCCGGCAGCAATGGCAGCACTCCGCGACGCGGTACTTCAGCATCAGGCAGACCTTGGGATTGTTTTTGACCCTGATGTTGACCGGATGTCAGCCGTATTATCTGATGGAGAGGAAATCAATCGCGATGCTTTGATTGCAATGATGGCCGCAATTGCGGTAAGAGAATGTCCCGGGGCTACGATTGTTACCGATTCCGTAACCTCAGATCATTTAACGGAATTTTTGGAGACGGGGTTAAGCTGTTGTCATCGGCGGTTTAAACGCGGCTACAAGAATGTCATCAATGAGTGTAAGCGCTTGAATCAGTCCGGGGTTGAATCCCCGTTGGCGATTGAGACTTCAGGGCATGGTGCCTTTAGGGAGAATTATTACCTTGACGATGGTTGTTATATGGCCGTTCGGCTAATTATCGCGGCAGTGCTCGAAAAACGTCAAGGGCGGACGCTGGCTGATATGATTGCCAGGCTGGTGCGGGCGGCTGACTGCCGGGAATACCGTATAAAAATAGACGAAAAAGATTTCCGTACATACGGAGAACGGGTTGTCGCCCTCTTTGAACAGCGGGCGGCAGCTGCCGGGATAAATATTGTTCCGGGGTCCTGTGAGGGGGTTCGGGTGCAATTTCATGACGAGGTTGAGGGCTGGGCGCTGCTGCGTACCTCCCTGCATGATCCGGTGTTGGCCTTGAATATGGAAGGCGCACAAAAAGGGGATTGTGACAAAATCTACGAGCGGATTCGTGGTCTGCTGGCAGATTGTACAAGCCTGCTCTATTAAATACAGAAAGGTGGGATGCTGTTTGCATCCCACCTTTTTGTATTTTGTCCGTTCTAAAACTCTTTTAGAACAATAGTGCCGCTTTGCCGCGTGCGGTTCATGTCAATAATACGCTGGTTGCGGCTGCCCCGAAAGGTCAGCGTCAGATCGCGCTCCGCCAGCAAAAAGGGGCCGTCGATCAAGATGTCGGTGACATCAAGCAGCGCATTGATTGCCGGGCTGTGGAGCCGTTGCAGCTCCTCCAGAGTATAGCCAGTATAGGTTGTTATGTTGAGCCCTTTTGCCTGCAGCTTTCGGGCGAGTTCCGCTAGTGCCTGTGGCTGCAAGAAGGGTTCGCCACCGCTGAAGGTAACCCCGGACAGCAGAGGATTTTCGCAGATCTGCCGATACAGCTGCTCGGTATCAACAAGATAGCCGCCCTCCCTGTCATGGGTCTGGGGGTTATGGCAGCCTGGACAGGCGTGAGGGCAGCCCTGCGTAAAAATTGTAAACCGATAACCCTCACCGTCGACGACAGAATCATCAACAGTACCGGAAATTTTAAGCGAGGCCATGTTTTACGCGGTCATGTTCTTCAGAGCGTTTGGCGTTGTTCCAACGATCGGTAGTTCCTACGAGATAGCCGGTAATCCGGCGGATGCGTTGGAACTTTTGCGGACGTAGGCGGTAGTCAAGCGCGACATCGTCTTTCCCGGCAGCGGAAATTGTCAGCTCAATCAAGGATTCCTCTGTCTGCTGCTCAATACAGTTGATATAGCTGCAGATTTCTTCTTCCGTCATATCGTTGAAACCATTCAGGGTTACGGAAACACCATGTATCATCATAATAATCGCTTCTTCCTTTTGTATATTTTTATAAACTATTTTATTTATTGGCAATTGCTGTAGCGAGGCACAACCATGCGCAGCATGTGTTCACTTTCGGTGCGTCCGCATTTTGGGCAGACATTGTCGATAATACCGTTATAGCCACACAGGGGATCGCGGTCAATCGGGTGATTGACGGAGCCGTAGCCGATGCCGTTATCATGCATACAGCGGATAATGGCTTCAAAGGCCGTGAGGTTTTTGGTCGGGTCCCCATCCATTTCTACATAGCTTATATGGCCGGCATTGGTCAGTTCGTGATAAGGTCCTTCCAGCTGAATCTTCTTAGCCGCTTTGATCGGATAATATACCGGTACATGGAAGGAGTTTGTATAATAATCCTTGTCTGTTACCCCCGGGATTTTTCCGTACAATTGCTGATCAATTTTGAGGAAGCGGCCGCTGAGTCCTTCGGCTGGAGTTGCCAGCAGGGTGAAATTTAAACCGGTTTTAGCGGATTCGTCATCCATGCGCTGGCGCATATAGCGGACAATCTCAAGTCCGATTTTTTGCGATTCAGCAGATTCTCCGTGGTGCTGGCCGGTCAAGGCCTTTAATGTTTCTGCCAGGCCGATGAAGCCCATCGACAGTGTACCGTGCTTGAGCACTTCGGTAAGGTCATCATCCGGGCCGAGGCCGGCCGAGTCAATCCAGATTCCCTGTCCGATGAGGAATGGATAATTTCGTCCTTTTTTCGAGCATTGAATTTTAAAGCGGTGCAGCAGCTGACGGATTACGAGTTCAATGATATCGTCAAGTCCCTGATAAAAAGCCTTGAGATCGCCTTTGGCTTCAATCGCCAGGCGCGGCAGATTGATGCTGGTAAAGCTCAAATTGCCGCGCCCGCAGGTCGTTTCACGGGTTTTATCGTGAACATTGCCCATCACGCGTGTGCGGCAGCCCATGTAAGCGATTTCGGTATCATAGTCGCCGGGCTTGTAATATTTGATGTTGAACGGGGCATCAATAAAGCTGAAATTCGGAAACAGACGGCGAGCTGAGGTGCGGATAGCCAGCTTAAATAGATCATAGTTCGGATCGCCTTCATTATAGTTAATGCCTTCCTTGACTTTAAAGATCTGTACCGGAAAAATTGGCGTTTCCCCGTTGCCAAGACCGGCTTCGGTAGCTTTCATCAGATTTCGGACGGCCATCCGGGCTTCCGGAGAGGTGTCTGTCCCGTAGTTGACAGAACTGAAGGGAACCTGAGCCCCGGCGCGGGAGTTCATGGTATTCAAATTATGAATAAAAGCTTCCATGGCCTGGTAAGTCGCCTTGTCGGTTTCGCTGAGCGCTGCTTCAACCGCATAATTATGGGCCTTTGCTGTATCGAGCGCGGTAATCGGCTGATACTCATTTGTTGTCTGATGCTCAGGTAAAAATGCGATCAAAGCTTCACCGAAGGCATCGGTAGTATTCATTGTGATATCCACCGGCAGTTTTGTGCGTATTTCTTTTGCCAGTAATTCGGCATCCAGCAGTTTCATGTCATAACGCATGGCTATGTACTGGGCCAGGGCATCAAAATACTGCTTGCGAAAAGTCTTGGCGACGCCTGGCGCCATGGAATAATCAAAGTTTGGCACAGACTGTCCACCGTGCATTTCGTTCTGGTTGGCCTGGATAGCAATACAGGCGAGAGCCGCATAGGAGCGGATGTCATTCGGTTCGCGAAGGTAACCATGCCCGGTTGAAAAACCATTGTGAAACAGCTTAATCAGATCGATCTGACAGCAGGTTTCTGTCAGCATATAAAAGTCTTTGTCATGAATGTGAATATCGCCGTTAATATGAGCGGCAGCAATATCTTTTGGCAAAATGTAATTATCAATAAAATACTTGGATCCCTCGGAGCCGTATTTTAGCATGGTTCCCATTGCAGTGTCAGCATCAATATTCGCGTTTTCGCGTTTGATGTCGGCATCTTTAGCGGTTTCAAAGGTCAGTTCATTGTAAATATCCATCAGGTCGACTTTTGCCTGCCGTATCTGGGCATGTTCTGCGCGATACAAGATATAGGCTTTGGCTGTACTGGCAAAATTACTGGCAATTAGTACCTGCTCAACAGCATCCTGGATTTGCTCAACGGTCGGCAGGGCCTCCGGAGTAAAATGGTGGAGAACATTTTCTGTCAGCTTTTTTAGCTGCTGTGCCGAGAAGGTCTTATCGATGGATTCGAGGTTTGCCTTGTGAATAGCATCGATAATTTTTTGTGCGTTAAAAGCCACAATGTCGCCGGTACGCTTTTTGATCTGTTGTATCATTTTGTCGTCTCTTTTCTTTTTTATGCTGTTAATGGAACGACTTCAGGGGGCAGTGGTAAGCTGCTGCCTGAAACCGATATATGGTATATGGAATTACTGCTGAGGCAAATTATACTATATGTAGCGCAAATCGTCAACACAAACTACACTATATATATGGACTAAAGTCTTACTGCCCACAATATATTGTTTTTTGAAAAAATAATGCATTTTATAATCATGCAGGCAGGCAGCAAGATTTTTTCAGCGAATGTAAGGGCCGGTCGCTTTCCATAGATGTATAATAAATCTGTTTTTGGATAAAAATACCGTACAAACGAGAAAAAAACCGGACAAAATATGTCCGGTTTTGCCAATAAATTTGTTTAATTTTTGGGTTGAAGGATGGTGTGGATCGGATATGGCATGATAATGTGTTCCTGGCGATAGCATTTGGTTAGTGCCTTGATGAATTCATGCTTAAGGCGGTACTGATTCAGAAATTCATGTGTTTGCAGGCTGACGTTAAATTTTATGCTTGAATCGCCAAATGTGTGGAAGCGGACCGCTGGTGTGAACGTATTGCCGGGGTCGATCTGATCCATCACTTCGCGGGCAACGGCCAGGGTAACGGTTTCAACCTGATCGAGATCACTGTCATAGCTCACCCCGACGGGAATACTGACAGCTACTTCTTTTTGCGGCATATTATAGTTGGTCAAAATCGCCGAGGCAATTTTTTGGTTTGGGACGACGATATCATTATTTGTTGTCGATTGGATCGTTGTGAACCGCCAGGCAATATCGGTTACGCGGCCCTCTTCGCCAGAGCTCAGTTTTATGAAATCACCAAGGCGAAGCTGCTTTGACAAAATTAGATGAAGACCGGCGAAGATATTCGCCAAAGTTTCCTGCAGTCCAAGGGCGACGGCCATACCACCGACACCGAGGGCAGTGATGATGGGCGTTACGGAAATTCCATAATACTGCAGGACGACTAGAATTCCGATGCAGTAGATGAAAATATTAGCAATGTTTGTCAGTAAAGAGGTTTTGGGCAGGTTTGTATCGCTGCGCAGCGTATGCATGTCGATCATACCCACAAGGGTGCGGGCAATGACGCGGGTGAGCGTTAAAATAATGATGGTAAACAAAATATAGGAAAGCATGGATTTTATCGTTGGCGTAATGGCAAGCGAGCTTATTGTCCAGTAGAGTCCGACGCCGGAACACCAGGCAATTGGCAGGCCACGCAGCGCATTGATAAATACATATTGCAGCGATTGGCTGTCGGTGGTTAATTTATCGTGAAGACGATGATTGATGAGATTGTTAAGAAATATTCCCAGTGCTAAAGCACCAAGCTGGATGCAAAAGGGAAGCAGCAGCATTTGAAACAGATGCTCCCAGTTAATATTCAGATATGCGAGCAAAAAAATCCCTCCTAAAAGTGTACCAAAGGATGATATGCCTTCATTATACTATAAATGCATCCTTTAGGGGATAAATCTTGCAGGATTTCTGCTGTTTTTAGCCAAATAGATATAACAGGTTGGACAGAAAGAAGGGTGCTTTTTGGGTGAACAAAAATTTGTAAAAACGGGAACGAAGCTGCGTTTTCGGCAAGCTGTGCCGGCGGATATGGACTATATTATGGAAGTTGAATATTTGCCGGAAAATGCAAAGTATGTAATTCCTTATGCACAGGAAGTTCATTTGGCTACATTAGATACGAAGGGCGCTGTACATCTGATTATTGAAACACTTGACGGCAGTCCGGTTGGATTTTTGATGATTGCCGGTCTGGACAATCCATCGAAAGAAATTGAGTTTACGCGGATTATTCTGGCAGTCAAGGGGCAGGGCTATGGCCAGGAGACCTTGTCGATGCTCAAATCTTGGGCTTTTGATGACCTAAAATTTCATCGGGCCTGGCTTGATTGCAAGGATCACAATACACGGGCCTTGCATGTATATGAAAAAGCGGGATTTCAGCGTGAAGGCCTGATCCGTGAAACGATTCTCACGGATGGGGTTTATGAAAATCTGGTGATTTTAGGGATTCTTGACCGGGAATATTTTGCGCAAGCATAACAAAGTGGGGCAGCCTGGGGCTGCCCGGTTTTGCCACAGGCTAAGAAAATAATAGATGCAAAAAAAACAGAATTTTTGTATAATTAAACTAGGTGGAAAATCTGTCGACAGGTAGGACGGGTTCAGATAAAAACGAGGGGAGGGTTTTCTATGGAAACGAGCGGAAAGGACAAGACAGCCTATGACCGGGAACGGTATTTGCTGCTGCGGGACCAGTTACAGGCAATTGCTTATGAGTATGATATTGCAAAAGATATCATGGTATTCAGCTATGGTGGCGGCGAAGGGCGGGAATGCAGGATTGAAGATTACCGGAAAAAACTTTGTACGATAAACCGGGAAACGGTACATCAGGATTTTCTCGACAAGCTTTTGGCGGCCTATATGGGACAAAGTGTTGAACCGCAGGAGGTTTTGCTTGATCCTGATAAAAGCCGACAGGGGGAATATTCCTGGCACCGGATTCTCAGTAAAGCCATCTGTGATGAGCGGGGGCGCGTCGTTCGGACAATAGGGATTTTATGGAACATTGAAGATGCTACCGATGGCGACGGAGCGTTGCTGCGCTTTAGATCCGCGCATGATCCGCTGACGGGACTGTACAACCGGATTGGAGCGGAACGGGCGATTTCTTCGTATTTGGCAGCCGCTGAAGCCGATGCA
This sequence comes from Selenomonadaceae bacterium, assembly GCA_963678095.2. Taxonomy (GTDB): domain Bacteria; phylum Bacillota; class Negativicutes; order Selenomonadales; family Selenomonadaceae. The sequence continues at coordinate 1,474,661 of OY782746.1, read as the reverse complement.
ATCGGAGCGCTGCTTCTGCTGCGGATCGATGATTTTGAACAGATCAATGATACGCGCGGGCAGTCCTTTGGTGAACATGTGCTTGTCAGCCTGAGCCGGGAAATTTTGCAATTGTTCCGGACATCTGATATCGTGGCTTATATCGATCGTGGACAGTTTTTAATCCTGATGAAAAATGTCAAAGATTTGATGATTGTTCCCCGTAAGGCTGATAAGCTGCGCCATATATTTGACAGCGAAGCCGCCGGGCTGTATGCGGTAAATGTTCCATGTCACGTGGGAACGGCAATATTCCCCTATGATGGGAAGGAATATCAGGAACTTTTACTGAAGGCGGATGAGGCGATTGCTTCTAAATAATAAAAGTTGACAGTTTATCATTTTTTCGGTAGAATACACATGTATATTTTTAAAGGGGAGTAGCTCTTTGGGATAAGTCAACATCCTGACAGTGAAATTCTGTCTGGCTTATTCATTTGGTCTGTATGAGATCAAAAGCGAGACCTTTAGCGTGGCATCGTCCAGGCTAAAGGTTTCGCTTTTTTGTTTTCAGGGGATATAACATAGCGCTCGGAGGATGAAGCGTTACTTGATTTTGAGGAGTGTGTATGGATGACAGCTTTTTTTACGGCGTGTGCGCTGGTTGTTCTTGCTGAAATGGGAGACAAAACCCAACTGCTGGCGATGGCCTTTGCCACCAAATATTCCTGGAAAACGGTTATGAGCGGGGTGCTCTTAGCGACAATATGCAATCATCTGCTGGCGGTTGTAGCCGGGGCGTATCTAAATGAATTTCTATCGCCGACGTATATTCAGATCCTTGCTTCTGCGGCCTTTATTCTCTTTGGTTTATGGACAATTCGTGGGGATTCGCTCGATGATGAAGCGGACAAGACAAAAAACAGTCCATTCTGGACTGTAACCGTCGCCTTTTTTTTAGCAGAGATGGGGGACAAAACACAATTTGCTACGATTGCGCTGGCGGCGCAGTTTGCGGCTATTGTTCCGGTCTGGCTGGGTACGACGACGGGAATGATGATTGCGGATGGACTGGGAATTGCTGCTGGCAGTATTCTACAGAAATTCGTTTCTGAGAAGACAATGAAATGGACGGCAGCGACAATCTTTGTTGCCTTCGGCGTGGTGGGTTTATGCGCTGTTTTTGCGCCAGATACATGGGCTACTTTTTATTGAGTAGCTTCAGGGGTGGGGTTTTATAAAGCAGCTAGGTGGCTGTAATTATATATGGTAAGAGGAGACGAAATGGAAAATTTTTCGCAGATTTTTTTATCTTTTATTGATGTTTGGGGATATTGGGCCGTTGCAATTTTGATGGCATTGGAGAATGCCTGTATACCGGTTCCTAGTGAACTGATTCTTGGGTTTGCCGGCTATCTGATCTTTGCTGGCAGTATGACGTTTTCCGGAGCTCTGACGGCTGGTATGGTTGGCGGGATTGCCGGCTCGCTGTTTGCTTATTATGTTGGAGCGTACGGAGGCAGATCGTTCATCAATGCGTATGGCAAATACTTTTTTGTCAAAAAATCACATGTTGATTTAGCCCAGGATTGGTTTGATCGTTATGGGGTCAAGGCCGTGTTTTTCAGTCGAATGTTGCCGGTTGTTCGCACCTTCATTTCGCTGCCAGCAGGGTTTGCCCATGTGAACATAAAAAAGTTTTTGACCTATACAATCCTAGGATCGCTTCCCTGGACGGCAATGATTTTGTACGCCGGCTTGCTTTTGGGAGAAAACTGGAAAGTTATGCTGGCAATTGGTCATGAAGCAAGTTTGGTATTCATTGGAGCCGCTGTTTTGATTGGTGTTTTTTTATATCTGCGTCACAGACGAAGGAAGCAAAACCAGAACGATAGATAAAATATAATACAATAAGGTACAAGGCCCCGCCTATCAATTGCTGATAAGCGGGGCCTTGTTTATGCAGTAAATGATTTAAAATAAGGACGATGGGAATAGGGGCTAGGAGCTGCCTTCCTGTAGAAAATTTTGCTTGCATTCTGTTGAAAAAGATTGATTATGCTGGAATGATGCGGTCAGATAAAATTAAGACTTTACTTTTTTTCAAAATATTGTATTATATATTATGATAGTGAATTAAATAATTTTATCAAAAAACTAAACATGGATGAATTTTATCATGATACAAAAGACTGCATGGATGGAAAAGCGTCTTCATGAATTATATTTTTATTTGCACATATGCTGAATAAATAAAGCAGAGCAAAGGGAATGAAAAGATAATGAAAATTCAAAAACAGCGCTTTTGCCACCTGGCAAAATATTGTTTTCTTGTATCAGTGATTCTGTCCTTTATGACGGTCGCCTATGCTTCACCACAAAAAAATATTGGCATTATTGGTTTTCAGAATACCTCAGGCTCTCGCGGCATTGAAAAAACAATACAAACAGCCCTTTTGGTGGAACTGTCAAAAAACAATGAGTTTCGAGTAGTTGACCGGGGGAATTTGGATAAAATTTTAAATGAGCAAAGCCTTAGTCGGACTGGGGTCATCGAAAAAGACAGCGCGGTCCAAATGGGGAAAGTCTGTGGAATCAATTATTTGTTGACAGGAAGTGTGCTGGAAACTTCCGCGGCGCTTCCCGGGAAGGTGCCGATGGTGGGGGTTTCTGTTTTTTGGGAAATTATCGACACGACTTCGGGAGCCGTTGTATCGGCAGCTACGGTAACGGGAACAGTAAATAAAATCTTGCAGCAGGAAAAGGGTAATAAGAACTGGCGTATGCCGCCGGCAGCCTATACAAATGCGGCACAAAATGCAGCAAAAAAAATATGTGAAGCTTTAGACGATACTTTGAATATGCCAACGCTTTCTGCCAGTGTGGCCAGCATTTATGGCAATTCAATTTATATAGATGTTGGTGCAAACAAGCAGGTTAAATCGGGGCAGATTTTTTGTGTATATCAGGAGGGTTTACCGATTCATGATCCTGATAGTGGTGAGGTTTTAGGCAGACAGCAACGAGTTATTTGCCGGATTATCATCAACAATGTAGAAAAGAAATTGGCGTCTGGTACAATTGTTGATGGGGAGTTGTCTTCCGTACGCGTAGGAAGCCGGGTGATCCGGCAATGAAGGGTAAGGCAACAGGCCGTATTGCCTGGAGAATCGTACTTTTTTTCTGGCTTTTCTGCCAATTTGGGTGTTCGGTGGAGGCTGGAGTTCATATTGTTGAAGGTTTTGGCCCCAATGAAAATGCGGCATTACAGGATTCTTTCCGGCGGGCCTTAGAAAATGCTTTTGGCATTGATGTAAAAAGTGATACCTACGTCGTAAATAGTGTATTGGTCCGTGACCAAACGATTGCCCATAGTCGTGGCTGCATAAAAAAATATACAGTTTTAGAAGAAAAGCAGCAAGGAAAGCTGTATATTGTTAAAACAAGAGTGGAGGTAGATAAAGATCCAGTTGAAAAAAAAGAAAGCATGCCGAGTGGTCGTGAGCAGATGGCGGCAATTCGCAATACTCGTGTAGGTGTATGGATTACGGATCAAGCCGCAAATGGGGATTATCCAGATGAAGCGGTTGCTTCCGTAATTGTTAGTGGGCTACAGGCAGCAGGTTTTTCTTCGGCTGAAAAAATGCAGGCATTGAAAGAAGTAGATGATTTTGATTATGTTGTTAAAGGAAGTGTGAACTGCACCCCGGTGGAAAATGGGTTTCATACACAAATCCCGATTGCCTCGTATGTGGCAGCGCTGAACGTCAGTGTCAATAAGCCGGCAACAAATGAAACGATTGGACAAGGGCAGTACACCGAAAATGCAGCGGATATCACGGCGTCAGCTGCTGCTGAAGGAGCAAAAAACAAAGCGGCCATTTTGGCCAGTGATTATTTAAGGACACAGCTGCAGGCCAATGCAGTAAATTTTGGTAATCTGTATACATTGTATATTGGCGGGATTCACGACTTAACCCAGGTGAGTTCTATCCGCGACTACTTAGAATGTGCCCCGGCAGTAGAAAATGTATCTATGCGATCATATAATGGCCAACAGGCCGTAGTGGATTTTGTTTTTCGTGGAGATGACCAGTGGCTGGCATATATGTTGACACAGAATATGGCCTGTCCCGCGGTTCTTACAAGGATGACAAATCATAATATATATTTGACCGTTCAATAAACGAAAAAGGATGATCTGTTATGAGAATATTTGGTTTGACTATAGCCTTGGCATTATTTTTATCATCGACCTGCTTTGCGATTGGTGTCGACTGGAATAGCAATATCATTACGGCGATTGGCGTGGGGGCGGCTCCGGAATATGCTATAAAACCGGGGCAGGCTGATGCTTTGGCCAGACGGGCGGCTGTTGTTGATGCCTATCGAAATTTGGCGAGTATTGTCTACGGCGTTGAAATTGAAAATCAGACAACGGTAGCGCAATTAGTGGTAAAAAAAGATACGATTAAGACCGCAGTTGCCGGAGCAATTAAAAATGCCCGTGTTATTGATGAAGAGCAACTGGATAATGGCGATTATCAGATTACGCTGTCTATGCCGCTATATGGGCCCAACAGCTTATCGGCAGCCGTATGGAACGGAAAAAATTCTTTAGAAGCCGATGATGCCGAAGAAGGATCCCCGCTTTCGACGGATATCGCTTCTGCGGCCAAAAATTCGTCGCCGAAAGATATAACGGTAACGAAAGACATAACAAAAACAGCCGCCCCCGCAGAACCGGCTAAAATAAAGCCTGTTCCGCCGCAGTCGGCTGTTCCAGAGGGTGCTTTTTCCGGACTTGTTGTGGACTGTCGGGGCCTAAATCTTGAACGAGCGATGGCCCCTAATATTGTTGATGTTGATGGCAAGACAATTTATGGCTCAAAGAATATAACGGATACAGCGATTATCCAGCATGGTTTGGTGGGATATTCACGGTCAGATAATCCGAAGGATTGGCCTTATGTGGGAAGCAATCCGCTTGTGATCAAGGCTACCGGATTAGCTGATTTTCATCAGAATCCAGTGGTGAGAAAAGAAGATGGGGAAGCTGTTTTTGCAGCGGTACAGAAATATGACTTCTTGAAAAACTGCTCTGTTATATTCCTGCAATAAAAGGAGAATTAGCGAGAATTCTGTCTAGCCGATGCAGGATTCATGGTCTCAGCCAGCATATAGTTCGGGCGGATATATACGATGCCCATGTGCTCTAACATGCGGGTAATACCACGTATTGAATAACAGTAACCAAATTCGCGGGAGATGTAATTGCCGATTAATTCGGCGGTCCAGTTGGCTTTTTCACCGCAACCAACTTCCTTGGGGGGGGTTTGCAAAACAATTTGTTTTAGCTGTTCTTGCTGATCAGGAGAGAGTCTTGAGGGCCGACCGGGAATTGATTTCCCGGGGATTCCCTCAAGACCTGTCTGCTTGTATGTCCGATTTATATTGGATACGGTCGCGGCCGTCATTCCGATTATTTGAGCTGTTTCCTGGCATGTTTTTCCGGAAAGAAACAAATAAAGGGCGCGCAATCGTTTCTGCACGCGAGGTACGGTCTCTTGACGAAGTGCATGCTTAATAATCGCCAATTCCTGTGGCGTTGCTCGCATTTTCATATAAGAATCATCCTTGTCTCAATTTTCATCCTTGTGGAGTCTATAAAATTATATCGTTTTTTTCTGGAAAAACTTAAATGAAAAAGAGCGGTAGTACAAAATATCTGGTATAGTGGGAGGAAACTCATTATTGCTAAAGATAAATAAAATATTTTAAGGAAAGAAGCAGACTCGTTATATTTTTATAGCGGAGCTGCTTTTTTGATAGGACGGAGGGTGAAGAAAACAAAATAAAAACTGTTGACACAAATAAGATTTACTAAGTTGTTTGGAGATGGTGACTTTTTGCCTAAATTATAGTAAAATTAGTAACAATAGTTAATTAAAGGCGGAAGCGTGATAGCATCGTCTAAGATAAGAGGCTTTCATTATGGGCGCGAATAAATTTCTGGAGAGCAAAAAAAATAAGGAACGCAATTTTCCTAAAGATAGCTATGCGGCCTATTGGGATATATCTGAAAAATCAGAAAAGACAGAAAAATTAAAGGCGATAATAGAGGACTTTTCCGTTCTTGCGGGCGGACCGGCCTTCGTGTTGGGATTTGCCCCGGCAGATAGTGATTTTTCTTCTATCGGGCAGCAATTGCGCCGGGAACTTCCTAAAGAAACGCATTTGTTGGTTGTTTCAAGTGAGGGGGGCATTTATCGTCAGGAGGGGTATGCGGATCTTTATTGTCCGGGAAGGACAACCGGCGTTATATTGCATGCATTTTCGCGGCGCATGATGCGGCAAGTTCAAATTTTATCATTTCCCTTGCCTGATGATGATATACGGAAACATCAGGTGGATATGCGGCTGGAGGAACGGGTGGAGGTATTAAAGAAAAAGCTGCAGCAATGTCATTTGGAATTTCCGCTCAATTCACAAGATACACTGGCGATGACTTACATGGATGGTTTATCGATTTGTGAAAATATCGCTATGCAGGCTGTTTATGAAAGTCAATGTTTCCCGTGTGCTTTTGTTGGCGGGTCTGCCGGAGCCGATGCGCCAAAGCGCCATACTTACATATACGATGGGCAAAGAACTTTGGAACGCAGCCTGGTGATTTGCCTGATTAAACTGCAGCCAGGGTATCGCTTTGCGGCATTTAATACCAATAATATAGAAAGTATCTTAAAGGAGTATACGGTTATCGATGCCAACTCTACTCTGCAGACCGTTTATAAAGTGGTGGATGCTGAGACAGGATGCCAGGATGTAATCGCGGCGCTGAAAAAAACATTTAACTGTGAAAGTCTTACCGAGTTGAAACGGGCACTGAAACCGTATGTCTTTGGTACAGAGATTGGCGGGCGCTTATATGCCAGGGATATGCGGCATATAGAAGAATCTCATAATTGTCTGCACTTTCATTGCGGCTTTGCAATGGGGGAAAAGATAATGCTGCTCAAGTATAACGGTCTCGAACAGCATGTTCGTGAAGACTGGAAGCGGTTTATGCACAAAAAACCGCAGCCGTTTGCCGGAATAATCTTTGATTGTAAAATACATCGGACCCAACAAAAGCGTGCTGACTTTGCCGATTTGTTTGCAGGGGTCGATATCAGTGGGTTTTCCGGACGGGGTGAGATCTTGGGGATCCCGATGAATAATTCTTTAGCGGCGGTGTTTTTCTTTAAAGTGACAGACGGAGAATTTATTGACCAGGGGAATGATGATTTTCCAATCCGGTACGCCGAGTACAAGAGCTATTTTGCTTTGCGCCGGTTAAAACATGTGCAGATTGTCAACGATATGGAACGCAAGGCACAACAGATTGTACGGCACAATATTTTACAACAGCAATGTGGTGACGCATTAGGAAAACACGATCCGACAGATGTTGCGGTAGCATTTTCGCAGGCACTAAATGAGTTTAATATGGAAAAAATCCTAGGTTATACCGGTGAAAAGAAAATGCGTAAGATTCTGGCGACGATTAAAAATGGCGGGATTGACAGCCCGGACGGAGAGATCAGTACATTGGTGTCCTATATGCAGATCATGATGGATCAATTGCATGCACAGCGGCATATGCTGGAAAAACAAGTTCGCCGTATGGAACGATATATCCGCATTTATGCGAAGGATGAACTGACGAATGCTTATGCCAGGCGATCGGGGTATGCAATGCTACGCCAGCTGCTTGGCGGTCCTTCAGATGAAGTGGATTTTTTAACGATGGCGTTTGTCGATCTTGATAATTTAAAAGCGGCCAATGATCTGTATGGTCATGAGGAGGGGGATGTATACCTTAAGACAGTTGTTGACCTCCTGATGGCAGAGCTCAACGATAGCGATATCATTTGCCGGTTTGGCGGTGACGAGTTTGTTTTGGCCATGCCTAATAAATTTGAAGAAAATGCACATACGCTTTTGCAGAAGGTCAACCGGCAACTAGCGGTGATTAATGCCTGCCAGGGGAAAGGCTACAGGATGTCCTTTTCTTTTGGAACCCTGTTTTATGATTATTCGGAGCCACTTGATGTTGAGTCGGCGATAAAACAGATGGACAGCAGAATGTATAACTACAAACTTGGACAGACACGTGAAACAGATAAAAAGAAAAAAGCTTGAAATAAAGTGTTGACAATCCTTGGGAAAGCGTGTAATATAATACAAGTCGCTGATGACAACGGCCGCGAGAAAAACGAGAGTTTCCATCCCGCCAAGCCGCAGAAAAAAAGAGGTTGACAAACTTCTTCCAACGATATATACTATAAAAGCTGACTCAAGCAGCCAGCACGGTGTTCTTTGAAAACTAAACAATGCAGCAATAAAGAACTATGTAACACATGGTTCAAGCCAGATGTGCGGGTTTGACGCAAGTCAAACCAATCAACTTCAAGCATAGCTTGAAACAATTTCTTAACTATTAAGAGCCTTATCGGTTCTTCAATATACTTTATTGGAGAGTTTGATCCTGGCTCAGGACGAACGCTGGCGGCGTGCTTAACACATGCAAGTCGAACGGAGAATTTTATTTCGGTAGAATTCTTAGTGGCGAACGGGTGAGTAACGCGTAGACAACCTGCCTCTTAGATGGGGACAACATCGCGAAAGCGGTGCTAATACCGAATGAAGTGGAGCTTCCACATGGAAGCATCACCAAAGGTGGCCTCTATTTATAAGCTACCACTGAGAGATGGGTCTGCGTCTGATTAGCTAGTTGGCGGGGTAATGGCCCACCAAGGCGACGATCAGTAGCCGGTCTGAGAGGATGAACGGCCACATTGGGACTGAGACACGGCCCAAACTCCTACGGGAGGCAGCAGTGGGGAATCTTCCGCAATGGACGAAAGTCTGACGGAGCAACGCCGCGTGAGTGAAGAAGGTTTTCGGATCGTAAAGCTCTGTTGTTTGAGACGAATGTGCAGACTTTGAATAAGGGTTTGTAATGACGGTATTAAACGAGAAAGCCACGGCTAACTACGTGCCAGCAGCCGCGGTAATACGTAGGTGGCAAGCGTTGTCCGGAATTATTGGGCGTAAAGGGAGCGCAGGTGGGAATGTAAGTCAGTCTTAAAAGTGCGGGGCTCAACCCCGTGAGGGGATTGAAACTACATTTCTTGAGTGCAGGAGAGGAAAGTGGAATTCCTAGTGTAGCGGTGAAATGCGTAGAGATTAGGAGGAACACCAGTGGCGAAGGCGACTTTCTGGACTGTAACTGACACTGAGGCTCGAAAGCCAGGGGAGCGAACGGGATTAGATACCCCGGTAGTCCTGGCCGTAAACGATGGATACTAGGTGTGGGAGGTATCGACCCCTTCCGTGCCGGAGTTAACGCAATAAGTATCCCGCCTGGGGAGTACGGCCGCAAGGCTGAAACTCAAAGGAATTGACGGGGACCCGCACAAGCGGTGGAGTATGTGGTTTAATTCGACGCAACGCGAAGAACCTTACCAGGGCTTGACATTGAGTGAAATACTAAGAGATTAGTACCTGTTCTTCGGAACACACAAAAACAGGTGGTGCATGGCTGTCGTCAGCTCGTGTCGTGAGATGTTGGGTTAAGTCCCGCAACGAGCGCAACCCCTATCCTATGTTGCCAGCACGTAAAGGTGGGAACTCATGGGAGACTGCCGCGGAGAACGCGGAGGAAGGCGGGGATGACGTCAAGTCATCATGCCCCTTATGTCCTGGGCTACACACGTACTACAATGGGATGAACAGAGGGAAGCAAGACCGCGAGGTGGAGCGAACCCCAGAAATCATCTCTCAGTTCGGATTGCAGGCTGCAACTCGCCTGCATGAAGTCGGAATCGCTAGTAATCGCAGGTCAGCATACTGCGGTGAATACGTTCCCGGGTCTTGTACACACCGCCCGTCACACCACGAAAGTCATTCACACCCGAAGCCGGTGGGGTAACCGTAAGGAGCTAGCCGTCTAAGGTGGGGGCGATGATTGGGGTGAAGTCGTAACAAGGTAGCCGTATCGGAAGGTGCGGCTGGATCACCTCCTTTCTAAGGAGACAATAGAAGCCTGAAATAGTGGTTTCTGTCACCTAGGTCGTACACATTTGGTATTACTGCATTGATTAGTTTTGAGGGAACACCCCTCAATGTTCTTTGAAAACTACACAGAAGAAAAGAAATGACATTAATTCACCAGTCTAATAGTAGATAGTGTAAACTAAAAGCTAATGAAGGTAATTAACGAACATTTTAGGATTCAATCAAAAGACCATAGACATTTAAGTATAAACTTAATGGCAACGGACGACATAAGTCAAGCTACTAAGGGTGTACGGCGGATGCCTTGGCGTCAAGAGTCGAAGAAGGACGCGATAAGCTGCGAAAAGACATGGGGAGCCGCAAGTAGGCCGTGATCCATGTATCTCCGAATGGGGGAACCCACTAGAAGTCATGTTCTAGTATCCGAAAGGAAGACACACCTGGGGAACTGAAACATCTAAGTACCCAGAGGAAAAGTAATCAATTGAGATTCCCTAAGTAGCGGCGAGCGAACGGGGAAGAGCCCAAACCGGAGTTCTTCGGAACACCGGGGTTGTGGACTGATATAATTCAAAAATGGCTTAGCTGAAGAACTTGGGAAAGTTCAGCGTAGAAGGTAAAACTCCTGTAAGCGAAAGGCTGCATTTGATGATCAGTATCCAGAGTACCACGAGACACGAGAAACCTTGTGGGAAGCAGGGGGGACCACCCTCCAAGGCAAAATACTACTTGACGACCGATAGCGCATAGTACCGTGAGGGAAAGGTGAAAAGAACCCCGGGAGGGGAGTGAAATAGAACCTGAAACCGTATACCTACAAGCAGTCGAAGCGCTTTATATGCGTGACGGCGTGCCTATTGAAGAATGAACCGGCGAGTTACAGTATCTAGCGAGGTTAAGTGGAAAACACGGAGCCGAAGCGAAAGCGAGTCTGAATAGGGCGAATAGTTAGATATTGTAGACCCGAAACCACAGTGATCTATCCATGACCAGGTTGAAGCGCAGGTAAAAATGCGTGGAGGACCGAACCCGTGAGTGTTGAAAAACTTTGGGATGAGTTGTGGATAGGGGTGAAATGCCAATCGAACGTGGAGATAGCTGGTTCTCCCCGAAATAGCTTTAGGGCTAGCCTCAAGTATAATTACAGACGGTAGAGCACTGATCGGGCTAGGGGGCGTAAAGCCTACCGAACCCAGTCAAACTGCGAATGGCTGTAATGCTGAGCTTGGGAGTCAGACTGCGAGTGATAAGACCCGTAGTCAAGAGGGAAACAGCCCAGAACGCCAACTAAGGTCCCCAATGCTGTGCTAAGTGGCAAAGGATGTAGAATTTCGAAAACAACCAGGATGTTGGCTCAGAAGCAGCCACCATTAAAAGAGTGCGTAATAGCTCACTGGTCGAGAGGTTCTGCGCCGAAAATGACCGGGGCTAAAGCACAGAACCGAAGTTGCGTCAATGTACTAAGTACATTGGGTAGGGGAGCGTTCCATACACGACGAAGGTATACCGTAAGGAGTGCTGGAGAGTATGGAAGTGAGAATGCCGGTATGAGTAGCGAAAAGAACAGTGAGAATCTGTTCCACCGAAAGCCTAAGGTTTCCTGAGCAACGCTCGTCGACTCAGGGTAAGTCGGGACCTAAGCCGAGGCAACAAGCATAGGCGATGGACAACTGGCTAAAATTCCAGTACCACCTTAAATCGTTATGAGCAATGGAGTGACACAGAAGGAAGTTTGAGCGTGCGATTGGAAGTGCACGTCGAAGCCGGTAGGGTGGCATGTAGTAAAATGCGCATGCTGATACCTGAGACGCGATAGATAGAGGAGTCTACGGACAAATCAAATTCAAATGGACCACACTGTCGAGAAAAGCTTCTAGCCAGAAATAAGGTGCCCGTACCGCAAACCGACACAGGTAGGCGGGGAGAGAATCCTAAGGTGCGCGGGAAAACCCTCGTTAAGGAACTCGGCAAAATGTATCCGTAACTTCGGGAAAAGGATAGCCAACTCTCGTGAAATCCCTAGCGGATGGAGCGAGGGGGGGCGACAGAAGAGAGGCCCAAGCGACTGTTTACCATAAACACAGGTGCTTGCTAAAGAGAAATCTGACGTATAAGTGCTGACACCTGCCCGGTGCTGGAAGGTTAAGAGGAGGAGTTAGGAGCAATCCGAAGCCCTGAATTGAAGCCCCAGTAAACGGCGGCCGTAACTATAACGGTCCTAAGGTAGCGAAATTCCTTGTCGGGTAAGTTCCGACCCGCACGAAAGGTGTAACGACTTGGGCACTGTCTCAACGAGGGACCCGGTGAAATTGAAATACCTGTGAAGATGCAGGTTACCCGCGACTGGACAGAAAGACCCCATGGAGCTTTACTGCAACCTGATATTGATTTTCGGTAAATAATGTACAGGATAGGTGGGAGACGGAGAAGAAGGAACGCTAGTTTCTTTGGAGTCGATGTTGGGATACCACCCTTTATTTACTGGAAATCTAACTGAAGACGTAACAAATCTCAAGACAGTTTCAGGCGGGCAGTTTGACTGGGGCGGTCGCCTCCCAAAATGTAACGGAGGCGCCCAAAGGTTCCCTCAGCGCGGTCAGAAATCGCGCGAAGAGTGCAAAGGCAGAAGGGAGCTTAACTGCGAGACAGACACGTCGAGCAGGTACGAAAGTAGGGCTTAGTGATCCGGTGGTACCGCGTGGAAGGGCCATCGCTCAACGGATAAAAGCTACCCTGGGGATAACAGGCTAATCTCTCCCAAGAGTCCATATCGACGGGGAGGTTTGGCACCTCGATGTCGGCTCATCACATCCTGGGGCTGAAGCAGGTCCCAAGGGTTGGGCTGTTCGCCCATTAAAGTGGTACGTGAGCTGGGTTCAGAACGTCGTGAGACAGTTCGGTCCATATCCATCGCGGGCGAAAGAAACTTGAAGGGATCTGCTCCTAGTACGAGAGGACCGGAGTGGACGAACCAATGGTGTACCAATTATTGCGCCAGCAGTACAGTTGGGTAGCTACGTTCGGAAAGGATAAACGCTGAAAGCATCTAAGCGTGAAACCAGCCTTAAGATGAGGTTTCTCACAGAGTAATCTGGTAAGACCCCTTGTAGACGACAAGGTAGATAGGTCGGGAGTGGAAGTGCAGAAATGCATGTAGCGGACCGATACTAATAGGTCGAGGGCTTGACTTAAGCAGAGAGCCACAGCGTAAGCTGTGAGCGAATCGCTTACTCCGAGCGAAACAAAGTGAAGCGAGTGAGTTTCACAATGTAAAACACGAAGATAGGCGATTAACTAAAATGTTCGCAACCAAATCATTTCTTCTTCTGTATAGTTTTGAGAGAATACTCTCATATAATATCCGGTGATGATGCCTGAATGGTTCCACCTGTTCCCATACCGAACACAGTAGTTAAGCATTCAGAGGCCGAAAGTACTTGGGTGGAAACGCCCTGGGAGGATAGGAAATTGCCGGTTAGCAAAAGCATCTGCCTTGTGCAGGTGCTTTTTTCGTGGGTAAAAAGATTGATGGAAAACATACCGTGGAGCCTGGCTGAGGTAAAAGAACGCAGAGAGCTAGATAAAAAAGCAGCAGTTGCTGCTTTTTTGCTATCCTGTCGATCGAATTCTTTTTTTCTGGGTTGCTTAAGAGGTGTGTTTTTAGGAACTCTTGCTTTGTCTCTCATAAAAGTTGCTTGTTAAAAGAGACAGACTTATTGTAGAACTTCAGTGATATAATTGTTTTCCCAGATCGCTTTGCACTGTTTTTTGATTTCAGCGGCTTTTTGTGACAGGGTTTCAATATCACATTTTTTCTCACCTTTGATGATGATGGCCGCCAGGGATATTGTCATCAAGGGGAAGGTACTGTTTTCCCCTTGACGATTTTTAGCCGTAATGCAGCCTTGTTGCTGATGTTCTTTTGTATAAAAATTTTTGGCCGTGATGGTGAAATCGCGGGTGATTTCATCACAGAGCTTTTCTGGTGCTTCTTCCGGTAAAAATAAGATAAAATCATCGCCCCCAATATGACCGATGAAGTACTTGGGGCACAGTTGCCGCAGACAACGGGTCAGAAGGCTGGCGGTTGCCAGCAGCACATGGTCACCAGCGTCAAAGCCATAGGTATCGTTATAAACCTTAAAATTGTCGAGGTCGACGTAGATGGCGGAAAACGGTTGCTGCCGGCTTTGGTAGTAACCAAACTCGGTGGCAATCATTTTTTTCCCGGGCAGAGTTGTCAGGGGATTGGCATCTTTGGCATAATTTAATTCAATCTGACTGGAAATTTTCAGTAAATCCTTAATCGTGGCAACCCCATAGTATTTTCCTTTTTTTGTTATAATAATGGAGTCATAGATATGATTGCTCGTTCGCTGCATGGCAAGACGTGTCACATCGGCAATTGGCGTATAATAGTCAAGCTGAAGTGGCGGTGATTCAATTAAGAGTTTTATCGGGCGCCGGCTGTAGATTGAAACGCCGTAATTGGTCGCCAGATGGCTCAAAAAGCCATCCTTGCTGATGACTCCGGCCGGGACGCCATCGTCGACCAGAATAATATCGGCTTCTTCCTGTGTCTGGCGCAGATGATCAAGGATTTCCTGTCCTAAGGCACTAGAGGGAAAGATATGTTTTTTTTCGGCAATTGTGCCGATCGGCGTGCTGAGAAAAATATTATTATGGGACGAGTTTCTGACGGGGGCGTTTTCCCGGATAAAGCTCTTAATTGGTGCCGCTATTTCCAGCAGCTGCGGGCTGGGGCGTCCCAAAAAATAACCCTGACCATAATCAACGCCCATCTGTACCAGCCAGGCCAATTCATCTTCGGTTTCAATGCCCTCGGCAATCAATTTCATGGCGGTAACCTTGGAAATTTCAAGCAGAGATTTTACGATGGCCTGTTTTATTTTATCATGCTGAATGCCACGAATTAGTTCAATATCAATTTTCATGAATTGTGGGGCAATCTTGGTCAGTAGCGTCAGCCCGGAATAGCCGGAGCCGACATCATCAAGGGCCAGGGAATAGCCTTGATCCCGGTAATGTTTCAAGATAGCCCGGAATACGGCATAGTCTTCGATCATTGTTTTTTCCGTAATTTCAAAGATGATTTTTTGACTGCTTATGGAGGAGCTCTTTAAAAAGGCTTTGGTTGTCCCCTGATGAAAGTCTTTGTCATAGAGAATACGGGGATCGACGTTGAGAAAGAGATATTTATCATCCGGCAAGGTGGCCGCGTGTTCAATCCCCTTTTTGCGGCAGAGATAATCGAGTTTTGAGAGAACACCGCTTTGGGAGGCAATGCGGAACATTGTTTCCGGGTTTGCCAGCAGCCCGGCAGGGCCGCGGCTAAGTGATTCATAGCCGAAGACTTCGCCGCTTGCCAGCGCAACAATCGGCTGATATACGGGGGAGATGAGTTCTTCATCAAGAATTTTGAATAATTCGCTTTGCTCCAACAAAGACATAGCAGTCAACTCCTAACAGGATAGTCTGATTGGGCAGCCACCGGGACGAGACAATATTTTCTGGCAGTGGAACAATAAAAACCACATATTTTAAATAAATGCAAAATATTATAGGACTATGGTTGCATAAAGTAGCGCGGATTGTCAATCTATTTTGCAAAATATTACAACGGCTAAAGGCAGAAAAAATATATATATTTATAATATCGTACTTTTTTTAGAATTGTATTTCAGGGATGTAAATTTTTTGTAAAAAGTAGGTGCTCTGATAAATTTTTATGGATGAAGATTGCGGTAAAAATACACAGGAAAGAGCAAATTGTGATAGAATGGTGAATTGTAAGATATATATGGGGGGATTATGTATGAGGCTATATCCATTAAAACTAACAGCACCATTGAAGGATTATCTTTGGGGAGGGACGAAGCTCAAAGAATCCTATGGCAAGCAGACCGAATTAGATAAAGTTGCAGAAAGCTGGGAACTTTCCTGTCATAAGGATGGACAGAGCATAATCATAAACGGTGAAGCAGCGGGTATGTCACTTTCCGCGTACATTGAAGCACAGGGACCGGAAATTCTGGGGGCTAATGCGAAACGTTTTCCTTACTTTCCGCTCTTGATTAAACTGATCGATGCCAGAGATAATTTATCCGTGCAGGTTCATCCCGATGATGAATATGCGCTGCGGGTTGAGGGTGAATTTGGCAAGACCGAGATGTGGTACATTGTCGATTGTGATCCGGGAGCAAGTCTTTTATATGGATTTAAGCATGAGATCAGCCAGGAGGAATTCCGTCGTCGTATTGCGGACAACACGTTGCTTGAGGTCTGCAACCGTGTCCCGGTGAAAAAAGGGGATGTTTTTTTTATTGACGCGGGGACACTGCATGCGATCGGCAAGGGAATTTTAATTGCCGAAATTCAGCAAAACTCAAATACGACATACCGGATCTATGATTATGGTCGTGTTGGCAAAGATGGGCAACCACGGGAACTCCATGTGGATAAAGCAATTGATGTCACACGGCTCGCACCGCCGACAAAAGCGGCAGCTCCGGCGGCACAGCTGCAGATATTTGCCGATTATCAGCTGCAGGTGCTGGCACAGTGCGATTTCTTCAAGGTATGCCATTTTAATCTGCAGGGGGAATGCCGCCTGGTAGCTGGCCGGGATTCCTTTCAGGCGCTTCTTGTGCTTGAAGGGGAAGTCGTTCTTTTGCATGAAAATGAAAAAATCAAAATTCAGCGTGGTGAATGCGTGTTTATTCCGGCTGGCATGGGGGTTTACAGCTTAAGCGGGCAGGGAGAATACATTTTAAGTCAGGTATAGAGCACACGCTTATTAGGTGCGGATTGTAGTATAAGCTGTATAAAGGGAGGCGCCATATGCGGGTAGAAAACGATGTACCGAAGAGCCGTTTTTTTTATATATAAAAAAACGGAGGTTTGAATAATAAATGAAAAATGTAATATGGGGTTCAATCTATCTTTCTTTGGCGGCGAGTATTTGGGGAGGGCTGTTTGTTGTTGTCAAGGTGGCAACGGTGGTGATTCCACCCCTGCAGCTTGTATGGCTTCGTTATATGACAGCGCTGGTTGCCTTGCTCTTTATTGGCTGGCAGAGGGGTATTTCCTGGGAAATTAGCCGTCATCACTGGAAAACGGTTTTTTTGATTGGCTTGATTGGCAATACAATTTCAATCGTGACGCAGGAAACGGGAACCATGTTGTCATCGGCACAGATGGGGTCAGTTATTACGGCCTCAACGCCAGCCTTTATGGTGGTTTTTGCCCGCTTATTGTTGGGTGAAGAGCTGAGCTGGCGTAAAATTCTGTCCGTGCTGCTGGCGAGCCTTGGCGTGTTGCTGATCGTAGTCGATCCGGATAATATGCAGCTCACAGGCCTTTGGGGCGGGGTTTCACTTTGTATTGCTGCCGTTACCTGGGCGTTGATGTCAGTCCTGCTCAAGCAACTGCCGGAGTCGTATTCGCCAGTCGCGGTTACAACTTATGCGGTACTGGTCGCAGCCGTGCTGCTGGCGCCGTATTCGCTGCAGTGGCTGGCAGAGACCGAATTGGCACCGCTGCTTCGCCCAGAAATTGCGGGATCGGTGCTTTATATGGGACTCATTTCAACGGCTGGGGGATTTATTTTATGGAATCGTGGTCTGCAGTTAATGGATGCCTCTGCCGGAGGATTGTTTTTCTTCTTTCAGCCAGTCGTGGGCACCGGCCTTGGCTGGTTGTTGCTGGGAGAATCGATTACAGCCTGGTTTTGGATCGGAACGTTGCTGATTGTCAGTGGTGTCTTGCTGACCTTGACCCGGCCGCACACGCAGCCTTCCCTGGCTGTACAGGGAAAATGAAATATAATATTAGAGGTCGGAGGGGTTTATGCGATATAAGAGTTATGGCTTAGGGCTGATATGCCTGTATCTACTGATGATGATGCCAGCTGTTTCTGCCAGGCAGAGGATAACGCCAACGGATTACTGGAGTCTTGTTCGAAGTGCCAGTGCAGCCGTTGCGGCTGATCCCGGGCAGGCCAGCCTCTATAAGCAGCGCGGCAATGCCTATTATTGTCTGGGAAAATACCAGGAGGCCATGATTGACTATAATACAGCAATTGTGCTGGATCCTGTTTATGCCGATGGGTATAATAATCGGGGAAATATTTATAATGTCTTGGGGGAAGAAGAAAAAGCGGCAGCTGATTATACGGCGGCGATTAAAATAAACCCACGTCATGTAAAGGCCTATTATAACCGTGCAATTGTGGATGTAAATCTCGGACACTATGAAGCTGCTGTGGTGGATGGAACAAAAGCAATCGAGCTTGATCCGCTGCTGGCAGAGGCTAGAAATAACCGGGGGCTTGCTTATGAGTTTATGGGGGAGCTGCCAGCAGCCCTGGCCGACTATGAGAACGCTTTAAAGTTGAAGCCTGGATATGGCGAAGCACTTTATAATAAAGGCAATGTGGAAGCGAAGCTGGGAGATTTGAGTGCGGCGGTCAAATCCTATGATCGGGCCCTAAAATTAGATCCGCAAAATTCGGCCATATATAATAATTGTGGAGTTGCTTATACCAGATTGGAAAAATATGAGCTGGCCAGACAGTCGTATGATAAGGCAATTAAACTGCTGCCAGCCAATGTAAATGCCTATTTAAACCGTGGGCTGCTATTTTCAAAGCAGAAAAAAGATCAAGAGGCGCTGGCGGATTTCGATAAAGCCATCGCATTGGCGCCAACAGCAGTCAATTGCTATTTGACCCGGGCGGAATTTTTTGATCAACGCGGAAATTCTATTGCCGCTGCTGCCGATTACCAGGAGGCCAGCCGGCTTGCTCCAGCAGGGGAGACGGTCGTGCCGCTTAAATACCGGGAGTAAGAAAAATATATTTTTACACAAAAAAAAGGAGCCCGATGGCTCCTTTTTTTGTTAAGCTTTGGCATCGCCAAAGTTTTCGTTATAGGCTTTGTTGAAGGTTTCTTTTGTTAGATCCTTTTCCCAATAAGCAACAAGAACCGTTGCAACGCAATTCCCTAAAACATTGCAAGAGGTGCGGATCATGTCGAGAATTCTGTCGATACCGAGAATCATAGCCACACCATCAGCTGGCAGGCCAAAAGCGGTAGCGGTAGCGGCAACGACAATAAATCCTGCCCCTGGTACGCCGGCAATTCCTTTTGACGAGAGCATCAAGGTTGCCATGATCAGCAATTGTTCTCCCAGAGTCAGGGGAATGCCATAAATCTGAGCGATAAAGATAACGCAGGCTGAGCAATACAGTGTCGAACCATCAAGGTTAAAGGAATAACCCGTTGGCATGACAAAAGTTACAATGTTTTTAGGTACTCCCAGCTGCTCTAAATGCTGCATGGCAATTGGCAGGGATGCTTCACTGCTGGCCGTAGAGAAAGCGATCAGTACGGCATCTTTGCAGGCCTTAAGCACATGGAAGAAATTGAGCCCGGTGATAATCGTGGCGGCTCCCATTAAGACGAATAGGAAGAGCAAAACAGCACCGAAGACCGACAGGATAAGTTTTGCCAGCGGAATCAGCATTGCAATGCCGAAACTTCCGACTGTATAAGAAATCATAGCAAAGATCCCGATCGGAGCGAGGCGCATTACATAGCCAGTTACCTTAAACATAACCTCGGCAACGCTGCGGCAGAAGCTTACGATGATTTCGCTATCTTTGCCGATATGTGCTACGCCGACACCAAAGAAGCAGGCAAAGAAAATAATTTGGAGCATATCATTGCGCGCGCAGGCATCGATAATATTTGTTGGGATGATATTAAGTACATATTGTACCATATCGATGCTTTTGCTGGCTGTTTTAGCAGCCTGTGCACTGGCATCAGCCGATACCGGGATGTCAACGCCGACACCCGGCTGAACAACATTGACAACAATCAGGCCAATGGCCAGGGCTGCTGACGTGGCGATTTCAAACCAGATAATGGCTTTACCACCGAGTCGTCCGAGTTTTTTGAAATCGCCGGTGCCGGCAATTCCCATGATCAGCGTACTGAAAATCAACGGGACAACGATCATTTTGATCATGCGCACAAAGCCGTCACCGAATGGTTTCAATTTTGTGCCAACTTCTGGCATGAAGTAGCCAAAAAGCGCGCCGAGGACTAAACCCAAAAGAATCTGGGTGCTCAGTCCAAGTTTTTTCTTACTTTGCATTTTAAAAAATCCTCCTTCTGTAATAGACCGTGAATCCTCATGCTATAAAAGGTGTCTGCAGTTATTCGCTGTTGAATGAAGCCTTTGAAAAGCACAAATATTATTTTAGTATAATACTATAGAGGGTGCAACGGTTGCGTATGATGTATTCTGTATACATTATGCTTGCGGGCTATACCCATTATAACACAAATATATGATTGTTTCACTCGAAATGCTTGAAAAATTTTTCATATACAGTTAAAATAATAATAAACAAGAGCAAGCGATAAAATAAGTGGCAGAGTAAAGGCAGTTTCCGATAGAGAAAATTTGTTTTGGTACAAAAAAGATATTTTTGCTGGAGGGTTTGTCGAAATTCCGTATACATGGTAGAATAGATGCTTGCCAAATACTTGTTAAATACCTGCAGGAAACGCAGAAGAAATATTGAGGTGGTCGTATGTTTTTAGAAGAAAGACAAGAAAGTATTATAAAAATGCTCAATCGTGACGGCAAGGTTAAGGTAAAGGAGCTTAGTGAGTTGTTCAGCGTAACCGAGGACTGTATTCGTAAGGATCTTGGTGCACTTGAAAAACAGCGCAAATTAAAGCGGACCTATGGCGGCGCCGTGGTCCTGCGTGAAAATCTGCATAATATGGAAGTCAGTAAGCGCCGGCATACAGATGTTGAAGCGAAGCAAAAAATTGCGCAGACTGCCGTGGATCTGATCCATGAAAAAGATATGGTGTTTCTCGATATATCGACGAGCAATGTGGCAATTGCCGAAATGCTGGTACAACACCCTAAAGATATTACTGTTGTCACGAACATGATTGACATTCTTGTTATTTTAGCCCAAAACCCGCAGATCCGCCTGGTTTTTGCCGGTGGCATGATCAACAAAAGCCGGGATGGCTTCTGGGGCGGAATGACCATGGACTTTATTTCACGGCTGAAGCCGGACATCGCGTTTGTCGGGGCGGTCGGAGTCGATGTCGAAGAAAACAGCGTGTCTACCTTTGATATTGAAGATGGGATTAATAAAGCCGCGATCATCCGGGCGAGCAAGCGGGCTTACCTTGTAGCGGAGCATCGTAAGCTCAGTAACGATGGCAACTACAACTATGTTACCCTGGATACGCTCAGCGGGATGATTACAGATTCGCTGCCGAGTGAGGAACTGCAGCAGGCGGCCGCGAGCTATGGTGTGGAGATCATTGTGCCGTGAGGCGGGCGTCTTTGAAGCCAGCGGTTTTTGCTGGCAGGGTTGACGGGGCGTCAGATGGGAAAGGGTGTTTATGACAGATTTTTTACGGCGCCTGGGCAGCTGGTCAAATTTTACTGATTTTATGGGCCGGCAGGTCCGGGTCTATGTTTTCTTTTTAGTTGTACTATGTTTTTTCCGACTGCTATTTGTCGGTTTGTTTCATGAATACCTTAGCCCGGCGGTTACGCTGGCGGATATAACGCTTGCTTTTTGGATCGGGCTTAAGCTAAGCTGCAAAAGTGCTGGCTGGCTGACGCTGCTGTCGCTGACAGCAGCGTTTACGGCCCATATTTTTAAGCCGCAGTGGGAGCGAGCGGTCCAGCGGCTGACAAATGCAATATCCCTGCTGACTTTGTCGATTTTGTTTATGGCGAGATTTCCATATTATCGGCAGTTTCATTCGAGCTTTAATCAGTTGCTGTTCAATACCTTTAATGATGATATCTATGCGCTTTTGCTGTCTTTAGTGAAGGAGTTCTATTTGCCGTTGCGGCTGGCTGGGGCTGCGGTTCTGGCATTTTTTCTTTACCGGTTGCTCAATCGCTGGCTTGATGCACAGACAATGCGCATGAGTATGTATTTCGCCTGGAATAAATGGTTTGGCCGGGCCTTTTTTTTGCTGACAATCTATCTGGGGATTTTGCTGTCAACCTTCGGCGGCAGCTTGCAGTGGCAGACTGCCGTTGACTGGGAAAATGCCGGGGTGACAAAAGACTCCTTCCTGAATGAAGCCATTCTTGACGATCTGCAGGCTGTGTACCGGGGATATACGATGAACAATCGCCTGGAAGCTTGTAATGGGCTGAGTTTTACGCCCGAGCAGATACAAGCGCTGGCGGCGAAGCTGGCCGGGCAACCACCGGTATCGTCGAATCTAGATGATTATCTGGAGAAAAAAGCGCAGGGACCGGCTGTCAAAAAGCCACAGCAGATTTTTCTCATCATTGGTGAAAGCTATGCGAATTGGCCTTTGCTCGACCAATACAAGAAACTTCATATTGCCGATGGCATGAAAGCGGTTATTGACGAATCTGATAGCGCTTACTGCAAGGCGTTTCTTCCCAATGGGGCCAGTACGGTTTCGGCGGTTACGGGGATTGTTACCGGCTTTGCCGATGCGAATCTCTATTTGACGACGATGCCGGAAGCCTTTGCCGCGCCCTATCCGACAGCAAGTGCCCCGCAGCTGGCAAAACTCGGCTATCATACTAATTTTTGGTATGCTGGGCCGGCGACCTGGGAACGAATTGGTGCCTTTGTAAAGGCGCAGGGGTATGATAACTTTTATGGCCGTGGCGATTTTGCCGCCGATGCTCCGGGAAGTGTCTGGGGGTGCGATGATGAATACCTTTACCAGATGGTACTGGCTGGAGTTCCTGCTGAGCAGCCGAGTTTCAATGTAGTGCTTAATGTGTCTAATCATTCGCCTTTTTCCGTAGATATAGAAAAAGCCGGTTTTGATAAAGAGGCAGTACGGGCGGCGTTGCCACCCGAGGCTCGTGACGATGAATCGCTGCTCAAACAGCTGGGTCATTTTTGGTATGAGGATAAGATGATGGCTGAATTCATCGCTGCCGCTAAGAGAAAATATCCTGACAGCCTGTTTATTATAATTGGCGATCATGCTGACCGTTACAATGTTGAAAAAACACCTTCGGCATATGAACGCTATGGAATTCCGCTGATCATTACCGGAGGCTCTGTGCAAAAATCCCTGCTGCCGCCAGAGGCGGCGGGTAGTCAGATTGACGTGGTTCCCACCTTGCTTGAAATGATTGCCCCGGCAGATTTTCACTATTATTCGTTGGGGAAGAGTCTGACGCGTGGGAATCAGCAAGGGGTGAATTATGGTTTTTGGATCACGGCTGGCTTTATAGGCAAGGCAGATGCTGAGGATCTTGCCCCAGAGGCAATCGGAATGAACAGCACGGGTTTTGACCGTCAGGCACTGCGTGATTATATTGATGGCATCCGCAGCATATCCTGGTGGCGGGCCAAGTATGGGCCAGAGCTTGATCCGGCTTTGCTGGAGAGAGAATCGTAAAAGCATATAAAAAAACTGCCCGCCATAAGATGGATGGAACTCTATCTTATGACGGGCAGCTTGTTTTTTAGTGGAGCAGATAGCGAAAGCACAGGACGATAAAGCAGATAATAGAGGTAAAGAAGGTGAAATGCTCTACGCATTTTACCGGGTAAGCATAATGGCAGGGAATATCTGTTACGCGCGGCACATTGCTGCAAAGCAGCGATATGGACATCGAAAGATAAAACAGAATATTAACCATTGGAATAACATGATATAGTGCCAGGGCCTTGATCATAATATAAATGGCGAAGGCGATCAGGAAATAAGCAAATTTTTCAGCTGACATGGCGATCACATCCTTGAAAATTTTGATGCCGCTGGTTTTATCAGCCGGGCGGCTGTAATGTCTGCAAGCGTCTGACAAGTTTTTTATAGACAGGCAGCATATGAGTTTCGGTACAGACAGCAGGGATTTCTGCCAGGGAAAACCAGCGGACGCCGCTGTTCTCATCCGGTTTGCTGTGCAGTGGCTCCTGGTCGTCTCCTTGCAGCAAATATGCCGGTGAAAAATGAAGGTGAGTGCCCACGTAGTGCCCATTTTTTCTGTGTGGCAGCACCGGTAAAATATCAAGGGCAGCGATGCCGTCGAGTAAGGGGGTAAGTGTCTTAAGCCCAGTTTCTTCACGGACCTCGCGGCAGGCAGTTTTGACCAGGTCGGTTTCACCGTCAGCGTGACCGCCGGTCCAGCCCCAGGATTTATAAATATTATGATGAATAAATAAAACCTTATCCATGGCTTTATTGACAACAAATCCGGAACTTGTCATATGAGCGATGGTATTTTCTCGCAGCAAAATATTTTTTGGAAAGGTCTGGATCATAGCGAGTATAGAGGCCTTGTCGGCTGTTTCCTGCTCGTCGGTTGGTTTATAAGCTTTGATTTCGTCGATAAAGTACAAAAGTATCACCTGCTTTTTGCTACATGAGCTAGTATATTTTTTATTCGGCATAACAGCGATTGTATCCTGCCCCGGCTTGAGGATAAATTTTGCGGACAAGAGCCGGGCAGGCCTTTTGCCCCTTGCGGGAATGGGCTGTTAATGATAAACTATGATGTGATACTTTAGCAGTATATTGCGGGAGGAAATAATGGAAAAGTTAATTATAAATGGCGGCAATCGGTTAGAAGGCCGGGTAAAAATCAGTGGGGCCAAAAATGCGGTGTTGCCGATCATTGCGGCAACACTTTTAGGGCAGGATCAGCCGAGTTTGCTGGATGAAGTTCCGGCACTCGAAGATGTACATACGATTTCGGAAGTTTTAATGGAACTGGGCGTAAAGGCGCAGTTTGACGAGGAGAAAAATACGCTGCTTGTCGACAGTTCAAAGATTGCCTGTTGTGAAGCTCCGTATGATCTCGTGCGCAAGATGCGGGCGTCTTTTCTGATTATGGGGCCGCTTTTGGCGCGCTGTGGGCAGGCTAAGATTTCATTGCCGGGTGGCTGTGCGATCGGAACGCGCCCCATTGATCTTCACCTCAAAGGGTTTGAAGCTCTCGGAGCTGAAATTGAAATTGGGCATGGCTTTATCCTGGCAAAAGCAGATAATGGCCTGAAGGGCGCTCGTATATATCTGGATTTCCCAAGTGTAGGCGCTACGGAAAACATCATGATGGCTGCTTGCATGGCAGAGGGACAGACACTGATTGAAAATCCGGCCCAGGAACCGGAAATCGTTGATTTGGCTAATTACCTGAATGTAATGGGGGCTAAAATTCGCGGTGCCGGGACGAATGCGATTAAAATCGAAGGCGTGAAAAAGCTGACGGGCCGCAACTATACCATAATTCCTGACCGCATTGAAGCTGGAACCTATATGGTGGCCGCAGCTATGACTCGTGGGGATGTCTACATAGAGAATGCCATCAGTGAACATTTAAAACCGGTAATAGCAAAGCTTAAAGAAGCTGGCGTGACAATTGAAGAGGACGTCAGTGGAATTCGTGTCAGCTGTGATAAGCAGACCAAAGCCGTTGATGTGAAGACGATGCCATATCCGGGCTTTCCAACCGATATGCAGGCACAGTTTATGGCTATGCTCGCAATATCGGAGGGCACCGGGCTTGTGACTGAAACCGTTTTTGAAAACCGCTTTATGCATGTGGATGAACTAAAACGCATGGGCGCAAATATAAAAATTGATGGACGTACTTCCGTTGTGGAAGGGGTAGATACCCTGACGGGCTGCCAGGTGAAGGCGACGGATCTCAGAGCTGGAGCGGCCATGGTTTTGGCCGGTCTGGTAGCAGAGGGCGAAACGCAGATAGGGTATATTCATCATATAGATCGTGGCTATGATAATCTCGTGAAAAAGCTCTGTGCACTTGGAGCTGATATACGCCGTACGGAAAGCTGACAGCAGCCATACATGTTGCGGCAATGAAAAAACAGGAGCGCTGCCCCTTGGGGCAGCGCTCCTGTTTTTGCTATGAGACAGGAAATCTTTCCATAAAAAATACAGATCATCATGGTATAATAAAAATATATGCTGATAGGGATGGTGCTTTAGATGAATAGAGTCGAACAAGAAATTAAATTGAGCCGCCTGGTTTGTAAAAACCGCTTGATCCGCTCGGCTGTCCACAGCTTTTTGGGGGATACGCAAGGGCAGATGACAGAAGCGGAATTTGCGATGTATGAAACATTGGCAGCGAATGGCATCGGCATGATTATCACCGGGCACTGTAATGTTTCTCCCGAGGGCAAGGCGAATGAGGAACAGATCGGGATCTTTTCTGACCGATTTATTCCGCAATTTGAACGGGCGGCAAAAATTGTACAGCAGCATGGCGCTAAATTTATCGTGCAGATCAGCCATGCCGGTCCGCGGGCTGTTGGCCAGGAGAATCTGGTTGATGTTGTCGATCGTGAGCTGAAAAAAAACCGGCAGGCACGGGAACTGACACTTGCCGAGACTTTAGGAATTGAGCAGGACTTCATCGCCGCGGCGAAACGCCTGCAGCAGGCAGGGGTGGATGGGGTACAGCTCCACGCCGCGCACAGCTATCTTCTGTCACGCTTTCTTGACAAGACGTTCAATCAACGCCAGGATGCCTACGGTGGCAGTGTAGAAAATCGTTTTCGCATTTGTGCCGAAATTATTACCGGCATCAAAGCCGCCTGTGGCGATGACTTTCCGGTGCTCATAAAGCTCAACAATGACAGTAAGACGGAGGATGAGGCCTATGGGGCGGATATGGTCTATATGCTCAGACGCTGTAAGGAGCTGGGGGTTGAGCTTGCTGAATGCAGCGGGGTCGATTTTTTGGCAAAAAAACGGGAGGAGCGGCTTTATTACCTCGAGCGGATCGCTGCTTTGCGCCAGCAGGTTGACTTGCCGCTGAGCCTTGTTGGTGGCGTACGATCTTTGGCTGATATGGATGCGGTGCTGGCAGCTGGAATTGACATGGTATCGCTGGGGCGTCCTCTGGTCTGTGAGCCGGATCTTTTGCCAAGACTTTTGGGAGGGCAGCCGGAATCGCGCTGTCTGTCCTGCAATAAGTGTTTTGCCTTACCCCATATCAGACCGGGCTTGCGCTGTGTGTTACAGCGAAAATTGAAAAAAGCGCAGGATTGAGCGACAGCGGAACGATCGATAAATCGTTCCGCTGTATTTTTATCCCTATATTTACAATGTTACATATAATATTTGACAATGTCCTGTATAAGTGGTATATTATCCATCAACAAAACATGTCAAATGCAGAGAGCAGGACAAAAGCCAGCAGCAGAATTTTACAGAGAATCGTCAGGGGCTGAAAGACGATAATTCAAAGCTGAACTCATCACCTGTGAGCAGTCGGCTGAATATAAGTAGGCCGTACCGGGGGCAGCCTCGTTAAAATTATTCCGGGCAGAGTCCGGGCTGAGATGGCTGTAGGGCAGCAAATGAAGTGGTATCGCGGAGAGATTCTTCGTCTTCAACAAGAAGACGAAGAATCTTTTTTTCATCTATCTCCCGTTTGACAAAGGAAGAGGGGAATTGGAATGAATGGTTTAACAATTGTCGGTGCAGCAATTTTGATTTATGTTGTTGCCTATTTTACGTATGGGCGCTGGCTTGAAAAAACATGGGGAATCGATAAAGCGGCAGTTACTCCGGCGCGCAGATATGAGGATGGGCAGGATTATGCGCCGGCATCCAGACTCACGGTCTTTGCGCATCAGTTTTCTTCGATTACCGGAGCCGGACCGGTGACTGGCCCGATTATTGCGGCGATGTTTGGCTGGCTGCCAGCGCTCCTATGGCTTTTGTTTGGCAGTATTTTCTTTGGGGCGGTCCAGGACTTTTTATCGCTCTATGCCTCAGTGAAAAACGAAGGAAAATCCATGGGGATCATGATTGAAAAATATGTCGGTCATTGGGGTCGGAAGATGTTCCTGCTGTTTTGCTGGCTGTTTACGCTGCTTATCTTGGCGGCCTTTGGTGATATTGTCGCCAATACCTTTCACGGCTTTGGCAAGGACGGATCGCTGTTGCTACCTAATGCGGCGGCAGCCTCGATCTCCCTGCTGTATATTGGCGGGGCTATGCTCTTCGGCCTGTTTATCAAAAAGTGTAACCCCGGAGCGCTGCTCCAGCTGATCGTCGCATTGTTGCTAATTGCCGCTATGCTGGCGCTGGGGATTGCTTATCCGCTTTATCTCGACAAGACAATGTGGCTTTATCTTGTGTTTGCTTACATTTTTGCCGCAGCCGTTATGCCGATGTGGCTTTTGATGCAGCCGCGGGACTATCTGAGTGTTTTTTTGCTGCTCTTTATGATTGGCGGAGCGGTGGTCGGCGTGCTCGTCGCCAATCCGACCATCAATATGCCTGCCTTTGTCGGTTTTGAGGTCAACGGGAAGGGCTTATTTCCCATCTTGTTTATTACCATTGCCTGTGGAGCCGTGTCGGGCTTTCACAGCCTGGTATCCTCGGGGACATCTTCCAAAACGATAAAAAGGGAGCAGGATATGCTTTTTGTCGGTTATGGCTCTATGCTCATTGAATCAGTTCTTGGCGTGGTAGCCCTGGTGATTGTGTGCTCGGCGGCCCAGGATGGGGCTCTGCCGGCGGGAACACCATTTCAGATTTTTTCCGGTGCTGTTGGCGGCTTTCTAGCCATGTTTGGCTTGCCGCGCGACATTGCCGCTTGTATCATGACGATGTGCGTATCGGCATTGGCTCTGACAACGCTTGATTCGGTAGCGCGAATCGGCCGGATGTCTTTTCAGGAATTGTTTGCGGCGGAAGGAACAGCAGCCGAGCAGATGAAGGCGTGGCAGCGTCTTTGCACGAATAAGTATTTTGCGACCCTCCTTACGCTCGGACTAGGCTATGTTCTTTGTCTTGGTGGATATATGAATGTCTGGCCATTATTTGGGGCGGCAAATCAGTTGCTCTGTGCGCTTGTTTTAATTGCTATGACGGTGTTCCTCAAAGTAACCGGGCGTAAGGGCTGGATGCTCTATGTGCCCATGCTGGGGATGTTTGCCGTTACGCTTACCGCCTTATTGCAGTCGCTGCTTGGCAGTATAAATAAACTCGTAAATGGCGGCTTTGTCTTCATGATGGATGGGCTGCAATTGCTGCTGGCGCTGGCTCTGCTATTTTTAGCCCTGTCGGTAGCGGGTAACTGTACCCGGAGGCTTACGGTTCATGAACCGCCGCTGGCGCCGGAGCGGGATCAGCTGTAAGTCTTTATAGCAAAAACGCTGCGCTTGAGCGGTCCTCCTGAAAATTAAATTCTTAAGGTCTACCGTATGGGGGTCACATCAGATAGCAAGGGTTTTTTACTGGTTTACCAGCATCGATGGGCAAAAAAAGAAAAGCACTCCGCGCCGGCAGGCGGGAGCACTTTTCAGGGCGCGTTCATCCGATGCATCGTGCCGGATGATATGTAGTTTGAGCCGATACGCGGCGGATGCGTTCAAACGGCAGGGACTTAAAGGCGTAACGCAAGTCCATATAGCCGTCGGCCAGGCGAAAAGTGATGCTTTTTAATTCTTTTCCCCTGGCGCGTGATTCAATTTCGCGTATGTAATACTGGATGTCCCGTTCATCAAGCTGACCGTTTTCCACGGTCACCCGAATCTGGCCGATTAACATGGTTGATACCTCCAAAACTTCTGAGAGCATGCCGTTAAATGGCGGAAAAACATTCCGGGATCATTATACAATATTAATCGGCATTTGTTAAGATAATTTTCAGATTTTTCTACGGGGAAAAGCTGCGTTGAGTTTCTGCAGTGCCTCCTGCAGACGGGAGCGCGGGCAGGCTATGTTGATGCGCTGGAAACCGTCCCCTTCAGGACCGAACATCGAGCCGTTGTCGAGCCAAAGTCCGGCATCTTCGAGAATTCTCCGATCAAGCTCGACCGGATTCAGCTGTGTTTTTGTAAAGTCGATCCAGAGTAAGTAGGTTCCTTCTGGTTCAATCAAGGTCGCTTCGGGCATTTCGCTTAGGTAATGGCGAGCGAGTTCAAGGTTGCCGGTCAGATAGGCTTTTAGCTCGGTCAGCCAGGGGCGACCATAGGTGTAGGCAGCTTGACTGGCGACCAGCCCCAGGGTATTGCTTTCACTGTAGCCGGTCCGCCACAATTCTTTTTTGAACCGGCGGCGCAGATCTTCATTGGCAATAAAAATATGGGAAATCTGCAGCCCGGCGAGATTAAAAGTCTTGCTCGGGGCCGTACAGGTTATAGTGATATCCTTATATTGTTCCTTGAGGCTGGCAAAAACATAATGTGTGTGTCCGGGATAGGTAAAGTCCTGATGAATTTCATCGGCAACGACAATCACCTTATGTTTAAGGCAGATGTCGCCAAGGCGCAATAATTCGTCTTTTGTCCAGACGCGGCCCACCGGATTATGCGGGCTGCAAAGCAGGAAAAGCTTTACGTTGTTGTCGATGATTTTTTGCTCGAAATCAACAAAATCAATTTCATAGTGGCCATTTTTATAGACCAGCGGCGAATTTACGAGTTGGCGACCATTGCTTTCAATGGTCAGGGAAAATGGATAATATACCGGCCTTTGAATCAAGACACTGTCGCCTTTGGTGGTGAAGCTGCGGATTGCGGTTGCAATGGCAAAGACTACCCCTGGGGTACGGACGAGCCATTCGTTTTTTACTTTCCAGTGGAAGGATTCCTCCAACCAACGGGAAAGCGGGGCAAAATAATCCGCTTTGACATCGGAATAGCCAAAGATTCCATGCTGGCTGGCACGCACCAGGGCGTCACTGACCTGCGGCGGGACCCGTAGATCCATGTCGGCAACCCATAATGGCTGCACGCCAGCGGGTTTGCCACGCTCAACGGCAAAATCGTATTTTAGAGAATTGGTGTTTTTGCGGTCAATAATTTCATCAAAATTGTAAGCCATAAAAATTCTCCTTTCAGTCGCGGGGAGCTATCAGCCCAGTGCCTGGGCCAGATCTGCTATGAGGTCGTTCACATTTTCGATGCCCACGGACAGTCGCAGCAGACAGTCGTCGATGCCCTTGGCCTCGCGTTCGGCTGCCGGCAAATCGGCATGTGTCTGCATCATAGGATATGTGAGCAGGCTTTCGGTTCCGCCGAGGCTCTCGGCGAACTGGATCAGGGAAATACGGCGCAGTACCTG
Source organism: Selenomonadaceae bacterium (assembly GCA_963678095.2). Lineage (GTDB taxonomy): Bacteria > Bacillota > Negativicutes > Selenomonadales > Selenomonadaceae. The sequence continues at coordinate 1,443,492 of OY782746.1, read as the reverse complement.
CTCGGCGATGGCTTTGGTGTCGACGCGCAGGGAAATCATCGAGCCAAAACCTGAGGCTTGTTGACAGGAAATGGCATATCCGGGATGCTCAGGCAGACCGACATAAAATACGGCTTTAACATGTGGCTGCGTTTTCAACCACTGGGCAATGGACCGTGCGTTTGCCTGCTGCTTTTCGACGCGCAGCGCCAGGGTCTTTATACCGCGCAAGAGAAGCCAGCTGTCAAAGGGTGCCAGACAGGAGCCGACGGTCTTATAAAGAAAGCGCAGCTGATTTGAAAGCGCCGGATCGTTGACGATGAGAAAGCCGGCCAGGGTATCATTGTGTCCGCCGAGATACTTTGTCCCGCTGTGAATGACCACATCGGCGCCGAGATCCAGGGGTTGCTGGAAATGCGGAGTCAAAAACGTGTTGTCGACAATGACGAGCAGATCGTGACGGTGGGCAATTTCGGCGGCGGCTTTGATATCGGTGACCTGCATCATAGGGTTTGTCGGGGTCTCAATATAAAGGGCTCGCGTATTTTCCTGCAGGGCCGCGGTGATTGCCGCAAGATCGCTGGTGTCGACAGCCGTGAACGATAGCCCGTTTTTTTGTCCGATGTGATCAAACAGGCGGTGAGAGCCGCCGTAGAGATCATTTGAAGTGATGATGTGATCCCCAGGCTGGAAGCTTTCGAGCAACAGGGAGATGGCTGCCATGCCGGAGGAAAAAGCCATTGCGTCCAGTCCGTGTTCAAGTGCGGCAACGGTTTGTTCTAGATGTTCCCGGGTCGGGTTTTGCAGGCGGGTATAATCATAGCCCGAGGTTTCACCGATATCCGGATGGGCAAAGGTTGCCGATTGATAAATCGGCATGCTGACAGCCCCGGTTGTATTATGAGGAATGGGAACGGCGTGAACGCATAGGGTATCTTTTTCCATAATCAAATGCCTCCTGATTAAACAACATAGTTTTTGTGCCGGTGCTTAAATAAAATACATAAAATCGCCGGCGGATTTTTGCTTTTCTGCTTCGTTGAGAATATCCTGCAGCGAAATGGCCTGTAGCTTTTCCTGCAGCGTGCTGTCGATGACTTCGAATACAGCCTGTTGCAGGGCTTTATCAAGGGCGGGAGCCTGTTCCTTAACAGTATCCTCGGCTTTTTCGACTAAGGCGAGTTCAATGGCCCCGAGAATATCGTAGACGGTAATTGCTGCTGGAGCCTGAACAAGCTGATAGCCACCCTGTGCTCCCTTGATTGAAGTGACCAGTCCGGCACGCTTTAACAAAGAAAAAACCTGTTCGAGGTAAATTTTAGAAATCCCTAGTTTTTCAGCGATGCTGATGATGGTGATTGGGCTGCCAGTCCGATAGTTTTGGGCAATGTAAGACATGGCCGCAAGTCCATAGCGCCCTTTAGCAGAGATTTTCATATTATAATCCCCTTTTCATACTTGTAATATATGTTTTTTTTATATCATATAAAAATTCGGAGCAAAAGTCAATGACCTGCTTTTTAAGTATGTTTTATAGTATTTTTTAAGAAGTGTTGACAACGGCAAAAAATAAAGTTACAATGTAAGCATATTAAACCTATATGTTTTAAATAGGTGAGACAAGAATAGATAAAATTGGGAGGAATATATTATGGCAAAAATTTATCAAAATATTACAGAGCTTATCGGTGGAACGCCATTGCTCAGAGCATCTAATTACATCAAAAAACATGAATTGGAAGCGGATATTTTAGTGAAATTGGAATATTTCAATCCGGCGGGCAGCGTAAAGGATCGGATCAGCAAGGCGATGATCGAAGAAGCCGAGGCAAAGGGTCTGCTTAATAAGGATTCCGTACTGATTGAACCGACCAGTGGCAACACGGGGATTGGGCTGGCCAGTATCGCGGCAGCCCGTGGCTATCGGGCCATTTTAACGATGCCGGAAACCATGAGTGTTGAACGCCGTAATCTGCTAAAAGCTTATGGTGCTGAAATCGTACTGACCGATGGTGCGGCCGGCATGCGTGGAGCCATAGCAAAGGCGGAAGAGCTGGCAAAAGAAATTCCGCATGCCTATATTCCCTCGCAGTTCACGAATCCAGCAAATCCGGCGGCGCATCGGGCAACGACCGGGCCGGAAATATGGGAAGATACGGAAGGTAAGGTCGATATATTTATCGCTGGTATCGGCACTGGCGGAACGTTAACCGGTGTTGGCGAATATTTGAAAGAAAAAAATCCGGCGGTCAAGATTGTTGCCGTTGAGCCAGCGGCTTCGCCAGTTTTATCGAAAGGCGTCGCAGGGCCCCATAAAATTCAGGGCATTGGTGCCGGGTTCGTACCGGAAACCCTGAACACAAAGATTTATGATGAAATCATTGCCGTTGAAAATGAAGAGGCCTTTCTTTATGGGCGCGAATTCGCCCGGACGGAAGGGGTATTGGTAGGCATTTCTTCGGGAGCGGCTTTTGCGGCGGCAGTCGAACTGGCGAAAAGGCCGGAAAACCAAGGAAAAACAATTGTGGCCTTGTTGCCGGATACGGGGGACCGCTATCTTTCGACACCATTGTTCAGTGAGTAAATAAATTTTTTAAGGACTCTTGCTTAGCGGCAGGAGTCTTTTTTAATACAAAAAATGATATTGAAAATCATTATCGATTAATGTATAATCGGAGTAAGACGGATAAAAGGAGCGAGCAGGAATGAGACGAAACCGGTTCTTTGAACAGCAGCTGGCCCTTCATGGCGCGGCAACCCTGGCCGGGATAAAGCCTGCAAGTCTGATTTGCTTGTCTTCAGCGCAGATGAAAAGTCTTTCTTCGCAGCTAAAGGAATATCAGGGGTGCTTTGCCTGTAAGGGCATTTCGCTGGAAGTTCTTTCGCACAAGGCCGAGCGCGTATTGCTGCTCATCTATCGCCGGCGTGAGCTTAAAGATCTTTTGGTCCAACCGGAAAGCAGGCGCTTGCTGGCAGAGCAAGGCTATAGCTGTACTTTGACTTTATCCGACTGCCTGCAGGGTCTGCGGCAGCGGCTGGCGACGGTGGCAGGGTTCCCTCATGAAATTGGGCTGTTTTTAGGCTACCCCTTGGCTGATGTCTGTGGTTTTATAGAAAATCACGGGAAAAATTTTAAAGCCTGTGGCTACTGGAAGGTCTATGCTGACCTTGACGAAGCCGAAAAAATTTTTGAGGAATATTCCGAGTGCAGCCGGACGTTTTGTCGCCACTGGCGAGCCGGTGGCTTTATTGGCGAGCTGGCAGCGGCTGTTTAGGATGAAGAAAAAAGGAGTGTTTTATGTATGGAAAAAGTAGCAGTTGTGTATTGGAGCGGGTCGGGCAATACAGCTACCATGGCAAAAAATATTGCGGCCGGAGCCGAAGCGGCCGGGGCTGAGGTCAGCCTCTTTACGGCGGCGGAGTTTTCACCAGCTGAGGCGGCACGCTTTGATAGGATCGCCTTTGGCTGCTCGGCAATGGGCGCGGAAGAGCTGGAAGAAACTGAATTTTTGCCGATGTTTGAAGCTGTTGAACCAGGTCTTGGTGAAAAACCGGTAGCTCTTTTCGGCTCTTATGGCTGGGGGGAGGGTGAATGGATGAAAGCCTGGGAAGCGCGGATTCGGGCGCAGGGAAATCTTTTTGCCGAAGGCCTGATTCTCAATGACGCTCCGGATGCCCAAGGCGTCGAAAAATGCCGGGCATTTGGCCGCGATTTTGGCGAAAGGTAAAAATATAAAATATAATATATAGAGGGGACAGGTGCGAATTTGCAACCTGTCCTTTATATATTTTTACCTATTGTTTTTATATAAAGATACAATTTTACTTATCTTATGACAATGCGTATACTCTAAGTGTAGACAAAATACATCCTCGGTGAAGAGGGTGTGAGAAAAGGGGCGTTTTGATGGAAAATATAAAAAATATTTTAGTGCCAATTGATGGATCGGATTCTTCGGCGGCCGCCCTTGAGCGCGGGCTGCAGCTGAGCCGGCAGCTTGAAGCAAAGCTGCACTTGCTGCATGTGAAGGATGACCGCAATCCGGCAGCCTCGATGTATTTAGGGGATGTCCTTGAGGCGGCAGCTGCGCGTTATGATAAAGCGATTATGGAAGAGGCTCTGGCGGCAATTCCAAAAGGAACGACAGTAACAGCACGGCTCAAAACGGGCGATCCGGCTGCTGAAATTCTCTTATATTGTAAGAATGAGGATATTAATCTGATTGTCATGGGCAACCGTGGCCTTGGAGCAATCCAGGGACGGATTTTCGGCAGCGTAAGCCAGCAGATTCTCAATGAGGCCAAATGCGATGTTCTGATAAAAAAATAAATCAAATGAAGGGTGGAGATCTTTATGAAAGTCACAGTAATTGGAGCCGGGAATGTTGGCGCTACAGCAGCAAATGTGATCGCACTAAAAAATATTGCCAGTGAACTGGTGCTGCTCGATATTAAGCCAGGGGTTGCTGAAGGCAAAGTGATGGATATGATGCAGACAGCACATATGCTGGGAATCGATACCCGGATTATTGCCAGTAGCGATGATTATGCCAAGACGCAGGCGTCGGATATTATTGTAATTACTTCGGGGCTGGCTCGTAAGCCGGGAATGACACGCGAGGAACTGATCGACACGAATGCGAAGATTGTCTCCAGTGTCATGGAGCAATGTCTGGTGTACTCTCCGGAGGCGATCTTTATCATTGTTTCAAATCCGGCGGATACCCTCACCTATTTGGCGCTTAAGCGCAGCGGGTTGCCGAAAAATCGGGTGATTGGCATGAGTGGTGTCCTTGACAGCAACCGTTTCATTTATTTCCTGAGTCAGGCGATTGGCTGTCCGCCGGCAGACGTTGATGGCATGGTAATTGGCGTGCACGGCGATCTTATGCTACCACTGGACCGGTTTGCTTTTTATAAGGGGATTCCGGTGACGCAGCTGCTCACTGAAAAGCAGCTGGAAAAAGTCGCGGCGGATACAAAGCAGGGGGGCGGAATTTTAACAAAATTACTCGGAACCTCAGCCTGGTATGCACCGGGAGCAGCTGCCGCTTCAATGGTTGTGGCAATTGCCAGTGACTCGAAACGAATGCTGCCTTGTATTGCCTACCTTGAAGGAGAATACAAAGAACACGATGTCTGTGCCGGAGTACCGGTCATTTTAGGGAAAGCTGGCATGGAAGGTGTGGTGGAACTCACTCTTAACGAAGAAGAGCGGGCTCTTTTTGGCCAAAGTGTTGCTGCTGTTCGCAAGACGAATGATAAAATAAAATAAAAGCTGGCAGGTGCTTGCTTCTGGCAATGTGCGGCTGGTAAAAAGATATGCCCGGTACCAATGTTTCTGCTTGGTGCCGGGCATATCTTTTTAAAACATACTAAATATATATGATAATAAAAATATTTCTTGACAGCAGGTCAGGAAAAAACTATAATACAAACATAGAAAAACATATATGATTTATATGTTTTGGAGGTGGCCTATGGATTATGATTTTATAGCCCGAAGTATTCCGGTTTATGTAAAGGCGGCGGAATTAACCCTGCAGCTGTCTTTGCTGGGGATTTTTTTGTCCTTGCTGGTTGGTCTGGGGTGTGCGCTCGTTCGCTATTATAAGGTGAAGTGTCTTACTTCGCTGGTGGCTCTTTATATTGAACTGTCCCGCAATACGCCCTTGCTGATCCAGTTGTTTTTTCTTTACTATGGACTGGCAAAGTTCGGTATCAAATTAGAAGCTTACACCTGTGCCGTTGCCGGACTGGCATTCTTGGGCGGATCGTATATGGCGGAAGCTTTTCGGGCCGGGCTTGAGGCAGTGGGGAAGGGGCAGCTCGAGGCTGGGATGAGTATAGGCTTGAGCAGGCTGCAGCTGCTGCGCTATGTTGTTTTGCCGCAGGCTTTAGCAGTTGCTGTGCCGGCGCTGGGGGCCAACGCGATATTTTTGCTGAAGGAAACCTCGGTTGTTTCGGCGATCGCGTTGGCAGATCTGATGTTTGCGGCCAAGGATTTGATCGGCATGCATTATAAGACCACGGAATCTTTGCTGCTATTGGTGATATTTTATTTACTGCTCTTGCTGCCGATCTCAGCAGCATTGACGAAGCTTGAAAGGAGGGTGCGCTATGGAGGGATTGGGAATTCATGTGATCTTTGAGGGATCAAATCTCAGCCGTTTACTCGGGGGACTGCTTGTCAGTTTGCGCATTGCCCTGGCGGCGTTGCTTATTTCGACGGCTGGCGGGATTGTGCTGGGGCTGCTGATGACGTCGCGGCAGCGCCTGATTCGCTGGCTTTGCCGCTTTTACCTTGAGACCGTGCGGATCATCCCGATTCTCGTCTGGCTGTTCGTCTTCTATTTCAGTTTTACCAAGATTTTTTATATACATTTGCCAGCGGAGTTTATCGCAATTTTAGTGTTTTCTTTATGGGGAATAGCAGAACTGGGGGATCTGGTTCGCAGCGCGATAACGACGCTGCCGTCACATCAGCTGGAAAGTGGTCTGGCGCTTGGACTTACGCGTCTGCAGGTATATTGGTGGGTAATTATGCCGCAGGCATTGCGGCGACTTATCCCCTCAGCAATAAATCTGGCGACGCGTATGATCAAGACTACCTCGTTGGTCGTATTGATCGGCGTGGTGGAGGTTCTGAAGGTGGGGCAGCAGATCATCGAGGTTTCCATTTTATCGACGCCAACAGCATCTTTTTGGGTCTATGCTGTAATATTTTTTCTCTACTTTATTGTCTGCTGGCCGATTTCTGCGTATTCGAAAAGACTTGAACAAAAGTGGCAAGCATGAGAGATTTTAGGAGGTGATTGAAATGAAGCAAAAAGAAGCAGATAACGTGCTGGAGGTCAGAGGCCTGCAGAAATTTTATGGGGACAAGTTGATTTTACAGGGGCTTGATCTTGAAATTTCTCGTGGTGAAGTTGTGGTACTATTGGGACCTTCGGGCTGCGGGAAGTCAACCTTTTTGCGGTGCTTAAATGGGCTGGAAGAAATTCAGGCCGGGACGATAAAACTTGGTGGAGAATTGATCAATGGCCCGGCAACAAAATGGCCGCAGGTACGACAAAAAATCGGTATGGTGTTTCAAAATTATGAATTGTTTCCGCATATGACCGTGCAGGAAAATATCCTGCTGGGGCCGATAAAAGCGCAGGGGCGAAGTGAGGCAGAGGTTCTGGATCAGGCTGAAAAATTGCTGGACCGCATAGGCCTGCTGGATAAGAAAAATGCTTACCCGTCGCAGCTTTCCGGCGGCCAAAAGCAGCGGGTTGCCATTGTGCGGGCACTCTGCATGAATCCAGAAATCATGTTGTTTGATGAAGTTACAGCTTCACTTGATCCGGAAATGGTACGAGAGGTGCTCGATGTTATGCTGGGATTGGCAAAAGAAGGCATGACGATGATTATTGTCACACATGAAATGAATTTTGCCCGCGCGGTAGCGGATCAAGTAATCTTCATTGATGAAGGGAAAATTGTTGAAACCGCAAAGCCGGACGAGTTTTTTCAGCGGCCACAGACGCAACGGGCCCGTAAATTTCTTGATATATTTGAGTTTCCGGCAGGCGAGACAAAGGAAAAATTGCAAACGGCCATATGAATGAAATTATCTATTACAAATAAAATGAAATGGGGTCATACGAATGAATAAGATTTGGAAAACAATAGCAATCTCCCTGACAGTACTTTTTTCACTGGGGCTTGTTGCCGGCTGCGGCAGTGAAACGCAGGAGAAAAAAGTATCCGCGATTGAGCAGATAAAGCAGCGCGGCAAAGTCCGCATCGCCGTTTTCAGTGATAAGCCGCCATTTGGCTTTGTCGATGCCGATGGCAAAAACCAGGGGTATGATGTATATCTGGCACATCGGATCGCGAAAGATCTGCTGGGGGATGAAAATGCCGTTGAGTTTGTGCTGACAGAGGCAGCTGCCCGGGCTGAAGTTTTGGCAGCAGACAAAGTCGACATCACGCTGGCTAATTTTACGGTGACGCCAGAACGCCGCGAAGCGGTTGATTTTGCCAACCCGTATATGAAGGTAGCGCTGGGCATTGTTTCCCCAGATGGCGCCGTCATCACCGATGTGAATCAGCTTAAGGGCAAAAAACTGATCGTCAATAAAGGGACGACAGCAGAAACCTATTTCAGCAAAAATTATCCGGAGATTGAATTGCTGAAATACGATCAGAACACGGAAACGTTTCAGGCGCTGAAAGATGGGCGGGGGGCCGCTTTGGCACATGACAATACGATGGTTTTTGCCTGGGCCAGACAAAACCCTGGATTTACTGTCGGGATCGCAAAGCTTGGTGATATAGATGCCATTGCGCCGGCGGTGAAAAAAGGCAATACGGAGCTGAGAGACTGGCTCAACGATGAGTTGACAAAACTCGGCGAAGAAAAGTTTTTCCATAAGGATTTTGACTCTACGCTGAAACCGGCGTATGGTGACAGCGTGCAGGCGGATGATGTCGTCGTTGAGGGCGGGAAAATATGATGATATATAAATAACATTTATAATACAGCTGGCGGCCGCAGGTTTTTCTGCGGTCGCTGTTTTTTGTCCACGGAGGTTGCTTGCGTTTACATATTGTGGAATTTTATTTTATTTTGTGCTATACTAAACCCTAGATGCAGCAGCCTTTTGCCTATATTTGCTTTCTTTTAAAAGTAGATTGAAAAATAGGCGCGCATCCGGAAAAAATATTCACAATTAACATGTTTTTTTATAATTTATATAAATATTAACATTGTGAAAAAGTAGTGGACTGAAAAAATCTTTTCCGCTAGAATGATTCTGTAAGCAGGTGATCGGCTGAGTTTCTTTCGGTCGAAAGAAATGCTGGACTGCCCTCGGATGGCAGTCAGATTTTTAGGCGTATTTTATTGAAGGAAACAGGCCATGCTGTCAGGCAGGGGTGAGGACTGTTCCTGAAGTTCAAAAATAGGAGGCATCATGTAATGAATATTCATGAGTACCAGAGCAAACAAATTTTGAAATCCTACGGTGTTTCCGTGCCCAGTGGCCAGCCGGCTTTTTCGGCTGAGGAAGCAGTAGCGGTAGCGAAGTCTCTTGGTTCAGAGGTTTGTGTTGTCAAGGCACAGATTCATGCCGGCGGCCGCGGTAAGGCAGGCGGCGTAAAACTCGCGCGGTCAATTGATGAGGTCGAAGGCTATGCAGCCGAGCTTTTAGGCAAGACTTTGATCACGCACCAGACCGGTCCAGAAGGCAAGACGGTAAACCGTCTGTTAATTGAAGAAGGCTGCAATATAAAAAAAGAATACTATCTGAGTTTTGTCATTGACCGCGCCAGTGCACAGGTTGTGATGATGGGGTCGGAAGAAGGCGGTATGGATATAGAAAAGGTCGCCGCTGAGACGCCGGAAAAGATTATTAAGGAATACATTGATCCGCTCGTCGGCCTGGCACCGTTCCAGGCAAGACGGATGGCCTTCGCCCTTCAAATTGACCAGGGCGCTGTCAATGATGCAGTAAAGCTGATGACGGGTTTGTATGAAGTGTTCACGGCGAAGGACTGTTCGCTGGCGGAGATAAACCCACTGGTAGTAACGCAGGAAAACAAAGTGATGGCACTGGATGCCAAGCTGAACTTTGATGACAGCGCACTTTATCGTCATCCGGATATTGCCGCTATGCGTGACGAAACGGAAGAGGATCCCAAAGAGCTTGAAGCAGCTAAGGAAGGCCTTAATTATGTCAACCTTGGCGGTGACGTCGCTTGTATGGTAAATGGGGCCGGGCTCGCGATGGCGACAGTGGATATCATCAAGCATTATGGCGGGGAACCGGCAAACTTCCTCGATGTTGGTGGCGATTCCACGGTTGAAAAAATAGCATCGGCCTTTCGGATTATGCTCGAAGGCGGCCAGTCTAAAGGAATTTTTGTCAATATTTTCGGTGGGATCAATAAATGTGATATTATTGCTGGTGGTATTGTCGAGGCGGCAAAACTTGTCGGCATTGACGTGCCGGTGGTTGTGCGTCTTGAAGGAACCAACGTAAAAGAAGGTCGGGAAATTCTGCGCAATGCGGCTGTTCCGGCAGTCATTATGGCGCCGTCAATGGAAGAGGGCGCACAGAAAATCGTCGAACTTGTGAATAAAAATAAAGGCATTGCCTGAGAGGAGCGGTCGCAATGGGAATTTTCGTAGATAAAAATACAAAAGTCATCGTACAGGGAATTACAGGGAAAACAGCCTTGTTTCATACAAAACAGATGATTGAATATGGCACGCAGATTGTCGGCGGTGTTACACCGGGCAAAGGTGGTACAGTTGTTGAAGGGGTACCGGTGTTTAACACCTTGGCCGAAGCTGTTGAAGCAACGGGAGCAACGGTGTCGGTAATTTATGTTCCGGCCAGATTTGCTGCGGATGCGATTTTTGAAGGGGTAAATGCTGAACTCGAGCTCGTTGTCTGCATCACGGAGCATGTCCCTGTGCAGGATATGGTAAGGGTTCGTGCGTATATGAAAGGCAAGAAAACTCGCCTGATCGGGCCAAATTGTCCGGGGATTTTGACGACGGATGAATGCCGGATCGGACTGATTCCAGGGTATATTCATAAAAAAGGCCATGTCGGTGTCGTTTCGCGTTCGGGAACGCTGACGTATGAAGCGACCTTCCAGTTGTCGGCAGCAGGTATTGGACAGACCACTGCGATTGGCATTGGCGGCGACCCGATTAAAGGAACAGATTTTATCGATGCCCTGCAGGCTTTTAATGAGGACGATGATACGCTGGCCGTTATGATGATCGGCGAAATCGGCGGTACCGCAGAAGAAGAAGCGGCCCAGTGGATTAGCAAAAACATGAAAAAACCAGTTGTTGGCTTTATTGCCGGTCGGCAGGCCCCTCCTGGCAAACGCATGGGACATGCCGGCGCTATTATTTCCGGCGGTAAGGGGACGGCGGCTGATAAGATCAAGGCCCTCAATGCTGCTGGCATTGAGGTTGCCGGAACTGTTGCCCATATGGGAGAAACGATGATTGAGGTTCTGAAAAAGAACGGCCTTTATGAAAAATGTAAAACCTGCTAAACGGGTTTAAATGAAACGGGCAGCTCCTTAAAGGGGTTGCCCGTTTCATTTGCCTCTAGCAAGGCGACTAAATGACTATTTGGGGACATAAATGATGGCATTTTTCATGAAAACATTGTCAAGCATTTCAATTTAATATATAGTATATACTGAGACGGCAGAAACAAAAAAAGTTTTTGTCTACAGCGTATTTTCATCTATTTTCTAACATTATGCTGTATAATAAAACGGTTGGTGATTTTGGCGGTGTTATCTGCCAGAAAAACTGATCACAGCTATAAATTGGAAGGGGAAATTTTACTTTATGTTTGGAATGTCAATGGATATTGGGGTCGATTTGGGAACTGCCAATGTTTTGGTTTATATAAAGGGCAAGGGCATTGTGCTCAAGGAGCCGTCGGTTGTGGCAATTGACCGGGATACAAATAAGGTGCTTGAAATCGGAGAAGCTGCCCGCCGCATGATTGGACGTACACCGGGGAATATCGTGGCGATCCGACCACTGCGCGAGGGCGTCATTGCCGATTATGATATGACGGAAAGCATGCTGCGCTACTTTATTGAGCAGGTAATCGGCCGCAGTTTTGTCTTTAAACCGCGTATTATGATCTGCATTCCTTCCGGCTGCACGACGGTCGAAAAACGGGCGGTCCAGGAAGCTGCGCAGCAGGCTGGTGCCCGCAGAACGCAGTTGATCGAAGAGCCGTTGGCTGCGGCCCTTGGAGCCGGACTTGAAATTTCCGAACCATATGGGTCAATGGTTGTCGATATCGGTGGCGGGACGACGGATATTGCCGTGATCAGTCTCGGTGGCATTGTGCTCAGTGAATCCTTGCGGATTGGTGGCGATAAATTTGATGATGCCATCATCCGTTATGTCAAAAAAGAATACAATGTCATGATTGGGGAGCGCACGGCAGAAGAGATTAAAATCAATATCGGTTCGGCGATTCGTGATGCCAGATCCGGGTCGCAGGAAGTGCGTGGACGCGATCTTTTAACCGGTTTGCCAAAGACGATTAAACTTTCCGTCAATGAGATCTGTGATGCTCTGGAAGAACCGGTATCGCATATTGTACAGTGTGTAAAAAAAGTGCTTGAGGACACCCCGCCGGAACTCGCTTCGGATATTATGGATCGCGGCATTGTAATGACCGGTGGCGGCGCTATGCTATATGCCTTGGACCGATTGATTCAGAAGGAAACGGGAATCCCGACCTATCTGGCAGAAGACCCGTTGTCCTGTGTAGTCCTCGGGACAGGCAAAGCTTTGGAGTTTATGGATCAGATCGGCGACAGCCTGACTTCGGTGCGCCGTGGCGGCAACGAATAAAAAATAAGTATCCTAAAATAGATGAGGAGGAAGTTATATGCTGCGTGGACTTTATACAGCAGGTGCCGGAATGGTGACGGAAACACTGCGCACAGATACGATTTCTAATAACTTGGCAAATGTCAATACGACTGGTTATAAAAAGGATATTGCCGTCAGTGAGGAGTTTGAACCTTTGCTGCTGCGCCGCATCAATGACGCCTCCGCGAACAGAGATGTGACTTCCTTCAAGAATTTTTCAGTTAGCAGTCAGGCTCCGGTGGTCGGGAAACTGGGACGTGGCTCGCTCATCTCGGAACTGGCTACCAGCCATGAACAAGGCGCGTTTCAAAACACTGGCGCACCTCTCGATGCGGCAATCAATGGCCGTGGTTATTTTGTCGTCAATACGTCACAGGGTCAGCGCTATACCCGTAATGGGAATTTTTCTCGTTCGGTTACGGGACAGCTTGTCAATTCAGATGGTCAGGCTGTTCTTGGCACCAATAATCGGCCGATTACATTACCGGAGAGTGGTGAGGTGAAAATTGGCAGCGATGGCACACTTTATGATGGGCAGGATGTCATTGGACAATTGCAGCTTGTTGATTTTGCCGATCGCCGGGCGTTGCTCAAGCAGGGTAGCAGTTTGTTTTATGCCCAGCCTGGTGCCCGGCCACAGGCGGCGACTGGTACGGTGGAGCAGGGGTTCCTCGAACGCTCTAATGTCAATGTCGTGTCGGAAATGGTGGCCTTGATTACCAATTATCGGGCCTATGAAGCGGATTCAAAAGCGCTGACAACCCAAGACAGTTTGCTCGACAAAGCGGTAAACGAGGTTGGCCGGATATAACTGAAAAAGGGGTACTGCAGTCTCATATTTGCAGTATCCCTTTAAGATTTTTTTGGTTTTTACGATAACATCAGTATGGACTATATTTATAAATAATATCAGATGATAGGAGTTTTGCAATCATGATGAGAGCTCTTTGGACAGCTGCCACGGGGATGACGACCCAGCAGACACATATGGACGTCATTGCGAACAACCTGGCAAATGTTAATACAACCGGGAACAAGAAACAACGGGCGGAATTTCAGGATTTGATGTACCAGACTATGCGTCAGGCTGGTGCGACCAGTGGCCCGGATACGCAGTTTCCGGCTGGAATACAGATGGGGCATGGTGCTCGCTTAGCGGCAACAAATCGTATTTTTACCCAGGGGAGTTTCCAGACAACGGGAAATCCGACGGATCTCGCGATTGAGGGGGAAGGCTTCTTTCAGATCACAATGCCGGACGGTACGATTGCCTATACGCGCGATGGTTCCTTTAAGCTTGATTCGACGCGTCGCATGGTGACGACGGATGGTTATCCGCTGGAACCGGAAATCATTATCCCGGAACAGGCAACCAGTGACTCCATAACAATTGCGGCCAACGGACAGGTGTCAGTAAAAATTAACAACCAGACACAGGATGTGGGGCAGATTACTTTAGCCCGTTTTGTAAATCCCTCCGGGCTTTCCGCGCAGGGGAAAAATTTATTTATGACAACCGATGCCTCGGGGGAAGCAATTGTTGGTAACCCGGGCGAAGATGGTGCCGGGACTTTGGCTCAGAGTACCTTGGAAATGTCGAATGTCCAGATTGTTGAAGAAATGGTCAATATGATTATTGCGCAGCGCGCCTATGAAACCAATTCAAAGGCAATTACAACTTCGGATTCGATGCTGGAAATTGCCAATGGATTGAAACGCTGATTGATTATGAAAAAGATAAGCTTGTGCCTGTTTTTTTGCTGGATATTTTTTTTGATGCCAGCCGTTCAGGCAGCGCCTGCTTCGGTTATAGTGGTATCGACGGCTGAAATCAATAGAGAAGACGTGCAGCTGGGGGATATTGCTCAGATTTATAGCGATGATCCGGCGCAGGTGAAGGCTTTACAGGGGATTGTGTTGGGACGGATACCCCGTCCTGGGGATGAAATCACTCTTTCAGCGCAGGTGCTTTCGCTGAGAGCGCGGTCTTCTGGGGTTGATTGTGATGGCGTTGACTGGCAATTGCCACCCAATGTCATTATTCGGCGACAGTCACAGCTTTTAGACAAGGCCGTGTTTGAAAGCCTTACGCGAAAGACCATCGACGAGCAGCTGCAAAAAACAGGTGAAAAGCGCCATTATACACTGGAAATGCTGAGTCTTCCAGAAACGATGAATGTCCCGGTGGGGATGGTTTCTTATGAGGCAATGCTGCCGAACAGTATAAAGCCGGCCGCAGTTTCCTCCGTTCAAGTTACAGTTCTGGTTGGCGGCGATGTTTATCAAAAAGTAAACTGTCGTGTTCGGGTGCATATGTATCAGGATGTGTTAACTGCTGCGCGTCCACTGTTATTGAAGGAAGTGCTGACGCCCGCTGACGTTCAGTTTGTAAGCAAAGAGGTCAATGCCTACGATGGCGGCTGTATACTCTCCCTGGAAGATGCTGTTGGTTTTGTTATGGCTAAAACTGTTAAATCCGGGGATGTGCTTATGAGGGGCATGCTGGAGCAACCAATTCTTATTGAAAAAGGTGCAATGGTGCATATTCGGGTTGTTGTCAATGGAATTCAGGTCCAGGCTGAAGGGGTCGCCCTGCAGGATGGACATAAGGGTGGCACTATCAGGGTGCGCAATGAAAGCTCAAAAAAAATTCTGCAGGCTAAAGTGAAAGACACGAATACCGTAGAAGTGGCAGAGTGAAAGCAGGTGAAGCAATGAGCAGATATATACAGTGTGCCATATTAGTCTGTGCAGTTTTTTTGTCGGTAGCAGTTCCTGCCTCGGCAGAGTCGCTGTGGGCCAGCGGAACGGGATCGACAAGAAGTATGTTTGCGGATCGTCGGGCACAAAATGTCGGCGATATATTGACAATCGTGATTGATGAAAAAACGACAACGTCAGCTAATAAAAGCATGAATAATGGAAAAAGCGGGAAGCAGACATTGGCGGACGGAACGGGGATTTTTAGTTTCTTGGCAGCGGCTAGTGCCAGTGGGTCCGATAGCTTTACTTCCACCGGCAAGGCTACAGATACAAACAGCGTTAGCGGTAAAGTGACGGTAACCGTCGTTGAAGTGCAGCCGAATGGGAATATGGTGATCGAGGGCACGCAGTCTATATGGCAGAATCGTGATGAACACAAGATTACCTTGCGGGGGACGGTCCGGCAGGATGATGTTTTGCCGAACAATACCGTGCCTTCTACGCAGGTTGCCGATGCAACGCTTAAATTTGACGGCAAAGGTCCGCTCAATGCAAAACAGCGGCAGGGGATTCTGACCCAGATCTTTAATATCTTATTCTAAGATTTTTATGGGGGTTATTATGCAAAAAAAATACAAAGGGATTGTTGCTCTTACGCTGATAGCTTGCTGTCTATCGTTTAGCACAGCTTTTGCCGGTGCAATGGCAACGACGAGAATCAAAGATATTGCCAAAGTTCAGGGCGTTAGGCCCAACCAGTTAAGTGGCTACGGGCTGGTTGTCGGGCTTAACGGTACGGGTGATTCCAATAAATCGATTGAAACCTTGCAGTCGGTAGCCAGTATGCTGGCGTCATATGGGGTCAATATATCGGCGGCCTCTAACTTTAAGACAAAGAATGTTGCGGCCGTTATGGTTACGGCAACTCTGCCGCCGTTTGTTAGAGAAGGCGACACCATTGATCTGACAGTGTCTTCGATGGGGGATGCCAAGAGCATTCAGGGCGGAACCTTATTGCAGACACCGCTTAAAGCTGGCAATGGGCAGGTATATGCCGTAGGCCAGGGGGCGGTATCTACTGGTGGCTTTACCGCTGGTAATGGCGGCAGTACCCGGCAGAAAAACTTTCCTACCGTTGGCATGACACCGAATGGTGGAATTGTTGAAAAATCGGTAGAAGGAGATCTGGGACAAAATGGCACGCTGTCTTTGTCTTTGTCTAAGGCGGACTTTACAACCGCCTCCCGCATTGCCCAGGCTATCAATGCCCGTTATGGCGGGGCGGCGTCGGCAACCAATCCAGGTCGCATTGATATCACGATTCCTCCTTACTATCGGGGGAATGTCGTTGGCTTCGTTTCTGATATTGAAGAAATCGCTGTAACACCCGATAATATCGCGAAGGTTGTTGTCAATGAACGCACGGGGACCATTGTCATCGGTGGCAATGTTGCTATTGACGAGGTGGCAATTGCCCAGGGCGGTATCAGCATCAGTATTCAAAAAAGTACGGAAGTGAATCAGCCAGCACCGTTTACACTTGGTGAAACGATTACGACCAAGAATACGGATACGCAGGTAACGGAAGAAAAGGCGAATACCGTTGTATTGCAGGCTACAGCAAATGTCAATGATATTGTCGGAGCGCTCAATGCAGTCGGCGCTACGCCGCGCGATATCATATCAATTCTGCAGGCGATTAAAGCCGCTGGAGCGATGCATGCCGATCTCGAAATTATCTAGGCGGAGGGAATCATATGGGAATGGATCAGATCACAGGAGCTGCCGGTATAGGCGCATATCAAAATGCTGCCTCAGCCAGTTCTGCCGCTAAGAATAAACAGCTTGCCGATCAAATTAAGCAGGCACAGGCAGCAGGAAAAAATCCGGCGGAGGATAAAAAACTCAGGGAAGCTTGTCAGGGCTTTGAAGAGATGTTCTTAAATTTGATGTACAGCAAGATGCGTGATACAGTTCCCAAAGACACGCTGTTTGGCGAGTCCAATGGGCAGAAGATTATGCAGTCGATGCTGGATGAAGAGCTGACGAAGGAAATGGCCAAGGCTGGCGGTGTCGGTCTGGCAGACATGCTATATAAACAGCTCAGTATAGGGAAAAAATAAAATGAAAAGAGGCTGTGGCAACAGCCTCTTTTCATTTTATTATCATATAGTAACGGGATGGAAATAAAATACGGAGGATCTGGAGTATGAAATTTTTAAACAAAAAGATAATAGGGCTGGTGGCAATGCTGTTTGTATTACTGCAGACGGTAGCCTTTGCGGCAACTATACAGGTGACTGGGGTTCGGACCAGCACTAGTGCTGAAAAAGTACGGATTGTCTTTGATGTTGACAGTATACCGGAATATAAGGTTTCGACGCAAAATGGCGGCCAACAGATTCTGCTCGATTTTTCTTCGGCAGTTGATCGGACCAAATTGACGAAACTCATAGTGAAGGATGATTTTGTTACTGGGGTTTCATTTTCTAGTATAGGGGGAGTCTTTCGGACAACGATCGATCTTAAGCAGTCGGCACAATATCAGGTGAAACAGCTTAAAAATCCAAGTCGGATCTTTATGGATATCAGCAAAGAATATGAAAAGATGACGAGTCAGGAAATGGCTCCGGGCTTAGTGCAGACAACCTATGTTCGTCAGGATGGAAGAGGGATGCTCACGGGATATTTCGTTGATGTAGATACGTCGCGCTATTCGCTGCGGCCAGCACTGGCAAATGGGGTGATTGCCGGTCGTGGTACGGTGAGCGCTATGTCAGATGCAAACCAAGCAGTAGCCGCCGTTAATGCTTCCTACTTTGCACTGGATGGTGAAATCCTGGGATTGACAAAGATAGACGGACAGGTAGTCAGCACAACCTATCTGCCCCGGTCGGCTTTTGGGGTAATGGCGGATGGAACGCCTATCATTGGAACGGTTGATTATAACGGGCAGGTGAAGACGAAAGGGGTTTCCCTGCCGATTAATGGAGTCAATTGCGAACGTGGCGAAAATACCGTCGTGCTCTACAATGAATATTATGATACGACTACCGGGACAAATGAATATGGTGTGGAGTATGTTGTAAAAGACAATAAGGTGATTGCCATAAATACAGCAAATTCAAAGCTTGATGCGGGGTGCCTTGTCGTTTCAGCACATGGAACCGCCAAGGATGCTCTGGCTGGAATCAAGGTTGGCGACAAAATGGAGATTGTTCAAAATATTGGCACCCCTTGGGATAAGGCCCCGCAGGTTCTGGGGGTAGGACCTCGTCTGGTGATGAATGGGGCGGTTGACGTCACGGCCGCTGAAGAACAGTTTGGCGGGGACGTTGCCAATGGCCGGGCACCGCGGACTGCCATCGGTATTTTGCCAAATCAACATGTGCTGCTGGCGGTCGTCGATGGACGCCAAAGTACAAGCATTGGCTGTACACTGGCAGAAATGGGAGAACTTTTAAAGAAATTTGGGGCTGTAAATGCGGTTAATTTCGATGGGGGGGGCTCTTCGGAACTCGTCATTGGCGGGCGCATTATCAACAAGCCGTCCGACGGCTCTGAGCGCAGTGTGGGCAGTGCGCTTGTAGTTTGTACGAAAGCCAAGTCGTAAGCAGAAAAACTTGCTATTGCCCGTGTATAAGGTATAATGAAAATAAAAGCCGTAGGTATTTTATCGCTTGTGTATGCATTAGTGCAATATAGGAGGGTAAGTCATGTATAAAAAGTTTTTAACAGGGATGTTATTTCTCAGTCTTATTGTCGGCGGAGTCCACTTCGTTGCGGCTGGAGGATTGAGAGCGGTTACCTCCACTTTATCGGGACAGGTTTCATGGACGGCTGCGGTAGGAACCCATGTAGATGAGGGCAGCGAGATCATCCGCATTTCGACACTGACTGGTTCAGCAGCGGCAGCAAGGGCATCAGCATCGGGAACAATTAAGGAAGTTCTTGTGCGCCCCGGTGAAAATGTAGAGCGTGGTATGCTGGTGGCACGGATTGCCGAAGATTAAATAATAAGAGTTCAAAGAGGTGGAGTTTTTGCATAAAACGAGTAGACTTATTGTGGCCTTGTGCATATGGGGCAGCAGTTTCTTTTTTAGCTTAGGCATGGCAGCAGCAATGCCTGAAATATTGCGGACAAACCAGCTACAGCCGGGGATGCATGGTATCGCAGAAACCGTTATGAAAGGCAAGGACATTGTCAGCTTTGACGTAGAGGTTTTGGGGGTTGAAAGCAATGGTAAAGGGGCTCATGATCAGATTCTTGCCCGGGCTTCAGGCCCGGTGGTTGATGAGGCTGGTGGAATTATCCATGGCATGAGTGGCAGCCCCGTTTATGTGGATGGTAAACTTATCGGCGCCGTGGCTCGAGGAATTGCAGCGGATACAGATCCGCATGTGTTCTACATTACGCCAATTGAAGATATGCTGAAGATTTGGGATTTGCCGGATACAAAAAACCAGCAACAGCTTAAACAAGTTGATTTAAAGCTGGTTTTGCAGCAGGAAGAAGCAGTAGCTACCCAAAAATTAGCTGCACTGGAAAAAGATAAAAAGGCAGATGCTGGGAAAAAGGCAGCGGCTTCAGAGCAGCAAATCGGCCCGGCCACATCAGTCAAGGCGGACACCTATCCGGTGTCAACACCACTGCTCGTTGCCGGATTTACGGATAAGAGCCTTGATTTCTTGAAGGGAAAGCTGGCTCCCTTCGCATTGGTGCCGTACAGCGGAGGCTCTATGAGCTCGACGGCGGGAGCTGTGCAGCGCAATGCGTCGCTGCAGCCAGGCAGCAGTGTCAGTGCGGCCTTTGTGTATGGCGATTTTACCGTTGGGGCTACTGGCACGGTGACAGCTGTCGATGGCAGCCGGATTCTGGCCTTTGGGCATCCTTATACGTATTTGGGCAATGTTAATTTTTTTATGACGGATGCGAGTGTCATTGGGGCAGCAGGATCCCTGACGAATGGAACGAAAATAGCTTCCTTTGGCAATATTATCGGCCGGATTAATCAGGATCGTTATTCCGGGATCAGCGGAATTATCGGAACCTTCCCCAGTGTTGTGCCAATCCAGGTTACAGTGAAAGACCGGCAGACAGATCAGGAAACGACGTATTCCTCGCAGATTGCGTATGATGAAAAATTGCTGTCGGCGATTGCCCCTTCGATCGCCTACGCTGCGATTGATAAGACGATTGATCGGCAAGGCCTAGGAACGGCAAAATTTTCTTTTGAAATAACAACAAATGCTGTTGCTAGCGGTAAACTTGTGCGGGATAATATGTACTTTAATGGGGCTGATGTTGGCCCGGCGGCAGTGTCGGAACTGGGACAGGCACTTGATCTTTTGTGTTACAATGATGAAGTAGAGGCCGATGTTCTGGGGATAAAGATCAATGTTGAGCTACAGGATGGCCGGCAGACGGCATCGCTGGTAGAGGCTGTGCCGGATAAAAATAAAGTGCTGCCGGGAGAGAGCGTTAACTTTAAAGTGAAACTAAAACCGTATCGGCAGCCGGTGGAAACGATTCTTGTCCCTTATACGGTGCCGAAAACACAGTCTGCCGGCCCGTTGAATCTCGAATTGCGCGGTGGCGGACTGGTGCCGGTGGCACAACTGCTCCAGCAGGGGCTGGTGAGTGGTGCGGACCTTGAAAACAAGCAGTCGCTTAAAGACAAGCTCAAAGAATTTTTGCAGGGGAATAAAAATAACGAAATCATCATTACGCCGGCCATTCAGCCATTGATGACGGAAAAAGATCAGATGGCAGCAGTTGAGCAGGCGTTTCAACAGTCGCAAAAAAATGCAAATACGGCTAAATCGCCCACGGCAGCCACAGAGCCGGCTAAGTTTGCTACCCAGTATATTATCGATAACCTGACGCACGTCACCTTGCAGGTTGAAAAGAAGACCTGAGAAAAAGAACGAATATAGCGGAAGCTCTTGGCTGAGGATAAAAGCCGAAGCGCTGTAAAACAAAAGTTTTACAGCGCTTTTTTGCTTATTTATAAAAAAGAATTGAATAATTCTCGAAAAAATAGTAAACTAATATGTACTATTGTATGTGATTTAAGGAAAATAAAACTGGGAACAGTTTTTGGAGGGATGGTGCAGATGCTCATCCGTTATTTAGAAAAACTTGGACGGTCTGTAATCAACGGGCTTGAACTTTTCGGGGCTATTATGCTGCTTGTCGGTCAGACGATATATCAGCTTCGCCATCGGCCGCGGCTTAAGCATGTGTTTGTTCAGATGTCTCATCTGGGCGTTGATACCTTGCCAATTGTGGCGTTGACGATGCTGTTTACCGGCATGGTTATCACCCTGCAGACGGCCCATGAATTTATTCGCTTTGGCGCCCAGTCGACAATCGGCGGAGTTGTCGCGATTGCTGTATCGCGCGAACTGGCCCCCGTACTTACAGGGGTTGTCGCTGCTGGCCGGGTAGGGGCGGCCATTACAGCGGAAATCAGTACGATGAAGGTAACGGAGCAGATTGATGCCCTGAAGGTGATGGCGACGAATCCAGTGGGCTATCTGGTTGTGCCGCGGTTGATTGCCTGCATGATCATGCTGCCACTGCTGGTGGTTTTTGGGGATGTAATAGGAACCTTTGGCGGCTGGATTGTATCAACCTACTATGCGGGTATCAGCTCCTTCACTTTTATCCAGTCGATTGATGCGTTTACGGTTGCCCACGATGTCAATGGAGGCCTTGTCAAATCCGTGTTTTTTGGGGCGGTAATTGCGATCATCGGTTGTTATCAGGGCCTTAATGCGCCGGAAGGGGCAGAAGGGGTGGGAAAGGCGACGACGCGCTCGGTTGTTGGTTCAATTATTGTGATTTTTATCGCAAATTGTTTCATGTCGCTGATTCTTTACCGTTGAGGTGAATATATGATAAAACTGATAGAGGTAAGCAAAGAATTTAAGGGGCGGCAGGTATTGCAGCATATAAGTCTTAAGGTCCAGAAAGGTGAGACGTTAGTGATTATCGGTGGCAGTGGATCCGGTAAAAGCACATTGCTGCGCATGATGATCGGATTGATTCCGCCGAGCAGCGGCGAGATCTGGATAAAAGATGCGGAGATTTCGCATATGCCGGAGCGGAAGCTCGATAAAATCCGGTTGTCCATGGGGATGGTGTTTCAATATTCAGCACTCTTTGACTCGATGACGATTGGCGACAATGTTGCCTTTGGTCTTCGCCAGCACAAAAAAATGCCAGAACCGCAAATTCGTGAGGTTGTGGCCGAAAAATTGAGGCTGGTAGATCTTGACGGGTATGAAAATGCTATGCCGAGTGAACTGTCCGGGGGAATGAAGAAACGGGTGAGCCTTGCCCGGGCAATTGCGTTTGAGCCGGAAATTGTACTTTATGATGAACCGAGCTCCGGGCTTGATCCGATTATGGCGGCGAAAATTGATGATCTGATATTGCATACCCAGCGGATGCTCAATGTGACTTCGGTTGTCGTCACCCATGATATGAACAGTGCCTTTTATATTGCGGATCGGATCGCGATGATTTATGAGGGTGAATTGATTGCCCTGGGAACCGTAGAGGATATAAAAAATTCAGTGGATCCAAGGGTTCGTGAGTTTGTTCTTGGACAAAGCAGGGGGAAAGGAGCGATGGGCGGATGACAACGGAAGCAAAAGTAGGAGCCTTCACCCTTATGGGACTGGGCTTGCTGGCATATATGATTATTCATCTCAGCGGATTCAGCTTCAGTGGCAATAAGGGGTATACGATAAATGTCTTATTCAGTCAGGCTAACGGTCTGCGCCCTGGTGCGGTTGTTCGCTATGCCGGGGTTGAAGTGGGTTCTGTGCAGAATGTTATGGCCGAAGAGCAGGGGGCAAAGGTCGTCTTAAAAATCGATCCCGAGATAAAAATCACCAAAAAAGCACAATTTGTCATCAGCAGCGACGGCCTTATGGGGGAAAAATTTATCGATATCATGCCCAGTGCGGACGCCCCTGAAGAATTCCTTGAACCGGGTGCTGTTGTCAGTGGAACCAGCGGACGCGGGGTAGATTATATGATGAATAAGGCCGGGATGACGCTTGAAGAAATGCAAAAACTGGTAAAATCCTTAAATGAGATTTTTGGCAGTGATGCCGTCAGACAATCCCTGGTGCAGTCAGCAATTAATGTCAAGGAGTTGACCGCAAATATGAATCAGCTGGCGCTTACGTTCCAGCATATGGCCTTGGACAATCAGCAGGATGTGCGAACCTTGGTGCATAATCTCAGTGTTATGTCAGCGAGCCTGGTGCGTGCGGCCGACAGTGTGGAAACGATGGTCAGTGATTTCTCTGGAGATGGTCAGACGGCGGCTAATCTTCGGGTTGCTGTAGCGAATCTTACCAGTACGAGTCAACGAATCGAAAATATGGCAGCAAACCTTGAACCCGTGATATCGGATCCTCAAACAGCGGCTGATATTCGGCAGATTTTGCATAATACCAAAAATGTCACGGCACGGGCCGACAATATGATGAACCGGGTCGGATCGATCCGAACAGAAGGCGGCGCTGAATTTCTTTACAGCGGCAAAGACGATCATTATATGACCAATGCAGACTTTCGAATTTACAGCAATCCTAATGAATTTTTGTTGTTGGGGCTTGATGATATTGGCAATGAAAATCAGACGAATATTCAGGTGGGGTCAGACAATGATAAGGTAACTTATCGTGCCGGGGTTGTCGAGAGTAAAGTTGGCCTTGGCATGGATCTGCGTCCGTCAGGAAAGGCACAGTTTTCCCTGGATGCCTATGACCCCAATGACTTTCGCTTGAAACTGCGGGGACAGTATGAAATTGCCCCGAATACGTATCTTGTCGGGCAGACAAACAGTTTAAATAAAAGTGATGAGCGAGCCACCTATCTGGGGATTCGCCGAACCTTTTAGTATAAATAATAAAGAGCATACAACAGGAGGATAAAACGTGAAAAAATCAATTTTGCATAAAAGATTAACAGCTATGGTACTCAGTGGCATAATGGCGCTATCCATAACGAGCTCGCCGGTGCTGGCGGCAGAAAGCATGAATCTGACCCTTGAAGAAGGGGTGAAGCTGGCCCTGGAAAACAACCGTTCCATTCAGCAGTCGGCAGCGGATTCTGATTCAGCGCAATGGGCATTGAAGGAAGCCAAGGGCAATAAGGGACTTTCTATTGCGTGGAATTCAACAGCGAATGCAGTCGGCGGCAGCTATTACACTGGCCGGGATAAAGATTATACAAATACATTATCGGCGCAGTTGCCGATTTATACTGGCGGTCAGCTGGAAAACACAGTGAAAAAGGCGAAACTTGGCGTTGATGTCGGAACATTGACGCTTGAAAACACCAAGCAGAGTGTGAAGCTTGAGGCGACCGAAGATTACTATAAGATTATGCAGTGCCGCAACCTGGTGAAAGTGCAGGAAGAGTCAGTTGATAAATTGCAGCAGCATTTGAAAAATGTAACGGCGCAGTATACGGTGGGGACTGTAGCGAAATCGGATGTGTTGCGCTCGCAGGTGGAACTTGCCTCGGCAAATCAAAGTCTTGTTTCCGCACATAATAATTATGATTTGGCGATGTCCGCGTTTAACAATGTGGTTGGCCTGCCGCTTCATACAATAATTAATATTGAAGGCGATTTAAATTATGAAAAATATGATCTTCAGCTTGATCCCTGCATAGAGTATGCCCTGCAGCATCGGGCCGATGGAATTGCTACTGATAAGGCCGTAAAACAGGCAGAGGCGGGAATTAAGGTCGCGCAGGCAGGTCAATTGCCCCAGCTTGCTGTGACAGCCAGCGATACAATTGATGATAACTCTCCGTTTGGCAAAGATGTTATGGATAAATGGGCGGTCGGTGTCACGGCTAACTGGAATTTGTTTGACAGCAATGTGACGCAGGCAAAAATTCGCCAGGCCGAAGCTGCCAAGCGCAAAGCAGACGAAACAGCCAATCAGAAAAAAGATGCGATTCAGCTTGAAGTGAGACAAGCGTATTTAAATATGATAGCGGCAGAAAAAAATATTCAGACAACAAAGGTAGCGGTTGATCAGGCGCAGGAAGATTATAAAATTGCGCAGGTGCGTTACAGCGCCGGGGTTGGTACGAATATTGATGTAATTGATGCACAGGTAGCGCTGACTTCCGCCCAGACCAATTATATTCAATCGCTCTATGATTACAATACGAGCAAGGCATCCCTTGACCGTGCCATGGGAATTCCAGTAGACCTTGATGTTAGCACATACTGGGAAAATGCCCCAACAGAAAAATAAAAAAGCTTTACTCGACAAACAGATAAAGATAACACAAAGTGCAATGGATGGCCAAAAACAAAGCGGAAGGCTTGTTTTTGGCCTGCTTTTTTAATAAAAATAGGGCCTTCGGGTCAAAGCCTATTCCAACGAATGGATGGTATACTTGAATTATTTAAGGAAAATAGCCTCGACTAAAGGAATGTTCTGGACGGATGGCGAAAATACAAGACGGTATGGATGATTTTGGAGGTGAAAATCTGTGAAGAAAACAGCACTTTTATTAAAGACAGCGATTTGTTTGTTGCTTTTGGGACTGATCGGCTGCTTTTGGTACATAAAGTCACAGGATTTCACACATCGGGCGGCCAATCTGGCCATGGAAGAAGCCGCTAATCTTTTGAAGGCAAATGTACAGCTGGATACGGTAGAAGTAAAAGCGGTAAATGAATTATTGGTGAATGGGATTGTCATTTATGATGGACAAGGTGGAAAGCTGCTGGAAGCAAAGCAGGCAACCGTGCATTTTAGGCCGACCGCATTGTTTGATAGTCAGCCGCTGAAAGCGATAGACGAGGTTGTTGTTCAGAGCCCGCAGGTAAAGCTGATTCAGCGGCAGGATGGAAGCTGGAATTATCAGGATGTAATTACGGGTGAAAAAAAGCAGGAAAGTGATTTTGCGGGCACGATCCGAATTGAGGATGGGAATGTAAACACACAAACGGCGGCAGGAATTCTGGAAATAGCTGCTATAAAAGGAACGGCTGATTTTTCGCGGTTTCCAGCGGTGCGGATTAAGGGAACGTGTACGCAGCGGGAGGCCAGTGTTGAAATATCAGGTTCGCTTGGGGGAAAAAACCAGACATTGGATCTGACGGGGACAAATTTTGAACTTGAGGATTACCTGCCGTTTATCCCGGCTGAAAAGTTGCAGGGTGTCAGTATTAAAAAGGGGCATGTGGAAAAAGCGGTCGTAAGCTTTTCGCGTGATGGCAGTGAATCCGCTGCCATAAATGGCGAGGTTCAGCTCGACAAAGCTGAAATTGGGTATAGGGATAAAAAGGCAGAGGACATCAAAGCCTTGCTGGTGTTTAATGAAAAACAGTTACAGCTATTTGCGCAAGGGCTTGTAGAAGCACAGCCCCTTTCTGTCCATGGGCGAGTTCACCTCGATACGGAAGCTCCCTGGATGGAACTGGTAGCTGAGTCGAAGGATTTTCGGCCGGAGAAGCTTTTTCCGCAAAGTCCATTTAGCGGGGCCGTGGCGTTTACGGCAAATATAAGTGGAACCTTTGCGGAGCCGGTTATACAAGGCGTGTTTAAGGTCAAAGACGGGCTCGTTTATGGGTATCCATTACAGGGAGCCGAAGTCAAAGCCAGCTTTAAGGACAATGTCTTAGTAGTTGACGAAATGTCGGCCAGTGCTTTTGGCGGTGAAATTCACCTCGAGGGAAGTCTGGATGCTCGTGATATAAAATATAGGGCACATATAAAGACCAAAAATATAAATGCTGAAGAACTGCCCTTTGTCGTGAAGGGACTTTCTGGGAAGTTGACCGCGGATATTGCAATAAGCGGCCAGGGAGAGGATTTTTCAGCCGCTGAAATTTATGGATCGGCATCACTGCGTGCTGCTTATTATCAAGGGATAGGCATTGAGCAAGCGGAGACTTCCTTCTATAAAAATGGAGATTTGGTAACCATTGATGCTCTGAGTATGGTGGCAGCGGGCGGACGGCTTTCGTTCGAGGGTTCGGTACAGGGTCGAAGTCTTAATCTGGAATTTCGGGGACTTGATCTCGATCTGCAGCAATTGGCACAGGCGTATCCGGGCATAGCGGCAGATATCAGTGGACAGGGCGAGATATCCGGCCGAATTTACGGAACCATAGAAAATCCTGCGGTCGATGCGGATTTCTCGGCAGAAAATGGAGTCTTTTTCAAACAGCCATATGCATATTTGTCTGCCCGGGCTAAGGGTAGTCTTAATGGTGTCGATGTATATGATTTTCGGTTGGAAAACAAAGGTCGGACCATTCATACCGGACACGGCGTGATCGGGTTTACCGGTGAGCGCAAAATTGATTTTTGGGTTGAAACCAAAGGCGCCCGGATGGAAGACCTGGGGGCATTGCTTTTGCCCGGACAGCCGATTACGGGAAATGTTGATAATGTGTTGCAGCTAACCGGGTCCCTGGATGATTTGCAATTGCAGGGGAGAGTCCATTTCTACGAGGGGAGTTATCATGGGATATTTTTGACGGGCGCAGATGGCGTATATCGCCGTCATGACGGTCGACTGCAGATTGATGACTTTTCGGTGGCTTCGCCGTTTGTCACGATGCATTTGCGTGGCGTAATGGATAACGATGAAAATCTTGATTTTTCGGTTAATGCCGATGATATTCATCTCGATAAAGTCAATACCCGCCTGCCTTATCCGGTGAGTGGAACCGCTGGCTTTACCGGAACACTTCGTGGAAATCTCAATGCGCCGGTTTTTCTGGGCCAGCTTGAAGCAAAAGAACTTGTGCTCAATGGACAGAAAATAGTCGATGCGGGTGGCCGGATTGAATATCGCAATGATATTTTGTATCTGAATGATTTTTCTTTCCGTCAGAATGGCGGTGCCTTTGCCATGACGGCATTGCTCAGCGACAGTGGGGCACAGGGGACGATAACGGCTAAACTGGCTGATGTCAATGCGCTGCTGGCGATTGCCAATTATAAAAATGATATTTTGAGTGGGCATCTTGATGGGAAAATAAGCTTTGGCGGAACCTTCAACAGTCCGATTGCCAGCATGGAAGGCTTTATTGCGAAGGGGGCTCTGAAAGGCTATCCGCTCAGCAATATCAATGTTGACATCAGCTTGGAAGACCATGTGCTTCGTCTGAATCGGTTTTATGGGGAGCAAGGCCTCGGGAAGGTTGCAGCGCAGGGATCCTTGGAACGTGATGGGGGTCCTTTGACAGGGCGCGTTTCTGCCCAGGATATTGATGCCGGACTCTTCTCGGCGCTGACGAATATGGGCGCTGATTTAAAGGGCACATTGAATCTTGATGCACAGTTAGGCGGCACACTGGAAAATCCGTCGGCGGATGTGTCGATTGATGTCATAAATGGTGGGGTTGGTACGGCAACGTTTGATTCCTTGAGCGTACTGACAAATTTGAAAAATGGAATTATCAGTGTTGACCAGGCGCTGATGAAAAAAGGCGAGTATAAGGCCAGTGCCTATGGAGTAGTGCCACTCAAAGCGCTGCAATCAAAACCTTGGGAGATGCCGGATAACTATGAACAGATCCAGCTACAAATCGGACTGGATCACGCTGACCTCAGTATTTTACCGCTTCTGTCAGATCAGGTTGACTGGGGCATGGGCCCTCTGAGCGGACGGGTACTGATCACCGGCACATTGGCTCATCCGCTGTTTAATGGCGGAATTCGTAGCAGTGGCGGGGCGATTAAGCTAAAGGCCTTTAAAAACCCGTTGCAGAATATTGAGGTGGATATTGCGTTTAAAAATGATCAGATGCTGGTCAATACCTTTAGTGGTCTGATGGGTGGAGGATCGTACAATTTGACAGGGTCTACCCTGATTACCGGTGGCGGTTTTGCAGAATACAATTTTCAATTAAATGCCGATAAACTTGGCGTAGATTGTGACTTTTATCAGGGGCCGCTGACGGGGCAGCTCACCTTGGGCAGTGGTGAATTTTATGGACACAAACTCCCGCGTCTTGCCGGTAATATCGATATTAAAGATGCGACGCTGTCAATTCCGGCAATTCCTGACACGAAAACAACCTTGCCGAATCTGATCGTTGATGTTGGCGTTAATGTCGGCGAAAAGGTCCGCCTATACAGCTCCATGCTGTATGATCTGAGTCTGCGAGGTTCGGCACATTTTGGGGGGACAACCCATTACCCGCAGTCCTCGGGAACCATTGAAGTTACCCGCGGCAAGATCAACTATTTAAAAACGGTATTTGATGTCCGGGACGGAGCGGCATATTTTACCCAGGTCAATTCATTTTTGCCGATGATTCATCTCAGCGCTGATACCAAAATTGATCGGACCCGTATATACTTCAATCTCGATGGACCGGCAGATAAAATGACAACGAAACTGAGTTCGGATTCGAACATGAGTGATTCTGAAATTTTGCAGCTGCTGACACTGCGCAGTAACTACCGGTCCGGCGAATCGTCAACGGACAGCGCTTCGGGCCTCTCCAATATGCTGGATATCGGTTTGCGGATGAGTTTTCTCAGTGCGGTTGACAGCATTGTACGCAATGCAATTCAGGTGGATGAATTCAATATTGTCCGCGATACGGCCCAGATTTCGACGGAGGGCAGCACGACTTCAACCAACAAAGAGGTATATAATGTCGAGATAGGAAAGTATATCAGTGATAAATATATGCTGAAATATACGCGTGGGATCGGCTATAATAAGGACAAAGTGACAATTCAGTATGATGTGAATGATCGCATTGGCTTAACCAGCGCGGTTGACAGCAACAGTGGCTATACGATAGGAATTGAAGCGCGATTTAAATTTTAACAAAAAAGAGGTGAGAAGATGGAGCTTAGAGAATATATCGAAGAGCTGAAAAAAATAGAGGTTCTTGATCGGCAGTCTGAGCAATCGCTTTGGCAATCGTATAAGGATTGCCAGGACGGTGCTGCCAGGCAGCTGTTAATCGAATCGTATCAGCCGCTGGTCTTTAAGCAGGCGTTGCCGTTTCGCAGCCTGGATAATATTATGGACATTATCCAGGAAGGGACGGTAGGACTGATTGAAGCCGTTGAAAACTACGACTACCGACGAGGCGTAGCGTTTAGCCTGTATGCGGTTCATCGGATCCGGGGGCGTATTCTCAATTTCGTTAAAAAGGAAGGCGGAGCTGATATTGCCTGTATTGACGGCTCCGAGGAACAGTCTGGAAGCCGCTTTAACATAAGCGAACTTGTTGATGCCGCGGCGCCGTTGCCGGAACAGACGGAAAGAAAATTTTTAGCGGAACAGTTACAGGCCGCGCTGCAGCGACTGCCACAGAAGGAACGGCAAGTCATCAGTAGCGTGTATCTCGAGCAGCAGGAAGCAAAAGATGTGGCGGCAGCACTGGCTCTGACTCCGTCGCATATATATCGCCTGCAGAAAACCGGGATTCGCCGTATCCGCGGGATGTTGTCAAAATTAATGCAGCAGTGGTAAACTGTATTTTGATGATAACAGGTCATTTTTTTGTCTAAATGGGTGAAAAATCAAGAAAAAATCTAAATTTGACGAATTTAGGCGAAATATCGTCTGTCGCAAATCCGGGATTTAGGAAGACTATAATGGATGAACAGCGACAAGAGGAGCGTGAATAAGATGCCGGAGCGAACAGACCGACTGAAAAATCACATCAAGGCAGCCCGGGAATGGTTGTGCAAGGCAGAGCATTCCCTGGATGAAGATAATAAGGTCAAAGGTAACTTGAATTTGATGTTGGCACAGGCCGAGTTGCAACGGGCAAAAGAGAGTAAATCTGCTCATGGCAACCAGTGGGGAATTTTATCGTTAGCCCCTTTGGCACTGGCACTGCTGTTGGCTTTTTCCGGGTATTATTTTATCACGTTGGAGACACAAACGGTGCAGTCGCCGCTGCGTACGGCAGTTGAAGAGCATACGGTGACTTCGGTGCCTCACCAGGCGGTATCCGAGATCAATACTGTGTCCGTGGCACCGCCGACAACCTTGAAGGAAGCTCCGGTCACTGTGCCGGAAGTTGCCGTAGCCCCTGTTGTTTCTGCGCCCGAACCGTTGCCGCCGCCCCCGGCAGTAACAGTAAATACGGCACCGGCAGCCGCTCGTGAAGCAGCGGGACAGGTGCCGCCAATAGAAATGCAGAAGCTAATGCGGGCCGCGGGCAAATCCTTGCGGGCACAGTAAAATCTTGCAGAAAATCATCGATTCATTGGAATTATAGGAGGGTTTTTTTTTGAATAAGAAGAAATACAGATCGATTGCCTGTGCACTGGCACTGGCAACCAGCTTTACGGCAGTTAATTTTTCACCGGCTTATGCGGCGGAAGATGAAAATGCAGTGGAGACAGCTTCGCCTGATAGTCCTGTGGCTGCCACAGAGACGCCAGCTCCGGCTGAGACCTCTGTGCCTGTTGTGGCAAATGACAAATTGCAGGCCTGGAGAAACAATCGCCCTCAGGAAGCGGCGGTAAAGGAAAGCCTGAAGGCCGTCGAAGGACAGACGGTTGTATCTGTCGATATTGCTGATACCGGTTTGGGGGCACAGGCTGCGGCTGTGACAAAACTTAAGGCCGGGGATACCTTTACCGAAAATGCCATGCTTCAGGACCGTCAGGCTATTTATGAAACCGGGCTGTTTTACGATATATATCCGAGCATCGAGGTTGTACCGGAGGGCGTTAAACTTACATACCATGTAATGGAAAACCCTGTGCTGAAATCCGTAGAAATCATTGGCAATAAGGCGTTGTCAACGGAAAGAATCAAGAGCCTGCTGACGGTTCATACGGGTGAAATTCTCAATAGCAAGACACTCAATGAAAATATAAAGGTGATAGAGGAAGCTTATCGTAAGGACGGCTATATTTTGGCCAAAATCAGCGATATCGCGATAAATGATCAGGGGAATCTGAAGCTGACCTTTAATGAGGGCATCTTGGAGGGGTTTGCGGTTAAAGGAAATGAAAAGACGAAAGACCGCGTCATCCTTCGTGAAATGCGCATGAAGCCGGGAGAACCATTCAATGTAAAAAAGGCGCGCCGCAGCATGCAGCGCGTGTATAATCTTGGCTTCTTTGAAGACGTCAATATGAAATTGAACCCTGGTCGCGAGCCGAATGCCATTGTGCTTGAGACCACGGTCGTTGAAAAGCGGACGGGGACATTTGGCGTTGGGGCCGGCTACAGTAATTCCGATGGCTTTTTGGGGATGATTCAGATCGGCGATAAGAATTTCCGCGGTACCGGCGATGCCATCAATCTTAACTACGAATTCAGTGGCGATGACTCGGATAATAAGGGAATTGTCTTTTCCTATACGCGGCCATGGCTGGATTCCAAGGAAACTACCGGGACTATTAAGATATATAACCGGACCTACCAGTATGATGATTACGATACCTCGGGTAATCATGTGGAAACATATCAAAAAAAATATAGCGGCGGAGAAGTAACCCTCGGGCGTCCGGTCAGCGAATATTCAACGAACTATATTACGCTGCGCAATCGTACGGACGAATACGTCCGTCATGTTACTGACGATCCAGGATACCTTGATCGAACTGGTAGTGCCTATGATTCATGGCGCAGTGCAAACTTTGGCCTTACGCGCAGCGTGACTTTGCAGCATGTGACGGATACAAGGGATAATATCTACAATCCGACCGAGGGCGGCCGGGTTACACTGACAACAGAAATTGCCGGCCTTGGTGGGGATTTCAACTACCAGAAATACACAATAGAAGATAATCAGTACTTAAAGGTTGGACATGCACAGGTGCTTGCCCTGCGCGGGCAGTATGGGCACGGCAATGGCAGTATCCCGGAATCCAATCAGTACAAGCTTGGCGGGCAGGATACAATCCGCGGCTACCGCGATGATCAGTTCCGTGGGAACTCGATGTTCCTGGGAACCGTGGAATACCGTTTCCCGGTAGTGACGAAAGTGCAAGGGGCGGTATTCACTGATTTTGGCAGTGCCTGGGACGATGGCTGGGGACCAGATGGTTTCCATAAGAGCATCGGCGTCGGACTGCAGATTGAAACCCCGGTAGGCCCGCTCCGCCTGGACTTTGGTCATGGGGAAGATGGCAACCGGACACATTTCAGTGTTGGCGGAACGTTTTAGGCAGCAGATCGACAGGAGGCGAGGATGCATGTTTTTAGGCTGGCGGATGCTGCTGCTTGCAACCCTTATTATGCTCTTGCCGTTGCCCGCCCAGGCGGCTGAAACTGTAGATGCTGTTTCTGTCCGCGTTGAAGCGGCAGAGGGGCTTCCACCATTGATACAACAGCGAATGCAGGCGTCGGTGAAGACGATTGCTGAGCAGTTGGTTGTTGGCAGTCGCTTGGAACGCGTTACTGCCGCAACGGCGGAGTATGAGAATATCATTCATCAGGTCTTTGATAAAATCCTGGTTGGCTACAGTGTGGCCGAGGTCAGGCTCGTGCCGGGAACGGACACGCAGGTCTTTGTCCGGCTGATGCCCTGGTCAGAGATCATTCAGAATGTGGAGCTTTCTATAGTGGTGGATGGTCTTCCAGTGGAAATTGGGACGCTGGCGTTGCAGGACTTAGAGGGTGTCGACCGGGTGTTCTGTCAGAGCCTGCAGGGTTTGCCGGTCGATGCAACAGACTGGTCAAATGGCGTGCTTAAGCGCAGTCTTAATGAATTTATGGAAGCGCATTTGCCGGAATTCAGGGCGGATTTTGACCTTGAACCGGGTAGTGTGGCCAAGGTTAAACTGGTGGTTTATCCTCGGGGCCCAGTAGTGCGCACCGTTGACTTGCAGATGCGATCGGATACCGTGCCAAACTTGATGTTGCTGGAGTACCGACAAAAAATGCAGGACCAGGCCAACTCAATGCTGGGGGTTCCGGTAGCATTTGTCTCCAGGCATGCTGCGTATTTTCAGGGCCGGGTGAAGGCTGCCATCGATGAAACGCCGAATTTTAAGTTTTTTAAGCTGCAATCGGTGATTGATTTGCAGCCGGGAGAACAGGCGGTGGTAGTGAGCCACTCTAACACCAGCAAGTATCGGTTGCGGGTGGAAGGCCGGATCGATATGGGGCGCGGACAAAGCAATACCGACGGGAGCACTTCGTTTGTCGGGTTGGCGGGCGTGATGCTGTCTCCACAGGATCAACTGTTTACGCAAGTTGAAGTTTATCCTCAGGCAGTTAAAGCCATCTGGTATGGCGGCTATAGCCGCAGCATTGGCAATGGCAATGAAGTGTTTGGGAAATACAATTTCAGCAGTAATAATTATGTTGTTGGTGCTGACCGGCAGTTTGATGATCGCTGGAAGCTGCGATATGAATATGCGCATGATACAGGTCTTGGCGAATGGGGGCTGCGCTATAAGCTGCATGATTTTGTTGGCCTGGAATACATCGTGAATCATGACGACCGTTGGCTACGGCTGATCGGGAATTTTTAAAGCCTTGAATATAAAAAAAGAGTTTGTTATAATGAAACTGTTTTAAACTATGTTTTGCCGTAAACTGAAGCAGCGAAGCTGCTTTGGCTGACGATTAACAGCCCATGATGGGTAAAAGGAGAAAAAATATGATTAAGTTTGAAAAGAAGCAAGTGAAGATTATTAGTGTGGCAATTGCCCTGATGTTTGTACTGAGTGTGGTGGCGATAGCAGTATCCTCGCAATCGGGGTCTGGTATTGCCTCAGCCGCATCGTCCTCGACGGTAGGCATTATCGATTACCGTCAGGTAATGTCCCAGCATCCGGATCTTGCCGCCGCCAATACGCAGATGCAGCAGGAAATACAGCAGGCACAGCAGGATTTTACCAGCAAGACAGAAGGCATGAATGACCAGGACAAACAGGCTTATTACCAGCAGACGCAGCAGCGCCTTTCCAATAAGGAAAAGGATTTGATCGAACCGATTCGGGCTAAAGTACAGGATGCGGTGAAGAGTGTTGCTGAAGCAAAGGGCTTGACGGTTGTACTTGATAAAAACAGTGTTGTTTATGGTGGGCAGGATATCACCCAGGATGTAGTCAAAAAAGTCACGAAGTAAGAATATCGCCTATAGTGGATCTTTCGTACCGAGCCAGCGTGACTGTGCTCGGTACTTTGTTGAAGGAGTGGTTATGTGACGGAGCAGCAGAAGAAGATTAGTATTGCCGTTGTAGTCTGCCTGCTGTTTTTTTTGATTGGCAGTTACTACTTGAAACTGCCAGCAAAAAAAACAGACCCGTTGCAGCAAACGCTTATTGGTGTTATTGATTTAAAGCAGGCCATGAAGTCACATCCCCGGTATGCAGATTTAGAAAAATTGCGCGGGCAGAGAGCGCTATTGGCGCTCTCTGCTAAAAAAACGAATGTTTCTATAAATGAACCAGTGCTGTCAAAACAGCCCTTTGATGACAGTGCCCAGCAACAAGCTGGGCAGCAGAAAAATAAGCTGCTCGAGCAGCAGCGGGAGGCCTTGGCTGCTGCGGAGCAGGAACTGCGCCGGACAACAGCTTCAAAGCGCGAGGCAGACCGAAAAACCGTCAGTGATTTCTATGCGAATGATATTTTTAACTGTACGCTGCGGTTAGGAAATGCCGAAAGTTTGCGGCTTAGTGAGGAACAAAAAAACGGACTGCGACAGAAACTCAATGATTTAAAGCAGCAACGGGCCACACAGATGGCAGCAGTGGAAAGACAGTATGAGGAATATATTTATTCACAGCTGCAGGGGCAGCGTGATCAGTATTTGAAGGAAGCGCAGGCTGCGGCTCAGCAACAGCAGCAGCGTCTGGGCAGTGAGGCTGTGGCCAGGGTGGCAATGGCGGCTGAAAGGAATGCCAGCGTGTCTGCTGCGGGCAGTCGTCAGCTTTCACAAGCTGATGCAGACAAAAATAGCAGAGAGGCCGATTTGGCCGCAAAGGACAATGAAATCCGTCTGCTGGAGGATTTGATCGTTAGGGATATTGCCGGCAAGGCAGCCAAATCAGCAATTGGACACCATCTGGAGTATATTTTTGCTGATCCGGTCGTCAATGTATCGGCACTTGATGTGACCGAGGAAGTTGTCAATGAGATAAAACCGGGAAAAATCTAATTGCCTGGAAATGGGAGGAAAAAAATGAAACTTAAAAAGAAATCAATCTGTACGCTGATTATGACAGGGGTACTGATAACCATGACGACCCTGATGGTCAGCGGCTGTTCTGATACAAGAATTGGCTATATTGATGCAGAACGAGTTATGAAGGAGAGCCCACAGATTCAGCAAATTGTCACAACGGCAGAAGCATCTTATAATGAGAAAAATAAAGAAGTTATGGACAAGCTTGACAAGGATAAAGCCTCCATGTCTGATGAAGAATATCAAAAGGCAGCGATGCAGGCTCGGACTGAATTGAGTGCAGTGCAGTCGCAGTATTCGGCACAGCTTAAGACACTGGTTGATTCGGCTATGGCTGATATTGCCAAAGAGAAAAAATTGTCAGCGATTGTTGAAAAAGATCATATTGATAATAATCCTTTGGGACAGGCGCAAAAAAGTGAATTTGTTATTCAGGGCGGCGTGGACGTAACGGATGACTTGATCCAAAAACTGCAGTAAGGAGGCGTGGATTGTGCAGAAAACATTAGCAGAAATTGCACAGATCGTCGAAGGCGAAATTACAGGGCAGGAGACGGCTGTAATTTGCGGCGTTAAGAATATTGCTTTAGCCGGGCCCCAGGACATCACGTTTGCCGTCGAACCGCATATAGGCGAAGCCGCTGTGTGTGCGGCTGGTGCGGTAATTATTCCGGACGATGTAAAGGATTTTCCCAAGACGGCTGTTCGCGTGAAAGATCCGCGCTTGGCGTTTGCCAAATTGTTGGAGCTCTTTACACCGCCGGTGCAGCTGCATCGCGGCGTCAGTGACCGGGCTTATATCGGCGAAAATGTAAAAATTGGTGAAAATGTTACAATTATGCCATTTGCCATGGTAGATGATAATGCTGCGGTAGGCGATAATGTCGTCTTGTACCCGCATACATATGTTGGGCAGTATGCCAGTATTGGCAAAGATACGCTGCTTTATCCGAACGTGACGGTCCGCGAGTTTTGTAAAATAGGGGAGCGGGTGATTATCCAAAGTTCTTCTGTCATTGGTGGGGATGGCTTTGGTTTTGTGACAAAGAATGGTAAACACACAAAAGTACCACAGATTGGCAACGTCATTATTGAAGATGATGTCGAGATCGGTGCGCTTGTCGGTATTGACAGGGCTACGATGGGCTCGACGATTGTTGCGCAGGGCACGAAAATTGATAATCTGGTTCACGTGGGGCATAATTGTGAAATCGGAGCGAATAATCTGATTGTCGCGCAGACAGGCATTGCCGGGTCGACTACCTCGGGGTCTAATGTTACCTTTGGTGGGCAGACCGGTGTAGTAGGCCATATTCACATTGGGCGCAATACGGTGCTTGCGGCGCGGAGCGGCCCGATAGCCGATATTCCGGAGGGGGTCTTTTATGCCGGGTTCCCGGCGCGGCCTCATCAGGAATGGCTGCGGATGGAAGCGGCCGCAAAGCGGCTGCCGGAAATGAGAAAACAGATCAAAGCCCTGGAAAAACGTTTGCAGCAGCTCGAAACAGGGAAATAATAGGAATGAAAAGCGGCAAAGCGGATGCGTTGATTTGCCGCTTTTCTGTTCAGTAAGGAGCTTAGGATGCGAAGAACAATAGGACTGTTGATGGTTGGTCTGCTGTTGCCGGCGCTTGCTGCTGCGGCCCCATCGGTAAAGGGCTCTACTGGCAATATAAATACGCCTTCTTCCGATGTGCTGCGGCCGGGACAAGTGGAAGTGGGGTATTATCATCTCAATAAGAGCGACGATACGGTGGCGGCTTTTTCTTTGGGGAAAAATGTCGAAATGGGAGCCGCTTTTTCTGAGGTTGAGGGAGCGTCGGTTTCTGCCGTAAACATAAAATACGCACTGTCGCAGGAGGGGGTATTATCCCCTGGACTCGCAGTTGGTATGGAGGATATTGGCAACAAGTCTGAGCGCACACTATATGCTGTTGCCAGCAAATCCCTGCCTAAGGGGCTACGGGTGCATGTCGGCTGCGGCACAGGGATGTATGATGGCGTTTTTTTTGCTGTGGAAAAGAAGCTGGTGCCGTTGTCTGTAGGAGGCGTGTTTCCGGATACTTCGTTGATTGTGGAAAACGATGGACATCATATGAATTATGGCTTAAGAGTTGCTCTGACTGCTGGTTTTAAAATGACAACAGGCTGGCGCGATGGAGATGGATTTGTCGGGCTTTCGTACAATTATTATTAAAGGAAGGGTAAAATCTTGTATCATATAATGAAAGTTTTTAGTTGGCTTTGCTGCCTTTTGCCGACCGGAATATGCCGCTTTTTAGGGGCAGTTCTGGGGGAGCTTACTTGGCTGGCGGTTCCTTCGCGGCGCAAAAAAATGGCAAAAGATAATGTAAAGAGGTCGCTTCAAGTTACAGAGGAAGAGGCGGAACGTATTGCTAAAAAAAGCTGGACCCGGTTTGGTTATATGATCATCGAGGTCCTGCGGTTTCCTGAAATTAAAGAGCATATTGCCGATTATGTCCGAGTTGAAGGCCGGGAGCATATGGAAAAAGCGCTGGCGCTGGGCAAAGGCGGGATTATTGCAACAGCGCACAGCGGCAACTGGGAACTATTGGGGGGGGCGCTTGCCCTGCAGGGTTTCCCGATTGTCGGCGTGGCTCAAAAACAGCGAAATGGAGCGATGGACAGATTCATCAACGAGTACCGGGCCCTGATCGGTATGCATATTACCTATAAGTCCGGGGTGCGGGAAATGTTTAATATGCTTGCTGAAGGCTGGGTTATTGGGCTGTTGATGGATCAGGACACAAATCCGCGTGATGGTATTATTTTGCAGTTTTTTGGCCGTGATACAGCTTGTGTGACGGGACCGGCGGCCCTTGCCCGGTTTAAAGGGGCCCCGATTTTGCCGGTATTTATTTCGCAGCAGGCCGATGGGAAACACCTTATAAAAATACATGAACCTGTTTTTATGGAACAAACAAAAGATAAACGCCAAGATATACAGCAGACGATGGAACACCTCACGCATTTGATTGAAGACCATGTGCGCAAGTATCCGGATGAGTGGTTTTGGCTGCATGATCGCTGGAAATCGGTGGAGGGTCGTTGATTCTAGTGGTGCTTTGCCCGCGGTGGGTAAGGCTGTCGATGCTGATGGACAAAAAACTTGCAGGAATGACTATAGTTTTGTAAAATAGATAAGGTACGACAATCAGGAGGATTTTTTAATGCATCAGCAAATTACAATTGCAAATACAGTGACATATACGGGGATTGGGCTGCATTCAGGGCGCGAGGTAAAAATTGTGCTGCAGCCGGCCCCCGTGGATACGGGACTGGTGTTTGTCCGGGTCGATCTTCCGGGAAAACCAAAGATTCCGGCGATATCGGCTTGCGTCACTTCGACTATACGGGCTACAACGCTTGAATCTCAAAGCGTAAAGGTTTTTACCATCGAACATTTGTTGTCGGCCTTGCATGTTCTGCAGATTGACAACTGTTTTATTGAAATTGATGCCGAAGAACCACCGGTGTCTGATGGCAGTTCCCTTGTTTTTTTTGATCTGATTAAGCAGGCGGGGAAACGATTACAGGATAAAGAACGCCGGGAAATTATCATTGATAAGGTGTACCGCATTGATGACGGGGACCGCTTTGTGATGGTGTTGCCCTATGATGGCTTCCGCGTCAGTTTTACCTCACTCAATCCACATAGATTGATAGGCGTGCAGTATCACGATGTCCTTGTCGATGAGCAGACATACCGGCGGGAAATTGCTCCGGCGCGGACAATTGCCTATGAACAGGAAATTGAAGCTTTAAAACGCCAAGGACTTGGTCTTGGGGGAACGATCGAGAGCGTTATTGTCTACAATGACAGTGGCTGGCTTAATGAATTACGCTATGAGGATGAACTTGTCCGTCATAAAATTCTTGATGTTATCGGGGATTTGCGGCTTGCAGGAATTATTCGCGGGCATGTGATTGCCGTGAAATCAGGGCATGCCTTAAATACAATGCTGGCAAAAAAAATTGCAGCGGCATTTGCATAGAGAAATTTTCCATGGGAGAGAGGTAAGCAGCATGATACTAGATATAAATGAAATTCAACGGATTTTGCCGCATCGGCCGCCATTTTTGTTGGTGGACCGGATTATAGAATTGGACCCGATGAAAAGTGCGACGGGAATTAAAAATGTAACGATGATGGAGCCACATTTTCGGGGGCATTTTCCGGACAATCCAATTATGCCGGGAGTATTAATCCTGGAAGCAATGGCACAGGTCGGGGGCCTCGCTATGCTCTATCCAGAAGAAAATCGTGGCAAGTTGGCACTTTTTGGGGCAATGGAAAATGTCAAGTTCAAGCGGCAGGTAGTGCCAGGAGATCAGCTGATCATGAAAGCGGAACTGATGAGAGTTCGGGGAAATTTTGGCAAGCTGCATGGGGAAGCCTTTGTGGATGGGCAGCTGGCAGCCCAGGGTGATTTTACTTTTGCTATAAAAGACCCGGAAAAACTTTGATAATCACTTGCTTTTTGTCGTAAACCCGAGCAAAACTGCGATTTTTAACAAAAATGACGGATTATAACGGGATCTTGGATGTGAGATTTTTGCAAAAAAGCGGATTATATATAAATAGTAAAGCAGCATAAGCTGGAAATCAAAAGAAAGCCTTTGGGCTTAAGGAGTGGAAATATAATGAAAACAGACAACCGGGTTGTTGCTTATATACATGATACCGCTGTAGTCCATCCGGGAGCCCGCATTGGGAAAAATGTTGAGATTGGTCCATATGCGGTAATCGATGAAAATGTCGAAATCGGTGAGGGAACAAAGATCGGCGCCCATGTACTGGTCACAGGCTGGACTAGCATTGGCAAAGATTGTGTGCTATACCACGGGTCAACGGTCGGGGAGGAACCACAGGATTTGAAATTTGCCGGTGAGAAATCCTATGTGTTCATTGGGGATCGAACCAAAATTCGTGAGTGTGCAACGGTGCATCGGGCAACGGGCGATGAGGAAGAAACGCGCATTGGCAGTGACTGCCTGCTGATGGCTTATACGCATGTGGCGCATAATTGTATTGTTGGCAATAATGTTATCATGTCGAATGCCGCTACCTTGGCCGGGCATGTTATCGTGGAAGATCGTGCTGTCATTGGCGGGCTTACAGGCGTGCATCAGTTTGTCAAAATTGGTCGTAATGCGATGGTTGGTGGGGCCTCGAAAATTGTTCAGGATGTCGTTCCATATACAATTGTTGACGGACATCCGGCCAAGGTTTCCGGCCTTAACAGCGTAGGGATTTCACGGGCGGGGATCGCGATCGATTCAAGACGTA
Organism: Selenomonadaceae bacterium; assembly: GCA_963678095.2. Classification (GTDB taxonomy): domain Bacteria; phylum Bacillota; class Negativicutes; order Selenomonadales; family Selenomonadaceae. Next base: position 1,401,941 of record OY782746.1, on the reverse strand, counting down.
ATATTAAACAAGCCTATAAGATTTTATATCGCTCCGGCTTGAGCCTGGCTCAAGCGATTTCAATGATTGAGCAGGACGTTGATTCCTGTGATGAAGTCGAACATCTGCTGCGCTTTTTGCGCAATGCGGACCGTGGGATTTGCCGTGGCCGGCGGGAGAACGATTGAGCAAATAGAGAAAGCCGACAGAGTGCTTTGGGTGGAAAATGATTTTCGGAGGTCAAGTATGGAAAAATTAGGTTTATTAGCAGGGTTAGGAAGGTTGCCGGCGGAGTTTGCCAAAGCTGCTAAGGCGATGGGCTTCAGTGTATTTGCAGTCGGACTTGTTCCCGGGGTTGATAAGGGGCTTCAGGAAATGACGACGGACTTGCGCATGATCAGTATCGCCCGCCTTGATTCGATTATTGGCTATTTAAAAGAAAATGGAATTCAAAAAGTTACGATGATTGGTAAAGTTACGAAGGAAATTCTTTTCAGCGGGGAGCATGAAATGCCGGATGCCCGGATGATGAAAGTTCTCGCTGCTTTACCGGATCGTAGTGATGATACAATGATGATGGCTTTTGTCAAAGAATTGGCAATGGAAGGGATTCAGGTTTTTGATCAGACGGCCTTGATTCGTTCGCTTATGCCGTCGCCGGGAACTCTGACAAAACGTGAACCAACAGCAGCACAGCAGGAGGATATGAAGTTTGGGTTTCGGATTGCCAAGGAAATCGGGGGCCTGGATATTGGGCAGACGGTAGTCGTAAAGAATCTGGCGGTTATGGCGGTTGAGGCTATTGAAGGTACGGATGCCTGCGTTCGCCGCGGTGGACAGCTTGCCTGCGGTGGCGCGGTTGTAGCGAAGGTAGCAAAGCCAAATCAGGATTTGCGGTTTGATATGCCGACTGTTGGGGTACAGACGATCAATAGTATGTTGGAGGCCGGCGCCGTGGTGCTGGTTATGGAAGCTGGCAAAACCTTGCTCGTTGAAAGAGAAAAAGTGATAGCCTTAGCTGATGCAAATGATATAGCGATTGTTGCTATGTAATCACAGCTTGCAGGACGCGGCGGATACTTTGAAATATGTATCCTCGCGTCTTTTTCTGCTTGAAAGGGATTGGGGAAATAGGAGGAAGAATCGTGTATAAGATCATGTTTTCGGCCGGGGAGGTGTCCGGTGATCTGCATGGAGCCAGTATCGCCGCAGCGATAAAAAAGTTGCAGCCGGATGCCCGGTTGTTTGGTTTTGGCGGCCCGCAGATGGAAGCTGCTGGAGTAGATCTCTGCTGTAATATGCAGGATTACAGTGTAATGGGCTTTTGGGAAGTGCTGAAAAATCTGCGGCGCATGTTTAAACTGCGGGACCATCTGCTGGACATTATTAAAACGGAAAAGCCGGATGTGCTGGTCCTGATTGATTATCCGGATTTTAACTGGCGTCTGGCAGCTAAGGCCAAAAAGCTGGGTGTACCAATTTTCTCCTATATTCCTCCGTCTGCCTGGGCCTGGCGCAAAGGACGGGCAAAAGCTGTGGCAAAGCTCGCGGATCAGATTGCAGCAATTTTCCCCTTTGAAACCAAAGTGTATGAAGAGGCCGGTGCGAGAATTGAATTTGTGGGCAATCCTTTAATTGATACGGTCAAGCCGTCTTTGAACAAAGAAGCAGCAGCGGCATACTTTGGTATGGATTTGAAAAATGACAACGTTTTGTTGCTCCCAGGAAGCCGTAAGCAAGAAATTGAAATTATTTTGCCGGAAATTCTCAAGGTGGCAAAAGTTTTAGCGGCTAAAAACCAGAAAACTGCGTTTTTTTTGCCGGCCGCTCCGGGGATTTCCCGGCAGCGGTTGCAGGAAATAGTAGATGCTTTTGGGGTTAATGTGGCAATAAAGACAGAGCATACGTATGATCTGATGAATATTTGTGATTTTGCGCTTGCTACATCGGGAACGGTGACGCTTGAAGCCGCCCTGCTGGGGCTGCCCTCCGTCATTTTGTATAAAATGTCGCCAATATCATATTTTATTGGCAATCTGCTGGTGCATCTGCCTAATTTTAGTTTACCAAACATCATTGCCGGGGAAAGAATTTTGCCGGAGTTTTTGCAAGGGGAAATTCAAACGGATAAGGTTGCTTGTGAGGCGATGCGGTTTTACAAAGGCTCGGCGGAAGCTGCAGTTGTCAAAGAGCAGCTACTGCAGATTCGGCAAAAGCTTGGCGCCCCGGATGCGGCCGGACGCGTAGCCAGGCTTATTCTGGCTACAGCTGATCGCTTCGCCGCGGTTAAAACGATATCGGAGGATCAAGTATGACAAATTACAAGCGACTGCTTATGTTTATAAAACCATATCTGCCACGTTTGCTGGCAGCAGTTGTCTGCATCGTACTGGCGGCGGCGGCAAATCTTTATGTGCCGTGGATTATCAAGAATATTATCGATGACGTGCTTGCCAACAAGGATATGGCGATGCTCAACACGATTGCAGTGGGCATCGTAGTGGTTTTTTTCTTTCGGGGAATTTTTTATTACGGACAAACATATCTTGTTTCTTATATAGGGCAGCATGTCATTATTGATGTGCGTGAAGTGCTATACAGGAAGTTCCAGCAGCTTCAGCTGGCATATTACGAAAAACGGCAAACGGGAAATATTATGAGTTATATCACCAATGATGTGGCGGCACTGCAGATCGCATTGGTTGACAGCCTGATTGACATGGTCACTGAGGGCTCCGTATTGATCGGATCGATTGGTATGATGTTTTATCTCGACTGGAAACTCAGTCTGCTGACCTTTGTTACGATGCCAATCATTGCCAAAGCCATGAATGTTTTTGGGCGTAAGCTGAAGTCAAGCGGCACCGTAATTCAGGAACGAACGGCAGATATTACCTCTTTTTTACAGGAGAGCATAGCAGCGGTAAGAATTGTAAAATCTTTTGTTCGGGAAAATTATGAAATAGAGCGATTTTGCGAGCAAAACTACCTTAACTTCAAGGCGCAGATGAAAAATGTGCAGTTGATGTCACTGCTGACGCCGACCGTGGAATTTATTTCGGCCATTGGGGTTACCTTTATTATTTGGTTTGGTGGGTATGAAGTCGTCAACGGGGTTATGACAGCCGGGTCACTGATTGCCTTTCTCACCTATGCCGTGAATTTGGCTAATCCGATTAAACGCCTGAGCCGTGTTTACGGAACCGTTCAAAAGGCCATGGCTGCGGCGGATCGTGTATTTGAGGTGCTTGATCTCGATGAACAGATTAAGGATAAAGAGGATGCTATTGTCCTGCCGCGGATTGAGGGCCATGTGAGCTTTGACCAGGTATGCTTTGCTTATAAAAAAAATCATCCGGCTTTGCGGACCGTTTCGCTGGAGGCACAGCCCGGGCAAATGATTGCCATTGTGGGGCCAAGCGGAGCCGGTAAATCAACGATTGCCAATCTGATTCCGCGGTTTTATGATGTAACAGGTGGGGCTATTCGGATTGATGGGTATGACATTCGTGATGTGCAGCTCAACTCTTTGCGAGAACAGATCGGCATCGTTCCGCAGGAAACCATGCTGTTCAGTGGCAGCGTAGCTTTTAACATTCGTTATGGGCGCCTTGATGCGACGGACGAGGAAATCATTGCAGCAGCAAAGGCGGCCAATGCTCATGAATTCATTATGAGTTTACCAGAGGGCTATGACACAAGGATTGGCGAGCGGGGTTCAAGCTTATCGGGCGGACAACGCCAGCGAATCTCTATTGCCCGGGCAATACTAAAAAATCCACGGGTGCTAATTCTCGATGAGGCGACCTCGGCCCTTGATACCGAGAGTGAAAAGGTCGTGCAGGCGGCGCTTGATAAATTGATGCTCGGCAGAACTTCGTTTGTAATTGCGCATCGTTTATCGACGATTTTGCAGGCCGATGCCATTATTGTTCTTGACGACGGGCAAGTCAAAGAACGCGGGACGCACGAAGAGTTATTGGCCCGGGGCGGATTGTACAAAAATTTGTATGATATTCAGTTCAACAAAAAGAACGTGTAGATAAAAGGTGGAAACAGTATGCAGACACTATACAATATAGCGGCCCTTCTAGTGGTGATTCTGATCATCCCGGCCTTTATGCTTCGCTCCGTTCGCGAAAAAGGTTTTGTTGAACGGATTAAGCAAAGTTTGGGATTTTTGCCGGAAGAGGCGTTGGAACGCGTTGCCCAGCGGCAATGCATCTGGGTTCATGCGGCATCTGTCGGGGAGATCGTTGCTGCCAGTCCGTTAATCAAGGAATTTCGCCGCGAATTTCCCGACGATCCGATTCTTGTTTCGGTTGTTACCAACAGTGGCTATGCAATGGCGAATCGAATCATCAAGGATGCGGATAGTATTATTTACTATCCGCTTGATTTGCCGCTTTTGCCAGAGTATATTCTTGGCAAGATTCGTCCGCGGGTATTTTTGCCGGTAGAAACAGAATTGTGGCCTAATTTTTTAAAGGCAGCCCGCAAATACAAAATACCGGTAATGATGGTAAACGGGCGCATCAGTGATAAGAGCGTAAAGCGCTATCATCATTTACACAGTCTGTTGGATGATATGATCAGTACAGTCAATGTGTTTGCCATGCAGTCGGAGATTGATGCCCAGTATATCCAGCGGCTGGGAGCAAAAGCTGAATTTGTCACGGTCACGGGCAACACGAAGTTTGATCAGACGTATACCCATGTCGAGCCGGCAGAGAAACAGCGCCTTATCGCTGAAATGGGGCTGGGGGGTGCAGACGGGATTTTGCTTGCCGGCAGCACCCACAAAGGAGAAGAGAAATATATACTGGAGTCCTTTTGCCAGTTGCGCAAGAATTTCCCCGCGGTAAAATTGCTGATTGCACCGCGTGATATTCTGCGGCAGGACGAAATCCAGGTGCTTTGCCGGGAATATGGCTTTTCTGTCCGGTTGCGGACAGAACTTCTCCAATCGCCGGGAACGGAACATGATATTGTTATTCTTGACACGATTGGTGAATTGGGAAAAGTCTACAGTATTGGAGATGTCGTCTATGTCGGCGGCAGTCTGATTGAGCATGGCGGGCATAATATTCTTGAGCCGGCGGCCCATGGCAAGGCAATTATTGTCGGACATCATATGTTTAACTTTAAGGATACGCATATACTGTTCAGCAAACGGAGTGCCTGTATCACGGTTAAGAATCAGCAGGAACTGACAGACAGCATTGCGCGATTGTTCGCCAATCCGGAAGAAAGATCCTGCATGGAGGCGGAAACGCTCGCAATTGTCAGTGAAAATAAGGGGGCATCTCGTAAATCGGCCTTGATTTTGCGGGAACTGCTCGATCGTTATGAACAGTCCCCTTCGCGGATTCGTTCGATTGAAAAAATTGAAAATCTGCAGACGTATTTGATTCAGCTTGTACATGGCAAAGAGGATCATGGATTGCTGGCCAATATTGTGATCTTTATTCTGCATGTGTTTTCGTATATTTACGGAGCCCTTGTAAATTGTAAGTTGTTGCTTTATCGCAGCGGCATTTTAAATAAGTCAAAACTGGACTGTTTTGTCATCAGCCTGGGAAACATTACGGTTGGTGGAACGGGCAAGACCCCGACAGCCCAGCGGCTGGCCCGCGATATTCGCGATATGGGTTACCGGGTCGTTATTTTAAACCGCGGTTACCGGGCAAAATGGAAAGGTGACGTCGGCGTTGTTTCCGATGGCAAGAAACTCTATATGTCAGCTGCGGAGGCGGGGGATGAAGCCTTTTTGCTGGCGAAAAATCTGCCAAATGTACCGGTGTTGATTGGCCCGGAACGGGCAATTACCGGCCGTTATGCAGTGGAACATTTTCAGGCAGAAGTAGCAATCCTTGATGACGGCTACCAGCACTGGCAGCTCGTCAGGGACCTGGATATTCTGTTGATTGATGCGATTAATGTCTTTGGCAATGGCTATATGCTGCCACGGGGGACGCTGCGTGAGCCGGTGGAACATCTCGATCGGGCGGATGTCTGCCTTTTGACTAAGGTGGATCAGGCAGCTGCCGGCTCTTGTGAATACATTCGGGAAACGGTTGCTGAACACAATGAGGACGCACTGGTGGTGGAAAGCATTCATCTGCCGCGCTGCTTTATTGAGATCGGTGACTGGTACCAGGATATTGCCGGTGAAGGGATTGATGTCGGGTATATGGCCGGCAAAAAGGTGATGGCCGTGTCGGCCATCGGCAATCCGGCCTCCTTTGAGCAGACGATCAGTGATATCGGTGCGGTGGTTGTTGAAAGCCAGCGTTATCCGGATCATCACGATTATACAAAAGATGAAATTTTCAGCAGTATGCAGCAGGCCCAGGAACAAGGGGCCCAGGCGATCATTATCACCGAAAAGGATGCGGTAAAGATTCCGCGCAGCATTATCGAGGCCCAGCGGCCGTTGCCAATTTATGTTATCAGTATAGAGGTCACTTTCCAAAAGGGTGACCGGGAATTTAAGGAACTGCTGCAGGCCAGCCTGGCAGAGAAGATAGCGAAAGAAGTGATAGGATGAAAGTATTATGCGTGATTCCGGCAAGATTTGCTTCCACTCGTCTGCCGGGAAAGCCGCTGGCAGATATTGCTGGCAAGCCGATGATCCAGCGTGTATATGAGCGGGCTATAACGGCGAAATTGCCGGAGCTGGTAGTGGTGGCGACAGATGATGTGCGGGTTCTGGCGGCGATGGAAAAGTGCGGCGGCAAAGCCGTGATGACAGCGAAAGACCATCCGACGGGAACTGATCGATTAGCAGAAGTTGCCGGGATTTATGATGCCTATGATGTCATCATAAATGTTCAGGGCGATGAGCCGCTGATTGCCCCGAAAATCATTGACGCGCTGGCAGCTGCATTTACCGAGGAACCGGAGCTTAAAATGGCTACCGTGATGACGGAGATTGAAGATGCGGAGAAAAATAATCCGAACAATGTCAAGGTTGTCACGGATAAAAATGGGTATGCACTTTATTTTTCACGGTCGCTGATACCGTATCCGCGGACGAGTGGCGTCGTACCGGTTTATAAGCATATTGGCATTTACGCCTACCGGCGTGAATTTTTGCTCGAATATGCGAAGATGCAGCCGACACCACTGGAGCAAACTGAATCGCTGGAACAATTGCGGGCACTGGAAAATGGCTATCGCATTAAGGTGATAAAGACCGACTGTAAATTTGTCGGCGTGGATACTCCCGAGGATTTAGCCCGGGTAAATGAGATTTATCAAAAAGTAGAAAATAAATAGTTTGAGGCAGGGAAAGGTGGTAATTACATGAATACAGTATCGATAGGAAATTTTAAAGTCGGCGATAAGCAGCCGCTGGTGCTTTTGGCGGGACCTTGTGTGCTGGAAGGATATGAACGCAGTCTCGAGATTGGCCGGGGCATTAAGGAAATTACGCAGCGCCTGGGGATTCCTTACGTATTTAAAGCTTCTTTTGACAAGGCGAATCGCTCTTCGTTTAATGGGTTCCGCGGGCCGGGGCTTAAACAAGGACTCGAATGGCTGCAGGCGATTAAAGATGAACTCCAGGTCCCCGTGGTCAGTGATATTCATGCAGAATCACAGGTTGAAGCTGCCGCTAAGGTGCTCGATGTGATCCAGATCCCGGCTTTTTTATGCCGGCAGACAGATCTGCTGTATGCAGCAGCAAAATCCGGGAAGGTAATCAATGTGAAAAAAGGACAATTTCTGGCGCCGAAGGACATGAGCAATGTCGTTGACAAGCTGCATGAAGCTGGCAGCTCGGAAATCATGCTGACCGAGCGCGGTGCGTCCTTTGGCTACAATAATCTTGTTGTCGATATGCGTTCATTCCCGATCATGCGCTCCTTTGGCTATCCGGTCATCTTTGATGCAACTCACAGTGTACAGCTGCCGGGTGGCGCCGGGACAGCTTCAGCCGGAAATAGGGAGTATGTGGAATACCTGACAAGGGCTGCTGTCGGTGCCGGCGTAGATGGCTTGTTTATGGAAGTTCATGACAACCCGGAAGAAGCGCTCTGTGATGGTCCGAATATGGTATATCTTGACAAGCTTGAAGCTTTGTTGAAAGATGCATTGGCCATCAATGAAATCGTGAAAAAACATAAATAAATTGCAGCTTATGCAGGAAACGGGGGATTTAGCGATGATTAAAGAAAAGGCAATTGAAACGCTTACGATTGAAGCCGATGCCGTTAAAAATTTGATTGAACGCATCGACGAAGAATTCGAAAAAGCCGTGCAGTGCATTCTAAACTGTCAGGGAAGAGTAATCATTACAGGCATGGGAAAGTCCGGTCATGTTGGGCAGAAAATTGCGGCCAGCCTGGCGAGCACGGGCACACCCTCCTTTTTTATGCATCCGGCGGAAGCTTTTCATGGAGATCTCGGCATGGTGACAGAGCATGATGTTGTAATCGCGATATCAAACAGTGGGGAAACGGCAGAGGTCGTCAATATTCTCTCCATTATCAAGCGTATCGGCGCGACGATCATTGCGATGAGCGGACGCAGGGAGTCTTCACTGGGACGAAATGCCGAGCACTTTATTGATGTAGGGGTTGAACGGGAAGCCTGTCCGCTTGGGCTGGCACCGACAGCCAGTACGACGGCGACACTGGCTATGGGAGATGCGGTTACGATTGCCCTGCTGTCAGCCCGCAACTTCACTGCCCAGGATTTTGCGGTATTTCATCCAGGGGGAGCGCTTGGACGCAGACTCCTGCTCACGGTGGAAAATGTCATGCACAGTGGCGAGGACAATCCGGTTATCACCATTGACAAGACGGCCAAGGAAGCGCTGTTCATGATGACGGAAAAAGGCCTTGGTGCGACATCGGTTGTCGATGAGGCCGGTGCGTTTATCGGGTTGGTGACAGATGGTGATATTCGTCGCTGCCTCTCGAAGGGCAGTGAATTCCTCGATGAAACCGTGGAGCATCTGATGACGAAAAATCCGCAGACGATCACCAAGGATAAGTTGGCTGCTGGCGCGTTGAGCCTGATGGAAAAGCACAAACCGCGGCCGATTACCGTGTTGCCGGTTATCGATGAAAAGAATCATCCGATCGGCATCGTCCATCTGACGGATCTGCTGCGTCAGGGAGTTGTCTGATATGCAGCTGTCTCAGGATGCAGTAGAGCGTGCCCGCAGGATACGGCTGATTATTTTTGATGTTGACGGAGTGCTGACCGACGGGCAGCTCCATATTGGGGCGAATGGCGAATGTTTTAAAAGCTTTAACTGCCAGGATGGGCTCGGCATAAGTCTGATCAGAAAATGCGGCATTAAAACGGCCATTATCACGGGCCGTGAATCCGCCATGGTTGCCTGCCGAGCGGCGGAACTGAAATTTGATGAACTCTATCAGGGGCAGAAGAACAAGACAGTGGCGTTTCAGAAAATCTGCAGTAAATACCAGCTGGCAGAGATTGAAGTTGCCTATATTGGTGATGATCTGATTGATTTGCCGATTATGCTCCGCAGCGGACTAGCGGCGGCCGTCAATAATGCCGTAGCAGAAGTAAAAGCTGCGGCCCATGTCGTTTCAAGCCGGGATGGCGGGCAGGGGGCAGTGAGGGAAATTTTGGAGTTTATAATAAAATCGCAGGGATTTTGGGATAAAATGCTGCAGGAATATATAAAGCAGCCTATGTGGGAAAATATAGAGCAATGAGAAAAATTGTGATATGATATAAGGAATGAATCTCTTTTTTCGGGGGATACGAAATGCAATATAAAATATTTAAGTTTATAAGCTGGTCTCTTTGTTGTCTGCCACATGGAATGATCTTGTGGCTGGGAAAATACATGGGGCTGTTATATTATTATTTGGCTAAAAAACAACGACAGCGGGCTGTTGTACAGATGCGGGCCTCGATGGGAAACAGCGAGGTTACGGCAAATGCGCTGATCCGTGAGTCTTTTATCAATATTGGACGAAATTTTCTCGAAGTCATGTATATGCCAAATCTGACAGTAGAGAATTTCGAGTCCTATATGGAACTTCAGCATATGGACCGGATGAAAGATGCTCTGGCAGAAGGGCATGGCGTGGTTATCTTGACTGCACATATCGGTAACTGGGAATGGCTTTCTGCGGCCCTGACTTTTTCCGGGCTGCCGGTTACGGCCATTATTAAACCGCAGCCAAACGAACAGCATACACGGTTGCTCAATGAGTTTCGTGAGCTGGTTGGCGTGGAGGTTTTTTCCCGCGGTACCAGTGAACTGATGGGGGCGACACGCGCCTTGAAAAAGGGAAAATGTTTGGGATTTCTTGTCGATCAGGATGGTGGCCCTAGCGGAGCGTTCATTGATTTTTTGGGAAAAGAAGCGTCGACACCAATGGGGGCGGCGGTTTTTTCCAAGAAATTTCAGGCCCCGGTTGTACCGGCATTTATTTTGCGCAAGCCTGATGGAAAACATAAAGTCATTATCGGGGAGCCCTTGCGTTATGAGGATCATGGAGATGTCGATAAAGACCTCTTCGATTTCACTGTGCGGATGACGAGGATTGTCGAAAAGTTGATACTGGAAAATCCTTCACAATGGCTTTGGTTTCAGAAGCGATGGAATACGAAACCGGAAGAAAAAAAAGAAAAGCACCATACCGTAAAAACACAGGCGGTGAAATATGAAAAATAGAGCAAAGCTATGGCTGGGAACAGGGATCCTTCTTGTTGCAGCGCTTATTTATTGGGCGGTGGTAACAACGCCTACGGCTCCTTCGAACGAGGAGGCGGGGCCGGATAGTCGGATGATGCAGTATAGCGGCAATACAATCAGTGAGGAAAAAAATGGTGTTAAAATCTGGGAAATGACGGCGGAGGAAATCCTTGTTGATACACAGACACAGGATCTTACGCTGAAAAATTTATCCGGCAAATTTTATCAGACCAACGGAACCGTTGTCAGCATAAAAGCGCCAGCCGGGTTTTATCAGGTAAAGGATAAAAACATCAAAATGGACGGCGGCGTCAAGGTTGAAAGTTCGGATGGCGCGAAATTTGATGCCCAGAAGCTTTTGTGGCAGTCGGCCGGACAAATTTTAACCGGGGAAGAAAATGTTAAAATAACAAAAGAGGATATGGCGGCTACGGCGGATAAGATTGAAAGTACCGACGGGTTGGAAAATGTCAAGCTCAGTGGCCATGCCCATATAACAAAAGGAAAGGTGCAGTGAAAATGAAACATACAAAAAGGCTGCGGATGGCTCTGCTGACGGCGGGACTGTGCGTGTTAATCACGGGAACACTGTCGGCGGCGCAGACAAAACCAGTAGATCTGACGGCTGATACGGTTGAATACAACAGCAAAAGCGGGCTGATTACCGCGCGCGGAAATGTCGTTATGCTGCAGGATGGCGCACGCATTACCGGGGCAGAAGCCCAGTACAATTCGGGGACACAGGAAGGCATGGTAACCGGTAATGTAGTGGCCGATAAAGAAGATATGCACATGACAGCCGCAACCGTCAAAACGGCCGGCAAGGATCACATGATTGCCAGCGGCGGCGTTGCAGCCACGAAAGCGGATAAGACACTCACGGGACCGGTCATTGAATATTTTGCTGACCGGCAGTATATGCTCGTGCCTTCGGCAGCCAAGGTTGTAATGAAAGACGGTGTGTTTACTTCGGATAAAATGGAAGCCTACCTGAATGAAGATCATCTGATCGGCACCGGTAACGTGCACATTGTCAGCGCACCTCGGAATCTTGAAGCTTTTGGCGATCAGGCGGATTACTACGGGAAGGAAGATGGCAAGGTCATATTGACTGGTAATGCCGTCGCTACCCAGGATAACAATACACTCAAGAGCAACCGACTGACCTTGTACCTTGCAGATGGTCAGGCAGAAGTTAAAGAATAGAGGGGTATGTCCTTTTGTTTATTGAAGCAAAACACTTATTTAAAACCTATAAAAATCGCAATGTCGTGGATGACGTATCCCTACGGGTAGAAAAAGGCGAGATTGTCGGGCTCTTGGGACCAAATGGTGCCGGGAAAACGACTTCGTTCTATATGATTGTCGGGCTTGAACACCCCACATCAGGAGAGGTCTTTATTTCCGATGTCAGGGTTACGGATATGCCGATGTTTCAACGGGCGCGGCTCGGGATCAGCTATCTGGCACAGGAGGCTTCGATTTTTCGCAAGCTGACGGTAGAGGAAAACCTGCTGGCCATTCTAGAAACGACAACTATGAGCAAGGCCGAGTGTCAGGCAAAGGTGGAAGCCCTGCTGGCAGAATTTCATATCGAACATGTTGCCAGCCGCAAAGGGACAGAACTTTCCGGCGGGGAACGGCGTCGCGTCGAAATTGCCCGTTGTTTGGCGATTGAGCCGCAGTTTATTTTGCTCGATGAGCCGTTTGCCGGGGTCGATCCAATTGCCGTAGCGGATATTCAGGATATCATCAGCTATCTTCGTAAGCGGGGCATGGGGATTTTGATTACGGATCATAATGTGCGGGAAACGCTGCATATTGTCGACCGGGCCTATATTCTCAATGAAGGAAAAATTATCGTAGAAGGCGACAGCGAAACGATTGCTAACAGTGAGATCGCAAAGAAATTCTATCTTGGCGATAACTTTACATTATAGGAGACGGCGATGAGAATTTTAGATCGATATATATTAAAAGAAACCATAGGCACTTTTCTGTTTGGCATTTGTGCTTTTACCGCCGTGTTTGTCGGATCGGGAACCCTGTTTCGCATTGCCCAGTATATAACAGAATATGGTGCCTCAATTTCAGCGGTGATTCGTCTGTTTTTCTTCAGCATGCCGAGCATTGTCGTCTGGACATTTCCGATGTCGATGCTGCTGGCGACACTGCTGGTGTTTGGCCGGCTTTCAGGATCAAGTGAAATCACGGCGATGAAATCTTGCGGAATTGGTTTCCAGCGGATTGCCTTGCCAGTTATCGCCCTATCCTTCCTGGTCAGCCTGTTTGCGATTGCCTTTAGTGAATACGTTGTCCCCTGGGCAAATGATGCCTATAATCGGACGGTTCGCTATGAAATTGAAGGCAATACAGCCCCGCAGTCACAAGAGCATATCATTGTCAAGGAAATCCAGGATGGCGAAATACAGCGCCTTGTCTATGCCCGCCGTTATGATGCGGACAGTGGCAGAATGCAGGGGGTGTCGATGCAGGACTTTATCGGTGGCAAGCTGTGCCGGGTGGAAAATGCAGAGTATGCTGAGTGGAAGGCAGATCAGTGGACCATGCATAATGGAATACTATACGATATTTCCGAAGGGGAAACGGAGCGCACGATCCGGTTTGATACGCAAAAACTTCCAATTCAAAAAACTCCTAAACAGATCTTGCAGGAACAAAAAAATCCGGAAGAACTGACGATGAAGGAATTGCGGGCACAGATTCAGATCATGCGGAGTCAGTATATTGATACGAAAAAAATGGAAATGGAACTGTACCAACGGATAACGATTCCGACCGCAAGCCTTGTGTTTGCGATGATCGGGGTACCGCTTGGCATGCAGCCCAATCGCAGCAGCTCTTCGTTTGGCTTTGGGCTGAGCATCGTCATCATCTTCATTTACTATGCGGTAATGACCCTGGCCAATGCTATTGGACAGGGGGGGCTCTTGCAGCCAGCCTATGCTGTATGGATCCCAAATATCATCGGCATGATTGTCGGCGGCTTCCTGCTGAACAAGGCGGCTAAATAAGAACCATTGAAAGCAGAGGCGCGAGTCTTTGCTTTTTCTGCAATAAATGAAAGCTACAGAAAAGAGGTGTATGGCATGTATGGAATTGTTTTGATTGCAGTGTTAGTCATAACCGGTGGGGCAATTGCCTTTATCGGGGATCGTCTGGGATCGAAGGTTGGCAAAAAGAAGCTGTCTGTTTTTGGCCTGCGCCCGCGTCATACATCGATTATCGTTACAATTCTTACGGGGATCTTGATTACGACGCTGACTTTTGGCATTATGGCCGCTGTATCGGAAAATGTCCGGACGGCTCTGTTTGGCATGGAGAAGCTCAACCAGAAAATGCAGCTGACCCAGAGCACCTTGGAGCAGGCCGAAAAAGAACTAGCACAGGCCAATGCTTCCCGCGATCAGGCGCAGGCCGATTTTGCTGCGGCCCGGCGAGAGGTGGAAAAGCTTCGGCAGCAGCAAGAGGCGCTTTCTCAGCAAAATGAACAGCTGGCTGCCGGCAATCAGCAGCTGGCAGAAAATAATCAACTTCTGGAGGAGAAAAATGATCTGCTTGCCAGCCAAAATCAGCAGCTAGGTCAAAAAAATGAGAAGATAACAGCGGAAAACCGCAGCCTTGAGGAAAAAACGCAGACACTGCGGGAGGGGTTGCAGTTTGTCAGGGAAGGCGATATCGTTTTTAAGGCGGGCGAGGTCATTGCCAGCGGGATTGTGCGTAAAACGGGCGACAGCCAGGCACTGAAAAACGGATTTGACGGCATTGTCTATATGGCCAATCGCCATCTTGTGGAACGCCTTGGGCAATCTGCCGGAGCAGAAGGAATTTTGATTTACCAGCGCGAATATGAAGCCGTAATGGAACAAATGCAGCGGGTAGATCAGGATCTGGTCGTTCGCATCGTGGCGGCCGGTAACCTTGTCCGCGGCGAGCCCGTGCGCACGCATGTGGAACTGTACTCCAATCGGACCGTATACGAAAAAAATGAATTTGTTTTTTCTGAGCATTTGATGATGGGGCGGGAAAGAAATGAAACAGAAGGGCTGGTCATTGATTTTCTCAAACAGATCAATGCGGCCGCCGTAAAGAAAGGCGTTTTAGCGGATCCGATCAGAGGGTCAGTCGGCGTGATGAATGGCAATCAGTTTTATGAAGTAGTCAACAGTTTGGCCAATATGCATGGGGAAATCCTATTGTCTGCTTATGCGGCGGAGGCAACGGACACCCTCGGCCCGCTTAGGCTAAAAATCAAGGTGGAACAGCTGAATGAACCATAATCATAAATAAAGGAAGCGATTTTATGTATATTCTTGCTGTGGATCCGGGTCGTGAAAAATGCGGCCTGGCGGTTATGCGCCATGATGGAAAAATTTTTTTTCAGGAGGTTGTCGAAACCAGACGACTGGGTATTAAGGTCAGCCGTCTGGTCCGGGAATATCAGGCGGAAGCCCTGGCTATCGGGGACGGTACGACCAGCAGTGAGGCGCAGTCGGCAATTCGGATAGCAGTTCCAGAGTTGCCGCTCACCGTGCTCGATGAATACCGGACGACGGATGAAGCTAAGCTTCGTTATTGGCAGAAAAATCGTCCGCATGGCTGGCGCCGCCTCCTGCCGACGACGATGCAGGTGCCGCCGGAGCCGGTCGATGATTATGTTGCCGTGATCCTCGCTGAGCGATATTTCAAAAAATTGTGTAAAAAAAATACTTGAAATTTTATGTGTTATATGCTATGATAGCCTAGAACTGGAAATTTAATGGAATGAAAAGCTGGTTGAGGAAACGTGGATACTCACCAAGAGCAATTCTTCCTAAAAATGAAAGGTTCAAATAAAATTTTAGGAGGAGTTTTTAGATGAAAAAGACTCTTGTATCTGCAATCACTACTGCATTAGTAGTAGGCGCTGCCAGCACAACTTTTGCTGCAGCAAATCCGTTCAGCGATGTACCGGCTGACAGCTGGGCATATGACGCTGTAACAAAATTGGCTAAAGATGGCGTTGTTAACGGTTATGGCGATGGCACTTTCCGTGGTGACAACACAATCACTCGTTATGAAATGGCTCAGATCGTAGCTAAAGCTATGGCTAAAACGGATGTTTCGGCTTCTGACAAAGCTACAATCGACAAATTGGCTGCTGAATTCGCTGATGAACTCAACAACCTCGGCGTTCGCGTTGACAACCTCGAAAAGAGAGTTGACAATGTAAAATGGACTGGCTTCGCTCGTTATGAATTTGTTGGTAAAAAAGATGACACAGCTTCAACTGTTGCTTACCATAAAGGTACAGACGGAGCAAAATCAAACACAAATACAGTTGTTTTGCGTTTGGAACCTACTCTTCAGATCAATGATAACTGGGCTGGCCATGCTCGTCTTGAATACAAGAATGATCAGACATCAAATACAGATTCCGGTGATACGACGAAATTCAATCGTGCATGGGTTGAAGGAAATATCGGCGAAGTTCACACGAAATTGGGTAAATTGCCGACATATGCTACTCAGGGCGTCGTAATGGATGATACTGTAAGTGGTGCAGAAATTTCCTTCGGTAAAGTTGTAAAAACTACTTTGACAGCTGGTACGTATAAGAGTGACGCGCTTATCACAGGAAACGTACTTGATAACCAGGGTGGTAACTATTCGGCTATTCAGTTCGATTACAGCCCGACAAAAGCTTTAAGCTTGGCAGCTGGTTACTATCAGTTTAGCAGTAGCGCTAAATTTGTTGATGGATTAGGTAATCTTTCTACTGACGATCAAGATAAAATTTGGGGCGTTGGTGGTACGTATAAGTTCAGCGACACACTTGCTGCAGATGCTTACTATGCTAAATCTAACCTTGATGCAGGCGACAGTGCAAAAGCTTATAACTTCGAACTCAGATACAAAGGCGCTGATGCTAGTGCTCCGGGTTCCTTCGGCGCATGGGCTGCTTACCGCTATGTAGGCACAGCTGCTACAGTAGCTCCAACTTGGGATGCTGTGTCGTATGATAACAAAGGTATTGAAATCGGCGGTAACTACACGTTCGATAAGAATATCCTGCTCACAGCTAGATATTTCAGAGGCACTCGTGTTATTGACACAAATAAAGATGTTAGCAAAATCTACACAACTCTTGACTTCTTGTTCTAAGAAATCAGTAAAAGGACTTCTGCTTCGGCAGAAGTCCTTTTTATTTAAAACCCTTTTCGATCAAACGAAAAGGGTTTTTTCCTTTTTTGCCGAATTTACATTTAAGATAGTATTATTAAAATGTTTTGACCAAAGGGGGAAGAAAAATGAAGTGGAAAAAATTATGCGTGGCATCTTTGCTGTCACTGAGTATTATTTCGGTCACGGCTATGCAGACGACGCAGGCTTTCAGCCTTGGCAGTTTGGGTGGAATCTTAAAGGTGGGCGGAATTGCGGTATTGGTTGATCAGTTTGCCGGGCCGTTGAATAATTTTATCAATACATTGACGGCCAAAAACGGCGTCAGCTCGGATTATGCGACGAAGGTTGTGCCGGTTATTACGGTTGGGAATGGCACGTATGCCGGGGCTGCACAGATTTCTGGGCCACAGGCGCTGGTGGATCAGACCAAGGCGGTGCTGCAGATTGAAGGCGAGTTTAATGGTGACAGCTTCCGGGTCAAAGCACTGATTCCGATTGACAGCAAAAATCCGACGAACTTTTCCCGGGTCCAGGGTGTAGGTGTATCGGCGCAGATCGACGTCCGGATTTAACATACTAAGGGCAAATAGGAGGGCTAAGAATGTATTTAAAAAAAATAATGGCAGTATTTCTCTGTACTATGTTTCTGATTTCGACCGGCGGAACGGCAATGGCAGCTGAAACGGTCGATGTGACGACTATTCAGGGGAAAATGACGAGTGTGGAAAATACCATGTATGGTAGTGCGCAAACTGGAGCTATGCTTGACCGGATCAATCGTCTGGAAAAGGATTATATGGGAACGCATCCGGCGACGAGCATGATAGACAGAGTAGACGGTCTCTACAATCTGATGTTTGATAATAGCACCCAGCCGTCGGTGCTGACAAAGCTCAATGCGGTCGAATGGGCACTGACACATAATGTCAGTATGGCTTCCGTTAAGGAACGGGTTGCCAGCATGGAGGTGACAATTGAAGGCGCCCCTAAGGAAGGTACATATAAAAGCCGGATTGCGACATTGAGCGGATTTGCCTTTGGTGGGGATACGATTCCACTGACAAAGGTCATGGTGCCAGCCAACACTCTGATTAAGATTGCTCTGGTGACCCCGGTGAATGCCCGCAATCTTAAGGTGGGGGATGCCATTCAATATCAAGTTGCCGAAAATGTCACGGAAAACGGGCAGCTGATTTTTGCCAAAGGCGCTCCAGGAACTGGCACGGTGACCAAGGTGGAGCAGGCCCGTAATTTTGGCCGTGATGCCCAGGTGGAAATCGATTTTCAGGAGACACGGGCGGTCGATGGTACGGTAGTCAATACCTTTGTCGGCGAAGAAGCGAAGAAGGAAATGAAATCGATGGCGATGGCAGCCGGAGCTTCAATTGCCGGCATGGTGCTTCTTGGCCCGGTAGGCATTGTTACCGGGGCCTTTGTTCAGGGACATAATATTGATCTGCCACCAGGAACGGAAATGTACATTCAGACAAAAGCTGATATTGACCTTTATGGTATGCAGGCAGCACATTAAAATGACAGGTGGGAGCTTTGCGACAGGCAGGGCTTCCTTTCTTTTTATCTAGTCTGGCAGGAAAAAGGCTATAGATGGCGAAGATATAAAAGTTAATAGTTTCTATATTTAAATGACAGGAGATTTTTAGTGCGAATGAAGAATAGAAAAAAGATCTGCTCCGGCTTATTGGCCTGCCTGACTCTTTTGCCAGGCTATGCAGCAGCGGAAAGTGTAGGCTCTGATACAGGAACGGAAATATTTGATTATATTGATATGCAGCGGCGAAATGATCGCGCGAATGCTGCCGATGCAGAACTTGTGGCTTTGAAGAAGGAACTGGCAGCCCAGCCGGCACTGAAGCAGCCGATCGACCCGAAAAAGGGAGCTCCCGTTACCTTTGAAGGGGCAGATATCTGCTATGATCAGCGCAGTGGGGCCGTCTATGCCAAAGGCGATGTGAAGATCACCCAGCTCCAGGCCAGGGTACTGGCTGAAGAAATCACTGGCAATACCAAGAGTGAGGATATTTACGTTGATGGCAAGGTTCATATGCTGCAGGTGACAAATCCGCGGCTGATTCTTGATGGCTATAAGACGGCTTATAATTATGGAACCAAGCTGGGAACTATGAGTGATGTGTCGGGGAAACTCGATCAGGAATACATCAAGGGTGAAAAAATCGAATTCTATCCGGATCATGTTGTAATCTACAATGGGACGATGACCAAGTGTTCGGCAAAAAAGCCGGATTATCATACCAGTGCGGAGAAGATTGAAGTCTGGCCGAACCAGCGCATGATTATGTATAATGCAAAATTCTGGCTAAAAAATACCGTTGTTGGCACGAAAAAGCGTTATGAGACGGAGATTGGCCAGAACAAGAAAAACGATGCCTTTCCGCGGGTTGGTTATGACAACAGCGATGGCGTAGAGATTTCCCAGACCTATACCTATCCGCTGGCGCAGAACGTCGATGCCTATGCGGATATAAACTACTATACAAAACATGATTTCAAGAATGTGTATGGGGCCCGCTGGAATAACAGCTATAATCATCTGGAAATCCAGTATGGGTCGTTTGAAGATGGCAACAGCAATTGGGTTGACAAAAAGCCGACGCTCACGTATCAATACGGCAGTCGCAAAATTGGGACGTCGCCGTTTAACTATTACTTTGGCGGTGAAGTGGGCCAGTGGGAAGACGATACCAAGTCGAGCTGGCATAAAAAATATTATGTCGGATTAACGCGTGATGCGATTAATTTTGGCAAGACCTTGCATCTGTATACCGGGACAAGTTATTCTGTGACGAAGGAATCTTATGATAATTCGACCGTAAATAGCTGGAACTATGATGCTACCTTGCTCAAGGAAATCAATGATCGGGCGGCTGCGTTTGTCGGCTATCATTATACGGAGAACACAGCGGCAGATTCTTTGTTTTACTATGACACGGAGGATTATTCAAAAAAATTCGAAAGTGGTTTTAGCTATCGCTTCGATGACAAGAACCGCGTGGTCGTTGGTGTAGGCTATGATCTTGATCAAAGTGAAATTCATGATGTTGATTATTACTGGTACCATGATCTGCACTGCGTACAGATGGTCTTGCGCTATCGTGAAAAACGCGACCAGATACAACTCCATTTTGAGCTTATGCCATGGTAATGACGACACTGGGGGCTGTAAGAAATGAAAAAAGATTTGCTTGATCTTATAGAGGAAATGCAAGGGAGAAAGATTCTTGTCATTGGCGATATGGTAGCAGATATTTATCTGCAGGGAACAATTTCACGGATTTCCCGGGAAGCGCCAGTGCTTGTGCTTGAACAAGCCGCTGAGGTCATCATTGCCGGCGGAGCGGCCAATGTTGTGAACAATGCGGCGACTCTTGGCGGCGAAGTCTTTGCTGTCGGGCTGTTGGGTTTTGACAGTGCCGCTAAAGGATTAAAGGCTGTTTTAGAGAAAAGCGGCGCTGACACCAAAGGGCTTTTTTGTGACGAAAAGCGTTCGACGATTACCAAGACCCGGATTATTGCCGGTGGGCGGGCGACTGTCAGTCAGCAGATTGTGCGAATCGATAAGGAAACCAAGGAAAAGATGCAACCGGCCTTTGAAGCGCAGATCATTCAGTATCTGAAAGAGCGGCTGCACAAGGTCGATGGGGTCGTTTTAAGCGACTATGGCAGTGGGACGATTACCGAGGCCATGCGTGAGCTGATCACAAACTACTGTAATGAAAAAGGGATTCCGACAATTGTCGATTCCCGTTATGATATCCGCCGGTTTAAGGGCATAAATTACATTAAGCAAAATGATGCGGAACTCGCAGCTGCCATGGAACTCCCGTTTTTGACGGAGACCGAACTCTATGATGCCGGGGCAAAGCTGCTGCGGGAAATGGGGGCCAAAGGCGTGCTGATTACCCGTGGTGAAAAAGGGATGACGCTGTTTGAGGCCGACGGTGCTGTGCATAATATTCCGGTGTCGGATAAGAGTGAGGTCTATGACGTATCGGGTGCCGGGGATACTTGTGTGGCCGCGATGGCGCTCGCTTTGGCAGCGGGGATTGAACCGTCACTCGCGGCGGAGTTGTCAAATTATGCTTCGGGAATTGCTGTCCGCAAGCTGGGGACAGCAACGGTAGCAGCAGAAGAACTGATAAGAGTTTTGAAAAAGTGAGGATCTTGTATGCTGATAGATGCGGCTGATATAGAAAATTTTTGCGATATTTTGCGGCGGACCGGGAAAAAAATTGCCTTTACCAATGGCTGTTTTGATATCCTGCATGCCGGCCATGTGCGCTATCTGGAGCAGGCCAGGGCCTGTGGAGATTTCCTGGTTTTGGGAATCAATACGGACGAGTCGGTTCGGCGGCTCAAAGGTCCGCAGCGGCCGTTGAATCAGGAGCTCGATAGGGCTGAAGTCGTTGGGGCCTTAAAGGCAGTAGATGCAGTGGTGCTCTTTGGCGAAGAAACCGCAGCGGAACTGATTGGCAAAGTTCGGCCGGATGTCTATGTCAAGGGCGGCGATTACACGCTGGCGACATTGCCGGAGGCCAAAATCGTGCAGGCTTATGGTGGCGAGGTAAAATTTATTGCTATGGTCGAAGGCCGGTCAACGACAAATGTGATTGAAAAAATAAAACGAACATTATAAAATAACAAGAGAAGCTCTGTCCCCCTGTGGTGATGGAGCCTTTCTGTTGAGAGAGGAGTCTGACATGACGCCGAAAAATATTTTAGTGGTGAAGCTCAGTGCAATTGGGGATGTGATTCATGCGTTGCCGGTTGCCTATGCACTTAAAGAAACCTTCCCGGAAGCGAGGGTTACCTGGGTGGTTGAGCCTCCGGCCTATGATCTATTGACAAACAATCCTTATATTGACGAGATTATTCTGTTTGAAAAGAAAAAATTTAAATCTATAGGAGGATTTCTCAAGCATATCGGCCCGTTTAAGCGCCGGCTGCAGCAAAGAAAATATGATGTTGCCCTCGATCTGCAGGGCCTGTTTAAGTCGGCGGCAATTGCCTGGCTGAGTCAGGCTCCACTCAGACTTGGCTGCGTGGATATGCGGGAAGGCAGCGACCGTATCAGCCGGTCGGTAGCTGGAGCTCATGCGAAAGGCCATATCGTGGAGCGCTATCTCGACGTTGTGCGGGAACTTGGCTGTAAGGTGAAGGAGGTCGTATTTCCGGTTGAGGTCACGGAGCGTGAGGCGGATGTTGCCGTGCGGCTGATGACCCAGGCTGGCGCCGATATAGGCAATCGCTATGTCGTGCTGGCACCGGGGGCCAACTGGCCGAATAAACGCTGGCCGGCAAAATACTTTGCACAGCTTGCGGACTGGCTGTATAATAAAAATATTATTCCGGTTCTCATCGGCGGCGGGGTTGTCGATGAACGGCTGGCAGCTGAAATTGAGACAGCGGCACAAATCCCCCCGGTCAGCCTTGTCGGAAAAACAACCCTCAAGCAGCTGGCGTATGTTCTGCAGCGATCGGCACTGATCGTCGGCGGGGATACCGGTCCGGTGCATCTTGCGGCAGGCATGAAACTGCCGACGATTATGCTGATGGGGCCGACCGATGCCAACCGCAATGGCCCATACGGACAGATGGAAAATGCCCTTGAGGTCAGCTGTGACTGCCGTTACTGCTGGAAGCGGCAGTGCCGCTTTGACCGGGATTGTCTGGAACAAATTCCACCGCAGCTTGTTATTGAGAGAATACAGAAAATGCTGTAGCTATAGGAGCAGAGGAAATACATGCGATTTAATAAATTTTTTGAAAACCTGCAGAAGGATGGACGAACCTATCTGTTCTTCTTGCTACTACTCTGTCTGTACAGAGTGTATTTTATGTATTATATGCGGGAGTTTATGGGGGCGGATACTGCTGCCAGTGATGTCCTGGCAGCCCTGTGGACAGGTCTGCGCATTAGCTTGAAGTCCGCCGGGATTATAGCCTTATTGGGGTTTTTGGCAGCAACGGTTGTCAATATAATTCTGCCCAAGATCAATCTGGATAAAGTGCGGCTTGGTCTGGGGACCTTCTTCATTCTTGTATTGTCGATTCTATTTCAAGCACGGTTCCCATATTACCGCGAATTTCGCATGACCTTCAATCAACAGGTTATGCATGGCATGCAGGATGATGTGCAGGCATTGTTTGTCACCATGGTACAGCAGTATAATTTGCCGCTGCGACTTCTGGGGGCCTTGGTGCTGAGCTGGGTATTTTACCGGCTGTTTAAGTATTTTGTGTTGACGGCAAAAACGGCCCGGTTTCCGCGATTTGGTTCGGTTGCCGGACGTTATCTGTTTGAAGGCAGTCTTATCATCCTGCTGCCAGTTTTCATGCTGTTCATGCGTTTTGGCGGCAGCTTTGATTACACGCATTCAATCAACTGGGAAAATGCAGGAACTACCCGGGATAGTTTCCTCAATGAATGCATCCTCGATGATTTCCAGGCGGTATACCGCGGCTATTCATCGAGCAAGCGCATGGCCGAGGGCGGCATCAGCGGGGTGGATCAGAGCAAGATCCGTGAATACAGCCAGCAGATTGCCGGGCACAACGAAGTTAGCGGCAATGATATCGCCCCTTATTTGAAGCGGATTGCACAGGGACCGACGATAAAGAAGCCAAAGCATATCTTTATCGTCCTTGGGGAGACCTGGGAACAGTGGCCACTGCTCGATAAGTACAAGCAGCTGCATGCCGCTGATGGCATCAAGAGTCTGATCGCCGAGGATCAGTCCTTTTATACGCGTTCCTTTATGCCAAATGGTGATTTTACCTCGACCGCGATTACCGGCATGGTAACCGGGCTTTCCGATGTCAATATATACGTGAATTACCAGCCGCGAACCTTTAAGGAAACGTACATAACTTCGATGGCGCCGCAGCTGCATAAGCTTGGCTACAAGGTCGAATTTTGGTATGGCGGATTTCCCTCCTGGGATCGGGTAAAAGACTTTACCCTGGCCCAGGGCTTTGACCGTTTCTTTGGCTGCGTGGATTATAATGCCCCGAAGCAAAATATCTGGGGCACCAAGGACGAATATTTATTTGCGGCCCTGGAGGATCATTTGAGTCAGGAAGAGCCAACGGTTCATCTGATCATGACAAGCTCCAATCATCCCCCGTATAATCTCGATCTGGCCCAGGAGGGCTTTGATGTCGAGAAGGAACTGGCGACTTTACCACCGGAAGCCGTAGACAGGGAAGAGCTTGCCAAGGAACTGGGGCACTATTGGTATATGGACAAGATTGTCACAGCTTTTGTAAGAAAGACGATGGAGAAATATCCAGACAGTCTCTTTATCATTACCGGCGATCATGCCGAGCGCATGAATCTCAGCGGAACACCGTCGATGTTTGAAAAACACAGCATACCGCTGTTGATTTACGGACAGGGAGTGACCAAGAATCTGCTGCCGGCGGAGGTTGCCGGTGGGCACACGAATCTGGTGCCTACGCTGATCGAACTGATCGCCCCGGCTGGTTTTGAATACTACTCGATTGCTGACAGCATGACAAAGCACACGGAGGTTGGCTTTAACCGCAATAACTGGATTACAAAAAATGGCATGGGGGAAATGGACTCTGAACAGCAGGAATTTTTGCCGGGTGTGTCCGGGGCTGACCTGAATCAGGATAGGCAGAAGGTAAAGGAAAAGGCTGCTATGATGCGGACGATTTCCTGGTGGCTGCTGCAAAAGGGGACATCCTTACCGGAAGGAGAGTGAGCAAATGACCAAACCGAGGCTGGCAGTAATCATTCTCACATACAATGAAGAAAAAAATATAAGAGACTGTATAAGTAGCGTGCGCTTTGCCGATGAAATATTGCTGATCGATTCCGGCAGTACGGATCAGACGACGGCTATTGCCAGCTCGCTTGGCGCCAAAGTGGTTGTGCAACCAATGGGCCCCGACGGCTTTGCCGGACAGCGCAATTTTGCGCTCGGACAGACAACGGCCGACTGGGTGCTGTATCTCGATGCCGACGAGCGCGTATTGCCGGCGTTGGCGGCAGAAATACAAGGGGTAATGACAGGCGGCGTTTCCTGTGGCTATGAAATCAAACGACTGAATATTGTTTTTGGGCAGAAAATGAAGCATGGCGAGCACCACCCGGATTACGTACTGCGCCTTTGTCCACGAACGAGTGTTAACTGGGAGGGCGTCGTGCATGAGCATCCGACGCTTAGTGTTCCGGTAAAGAGGCTTCTCCAGCCGATGGAACATTATACGTATACTGACTGGGATCGGTATTTTATTAAATTCAATCAGTATACGACCTTAATGGCGGAAAAGATGCAGCAACGAGGAAAGACGGCCAGACTCAGTGACCTCATCCTTCGCCCCTGGTTTGCATTTTTTCGGTTTTATATCTTAAAGCTGGGGTTTCTCGATGGGCGGATGGGCTTTGTATTTGCGATGTTTCACGGGTTTTATACCTTTTCCAAATACGTTAAATTATATTATTGGCAGGGAAAACAGGTGACAAAATGAAATTTGCAATCATGGAATGTGTGGTTACCCCAGGAGGGCATGAAATCGATTTTGACCGGATTTTGGTCGAGGAATTGACGGCGCTTGGTCATCAGGTCGAATTTTATGTTCCGGAAGGGCATGAATTTAAATGGAATTACGGTGTACCCGTGCATCCTATTTCTGGCAGGGGAATATCCTATGCCGGAGCGAGAGGGCTCAAAAAGACGTTATTGGCAGCAAAACGCGAAATCAACCGCCAGCGCTGGTACCGTGCGATGCTTCAATATGCAAAAGCAGGCGCTTTTGATGCGATCATCTTTCCGTCGGCTACGTATCGTTATCTCAGGGCGCTGGCGATCAGCCCGTTGAAAAACTCACCGGTTCCGGTATTGTTTTTAATCCACGGGGTTACACCGCAAGAAGTCGTGCGGCTGCAGGCCGAGACGAAAAAGTTTTTGGCACGGCCGAATATCAGGGTTGGCGTGCAAACGTTTGCCAAAGAAAAACTGGAACTTGACGGACCCAATATTAGTATTTATTCGCCGCCAAATTACATCCCCCGGGATATTGATCCGGCGGCGCAGCAAGCGCAAGACGGCATTCTCAGGCTCGGTTTTTTCGGTCAATATCGCCGGGAAAAGAAACTCGACGCATTTTTAGAGGTGTATAAAACCTGTGCCTTCAATCGTCCGGTGCGCCTGATTGTTCAAGGCGCAACGCAGACTCCGGCGGATGCCGAGGACTTCGACCGGATTATCAAAAAATATGAGGGTGCAGACGGCCTTGAATTCTGGCATCGCGCACTGATCGGTGTTGACTGGCAAAAGGGGCTGGCAAGTGTTGATGCGATTGTCATGCCGTATGGCAATGACCGGTATCTTTATCATACGTCGGCCATTCTTTCGAATGCGATTGGCTACAGGAAGGCTGTAATCAATGCCGATAATGTGAACCCGGAAGTGTTGCAGCGCTTTAAAATAGGGATGGACTTTAAAAATGGGGATTCATCCTCGCTGAAAACGGCCATAGAGACATTTGTCAACACCTATGATGAACAGGCAGAGCTCTACCGTGAGCAGCTGCAGGCTGCGTATGAAGAGTATTCTCCGGCAAAGCTCGCTGCGAATATAGCGGCACTGGCGAAGAACTAAACGAGGAAAAGCAGGTGTTTTTTTGTACAAGCGAATACTGGTTATAAATCTTATGCATATCGGGGATTTGCTGCTGGTGACCCCGGTGCTGCGAACGCTCAGAGCCAATTATCCGCAGGCACATATTGCCTTGCTGGCGGATAAAAAGCTGCGGGATCTGGTTCGCTGCAACCAGCATATTGATGAATTGATCGAGATTGATAAAAAGGGATATCACAATAATCTATGGCATTACGGGCAGTTTATTGGCGAGATTCGCCAGCGTAAATTTGATCTGGTCATCAATCTGCATGCCAATGAACGGGCCTCGTTCATTGCGGCCTTTAGCGGGGCCAGGAAAATTGTCGGCTATGCAACGCCGGTTGCCGGCTGGTTTTTTGATCAGGTATTGCCAAATAAAAAAGCTGTTATGCACCAGATTCATTCCCATTTTGAGGTGCTTAAGCAAGCGGCCGGGGTGACAAAAATCGATGATGGCGGCCTCGAGATGTGGCTGGATGATGAGGCAAAAGCATCCGGCGAGGCCATTTGGCAAAAGACCTTTGGTGAGGAAGCACAGTCACTAAAAGTAGTGGGGCTTAATATTGGTGCTAGCTGGAAGACCAAGCGTTGGTGTGATGAATATTTTGCTGAAGCTGCTGACCGGTTGATTGATCTTGGCTATGGTGTCGTTTATTTTGGCGGACCGATGGATGAGACGATTGTTCAGGCGGCTGTTGCCAAAATGAAACATAGGGTGCATCCGCATGTAAAGATTCTTACCGGTAAACTCACCTTACAGGAACTAGCCGCACTTTTGAAAAAATGTGCGGTTGTCATCACGACCGACTCTGGTCCGATGCATATAGCGGTAACGCAGTCGGTGCCGCTGGTGACAATGTTTGGGGCATCACCTGTTCCGGGATTCTATCCGTATGATGGCAAGGATATATTGATCAAGACCCCGGAAGCGTGCCATCCCTGCGGCATTCATGAGTGTCCGAAGAAGACGATGGCCTGTATGAAGAATATCCCGGTCGAAGTTGTCCTGGAGCAGGCGCTGGTATTGCTTGAAAAATATCAGGATCAGGCAGGGAATGTCGAACGGGAGTATGGACATTATCAGTGTAAGGTTATAGAATTATAGCAGTATGAAAAGCAGAAGCGATAGGCAGCGGGCCTGTCGCTACTGTCGGTTAAGGAGGGACTTTACATGTATTTTGAACATTTGGTCGGGCAGCATAAAGCCGCATTGGCGGCTATGGAAGAGCAGTGCATGGGGGATATACAGGCTTTGGCGGATTTGTGCCGGGAAGCTGTCACGAATGGAAACACCGTGTTTTTTTGTGGCAACGGTGGCAGTGCGGCCGACTGCCAGCATATTGCGGCAGAATTTGTCGGCAGGTTTGTCAAGGAACGTCAAGGGCTGCCGGCCGTGGCGATGACAACAGATACTTCGATTCTTACGGCCGTTGCCAATGATTACGGGTACGATGAAGTCTTCCGCCGGCAGGTGCAGGCGCTGGTAAAGCCTGGTGATGTCGTTGTCGGCATATCGACTTCCGGCAATAGCCGCAATATCCTTTTGGCCCTGGAGGAAGCAAAGCGCCAGGGTGCTTTTGCGGCAGCGCTGACAGGACAGGGGCCGAATAAGCTGACGCAGGTTGCTGAAATTGCGGTCGCCATCCCTTATCCGGTTACAGCACGGGTACAGGAATGTCATATTTTGATCGGTCACATGATTTGCGATTATGTGGACAAGGATTTTTGACAATGGATACGGAAAAAACTTTTTTACATGAGTTTGTGGAAAATAAAATAGAAAAATGCCGATTGCTCGTTGTCGGCGATGTGATGCTCGACAAATATTATTACAGTGAAGTCAAAAAGATTTCCCCGGAGGCTCCGGTTCCAGTGGCAAAGGTCATCAGGCAGAAAGAGACTTTAGGCGGAGCGGCGAATGTGGCTCATAATTTGGCGCTGCTTGGCTGTAAAACATATCTTGCCGGTGCTGCTGGCCAGGATTATCATCGCAGTGCGCTCGAACGGCAGCTGAGCGAAAAGGGAATCGATCCGGCAGGACTCATTACGACTGCTGGTCCGACGACGACGAAGCTGAGGGTAATCGGCGGGCATCAGCAGATGATCCGGCTGGATTTTGAAGAGACGGGTCCGTTAGCAACAGCCGAAGAAGATGCATTTGAGCAGTATTTTGCCGAGGTGTTTGCCGCCGGTCTGGACGGCGTGATTGTATCGGATTATGCCAAGGGCGTTTGCACGGAAAAGCTTTGCCAATACCTGATAAAGCATTGCCGACAGCAGGCGATCCCGATTATCATTGATCCCAAAGGCAATCAGTGGGAGAAGTACCGCGGGGCGGATTATCTTACGCCAAATCTGAAGGAACTTAATGAGGTAACCGAGCAGGAGGTATTGAATGAGGATCTTTTAGTGGAAAGTGCCACTCAAGGTATAAAGGCAACCTATGGGCTGGAAAACATCATGGTAACGCGCTCGGAACGAGGGCTCAGCCTGATCGGTCCGAAGGCGACCCATATTCCAACCCTGGCACAGGAGGTCTTCGATGTATCAGGGGCGGGTGACACGGTGATTGCGGTGATGGGGCTGGCGCTTGCCGGGAAAATACCGGCGGAAATGGCTGCATATCTTGCCAATCTCGCGGCCAGTGTCGTCGTAGCAAAAGTAGGTACATATGCCATCAGCCGGGCAGAATTGCTGGCGGCACTTGAACGGGTATAAAGGTAGAGAGAGGAAGCGGATATTGTGATCATAGTAACAGGCGGAGCCGGATTTATCGGCAGCAACATTGTAAAGGCTTTGAATGAGCAGGGACGGACGGACATCCTGATCGTGGATGATCTGAAATGCGGCCTGAACTATAAAAATCTGATCGGATTGCAGTTTATCGACTACAGTCACAAGGACACTTTTTTACAGAATATCGAAGAAGGTGTCTTCGATGAAATGGAAATCGAGGCTCTCTTTCATGAAGGAGCCTGTTCTGACACGATGGA
This sequence comes from Selenomonadaceae bacterium, assembly GCA_963678095.2. GTDB lineage: Bacteria > Bacillota > Negativicutes > Selenomonadales > Selenomonadaceae. The sequence goes on along the minus strand of OY782746.1, from coordinate 1,372,404 downwards.
ATATGACTGCAACTTTATGATGGAAACAAATTATGAATACTCGAAGGCCTTGTTGCACTTCTGTATGGAACAGGAAATCCCATTTTTTTATGCATCGTCGGCCTCGACCTATGGCAGCGGAGCCAATGGCTTTACCGAAGGGAATGCTTGTGAGGATGCACTGAACCCCTATGCGTATTCAAAGCTTGCCTTTGACCGTTATGTCCGTCAGGTCCTGCCGGAAGCAAAGAGTCAGATTGTAGGGCTCAAATACTTCAACGTCTACGGGCCCCAGGAACACCATAAGGGAAAGATGGCCTCCATTGTTTATCAGCTCTACAACCAGCTGAAAGAAAATGGCTATGTTAAGCTCTTTAAGGGGATTGACGGCTATGGTGATGGCGAACAAAAACGTGACTTTGTCTATGTTAAGGATGTGGTCAAGGTCAATCTGTGGTTCTGGCAGCATAAGGGGCCAAGTGGCATCTATAACTGTGGGACCGGTAAGGCGTATATGTTTAAAGAAGCGGCACAGGCGGTTATCGACTATATGGGAACGGGACATATTGAATATGTCGATTTCCCGGAAGTTTTACGCGGCAAGTACCAGAATTTCACCGAAGCCGATCTGACACAGCTCCTGGCAGCCGGCTATGATCAGGGCTTCCATAGCATTGAAGCGGGTGCGGCCGATTATTGCCATTTTCTTGACCAGGGCGGATACTTCACCTATGGGAAATAGACCGGCCGTATTTTTCGATCGTGACGGGGTACTCAACAGGGATATTGGCTATTTATACAAAATAGCGGATTTTGTCTGGATAGAGGGGGCCGTGGAGGCGATAAAGGCCTGCAATCAGGCCGGCTGGCTTGTTTTTGTCATCACGAATCAAAGCGGGGTAGCCCGCGGGTATTATACCGAGGCAGATGTTCAACGGATGCATGAGTGGATGAATGAAGACCTCGCACGTCATGGGGCGTATATCGATGAGTTTTTTTATTGCCCGCATCATCCGGAGGGGTGTGTGGAAGAATATAAAAAGGCTTGTGAGTGTCGTAAACCAGGGATAAAATTGCTGGAGCTTGCCTGTCAGAAATATGCAGTCGATAAGCAAAAAGCTTTTCTTATCGGTGATAAGTTGTCAGACATGGAATGTGCTGCACGGGCAGGGATTGAGGGAGTCCGCTTTTTATCAGGACGGCTTGATTTTGTGGTCGAGGCGCAGCTGGCACAGATGGCAAGAAAAAATCAAAAAGGCAGGGATGCAGATGCTTAAACGGCGACTAAATAAAGCTTTTGCCCGTCCGATGCGGGATCTTATCATCAATGGATTGGCAGGATCCACGTTAGTAAATACCTGGCTGCGGGGAATTATCTACAAAGCCTATGGCATGAAGCTGAAGGATCCGGTCTGGATCAAGCCGGGCTGCAGCTTTGATAGTGCAGATATAGAAATTGGTGATCATACCTGGATTAATTACAATTGCAGTTTTAATAACAGTGCAACGATAAAGATTGGCAGCAACTGTGATATAGCCTTTAATGTGATGTTTGTCTGTGGAACCCATGAAATCGGCGGGTTTGAACGACGGGCGGGTGATGGCAAGAGTCTGCCGATAACCGTTGGTGATGGCTGCTGGATTGGGGCAAATGTAACGATTTTGCCCGGGGTGAATATTGGCCCTGGCTGCGTGATTGGCGCCGGATCTGTCGTCACAAAAAGCTGTGAAGCAGATGGTGTATATGCCGGAGTCCCGGCGAGACTTATTAAAAAGCTAACGGACAGGGAGTAGACACAGATGGCATTTTTTACAGATGTAATCATAAAAACAGAACTTATACATGAACCGGATTGCTGTTATCAGACAGAAACTGCTTTAAATATAGCCTTTGGCATTGATGAAAATTTTGCCCGCCCGATGGGGGTTGCAATGACCTCCGTATTGATGAATAACTCCGAAGAACAGATCGTCTTTCATGTTTTTACTGATGGGATTAAGCCGGAGGACCACAAGCGGCTTCGAGAATTGGCACAAATGTTTCCAGTTATGATAAAGCTATATTATATCAATCCCGATGTTTTTAGAGATCTTCGATCAACGCTGCAGTGGTCAATCGCCACCTACTATCGTTTCATTATGGGACAGGTTCTCCATGGACAGGTGGATAAGATTTTGTATCTTGATGCAGATATTATTTGCCTGGGATCTTTAGCAGAATTAAAGCAGCTGGACTTTGGCGGGAAAACAGTCGCCGCTGTAAATGATTTAATTGACAGCTATCATTTCCCAATCCGGATGAAAAAGCTGGGGATAACCAGCGGAAAATATTTTAATGCAGGCATGATTTACATCGATATCAATCGCTGGCATGAAAAAGATATTTCGGAGCGCTCCTTGGCGGCATTAGCAGCAGATCCTGGTAAATACGATTATCTTGACCAGGATATCCTGAATGTATTGCTTGAAAATGATATTTGCTATATAGATAAAAAATATAATTTTGTCTATAATATGGAAAAAAGTGACTGGGAACTGCCGACAGATGTGATTTTGCTTCATTATGCAACACGGCAAAAGCCCTGGCACAGGTGGTGTATCCATCCCTTGGCGGGGCTGTTTCATGATGTCGCAACAAAATCTCCGTGGAAAGATGTGCCGCTACTGGCAGAGCCGCGCAATTATAAGGAAATGAAAATGATGGCCAAAGCGATGGGGAAAGAACACCAATATTGGGCAATGGGGTATTGGTATTGGCGATATATGACAGGGAAGTTACGATGAGAAGGGGATAGGGAGGAATCTATGTATATGACAGCTACTCTTGATCGCTGGATTGGACGGCTGATACTGGCAGCTGCTGTGTTGCTTGGAAGCTGGCGAACGGGAGCTAATATTGTGGTCGGTGTGGCCTTCTTGTTAGCCATAGGCCGTATCATCGCTTCTTTTCGTGACATCAAATGGGATGTCAACCGTGGCCTGTTAAAAGCCGTAGGAATTTATTTTTTTACGATAAGCGTTACCAGTATATTTTCCGAAGACATACGAACCAGCCTTCTGGCGGGGCAGGAAGTCTTTCGCTACTGTCTGCTATTCGTCGCTTTTTGGCCGTTTATCCGCCAGCAGGAGGTACAGGAAAAGATCTTATATTGTTTTGCAGCAGGGATTGGCATCGGTGGATTTATTATCGTGCTGGCGAATCTCATTCCTTTGCAAGAGGTACATAATCACGCTCGGACAGGGCTGCTGGGGATTATGAATTATGGGGGAGCCGCGGCGATACTGCTCCCTGGGACAACGGCGCTGGCATTACTGGAAAAAGATCGAAAAATTAAAAGGTGGCTCGTCGCAGCAATTTTTTTTGGCGGGCTGGGGCTTTTATACAACGGAACCCGGGGGGCATGGATCGCGGCCGGCCTGGCGATGATTCTGACGATAGGCCTCTTTTGGCGGCCGCACATAAAGCAGTTGCTCATTCTGGGTGTGGTTCTTCTCCTTATGGGCGGAATCGTCAGCCAATCGACGTTCTTTTCTCATCGGATAAAGTCAACGGATCAGCAGGATTCGTCGATTGTACTGCGTATGGGGATGTGGCGGCTTGGCTTGGCGTCGTGGGAGAATCACAAATTGGTCGGCAGTGGTTTCGGGCGGGTACCGACATATACGTACCAGCTGGATGAGACAGGCACGTTGCACACGGTTGCACGGGAACGGGTAGATTATCAGGACCGGGTACATATCCATAGCCTCTATATGCAGACACTGGCCGAATCAGGACTGATTGGCATGGCAGGGTTATTGTATTTGCTGGGATGGATCTTGAACAGCTGCCGGCGAAGGTTTCAGTGTGAAGAATGTAAACGAATGGCACGATTTTTGTTTGTTGGCTTTATAGGATTCCTACTCCATAATTTAACAGATTATGCGATAGGAATTCCTACTGAATTTATGCTGATGCTACTTATATTGGTAGCAGCCTATGGGAATTTTTCGGGACGAAAACTTATAGTTTAGGAGAGACATATATTGGGTATGAAGGAAATAAAAGAATGGAGTAAGCGGATCTATGATCTGTCCAATCCTCGAGAAAAAAGGCGCCAATTGATATTTTTATTGCGAAGTGCCTTTCACCGGACTGAATTACAGGAAATACTGGCATTCTTTGCGGAAACCTCGTTTAAACAAGAATGGTTGCGGCAGGTGCCATTCTTTATGGAACAGGCTACACGGCAGTTCTTTTATAAAAATTCTACATTTGCCGGACGCCAGCAACTGATATGTCAGCATGTGGAGTATCTTTGCGAGCATATGGAAGAAGATGCGATCCAGACGATTTATGATGCAGAAGGCCCGGGGCTGGTTCTGTGGCAGGAAGATTATCAGGACAAAAAACTGGCCTTGATTTTGAAGTTTGAACCGGGGCAGAAAAAGGAAGGTCTTTTATCGGTTATTCTTCAACTTGGTGAAGAGCATCTCTATCAGATGATCTTTTGGATTGCGCCCGGAATCCAAGGACGAGAGGCGGCACTTTGGATTGGTGCCATGCAGGGCTCTAATGCAGAAACGGCTCCGGATATTATCAAAGGGCTGACCAAGCATTTCTTTGGCTATCGCACAAAAAATCTGATCCTTTATGCTACTCGATGCGTAGCGAAGGCAATGAATATAGAATATATATATGCAGTATCAAATCATGGCTATTATGCCAATAATCATCTGCGGATAGATCGCAAGCTCAAGACATCACTGGATGACTTCTGGCAGGAAACGGATGGCAAGCAAACTGCCGATACCAGGTTTTATGAATTGCCGGTAGTGGAATATCGTAAGACGATCGAAGAAGTGAAGACGCATAAGCGCAATCAATACCGCAAGCGTTTTGCAGCGCTCGATGCGGTGGAAGAATCAATTATTGAAGCATTGAAAAAGATTATAAAGTAAAGGGGGAAGCGATATCTGGAACGGATATCGCTTATCTCATTTTCAAAAAGGAATAATCCCGGTATGGGGAAGGAATTCAAAGTAATAGATTTTGTAAACGGAAAATGATATTATTATAGAGGATAATTACAGGGTATAATCCATGTGATGTTATATGATATGATCGCTTTTGTAAAAATACAATCGGCAGCTGATGAAAAATATATCGAATATCAATTTTTAAATAACGTTCAATAAAATGGGGGAAATAGAGATATTGAAAAAAGTGTTGGTTGTCACAACAGTAGCATCTACCTTAGATCAATTTTGTATGAGTGATATTTGTATATTACAGAAATATTTTAAAGTGCATGTAGCTGCGAATTTTTCTGTTGGAAATAATACTTCAGATACGAGGGTTTCAGCATTCAAAGCGGAATTAATGCAAAAGGGAATTGTCGTGAATGAAATCAATTTTAATCGAAATCCATTTTGTAAAAGTAATTTTGTAGCGTATAAAGAAATTAGAAAAGTTATTGAAGAAAATTCTTTTGATATTATACATTGTCATACACCAGTGGCGGCAGCGATTGTACGCCTTGCAGCCCGAAAATACCGAAGTGAAAATACAAAAGTTATATATACAGCACATGGTTTTCATTTTTTCAAGGGTGCGCCTATAAGAAATTGGCTGATTTTTTATCCCGTTGAAAAATTTTTAGCTCAATATACAGATGTTTTGATAACAATAAATAAAGAAGACTATGAGAGAGCTCAAAAATCACTGAGGGCAGAATGTCTGGAATATATTCCTGGGGTAGGGATCGATACAGATTTTTTTTCTAAAACGGATTTTGACAAGAAAAAAATAAGACACGTATTGGCATTGCCTGAAAATGCATTTGTTATTCTTTCAGTGGGGGAACTTAACCGAAATAAAAATCACGAAGTAATTATTAAAGCTCTTGCTAAACTCAATAAGTCTAATATTTGTTATGTAATATGTGGACAAGGTACATTAGATAATTATCTAAAAATGTTAATTATAGAGTTGAATTTAGAGAAGCAAGTTAAATTGTTAGGGTATTGCAATAATATTGTAGAGTTTTATAAAATGGCAGATGTGTTTGCCTTTCCTTCCAAGAGAGAGGGGTTAGGGTTGGCTGCGCTTGAAGCAATGGCGTCAGGATTGCCGATCATAACGTCAAATATCCATGGGATTGTGGATTACTCCATTAATAATGAGACGGGATATAGTTGCAGTCCGGAAGATATAGAGGGATTTGCCGCAGCAATTGAAAATTTAAGGAGAAATGAAAGTCAGCGGGCCGATATGGGAAAAAGAAATATAACTCTTGTGAAGAAATATGATTTAAAATATGTGAAATTGAAAATGGAGAATATTTATAAACGATTTTTATAAATATCTAATGAATACGGGGGATAAATTTATAATGAGAATATTAGTTATATCAGATGTTCCCTGGCGCGATGACAATAGTGTAGGCAATACATACAGCAATATTTTTAAAAATGGCGAAGATATAGAATTTGCAAATTTGTATTGTAAGCCAGGGGTAGTTGATACTCCTTTAGTAAAAAAATATTTTCAACTGACGGAAAAAGAAATTATTAATTCATTATTAGTCCGGAAAAAGAAAGTGCAGCAGATTTCACATGCCGATTTAGCGGTGGTGGAATTTAACCAAACTGAACAGAAATTTTATGATAAATTGAGATCATTGCGCTTTCGATCGTTTTTTTTGGTTAGAGAACTGATATGGAAAATAACAAATTGGCGAACCGAAGAATTACATGCTTTTTTAGATGACTATAAACCGGAGGTTATATTTTCATTTTGCTTGGATTCTGTGTATTATTTAGATTTAATCAATTACTGTAGAACATATACAAAAGCGAAATTAGTAATGTTTTTTGCAGATGATGTGTATTCGTATAAAAATGCGCTATTCTTATCAAGTGTTCATCAATATTATATAAGAAAAAAAATAAAGAATTTGGTAGCGGTCAGTGAGTTGCTTTATGGAGCCACTCCACAGCTGTGCGAGGAATATGAAGGATTTTTTAATAAATCGATTAAGCCACTATACAAGATTTGTGAAAAAATATCACCAGTTAAAACAGCGATAAATAATCCTTTAAAAATAGTATATGCAGGAAATCTTATCTATGGAAGATGGAAAACCTTGGAGCTAATGGCACAAGCGATAAATGATATCAATAAAGATGATATAAGAGTTCAATTAAATATTTATACTACGGGTTTAATCACTAATGAGATGAAACAGTCATTAAATATAAATGAATCATCGAAGCTATGGGGCGGGATATCATATGAAAAGGTCAAAAAGATTTTAAGAGATGCAGATATGGTGCTTCATGTAGAATCATTTGATAAAAAAGAGATCAGGAAGACGCGGCTGTCTTTTTCAACGAAAATAGTTGATTGCATGCAGAGTGGAACTTGTCTGTTAGCTATAGGACCAGAAGAAGTAGCGTCTATTAAAATATTAAAAGAATATGATATTGCATTGGTTGTTTTAGAGAAAAGTAAAGAAAATATTAAAAAATATTTGTTGAAAATATTGGAAAATCCACAGATTTTAAGTGATACAGTAAAGAAAATGAATCAAGTGTCTCAACGAAAACATTCTTTAAAGTTTTTAAAAGAGAATTTATATATACCTTTGGAAAATTTGTGTAAAAAGAGGTAAGCTCATGAAGGTCATGCAAGTAAATGTTGTGTACCCTGTTGGCAGCACAGGAAAGATAGTGAATGATATACATAAGCAGTTGCTGGAAGATGGGCATGAATCGATTGTGTGTTATGGTCGGGGAGCTAAAATACCAGAAGCTAATATATATAAAATTGCCCCAGAATTTGTTGTAAAAATGCAATCTTTGCAAGCCAAGTTGACAGGATTTGCTTATGGAGGAGCAGCATATTCTACAAGAAAACTTATTCGGATTATAGAAAGAGAAAAACCAGATATTGTTCACTTACATTGTATTAATGGATATATGGTGAATATATATAAATTACTGCTATATTTGAAGAGCAACGATATTTCAACGGTGATAACCCTTCATGCAGAATTTATGTATACAGCGGGATGTGGACATGCTTTCGATTGTGAAAAATGGAAAACTACTTGTGGGAATTGTCCGCAGAAAGGCATGGGACGGCCTGCATCAAAGTTGTTTGATCGCAGCCATCAAGAATGGCAGTTAATGCAAGAGGCATTTTTTCAATTCAAAAGGCTGATTCTTGTTGCAGTGTCGCCATGGCTATATACACGAGCTGTTCAGTCACCTTTCTTTAAAGACAAAGAAATAAAAATCATATTAAATGGAATTGATATGGAAAATGTATTTAAACCTGTAGACGAGGGAGAAATACTCCGAAAAAGTCTTAATTTAATGGGGAAAAAGGTGGTTCTTCATGTGACGCCTAATTTTAATGATCCTGTTAAAGGCGGCTCTTTTTTATTAGAGTTAGCAAATCAATTGAAAGAAAGAAATATATCAATTGTGATTGTAGGACCTGTTGGAAAATATAAATTTCCAGCTAATATAATAGCAGTATCAGGGATACAGGATCAAAAAAAATTGGCAGCATATTATTCTATGGCGGATTTAACCATATTAACAAGTAAAAAAGAGACATTTTCTATGGTCTGTGCAGAATCGCTGGCTTGTGGAACCCCGGTAGTCGGTTTTGAAGCGGGAGCCCCAGAAACCATAGCAATAAAAGAATACAGCGAGTTTGTTGAACAAGGGAACCTGAATTTGCTTATTAATGCCGTGATAAAATGGATAGATAAGAAGGGTAGCCCCAATGCTGTTCATAACAGATCTAAGCAAATATATTCTAATAAGATTATGTATAATAATTATGTAGACCTTTATAAACGTTGTTTAAAAGCCAATGTCTTGTGATTTTGAAATATAAGAGTTTTTGTAGGGGGGAAGTATAATGTTTAAAAATAAAACATTATTAATAACTGGCGGAACAGGAAGTTTTGGCAATGCAGTATTGGAACGTTTTATGGATACAGATATTTGTCAAATTCGTATTTTTTCTCGTGATGAAAAGAAACAAGATGATATGCGAAAGAAATATAAAAATGAAAAAATCAAGTTTTATATTGGAGATGTGCGGGATATAGCTAGTGTGAAAAATGCTATGCATGGTGTGGATTACCTATTTCATGCGGCAGCATTGAAGCAGGTGCCTTCCTGTGAATTCTTTCCGTTGGAGGCTGTTAAAACAAATATTTTGGGTACGGAAAATGTACTCACGGCAGCAATCGAATACGGTGTAAAAAAAGTTATTTGTCTGTCAACTGACAAAGCTGCTTACCCGATTAACGCAATGGGTATATCTAAGGCAATGATGGAAAAAGTATTTGTCGCAAAAGCCAGAACAGTTTCTCCGGAGAAAACTGTAATTTGTGGCACCCGATATGGAAATGTTATGGCTTCTCGCGGCTCAGTTATTCCATTATTTGTCGAACAAATTAAAATGGGGCAGGATTTGACCGTAACAAATCCAGATATGACAAGGTTTCTTATGAGTTTGCAGGAAGCTGTGGAATTGGTACTGTTTGCTTTTGAACATGCACATGCTGGTGATATTTTGGTTCAAAAATCACCAGCATCGACAATTGGAGCATTGGCTCAAGCGGTAAGAGAAATATTCCATGCAGATAATGAAATTAAGATAATTGGAACGCGGCATGGCGAAAAATTATATGAAACCCTTTTGACGAGAGAAGAATATCTTCATGCAGAAGATATGGGAGGTTTTTTTAGGGTTCCAGCGGATAAACGTGATCTGAATTATGATAAATATTTTAGTGATGGAGATGAAAATTTATCTATTGAGAAAGAATATAATTCACAAAATACGGAAATTCTTGATGTTGAGAAAATAAAAGAAAAATTGCTGTGTTTAGATTATATAAGAAGCGAATTAAAGAAGGTATTATAATTGTTTTAAAAACAATTATAATACCAATAAGTATTGGAGTGAGAGTAAATGAAGTTTCTGATACTCGGGGCTACAGGGATGGCTGGCCATACGATAGCAATTTATTTGTTGGAGCGAGGTCATGATATAACAGCATTTTCAAGAAGTTCCTTTGAATATTGTCGAAACATAAATGGTGATGCGATGGACCGGGATTTTGTCACTAAAATGCTGTGCACAGGCGATTATGATGTTGTTGTAAACTGTATAGGGATATTAAACACATCTTGTGATGAGGATCCGGCAAAGGCGGTGTATTTGAACAGTTATTTACCTCATTTAATTGCAAAAGTATTAAGCGGTAAAAAAACAAAAGTGATTCATATGAGCACAGACTGCGTGTTTTCTGGTAACTCCGGGAATTATGCGGAAAACAGCTTTCGTGATGGAGCGTCTTTTTATGATCGAACTAAGGCTTTAGGTGAACTTGAGGATGCGAAAAATCTGACATTTAGAAATTCAATTATTGGACCTGATATGAAAAGTGACGGGATTGGACTTTTTAATTGGTTTATGAAACAGGACCAAAAGATTTATGGATATGAAAAAGCGATATGGACAGGTGTAACGACATTGACCTTGGCAAAGGCTATAGAAATAGCGGCTATAGAAAATCTGACAGGTATATATAATTTGGTAAATAATCAAAAAATAAATAAGTTTGAATTGTTATCTTTGTTTAATAAATATATGAAGGCTGGGAAACTGGAAATTATGACGAATACAGCTTTGACGATAGATAAGTCACTGGTTAATAATAGAACGGATTTTTCGTTTAAAGTTCCATCGTATGAAGAAATGATAATTCAGATGAAAATGTGGATAGATGATCATAAAAATCTTTATCCGCATTATTTTTGATAAAGGGGGTAGTTTAATTGAGAAAATTAAAGCTTATGACAATTGTTGGGACGCGGCCTGAAATCATAAAATTATCAGAAACAATAAAACAATGCGATATATATTTTGACCATATATTAGTTCATACTGGCCAGAACTACGATTATGCATTAAATGAAGTTTTTTTTAAAGAACTTGGGCTTAGAGCCCCAGATTATTATCTAGAGGTTGTGGGGAAGCATCTTGGAGAAACAATGGGAAATGTTATTGCCAAATCTTATGAACTAATGGAAGCCGTCAAACCAGATGCTGTCCTTGTTTTAGGGGATACGAACTCATGCCTTAGTGTAATTTCCGCAAAACGGCTAAAGATACCAATTTTTCATATGGAGGCGGGAAATCGCTGCTTTGACGAAAATTTGCCGGAGGAGATCAACAGACGAATTATAGACCATACAAGTGATGTCAACCTGTGCTATACTGAACATGCTAGAAGGTATTTATATGCGGAGGGTGTGCCTAAAGAACGAACCTATGTAGTAGGTTCTCCAATGGCGGAAATATTAAAAGTTAATAAAGAAAGAATAAATAATAGTAATGTCTTGAATGTTTTGGGGCTGAAAAAGGGGCAATATATTTTATTGTCTGCGCATCGTGAAGAAAATATTGATAATCAGCAAAATTTTACCGAACTTATGCATGCTATAAATATAATGGCCGAACAATATGGAGTTCCCATTATTTACAGTATGCATCCAAGAAGCAAGAAATTTATTCAAGCAAGAAATTTTGTGTTCCATAAAAATGTAAAACCCCTACAGCCTTTTGGATTTATTGATTATAACCATTTGCAAAAAAATTCCTTTTGTGTTGTGTCAGATAGTGGTACACTTGCTGAAGAAGCTGCGTATTTTAAATTCCCGGCAGTATCTATTCGTACAAGCACAGAACGGCCAGAGGTATTGGACAAAGGGTGCATGATTATTGGAAGCATTACAGCAGAACAAGTTTTACAGGCAGTTGCAATGGCAGTTCAGATGGAAGCAGATTATGCAATAGGGGTAAATGTCCCTGATTATGATGATAATAATATTAGTGTAAAAGTAGTAAAGATAATTCAAAGTTATACGGGGATTGTAAATAGAATGGTATGGAGAAAATAGGTAGATCAGACATTTAAATATTTAAATGAATCTTGTTATATAATAGTAAAGGAAATAAAATTTATGAAATCTATGGGTGCTATATTTACAATTTTTACAAGAAAACAACAGATATGTTGTGTATATATAATGTTTTTTATGATAATTGGTGCTGTTTTAGAAGCAATTGGAATTGGTGCGATTTTGCCACTAATTGCTATTATGGGAAACCCAATGTTTTTAGACCAGCATAAAACAATACAAGAATATGCATTTGTTTTAAATATAACATCGCATACAGATTTTATAATAATAATAGCAGTTTTATTGATGTTTTTTTATATGTTTAAGAATTTATATATGTCATGGCAAGTTAGACTACAAATTAAATTTTCAACAAAAGAGCAAATATATTATGCAAAAGAATTGATGGCAGGATATTTGGGAAAGCCGTATTTATACCATTTAAACCATAACTCATCTGTACTATTAAGGAATGTACAATCTGGGCCTATTACTGTATTTGAAAATATCTTAATATCGACATTTTCGTTGATAACGGAAGTTATTACAGCTATTGCCATATGGTTGATGTTGATATTTGTAGATTGGTTTACAGCAATTATTATTGCAGGAATGCTGGGCATTTTAACATATGGTATTATAAAAATGTTTCGAAAAAAAATAACATTTCAAGGTGAAATTCGAAATAAATATTCTGCAGTTTATTTGAAGTGGTTAAGTCAAGGGTTGGGCGCGATTAAGGAAACCAAGGTTTTGCGTAAAGAAAAATTTTTCTTGGATGAATTTAACAAATCATATAATAGATATTGTGAAGTTAATGGTGAGTTTTTGTTTTTAAATCAATTGCCAAGGATGTTTATTGAATTTATTATAGTGAGTGGTCTATTGCTGCTTATTGTAGTACGGATATTGTTAGGGGAAGCTCCAACGGAGATTGTTCCGCTATTAGGCGTGTTAGCGTTAGCCGCATTTAGACTTATGCCATGTGCAAATAGGATAGTTAATTTATCAAATCATATAAAGTTTCAAATGCCGCTTTTTGAGGAATTATACGAAGAACTTTTAGATATTAAAAAGCGCAAGATAGAGGATATTTCAGTTTTTACAAATGATGACATAAGGAAGCTCCCATTTGAAACAAAAATTTCAATAGAGGAAATAGATTTTAAATATCCAGAGGGTCAGAAAAATGTTTTGAAAGAAATAAATCTATCTATACCTAAGGGGTGCTTTTTGGGGGTTGTTGGTCCTTCAGGAGCAGGAAAAACAACATTTGTGGATATTTTATTAGGATTATTAGAACCAACCAATGGAGAGATTTATGTTGATGGGCAAAGTATTTACAAAAATATTCGAGCTTGGCAAGCCAATTTATCATATGTTCCTCAAAATATTTATTTGATCGATGGCACCATAAGTGAAAATATTGCATTAGGCGTATGCGCTGATAAAATCGATGAACAGAATGTAGAAAAAGCATTGAAAATGGCTGAGCTTTATGAATTTATACAAGCATTACCTGATAAATTGAATACAAAAGTTGGAGAGCGCGGTGTGAAATTGTCAGGTGGACAGCGACAAAGAATAGGGATAGCTCGTGCATTATATCAAAATCCAAAGGTGTTAATTCTAGATGAGGCTACTTCTGCCTTGGATAGTAAAACAGAAAAGAGTATAACAAATACAATACTCAATTTAAAAGGAGAAATTACAATTATTGCAATTGCACATCGAATAAGTACATTAGAAAATTGTGATTTTAAAATAAAATTTGAAGCGGGAACAACTACTATAATGAAATAAAAATATACGGCTGAACCGTATAAAAGGTGTGAGATTTATGGATAAATTGCCTAAAGTTACAGTACTTATGCCGGTTTATAATGGGGAATTATATTTAAGAGAAGCAATTGATAGCATATTACATCAATCTTTTTCTGATTTTGAATTGTTAATTATAAATGATGCATCCACTGATCATAGTGTTGAGATCATAAAATCTTATACTGATAAAAGAATCAGACTAGTACATAATGATAAAAACTTGAAGCTAGTCTCTACATTAAATAAAGGTTTAGAGTTAGCTAGAGGTATATATATTGCGCGAATGGATTGTGATGATATTAGTTTACCTATGCGTTTGAGTAAGCAGGTAGAGTTTTTAGATGAACATTTAGATGTTAAAGTATTAGGGACTGGTGCAAAAATTATTGATGAATTTGGTACTGTTGGGAAAAATGTTAGAGTTTATACAGATAAAATATTAAAAAATTTTTTTTGGATTCCATCCCCGTTGATTCATCCGAGTGTTATGATGCGAAGGGAAGTAATATTGCAAAATAAATATGATATTGATTATGAACGGGCTGAAGATTATGAATTATGGCTGAGGATTCATGAAAAGCATAAGATTGAAAATTTATCAGAATGTCTATTAATGTATAGGATGCATAAAAATAATGTTAGTAAAATTTATCAACAGGAACAACTAAAGGCTACATATAAAGCTTTTTGCAAATATAATAAAAAGAAAATTTCATATGATTTATTTTTGGCTTTCATAAGATTGGAGTACAAAATAAATCCTGTTAAACGTAATTTTTTGTTTTTGAAGTATATGTATAAAAGAGGAACACCAATAAATTTTATAATGGAAAGTCTAAAATATATAATAAAATGGATTCAAGGGAAATATATTTCTTATATTAATTAAAAAATAAATAAATTAATTTTAAAAGGTGTGTGGATGATATGAATATATTATTAAAAGTTGCTTTGCGTCTGAAAAGTAAAATGAGGGAAAAAACGGCTATTGATTTGGCATATGAATCATATATGAAAGATCATGGTGAAGAATTACTTAGACTGAATTACAATATATTAAATGAAAATTCGATTGTTTTTGATCTAGGTGGATATAAAGGGAATTGGACATCAGACATATTTTCAAAGTATTGTAGTGAAGTTTATGTGTTTGAACCAGCACATAGGTTTTATGCCGGAATTGTGGAAAGATTTCACTGTAATCCTAAAATCAAGGTGTTTAATTTTGGTTTAGCTAATGAAAATATTGATATTAAGATGGCATTATCTAATGATGCTTCATCTATATATAAAAATGTGGATGATGGTATGTATGATTTAGTTAAATTAGTTAATGCGACAGAGTTTTTTAAAGAAAAAAATATAAAACATATTGATTTGATGAAAATAAATATAGAAGGAGGGGAATATGATCTTTTAGAACATTTATTGGATAGTGGTTTTGTAAAGAATATAGAAAATATACAAGTGCAATTTCATGCTTTTGTGCCAAATGCAGAAGAACGGCTGCATAAAATTGAAGAACGATTAAGTGTTTCACATAAAAGGACATATCATTATAAGTTTATTTGGGAAAACTGGCAACGTATTAAATAATTTTTTAGTGTTAGGGTGAATTACTACATGATTATAGTAAAATTAATGGGTGGTCTGGGTAATCAAATGTTTCAATATGCATTGGCAAGAAATTTGTCTTTAAAAAATAATACAGAGTTAGTGTTTGATTTTGAACGTTTCAAAAGAGGTGGGCGGCAATATTGTTTGGATTGTTTTAATTTGCAATATCGGCCGGTAGGTTTTATTGAAAGATGTTTTTTAGTAAGCCAAAGATTTTTTGAAAACAATAAAATTAGATTTTGTATTGAAAAATCATTAGGATTTGATGATACTATTTTGAATTTAAATAATAACATATGTATTGATGGATATTGGCAGTCAGAAAAATATTTTAAAAATATAAGAAAAATATTATTGGAAGATTTTAATATTATATATGAAATGTCTAATGAAAATTTGTGTATAAGTAAATTGATAAAAAAAGCAAAAAATCCTGTAGCATTACATGTTAGGCGTGGCGATTATATAACTCTTAAAAGTGCGAGTAATATATATAATATTTGTAGTGCAGAATATTATCATAATGCTATAAAATATTTAGAAGAAAATAATACTGTAAATGGAGATTTGGAAATATTTGTTTTTTCCAACGACATTCAATGGGCAAAAGATAATATTTTAGTAAATCATAAAGTACACTTCGTTGATATTAATGATGAAGAACACGGATATGAAGATTTAAGATTGATGAGTATTTGTAAATATAATATAATAGCTAACAGCTCTTTCAGTTGGTGGGGGGCCTGGCTAAATAATAATCCAGATAAGATTGTTATAGCTCCGAGGGCATGGTTTAAAGACTCTAAAATGGATAGTACGGACATTATCCCACAAGATTGGATGTTAATGTAATTAAAATTAATTGTTTTAAATAGTAATAAAGGAGTATTTATGATAAAAGTAAAAGTAACAATGGATACAAAACTTCCGATAGTAAAGCAAACTCCTGGAAGACGGGGTATATGGGGCGATTATCAATTTTTTATAAATGATGATACATTTGATTGTGATTATTGGTTTGTATTGTTTAATGTTCCCAAAAAAACAATAGCTAGGTGTGGTAAAGATAAGATATATTTCCTTAATACAGAACCGGAATCTGTTCATGTTTATAATAATTTATTTGTTCGTCAGTTTGAAAATATTATTACCTGCCAAAAAGACAAATATAATATAAATAATATATTTTATCAGCAGATAGGCGCTAGCTGGATGGTTGGTGACAAATATAATGAAATAGAAAATAGATATGAAGAGTATTATGAAAAAGATTATGACGAATTGAAAAACATGGGAAAAATAGAAAAAAATAAATTGATATCAGTAATAGCTTCATCAAAAGATTTTACCAACGGACATAGAAAAAGATTGAAATTTGTAAAGATATTACAAGATCACTTTGGCTGTGACATTGATATATTTGGGAGAGGAATAAATGGATTTTCGGATAAATGGGATGTAATAGCGCCATATAAATATCATATAGTTATAGAAAATGCGTTTTATGAAAATTATTTTACTGAAAAACTGACAGATGCTTTTTTGGGACAATCTTATCCCATATATTATGGATGTCCTAACTTAGAAAAGTATTATGATAACAAATCATATACTAGAATTGATATTAATGAACCCCAAAAAGCTATTGAAATTATAGAAAAAGTAATGGAAAAAAATTTGTATGAGAAAAATTTTGAACAAATAATAAAAGCTAGAGAAATGGTCTTGGATAAATATAATGTATTTAACTTAATGGCTGAAATTATGGAAACAAATAATAGTGGCTCCATAAAACAGGATATAGTGTTGTATCCAGAAGTGCATTTTAGAAAAAATGCACTTGAAAAATGTATTTCAAAAGTGAGAGCATATTTTAAATAGATAAAAAAATGATCTTTGAAAGTAGAGATATAATTAAATTGATATATATTTTATAAAATTTGGAGGGCAATAAGGTTTATGAAAAAAGCATTAATTACGGGAATCACAGGACAAGATGGATCATATCTTACAGAGTTTTTATTAAAAAAAGGATATGAGGTACATGGGATTAAACGCCGACAAAGTACAATAAATACGGAACGTTTGGATCATTTGAGATTGGATTTAAAGTGGGAAAATAAATTATTTTTACATTATGGAGATTTAACCGATTCATGTAGTTTGTTAAAGTTAGTAACAACAATTCAACCGGATGAAATCTATAATTTAGGAGCACAGTCTCATGTTGCGGTATCATTTGAAGTTCCAGAATATACGGCGGAAGCAACAGGTGTGGGGACTATTAGATTGTTAGATGCTATGGTACAAAGTGGATTAGCATGTAAGTTTTATCAAGCATCTACATCAGAATTGTTTGGAGGGCTTCCGGAAACAGCTCCGCAAAATGAACAAACGCCATTTTACCCGAAAAGTCCTTATGGAGTAGCAAAATTGTATTCATATTGGATAACCAAAAATTATCGTGAATCATATGGTTTATTTGCATGTAATGGAATTCTTTTTAATCATGAATCACCACGGCGTGGAGAAAATTTTGTTACGCGAAAAATCACTCAGGCTGTTGCGAATATCTATAAAGGCAAACAAGAAATCTTAACATTGGGAAATTTGAATGCAAAGCGAGATTGGGGCTTTGCCGGTGATTATGTGGAAGGTATGTGGCTAATGCTACAGCAAGAGATACCGAATGATTATGTATTGGCATCAAATGAGACACATACGGTGCGTGAATTTGTGGAGTTAGCGTTTCAAGAGGCAGGGATTAATATTTCATGGAAAGGTGAAGGAATTAATGAAAAAGGCTATGATGCTGTAACAGGAATTTTACGTGTGACGGTTGATAAAAAATTTTTCCGCCCGGCAGAAGTTGATTTATTGTGGGGTGATGCGTCAAAAGCAGAATCTGAACTGGGATGGACTCGCAAAGTAGGTTTTAGAGAGTTAGTTTCTATGATGGTTCAAGCAGATATCAAAAAAATATCTTAAACATACGTGAAGAGGATAAATATAATGAATGTACGTGATGCATTTTTCTCTGAAATTTATAAAATGACAAAACAAGGTGCAGATATTGTGATTGTATCTGCAGATTTAGGGGCACCGAGTTTAGATCAGTTTAGATATGATTTCCCGCATCGTTTTATAAGTGTTGGTATTGCTGAACAAAACTTATTGTCCGTTGCTGCTGGGATTGCTTTAACAGGAAAACATGTAGTTGCTTTTGGTTTAAATCCTTTTCCCGTAACGCGCGCATATGATCAGATTCGAAATTTGATGGAAAATTTGAGGATTCCAATAACAGTAGCAGCTTTAAACACGGGCAGCTCTTCGGCAGAATGTGGCTATACACATATGCCAATTGAAGATTTTTCCATGATTAGAGTACTTAAGCATATTCGGATGGTAAACCCGTCTAATGAAAGGATTTCCCAAGAGACTGCACGACAACTTATTGTAAGCAAACAGCCCGTCTTTATAAGGTTTGATAAATATGTAAATGGAAATTATGATGAGAATATTGTAGTGGATTTTGAGAAAGGGTTTTCGGTTTCTGGGAAAGGGGAAGAATTAGTAATTATTTCTACAGGTAATTTTATCGATTCACTTAAGAAAATATTAGATAAACTTCAAAATGTAAATATTCCCATAAAATTAATAGATTGTTTTTCTTTTCCGCTAAATGAGGAATTATTAATTGAAGAAATTAATGAAAGCAAGTATATTTTTACCATTGAAGATAATTTGTTGCCTGGTGGGTTGGGATCGTTAGTGTTAGAAATCTTATCAGATCATTCCAAAAACATTCCAGTGAAAAGAATAGGTTTAAGGTTTGACGATGATTTTGAAGAAAAATTCATTAATCGAGAGTTGTGGTATGAATTTTTATCATTAGATGAAAGTGGGCTATATAAAAAAATCTTTGAAATTTACATGGAGCTGAAAAAAGATGCCAATGACTAGAAAATATGAGTATTTATATGATGTGTCATATGAAATGCGTAAACGTTTCTTGGAGATATTTACAAAATTGGGATTTGGACATTTAACAACGGCTTTTTCAATGACGGAAATTGTAATTTCATTATATGAAAAAATTATTAATTATGATATAAAAAATCCTGATTGGAAAATGCGAGATCGTTTTGTTTTAAGTAAAGGTCATGGTGCAGGAATGCTATTCCCTGTTTTTGAAAAAAAAGGGATTTTTACTCAAAAAGAAATGGAAAGCATTATTAAAATTGGTGGAGATTTCCATGAATTAAAAAAATGGTTTTATCCAGGATTTGAATTTTATGGTGGCTCTCTAGGGCATGGGTTAGGGATGGCTGCTGGCTTAGCTACTGGTGCACGTTTAAATAGAGAACAATGGATGACATATTGTTTATTAGGCGATGCGGAGTGTTTAGAAGGTGCTGTTTGGGAAGCGATGTTATATGCTGGGCATATGCAATTAAATAATTTAGTGGCAATTGTTGATCGGAATGCATTGGGATGTTCTGAATTTACTGAAAATATGGTTGTATTAGAACCTTTTACGGATAAATGGAAAGCTTGTGGGTGGAGTGTGAATGTTGTAGATGGACATTCCTATGAGGAATTAATTAATGTATTGGAAGAAGCAACATTAAGAAGAAAGTCTAATCCCGTATGCATTATTGCAAATACAATAAAAGGAAAAGGATTAGAGTATTTATACAATAAACCTCTAATGCATGGGTATATTCCCAAAAATGAAGCTGAGATTAATCGAGCGTTTACAGAGTTGAAAAAATACTGAGTTTAACTATAAAAGGTGATATAAATGAATGTATGTATAAAAGGTGATATAGATTGCCTTATGGAAAAAGGAACTCTAGAAATAGAAAAACTTAGAAATAAGAAGATTTTACTGCTTGGATCAACAGGAATGATATTATCATATATGGGAATGTTTTTAGCAAAGTTGAATAAGCAATATGAGTTAAATATAGTGTTATATCTACATGGACGCAATTTAGAAAAGATTAGACGTATATATGGTTCTATTATAGATAGAAAGAACGTCTTTGATATATGTTTTGATTTAACAAAAGAATTTCCCATTGACATAAATGTAGATTACATCATTCATGGAGCTAGTCCAGCAGGGACTAAAATGTTTTTAGAAAAACCTGTAGAGACAATAATTTCTAACGTGTATGGAGTTAAAAATTCATTAGACTATGCTCGAATATATGGATCTAAAGTTTGTTTTTTGAGTTCTACTGCAATTTACGGAAATACTAATAAATGTAGAATTGCAGAAAATGACTATGGGATTGTCGATCCATTAGATGAACGTGCTTGTTATATGGAATCAAAACGCTTAGCAGAACAATTATGTTATGCTTATAATAAAGAGTATGGTATCAAAGCATATATTGCAAGAATACCATATACATATGGACCGACGTATGATTTGAAGAATGATGTAAGAGCATTACCTAAGTTTATTAAAAGCATTATAGAGAATAGAAATATTGAACTATTTGACGATTCAGTAGAGTTGCAATACACATATGTTGCGGATATAGTAACAGCAATATTATATATTTTACATAATGGGGTGAGTGGTGAAGCGTATAATGTTTGTGGGACGAATTGCATGAACATGCAAGAAATTCTTGAAAAATTGTTGATATATACAGATGGGAAAAGTTGTTCTAAAATAATTTTAAAAAAGAAAGATAAAAATTATTATTTTGGAGATAAAACATCAATAAATTTGATTGCAATGGACAATCGAAAACTTGAAAATTTAGGGTGGAAAGAATGTTGTCCATTTAGTTTTGGCTTAAGGCAAACTATATCGGGCATATATGAAAGGCTCGTGTCAAAATGAATTTTAATAGCAAAATTTATGTCGCAGGACATAATGGTTTAGTTGGGTCAGCAATCATTCGTAGTTTGCGAAAACAAGGATATACAAATATTATTTTTGAAGATCACAATAAATTGAATTTAATAAATCAACAAGAAACAAGAGAATTCTTTGAAAAAAAACACCCTGAATATGTTTTTCTTGCAGCTGCAAAGGTTGGCGGAATAGAGGCAAATCGATCTTGTCCAGCAGAGTTTTTATATAAAAATCTTATGATTAATGCAAATGTTATTCATGCAGCACATGAGATAAGGGTGAAAAAACTCATGATATTAGGAAGCTCGTGTATATATCCTAAAAATATAGAACAGCCAATGAAAGAAACCGCATTTCTTGATGGGGTACCGGAACCGACAAATGAAGGATATGCTATTGGAAAAATAGCTGCGCTGGAGTTAGCACATTTTTATTGCCTACAATATGGAGATCCATTCATTAGTTGTATGCCAACTAATATTTATGGTGAAAATGATAATTTTGATCTAAATGCATCACACGTTATTCCGGCAATGATTCGAAAGTTTCATGATGCTAAAATAAATAAATCAGAAAAAGTTACTTTGTGGGGATCGGGAAATCCCCAAAGAGAGTTTCTTTATGTAGACGATTTAGCCGAGGCGTGTATTTTTTTGATGAAAAATTATAAAGGGAATCGGCATATTAATATTGGAACCGGTGAAGAGGTTTCTATAAAAGCACTTGCGGCCTTGATTGCTTCTGTTGTCAATTATGAGGGCAAAATTGAATATGATAAAAGCAAACCGGATGGGAATTTAAGGAAGTTATTGGATTCTAGTAAAATTCATGAATTAGGCTGGCATCATAAAATTTCATTAAAAGAAGGAATTCAAAAGTCTTATGAATTTTTTCTTAAAACTTATGCAAATAATATTTGAGGAGTGGCATTGAAATGAGAAAAATTGGTGTTGGGTATGCTTATGTAAGTGATAAGGAAAAAAAATATGTAAATGAAGCTTTGGATGCAGGCCGTTTATCACAGGGTGATATGGTGAATCGATTTGAAAGAGAGTTTGCAAAATTACATGAACAGAAATTTGGAATTGCATGTAACAGTGGAACGTCAGCACTTCATGTTGCGCTTGAGGCATTGAAGGAAAAATATCAGTGGGCAGAGAATAGTGAGGTTCTTGTTCCCGCTATTACATTTATTGCAACATCTAATTCCTGTATACATGCGGGGCTGCAACCAGTTTTCGTAGATGTTGACGAAAAAACTTATAATATTGATCCTAGAGAAATTGAGAATAAAATCACGGATAAGACCGTTGCGATTATGCCCGTCCATACGTTTGGACAGCCCTGTGAAATGGATGAAATTGTTCGTATTGCTAAAAAGCATAAATTGCGAATTGTTGAAGATTGTGCAGAAGCTCATTTTGCAACATATAAAGGAAGAAAAATAGGCGGGTTTAGCGATATTGCGGCATTCAGCACCTATGTGGCCCATACAATCACCACAGGGATTGGGGGCGTAATCACTACAAGTGATAATGACTTAGCTGAGATATCAAGATCGTTAATTGCACATGGCCGAGCTTGCACCTGTGAGAAATGCTTAGCATCAGATCCGCGACAAGTATGTAAGTTAAGAATGAATACAGAGATTGACAAAAGATTTATGATGGTCCGTATGGGATATAGTTATCGTATTGGTGAATTAGAGGGCGCATTGGGACTGGGACAGCTTGAAAATCGCGATATTATTATGAATACACGTAAGAAAAATGCAGAATATTTAACCGAAAATTTGAAGGATGTTGAAAAGTATATACAACTGCCCCAATATAAAGAGTATATAGAGCATTCTTTTATGATGTATCCTATTGTAGTAAAAAAAGATGTATCTTTTACGAGAGATGAACTAACACACTTTATTGAACAGCATAATATAGAAACACGCCCAATGTTGCCGTTATTAAACCAGCCAATATATAAGAAAATATTTGGTGATATTGAGAAAGATTATCCAGTAGCACAATGGATTAATAATAATGGCTTTTATGTAGGGTGTCATCATGGATTAAATAAAGATCAGCTCGATAAAGTTATTGGGACTATAAAAAAATTTGTGAAAAATAGTAAAGATACTGTGTAAATAAATGCATTAAGATAGGGGAATACAGGAAGAAACGTGGATTATCTGTATGATTGCAGTCAAAGAAAATGTCCGCGCTCCCTAGAGTACAATTAAGTTCGCAAAAGTAAAAAAAGGAAAAGCCATCGAAACTCCGAAAAAGGTAAGTGTCCAGCAAACCTATAAGGAGTGAAAATCGATGGCTTACCAAAATTCTACCGTATCTTTCGAAAAAATGCTAATGAAATTTATATCAGATGAAGATCCGATGCAATCTATGCTTAAATGGCTTTGTGAACGGCTAATGGAAGCCGAAGTTGAAAACAAGCTTTGTGCCGAAAAATCAGAACGAAATCATGGGCGGCTGGATATTACGGTACGGCAGTACCGCGGTTCCGGAGAAGCGGAAACCGCTTGTCCGGATCAGGAAACCGATGCTCTGACGGCGTGAGCCGCCTGTCCGGAACCGCGGATGCCGATACCAAATTATTACTCGGTTAAATCTTTATCCAAGCCATAAATTTCTCTCATAGAAATATCTTTTGAGGGATCCAAGCTTTCAATATTGATTTTATATGCATCATGAACGATGCGGTCCAGAATGGCGTCAGCCAAAGGGCTGCTATCACCGCCAAGCTGCTCATACCCGTCATTGTCTCGATATTGAGAACAAAAGATAGTAGATGATTTTCTACGACGATGATGGAGCAGCTCAAAGATATCCCGGCTTTCAGCAGCTGTAGGCTTTATGAGCAGCCATTCATCAATGATTAGCAGTGCTGACTTAGTGTATTTTTCCATGATCTTTTGGTATGTGCTATCGTTTCGAGCTATTTCAATTTCGATGAAGAAATCTGGTAAACGGATATATATTGTTCTAAGATACTGCTTGCAGGCTTCCATACCGAAGGCACAAGCCATGTACGTCTTGCCACTTCCGGTAGCACCAGTAACGAAGATATTCCGGTATTCACGGATGTACTCACAATTGGCCAGCCGTGCAATGAGCACTCGATTCAGTTTGCGACCAGAAGTGTAGTTGATGTCGCTGATATTTGCACTTGGCTGATCAAGGCAGGCTTGTTTCATTAAACGCTTACGCCGATTGTTATTGCGGCTGCTGAATTCAATATCTACCAGCATGGAAAAACGATCTTCGAAGGAAACCTCCTTCATCGACGCATCATTCTCCTGAGTTATGAAGGCATTTGACATGGCAGTAAGCCGCATAGCAATGAGTTTATCTACGGTACTTTGTTTGGTCATGGCTGTTTCCTCCCGTAATACGCGGCACCTCTGGTAATGCCATGACTCTGCGCCTTAGACGCAGGCTGAGAAGGATCATCGACCAGCTTGGTTGACAAAATGGTCTTGATACTCTTATAACTCGGAGAAGCTGTATAGCTTAAGGCCTTTTGACAAGCAGCTTCAAGCCGTTTGGCAGAAGTCTTTTCGCTTAATTTTAAGAGCCCTATGCAGTTTCGATAGGATTGCTGTTCTATTTTATGGGAGGAAAGCATTGCTATGATAACCCTGCAGGTAGCTGAGCCAATCTGCTCGGCCCATTTGCGGAACCTGTCACCATTCCAGATATTGTTGATGATCCTCTGGCATATGTTCCCGAACGGAGCTATACTGGCCTTTGCGGCCGCGCAGCCGGCGGTGAGAGGCAATTCTCTTGTGGCTGTAGAAAATTTCAATGACATTATCCGTTACCCGCACATCTACCTTATGACCTATATATTCATAAGGTACGGAGTATAGCATTCCGTCGACAGATATGTGATAATTGAAGAGGACGGTGGCTGTTTTCCAATCCGCCAGTTCATACGGGCCAGCGGGTAATGGTGCCAGCAATGGCAGTTCTTCGTCGTGGAAGAGTGCATACCGGCTGCCTTCTTTCTTTTGGAAAAGTCGCAGATTGAATGCATCCAGCTTCACGTGAATAGCTTGATTCAATTCAAACAATGAGAAGAATTGTTCATCACGTAGCGCTGCCGTAATCCATGTAGATATATTTCCTACGGTGCCTTCGGCATTTGGTTTATCTTTTGGGGTACGTACGCGAGCTGGGATAATAGCCGTTGCATAGTGTTCTGCCAGCTCATGATAAGTGGCATTGAGTTGTGGCGTATACCAATCCCTATTATGGACAACGGCAGTTTTACAATTATCCGGAACAAGTATCCTGGCAACGCCGCCAAATAATTCATACATACAGATATGAGCTCGAATCCAAGCACGCTGCTTTTCATTGACGAATGCCATAACAAAAGCATATTGGCTGTACGTCATGACACCAACAAAAAGATAAGCTTTGGTGATTTCTCCCGTATCTGGGTCAATAATTTTGGCCGGATCCCCAGCCCAGTCGACTTCGACTTGTTCAGCTGGTTTACGTGGAATATGCATACTTGCCCTGCGTTTCTGCTCATCCTGTTGGATGTAATAACAGAATTGTGAATACATGAGAGGTGATTCATTGCATAGACGGCATTCTTCCATATATTCCGTCCAGAGAAGTTTATTGGAGACACCCTTGCGCATGAGTTCCCTGTGGATATGGTCCATACTAGGCATACGCTTCGTCGATTGAAATTTTGTTGTTGGCGATGAAAACATCTGCGCCAATACGTCATCCGTTTGGGTTTCTGGCAATGGCCACCCAAGATTGCTTTCTTGAGCCAACCGAATGACTTTGTTTACGATTTTCTTTGAGGCACCGCAGCTATATGCGATGTTCTGTTAGCTGAATCCTAAGGAGTGCAGGCGTAGGATTTCGCGATAGTGAGTCATGGAAATAACCTCCCTAAAAATGAATTTACACCTAAAAGTGTATAAATCCATTATAGATCGATTTGGTTTCCATGACCGGAATCACGGTTTCCAATTTTCCGGTAGGCCGGTTTCCTGACGCCGGGCTGGTGGTGTAGTTGGGACCATATTATTCAATCTGCCAAGGATACCGATCAGGCTACCGCGTCCGCCGGTTTGATACAAGAATGGGAACGATGTATCTCATGGTTCCTAAAATCAGAAACGGAGGCTATATTCCATTCTTTGTGGATAAGGTATAATATTTTTCGCAAAAACAAATAAAGACATGACTCTCGTCCTTTGTTAAAATTAAGTCGCCAAACCAAACCCACAAAGGAGACGAGAATCATGTCTGACAACATTATACAATTAAACGAGAATTTAATCAAAACTGAGTTGAAATCCTTGGTTAAGCAAAGTGTAGAGGACACCCTCAATACGTTACTGGATCAAGAGGCCGCCGAGCTTACGAACGCTGCCAAATACGAGCGGTCGAGTCATCGTAATGGCTATCGGTCCGGTCATTATAGCCGCAACCTCCAAACTACCGCTGGAACCGTTTCTTTGAAGGTCCCTAAATTAAAAGGCATTCCTTTTGAAACGGCGATTATTGAGCGTTATCGCCGCCGCGAAAGCAGCGTTGAAGAAGCTCTTATAGAAATGTATCTGGCGGGTGTTTCTGTTCGCCGCGTTGAGGATATTACAGAGGCTCTTTGGGGGTCCAAAGTATCGCCCAGCACCATCAGTAACCTAAACAAGAAAGCATATGCCCATATCGAAGAATGGCGAAATCGTCAGCTTTCGAGCGAAGAATATCCCTATGTATTCGTTGATGGGATCTATTTAAAGCGCAGTTGGGGTGGTGAATTTGAAAATGTCGCCATCCTAGTAGCCATTGCCGTAAATCAGGATGGTTTCCGTGAAGTAGTCGGTGCTGCTGAAGGGATGAAGGAAGATAAAGAAGGCTGGAAGGGATTCCTTTCTTCCCTGCGAAGCCGTGGCCTCAAAGGTGTCCAACTTGTTGTTGGGGACAAATGCCAAGCGATGTGCGACTCTGTGACGGAAATATTCCCAGAAGCGAAATACCAGCGTTGTAGTGTACATTTCTTCAGAAATATATTTTCTGTGGTGCCCCGCAAATACTGTAAGGAAATTGCCAGGATGCTGAAAGCGATTCATTGTCAGGAAGATAAACAGGCAGCTCTTGAAAAATCTGAACTGGTTGCAGAAAAGCTAAGAAAAATGAAATTGGCTAAAGCGGCTGAAAAGCTCACCTCTGGCATCGCAGAAACCCTTACTTATATGGATTTTCCAGAAGAACATTGGAAAAAGATCCGTACAAACAATGCAATAGAGCGCCTTAACCGTGAGATACGGCGCCGGACGCGTGTTGTTGGCACTTTCCCCGATGGGGAAAGTGCATTAATGCTGGTCTGTGCGAGACTTCGCCATGTTGTTAACTCTCAATGGGGTTGTAAAAAATACATGGATATGAAGCATCTTTATGGATGTGATGCGGATACAATTCTCGACTGATTTTTCCATGGATGAGATTTATGAATTTGCGAAAGAACGTTGACAGCACCTAATCAAGATTGGACTAATATAAGTATTAAAGGATTTATTCATGTACTAAATGACTATTTGGATTGGTATAATCATACAAGGATCAAACAATCTTTAGGATATCTTAGTCCAGTGGAATACAGGCAGAAGCTTGGATTATCTGCATAATCGTAGTCCAAGAAAACGTCCGCACTCCCCTAATATCGGAATTTGAAGAGAAAAACCAAGGCTATATAAGGCTATATAAGGAGGATTATATATGAAAAACGTTCTTGTTACTGGCGTAATGGGAAAATCAGGGAAATATTTTTTACAAAATTTAATAGATAATGCAGATGATTTAAAAATGTATAAATTTCGCTTTTCGTGTAGAAAGAAAAATCATATAAGTGATTTGGTAATGGGGAATTTGAATTATGAATTCATAGAAGGGGATTTGAAGGATGAAGAGTATTTAAACGTATTAACCCAAAATATAGATATTATATTCCATATTGCCGGAATTAATCTATCAGTATCTTTGGTAAAATATGGAATTGAATCAAAAGTTAAACGATTTGTTTTAGTTCACACAACTGGAATTTATTCAAAATATAAATGTGCTGCTCAAAATTATATTTTGATTGAAAATAAGCTAGAGGATCTTTTGAGAAGGGGAAAAAGTACATTAACTATTCTTAGACCTACGATGATTTATGGAAATCTTGAAGATAATAATATGGCTGTTTTTATAAAGATTGTGGATAAATTGAAAATATTACCAGTTGTAAATGGGGCTCAATATTATTTGCAACCAGTATGGGCAAAAGATTTGGGTATGGCATATTATAATGTTTTAATGAATGAAGCGACTACACGGAATAAAAATTATAACTTATCTGGTGGAAATGAAATTATGCTAATAGATATATTAAAGATTATTGCTGAACAATTAGGGCGGGGGAAGATTTATTTTTTTTCAGTACCGTATTTATTGGCATATTTTATAGCTTGGAATATATATATATATACTTTAGGCCATTTTGATTTTAGAGAAAAAGTTCAGAGATTAGTAGAAGATAGAGTATTTGATTTTGAAGATGCACGACGTGATTTCGGATATAGTCCAACTGTATTTGAAGTTGGAATTAGAGAAGAGATAGAAATGTATATTGAAAATAAAAGGAAGGATGAAGCAAGATAGGGGGGGGACATAGATTGACAACACTATCCTAGTAGAGTATCGGCTACGTCAATCTGCGGCATAAAAAAGCGTAGTAGCAATATACTACCACGCTTTAGGGCCAACTTTATGGGGTCACTTCATTATAGGGGATCTTTTTTAGACTCCTTCTCTTACGCCTTTATGGCGAAGAACACTGGCAATAGTTTGAAAAAAGATTTGGATATCAAAAGTGAGGCTCATACGGCGGACGTAATCGCCATCGAGTTTTGCTTTTTTTTCTATTGGCAGTTCATCGCGACCGTTAATCTGAGCCCAGCCGGTCAGACCGGGCAGGATTTCATTAGCGCTATACTTGTCACGTTCTTCGATCAAATCATATTGATTCCACAGGGCAGGGCGGGGACCGATGACGGACATTTCGCCTTTTAAAATATTGAGTATTTGCGGCAGTTCATCAAGGCTGGTCTTGCGAAGGAATCTGCCGGTGCGGGTGATATACTGCGCTGGATTTTGCAGCATATGCGTTGGGCAGTTTTTGGGGGTATCGATTCTCATCGTGCGAAACTTCAGGATCTGAAAGTGTTTCTTATGAAGGCCAACACGCTTTTGGGTAAAGAAAATGGGGCCGGGAGAATCCAGCTTGATAAAAATCATAAGGATCAGGAAAACCGGAGATAGAACAATCAGTCCCATCAGAGATAAAATAAAGTCGAGTATCCGTTTTAATGTGATGTAAGTCATATTAATCCTCAATTCGGTTTGGATGATAGGTGGGAACTATTTTTTGTAAAGTAGCGACCACTTCATGTTCCTCTGAATGTGCTAAAAGCTCATCAATATACTGATCCATTTGCGTTTTTTCGACAGCCTTGAGTTGAGCCGTAAATATTTTCTTGTGTGCCGTTGCCTGGGTGCCGTCTTCAGCGCTCAGTAGCTCTTCATAAAGTTTTTCTCCGGGGCGAAGTCCGGTGAATTTGATTGGAATATCAATATCAGGAATGTAGCCGGATAAGGTGATTAGATCTTTGGCAAGATCGACAATTTTGACGGGATCTCCCATATCAAGCACGAAAACCTCACCGCCTTTGGCCATGGCTCCCGCCTGCAGGACGAGCTGGCTGGCTTCGGGAATTGTCATAAAGTAGCGGGTCATTTCCGGATGGGTTACCGTTACGGGCCCCCCACGCAGAATCTGTTTTTTAAACAGCGGGATTACGCTGCCACGGCTGCCGAGGACGTTGCCGAAACGCACGGCCACATAGCGTGTCTTGCTGATCTGGTCCATGCTTTGAATAAACATTTCGGCGATGCGCTTTGTGCAGCCCATGACATTGGTCGGGTTGATGGCCTTGTCGGTTGAAATCATAACGAAGGTTTCAACGTCAGCCCGGTCAGCTTCTTCGGCAATAACTTTGGTGCCTAAGACATTATTGCGGACAGCCTCTGTTGGCTGCCATTCCATCAAAGGGACATGTTTATGGGCGGCGGCGTGGAAGACAACCTGTGGCTTAAAGTAGCTTAAGATATCACGAATTCGTTCACGATCCCTGATATCAGCAATAATAGGGACTTTTTTTATTTCAGGATATGTAAGGGAAAGCTCGTTGTTTATTTCATAAATGCTGTTTTCTCCTTTACCGAGGAGCAGTAGCTTGCGCGGTCCCATTTTGGCAATCTGGCGACATATTTCAGAACCAATCGATCCACCGGCACCGGTGATTAAAACGGTTTTGTTATTGAGATAAATGCTGACCGCTTCCTTGTCGAGCGTAACCGGATTTCGTCCGAGCAGATCTTCGATTTTTACCGGGCGGAGCTGGGTGATGTTCATATTGCCATCAATGAATTCATAAACACCGGGCAGGATTTTTAATTCGCATTTTGTTTTTTTGCAAAGGCTGATGATTTCGCGGATAATATGCCCTTTTACTGAGGGCATGGCAATGATGATTTCTTTGACGTCAAGTTCTTTTGTCAGGTGCTCAATGTCATCGCGTGAGCCGAGTACTTTTTTGCCGAGTAGAACCTGCCCTTTTTTCTTGGGTGAGTCATCAATGAAGCCGACAATCGTCCGATTGCCGGTATGATATTCATTAATTTCCCTGGCGATGACGGCTCCGGCATCGCCGGCACCGACGATTAGGACATTGTGCTGGCTACTGTCGGTATGGTTGTGATTTGACTGAATTTTTGAAAGAAATTGTAGGTAGCAGCGCAAGGAAAATCGCGAGATACCAACACAAAGAATTGTTAAGACGAGAGAGAGTATTTGTATACTGCGGGGAACCATAACGTCAATTAAAATCAAATAACCGCACCAGATCGCCGAGCTAATGCAGAGAGAGACGACGATTGCTGCCAGTTCACCGATACTGGCATAGCGCCAGATCCTTGTATATAGCTTAAAATACTGAAGAAAAGCCAGGCGGATGAAGACCAAAGCGGGCAGCTGTTGGATTAGAGTTTGTGCATAATATTCGGGCAGGATATCATCAAAGCGAAGATACAGGGCGGCAAAGGCGACAAATATAATGCTGATTATATCTATAGCGGCTAAAAAAGCGGGCAAAAGCATACCGTACAACGTAATACCTCCTAAAATATACAGAGAACTAAAATAATATGTGCTTATTATACCATTTTTTTATGGTAGGTGCATTTAATTGTATCATGAAATATGGTATAATTTTGCTGGCTTTTTCATAGTATCAGGTTATAATTAAAACATATGTATTGTTGCGGCTAAATTTATAATAATTTTAGCCACTTTATATAATAGTTAACATATAAAGATCAGGAGATTATAATAGATGAAAATTATCATATTGGCCGGTGGTGGGGGGACAAGACTGTTTCCGCTGTCACGCAGTGCATTTCCCAAGCAGTTTTTAGCGGTAGAGGGGCAGCAGTCCTTGCTGGTTAAGACGATTGAACGTTTTTTGCCGCTGGTTAAGCCAGCAGATATTATTGTTGTGACGAATGAACAGTATTTTTATCATGTGCAAAATGAACTCAGTGAATGCGGGGCTGATAACGCGCATATTATTTTGGAGCCTGTGGGACGCAATACAGCACCAGCCATTGGACTGGCAGTGAAATACTGCCTTGATAAATTGGCCTGCAGTGAAGATGAGGTGCTGCTCGTGACACCGGCAGATCATGTGATCCGTGATTATGAACGGTTTGAGTGCTGTATCCGCGAGGGAGAAGCTAAGGCCAAGGAGCAGCAACTGGTTACGTTTGGCATTCAGCCGGATAAGCCGGAAACTGGGTATGGTTATATTGAAGCCGGAGAGAAGCTGGGCAGCGGCTATAAGGTGGCATCATTCAAAGAGAAGCCGCCGCTTGCTACAGCTGAGTCCTATTTGGCAGCCGGTAATTATTATTGGAATTCGGGAATGTTTGCCTTTAGTGCCGGTCTGATGCTGCAGGAATTTGCGTTATATGCGCCGGAAGTTTCTGCTGGCTTAAAAGGATCCTATGAAGAGGTCCTACAGGCTTTTGCAAGCATGCCAAGCATATCCATTGACTATGCAGTAGCAGAAAAATCTAAGCATGTGGTGATGATTCCCCTCGATTGCTATTGGAATGATGTTGGCTCATGGGATGCGATGTACGATATTTTGCCCAAGGATGCCCAGGGAAATGCGATGCGGGGTGACTGCCTGGCAATTGATTGCAGCAATTCCTTGCTGATGGGACGAGACCGCTTGGTGGCTGGAATCGGTATTGATGATCTGCTGCTGGTGGAGACGGACGATGTGATTGTCGTAGCCAAAAAAGGAGAATCGCAGAAGGTGAAATCTCTGGTGGAAGAACTGCAGCAGCGCGGACGTAAGGAGGCTACGGAGCATACAACGGTCTACCGCCCCTGGGGGACGTATACGATGCTGGGAGCGGGACCGCATTACCGGATGCGCAAAATTAAGGTAAAGCCGCAAAGCGGCATGCAGATGCATATGCACTGCCATCGCACGGAACACTGGGTGGTATTGTCCGGAACGGCCCGGGTCATCATTGATGGCAAGGAAATGTGGATTCATGAGAGCGAGAGTGCATTTGTGCCGCAGACGGCAAAGCATCGGCTGGAAAACCCGGGGCAGATTCCATTGGAAATCATTGAAATTCAAAATGGCAGCTATATCGGCGAGGATGATATGGTGTGGTTTAAAGACTAAAAGATCTTATATAAAAGGATTGGATATAGAATGGATAAAGGTCTAACCAAAGAACACTCTCTCATATTATATGGAATTGCAATTTTATTGATGGTGGCTCATCATTTATTTGGATTTCCTGAGCGACTTCATACAGGGTATATTTCTATTGGACAGATGAATGGTAAGAATATAGAAACTGTTTTTGGCATTTTTGGCAAGCTGTGTGTGGGGCTTTATGCTTTTATCAGCGGCTATGGACTTTATTGGATGTTTCAAAGATTTAAGCAAAATGCATATAGCACAATATGGGCTTGCTTTAAAGACGAATACAAATTGATTTTAAAAAAAATGTTGAGCTTTTTCAAAATATATTGGCTAGTGTTTGCTATATTTATTCCTATGGGGTTTGTTTTTTTTAATTATTTATTTAATATAAGGGAGTTTGTATTTAATCTATTAGGATTAGAAGCTTCTTATAATGGTGAATGGTGGTATGTGAAGCAGTATTTAAAGATGTTACTGTGGTTTCCTCTGCTTCATAAGTACTTCGATCTGTTGCCGGCTGAACAGAATTGGCGAAGAAAAACAATGTATGCTTTGGTCGGAATAATTTTTTTATATAAATATAGAGAAGACTATTTATTAGTGTTTGCTATGGGGTATTTATTTGCAAGAAATGATTTTTTTATTAAAGCAAGCAAACTTTTTAATACATATAGAGGGCCTTGGTTGTTGGCGACAAACTGCATTTTGCTATGTTTGCTGTTTTGGGTGAGAGGTATATATGGGACCATGGAGTTTTATATAGCTGCAGATGCGTTTTTGGTGCCATGTTTTATTTATGTAGTACTTGGTTTTGCCAAAATAAATGTAATTAGGCATGTGTTGTGTGAGCTTGGCCACAAATCGGTATTTATGTGGCTGACGCATTCATTTTTTTGTTATTATTATTTTCAGGAGTTAGTAATGATACCGCAATATTCGTTGTTGATTTATTTATGGTTGGTTCTTTTATCTTATGGGACCGCCGCTCTTTTAAGTAAAATACATTATATGATTTTTATTCGGACATAGTGGACACGGGGACAGGTTATTCGTCCACTTTTTAAAATATATAGACTCATCCATAAGACGATAAATAGAAATGAGGCGACTTTTTCTTTATAGGAAAAAGTCGCCTCGTTTGTAATATGGATATAATACAAAATGATATCGGTAATCTTATTTTTTCTTCAAGGGATCGGTGAGTAGATTTTTCATTTGCTGCAAAAATTCGATGATGTCACAGATAATTGTTGAACGGCTACTCATGAGTAGGTTTAGATTATTGAGTTTTGTGCCAAAGGAAGAAACAAGCGAAGCTATAGATCCAATTCCGGTTGCGGCACCATTTAATTCATTGCTTGAATTCTCAATCCCTGTGACAATGTGATGACTAAAATTTTTTACTTCTTGGGTTGAGGTAGATACATTGGCGAAATCCTGCTGAACAGATTGTGCATAGGTGAGGTTCTCTTGTATGGCGGCTTTTGATGTGTTAATTTCTGACCGTAGAGAATCGATGCTTTTGTACATAATTGCGAGACTTTGATTTATGCCGTTGACAAGATCTTTGGTTGACGTAGATAAGGTGCGCATTTCCTCAGCAACAATTGAAAAACCGCGGCCTGCTTCACCTGCTCGAGCAGCCTCAATAGAAGCATTTAGTGCTAGCAAGTTGGTATTGCCTGCTATATTTGTAATGTGGTTTGATATGTTTTGAATAGTACTAAAATTATTTTCAAGAATATGAAAGGCCTCACTGATCGAGTCTAGATATGTATTGGTGCCGTCGATTTTATAGGCAAGTTCTCCCATTTTGCTATCGGCTCGTTTGACGGCAGCCTGAGAGTCTTCCATGACACCATTGATTTTGTTGGCATATTGGCTAAATTCTTTGAAGTTTGCATTTAAGCTGTCGAGCATATCCTGAACTCGATTGATTTGCTGGTATGTGTGCTGAATTTCTTTTACAGATTGGGTTACTTTTACTTCTTCTTCCATATATGCGGCAATTTTTTTTTCAATATGTTGTACGCCATATGTAAGCTGCGGGGCATAGGTAAACGATTCAGTGCCCAGTTTTTCGATCTGGAGAGGAACTTCTTGTCTAGCAGGAGGAATAGGCGAGGTGTTTTTCTTTGTAGTAAACCAGTTCATCAAAGCACTCCTTTTTTATTCAAATACAGCTAAAATCATAGTTTGATTAAAATGTTGCTGTTTGAGTTGTTCACCATATCCGGCAAATCCAATGTAATTGCCCAAGGCAGAGCCCATTTCTTTGGCAAAACTATCGAGATAGTGATCTTGTTCAAAGAGGAGTGAACGGGCGAGACAGTTTACCATGATGGCGAAGGATGGTGAGGGGATATCTTTTTTTATCTTTGAAATAGTTTGTTTGATTACTGCGCGGTAGTCATCGGGTTCAAGCAAGACCATTTGTGAGTTATTGTATATTCGGGCATGATATGTCATAGCGCCATTTTCGGCAATGGCCTGGTTAGCTGTTATATACATGCTATTACCGACGACTCTGCCGAGAGGATGGCTGTCAAGATATTTTGTCAATCCAGCAACATTGGTGCTTAATGCTTTGGCCATGACTTTTGCAGCAGGTTCATTATCGTATTCATATACCAATCTTTTTTGAGCATCAACTTTTGTCGCAGTAAAACGGTGTTGCGTTGGTCTATAGATGTTTTCACGGTAAAGCTTGATCCGTCCGCTGAGGTTTTTTATCAAGGCAAAAGCGCAGCCATTGTCATAGATCCGGCCATTAAATGATATGAGCGTCTTTTCTGCGGTGCCATTATCCCCAGCGGATCCGCCGAAAAGGGGAATGCCTTTGGGTTCCAGAGCGGAGTTCAGCGTGGATAGCACGAGTTCTTCACAGCTTTTTAGGGCAGTGGAGACCTCAAAACAAATCATATTGTTGGTATCCTTAAAATGATGTAGACAAGTTTCAACCCGGTCAATGTATTTTAGGGGATAACGGTCTACTTCTTCGAGTACACCGCCTTGACATTCGATGCCACTTTCAATGCTGGTTACCAACAAGGATTTTTTGTAAGCTCCCTTTTGAGAAAAAGCAGCAAAAGTTGTGCTGCCGAGGATGAGGCTTGACGGGAAGCGTTGGTACAGCTTTTCACTGTAGATAGAAAAATTTTCAATATTGGCAAAGAAAAAAATGAGTTTTGGATTGCTAAGCCCAACTGTTGCCTGTGCAATTGCCGCTTCGGGGTCTACTTCCTGGCTTAAGCCTATTTTATGCTTCATATACTCACCCGCCTTTATAGTTTTTTGTTAATAAAATAGAATTTGTAAATATTTGTATATTAACAGTTTCGCTGTAGGCGGCAAAAATCCTTTCATAGTAGATGGAAAATGATGTAAATTTTTTGTAAAGATTTATTTAAAGAATAACAAAAATGGACAAGGGGACAGGTTTGGTGTCCATTTTGTCCAAAGGTGAATTGAATGTTTGGGGGAGTTGTTTCTTAAGCTGAATTGTGCTATTGTGATGGCGAGGTGAGGCTATTATGCCAAGGCAAGCCAGAGAGAAAAGCCAGACTGGTATTTACCATCTGATTTGCAGGGGGATAAATAGAACGGAAATTTTTAGAGAACCGGAGGATAAACAGCGATTTTTGGAGACCTTGTGGTATTGTCGTTACAAGGGTGGTTATGAGGTGTATGCGTATTGTCTAATGAGTAATCATGTTCATTTGTTGTTACGGGAAAGATCCGAGCCGGTGGGAGTGTCGGTAAAGCGCATCAGTGCTAGCTATGTGCTTTGGTACAATCAAAAATATAATCGTTGTGGGCATTTGTTTCAGGATCGATTTAAAAGTGAAGCTATTGGAGATGATATATATTTTTTAACCGTGTTGAGATATATTCATCAAAATCCTGTAAAGGCTTGTATAACAAATACAGCCGATGAATACAAATGGAGCAGCTATGATGATTATATAGGAAAGGGTGGAGGGCTTACCGCCATTGAATTTCCTCTATCACTTTTTGCGGAAAATCGTGTAGAGGCTATTATTTTATTTGAAAACTATGTGAGAAAAAGAAATGAGGATCATTGTTTGGAATACAGCGATTCTAAACATGTTGATGATCAGGAGCTTTATCGGTGGCTGCACAAATTGGGAATTCATACGAGAGCTGGACTGAAACAGCTGAATCGGCAGCAACGGAATGAGCTTCTAGGGGTATTACGGGAAAAAACAGGAGTAACGGTGAGACAACTGGCTCGTGTGACAGGTTTTTCGAAAAGCTTGATTGGTAAGATTGATGTGGACAAATAACCTGTCCCCTTGTCCAGAAATGAAAAATTGCCCCCCGACATTAGACCTAAAAAGCTAATGTTGGGGGGCAATTGAATTTGTAAGGGTTTTTATAGCATAGCCGAAGCTTTGCGAACGACTTCGTAGTCGTGATCTTTTGTTTCGACGAAGCCGTTGATATGTGATTTTTTCATAAAGGCGTATTGTGACTGGGTGTCGACAAGGCTTTCGAAAGCAGCGCTGAGCTTCTTGATCGTTTCCTGGTCGAAATCCGGTTTGGCTGCGATGACGTCTTTGGGAATCGGGGCTGTTTTGAAGATAATCTTCAGCTCGCCCGTCTTAAGACCGCTGGCAGTTGCCGCATCCATTGCCTCCGAGTAAGTGGCGCCGGCATCGATATCACCGTTCATGACGGCTTCGATTACCTTATTGTGGCTGCCGGAGAAGTGAATTTCACCGAAGAAGGTATCCGGATCCTTGCCGTGCTCAATGAGAGCGGCCTTTGGATAGACGTAGCCGGAAGCCGATTTCCTATCGACGAAGCCAAAGCGTTTGCCGGCGAGATCATCGATGGAGTTGATGCCGCTGTTGGCCTTGGTGATGATGTAGCCGGTATAGGAGGTGGCATTGTTTACGATTGGCGTTACGAGCGGAATGACATTGGCATTTTGCTTGGCTGAAACGTAAGCAAACGGTGAGAACCAGCCGATGTCGATGATTTTCTGGTCAACGGCTTTTTCGAGGGCATCATAGTCCGATACGATGATGACGCGGGCTTTGCAGCCGATTTTTTCGGCGGCGGCGTTCAGGATCGGTATGTAATTCTCCCGGATGACCTGCGGGGCGACAAATGGGTTAACCCCGAAGATGATTTCATGGTCTTTCTTATAACGGACGGCCATGCGCTGGATGCGGTCGGAGGCGTCCAGCATGGTCTGGGCATGGTTGTAAATTTCTTCGATATTGCTTTCCTGTGTTTTAACACTGTTCATAGAATCATGGGTGCTGCTGGCAATCTGGACGGTTGCATGGCCGATGGTTTCGATAACCTTGGCCATCTGGTCGGTGGTGTCGCGCTGATTGGTTGCCAGCTCGGAAAGCCGGTTGGTGGTTGCTTCGATGCTGTGGACTTCTTCAACAAGGGCGCCCATAGCTTCGGCTGAGGTCTGCGCCATGGCACCGACGCTCTGGAGTTCATCGTTGCCATGCATCATATTGGCGGAAACTTCCGTTGTCTTGGTGGTGATTTCCCGGACAATCGATTCGATGTCCTTGGTGATCATTTCACTTTCGTTGGCCAGCTTGCGGATTTCTCCGGCGACGACAGCAAAGCCACGGCCGTTTTCGCCGGCCCGGGCGGCTTCGATCGCCGCATTGAGGGCCAGCAGGTTGGTCTGGCTGGCAATGCCGCGGATTTTGCCAACAAAATTGACGATCTTTGTCGAGGCAACATTGAGGTCTTCGATGTCGCGAACCGCAGTTTCGACGACGCGGGTAACATTGAGCATCGACTCACTGACCTCGGTGATCTGTCCCTGGTAGCGAATGGCAATCGTCGAGGAGTTGCGGCACTGGGCGACTTCTTCCTGCGAGGCCTTGGCTACCGTGTGCGAGGAGGAGGCGATTTCTTCAATGCCGGCAGTAGCTTCCTCAATATTGCTGGCGTTGATTTCGCTCTGGCGGCTGATTTCATCGGACAGACTGCCGAGCTTTTTCAAGGCATCCTGATACCGCACAATTCCCCAGATCAGCTGCTGGGCGGAAAAGGCAAGTTCTTCTGCCATGCCGAGTACATCGATGTCATCGTCATGTTTGACTGGAGCAGCAATGCTTGTCTTTGCAGCGGCTGGCGCTGCCTTATGTACGACCGGTTGGGAAGGACTATTTCCTGGCAGGAAAAACTTGTTGCTGAGGACGCCCATGATGACGGCAAGAAGGATGACGGCAATCAAAGCGGCCAGAAAGCTGCCTGCGCTTTGAAAAACAAGTATCCCGGCAATGCCGCCCAAGAGTGTTGTTACAATCTGACAAGACAAAAAGTTATTCACAATGAATCCACCTCGTTTATGATATTAGTGCATAATGAATGGGGAAATATATGATATTTATATTGGTCCATTATACCATGTTTGCTAAGGATATTGAAAGGTATAATGCGAAATTTTGTCGGAAAAATTAGGCGGTTGTTCCCAAAATTTCAAAATCTTTTAAAAGTACACGGTATTCCCGCATCTGCCGCTTATTAGTGGGGAGGAAGGGGCTCTTCTGTGGCAAAAAAAAATTGCGCGAAGGTTGTAAACTCTCCTGGTGCTGGCATGTATCAGCGTGAAGGGAGGTGAGACTATGGCAGTAAAAGCAGAGCAGAAGAGCAAGCTCGTACTGCAGGTGCAGACAGGCGTGACGGCGGCAGGTGCTCCGGCCTATAAGCAGCGGACATTTGCCAACATCAATCCTGAGCTTGGCGATGAGGACTTTCTGACGGTTGCCGCGGCACTTGGAGCCCTCCAGGCCCATGGTGTACATGCGGTACACCGCCAGGATGCAGCCCTCATGCAGAAAGCCTGACCCGGTAAAAATTCTGAAGAAAGGAGGAAGAGCGGATGGCGATGAACAAGAAATTGCAGCTTACCTTTAAGCTTGACTCCGGCAAAACAATGACCTTCAATCTGCCAGATCCCAAAGACGGTCTGACCAGGGCTGAAGCCGAGGCGGCGATGACGCAGATGATTACGAAAAAAGCTGTTGCCGGTAAGAATGGCCTGGCGGTGGCGATCAAGGATGTGCGGATCAGAAGTACCGAAGAAACGGTTTTGGCATAGCAGGAAAGAAGCAGGCTCTCAGGGGCCTGCTTCTTTTTTTATAAATTTTTCAATATACTTGAAAAATTAGAAATATTCTGTTATGTTTTATACTTGTAAGCGAAAATATCTAAAATTTAAAGAGGGGGAATCAAAGTGGAGGAATTGCCAATATCCAGAGAAATTGCAGCGATTGTGCCGGAGTATACGAAATATGGGGATTGTGCCTTTGTCTATGAGCGCGGCCGAAAAAAGCGGGCCTTGTCGGTGAAGCTTGACGCGGTGTTTGATCATCTGCGTACGCGGCAGTGTACGGATCTTTGCCTGCTGCGCAAATGGGCCGAAGGCTATACGCATCAAAAGACCTGGGTTCCTCTGGCTTTTAGCTGGGAACTGGTTTTGGTCCCGTTTAAAATTCGCCGGCCGCGCATCAGCGGCAATGGCGCGGCCGGCTATTTTAACTTTGAGCAGATTGAGGATCTGCTGCTCGTGGAGGGGCAGACGATGCTGCGGCTCAAGGATGGTAAAACCTTCCCTTTGTTATGGACCATGGCAACTGCACAGCAGCATTTACTCCATGGTTTTTTGCTGCAGGCGATGATGCTGAATTCTTTTGATACAGCGCTGTTTCATCGCCTGCATGGCCGGGATCACAAGGACGACCGCTGATTTTACCGGGGTGAAATCAGCTCGAGCAAACGGGCGAGGGCCCTTGATTGTCTGGCCGAGAGTACCTGCTGCGAGGTATGAAGCTGCCGGGCTGCCTGTGACTGCGACAGGTCGAGAACAAAGCACAGGTACAGTGCGATTTGCTGCTTTGGGGTCAGCTGTTTCAAAGCCGCGTCCAGCTCAAGCTTGCTCAGAAGCTGATCAAAAGGATTTTGGGGGTCGGGGATGATGTCGATGAGTTCGAGTCCTTCACCGGCAGATTCGTTTGCCGAGGCTTCGCGCTGCCAGGTACGGCGTTCTCGCTTAAACAGTGTGCGCA
The DNA here is from genome assembly GCA_963678095.2 of Selenomonadaceae bacterium. Lineage (GTDB taxonomy): Bacteria > Bacillota > Negativicutes > Selenomonadales > Selenomonadaceae. The sequence goes on along the minus strand of OY782746.1, from coordinate 1,331,183 downwards.
GATCTCCGTATACCTTGGCTTTGGCATAGCCGGCAAAGGGAATGCCGCGGCTGGCATCATAGGCGCTGATGGCCTCCATAAAGCTCAGCTTGGCCTCTGACAGGGCCTCCTCGCGGATCGGCCGGAGATGATTTTGACCGGCTGCTTTTTTCAGCAGGCCGACAAAGCGAAGGAACAGTGCCTCCGCACAAGATTTATTGCCCTGTTGTGCCTGGTTCACCATTGTTTCGATGGACATCCTATCACCTGTGGTGAAAACCGGTTTTCGTGGATTAGCGCTTGGTTACAGGGTAGACCTTTTTGCTGGCGGCAGCAAATGGCTACTGACAGGCAGGTCGGGGATTGTAATTTTTTTATTGGCGGCATGTAGAAACAGAGAGGAGGGATAGCAGATGGAGCAGTTTCTGATATATGCAGCCAACTATGGCTTTCCTATGGTAGTTACCGCTTTTTTGCTGGTACGGATCGAAGGAAAGATCGATACCCTCAATGCGAGTATCGGGTTACTGGCCCGCGCTATTGAACACCGGAATTAAGCAGATAAACGGCAGCCTCCCTTGTATTGGGGGCTGCCGTTTGTTCTTGCTGGCAGGGGATAATGAAAGTGTAGGAAGCGAGGTATATCTATGGTATAATATGGCTAATTGAGAAAGGCGGGTGGAAACTTTGTTTTCGACCGAACAGAAGATTTTGGCTGTAATGGCACATATTTCATATCTGCTGGCCGGTATCGGTTTTATTCTCGTGCCGTTGCTGTTAATGCTGTGGAAAAAAGAAGACGATTTTGTCAGGGAACATGCAAAACAGGCATTATGCATGCACCTTTGCATCGTGATTGCCTCAACGGTGGTAGGTGTACTTTCCTTTCTGTTCGTTGGTATCTTGCTGATACCGTTGCTGCTGCTCATCGGGCTGGTCTGGTTTTTCGCTTCGATCTACGCCTGCTGGAAGGCTGTTAATGATGAATATTATTCCTACCCGCTAGTCCAGTGGCTGGCGGACAGGTTGTAAGTGGGTCTTATGGGGAAGGATGATTTTCTATGCGAGTTCTTGTTACGGGATATGGCGGACAGCTTGGCTACGATGTGGTTCGTGAGCTTGAAAGCAGAAAAATAGAATGCATCGGTGTCAGCCGGGCGGAGTTTGATCTCACGGATTTTGCTGCGGTGCGAAGCTTTGTGACGGGCTGGGCGCCGGATGTTGTGATTCACTGCGGGGCCTATACGGCAGTGGACCAGGCGGAGGAGGACCCGGAACTTTGCCAGCAGGTGAATGCAGCTGCAACTCGAAATATCGCTGAAATCTGCCGGGATATAAAGAGTAAGCTGCTTTACATCAGTACGGACTATGTTTTTCCGGGCGACGGTGATCGGTTTTACGAGGTGGAGGACGCCAAAGGACCGAAGAATGTATATGGTGTTTCAAAGCTTGCCGGAGAAGAGGCTGTGCAGGCGACACTGACAGAGTGTTTTATCGTGCGCGTTTCCTGGGTGTTTGGCCTGCATGGGAAAAATTTTATCAAGACGATGCTAAAACTTGGTGAAGGCAAGACGAAGCTGACGATTGTCGGCGATCAGGTAGGCTCGCCAACCTATACGGTCGATCTGGCGAGGCTTTTATGTGATATGGCGGCCACGGATCGCTATGGCGTTTACCAGGCTTCCAATGAAGGGATTTGCTCCTGGGCTGAGTTTGCTCGGGAAATATTTGAGCAGGCGCAAATGCCGGTAAAGGTTTTTCCGGTGGGATCGGCGGAATATCCGACGAGGGCCGAGCGACCGAAAAATTCGCGAATGAGCAAAAAAAGTCTTGATCAGGCGGGGTTTTCGCGCCTGCCCTCCTGGCAGGATGCCTTGCGCCGGTATTTGATAGAAAGCGGCATTAGGCAATAACAGGCAAGTATATATGGTTCGTTAAAAGAAATGGTATGGGAGATGAAAAGTATGAAAATACTTGTTACAGGCGGAGCGGGATTCATTGGCTCTCATTTGACACGAAAACTTTTGTCACAAGGATGTGAAGTTGTGGCACTCGATAATTTATCTACCGGGTTGCGGGAAAATATGCCAGCCGGGGTAGAGCTGATAGAAATGGATGTTTGTGATCCGCAGCTGGTGGATGTATTTGCAAAGCAGCGGTTTGATATGGTAGTTCATCTGGCTGGGCAGACGATGGTGGATGCTTCGATAAGGGATCCGCAAGTGGATCAGGAAGTCAATATTGGCGGGACAGTAAATGTTTTGGAGGCCGCTCGGAAAAGCAAGGTGCGCCGCATCGTATTTGCGTCAACCGCTGCGGCCTATGGGGATGCGGATCAACTACCGATCAAGGAGAGTACTGCGGTGAACCCACAGTCTTTTTATGGGCTCAGTAAGGTGACGGTAGAGCATTATCTCGATCTGTATCAGCGGTTTTTCGGGTTGGAGTATGTAGTTCTGCGATTTTCCAATGTGTATGGCGAACGGCAGGGTGATGGCGGCGAAGGCGGCGTGATCAGCATCTTTACTAAGCGGATTGCAGCGGAGCAGCCGATTACAATTTATGGTGATGGAGAACAGACACGTGACTTTATTTATGCCGGCGATGTCGCTGCTGGTATATGGGGGGCACTGCAGACGACGAGCGTCAATATGGTCTGCAATCTGAGCACGCAGACAGAGGTCAGTCTGAATGAGCTTGTCGGGATTTTAACCAATGTGGCCGGCAGGAAAATTCAGCCGGTTTATGGTGTGGATCGGGCTGGAGACATCAAACATTCGATGCTGTCGAATGCCCGGGCGAGGAAATACTTTGACTGGAAACCGATGACCTCACTGGAAGATGGCTTACAGCGGACCTACCTGTATTTTAAAATGGACAAATAACCTGTCCCCTTGTCCACGGAAAAAAGCGGCTCAGTTGAGCCGCTTTTGCTGATTTTGCTACCGTTTAGTTTTTGATGATCAAGGCCATAAAGCTGAGATTGCCGCTGGCTGCCTTGTTTTCGATGGCATGACCTTCGCCGCTGGGGCAGAACATGGTATCGCCGGCATTGACGGCAACTTCCTGCCCGTTGTCGCTATAAAGGCCCTGTCCTTCAAGGATGTAGTAGGTTTCACTTTCACCGTGATGCTCGTGGTAGCCTAGAGAACATCCCGGTTCCAGGGTTACGCGGGCGTAAAGACCGCATTTTCCGGCAAGTTCTTTTTCGCCGAGCAAGGGCTCAATAAAGACGTGTCCTTTGCCGCCGGCTCTTTTTTCATAGCGGTTGACTGGTCGATCGTTGAATAATGGCATACTGGTCGCTCCTTTGGTTGTTGACAGGTTTGTGGTACTATGTACATATAGCAATACTATTCGCGGCTGAGACGGGGATTCCTCTTGTACCAGCTTAAAATATGAGGGAGTACGAGAAAATATGATTTACTTATTGAAATTCGGGGCAAGCTTTGTGCTGCCGCCGGGGATTTTTTTCTTGCTTTTTTTTGCGCTGGGCGTTTATGCCTGGCGCTGCCGGCAAAAATACCTGGGCGCCGCAGTGCTGTGTGTGACCCTTGTTTTTTACGTATTGTCGACAAGTCTGGTCGCCGAGCAGTTGCTCGGTGGGCTGGAACAAATATATGAGCCGCCGGCAGTTCCGGCCGGGGATGTGATTATTATGCTCGGCGGCGGAGCGCTGCCGGATACCCCGGATGTCGATGGGCTGGGAACGCTTTGTGCAAGCCCGGCCAATCGGCTCTTGACGGCAGTGCGCCTGCACCGGGAACTGGGCGTGCCGATTCTCGTATCGGGCGGACAGGTTTTTGCTGACAGTGGCCAGGAGGCCTTGATCGCGCGGCGGATCTTGTTGAGCCTTGGGGTGGCGGAGCAGGATATTCTCGTGGAGGACCAGAGCCTCAATACCCGGCAAAATGCTCAGTTTTCCGCCCGGATTTTGCGCGAGCACGATTTGTCACAGCCGATTCTTGTGACGTCAGCGTTTCATATGGAGCGGGCTGTCTTGAACTTTTCAAAGCAGGGTCTTATGGCTACGCCGTATCCGGCGGATTATATGGTAAGCCGTGAGCAGAAATTTCATTATATCAAGCTCGCACCGTCAGCGGCGTCACTCCAGGGCACCGTGACGGTGCTGCAGGAGAAACTGCGGACTTTTGTGACGCGATATTTTGAATAGGCGGGAAGCTGCTTAAAAGATCGTTATATATTTAGATTGCGGGGATGTTTATGACAAAAAATTTAACTGAAGGAAACCCGGCAAAGCTTATTTTCTTTTTTACAATGCCGCTGATTATCGGCAATGTCTTTCAGCAGCTCTATGTGCTGGTCGATACGCTGATCGTCGGGCGGTTTCTTGGCGTCAATGCACTGGCGGCAGTCGGCTGTACGGGCAGTCTGATGTTTTTTATGATCGGCTTTGTCATTGGCCTGACGACGGGGTTTTCTATTTATACGGGGCAGCGGTTCGGGGCTAAGGATGCGGCGGGCGTGCGCCAAAGTGCGGCGGCCTGTGCACTGCTTAGTTTTGCCTCGGCGATGTTGCTTACACTGGCCGGCGTGTTCTTTTCCCGGGATCTGCTGGTGCTGATGGAGACTCCCCCGGAAATTCTCGATATGGCTTGTTCGTTTATCGTGGTAATTTCCGGCGGCATCGGGGCCTTGGTGCTGTTTAATATGCTGGCCAATCTGATGCGGGCCCTGGGTGACAGCCGTACGCCGCTATACTTTCTTGTATTGGCCAGCTGCATCAATGTGGCGCTGGAGGTCTTGTTTATTCTCGTTTTTTTCTGGGGAATTCCGGGGGCGGCGCTGGCGACGGTATTGGCGCAGCTGCTCTCAGGGCTTTTGTGCCTGTTTTATATCAGCCGGCGGATGCCGTCACTTCATATCGGGCGCGAAGACTGGCTGGCATCGAGGACGGTGCTCTGGCAGCATTTGCGGATCGGCCTGCCGATGGGGCTGCAGTCGTCGGTGATTGCGCTGGGGGCGATTGTGCTTCAGGTAGCGCTCAATCAGCTGGGTCCGACGGCAATTGCTGCTTATGCGGCGGCGCAGAAGGTGGATGCGATTGCAATCATGCCGATGATGTCGTTTGGCATGACGATGGCTGCTTATACAGCGCAGAATTTCGGGGCGCAGAAGATCGGCCGCATCGAGCGCGGCGTCAGGCAGTGTATTTTTATGTCGGTGGCCTTTAGCCTCTTGATTGCGGTGTTTAACATCAGTCTCGGGTCCTCGATCATGCATCTGTTTGTCGGTGATGGGCAGCAGCAGGTCATTGATTACGGGCACACGTATCTGGTCGTTAACGGTGTCTGTTATTCGATATTGTCCCTGCTGTTTATTTATCGTTATACCTTGCAGGGGCTGGGGCAGAGCGTTGTTCCGACGATTGCCGGAATTATGGAATTATTGATGCGGGCGGGAGCCGCGTTTTTGCTGGTGGATATGTTTGGCTATATCGGAGCCTGCTTTGCCAATCCGCTGGCTTGGGTGGGGTCCTGTCTACCGCTGGCGGTCGCGTACTACCTGACCCAGCGCAGCCTGCGCCGCTCGTATCCGGAGCGGCTGGACGAGTGAAAATCAAACGCTGGCATTTCTGCCGGCGCTTTTTTTATGGTAAAAAACAGGAAATAAAGGAAATTGTCTTTAGAATACCGAATAGAAAGTTATGCTTCATAGTTTTATAAGATATTAAAATTATGGTGGAGGGTGAAGTTAAATGGAGTTAAAGCGTGATTCGTTTAAGGCATATGATATCCGCGGCAAGTATCCGGAGGAAGTCAATGAGGATCTGGCCTATGCGATTGGCCGTGTTTTTGCCGATATGCTGCAGGCGAAAAAAGTAGCAGTTGGCCATGATATTCGGTTGTCCGGACCGTCCTTGCAGGCGGCGCTCGTTCGCGGGCTCAATGATGCCGGCTGTGATGTTGTCGATATCGGTCAGTGCGGCACGGAGATGATTTACTTCACGACGGCGCATTTAGAGCTCGATGGCGGGATCATGATTACAGCCAGCCATAATCCGCGGGAGTATAACGGCATGAAGCTCGTGCGGAAACAGTCGCGTCCAATCAGCAGTGATACGGGGCTTAAGGATATTGAGGAACGTGTGCTCAGCGGCAATTTCCCACCGCTGGCCAGCCAAAAGGGAGCGGTCGAACAGATCGATATTATGCAGCCGTATGTAGAACATTTGCTTACTTATGTCGATGTAGCATCTTTAAAACCGCTCAAGGTTGTGGTTAATGCAGGTAATGGCGCTGCCGGACCGATTCTTGATGTGCTGGAAAAGCACCTGCCGTTTGAATTTATTAAGGTTTATCATGGGCCTGATGGCAGTTTCCCCAACGGTGTGCCGAATCCGATTTTGCTGGAAAACAGGGAAGCAACAAGCCGTGTGGTCCGTGAGCATGGCGCTGCTGCCGGGATTGCCTGGGATGGGGATTTTGATCGCTGCTTTATGTTTGATGAACAGGGCGGATTTATTGAGGGCTACTATATGGTCGGTTTTCTCGGCCAGGCGTTTTTGCAAAAGCGGCCGGGATCAAAGATCATCTATGATCCGCGCCTGACCTGGAATACGATCGAATTGGTCGAACAGGCTGGCGGCATACCGGTGATGTGCAAGAGCGGACATGCTTTTATTAAGGACCGCATGCGCAGTGAGAATGCCGTGTATGGCGGGGAGATGTCAGCGCATCATTATTTCAAGGATTTTTCGTTCTGCGACAGTGGGATGATCCCTTGGCTGCTAGTACTGGAACTCGTTTCCCGGGCAGGGAAGCCGCTGTCGTCGCTGATGCAGCAGCGGATGGATCGTTTTCCGATCAGTGGGGAGATCAACAGCACGGTCAAAGATGCAGCCGCCGTGATGAAAGCAATTGAGGAAAAGTATGCTAAAGGCGGCGAAGTGTCAAAGGTTGACGGTTTTAGTGTGGAATATGAAAACTGGCGCTTTAACCTGCGGCTGTCAAATACGGAACCGGTGATCCGGCTTAACGTTGAGGTGCGCGGTGACAAGGCGCTGCTGGCGGCCAAAACAGAGGAATTGTTGGCGGTTATCCGCGGGTGAAAAGGATGGGAATGGTTTTATGAAAAAAATACGCAAGGCGGTTATTCCGGCGGCGGGACTTGGCACGCGGTTTTTGCCGGCGACCAAGGCTCAGCCGAAGGAAATGCTGCCGATCGTCGATAAGCCGGCGATACAGTTTATTGTCGAGGAGGCAATTGCCTCGGGCATTGAGGAAATTTTAATTATTACGGGGCGCAACAAGCGGTCGATAGAGGATCATTTTGACCGGTCGCTGGAGCTTGAGCTCCAGCTTAAGGAGCAGGGAAAATATGAAATGCTCGGCATGATCGAGCAGATTTCAAATATCACGATTCACTTTATCCGGCAGAAGGAGGCCCGTGGCCTTGGCCATGCGGTGCTCTGTGCCCGTCAGTTTGTGGGGGATGAGCCGTTTGCGGTCATGCTCGGTGATGATATCGTCGATGCTAAGGTTCCCTGCTTGGCGCAGCTGATCGATGTCTATGAGGATCTAGGGGGCAGTGTACTCGGCGTGCAGCGGGTGCCGAAAAAACAGGTGGTCAATTATGGCATCGTGGCGCCAAAGGAGGTCAAGCCAAATGTCTGGCAGGCGATGAATCTGATCGAAAAGCCGTCCGTCGAGGAGGCCCCGTCGGACTTGGCCGTGCTCGGCCGCTATGTGCTGGAGCCGGAAATCTTTGAGATTCTTTCCCATACAGCGCCGGGCCGTGGCGGGGAAATTCAGCTGACGGATGCAATCTGTGAGCTGGCAGCGCGCCAGCCGGTCTATGCCTATAATTTTTATGGGCGGCGCTATGATATTGGCGATAAGGAAGGGTTCCTGGAGGCGACGGTGGAATATGCGCTGAAACGTCCGGAACTGAGGGATCGCTTTATGGCCTATATGCTGCGGACGATTGGTCCGATGCTCGACAAATATGAGCAGGAGTCCGGGGCGAAGTAAAAAACAGCTCACAGGCTGTCCGCACAATCGGCAGAAAAAATTTCGGCCGGGTGTTCCTGTGAAATTATGAGATGAAGGTGTTATAGCATGAGTTTACAGTTAAAATCGGGTTTTGTATTTGATTATGACAATCTGTTCGGTGAAGGCCGGGTTACGGCAGCCGATATGGAGGAACTGGCGCCAAAGCTGCAGCAAGCGCAGTCGGCAATGCAGAAAATGCGTGAAACCGGATTTGTCAAAGCGCATTTATCAAAGGACGGCGAGCCGGAAAAGGTGCTGTTTAGGCAACTGCCTTATATTGCCGCAGATCACCTCAATTCCCCGCAGTCGATTTCCCGGCTGCATGAATTGACGGATTCCGTACGTGACCGTGTGGACGCTGTGATTTCACTGGGGATCGGTGGCTCGTATCTTGGCAATAAGGTGCTGTTTGACGTTCATTGCGGGGAGTTTTGGAACAGCCGCTCGAAAGAGCAGCGCGGCGGGTTGCCGGAGGTTTATTTCAGCGGCAATAATATTGATCCGCGCCGTACCGGGGAATTGATCGAATACATCAAGTCAGCGGCTGCCGGACGTGATAGCTACCGTGTAATGCTGATCGTGATTTCAAAGTCAGGCGGCACGCTCGATACGATGTCAAACTTTATGGTAATTTATGATGCCTTGAAACAAGTAGGAAACATAGAAGTTGAGGTTATTGCAGTTACAGATCCGAAGGAAGATCAGCCTACTTTGCTGAAAAAATTAGCCGCCGAACAAAACTGGCCGACATACAGCGTTCCGGACGGCGTGGGTGGGCGCTTTACGGTATTTTGCGAGGTTGGTCTTGTGCTGGCAGCTTGTGTCGGCTTTGATATTGAAGATTTCCTGGCGGGGGCGCGGGCAATGGATGAAGCCTGTCAAAACGAGGATGTCTGGGAAAATCCAGCGATGCTCAATGCGGCACTGAAATACATTGCTGCTGAAAAATACGGCCGTGATATCGAAGTCATGATGCCGTATGCTGATTACCTGAAGTCGGTAGCAGAATGGTATATTCAGTTGCTGGCTGAATCGTTGGGCAAGCAGTTTGACCGTGAAGGGCGTGAAGTCTGCTACGGGCGGACGCCGATTGTCGCTGTTGGCACGACGGATATGCATGCGCAGACACAGCAACATCAGGAAGGCAAACTCAACAAGGTTGTGCAGTTTATTCGCGTCGAGAAGTGGGCACAGGATTTCATGATTCCGGATGCATTCCCGGCGGCGAAGAAACTGTCGGATATTGCCGGGGTCAAGATGAGCGAAGCGCTTGAGGTAGCCCGGGAATCCAATGCCGATGCGCTTGTTGCCAATGATCGCTTCAATGCGCTCTTTAGTCTGCCGGAACTTACGCCGTATCATCTGGGGGAACTACTCTATATGCTGGCAATGTCGGTGGCCTATGAAGGCGAACTTGCCGATGTGGATGCCTTCAATCAGCCGGGTGTCGAAGCCTATAAGCGGATTATGGGCCCGAAACTGCAGGCACTAAAAGCTAAATAAATACTTACAGCCCTGCCACCTTCCAATGGCCAGGGCTGTAATTCTTGCTGAAATTGACGGAATATTTACAATATTTTACAGGAGGCAGCGATCATGAAACACTGGCAGGAGATTTGGCAAAGGCCGATGGTCCGCGCAGTGACTTTAGGGATCGGCGTGCTCGCGGTTTATTTGCTGGGAAATAATTTTTTTACAGTAGAGGATGCGCCCCCAGATTTTTCTGAACCCGTGGCGCCGCCAAAAGTTGCGGCTGCGGCGGTGTTGACGGTGGTTTCTCCCGGTGGCGATAAAGCAAGTATGCGCGATCCGTTTACCGGGGCGAAAGAAAAAATTTCACAGGAAAAAGAGGAAAATGCAGTCCTTTTGTCAAAGAATAAAACGTTGAACATGGGGACGGAGAAAAAACCGTCAATCCCTATAAAACCTACACCTGTACTCGCCGGAGTTTTGCGGGGACCGCAGTGCAGTCAGGCCTTGCTGCGCCTGGGAGAGCAGCAGCTGGTAATTGAAGTTGGCGGCTGGATCGGAGAATATGAGGTTAAAAGCATTGAGCCTGACCGGGTCGTGTTAAACGGACCGGCTGGCGAATTTTTTTTGACCTTACAGCAGATGAATAGACAGCAGGAAAAATAAAACAAATGGGCGGTGGGTTGATGAACCTGAAATCGCAGGGTGTTTGTATTTTATTTGCCATGATTGTTTTATTCGCCCGGCCAGCAGCGGCGGCCGGAATATCAATGGCAGTCCGGGATGCCGATATACGGGAGGTGTTAATGTCACTCGGGGCAGTCAGCGGCCAGCCGATTGCAGTCAGTGGTTCGGTTCACGGCAGAATTAGTCTGACGCTTGATGAAGCAGATTTTTCTTCTGCCCTGGCTGTTGTGACCGGCCTTGGCGGGCTGGCAGTCGAAACCTGTGACGGGGTTGTGCTTGTCGGAACCAGGGCAGATATGCAGGGCGGCTTTGGCCGGCTGCATGTGCTTGATCTTCACTTTGCCGATCCGGAAGATGTGGCAGCAGCCCTGTCACTGCTGCCTGGTATGGCAGGAATTGACGTGTCTGTGGCGAATAGTAGAAAAGAGGAGAGTTCTGTGGAACAGCTGCCGGCAGCCAGCGCGCCCCGGGCGTTTGTTCTGGATAAGAGCGGCAAGCGGGTGCTGTTTTTTGGCCCCGATGATGCTGCAGCCGCGGCGGAAAAAGTTGTTCGGGCGCTCGACACGGCCCCCAAGCAGATTTCGCTTGAGGCCAAGGTAGTCGCCGTTGAAAAGGAGGCTGCAAAAAAGCTTGGACTGGAATGGAATTGGTCGAAGCTGCCGCAGTATCCGGAGCATCATTTCCACGAGCGGAGTGAAAAGAGCCCTGTTGTTGGCGGAAACGATATGGACCAGGAGGTCCGGCGCAGTTTTAACGGCGATGCGTCCGCCGGGATTTTGCAGTTTGGCCGCGGGCCAGAAGGTTATCCGTTTGAATTTTACTACAGCGCCCAGCTCAATGCCCTGATTACCGGCGGCAAGGCAAATGTGCTGGCGCGCCCGAACATCCTGACACTCGAAGGGAAAGAGGCGGTCATTAATATTGGCGGTGAAGTGCCAGTGCCAACCGTGGCTACGACAAATGCTACGACGACAACCTCGGTTTCTTACCGTGAGGCTGGGATTATCCTTCGCTACACACCACGGGTCAATGAGGATGGCCTCATCACAGCGCAGGTTCATACGGAGGTCAGTTCGCCGGTATATGTGGAAGAACTAAAAGCCTATCGTTTTCAAAAGCGTTCAGCCGACACTACCGTCCGGCTGAAGGATGGGGAAACGATGGTGATCGGCGGTCTGATTGGCAGTGAGGAATCAAAGGCTTTGAGTAAAATTCCATTTCTGGGAGATCTGCCAGTTTTGGGACATTTTTTTCGCAGCGAGAGGAGCAGTAAAACGGAAACGGAAATCATGATATTTTTAACAGCACATATAATGGATTAATTTAAGTGAAAGTAACAGGGGGCAGAAAAGTGTGGCAATCAGAATTTTAATCGCAGACGATCATGCGTTGCTGCGGCAAGGGATAAAGCGTGTATTGAATTTCGAAAAGGATCTTGATGTGGTTGGAGAGGCTTCAGACGGGCAGGAGGCCTTGGCAAAGACCTTGGTTTTGCAGCCGGACGTGCTGCTCTTAGACCTGAATATGCCGATTTTAAACGGACTTGAGGTGACCAGACAGCTGCGGGCCGCGCGCTCCAAGGTCAAGATCATAATTCTTACAATAAACGACAGCGATAATTATGTGCTGGAACTGCTCAAAAGTGGGGCCCTGGGTTATCTGCTGAAGGATGTTGAACCGTCAATGCTGATCAAAGCCGTACATGTTGTCAATGATGGCAATGCTTTTGTCTATCCGACACTGGCGGAGCGCCTCTTCGGCGGTTTGTCACAAGAGGATGATGTCAACGAAAAAGCCCGCGAAATGTGGGACCAGATGCGTTCAGAGCAGCTGACACGCCGTGAACGTGAGGTTTTGGCCTGCATTGCCAAGGGGTTCAGTAACCACGATATTGCGCAGACTTTGTATGTCAGTGAAAAGACGGTCAAGAATCATCTGACGAATATTTTTCGCAAGCTCAATGTAAATGACCGGACACAGGCCTTGATCTATGCCCTAAAACATAAAATCATGACGCTTGAATAATGCCCGAGATTTAAAGTACATAGAACGACAGCTAGTTTTCCTGCTGCCATATAAACAAACTGCCGCCGTCCCTTTGGGGATGGCGGCAGTTTATATTTTTGCCTGTTGGCGGCAAAAAGCAAAGCAGACTCAGTCCATAAATTCAATCTTACAGTTTTCAAGGGATTTGATGCGGGCCAGGGAACAGAGTTTATAGCCAGCAACTTTGATGCGCTCTTGTCCCGGCTGAAAGGATTTTTCGATTGCGATTCCGATGCCGGCAACCTTTGAACCGGCCATTTCAACCAGCCGGGCCAGGCCGAGTGCCGATTCGCCATTGGCCAAAAAGTCATCGATGATCAGAATGTTTTCGCCGGCGGGCAGAAATTTTTTTAATACGGAGACGGTGTTTGTTTCCTGTTTGGTAAATGAGGTGATTTCTGTCGCATAGGCTTCTTCCATCATCAAAATGGATTTCTTTTTGCGGGCAAAAACCAGCGGAACCCCCAGCTTATAGGCTGTCGTCAGTCCGATGGCGATGCCTGAGGCTTCAATCGTCAGCACGCGGTCAATCTGGATGCCGGCGAACTGGACGGCAAATTCCTCGCCCATTTTAAAAGAAAGAACCGGGTCAATCTGCTGATTGATAAAGGAGTCGACCTTCAGAACATTGCCCGGCAGAGCAAAGCCTTCTTTTAAAATACGCTGTTCTAATAATTCCATAAAAAAATAAACCTCCAATAATTGTGAAACTATAACTGGGCTTCGTAAAAATATATAATAAATAAAAGTGTAGCATTTTCTTTAGGGAAAGTAAATGATCAAAGGAGGATTGCAGGAAAAGTTTATCGTCAGGGGGAAATATAGCAAAGAGGTTACCGGGCAGGTGAGGATGTCTGCCCGGGCGACCGGATTTTGGGAGGGTGATTATGAACAGCGAAAAACAACAGGAAATTGAATTGAAACTGCAGGTGACGCAGCCGGAAGCGTGGCCAAGGATTGTCGAATACATACACAATCTGCCGGGCCAGGTAAAGCAGGAAAAGATTGCGATGCTGGCACGTTATTACGATACGATTGATCTCAGATTGAATCAGGGGCGGTTGTCCTATCGCCTGCGCCGGGAAAATGATCAGCTCGTGGCGACGGTAAAAGGCGGGGGCTCTTCAGAGCATGGTTTGCATAAGCGACTGGAAATCAATCGTCCGGCACTTTCTCTTGCCCCGGATCTGACGCTTTTTTATGATGTGCCCGAGGCGGCGGCTGTGTTTTCCGGGATATCGGCCGATGAACTTCAGGTTGTGACGGAGACGGAGTTTGCCCGGGAAACGGTCCGGGTGGAATGGAATCAGATGGCTATTGAAGTTGCCCTTGATCAGGGGGTTATTCGGGCGGGAAATTCGTCAACGCCGATTCTTGAAGTGGAACTTGAACTGATATCCGGCAGTGAGGATGATATTCTGGCCTTAGGAGAAATTTTATGCAGTAAATTCCCGCTGACGCCCGAACCACGCAGCAAATTCTTTCGGGGGATGGTGCTCAGTGGCCTTGTTGCCGGCAGGAAATAAAATGTTTTTGTAGAAGTAAGAAGTATGGTTTCTAAATTGGATGCAGGCAGTCAAAGGTATTCTTTTGGCAGAGCCTGCCGTTTGAGGGGAAGGGGAGATGTTTTGACTTTTCGGATCAAACAGGTTCTAGGATCGTTTCTGCTTGTCGGCTTACTGTTTGCCGGCTTTTTTTTACCGGCAGCCGAGGCTGGAATTATCAGTACCAAGCAGGAAATTTCCATTGGGGAGAGTACGGCCCGGCAGGTTGAAAAACAATATAAATTAGTGGATGACCCGGTGCTGCAGGCAAGAGTGCAGCAGATTGGCAAGAAAATTGCTGCTGTGAGCGGCCGTCCGGATCTGCCCTATACGTTTAAAGTTCTCGATGATGAGGATGTCAATGCTTTTGCGCTTCCAGGTGGCTTCATCTATCTGTTTAAAGGGTTGACGGATTATATGGTGACAGATGACGAACTCGCCGGCATTATCAGCCATGAAGTCACGCATGCTGCCAGGCGTCATTCGATGGCCCAGCTGGAAAAAACTTTAGGTATGGTCGTGCTGATGGGGGCCGCTTTTGGCGGGGATGGACTTACCCTTCAGCTGGCTACATTAAGTGCTGTTACGGCTGGCTACAGCCGGGAAGATGAACGCATGGCGGACCGCCTTGGCTTTGAACAGTCCTTGCAGGCTGGGTACAATCCTTATGGCATGCTGGTCGGGCTCTTAAAGCTTGAACGGCGTGAGCCGGGGCGAGAATCCGATCTGTTTTCAGATCATCCGGAAAATCGCGAACGAATTCGCCTGATACGCGAGCAGCTGGCCAAGCAGGGCATTCGCCCCACAGCCCGCGAACAGGATGGACAAGGGCTTGTTGTTGACGGCAACTGGAGCCTGCCGCCGGTGCTGGTGGAAGAAAAACAGCTGACACCGCTTGAACGGGCCTACTTTATTGCCGGGAATTTATATCCATTGACAAAACTGACGGCATATTCGCCGGATCATTATATCCTTGATACAGATGGGAATTCGATTATCGTTTATTACGAAGATCATTTTATCGTTTCACTGTCGCCGGCAGATGCAGCCGCCGCGGGTGTTAGTTTGCAAACGTTGGCAGCCCAATATGTTGCGGCCTTGCAAAAGTGGCCGCAGTCGACAGTAAAATAGTTTTACCATGAAAATATCATAGCAAGTGTGTTTTGAAGAGTAAGAAAAACAGCAAGGCGGTACGTCGTACAGGCTCTGCCTGTACGAATTTAAAATGCCGGCAAGGCAGAATACAATTCCGGGGGGCGTTTCTTATGAGAAAAACAGAGTGCTTGGCAATGATTTTAGCAGGAGGCCAGGGAAAACGACTGGGAGCGTTGACGAAAAAAATAGCAAAGCCGGCGGTTCCGTTTGGCGGTAAATATCGCATCATCGATTTTACCCTGAGCAACTGCGTGAATTCTGGAATCAACAAGGTCGGGGTGCTGACGCAGTATCGTCCGCTGGAACTCCACAGCTATCTGGGGACGGGTGGCGCCTGGGATCTTGACCGCAAGGACCGGGGGGTCGTCATCCTGCCACCCTATATGAGGGAGAAAGGCGCCGATTGGTATAAGGGGACAGCGGATGCCATTTATCAGAATATTAATTTTATTGAGACAATTGATCCGGAATATGTGCTGGTGCTTTCGGGTGATCATATTTATACGATGGATTATTCCTGGATGATCGAGGCGCATAAGCAGACAAAGGCCGAGGTGACAATCGGCGTCATTGAGGTGCCGTGGGAAGAGGCCCCGCGTTTTGGCATCATGAACACAGATGAGGCGGGACGTATTGTCGAGTTTGAGGAAAAACCGGCGAAGCCAAAGAGCAATCTGGCCTCGATGGGGATTTATGTGTTTAACTGGCGACTGTTAAAACGCTATTTGGATGAGGATGCCCGCGATATCGTATCGAGCCATGACTTTGGCAAGAATATCATCCCGAAGATGCTCCAATCGGAGGTTCGGCTCTTTTCCTATGCCTTTGAAGGCTACTGGAAGGATGTCGGCACGATTGAAAGTCTCTGGCAGGCCAATATGGATTTGCTGCAGGAGGAACCTCCGTTTGCCATGAATGATCCGTCGTGGCGGATTTATTCGGTCGGGGCAGATCTGCCGCCGCATTATATTGCTGCCGGGGCTACGGTGAGGTCGTCTTTAGTCAGTGAAGGCAGTGAAATCCATGGAACGGTTGAAAACTCGGTGATATTCCCCGGCGTGAAAATCGGTAAAGGAGCCCGGGTTATAAATTCTGTGGTCATGCCGTTTGCCGAAATCGGCGAAGGCGCAATTGTGGACAAGGCGATTGTGCTGCAAAACTGCGAGGTCATGCCAGCGGCTAAAGTGGTTTCTGGTGATGGATCCATCGTTGTTGTGCCGGAAGGTGAAATCTTTTTAGCCCAGACGGGAGATAAGCAGGTCGGATGATATTTTGATTTTGGCGGGAGTTGGATATTAGTGAAAACGGTAATGGGAATGATGAATCTGCAGGAAAATGATGCTCTGGTAAAGGAGATGACCGCCCGGCGTCCACTGGCGACGATTCCATTTGCCGGGCGCTACCGTCTGATTGACTTTGGTCTGTCGAGCATGGTCAATTCAGGGATTGAAAATGTGGGCATTCTTCTGCCGGCAAAAGCCAGGTCCGTGCTCGATCATCTGCGTTCGGGCAAGGACTGGGATTTGGCTCGCCGGCATGATGGGCTGTTTTATCTGCCTGATATCAAGGCGGATAATGATGCCTATGATGGCGATTTGAAGAATTTTTATCGTCACCTTGATTTTTTGCAGCACAGCACGCAGCAGTATGTGCTCTTGATGGGCGGACAGGTCATTTATAATATGGGATTTGAAAAGGTATTGCGTTTTCACCAGAATACAGGGGCGGATATCACAATGGTATACAGCCTGCAGTCAGAGGAAAACGTAGCCGGCGGAACGGTGATTGAAACCTCGGAAAATGGAATGGTGACGGATATTGCCAAACAGCCGGTTGTTTATGAGGATGCCAAGGTCTTTATGGGGATTTACCTGATGGAGCGCAAGGTTCTGATTGAGCTGATCAAGCGCGCCTATGAGCGCGGTGGGTCTGATTTTTTGATCGACGGCATCATGCGGTTCCAGGATAAGTACTCTATTTACGGTTTTTGCCATGACGGCTATGTTGCGCACATAAATTCGGTGGGTAGCTATTACCGGGCGAGCATGGATATGCTGCAGCCACATATTCGTCAGGAACTGTTTACGGCTGAGCAGCGCGTTTATACAAAGACAAAGGATGAACCGCCGGTGCAGTACAAAAAAAATGCAGATGCCAAAAACTCGCTGATTGCCAATGGCTGTGTAATTGAAGGGTCCGTGGAAAACAGCATTTTGTTCCGGGGTGTGAAGATTGGCAAGGGCGTGAAAGTGAAAAACAGCATTATCATGCAGAAATGCGATCTGCAGCAGGATGCTTTGGTTGAAAATGTAATCTGCGATAAAAATGTCGTAATTACACAGGGGAAATGGCTCAAAGGGGCTTCTAACTATCCGTTGATTGTTGAGAAGGGTGTAGTGATTTGACGGTGGAAATGTGGCTGCAGGCGCAGTCACAAGGCTTATTTGAAACCCTGCTTTAAGATGGACAACTTGGGGAAAGGGTGAATGTATTTGGTAATCGATAAGGTTTTGAAGGAAAATCTGCAGATGCGTTTTGTGCAGACGGCCCATATCATGTGGGGCAAGGAAGAAAATGAACTGACACCAAACGAAGTCTATCAGACCGTGGCCAGTGTCGTGCGGCAGTATGTAAGCGATACCTGGATCAAGACAAATAAATACTATATGGATCACCAGGAAAAGCAGGTGTATTATTTTTCCATTGAATTTTTGCTTGGCAGGCTGCTCAACAGCAATCTGATCAGCCTGAATATAAAAGAGGTCTTTGCTGAAGTATTGAAGGATCTGGATATTGATCTGAATGTGGTGTTTGAGGAGGAGCCGGATGCCGGGCTGGGAAATGGTGGCCTGGGGCGCTTGGCTGCCTGTTTTATTGATTCCATGGCGTCTTTGGGGATTGCCGGACATGGCTGCGGCATCCGCTATAAATACGGACTGTTTGAACAAAAAATCATTGACAAGTATCAGGTGGAAATCCCCGATAATTGGCTCAAAAATGGTTTTGCCTGGGAATATCGCAAGACGGATAAGACGATTAATGTGCGCTTTGGCGGCAATGCATATGTTGTGAAAAAGCCGGACGGAACCCTGGAGCCGGTGCATGAAAATTATTCAACGGTCATGGCCGTTCCTTACGATGTGCCGATTGTCGGCTATCGCAACAATACGGTCAATAATCTGCGCCTGTGGAATGCCGAAGTGGAGAAGGATTTTTCGGATTATGCCCGCCTGTCGCGGGAGGATATTCAGGAAAAACGGCGCCGGGCTCAGGCGATTGAAGATATCACGCGCTGCCTTTATCCGGATGACAGTTCGGAAGAGGGGCGGCGCCTGCGGCTGATTCAGGAGTACTTTTTCGTTTCGGCAGGGGTACAGAGCATTGTTCGCCATTATAAGAAGACCGGGATGGATATGGCGGATTTTGCCAGTAAAATTGTCATTCACATCAATGATACGCATCCGGCCACGGCTGTAGCTGAACTGATGCGAATTTTGCTTGATGAGGAAAAGATGAACTGGGCGCAGGCCTGGAAAATCACGGTCAATACGATGGCCTACACCAATCATACAATTTTACCGGAGGCTTTGGAAAAATGGCCGGTGGATATGTTCAAGTCGCTGTTGCCAAGAATTTACATGATTATTGAAGAAATCAATCAGCGGCTGCTCGATGATGTGCAGCAGCGTTATCCGGGCGATGAGGGCCGCATCCATGAATGTTCAATTTTGCAGGATGGCTATGTGCATATGGCCCGCCTTGCCGTGGTCGGCAGTCACAGCGTCAATGGTGTTGCCAAAATTCACTCGGATATTCTGAAGAATCATACCATGCATGTGTTTAATGAATACTATCCGGGGAAATTTAACAATAAAACCAACGGCATCACCCATCGTCGCTGGCTGATTGGGGCCAATCCGGAATTGTCGTCACTGATTGATGATGCTATTTCGCCGAAATGGCAGTCGCAACCGCAGCACTTGATCGACTTGCTGAAGCAAAGTGAGGATGAAGCGTTTTTGCAGGAAATGGCGGCCATCAAGTATCGCCGCAAAACAGATCTGGCGAAGTTCATTAAGACCAACTATAAGCTTACGGTCGACCCGCATTCGATCTTTGATATCCAGATCAAGCGCATCCATTCCTATAAACGCCAGTTTATGAATATCCTGCATATTCTGCATTTGTATAATAAGCTAAAGGCGGAACCGAAGCTGGAGATGCTGCCGCGAACCTTTATTTTTGGCGGCAAGGCAGCTCCGGGATATCATATTGCCAAGGAGACCATCCGGCTGATCAATACCGTCGCGGCGCTGGTAAATGGGGATCGGTCGGTCCGCAATCGCATGAAAGTGGTTTATATTGAAAACTACGGAGTATCATTGGCGGAAATGCTGTTTCCGGCAGCCGATGTCAGCGAGCAGATCTCGACCGCGGGGAAGGAAGCCTCTGGCACGAGCAATATGAAGTTTATGATGAATGGTGCGATTACCCTGGGGACGCTCGATGGCGCTAATGTTGAAATTCATGAAGCCGTCGGCGACGATAACTGCGTGATCTTCGGCCTCAAGGCCGAGGAGGTCCTGGAGTATTATGCAAACGGTTCTTATTCGGCCTGGAATGAATACAATGCGAATGAGGCTGTGCATACGGTTATGGATCAGCTGATCAACGGATTTTTTGCCGCTGATGGCAGTGCGAACTTTAATGACCTGTATAACAACATCTTTAATAGCAATGATGAGTTCTTTGTCTTAAAAGATTTTCCGGCCTATGAGCAGGCCCAACTGGCCATTGAAGCGCGTTATCGCGATCAGTCTGCCTGGCTGAGGTCCAGCCTGATCAATATTGCCAATTCCGGCCGTTTTTCAAGTGACCGGACGATTGCTGAATACGCACAGGATATCTGGCGGATCAGTCCGATAAAAATGCCATGAATGACGAGTACTTGATCAGCAACTGAATACTATGCCGCGGGAGGTCTTAGCTTGGAACTTTCAACAATCAATGAAACGGATTTGTATTTGTATCATCAAGGAACGAATTATTATACGTACCGTTTGCTTGGTGCCCACTGTGTACAACAGGATGGCGTGAACGGGGTACGGTTTGCTGTTTGGGCACCGCACGCAAAAGCTGTCAGTGTGGTCGGTGATTTCAACAATTGGGATACGCGGCTCAACCCTTTGCAGCGGCTGGAGGAGGGGGAAGTGTGGACGGTTTTTTTGCCGGGTATTGTGCCGGGAGCCGTCTATAAATATGCTATTGAACCTTCCTGGGGTGGTCCTCATATCATGAAGGCCGATCCCTATGGCTTCTATGCCGAAAAAAAACCACAGACCGCATCACGCGTCTATGATATGGGCAATTATACGTGGTCTGATGACGACTGGCAGGCTCAAAAGCATGCCAGTCCGTCCTATGGCCGGCCACTCTTGATTTATGAGGTACATCTGGGCTCGTGGAAGCGGACGCCAGACGGAGGGTATCTCAATTACCGCGATGCTGCCCGACAGCTGGTCGACTATGTCAAGGAGATGCACTATACCCATATAGAGTTTATGCCGCTTTGTGAGCATCCGTTTGACGGCTCCTGGGGCTATCAGGCGACGGGCTACTATGCGGTGACCAGCCGCTACGGCGAACCGGATGATTTTAAATATCTGGTGAATCATGCGCATCAAAATGGGATTGGCATTATTATGGACTGGGTGCCGGGACATTTTTGCAAAGATGATCAGGGGCTGCGACATTTTGACGGGCAGAATCTGTATGAGTCCGATAATATTAGCCGGGCGGAGAACGGAGAATGGGGAACGACAAACTTTGATTACGGACGAACCGAGGTACAGAGTTTTCTGATTTCCAATGCGCTGTTTTGGCTTACAGAGTATCATATCGACGGGCTGCGCATTGATGCGGTGGCCAATATGCTGTATCTAAGCTATGGGCGCGATGGCGGGTATTGGGAACGGAATAAATATGGCGGGGCCGGAAATCTTGAGGCGATGGACTTTCTGAAAAAGCTCAATGCGGCCATATTTAAGTATCAGCCGGAAGCGTTGATGATTGCTGAGGAGTCAACCTCCTGGCCGATGATATCGAAGCCGGTCTACATGGGGGGACTCGGTTTTAATTACAAGTGGAATATGGGCTGGATGAATGATGTCTTGAAGTATATGAGTCTGGATCCCTTTTATCGTAAGTACCATCAGGATAAGCTTACTTTTTCGCTGATGTATGCATTTTCTGAGAATTTTGTACTGCCGCTGTCGCACGATGAAGTCGTTCACGGCAAGTGTTCTCTGATCGGCAAGATGCCGGGGGATTACTGGCAAAAATTTGCCGGTCTGCGGGCTTTTTACGGGTATTGGATGGCCCATCCGGGAAAGAAATTACTGTTTATGGGCAGTGAATTTGCCCAGTTTATCGAATGGAAGTACGATGACAGCCTCGACTGGCATCTGATAGAACAATATCCAATTCATCAGAAGATGCAGGCCTATTCAAAGGCGCTGAATGCTTTTTATGGTGCCAATCGTCCGCTGTGGGAGGTCGATTTTGAGTGGGCGGGATTTTCCTGGATTGATTGCAGTGATACCGAGCACAGTATCCTCTCCTTTTGCCGTATGGCGGATGATCCCGAGGATTTCGTTATCGCAATCTGCAATTTCACGCCGGAAGTCCGCAGTGGGTACAGGGTTGGTCTGCCGAAAAGCGGCATTTACCACGAGGTGTTTAACAGTGACTGGGAGGCCTTTGGTGGATCGGATGTCAGAAATGATGGAGAGTTACTAACGGAGGATATTGCCTGGCAGGACCGGCCACAGTCGTTGACTTTGACCTTGCCGCCTTTGGCGACAATTTATCTGCGCTGGCAGGGTGGATTGCCGGAGGTATTGCTGGCAGAAAAAAAGTTACCGGTACGCAAGCGGCGTCAATCGAGTGCGGCTGAGGATTCTGCCTTGGCTGAGGCGGCAGTAAAAAAGCCGCGGCGAAAGCCAGCAGAAAAAAAGGCGGAGACGAAACCGCCAGCTCGAGGCCGAAAAAAGGCCGGAGAACTGGCAGCGCCTGCGGTGGCTAAGCCCGATAATAACGGTGAACAGGCACTGGCAGAGAAAAAATCTTCCCGGAAAAAGGCAATAGCTGCGGAGGGGAAAAAGACTGTCGAACAAGAACAGGTACAGCCTCTGACGGCGAAAGGCCCACGTACCAAAGCCAAAAAACCGGCAAGTGTTGAAAAGGCCGTGAAACCGGCCACTGAAGATAAGAAAAAAGCAAGTAAATAACCAGTAAAGAGGAGGCTTGCAGCAAATGCTAAAAGTTCTTTTTGCAGCATCAGAAGCAGTGCCGTTTGCAAAAACCGGTGGACTGGCCGATGTCGCTGGTTCCCTGCCCAAGGAACTACGCCGGCAGGGCGTGGATGTCCGGCTGATCATGCCGAAATATGGTTCGATAAAGAGCAAGTACAAAGAGCAGATGCAGCATCTGGCCACAGGTGCAATCCAGGTGGCCTGGAGGAAAAAATTTATTGGGATAGATTATCTCGAGCATGAGGGTGTTCCGGTATATTTTGTCGATAACGAGGAGTATTTCAATCGTAAGGAGCTTTACGGTTACGAAGATGATGCCGAACGCTTTTCGTTTTTTTGCCGGGCGGTGCTTGATATGTTGCCGGCAATGGATTTTTTGCCGGATGTGATTCATTTAAATGACTGGCATACCGGGATGGTAAGCGTATTTTTAAAGCTCGATCACCGGGGAGATGCGCGTTATGAATCAATTCGCACGGTCTATACGATCCACAACCTGAAGTATCAGGGATTGTTTGCCAAAGAAGTGATGACGGATGTCCTGGGGCTTGACTGGAAGTATTTCAAAAATGGCGATCTGGAATTCTTTGATGCGGTTAATTTCATGAAGGGCGGCATCCTTTATTCAGATTATTTGACGACCGTAAGCCGGACCTATGCCCGGGAAATTCAGTATGAATATTTTGGGGAACGGCTCGATGGTTTGCTGCGGGCCAGTTCTCCAAAACTCCAGGGGATCATCAATGGGATTGATTATGAGGTTTATAATCCGGCTACTGATCCAAAAATTTTTGTGCAGTATGATAAAAATACGGCGGAAAAGAAGGTGGATAATAAAGTCCGGTTGCAGAAGGTGCTCGGGCTGCCGGTGCGCCGTGATGTGCCAATGCTGGCCCTCGTATCGCGGCTTGTCCCGCCTAAGGGGCTGGATCTGATTGTGCGCATTGCCGATGAGCTGTTGCAGTATGAGGACATTCAGCTTGTTGTGCTCGGCACCGGCGACAAGGTATATGAGGACTGGTTCCGAGGGCTGGCCTGGCGGCTGCCAAAGAAGGTGGCAATTGACATCTGTTTTGATAATACGCTGGCTCATCAGATTTATGCGTCAGCCGATCTATTTTTGATGCCTTCGCGCTATGAGCCTTGCGGTATCGGGCAGTTGATTGCCCTGCGCTATGGCTGTATCCCGATTGTGCGGGAAACGGGAGGACTCAAGGACACGGTGCAGCCATTTGATAAATATACCCAGAGGGGAACGGGCTTTACTTTCACCAACTACAATGCGCATGAAATGCTCTATACGATTAAACGGGCGTTGGGTGACTTTGAAAATATTTCTTTATGGCAGACGATTGTCAAAAATGCCATGACGGCTGATTATGGCTGGGCAGAATCCGCCAAGCAGTATCATGAGGTTTATTCGCGGCTGAAAAAATAAATAAATTTGCGGCAGAGCCTGGCAGGGAAGTGATCGCCGGGCTTTTCTGCTAAGCTGATTTAAAAGGTGAAGATTATGGCAGAAAAAAGAAATCTTAAGCACAATTCACAGGATATCTATTACCGCAGCCCGGCCGGAGCGGTTGTCAGCGGTACGTTGATACGGCTGGCGCTTGATGTCGATACGGATGAAATTGTCACTTCGGTGATCGTTCGTGTCTGGCAGGAAAATACGGGAGAAACCTTGCTGACGCTGCAGGAAAAAGCGACGAATTCAGCGGGTTCCCGCTATGAAGGCACGATCCAGGCGGCGGACCGGGGAACCTTGATGTGGTACTATTTCATTGTCAACACCAAAAACGGCAAGTTCTTTTATGGAAACAATCCGGAACATCTTGGCGGCTGCGGGCAGTGTTATGATGAAACGCCAGCCTCGTATCAGATTACGGTTGTTTACAAAGGGGCCAAGACGCCGGACTGGTTTAAGCGGGCGGTGATGTATCAGATATTCCCAGATCGGTTCTGCCGCCAGGGGGATCGGATTGTGCGCAAGAAGAATGCGGTTATTCATGCGGACTGGGAAGATACCCCCTTTTATTACAAGGATGTGGATACGAAGGAAATTGTCGCGTACGATTTCTTTGGTGGCAATCTGGCTGGAATACGTGAAAAATTGCCGTATTTAAAAGAGCTTGGAATTTCGGTTATTTACCTGAATCCGATTTTTGAGTCGGCCAGCAACCACCATTATGATACCGGTGATTACCACAAAGTCGATCCACTGCTTGG
Organism: Selenomonadaceae bacterium; assembly: GCA_963678095.2. Lineage (GTDB taxonomy): Bacteria > Bacillota > Negativicutes > Selenomonadales > Selenomonadaceae. The sequence goes on along the minus strand of OY782746.1, from coordinate 1,306,748 downwards.
AACAAACGAAGAGTTCGTCCGGCTTACAGCCTATGCCAAAGAACTTGATATCCATATTATTCTTGACGGGGTCTTCAGCCATACCGGCAGTGACAGCCGGTATTTTAATCGTGATAACCATTACGATACGGTAGGGGCCTTTCAGTCCCAACGCTCGCCTTACTATGAATGGTACAGTTTCAAGCGATATCCGTATGAATATGACAGTTGGTGGGGCTTTTATACGTTGCCTAATGTCAATGAGACGACGCGATCCTATATGGACTTTATTATTAATGATGAAGACAGTGTGCTTAAATACTGGCTGAAGGCTGGTGTCAGCGGCTGGCGTCTCGATGTCATTGATGAGCTGCCGCCCCAGTTCTCGCAGCATTTTTATAAGGTACTCAAGGAGACGGACCCGGATGCGGTGATGATTGGTGAAGTCTGGGAGGATGCTTCGAACAAGATCAGCTATGGTGTGCATAGGGAATACCTCTGCGGGCGGGAAATGGATTCGGCCATGAATTATCCCTTTCGGCAGGTGGTGCTTGATTTTCTGCTCGGACACGCAGATGCCGGGCAGATCAACCAACGTCTGTTGAGCCTGAAGGAGAACTATCCGCCGGAAAATTTTTATGCGATGATGAATTTAATCGGCAGTCATGATGTCGAGCGCGTATTAACTTTGCTTGGCGAGGCTCCGTATTATGAGGGAATGCCGGCAGTGAATCAGGGCCGGTTTCATCTCGACAATGATCATTTTAACCTGGGAGTAGCCCGCTTGAAGATGGCAGTGCTATGGCAGATGACCTTTCCTGGAGTTCCTTGTGTTTACTATGGGGATGAAATTGGCATGCAGGGGTATAAAGATCCGTTTAACCGCGGTCCGTATAAATGGAAAAACGGTGACACCTATGTGCAGTCCTGGTATAAAAAAGTTATTGCGCTTAGAAACTCCAGCCCGGCACTGCAGACCGGTTCCTTTATGCCGCTTTACTGTGAGGGGGAGGTTTACGCCTATGTGCGGATGATTCATGGTGGGCATGATGTATTCGGGCATCCGGCGCCCAACGATGTATTTATCGTTATTTTAAATCGCAGCCGGATGCAGGCGATGGAGCTGGACCTCAATGTAGAGCGGATTGGTGACGGAGAATTTAAAGAGGTTTTCAATGGCCGCAGCATTAAACCGCAGCATGGCTGGCTGCACGTCGGGATACAGGCCCTCGAAGGGCTGGTGTACCACATGGAAACAGACGAGGCGGGGATCGAACATCGGGCCGGTATTTTGTTGCATCCGAGTTCCTTGCCATCGGCTTACGGTATTGGTGACTTTGGGCCGGAAGCCTATGCTTTTATTGATTTTCTCGTGCAGGCCGGGCAGAAACTGTGGCAAATACTGCCGCTCAATCCAATCGGCCATGGGTATTCACCGTATCAGTCGACGTCAGCATTTGCCGGTAATCCGCTGCTGCTGTCACCGGAACTTCTTGTCGGAGAAGGGCTGCTGTCACCGCAGTATGCGGTGCCGTCGGCAATCGCCGGGGAGGATATACGGGTTGATTTTGCTGCCGTGGAAAAATTTAAGGAACGTTGTCTGCGGCGGGCCTGGAAGACCTTTAAGGATCGGCAGGTTAAAAACAAGCTGTATACGGCTTTTTGTAGTGAACAGCGATTCTGGCTGGAAGATTACGCACTGTTTATTGCCTTGAAAAAAGAATTTGCGAGTCTTGCCTGGACGGAGTGGCCGGCTGACATCAAGCATCGGACTCCGGCTGCTATGAATAAGTATCGTGTTCAACTGGCGGAAGAGATCGAATATCAAAAATTCCTGCAATATGAATTCTTCCATCAATGGGGTGAGCTTCACGCGTATGCAAAAGAAAAGGGCGTTCAGATCATCGGGGATATGCCGATCTTCCTCGCCCATGACAGCGCCGATGTCTGGGCGAATCAGTGCTTGTTTTCTCTTGATCGGGACGGGAAAGCACAAAAGGTTGCCGGTGTACCGCCGGATTATTTCAGCGCGACCGGACAGCTGTGGGGGAATCCGCATTACCGCTGGGATAAGATGAAGGCTGATGACTATGACTGGTGGCGCAAGCGCTTTAAGACGCTGCTTGGTCTGGTCGACATCGTCCGGATCGATCATTTTCGGGGATTTGAATCGTATTGGGAAATTGACAGCTCGGCCGCTACGGCGGTTGAGGGGCGCTGGGTTAAAGGCCCTGGTTGGGAGTTTTTCCAGACAATTGCCCGCTATTTCGGGCGGCTGCCGATCATTGCGGAAGACCTTGGCATTATTACGCCAGAGGTGGAAAAACTGCGTGATAGCTGCGGCTTCCCCGGGATGAAAGTGCTGCATTTCGATCTGCGTACCGATGAGAGCAACCAGCTGTCCTTTGACTGTCCGCAAAACAGTGTTGTCTATACGGGAACCCATGACAACAATACGACGGTTGGTTGGGTTGAAAATGACCTGCAAGCACCGGTGACGGCGGCTTCGCTGGCGACATTTATTGGGGCAGAAACGGAAAAATCGGCACAAATCTGTAGCAAGCTGATTGAATTTGCCTATGCCTCACCGGCGGCGACTGTCATTATACCGCTGCAGGATGTGCTCTGTCTGGGGACTGCGGCTCGGATGAATCTGCCAGGAACAGTTGGCAGCAATTGGCAGTGGCGGGTTAAGAGTGAACAGCTGACGGCCAAGATGGCTGCGCGTCTGGCGGAGTTATGTAAAAAATACAAGCGATAATCAAAAAACCGGGCACCAGCTTTTGGCTGGTGCCCGGTTTCCTCATGCAGGCTGATTTATGGCAGGACTACGATCAGTAGCATTTTAAAATCTTCTTCGGCGTAAACCGCGTGCGGTTTTTCTGCCGGCATGACAAGGGATTCACCGGCTTCGACCAGATAGGCTTTGCCATCGATTGTGAATTTTCCTTTACCGGACAGGACATTCACCATTGCGTCGCCAGCGGATGAATGGGTGCTGATTTCTTCTCCTTTGGCAAATGCGAACAGCGTCAGGGTGAGGGCTTTGTTTTGTGCCAGCGTCTTGCTGACGATCTGCCCGGGGGCCGCCTGGATTTCACTGGCCAGATGCAATACGGTTTCCGGGGAAAAGTTTTTGATAAAGGACATGGAGAACACCTCATTTCTTAGTCATTTATAATATTACCGTCAACGCCGATGGTGACGATGTTCCAGGGAAGGAATTTGCCACTTTGCTTCAGGGCCGCCACGGCTGCGTGGGCCAGGCCTGCGCAGCAGGGAACTTCCATGCGCACTATCGTTACACTCTTGATGTCATTGTTTTCAATGATCGCTGCAATTTTTTCTGTGTAGTCGATATTGTCGAGTTTGGGACAGCCGATGATGGCAATGCGGTTTTTAATGAATTCCTGATGAAAGGCCGCATAGGCATAGGCGGCGCAGTCTGCGGCTATTAGCAGATGAGCCTGCTGATAGTACGGTGCGGTTACCGGCATCAGCTTAATCTGAACTGGCCACTGGCGCAATTGTGAGCTGGCCGGTATGGCAGCTGGAATATCAGCAGTGGAGCTGCGTTCGAGCTGGCGCGCCATCATGCCGGGGCAGCCGCCTGTCTGATGCGGCGTACCAGCTGTTTTTGCCTGCAGACGCTTGTCGACAGCTTCTTTGTCATAAGCGGCAGCCTCACGCATTTCAAAGGTAATCGCGCCGGTCGGACAGACTGGCAGACAGTCTCCGAGTCCATCACAGAAATCATCGCGAACGACAATTGCTTTTCCGTTTTGAATTTCAATGGCAGATTCATGGCAGGCAGCGGCGCAGAGCCCGCAGCCGTTACATTTTTCCTGGTCAATTTTTATCATTTGTCGAATCATGGGATCACCCATCCTTTTTTAATATTTTGGGGAAGTGATGCGTAGCTTCTATAAATGAATTGTACTATGAATATTATACCACGTATGTTGCATTTGCAACACTGACGACGGGCGAAAAAATTTTTATGCAGATGTCATTGTGTTTCTGTGGATTGATATTTTGTAAATATATTTTCCTGTGGGAGAAACACATGTTGTCAATCTGTACGGTTTCGTTATATAATATAGAGAAATTCGCGGGGTAAGTGTAAAGGGGGAGCGGCATTGCTGATAAATGGTGCGCAGGCTGTAATAGAAAGCTTAAAAAAAGAAGGTGTCAAAGTCGTTTTTGGGTATCCGGGCGGCGCGGTGCTGACATTATATGATGAATTATATAAGATGAAGTTTCCTCACGTGCTGACAAAGCACGAGCAGGGGGCCGTGCATGCGGCCGACGGTTATGCCCGGGCTACCGGGGAGGTGGGGGTATGCTTTGCGACCTCGGGCCCAGGGGCGACAAATCTAGTGACCGGAATTGCGACGGCCAATATGGATTCCGTACCGCTTGTCTGTATTACGGGGCAGGTGGGCAATCCTTTTATCGGCAAGGATTCCTTTCAGGAGGCGGATATCTGCGGCATAACGACCCCGATTACCAAGCATAATTACCTCGTTAAATCGGCGGCGGATCTGCCGCGGGTTTTAAAGGAAGCCTTTTTCATTGCGCGTACGGGAAGACCGGGACCGGTTGTCATCGATGTGGCGAAGGATGTCTTTGCCGCCGGACTCGACTATCAGTATCCGGAAACTGTAAAGCTGCGTGGTTATACAGGTGACTTTGTTGGCGTGGAATCCGAGATTGAAGTAGTTGTCGCTGCGCTCGAGACAGCAAAGCGTCCGTTGTTTTTTGTCGGTGGGGGCGTTACGATTTCTGATACAGCAGCGCAGCTGCGGGAAATTGTCGAGCGGACGGGGATCCCTGTCGTCAGTACGTTGATGGGGCTTGGCTGCGCAGCGGCTGAAGCGGGCAATCTTGGCATGGTGGGGATGCATGGTTCTTATGCAGCCAATATGGCGATCATGGAGTGTGATCTGCTGATCGGCCTTGGCGTGCGCTTTGATGACCGCGTGACCGGCATTGTCAGTGAATTTGCCCCGAAGGCGGCGATTGTTCAGTTTGATGTCGATCCGGCTGAAATTAATAAGAATGTGCGGGTGGATTATCGTGTATGCGGCGATTTGCGCTGGTCGATGCCGCTTTTTGCCGGGCAGATCTGTGCCGAAAGCGGAAGCTTGAAGCAGCGGTTTCTTTCCTGGCGGCAGCATCTGATTGGACTCAATCGGGAAAAGCCGCTGTGCTATCATAAAGATGATAAGGTGGTCATGCCGCAGCAGGTCATCGAAACGGTCAATGAGCTAGCGGATGAAGATGCGATTGTGGTGACGGATGTCGGACAGCATCAGATGTGGACCGCACAGTTTTATAAGTTTCGCCAGTCCCGGCGTTTGATGACCTCAGGCGGTCTTGGCACAATGGGCTATGGTTTGCCGGCGGCGATTGGAGCAAAGATGGGGCAGCCAGCCCGGCAGGTTATTTTATTTACGGGTGATGGCAGCATTATGATGAACTGTCAGGAGTTTGCCACGGCGGCGGACTATGAGGTCCCGGTCAAGGTGATTGTGCTGCACAACCATGTACTTGGCATGGTAACGCAGTGGCAGCGGATGTTTTACGGGCAGCGTTATTCGCAGTCACTGCTCAACGGCAAGACGGATTTCGTCAAGTTGGCCGAAGCGATGGGAGTCAAAGGCTACCGGGTGGATCGGCCGGAGCAGCTTAAGCCTGTGCTTGAAGAAGCTTTGGCTTTTGATGGAGCCGTGCTGGTCGATGTGATGGTCCCTGATGTTGAGGATGTTCTGCCGATGGTGCCGGGCGGAAAACGCCTCGATCAAATGGTGTTAGGGGATGAAATGTGATGAAGAAATTTTTACTGGCCGTTCTGGTCGATAATAAACCAGGGGTGCTTACCCATGTTGCGGGACTTATCAGTCGGCGGGCGTTTAATATTGAAAGCATCGCGGCTGGCTACACCGAGGAACCCGATGTCACTCGCATCAATATTGTTGTCTCCGTTGACAGCGAGCTTGAACTCGAGCAGGTTATCAATCAGCTGACAAAGCTCATTGATGTCATCAAGATAGTCAACCTCAGCGAAATCGATTCGATCAAGCGGGAACTCGTGCTGCTTAAGGTGCGGGCAACCCCGAAGACAAGGGCGGATATCATCAATGTCGTCAACATATTCCGGGCAAAAATTGTGGATGTCGGACGGGAAAATGTCGTCATTGAACTGACGGGAGAACAAAGTAAAATCGATGCCTTGTGTGAAGTATTGGCAGATTATGAAATCATTGAAATCGCCAGAACCGGTGCGATTGCCCTTTCGCGCGGGCCGTTACCCGCCCGGGAAATGTAGGGGAATGGCATGGTTGAGCCTGGAAGCAACTTGACTTTTCCTGTTCCCAGTGTATAATGATTATTAGTTAATGATTATTCACTATTGCGCTTGGCGCAGGGGATAAAATATTTTAAAGGGAGCGATTTTGATGGATTTAAAAGGATCACAGACAGAAAAGAATTTATGGGAAGCATTTGCTGGCGAGTCTCAGGCACGCAATAAATATAATTACTATGCATCGCGGGCGAAAAAAGACGGATATGTTCAGATTGGCAATATATTTGATGAAACGGCAGCCAATGAAAAGGAGCATGCCAAGATTTGGTTTAAGCTTGTGCACGGAATTGGTACGACGGAAGACAATCTCAAGGACGCAGCGGCGGGCGAAAACTACGAATGGACTTCGATGTATGCAGAATTTGCCAAGACAGCACGGGCAGAGGGCTTTGAAAAGATAGCCCGTTTGTTTGAAGGCGTTGCCAGTATCGAAAAGGAACATGAGGAGCGCTATAGATTATTGTTGCTTAATATTGAAGAGGACAAGGTTTTTGTCAAGGATGACAAGGTTGTCTGGCAGTGCGCCAACTGTGGTCACCTGTATGTCGGTGCCAAAGCACCGGAAATCTGTCCGGTCTGTGATCATCCGAAAGCACATTTTCAGGTAAAGGCAGAAAATTACTGAGAAAACGAAAAACGGCACTTTGACAAACCACCCATCTCAACACGGAGATGGGTGGTTTGTGTTTTTGTGGATTATGGGGAAATAGAAAAAGTTTTGATCATAGGGAATTTTCTGAAATAATGGTTGACATTATAATATGGAATTGGTACCATAAAAATATGGAACCGATTTCATATCAGGGGGGAAGCAAGCTATGAAGGACATTCGGATAGAAAGTCCGCTGAGGGGGCAGCTCATTGCGCTGGCGGCGGTAAAGGATGCGGCTTTTGCAGCCGGGAGCATGGGGCGAGGGGCTGCAGTGGCCAATCCAGAGGGAAAGGTGTATGCGCCATTTGATGGGACTGTGGAAGCACTTTTTCCCACGGGGCATGCGATTGGCTTAAAATCGGTCGATGGGATTGAGCTGTTAATTCATGTTGGACTGGATACGGTGAATTTGGCAGGCCAGTATTTTACGGTGCATACGGTTGCAGGAGAAAGTGTGAGCAAGGGACAATGCCTGCTGTCGTTTGATGCTGTTGCCATTGCTGCTGCCGGCTATGATTTGACAACACCTTTAGTAGTGACGAATGTAGCTGATTTTGGCAACATTGAATTTATCGCGGCAGACGGGCAGAGCCATATTTGCTCACAGCCAGAACTTTTGCCACAAAGTCCTGCTCCACTGGCAGCTGGTGCTGCCGGTACGGCTGCGGGCATCCTCAAACACATCGGTGGCGCTGGGAATATCCGTTCGATGGAGCATTGCGCCACCAGATTGCGCCTGATTTTAAAGGACAAGTCGCAGTTTAATGCAGTAGCGTTGGAAGCTGTTCCCGGGGTGAAAGGACAGTTCTTTGCCGCTTCACAGTACCAGATTATTTTGGGAACGGGTTTTGTCAATAAGGTATATGAAGAAATGCTGTTATTGGTGCCTGGCCTAAGCAGCAGCCACCAGGCGGAAGCCTATGCTGAAATGTCACTTGTACAAAAGATTTCCCGCACCTTTGGGGATGTTTTTGTGCCGATTATTCCCGTTTTGGTCGCAACCGGCCTGTTCATGGGACTTCGCGGCATGGCACAGAGCCTGGGAATCGTATTTAATGAAAATTTTTTGCGGCTGTCCCAGATTCTTACCGATACGGCATTTGCTTTTTTACCGGCGCTTGTTACCTGGTCGACGATGAAAAAATTTGGCGGAACTCCGGTAATCGGGATTGTTCTTGGTCTTATGCTGGTTGCACCGCAGCTGCCGAATGCCTATGCGGTTGCTGGCGGGCAGGCGCAGGTGTTGACCATGAATTTTTTGGGAATGGCGATTCCGGTCGTTGGCTATCAGGGTTCGGTGTTGCCGGCACTGGTGCTGGGCATTATCGCCGCCAGGCTGCAAAAATGGCTGAAGTCGTTTGTGCCGGATCTGCTGGACCTGATCGTCACCCCGTTTTTGACGTTGCTCCTCTCCCTGTTGGTCGGGCTTTTGCTGGTGGGCCCGGTTATGCATACCATCGAGATTTTTCTCTTCACCGCGGTGAAAGGTTTCCTCGAACTGCCCTTTGGCATTGGTGGTCTGCTTGTCGGCGGATTGCATCAGGTCATCGTTGTTAGTGGGGTCCATCATGTGTTTAATGCCCTGGAAATTGAATTATTGGCAACGACCGGACGAGATGCGTTCAATGCCATTATTACGGGGGCAATTGTTGCGCAGGGGGGGGCGGCGCTGGCGGTTGCCGTCAAAACGAGAAATCCCCGCAAGCGGTCGCTGTATCTTTCCTCGACGATTCCGGCTTTTCTCGGTATTACTGAGCCGGCAATTTTTGGTATCAATTTGCGTTTCGTCAAGCCGTTTTTTTATGCCCTGGTTGGTGGTACAGCTGCCGGCATGTGTGCCGGCATGCTGCAACTTGCGGGAACCGGCATGGGAATAACCGTGATTCCGGGGGCGCTTTTATACATGGATCATCTGTTGGAGTATTTTTTTGTCAATGCAGTTGGATTTGGGACTGCCTTCGCGCTTACGTTTTTCTTGTTTAAGCCAGAAGAGTAAGCCGGTATCAAGGATGGGGCAGGCCTTTTACCGTTTCTGACGAATAGGTATGGTTAATGAGTGTTTAGAAACGGGGGATTTTGGATCAATGGAAAAAAAGAGCACAATTCAGGATATTGCCGCAATGGCCGGAGTGTCAAAGAGTACGGTGTCGCGCTACTTAAATAATGGTTATGTGAGCCGGGAAAAAGCGGCTAAGATAAGCGAGATCATTGATCAGACCGGATTTCAGTCCAATTTTTTTGCCAAACGACTGAAGACGAAGTATAGCAAACTGATCGGCGTGGTTTTGCCGCGTATGGATTCGGTGACTGTCGGCAAGCTGCTGGCGGGGATCAACCATATATTGGCCCCCGCTGGCTGGCAGGCGATTTTGCTGGTCAGTGACCTGGACCAGCAGAAGGAGATAAAAAATATCATAAGCCTGCAGCAGCAGGGCGTCGATGGGATTATTGTCGATTCGATTGCCATTACCAACGGCCATCTGGATTTGCTCCCATCACTGGACTTGCCTGTTGTCTTTACCGGGCAGCAGCATCCGGCTGTACATTATGTAAAAATCAATGACGCGTTGGCTGGGCGCATGATGGGGGAATATCTGCGGCAAAAAGGACATCGGCGGGTTGTCTTTGCGGGGGTGACTGAGGCGGACCGCGCGGTTGGGCAAGAGCGTCGGCTCGGTTTTGTCGAAGCCTTTACCAGAGGAAATCCGGCGGCAGAGGTGTTTTTTGTCGAAACCGGCTTCAGCTTTGCCGGTGCCTATGATAAAGGTGCTGAAATCGTTGCCTTTGGACCAACGGCAGTTGTCTGTGCTACCGATAATATTGGATTGGGGTTATTGCGCTATTTACATGAGTTGGGCATCCGGGTGCCGGAGGATATCTCTTTGGCTGGATTTGGCGGCTATGAGGTAGGGGCCGTATCGTATCCGGCGCTGACAACGATTGCCTTTAATTATGAAATGATTGGAATGAAAACGGCCCAGGGCATGCTCGACCTGCTTGACGGGCAGGAAATGACATCAAATAATGATTTACCGCTGGTTTTTATCGAGCGGGAAAGCGTCCGGGCCCTGGAAGGGGAATGAATATGGGGGTTAATACTGCCCGGGGGGCAGCTGAAATAATGCGGTTGCATCGCTGGCATAATGGTTTTCATCTGGAAATGCCGTGTGGCCTGATCAATGATCCAAATGGACTCAGCTTTTATCAAGGAGAATATCATATTTTTTATCAATGGAATCCTGCCGGCTGTGAACAGAAGAACAAGCACTGGGGCCATGTGGCCACCCGTGATTTTATCCATTATACAGTACCGATAGTTTCACTGCAGCCGGCAGACTGGTTTGACAAGGATGGCTGTTATAGCGGCTGCGCCTTTGTTGAGGAGGAACGGCTTTGTGTCATTTATACCGGCAATGTAAAAAATGAAAAAAATGAACGTGAATCTTATCAGTGCCTGGGAGAGTTTCAATCCGATGGCACAATCCACAAGGCGGGGGTGCTGATTTCGCATCAGCCTCCGGGTTATACGGCACATTTTCGTGATCCCTATGTGTTTTTTCGCGGCGGGGCAAAGTATATGGTATTGGGCGCTCAGACCGACAATTTAGCCGGGCGGGCACTCTTATATAAACAGGTGGATGACAAATGGGCGTTTGTCGGTGAAATAAAGACCGCACTGGAGAATTTTGGCTATATGTGGGAATGCCCGAATCTGCTTGACTTTGATGGGCAGGATGTATTGCTGTTTTCCCCACAGGGATTGCCAGCTCGTGCTTATAGTTGGCAAAATCTCTACCAGAGCGGGTATGTCTGCGGGCAGCTTGCGCTGGGAACGCCGTCGCTTTGTCATGGCAGCTTTGAGGAGCTTGATTACGGATTTGATTTTTATGCGCCGCAGGTGCTGGAGCATCAAGGGCGCAAGCTGCTTCTGGGCTGGATCGGCATGCCGGAACGTGAGGGCGAATATCCGACAGCCGCTGAGGGCTGGTTGTATTCGCTGACGATGCCACGGGAACTTACGCTTAAGTCTGGCCGGCTTTATCAGCAGCCGGCTCGGGAGTTAAGAGAGCTCAGGCAAACAGCGATTCCGGTGGCAGTGAACGGTGAAGATACCTTTGAAATTTCTTTGCCGCGCCAGGCTGAGGTCGATTTGACGCTTGTCTGGGGAAAGTCGCAGTCGGTGTCCTATACACTTTATTTTGGTGCCGATAGTCTGGTGTTTTCCTATGAGTCGGCGACGGAGGTATTCTGTATTGATCGCAATTCGCTGCGGCTCGGGGGCAAAGGCGTGCGTCGATTTAAGCTTGCGGCAGCTGAAACCCTGCGCGTTCAGCTTTTTATTGACCGGGCGGTGGTGGAGTGTTTTTTACAGCAGGGCGAGAAGGCCGCTACGAGTGTATATTTTCCGGAAAAAGAATGCGTTCCGTTAATGCTTGTCAGCGCTGATCAGCCATGGACGGCGTTGACGGGGACTATATGGGAGCTTGGCAGCTTTTGCTATGAAGGTGCTGCTGGCGATCGTCATAAATAAAGCAAAACGAGCTTTGACGCTAACGTCAAAGCTCGTTTTTTGTGGCAGATTTTAGGCCAGTAGTTTTTTGAGAAACAGGGAGAAGGCTGCGACCATGCTGACCAGGCTGGCAATCATGACAAGCTTGCTCTGCGGATCTGTCAGATTGGCATGTTTGCTGATATAGGTGAAGAAGAGCGACAGGGCTAGTGAAATATACATGCCGCGGTCGATGATGTCAATCATACTCCAGGTGGCGGCGAGGATGAAGACAATTGATACGAGGCAGATGATCAGAAAGATATCCCGGCCCGGTTTTTCGCGTTTGCGCGTTTCGGCTGCAGCCGGTTTTTTATTTTTTTGCTGAATGCGTTTTGACAGTCTTGCCATGAAGAATCACCAATCTTTCCAAGTAATAGTAAAACAATATATTCTATGATTATAGCATGGATCCGTGTATTCGTTAAATTCGTTGAAAAATCTTCTGCCGGCAAAAGTTCCTTTGTTTGGAAAATTTTAAATTTTAGAGTATAATAAAAAAATAAAGTGCTGGGGACGCTAAACGACAATGACCTGTACGTGACGAGCCGTGAAGATTCGTTTCATTTCAAGCGGGGGCTCGGCATCGGTGATCAGGATGTCGATCTCATCCCAGCCGGCAGCTTTATGATAGCTGGTGGCATTAAATTTATCGGCCTCGGCCAGGACAATGCTGCATTTTGAATGTCGCAGGGCCGCTTTTTTCAGGAAGGCATCATTTTCATCGGTGTAGAACAGGCCCTCCTTGTTGATGGTAGCCGTGCCGAGGAAAGCGGCATCAAAGTGCAGGGAAGCCAGGTACTCGGCGCAGTTTGGATGATAGAAGAAACGGTCCTCTTTCTGCAGGCGGCCACCGATCGTCGAAACCTGAGCCTCACTCTTTTCGGATAAGACCTCGACGTTGTCGAGGGAGTGGGTCCAGATCCATACGGGTTTGTCAATTTTTTGGGCGAGAAAGCGCACCGTGGTGGAGACATCAAAAAAGTAATGGCCGTTTGGCTGGATGAATTCATAGGCTTTTTGGGCCAGCTTTTCTTTTTCGGCAGAGCCTTCCTGCAGCCGTTCACGGTATTCCTTAATGGAATTTTTTAGCACCGGCAGGCTTATGCCGCCATAGGTGCGCGTTACGGTCCCCTGCTCGAGCAGTTTGAGGATATCGCGCCGGGCCGTGTCGCGGGACACGTGCAGTCGGTCGCAGATGGTGTGGATTGACATTTTCTGGTGTTCTTTCAGATAGGTAAAGATCGCCAGCAGGCGTTCTTCCTGGTGCATGGTTTCACCTCTTATTCAAGATATGATTTCATTACATATACTTATATTATAAGTATATGTAATGAAAAAATCAATAAAATTTAAGCTTTTATAAGCCTTTAGTACAGTTCGATTTTATAATTTCTTAAAGAACTGGCATTATTGTAAAGTTTTTTAGGGAAAGAATTGCTACTTGGATGAATGATTGGTACAATATAGAACACAGAGAAAATACAGGTATGCGTGACCTTATTTGGTATAGGGAAATAATTTCGTTAATTTAGGAGGCGACCTTATGATTAGAGAGCATCGAAGCCGGGAAAAATTAGAAGGTTATTACAGAAAATATATAGAAAAAAATGAGCTGGATCCCAATGTTCATCCCTGGGTGGCGGATTCCTGGCAGCAGAGCCGTGACTTTGGTGTCGGGGCCGAGCGTATGGCCACCAGCAGCCGGCTTACGGCCGCTGAGCTTGCGGCCTTGCAGCTAAAAAATGCCAATGCCATTGACTATTTAGGCGATTTTGCCGAGGATATTCGTGAGTTTTTTCAAAAATACAATTTAAGTCTTTTATTGGTTGATGCTGACTGCACTGTACTGAAGAGCTATTCCCTGCCGTTTTATCAAAAGACTCCGGGGGAGATTGAAGGGGTACGAGTTGGTATCCGCGAGGTCGGGACTTCGAGCATCAGCATTGCCTATGAGCACAAGGTGCCGTTTTGGCTGTTTGGGCCGGAAATGTGGATTGAGGAATGCCAGCTTGGTGATGCGTGCTCAGCGCCGATTCTGGTCGGCGGCGAGCTGGTCTATGTGCTGACCATTGTTTCGGTTGAGCATGAGACCCTGCCTCAGGATGCTGTAATATCACTGATGCTGACGATGAAACGGGCCCTTGAAACGCATTTGACACAGTCGATGCGGATTAAAGCCCAGGAGGCAATTCTTGACGCGACGCCATTTGCTGTCTATCATGTGATGCCGGGCGGTGATGTCGCTTATGCAAACAAGCTGGGGCTTAAACGCCTGGCTGGAATTGGGGCGCAGAATAAAAAGAACCAGCAATTGCTCAATCTCAATGATGTTGTGCTCAATTATCGCCATACTCCGATTTATAAGGGATTTAAGGGTGTGCCTTCCTATAATAAAGAGGTCACCTGGATTACGCGGGCTAAGACTTATGAAGATATAACAACCGTTGTTCCGTTTGAACGCGATTCCGACCAGGTGGTCAGCAGTGTGGTCGCGGTCTCCATGCCGATTGAGGATTTGCGGACACTGGTGGCTCATGCTGCCGGCTATACCGCCAAGTACAGCCTGAGCTCAATGGTGGGCGATGGTTCGGCCTTTGCGGCGATCAAGGATAAGGCGGCTCGTGTGGCGCGCAACAAGCACCATGTCTTGCTGCAGGGCGAGTCCGGAACCGGAAAACAGCGGATGTCGCATGGTATTCATCAGGCGAGTTCGCGGGCGGCCGGCCCACTGATTTCAATCCGCTGTGGCGATGCAACACCGGAGCTTTTGGAACAGGAACTGTTCGGTGTGCAAATTTCTCCGGAGGTCAGTCATCCGGGGAAACTCGAACTGGCCAGTGGTGGGACACTGTTTATGGATGAAATTGAAAAACTGCCGAAGGCTTTGGCGGCTTTGCTGGCCCGGGCACTGGAGCAGGAAACGATGAGACGGGTTGGCGAAGATGTCGAGCGTTCGATTGATGTGCGAATTGTAGCTGCCTGTGACAGTGATCTCAAACGGCTGACGGAACGAGGGCTGTTTGACAAAGCCCTGTATGAGATCGTTTCCAAGAGCGTTCTGCGCGTGCCACCGCTGCGCAGCCGTCGGGAGGATATTCCGGTGCTGGTGCGTCACATCATATCCGAGCTGGCGCAGCAACACCAGATGCAGGAAAAAAATGTGTTGCCGGAGACTATTGAAGTACTGAAAAAATATGATTGGCCGGGGAATATAAAGCAGTTGCAGGGTGTTTTGGAATATGCATTTTTCAATACGCTGTCGACGGCGATTGGAGCGGGAGATATCAATCTGATGGGTGATATTAAGCCGGACAATAAATGGAAGGAAGACCGCGAGGTCTTTGTTAAGGCCTGGCAGGCTGCCGGCGGCAATGTAAGCCGGTTGGCGAATCTGCTCAACGTGAGCCGGGTGACGTTGTATCGGTATCTGAAAAAATACGAATTGGAAAAATGATAAAGGGGTAGAAAAATTTGCGTTTACGGAAAAAACCTTGGGTGGATCAGGCGATCCAGGAATTTAGTGCATTTGTATATGCGCGGGGCAATGAGCCGGGTGAGGAGAAAAAAGGACAGTGGAATCAGGTGTTCGGTCGCGAAGCAGTACTTCATGTCGAACTTGGCACTGGCAAAGGAGATTTTATCAGCCAGCTGGCCCTGCGTCATCCGGAGATTAATTTTATTGGCATTGAGGCGCAGCAGGATGTGCTGTTTGCCGCAGCCAAGAAGATCAGTGAACTGAAGCTGACGAATGTCCGCCTGCTGACCTTTGATATTAATCATATCGAAAATATTTTTGCTCCAGATGAAGTGGATCGCTTTTACGTAAATTTTTGTGATCCGTGGCCGAAAGCGCGTCATGCCAAGCGCCGCCTGACGCATACGTCTTTTCTTGAAAAATACCGTTCTTTGCTTAAAAGCGGGGGGAAGCTTTTCTTTAAGACCGATAATCGGCCGTTGTTTGATTTTTCGCTGGAGCAGTTTGAATTGGCAAATCTGGCTGTGGAGGCTTTATCCTTCGATCTGCATAGCAGTGGCATGACGGATAATATCATGACCGAGTATGAACGTAAATTCAGCGGCTTTGGCGAGAAAATAAACCGCTGTGAGGTTATATTCCCTTGATGCAGGGAGGAGGTCTTGCATATGATGCCGCGCCAGAAATTTTGGCTTAGTGACATGGAAGCTGTGCTTGCCATTATGGTCGCGTTGCTGATTCTTGGTACGATCAATATCTTCAGTGCCAGCTTTGTGCTGGCAGAGACACAGTATCATAACCCCTATTTTTTCCTGACACGGCATTTGATCAGTTTGGGCGTAGGGACGGTAGCACTGGCGTTTACGCTGCGCATCGACTATCACCACTGGCGCCGGCTGATTCCACTGGTCATGGCCTTTACCTTGGTATCGCTGGTATTGGTACTGGCGATCGGGGTGGAAGTCAACGGCTCGAAACGCTGGCTGGGACTGGGCTTTATGCAGTTTCAGCCGTCTGAGATGGCAAAACTGGTGTCGATTGTCATGGCGGCCGCCTATCTGGGACCGCGGATTGACCGGGGACAGCCGATTAATCTGAAAAATGTGCCGGCGGGTGTATTTGTTGTGATGGCGGTGCTGATTGAATTGCAGCCGGATATGGGGACGATGATGCTGGTGATCGGCATTCCGATGTTGATGTATGTGCTGGCGGGGATGCGGACCAAATGGGTAGCCGTCTTGGCCGGGCTGGCAGCAGCGGCGATTGTCTTTTTATCCTTTCTGCAGCCCTATCGCCTCGAGCGGATCAAGACCTGGTATGATCCCTGGCAGTATCAGCAAAATCAGGGCTATCAGACGGTGCAGTCGATGTCGGCGATTGGTTCGGGCGGGCTTTTTGGCATGGGCCTTGGCAAGGGCGTCAGTAAGTATTATTATCTGCCGGAAGCGCATACAGATTTTGCCTTTGCGATTTTCTGTCAGGAAAACGGTTATCTGGGGGCGTTTTTTGTCTTTTTTCTGCTGTTGGCGCTGGCCGTTTACAGTGCGAAGATTGCCAGTCGGGCGACCGATGGCTTTGGGCGAATGTTGGCGATCGGAGTATTGATTCTGATTGTCGGGCAGGGGGCGGCGAACGTGGCCATGGTGGTTGGCTTGCTGCCGGTTGTCGGAGTGCCGCTGCCGTTTATTAGCTATGGCGGGACCTCCTTGATTCTGAATATGGTTGGAATCGGATTTTTGGTCAATGTCGGGCGCTATGCCGACCGACAGCCAAAACCGGTACAACTGCAGGCAGAACCGATGCCCCAAAAACGCAGATTGCGTCTGGTGAAAAAATAAATGGATGAGCAGAGCAAGCGGCGCCGGGCGCCGCTTGCTCTGCTTTTTTGCGTCTGGACGCAAGGCGCATTATTTTATTTTTAAACAAAATATCGTATAATAAGAAAATACGACGAAAGGGAGGGCTTGACAGATGGCGCGACAAGGACAAAAGCGCATTGCGCTGATCAATGATATCACAGGGTTTGGTCGCTGCTCAATTGCGGTTGAATTGCCGTTGATTTCGGCGCTGAAGGTACAGGCCTGTCCATTGCCAACGGCAATTTTATCGGCCCATACGGGATTTTCCCAGCATTATATGGATGATTATACGGAGCATATGCGCCCGTATATGGAAAACTGGCAGGCGCTTGACATAAAGTTTGATGGAATCTGCACGGGTTTTCTCGGCTCGGCAGCACAGATCAATATCGTACTCGATTTTTTGCGGCTGTTTAAGACGAAGGAAACGCTGATTATGATGGATCCTGTGATGGGCGATTATGGCCGGCTCTATTCCTCCTACACCCCGGAAATGTGCAGGGAAATGAAGCGGCTACTCGCATATGCTGATCTCGTGACGCCGAATCTGACGGAAACCTGTGAGCTGCTCGACCTACCTTATCCCGAGCAGGGCAAGGTAAGTTCCCCGCAGCTGCAGGAAATGGCGGAGGCCTTATGCGAAAAGGGCCCGGGCAAGGTTGTGATCACGGGGCTGACCGATGGTGACCAGCTGCATAATTTTATTTATGAGCGAGGGTGCCCGGGGACGATAGTCAGTGTTCAGAAAATCGGCGGGGACCGCTCGGGGACCGGCGATGCCTTTATGGCAATTGTGGCTGCCAGTCTGGTCAAGGGGGAAGAGTTGACAGCTTCGGTGCGCAAGGCGGCAGACTTTATCAGCAAATCACTGGCCTATACAGTTGCTCTTGATTTGCCGTGGAATTATGGCATTTGTTTTGAAGAATATCTGACTGAACTCAGATGACGGAGGGATAACATGATCGTATATACATTTAATAAGGACCATAAATATGTAAATTTTGCCCAAAGTGTGGCGGCGGTTCCGGAGGGAAAACGTACGGCTTATGTAAATATTACGAACCGGTGCAATTGTTCATGTACATTTTGTCTGCGCAGCTTAAAGACGATGAGCAGCGTCAACAATCTCTGGCTGGAGCAGGAACCAACGGTGGCGGAGGCGATTGCGGATTTTGAATTGCAGGACTGGAGCCTGATCCGGGAAATTGTTTTTTGTGGTTTTGGCGAGCCGACGATGCGGCTTGATGATTTGCTTGAGCTGATGCGCTATGTAAAGACCAAGGATCCGGCGATGAAGACCAGACTCAATACGAATGGACTCAGCGATCTTGAATACGGGCGTGAAACCGCGCCGCTGTTTGCCGGCCTGCTCGATACGATCTCGATCAGTCTGAATGCATCGACGCCGCAGCAGTATTTGCAGCTGACACGCAATCGGTTTGGGGAAGCTTCTTATTCGGCTATGCTCGATTTTGCTGTAAAAGCCAAACAATACGTGCCAAATGTGGTGCTGACGGTGGTGGATAATATCGGGGCGGCGGAAATTGCTGCCTGTCGCGAAATCTGCGAGGACCGCGGCCTCGTGCTGCGCGTGCGTCCGTATGAGGCCAATTAGGATTGCCGTGAAAACGCAGTTCAGCGGACATGTAACAAGACATACAAAAGCGGCTCGCAATAAATTGCCAGCCGCTTTTAAGATTTTTCCGTCATTAGAAACCTCGTATTCATTTGTCTGCATGACCTTCCCTTAAGTAGAAGACCATGCTGTATCCCATGGCCGATCCGACCACTCGTCATGCATCTGCATTATCCCTTGAACATCATTTGACTTTTCGGTCCTAAAGAGCTGCAACTCAATTTGTCTAACCCTTCTTCCTGGATACGAGCCATCAAGCAGATGATTGGAAATCACACTGCAGTGTGTCTAGATAACTGTTGGTTCTCCGTTGTCTTGCTGGTCTTGCGCACATCGTTGTTTTCCTCTGGCTGGTACCTATGACCCCTGTCATTACGTCCTGCCGGTTGAAATTCAAGCATCTTCAAAACGGTTCGCTCACGGTAAATTCAATGGAGAACACAACCACATCGTAGCATCTTTAATCATTCCCCACATCCTTTCTGTTTACATTGAAGAGAACCTCGTAGAGGCTGACAAACCATCTCGTCCCAGATCGTTCTCTCCAGTCCTACCTACTGGAGCCCGTCTGTGGAACCCCGGTTTATCTATCTCTTCTTTACGTCTTTATTATAACATGTGATTGCGAAAATTGCAATATTCAAATAATTCCCTCCTTTTTCCAGTTCCAATTAAATAAAACCACGGAGGCAGTATCGCTCCGTGGTTTTACCGCAGACAGGACTTGGAGATAAACAGGCTGACGGTCAGCGTTTAACGAACATGTATAATGTGCGGACCATGATGGCCGAGGACATAGCACCAGGATCTTCGTGCCCGATACTGCGCTCCCCGACATAGCTGGCGCGTCCTTTGGTAGCGACGATCGTCTTGGTGTATTCTACTCCTTCGCGTGCGGCTTTGGCGGCTTCTCCCAGGCACTGGAACAGTGTCTTATCCTGCTTGAGGCCTTCTACAAAAACCTCGTGGACGGGAATCAGAACATCGAGCATGGTTTTTTCGCCACGAACGGCTTTCCCTCGTTCCTGGATACCGACAATAGCGGCGGCGAGAAGCTTTTCTACGCTCTTCATGTTGAAGGCCGTATCTTCGTCACAGACGTCAGCTGCTCGCAAAAATCCGGTGGCATACAAGGGCCCGGCGGCTCCCCCAATGGTGTTCATCAAAGTGCTGCCAACAGCTTTGAGCACCGGACCCGGCTTGCTTGTATCGGCCAGTCGGTCCATTTTTTCGAGAACGGCTTCAAAACCGCGGGCCATATTGATGCCGTGGTCGCCATCGCCGATTTCACGGTCAAGATGGGTCAGGTAGTCTTTTTGGGAAATGATAGCATTGCTGATGTGATCAATTGCGTCTTTAAGTCTGGTCATAAAAATTCCTCCACTAGATGATAATAAAAATATGGATTACCGCTCATTTTTACTGTTTATAAAAAGCAAAGCGAAAAAAGATTGGTAATTTTGCTCATTTTCAGATATTATAGCTTGCTAAATCAATGCATACTAGAATACTAATCGCACATGGGTATATTGTAGCACAGAAAATGGTTTCTCGGAATAGTTGCCGGGAAATATGTGTAGTTTTAATCCTCGTAAAAGATGAAGTTGTTTGCCACGAGGACAGAATATATGGTATTTTAGATAAAAAGAATGTATTTTCGCCGCTTCAGGCTGGGGATCATTATAAAAGGAGATTGTGTTATGGAATTTAAGCTGGTAACGGGAATGACAGCAGAGTGTACAGTTGTCGTCACAAAAAAAAATACGGCAGCAGCTGTTGGCAGCGGCAGTCTTGAGGTATATGCCACGCCAGCAATGGCGACGTTGATGGAGCAGGCAGCGGCTGAACTGGTGGACAGGGTACTTGACAAGGAATGGACGAGCGTCGGAACCTCGCTGCAGATTGAGCATACAGCGCCCACCCCACTGGGGATGCAGGTGACGGCCCGGGTGCGACTGCTGGCAGTGGAGGGGCGGCGGCTTTCGTTTTCAGTCGAAGCTTTTGATGAACGAGAACAGATTGGGCACGGACAGCACCAGCGGGTTATCGTCAGACGAGCATCCTTTATGGAAAAAGCCGACAGCAAAATGATTTAAAAATGAAGTAGGATAAAAATTATTTGGAATAATTTTTCATATATGGTATCATGTTTTAAAATGATATGTGCTGAGCAGAGCAATGGAGCTTGCTAAGCCCGCTTTTTGGCGGACTTAGGCAGGCTTTTTTTTGTGGCCTTCATTTTTTATTAAAATAATCGAAGCAGAGGTGTGCTTATATGGCAGAGAACAGGGACTTAATTGACGCATCCGTTTTACTCGGAGAATTAAAAAATGCCAGTCAGAATATGGGCGGCGTGATAAGCGCAATTCAGGATATTGCCCAACAGACCAATCTATTGTCGCTGAATTCGGCGATCGAAGCGGCTCGTGCCGGTGAAGCCGGCCGGGGATTTAGTGTTGTCGCTGAGGAAATAAAAAAATTATCGGTACGCAGTTTTGAGGCAACGAAAGAAAGTGGGACAATGATCAGCGATATTGTGGAGCGGGCCAATGAAGTTATGGGGATTCGCACCGCCGACGTTGCCTATGATGTAATTGACAAGGTAGATCGTAATCTCTTTGAGCGCAACTGTGATGCGCAGGCTTGGGCAAAATTTGACAAGGTACAACAATGCCTGACCATCGGGGATGCGGCTTCTATTCGTACGGGCAATGATTTTTTGCAGACCATTGTTGAAATTTACGAGGTGTACATGGACTTGTTTATTCTTGATCCTGAGGGGAAAATCGTTGCTGCCGGGATTAATCGGGGCTCAATCGGCAAGTCAATGGCAGATCGTTCCTGGTTTCAGGAGGTGCAGCAGGCACAGGATATTGCTGTTTCTGACGTGTATTTTACGCATGTGGACAACCGCCCGACGGTAGCCTATTCCTGCCCAATCCGGGCTGAAGATGGAGGTTTGATCGGCTATTTCTCTTCCCGGTTTAATTGGGATTTTATCTATGACATTATTGATTCTGCTAAAATCGGGAAAAATGGGCGTGTTTATCTTGTCAATCAAGCGGGGGTGGTTATTGCCACCAAGGATCGGCATGATATCCTGCGAACGGATATGTGTCATAATCCTGCGGTCAAGAAAGCGATCAGCGGCGAAACCTATGGCTATGTGATGCAGCAGAGCTCCGGCGGGCGGACTGAGATTATCGGCTATGCCCACACGCGTGGCTATAATGCATATAAAGGAAAACATTGGTCGGCGATTGTAAGCGAGATATTATAGGGATTTATGGGGATCGTGCGGGATGGAAATTAACCCGAAGAAGCGCTTGACAAAGCCATAGACGTATACTATAATTCAGTCTGCAACCAAAGAGACGCGGCTTTGTCGCTGCGTGATTTCGGAAAAATAAATAGCTGCTTTTTGCCATTAGGTGAAAAGTGATATAAGACGTGACGATGAGCAGGCCCGCCTGCTCATTTTTTTATTCCGGGAACGGGGCAGGTTTTACTGCTGGACGGTTGATATCTTTTTGTGAGGAGTTGGATTTTTAGTGATTGCTTTGGTAGAAGCGTATCGGGAGGGGCTGTTGAAGCCACCGCATTGGAGCAAAAATATTGTGGCCGGAGTTGTGGTTGGAGTCGTCGCATTGCCGCTGGCCATGGCTTTTGCCATTGCCAGTGGTGTGACGCCGGCAAATGGCATTTATACGGCAATTCTTGCCGGATTACTGGTGTCTGTTTGCGGTGGCTCGCGGGTTCAGATTGCCGGTCCGACAGGAGCCTTTATTGTCCTGCTGAGCAGTATCTTGATAAAGCATGGTTTGGCGGGGCTGCAGCTGGCAACTATTATGGCCGGGATTATTCTGGTCTTGATGTCAATTGCCCGGCTGGGGGATGTTATTCGATTTATTCCGGCACCTGTCATTGTTGGCTTTACCGCTGGTATCGGGGTGACCATCTGGATCGGCCAGTGGCAGTATTTTTTTGGCTTTCCCGCCATCCCGGCGGCTGAGTTTTTCCATGAAAAGCTTTATTATATGCTTTTGTCGCTGCCTTATAGCCACGCGGAAACGATGTTGATCAGTTTTGTCAGCTTGCTGATTATCCTGCTGTCGCCAAAAGTTCCCTATCTGCGGAAGATTCCTGGGCCATTGACGGCGATGGTGACAGCAACGGTTATTCAAAGTGTATGTTCTTTGCCGGGAGTGGCGACGATTGGCAGTGCTTTTGGTGGAATTCCACAAGGTCTGCCAGAGATTACTCTGCCGCAGTTTGCCTTTGCCGATGTGATTTCCCTGCTCGGCGCGGCGTTTACGATTGCGATGCTCGGCGCGATTGAATCTTTGCTGTCGGCGGTCGTGGCGGATGGCATGACCGGGCATCAGCACAATTCAAATCAGGAACTGTTTGGACAGGGGCTGGCGAATATTATCTGTCCGTTTTTTGGCGGGATTGCGGCGACTGGAGCGATTGCTCGCACGGCAACCAATATTCGCCATGGTGGATCGAGTCCCCTGGCCGGCATTGTTCATTCCTTGATTCTGGTTGGAATCATACTATTTTTAGCTCCGCTGGCTAAAAATATTCCGCTGGCATCGATGGCGGCAATTCTGTTTGTAGTCGCCTATAATATGAGTGACGTCAAAGGTTTTGTGCGTATGGTCCGCATCGCGCCGTTGGCAGATTCGCTGATCTTGCTAATTACGTTTTTTTTGACAATCTTTACGGATTTGGTGGTTGCGGTCAACGTCGGGGTTGTATTGGCAATTTTGCAGTTTATGAGAAAAATGATCGGCTCGATCGATATTCATGCGATCAGCAACAAGGAATTGTCGGAAGAAATACAAGAAGAGATTGAGCTGCATCCGGAAATTCTTGTCTATACAATTGAAGGTCCGTTGTTTTTTGGTGCGGTCAATGCATTTGAACGTTCTTTAGTGCATATATCGAAGGATCCTAAATTTTTAATCATCCGCTTTGAGAGTGTGCCGTTTGTCGATCTTACTGGTTTGAAAATGCTCAACGAGGTTATAAAAAATCTGCAAAAGCGTCGGATTGAGGTCTATTTAAGTGAGGCAAATCCCCAGGTACGCCGTCATATGTATCGGGCTGGTATGTTTAAGACGCTGGGACGCCAGCATTTATGGCGCAGTTTCACGGCCGCACTGCGTAAATGCGAGCAGGCTCTGGCTGAGCAGGAAGAAAAAAATGCTAAAAAAAATCATAACCATAACAACCATCATGTACGCTGATGCTCTATATTGCCGCTGCCCTTTGGGCTGCGGCAATTTCTATTGAAACGGGGACGATGAAATATGAATTTCTGAAAGGATATATTTTTTTTTAAGCGAATATAATCATAGACAGATAACGTGATGGCCAGACAGCTTATTTATGCCCCTGGCCGTGGGAGCGTAGCGCATGGAGATTGCAAATAGGATAAAAAGACGGAAAATTCTATCTTGTCTGACGAAATCATGGGTTTTTCTCGTCCTGTTGGCTGCGCCGGCAGCGGCAGAGGCTGGCACAGCAGGAAGTGTAGTTCCCGCCATATCGTATTTCTTGTATATGGTGGGAGGGCTGCTATTGGGCAGCGGCTGTTTCTTTTTATGGCAGAAGCAAAAACGACAAGTTTTTCTGGTGCAGCGGGAACTTGTCAAGGATCTTCGTTCCCGCTTGGCAGCAGACCCGGTTGCTGGGGAAGAAGTTTTTCCCCGAATGACGGAATTGCTGGCTTTGGGGCTTGGCGTTGATCGCATATCCATTTGGCTGCGGAGCGAGGCGAAGACGACGGTTGTCTGCCGGGATCTGTTTGATCGGGGAACGAGACAGCATGCCAGCGGACAGACGGCAGTCATAGCGGATATTTTTTCTGTCATGGAACTTTTAGGGCGGCAACCAGGCTGGATCGCAGGCGCAGCCTCTGATCGACAGTTTCCTGAGTGGCAGGGGAGCTGGCTGCAGGCAAAAAAAACAGGCTCGCTGCTGCTCTGCTCCATTGCCGGTAAGGGCGAAGTGCAGGGGATACTTTGCTTTGAACAGGAGAAAAATTATCATTGGCAAGAAGCGCAAATTGAAACTGCCTGCCGGGTGGCTGATGGTATTGCTTTAGCTATAGCGGAGCGGGAAAGATTACAGCTTAGGCAGAACCTGCGAGAAAATTCGTTTGTCCTGCGGCAGGTAGAGGAAGCTTCTGGCACTGGCTGGTGGTGGCTGACGCTGGGAGATCAGCGGATTCGTGTTTCCGGTGAAGGTTACCGCATTTTTGGTTTGTCTGAGGCAGCGGCGGTGTCGGCTGAGGATCTGAAGGCCAAAATTCATCACCGGGATTGGCCCCGGATTGAGGCCGGCTGGAACGAGCTTATGGCGGGGCAAGTCCCGCCGCTGCTAAGATACCGGCTGGCGGCCGACAAAGATGAAATGCGCTGGATTGAACAGACGGCAAAAAGTCAATGTGATGCGGCGGGGCGGATTATAGGGATACTGTGCACCGTACATGATATAACGCGACAGATAAAAGCCGAGCAAGAACTTTCGCGACGTTGTGAACATCTCGAGAAGGTGATCGAACTCAAAACCGGTCAGCTTGAACTGGCCAAACAAGATGCTGAAAAAGCAGCCGAGGCTAAGTCGATATTTCTGGCCAATATGAGTCATGAAATCAGAACGCCGATGAATGCAGTAATTGGGATGGCCTACCTGGCCTTGAAAACAGAGCTGACCCCTAAGCAGCGGGATTATCTGCACCAGATTCATAGTGCCGGAGCCGCGTTGCTTCAGATTATAAACGATATTCTTGACTTTTCAAAATTGGAATCCTACAATTTGTCGCTGGAGAAAATTGATTTTTTTCTTGACGATGTGATGCGTGGGGTGGTGGAACTGACCAGTGCCAAGGCCGGGGAAAAGGGGTTGGAGTTTCTCTACTATATTGAACCTGATGTCCCGCGGGGGCTGGTCGGTGATCCGCTCCGACTGGGGCAGATTGTAACCAATCTTGTCAATAATGCTTTGAAATTTACTTCGGTCGGGGAAATTGCGGTCTATGTCAAACAGCTTCAGTGTCTTAACGATCGGGTGGAACTGCAGTTTATCGTCCGTGATACGGGGATTGGCATGTCCCGGGGTGAGGTTGAAACTTTATTCCGCCCCTTTATGCAGGCGGATGGCAGTTCTACCCGTCGTTATGGGGGCGCTGGGCTCGGTCTGACCATCGCCAGGCAGCTGGTAGAGCTGATGGAAGGGAATATATGGGTGTCGAGTGATCCGGGGCAAGGCAGTGAATTCAGCTTTTCTGCCTGGCTGGGAATTTCCGAGGTGGCAACTCGGGCCGTGTATACAGTTCCGGAAAGACTTCGCGGACTGCATATACTGGTCGTTGACGACAAGGCGGCGGCCCGCGAAATTTTGGCTGAATATCTGCGGGAGATGAGCCTGCGGGTTGATCTGGCAACGGGTGGGCTGGAAGCGATTGAAATAGTCAACCAGTCGTCCGCCGATCCCTATCAGGTGGTTTTTATGGACTGGCAAATGCCGGGGATTGACGGCATTCATGCTGCCCAGGTGATTGAGCAGGAACAAACGGCGGCGGGGACCGCTGTACCGGAAATTGTGATGGTCAGTGCTTATGACCGGGAGGCTTTGCGGTATCAGGCTGAGCAGGCAAAGCTCGGCGGCGTATTGATTAAACCGGTCAGTCCGCGGCTGCTGCTTGATACGCTGCTGCAGCTTTTTGCGGAGGAACGGCCTGTTTTTGGTGAGTCGCTCGTGCGGGAACAGGATCACGGGCTTAGGGGGCTACGGGTACTGCTCGCAGAAGATGATCCGATCAACCGGCAGATTGCTCAGGAACTTCTTGCCGGCCAGGGGGTCAGCCTTGATCTTGCTGCCAATGGACGTGAGGCGGTGGAACTGGTAAAAAATAAGAAGCGGTCGGAGCTTTACGATGTGATTTTGCTTGATCTCCAGATGCCGGTAATGGATGGCTTTGAAGCGGCGGCAGCAATCCGGCAGCTAGAGCCACAGCTGCCGCTCATCGCCTTTACGGCACATGCAATGGTCGAGGAGCGACAGCGCTGCCTTGACGCCGGAATGAACGGTCATATTGCAAAGCCGATTGAGCCGGAAGAACTGTTCCGGGTGCTTGCCCGTTGCCGGATGCAGGGGTTTGAATCGGAAGTGGTTACAACCCATGCCGCAGAACGTGATAAGGGGCAGCGGAAAAAGACTTTAAAAGTTGATTTCAGCGATGGGCTGCGGCGGGTCGGCGGCAGTGAGCGGCTTTTTCATCGGCTATTGCAGCAGTTTGTCAATGATTATACTCATGAAGCGGAGCGCTTGCAGCGCGAAGGGGAAGCCGGTCTGGGGGAAGCTGTTCGCCGTCTGGCACATACAATCAAGGGGACGGCCGGCAGCCTGGGGGCCATTTCCCTGCAGCAGGCCGCAGCCGAACTGGAATCGGCGGCGCCCGACGGGACGGCGCCGACTGGGCAGCAGATGTCGTCATTCTTCATCGAACTGCAGCAGGCTCTCGAGCATATGCGAAGCTATCTTGGCCCGGAGTCACTGCCTGAGACCGCGGTGGGAAATCGGCAAAAAACAGCAGAGCTTGCCGAGCAGCTTATGTCCTTGTTGGCGGAGTCAGACAGTGAAGCGGTAGAATGGTTCACGGCTTATCGGCAGGCTTTTGAGGAATTCTATGGCGCGGATGGATACCGTGAGCTGAGCAAGTTAATAGAAGTATTTGATTTTTCAGCAGCGCTTGCATTGATAAAAAGGCTGAAGTCGGGAGGCGGAGCGCAAAATGAGTGAAAAACCTGTAATACTGGTAGTCGATGATACCCCGTTGAATCTGGTGTTTGTCAGCGATTTATTGCGAACACATTATAAGGTGAAGGTCGCCATCAACGGCGAAAAAGCGCTGGCGATAGCGGCAGCCAGTCCGCCGGACTTAATTTTGCTCGACATTATGATGCCGGTAATGGATGGCTATGAGACTTGTCATTATTTAAAACAGGATGAGGTTTTAAAAGATATTCCGGTGATTTTTCTGACGGCCCGCGACGGGGTCAAGGATGAGGAAAAAGGATTTGCTCTGGGGGCGGTCGATTATATATTAAAACCGATCAGCCCGCCGCTGCTGCTGGCCAGAATTAAGACCCACTTGACGCTGAAGCTGGCTCGCGATTTTTTGCGCGATAAGAATGTGTATTTGGAGGCAGAGGTAGCTCGCCGGGTCAGTGAGGTCAGCCGACTGCAGGAAGTGTCGATTGCGGCGATGGCTTCACTGGCCGAGACGCGGGATAATGAGACGGGAATGCATGTCCGGCGCACGCAGTATTATCTGGGAGCACTGGCCGAGGAACTTAGAAAAGAAAATCCTGAAGATCAGCAGCTGGCCCCGGAATGCATTGATTGGATGGTCAAATCAGCCCCGCTCCATGACATCGGCAAAGTGGGGATACCGGATCATATCCTGCTTAAGCCAGGACGGCTGACGGACGAAGAGTTTGCCATTATGAAAACGCATGCAGCCCTTGGTCGCGATGCAATTAGCCGGGCAGAGGCCATGCAGGACGGGACAGAATCTTTTTTGCACTTTGCCAAGGAAATTGCTTATTCCCATCATGAAAAATGGGATGGCAGCGGTTATCCGGAAGGAATTAAAGGGGCGGAAATCCCTCTTTCCGGGCGCTTGATGGCTGTGGCTGATGTCTATGATGCCTTGATCTGCAAGCGTGTTTACAAGGAGGCGATGGAACACGCGGTGGCAATAAAGATTATAGAAGAAGGTGCGGGGGAACATTTTGATCCGTTAGTAATTAAGGCATTTTTCCGGATAGAAAAAGAATTTCTGGCCATCAGCCGCCGGTATCCGGATGGCTGAAGAAGCGATGACCGGGCTTATTCGGGCAGGACAGGGAGTGGGAAATAATGATTAGTTCCAGCAAAATAAATCGTACAGCTTTGTGGCGCATAAGCTTACTGCTCAGTATAGTGGGTTTTCTGCTTTGTTATGGTGCGTTTTATCTCGCGAATAAGCTTTCGGCGGAAAACATCAGGAGCCAGCTCTTGACGATTGACCAGAACAATAAGCATATTGGGTTGATTGTCCAGGAAAATGCCGAGCAGTTGATTGCCAATGCCGATACGGTCCTGCGCCTTATGCAGCGCGATGTCGAGCTGCAGGGGAGGATTCTGCCGGAACATGAAGCCATCCTGCGGGAATTCTGCCAGCGCCGGTTTGTTGGCAATACGGCGGTTTTTGACCAAGCGGGGGAATTGCAATTTACTATTAAGCGCCGATTGCCGGGAAGACCGAGCAATGTGGCGACAACGGATGTGTTCATAGAGCAAATGAAGTTTAGTCCGGGAGTCTTATATATTGGTTCCGGCTGGGTTAGCCTGAGCAGTGATCAGTCAGTGGTTTTCTTGAGTCGCCAGATTCGAAGTCCTCAGGGGGAGTTTAAGGGCATTGTAACGGTGACCTTGGCCCAGGATTATTTGGCGAAGTTCGATGAGAATCTTGGGTTTGACCATAACCATAAAATTTTTCTGTTACGACGAGACGGGATGATTTTGGCACAGACTCCGCAAAAGGATACGGATGAAGCGGCGGGGGTGAACTTGCAACAGACACGAAGGGTTGAGGAGTACCTTTCGCGGGGCATCACGGCTGCCATCTATGACAATACCGAAACTGGCGCGGAGCGACGGGAGTTTTTTACGGTATTAAGGGAATATCCGCTGCTGGTGATGGTTTCTTCTTTAAGCGGCAGCGCCGATACCTTGCCGATTCAGATACAGAAGCAATACCGGTTTTTTGCCCAGGGATTTTCTGTGTTTGTATTGCTGAGTGGAGTGCTCCTCTGGTGGCAGATTCGGCGCCAGTATATGTTTGCCGAACAGTTGCAGCAAAAGCAATGGCAGCTGGAACAGCTGAGTTATCACGACCAGCTTACCGGGGTTAAGAATCGGCATTATCTCGATGAGATCATCGCCGGGGAAATGGCTCGGGCGGAC
The DNA here is from genome assembly GCA_963678095.2 of Selenomonadaceae bacterium. Taxonomy (GTDB): domain Bacteria; phylum Bacillota; class Negativicutes; order Selenomonadales; family Selenomonadaceae. The sequence continues at coordinate 1,277,203 of OY782746.1, read as the reverse complement.
CGCTATAAACAGCCGCTATCAATGCTGATTTTTGATCTGGATCACTTTAAAAAAGTCAATGATACCTGGGGGCATCCGGTCGGCGATCTGGTCCTGAAGCATACGGCCGAAATTATCGGGGAGAGGATCCGTAAAGCGGATAGTTTGGTGCGCATTGGCGGTGAGGAGTTCGTCGTGCTGATGCCGGAAACTAGGCTTGCCGGAGCCAGGGAAGCGGCAGAATCGCTACGGGCGGCTTTGGCTGCCAATGAACATCCGATTGCCGGTAAGGTGACGGCGAGCTTTGGCGTGGCGGAGCGAATGAAGATTGAGCCGTTTTCCTATTGGTATCGGCGGGCAGATGAGGCCTTGTACCGGGCGAAGCAGGGCGGCAGAAATTGTGTGGTCACTGCTGATGAGTCGGGCAGCCTGCCGTTCGAGGCTGTGCGGCTTGAGTGGCGCAGTGAATGGGAATCGGGAAATCCGTTGATTGATGAGCAGCATCAGGAGCTGATTGCGCTGGGCAATAAGATCATCTATCTGGTGCTTGAAAAATCCCGGCCGGAGGAACTGTTGCCACAGCTGGAACTTTTGATTGAGCATATCCGCCGTCATTTTACGGCGGAGGGGAAAATTCTCGTGCAGGCGGGTTACCCCGATCATCTGCATCATGGTGAAATTCATAAGGGTTTGCTGGAAAAATTGTTGATTTGCAAGGCAGAATACCTTGCGGGGGGGCTCACACCCACGGCTTTTTTTGCATTTGTTGTCGATGAAATTGTTGTTGGTCATATGCTGAAAGAGGATCGAAAATTTTTCCCATATGTACGTGTGGAGCAATAATATCATTTAGCCGAATTTTATTATGGTGAACAGTGGCTCCTTACGGAGGATAAAAGTTTATAATTAAATAATCTTGCCTAGTGCTTTCGTAGTTGATAAAATAGGAGGATAGGTCTAAAAATGGATTTGAATATTTGGCAGAGAAGGTAAGGTACCGACAATGACAACGATGAAAAGGCGGTTGGCGAACAAGGCTGTGGCAGAGCTTTTTTTGCTTATCGCAGGCACAATCGGCATCGCGTTTATGATAAGGGAATATGATATGTCGGCCTGGCAGGGAATATGGAATGAAAGCATTCACCTGTACACCGGACTGGAGCTGCCGGCAGCTGCCGGAACCATCGTCTTTTTGCTGCTGGGGACTTGTTTTTGGTTATGGCGTCGCTGGATTGAGAGCCGGCGGGAAATTGAGCTTTGTGAGGCGCGGGAGCGCGAGCTGGGCATCCTGAGTCAGTGTGATCTCGTGACCAATCTGTATAATAAAAATATGTTTGAACGATATCTCGATGATCCGGCCTGCATGACGAGCCGGCCGATAGGGATTGTTGTCTGTGATGTCGACGGTTTGAAGCTGGTCAATGATGCTTTGGGGCATGCCGAGGGGGACCGGCTGATAAAGATCGTGGGAACGGTCATCCGGCAGCTGTGCGGCGTGCGGATCAAGGGGTTTCGCGTCGGCGGTGATGAGTTTGCCCTTTTGCTCAGTCCGACGACAGAGGCTGAGACGGCAGCTGTGGCAGCCACTGTGGCTGCTCGTGTTGCCGGCAGTGACAGCGGTGCCAGCCAGCTTCCTAGCCGCGTCTCGGTTGGTTTTGCCGTAAGCAAGGACCAGCAGTCGCTGCGGGAGGTTTTCCGCCAGGCGGATGCCTTGATGTATGAGCAGAAGCTGCGCTGTAAATTCGTAGCCCGGACAGAGACCGTGCGCCGGCTCGAAGAGATTATTGACCGTCGTGTGCGCCGTGAACCGGCACAGGTGGAACGCATGGAGCGCTGGCTGGTATTGATTGCCAATGAACTGGGATTTGAGGAATACAAGGTCAATAATCTGCGGTTGCTGGCGCGGTTTCATGATCTTGGCAAAATTTCGCTGCCAGATGAGCTTTTGAAAAAATCCGGGCTACTGGATGAGCAGCAGTATGATCTGGTGAAGCGGCACAGCGTTATCGGTTATCGTATTGCGCTGACATCAGCGGAACTGTCGGCGATTGCGGATTGGATTTTGCTTCATCATGAAAACTGGGATGGCAGTGGCTATCCGCTGGGCAAGCAAGGCCGGGATATCCCGCTCGAATGCCGGATTTTCCGGGTGGTTAATGATGTTGATGCTATGACGTATGGCCGTCCATATCGAAAGGCTGTTTCCTATGACGAGGCGATGCTGGAACTTCTCCGCAGCCGGGGCAGTAAATACGATCCGCAGCTGGTAGATCTAATCGCGGGTGGACATTTACTGCTTAAATAAAAGAAGGCAAAAATCTGCACACAGAAGGGTGCAGATTTTTGCCTTCTTTGTCTTTCTAGGTCTATCTGCGGATGTTTTTTCGGTTTATTGACAAAATATTCTCAGCCTGCTATCGTTTTATATGTACTTATTTAAAGGAAATGCCGTATTTTTTCTTTGTATTTTAAGCCTGCATCGGTTCGTTTGCTGGCTTTTGGTTGCGGCACCAATACTCTATTTTAGCGAAAGTGGTGACAGAATGAATTTGGGACGGTTGGGAAACACCTTGCAGACGAAACTGGTCGGGATTTTAGTGGGATTTGCTTTTTTTTCGGCGCTTTTAGTAGGCGGCGTCAGTATGTATCTGAGCATTCAGTCGGCAGAAAAACAAATTGTTGAGGGCAATGGTACGATTGCAGCCCAGATAGCCAGCGAAATCAATCGCTTTATGGCAGATGCCCAAGGATTGACGGAAACGTTGGCGGCAGCACCGGAGGTTGTTGCGATGGATGCCGAGCGGACGAAAGCCTTGCTGCTGGCAGCGCAGCAAAAAAATACGCAGTATGAGCTGCTCTATGTCATTGATGCAGCCGGCAACCAGACGGTAAGAACCTCCGGGAACCTTGGCAACCGGGCCGATCGCGATTATTTTAGGGAATCGATGGGCGGCAAGACGTTTTTTACGGATGTATACATATCGGCTACGACGAATTCGCCGACGCTGACAATTTCAACGCCGGTTAAAGATGCCAGTGGGAAAATTATCGGTGTTCTTGGTGTTGATATCAGCCTGAAAACGGTCTGGGACACGGTTGAACACACCGTGATTGGCAGCAGTGGATATATTGATGTGGTAGACAACAAGGGGAATTTGATTGCCCATCCGGATAAGCAGCGGGTCCTGCAGAAGGATACTGTGGCGGACCGTTCCTATGTGCAGACGGTTTTGCAGGGAACGCCAGGCCATCAGACCGCTATGTCGACGACCGGCGAGGAATCTTTGGTCAGCTTTGCGCCGATCGAGAAATATCATTGGGGCGTAATCACCTATTTGCCAAAACGGGAAATGCAGGCGGCCTATAATCATGTTCTGTGGAGTATTTTCTTTATTATTCTTGCCGCCGTAGCGCTCGCTGGCATTTGCGGGCTGTATACTGCCGGGGCGATAACCAAGCCGCTGCAGGTGATGGTTGGCATGTGTCGTGAACTTGCTGCGGGAGATTTTCGCAATAAACCGCGTTTGATGCAGCGCGCCGATGAAATTGGACAGCTCGCGGATGCTCTGGTTTCGATGCGGTCGAGCCTGCGCGAGGCGTTTAAGAAGGTCAGTGAGTCAGCCGACCAGGTAGCCGCTTCGTCGGAAGAGCTGACGGCAAGTGCTGAACAGTCCTCGCTGGCAGTGACGCAGGTAGCTGAATCGATCAGCACTGTTGCCGTCGGTGCCGAAGCGCAATCGAATGAAATTGCGGGAACGGCTGCTGTCGTCGAACAGATGTCAGCCGGCATTCAGCAGGCTGCCTCGGGGTCGAATCAGGCGGCACAGCATGCAGCAGCTGTTGTTGAACGGGCCAAAACCGGCGCGGGAGCGGTGACGAAAGCGGTTTCGCAAATGGAAAATATTGAGTCGACAGTAGAAGATTCAGCGCAGATGGTGAGTCGCCTGGGGGAACGCTCACAGGAAATAGGACAAATCATCGATACGATATCCGGAATCGCCGGGCAGACAAATTTACTGGCGCTCAATGCGGCAATCGAGGCGGCCAGGGCTGGCGAACAGGGCCGTGGATTCAGCGTTGTCGCCGAAGAAGTGCGCAAACTGGCGGAACAGTCACAGGATGCCGCCAAGCGGATTGCCGGATTGATCGGTGCCATACAGACGGATACGGACAAAGCGGTACAGGCCATGGAACGTGGCACACATGAAGTCAAGGTCGGCAGCGAAGTAGTAGCCTCCGCCGGCAGCAGCTTTAGGGAGATTGAAGCCTTTGTCTGCCAGGTATCGGATCAGGTGAAAGAAATTTCGGCTGTCATGCAGCAGATGGCCGGCAGCAGCCAGCAGATGGTAACGGCGATGAAACGGGTTGACGGGCATAGTCAGGCGGCCGTCGAACAGTCGCAGACCGTATCGGCAGCCACGCAGCAGCAGTCGGCCTCCATGGAAGAAATTGCTGCCTCCAGTCAGAGTTTGGCGCAGTTGGCCCAGGATCTGCAGCAGTCAGTCAGCCGGTTTCAGATTTAAAACGGGTTACAAAAAAAGTTGCTGGGAAATTTGAGGATAAAACAAACAGCGGATTACATATGAGGCAGGTCACTATCCTTTTGATTGACGAACGCATATTGAATTGTTATAATTACAGCAATGTAAGCTTTTAAAAGCAGCTGAGCAGCTATAAGCGGCCGCTGGAATGAGTGCTGTTTTGTATCATAAAGAAAATGCCGGCAGGAGAAGCCCTCTTGCCGGTATTTTTTCTTTATGGTAAAGTTTATAAAAGGCTTTTTTATAATTTTAGTTGATAAAGGTGATTTTTTGTGGAAACTTTTGTAAAAGATGAAGTGCAGAAAATAGATATGAAAAAAATATCCATTGTTGTGCCGGTGTATAATGAAGAGGAAAATATCGCTCATTTTTATGAGGCAATTTGCCATATAATGGGTAAACAGCCATATGATTTTGAGCTGATCTTTGTTGACGATGGTTCAAAAGATGATACACGGCTTTGTATTGTTGCTTTAGAGCAGCGAGATCATCGCGTGCAGGGGATGTTTCTTTCGCGGAATTTTGGCCATCAGATTGCACTGACCTGTGGGATGGATCATGCTGATGGGGATGCCGTTATTACGATGGATGGTGATATGCAGCATCCACCGGAACTTTTACCGTGTTTGCTTGCAAAATGGTCCGAGGGTTATGACGTCGTGCAGACAATACGCAAGACGACAGAGGGGGTATCCTGGCTGAAAAAAACGACATCGCGCTATTATTATAAGGTTTTGAATAAGCTGTCGAAAGTTCAGGTACAGGAAGGCGGTTCGGATTTTCGTCTTATGGACAGGCAGGTGGTGCTTGCTTTTCGCCGTTATCGTGAACAAGCCAGATTTATTCGGGGTATGGTAAGTGCTATGGGATATCGTCAAACCAATGTGACCTTTGTTGCGCCGCAGCGATTTGCCGGAGTATCGAAGTTTTCTCCGCGCAAAATGCTGCATTTTGCCTTGGATGGTATTATGGCGTATTCCACGTCCCCCTTACGGCTTGGCCTTTACAGTGGGTTCATTTGTGGATTTATCAGCCTGCTCTTAGTGCTGCATGTGCTATTCATCAAGTTCTTTACGGAGGATGCCGTGCCTGGATGGGCAACAATAACTGTCAGTCTGCTGTTTTTCTGTGGGGTACAGTTATCTATTTTGGGTATTATTGGTGAATATATTGGGCGGATTTTTGAAGAGGTTAAGCGGCGCCCATTGTATTTATTGGAGCGCGGTAAACCACAGGACGACCAAGAACGGTGTTGCAGACTCGATGATGAAGCAAAGCATAAGGTGTATAACTGATATGCAGTTTTTAAGGAGAACGAGATGATGAGGATAAGCAAGTATTTGTTGATAATTTTAGGTTTGGGTGTCTATTTGTTTTTTTTAGGCAATGGATCTATTTACATTACGGATCCGGTGGAGTCAAACTATGCTTTGACGGCGGCGGAAATGGTTCGCTCCGGGGATTATATATCGCCGCAGATTTACGGTTCCTATTGGTATGATAAACCAATTTTCTTTTACTGGGAATTAGCAGCAGCGTTCAAACTGTTTGGCATCAATGAATTTGCCGCCCGATTTTTTCCGGGGGTATTTGCTCTAGCTGGTTTATGGATGACATATGCGTTTGCAAAAAAAATATATGATGCTAAAACTGGCCTGTTTGCGGCATTGATTTTGGGGACATCTTTTGAATATTGGTTGCTGGCCAAGACAGTTATCACAGATATGACCTTGTTCGTTTTTTTCAATGCGATATTGATTCTGTTTTATCTTGCCTATAGTAGCAGTAAAAAGCAGTATTATTATGCCTGTTATTTTTTTGCCGGGCTGGCTGTGCTGACTAAAGGGCCGATTGGCATTTTGCTGCCGGGATTTATTGTCACGCTATTTTTGCTTTGGCGGCGTGGTTTTGCTGAAATTCGGCAAATGAAGGTGCTGGTGGGGTCGGCTATTTTTGTCATTGTCGGAGGCAGCTGGTATGCCCTGATGTATTCACTGCACGGCATGGATTTTATCAATACGTTTTTAGGGGTTCATAATTTTTTGCGGGCAACGGTATCGGAACATCCACGGTTTGATGTCTGGTATTATTATACCGCGATCTTTCTGATCGGATTTTTCCCGTGGGTCTTTGTAGTTCCGGCGGTATTAAAGAAATATTGGCAGGCGCGGAAATGGCCTGAAATTGACGAGAAAACAGGTTTTTTGCTGATTTGGGCGGTTGCAATTGCTGGGTTTTATCAGTGTATGGCAACGAAGTACTCAACGTATTCTTTTCCATATCTTCTGCCGATTGCAATTTTGGCGGCACGGTTTTTGGTGCAGCACCCACGGGTGGTTAAAAGCACCGTTGTTATAAACCTTATAGCGTATACCTTGTTGACTTTTTTTGTAGCAGTGCCATATTGTCGTGAGTATTCGGGACGGTTGGCGGCAGAAACCGTAGCCAATCTGTCTATGGAAGACACTGTTGTCGTAAGTTATGGTGAATATTGGACATCGGTTGTTTTTTATAGTCAGGATATGGTGTATTGCCTGCAAAAAGCGGAAGCTATTGACAGAGTGAAGCCAAAAGCGATGGACTGGAACAGTAAAAATGTGATGCCTTTTTTAGCCGAAGAAGAATTGGTGAACAAGAAGCATGTTGTAGCTTTGGTTGATGTTGACAGCGTGGACCGGTTTGGCAAAGAAGTTGCCGGTAAGTGGAATTTAGTGCAAAAACAGGATCATATCTATATTTTTGTAAGAGAAGACGCCCGGACACTGGCAACTGATGGAAATAAGGAAATAGAGTGATTTTTTGTTGTAAGCAAAAGTTTTGTTGGTGTATATGATGTTGCAATGGGGTTTATGGCCTCTGCGCTTTCTATATAGTGCCGGCGTAAATAGCACAGACCAGATGTTTCAGCGAGGAGTTCCTCCTCGCTGTTTCTATTGTACCTTTAGACTGGTGAGTATGCGAAGCATGCAAGAAGAGAAAAACACCTGCTATTGACTGTAATAAAGATTTTGTGATAGAATACAAAATAAATAAAGCAAATATTCAAAATAATGCAAATACATATGGGACGGAGGTGAAATAAGGCAGCGGCTTTTACGTGTATTTTACTTACAGAAAGGGGCGCTCTAAGTGAAGCATTATTTATGGAGAATGGTTTTAGTGGTTTGTTTGGTTTTGGTGGGGACACTTGTTCCGGCAGCAGCGGCAGATGGAGATAATCTGCCCGTTGAAACCTGGGGTGGACATTCCTTTATCTTTCAACCGCAGCCGCAGGCTTTACAGGCTGCCGGTTACGAAATTTTTAAGCTGGAACAGGCCCAAGCGGGGTTTGATGGAGATCGGTCGGTTCGTCTGCCTTATGAAGACTATGTCGGCCATCAGGTCACGGTTACAGAGACTATTGGTTTTCCCGCTGGCAATGAGCAGCAGGATTATATGGTTTACATGACGGTTCAGGATACGGGAGAAAAACTGGTGGGGCGTACTCGACGCGGCCAACTGGCGGGACTTGTCCTTGCAGCTGATCTTGAAAATGCCCGCCAACATTTTGTGGATATGATTATTTATCCAAAGGTCAGAGTGTTAACCAAGTTTTATGCTCCTGGAGAGACGAAGCCAATGGAGGCAGTGCCGATTCGCATGGCCAGTCCGGTTACTGTTACCGATGTATATATAGGAGAACAGGCAGAGACTCCGATTTGGTTGGTTGTCACAGCTGGCGAACAAAAGACGATTTTACCGCTTGCCTATAGCTGGACGAATATGCCGCCCAATTTCTGGCGGTCAACAGCCCCCTGGCAGGACGTGCTGTTTCAAGAAGACCCGCGCGTTGAACTGGGGGATGATCCGGTAGTGTGGAATAAAATACAAAATGGAATTGTGGAACCGGGGATGACCAAAGGCCAGGTAAAGCTCAGCTGGGGCAGCCCGGTTCGTGGAACGGATGCGGATGATACCTGGCTCTATGGGACGTATAAGCTAACCTTTGCTGAAGGTATGCTGTCCGTTATGGAAAAAGTGGCTGAAACACCGGCAACGTATAAATTCCGGCCGGCTGGATCATAATAAGAGAGAGCCAGTTATTTGAATGGGATATAGGGAAAATAGTATAAAGTAAAAATACCAGCGGGCAGATTTTGCCCGCTGGTATTTTTATACGTTGGCATGTTTTTGTATAGCAGGAAAGAATTTTTTGTCTTCCAGCAGGATATGGTCGATGATGACATCATCGATGAGAAAAGAAAAAAGCGAAGAAGCTTTGATTTCACGATGTTCATAAGCATTTTTTAACTGTAGGAATTTTTTCAGCAATTCTTTGTGTTGCTGGCTGTGCTCAGCGGTGTTGGCATAATCAATAGACTGCAGCAGATGTTCTTCAGTTGCAAAATGGTAAATGACATGATCTAATAGATTTTCGATTTTTCGCTCAATGGCTTCGGCCTTGGCGGTTTCAAGGGACATTTGTAATAATTCACCACCAATTTTTATCAGATGACGATGTTGGTTGTCGAGGGTTTTATTGCCGCTTTCCCAGGAGGAATCCCAGGAAAGATGAACTGCTGTGTTCTCAGTCCTTTTTCCGGTGTTGCCATCCGTCCGGATACAGTTCCTGCCGGCAGTTTTTGCCCGGTAAAGAGCGTTGTCGGCACGATTATACCAGTGGAGAAAGCTTTCGCCGCTTTTGTAGACTGCAGCTCCGATACTGACGGTAATCGTGCCGATATCAGGCATCGGGGTGGTTGCGAGTTCTTTGCGGATTTTTTCGGCGGCAGTTGCTGCCGCCGGCAAATCGGTTTGTGGCAACAGCAGCATGAATTCTTCGCCGCCTATCCGGCCGAGGACATCGGCTTTGCGGGTGAAGCTCTTGATCAGTTCTGCTGTTTTTTTCAATACCTGATCACCGATCGGATGGCCCCAGGTGTCATTGATGGTTTTAAAATGATCCAGGTCAAACATCAGCATCGACAAGTCTTCTTTGTAGCGCTCGGCGTGGGCGATTTCTTTTTCGGCAAACTCTTCGATAAAGTAACGGTTATAAAGACCGGTAAGTTGATCGTGATAGCTTAAATATTCCAGTTGATGATGCTGCAGCCTTAATTGGGCCGCTATTGTAAACTGCTGGCGCAGCTGCCACCAGACTAAGGCGGAAGCGATCAGGACGAGCAGGGAAAAGCCGCCGGCAAAGAAATAGGCTTCCTGACTTTGAGCTTTTGATCTTGCCATTGCTGTTGCTTTGGGCATAGAGGCCATAAGCACCAGTGGATAATTCGTCAGGACATGAAAAACCCCAATATCGGTTCCGCTATCGAGTGGAGACTGTGCTTCATAGGAACCGGCAGTGATCCCCTGGTTAATATAGTCTTCAAATATTGGATGTTTTTTAAATAATTCAGCGGTGCTTTTTCCTTGTGGGGGCATGGGAGCACGGGCGAGAAATGTTCCGTCCTGCAGCAGCAAGGTGATCGCAGTGTGTTCAAGATTTAGCTTCTGCAAGGCTGTATCGAGATAATTTTGATCAAGGGCCAGCGCAATCAGACCGCCAAAGCCGCCGGAAGGGGTTTGATAGCTCCGGCTGAGAAAAATAGAAGGTTTTTCGGTAGAGAGACTGATCCAGGCGGCGCCGATATAAAGCTGATCGGCATTGCTGACAGACGCCTTCTTGAAATGCTCACTGTCGGCAATATTTATTGAATGTGGCAATGGTAGGGCACTGTAAATGAAATTTCCCTGGTTGTCGGTCACGGCGATATTAAAAATAGAGGGGGACTGACAAAGCTTTTCCAGCAAAAGCTGATGCTCTGGCAGAATTTTTCCGTGGTTTTCCAGATCGAGTTGCGTGAAGAGCAAAACCATATCGATTTTTGACAGCATCTGGTTGATATTTTCTTCAAGGACTAGGGCGTTGTTGGAATTGTCTACATAGATTTCTTCGAGATCCGCATTTGCATAGCGTTCGGCAAGCGTGCCGGCCAGATAGAAAGACAACAGGCAAAGGCCGGTCGCTGTGGCGCAGAGCCCGAAACGCAGCCATTGCAGGGCGGAATGGTTCATGTATTTCCAGACACTCATCATATCACCTCGTCAACCCTTATTTAACGATGATATTAGACAGAGGGGGCGGCGATTCCTCTTGGAACGGAAATGTTTTTTCTTGACAGGCAGAGATTCTTGCCTTAATATGAATATATGAACAACTGTTCATATATTCATATTAAGGCGGAGGATAAAATGGAAGAAAAACAAGAACTGGAACGTTGCGGTTGCGGCATTATTCATAAGGATGTAGTAGAGCGTGTAAAGACAGGCTTGCCGGAGGAGGAGGATCTTTACGATTTGGCCGAACTCTTCAAGGTCTTCGGGGATTCGACGCGGATAAAAATTATGGCGGCACTGTTTGAATCCGAGATGTGTGTCTGTGATATTGCCAATTTATTTCATATGACTCAGTCGGCTATTTCCCATCAGCTGCGGGTGCTGAAACAGGCTAGATTGGTAAAAAATAGAAAAGATGGCAAGGTGGTATTTTATTCGCTGGATGACGATCACGTAAAACAGATCTTTGACCAGGGGTTAAGCCACATCAATGAAGGCTGAGGTGAGAATATGGAAAGCAAAAATGATGTAGAGCTTTATGTAAAGGGACTTGACTGTGCCAATTGTGGACTGAAAATTGAAGCGGCAGCGCGGGCTGTTGAAGGCGTCAGCGCTGCGCAGCTCGATTTTGTCGGCCGGAAATTGCATGTGAAAATAGATGGCAGCGGGGATGTGCAGCAGATTACTGCGGCAATCGGCAGGCTGGCCGCTGGGATTGAGCATGGTGTTGAAATTGTTGCCACAGCAGAAGCGGCTGCGGCCGAGGGCAAGCCGTACCCCATGCTTGTGTGGGTCCGCCTTGGTCTGGCTAGTTTGTTTTTTTGCCTGGCACAGTTCGGTGAGCTGACAATAACGCTGCAGATAGGCTTGTTCTTGGCGGCGTATCTGCTTGCCGGAGCCTGGGTTTTGTGGGGAGCTGCAAAAAATATTTTCCATGGCCGGATCTTTGATGAGAATTTTTTGATGAGCATTGCGACGCTGGGGGCGTTGGCAATCGGTGAATTTCCCGAGGCGGTCGCCGTTATGCTGTTTTATGAAATTGGTGAAATTTTACAATCGGCAGCGGTCGGCCGCTCCCGGCGCTCGATTGAAGCTCTGCTTAAAATTCGGCCGGAGTATGCGACGGTAAAGCGTGACGGTGAACTTGTCACGGTCGATCCGGCCGAGGTAATGCCGGGTGATATTATTTTGATAAAGCCAGGTGAAAAAGTCCCGCTTGACGGGCAGGTGATCGAAGGGCAGTCCATGCTCGACGTGTCCAATGTCACCGGCGAATCCGTACCGCAGGAAGCCGGTCCTGGCGATGAGGTGCTGGCGGGAACCATCAATCAGAGTGGATTGCTTATTGTACAGGTTACACGGATTTTTAATGAGTCGGCAGTAGCTCAGATTCTTGAACTTGTCCAAAACGCCGGCAGCAAAAAAGCGCGTACGGAAAATTTTATAACGAAATTTGCTGGCTGGTATACGCCGCTGGTTGTTGCTGTAGCCGCGCTTTTGGCAGTGCTGCCGCCGCTACTCGTGCCCGGGGCGGGTTTCTCTGACTGGCTTTATCGGGCCCTGGTGTTTCTGGTCATATCGTGTCCCTGTGCCCTTGTGATTTCCATTCCGCTTGGTTTTTTTGGCGGGATTGGGGCGGCTTCGAAGCGGGGAATTTTGTTTAAGGGCAGTGGGTATCTTGAAGCGCTGAGCCATATTAAGACGGTTGTCTTTGACAAGACCGGAACGCTGACCAAAGGGACGTTTCGTATTACGGGCATGAATTGTCAGGGGCGGTTTACACAGGCGCAAATGCTCGAAATGGCAGCCTACGCCGAATGCTACGCTGGTCATCCGCTGGCACTGGCGCTGCGCATGGCCTATGGCGAAATTGATGAAAGTCTGATTGAGAAATATGAAGAGGTAGCTGGAGCTGGCGTGAAGGTCAGATTCAGGCAGCAAACGATTTTAGCCGGCAGCCGGCGCCTGATGGCGGAGGCTGGGTTTGCCCCGGCGGAGGTCGTGGGGGATGGCAGTGCGGTTCATTTGGCGGTTGATGATCATTATGCGGGGTATATTCTGCTAGAGGATGAGGTAAAGCCAAATGCGTCAGCTGCGGTCAGTGGTCTTCGTCAGCTGGGTGTCTCGCGGATTTCACTGCTGACGGGGGACCGGCACTCCGTAGGAGAAAAAATTGCTGCCGGGCTGGGAATTGATGACCTTCATGCGGAGCTTTTGCCGCAGCAAAAGGTAATGGAACTAGAGCGTATCTTGCAAAATTCTCCGGAATATGGTCGGACGGCTTTTGTCGGTGACGGGGTAAATGATGCGCCGGCGTTGGCCCGGGCGGATATCGGCATTGCCATGGGGGCAGCCGGAGCGGCGGCAGCCATTGAGGCGGCTGATGTCATTTTAATGACGGATAATCCGGAATCCCTGCTGACGGCAGTGCGGATATCACGCCGGACACAGCGGATTATTTGGCAGAATATCGTACTGGCCCTCGGGGTCAAGGCACTGGTCATGCTGCTGGGGGTATTTGGGTTAGCCAATATGTGGGAAGCGGTGTTTGCCGATGTCGGGGTAACCTTGCTGGCGGTGGGCAATTCTCTCCGGGCACTTAATACTCGTGGCTTATAAAAATAATAATAAGGCGGAACCTGCTGAAAATTCATCAGCGTGTTTCGCCTTATTCATTATATAACACAATTAAACGTAAATAAAGAAAATACGGAAAATTACAAAAAGAATGAAATATCAGGCAGGAAAAAAAGCAAGAAGCGCGAAATATACTTGTATACAACCACAATATCTAGTGATAAGAAGGAGGTGGGTAACTAACTGTTTTTTGAAATGAGAAAAAGGAGGCGCAGCGCTTGGCGTGAAGAGATTCAGATGATGATACGAAACAGTTCATCCGGGAAACAGAGGGGAGCAGATGATGATGAATAACTTTCAGGCGATACAGCAGATCGTCATGAGTTGCTCTGTCGACAGCATGGCTGATTATATCATGGATTGTGAATATCAATGTGCTTACTGCATTTATAACAGTCTGGTCGATGGCTGCAGCGAAAATGGCTGCAAGGACGGGATCAAAGAGTTTTTGCAAAAGGAGGTATGACAAATGGCAACGGCAATATCAAATCGGACTTTGGCCGAACGTCTGTCCAAGCAGGCGAACGGCAACTGTGAAAAATGTGTCTGCGAGGGCTTATGCCGCGCAGGCACACGAGATTGTGTGGAAAATATTCTCATGTGGCTGACGGCAGACAGCTGCAGTGTAATTGAGTCATCGGCCGATTCGGCACAGGCCTAGACGCAAAGCGGCATGAAAGCAGCTGCCCGCGGTTTTTCTGGAGCAAAACGTGCATGTATAAAAGAAATACATAAGCTTGTGGAAGGAAATTGGGCTTGGCTGGCGAACTGTTTTGCCAGAAATCCTGTGCATAAACAAAAGGGACTGGCGGTATTTTTCGCCAGTCCTTTTTGTTGGGGAAATCACGGGCTGAAAAAAGGAAATTGTCAGCCAAGGGCGAAATAGAAAGTATAAGGCCGTTTGTTTTGCAGCAGGAAAACCGCTGTTGCTGGTTGTTTTTGCTGAGCGATGCGAGGTGAATAGTTTGAAGATTCACAGTATTATTCAAGGGTTTTTTCTGCGGACGATTTCCGGATATTTTCGACTGCTCGTTTTGGCGATGGTGGTAGGCACATTGCTGCTTTTTGGCGTTTTTACCTATTTTGAAATTACGGCGGCCCGGGATTTTGCTCTGCGCAGCTTTGAACAAGCTGTCCAGACCCAGAGTCTGATGGTCGATTACTGGTTTACGGAGAACGCCCGCCAGATAAGGCTGTTATCTCAACTTGAGTCGATGCGGCGCGGCAAGCCACAGCAAGGAATTGCTGTCTTTTTGCAAAACAATCCCAATTTTGCCGAGATCACTTTTATCAATGCAGCGGGAATTGATACGGTTACCGGTGAAAATGCAGCTGATTATGAGTATTTTAAACGGGGGCGTCGCGGCTACGATGGAATAAGTGATCTTGTCTACAGCGGCTCCATGGAAGAGCGGATCTTGTTCAGTTCGCCTGTATTTAATATGGAAGGCCTCTTTCAGGGAATTGTTGTCGGCTCAATGCGGCTGGAGCAACTCTCGGCGCTTGTCGAAAGCTTTACGATTGGAGAAACGGGACATATTTATCTGCGCAGTCTGTCCGGGCGAATCCTCTGCGCCCCTGCCTTTGAAAAAAATCGCGTGCAGATGCTCGATGCCTGGAATACCCATACGGCAAAGACTGCGGCGCAGATAAACTCCCTGTATCGCAGTGACGGAGAAAACATGTATTCCGGCTTATACAGCAATGAGCAGGGGGTATCCGTCCTGGGGGCGTATCGGGGGTTAAAGGCGACGGATGCCTGGATTGTTGGCGGTGAAATTGAGGAAAGGGAAATCCTGCATCCTGTATATCAAAAGCTTGTCTGGATTGTGCTGTTTTCCCTAGGTTCGTTGTCGCTGCTGGCTTTTGTCATTGCCGCTTTTCAGCGGCGGATTCATACGCCGATTGCCTCGCTGCTGGAGCAGGCCCGGCAGATTGAGGCTGGTGAATATACAGGGCTGCCTGAACATAGCTTTTTTGCTACAGCACCGCAGGAATTGCAGCGCATTCAGGAAGCCCTGGACCTGATGTCGAGAAGATTATTGGCGGATATTGAGAAGTTAAACCGGATTAACACCAAGCTTAAGGAAGCGGAAGAGATGTTCCGGGTTGTAGCGGAAAATTCAATGGTTGGGGTTTACGTTATTGATGAAAACTGTGATCTGGTTTACTTGAACCCGATGGTGCTGGAGATTATCGGTTGTGAGCCGGAAGACTTTGTGATTGGCAAAAGCGTGCTGGATTTTGTTTACCCGGAGGACCGCTCTTTGGTTTGTGAGCAGATCAGACGACGGTATGAGGGGGCAGCGAAAAACCTTTCATATGAAGTGCGGCTGCTGCACAAGGACGGTCATATGCTTAATATTCACGTATACTCTTCCATGTGCATGATCGAAGGGAAATTGCTGGTGATTGGGACGCTGATTGACATTACCCAGCAGAAGGTCTGGGAAGAGGCAATCTGTGAAAGTGAGAAGAAAAATAAAGCGATTATCAAGGCAATTCCAGATGCTCTGATTCGCATGGATGGCAGTGGAATTATCTTGGAGATAATCAGGACGAATGAATCCTCGCTGCTTATCAATGCCGCCGCCTGTATTGGTCGGCATCTGTCGCTTGTCTGGCCGGCTGAGATTGCGGCGAGGATCCGCCAGGGACTTGAGCGCTGCGTGGCTACCGGTGAATTGCAGATTTGTGAGTACGACCGGGCGGAAGGGGATAAGGTCGTTTCCAAAGAATTGCGCATGGTCTGTTATGATGAAAATGAGGTATTGCTGGTAATACGTGACATTACGGAACGCAAGGAAATGGAAGAAATTCTCAAGCATATAAGCTGCCATGATGCGATGACAGGGCTCTATAATCGCTTTTATTTTGAACAGCAGTTTCGGTCAAGTCTTGTCGAAGCCATGTTTCCCGTCGGCATTATTGTCGCTGATCTTGACGGGTTGAAGCTGGTCAACGATTCCCTTGGGCATGCGGAAGGAGACAAGCTGCTTTGTAAAGCGGCCCGAGTACTGAGCGTTGAACGGAAAAACAGTATGACGGCGCGTATCGGCGGCGACGAATTCATCGTGTTGCTGACGAAAACTTCTCTGCCGGAGCTCGAAGAGGTTTACGAGGAAATTGAGCAAAATATGATCCGCTGTAATCACAAAGAGGCGGGTATTCCGCTCTACTTGTCACTGGGCATGGATATGGGCAACTACGGGGAAGCCATCGACGAGATTTTTCGCCGGGCTGATGATGCGATGTACTGGCAGAAAGGGAAAAAACGGGCGGTAACTGCGGCCAGTATTCAACGGGCCGTAGCGGAGTTTCAACAGACTAAACATGACGAAGAATTGACTGGGGGAAAATAATTATGCGGCGGCCGCTTACAGAAGCTGCCGCCGTTTGTATTGACAGAAAGACCGTAATATCGTAATGTATGAATATGATATTTGGCTGGGAGCGTGCTTGTTTATGGATGATAATTTGATGAAATTTAATGAAATAGCGGAGCTGCTGAAGGTGTTGGCGCATCCGGTGCGGCTGTGTATTGTCAAAGGGCTGCTGGAAAAAGGTTCGTGCAATGTTTCTCATATGCAGAGCTGTCTGCGGGCACCGCAGTCGACGATCTCGCAGCATCTGCAGAAGCTGCGGGCTGCCGGAATTATCTGTGGTACGCGCCACGGGCTTGAAATAAATTATCGGGTATGCGATCCCAGGGCCGAAAAATTACTGCAGCTGCTGTTTAGTCAGGAAAAGTAATCTTTTTCTTGCAGCCACTGGCAGCTAAAATAAAGGGGCATCCTCTCCTGTGAGGATGCCCCTTTAGTATGTTGCTAAAGCTTTATACGGCTATTGCAGGCGGTCGATTTTCTGGCAGAGATCGATTACTGCTTTGAGTTCGGGCGAGATATATTTATTTTTGTGATGGACGATGTTAAAGGTCCGGTGAAAAGTGATGCCGGGGAGTTTGAAGGTACAGAGCTCGCCACGGGCCAATTCGGTGCGGACCGCACGCCGGGAGATAACGCTGATGCCGAGGTCAGCGGCAACGGCTTTTTTTATGCTTTCCGCATTGTTATAGACTCCGGCGATGGAGAAACGGAGCTTTTGCTCCTGCATGACTTGCTCGAACAGATCGCGGGTGCCGCTGCCGGCTTCACGGACAAAGAATTTACAGCGTTCAAGATCGGCAGCAACGACTTTTTTCTGTGTTGACAGAATGCTTTGGGGAGCGGCGACAAAGATCAGTTCATCCTGCATAAAGGGCGAGCTGATGAGGTATTCCGATTGGACGGTGCCTTCGATGAGGGCCAGATCAAGATCGTCACGCAGCAGCATTGTTTCGAGCTCAGCCGTATTATGGATCTCGGAGAAGATTTCCTGCTGTGGCTTGGCTCGCTGCAGCAGCTGCAGCAGATCGACGAGGACGGATTCGCCAATGGTGACGCTGGCGCCGAGACGCAGCCGGCAAAGCAGTCCGAAGCTGCGCATGGCGGTTTCCGTCTGTTGGTTCAAATTGACGATGTGACGGGCATAGGTTGCCAGGCGCCGCCCGGCTTCGGTTATAAACAGCCGCCGACCGAGACGCTCAAACAGCAGGGTCTGATAATGTTCTTCGAGTTCCTGCACGGCCAGACTGACAGAGGGCTGCGTCATATGAAGTCTGGCGGCTGCTTTGGTCATGTTGTTTTCGTCGCAGACACAGAGAAAAATATTCAAATGCCGTAAAGCCATAGGAATCTCCTTATATATATTTACTTATTGTTTTTATCAAATTATACTATTTTACATATATTTGAGCAAGTGTTACACTACAAACAGAAAAAGGAGTGATCGTTTAATTATGAAACAAAGCTATATTAAGGGGATCTTATATGCCCTACTCTTTGCTGTTCCCGCCTATTTTCTTGGGCAGCGCTTTCCGATTATCGGTGGACCCGTCTTTGGGATTTTGCTGGGGCTGCTGGCTGCCGGGTTTCGGCGGCCAGAAAGTTTTGAGGGCGGAATAAAATTTACCGGAAAAAAAATTCTGCAGTATTCCATTATTCTGCTTGGCTTTGAAATGAATCTGTTTCAGGTCCTGGCGGTGGGGTCTGCTTCGTTTTCGGTGATGATCTTTACCCTGCTGGCGGCGTTTGCTGTTGCCTATATCGGTGGGCGGTTTTTGAAGCTTGAACGCGATACCGCGGTTCTGATTGGTGCGGGGACGGCTATTTGCGGCGGTTCGGCGATTGCGGCGGTGGCACCGGTTATCGGAGCGAAGGACAAGGACATAGCCTTCTCCATTTCGACAATTTTCCTGTTTAATGTCATGGCAGTATTTATTTTTCCGTTTCTTGGACATTTGTGGGGGTTATCCGATATGGGATTTGGCATGTGGGCCGGAACGGCAATCAATGATACCTCGTCCGTTGTGGCGGCGGGCTATTCCTACAGTGCGGAAGCCGGCAGCTATGCAACGATTGTGAAGCTTACGCGGGCACTGATGATTGTCCCGGTCTGCCTGGTATTCGCTTTTCTGACGGCCCGTCGGGAAAGCCGTCAGGGAGGATTTTCACTGGCGAAAATTTTCCCGTGGTTTATTCTGTTGTTTGTAGTGGCCTCGGTTGTCAATACGGCTGGTGTGCTGCCGGCGGCGCTGTCGGCCGATTTGGGCAGCCTTGGTAAATTTGCGATCATTCTTGCGATGAGTGCGATTGGGCTGAACACAAATCTTAAATCACTGGTTAAAAATGGTCTGCGCCCGATTTTGCTGGGCCTGCTCTGCTGGTTTGTCGTAGCCAGTGTGTCGCTGATCGTTCAGCATATCATTGGTCTTATTTAGGCGGCAAAGCTGATAAAAAACAGCCCTTCGGGGCTGTTTTGTGCTTTTTGTCATCTTTTTTTTGCGTCAAATCCTTTATAATAAAATCTGCAGCCAGATAAAATAACAGCAGATAAAGGAGCCGCGGTGAGCAGAAGAATTAGGCAGGAAAGAAAAGCAATTGAGAAAATGATCGGTATGTATTGTCGGGGGCAACATCAGACGAAAACCGGACTTTGCCCGGCCTGCCAGTCGCTGCTGGCATATGCACAGCAGCGACTGGAAAAATGTTTTTTTGGTGGGGCAAAACCTGTATGTGCCAAATGCCCGATTCATTGCTATGCCCCGCAGCAACGGCAGGAAATTGCCGTAGTTATGCGTTATGCCGGGCCACGGCTCTTTTTTCGGGATCCATGGGCCGCGTTGTTGCATCTGCTGCATACTTGCCAGGGCGTACCCGAACTGGAAAAGAAAATAATTAACCGAAGCTAAATGAAAAACAGCAGACTCTGCAATGAGCCTGCTGTTTTTCTTTTTGGTGTTCAATCAGGTTATGGATCTGTATATTAAAGCCGCAGTGGTTGGTCCACGGTTTTAATCAGTATTTATAGTCTTTCACTTCGACTTTGTCGCTGGCTTGATAAGGGGCAAGAGTCGAGACCATTTTCATCTGGGCCTTGGAGTTGTTGATGCAATAGTGAACTTCGCCCGGTTCAATATGGATGAACTGCCCGGCGGTAAGATGATTGACTTTGCCATCGACAACGATGTCAATTTCACCCTCCATAATGTAAAAATTTTCTTCCATTACATTGTGATAGTGAGCCGTGAAATCCTGGCCAGCCTGGAATTGAACCAGCGCAAAATTCATGCGCGGTCCTTTCATCAGGTATTTGGGGCCGCTGTCGCCAAAGCGATATTCCTCATCTTTTTCGTCAATGATATACATAATCGTTTGCCTCCTTAAATTTTTAAAGTCCCGGGGCCCGCCAAAGGGGCCTGGTGATGTTTTGCTGGCACAATGCCAGCTGGGCTTTATACATTTTTCGCCATGGGTCATAAATTTTCTGATAGACGGCATGGTCTTTGGGATTTGGCTGATAGGTTTTATCCCAGACAATCAGTTTTTCGGCCGCCTCGTCAATGCTGCGGTAGATACCAGCGCCGAAACCGGCGAGAATGGCCGCGCCCAGGCCGGTGGCTTCTTTGACGACCGGAACCCGGACCGGAAGCCCGGTAACATCGCTGAGAATTTGACACCACAGCGGACTTTTGGCGGCGCCGCCAGCAAAGACGATGCTGTCAGGCCTTTTTCCGGTAAAGTCCTGAACCATTTCCATATTACCTTTGGTCACCATGGCGGCATTTTCGAGAATGGAACGGTAGAAGGTATAACGGTTGAATTTTCCCGCATCCAGATCAAAGTTAGTGAAGGTGGGGGCAGCGTGTTGCCAGGCGATGAAGTCCATGACATCAGAAAAAGCACACATCATGCCATAACTTCCAGCAGGGATAGCGGCGGCTTTTTCGTTCATGATGTCGTAGACATCACAGCCGCGCGCCGCGGCTTCCTGTTGTTCGAACTGGCAAAAGGCATCGCGGTACCAGCGCATTACGAGTCCTGGCTTAAAGGCCAGAGCCTCATATTGCCAGATCCCTGGAACTGCATGGCAGTTTACGCGGACCCGGCAGTCTGGGTCGGTTTTTGGCTGGTCGCTGTTTAATTCATATTGCCAGAAGCTGCCGCCGAAGACGGCGGCCTCGTTTGCTCTGACGACACCGACCCCGATGCACCCCAGCTGCGCATCGCCGCCGCCGGCAACCACCGTTGTCCCGGCAGCCAATCCGGTTTGGGCAGCCCCGTCGGCGCTTACCGGACCGATGACAGAGCCACATTCGACGTGAAGCGGGAAGATATCTTCTTTGAGACCGCATTTTTTCATGATGGCTGGATTCCAGTGGCGGTCTTTCAGGTTCATGATGCCGGTTGTGGAGCCGTTACTGGGCTCTACTGCCAAAATTCCGGTCAGTTTGTAAATGAGCCAGTCGTTGAACATGCCGATGCGATGCGTCTGGTCATAAATTTCTGGCAGCTTGTTTTTTACCCAGAGAATACGTGGCAGCGCATCAAGGGCAAAGGTTTGCCCTGATTCCTGGTAGAGTTCGCGTTCAAGCTGCGGATGGCAAGCGATCAATTCCACAACTTCCTCTGTTGCCCGGGCATCGACATTGGCGCAGGCCCAGATTTCCTTGCCGGATTTGTCGTAGAGGACGATGCCCTCGCGCATACAGGTGGTTGATATGGCAGCAATGGATTGTGGGGGGGTGTTTGTCTTGTCGATAACGCCGCGAATACATTGACAGACCATCTGCCAATTAGCTTGCCAGTCAAAGTCCATGCTGCCGGGCCAGCGGGAATCCTCGCGATGAGACCATTCCAGCTGCTGGCAGCCGAGCTGATGACCGTTTAAATCAAAGAGCAGTGCCCGGATACTTCCGGTACCGGCATCGATCGCCATTAAATATTTTTCCATAGTATGACACCTCCAGATAATAACTGAATATTAACAAAGTAGAGAGTTTTACAAAAAATGGAATACTTTACCAGGCGGTAAAGTCAGGCGTTTTGTCTGTCGAGCAGTTTACGGGCCGTATCCTCGTCGGTAATGAGAATGTCGATGTAGCCACCATGCAGCACGGCCTTGATGGCCTCGACTTTATCTTCGCCGGCGGCGACCCCAATGACGTTTTTCAAGCTGCGCAGGGTATCGAGCGGGGTGGTGATCAATCGTGATTCAATCGTTGAATCGACGAGATTGCCATCTTTGTCGATGAAATGACAGAGGATATCACCGATGGCCCCCTTCATCTTCAGGTAAAGCAGATCGTTATTGCTCAGAATGCCGCTTTTGAGCGTCGTAGCATTTTCACTGACGGAACCGATGCCGATGACGGACAGTGAGGAAAGCTGCGCCATTCGGGCAATATCTTTGACGGAGGCTTCGTTTTTTATGGCCTCCACGACTTCGCTGGAGGATACTAACAGCGGCGATGGGATCAGGTACAGTTTGGCATTAAAGATGGTTGACATGTTGTTTGGCAGGTAGTAATTGACGCCGCCGGTCAGCGATACGGTGGAAATTGGCTGTTCTACCATTGTTGCCAAATTGTTCAGGACCCGGCTGGGGGTATCGCCATAGCCGAGGTTGATAAAAGCATTTTCCTTGAGTCGGTTGTTTATATACATGGCAGCGGCCCGGGCGATGTTTTCATTGGTGTTGACATCATCCGGCGGGGTTGAAACAATAAAGGTGTCTTTTAATGTATAGGCTTCGGCCAGCTTTCTTTCAAGCTCCATGCGATTGGCTGAATCGTCCTTGATTTTAAATTGAATTGCTCCGGTTGAACGGGCTTTGTTGAGTAATTTGACAACGCGCATCCGCGGAATACCGAGAAAATCGGAGATCTGCTGCTGCGTCATGTTGTCAAAATAGTAGTACCAGACGGCTTTTGACATCAGCACTTCTTCGTAATTATTGTCCATATTATGTGGCCTCCGCTGCTGTTATAGTAAATCTGAACTGCGGTTGCAGCCGCCAGGAGAAAAACAGCCTCTGCTGACAGTTGCATTTGCTCTTTGTGAAAACATATGATTTATAATATATCTGATTATATCAATAGAATATTTTTGTGTCAATATTGAAATTATTCAATAAAAATATCATAATTCCTTATAAATATAGGATTTTTAGCCTTGAATTGATGTCGGAGGAAATAAAATGAGAAAAATTAGAAAATGGTAAATTTTTGTTATAAATGTATCAAAAGATTATTGACAAAACATTTGATGTGGGATAATATGATTACAATAGCGGAATAAACAAAAAATTCAATATATAAAAAAGATTATCGACAGGATTGCGAGGGTCGGATTATGGTGGAAGATATTTTAGATAAGAAAATAGCAAGTCCCCAGCGTACGCTTCTTTCCGTACACGGTATTCATAAATCCTTTGCCAAAAACCAGGTGCTCAAGGGTATTGAAATGG
Organism: Selenomonadaceae bacterium; assembly: GCA_963678095.2. Lineage (GTDB taxonomy): Bacteria > Bacillota > Negativicutes > Selenomonadales > Selenomonadaceae. The sequence goes on along the minus strand of OY782746.1, from coordinate 1,254,107 downwards.
AGGTGCGTGAAGGAGAGGTACTTGCTTTGATCGGTGGCAACGGTGCCGGCAAGAGCACTTTGATGAAGATCATCATGTGCATTTATCGTCAGGATCAGGGGGAAATCTGCATCAGTGGCAAGACGGTAGCCAATTCAAAACCGCTCGATGCCTTGGAACATGGGCTCTATCTCGTGCCGCAGGAACCGATGCTGTTCCCGAATATGACGGTTGAAGAGAATATCGTTGTTGGTTTTAAGGAAAAGCCGGGGCTGTTACATAAGCGCCTTGTCGAGCTTCTCAGCCGCCTGGGGTGGGAAATGGACTTGAATCGTAAGGCACTGACCTTGTCGATCGCCGAGCAGCAGTTGGTAGAACTTTTACGCGGCTTGTTGCGCAATGCGAAGCTGTTGATCCTTGATGAGCCGACGAGCGCGCTGACTTTTAATGAAGTGCAGTCGCTGTTTAAGATTATTGAGGATCTCAAGAAAAAAAATATCGGCATCATCTATATTACACATCGACTGGAAGAGGTTTTTGAAATTGCGACCGATGTGGCAATCATGCGCGACGGAGTGATCACACTCAATGGACCGGTTACTGCTTTTACCCGGGAAATGCTGGTGCAGGGCTTGCTGCCGCCGGATGTAAAAGAGAATAAGGCAGCGTTTACCAGCCGTTTGCCGGATTATGCGAATTTGCGGCCGATTTTCAGCCTTAAGGAATTTTCGGGCTATGGTTTTAAAAACATCAGCTTTGACGTGTATCCCGGTGAAATTTTAGGGCTGGCGGGAGTGGTAGGAGCCGGGCGGACGGAACTAGCGACGACAATTTTTGGTCGGGACCGGGTCCTCGGTGGGCATGTTTACCTCGGTGGCGAGGATATAACCGGACTGCCGACAGCGCGCGTTATCGAGAAGGGCATCAACTATGTGCCCGAGGACCGGCGGCAGGATGGGATTTTTCGGATCGGGGATATCGGTTTGAATGTCTCCTGTGGGGCGTTAAAGAAACTCAGCCGCTTCTTTATGGATTTTAAGGCAGAGCGGGAAATTACGCAAAACTACATCCGTGATCTGCATATCAAGGTGACCGGGCAGGAGCAATTGATCGGCAGCCTGTCTGGTGGCAATCAGCAAAAGGTCGTCATTGCCAGAATTTTAGCGACGCACCCGAAACTGATCATTCTCGATGAACCGACCCGCGGAATTGATGCTTCGGCCCGCGGTGATGTATATGCCATCATCAACCAGCTCAAGGAAAAGGGATTTTCCGTGTTATTGATTTCTTCGGATATGGAGGAAATCATCGAACTGTCCGACCGGGTAATCACGATGTTTCAGGGATCGGTAAACCATACCTTTCAAAAAGCGGATATCAGTGAAACGAGTTTAATGAGTGCCGCTTTTAATGTATATGAAGGCAAAAAGGGGTGAGCAGCATGGAAATCATAAAACGCTTTATTAATAGAAGAGAAGCGACGTCTATTATTTTCCTGCTCTTGTTGTTTGCAGCCGTCGGCATGGTGAATCCGACCTTTCTCGAAGCAGACAACATCATGCTCTGCCTGAATGGCGCCGCAGTTTATACGATTTGTGCCATTGGCATGGCGTTTGTGATCTTTACCGGGGAAATTGATGCTTCGATCGGAGCGACGCTGGGGCTTTCAGCGGCTGTAGCAGCAACGATGGTGCGGGATGGCTCCGGCTTTATGGCAGCTGTGGTAGTGGCCATAGTGATTGGTATCGTCATCGGGCTGATCAACGGAATTGGCGTGGCGGTGCTCAAGGTGCCATCCATTATTATGACCATTGGCGTCTGCAGCATTGTGCGCGGGCTCTCCTATGTCTATACGGGCGGAGCCTGGGTGGAAAATGTGCCCAAGGAATTTAAAGATCTGTCGCAGCTGGGACTGGGAGGGTTATCCTGGATGTACATCGGCACCATCCTTGTGATGCTGGCAGTGTACCTGTTTGTCACAAAAACAAAACATGGGAAATACTTTCATACGGTCGGCGATAATGCGGAAGGGGCTACGCATTTGGGGATTCCAGTCAATAAGACCCGGCTGATCAGTTTTGTGATCTGCGCTGTTTGTGCCTCGCTGGCAGCAGTGGTCTTTGTCAGTCGTATCGGTTTTGTAACGCCGACTTCAGGTAACGGCTATGAAATGAAAGCCATTGCGGCCTGTGTTATCGGGGGGATAAGCCTGTCAGGCGGAATCGGCAATGTGATTGGGGCGACCTTCGGGGCCTTGATTATGGCCTCTATCAGTAGAATTCTAGTATTTTTAGGATTTTCTTCAAATTATGATAATACGATTACCGGTATTTTGCTGATCACAATTGTGGTCTTTGATGCCATCATGCAGCATCGCAACGCCGAGCGTGCCCGTCGTGAACGGTTGGCGGCGAGAACGGAAGAGGTTGTTGAAAGCAAAATGGCAGGGGGGAATATATGATGAAAAAAATCTGTTCGAAATTTGAGTTCCGCTGGGAATATTTCCTCATCCTGTTTATTTTGCTGGAAGTGCTCGTGTTTGGCATGATGAATTCTAAATTCCTGATGCCAAGGGTACTGTTTGGCAGTTTCAATGATTTCATTTCCATCTGCATCATTGCGGTATTTATGTGCTTTGTGTTCATTACCGGCGGCATCGACCTGCAGGCGGGTTCTATTGTCGGCCTGACTTCGATTATTATCGGTGTTCTCTGGAAGAGTTTTGAGGTCAACATCATTGTCGCCTGCTTGATTGCACTGGTGGTTGCCTGTCTGTGCGGGGCCTTGAGTGGTTTTTTTATCGCCTATACCGATGTGCAGCCGATGGTCATCACTTTGGGGGGATCGTTTTTATACTCAGGTTTGGCAATTGCGGTTTCCAATATGTCAAATACGGCGGCGTATCTGGGAATCAGCGGTTTTCCGGAATACTTCACCTCCTTTACTAAGTTACGGTTCTTTGGGGTGCTGCCGGCGCAGGTCTTGATTTTCATTGCACTGACGGCTATTGCCTATGTGATTTTGCACCGTACCAAGTATGGCCGCATGATTTTTCTCTGTGGGATTAACCGCCGGGCGGCTGAATTTTCGGGAATCAATACAAGACGCATTATTTTGAGCACCTATGTTTTTTCTGGGATGGCGGCGGCGTTTGCCGGGATCATCATGACGAGTTATCTCGGATCATCAAAATCTGATTTTGGCAGTGATTTGACGATGCCGATTATCACAGCGGTTGTTCTCGGGGGAACTTCAATTCTCGGTGGCAAGGGAACTGTCGTCGGGTCGGCCCTGGCGGCAGTTGTCATCGGGATCATGCGCTTTGGTTTGTCAATGAATGGGGTTTCTAATCAATACCTCGATATTCCGGTTGGCATTATGCTGGTCGTCGTCGTGGCAGCAAGCACCTTCTCCCAAAATGAGAAAATCAGTGCTTTTTTTCAGCGGCATCTGCGACTCAAGCAAAAAGCGGCCAGTAAATAACCGGACGGCTACCATTGTATACAGGCGGAATATCCGCGTCTGCATAAAATAAAATTCAAGAGGGGGATTTATCATGAAGAAAAAAGCTCTGGTGTTGGCACTTCTCGGAGCAATGGTACTTACCACATTCACCGGCTGCGGTTCGACAACAAAGACCGCGTCAAATGACGGAGGCGGCAAGGGTGATACTACGGTAACCTTTATTCCTAAAGTTACCGGCAACGCATTTTTTGAATCAGCGAATAAAGGCGCACAAAAATACGCGGAAAAATGGGGTTTTAAGGTAAAGTATGAAGGCGATGCAACGGCTTCGGCTTCCTCGCAGGTTTCCGTAATCAACAAGGCTGTCCAGCAGGGAACAAATGCAATCTGCCTGTCTTCGGTTGATGCTGCCGGGGTGAAGGATGCCCTGAAAGCGGCGGCTGCTGCCGGGGTTACGGTCACGACCTGGGATTCGGATGTGGATCCTTCCGTCAGAAAAATTATGGTATCCCAGGGAACTCCGGAGCAGCTCGGACAGATGCTCGTCCAGATGAGCTGTGATTCCTTAAAGGATCGCGGCAAAGATCCGGCAAAAGACAAAATCAAATACTGCTGGCATTATTCAAATGCCACGGTTACTGACCAGAACTCCTGGCAGGTAGAAGGTGAAAAATACATTAAAGCCAATTATCCTAACTGGGAAAATGTAGCACCGACAAATTATTATTCGAACCAGGATGCAGAGCAGGCAATTTCTGTCGGCGAATCCGTACTGTCCGCTCATCCTGACATTGATGTAATCATCTGTAACGATTCGACGGCACTTCCAGGACAGGCACAGGCTGCACAGAACAAGGGCCTCACCGCTAAAGATGTAACGATCACTGGCTTTGCTTCCCCGAATTCCATGAAACAGTACTGCAAAGATGGGATTTTGACTCGCTGGGGTCTCTGGGATTGCGGCGTTCAGGGTGCAATGGGTTGCTACATGGCCTACTATATTGCTTCCGGTCATGACGTAAAGGTCGGAGACAAAGTTGATATTCCTAATATCGGCTCAGTCGAAATCATGCCGAACAGCGTACTGGATCCGAAGGCGGATGTTTCTGATCCGACTTCCGGTGTGGTGCTGATTCCGGAAAGAACGGTATTTACAAAAGACAATATGAATAATTACGATTTCTGATAAAAAGCGCAGTGCTTACTAAGTCCCCTTTTGTCTGGCGCCTTTGCAAGGGCAAGGGCGTCGGGCTTAAAATACGGGACTGGGATTATGCTTTACGGGAAAGAATATTGGAGGGTTTTATCATGGCAGACAAAGACGGCTACAAGGTAGCCAAGGATTATCATACGGATGTACCATTTGCAAATCAAAACGGATTTTACGTAAAGGGAGCAAATGCTTTAGATTGGGGTATGAAAAAGCATCTGGCGAATATATTTGATCAAAAAAGCGGCAATACGGTGATGTTTGCCTTCGATCATGGTTATTTCATGGGTTCGGTGGCAGGTCTTGAACGCCTAGATCTGCTGCTGCCGCAGCTGATGCCTAGTGTCGATGTGCTGATGTGTACGCGCGGGGCTCTGCGGACCAGTGTGCCACCAATGGGAAATACAGCGGTCGCCCTGCGTGTTTCCTCGGGATCCTCTATGCTCAATGACGATCTTTCGCATGAGGTTGTGGCAGTGGACATTGAAGATGCTGTTCGCTGCAATGCGGATTGCATGGCCGTACAGGGATTTATCGGGGCGGATGGTCAGCTGCAGAGCATTGATAATCTGTCGAAAGTAATTAATGCCGGCATCCGGTACAGCATTCCGACGATGGGTGTTGTCGCTGTCGGCAAGGAAATGGAGCGCACCGACCGCTACTTTAAGCTGGCTACCCGCATTTTGGCGGAAATCGGCGTAAACATCGTGAAGACCTATTACTGCGAAAACTTTGAAGAAGTTGTCGCAGGTTGTCCGGTGCCGATCGTTGTCGCTGGCGGCAAGAAACTGCCGGAAGATGAGGCTATGACGATGGCCTACCATGCAATTTCCGAAGGGGCGCACGGATTGGATATGGGACGAAATATCTTCCAGAGCCAGCACCCGGTAGCGATGGCCGAAGCGATCCGCAAGATTGTGCACGAAAAAGCGACGGATAAGGAAGCCTATGCGTTTTACCAGGATGCCATCCATCGCTGATTGATATACTTCGATATTGAAAACAAAACCCTGCACTGTAATAATACAGTGCAGGGTTTTGTGTATCTCATTGTTTTATTTGAAAAAAATAACGAAAATTATATGATTTATGGTAATATATGTTATATATTTAAATAGATAGCAGGGGTGATGTGATATGCGGGCGGTAGTGACAAGGGTATCTGAGGCTTCGGTGAGGATTGAGGCAGTTGTTACGGGGAAAATCGGGCAGGGATTTTTGATTTTGCTGGGGGTTGGCCCGGAAGATACGGAAAAGGAGGCTGCTTGGCTGGCGGCAAAGATCTGCAATCTGCGGGTATTCAGTGACTCGGCCGGGAAGATGAATCTCGACCTGGCTGCGGTCGGCGGAAGGCTACTCGTGGTTTCACAGTTCACCTTGTTTGCCGATCTGAAAAGCCGGCGCCCGGGATTTTCTGGGGCAGCGAAACCCGATTTGGCCGTGAAACTGTATGAATTTTTTATGGCAGAGTGCCAGCGGTTGAGTTTTGCCGTGGAACATGGAGAATTTGGGGCTGACATGCAGGTGAGCTCTGTTAATGATGGCCCGGTGACGTTATGCTTTGATACAGCAGCCCCATGAAGGAGCTGTTGTATTATTAATTAACGGAAAAGTCATAATATTTATTCTTTAGGCAGGATTTTATCCTGCGCTGCGGAAATAAAACCTATATATGGCTTGTATTTTTAGTGCCGGATAATATGCCCGTAGGTTGAAGCTGTGCTTCTGACAGAGAGGATGAAATAATATGAAGTCGCCTTTTCTGGAATTGAGAAAATTCGTGGCCCCAGAATTCGTTTTCGGGGTGGGAGCCCGACAGTTGATCAGCCGTTATTTGTTGAATTTTGGTACTCGTAAGGTCATGCTTGTCAGTGATGATGTTTTATATGATAAAACGCCTTGGGTGCGCGAACTTGAAGAAAACTTGAAGAATGCTGGCATAGAATACGTGCTGTTTCTGCAGGTGAGCCCCAATCCGCGGTCAAAGGAGGTTATGGCCGGTGCGGCTCTGTTTACCAAAGAGCAGTGCAAGGGAATTGTTGCCTTTGGCGGTGGCAGTGTGATGGATTGTGCGAAGGGGATTGGAATTGTCTGTGCCAATGGTGGTAATATTGTTGATTTTGAGGGAGTTGACAAAATTCCGCATGCAATGCCGCTGCTTGTTTGTCTGCCGACGACCAGTGGCAGTGCATCGGAGGTATCACAGTTTTCTATTATTTTAAATGAAGCAAAAAAGTGCAAAATTGCAATTGTCAGTAAGGCGGTTGTTCCTGATACCGCGCTGCTTGATCCAGAAGTAACTGCGACGATGGATCCATATTTGACGGCCTGTTCAGGAATGGATGCCCTGACGCATGCAATTGAGGCCTTTGTATCAAACGCGAGTTCGCCAATTACCGATGTTCATGCCAAGGAAGCAATCCGGCTGATCTGGGAGGCGCTGCCTCAGGTTGCAGCAGATCCAAAGGATCTGATTGCCCGGGCGCAGATGATGCTCGGCAGCCTGCAGGCTGGGCTGGCTTTTTCCAACGCTATTTTGGGAGCAACGCATGCGATGGCGCACAGCCTCGGCGGGTTTTTTGATCTGGCCCATGGCGAGTGCAATGCGATTTTGCTCGGACCGGTGGTCGAATATAATTATTCAGCCGAACCGGAAAAATTTGCCCAGATTGGCGATATCATCGGCTGTGACGTAAAGGGCAAAAGCGCAGCGGCTGCAGGGAGCGAATTGTGCCGGCATATTGAAGCCTTTCGTCGCCGGGTTGGCGTTGGCAAGACACTGACGGAGCTCGGAGTCAGCCGGAGCGATATTGCAAAACTGGTGGGGGCCGCCCTGCAGGATGCATGTATGGCGACAAATCCCAAATCTATGGCAGATAAGGATGTGACGGCAGTCTATGAGCAAGCCTTATGATGAACAGGAAAAGAGCTTTGATCGCGATTTGTTGATCGGGTTTGGCAATTCTTCTGCCCGTAAGAGCTATTATCCGGAATTGCAGCAGCGGATTGTCGAATTGGAACAAGCCCAGCTATCGTTGCAGCAAAGTGAACAACGTTACCGGCTGGCGGTTGAGGTCTCGAGCGATGCGATTTGGGACTGGGATATCGTGCGGGATATCTGGATGATATCAACTCCCTGGGCAAAAAAATTGGGGTTGGTACCGCTTGATTCACCGCATCAGGAGGCCTTGATTGAAGTCAGAAATCTGGCTCAATTGTGGAATGAACGCATTCATCCCGATGATTTGCCCCTGCGACAGCATCTTTTGGGGGAACATCTCGCGGGAAGAAGCGAGGCTTTTGCTGTTGAATATCGCTGCCTCGAGGGAAAAGATCGCTGGATTTGGCTGTCGGCAAAGGGCAAGGTGATTTTTGATTCGGCGGGAAAGCCGCAGCGAATGATTGGTTCCTATTCGGATATCACGACGAGAAAACAGCAGGAGGAACGAATCCGGCATATGGCCTACCATGATGCTCTGACCGATCTTCCCAACCGGGCCAGCCTGCATGAAAACATGATGGAGTTTATCAGCAGTTACGGGGCGCAGGACCGATCTGCCATGATTTTACTGCTGAACATTGACAATTTTAAAGCGGTCAATGATTCGTTGGGCTATGCCTGCGGTGACAGTCTGCTTATTTCAGTAGCGGAGCGTCTTAGTGCTGAAGTGCCGGAAGCATCCATGATAACGCGCATTGGGGCCGATGAATTTTGCCTGTTTTGCCTGGATATGCAGCCGGAGCAGGTCAGCTTTTGGGCGGAACGGGTATTGGCTTTGTTTAATCGACCGGTAAATGCCTGTGGCAACCAGTTTTTTATCACAATTAGTATCGGCATTGTGGTCTTTTCCGGCGAGGATTCTGTCGACCGGATTCTTGGCAATGCCAATACTGCTTTGCAGTATGCCAAAAAAGCCGGGAAAAAGACCTGGAAGGTATTTAAAACCGAAATGCAGCAGGATGTGGTACATCGCATACAGATGGAGAGTGCCTTGCATATGGCCCTGGCGGTGGAACAGTTTACCGTTTATTATCAGCCGCAGATTGATATTGCCTCAGGGCGGATGGTCGGCATGGAAGCCCTGATTCGTTGGGTGCATCCGGAAAAAGGCTATATTTCACCCGCGGAATTTATTCCGCTGGCCGAGGATACTGGCATGATCGTGCCGCTGGGGGAATTTGTCCTGCGGGCCGCTTGCCGGTTTGGCAATTCCTTGCGGCGCAAAGCTGATGGGGAATTGCGGCTGGCGGTCAATATTTCGGTACATCAGCTGATGCAGGAGGACTTTATCCAGCGATTGCAACGAATTTTACGGGAAGAAAACTATCCGCCGACGCTCTTGGAACTGGAGATAACGGAAAGCATTTTAATGGAGTCGTTAGAGGAAAATGTCAAAAAACTAAAACAACTGCGACAGATGGGGATGCATATTTCTCTCGATGATTTTGGCACAGGCTATTCTTCGTTGACATATCTGAGCCGGCTGCCGATCGATGTGCTGAAAATTGATAAGTCCTTTGTGCAGGAAGTCGGAATTACGGAGCATGGTGCGGCAATCATTGGCACGATTATCGAACTGGCTCATCAGATCAATATGGCAGTGGTGGCAGAGGGGGTTGAAACGCTGGCTCAGCTTGATTCAATGCGCGAGCTCAATTGTGACTGTTTGCAGGGTTATCTGGTCAGTCGCCCACTGTCGGCCCAGCAGTTTTTTGATATCTATGAAGAAAATAAAGGACTGTTTTCGCTTGCCGGTATAACCGCGAAATAGAAATTTTCAGGATTTAGTTGAAAGTGTTTTAAGGGGGAGCAAGTATGCGCATTCAAACTAAAATGACGGCGGTTTTCAGTGGCGTGATAGCCTTGCTGATGCTTGTGGCAGCAATATTTGGTTACTATTTTTTCAAGCAATACCTGACGGAAAAAATTGAAGAAAAAATGGCAACCAGTGTAATTGAACAGGCACAGGTTTTAGATAGCAATCTGCGCAGCAAGCAGAAATTACTTGAGATAAGCTGGTATAATTTAAATCAGGTCATGAAAAGCGGACAGATTTCAGCGGACATGCTGGCTGGTTATAAACAGGCTGACCCGGAATTGACGGATATGTATTTTGGGTCGGTTGCGGGGAATTTTGTTGATGGCAGCGGCTGGAAGCCGCCAGCTGATTATGATCCGCGTCAGCGCCCTTGGTATAAGGAAGCAATCGAGGCGGAAAAGATCACGGTTACGGCACCTTACTTTGATCTGGTTGAAAAGCAGATGGCTATTTCGATTGCCATGCCCGTCCGCAATGAAACTGGTGAAGTCTATGGGGTAGTGGCTACGGATCTGCCGCTGGCGCGTTTGCTTGATAAGATGAAGTGGGCGGATATGTATGAAGGATCCTATGCATATCTGCTCAATGAAAGTGGTACGGTTTTGGCCCATCCGGACCAGTCTCTGGTAACCCAAAATGTATTTGCCCTTGATGTTCGTGACGATCTCAAGGATGCGGTACGTCTTTTGCAGCAGCAGGACCAGGGGATCGCGCGCTATATGTACGGAGAAACAAGCAAAATCGTTTTTTTTAAGCGGGTTCCAGCACTGCAGGCGACATTGGCCCTGGCAATTCCTGAAAATATTGTATATGCGCCGCTGGAAAAATTCCGTAATGGGTTTATGCTGGTGGTGCTGGTTCTCCTGTTGGCAATAACGCTGCTGTCCTTTCCGGCTTTTCGCCGCATCAGTGAGCCTCTGGAAATTCTTGTCGACCAGGTGAAACGAGTGGGGAGCGGGGATTTGACGGTTTCTGTGGCGAAACCAGGCTATGATGAGCTTGATGAACTGGCCCGCTGTTTCAATGACATGGTGAAAAATCTGCAGGCCTCCTTTGCTGAGATCAACCGGCAGAGCCGGGAGTCGATTGAACAGGTGCAGTCACTGCAGGAGGCCACAAGCCATCTGATCACCGAAGCAGATTCAATGGAAAAGTTATTTGCGGCAATAACCAAGGACGTTGACCGCATTATCGGCTGTACGTATAGTATAATTGCTACCATTGAAGGGGACTGCTGGGTCGTACAGCAGGTCTCGGGGCAGTCGCCGCTAAAACCGGGCGATTCCTTTAAGCTTGAGGAGGGACTGATCGGTGAAGTGCTGCGGCGCAATGAAATCGTGTTTGTTCCTCACTATGAAAAATATCGCAATGCGCTGTCATCACTTCGGGGGACGAAAGATGCCAGCTATATCGGGTTGCCACTCCAGGTAAACGGACAGGTTGTCGGAGCCTTGTCGGCGGGGTGGGAGGATCTGCTGGACCGGGTTGATGCCAAGCGTGATGTGATCTTGCGTCAGTATGCAAATATAGCAGCTGTGGCCATTGCCAGACTTCAGGACCGTGATGAAATGTATCAGTTGGCCTATGTGGATCCGTTGACAAAGCTGCCAAATCGGCTCTGGTTCTATCAACAGATGCAGAAAAATCTGGCGGATAAAGACTTTGCTCGGTATGGGCATCTGTTTTTACTGGATATGGATAATTTGAAGCTGATCAACGATTCACTGGGACATAGCCGGGGCGATTATTTTATCCGCTATGTGGCCGATGTATTGCGGCGGGAACAGTCTGATAATCTTTTGATCGCGAGGCTCGGCGGCGATGAATTTTGTTTTTGGGTCAGTGCTGGCGATGATCCGGGGAAAATGGCCGCTGCAGTCTTGCGGGCAATTGAAGGTGGTCGCGAAAATGTTGATGAACTTCGGGTAACCGCCAGCATTGGCATTGCCGAATATCCGCGGGATGGCATTACCGTTGAGGAACTTATGCAAAATGCGGACGCGGCACTTTATGAAGCAAAGTACGGGGGAAAAAATATCTGGCGCATGTGCAGCAAGGAACTATTGCTGCAGAACAAAGAAAATCTGTTTTTGTCGAATGCGCTGCGTGGCGCAATCGATGGCAAGGAGCTCACACTGGTCTTTCAGCCGATCGTAGCCATGGATCGGAGCCTCATTGGCTTTGAATCCTTGCTGCGCTGGAAAAATGATGTGCATGGGGCGGTTTCACCGGCCAAATTCATTCCCTTGGCGGAGCAATGCGGCATGATGCCGGCAATCGGACGCTGGGTGCTTGAACAGGCCGCGTCTTTTGCCCAGGAGCTGCGGCAACAGGGGATGACGGATATACGGGTGCATGTTAATGTTTCGGTTAAGCAGATGGAGGATGATGATTTTTCTGCCATGGTAGAAAATATCATGAAAAATCAGGCTGACATGCAGCATCAGCTGATTATGGAAGTGACAGAAAGCGTCTTTATGGAATCGATGAATCGGGCGATTGCCAGCCTGAACGATTTGAAGGAGACGGGCTTTTCGATTGCAATGGATGATTTCGGCGAAGGTTTTTCCTCGCTGGCGCAGCTGCTGCGATTGCCGTTTGATTCACTGAAAATATCGCGTACACTGATCAAAAATCTCGGCAAGGAACAGCGGCATTTGCAGTATATTGCCGCTATTGTTGAGATGATGCATGCTCTTAACCTTGAGGTTGTGGCCGAAGGCGTGGAAACAGAGGAAGAATGGAAGAGCGTCGGCATCTGCGGTTTTGATCTCGTGCAGGGGTACTATATCGCCCGCCCGCTCCGGCGCGAAGATGCGCTTGCCTGGGCGCTGCGCAATGCCGGACATATATAAAGAGAAGAGTGCCGCAAAAGCGGCACTCTTCTCTTTATATGCTTATGTTCTATTCAGATTTCTTCCAGGGCGGCCAATACATCTTCTTTATTGCCACTGTTTAACAAGCGGTTGCGAAAAACAGGATCGATGAGCTTACGCGACAACTTGGCCAGTGTCTGCAGATGAAGATTATCATCGGTGTTTTGAGCGGCAATCATAAAGAGCAACTGGACCGTTTCTCCGTCATCGCTGCCATAGTCGACACCCTCTTTAGCAATGCCGACGGCAACGCGGGCTGTTTTTACGGCGCTGGTCTTTGCATGAGGAATGGCAATGCCAAAGCCAATGCCGGTGGTGGAGAGATTTTCGCGTTCATAGATGGCAGTTTTGTAAAGCGCAGCATCCGTCAGTACACCATCTTTAGCGAGCAGGTCGATCATTTCATCGATGACCTGTTCTTTATTTTTTGCCTTGATATCAAGGGTGATTGTGTTGGCGGCAAATATTTTATCCATAAACAAGACTCCCTTTTTATTCGGTTACTGGTTTGCGGCTCAGACCATAAAGCACGGCGCCAATGGCAGAACCGGCAAAAATGCAGAGGACCCAGACAAGCGGCTGGTCGACAAGGGCCAAAATCAAAAAGCCACCGTGGGGTGCCGGAACTTGTACTTTCATCATATAGGTGAGTACAGCTGAGATGGAGGAACCGAGCATCAGGATTGGCAAAACGGTCAGTGGAGCTTTGGCAGCAAATGGGATGGCACCTTCGGTGATATGCGTGCAGCCGAGAATATAATTGACAAGGCCGGCGGCACGTTCATCTTTGGTAAATCTGTTTTTAAACATGGTGGTTGCCAGGGCAATCAGAATTGGCGGGGTGATGCAGGCGGCTGAAACGCCGGCCATGAAGTAGAAATTTCCCTGCCCGAGCAGTAATGTACCCGTGACATAAGCGGCTTTATTTACCGGGCCCCCCATATCAAAGGCACTCATGCAGCCAATAACAATGCCGAGGATAATCGGGTTTGTGTTTTGCAGATTGGATAAAAACGTCATCATAAAGGCATTAATGCCGGCGACCGGGCCTGCAAGCAGGCACATGATAACGCCGACAAAGGCAACGCTGACAAGCGGGACCAGAAAAATGGATTTCAAGCCTTCAAACTGCTTGGGCAGTCCTGAGAGAGCCTTGATCAAAAACAGAGCGGTGTAACCAGCCAGGAAGCCGCCGATGATGCCACCCAGGAAGCCGGAACCGGTTGAAGCGGCAATTGTACCGGCGACAAACCCGGCGATGAGCCCCGGCCGATCGGCGATGGAGGCAGCGATATAGGCAGTCAGGACAGGAACCATCAAGCCCATGGAGTAGCCGCCGATTTGCTTTAGCAGGGCAGCTGTCGGATTATACTGCGCAGAGGTCGGGTCAAAGGAATATATGCCCCAGAGAAAGGAAATGGCGATCAGCACGCCGCCGGCAACGACGAAGGGAATCATATGGGAAACACCGTTCATCAGATGTTTGTAGATTTCATGGGCGAAGCTGGAGCTTTCATGAATTGGTTTGTTGTTTTTTCCCGGAGTCTGTCCGCCACGAATGGCGACCTGCCCGGAGAGTGCTTCTTGCACAAGCGCAGCGGCTTTTTGAATTCCCTGCGCTACGGGAACTTCGATGACGGGTTTTCCGTTAAAGCGGTCCATGTCGACTTTTTTGTCGCAGGCCACAATGATACAATCGGCAGCGGCAATTTCCTCGGCAGTCAGGGCATCTTCGACTCCAATCGCCCCGTTTGTCTCGACTTTGATTTGGGCTCCGGCGGCTTCGGCAGCTTTTTTTAGCGCTTCGGCAGCCATAAACGTATGGGCAATTCCGGTAGGACAACCTGTAACACCTAATAATTTTTTCATGTTATAAATCCACCTTTCTCACTTGTATATTTTTCATATAAATAGGGACTTTGTCCATGGTTCCCAGGGCATCGCTTTCGGCAACATTGGCCCCGGCAGCAGCGGATTTTTTCAGGGCGGTTTCGATTTTTTCGCCCTGGAGCCAGGCGCTTAGGAAAGCACCGAGAGCCGCATCGCCCGCACAAGCGGAACTTACGAGTTTCACTGGCTGAATGCCGCAGGCATAAACTTCGCTGCCATTGCTGAAATAAGAACCTCGTTCCCCCAGAGTCAATAATATGTTTTGGGCGCCTAGCTCGTGCAGTTGCCGGAGTGCGACCAGAATGTCCGCTTCGGTCTCTGTCGTTAAACCGAATACAGCGGCCAGTTCATCGTCGTTGGGCTTGATCAGCAGCGGTTTATATCGCAGTAAATCCTTGAGCTTCGGTGAGCTGATGTCGAGAATGCAGCGGGTGCCTTTTTCCTCGCAGGTGTGCAGGATTTGATCATAATAGTCGGCAGCTATGCCCGGTGGCAGGCTGCCACTGATAACAAGATGCTCGCAGTCCGTAAAGGCACGGAGCAGATTGATGAAATCCTGCTGTTTCTCTTGGGGAACGAAGGAGCCAGGATTGACAAATTTGTACTCATCGATGCCATCATTAATGAAGATGTTGACCCGGGTTGTATCCTCAACCCAGATCGGAAATGCGGCTACATGGCGCTGCTGCAGCTCCTCGATGATGTATTTGCCGGTAAAGCCGCCAAAGAAACCGAGCGCTTTTGATTCAATTCCGAAGTGTTCAAGCACCAGCGAGACATTGACGCCCTTGCCGTTAGGCGAATATACAACATTTCCGGTGCGGTTGACGCAGTTTGGCGTAATGCCCCTGCCGGTCAGATTCATATCGATGGCCGGATTTGTTGTCAGTGTGTAGATCATTTTGTTCGCCTCCTCAATAGCGGCCGGCGCTGCCACAGACATTTATTTTATGCATGACGACAGTTTTCATTGCTTTCTTGGCTGGGGTGAGGTATTTGCGCGGGTCATTTGCTTCCGGGTGTTCGTGAAAATACGTTTTGATTTCATTGGAAAAAGGAATTTTCAAATCGGTGGCAATGTTTACTTTGCAGATCCCCAGGGAAATTGCTTTTTGCACCAGTTCGTCCGGTACGTCGGAAGCTCCGTGCAGCACGAGCGGCAGGGAAACGGCCTTGCGTATCGCTGTGAGCCGGTCAAAATCCAGTTTTGGCGTACCTTTGTACAAACCATGAGCCGTACCGATGGCTACCGCCAGGGAATCAATGCCGGTAGCAGTCACAAACTTGATTGCATCTGCTGGATTGGTATAGATGCTGTCTTTTTCGTCGACGACGAGATCGTCTTCGACGCCGACAAGGCGTCCGAGTTCCGCTTCCACTGTAACATCGCGGCGATGGGCATAGGCAACAACTTCTTTTACGATCGTGATGTTTTCTGCAAAGGGCAGCTTTGAGGCATCGATCATGCAGGAGCGGAAACCGGCGTCAATGGCCTTTTTGATTTGGGCGATATTTTCGAAATGATCGAGGTGAATTGCCAGCGGAGCCGAACTGGCTTTGGCAGCAACTTCGGCCATGGCAACTACGTATTCATCGCGGGCGTATTCAATTGTCGACGGGGTTACCGCAATGATGACCGGAGAATGCATTTCGCTGGCAGTATCGGCGACAACCTGAAAGGTCTCCAGATTGTGGATATTGAAGGCCGGTACGGCATAGGCCTCGGCCTGTGCGTTGAGTAGCATCTGACGGGTTGATAAAAATTTATTCATAATAAAACCTCCTGGATAATGATCCTGATGGATCGGTTTCCTTTATGGCTTTATCATAAAATAAAAACAGATGAAAATCTTTTCGCATTTTGCAAATAAGATTTTCATCTATCACGTTCTGTATGGTGGCAATTTTTCAGGGTTTGCTCTGCTCGGCCAGATAATCGATGATGATGCGGGAAATGATATAAAGTGGTACGCGGGAAGTGACTTCAAATTCTTTAATAGAGACATGGCTGTGTTTATAGCCAATCAGGTAATGGGTGGAATATTCCAGTAAAGGGCTTTTATCCGAACAGCAGCAGGTGATGACTTTGGCATTTACGAGGTTGGCATTTTGGGCAGATTCAATGAGTTCGTGCGTCTGTCCGTTTAGGGAAAAGATGAGGATAAGATTTTCCTGCCGCAGATTTTTGCTGACACTGCGCATGATATTGGGGTCACCGGTCTGGGTGACATTGTAGTCGAGTAGTTCGAGCTTCAAGCTGAATTCCTGGGCTACATGCTCTGTCAGACCGCGGGCGAAAACATAGATTTTGCTGTTTTTTGCGGCGCGGATTGCATCTACAATTTTTAAGATATCGGCCAACGATATGCGCTCGAGAACGTTGGTTGCTTCAATCAACGATTTGTTCATGATCTCATTGATGCTGACGAGATCCTTGTTTTCATTTGGCTGCATCAGTTTATAGCGCAGTTCATTGAAGCCGTTGATTCCGCATTTGCGGATTGCCCGGGAAACCGTGGAGGGGGAGGTGAAAGTCTCAAAGGCAATATCGACAATCGACATTTTTGAGAGCTCTTTTTCATGCTCATTGATAAATTTTACGATTTGGCGGTCGGTTTTCGACAGGTTTTCAGCAATGCGGCTGTCTATTTCGATAATCATACAAAATCTCCTTGCTGGATTCTTGGCCAAGCCAGGTCTGGTTCTTCTTGCTTTAGCTTAATAATTTAAGTTCTTTTTGTCAAACAGATTTTCCGGCCCTGATGCAACATTTTGTATACGCGATTTGCAAAATGTAAAGCAATTGACCAAAATGTATGCTTTGGTTCCGCAGTCCGCACCTGGCAGGCTGCGGAACCGATTTTTTTATGGCATTTTGTTGGCATGAAAATTGCTAAAGTATATCAGCGGAGACAATATACTTTAGCAAATCATAAAATAGAACGGTGAGGAGATCGGAATATGAAAATTGACATCAATGAATTCAGTCAGCCCTGCGGCTGTGGAAAGCAACATGCAATTTTGGTGCAAGACATCTTTATAGAAAGGAATGCTCTGGAAAAACTGCCGGAACTTTTGCAGCAACCCGGATATGCTAACTATAAAAAACCGCTGGTTATCTGTGATAATAATACCTTTAAGGCAGCCGGGAGCAGAGTTGTGGAAATGCTTGGCTGCGGCTGCATAGAACTTTCGGCCGAGAATTTGCATGCCAATGAAAAAGCCGTGGAGAAAGTCAGTTTGCAGTTGCCGGCGGATGTAGATCTGCTGCTGGCAGTTGGCTCGGGGACTATTCATGATATTACCCGGTATGTGGCCCATGAGAAAAATTTGCCGTTTATTGCCGTGCCTACGGCCGCCAGTGTAGATGGTTTTGTATCAACCGTAGCCGCGATGACCTGGTATGGCTTTAAACAGAGTTTTTCCTCGAGTTCGCCCATCTGCGTGATTGCTGACAGCAGTATTTTTTCAAAAGCACCGTATCGGCTGACGGCCTCGGGGATTTCTGATCTGCTTGGCAAGTACACCGCTCTTGCGGACTGGCGCATTGCGCATATTTTGACGGGGGAATATCTTTGTGAACGCATTTTTGCACTGACAAAAAATGCCGTGGATATCGTAGCCACCTCGCTGGATGCTCTGCGCGGCGGGGAAGCGGAAGCCTATGAAAAATTGATGTATGGACTGCTTCTATCTGGCCTGGCCATGCAGATGATGGGCAATTCCCGGCCAGCATCAGGGGCCGAACACCATATGTCGCATCTGTGGGAAATGGAAATTCTCAATCCGACGATTGAGGCCTATCATGGTGAAAAAGTTTCCGTGGGGTTGCGACTGGCGGTATCGACCTATCAGCATATGAAAGAAGAAATCCGGGCGGGAAGAATGCAGGTGGTGGATCATTATCAGGGGATGGAGACCGAGGCCTTGAAAAAGTATTTTGGCGCGAAGGGAATGTATGAAACGATTCTCAAGGAAAACACGCCGGATCCTTTGGCGGCCGTTGATCTGAAGGTTTTGCAAGCAAAGTTGCCGGAAATTTTAGCGGTGCTTGATGATTTGCCAAGTGTGGGCGAGATTGAAGCGCTGCTCTGCGCTGGCAGCTGCGTGATGACGCTGCGGCAGATTGGCATCGGGGAAGAACTGCTGAAAAAAACACTGCAGTTATCTCCCTATATAAGAAACCGGCTGACCTTTATGCGCCTGAGTAAACTGTTTGTTTGAGAAGGGGTCGATATTATGTTAGAAAAATTAAAGGCGGAAGTATTGGCGGCCAATCTTGAACTTCCAGCCCAAGGGCTTGTTACCTATACCTGGGGCAATGTCAGCGGGATTGATCGGGAGCAGGGGCTGGTGGTCATCAAACCCAGCGGCGTTTCTTACGAAAAATTGCAGACCGAGGATCTGGTGGTCGTGGATCTTGCGGGCAATATCAAAGAAGGAAAGCTCAAGCCGTCCTCGGATACGGCAACCCATCTCGTTTTATACCGGGAATTTGAAACTATTGGCGGTGTCGTCCATACCCATTCGACCTGGGCCACGATCTGGTCGCAGCTGGGCCGCAAGATTCCTCCCTGTGGAACAACGCATGCGGATTATTTCTACGGCGATATTCCCTGCACCCGCAAGATGTCGGGCGAGGAAATTCATCGTGACTATGAACAGGAGACGGGATTGGTTATTGCTGAAACCATGACTGGTAGGAATCCGCAGCATTGCCCGGCAGTCCTTGTCAATGATCATGGACCGTTCAGCTGGGGCGAAACACCGGCAATGGCAGTGCACAATGCGGTCGTTCTCGAGGAAGTGGCAAAGATGGCCTATTACACGGAACTCATGCAGCAGAAAAACAGCATGGACCAAGTTTTAATGAATAAACATTTTTTGCGAAAACATGGGAAAAATGCCTATTATGGTCAAAGATAAGGACTGGCAGAAAAGCTTTGTTTCGTAGTATTATTAGAAGAGAATTTAGCTAAACACAGATAACGCTATTAAGCCGCCTGCCCCGTGGATGCTTTCCTGGAGGGCAGGCGGCTTATGGCCTGTACAGAAGAACGGGCTGCTGGTTGTCACTTTATCTGTCAGCAGCAAACGCGAAAGGGATTTGCAATATGGATTTAAAGACAAAACTGATTAATCTCGTTGATACAGAAAATAAAAAAAATCCGTTGACGGACCTGCAGATTGCAAAATATTTGAATACGACGCGAGAAAATGTGACGAACATGCGCAAGGATCTCAATATAAATAATTCGCGCCAGCGGCGTTATCCATATTTAAAGGCAGCCATTCTGGCTGTTCGCAAAGATTTGCCGGCGATCAATATTTCCGATCTTACCCGGCGATTGATTGAACAAGGTTTTTCCATTTCCCGCAAAGTAGTTGAGGAGTTTTTGCCTTTACTTGAACGCGAGAGTGCGGCGAAAGTGGAGGATACTGCAGGCGGCAAGGACCCTTTTCGAAAACTGATCGGCAGTGATGGCAGTTTGAAAAATTTGATTGAGCAGGCTAAGTCGGCGATCCTTTATCCACCGAAAGGTCTGCCAACACTGCTGGCCGGTGAGAGCGGCGTCGGCAAAAGTCTCTTTTCTCAGACGATGTATGAATTTGCCCGGGAAAATGGAATTATACGAGAGCGTGGGGCGTTTATTGTCTTTAATTGTGCAGATTATGGCGACAATCCGCAACTCCTGTTGTCCTTGCTCTTTGGCTACACCAAGGGGGCTTTTACCGGAGCTGTCAGTGATACCGCCGGGCTTGTCGAACAAGCAGATGGTGGCCTGCTGTTTCTCGATGAGATTCATCGGCTTCCCCCCAAGGGACAGGAAATATTGTTTTCGATCCTCGATCGGGGGTGCTTTCGCCGCCTTGGAGAAAGTGGTCCGGAACGCTCCGTAAAGCTGATGTTCGTCGGTGCGACAACGGAAAACATCGAGGATACGTTGCTGCTGACTTTCCGCCGCAGGATTCCGATGATTGTGCATTTGCCGGCGCTGAAGGACTGGTTTTTAAAGGAACGAGTAGAGTTGATTTATACGATTTTTCAGCAGGAATGCAACCGGATCAATGCCAAGATTTTTATCGATAAAAATGTCATCGAAATTTTGGCGTTTAAAGAGTTCAAGGGAAACATTGGCCAGCTTAAGAGCATGATTCAGGTATTATGCGCCCACTCGTTTATGAATTTTCTGCAGAACAAGCAGGTGGAAAAGGATGGAATGGTATCGGTTGAAGTCGCTGGCATAT
Organism: Selenomonadaceae bacterium; assembly: GCA_963678095.2. Classification (GTDB taxonomy): domain Bacteria; phylum Bacillota; class Negativicutes; order Selenomonadales; family Selenomonadaceae. The sequence goes on along the minus strand of OY782746.1, from coordinate 1,233,618 downwards.
TAAACTTGGTGGATTCTTTCCAGGATGGCGCGTTTGCTGAATATGAATATTCTGAGATCCGAAAATACTTGAAAAATCTAATTTTGCTGCCGTTTGCCGATCCGGCCTTTATGGCGGAAGGGGATTTTATGCATCCGGTGTATCAGGCGGATAAGGATATATATCGAAGCATTGAGGGCAAGTATGAAGAGCTGTGCAATCTCGATCTCCAGGAAGGTGAAATAGAAAACATCCTGTGGGCGTTTATTTTGAACCGGTTTGGCGATGTGATTGGGCCAGTTGAGGATGAAAAGGAGATATTTTCGCTCAAGGAGCTCAAAACGTTTGTGCGGTCAACCATTCTGACTTTGGTCGAGGCTTTTATGGAGGAGATCATCCGGGAGAGTCAAACTGCCAAGATCAATAAAAATGCTTTCAAATATCTGGCAATCCATCTGGAGGAAGCGGTACGGAAAATAAAATTGAACCAGCGCATTGTGAATATCAATTTTTCCAAGATAAAAAAAGAATTCGCGGTGGAATATGCGCTGGGGCAGCGGCTGGCAGAAAAAATAGAACAGGCAGAAAATATTCAAATTACGGAAGATGAAATTGCGTTTATTGCCCTGTATATGAAGGCGGCTCTCCGCCAGGAGGAAAAAAAGAAACATGTGGGAATTATCGTTGTTTCTCATGGCAGTATAGCCAGTGCTACGGTAAAGGTGATCAAGGAACTGCTGGGAACAAAAGCGCCGGTTGCGCTTGATATGCCGTTGAATGAAAAGCCGATTAATATTTACAACAAAGCAGTGGCGATGGCGAAGGCGATTGATCAGCAGCAGGGCATCTTGTTTTTGGTGGATATGGGATCCTTAGCCAACATCGGTGAAATTGTGATGCAGCGGACGGGGATAAAGACGCGGACGCTTGACCGTATGGACTTGCTGCTGGCACTGGAGGCTTCGCGTAAGGTCCTTGTGGGGGATGTTTCTCTCGATGAAATTTATTTTTCCCTCAGCCGGGAAAATATGAAATACAAGTATGCGATGGAAACACAAAATGATAAACAAAATGCAATTATAACGATCTGTCTGACGGGGGAAGGCAACGCAAAATATATCAGTCGTGAAATCCAAGCGGTATACCCGCAGATAGCCTGCTATGAAATGAGTGCGATTGATGAAAATATTTCCGCCAGAATTAGCGAAATTCAGGCGGAAAAAAATGTTTTAGCGGTCGTCGGTACCATCGATCCCAAGATTTCGGGGTTGAATTTCATCCCTTATAATAAAGAGATTTTGCGCAATCTGGAACTATATTTATCACAGCCAGGCGGCGACGAGACAAAGCAGCTGATCGAAGAGGACTTGATTCTTTACGAACCGGAAATTTATGTAAAACGTGATTTACTCGAATATATCTGTACCGTACTCACCAATAAAGGTTATGTAAACAAGGGGTATTTGGCCTCGGTTTTGCATCGGGAGGACCTTTTGCCGACCTTCAGCAAGGGGAACACAGCTGTGCCCCACGGAACCTCGACCGAGGTTTTACAGACGAAGTTTGTCTTTGCCAAGCTCAAGGAGCCGATTGACTGGGGCGTTGGCAATGTGAATTTTTTATTGATGCCGGTGTTTCGGGCAGACGATAAGGAAATTGTGAAAAAGATGGTGACGATTGTTCAGGATGAAGCCTTTATAAAAGCGATTCGACTCTGTGACAGTGCGGCTGGATTTCGGCAGATCATTTTCGAGCGGGTAAACCGTTTATAATCCTTGACGCAGCGGCTTTGCCGCTGCTTTTTTGCTGGCGGTATACATTTTGCGATACAAAAGGCGGGAGCCAAGCTTGAAATCGTTTTTTGTAAACGGGTTTCCAGCCTTGTGGTTAAAGGCTTATACAGCAGGGAATGGCGGGGCTGCCTATAGAAGGAAAAGGTTGGCATGGTATTTGCAATAGAATAAGGACGTAGGGAGAAAAAGGGGTGGTTGAAGAAGCAGGAAGAAGGGAAAGTCAAGAAATAGGAGGATGGATATGGACTTGGGGTTAATTGAACTCGACCTGGCAGCAGAAACAAGCCGTGACGTTATCGCTGTTTTAGGGAAAAAAATGTTAGAAAACGGGTACGTGAAAAACAGTTATATCGATGCGGTCATCGAACGGGAGAAAAACCTTCCTACGGGATTGGATCTTGGGGATTTTTCGGTAGCGATTCCGCATACAAATGCTGAACATGTAATTTCATCGCATATCGCGATTGCCGTTCTCCGGAGACCAGTCGTCTTTTATTCGATGATCAACCAGACAGAAAAACTACAGGTCGACCTGGTGCTTTTACTGGCAATCAATGATCCGGAAGGACAGGTATGTCTGTTGAAGAAACTGATGGGGATATTCCAAAATAAAGTTTTGCTGCAAAAGATCAAGGCAGCAAAAGAAAAGCAAGAAATTGTAGAACTTCTTGGCACGGTTGAACTATAAATTATTAAAACAGGAGGGATATTGTTATGGCACAAGTCAACGTTCTATCCGTATGCGGTTCCGGGACGGTTACTTCATCCATGGTTGCCAGCAAGGTAAAAGAATTTTTAGAAGAACACGGGTACAGTGTGGCGACCACGGAAGCAAGACCGACAGAAGCGCTGAATCTCGCGCAATCGGGCCGGTTTGATTTCATTACTTTTACCAGTCCGCTGCAGTCGGGAGATTATGGTATGCCGACGGTCAATGCTTTTGCCTGTCTGACCGGTGTAGGGGAAGATGAGTTTTTTGCTGAAATTGAAAAAATTGCCCGCGAGCTAAAGCGATAAGAGGTCGCGGGTCAGGAGAAATCCGTATCATAGATGAATAGGAGAGCTGATCATGTTAGAGTTAATGAAAGGGATCATAGATTCTTTTGGCGCAGCGATTATTGTGCCGGTCATCATCTTTGTAATTGCTAAAGTTTTCAAGGTTACAACAAAAAAATCTTTTTTATCGGCTGTTTATGCGGGCGTGGCCTTGCAGGGGTTTGTGCTGCTGCTCAATTCGTTTACCCCGATCATCACCCCGGTTATTAATCGAATGGTACAGGGGACAGGGGTAAATCTGCCGGTGTTTGATGTCGGCTGGCAGGCAACCTCACTGGTAGCTTTTTCGACAAGTGCGGGTATGATTTATCTGGGCCTGGGGATTGCCTTGCAGACCGTGTTGTTTTTGGTTAAATGGACGGATGTATTTCAGCCCTCGGATTTGTGGAACAATTATTCCTATATGGTTTGGGGGGCAATGGTCATTGGGGTCACCGGGAATTTTGTTCTTGGCATTGCCTGTATGGTTGTTTTAAATCTGTACAGCTTATTGATTTCTGAACTGGTGGCGAAACGCTGGTCTTCGTATTACAACTATCCGAATTGTACGATTATTGCGATGCATAATGTCGAACCATCTGTATTTGCTGTGCTCATTGATCCGGTATATAATGCCCTTGGCTTAAATCGGATTAAATTAAATCCCAAGGAATTGGAACGTAAATTTGGCTTTTTAGGAGAACCGATGACACTCGGACTCTTTTTAGGAATGTTTATTGGAATTTTGGGAAACTTCGACCGAATTGCGACGCTGGCAGCCTGGGGGGAAATACTGAAGGTCGGGATTTCAACCAGTGCCATTATGGCAATTTTCCCTAAAATTGCTAGTATGTTTGCGCAGGCCTTTGCCCCGATTACAGAAGCTGCCCGCAAGATGATGAATAAATCCGGCGGCCGTGACTGGTTTATTGCCGTCAACGATGCTGTTGGTTATGGCGAACCCGCTACTTTGATGTCAGGTTTGCTGTTGATTCCGATTATGCTTGCCGTGGCAATTTTATTGCCGGGCAATCAGGTGCTGCCGGTCGTTGACTTGCTCGCCATTCCCTATATGGTGCAGGGATTGGTCGCAATTCATAATGGGAATATTGCCAAAGTTCTTGTCTCGGGAGTCGTCTGGTTTGGTCTAGGGCTATATATCTGCACGATGACAGCTCCGCTGTTTACCGATATGGCCTTGGCGGTGGGGGTAGCAATTCCTGCCGGAGCTATGCTGATTACCAGCTTTAATATTTTAGGTAAACCTTTGATGGGCTTAGTGTTTTTTGCCTTTTTAACAGCCAACCCCGTATTGATCGGACTGACGGTAGTGGTGTATTTTGCCCTTTGGATTGGCTTTAAGAAGAATAAAAAGGCGATTTATGACTACCTTGATCGTCAGGCAATGAAAAACACCCAGGAAGAAGAAACTGGGGAACAGCTTACGGCCTGATCATCTTCATGAGAAAAGGAGGCTGCCTTTATGCAGGAGTTAGGAGAAATTAGGGTATTTTTGCTGGATATGGATGGCACGATTAATCTAGGGGCAGCTTTATTGCCAGGGGCTAGAGAATTCCTCGATTATTTAAAAGCCAGCGGCCGTGAATTTCTGTTTTTGACCAATAATTCATCTAAAGACAGCCAGCACTATGTTAAAAAAATGTGTGGGTTGGGCATTGCCTGCCAGACGGAAAATGTGCTTACGTCTGGAGATGCGACAATTACGTATCTTGCGGGCAAAAAGAAACAGGCCCGGGTTTTTTTGCTGGGAACGCCAGAACTTGAGCGGGATTTTATTCGGGCTGGATTTATCTTGACCGATCAGTCGCCGGAGTTTGTGGTATTGGGGTTTGATATGACGCTCACCTATGAAAAACTTGTCAAAGCCTGTGATTTCATTCGTGTGGGGGTGCCTTATATAGCGACTCATCCCGATCTTAATTGCCCGGTGGAAAACGGCTATATTCCCGATGCCGGAGCGATGATCGAACTTATCCGGGCCTCAACTGGGAAAATGCCGCAAATCATTGGTAAGCCAAATCGCACCATAATTGACAGTGCATTTTCACGGTTTCCAGGATATGAACGACAGGCCTTCGCCGTGGTGGGGGACCGTGTTTACACCGATATAAAAACCGGTGTAAATGCTGGAATTTGTTCGATTCTTGTCTTGTCGGGAGAGTCGACGACAGATGATCTTGATCGCTGCGGCGTTAAAGCAAGTTTTGTCTTTAACGGGGTTGCTGACATATGCCGCAGCCTCAAGGAATATGATTTGCCAAGTTAATCAGCAGAGTGTCTGCTGGTATGAGCCGACGCCATAAGGGTGCCGGCTGTTTTTCTTGCTTTCAGGGACTGCGGGCTGATTGACAGTGCCTGGCAATTAGTGATATATTCAACACATGTTTATTAGTTTTTTGCCTGTGCGTCAAACGTTTTTTGAAAGGCGCAAGTTTATGAAAACTGTTTTAGCAGCAGGCCACCGAATGGTCTGCTGTTTTTTTCCGCCGGGAGGCGGCATAGAGGAGGATATAAAGTGAGCTATTCTGTTTTGATTGTAGATGATAGCTTTTTGATTCGAAAAATCATCAGAAATCTGCCGGTATGGGGAAGGGATACGGGCTTTATCATTGCTGGCGAGGCAGAAAATTCGCAAGAGGCGATGGCTTTTCTCGATAGCCGTACCTATGATTTGGTCATAACGGATATCTGTATGCCAGGACTTGATGGCCTTGATCTGCTCAATAAAATCAAGCGCGAGAAGCTGGCCACTTGCGTGGTGCTGCTCAGTGATCATGCCGAATTTTCCTATGCCCGCAAGGGAATTCTCTATGGTGCCTTTGATTATCTGCTGAAGCCGGTTACCGAGGCGGGTTTTTCTGACCTGCTGCAGCGTGTCAGGATCTATTTGGATAAAGAAGTGTTTGGTCAGTCGGCGTTGCAGAGCGGCAGCAGAGCTTTGAAATGGAAGGATATTATATCGGGGGGCGAATATCAGGGTTTGCTGCGTTCACTGCGGCAGGGGCAGACGGCAGCCATTGAACAGGCGCATGTTCTTGCCCGCTATGTACAGCTGGCACTCGATATGAATGTTGTTAAAACACGAGCGGTGCTCTATACGGTTGGCGAGCAGCTCACTGCGCAGCTGCTCGCAGATTTTCCCTGGCTTGCAAAATATGCCGATTTGAAGGGCCGTCTTAATGAATGTCTGGCTGGTGGTGCCATGACAGACATTTTGCAGGCCTTTGCCGATTTTATCCAGAATTTGCTTGATATCATCGCTGCATTTACGCCGCGCCAATTTGCCGACGAACGAGTCCAAAAAATCGCCAGCTATATGCTGGTGCATATTGATGCGCAGCTGTCGCTTAAAATGGTTGCCGAAGAACTTTATATCAATCGCACGCATATGTGTGATGTTTTTAAGGCAAAAGCCGGGCTGACGGCAGGGGCCTATCTGCAGTTCTTGAAGATAGCACATGCCGAGTATCTGTTGAAAAATACCGCGATATCACTGGAGGATATTACCGAGTGCCTTGGCTATAAGAGTAAGGAATATTTTTCCCGGGTATTTAAACAGCAGACGGGTATTTTGCCCGAAGCTTGCCGCCGGTCAGCAAGCAGCTGCTAAACACCGAACTTTTTACGCCATAAGCCGAAGATTTTCCCTTGTTGAGTGCGATCGTTTTTCGTATACTAGGTTTGCAATTAGTATATAAAACATGCGATGGGGGAATTTTATGACCTGGAATCTCAGCAAGAAAATCACCGGGGCGTTTTTGGCAGTCATTGTTATTGTCGTCGCGATGAGTGGATTTACATATTTTGAAATTCAGCAACTCAATCAGATGCATCTGCAGTCCGCGCAGATGAATTTGCAGAAAATGAAGCTGGCCCAGGGAATCGCCGGGGATATCGGCAATGAGGCAGTAGCGATGCGACGCTTTAATTTTACCGGGGATCGTAACGATATAAAAATCTTTGCCGATTACAGCCATCAGGCCGATGAAAAACTGCAGGCGCTGGAAGCCGTTATTTCCGTAGAGAAGAATAAGGACGTCATAAAGACGATTCGGGCAGAAAAACAAAAATATGAAGCGATTGCCGAAAAATCATTTGCTGCCAAGCAGGCCGAGGACAACACTGCTGTTGGGCAGTATATGAATGCGGCAGGTGTACCGTATAAGGCAGCGATGGAGGCGGCGCTGAAGATGGTCGATGCAGTCGATGACTTCGTGCAGGCCGATAGAGTTGCGATAAATGCAAAGGCGGAGTCCATTCACTGGACGTTGTTGTTGGTTAATCTATTGGCGGCTGGCCTGGCCCTCGTCATCGGGCAGTATCTGAGCCGGAAGATTTCACGGCCGGCAATTGCGGTCAGTCAGGCAGCGGCAGCGATCGCTGCTGGTGATTTGGCGCAGCCCGATATTGTGGTGGATACCGCCGATGAGATCGGTGATCTGGGGCGCTCCTTCAATAAAATGAAAAATGAACTGCGCCAGATCATGGGGACGGTAGCGGCATCGGCCGGAGAGGTTGCTGAAGCCGCCGGGCGAATGACGGCCAGTGCAGATCAGTCGGCGCAGGCGGCGGAGCAGGGAGCGCAGTCAATTACGGAGGTTGCCCAAAGTGCAGCCGCTCAGCTGCATTCGATTGAAAACACTTCGGGAACGGTCGAGTCTCTTTCGGCTGGACTGGAAGAAGCGGCTGCGAGTGTTAACGAGGTCACAGACCGGTCATCCGTGGCGGCAGAAACCTCGGCTACCGGAGCAGAAACGGTTAAAAAAGCGATTTTGCAGATGAAAAACATCGAAAATAAAGTGTCGTTTTCAGCCGGCATTATTGATAAGCTGGGAACAAGCTCAAAGGAAATCGGGCAGATTGTCGATACGATTTCTGCAATGGCCGCCCAGACCAATTTGCTGGCACTGAATGCTGCCATCGAAGCTGCCCGGGCGGGCGAGCACGGCCGTGGCTTTGCTGTCGTGGCTGAGGAGGTGCGGACGTTGGCAGAGCAGTCACAGCAGGCGGCACGGACGATTACTTCCCTGATAGAGGATATTCAGACGGATACGGAACAAGCGGTGGCGGCGATGGCGGAAGGTACCCGTGAAGTGGAAGCCGGAGTCGCCGCTGTCAATGGTACAGGGACGGCTTTTGAACAGATTGAACACATTATCCAGCAGGTTGCGGCGCAGATGAAGGAGATGTCGGAGGTTGTCGATCATATGGCACAGGGCAGTCAGCAGATCGTGACCGACATCAGCGATATTTCTGCTCAGAGCAAACGGGTGGCTGCAGAATCCCAGCATGTGGCGGCAGTCACCGAACAGCAATCCGCGTCGGCAGAAGAAATCGTTGCCGCCAGCCACAGTCTCAGTGAGCTGTCACAGGATATGAAACAGGCGGTGACGCGCTTTCGCCTTAAATAAGCAGTGGCAAATTAAAGATAAATAAAATGTCCGGCAGACGGGGCGCTTCGGCTCCGTCTGCCGGCATTTTTTTATTGTTCAAGGGATAGGAAATTTTCTTTTGCTGACGGGCAGGGAAATTTATGTATTTATAGAAATAAATAAGAATAATACTCTACTTATATTGATTATAAATAGTGTCTGACAGGAGGCTGTTAAAATGTATGATGTATGTATTGTGGGAGCAGGTACCGTTGGTATGAACATTGCCAGAGCGCTGGCAAAATACAAACTGAAAATCTGTGTGCTGGAAAAGGAGACGGATGTGAGCTGCGGCTGCTCAAAGAGCAACAGCGGGATTGTTCATGGGGGCTATTCGGATAAACCGGGCAGCTTAAAAGCTGAACTCTGCGTTCGGGGCAACCGCATGTATGAACAGCTTGAACGGGAACTTCACTTTGGCTATCGGCAGACCGGTTCCTTTGTCCTGGCCTTTGATGACGAAGAAATTCCCACACTGGAAGAACTCTACCAGTATGGAATAAAAAACGGGGTTGAAGGACTGAAGATCATGGATGCCGCAGAAGCGAAAGAGCATGAGCCGCATCTGAGCGATGCCGTTAAAGCAGCTCTTTACTGTGAAAACGCAGGGGTGGTATCTCCGTATGAATTTGTCATCGCCCTGGCAGAAAATGCTATTGAAAATGGGGTGGACCTGCGCCTGTCACACAAGGTGGAGTCGATTGAAAAAAATGGCAATGTTTTTTTGATCGGAACAAATCAGGGCCCTGTTGAAGCCCGGTATCTGATTAATGCGGCCGGGGTCTACAGTGATGAGGTGGCAGCGCTGGCGGGAATGGATGAATACAAGGTCACGCCGCGGCGCGGGCAATATGTTGTATTGGATAAGGACCAGAGTCATTTGGTAAAATCCGTGATATTCCAGGTTCCGACGAAGCTCGGCAAGGGGATTTTAGTGACGACGACATATCATGGAAATCTTATGATCGGCCCGAATGCCGAAGAGATTGATGATAAGGATGATGTCGGCACGGATGAGGAAACTTTGCGTTATATTACGGAAACTGCACGCAAGTCTGTACCGGATATCAACATGAAAAGAGCTTTAAAATCCTTTGCCGGCAATCGTCCGGTATCGAATCAAAAGGATTGGATCATTGAAGAAAGCCGGGTTAAAGGGCTGATTAATCTTGTTGGCATCGATTCACCGGGGCTTACATCGTCGCCGGCAATTGCGCTGAAGGTGGTTTCGATTCTCGAACGGGCGGGACTGGCTTTGCTTGTGAATCCTGATTTTAAGGCAGAGCGGCGCCCAATTATCCGCCCCAAAGGCCCGGACTTTGCCGGAGTGGTTGATTCACCGGATCCACAGCTTAATCTGATTTGTCGCTGTGAGCGGGTGACAGAGGCAGAAATTATTGACAGCCTGCACCGGGGAATCCGGGTGGACTCCATTGATGCCGTTGGGCGCAGAACAAGGGCGGGGTATGGCAGTTGTCAGAATACCTTCTGTGGGCCGCGTCTGCGCCGCCTGATTGCCCGGGAGCTCAATATTCCCGAAACAGAGGTTGCTGAAAAGGGCAAGGGCTCTTCAACGATGATTGAACGCGCTAAGCGCATTGTTTTGACAAAAATGTAAGTGAAAAAGGCCGCTCATCTCGCAGATGAGCGGCCTTTTGATTTTGGCGGAAGATCCAATGTATTATTCATCCGCGGCTTCGGCCGCAATTTTATTGACGATTTTCAAATCGTCGAGGCGATCGGATATAGCCTCGGGCCCTTCTTCACCAGTACGAATGCGGATGGCATTGTCGATGGTGTAAACGAAAATTTTGCCGTCGCCAATATGCCCGGTACAGCAGATTTTTTTGGCAGTTTCGACGACGTGTGCCACCGGAATATCACAGACAACAATTTCGATTTTTATTTTGGGGACCAAAGTTACAGCTACCTCATGCCCACGATAAATTTCCTTGTGTCCACTTGACAGCCCGCAGCCATAAACCTGGCTGACGGTCATGCCGGTGATTCGGATCGAATTCATGGCTGCTTTGAGTTTGTCGAGCATTTCGGGGCGTGTAATGATTTCTATTTTTGTTATTTTACTCATGGGTGATCCTCGCTTATATTTACTGTTATGTAATTTCTTCCTGCCTTATGGTTTACGGCACAGGATTAGGTAAATCCTGCTACACTTGTGTGAAAAACATAAAAATATAGCTTTTTATTTATAGCAATGTTATAATCAAAGAATATACTAGCAATGAAGCTGGGAAAAAGACTGCGGTGCTTTGCACCTGCGGCCTTTTTTCCGGCTTTTTTATTTTAAAAGAATGATATTTCGATTAGGAGGAATTATCTAATGGAACCCACGATTAATTCTGTTGCCGTAGGGCTTGATACTGTATGGGTGCTTTTATGTGCAGCCCTGGTATTTTTAATGGAGGGCGGATTTGCTGCCCTGGAGGCAGGTCTGGTCCGCAGCCGCAATTCCTTAAACATCATTATGAAGGTCTTTATGGACTGCTCGGTAGGCTTTATCGGGTATTTCACGATGGGATTTGCCCTGATGTATGGCGCTGATTTCAGCGGCATTGTCGGGACGACCGGATTTTTATTGCAGGGGGATTTTTCCCATCTTAACCTGCATATTCCGGTATATGCCTTTTGGCTGTTTCAGGCAGCGTTTGCGATTGCGGTGGCAACTATTGTTTCTGGAGCGGTAGCTGAGCGCATGAAATTTGCCCCCTATCTGGTTTATTCCTTAGTGGCAACGGTGGTGATTTATCCGGTGGCCGGACACTGGGTTTGGGGCAGCAATGGATGGCTGAATCAGCTGGGAATGCTTGACTTTGCCGGATCCGCGGCGGTTCATTCGCTGGGCGGCTGGGCAGCGCTGGCCGCAGTTTTGGTGTTGGGGCCACGCAGTGGCCGGTTTAACAAGGATGGCTCGGTCAATATCTGCCGGGGCATAATATTCCGCTGGCGGCTTTAGGGGCTTTTTTACTGTGGTTTGGCTGGTTCGGCTTTAATCCGGGCAGTACTCTTTCCGGGCTTGACCTCAATATTGCTAAAATTGCCGTCAATACCAATCTGGCGGCAGCGTCCGGAGGCACGATAGCCGCTGTGCTTACTTTGTGGCGCTATGGCAAGGCTGACCCCAGTATGGCGATTAACGGAGCTTTAGGCGGGTTGGTGGCCATCACGGCTGGCTGTGCCTATGTGGAGCCGCTGAGTGCACTTTTTATCGGCGCGGTTGCCGGTGGACTGATTATTGTTGCGGTACCGTTATTTGATAAATTGCGGGCGGATGATCCGGTCGGAGCGATTGTTGTTCATGGTGTTTGCGGAACTTTTGGCACAATAGCCGTTGGGATTTTTGCCGTTGACGGCGGGGTCCTTTATGGTGGCGGATTTCATTTGCTGGGGGTACAATTATTCGGCGTGGCAGCCGTCAGTTTGTGGGGCTTTTCGGCCACCTATGCCGTATTTTCTGTGCTGAAGGCAGTTGCTGGCATACGAGTAAGCGAAGAGGATGAGATCTTAGGGCTTGATATCAGCGAGCATGGCGTCGCTGCTTATACGAATACAGAATATCCATTGCCGCAGGTGCCGTTTCCAGCCATGGACAGCGGTGAATACGGAATTTTTCGGCAGATGCAAAATGAGGACACAGCGCAAATTCTTAAGTAAAAAAAGGGTTCAGTTCCCGCGACAGGGAACTGAACCCTTTTTTTGAATCGATTAATGTTGATTTTTATAGAGATTGGTAAAAATGGGGACGGAAAGAATTTTTTTGTTCAGCAGGAGAAAAACGGCGGTGCCCATTGCCAGTATCAGGGCGAGGCTGATGAACAGGACCACGCCGCTCCAACCCTGCCATTGCAGGAATTTCCCGCCGCCGGCGCCCATCAGGCTGGAACCAATGTAATAAAACAGCAGATAGAGGCCGGAAGACTGTACCTTTGCTTGGGGATTGACTTTTACTACACAGCTGCTGGCGATGGAATGGGCTCCAAAAAAACCGAAGGTAAAGACTGCAATCCCGAGGATTTTTCCGGCCAAAGGCGCTAGCAACGTCAGTAAAACACCAGTAAGCATGATCAACAGTGACGAAAATAGCATTTTTTCAGCGCCATGAGCATCCGCCAGGCGGCCCATAAAGGCCGAGCTGAAGGTGCCGCACAGATAGATGACAAAGATGAAGCCAACCAAGGTCTGGCTGAGAGAGTAAGGCGGAGCAATCAGCGGATATTCGACATAGTTATAGAGCGTGACAAAGCTGCCCATGATGAAAAATCCGATCAGATAAAAACAGAGCAATTCCGTCGACTGCAGATTTTCTCGGAACCGGGCGCAAAGTTCATGGGGGGAAGGGCGTTTAACGATGAAGTTATTCGAGGCGGGCAGCTTCATATAAAACCAAAAGCTGATAAGAGTGCAGAGGATACCGATCAGAGTGATGGCGGCCTGCCAGGAATAGAAATCAGCGGTTGTGCTTACGAGCAGACGCCCCAAGAGGCCACCGATGGAGTTCCCACTGACGAATATACCCATGACAGTCCCTGTGATAGCCGGATCAAATTCCTCCTGAATATAGGCCATGGCAATTGCCGGATAGCCGGCGATCAGTATGCCCTGCAGGCTGCGCAGCGCAAGCAAAATATAAAAATTATCACTAAAGGGAATAAAGAGTGTCAAAATAGTGGACCCGAGCAGCGAAATGCCCATGATCGACTTGCGCCCCTTTAAGTCGGAAAGGGACGAGGTAAAGAGCACCGCGGCGGCCAGTGCCGCGGTTGTCAGGGAAACTGACAGACTTGCGGTAGCGGGGCTGATGCCGTAGGCAGACGAAAAAACGGGGATCAGCGGTTGAAAACAGTATAAGAGGGCGAAGGTCACAAAGCTGCCCAAAAATAGAGCGGCAATCGTTGGCCAGTAATGAGGGCTGTCTTTGGTAATATAGTGGTTCATAAAACAGGATCCTTTCTACGGGTTCGAATAAAGAATATGTCCGGTATAACAAGGATCCGGCAGAAAATTCGCGGGATTTTTGCCGGAAGCATAATTGACGAACGACAAATCAAAGTATATCATTATTGCTATCATATTCATAATACATATTATATTCGATTACGATACTTTAAAGGTATAGGATGGAGGGCGGACCATGGATATTCGTGTACTACAGTATTTCCTGACGATTGCCGAGGAGGAAAATATTACGAGAGCAGCCGAGAAACTCAATATGTCACAGCCACCGCTCAGCCGGCAGATTCAGCAGCTGGAAAATGAGTTAGGGGTGATGCTGTTTGAACGCGGCCGGCGAAAAATTCAACTGACAGAAGCCGGATATTTTTTAAAAAATCGCAGTCTCGAGATCATAGAGCTTGTTTCCAGGACCAAAGCGCAGATCAGAGAACGCTGCGATGGTGCCAGCGGCACCATCGCGATCGGCAGTATCGAAACGGCCAGCTCGAGTGTTTTGCCGTTATTGATTGCACAGTATAAAAAATCTTATCCGAAAGTCAGTTTTGATATCTGGAATGGAAATTCTGATGACATTATGGAACGCCTGGACAAGGGGTTGATTGATCTGGGGATTGTAAGGGAAACCTTCAATAGCCAGCGTTATGAAAGTATCTGGCTGCCCAAGGAACCCTGGGTTGTCTTGCTGCACCGGGAAACAAGGCTTGGACAGCTGCCAGGCAATGAAATTGATTTGGCTGCTTTAGCACAGGAGCCGATTATCATCCCCTCGGCGACGGCCCGCGGGGAAGAAATTCGCCAGTGGTTTCATTCGGTGGGCGTTACGCCACAGGTGTTTTGTGTTTATAATGCGTTGCTCAGCGCGATTGTCCTCGTGCGGGAAAAAACCGGGGCGGCACTGTGCCCGAGTTCCGCTCAAAATGTTTTGTCGGATAAGGCCATCGTCTGCAAGACGATCATCCATCCGAGTGTAGCTTCTAGCCCCGTATTTATCTGGAAGAAGTACAAATATTTACCCGCCGCTGTTACCAATTTTCTGCAGTCAGTAAAAAAAAGCCTGCAGTGATTTGCTGTTTTATTTTATAATAAGAAGGATTTGTGTAATCGTGTGTGCCTATAAAAGATTAATGTTTGTTTTATATTGACAATTTTAAAAATGGATGCTAAAGTATACGAATACAGTACAATTTAATACGGAAGTTCGGATGAAAATAATGGGAGAGAGATTTTAAATCCGCCGAAGATGTTAAACTTTCAGGCAAAAGGACCGTTATTGGACGAAACTCTGGAGAGCCTCAATTGAGCACCGAAGGAGCAAGCTGTCAGTGTTGACAGTGAATCTCTCAGGTAAAAGGACAGAGCAAATAGCAGGTTTTTTCTTGCTTGTTTTTTGAGGCCAAATTTTATAATTTGGCCTCTTTCTGTTTTTTCAGAGTTGTTTTATGTGTTGGGGAAGGAGCTTGCATGACTTAACCGAAAAATCAACAAAAAATGTATTTAACAACAGGCTGCAGAAAGGTGGAATATATATGTCAGAAAATCAGGATTTGGCGAGGGGATTAAAAAATCGTCACGTTCAGTTACTTGCAATTGGGGGGGCAATCGGAACCGGATTGTTTCTTGGTTCGGGAAGGTCTATTCATTTGGCCGGGCCGTCGATCTTATTTGCTTATATGATAACCGGTGTTATTTGTTTTTTTGTTATGCGGGCGTTGGGTGAACTTTTATTATCAAATTTGAAATATCATTCTTTTGTTGATTTTGTGCGCGAGTACCTTGGCAATGGAGCGGCTTTTGTCACTGGCTGGACCTATTGGTTTTGCTGGATTTCACTGGCGATGGCGGATGTGACGGCAGCGGGACTTTATATGCAGTACTGGTTTCCCAGTATCGCCCAGTGGGTGCCAAGTCTGAGCATTCTCATCGTGCTGTTGATTATGAACCTGACGGCTGTAAAACATTTCGGCGAAATGGAATTTTGGTTTGCGTTGATCAAAGTTGTGGCGATTATGGCGTTGGTGGTTATCGGTACTTTTATGGTGATCAAGGGCTTTTCGACCGCAGCCGGTCCGTCGAGTTTTGCTAATCTTTGGACAAACGGCGGTTGGTTTCCAAATGGCACTGAGGGTTTTATCCTGTCCTTCCAAATGGTGGTGTTTGCGTTTACCGGTATTGAGTTAGTTGGGCTGACGGCCGGTGAAACCGAAAATCCGGAACGCGTTATTCCACAGGCGATTAACAACATTCCAATCCGTATTATTTTGTTTTATATCGGGGCCCTGTTTGTCATCATGAGTATTTACCCTTGGACGACCATCAGTCCTGATAAGAGTCCGTTTGTACAGGTGTTTTCGGCTGTGGGGATTGCCGCAGCCGCTACCATTGTAAACTTTGTCGTGCTGACTTCGGCTGCATCGGCCTGCAACAGTGGGATTTTCAGTACCAGCCGGATGGTTTATTCGCTGGCCAAAGAAAATAATGCACCGGAGTCGATGAAAACGTTGACTCGCCAGCACGTACCGGCAAATGCCACGCTGTTTTCAGCGCTGGTTGTTTTGGCAGCCGTTATTTTGCAGTACATCATGCCAGAAGGCGTGTTTGTACTGATCACAAGTATTTCGACTTTCTGTTTTATCTTTATTTGGGCGATTATCGTTATTTGCCATTTGAAGTATCGTAAAACAAATCCCGAGATCGCAGCTGCCAGCAAGTTTAAAATGCCGCTGTATCCGGTTATCAATTACATTATTTTGGCGTTTTTTGCCTTTATCCTCGTGGTTTTGGCACTGAATGAGGAAACGCGGGTTGCTTTATTTGTGACTCCGGTATGGTTTGCTATGCTGGGGGTAATTTACAAGGTGATGAAAACCCGGGAAAAAAGTGAAGAGGAAGCAGAAAGCAATTTGGCGTAGGGTCTTTGTCTGATCATAAAACCAGCCGACATAATTCATTATGTTGGCTGGTTTTTTTGTGGGGAAAAGCAAAAGCAAAAAGAAACGGAAAAATAGTATTTACACAAACATATGTTCTGTCGTATAATCCTTTTAGGAGATGGAATATATGGATCTGATGGAGAAACTTAAAATTTTAGGGGATGCAGCAAAATATGATGCAGCTTGCACATCAAGCGGAGTGGATCGGAAAACTTCCCGCGGCGGAATCGGCAGCTCGATTGCTGCGGGCATCTGCCATAGTTTTGCCGGTGATGGCCGGTGCATATCCTTGCTTAAGGTGTTGATGACCAATGCCTGCACGTATGATTGCTGCTACTGTGTAAACCGCCGGTCGGCGGATACTCCGCGGACTACTTTTTCCCCGCGGGAGCTGGCAGATCTGACGCTGCAGTTTTATCGGCGCAACTATATTGAAGGGCTGTTTTTGAGCTCCGGTGTGCTTAAAAATCCCGATTATACCTGTGAACGCATGCTGGAAACAATTCGAATCTTGCGGCAGGAATATCACTTTGCCGGCTATATTCATGCCAAAGCAATTCCCGGCGCCGACCCTGTACTGTTAGAGCAGCTCGGACAGCTGGTCGATCGCATGAGTGTAAACATTGAACTGCCGACAAGCAGCAGCCTGTCGTTGCTGGCGCCGGATAAGAACAAGCAGGCAATTTTGCGCCCGATGGGTTTTATCCGTGATCGTATGGAAGAAACCAGGCAGCAGCTCGTGCGCTATCGTCATACGCCGGTCTTTGTCCCGGCGGGGCAGAGCACACAGATGATCATCGGGGCCACGAAGGAATCAGATCGGCAGATTTTGCAGCTGACAGAGGGCCTCTATAGAAATTATCGCTTGAAGCGGGTGTTTTTTTCTGCTTATATGCCAGTGGTTGAACACAGCTTGCTTCCCGCCAAAGATGAAAAACCCCCGCTGTGGCGTGAACACCGCCTCTATCAGGCAGATTGGTTGCTGCGATTTTATGGCTTTGGTGCCGGTGAAATTCTCGATGAGCTTCAGCCTAATTTTCATCCTTATATTGACCCTAAATGTTATTGGGCCCTGCGGCATCGGGAGCTTTTTCCACTGGAAGTGAACCGGGCCTCCTATGAAGAGTTGCTGAGGGTTCCAGGAATTGGCGTTCGCAGTGCCCAGCGGATTATCACGGCACGGCGGCTGTGCCAGCTTGATTTTGATGGCTTAGCCAGGCTTGGCGTCGTTTTGAAGCGTGCGCAGTATTTTCTGCTTTGCAAAGGGAAAAAACGCGATGGGCTCCTCGTGACACGGGGACGCTTTCTGGCGGCGTTGATGTCAAAGCGAGAACACCGTCAGTATGCAACTGATCAGCTGTTTTTAGCTGGGGGACAGCTGTCGCTGTTTCCGGCAGAGCGGCTTTTGACAACGGCACAGGAGGAGGAAATCCAATGCCTACAGCTACCGATGTGATTTACCGCTATGATGGTTCCTTTGAGGGTTTTTTGTGCTGCGTCTTTGCCAGTTATGAATATAAGGAGCTTCCGGTGAAAATCTGTGGGCCGGAAGACGGTCAGTTGTCGCTGCTGTTTCTTCGGGAAATTATTACGGATCCGGTAAAGGCGCAGCGGGTGTGGATGTCTTTTCCTAAAAAAATAGGCAGAGAAGCTCTAGAACTGGTACAAAAGGCTTTTTGCAGTTGTATGGACCAAAAGGAGCTGGCAATGCTGCTGTTTTTGCGCGCGGGCTATCGTTACGGTCCGGCTGTTATGAGCCGGCTGGCGGATCGCGATGTCCACCGGCTGCTTAAGGCGGTGCGACATTTGGAAAATGAAAGTCACCTGCTGCGCGGCTTTATTCGTTTTGCCACATATAGCGGAGTACTGGTGGCGCGGATTGGGCCGAAAAACTATGTATTGCCGTTTATTGCGGACCATTTTCAGCAACGGTATCCGGAAGAACGGTTTTTGATCTATGATGAGATCCATAAAATGGCATTGGTTTACCAGCCGTATGAAATATCTGTGGCTTCCCTGGAGCGGCTGGAGTTGCCAGCGGCGGATGAAGGTGAAGTGCACTGCCAAAACCTGTGGCAGGTGTTTTATGATGCGGTGGAAATTCAGTCGAGACATAATCCGAAGTGCCGCAGAAATATGATGCCTAAACGCTATTGGCCTTATATGACGGAATTTGACCGCCATCCAGTGCCGCCAGCGGCGACGGGTACGCCTGCGCTACAAAATTTGTTGCTGTCATGACGCTAAATAAGGGCTGCAGGCATGGTTGGGGCAGTATGCCCTACATGCAAAGGGCATACAAAAAAGCAAGCTGCCAAAGGTAGCTTGCTTTTTGCATTAAATTTTAAATTGGGAAACGGTGGTCTGTAACTCTTCAGCCAATTTGGCCAGGCTTTGGCTCGCACTTGAAATTTCTTCCATAGAAGCGGATTGTTCCTCGGTGGCGGCAGATACCATCTGCGATTCGTCGACCGATTTTTTGCTGTGGCTGTTGACCATTTGGACGGAAGTGACAATCTGTTCGCTGCCACTGGCCATCTGCTGCATCGAAGCTGATATTTCCTTGACCTGGCCGGAGACATTCTGGATCAGTCCGGCAATTTCCTTAAAGGTATGACCGGCAGCGGTTACGACCTGCGTGCCGATTTTTACTTCTTCGGTTCCGGTTGTCATGGTGAGTACGGCTTCTTCGGTATCCCGCTGGATTTCCGTGATTAGGTCGGCGATTTGTTTGGCAGCTTCCTGAGACTGCTCTGCCAGCTTGCGGACTTCTTCAGCGACGACGGCAAAGCCACGCCCCTGCTCGCCAGCCCGGGCGGCTTCGATAGCAGCATTGAGGGCCAGCAAATTCGTCTGTCCGGCAATACCGGAAATTGTATCGACAATCTGTCCGATTTCTTTTGAACGTTCGCCAAGTTTGCCGACGACATGAGCTGAGTTGTTGACGGTTTCTTCGATATGAGACATCTGGCTGACGGCCTTATTGACGGCCAGATCACCTTCGGCTGATTTTTTTGCCGCCAGCAATGAGTGGTTGGTAACTTCGGTGGAGTTGGCAGCGGTCTGTTCGATGCCGGCTGACATCTGTTCGACGACATTTGAGACTTGGGCAACAGCTGTCAGCTGTTGCTCGGCACCGGCCGCGACGGCATTGATCGATTCGGCGACTTGATTTACTGCCAGGGATGATTGCTCGGCGCTGGCAGTGAGTTCTTCGGCGGAGGCGGCAACCTGTTGCGATGATTCTGTGACATGTCGCAGCACGGTATGAATATTCTCCCGCATATCAACCAGGGCGTCGGCGAGTTCACCGATTTCATCCTGTTGTTTCACTAGACGCGGTTTTGCCCGAAAATCGCCCGAGGCGAGGTCTTTGCAGAGTGCAACCATGAGTTTGAGTGGCCCCGTGATCGATTTCATGGTTGTGATGCCGATCAGCCCCATCAGCAGGATCATGCTGATAATGAAGATAATCATGATCTGCATCGCTTTGTCACCTTCAACGGTCGTGTCGGCATCCATTTTTTTCGACAGATCATTGTAATAGGTGCTGAGATTGCGCAGATCATCTGTACAGGCATCGGCGGCAGGACTGGCGGTTTTGTTGTAGAGGGCAAAGGCTTCCTCGTTTTTGTTCTGTTCTGCCAAAGCTATTACCGCTTTTATCGATTCTGTGTATTTTTGTTGCGAATTTTTGGCTTTTTGATACAGTTCGGTGCCTTTGGCATCAAGGGAGTGACGTTCTACTTCGGCCACATTTTTATCCAGCTTGTCGAGACGGTCATTGATCATGTTTTTCAGCTGCTGGTTTTTGCTGTTGTCGATGGTCAGCATCATTTCGAGCAACGAGCCATTGATGCGGTTGATATAGGACCGGTTTTCGACCATGAGTTCAAGCGGAACAAGCCGTTCTTCGTACATGATATTCAGGCTGTCATTCGTTGCTTTCAGATAATGAAAACCCATCGCACCGACGACGCTGATTGAGACAAAGGCTACCATGAGCAGGATGCCTAATTTGAGGCTGACTTTTAAATTTCGGAAAGAGTTCAAAATAATCGCTCCTTTGCATATTTTGTCCTGCAAAATAGACTCTAAGACAAAACAAATACATCAGCGAAAATACTGATGTATTTAAATACTTCTTCTAAAAAACAGCGAAATGACGGATAAAGTATTTCGTTAGTGCAGTCATATTTCTGCGCCTGCCTTTCGGTAAGAATGGCAAAATTGTTTTTCAGACCATATGCGGGACAAAATGTCTTGTTACTAAAACTTTAATAAAAATACGGCATAAAGTCAATCCTTTTTATTGACAAAAAAATCTGAAAATATAAAATTTATAAGGGACGCTGCTTATTTCAATCATTGCGACTTGCTGATTTTTCGTCAGCGTGTTATAGTAGCAAGCTGTGACATTTTTTTGTGAGGAGGAATTTGATGACCAAAATGCAGATCAACCAGTCGGTGCTGAAGATGAGCTGGCCGATTTTTGTTGAGGTATTCTTGCAGATCATGATCGGCAATGTCGATCAGCTTATGATCAGTCATTATTCACAGGCATCTGTGGCGGCAGTAGCCAATGCCAATCAAGTGATGAATGTCGTCATCTTGCTGCTGGTCGTCATGAGTACGGCGGCAACGATTTTAATCGCCCAGTATTTTGGGGCGCAGAACCGGGAAAAAATTGCTGAGGTCTGTACAGTTTCCTTTTTCTTTAACGGTGCAGTGAGTTTGCTGGCTGGCCTGGGACTGATTTTGTTTCATCAATCCTTGTTTGCCTGGATGCAGGTTCCAGATGAACTGCTGGCAGAGGCGAGCCTTTACTTGACCATTGTTGCCGGCGGCATCGTATTTCAGGGACTTTATTTTTCTTTGGTGGCCAGTTTTCGCGGCCATTCCTGGACAAAAGCGACAATGGTGGTATCGCTGGTGATGAATATCTTTCATGTTGGCAGCAATGCGCTGTTGATTTTTGGCTTTATGTCGATCCCGGCTTTAGGGGTACTGGGAGTTGCGGTTTCCACTAACTGCAGTAAACTGTTTGGCCTAGTCATACTTTTTTATATTTTTCGGCGCTACTTGAAGGTGAAAATATCGCTGGCGTATCTGCGTCCGTTTCCGTGGAAAACGCTGCGGCAGCTCTTGGCCATCGGCATTCCTTCTGGTGGGGAGACGCTGTCATATCAGTTGTCGCAGGTAACGGTAATGAAGATGGTGAATCTATTTGGGCTTATTGTCATCAATACTAAGGTGTATGTCTATATCTTGGCAACCTTTTGTTATATTTATTCGATTGCCTTGTCTTCGGCGGTACAGATCATTGTCGGTTATTTTATCGGAGCCGGAAAAACAGAGCAGGTTGGCAAAAAGGTAGCAGATACAGCCTGGCTGTCCGTTGGAATCTGCTCCGGGATCACCCTGCTGTTTTATTTTGGCAGTGATTATGTTTTGCGGCTCTTTACAGCGGACCCGGCAGTGCTGGCCCTCGGACATATGATCCTGCTGATTGAAATATTCCTTGAAGCTGGGCGGGGTGTCAATATTGTTATGGTTTGTGCGCTGCAAGCCGCCGGTGATATCCGGGTGCCGGTCTTTGTCGGCATTGTCTGTATGTGGGTATTTGCCGTCGGTCTGGCGTATTTTTTTGGGGTGGTGCTCAATCTGGGACTTGTCGGAATCTGGCTGGGGATGGCTTGTGATGAGTGTATCCGGGCCCTTATCTTTATTGCCCGCTGGCGAAGCGGTGCCTGGAAAAACCGAAGGTTTATTGATATTGAATAAAATACAGGCTTAAAAAGCAGGACCGGGAGTATTCTGGTCCTGCTTTTTTTGCATTGGCGAGAAAATCGTGGCTGCTCAGCAAGGAATGTGATGGTGATTTTGTTGGTTATATATGTAATTATTTTAAATAAATGGTAAAGGTTTTTTATAAATAACTTTTATTAAAGAAGAAAAAGAGGTATAATTTAGGCAGATGGAAATGTGAAATTTTCCGCAAGTAAGAGAAAACCATCTGTGCAGCAGAAAAATTGTTTGAAAAAGGGAAGGGGATATGATGATGATTAAAAAATCGGTACAGGCGGCTATCAACGATCAGATTCAGATTGAACAGAGTTCCTCCTATTTGTATTTGGCAATGTCTGCGTATTGCGAATCCGAAAATCTGAAGGGCTTTGCTCATTGGCTCAGGCTTCAGGCTGAGGAGGAAACAAGCCATGCGATGAAATTCTATCAGCATTTACTTGATCGGGGCGGTATTGTTGAACTCAAGCAGATCGATGCGCCGGGCCTGAAGTTTGGCTCGATGCAGGAATTGTTTGAAAAGGTGTTGGCACATGAAATCATGGTTACCGAAAAAATAAACAAGCTGTACGAGCTGGCCATAAAGGAAAAGGATTATCCCTTACAGGTCCTGCTGCACTGGTTTATTGAGGAACAGGTTGAGGAAGAGGCTAATGCGGGCGAAATTGTTGAACAACTTCGCCTGATCGGGGATAAGAGCAGCTCGGTTTTCTATATTGATAAGAGGATGGCAAAGCGCTGAGCTTAAAGTTACAAGCTTTTGCCTATGATGTATAAATAAGAATCGCTATTAATGGAGGGATATTTATGGGACATACAAAGATCAGCAAGATTGTCGGCCGTGAGATCATTGATTCACGGGGGAATCCGACGGTTGAGGCCGAGGTGTTTTTGGAAAGTTGTGCCGCCGGACGGGCTGCAGCCCCCAGCGGAGCCTCTACGGGGATATATGAAGCGCTGGAACTGCGGGATGGAGATAAAAAGCGTTTTGGTGGTAAAGGGGTTCTAAAAGCTGTAGAAAATGTAAATACAGTGATTGCTAAGGCACTTGTCGGCAGCAATGCGGCAGATATTTATTCTGTGGACCAGGCGATGCTTGCCCTTGATGGTACGGCAGAAAAATCAAAGCTTGGTGCCAATGCAATTCTGGCGGTGTCGCTGGCCGCAGCGAAGGCGGCAGCGGCAGCAAAAGGCCTGCCGCTCTATCGCTTTATCGGCGGTGCAGCCGGCAATATGCTGCCGGTGCCGATGATGAATATTTTAAATGGCGGCGCTCATGCGGGAAACAATATTGATGTGCAGGAATTTATGATCATGCCGGTGGGGGCCGACAGCTTTAAGGAGGGCCTGCGCTGGTGCACCGAGGTATTCCATGCCTTAGCCGGACTTTTAAAAGCGGATGGGCTTGTTACCTCCGTCGGTGATGAAGGCGGCTTTGCTCCAGACTTGTCGAGTGATGAAGAGGCGATTTTGTATATTCTAAAGGCTATTGAAACAGCCGGTTACAAGCCGGGCAAGGATTTTGTCCTGGCTATTGATGCTGCGGCCAGTGAATGGAAGGCGGATAAGATCGGCGAATACCTGTTGCCGAAGGCGAAGAAAAAATTCACGGCAGCACAGCTGGTTTCCTATTGGCAGGATCTTTGTGAGCGTTATCCAATCTCATCGGTTGAAGATCCGCTGGACGAAGAGGACTGGGAAGGCTGGCAACTCTTGACGGAAAAGCTGGGCGGGCAGGTGCAGCTTGTTGGGGACGATCTGTTTGTAACGAATACGGAGCGGCTGCAAAAGGGGATTGATCTTGGTTGTGCCAATGCGATTTTAATCAAGCTCAACCAAATCGGTTCCTTGTCGGAGACACTCGATGCGATAAAGCTCGCCCATCGTGCCGGTTATAAGGTGATCGTTTCCCATCGCTCAGGGGAAACGGAAGATACGACAATTGCTGATCTGGCGGTGGCTTTAAACACGGGCCAGATTAAGACCGGGGCACCAAATCGCAGTGAACGCGTGGCCAAATACAATCAGCTGCTGCGCATTGAAGAGGAGCTGGGAGCAGAAGCGGTATATCCTGGCAGTAAAGCTTTTTAAAGCATAAAAAAAATATAAATTTAACAGGTCTGTACCGGATAATGGTACAGACCTGTTGTTGTTTTGATGGGCAGGGATTTTTCTTGTATAGTGAGAAAATTAAGAATATAATAATAATATAATAAAAGTATAAAAGAAAGGGGAAATACGTGTGTTAGTTGATAAAATTATGGTGGCTTATGATGGATCGGAGCACAGCCGTAAGGCATTTCAGTGGGCATTGGCACTTCAAAAAATGGAAGGGTCGGTGTCTACGGTTGATGTGGTCATGGTGATGCCAGCATTGTCAATGCCACAGGTTTTTCAGGATGAAAAAAAAGTTATGGCGGCAATTGAGAGACAGAAGGAAACAATGGAACGGGAAATGGCAAAGCTGGTAGAGATAGAGGATAATCAGCAGATAACGACGCATATCCTGGAGAGCAATACATTTGGTTCGGGAACGATTGCGCAGATTCTGCTGAAATATGCGGTTAAAAATGGTGTGGGGGTCATCGTCACCGGGACTCGTGGTCTGGGTGGGTTTGAAGGCCTGCTGCTTGGCAGCGTCGCCAGCCAACTCGTCACCTATGCCGAGGTTCCGGTGTTTGTCGTCAAATAGATTGGCTGAATAGTGGGAAATAGAAATCCCCGGCAGCGGGATCCGCTGCCGGGGATTTCTGTTGGCAAAAAAATTTTACTTATATTTTACCTGAACGTAACATAGTTCTCCCTGGGGTTCTTTAAAATAAAAATAGCGAAAGACAGCCAAAAAGCAGGTTGAAAAGCTGTGGTCTGGTTGTCGGAGGCGGCCGGAAGAAGCTGATGAAACCGGGGCGCAACTATTTTTAGAATGAGGATGATCTGAATGATGAAATGGAACAACGCCGGACGAGAAAGTTACGGGAAGCCGCAAGCCTGGGGATGGTTGAAAAAAATGTCCGCTAAAGTTGAGCAGTACAGGCAAGGCGCGAAGCTGCTGCCAGGAAAGGACGCCGCTGCAATGGTTGAAACAGGACACGAACGTTTTTTTGCCTGGGGGCAGTGGATGGATGCTTGCTGGAGCATTGGCGGGCAGATACGTCTGGCAATTTTGAGTGTGATCAGTTTGTACATTGTGATTTCCGCGTATTCCTATATACAGCTTACCCAGATTACAGCGGAATATAATGATATTTTACATAAAACAGTAAAGCTTGAAGTGGCAGCTAAAGATGCTGCCTGGTATCTGAGTCAGTCAGCTTCAGCGCTGCGCGGCTCATTGTTGACGGGGGATCAAAAAGAACTGGATTCTTATCCGATTTACAGTGCCAAAGTGGACAGCAGTATTGAGGTGCTGTTCGATTTGGCGGCAGATCCGGAAGTGAAGCGATATGCCGAGCAGATGGAAGAGGGGAAAAATGCATATTCAGCCAGTGTATATGCGATAGAACGCTGGCAGAAAGAGAAAAACACGCAAGCCTTGGCAGCAGAGGTACAAAAAAGCAATGAGAAGATTTCACAGGCGATGAAAGCTGCTGAAGCGATTGAAAAAATAGAAAATGAGGAGCTTTTACATAAGAGCAGAGAGAATTATGCAAAGACCGATAGAATAAAGACGGACCTGCTGGGGGTGAATTTATTCACCGTGCTGCTTGGTTTGGGGTTGGCAGCAGGAATCAGCCGCCGGATTTCCCGGCCGATGCAACAGTTGGCCGCATCGGCTGAGAAGATTGCTGCGGGCGATCTGAGGGAAACGGCAATTCCGACTGACAGCCGCAGTGAGGTCGGAGTCTTGGGCCGGGCGACGAAGACAATGCTGGAGGGCTTGCGGGCAATTATTCAAAATATCAATCACAGTGCCAAGCAGGTAACCGCCTCGAGTGAACAGCTGAATATGCGCAGTGCGGAATTGTTTCATGCCGTCAACAGCATTGCCGAAAATGTTATGGAGGTGGCGGGGAGTACACAGCAGCAGCAGGCTGCTGTCCTGCGGGCGATATCACTGGCGGAGGATATCACTTTTGGCATGGATCGGGTGAGCCTGCGCACGGCTTCTTTGGGTGAGGCCTCAAAAACGGCGGCATTTATGGCTGGTGAAGGACGGGAATCCATTGAACATGTCATTGGTTATTTACAGGGAGTCAGTGCAGAGATGGAGCTCACCACCAGACAGACGCTGGCCCTGGGAGAAGCCTCCAAGCAAGTGGAACAGATCATCGGAATGATAAAAAGCATAGCCGGTAAAACCAATCTGTTGGCCCTCAATGCTGCTATTGAAGCGGCGAGAGCCGGTGACGCAGGCCGTGGCTTTGCGGTTGTTGCGACCGAGGTGCGGGAGCTGGCAGATCAGTCGGGCGGGGCAGCACAGGACATTGGGCAGATTATGCTGGATATACAAGATAAAATTAGAAATATTTCAGAAGGCATACAGCAAAGAAATGAAGCCTTGGCACGAGGCGTCGCCTTTGCTGGTGAGGCCGGAACTGTTTTTAGTCATATTGCCGGACAAATCGATTCCCTGAATCAGGGTGTTCAGGAAATCCGGGACACTGCATCCGTATTGAATCAAAATGGCGGTACGGTGCGTAAGGCTATGGCCGATATCGGCCAGGCAGCGCAGGAAAATGCCGCACGGGCCGAAAAAATCAGTTGTGCCAGTGGCAAACAAGCGACAGCGGCGGAAGAAATGGCCGCAGCCAGTCATGAACTCGAGAGCCTGTCTGGACAATTGCAAAAAGTAGTGTTGAAGTTCAGCTATTAATTCCAGCAACGGAAATTGCTGTTATGCGACAGAACGCTTGGATGTAAAATGCCCCCCAAAAGATTAGACCTATTTGGCCTAATCTTTTGGGGGGCATTTATTTGGGGGTTATTTTATATGCGGCATCCTTTTTTTTGCTGCCAGATATAGGTTGCATAGGCACCAATCGCGATCAGCACAAAAAAGGTCAACCGCAGCATATGGTCGTGATAAGAGGCCAGATCGTGGCCGATGGAAACTTCAATCAAGGCCGAAGGGAACTTCCCCAGCAGGGTAGCCAAAATGTAGTCGCGGGCAGCAATCTCACTGAGGGCGGCGAGGGCGGTGATCAGACCGGAAGGAATGAACGGAATACTGCGAGCGATGATCATGATCTTAAAGCCGTTTTTGCCGCTGTAATCGTCGACCTTTTTCAGCATATTGCTGCGCCGGATCAGCGCGGTTGCGCCGTCTTGGCCAAAATAGCGCATGATAAAAAAGCTGATGATTACGCCGATTGACTCGGCTAGCCAGGAGATAATTGTACCGGGGATAATGCCAAAGATGATCCCATTGGCAGCCAGTAGAAAAATATTTGGCAATACGGCCACCACGTTGATAAAGATGACAATCATTATGCTGACGAGCATCGCATAGGTGCCAAAGGAACGGATGTAATCAATGATTGCCGCTAAATCGCCAGATAAAAGCAAACGGGCAATTTGTTCCCAGGGGGCCGGATTGACAAAATATATAAGGCTAAGCCCGATACAAAGGCCAGCCAGACAATAGAGCTTGCGCTGCAAGCTTTGCGGTTTTTCGTTGACGGATGAATCTGTGGTAAACATGTTAAAACCTGCCATTCTATAGATAAGGTCCGGGCAATGGAAAATAAATTTTCCCGGTAATTGCCTAGCCGGATATATATTTTATATTTTACGATATATTTATGAAAAGGGGCTGTTGAAAAAGAATACTCTTACTAGATCATATAACGAAAATATGCAAGACGCAATGGGTTTGGGGAAAATAGAAATGCGGCAGCAGCTTCTGGGGCAACTAAGAGCGGACGAACAGATAGTAAATGGAAAAAGTGAGAAAATCTTCATAAGATATTAACATTTCATGCATAGAATCTGCATATTTCTTTTCTATAATAAAACAAAGAATACAAGGAGGTTTGTTATGAGTATGACAAATTATATGGAATTGCTGGCGGTTAACCAGCCGTGGAATTTGCTGATCTTTATGGTGATTCCAGTTGTTTTGGCAGAAGCGTTGGTGGCAACGGAATTTTTTACCGTATTTCTGCAAAATAAGGCAGATAGTGCCTGGCGTATATGGAATCGATATTTGGGAATAGCCGTTGGTTTCTACTTTACGGGGGTATTTGCTTATTTGATTACCCAAGTCGTGCCAGGTATTGAATGGCGCGGATATGCTGATATAATTGCCGTTAGTGCCTATTTAAGTGGAGTGATCCCGCTTTTGAGCATTGCCTTGCTGGAACTGGGATTTTGGGGAAGGCACTTTGATGAGCCGCTGCGAACAAAGTGGCACTTCGTGTTGTTGATAGGATTTTTGGTGGTCAGTCATATTGCAATGATTTTTGGTATGGTGAATCCGGAAATTACGGGCTGGAAGCCGATGCATAGCATGGGACAGATGATGAACGATAATACGATGAGCGGTATGCAGTCGCAAATGTCAGGCAATGGACACAAGATGAATCCGTAGGAAAAAGCGAAGCTTGAAACACAGCTTCGCTTTTTTGCATTTGCAAACGGATCATTTTCGTTTAATATATATTTCAAGGAGGGGATTTTATGGTGCAGTATTCTGTGCTTGTTGTAGATGATGATGTGAAACTGCTGGAAATTATGAAGACATATTTTCTTAAAGAAAATTTTGTTGTCCACACAGCCCGTGATGGACAAGCGGCCTTACAGATGATAGCCCGGCATAAACCGAGCCTTGTGCTTCTTGATTTGATGTTGCCGGGAATGGATGGCCGTGAGGTCTGCCGTCGGATTCGCCAGCACAATGATCTGCCGATCATCATGCTGACGGCCAAAGATGATGAAAGTGATCGGGTGATTGGTCTTGAAATGGGGGCGGATGATTATGTAACGAAACCCTTTAGCATAAAAGAAGTTATTGCCAGAGTCCGGGCTCTTTTGCGGCGCGTTCATGGTGAAGTCATTGAGCCGAAGCATATACTGGAATTTCGTGATATGGTGATGGATTTACAGCAGCATGCCGTTTGGTATAAAGGCACGGCTTTAGAATTGACTCCGATTGAGTTTAAACTGCTTGAAGTACTGATGAAGAGTCCCCGGCGAGTATTTAATCGATTGCAGCTGATGGAAAACACGCATGGTTTTGCTTTTGATGGCTATGAGAGAACGATTGATGCGCATATCCGCAACTTGCGTCGCAAAGTGGAGCCGGACTCAAAAAAACCACAATATATCCTGACGGTATATGGTGTTGGCTATAAATTTGCTGGTGATGAAAATGAAAAAAATTAATAGTCTTATGTATCGCATTACGGGATTGACTTTTTTATTGCTGACGGTAACGGTGCTTAGCCTGATTTATCTGGCGAATTGGCAGATGGAGGCCCTGTTTCGCGAGTATTTGACAATGCAGGGCGCAACATCGGACCTTATGGCCATGAATTCCCTGGGAACACCAGAACTGGATTTTTTACATTCGGTTCACGAATCACTGTTGTGGGTGGGGATGGTGTTTGCTTTGCTCGGCTTTTTTGCCAGCTATATTCTAGCGCGTAATATAACAGTTCCGCTGCGTGCTTTGCGCCAGGCAGCGGAGCTGATCCGTGGGGGAGAGCTGGGCCGGACGGTGCGGGTACAATCAAAAGATGAGGTTGGTGAGTTGGCAAATATTTTTAATCAGATGTCAGCCGGCTTGGCTAAAAATGAGCGTCTGCGCCGTGAACTGCTGGCGAATATTGCGCATGAATTGCGGACTCCATTGACTATTTTAAATGGAAATCTGGAGAGCATGCTCGACGGCGTAATCAAGCCGGAACCGACAAGGCTATTTTCTATGCAGGAGGAGGTATTGCGGCTGACGCGGCTGGTGACAGACCTCAGGGATTTGTCCTTAGCAGAAGTCAGGCAGTTGGAACTGCATAAAAAGGCAGTGACGATAAATCAATTGATTGGGCGTGCGGCAGATATGCTTTTGCCGTTACTTGAGGAAAAAGAACTGATGTTTTCTTATGAGCTGGCGGATAATCTGCCGATGATCAAGCTCGACGAAGATCGGATCCTGCAGGTATTGTATAATATTATAGTAAATGCAGTTCGCTATACAGATGCGGGAACAAAAATTGTCCTGCATAGTGAATTCCTGCCATCTGAAGCTGGAAAGAACAGGTTGAAGGTTCAAGTTCGCGATTTTGGACCGGGAATTTTACCGGAAGATATGCCGTATATTTTTGATCACTTTTATCGTGGAGAAAAATCCCGCAATCGACAAAGTGGCGGTTCAGGAATAGGGCTGGCTCTGGCAAAGCAGCTTGTTGAAAGCCATGGTGGAGAAATTCTGGCGAAAAATACAGAACCACGGGGAATGCAAATTACTATTTTTTTACCTTATTTAGACGAATAACCAGTAGTAACTAAAATATGAACGGCATGGTTTAGTTTTGACAAAAATTGACTGGCTATGTAAACTTATAATATGCATTTGCATAGAATGAGAAGAATACCTGTAGAAAGTTAGGGTTAGACTGCTTGTAGGTTTTTTAGGGAGATAATTTCTATAGGCTCTATACAAAAGGGAGTATAGAGGAAAGCGGTGGGGATTAGCATATATTTTAAGGAGATGTTACGAGTATGGAAATTTTAGTTTGGTTGGGATTTTGTGTTGCGGTAGGGTATTATGCAAACTCAAAAAATCGTAATCCGGTTGCATGGGGATTATTGGCTTTTGTTTTTAGCCCTCTTCTTGCGGGGCTAGTGCTGGCACTGCTAAAAGATAAAAAAGTAGCGGAAGACATGTCTGAGATGCGAATGGATCATCAACAGTTACGCGATAGAGTAGCCACCAACGAGAAAATTACAGAAATGAAATTTCAACAGGTCGAAAATCAGCTGACACAAGGGAATAGTGACCCGTTGGCGGTGGCCCAGGAAAAAGCAAGAGGTTTGCTGAACCCCGGGGAGGACAAATTGTGTCCTTATTGTAAGGAGAAAATTAAAAAAGAAGCTATCCGCTGCAGGTATTGTCATCAGGATCTTCGCGATATAAAAACAGAACTATGTCCTTTTTGCAAAGAGGAAATTTTATCTGTTGATACGATTTGCCGGCATTGTGATGCAGAAATTGATCGGGATAAACAGCACGCAGTTGAGCATGATGCGGTGGCTGACTGATGAGGGCAGCAGAATGGACCAAAAATTATTTGGCGGCAGGTTTACTTGCCCGGCAACTAACGGTTTCGGGGGAAATTATTATAGAAAAAATTGGCATGGAAGCTGTCGGACAAGCAGATCTTAAGGAAACACAGATATTTGAACTATTGTCTGGGTTGACAAAATGTTATCCTTGTCTAAAATTAAAAGTAATAGATGGCCTTTGTGATGTAACAGTTAAAATATTTTCTTATAACAAGACCTTATATGACAATTGCTTTTATGAAAATTTACAAAATTTTTTGGAACGATTCATTGGAGCGGTTACAGGGGTACAGGGTTGTAAAATTCGTTTGAATATATATGGCGAAATGGCGAGTCTTGATATGGTTGAAAAATTCCGGTATTTGAATAAAGGGGAACTTGTCTCTCATAAAATAGAGGAATCAAATAAACGACATATTATGTTGCCGAAACTCCGCCGGAAATTGTTTGAAAAATTTATTGGCATAAAATAAATCCATAAGGAAAACGTCGCTGCACGCTTGTTTTTGCCGCGGCGTTTTTTTATGTAGAAAAATTGATTTCATAAATGTTCCAATCATCGCTTGCGATCCAATTATTTACAAACTGTTTACCTGACGTTAATATAATGGTCGATGTTTTGTGTTATTTTTAAAGCAGGTTGAAAATACATAGAGAAAGTGATTTTTAAGGAAACAAGGCTACTTAAAAAGGGGCTTTTTTAAAAGTTTCAGCCTGAATAGAATAGCAGGAGGAATTTTTTTATGAACAAAACGCTTATAACCACAATTACGACAGCAATGATTATTGGTACTGCCAGCACCACGTTTGCCGCAGCGGATCCGTTTAGCGATGTGCCTAAGGATAACTGGGCCTATAGTGCCGTGACCAAACTCGCACAGGACGGAATTTTAGAAGGCTATGGGGACGGAACTTTTCGTGGAAATCAGACCATAACTCGTTATGAGATGGCTCAGATTGTAGCCAATGCGATGACAAAGCAGGGCCAGGCCAGCGATGAGGATAAGGCGGTTATAGATAAACTTTCCAAGGAATACAAAGATGAACTCGCCAGTCTTGGGGCACGGGTCGGAAAACTCGAGGCTAAACAGCCAAACGTAAATCTTTCCGGCGAAATTCGAATTCGTTCTACGAGTGACGGGTATGCTAATGGAAATAAAGCCAGCACCGTAGCTTCTGACTATCGCTTGCGCCTTAATGCTACAGCAAAAGTCGATGATACCACGACGGCTGGGTTCCGCCTCGTTAACCGCGAACCCGATAAGGCCAAGTTTAATTCCAGTACGTCGCAGACCTTTGGCGATAATGGACAAAGTAATGCCAACAGCAATACGGCGATCGATCGGGTATATTTGACCTCTGATCTTGGCAATAATACAAATGTTACAATTGGACGGCAGGCCTTCAGTGTCGATAAAAATGGAATGTTAATTGATTCGGGTGCGTTTAGCTTTGATGGTTTGAGTCTTGGTACAAAGCTTGGGGATTACAATCTCAATGCCTCTTATGGACGCTTTGTTAAAGGCGTTGTGTATGACAGTGGATCCTGGGGAGCGACAACCCTTTTTGAGAATCTTGATGTGATGGGGCTGGGGATTAATACGGTTCAGAACAACTGGAGCTATGGGATCAGCTATTTTGATCTGTCCAATAATAATGCTGCGGTCGATGCGACGCTCAATCCAAACGGCGATGCGACGCATATAAAATGGACAATTGCCAATGTGAATTATATGGTTAATCCAAAGCTTTCGGTAGGGCTGCAATATGCCCATAACGGCGGGACTGCCATGAATGCGGGATCTTCAGCAAATGGCAACGGAAGTAATATGTGGGCACTCAATACCGTTATCGGTACGCAAAAATTGGCAAAAAAAGGCGACAGTAATCTGTCCCTCACATACGTTGATGCCAAGGCGGCTTCGATGCTCGGGGCTTTGAGCAATTTGCCGATTGTGATTAAAGACCAGGCAGCTGATTTTAAGGAATACTTTATAGATTATAATTATGCCTTCAGCAAGAATTATACAGCAACTTTGGAATATGCCAAATTGGTGTCACCGGCAGACACTGCCGCTAAACCGGAAGATCAGCAACAATACCGACTCTGGTTTACGGCGAAATTCTAATACTTTATAAGATCGGGCAAGTTCGTGACAAAGGCTGCCAAGCGATTATAACGATTGACCGGGAAATTATATAGGAAAGAAAACTCCAGGGCTGGTGTGGTAAATGGCACCAGCCCTGGAGTTTTTCGTTTGTGCTTTAGCAGGTTGAGGCCATAGGCTGAAACGAAAACCCACCCGTTTAACGGGTGGCTGAGCTGATCTAATATGTTATACAAAAAATCTCATTCGACGCGTTATAATGTGATTGTTCAGGCCACATTAAGTAAACGGAGGAATGAGATTTATGGATAAAAGTCTAGCAAACACGAAATGGATGTGCTAGTATCACGTAATATTTACGCCGAAGTATCGCCGTAAATAATATACAGCTTGAACAAAGAGAAAGCCCGCACTTTTAGGTGCAGGCAAGTAAGAGCGCCTTATAGGCTTGGCTCGTATCAATACATGGGGAATTGTTTGTGATCCCGGAGCTTTTATCTGCTTTTATAGCCAAGGTAATCTTTAAGCTTTGTGTTTTGGGACAGCATTTTCGAAATAGGGACTCCGCTTTCTAAATCCTGTATCGCATGTAATGCTCGTTCTGATAAGAAAACGGAAGTATTCTTTCCTAAAAATTGTGTTTCGGTTGCAGGCCATAGCTGCCCCAGCGTTTCATTGCGTCCTTGAAGAATATATTTTACATCATTGTTTTTATTGGCATCCAGTAAGGATATGGCATGCTGCTGTTCATAGACTGCAATGGCGGCACATAAAGCGGCATCGTCTTTTCGCTGACGGTTCATGATTAAAACAGCCTTGGTATCTTTAAATTCAGTGCAAAAATTAAAATCGCCCTGTGAGTCCATCGCGCAGAAAATGGGACCTTGTCCATTGTAGCGCGGACGAATGATTTTTTCTATACTGAGAGATTTTCCGACGCCCTGTGTCTGGGCATGCAGGGCATAGTCGTATTCATTTATATAGGTTCCGTCGGCAGCGCGTTTATTGGTCATTCCTACGACATCTGCAACATCAGGAATTTTGAAGTATTTTACGGCTGCCTTGACTACATCCACTTGTGAAGCCGATACAATCCAGGGGTCAATGCCGTTTGTGGCCAGGGCATGGTATAATTCCTTTACCTCCGGGGTAACGGTGATGCCCTGTTTAAAGGATACGGTTACTTTGCCTGCGGCAGCTACTTCGCTATCTGGTGTTGCATAGCTGCTTTTGGTCCAAGACTGCCCTTGGGCGGGATCTCCGTAATAGGCATCGCATTGGTAAGCCAGATGAAAGACCTCTTCTGGCGTCATACCTGTAAACCAGTACGTAACCCATGGATAAGAAACAGAAGTGTCCATTGTTTCAGAAACAGCGTCATAAAGCCAGCGCATCTTTGCCCGAAAATCCTGATAGGCAAAGGAATTTTTTACTTCGGCCGATAAATCGCCGCCTGTCTTTTTTATAGCTCCCTTGGCATATAATATGCGATAGTCGGTTACCGCATCGTCTATGGCGGCTTTTAGTGTAACCGGCCGGCCGTTGCCGTCGTCTGCGCCGTAGGTGAGCGTCAACTTGTCCTCGGAAATTCCGGAGCGAAGAATTTGTGAGAGGTCGTCCGGTTTAATGGCAAAGGCCAGGTGATCAAGCTGCCAAATCATCAGTTGCTCTTCGACATCCATAATAGAGGTCGTGTTGTCAAAATCGATAGCGGCATATGCCCGGTGCTTGTTATCATAAGCTGGAGAGTGGACCCCATATTGTTTGAGAAAATCATTGAGGTCGTTTTTGGTTGCCGGAGCCCAGTTTGGACTTTGCAGATAAACGGGGGCGGCTTGCGTAAGTTTAGCGGTATTCGAAATATCAAAGGTGGATATAACCGCTGTGGGGGGCTGCGCATAGGCTGGCGACTGGATAATGCCGGGCATTAAGCTGATACTTAATACACTACTGAAAATACATAAATTTTTTTTGCCGGTGGGTTTTTTCATAAAAGCAACATCCTTTCTAGTTCTTTAATACAGTATATTCGCCGAAAGCTGGCGAAGTGTTATCTTTGTATTAAGTTATGGTTAAAGAAAGGATGCAGATCCCTGAAGCTGGTATGTGGAATGTCGAACGATGTCCCCGTAACTATGTTTATGGGGATGCTGAAGATGATTTTCAAGGGGACGCAGGGGGGAGGAAAATATACTGAAAATGATTTTTGCCATTTTTTTTCACCTCATACATCAGTTCATCCGCCTGCCGTATATATTCATCCATCGTATCGGGGGCTTTTTGGCAGCTTATTGCACCGATGCTAAAGGTGACCGGCCAGTTCGCTTGATCCATTGCATGCTGCAGTCCCTTATGAATGCGGTCGATCATCGCAGGGGTGCAATCCTGGGTCTCTGTGAGCAGCAGGGCAAACTCATCGCCCCCCAACCTTCCGACAAGATCTGTGGACCGGACCTGTGAAAGCATGGCATGGGCAACTTCCTGGAGTAGGCGATCCCCTGCTTCGTGCCCCATAGTATCGTTGACCTGTTTAAAATGATCTAAATCTATATAGCACAAAGTAAGGGCCTGTCCATACCGTTTGCTGCGCAGACATTCTTTTTCGGCAAAATAAAGAAACGCGCGCCGATTGAGAAGCCCGGTAAGAAAATCAAAATTAGCCGCTTGATCCAATGCCAGGTGTGCCTGGTGTAAGCGGAAAGTTATTTCAGCAGTTATTGCAAAGAATAAGCAATGTGTGGCCGAGGCCCAATAAATACCCCAGGGGAGTGCATAGGTGTAGTCTTCCAGCCAGTCAGCTATTGCCCAGGAAAAAGCAGCAAGTGCAGCTGCAATCCAGCCGTAGGTCCGTCCATTATACCAAGCGGTAAGAGCTACCGGCAAAAGATAAAAAACCGACATATCAATCTCGTGAATCGTAAGGTAATCCCAGTATGCAATAAGGAGTAAAAGAAAAAGGGATAACATAAGATGTGAGCGGTTGGGGGGAAGTGCCGTTCGTTGCATAGGAATATCTCCTTGTTTTTATAGAGTAAGTACTGTTTGTGTATTCCGTGCCTAAAAACAGGAATCCTGCTGAAAAATTCTTAGACATAAATATTTTTCCCAGACAAAAGTTTTTGTGATTTTTTGGGGTTTCATTTGGGAGAAGAAATTTATTTTTTCATAGTTATTGCTCTTGGTGATTTATCGTTATTTTAAACAAAATCCCCTGCCATTTGTCTGTGATGGCAACAGAAAAATGGCAGGGGATTTTGAAATTTTTATAAAAATATTGTTTTTAGTTGAGAATATTATCAGTTAGCGTGGGGATAAACTTTGTTTTATGAATTTTACTGTTCGTGACGCTTGGTTGTACAAGCAGGGAATTTTCACTGTTTTGGGCAGCAATATTGTTGCTGCGGGTCCGCTTTTGCGAAATGATCTTAGTTCCCTGTACGGTGGTGATCAGAACGGAGCCATCCGGCATGACTTTGGAAATGGTTACAGCCGGCTGATCTGCAGCTTCACCGGTATTGGCAAAGGGGGGATTGGCAATACTTTCGGCGATGATTTCAGAAAATTTTCTCTCTAGGGTGCCAGCCTGAGATTTTTTTTCAGCAGCTGCTGCCGGCAGGCAGTTATCGGCTGCCTGAGAAGAGGCGATACGAACCATAGTACTACATCTCCTTTGTTGGTTTTAAGATTCGCTCTTAGCTATATATTTATGATATCGTTTGTTTGGCGGATTTGTTAAATGTTCCAGGCATTGGCCCAAGATAGTATAAAGATACGCAAACAGAATCGATAGGTTTTTCCTATGTAAAGGATATATTTTATATATGACATTTGTTGCTTGAAAATAAAGGGTTTTCAGTGTTACCGGCGAAATTAATTAACTGGTAAAGTTATCTTTTATAGAAATACAAAGTGGGTTACTGCTGATATATCGGCTTGTATTTGTATGATTAGTAAGTTGGGTGAAGCATGAGAAGTCAGATAATAAATTCCTTATCGTGTGAGGAGACACAAAGGAATGTAATGGCCTACCACAAGGCGCTTATACATGATGTATGCTGCAAGTTTGGATTTGCTGGGTTTTCGGTACAGCAGTTTATTGCCTTGCGGAAAAATGTCGAAATTGGGTTTGTAGCGACAAGACTCATGGACTGGGAATGCCGGGCTGTTTTTGAATACGGGAAAAAGCATGTGTTTCATGAATATTATCCCTTGATTGTCGATTTGATAAAAAATGTGACAATTCCACGCAAAGAGCAGGATTATGGCTGCACGATAAAGTACTATCACATGTTTCCGCCGTTGTACCATGAGAAGATGATATACAGCTTTTTTGTCAATTTTTTTGATAAGCCGCTGTTTAAAGCGTTTTCTCCAGAGAAGAGCTTATTAGAGCAACAGCTGATGAAACATATTTCGGCATTCCTGTGTAAGCAGAATAAATATGGACCGGAACAAATTAATGTGGCGATCCTCGATGATCAGTTTTTGGTGGTTTTGATTTCCGGACTGTTAACACCTTTTTTGCAGGATGCCATAAAAAACGGTATGGAGGATGATGATCCTTTTATCGCAAAATTATTTGTCGCCGAGGGGAAAACGGTACTGGAGGATATCTTGGCCCAATACTTTTCGACCCAAGCTTATAATCCGTTTATTTATTTTGATAAAAGCAGGGATAAACTTATTATTTTATCAAGTATATCTAAAAAGAGCTGGCTTCATTTTTTGTCAGCTGCATTTGAATGATTTGTGAGCTTTATTTTACGGAAATAAAAATTTCTTGGGAAATATTGTGCAAATCAGGAATGTATCGTTTTTTTATGAAAACTTAATATGAAAAATATGCTTTTACTGTTAGCTTGAATGGAATGTTTTTACAAATATAGCTGTTCTATGCGCTTGTACAATCTGTGTACAAGCGCATTTTTTTTGCAGATCGTCTTGTCTCACGAGAAATTGTGAAAAGGGAAACTTGGACTTATGACGGCAGAGTATTTATTTAGAAAGGAGTTAGAACAATGAATACGGATGTACATGTAGCCAGACAACCGATTTTTGATGCGAAGTTAAATGTTTTTGCCTATGAATTGCTGTTTCGGAAAAAAGTGGCGGATGCTTATGATGGAAAAGATGGGGATAAGGATACAAACTGCGTGATTGTCAATTCTTTTTTATTGATGGGAATACAGTGCCTGACAAATGGCAAAAGAGCCTTTATAAACTTTACGGGAAATGCAATAAAAGGAAATATCCCTCGCAGGCTGTCGAAAGACCTGATCGCGGTTGAAATCCTGGAGGATGTTGTTACTGATGGTGAAATTATTAAAGCCTGTCGCGAATTGAAAAAAAGAGGCTATATGCTGGTGCTTGATGATTTTGTGTGCTTGGAACGATTTTCGGCGATCCTTCCGCTGATTGATATGGTGAAAATTGATTTTCGGCTGGTTCAGGCAGGAAAACGGGAAATGCTGGTGCGCACGTTGCAAGACTATCAGGTGAAATTTTTAGCTGAAAAAGTGGAGACCTATGAAGAATTTTCAGAGGCGGTAAAAATGGGGTTCTCCTATTTTCAGGGGTATTTTTTCTGTAAGCCGCAATTGCGGTCGCATCGGGATATTGCGGAATACAAGGAAAATCATCTGCAGATTTTGCAGGAGATTCATCAGCCCGAAATGAGGTTTTCTCGGATTGAAAAAATTGTAAAGCGAGATGTAGTTTTATCGTACAAGTTGCTGAAGTTTATCAATTCTTCGATATTTGGTCTGCGCAGCCGGATTTATTCTTTACGGCAGGCGATGCTTCTTTTGGGGGAAAAGGAGTTGAAGAACTGGATTTTGCTGCTGGCCTTAAAGGATATTGTGCACGATAAACCACGGGAGATTTTGGTGGAATCCCTGATAAGGGCCAAATTTTGCGAGACTATGGCGGCCGATAAAATGTCGCCGCGTGGGGTGGAAAATGCCTTTTTGATCGGGATTTTTTCGTATCTTGATGTGCTGCTTGACCGTCCGATGCGGGAGGTGCTCGATGAGATTCATTTATCGAAAGAAATAAAAGGTGTCTTGCTGGGAGAAGAAAATAATCAGCTGGCATCCTTATATAGATTGGCTGTCAGCTATGAAAAGGCAGATTGGAAGTCCTATACAAAATTTGCTGCCGAGATGAATTTGGAGGACAATGCTGTAAGCCGGGCCTATCGTGGAGCTGTCAAATGGGCGGGCGATATTGCGTAGGCTAGCAGCTTGTATATAAAATACCTATTTTGAAAGAAAAAGGATGTGTAAGTTATGGACACAAAAGAAAAATATCAGGTGGACATTGAGGCCCTTAAGCTCACGGATGTAATTGAGCTGAGCTTTTTACAAAAATTTCAGGATGATTTTGCCGAAGGGGTCGGCATTGCCAGTGTAACGGTAGATCCCGAGGGGAATCCGATAACAAAGCCCAGTCGCTATATTCGCATGTGTATGGATTATACGCAGTCGACGGAGCTCGGACGAAAGTGCTGTGCTCAGTCGCACAGTCAGGGGGGACAGCAGGCAGCGCGCGAAGGCAAACCAGTCGTTTATGAATGCCATGCCGGATTAATTGATTTTGCCGCCCCGATTCTCATCGAAGGCAAACTGATGGGCACTATTTTAGGCGGGCAGGTTTTGTCGCAGGAGCCGGCAAAGGAGAAAATATACAATAAGGCCAAGGAGCTTGGGCTTGATGCGCAAGCTTATTATGCAGCCGCCCAGGAAGCGAAAGTTCTATCCCGATCAAGTATTGAGGCGGCGGCAAATGTTTTATATGTTGTCGCCAACAACATGTCAAATGCGGCTTATCAAAAATTAAAGTTAACGGCTGCCGTAAACACCTTGAGCGATGGGGCCCATCAGATTTCGGCAACTATGGAAGAATTGGCAGCCTCTGCATCGACTGTAAGTGAAAACCAGGTATCCTTAAATAATGAAATCAGAAATGTGAGTGCCATTACTGGGAAAATTGATGAAGTAATGGAACTTATCAAGGATATAGCCGATGAGACTCGGTTATTGGGGCTTAATGCGGCAATCGAGGCGGCCAGGGCCGGCGAGGCAGGCCTGGGCTTTAGCGTAGTTGCCCAGGAAATTCGGACACTGTCGGATGAATCCAAGCAGACCGTGGGGAAGATCAAGGATTTGACCAGTACGATTAAGGAATCGGTTGACCTGACGGTGAAAAAAGGCGATCAGACAACGGAAACCGTGCACCAACAGGCTGCTGCGATTGAAGAGGTCACAGCGAGCATTGAAGAGATCAGCAGTCTGGCCGAATTGCTGCAAAGTTTGGCGCACAGCAAATAAAACGGTTTAATAAATTGCGGTAATACAGGATGTTTTACTGCGAACACGCAGTCAGTCGACTAGGGAAGGAAGATTTTATATGAATGTATTAAATAATTTACGGGTAGTCCAAAAATTGATTCTATTGGTTTCGCTATTGCTGTTGGGAATGGTGGCGGTCTGTATAACAGGCTATGTATTTCTTGATAAAACCAATACGGCCATGGAAAAAATGTATAGTGAACAACTCATGGGGGTAGAGTGGGTAAACGATGCCCGGGCGCACATCCGCAAGGTGGAGGCTGATACGTACGCCTTGATGCTGACAACAGATGACCATGAAAATCAGGTGCTGCTAGAGGATATTGCCAAACGCGGTCAGCTGTTCAATGACAATCTGACAAAGATAGAGGCATTGCCACTGGAGGCTAAGGAAAGAAAAGATCTGGAAAAAATAAAGAGTGATATCGCAAAATACCGGGAGGTGCGGAGCAAGGTACTGGAGTTGGCTAAGCAGAATAAAAATGCAGAAGCCTATGCGTTATTTAACCGCGATGCTAAAAGCCTGCTGGAGCAATTTACGACCGATCTGTATGATCTTTCAGGAGCGATTGCAGCAGCGGCAGAAAATACTCATCAGCAAAGCAAACTTGAATTTGCCTTTGCCAATAAAGTATTTACTTCGCTGGGAGTTGCGGCTTTGCTGCTGGGCGCTTTGCTTGGCTGGCTGATAGCAAAGCAGATTTCTAGCCGTTTGACCGAGGTTGTTCAATATATAGAAATTTTGGCGGGCGGAGATTTTTCACAGAACATCAGCCAGCATAGTCTTGACGACAAGAGCGAATTTGGCATGGTGTCACGGGCGATTGATGACATGAAAAACAGCATAAAGCATCTGATTACCCAGCTGACAAATACGGCGCAGCAGATGGCGGCCTCCTCGGAGGAGCTGACGGCAAGTGCCGAGCAGTCGGCGCAGGCGTCCAATCAGGTTGCTGGATCGGTAAGTGAAGTGGCTCAGGGCGCTGAAAAACAGTTGCATTTGGTGGAGGCGGCCAACCAGACGGTTGGGGAGATATCTGCGGCAATACAGCAGGTGGCAGCCAATACAGGGGTTGTTTCCGATTCGGCCACCGTGACGGCGACGGTAGCCAATAACGGTGAGGTGATTATACAAAAAGTAGTAAAACAGATGCAGGTGATAAGAGAAAAAACAGATGCAACTTCCGCTGTTATTGGGGAGCTGGAGGACAAATCGAATCAGATTGGCCGGATTGTGGATGTTATTTCCAACATTTCAGGGCAGACAAATTTACTGGCTTTAAATGCGGCTATTGAGGCCGCACGTGCCGGCGAAGCTGGCCGCGGATTTTCTGTCGTGGCCGAAGAGGTTCGCAAATTAGCGGAACAGTCGCAGGCGGCAGCCAAGGAAATAACCCTGCTGATAAGTCAGGTGCAGGGCAAAACAAATAGTGCTGTTACCTTTATGAGTGAAGGGAAAAAAGAAGTGGAAGAGGGAACGGGAATTGTCGGGGCTGCCGGTGAAAACTTTAATCAGATACTGGAAAAAGTACGGGACATAACAAAACAAATCAATGAGATTGCCGGAGCCATCGCGGGGATTCGCACCGGATCAGAAAATATTGTTGCTGCCGTGGCGCATATTGACACGGAAAGCAAGCGGACTTCCGAGCAGTCTCAGACGATATCGGCTGCGACCGAGGAACAATCAGCTTCGGTGGAAGAGATTGCTGCGGCAAGCAAGCATTTGGCACAAATGGCAGAAGATTTGCAGCAGGAAATACACAAATTTAAAGTATAAGGCCGC
Organism: Selenomonadaceae bacterium; assembly: GCA_963678095.2. Classification (GTDB taxonomy): domain Bacteria; phylum Bacillota; class Negativicutes; order Selenomonadales; family Selenomonadaceae. The sequence goes on along the minus strand of OY782746.1, from coordinate 1,191,187 downwards.
ATTTTATGCAGCTAGTTTGAAATGAATCCAGGGCAGCGAAGCCCCGCCTTTATCTTATAATGGATAAAGGCGGGGCTTCGCTGGTTGCGGTATGGGGTATCTTCGTGGACTGAAAAGGCGATAGTGTGATTGACACTGCCTTCGCTATAGCCCTATAATGAAAATGGTACTTAAAATAGGAGTTTTGACCTAGAAGATAAAATGTGTTAAAATTCAGATGTTTATGGTAAAATATGGTCAATATAACAGTGAAAAAGCATGGATGTATAGTGAGAGAGGACGGCTGATTGATGGGAAAAGCAACGGCGAACAGGAAGGTATTAAAACAGGACACAAGATTTCTGGCTCCGGGCATGCAGCTGGCACAGGATGTGTATAAAGATAATTCCTCCATTTTGGTGACGGAAGGCACTATTCTCAATCCGGAATTGATTGAAAAATTCAAAATGTGGGATATTGACCGGGTGGATATTGTGGCTGAAATTGAAAAAAATCCGATTCTCGATCCTAAGATGCAAAAATTTTTAAATAGTTATAACCAGTCCGTGGACGTTATGCGGCGTACCTTTGAAGATATCCGGCAAACCCAGGATGTGCCGGTGGAAACTTTTACGGAAACGGCAAATGAAATTGCCGATAATATAACCGATGGGATCAACATCATCGATCATATTTATGATTTTCCGGTGAGTGATGATTATACTTTTCGTCACAGTGTAAATGTAAGTGCCATTGCTGCCCTTATTGCAACCTGGCTGAAATATCCAGCGGATAATGTAAGCGCAATTGCCCTGGCGGGGCTTTTGCACGATGTGGGAAAGTCACAGCTGCCGCCAGAACTCTTGAATCAGACGAATGCGCTTGCCCCGAATGATTACAAAGTATATCAGACCCATACGCAGCTTGGCTATGAGCTGGTAAAGAGAAAGTCGGAAATTGCCGAGAGCGTATTGCTGGGAATTGCCGAACATCACGAACGAGAGGATGGATCCGGTTATCCTAAAAAATCCCGCAGCCAGATGATTCATCCATATGCAAAAATCATTGCAGTTGCGGATGTTTTCGATGAGTTTTTGACGATTAACTGTGAAACACCGGGGGCGGTCAGTCCCTATTTCAGTCTCGACAGCATGCGGGGTGAGTTATATCGTCTGGATGCCAAAGCCTGCATTATTTTTATGGACAATATGATGGATTTTTTGTCAGGAAATCAGGTTATGCTTACCAACAAGCAGCCGGCACGAGTGGTCTTTCTCAATAAAGACCTGCCATCCAGATCCATTGTTCAGCTTGAAGATGGCAGTGTGGTTGATTTGGCGGAAAAAGACAATATATATATTCATTATATCTTAAAATAATAGCCGTAATATATCCCCCTTAAAATTGGCAGGATTTAGCTGTAAGGTGACGAACGTATAACGATAAATACTTGTATAAAAATTATAGGAGGCGTGAAAAAATGAAATCTTTTGAACAGGCCGTGGTGCTTAGACGGACAAATTATGCATTGGGAAAAGATATTGAAATTTCAGCAGAAACAATTTTAAAATCACTAGAGACGGTGATAACAGCAGTTCCGTCGGCCTTTAATATGCAGTCGGCACGCGTTATCTTAGCGTTGGGGGATAAGCATCAGGAGATTTGGAACATAACAAAAGCAGCTTTACAAAAGATTGTCCCGGAACAAAATTTTCCTGATACAGAAGCGAAAATCAACGGGTTTGCGGCCGCACATGGCACCTTGCTGTTTTTTGAGGAACTGGGGACGGTAGAACATATGCAGCAAACTTATGCCGCTTACGCAGAAAATTTCCCTGTCTGGGCGCAGCAGGCAAATGGCATGCTGCAATTTGCTGTGTGGACAGCACTTTCTGATTTGGGATTGGGTGCCAATCTTCAGCATTATAATCCGCTGATTGATGAACCGGTAAAAAAACTGTTTGAAGTCCCGGCTACCTGGAAACTTGTTGCGCAGATGCCGTTTGGCCAAATTCTAGTCGGACCGGAAGCAAAGGAAAAGTTGCCAATCAGTGAGCGTTTGCGAGTTTGCCGTTGATTGTCACTATTTTTTATATGGTTTTACAGGAAAAGGCCCCCAAAATAAACGTTGGGGGCCTTTTATATGGGGGCGGAGATATTACTCGCCATCTTTTTTTAAAAAAGGCATATACTCTCTGTCGACATTGCAGATGTGGTGGATGAGCCAGTCTCGCAGAATTACCAGTAATTGATTTGCGGGTAGCAGATTCTTGGCAAATAAATCAAGATATTCCTCCACTTTTTTGGAAAAAGCAATATGAAGCTGTTTATGTGCAGCGTAACCAGGATATTGTGCCTGTTCCATAAGCTGCTCTTCATGGGAAAAATGGGTAAGGGCATAGGCTTTGAGTTCATTTAAGATCGTATCTGCGGCTGTTTTTCCCTGCCCGGCTTTTATGGCGTCATAAAGTGTATTTGCCATATGGATCAGTTGTCGATGCTCATCATCGAGCTGCGGGATGCCAACGCTAAAGTTATCGTTCCACTCAATACTCGCCATATAATAAAGCCACCTCTTTTTTTGTTTCACCGAATATTTTTAAAAATTCGACATTTTTTCTAAAAACCCTTGTTGCATCAAAAGGAATAGAGGCTAATGCGTCTGTGAATAAATATGCGGTAAAGACAATTTTACAGGAGTTGCTGAAATAATTCATGGTAAAAACGAGAAAACTTTGTTTTCTATGTTATAAATAAAAAAAAATTTATAAAAATAAAGAGAGCGTGTGAAGAATGTCCTTTTCAAATAAACACTTGAAGGGTTGATGCACTGAAGTGTAAACCAGTAAAGGGCTATTAATATCAAGAACAAACTCCGTTACTTGTAATATTGGTTTACATTAACCTGGAATTCGTGGTTTGGTTTCGATAATTAAAAGTACATTATGGGTGGACTTGAAGGCCTGTTTGTCCGTAAAATCCTGATAAAAAGACTATTGTTTTTATTGAAGATATAGTTTAGACTTAGGTTTGTGTTTTTAGAGAGGAGTTTTTGCGTGGAAGGAAAAGAACTGCAGCGCGGCCTAAAGGCCCGCCATATTGAATTGATTGCCCTTGGAGGGACGATTGGTGTCGGGCTGTTTATGGGCTCGGCCAGCACAATTAAATGGGCTGGTCCGTCAGTTATTTTAGCATATGCCTTAGCTGGGATTGTAATGTTTATGGTCATGCGTATCATGGGCGAGATGTTGTACTTGGAGCCGGTTACAGGGTCGTTTGCCACGTATGCCAAAAAATATATGGGCCCATGGGCCGGGTATTTGACTACCTGGTGCTACTGGTTTATGTGGATTACGGTCGGAATGTCGGAAATTACGGCCATTGGTATTTATATGAATTTTTGGTTTCCGGATCTTCCGTCATGGATTCCGGCCTTGATCGGGGTGGCGATTGTCAGTGCGGCAAATCTTGTTTCTGTAAAGTATTATGGTGAATTTGAGTTTTGGTTTGCCTTGATTAAGGTGGTTACGATTGTTGCCATGCTGCTGATCGGGTTTGCGATGATATTTTTTGGAGTCGGAAATGAAGGCATCCCGATTGGCCTTGGCAATCTTTATGATAATGGCGGGTTTTTTGCCGGCGGCTGGCAAGGATTTTTGTTTGCTTTGTGTCTGGTAACGGCGGCTTATCAGGGAGTTGAACTCGTAGGCATTACCGCTGGGGAAGCTGAAAATCCGCGCCATACCTTGCAGCAGGCCACGAAAAATATTATTTGGCGCATTTTGATTTTTTATATTGGGGCGATATTTGTCATTTTGACTATTTATCCCTGGAATCAAGTGGGCTCTATCGGCAGTCCGTTCGTGTTGACGTTTTCTAAAATTGGTATTTCTGCTGCGGCCGGCATTATAAATTTTGTTGTGCTGACAGCCGCGATGTCCGGCTGCAACAGTGGCATTTATAGCTGTGGTCGGATGCTTTATACGCTGGCGCAAAATGGGCAGGCACCGAAGTTTTTGGGTAAGGTTTCTAAGGACGGCGTCCCGACAAATGCACTTAAGGTTACCTTGAGCTGCCTGCTGTTTGGGGTTGCACTCAATTATATGTATCCGGATTCAAAATTGTTTGTCTATATTTACAGTGCCAGTATTCTGCCGGCGATGCTGCCGTGGTTCGTGCTTTGTCTGAGTCAGGCAAAATTCCGCAAAAAATGGGCGAAAGAGATGAAGGATCATCCGTTTAAATCACCACTGTTTCCCTATGCCAATTATGCGGTGGTCTTGTTTTTATTACTCGTTCTTATCGGTATGAGCTTTAATGAAGACACGCGGGTATCGCTGCTTGTTGGCCTTGGATTTTGTGCCTTGGTAAGCATTGGCTATTTTGCTTTTGGCATTAATAAAAAAGGGCAGGAAGTAGAAGAAATGGCCCCGTCGGAGCAACGGTAAACCAGGGCCCTGTCTACGGACTCAACAAAGAAAATTTTGGTTCTATAATAAATGTTGGGGTAAGCGAAAGCTTACCTCAGCATTATTTTTTTGCACAAAAAGAGCATAAAGTGAACAACTCGTTTACAATTAAAGTTACCACACACTAACCGAAAGGAGTTGTCATTTATGCTCGACACTCAGTTTACTACATTTTTCTTAGACTTGGAAGAGGTTTGTGTTACTTCTTCCTCAAATAATTCTCTCACGATCCAGTTGCCTCGTAAATCTCATGTTTGCCCATCCTGTGGTAGTTCTACAGAAAAAATCCACGACTACCGCATTCAAAAAATCAAACACATTCCCTTACCACACAAAGTCTATGATCTTTTCCTGCGCAAACGTCGCTATTCCTGTCCGAACTGTGCAAAGCACTTCGCGGAGTCAAACCCTTTTCTCGGTAAATATCAACGGATGACAACGTTGTTAAAGAAATTCATCATTTCACAGTTTTCTAAAGTAAAATCGGCTGCTGCTATTGCGCAAGAAAGTAATATTTCTGTACCTACAGCCTTACGCCTTTTTGACCATGTTTCTTTTTCTAAACCACAGTTGACAGAAACATTAGCCATTGATGAGTTTAAAGGCAATGCGGATCGGGAAAAATTTCAGTGTTTATTAGTAGACCCTAAGAAGAAGGTCTTATTGGATGTTTTAAAAAATCGCAAAACAGATGACCTTTGCAAATATTTCACATCCTTCTCTATTCAGCAGCGAGCCCATGTTAAATATGTAGTTATGGACTTGAGCAGCTTATTTCGAAGTGTTGTAAAAAGCTGCTTTCCAAAAGCCAAGATTGTAGCAGATAAATTCCATACGTGTCGCCTTGCCAATTGGGCAATGGAACGAATTCGCAAAGAGGTGCAAAAGGAGTTTTCTGACCATCGAAGGAAATATTTTAAACGCAGTAGATTTTTACTATTACGAAGGCACAAAAACTTAAAGACTCCAGAAGAAATCGAGCAACTGGCGAATATGCTGGATGTCTCAGAAAAACTAAAAAACGCATATCGACTGAAAGAGAAATTTTATGATGTTATGGATAGTAGGGACAGCAAAGAATATGTACAGCGCTTTAAAAAATGGCAAGAGGAAGTTATACGGTATAATCTCGCACCATTTGAACGATTAATGAAAACAGTCATCGAATGGAAAAATGAGATTGTTGCAGCAATAGCAACTGGCTACAGCAACGGATATATAGAAGGCTGCAATAATCGAACGAAGGTGTTAAAACGGACCTGCTATGGTTTACGAAGATTTGATCGGATGAGAAATCGCATACTTTATTTAGCACCCACAAAATAGAAAACAGCGAGGAGTTGCCTCCTCGCTGAAAAGTTTACTTTATGCTGTTTACCCCAACATTTGACAAAGAACCAAAATTTTTAGGCTTCGCATAATTTTATGCGAAGCCATTTTTATTGCCGGAAAAAGAAGGGATTTTATATTCCTTCGGGAAGTTAATAGAATATTGAGTCAATATTAAGGAGGCTGGTATACAACCGCTGCATTTTCTTGGGGAGTTATATTTATAATGAAATCTGTTTTATACAAATAAAATATATGAGGAGTGTAGCGCAATGAAGTGGTTTAGCGATTTAAAGATTAAGCAGAAACTCAGTATCCTGATTGTCGTTTTCAGTTTGGGGCTCATTATTGTGGGGTCGGCCGGGTATTTGGCGCTAAAACAGAGCAGTGAGTATACGGATCAGATTTACCGGAACAATCTGACAGAAGTTACACTGGCCTATGAAAACCGGCTTTATATTGATCAGATCCGGACAGATGTTTTGAGTCTGATGCTGACAACGGAGGACAGAGAAAATAAGCAATTGCAAGATCGCATCACAGCAACACGCAAACTGTATGCCGAAGAGCTGGCAAAATACGATGCCATGCCGTTATCACCCGCGCAGCAGAAGAACCTGCAGGCGGTAAAGGATACGATTGCCGCTTATCGGGACGGGAACAATGCGACAATTGAACTGGCTATGCAAAATAAAAATCAGGAAGCGTATCAGCTTTATATGGGCAAGGTCTTGCCGGCCTCGGAGGCCACGGCAAAAGCCTTGCAGGTGCTATCAACTGAGGCCAGTCGCAGTGCGGAGCAGATGAATCAGGAGTCAAAGGAAGCGTTTGCCAAGGCCAATATGGTGTTTATCATGATTACAGTTGTGGCAATTTTGCTCGGTGTCTTTATTGGCGTGATGATCATAAAACAGATTACGCAGCGCCTTGCTGGTTCGGTTGAGTTTCTCGGCGGGGTTGCGGCGGGAGATTTTTCGCAAAATGTTTCCGAGGGTGATATGGCCGATAAGAGCGAATTTGGGGCCTTGGCAAAGGCTGTGGATCAGATGAATCGCAACGTCAGAAACTTGATCAAACAGCTGGTTAACACCTCCCAGCAGCTGGCCGCGGCATCGCAGGAACTTACGGCCAGCGCCGAGCAGTCGGCGCAGGCTTCGGCGCAGGTTGCTTCGTCAATCAGTGATGTTGCGCAGGGAGCTGAAAAACAGCTGGAACTGGCGATGACGACAAACCAGATTGTTGAACAGATGGCGCAGGGAATTCGGCAGGTAACGGAAAATACCGGGCTGGTAGCTGAATCAACCGGCAAAACGGCAGTTGCGGCGACCGAGGGCGGCCGGGCGATGGAAAAGACAGCCGGTCAGATGTTGGTTATTGAACAAAAAACAAAGGATACTGCCGGGGTCGTAGGCGAACTTGAGGCGAAGTCACAACAGATTGGGCAGATTGTACAGTTGATCTCCTCGATTGCTGGGCAGACAAATCTTTTGGCGCTTAATGCGGCAATTGAGGCCGCCAGAGCCGGAACAGCCGGGCGGGGCTTTGCTGTTGTTGCCGATGAAGTCAGAAAACTGGCAGAACAGTCCGCGCAGGCAACAAAGGATATAACCAGCCTGATTGGTGATGTGCAGATCAAAACACAGTCTGCCGTGGCCTTTATGAATGAGAGTAAGCGCGAGGTGCAGGCGGGATCCGAACTGGTAGAAATTGCCGGCCAGAATTTTGGTGAAATATTAGAAATGATCAAGGGAATTGTCGGTGAAATCAATGAAATTTCAGCGGCGGCCCAGGAGCTGACAGCCGGAACGGAAGATGTTGTCCGTGCCGCTGGAGCGATTGCGGCTGAAACAAAAACGACTGCCGAGGAAACGGAAACGATTTCGGCGGCAACGGAGGAACAATCCTCTTCGATGGAAGAAATTGCTTCTGCCAGCACCCATTTATCCCAGATGGCGGCCGAGCTGCAGGAAGCCATACAGAAATTTAAGGTTTGATTTCTAGGAGCTGTGATGGGGGACATAAATACGGATGGAAGTTAAAGCGGTTGCAGCAGGTAATTAACGAAATTTGTCGAAATCAATCTAAAGGATATGGATTTTTATAACAAGACGTATTCTGTTGATATCGGCGCTTATACCCCTGAATGGCTGGTGAAAATCAGGGGGGAGGATAAAAAGCGCAATATTTTCACATAAAGCGTTGCAGTAAGTTTAAGAAAAAGTGGCAGTAAAAATAATTTGCCGGAAGCTTCGCGTGATTGTGGCGAAGCTTTTCTTTTTGCTGTTTGTAAGGTGGCAGCTGGTAGAGGAGGTAGCATGTGGATAAACAATGGAGAAAAAGTGATCGGAAAAGCCGGGTGTATGCGGAATTGGCATCGCTGACGGAGGCAATTGTGCCGATGCTGAAAGAGGGCGGACGCCAAGGATTTTCAGCAAATGAGATTGCTGGTCGCTTGGATTTACTCCGCAGCAATGTGAGCAAAGAGCTCAATTGTCTGCTCGGCGAAAAAAAGGCAGTCAAGATCCTGGGCAAACCTGTACTGTATTTGTCCCTTAGCGTGCTGCAGACAGCCTTTAAATTTCGGTTAACTTCACTGGTGTTTGCGGAGATGGAAGATTTGTATAAGGAATTATTTGCAATGGAACGAGTGGAACGAATTCCCCCAGAGCAGCCGGGCCTGGTTACGCGTGATACTCAGCCCGTGCCTATGGCGGAAAAAGATTCCATGAATATTCAGGATGAAATTTTTGCTAATATTATTGGGGCGGAAGAAGACCTGCAGCTGCAGGTCAAACAGGCAAAAGCTGCTATTTTATATCCGCCGCATGGGCTGCATACTTTGATTATTGGGCCGACGGGAAGCGGCAAGACGACCTTTGCCGGCATCATGTATCGTTATGCGATTGATACCGGCAAGCTTGCCCCGCAAGCTTCCTATGTTATTTTTAATTGTGCGGATTATGCAGAAAATTCGCAGCTGTTGATTTCGCATTTGTTTGGGCACGTAAAAGGTGCTTATACCGGGGCGGAGCGGGAGCGACGAGGGCTTATCGATCAGGCTGACGGAGGCATTTTGTTTTTGGATGAAATTCATCGTTTGCCGCCGGAAGGCCAGGAAATGCTGTTTTCCCTGATTGACAGGGGTACATATCGTCGGCTTGGTGAAGCAGAGAGCGTGCGGACAGCAAACGTTCTGATCATTGCGGCAACAACAGAGGATCCGCAGTCAGCGATTCTTGGGACTTTTTTGCGGCGAATTCCGCTGGTCATCACGCTCCCAGGGCTCAACGAGCGCAATCTCAAGGTGAGAATGAAGCTTATATGTCAGTTTTTTGCAGAAGAATCGGTCAAAATCAAGGCCCCCCTCACGGTGGCCAAAGAGGTTTTAAAGGTTCTACTGCTCTATAAGTGCCCGGGAAATATCGGACAGCTACGCAATGACATTCAACTGATCTGCGCCAATGCCTTTGTTGAATATGTTACGGGCAAGCAGGGCGATGTGCAGATAAAGCTGTCGCAGTTGTCGCAAAAATTGAAGGAAGGTTTTTTTGCGATTGATGAGAAACGGCAGGAACTGATGCAGAATTTTAACCTCAATGATTGTGAAACCATCACTTTTGATGGCGGAGCGGAGGGGCTTTCCGAAAACCTGCAGAATGTGCTGCTCTATGATGAATATCAGACCGGAGATGACTTCTATGACCTGATTCTGGAAAGTGCCCAGAAGCTATACAGTGAAGGGCTCGAAACCAATGAAATTCGTGAAAACATTGCCGGTCAGGTACAAAAAAGAATGTATCAGTCCATTCCGAAGGCACGGGGCAAGAATCTGCAGCTTGATAAAGAAGTGCTGTCAAAGATCGCCACGCCGGAAATCGTCCAGATCATAGAACAGGAAATTGAAGCGGCTCCGGAAGTCTTTGGCCGTATTATTGATGCGAAGCTGGTTTACAGTCTGGCCCTTCATATGGAAACACTGATCGAACGGCTGCGGCAGGGAGAAGTGCGAATTTACCCCAACAGCGTCAAAGTGCGCAAGGAGCATCCACAAGAGTTTCGCGTTGCCCTGCAGATAAAAGAGCGCGTCGAGAAGGCGCTTTCGGTCAGCATACCAAGCGATGAAGCGGCGTTTATTGCCATGTTCTTATATTCGATGAATATAAAACGGGAAGGAAACATTCAGGTGTTGGTTCTGTCACATGGGAAATCGACGGCGACGAATATGGTCGAGGTGGCAAAAATGCTGCTCGGTTATGACTGTATTCATGCGCTGGATATGCCGATGGAGGAAAAGGTTACCGTCACGCTCAATAAAGCGGTTGAACTGGTCCGGCGCATCAATACGGGCGGAGGGGTATTGCTGCTTGTTGATATGGGATCCTTGACGACTTTTTCTGAGGTGATTACCAGTCGGACGGGGATTCTGACGCGCACGGTCCGCATGGTCAGTACGCCGATGGTTATTGAGGCTGCCCGTAAAGCGATGATGCCGAATATGACACTGGCAGAACTTGAGGAAAGTGTATTGACGATGAGTTCTTTTATTGGCGGGCGCGTCAAGGTCGAAGTGGAGGATCAGATTGATTTTTCGCCGGTGAAAAATGAACCGACAGGGTATTCAGCCGGTGTATTTACGATGCTGGAGGATGTACTGGCTTTCCTGAATGTGAAAAAGGCCTGCCGGGTACTCGATGAAGTACTCGAGGGCATTGCCGCGGAAAATGATTTTGCTATTGATGATACCATCCACTTGAAATTTTTATTTCATTGTTCCTGCATGATTGAACGAATGGTGCGGAAGGAACCGCTGCCGTATAAAAAATTTTCTCATATCAGACATCAGTTCGGGGAATTGTTTCAATCGATAAAACAAAATTTTGAACTGGTAGAAGAAGTGTTTGGAATCTCTATTCCTGATACAGAGGTTGCTTATATTGTTGAAATGCTGAATCTGCATTTTTGCCTTCGGACAGAAGCCCAGTAGTGCAGAGTAACAGAAAAGCCGAACCGGCGGGGCTGACGGTTCGGCTTTTTTTGTGTGTTAACACACATTCGATACAGATAAACTGAATTGGTTGACACACATAGGCGCTGTTAAAAAACAGCGTTGTATTATTCCAATGAGAATAAAAATTCTAAAAATTAAAATTAATAAATTATCTTGATTTACAAGCCTTTGCAGGCGCGACCCCAAAAATATTGTAGAGGATGATACACATTCGAATGTGTGTTGGCATGCAGCTTGCATTTCTATTGGGCGAACAGAAAAATAAAAAGCAGTTTGAAAAGCGAGGTGAGAGAATGATTGGAATCTTGTTGTTGACACATGAGGATTTTGGGACGGCGATGCTAAAAAGTGCAGAACTTATTGTTGGACAATTTCCCCAGGTGAGTGCGATAGGGCTCAACCGCGGTGATGATATTGCCGTATTTTCTCAAAAGGTAGAAGGCGCGATCCAGGAAATGGATACGGGGGACGGGGTGCTGGTTTTTGTCGATTTGTTTGGTGCCAGCCCCTACAATGCAACCGCTCTGGCAAGCAGTCGGATAAAACAGCAGTTTCGCTGCATAACCGGTATCAGTTTCCCCATGGTTCTGGAATCACTGACGATGCGTGAGGCCTGTTCACTCGAGGAACTGACTGCACGTTGCATGGAATCAGGCAAAGATGGCATTAAAGAGTTGTTTTCTGAACTGCAAAGAGTATAAGAACATAGAGTTTAAAGAAGAAGGGTGATACGTATGTTAAATATTGTTTTGACGCGAATTGATGATCGTTTGATTCATGGGCAGGTAGTCACGGCCTGGGCCAAGGTGACAAAGGCAAACCGGATTATTGTGGTTGATGATGAGGTTGCCGCGGATGACTTTATGGTGAAAATTTTGAAGATGGCGGCGCCGAGTTCTTTTAAGATTGGCATTCATTCGATAGCGGATGCCAGTGAGATTTTAAAAGGCGAAGACAGTGAGGAACGTGTGATCGTTCTTGTCAAGACGCCGAAAACGGTAGAAGCACTGCTCGATAACGGCGTGACAATCGCCGAGCTGAATCTTGGCGGAATGGGAGCCATTCAGGGGCGCAAACAGCTTTACCGCAATATTTCAATATCGGATGATGAACGGATGTGCTTTAAATCGCTGCTGCAGCGCGGTACCAGAGTCTACGTTCAGATTGTGCCGGATGCTTCGGCGATGGATATTGAAAAATTGCTCTAAGGTGTTTTATATAGATTAAAAAAAGAAAAGAGGGGAATTAACGTGGAAGTTTCGTTTTTTCAGGCAGCATTAATCGGTTTCTTTTATTACCTTTCATGGAGTCCTTGGTGCACATATGTAGGTTTCTTTACACTAAACAGGCCGCTTTTGGCAGGGTTTATTACTGGCTTGATCCTTGGCCAACCGCTGGAAGGTGCTCTGATCGGGGCGGGCATCAATGTTATATACTTAGGGTTTATCTCGGCTGGCGGCGCGCAAATGGGGGATCCTTCCTTTGCCGGTTATGCCGGGACGGCACTGGCTATCATATCAAATCTCGATGTCAGCACGGCAATGGCGATTTCAGTTCCACTGGGAACCATTGCAACCGTTCTCTGGATTGCTAAGATGACAGTCAACTCCTTCTTTGTTCATTGGGCGGATCGTGAGGTCGAGAAGGGGAATCTCAATATGGTGGCCTTTATCAATGTTGTGCCACCGCAGATTCTACTGTTTCTGGTAAGCTTTATTCCGGCAACATTGGTTGTCTATTATGGTCCGAGCGCAGTCAATGGCATGCTCAGCGTGCTGACGGACAATGTCCTGCATGTCTTTAATGTAATCGGCGCGATGCTGCCGGCATTAGGTATTGCAATGAACTTAAAGCTGATCGGCAATTCGTTTACAATGCCGTTTTTCGTTCTCGGGATCATCTTTGCGGTTCATTTCCAGATGGATATCGTCATCATTTCAATCATCGGTATTGTTTTGGCATTGACAGTAAGCTCCTTGCGAAACAATTCGAGCAGTGAAGCATAGAAAGGCGAGGTGGATATAATATGGCAACGAATAGTCTAGCGAAGCGTGACGTAATAAAATCCTGGTTTAACTGGTTCATGTTTGCGCAGTCCAATTACAATTATGAGCGGTTGCAGGCAACGGCATTTGCCCATTCGATGCTGCCGGTCATCAAAAAACTCTATAAGTCGCCGGAGGAACAGAAGGAAGGAATTAAACGGCATTTGTCCTTTTTTAACACCGAACCAATTTGTGGCTCGGTAATCCATGGGGTTACCGTGGCCATGGAAGAGGAACGTGCCAATGGCAAGCCAATTAGCGACCAGGCGTTCAATGGGATAAAAACTGGTCTGATGGGGCCGGTGGCCGGAATTGGTGACACGCTGACGCAGGGCGTAATTACTCCGATCATGCTCGCAATTTGCATCGGGATAACAAATAACAACAATATCGCCGGCCCGATGATCTTTGTCCTGGCACAGTTTTTAATCATGACGACGATCTCATTCAGCCTGTGGATGAATGGCTATAAATATGGCCGGATTGCAGTAGAGCAAATTATGGAAGGCGGCAAAATCAATCGTGTGATTGAAGGCGCTTCTGTTTTGGGAACGCTCGTTATGGGTGGCCTTGTTGGCCGGTTTATTCCGCTTAAATTCGCGACGACGCTTGATCTTGGGGGAATGCAGTTTAACCTGCAGGCAGATTTACTGGATAAATTAATGCCGGGACTGATTCCACTGGTGTTGACTTTGGTTGTACTCAAGATGGTAAAAGCCGGGGTATCGCCGATTAAATTGATGGGAATATTGATCGCGTTTGGTGCTATTACGGGTATACTGGGGATATTCTGATTGCTGCTCAGTGCGGATAACCCGGAATTTTAACAGAGAAATATGCTTTTAGCGACAGGCGATGCTTGCCCTGCCGCTAAAAAGCGTCTGGCGACAGACCTTGGCTTGTCTGCTGGGCGGAAAGAGGTGGATGGATATGCAGTTGACACTGGAAAATGTGGATAGTTTAAAAATTACGGATTACATTGGGGGCGAGCTTTCTTGTACCTGCGGCAGACCGCATACAATTGCCATGGATAAAATCCTCATTGAGGAGGGTGCCATCAAAAAGACAGGGCAGGTGCTACAAGAGCTTGGTTATAAAAAAGCGCTGCTTGTAGCCGATGATAACACCTGGGAAGCGGCTGGTAAAATGGCAGCCAAGGCGCTGGAGAAGGCGGGAATGAACTATAAAGTCTGTGTTTTTCAGCGCCAGCAGGATGATTTGGTGCCGGATGAAATGGCGGCCGGCAAGATTTTTATTCAGACGGATCGCGATGTTGATGTGATTTTAAGCGTGGGTTCAGGTGTACTCAATGACCTTGGCAAATTCGTCAGCTATAAGCTTGGCATTGATTCCGTTATTGTGGCGACTGCACCGTCGATGGATGGCTTTGCCTCGACTGGGGCAGCGCTGATTGTCGGCGATCTCAAGACTTCCTATAATGTATCCTGCCCGCGGGCAGTTATTGGGGATGTTGATATTTTACGGGAGGCACCGATGCCCATGATTATTGCCGGCTGGAGCGATATCATCGGCAAATATTCGGCTTTGGCGGACTGGAAAATCAGCCAAATTGTCAACAGGGAGTTTTATTGTGATGTTACTGTGCAAATGGTGAAAAAATCCATACAAACCTGCATGGACAATATTGAAAAAATAAAACAGCGGGATCCTCAGGCAATTAAAAATCTGATGGAAGGGCTGGTGCTGACTGGAATTGCGATGAGCTTTGTCGGCATTTCGCGCCCGGCCTCCGGGTCCGAGCATCATCTGGCGCATTACTGGGAAATGCAGTTCTTATTTGCTCACAAAAAGGCGATTTTTCATGGAACGAAAGTTGGCATCGGAACGACCCTTACGACCCGCTTGTATGAACTGTTGCGCGAGGCAACGGTCGATTTTGGCAAGGCTGAGGAAAAAGCCCGGTCGTTTGACGAAAAGAAATGGCGGGCGGATGTAGAACGTTATTATCAGCAATGTGCGGGGGAAATTATAGCTTTAAGCGAACAGGATCAGCGCAATTCCCTGCCGGACAAGCTCGAACGACTGGCGATTATCAGACAAAACTGGCCTGAAATTGAGCAGGTTTTAGCCGAGGTCGCGCCATCCGCTACGGTAAAGAAAATTCTGCACGAAGCAGAGGCTCCGGTCAAGCCGCAAGACGTTGGCATTGACGGGCAGATGGCGGTAGATGCGGTCCGCATGGCGAAAGAGGTAAGAAACAGATATACCATCCTTACGTTGCTGGCGGATTTGGGCCTGCTCGATGAATTTTCTCAGGAGATTGGACGGGAACTCGTTCGTGACTGGCTTTAATTAAAAGGCAGTTCGGTTAACAGGATAAGGGAGGCACTTGCTATGGTAAAAAATGTTGGTGAAATCAGAAGCTTTTTGCTCGACATGGATGGGACAATTAATCTGGGGCAGCAGTTGCTGCCGGGGGCAAAAGAGTTTATCGATTATTTGCAGTCGAGTGGCCGGGAGTTTTTGTTCTTGACGAATAATTCTTCGAAAGATGCTGCCCATTATGTACAAAAAATGTGCCGACTCGGAATTTCCTGTAATGAAGACAATGTTCTGACGTCTGGTGATGCGACTGTCTGCTATCTGCAAAGCATAAAACCGGGAGCACGCATATTTTTAATGGGAACACCAGAGCTTGAACAGGCCTTTGTAGCGGGCGGATTTTGTTTAACGGATGAGGCGCCGGACTTTGTCGTGCTTGGCTTTGATATGACGCTGACTTATGCAAAACTGGTTAAGGGCTGCGATTTTATTCGACAGGGCATTTGCTATATTGCGACTCATCCGGATTTTAACTGTCCCGTGGAAAACGGGTACATTCCGGATACCGGAGCGATAATAGAGTTGATCAAAGCTTCCACGGGCAAAGTGCCTAAGATCATCGGCAAGCCCAATAAGGAAATTATTGAAAGTGCGTTTCGTAAATTGTGTTTATCCGATACTGCCGGGATCGCGATTGTGGGTGATCGTGTTTATACGGACATAAAAACAGGCGAAAATGCCGGGATTGATTCAATTTTGGTGTTGTCCGGTGAATCGGAAGAAGCGGATCTGAAGCGCTGTGGTGTCACCGCCAGTTTTGTCTTTAATGGAGTCGGCGATATTTGCCGGGAACTGAAGGCATACGATCGTGTACAGGCACAGCCGCGGGCCAGCCGAATCGGTTGAGTACAGGTAAGCCGTATAGAGCCTATTGTCAACAGCTAAAAGTTTAGCCGTTGACAATAGGCTTTTTTTATATGATAATTTGGTAATATAATAATATAAAAGCAAATAAAAATTTAGGCTCATTGTAAACCATTATATTTATAAAGGTTTACTAATGACGGGAGTGAGAGAATGAAAATTTTTATTCATGGCTGGGCAAGCGGGCCGCAGGTATGGCCCGCTTCGCTGACCGAAGGCGAAAGTTTTTTATACGATAATGAAGAATTCCCCGATTTTTCGGATCTCGAACGGACCGTTAAAAAACTTTGGCAGGTAAGGCGAGAAAAAATGATTGTTATTGGCTGGTCTTTGGGGGGGATGCTGGCGCTGCAGCTGGCACATGCTCATCCAGAGTGGATTGAAAGGCTGATCTTACTGTCCTCCACATCGAGATTTACGACAGATGGTTTGTATACGGAGGGCTTGCCACCGTCGATTGTTAAGAGCTTATCCCGGCGACTTAACCGCCGGCAGCGGGAAACACAGGAAAATTTTTATCGGGAGATGTTTGCGGCCACGGAAACTGAGGCCGCGGAAAAATTTAACGAGATAAGCCCGGCGTTCTTTTCGCTTGCCGGTGCTGGCTTGCAAAAAGGACTGCATTACCTGCTGCAATCGGATTTGCGGGATATTTTACCGCAAATCAAAGTGCCCGTGGATCTTCTGCATGGAGAGGCCGATGAAATCTGCCCGCCGGCGGCGGCCCGGTATATGGCGGCGCTGCTCCCGGCGGCAAAACTGAAACTGTTTCCGGGAGCGGGGCATGTACTGTTTTTCTCACACCTGGCTGAAGTTTTGAAAATAATTGAAGAAGGTATAGCGGAAAATGGATAAACGTTTGGTACGGACACATTTTGGGCGCAGCAGCAAAACCTATGATGAATATGCCGTCGTGCAAAAAAAGATGGGAATTCGTTTGGCGGCAATGGTAGCCAATGCCGGAGCTTTTAAGCGAATTTTGGAAATTGGCTGTGGAACGGGATTTTTGACAAAACAGCTGGCGGAGCTTTATCCAGAGGCAGAAATTATTGCGAGTGATATCTCGCCGCTGATGCTTGAACAGGCTCGAGCAAACCTTGGCGAATACGCGAATATCGAATATATGGTTGTTGATGGAGAAGTTCTGACACTGGCGGGGCCGTTTGATTTAATCGTTTCCAATGCAGCCTTTCAGTGGTTCAAAGACTATCCGGCGGCGCTGGAGGGTCTGAAGGGAAAGCTGGCACCGGGAGGTTGCCTGTTTTATGCAACCTTCGGGGAAAAGACGTTTTGGGAGATGCATCAGGCCTTTGCTATAGCCAGAAAGACACTGGGGCTTGTCGCTGACTGTGATGATCGGCATGGGCCGACTTTTATCACCAGGGAAACACTCGAACAAATTGTAGATGAGCTTTCTATGCCGGCACTGTTTCAGGAAGAGCTGTTTATTGAGAAGTTTGGCTCGGTAAAGGAATTTTTACTTTCCGTCAAACGGGTAGGGGCCAACAATGCCTCTGGGCAGCAGATGAGGACAAACCGTCGATTACTATTAAAGATGATCGATTCCTATCAGGATCTTTTTGCCCCAAAATCGAAAATTGAGGCAACTTATCATGTTATTTATGCCTGTCAGCAAAATTTATAGATTTTTAAGGGCTGGGCCTGCCATGAGGCAGGCCCTTTTTATTGCTTGGACAAAACAATTTTCCCGCATATAGCAGGATAATATGGCTGCCAGGAGGAATTATTTTACATGAGGTAAGCGTTTTGGGGAAAAGCCTTAAATTATTTGAAGAATGTGAAAAGTACATGATTTTGATTTAAAACTATGAAAGCGGGAAGGGGATTTCATAATGGGACAAGAGAAGCGGAAGGTTTTAATTTGCGATGATTCCATGTTTATTCGCAAAAAATTACGAGATTTACTGGAAACGGAATTTGATTGTGAGGTCGTTGAGGCTGGGAATGGGCAGGAAGGAATAACTTCGTATGATCAGACTCGGCCGGAAGTTGTATTTATGGATATTGTGATGCCGGTTTGTGATGGCCTGTCAGCCTTACAGGAAATAAAAAGGCTTGATCAGGCAGCTAATGTGGTAATGCTTTCTTCGACGGGGACGTCAGCCAAACTAGTGCAGGCTTTAAAACTTGGCGCTAATAATTTTATTCAAAAACCATATGATAGAGAACAGATTGCGAAGGCTATTTCAAGCATACATAAATAAGGGGCGATAGCATGTTTAGTCAATATTTCGGACAGTATTTATTGGATAAGGGGATTTTATCCGCTACGCAGCTGCAGGCAGTGCTGGCGGAGGAGGCATCGGTCAGAGTTAAGCTGGGGATTTTGGCAATAGATGCCGGGTATATGACTCCGGCAGAGGTGGAACGGGTGCATGAACTTCAAAAACGCTATGACAAGCGTTTTGGCGAACTGGCGATTGAACGCGGGCTGTTGCGAGAGGCGGAGGTGGCAAGGTTACTCGAGGTGCAGAGCCAACGATATCTGCAGCTCAGTCAGGCGATTGTCGACAAAGGCTATCTGTCCTTGCAACAGGTAGATGAAGCTCTGAGCAGTTATAAGGAAGATAATCGATTGTCTGCCGAAAATCTCGATGCACTGATTAAAGGTGATATCGATGAAATCGTGCGCTTTAGCCTTGATTTTGGGGACGTTGAGAATGCCGCCTGTTATCAAAATTATACCGCATTGCTGCTGCGCAATATGGTTCGGTTCTTAGGCGAAACACCGGTTATTATTAAGCGTCAGAGTGCCGAGGACAAACCGTATTCCTGGCTAATTACCCAGCAGATTGAAGGTTCTGGCGGCCTTCACACGGGGCTTGGACTCAATGAGGATGTCCTGCTGGCCTTGGCAGAACGGTATAGTGGAGATGATATGCCGGCGGTTGTTGATGCCTATGCCAAGGACTGCGCGGCAGAATTTTTAAACTTGACCAATGGAATTTTCTGTGTGAATGCTTCAAATAACAGTATGGAACTGGATCTTGAATTGCAGCATGTAGAGCAACAGGCGGCTTTTTCCGAAAAAGCTGCCGAAGAAATTGTCTTGCGGCTGTCCTTTGGTGATATATCGTTGCTGCTGGCTTGATCCTGCCCGCCTTGATAAAAGATGCTCCCCGGACAAATCAGTTCGGGGAGCATCTTTTGTATGTCTCTGACAAGCGCAATAAAAAACAGTATTTATTTGGCATGAGCATTTGTCAGTATGGTAGTGCCGGTGATAAAATAAAGAAAACAATAATGGCTGCAACTTGTTGGCTAATGTGGTGGGGGAAATATAAATGTACAGTTTTAAAAATGATTATAGTGAAGGTGCCCATGAAAAAATTATGACGGCGATGCTGGCCGCAAATCGTCAGCAAAATCAAGGGTATGGCGAAGATGACCATTGTCAAAATGCGGCCCGATATATTCGCGAAAAAATAGGCCGGAATGATGTGGATGTGCATTTTCTTCTCGGGGGAACGCAGGTGAATTTGACGGTGATGGCCGCTTTTTTGCGTCCGCATGAAGCTGCTATTGCGGTTGAAACTGGGCATATATGTGTGCATGAGACGGGTGCGATTGAGGCCACGGGTCATAAAGTGATTTCTGTGCCAGGGGTGAAGGGAAAGCTCACACCGCAAGGGGTTGAACAAGTGATCACGCAGCATATGGATGAACATATGGTAAAACCCCGGCTCGTGTATATTTCTAACTCGACGGAGCTGGGGACTTTATATACCCACGATGAACTACAAGCGCTTCGTGCCGCTTGCGACCGGTACGGACTCTATTTTTATATGGACGGGGCGCGACTGGCATCGGCCCTTACCAGTACGGGAAATGATCTGACGATGGAAGATTTGCCGCGCTATCTCGATGCGTTTTATATTGGTGGGACGAAATGCGGGGCTTTATTTGGTGAAGCCTTGGTGATTTCTAAGCAGGAGTTGAAACCGGATTTTCGTTATATGATTAAGCAGCGGGGGGCTATGGCGGCGAAAGGCTGGCTTCTAGGCATTCAGTTTGAAGAGCTTTTCCGTGATGATTTATACTTTACCTTAGGCAAACATGCCAATGACATGGCTGCATTGATTCGCCGTGCTTTATCTGAAGCTGGGATACGGTTTTTTTCACCAACTGCTTCAACGAATCAAATATTTCCTATACTCTCCAATGCTTGTATAGAGCGACTTCGGGCAAACTATGCTTTTGGCATTTGGGAGGCGTATGATCAAGAACATACGATTGTGCGGTTTGTGACCTCCTGGGCAACAGAGGAAGCCGCTGTACATGCTTTGATCAGGGAAATATTAAAACAGGAAATATGATATAAAGGAGGCTATTTATGCTGAAAATAGGATGTCATCTTTCCTCGGCCCAAGGTTATCTGGCTATGGGGAAGGCGGCCAAAGCAATAGGGGCGAATACATTTCAGTTTTTCACGCGGAACCCTCGTGGGGGCAAGGCAAAACCTTTTGATGAAGCAGATGCTGCAGCCTATGTGGCCTATGCTGCGGCCGAAGGGCTAGAAGGGATCCTTGCCCATGCACCTTATACCCTTAACGCCTGCGCCGCGGATGAAGATCTGCGCGCGTTTGCCCAGCGAGTCATGCTGGAGGACCTACAGCGACTGGAATATTTTCCCGGGAGTATGTACAATTTTCATCCGGGAAGTCATGTGAAACAGGGTAGTGTGGCTGGTATTGAATATATTGGGAAGCTGCTCAATGCGGTTTTGCGGCCGGAGCAGGCAACACTGGTTCTGCTTGAAACTATGGCTGGGAAGGGCACGGAGATTGGACGCTGCTTTGAGGAGCTGCGAGAAATTATTGACCGGGTAGACGAAGACCAGCTGCTGGGAGTGTGCCTCGATACGTGTCATGTCTTTGATGGGGGGTATGATATTGTCCACGGACTGGATGCTGTTATTGAAGAATTTGACCGGGTTATTGGACTTGAACGACTGAAAGCGGTTCATCTTAACGACAGTATGAATCCATTTGCCAGTCATAAGGACCGTCATCAAAAAATTGGGCAGGGAGAGATCGGCCTGCAGGCAATTACTGAGATTGTGAATCATCCGAAACTACAGGGACGGCCCTTTTATTTGGAAACGCCAAATGATCTGGAGGGGTATGCAACAGAAATTTCTTTGCTGAAACGACTGTATAAGGGAGTGGTGAAATGACAACTACAAGTACGTGGCAGAAAAATGTCTGGCATTATGATTTTCCTTTTGGAAAATTTGCTGTGGCCGAAGATGGTAGCGGTATAACCGATATTTGTCTGGCGACAGATTCGTTGACGGGGATTTTGAATCCCTGCGAAACGCCGTTGCTGCGTAAAGCAAAACAGCAGTTGAACGAATATTTTGGTGGTTCGCTCACGCGATTTTCCCTGCCACTGTCACTGCGGGGGACAAAATTCCAGCTGTCGGTCTGGACTGTTTTACAGGACATTCCTTATGGCGAGACGAAAAGCTATAAGCAGGTCGCGGCAGCGGCAGGCAGCTCCCGGGCATCTCGTGCTGTGGGGATGGCAAATCATCGCAATCCGGTGATGATTGTAATCCCCTGCCATCGAGTCATTGGCGCAAATGGCAGCCTCGTCGGCTATAGTGGGGGATTGTCATTAAAGGAAAAACTGCTGGCGCTGGAGTCGGGTCCTAATGCCCCAAAAGAACAGCCCCGCGGGGGATAGACAGAATAAAATCACTAGGGGGCACGCCTTGACTTGTGTTATAATAAAGCTAAAAATAAAATAGGGAATTTTTCGAAAATAAAATAGGGGAACGATCAAGGAGGCGGAGAATTGTGGAGCAGAAGTTGAGGGTTTTAATCACGGATGATTCGTCTTTACTGCGGCGTAAGCTGAGAGGTGATCTGGAACAGCTGGGTTGTGAGGTTTCCGAAGCAAAAAATGGCAAGGAAGCCATTATGGAAGCCTTGACGGCGCCGCTGGATGTTATTATTTTGGATATTGTCATGCCTGAAGTTGACGGAGTTGAAGCCTTGCGGGCCATTCGACAGGCAAGACCCGATCTGCCAGTGCTGATGCTCTCATCAGCGGGGTCTTCAAAGCATATTATTGAGTCGCTGCAGCTGGGCGCGATTGACTTCATTCAAAAACCATATGGAATTGAACAATTGAAGCAAGCGCTCAGCCGTATAAGAAAGAGAGGCAGTGAAAATGCTTAGACAATATTTCCTCAGACAGTATTTTGCCCAGGCACTGCTCAATAAAGGGGTTCTTTCGCGAGAACAGGTCGTTTGTCTTTTGGCTGGCAAAGACGAACACCCGTCGACAATTGCGATGCGGGCGTTAAGCCAGAAAGTGATGACGGCCGCGCAGATTGAGGACATATTGAAACGGGAAGAGGCCCCGGGGGAATTTGGAGCCCTCGCCGTGGCTGCCGGATATATGACACAATCGCAGCTACGCAGTTTGGAAGAAATGGAGTCTAATACAAATTTAGATTTTTCACAGGGGATGATTGACGAGAAAATTGTCGATTACCATACGCTTGAAGCCTTGTTGCTTGAATATGAGAATAATGCAACTATGATCATTGATAATGCTGTACAGCAGATTGCGGCGCAAATTGAGCCCTTTAAAGAACTCGAGGATGAATGCGCGCTTTACAGCGGGTACGTAGATGCTTTTTTGCGCGCGATGGCGCAGTTTATGAGAACCTCACCGATTATTAATTTTTCGGCAGAACCCTTCAGCGGGGAAAAGGGTGTAATCGTAATCTCGCAAAGACTTACGGGAGATGTGTCCTTAACGGCCGGAATTATGGCAGAAGAGGACGTTTTTAGACAGATGGCGCAGCGGTACAGTCAGGAACCGGATATAGAATATACAGAAGAAATTGTAATTGATAGTGTTGCTGAGTTTTTAAATGTAACCAATGGATTATATCTGATTAATTTGTCAAATCGTCATTATGCGGTCGATCTTGCTCCTTATAGGGTGGCCTATAATATTATTCCGGCCGCCAATAAGCAGCTGGTGATTCCGATTAATGCAGATTTTGGCAGCTTCCAGCTGATTCTTGCCGCGGATGAAATTGCTTTTTAATGGTGAGACGGCTAAAGCAAGGTGGCTGAGTTTGTCTGTCTTTTAAGATTTTTATAAATATAGTTGACAGAAATGAAAAAAAATGATAACCTATATATCGTTGCAGATGCAATATGGCAGTGCTGGACCGGCGCTGTTGTTAAAGCAGTGGAGAGTTGTCCGAGCGGTTGAAGGAGCACGCCTGGAAAGCGTGTGTACGGGAAACTGTACCGAGGGTTCGAATCCCTCACTCTCCGCCATTATAATTTAAGAGATATTCCTTTTTTAGGTCGGACCGCGGTGCTTTGGTCTTGCGCAATGGAGACCCGTGAACCCCGTCAGGTCCGGAAGGAAGCAGCGGTAAGTGGTCATCTTCATGTGCCGTGAGGTTGCCTGGGGGCCGCGGCCCGACGTTGAAAAGGAATTATTAAGTAAACAGCCTGCAAAGGCTGTTTTTTTGCTATACTATAGCTGTTGTGGTATTTGAAGTAAAGTGAATTGAAGGCGGGATAGTATTATGGCGTATGTTGCCTTATATCGAAAATGGCGGCCGAAGAGCTTTGCTGATTTGGTTGGCCAGGAACATATCAGTAAAACTCTGGCAAATGCGATTCTTTCAGAAAAAATCGGTCATGCCTATCTTTTTTCGGGACCGCGTGGAACAGGCAAAACCAGTACGGCTAAGATTTTTGCCAAAGCGTTAAATTGTGATCAGGGCCCAACGCCGGAACCTTGTAATGTTTGTCCGGCTTGTAAAAAAATCAATGAAGGGTCATCGATGGATGTCTTTGAAATTGATGCGGCCTCCAACCGCGGGATCGATGAAATTCGCGATCTGCGTGAAACCGTGAAATTTGCCCCGGTAGATGGCCGGTACAAAGTATATATTATCGATGAAGTTCATATGTTGACGGCAGAGGCTTTCAACGCATTGCTGAAAACACTGGAGGAACCGCCGGCTCATGTTGTGTTTATTTTGGCAACCACAGAAGCACATAAGGTTCCGGCGACGATTCAGTCCCGCTGCCAGCGATATGATTTTAAACGCATAACCGTGGAACATATTCAGAACAGATTGTCGGTGGTCGCTGCTGCAACGGGGCTGCAGGCCGATGAGGAAGCGTTGAAAATTATAGCCATTCATGCCGATGGTGGACTTCGGGATGCGTTGAGTATTTTGGATCAATGCGCAGCCCTGGCAGATAAAGTGATTGATGTCGATACCGTTCGACGAATTCTCGGGCTTGTTGGGCATGAATGGATATGGAAATTAACCGAAGCTTTGGCTGATAGATCTGCCACGGGTATACTTAAAATACTTACGGCGCTTTTTGATGAAGGCAAGGATGTAAAGCAGATTTTGGCGGAAATGATTCTGCATATGCGCAGCGTCATGATTTATAAAGCGGTAGGGTTTGATGCCGAAAAGCAGTTATATCGTGATGATGAAGAAGTTCTTGCCGTTCATGCAAGTCGTTTTTCTCATGAAGAGATAGCCGGAATCATACAAAAACTTCACGCTGCGGTCAATGAGATGAAGTGGTCGGCACAGCCGCGGATTACATTAGAGGTGACGCTGCTGGGGCTTTTTCATGCATCGTCAAGAGAAACGGCAGTTGTTCCAAATGGGAATTTGCAGGAATTAGAGCTTCGAATTGAAAAACTGGAAGCGAAAATTGCTCAGCTGAGTAATGTCAGATCGCCTCAAGCCGTTTTGAACCCGGCAGTAGCTCCAAAAGCGGGGCAGCGGGAACAACGGATAACCTCTTCTCAGGCCAGCCGACCATCTTTGGCTGAATCGCCGGCTGCCACGCAGAGCGTGCCGGAGATTTCAGCTATGGCGCCGATGCAGGCGGATGGACAGGCTGTTTGGAAAACGTTATTGTCGATGTTGCAGCAGCGGGGACGGATGCCTTTACTGGCCTGCGTTAAGCAGGGCGAACCGTATGGTATGAATCAAGGACAGTTTCAGCTTGCTTTTAAAAGCAGCTTTTTAAAAGCGCGAACCGAAAGAGAGGATTACCGGGAAATGCTGGAAGAAGTTCTGCAGGAAATCTGCGGCCATGAAATGCGACTTGTTTGCGTACTTGGTGCAGCGCCGACTGGTTCAACTTCGGGAAAGCCCCAGACGGTGCAAGAGCCTAAGCCCTCTTCAGCGCAAAAGAATATGCCGCCCAAGGATGCTGTAAAAAAGCCGGAGGTAGAGGTTGACTATGAAGCTATGACGGCCGAGGAACGGCATACGCTACAAACGGCTGTCCAAGTCTTTGGCGATAACTTCGTCCGTGAAGAGGATTTAAAATAATAAATTGACGATTTTGAGGTATTTTGATAGGCTATGATGTAGATCACATACGAAGGAGGCAATATTATGTTTGGTGGAATGGGCAATATGGGAAACATGGCAGGAATGATGAAGAAAGTCCAGAAACTGCAGGCGGATATGGCAAAACTGCAGGAGGAATTAAAAAAGAAAACGGTAGATGTATCGGCGGGTGGTGGTGCCGTTAAGATCGTTATGAATGGTGAAAAACAAGTGGAATCGCTGCATATTGACCCGGCGGCAGTTGATCCTGAAGATGTTGAAATGTTACAGGACCTAATCCTGACAGCAGTCAATGAATCGGTGAAAAAAATTGATGATATGATGGCTTCGGAAATGGGCAAGCTGACGGGCGGACTCAATTTACCGCCAGGAATGATGTAAGATGCAGTATATAGAACCCCTGGCAAAGCTTATTGAACATTTTCGTTCTTTGCCCGGGATTGGATCTAAGACAGCGGTGAGGCTTGCCTATCACATCCTCGATATGGATGCGGATAAAGCTGGAGCACTGGCAAGGGCTATTATTGAGGCAAAAGAAAAAATTGGTTTTTGTAATACCTGTTTTAACTTAAGTGATACCAACCCTTGCAAGATTTGTGCGTCAGATAACAGGGACCGTTCCATTATTTGTGTGGTGGAGCAGCCACGAGATGTTGCTGCGGTTGAACGAATGCGTGACTACAAAGGCCTTTATCACGTGTTGCATGGCGCTCTTTCGCCACTTGAAGGCGTCGGCCCGGAAGATATCCGTATCAAAGAATTGCTCAATCGGCTCTATGATGCGGATGTCAGAGAAGTCATTGTTGCCACAAATCCTAATGTTGAAGGCGAAGCTACAGCGATGTATTTGGCCAAGCTGCTCAAGCCGGCGGGCATAAAGGTGACAAGGATAGCTCATGGATTGCCGATTGGCGGCGATCTTGAATATGCAGATGAAGTAACGCTGTCGAAGGCGATGGAGAATCGTCGGGAAATTTAAATGCCAACAGGCCGGAAGCTTTTCCGGCTTGTTTATTGAATGTGAGGAATGTTTTTATTATGGAAGCAAGTTTTGTTGTTGCCTTTGCGGTAGGAATTATGGTTTTGTGCCTGATTGGGAAAGTGGTATCCTTGCCAATGAAGGTTCTGTGGAAGCTTATTTCAAATAGTGTTGTGGGCGCTGTGATGCTATGGGTGGTCAATTTGTTTGGGGCTAATATAGATATCACCTTCGTTAAAGCCTTAATTGCCGGGGTTTTTGGCATCCCTGGGGTGCTGGGAATCACAATTTATCAATTTTTATAAAAAGCTATTGACAATATACAGAGAAACATATAAAATAATACAAGTCGCCAGTGAGAACAAGGCGGCCCTTGAAAAAAAGATTGTTTGTTAAAACCTTAAAAAGTATTTGACAAGAAATTGATTTTGAGGTAATATATAAAAGCTGATTCAAGCAATCAGCACGGTGTTCTTTGAAAACTAAACAATGCAGCAATAAAGAACTATGTAACACATGGTTCAAGCCAGATGTGCGGGTTTGACGCAAGTCAAACCAATCAACTTCAAGCGTAGCTTGAAACAATTTCTTAACTATTAAGAGCCTTATCGGTTCTTCAATATACTTTATTGGAGAGTTTGATCCTGGCTCAGGACGAACGCTGGCGGCGTGCTTAACACATGCAAGTCGAACGGAGAATTTTACTTCGGTGAAATTCTTAGTGGCGAACGGGTGAGTAACGCGTAGACAACCTGCCTCTTAGATGGGGACAACATCGCGAAAGCGGTGCTAATACCGAATGAAGTGGAGCTTCCGCATGGAAGCATCACCAAAGGTGGCCTCTATTTATAAGCTACCACTGAGAGATGGGTCTGCGTCTGATTAGCTAGTTGGCGGGGTAATGGCCCACCAAGGCGACGATCAGTAGCCGGTCTGAGAGGATGAACGGCCACATTGGGACTGAGACACGGCCCAAACTCCTACGGGAGGCAGCAGTGGGGAATCTTCCGCAATGGACGAAAGTCTGACGGAGCAACGCCGCGTGAGTGAAGAAGGTTTTCGGATCGTAAAGCTCTGTTGTTTGAGACGAATGTGCAGACTTTGAATAAGGGTTTGTAATGACGGTATTAAACGAGAAAGCCACGGCTAACTACGTGCCAGCAGCCGCGGTAATACGTAGGTGGCAAGCGTTGTCCGGAATTATTGGGCGTAAAGGGAGCGCAGGTGGGAATGTAAGTCAGTCTTAAAAGTGCGGGGCTCAACCCCGTGAGGGGATTGAAACTACATTTCTTGAGTGCAGGAGAGGAAAGTGGAATTCCTAGTGTAGCGGTGAAATGCGTAGAGATTAGGAGGAACACCAGTGGCGAAGGCGACTTTCTGGACTGTAACTGACACTGAGGCTCGAAAGCCAGGGGAGCGAACGGGATTAGATACCCCGGTAGTCCTGGCCGTAAACGATGGATACTAGGTGTGGGAGGTATCGACCCCTTCCGTGCCGGAGTTAACGCAATAAGTATCCCGCCTGGGGAGTACGGCCGCAAGGCTGAAACTCAAAGGAATTGACGGGGACCCGCACAAGCGGTGGAGTATGTGGTTTAATTCGACGCAACGCGAAGAACCTTACCAGGGCTTGACATTGAGTGAAATACTAAGAGATTAGTACCTGTTCTTCGGAACACACAAAAACAGGTGGTGCATGGCTGTCGTCAGCTCGTGTCGTGAGATGTTGGGTTAAGTCCCGCAACGAGCGCAACCCCTATCCTATGTTGCCAGCACGTAAAGGTGGGAACTCATGGGAGACTGCCGCGGAGAACGCGGAGGAAGGCGGGGATGACGTCAAGTCATCATGCCCCTTATGTCCTGGGCTACACACGTACTACAATGGGATGAACAGAGGGAAGCGAGACCGCGAGGTGGAGCGAACCCCAGAAATCATCTCTCAGTTCGGATTGCAGGCTGCAACTCGCCTGCATGAAGTCGGAATCGCTAGTAATCGCAGGTCAGCATACTGCGGTGAATACGTTCCCGGGTCTTGTACACACCGCCCGTCACACCACGAAAGTCATTCACACCCGAAGCCGGTGGGGTAACCGTAAGGAGCTAGCCGTCTAAGGTGGGGGCGATGATTGGGGTGAAGTCGTAACAAGGTAGCCGTATCGGAAGGTGCGGCTGGATCACCTCCTTTCTAAGGAGACAATAGAGACCTGAAATAGTGGTTTCTGTCACCTAGGTCGTACACATTTGGTATTACTGCATTGATTAGTTTTGAGAGAATACCCATTCTCTTGTATTGATGGGGGTGTAGCTCAGCTGGGAGAGCACCTGCCTTGCAAGCAGGGGGTCAGGAGTTCGATTCTCCTCATCTCCACCATCTTATGGGCCTATAGCTCAGTTGGTTAGAGCGCACGCCTGATAAGCGTGAGGTCAGTAGTTCAAGTCTACTTAGGCCCACCAAAATGTTCTTTGAAAACTACACAGAAGAAAAGAAATGACATTAATTCACCAGTCTATAGTAGATAGTGTAAACTAAAAGCTAATGAAGGTAATTAACGAACATTTTAGGATTCAATCAAAAGACCATAGACATTTAAGTATAAACTTAATGGCAACGGACGACATAAGTCAAGCTACTAAGGGTGTACGGCGGATGCCTTGGCGTCAAGAGTCGAAGAAGGACGCGATAAGCTGCGAAAAGACATGGGGAGCCGCAAGTAGGCTGTGATCCATGTATCTCCGAATGGGGGAACCCACTAGAAGTCATGTTCTAGTATCCGAAAGGAAGACACACCTGGGGAACTGAAACATCTAAGTACCCAGAGGAAAAGTAATCAATTGAGATTCCCTAAGTAGCGGCGAGCGAACGGGGAAGAGCCCAAACCGGAGTTCTTCGGAACACCGGGGTTGAGGACCGGCATAAAGTGAAAAGTTTTTAGCTGAACGACTTGGGAAAGTCGAGCGTAGAAGGTAAAACTCCTGTAAGCGAAAAGAACTCAAGCGGGCTGGTATCCAGAGTACCACGAGACACGAGAAACCTTGTGGGAAGCAGGGGGGACCACCCTCCAAGGCAAAATACTACTTGACGACCGATAGCGCATAGTACCGTGAGGGAAAGGTGAAAAGAACCCCGGGAGGGGAGTGAAATAGAACCTGAAACCGTATACCTACAAGCAGTCGAAGCGCTTTATATGCGTGACGGCGTGCCTATTGAAGAATGAACCGGCGAGTTACAGTATCTAGCGAGGTTAAGTGGAAAACACGGAGCCGAAGCGAAAGCGAGTCTGAATAGGGCGACTAGTTAGATATTGTAGACCCGAAACCACAGTGATCTATCCATGACCAGGTTGAAGCGCAGGTAAAAATGCGTGGAGGACCGAACCCGTGAGTGTTGAAAAACTTTGGGATGAGTTGTGGATAGGGGTGAAATGCCAATCGAACGTGGAGATAGCTGGTTCTCCCCGAAATAGCTTTAGGGCTAGCCTCAAGTATAATTACAGACGGTAGAGCACTGATCGGGCTAGGGGGCGTAAAGCCTACCGAACCCAGTCAAACTGCGAATGGCTGTAATGCTGAGCTTGGGAGTCAGACTGCGAGTGATAAGACCCGTAGTCAAGAGGGAAACAGCCCAGAACGCCAACTAAGGTCCCCAATGCTGTGCTAAGTGGCAAAGGATGTAGAATTTCGAAAACAACCAGGATGTTGGCTCAGAAGCAGCCACCATTAAAAGAGTGCGTAATAGCTCACTGGTCGAGAGGTTCTGCGCCGAAAATGACCGGGGCTAAAGCACAGAACCGAAGTTGCGTCAATGTACTAAGTACATTGGGTAGGGGAGCGTTCCATACACGACGAAGGTATACCGTAAGGAGTGCTGGAGAGTATGGAAGTGAGAATGCCGGTATGAGTAGCGAAAAGAACAGTGAGAATCTGTTCCACCGAAAGCCTAAGGTTTCCTGAGCAACGCTCGTCGACTCAGGGTAAGTCGGGACCTAAGCCGAGGCAACAAGCATAGGCGATGGACAACTGGCTAAAATTCCAGTACCACCTTAAATCGTTATGAGCAATGGAGTGACACAGAAGGAAGTTTGAGCGTGCGATTGGAAGTGCACGTCGAAGCCGGTAGGGTGGCATGTAGTAAAATGCGCATGCTGATACCTGAGACGCGATAGATAGAGGAGTCTACGGACAAATCAAATTCAAATGGACCACACTGTCGAGAAAAGCTTCTAGCCAGAAATAAGGTGCCCGTACCGCAAACCGACACAGGTAGGCGGGGAGAGAATCCTAAGGTGCGCGGGAAAACCCTCGTTAAGGAACTCGGCAAAATGTATCCGTAACTTCGGGAAAAGGATAGCCAACTCTCGTGAAATCCCTAGCGGATGGAGCGAGGGGGGGCGACAGAAGAGAGGCCCAAGCGACTGTTTACCATAAACACAGGTGCTTGCTAAAGAGAAATCTGACGTATAAGTGCTGACACCTGCCCGGTGCTGGAAGGTTAAGAGGAGGAGTTAGGAGCAATCCGAAGCCCTGAATTGAAGCCCCAGTAAACGGCGGCCGTAACTATAACGGTCCTAAGGTAGCGAAATTCCTTGTCGGGTAAGTTCCGACCCGCACGAAAGGTGTAACGACTTGGGCACTGTCTCAACGAGGGACCCGGTGAAATTGAAATACCTGTGAAGATGCAGGTTACCCGCGACTGGACAGAAAGACCCCATGGAGCTTTACTGCAACCTGATATTGATTTTCGGTAAATAATGTACAGGATAGGTGGGAGACGGAGAAGAAGGAACGCTAGTTTCTTTGGAGTCGATGTTGGGATACCACCCTTTATTTACTGGAAATCTAACTGAAGACGTAACAAATCTCAAGACAGTTTCAGGCGGGCAGTTTGACTGGGGCGGTCGCCTCCCAAAATGTAACGGAGGCGCCCAAAGGTTCCCTCAGCGCGGTCAGAAATCGCGCGAAGAGTGCAAAGGCAGAAGGGAGCTTAACTGCGAGACAGACACGTCGAGCAGGTACGAAAGTAGGGCTTAGTGATCCGGTGGTACCGCGTGGAAGGGCCATCGCTCAACGGATAAAAGCTACCCTGGGGATAACAGGCTAATCTCTCCCAAGAGTCCATATCGACGGGGAGGTTTGGCACCTCGATGTCGGCTCATCACATCCTGGGGCTGAAGCAGGTCCCAAGGGTTGGGCTGTTCGCCCATTAAAGTGGTACGTGAGCTGGGTTCAGAACGTCGTGAGACAGTTCGGTCCATATCCATCGCGGGCGAAAGAAACTTGAAGGGATCTGCTCCTAGTACGAGAGGACCGGAGTGGACGAACCAATGGTGTACCAATTATTGCGCCAGCAGTACAGTTGGGTAGCTACGTTCGGAAAGGATAAACGCTGAAAGCATCTAAGCGTGAAACCAGCCTTAAGATGAGGTTTCTCACAGAGCAATCTGGTAAGACCCCTTGTAGACGACAAGGTAGATAGGTCGGGAGTGGAAGTGCAGAAATGCATGTAGCGGACCGATACTAATAGGTCGAGGGCTTGACTTACAACTAAAATGTTCGCAACCAAATCATTTCTTCTTCTGTATAGTTTTGAGAGAATATCTCAACAAATCCGGTGATGATGCCTGAATGGTTCCACCTGTTCCCATACCGAACACAGTAGTTAAGCATTCAGAGGCCGAAAGTACTTGGGTGGAAACGCCCTGGGAGGATAGGAAATTGCCGGTTTCATTCCTTGATAGCTCAGTTGGTAGAGCAATCGGCTGTTAACCGATCGGTCGTAGGTTCGAGTCCTACTCAAGGAGCCAATTTTTTCTGGGGATCTTGGGGTATAGCCAAGTCGGTAAGGCACGGGACTTTGACTCCCGCATGCGTTGGTTCGAGTCCAGCTACCCCAGCCAGTTTACACGGTTCACTAGCTCAGTTGGTAGAGCACCTGACTTTTAATCAGGTTGTCCCGAGTTCGAGCCTCGGGTGAGCCACCATTATGGCGCGTTGGTCAAGCGGTTAAGACACCGCCCTTTCACGGCGGCTTCATGGGTTCGAATCCCATACGCGTCACCATTTTTACGGGCGATTAGCTCAGCTGGGAGAGCGCCTGCCTTACAAGCAGGATGTCGGCAGTTCGATCCTGTCATCGCCCACCATTAAAATTTCTTTATATGGCCCGGTAGTTTAGTTGGTTAGAATGCCGCCCTGTCACGGCGGAGGTCAGGGGTTCAAGTCCCCTTCGGGTCGCCATTTTGCCTTGGTAGCTCAGTCGGTAGAGCAGAGGACTGAAAATCCTCGTGTCGGCAGTTCGATTCTGTCCTAAGGCACCATATTATGCTGGTGTAGCTCAATTGGTAGAGCAGCTGACTTGTAATCAGCAGGTTGAGGGTTCAATTCCTTTCGCCAGCTCCATATTTATGAATGCGGGTGTAGCTCAATGGTAGAGCTCCAGCCTTCCAAGCTGATCACGTGGGTTCGATTCCCATCACCCGCTCCATTATTTTTCTGGTTATGCCGGGGTGGCGGAACTGGCAGACGCACGGGACTTAAAATCCCGCGGTTGGAGACAGCCGTACCGGTTCGATTCCGGTCCTCGGCACCATTAATTTAATACCTCTTATATCATGCGGCCGTGGCGAAATGGCAGACGCGCTAGCTTCAGGTGCTAGTGGGGGCAACCTCGTGGTGGTTCGAATCCACTCGGCCGCACCATTTTCTTGTTTATTTTAATATGCGGTTGTGGCGGAATTGGCAGACGCGCTATCTTGAGGGGGTAGTGTTCACAAGACGTATGGGTTCAAGTCCCATCAACCGCACCATTTAACTAATATATATTTTTACGAATTTAATATGCGGTCGTGGCGGAATTGGCAGACGCGCTATCTTGAGGGGGTAGTGTTCACAAGACGTATGGGTTCAAGTCCCATTGACCGCACCATTTACTTTAAGACCAGCAGGGTCTTTTTTTTGTATTTAAAAAACAATACATTTGTTTTGCTTTTATAAAAAGAAAGGACGATGAGGTTTATGTGTTCGAAGAAGGTTGTAATCATAACCACCGGCGGAACGATTGCCATGCGGTATGATCAGGAGAAACAGGGTTTGTGTCCAGCGGTAACCGGGCCTGAATTAATTGAGGCGGTCCCGGAACTGGCAGGGGAGGTACCGGTAGAAGTGCTGGAATTTTCGAATTTGCCAAGCCCGCATATGACGCCACAGCTGATGTTTAAACTGGCAACCATGGTTGATGAACAAGCTTTGCGGCCCGATGTTGCTGGGGTGGTGATTACACATGGGACCGATACCCTTGAAGAGACTGCCTATATGCTTGATCTTGTGGTCAAGACGCAAAAACCGGTCTGCCTTACCGCTGCCATGCGCAGCAGCAGTGAATCCAGCCCGGATGGTCCGAAGAATATTCTCTGTGCCGTGCGTACCGCTGCCTGCCCGGCAGCAGCTAAAAATGGCGTGCTGGTTGTCATGAATGAAGAAATACATGCCGCCCTTGAAGTGACAAAAACACATGCAGCAAATCCTAAGACTTTTGCTTCACCGTTTTGGGGACCGTTGGGATATGTAGATACGGATCGCGTCATTCTCTGCCGAAGGTCACAACGCCTGCAAAAAATACCGACTTCACATATCGAAACGGATGTGCATCTGATTAAAATCGTCGCTGGCATGGATGATTTTTTCTTTCGCTGTCTGGTTGAAAGAAAAGTTAAGGGGATTGTGGTGGAAGGCATGGGGCGTGGCAATGTCCCGCCAGCAGTAAGAAGTGGTATAGCGCTGGCAAGGAAGAATGCCATACCAGTTGTACTGACGACGCGTGTTCATGGTGGTCGGGTGCTGGATACGTATGGCTACGAAGGCGGAGTGAAATCGCTGCTCGAGTTTGGTGTTATTATGGGCGGTGAGATCAGCGGGCCGAAAGCCAGAATTAAGTTGATGGCCGCATTGGGTGTTACAGCGGATGAAAGCGAACTGGTGCAGTACTTTGATAATTAAGAGCATTTTTATATATAATTAGGAGTAGGATGCTATGATTCAGCAGGAGAAAGTAAAAAGTGTATTGGCTTCGGTAGACACGTTATGTGGGCACTGCACCTTGTGCAGTGCAGAGTGTCCGGTTGCGGTTGCCAGACGGGCATTGCAGGGGCTGATGTATGATCTGGAGACAGCAAGTGCAACAAATACCGGCGATTCAGAAAACAACGAATAATAAGCATAAAGAAGGCAGCGGACTTATAGTTCGTTGCCTTCTTTATGCTTTAATTTCTTGCTGCTGCTGTTTATGGGAAAAGGAAATGAGTACTGAAAACACTGTCGCCCATACGCATCAATATAACTCAAATGGTGAATGAAAAATCTGGCGATCCAGCCGGTTAATAAAGCCGAAAACAAAGTACCCTCGCGCAGCCCCCGGATTTCGCCAAAGAAAAGCCAGGATAAACCGGCGGCAATGAGCACCAGGGAGCTGTCAAAGACAATTTTTGTCTTGCCAAAATCGAGATGATATTTCATGGCAACAGCATTTACGATGCCTTCGCCGGACAGGGTGATAACTTGGGCTATAATCTGCAGAGCTACACCAAAGCCAATGAAACAAGACCCCAGTAATGATAGCAGTAATTTAAATAGATATATGTCAAAATAAATATTGCCCAGTAGCGCCATGATGAGATCAATGAATATGGCGAAGATAAAAGTTATCGGTATCTGCAGCAGCTGGTAGGGTTCAAATTTCCGCCGCAGGAGTCCTATCTGCGCCAGTAAAAATAGTAAGTTTACCAGCATGGTCGTTGTGCCGATGGAATATAAAGACTGTTCGGTTAGAATATAAGGAATACTGCTGATGGGGGATGTGCCCAGGCTACTTTTAATCAATAAGGAGATACCGAATGCCATCGAAAATATACCGGTAATAAATAATATGTAACGGGTTTTTATGGACAAGAGAAAACCTTCTTTATCTCAGATTCTTTTGGAAGCTGGTTTAAGTATATCATAGTTGATAGGAGCTGCCACATAGATTGCTACGCTGAAAGAATAGGCAGATATTGATTTTTATAGAATATTTTGTAGCAACTATTATGCACAGGGGGATTTTTGACGATAAAAGCTTTGTAAGGGTTTAAAAATAGGATATATAGACTAAATAGATCTACTTACTGAATAAAAGATATACAAAGTTACAAAAACGTGGTACAATATAGGTGTAATCGTAGATGGACTGTAAATGTAACTCACACAATCGTGATGGGGGGATGTTTATGGCAATAAAAAACGTTGCAATGGACCGAAGGGATAGTCCAAACTATCGTAACCTTTTGAAAAGGGGAGGCTTCATTTCAGCAAGTTATTTATCGATTAGCGGTTTTGATGCGAACAAGCTGAAGAAACTTGCTCAGCAAGGGAAACTTGATGCAATTCGATGTGCTATTGGTAAGTCTGTCAGGTGGTACTATTGTGAGAAACAGGCGGAGTTGGCTCATCTACGAGGAGAAGTATAAAATATAATTGATGTGGTAATTTTGTAGGGATCGGTTTGTGCCGATTCTTTTTTTTTGCGAATAAAATGGATAAATATGATATAATAGGCACAGTTTGGTGGAGGTTAGGTACATGAAAGAAGTTATGTTGTTTTTTTCCCTGGTTATATTGTTGATGATTTTTATTTCCATAGCCGGAATCCGCGTGCTAGTGCCGCTTTCTCCCGTAAAGCAGAGAAGCAAAGTTCTTTACCTGCTGCTGGGGGCAGATGTACTTTCTATTGCTGGGGTTGCCGGCAGCAAAACGTTTTTTAGCGAGTTCCCTTTTGCGGCGTCAGCGATAAAACTGATCGTGATCTGGCTGATGTTCCAGATGCTCGTCATTGTTTTTTTTGCAGTGATTGCCGCGGGCACGTTTTTTTATCATAAATGGCAACGAGAGGCAAGGCCAATGGATGTCTCCAGGCGCCGATTTATTATGAAGTCGATCATGCTGCCAGCGGCGGCTGGACTGACGGCCTATGGCAGCTTCTATGAAAGTGGAGCTATTATTGATACATATCATGATATCATTTTACCGAAGCTGCCCCGAGAGGCTGACGGATTCAAAATTTGCCAAATCAGTGATGTGCATCTGGGGCTGTTTTTTTCACTGGGAAAATTAGAAAATACCCTGCAGCGAATAATTGCGCAAAAGCCAGACGTGCTTATGCTTACCGGTGATATCTTTGATGATATTACACAAAATGAGCAGGCAGTGCATTTGATTGATTCCTATGCAAAAGAATTTCCCCGTGGTATTTATTTTTGCTGGGGAAATCATGAATATATGAAGGGGATTGCAAAACTTAAGGCACTGCTACATAAAACTTCCATAAAAGTTTTATGTAGCAGCAGTGAACTGCTGCTACACTCGAATCCTCCGCTCTATGTTTTGGGAGCAGATTATCCGCAGAGTCGGGATCAGGGAAGAGCCGACGAAATAAAGCGGAGTATGAATTTGGCCTTGTCGGATGTACCGGCAAATGCGATAAAGATTTTACTGGCGCATCATTCCCTCTTTTTTGATCTGGCAGTTGCTGCCGGGATTGATCTTACTTTGGCTGGACATACACATGGAGGTCAGATCGGCCTGCTTGGAGTGCCTTTGGTACCGCTGTTTAAATACACCCGGGGAATGTATCGTGAGGGAAACAGCTATGGCTATGTAAATTCTGGTGCTGGCAGCTGGTTTCCGTTTCGCTGTGGCTGTCCGCCGGAAATAACCTTTCTTACCTTGAAAAACCAGTGATTTATAAGCTGCTGAGCAGGATAAGACGAATGCCAAGGGCAAACATCGATAGTGAGAGCAGGGCTAGAATTATTTTGGGACGGGTCCTTCGGGAAAGTTTGGCGCCGATTTGAGCCCCTAGCAGGGCTCCGATACCGATGCTGATCGCCGGCAACCAGATGATATGCTGGAGTACAACGTGTGATATGACGCCGGCAAAAGAAGAAACTGCAAGAACAAAATGTGAGGTTGCCGTTGCCACATGAGTAGGAAACCCGAGCAGATAGATCATCAGGGGTACGTGAATTACACCGCCGCCAATGCCAAAAATACTGGAAAGAAAACCGACGAAAGCACTGCTGACAATGCCAAGGGTTTTATTATAGGTGAAGTTTCGCGGATCAAAGGGTGCCGCCGGGTCTTTTTTTCGCGAGGAAGTCCAGTATAAAATAAGCGACATCAGCAATAAAAAACAGCCAAAAGAAAGATTCAGGGTGTGACGCTCAAAAATATCGGCAATATAAGAGCCGAGGAAAGCTCCCGGCAGAGTGGCAACAGCAAAGGGGATAGCCGCTTTAAAGAATACCCGGCGCTGGCGGATGTAGGCAAAGGTGCCGGATAATGCATTTAAAAAGACGACGAACAGCGAGGTACCAATAACCTGGGGGGCTTCAGGAAAGGTTGTTGGCAGGCAAAGAATAAAAAGTGGCACTAAAATCAGGCCACCGCCAATTCCGACCAAAGTGCCGAAAATGCCGACTCCGGCACCGAGCAGTGTAAACAGAAAAAAATCCATAAGACCACCTCAATTTGAAATACCTTCATTATAGCGCATATTTTGCTGCTGGAAAACATAAATATGGGAAAGCCTGTCTGGCTTGATAGTGCCGGGTTACTGCAAAATCCTGTTAAACGTAGTATAATATATAAATTACTATAAGTTTATGGAGGTAAGGGTATGCAGGAGTTAATGGAAGAAATGAAGAAATGGCTGGCAGCCTACATTAAGTCCTTTTACAGTGGCAATCAAGAAGTACAACAGGCTGTTGATATAAAGGAAGAACATACGGCTAAAGTTACGGAAATTTGCCGGGAACTGGCTTTCGTGCTTGGTTTGGAAGAAAAAGATTGCCAGTTGGTAGAAATGATGGGGCTCTTTCATGATGTGGGGCGTTTTCCGCAGTTTGCCAAATACAAAACATTTAACGACAGCATTTCGGAAAACCATGCGTTGCTCGGCTTAAAAGTACTGGAGGAAGTGCCTTTTTTGGCCCAATTGGCGCCGGAGGATTTGGTATTGTTTAAATTTGCGATTGGGAATCACAATGCCAAACAGATCAATCCTGACGGAACAAAGCGACAGCAGTTATTCGCCAGAATTCTGCGAGATGCCGATAAGCTTGATATATATCGGGTATTATCCCCGTTTTTGCAGCCATCCGATGGTAGTGGTTGTAGCCCGGATTTTGTTCGACTTTTTGCCAGTGGGGAGCAATGTGATTATTCGCAGATCAGGACCATGGATGATCGCAAACTCGTCCGCCTGATGTGGGTGTATGATGTCAATTTTACCTGGACGCTGCAAAAGATTGTGGAACGTGGCTATACCAAAAGGATTATGGAATGTTTGCCGGTAAATGAAGCATTAGAGCCGGGGCTGGACCGATTGCAGGCATATATAAAACAGCGCCTGCAGGCAGCAGAGATTGCCTGAGAAAACAGGAAAAATCATGAATAAGACGAATATAGTATTGATTAGTGGAAATACAGCGATAAAGGAGCAGACACATGGCAGAAAATACAACGACTGCATCGAATTTTGTGCAGAATGCAATTGATGAAGATTTAAAAAACGGAAAATACGGCGAGGGAATTCATACCCGGTTTCCGCCGGAACCAAATGGTTATCTGCACATTGGGCATGCAAAATCGATATGCCTGAACTTCGGCCTGGCAAAAAATAATGCTGGCCTTTGCAACCTTCGTTTTGATGATACAAACCCGACGAAGGAAGACGTAGAATACGTCGATTCCATTCAGGAAGATGTGAAATGGCTGGGATTCAGCTGGGATGATCGGATGTTCTATGCCTCTGATTATTTTGAGCAGCTTTATGCATATGCTGTAGAGCTTATTAAACGCGGTAAGGCCTATGTCTGCGATCTGTCGGCGGAGGAAATTCGCCAGTATCGTGGAACCTTGACGGAACCAGGGCGTGAATGTCCGGATCGCAGTCGGACAGTTGAGGAAAATTTGGCTTTATTTGAACAGATGCGAAAGGGCGATTTTGCTGATGGTAGCCGTGTTTTGCGGGCAAAGATCGATATGACATCGCCTAATATTGTGATGCGTGATCCTGTAATTTACCGAATTTCCCATACCGTGCATCATCGCACCGGAGATGCTTGGTGTATTTATCCGATGTATGATTTTGCCCATCCGCTCTCGGATGCAATTGAAGGCATTACGCATTCGGTGTGTACGCTGGAGTTTGAGGACCATCGGCCATTGTATGACTGGCTGCTTGAATCCCTGGGATTTGCCAGTGATTCTCGTCCGCGGCAGATTGAATTTGCCCGCCTCAATATAACCAATACAGTGATGAGCAAGCGTAAATTGCGTCAGCTGGTCGAAGGCGGCTATGTCAGCGGCTGGGATGATCCGCGCATGCCGACGATTTCTGGCCTGCGCCGTCGCGGTTATACACCGGAATCCATTCGCGATTTTTGTGACCGCATCGGGATTGCTAAAAGCAACAGTCTTGTCGATGTTGGGATGCTGGAACATTGTGTGCGGGAGGATCTCAATGAATCGGCTGATCGCATTATGGCCGTTCTACACCCGCTTAAAATTGTGATCACAAATTATCCGGAAGACAAAGAGGAAAATTTGCTGGCCGAAAATCATCCGTATCGTGGCGGGCAGCGCTATGTCCCGTTTGCTCGTGAACTTTATATTGAACAGGATGATTTTATGGAAGAGGCTCCAAAAAAATTTTTCCGCCTCAAACCAGGCGGAGAAGTACGCTTGAAACATGCTTATATTATAAAATGTGAAGAGGTTATCAAGGATGAAGCTGGGCAAATCGTCGAACTTCACTGCACCTATGATCCGGATTCAAAGAGTGGCGGGCTCACCAGTGGCCGCAAAGTTAAGGGAACGTTGCACTGGGTAGCGGCAAAATACGCATTAACAGCAGAAGTCCGTCTATATGATTATTTGCTGAAAACAGAAGAACAAGAGGAAGAACCGGCAGATTTTCTGGCAGCACTCAATCCGGAATCTCTGGAAGTCATCGAAAATGCGCTGATAGAGCCGAGTGCGGCCTGGACAGCTGCTGGCACCCGCTATCAGTTCTTGCGGCAGGGCTATTTTTGTGTGGATAAGGATTCGGCCAAAGGACAGCTTGTCTTTAACCGTATTGTTGGGTTACGCGATTCCTGGGCAAAAGCTAAAAAGGAGTAAAAATCATGGGGAAGATACCAAAGAATTTATCAGATAAAGCGATGTTCGGCGGCTATAAGGAGCAGGAAAGCTTTGAATCGGTATTTTTAGCAGCCGAAGAAGAACCTTCAATTCGACCGCAAAAAAAAGCGAAAGCGGAGGATTTGAATACTGCGTTTTTGCCAATGGCATTACAGGAGAAAATTGGCAAGCTGTTGCTCGAGCTGAAGGTTGACCTGTATAAAGAAGGAATTGTCGATTATGAGATAAAGGCAAAACGTGAGGGCAATACCATTGTCTTGTTACCGTTTGTCCATAAGGATAAATCAAAAAAATAAGACTGCACTGGAGAGATCTGAGGCAGGTTTACGTAAGAGGAAGTGGGATTTTTGGCAGCAAATGCATCCTTGGCTATTTTTATTTTTGTAGTAGCCTATGCGCTCATTGTCTCGGAAAAAGTGCATCGTACGGTTGTAGCTCTAGGCGCAGCGATGATCGTCATTTTTGCGGGGATATTGTCGCAGAGCGAGGCAATACATCATATTGATTTTAATACGCTAGGGCTTTTGATCGGCATGATGGTTGTTGTCAACATCACCAGTGAAACCGGGCTGTTCAATTATCTGGCAATCTGGTCAGCTAAAAAGGTTAAGGCCGATCCGATCTGGCTTTTATTTGCCTTATCGGGGCTGACGGGTCTTTGTTCAGCTTTTCTTGATAATGTGACTACGGTCTTGCTGACAGTCCCGGTCACCTTCAGCATAACGGCACAGCTGAAGGTGACTCCAAAACCGTTTCTCATTGCCCAGATTCTCGCGGCTAATATTGGCGGGACCGCGACTTTGATTGGCGATCCACCTAATATTATGCTGGGCAGTGCTGTCAAAGCACTTGATTTTATGGCTTTTTTGACAAATTTGTCGTTGATTTGCATCCTGATTTTTATCGTAACGATGGTCTTACTCGTCCTTATTTATCGTAAGGAGCTTTATACGACGGAGGAACTTAAAGCTAAGATTATGCGACTGAAGGAAAAAAATCAGATCAGCAATGTCAAATTGTTAAAAAAATGTCTGTTTGTCCTGGCTGTTACGATCACCTTGTTTATGCTTCACAGTGTGCTCAATCTTGAAACCGCATCAGCTGCCTTGGCCGGCGCCAGCCTGCTGATGCTGATGACGGCAGCAAATGATGAGGCTTTGCTGGCTAAAGCATTTGGCAAGGTTGAATGGTTGGCGATTTTTTTCTTTGCCGGGTTGTTTATTCTTGTCGGCGGGCTCGTGGAAACCGGCGTTATCGAGCTGCTTGCGGCAGAGGCTATGAAGGCTACACAGGGGAATTTGACCGCGACGACCATGCTCGTGCTTTGGCTCAGTGCGA
This sequence comes from Selenomonadaceae bacterium, assembly GCA_963678095.2. GTDB lineage: Bacteria > Bacillota > Negativicutes > Selenomonadales > Selenomonadaceae. The sequence continues at coordinate 1,149,207 of OY782746.1, read as the reverse complement.
TTGCCTCGGCTTTTGTTGATAATATTCCGTTTGTAGCGACGATGATCCCGCTGATTAAAGATCTGGGGGATCTTGGTATGCCGAATATCATGCCGCTCTGGTGGGCGTTGTCGTTGGGAGCCTGCCTAGGGGGCAATGGAACCTTGATTGGGGCCAGTGCCAATGTCGTGGTATCCGGCATGGCAGCTCAGCATGGCTGCCAGATGTCATTTGTTAAATACATGAAAATTGCCTTTCCCCTGATGCTGCTTTCCATAGCAATCAGCAGTGTGTATCTGTATATTTTTTACCTGCGGTAACGTATTTTTATAAAACAGGCTGTTGGTCAGAGTATGATCGCAGTCTGTTTTTTTTGTTGCTGAACGAGAAAATTTTCTGAGGGGGAAGGAGTTTTTGCCGATAAAGGCAAATATACATAAATGGCTTCTTCGATGGTTTTTAATATATTATGTTAAAATATTCGGATAATTATATATTTTCGCTATATTTATGCGTCTGCACAGGAGATTTTAGCGAAGGAGGATACATATGTTTAAGGTTGTTATTGGGCATAGTGAAGAAGTGGATACCCTTGATGCTGTTGAGGAAGTCCTGCAGCTTTGCCACGAGGATCTGGATCAATTTGTTCCGCAGGCGGGGATACTCTATAGTGCCATGCAGTATGAGCATCAGGTAATACTAGATCGTATTCTCGAAGAATATCCGGACCTTGAACTGATCGGTTGTACTACGGATGGCGAATTATCTTCCCAGCTGGGCTGTGTGGAAGACTCCATTACCTTGATGTTGCTTTATTCAGATACAATTGAAATAAAGTCCGGGCTGGGGAAAAATCTTTCGGCGGGGGCCCTGCCTGCAGCCGCTGGTGCGGTCGACGAGGCTCGCAAGGAACTAAAGAGCAGCCCGGCATTTTGTGTTACGCTAGCTGAAAGTGTAACTCTTGGCGGGGTGGCAATTATCGATGCCTTAAAGAAAACGCTGGGACGTGAGTTCCCTGTTTTTGGTGGGCTTGCTGCTGATCAGTGGTCGATGACAAAAACCTATCAGTTCTATAAACGGGAAATACTCGTTGACTCGATTGCTGTCTTGCTGTTTGCCGGACCCATCTTGTTTTCCTCGGGAATCGCTAGTGGCTGGACCCCCATCGGGCATAAAAAGAAAGTGACAAAAGTCGATCATAACAAGGTTTATGAGGTTGATGGGGGCGCTATCTGGGACTTTTATAACCGGTACTTGGGCGGCAATTATTCAAGGGTGCCAACGGAATATCCGCTGGCGGTATTTCCAGATGAGAATAGTGATAAATTTTATGTGCGCAGCCCTTATACCTTTAATCATGAGGATAAGAGTATAACGTTTTTTGGGGATGTCCCGCCGGGGGTGACGGTCCAGTTGGTATCGGGATCAATTGCCAGGATGAGTGAAGCTTCGGAACAGGCGTTGAAAACGGCTATAGAAGGCTATCCGGGTAGGCAGCCTGATGCGGCACTGGTATTCACCTGTTCGGCCCGCAAGGCAATTTTAGGGATGCATGTCAGTAAAGAATATGAGTATCTGCAAAAGAATATGCCAGAGGGATTCCCATTTAATGGATTTTATACGTATGGGGAAATTGCGCCGCTGGAAAATGGCAAAGAGAGTTATTTCCATAACGGGACGATTGCGGTTATTCTTATTGGCGAAAAATAACAGCAAGTTCTTGACGGAATATTTGCTTGCAAGCTAAATCTTGTTGTACTTTTGTTATATGCAATACATTTTGTAGCAGACATTAAAAAGTTCAAGAGGTGTAGTCGGGATGATTAAAGTTGCAGTAGGACATAGTGAAGAAGTGGATTCCTTAGATGCGATAGAAGTTGTTTTGAAAATGTGCCAGGAGGATTTAGGGGGCTTGCTGCCACAGGCGGGTATTTTATATACGGCGATAGAGTATGAGCATTCGGTGATTCTTAATCGGATTATGGATTGCTACCCGCAGCTGGAGTTAATTGGCTGTACAACCGATGGGGAGATTTCTTCTAAGATAGGATTTGATGAAGATTCCATCACGTTAATGCTGTTTTATGCTGATTGTGTTGAAATAAAGGCCGGTTGTGGCAAAGAACTGCTGAGGGGAACGCAAATAGCAGTACAAAATGCAGTGGATAGTGCTAGAAGCGAGCTGAAAAAAAAGCCGGCCTTTTGTCTGTCCCTGGCAGAAAGCATTACCGTCGGGGGCGTGGCAATCCTCGAAGCATTAAAAGAAGAACTGGGAATGGATTTTCCTATTTTTGGCGCATTGGCAGCGGATCAATGGAGTATGAAAAGAACCTATCAGTTTTACAAGCGGGAGGTTATGACGGACTCTGTACAGGTCTTGCTCTTTGCCGGGCCTATCTTGTTTTCATCGGGAATTGCCAATGGCTGGACGCCCATTGGGCATAAAAAACGCATAACCAAAGTCGAACATAACAGGGTGTTTGAGGCCGATGGTGAGCCTATCGTTGATTTTTATAATCGCTATGTGGGGGGGAACTATAGCCGGGTGCCGACAGAGTACCCGCTGGCTGTTTTCCCGGATAAAGCCAGTGATAGATTTTACATACGGGGACCTTATACATTTGATCAGGAAGACAAGAGTATCACTTTTTTTGGCGATGTTCCTGCTAATGTAACGGTTCAGCTGGCTTCAGGATCTCAGGACAAAATGAGCCAGGCTTCACAGTGTGCTTTAAAAGAGGCTATTGATGCCTACCCGGGCAAACAGCCGGCTGCGGCCCTGGTATTCACCTGTTCCCTGCGAAAATCTATTTTAGGTGTGCATGTAGCCAAGGAATACGAATACCTGCAACAAACAATGCCGGAAGGATTCCCTTTTAATGGAATTTGTGCGTATGGTGAAATTGCTCCGCTAGAAAATGGCAAAGAAAGCTATTTTCACAATGGAACAATAGCTGTAGTATTGGTAGGTGAAAAGTGATGGAGGAGAACGAACAGGCTGCAGCAGTGCTGCTCAAGCGAATCAAAGTACTGGAAAAAAAGCTGAATCGGTCGGAGGAGAATCGGCTGCATTTGCAGGAAATGAAGGATAAAAATCAATTGATGCTGACGGTTCTGATGGAGGAAATTGATGGCGCCAATGCCTTAATCAATAAGCGCAATGAGGAACTAAAAGTCCTTAAAGAGCGAGCGGAGCAGCTGGCACAAGCAAAAAGCGAATTTTTGGCCAACATGAGTCATGAAATTCGTACACCGATGAATGCGATTATTGGCTTTTCTAATCTTTTGCTTAAAACGAATCTGGATGGAAAACAGGAAGATTATGTAAAAAAAATGGACGTCGCGGCACATAGTCTGCTGCATATTATCAACGATATCCTGGATTTTTCTAAAATTGATGCTGGCAAGCTACGGTTGGAGGAGACAAAGTTTCGGCTAGAGGATGTAATGAACAATCTTACCGATATTGTCGGGACGAAGGCCTATCGTAAAGGACTGGAGTTTATTGTCATGCAGAATCCAGAAATTCCGGAGTATTTGCTCGGTGACCCGCTACGGCTCGGACAGGTATTATTAAATCTGGCGGATAATGCGATCAAATTTACTGATAAGGGTGAGATTTTTGTTCATGTCAGCATAAAGCAAAAGGAAACGGATACCATAACCCTGTTGTTTGAGGTCCGCGATATGGGCATTGGTCTGACGGCAGAACAAACGGCCCGGCTGTTTCAAGCTTTTAATCAGGCGGATACGTCGACAACCCGTAGGTATGGCGGGACCGGACTGGGACTGACTATATCAAAACAGATTGTGGAACTCATGCAGGGAAATATCCATGTCAGCAGTGCCTATGGCAAAGGAAGCAATTTTATGTTTACCGCATTGTTCAAGGTGGCCGACCCGGGGCAGAGCAAAAAGAGTATCCCGAACAGTCTCCAACCTCTGCGGGCCTTAGTGATAGAAGAAAATAAGAGTGTTCGTGAGGTGCTGGATGTATATCTTAGGAATTTTGGCTTCTGCAATGTTATTTCTTTGCCACAGCAGGATGCATTGGCAAGGGTATGGGATGGGGAACTGTTTGACCTGGTGATTATTGGTAGTGGTATATATGGCAATGAAGGCCTGGAGTATTTGCGGACATTGAAAGAAATCTATGCCAGTGATAAATTGCCGCAATTTATATTACTGACAGCCAATACCCGCGAACATCTGGTCACTCAGGCACTTCATGAGGGATTTGATGAAGTCCTGATGAAGCCAATCAATCAGTCGGTATTATTTGACACTATTTTATCGATGTTTTCCCCTAGAGTCGGTGAGGTTGAACACAGCCAGCCGGCCTCCAATGGCAGTGATTGTGATATCAAAGGCGTACGGGTGCTGCTGGCGGAAGACAATGAGATCAACCAGCAGATTGTGCAGGAATTGTTAGCGGATGCCGGGGTCAGTGTGACCACTGCCCGCAATGGCTTAGAGGCAATGGCTGAATTAAAGGCTGACACGATAGGCTATGATGCTCTTCTGCTGGATCTGCATATGCCAGTACTGGATGGCTATCAGACGGCTAAGCGGATTCGCAGTGAATGGCCTGATAAAAAATTACCGATTATCGCGCTGACAGCAGATGCGATGGAGGGAACCCAGCAGCAGGTGCTGGCGGGTGGCATGAATGATTATATAACAAAGCCAATCGCACCGCGGCTTTTATATAAGACGATTTACAAATGGGTGAGAGCACAAATTCCGGAAAATTATGATGCTGATCAGCAGGCAACCGCGCTCGAAACAGTTGAGCCAATGAAGACCTTTGCCGTAGATCAGGAACTGATTGGTTTGTATTTTAACGGGAATATGACATTGTATAAAAATACTTTAAAGCGTTTTGTGGAAAATCAAAATATTGTCCGTTCCTTTGAAGCCGTTAATATTGGCAATATCGATGAAAAAGTCCGAATTGCGCATACGATGAAAGGTTTGTGCGGGTATATAGGAGCTCGGGAATTACAGAGTATGTTTGAGGATGCAGAGCTTCTAATTAAGAGCAATGCTTACCATGGGACCGAATTTTTCACCTTGTTGGGGAAGATTGATCAGCAGATGGTCAGCCTTTGTCAGCAGATCAGGGCGGTCCTGACACAAACGGACATGATGCCGGATAAAAATGGAGAGCCGGATGCCGGCGGGATCAGTGCTAAATTGGTTTCTTTGTTGGAACTACTGGAAAAATATGATACACGGGCCAAGGTGCTTTACGAGGAGGTATCGCCCCAGCTGGCAAAATATTTTTCTCCGGATGAACAAAAACAGCTGGCTGTTCATATTAAACAGTATGATTTTGAAGATGCAAGCAGTATTATTAAGGGAAAACATATAAAACATTAACCAGGTCAGATTAAAATGAAAAGCAATGGATAAAGGTGAGGGCAATGGAAAAGAGGCATACCGTATTAATTGTAGATGATACCCCTGACAGCATCGAAATTCTCGAAGGTGTATTAAATGACAGCTATAGTATCAAGGCGGCAAGATCCGGAAAAATGGCCCTGAAAATTGCCGAAAAGACGCTACCGGATATTATTCTGCTTGATATCGTTATGCCGGAGATGGATGGGTACGAGGTCTGTCGGCGGTTAAAAAGCAATCCGTTGACCAAGGCCATTCCCATCATTTTTATCTCGGCGAAGGATGATGCGGTCAATGAAGCCCGGGGCTTGGAAGTTGGTGCGGTCGACTATATCACCAAGCCAATCAGTGCCGCCATTGTATTATCACGCGTGAAAACACATCTGGCCTTGTATGATCAAACGCGGGCACTTGAAATACAGGTTGCAGAAGCAACAAAAGAAATCATGGAAACGCGGGTGGAAATTATTCGCCGGCTGGGAATTGCCGCCGAATTTCGTAATAATGAAACAGGTATGCATATTTATCGGGTTAGTGAGTTTTGCCGGGAAATTGCGCGCAGCTATGGCTTCCCTGAACGGGAGGCAGATCTTTTGCTGAATGTTTCGCCGATGCACGATATCGGGAAACTTGGAATTCCCGATGCCATATTGCAGAAGCCGGGTAAGCTGACAGCGGAAGAATTTGAACAGGTGAAGCAGCATACGGTTATGGGCGCGCAAATTATCGGGGACCATGCCTCAGAGATGCTGCAGACAGCAAGGATTGTTGCCCTGGAGCATCATGAGAAATGGGATGGGTCCGGTTATCCCTACGGACTGGCAGGTGAAAACATCAATATTTATGCCAGAGTGACCGCTGTGGCGGATGTCTTTGATGCTTTGACCAGCCGGCGACCCTATAAGGAAGCCTGGCCGGTAGAGGAGGCATTTGCTTATATTCAGCAGGAAGCAGGGCGCCATTTTGATCCGGCTGTTGCCGCGGCTTTTTTGACCAGCCGGGAAGCTGTTTACCAAATTAAGGGGAAATATGTCGACTAAATAAAAAGCGAAAATATAAATGGCTCCTCTAAGTTAGCCTGAAAAGCCAGCTTAGGGGAGCTGTTGTTTATAAGAAATAGTTGCTCTATAAAAACACGCCGCAGCAAATAATTGCTGCGGCGTGTTTTTATCCCTGGGCGGGAGTTGTTTTGAGGGTATAAAATTTTTGATTAAATTTTACTGTGTTCAACCGTATCGAACATCTCGGTTACGGCGGCAGGTGGCTCCTGGTCCAGCTTGCTTACAATGTAAATTGCCAGCAGGGAGAAGACAAAGCCTGGTACAATTTCATAGAGGCCGAAGAAGGCAAATTGTTTCCAAATCAAAACGGTCAGCCCGCCGGTGATAATGCCGGCGAGAATCCCATTGCGCGTGGCTCGGCGCCAAAACAGCGAAGCCAAAAGCGCTGGACCAAAGGCGGCACCAAAGCCAGCCCAGGCATAAGCAACAATTTCCAAAATAAAATTATCCGGATCGAGACCGATAAAAATCGAGATAGCCGTGATTGCCAGTACGGAGATACGGCTTACCCACAGCAGCTCTTTTTGACCGCAATGCTTGCGAAACAGAGCTTTATAAAAATCCTGAGCAAAGGCGGAGGCGGCGACGAGCAGCTGGGACGAGGCGGTGCTCATGATAGCAGCGAGGACGGCAGATAGGACCAGCCCCGCGGCAAACGGGCTGAACAACAGGTTGGTCATTATCAGGAAAACGGTTTCGCTGTCGCTGCCCGCAAGTGCAGTTGTCAGGTAGACTCTGCCAACCATGCCAACAAGCACGGCAGCTGCCAGAGAGAGCACCACCCAGGTCATTGCAATTCGCGTAGCCTGCTTGATTTCAGCCGATGAGGTAATCGCCATAAAGCGCACGAGGATATGAGGCTGCCCAAAATAGCCAAGTCCCCAACCGAGCAGCGAAATAAGCTCTACAAAAGACAACATTGAGCCATCCGCTTTGGTGAAAGGATTGAAATACTGCGGATCAATGGTGTAAAGGGCCGTAAAGGTTGTCGAAACGCCGCCAATCGAATAGATGGCAGCCATCGGCACGATCAAAATGGCAAAGAACATCATGACGCCCTGAATAAAATCGGTCCAGCAGACGGCGAGAAAGCCGCCGATCAGGGTGTAGAAGACGACGACAAAGGCCCCGAGCAGCATCGCATAAATATAGGGAATGCCGAAAACGGTTTCAAACAGCTTGCCGCCAGCGATAAAACCGGAGGACGTGTAGATGATGAAGAAGATCAGGATAAATATTGCCGGAATGATGCGCAACAGATTGGAATGATCATGAAAGCGGTTTTGAAAAAAATCCGGCATGGTCAGGGAATCACTGGCAATTTCCGTGTATTTTCGCAGCCGGGCGGCGACAAACCGCCAGTTAGCAAAGGTTCCCAGAGCCAGGCCAAGGGCAATCCAACCGGCGCTGAGCCCGGAAAGATAGGCATACCCAGGCAAGCCCATCAGCATCCAGCCGCTCATATCCGAGGCTTCGGCACTCATGGAGGTTACCCAGGCACCAAGCTTGCGGTTGCCGAGAATGTAATCGGCCATATTGCGGGTGCGCCGGTAGTAGTAGACCCCGATGGCCATCATTAGTCCGAGGTAGACGGCAAAGGCCAAAATAATGTCAATATTGTTTTTTACCATAAAATTTATAATTCCTCCTTAAAGAACATAGTTTACATTATACATAATAAGGGCAGAGAAAAGCAAGGAATGGTATTAAGGAACCGGGCATCGAGAAAAATTAAATGAACAATTGATTTGTATAGGGAAATTCAGGCGCGAGGTGGCTGAAGACGAAAAAAATTATTTTTTGTGAACGGTGGAGGGATATTATATAATGAAAAAAGAAGAGAAAAAACAAGCGGGAGGCAGGTTTTACAGATGAAACAGTATGATGTAGCAATTATTGGCGCTGGCCCGGCAGGAACGTTTGCTGCGTATGAGCTTATTGAAAAAAAGCCGCAGCTCAGGATTGTCGTTCTTGAAAGCGGACGGGATATTTATCATCGTTTATGCCCGATTGCGGCCGGTAAGGTTGATGCCTGCATAAATTGCAAGCCATGTAATATCATGCGTGGCTTTGGTGGAGCAGGGGCTTTCTCTGATGGGAAATATAATTTTACGACGAAATTTGGCGGCTGGCTCAATGAATATTTGCCGGATAACAAGGTTATGGAGCTCATCAATTATGTGGATGATATCAATATGAAGCATGGTGCGCCGGCCAAGGTTTTCAGCACGGAAAATAGCACGCTCGGCAAGCAGGCATTGGCCTATGACCTGCATCTGCTCGATGCCAGTGTACGCCATCTGGGAACGGAAAATAATTTAAAAATGTTGGAAAAAACATATGAGTATCTGAAAGATAAGGTCGAATTTAGGTTTGGCACCTTGGTGAAATCCATTTTACCGCAAGCGGATGGGGGCAGACTGCTGCTGGAAAATGGTGAAGAAATAACGTCTGCTTATCTGGTGGCCGCGCCGGGACGTGCCGGGGCGGAATGGTTCACGGAAGAATGTAAACGACTGGGGCTGGCCTTGCTCAACAATCAGGTGGATGTCGGTGTGAGGATTGAGGTTCCGGATGCGGTATTCAATCATATAACGGATGAAGTCTATGAGGCCAAGCTTGTCTATCGAACCAAGCGCTATGGGGACTTGGTCCGGACCTTCTGCATGAACCCGCACGGGCATGTGGTAACGGAAAATACCGATGGGATTATCACGGTAAATGGGCATTCCTACAGCGATCCTAAATTACAAAGCCGCAATACAAATTTTGCCCTGCTGGTCAGTAACCGCTTTACCGAGCCGTTTAATGAACCGCATCAGTATGGGAAACGGATTGCCTCTTTTTCCAATATGCTCGGGGGCGGAATCATCGTGCAGCGCTTTGGCGATCTGATGAAGGGGCGGCGGACCAATTTACACCGGCTGGGACAGAGCTTTACCAAGCCAACGTTGCAGGCGACTCCCGGGGATCTCAGTCTGGTCCTGCCGAAACGTCACCTTGATAATATCATTGAAATGATTCAGGCATTAGACCGGATTGCGCCGGGGACGGCCAATGATGATACCCTGCTCTATGGCGTTGAGGTTAAATTTTACAGCTCGCGGCTGAGTCTTAGCAAGGAGCTTGAAACGAGCTTGCCCAATGTGTTTGCGATCGGGGATGGTGCCGGGGTTACAAGGGGCCTTTCCCAAGCCGGTGCAAGCGGCATTTATGTTGCCAGAACAATTTTAGGACGAATGAAGGAGTAACGGTTAGACGTGGATATAAGTGTTATGGCTGTTTTTGACATGATAGGGACCATCGCGTTTGCGATTGTGGGAGCTCTTGTCGGGGTACAAAAGCGACTCGATATATTTGGTGTTGCTATCTTGGCGCTGGCAACGGCAGTCGGCGGGGGGATTGTACGTGATGTTGTCATTGGCAATACCCCGCCGGCCGCCTTTAGAAATTCCGTGTTTGTTTTGGTGAGTCTGGTGTCAGCGGGGGTGGTGATGCTGATTCACCATCAGTTTAAGCGTTTTACGATGGTGCTGCAGGTCTGTGACGCTATTGGTCTCGGTGCCTTTGCTGCTGGGGGGGCAAATCTGGCGGTGGAGGCTGGTTACTACAATATACTGACGGTCACCTTTTTAGCAGTGGTTACCGCCGTTGGCGGCGGGGTAATCCGCGATGTATTTGCCCAGGAAATTCCGGCCGTGTTTTGCAAGGAGATTTATGCGACGGCGGCACTCGCCGGCGCGCTGTTCTTTTATTTTATCTATCCCTATGTTGTGCCGGCAACGGCTATGTATGGCTGCTTTTCGATTACAACCGGTCTGCGCCTTCTGGCACTGCATTACAATTGGGACCTACCACAGGCACGATGAGGACTTAAATTGTATACTTGAATACAATTTTTATTATGTTGACAGGGAAATATGAAATCGATATAATAAAAACAACAAAATGATGTAGAGCAATGGAGCTCCTGCAAACCTAGGTTGCAGGGGCTCTTTCTGACTTATCGTTTTGCTGGTATTTTAATTTTATAGCAAGCAAAAGACAATGGCGTCTTATTCAGCAACATCCATGGCCATGGATGCTTCTGAATGAGGCGCTGTTTTTTTGCAATAGATGGGAAGAGAAAGGATGATTCACATGAAGAAGATAGGATCCATGTTATTGACATTTGCTGTCTGTATGTTTATGGCGCTGCCAGCAGCCTTTGCTGCGGATGAGACGGTAGCGGCGACAATTGATACGGGGGATACAGCCTGGGTTTTGATCAGTGCGGCGCTGGTATTTTTGATGACGCCGGGATTGGCATTTTTCTACGGGGGGATGGTTCGCAGTAAAAATGTTTTAGGGACGATCATGCAGAGCTTTTTCATTGTCGCGTTGATCTCCGTGGAATGGATTGTCCTCGGCTATACGATGACATTTGGCACTGATATAAATGGACTTATAGGAAGTCTTGATAAAATAGGCCTTGCTGGGGTCGGGCTCAATGTGCTGGCCAATGGCACCATACCAGAACTTGCTTTTGTGGCTTTTCAATGTATGTTTGCCGTGATTACTCCGGCGTTGATTACCGGTGCTTTTGCTGAACGCATGAAATTTAGTGCTTTTGTGGTATTCATTTTGCTGTGGGCAATTTTCATCTACAACCCGATGGCTCACTGGGTATGGGGCGGCGGTTTTCTGGCAACCCTTGGCGCGCTTGATTTCGCCGGCGGGCTGGTCATTCATATTCTCTCTGGTGTATCAGGTCTGACGATCTGCATTTTACTTGGCAAGCGTAAAGGCTATGGAAAGGCACCAATGCTGCCGCATCACTTGCCGATGACGGTACTGGGCGCAGCCTTGCTGTGGTTTGGCTGGTTTGGCTTTAATGCCGGCAGTGCCCTCGGGGCGAATGCTTTGGCGGCCAATGCATTTATGACAACGCAGGCGGCAGCCGCAGCGGCAACGCTTGCCTGGGTTGGTGTGGAATGGATGCATAATGGAAAACCGACGATTCTTGGTGCTGTTTCTGGCTGTATTGCCGGGCTGGTAGCAATAACACCAGCAGCCGGATTTGTTGAGACAATGCCAGCGGTTATTATTGGCCTTGTCGGTGGCGGAATCTGCTACTTTGCAGTAGCTGTTGTCAAAGCAAAATTGGGCTATGATGATGCCCTTGATGCTTTTGGGATTCATGGAATCGGCGGGATGTGGGGCGCAATTGCCACTGGCCTTTGGGCAACGAAAGCTATTAATCCGGCCGGGGCTGACGGCCTCTTTTATGGTAGCTCTGATCTGCTCGTAGCGCAGCTGATCTCCATCGGGGTTGCCTGCTTACTGGCTGTAGGCGGTTCGTTTATCCTGTTTAAGCTCGTCAGTGCATTTATGGATGTGAGAATAGCGGATGCCGATGAAACTGCCGGTCTTGATATTGTCGAGCACGGCGAACGCGGTTATGCGCAGGCCTTTTTAACCGGGAATCCGCTTGGCGGCGGACTCAGCGGAGCGATGCCGACGATGGCAGCTAACATTTCGCTCAACGGAGAACCTGATATCAAGTAATATATTGCAGCACAGAGAGTTAAAGGAGTGGAAGCCATGCGTAAATTAACGAAAATAGAAATTATAACCCGGCCGAACAAGCTGGAGGATTTAAAAGAGGCCCTTAATGCCATCGGGGTGCAGGGCATGACGGTTACCCAGGTGTATGGGTGCGGGCTCCAAAAAGGGCATACCGAGGTTTATCGGGGACGGGAATATTCGATAAATCTTGTTCCCAAGGTAAAGCTCGAGACCGTTGTCTGTGAAGTTCCAGTTAGCCTGGTTCTTGATACGGCTCAGAAGGTATTAAAAACCGGTGAACTTGGCGATGGCAAAATTTTTGTTTATGATCTTGAAAATGCCGTGCGTATCCGCACCGGGGATGTTGGTGATGCGGCGATTATGGATGAGCGTTAAAATTTTTACAATATAAAAATCCGTTATAATGAAAAACACAGGTCCTCTGCACCGAGGTAAGGCGCAGAGGACCTGTGTTTTATTTTACAGCTTTTAGAAGATAGAAGGCTTGAGGGAAAGCCCGGCGAGGTTATTTTAAAATAGGATTTTTGTAGGGGAAAATATCAGGCTGTAGCAGGATTTTTAACATCTGCGTTTAATTATTAACAGAACAAGTAAATGAAGAAGGTGTATGCTGTGAGAAAATATAGCGTTCTGGTAGTTGACGATTCCAAAGTTATTCGGTTTATGATCGCGGGTATATTGGCGGAGACTGAATTTGAAATTTGCGACAGTGCGGAAAATAGCGCCGAAGCTGTTGAAAAATATAAACTCTTGCAGCCTGACCTTGTCACAATGGATATGAATTTGCCGGATGGCAACGGGATTGAGTGCAGCCGCCAGATCTTAGCAATCAATCCGAAGGCAAAAATCGTGATGATCAGTGCTATGAAAGATGCCAGCCTGATCACGCAGGGACAGGAAGCCGGAATTTCTTCTTTTTTACAAAAACCGGTTAAAGCCCAGGCTTTGATTGAAACCTTGCAACTGTTGGCGAAAAATGGCAAGGGAACGCCGGAACGCGTTAAGAATGCCTATGTAAAGCCTTTTATGAAGGTGCTGAAAAAAAATCTGTTTGCGCTGGCTGGGGTAAACAGCAAAATGAGCCTCGAGGTGAACAAGGAAGAATTTCTTGAGATTGACGGGATTGCCGTTGTTATCGGCCTTACGGGATCGCCGGTAGGCCGGGCTATTTTAAAAATGGACAAGGAAACCATGCAGAAGTTTTCACAAAAAATTGTCGGAGATCAGATCGAATTATCAGAAGATGAGGTCATTGACAATATTGAAGAGGCCGCCAATATTATTGTCGGCCGGGGTGTTTCAGTGATCAATGACAGTGTTAAGGATAAGGAGATGCGGATAACCCCGCCAGGGACGATATATGGCAGCAATATCCGCATGGACAACAGCAATGTACTTTCCTTCAATATTACAGCGATGACGGACTTAGGGGTATTTAAGATGAATGTTGGATTTGCGGAAGGGGAGTAGAATAAATATGGATGCAAAACTGGTGAATCCTTTTGTTGATGCGTTTACCGCAGTTATGCCGCAAATCGGATTTCAAGATATTAAGCGCAATAAAATTTCAGTACGTGAACATGCGGTTACAAGCAAAGGGGTAACGGTGCTGGTGGGCTTTACGAAGGAAATAAAGGGAAATGTAGCCTACAATATGACAGAAAATACAGCAAGACTCATTGCTTCGACGATGATGATGGGGATGCCGGTGGACCAGTTTGATGATATGGCACAAAGTGCGATATCAGAGCTATCAAATATGCTGACGGCCAATGCAGCGACAAATTTGTCATCTCTTGGCTATAATGTAGATATATCAACCCCAAGCTTATCGGTCGGGGATGCTTTTAAAGTTAAGGTAAGTAGTGAGGCCTATTTATCGGTGGAAATGGATGTGGGTGGCGGTCACCTCGTGGAGATCGACATTGCGGTGCAATGACAATTTAAAAATAAAGCTGCACAGGGGGATTCTCTGTGCAGCTTTATTTTTTATAAAAACCGCCGGGAGATCCCCAGCGGCTCAATTCAGGTATGCAATTGCTTTTTTAAATCAAACAGTTCTTTTTGTAGCTTATTATAAGTCGGCAGTGACATCAGCACCAGATTTTTGTCATTGCTGCGCTGAACAACCAGTGTTTCACCTTCATCGTGGATTTGCTCGGCATAAAGCGTAAACTCTTTTAGGAAGGAAGCCGAAGAAATACTGCGCATAAAGCATACTCCTTTCAACAAGATGTAGTTCCAAGCCGGGGATGGGCGGTGGGACGTAAGCTTAAACGGGTGATCAAAGTGACGGCTTCTGCCAGCGTGATGTCACGGCGCTCGTCGCCCGCTTCAAATACGCAGAGTGGATTGCTGACTCCGATTTCGCTGGCTGGCAGATAGACGTATTCACCATTGTCCTTGTCACCGTAGATTACACCGGCTTCTAATTTTGCTTTGGCCATAACACTCATAAAATCACCTGTTTCTAAAACATATCTTTGCGCCAAAGAATGAGGGCACAAGAACCGGCTACTCCGATGGCAATCAGAGAAATAATCAGAAAAGCCAAAGGCTCATCACTAAAGGGGACGGCAACATTCATGCCGAAAAAACTTGAGATAACCGTTGGGATGGCCAGCAATATTGTCATGGCTGCCAGGAATTTCATTACCAGGTTCAGGTTGTTGGAGATAATGGAAGAAAATGTATCTGCCAGTCGAGCCAATATCTTGCTGTACATCTCAACCATTTCTTTGGCCTGTTTATTTTCGATAATGACATCTTCCAGTAAATCTTCGTCCTCTTCATACATTTTTAGTATCGGCTGAATGTTGTGGTTTGTTCGCAGCCGCAACAGTTTATCGAGTACAGCTCCGTTGGAGCGCAGGGCGGCATTAAAATACGTCAATGCTTTTTGCAGCTCTAAGAGCTGCAGGATTTCTCGGTTTTTCATGGAGGCCCGCAGTTTTAGTTCTATTTCATCCGAAAATTTGCTGATTTGGCGCAGGTAGCGCAGATAAAATGAGGCTGATTTATAGAGAATTTGAAATAAGAACCGCGTCTTTTTAAAGGTTCGGAAGGTATGCGCCGTGTTTTCGTTAAACTCCGACAGGACCGGGGTATTTTCAAGACAAACCGTAATAATATATTCGGTTGTAATGATAATGGCCAACGGTAGCGTGTCGTAACTTCCGCGTCCCCGCATCACTGGAACATTTGTCAAAATCATGACCGAGTTGTCTTCAATATCCATATGGGAACGTTCTTCATCATCAAGGGCAGAGCGCAGGAAGTCAGGCTCTACTTCGGTGAGATTGCTCACCACTTTCAGTTCATAAGGGGTTGGATCGATGATATTGATCCAGGCACCTTTTTCGAGAGTCTTTAGACTCAGTTCCTGCATCGGACCGCTCTCGAAGGATTTGTATATTTTTAGCATCTAAATAACGGCTCCTTTCACAAGGAAATGACGTCATTTTAGCAGCTGCATAAGGCTTCGGTTCGGAAAAACGACGAAATTTCCTGATATTGTTTTATTTTTAACTTAGACCGCGAACTAGGATGGTCTGCGTCCATTTTCCTCACCAACCTTTTAATTTTCATT
The DNA here is from genome assembly GCA_963678095.2 of Selenomonadaceae bacterium. GTDB lineage: Bacteria > Bacillota > Negativicutes > Selenomonadales > Selenomonadaceae. Next base: position 1,133,607 of record OY782746.1, on the reverse strand, counting down.
GATTCCATTAAAATACTACTCCATGCATTGTGATTAGTCAATATTTTATAAATGAAATTTGACAAATAAAATAATATTTTGGTATAATGTTTAAGTACATTAAGGAGAGGTGTCCGAGTGGTTTAAGGAGCTGGTCTTGAAAACCAGTGATTCCGCAAGGGACCGTGGGTTCGAATCCCACCCTCTCCGCCATAAATGGAGTGGTACTCAAGCGGCTGAAGAGGACGGTTTGCTAAATCGTTAGACGCGCAAGCGTGCGAGGGTTCGAACCCCTCCCACTCCGCCATTTATGAAGAATTTAGGACTTTGGAATATTTTCCAAAGTCCTTTTTGTTTTGTTCAGTTGGGTGATTTTGAATAAAATAGCTAAACCTGTATAGAAAATGTGCACAAAACTTGAATCAGAAAGAAAATTAAGAAATTATTTTATTAAAAGAAGTATACGGGAAATTTCAGTGCTTGGTGGCCAACCCCTTTGCTAAAATTTCCAGGAGGCTTGGACAGTTCCAGCTGCGCCGCGGGTTTTGCCGCAGAAGACTTGCAGGCCGGCGTTCAGTGTCGGACCTTTGCCTGTTTTATCTTCCGTGGTTAAGCCGAGTTCTAAAATAGCAGTGCCGCCCTGCAGGCTTGGCGATTCAATGCCAACGCCGTTGACTGTTGCACCGGCTTTGCCGTCGAATTCATATTGATAAGCCAGCCCGGTGCGCAAGGTCGTGCGTTCATTGACTTTGCGCAGCCATTTGATACCGGTCTGGCCGCGCACGGAGTCAACTGCGTCAAACTGGAATAAATCTCCCTGCACCGTTGCGCTACTACCTTCTTGGTGGGTATATAAGAACTTGGCGTATACGTCGCGCTTCGTGTCCTTGCCCATAGCCGTTTCCTTGCCGAAGCCAACATGCAGCCCGTAATAGGGGGCGCTGACGTCATAGGAAGAAGTCGTGTCGGCCGCGCCGATATCGCTGCTGCTAAAATTGTTGTTGACCTGGCCGATTCGTACGGATCCCTCTAAATATTGGCCGCTGCTCGTCTGTTTACGTCCCAGCCAGCCCGCGCCGAAATACTGCGTGTCGCCATCGCCGTTAACGGACGTGGCGTTGTTGAAACTATTATAGGTACTGTACTTTCCCCAGCCGTGTTCTAAAAACAGGCCGCTGGTCAGCGTGATCTCTCCGATGGTGCTTTCCCTGGCGGCACCGGCAACAAGCGAAAAGCCGTTGACGTCAACATGCGATCCGGTTTCATAACGCAGGCTGCTGCCACCAATCGCCGTAAAACTGCTGATTTGTCCCGTTGAACCGGCGGCGGCACTGCGGGCGGCTTGCAATCCCTGGCCGGAGAGCATATCCAGCCCCTGATTCAAGAAGGCGGCACCGCTTGCCTGGCCTTCACTTAATGCTTTGACCTGTGAATTTTGACTAACACCGGAGACGGTGGCGGATAGACTGGCGCCAGAGGCTAGCGTAAAGTCATAGACTGTAGCGACGCCGAGGTAACTGTGCGCCGTGTTGTTAGCCGTCGATCCGCTACTTCTACTGAGCAAGGTCACGGTATCGCCCTCCTTTAGCATTGTACCACCCGCCAAATAGATATTGACCGTTGAACCTGTAACATTTGCCGTATTGCTGACGGCAAGCATGGTATCACCGCCGCTGATTGTGCCAGGCAGATAAAAGTTATAGTACTGAAAATTGGCGACGCCAGCGGCGCTCATGCCGGAGTTCTTAACGTTCAGTGTATTGCCAGTCCAGGCATCGCCGCTGCCGGGATCTTTATAGCCGCCAGATAGGATGCCCAATAGGGATGGATTGCCGCTGATGGTAACGGTATTGCCGGTGGCATTGCTAGAACCATTACCAGTATAACCACCATAGACAGCCCCTCTGATTATGCCACCGCTGATGCTAACACTGTTGCCGATGGCACTGCTGTTGTTAGAGCGTCCCCCGAAAACAGTGCCTGCTGTGCCGCCATTTATGGTAACGGTATTGCCGGTGGCAATGCCAGAGCTAGCATATCCGCCACTGACATTATTACTTACTTGGCTGTTACTGATGGTGACGCTGTTGTCGTTGGCGTTGCCGAGGTTAGCACGGCCGCCGAAGACATCTTGGGTTACTTGGGCGTTGCTGATCGTGACAGTGTTGCTGTTGGCACTGCCATAAGCATTACCACCCTGGACGCCGCCTACATTGATCGTACTGCCGCTTATAGAGACGATATTGCCGTTGGCGTCAGCCGAGTCAGAACGGCCACCATAGACACAGTTGCCCACTGTACCGCCGCTGACGATAACGATATTGTCAAGGGCATTACCCAAGGCCCTCCCGCCAATAACGTCATAGTTTACAAGGCCGCCGCTGAGCATAACCATGTTGTCAGTGACGTCACCACTGTAGTTGCAAGCACCAAACACAAAATCAAGTGCTGTTCCTGAACTATAGTTGATGGTGATTTTGTTGTTACTGACATCGGTCAGTGGCCCGAAAGAATTTGCCATCCCGCCTATTGTCTGTAATGGTTCCGTGCCAGTATAGGTTCTCGTTTCCCCGGCCCAAACGGTGGGGGGCGCAAACAATAACCCTGTCAACCCAAGTGCTATACCGGCGGCTGCTTTCTTCCGCAGAAATCGGCTGCTTTTTTTCATGTGATCGCTTCCTGTTCGTGATTATTTTTTAGACCGGGTTTCATTTTAGGATGAGTTCGATGATTTCGCTGCTGGCGATGGATATTCCGCCGGGCCAGTAGAGTGCTTTACCGTCGGTCTGCACGGCCCCAAAAGTCTGCTTGTTGCGCAGTCCGGAGAAGCGGAGGGTGGACAGTTTCTTGTTCATATCCAGTATCACCGACTGCTGGTTATCGAAGCAAACGACAATATGGTAATCGTCCGTTGGCGTCACCGTGAGGATTTTCATGACAGGACCCCCTTCGTTTTAACATTCTTGTTCGGTACAGATTATTTTCCGTAAAAGTGAAACCCTACACATTTATCATAAGGTGCTGGATGTAGAAAATCTATTATCCGAAAGTATAGTCTTTCCCTTAGGTTGGATATAAAATTGCTTAGATAAGTTTCTTTTAGCAGCTGCCTCGGGCTTGTTGATGGAGAATGTTTTGGACAATATTTATTTTTGCCTTGACGGTGCTGCGGCTTGCTTTTGTCCCGTCGGTTTTTGTATAATTAGAAAGAATTATCCTTTTATTTAGAATGTGTTGAGCAGGAGTATTTTGCTGCATACGAGATCCTAGAACATCAACATAAGGTTTTGATGCTGTTGCAGTAAAATAATATGAAAAGATGGAAGAAGCAGATGAAGAGAAGCTGACGGTGTTTTTCTTAACAGCAGGCAGCGACAGCTGCTGCAGAAAATTGCTTTGCAGTTGTTTGGGCATTGTGTGAATACGGAGGAAAGAATCCAAGATGAGTAAGCAGACATTGGCGGCAATAGAAGATGGAATTGGACGAGCACAACTGGTAGAGGATGGGATACTTGAAACTTGTCTCAACTGCGGCTACAAGGTTTGCCGTGATGATCAGGAAGCTTCTTTTCAACAGGTGAGTTTTGGTTTATGGAACATGTTGGGGTATTCTTCTGCGGCCGCTTTTATTGAGGCGAGTCGTGGGCGGAGTACCGGCGCAGCTTATAGTGAGGATGATGCTGAGCAGTTTCGGGCCTCGTTGGCCGAGCAGCTGGCACAAGCTGACGAATATCGAGTGGAATATCGCTTGAAGAAGGCCGACGGCACAGCCTTGTGGGTTTTAGAATCGGGACGATACGTAGCTACGGCTGTCAATGGTAGGCTGCTGCACAGTATGGTTGTTGATATAACGCGACAAAAAGAGCTCGAAGAAAAGCTGCTCCGGCAGGATGCCTATGACAGCCTGACCGGAATTTATAATAAAAAAACTTTTTATCAGCGAGCAGATGATTTATTGAAGGAACAGCCCCAGCGTGTCTTTGAAGTCGTTTACCTTGATGTGGAACGATTTAAACTCATCAATGATCTGTTTGGCGAAGCTGTTGGCAATGAACTGTTGCTATACCTGGCCCAGTCCCTGCGTGATATCTGTATCGAGGATTGTGTATATGGGCGGTTGCAGTCGGACAATTTTGCGCTCTGTTTTCCGGCTGAACATGACAATCGGGAGCAGGTTATTCAGGAAATTCAGCGCAAAGTAAAGTTGTTTCCCCTTCATTACCGAATCATTGTCGGCTTTGGGGTTTACCAGGTGACGGACCGAAATTTATCGGTTCGCAGTATGTGCGATCGCGCACGGATGGCCTTTCGGCAGATTCAGGGGAAATATATGGTCAGCTGTGGTGTTTACGATGAGCGGATGCGCCAACGGATTGTGGCGGAGCAGGAAATTGTCAATGAAATGGAGCGAGCCTTGAGTGAACGCCAGTTTGAAGTATATTTTCAGCCCAAATATGATTTGGGAACAGAAAATATTCGCGGAGCCGAAGCGCTGGTTCGTTGGCGTCATCCAACGAAGGGGATGATGCCGCCGGCTGAATTTATTCCGGTATTTGAGCGTAACGGCTTTATCATGAAACTCGATGAATACATATGGGATTCTGTTTGTGCTTTTTTGCGAAAATCACTTGATGCGGGAATGGAACCGTTGCCGATTTCTGTAAATATGTCCCGTTTTGATTTATACAATGAAAAGTTATGTGACATACTGACCGGGATTATCCAGAAATATGATGTGGACCCTAAATTATTGGGGCTGGAGCTCACCGAGAGTGCTTATATGGAAAATCCGCAGCAAATCATTGAAATCACGAAAAAACTTCAAAGTCATGGCTTTGTTATTCTAATGGATGACTTTGGCAGTGGCTATTCCTCGCTGAACATGCTGAAAGATGTCATGGTGGATGTGCTGAAGATTGATATGCATTTTTTGGATAACGAAGATGATTCTGGGCGGGGCAGCAATATTTTGAACTCGGTGATCCGGATGGCCAAATGGCTGCAAATTCCTGTGATCATTGAGGGGGTTGAGACAAAAAAACAGGCCGATTTCCTGCGTACGACAGGCTGTAGCTGCGTGCAGGGTTATTATTATTCGCGTCCGGTTCCGCTTGCCGATTATGAGAAATTATTGACGCAAACGGCGCGAGCTAAGGCGACGGCAAAAGCTGTGGTAAAGGCCGAGGATGTTTGGAATCCCAGTGTTCAGCTTGGGATTTTGTTTAACAGCGTCAACGGCAGTATTGGGCTGTATGAGTTTAACGATGGTGTTCTGGAAGCCTTGCGAGTGAATGAAGGTTACTTCGAAATGTTTGGCTTTGATCGGGAAGATTTTTCAAAAAGCACGCGTCAGTACCTGGAATACATTGTTGAAGAGGATCGCCCCTTGGTTATAGCGATGCTGGAAGAAGCTGCAAAGGCCGATGGCGTTGCCCGCAGTCGGTTCCGCCATTCTTGTAAGGATGGCAGTCTGCGCTGGATCCATGCCCGCTGCCGGGCGGTCGTTACCGACGGTGACAGCAAGCTCTTTTACATTGCCATGGAGGATATAACTGAACTGCAGAACACATCAAATGAATTGCAGGCAATGTTCAATAATATTCCGGCCGGTTTTGGTGTCTATGAGATAGAAGCCAATGATATAAAAATTCATCTGCAAAGCCAGGGAATGAAGGTTGTGACTGGGCGTGCCTCTAAAACAGGGAGTAATTCCACCGGTGAAAAATTAAGTGCCTATATCAGCAAAGGTGATATCAGACGGATCCTGCAGGAAGCTAGAAAAGCTTATCGGGAGCAGAGCACGTTGCGGATAAAATATCCCATCCTTTGGGAGGATGGAACGGTACATTGGGTATGGATAGCAGCAAATCTGGTCAGAGATGAAGCGTCAGGACGCCTGATGAGCTATGCTGTTGTTCACGATGTTACCGATACCCATGCTGCAGAAGGGAAATTGCGAGTGAATGAAGCACGGGTAAATATTGCCCTTGAGATGGCCGACCAGGAAATATGGGAATACGATATCCAAAGTAAAAAAATTTGCCTGCGGGAAGCTTTTTTATATGAAGGTGGATCGAGGACCAAGCGGATTTCGCTGGCACCACAGGAAATTGTTGCGCGTGGAATGGTGCATCCTAACTACATAAACAGTTATTTTGAAATGTATGACCGACTCGTTTGTGGGGCTGATATGGTCGAATGGATTGGACCCTTTAAAGTCGAAGACGGGCAATATCGCTGGGTGCATATGCGCTATAAGACGATTTTTGATGATATGGGAAAACCTTTGCGGGCTGTCGGTGTATACAATGACATTGCAGAAAAAAATGCTGCAGTAAGTGACAGCTTATCAGATGCAAGGGAGCCTTCTGCGGGGATGGTGATTTCGGCGGTGCTTAACCTTACTGCAGATGCTGTTGAGCAGGTAAGCTCCTTTCACGATCTCGTTGCCCGTTGTCAGAAAGCCGCTTCGGTGGATGAATTTATCGCTATTTGTGCACAGCCGGCAGCTACGCCGGAAGATGCCCAAAAGATGCAACGGATATTTAACCGGGACCATCTGCTGGCAGCCTATTCTAGCGGACAGCGTGAATTTGCTGTCGAGTGGCGCGGCATTGACAAGGCTAAAAAAATGCAACAGGTGAAAACGTATGCTAAAATTGTCGCCGACCGTGACACCCGGCATTTGCTGGCCTATTTTAAAATAATGGTGAAGCCGGGGTATGAACCAAATCGGGTGAATTGCCGGGAGAAAAAAATCCGCGGTATTTTATCATAAGGATGATTTGCAAGCTATTCGCATAAGTTGTGTGTGCGGGTAAATATAGGGGAACTGCTCATCTGACCGATGGGCAGTTTTTTATTGCGAGAATTTTGGCGGGAGCTTTTTGTGGCAGTGGCTTACAGTTTGCAGCAGTTATAAATCTAGAGGATAAGCTTTATGTAAATTTTTATTTATATTGTCAGAAAAGTGGTTTTTTTGATAAAATATTTATGCTATAATTATAAAATAGATAAGGTTTATTCTTTGCGTTAAGAGAAATATTTGAAATATCTGATATATCTGAATGAATACGGAGCAGGGGCTGTTTTATCATACCATGCTACCATACAAAAATATAAACAGCAGGGGTGCAACATGGAAGAAACCTTGGTCACGGATGAGGTTCTAGGCTTAAGCCGCGAGTTGTTGGAAAAAGTGTATTCTTCGCAGGCTGTAGAACAGGCGTTATCGATACTTGTAAGAGGACGCAGCGACGAAACAGAACGATTTCGATGCCGTCAGGCAGAGCTTCGACGCAAAGCCGATTTCGATGAATTGACAGGAATCTATAATCGCAGTACTTTTTATAAAAAAGTAGTGGAATTGTTTAAACTGTATCCCAAAGATAATTTTGTCATTATAAGGCTCAACGTCGAGCGATTTAAGCTCATTAACGATCTTTTTGGTGAGGAGGCCGGAGACCGTCTTTTGCGCTATATCGCCGAAACGCTTGCTGCTGCTCCGTTTGATTACAGTACATATGGCAGGATGCATTCGGACAATTTCGTCATCTGCTTCCCCCTGCGCGGCAGTAATCAAATGGAATTTATTCGCGAAATGCAGTACCATATGGAGCAGGCTCTGCCATCTTATAAAGTGGCCATGACCTTTGGTATTTATTATGTGAACAACAAGAACATATCCGTCAGCACGATGTGTGATCGCGCCGGACTGGCCCTGCAGCAGATAAAAGGAAATTATATGAAATCGTATAATGTATACGATGAGCGCATGCGGCGCGCTATTTTGCAGGAACAGGATATCGTCAATGAGATGAATACAGCGCTGAGTGGGGGTCAGTTTCGGGTTTATCTGCAGCCCAAATATGATATTGTCACGGAGAAAATTGTCGGCGCCGAAGCCTTGGCCCGGTGGATTCATCCCGAGAAGGGGCTGATTTCTCCGGCGGTATTTATTCCGGCATTTGAACGAAATGGCTTTATTATGGAGCTTGATATATACATATGGGAAATTGTCTGCCGGTTGCTGCGAAAATGGATTGATGCCGGCTATGATCCGCAGCCGATATCGGTGAATGTTTCACGGCTTGATCTTTACCGGACGGATTTATGTGATGTCTTGAATAATATGGTGAAAAAATATAATCTTGATCCGGCACTTTTGCAGCTGGAACTGACAGAGAGTGCTTATACGGAAAATCCGCAGCAGATTATTGAGGTTACCAAACAGCTGCAGAAGATGGGGTTTCCGATACTTATGGATGATTTTGGCAGTGGGTATTCTTCCCTGAACATGCTAAAAGACATATCGGTCGATGTCCTGAAAATTGATTTGCATTTTTTAGATAGTCAGGACGAGTCGGGCCGGGGTGGCAATATACTCAATTCGGTTGTCCGCATGGCCGAGTGGCTTAAGATCCCGGTGATTGCCGAAGGGGTGGAAACGAAGCAGCAGGCTGATTTTATGCGGGATATCGGCTGTTACTGTGTGCAGGGCTATTATTATTCCAAACCGATCGGGGTAGAGGAATATGAAGCATTAATGAACAGCATTTGATCGTGCTTTTTATAAGAACAAAAACGGCTCACCTAAAAGTAGAAATTTAGGTGAGCCGTTTCTGTTTGCTTTATGTAGTTTCTGCGGCAAGCAGTTCGATGATTTTTTTGCTGACGATATCCGGCGCAATTGCGTTCATGCAGGCATTTGTCTGATAGCGGCAGCGGGTTTTATTGCAGTTGCAGCAGTCGTTTTCACTGCAGATGAATGCATGACCAGAGACGAGCGGCCCGTATTTCTCCGGACGGGTCGGTCCCCACAAGCTCAGGGTTTGTACCTGCAGCGCTGTGGCAATATGCAGGGTCCCCGTGTCGCCGGTAAGGAGCAGATCAATCTTTTGCAGCAGTGCGGCAAGTTCGAGCAGGGTTGTTTCTCCGGTAATATCTGTTACCTGGCGGTGGAGCAAATGGACAATGGCAGCATTGTTGTCGCGGTCCCCGGGACCACCGCAGATCATAATGTCTATCTCTTCCGGCAAATCATTGATACAGGCCGCATAGCGATCAATTCCCCAGTTTTTATCCGGCCAGCTTGTCCAAGGATTGACCAGCAGAATTTTTCTGCCACTGCCAAGACCATGGCGGTGGAGAAAGGCCTCGGCAAAACCGTCAAGGGCTGGTGGCAGCTTTAATACGAGCTGATAGTCGGGGACGGTCGCGGCGAGTGGTTCGAGTACCGAGAGGTAGCGCTTGATCATATGGGGACTGGAAACCGGTGGTGCCAGTTCTGTCATAAACAGGTGATTGAGCTCGCGGGTATTGGCCATGCCGATGCGCCTCGGAGCCCCGCTCATGCGGGTGATAACCCCGGACATAAAGAGCCCGTGGATGTCAAGGGCGATATCAAAGGAATGATCGGAAAAAAAATCGCGCAGCTTTTGAATGCAGGCCCAGGCTTTGGCAACTTGCCGTGAATACAAAGCAGCTTCGAACTCTTCGCGCGACCAAACGAAGAGTTCATCGATATCAGGATTGCAGGTCAGCAGTTCGGCTCCTGTACGGCTGACAATCCAGGTGATATGGCACTGAGGATAGGTGTGTTTTAGGGCACGGGCAACCGTTGTTGTATGCAGGATGTCGCCGATGGAACTCAGACGAACAATGAGAAAGCGCGTATGATTAAACATATAGAACCTGTCTTTCTATAGAAATTTTAAAAAAATATCATTTAATTTTAGCATGAGATGATAAAAAGCGCAAAATGAAATTGTCTTTTCGCCTAATATAATATATAAGCGTAGCAGAGTATGGTAAAATGAAAGGATAGCTCAGCAGAAAAGAAAGGGAAATAAGCCTATGATCAATGATTTGGAGATTCGCACAGCCGCTAATGATGCTGCTTACCAGCGAGGCTGGAAGTATTACGAAACGGGCGCTGTTCACAATTTAAAGACAGATGGAACTGGTCATTATACAGCAGTGGTGCATGGCTCCAGCCGATATGAAGTCGAGGTTGACCTGGCCGGGGCGGACCGGATCGATGACTATAACTGTGACTGTCCGGCATTTTTGCTTTACGATGGAGCCTGCAAACATATTGTGGCAGTGCTAAAGACCATTCAGGCGGAGCAGCGACAGGAAAAAAAAGAGACGCAGCGGGCTGTTTTGCGAAATGAGACGATTTTCTCCCTGTTTAGTCAAGCGGACGGTAGGGAGCATAAAGACACGGCTGAGCGCCTATTGGTACTGGAGCCAAAGCTTTATTTAAGCCAGGAATACAACAAAGTAACGCCCTGGCTTGAATTTCGTATTGGTCGTGCCAAACGCTATGTTTTGCGCAATATGATGGAATTTGTCTTCGGGATGCATGAGGGCAGTGATATTGTTTTTGGCAAGGATCTTACCGTACATCCCCGCAGCGACCGGTTCGAAGAGCGTTCGCAAAAGCTTTGGGAACTTATCGCGGGGGCCTATGAGGATGATCGCAGTCTGACGTCATACAGCTCGTATTTTCGTTCGGCTCATGGTGGAAGCAATGTATTTGAACAAAAAAAGTTTAAGCTGTCGCCGACGAATCTGACACGATTTTTCGAAATTATGGAGGCGGATGAATTTAGCTGCGTGATCAACGACTTTCATGAGCAGAAAATTCACATTGTACAGGGGCGCCCCGAGATTGAGGTGGAGGTTGCCGACCGGGCTTTTGACGGGCACTTATCCCTTGCCGGCGGATCGCTGATCAATATAGATGCGAAATACCGGTATCTTTTGCACAAGCAGGCCGTCATTTATAAGGTGGATGACGAATATGCCCGCTACATTAAGCCGCTGTTAGAGACCTTTCGCCAGAGCAGCCGCATAAAAATTTCTCAGGCCAATATGGGCGAATTTTTCAGCTCGGTGATGCCGGAAATTGAAAAAATTGCACATGTAAAAGTCGATCCGGCATTTATGAACCGGTTTGAAATCATGCCGCTGACAGCCGAGGTCTATTTTGACTATTATAAGGACGGTATCAGTGCCAAAGTTATTTTTTGTTATGACAACCTGAAGTTTAATCCGGCAGTGGAGAAACCAACGGAAAAAGAGGAAAATCACAAAATACTGATTCGGGATATCGCCGGAGAACGTCAGATCCTGCGCTGCTTTGAACAATACCGCTTTCGGGTGGAAAAAGATCTGTACGTACAGGAAAATGAAGACGCCAGCTATGAGTTTTTGCGCGAAGCTGTACCGGAGCTGGCAGAGCTGGCGGATGTCTATTATGCGGACGTCTTTAAACGTCAGCCAGTGCAGCAGATGCAAAAAGTCAGCGTCGGTGTCCAGATCAATGATGATAATCTCCTCGAGGTGTCGCTGCACAATGAGAATTTTGATTTTAGCGAACTGGTGGAAATTCTCGGTTCCTATCGCCTGCGCCGGCGTTACCACCGCCTGAAAGATGGCACGTTTATTTCTCTGGAAGAGCAGCAGCTCAGTGGGTTGGCTGATTTTGTTGAAAGCACTGGACTGGCCAAGGCAAATAAGGACAGCGTTAAAATGCCGCTGGCTAAAGCCGTCTACCTTGACAGCCTGGCACGCGAAGAGGAGGGACTGCGCCTTGAACGCAGCCAGGGATTTAAGAACATCGTCCGAGATTTGAAGAATCCGGTCGATGTCGATGAACCGGTCCCTCAGGAATTACAAAAAGTCCTGCGGGATTATCAGGTGACCGGCTTTTGCTGGCTGTCCACCTTGGCACGATACGGGCTGGGGGGGATTCTGGCCGATGATATGGGGCTTGGTAAGACCTTGCAGGTTATTGCTTTTTTGCTGGCGCAAAAACAACCGCACCAGCTGCCGGCACTGGTCGTAGCGCCGACGTCACTGATGTATAATTGGCTGGAAGAACTGGAACGCTTTGCACCACAGCTTAAGGCCCTTGTTGTTGCGGGGAGTAAGGCGGAACGTGAGCAAAAGCGGGCCCAATATGAAGCGGCGGATGTTATCATCACAACCTATAATATGCTCAAACGTGATATCGGCGATTATGAAAAAATGCGGTTTCGCTACTGCTTCCTTGATGAAGCGCAGCACATAAAAAATCCAAATACGCAGAATGCGAAAGCCGTAAAAAGACTGCATACGGGTGGCTATTTCGCGCTGACGGGGACACCAATCGAAAATACGCTGACCGAATTGTGGTCGATTTTTGATTTTATGATGCCAGGGTATCTCCTGTCACATAAGGCCTTTAAACAGCGGTTTGAAGCGCCGATTGTAAAGGGGCGCGATCCACACGCGCTAAAGGATTTAAATCGCCATATTGCCCCGTTTATCCTGCGCCGCATGAAAAAAGATGTCCTGCAGGAACTGCCGGACAAAGTTGAAGGCAAAATGGTAAATGAAATGACGGCTAAACAGGCAAAGGTTTATGCCGGGTATTTGATGCAGGCAAAAAAAGAATTCGCTGCCGCCTTGAAGGCGCATGGCTTTGATCAGAGCCGGATCCGGATTCTGGCTATTTTGACAAGGCTACGGCAAATCTGCTGCCATCCGTCGCTTTTTCTCGAGGACTATAGCGGGGGCTGTGGCAAACTTGATATGTTGGAGGAAGTCGTAGAAGATGCCGTTGCTGCCGGCCACCGAATGTTGATATTTTCTCAGTTTACGACAATGCTCAAAATTATTGGGGATAAACTTCGCCGGCGGGGGATTGCCTATGAATACCTGGATGGGCAGACACCGGCAATTGAGCGCATGCGCCTGGTAAAGTCCTTTAATGCCGGAACGCAACCGATTTTCTTGATTTCGTTAAAAGCCGGTGGTACAGGGCTGAATCTTACCGGAGCTGACATGGTCATTCATTATGATCCGTGGTGGAATCCGGCGGTTGAGGATCAGGCTACTGACCGTGCCTATCGTCTGGGACAGAAAAAAAATGTTCAAGTGTTAAAATTTATTACGAAAAACACAATTGAAGAGAAAATATTTGAACTGCAGCAAAAGAAGAAAATGCTGATCGATCAGATGATTCAGCCAGGAGAAAACTTCCTGTCAAAACTCAGTGAAGAGGAAATTCGGGATTTATTTAAGTAGGTGAAAGAATGGAACGCTGGATAATGCATGTGGATATGGATGCTTTTTTTGCTTCGGTGGAACAGCTCGATCATCCGGAATATCGTGGGCAGCCGGTGATTGTCGGCGGTCTTGGCAATCGAGGGGTGGTTTCGACAGCCTCGTATGAGGCCCGGTGCTTTGGCGTCCATTCAGCGCTGGGCATGATGGAGGCCCGGCGGCGCTGCCCACAGGGGATTTTTGTTGCCGGGCGCTATGATCGCTATCATGAAATTTCCCGGCAGATTTTTGCTGTTTTTGCTGAGTTTTCGCCTAAGGTCGAGCCGCTGTCCGTCGATGAAGCCTTTCTCGATATTACCGGCATGGAGCGCCTGTTTCGTGACCGCCGCAGCTATGCAGAGCAGCTCAGACAGCGAGTCTTTGAGAAAACCGGGTTGGTAGCTTCTGTCGGCATAGCCCCGAATAAATTTCTGGCCAAACTGGCCTCGGATCTTGAAAAACCGGCGGGACTGGTACTGATTGAACGCGGACAGGAAGAAGCGGTTCTCTACAATCTGCCAATTCGGCGGTTGTGGGGCGTGGGCGGCAAGACAAATGAAAAACTAGGCCAGCTGGGGTTTAAAACGATTGGGGATATTGCCGCGGCGGACCGGCGGCAGCTGGAAAAATTCTTTGGCGGTCGCCTGGCATGCCATCTGCTTGAACTTGCCCATGGGCGGGATGATCGCGAGGTAGAGTCGGAGCGCGTTATGCAGTCCATCGGCAATGAAGTGACCTTTGCTCAGGATCTGACGCAGCCGGCGCAGGCAGAGTGTGAGCTTCTGGCCTTGGCGGAAAAAGTCGGCTGGCGGCTGCGACAGGCCGGGGTTAAGGCGCGGACCGTAACCTTGAAAATCCGCACAGCCTCTTTTCGGACGATCACTCGCAGTCGCACACTGCCCGATCCGACAAATTTTGATAAAGAGCTTTACCAGATGGCCCTGGACCTTTACCGCCAGGCGGCAATTGGTGAGGGGATTCGACTGCTGGGGATTACCGGCAGTAATTTGCTGCTGCACGAGCAGGAATCGCTGTTTGGGATCGATGACAAGCAAAAGAAGCTCTATCAGGCGGTCGATTCGCTTAAGGTCCGCTTTGGCAATACCATTATTACCAAGGCACAGCTTGTCGGCCGGAGCAAAAAAGAATAACTGTTTTGCGGCAAACGAAAAAGGACTCACCCCGAAGGGTAAGTCCTTTCTTGAAAGATTGTGCCCAAAATGCCGTTACCTCTTTATGCCTAAGACCTGCAACCCAGCAGGTGGGTATCCTGAGTCGTGATTTTGCTATTCGCTCGAAGGCGATGCAGCAGCCACAAAACACATCGGATTCCCTCTTAAAAAAAGTAGGTTAGACATATAAAAGGCCCACGCACACTCCAGGCAGGCCAACCTTTATGAGGCTATAATACCATAAAAATCAAGGAGTTGCAACGCTTTTGTGGGGGACAGAGCTCTTGCCGGAGGCAAAACAGGGCTGCTTTAAGTGAAAAGGAAATCGCACAAAAATGGCGAATATATATAGTTTAAATGCATTTGATAAGGAGTAAGTAAATGGAAAACAACAAAATGCGGGCTATTTGGGCCGAAGTCGGGCAGGAGCCGCGAATTTACGAACTGTCAATTGACGGCGATCAGCAGCAGGAGGAACTCTGTGACCTGCTCGGCGGCAACTTTGGTGCAACCGAGTTTTTTGATATTGGACAGGGGGTATCCTTGTTTATTTTGACCAATGATCTCAGTGTTCCCCTGGGACTCAAACCCAATCGGCGTTTCCCCGGCAAGGACCGGGATACCATCATCTTTGGCAATGCCGTCTTTATTGCCGCTTACAATGATCGGGCCGGAGAAGAACAATCTGGTACGCTTGATATGCCGGAGCGCATCTGCCGGATGTTTATCGAGCAGATCACAAAAAATTTTGCTGCCTGCCAGGGGAATGAAAAACCCCGGTCGGAAGATGAGATCTATTATGATAATTTTGGGGAAGACAATGAACAGGCCTATAAATGGCTGGAAATAGAAAAGCCTGCCGAACTCGGCAGGTCGATTGAGGCTGGACACGTAAGGTTTTATCAACCTCCGCAGGGGCAGGAGATTATGCTGGCGGGCGGTCGTTATTTTCGCAAAAATCTGATTCACACCGACAAGACGCCGCTGCACTGAGCTTATTTAAACAGCTGTAGCAGGCTCATTACGGCATAGACGAGGCCCCCGGCAATCAGCGGGCCGACGGTGATGCCCTTGAAGAAGAAGACACCGATCATCGTGCCGATAATTAGTGCGGAGACGACTTCCGGCGAGCTCTTTAACAGTTGGATGCCATAGCCGCCCGAAGCAGCCGCGAGCGTACCGGCGATGATCGCCGTGATGCCAAGCGGTGATTTAAAGGAATCCAGCATGATCTTAACGGTGATCTCCCCGTTGGCGATCGGGACAAGAATGGCCATTGTCAGCAGGATGATGCCCCAGTTCAGCCCGTGAGTTCCAAGCAATGAAATTGCAGACGTTACCCCAAGCAATTTTAGCACCAGGACGATGCCGGCAGCATAGGCAACGGAGGTGTTGTGCCCGAGCAGGCTTAAGAGTAAAATGGCAGCCAGGGCCAGGGATTCGGAATTCATCGGCATTACCGTCCTTTATCCAAGAGATTATTTCTTCAGTATAGCGGAATAGTGGAGCCGGTGCAAACAAAAATAAAGCAAGACAAAACAGGCATTACCCATTATAATAAAAAAATAAAACAGACATTTTGATAAAAGGGGACTAAAAAAATGGAAAATATTTTTCGCGTAGCGGTTCATCAGAATGAAGACCTTGGCTACATAGAATACACAGTGGATACAAAGACGGTCAAGGTGGTACTGCACAATCCGGATACGGTGGCGGCGGCCGAAGCTTTTTTTGCTGCTGAACATGAGGTCCAGGTACCGCATGAAACTTTGCGTGATTTCACGACAGAAAAAATCCAGCCGCTCAGCAGCCTGGAAAACTTCAAGCTCATGCTGACACGCCTGTGGGAATCCACCGATATCTACGTCGACTGGAGCCGCCCGGTTGATTATGTAATCAGCACCATGGATAAATAATTCGAAGCGCACAGCAAGTTTGCTGTGCGCTTTTTATTTTAAGGTAGATTATTCCTTCGTTAAGGGCACTTTACGAAATTTACATTTTTGGATGAGACCCTTAATTGAACCAAGCTTTGCGTAAAAGATTAATTCCAGGGATTATTTCACTCTGATTAATGCCGCTGAAACCTAATAATACCATACTGCCTTTTGATGATGACGGATGCATAAAATGTTGAGACATGGGAGATATCTTTATTCCCGATGTGGCAGCTTTTTCAATAAGCTCTTGCTCAGAAAGATTATTATTAACGTTAATCACAACATGCAGGCCGGCATTTTTACCATGGATGGCAATAGATTCTCCCATGGTTTCTTCGAGGGTTTGTATAATCAAGTCGTGCTTTTTTTTATATATCTGATTCATTTTTCTTAAGTGGCGGTCCCAATATCCGAGATTCATAAATGATTCTAAAGTCTTTTGGAATAAATAAGGGACAGATGATTGGTAATGTTGGAACATATCAGTAAACTTATTTAGCAGTGGCAGTGGCAATACTATAAATGCAATACGTAGGGTGGGAAGAAGAGATTTGGTAAAGCTACTTAAATAAATTACTCTGTTTGAAGTACTTATCCCCTGCAAGGCGGGTATTGGCCGAGTGCCATATCTAAAGTGGCTGTTATAATCGTCCTCAATAATCAGTGCATTATTTTTATCAGCCCAATCTAAAAGCTTAACCCGTTTGGTAATTGGCATAACAATACCTAGGGGATATTGATGGGAGGGAGTAACATAAGTTACATTAGCATTATTTTTTATCAAGAGGCTAATATCGATACCATCATCCTCCAACGATATGGGAACTATTTGTAGATTATGATTTTTAAAAACGACTCGCGCCCCAAAGTAGCCAGGATTCTCCATAGCAATCGAATTTACGTGGCTTTGTATAAGTTGGCAGATTATACTTAAACATTGCTGGGTTCCTGCACCTAAGACAATCTGTTCCGGTCGGCATAAGATTCCCCTGTGTTCGAGAAGATATTTCGCAATTTGAATACGGAGCCCCAATTCTCCTTGAGGATGAGTGTGGGAGCCAAGTGATTCCTCATACTCTTGACAGCATTTATTTATAAGTTTATTCCATATTGAAAAGGGGAAATTATTCAAATCGACTTTCCCTATTCCAAAATCGTACAGATAGTGCGTTTGCGTTGGATTAACAGAGGCATTGAAGGCAGAAAAATTATTGATTAAATGATCGTTATTATTAATTAAGATATTTTTATCGAATTCCGCTACAAAAAATCCGCTACACGGTCTGCTTTCTATATATCCTTCGGCGCATAACTGCTGATAGGCAGATTCTACGGTGTTTCTACTTACATTTAAAGTAAGGGCAAGGAGGCGTGAGGATGGCAGTTTATGACCTGAAATTATGTGTTCGTTGATTATTTTGGCTTTAAGTTGTTGATAGATTTGAATATACAGAGGAATATTTGCAGATTCTTCTAACGTTATCATCCGTGTTATCCTTTCAAACAAATTGGATCCTAATAATTTTAAAAAACTGGCACTTCTAATGGTGCCAGTTTTAATTATAATTACATTATAACATAAATGCGGCGAAAACCTGGGGAAGCGCCAAAATGATTCAGGGAAAAGAGCTCGCTAATGACAAAGCCAAAAAGCTATCAAAGAAATAATAATTTGGTAGCGCTATTATCATAGAAATGGAGGTATTTTTAATGAAAACAATTGGTATTATTGGAGGAATGAGTTGGGAATCCACCGTAACGTATTATCTCGAACTAAATAGGTATATAAATCAAAAACTTGGTGGGTATCACAGTGCAAAGTGTATTTTGTACAATGTTCAATACCAGGATATAAAGGATGTTCACCAAAACGGCAATTGGGAAAAAGCCGGAGAAATTCTTGCCGAAGCGGCAGTATCACTCAAAGCCGCCGGAGCTGATTTCATTATCCTTGCTACCAATACAATGCATCTGGTTGCGCCGCGAATAATAGAAGCTGCCGGACTTCCGTTTTTACATATTGCAGAAGTTACAGCTGATAGGCTCATTCATGATGGTGTTACAACGGTAGGCCTGTTGGGGACGCGGTTTACAATGGAACAGGATTTTTACAAAAAGGTGTTATTGGATCGCGGCATTAATGTTATGATTCCTGATAAAGACTGTATTGATAAAATCCATGGTATTATTAACAAGGAACTGATATTGGGTAAAATTGAAGAAAATTCGCGTAAGTGCTTTCAAGACATAATTGCTTCATTGAAAAAGCACGGCGCTGAGGGTGTTATTTTGGGTTGCACTGAAATTGGTTTGCTTGTCAAGGCGGAGGATAGTATTTTACCGGTGTATGATACGGCGCTTTTGCACGTGAAAGCTGCAGCTGAATATGCTCTTAATCGTTGATGATACGAAAACTTGGAAGGTATCTTCGTCAAAACGGCTTGGTGTTGGTGCTAAGAGGGGGCGGAAGAATTAAGCGAGTGTTGTTCGAATTGCGGTGGATTCAAGACATGGGATTTAAATATCTTGATTATACAGATCGAAATACTTGTATTTTGTTCGGCGATGCCGCGGTGGCTATGCTAATAGAAAAAACGAACGAAGAAGGAAAGCTTGCTGCTAATGCTATTTGTAGCAATTTGTTGCAAGTGGTTAATGAGAAAACGATTGAAAAAGAACGATTGTTTGAACAAGATGGTAGAGGTTTATATGAATATGTCGTTAAGAATATTCCTGTGGGGATTTCTAAACTGTTAGATAAGTCTGGTTTGACTATCAATGATATAGATTGGTTTGTTCCACATAGTGCGAATTTAAGAATGATAGAAGCCCTAGCAAAAAGAATTAATATTCCAATGGAACGAACTTTGGTGAGTAATGAGTTTTATGGAAATACTTCTTCAGCATCAATCCCACTTGCATTATGGCTGGCTGTTAAAGATGCTAAGATTAAATTAGGAGATAAGTTACTTTTATATGGATTTGGTGCAGGATTAACGCATGCAGGGCTTGTGATTCGATGGAATTAATTTTCTTGTTTGCAATTAATAAAAAATGAGCTATCTCAGATTAGAGCCATATAAATAGGTCGAAGCAGCACGTAAGCGTTATTGCAGCAGCTGCTGCTATATCGGCAACTTGACCATTGGCGAACATATGGTATAATGATGGCTAGTATCCGTATTATTTTTTAGGGGGTTGATTTCATGGCGAATCCTGTGATTTCAAAAGTAAAGGATTTAACTGCTTACAGCAGTGATTGTGCCACTTATACCGGAGTGGCTTTAAAGAGTATGGCCCTGGTGGTCATTGTTACGGCATCGGCGCTGGTGACCTGGGTTATGGGTTATGCCAGCCCGATTACGACCGGCGTAACGGCAATTATGGGGCTGATTACGGCGCTGGCAATATCGTTTAGACCTTCCTGGGCTGGGGTATTGGCTCCGCTCTACGCGATTTTAGAGGGGATGTGTCTGGCTTCGATTTCAGCGATGTTTGCCAGAGCGTATCCGGGAATTGTGGCGAACGCCGTCCTGCTGACCTTCAGCATTGCTTTCGGAACGGCTTTGATTTATGCCAAAGGCTATGTCAAGGTTGATGCCGGCTTTATGCGGGCTGTTTACATGGCTACGCTCGGGGTTTTTCTGACCTATATGCTGGAATTTGTACTGCGCTTTTTCGGCATATCGATTCCGATGATTCACCAAAGCGGCATTGTCGGCATCGCCTTCAGCCTTGTCATCGTCGGGATTGCAACGTTCAATCTGTTCATCGATTATGAACAGATCAGCCAGAGCGTCCGCCAGGGAATGCCGGCCGAATACGAATGGTTTTGTGCCTTTTCCCTGCTGGTCACCTTGATTTGGCTTTATGTCGAAATCCTTGACCTGCTGCGAAAATTAAAAGATGACTGAGTGAAAACAGGACCGGTGCAGTTTATGCTGCACCGGTCCTGTTTTTTTATAGCTGGCAGGGTGCTTGCTCCGGTTCTGGCATCTGACGTAAATTTTTCCAATGCATGCGCAGACTGGGTAAAATGATGGCAAGGGTAAAGAACTCAGCCAGTGGCAGTGACAGCCAGATGCCGATGGCACCGATAAAGCTTGGCAATAAGAACAGCAGGGGGATGACAAGTAAGAGCCCGCGCAGGCAGGCTGTCAGGGCTGCAGCTTGGGGCCGGCCGGTTGCGGTGAAGAGAACAGCCAGGATAAAATTGCAGCCGCTGAATAACAGGGCGGGTGCTGAAAAACGCAGTGCCAGGGCGCCAATAGTCAGCAGTTCGTTATTGTCTCCGGCAAACAGCGAGACGATATTTTCGGCGGTAGCTGAGACCAAAGCTGCGAGCAGGATGCCGGCAACGATTACGGCTTTGCTGGCAACAACAAACAGCTCACAGATAGGAGCTGTTCGACCAGCTCCGAAATTATAGCTGAAAATCGGATGGATGCCGATGCCAATGCCGGTTATCAGCATGCTGTGGAAAAAAAGCATATAGCCGACAATGGTGAAGGCGGCGACCCCGTTGCTGCCGAGCAGGTGCAGGGCAGCCGCGTTAAAGAGGGCCGTGGTCAGCGCGATGGAAATTTGACTGATACATTCAGCGCTGCCGTTCAGAATGGTTTTTCGGTAGGGTTCCCAGGTCATAAAGACAGCGGTGAAGGTATAGCTGGAGCAGCCCCGAAGAAAGTAGAGCAGTCCGCATAAAAAGGGCAGCAATACCGACAGCCCGGAGGCCAGAGCCGCGCCGCGCAGGCCCCAGTCAAGTTGAAAAATAAACAGGTAATCAAGGGCGATATTGAGCAAGTTACCCGCCAGGCCAAAGAACAGGGAAAGCTGAGGTTTGCCCTCCCCCCGGATGAACATGGAAAACGCGATATTGAGCATCATGAACAAGTAAAAATAGACGAGAATGCTAAGGAAATCCTGCATGTAAGCATAAATTATGCCGGTGGCCCCTAAAAGAAGCAGGATTTTTTCCTGAAACATAAATAGGACGAGCAATAAGCTGGTGACGATAAGCACGATCAGTGCCAGCGAGGAAGAAAAGTAGCGGCTGGCGGTCTCGCTTTTGCCGCGACCGGCTGCTTGTGAGGCCAGTGTCAGTCCGCCGACGGCAATCGTGGTGGTGACGGCCAGCAACGTATAGACCAGTGGCAATGTCATGTTAACGGCCGCCAGACCGTCGGCCCCCAGCTTGCGGCCGATAAAAATTCCGTCGACGATGATCATAAAGGATGTCAGGAACAGACCCGCAATGGAGGGAAGGGCATATTCGAGCAGCTGTGCCAGACTGTTTTTGGTGGAGAAATCATGCATATAAAAACCCCTTTTCAAGATACTTTTGTTATGCATTTTACCGTTTTTTTGGCAAAGGGGCTTCTGAATTTGAGCTTTTTACGAAAAATCTCGGATGGGCAGGCAGAGATCGGCTCTGATTCGTCCGTCCGGCTCAACGGCGGAGTGGTAGATCTCCAGGCTTGCCCGGTCATCGAGGGAGTAGCGGCAAAAGGGAAGCCACAGCAAAAAAATCTCGTTGAAGGTGAGCATCATTTGGGACAGGCAGTCATGAAATTCATAGCAGGCGTAGAGGCCGGCTGCGAGCTGCTGTGTATCGGGGCCCGAGGCCCCCGGGGCGGTGAGGCACATGTCGTAAATACAGCGATCGGCAGCCGTCAGCAGCGGATCGTCATAGGAAATTCCGATGAAATGGGGTGGATTTCTCAACAGTCCCCGTGTGGTGAGGTCTTGACAAAATCCCTCCCAGGCGGCCGGTAGGTCACGGCTGTAGTTGCCGATAAAGCGCTTGTAAATGAGATTCATCGCTGGCAGGTGAAGTAGCTTTATCCGGGAATCAAGAGCAGCGAAAGCAGCTTCACTTTTTTTGAGGCTCGCAACATGGGCAAAGACCCGGGCGAAGGGTTCTGCCTGAAGGGTTTGTCCGCTTTGGCAAAAATCACGGGGCGTGAGGCCGAAATGTTGGCGAAATGCGACCGCAAAGTTTGAAGAACTGTAGCTGGCGGCTGCCGCAATCTCGGTTATCGATGGCTGGCGGGCTGTTTTTAACTGGAAGGCGGCCCGTTCAAGCTTCATCCGTTTGATAAAGGCGTAGATGCTTTCGCCGACAACCGCTTTGAACAGGTGGTTGAAATGGTATTTTGAAAAGCAGCAATGCTCGGCGATTTCCGTGACGGTCAAGTTTTTGTCCAGATTTTGATAGATGTAGTTTAAGGCCTGGTTAATGCTCTGCTGGCAGGATGTAATCAAGAAGATGCTCCGTTCGGCTGCTTGGCCACATTTTTGTGGCTAAAGCAACGTTTTTTTCAATTTTAGCTTTTAGGACATGAATCGTCAAGAAAAGGCCGGATTTTTCAGAAAATAATCGGTAGGCGGCAAAAACTCAGATGATTTTCAGAAAAATAAGGTATCCTGCAGGTAAATCACAGAGAAAGGATATGTTGTGGATGTCAAATTTAGTTGCTCAGTATCAAGAGAAATTGAGTTCTTATCAAAATATAACCAATCAGTTTCAGAATATGTTATCCGTGCTGCTGCAGCAGCAGCCGCTGCACATTCATTCTGTCGTTGGCCGGACCAAGAATAAACAAAGCCTTGTCAAGAAGATTCACAAGGCTGATCACAAATATAAAGAGCTGGAGAATATTACCGATTTGTGCGGGCTTCGCATTATCACCTATTATGAAGATGAAGTGGATCAGATTGCCGCGTTTATTCGCGAGCATTTTTCTACGGATGAGGATAATTCTGTGGACAAGCGGGAGCAGCTGGAAGCGGATCAATTCGGCTATGCTTCGGTACATGTTATTGTCAATCTGCCGATTGATGCTTCGGGGATTAATCCGCGTTCGGGGGAAAGCTGTAAGGTGGAGATTCAGATCAGATCCATGCTGCAGCATGCTTGGGCAGAAATTGAACACGATCTGGAATATAAAAATCCAGCGGGAACTTCGATGGAGGTGAGACGACGTTTCAGCCGCCTGGCAGCCTTGCTGGAAATGGCGGACCGGGAATTCAAGGATCTTCGCCAGACGCTGACGGAGGGAGCTATGCCGGCTCTTCGCCCTTGCCTCAATGTGAAAAACAGTTTCAAATTGAAGCAGGTCGGGGCAATGGAGAAGCTGCTGCTACAGTTTTCTCGGGGCGGTTTTGCGGCAGGAGCCGGGCTATTGATGTTCAATGGAGCCGTTTTGCTTGATTTATATTTCAATACCAGGATCAGCCATATAGCTCTGTTGTTGTCGAGTTTTATGATGAGCGTCTGAGACTAAACGGTATACTTGAGGAAAGTGCACAATGCCATTTATGTGGTATTGTGCGCTTTTTTTTGATAATAAAAGGACCGATAAGCTGCTTCGCCTGAAAAGTCCATTAAAAAAACTTAAGAAAAATTAGATAACTACGATATAAATAGAATGAGCGTGGAGTAATAGGATAACAGATTGTCTTTATGATTTTAAGCAGGGAAGCTTAAACTAGAAGAAAACCAGGGAGGTCCTCCAAATGTCAATGGTGATAAGAAACAATATTTCGGCGCTGCGGATATT
Organism: Selenomonadaceae bacterium; assembly: GCA_963678095.2. GTDB lineage: Bacteria > Bacillota > Negativicutes > Selenomonadales > Selenomonadaceae. Next base: position 1,109,859 of record OY782746.1, on the reverse strand, counting down.
GAATATTATGAACCAACACAGCAGTGCAATGGCCAAAAGTATGCAGCGATTGTCCTCGGGGCGGCGAATTAACAGTGCGGCGGATGATCCGTCGGGCTATGCGATTTCACAGCGGATGCAGATGGAGATTCGGTCCCTTAATCAGGCAGCTCGCAATGCACAAAGTGGAAAGAGCATGTTAAAAACAGCGGAAGGGGCAGTCAGCTCTACTGTTGATATTTTAAAAACTCTGAAGGAAAAAATTCTTAATGCCGCTAATGATACAAATTCAGATTCTGATCGAAGAATTATACAAAAAGAATTTGATCAGGCAGTTGACCAGATCAATGATAATGCGAATGTCACGTTTAATGGGCGGACCCTTGTCGATGGCTCTGTCAATCGGCAGATTGGGACAGGGACGACATCGGTTCTGACCAATCAGAATTTTGGGCAGGCGACGGTTGCCGGGTCGGCATTGACGTCCTTGACGGATCGGGATGGAAATTCGTTAGATATTAAATCAACGGATAAGATAAAAGTATCCTTTGTCCAAAATGGAAAAACGTTTACGACATCTTACGATGTGAACAATACAACTTTAGCCGATATTTTTAGCAATGCCACTTCAAATGCTGGAATGGCGGGCTATGGCTTTAGTGGAACGCAACAGGCAGGGTCATTTATCGGGGTTGATGCGACTGGTGTTAGCATGTATACAGCGGACGGGACAAGTGCATTTTCTGTTGTTGCGGCAAGCGCTGGCGTTACGGGGCAAATTGCCGGACTCAGTATCAGCATCACGGGGAAAGATGGAAATATTAAAAAATCGATAAATCAGAAGCTTGATGCCTTTAGTGAAAGTATTCGTGCACAAAATAAATCTGGCAGCAATGCACTATCCTTGCAAATTGGGTCAAAATCCAATCAGACCATTACGGTTGGGATAACAGATTTGCGAGCGCAGGCCCTGGGGCTGCAAGGGACAGATCCGGTTACTGGAGCGGCTAAAAATATTGATGTGACAACCAGGGATGGAGCGAATGCAGCCATTCATGTTCTTGATACAGCCATAGACAGGGCCTTGAATGAACAAACAAATATTGGTGCTGTTGAAGACAGACTGGATTATACGGTAAATAATTTAACGATGGCCAGTGAAAATCTTACAGCGGCGGAATCTGTTATTGGCGATATTGACATGGCCAAGGAGATCATGGAATATACGAAGCAGAGTATATTGATGCAGGCGGCGCAGGCAATGCTCGCCCAGGCCAATCATTCAAGCTCCAGTATATTGGACTTACTGAAATGAACGGGAAAAGTAAAGCGCGCAGCTTAATGTCTGTGCGCTTTACTTTTTTATTTTCGGAATAATATTTTGCCAGCAGCAGGGTTTTTGTGGCAGCCATAGAATTAATACTGCAGGAAGAATTATGGGCGCATCCCGAGGATAATTGTTTGAAGATTTTTAATATTTAATATAATTATTAAAGGAGGGTAATTATGAGTCTGCAAAAAAAATTAACGCTGTACATTCTGTTGATGACAGGCATTTTGCTGCTGGCGGTATGCAGCACAGGGTATTGGAGTTCGAAAAAACAACTGACGGTAGATATTGATGCCAGGATGGCAGCAATAGCAGACCAGCAGGCCCAGCAGATTGATTCCTGGTTGCTACGCAAAGCCGGGAAAATAAGTGATCTGGCATTTGTGATTGGCAATGTCACGCAGCAGGATGTTCCGGCATCATTTCTGACACTCGACAAGAACGATAAGAGTATTTCAGATATTTATATCGGCTTTGAAGCCGACGGTAAATTTATCCATGGCGAAGGCTCCGCGATGCCTAGAGATTACGATCCGAGAAAACGTGGCTGGTATAAAGAGGCCGTACAGAAAAATGCTTTAGGCTTTAGTGAACCATATGTAGATTTGACGACAAAAAAATATTGTGTCAGCCCGTCTTTGCCAATAAAAGATAGCAATGGCAACTTGCGCGGGGTTGTCGGCGGCGATATTTTGCTCGAAACACTAAGTGACATGATAAAAAAGAGCAATCTGGATGGTAAAGGGTATGCGTTTATTCTCGATGCCAAGGGAATTATGCTGGCACATCCTGATGAAAAAATGGTGTCAAAGAGCTTGCTGGAAAATGAGCCGTTGAAGAATCTCGCTAAAACAATGCTGGACAGCAAGGATGGCAGTACGACTTATCAGCTTGACGGCGAATCAAAAATGGCGGTATACCGTAAAATCCCCAGTACTGGCTGGATTTTAGGCTTTACGGTACTGGAAAAAGATGTGTATGAGCCGTTGAACAGCCTGCGTAATTTGTATATCGGAATTACGGTTGTGGCCCTGTTGTTTATTGTGCTGGCAACTATGATGCTGGCCAAAAAAATTGTGGCTCCGATCAAGTATCTGACCGAGCATGCGAAACAGATTGCCGATGGAAATCTGACCGTGCAGGCGGAGGTCAAGGGCAGCGATGAGATTGCTGTTTTAGGGCAGGCCTTCAACCAAATGGGCGAGAACTTGAAAAAACTGATCCAGGAAGTCCAGAATATGGCAGGCTATATGCTGGCATCCTCTGGTGATATGCGCAATGCAGCTAAGGAAGCCGGGGATGTATCGGAACAGATTGCGACAACAATTACAGAAATGGCTCAGGATTCAACGAAACAGGCGGAGGGGATTCAGCATAGTGCGGATATGATTGTTGATATGACGACATCGGTAAATATCATCACAAAAAATTTAGTTGAATCGAATACGACCGCAGAAAGTGTAAAATCTTCTGTAAGTACCGGCAGTAATGCGGTAGAGCAGCAGGTAGGGTTGATGGAAAAGAATCAGAAGGCAGCGGAAGGGGTTCAGGCAGCGATCGGGACCTTGTCCGAAAAATCACAAAAAATTGGCCAGATTGTCGAAGTGATTACCGGAATCGCCGGGCAGACGAATCTGCTGGCATTGAATGCGGCAATTGAGGCAGCAAGGGCTGGTGAACATGGTCGCGGGTTTGCTGTTGTGGCTGAAGAGGTACGGAAACTGGCGGAACAAGCGGAACGCTCCAGCCAGGAAATCACCTATTTAATCCGGGAAATTCAGGAAAACACGGATCAGGCAGTCTTGGAAATGAAAAATGGAGTGACCTTGGCAGTTGATCTGGAAAAGGCGGCGAAGATAAGCCATGAATCGCTGATGACGATCAATCAGTCGGTAAGCGAATTTGTTCGCCAGATACAGGACATCTCGCAAGAAGTAGAACAGGTAGATCGAAAAGCCGGAGGAGTTTCCAAGGCTATTGGCGATGTGGCGGTAGTTGCCGACAATAATGCGGCGGCAACGGAAGAGGTTGCCGCGGCAACCCAGGAGCAGACGGCATCGGTACAGTCAATTGCGCAGGAGGCCCAAAAGCTGGCCGAACAGGCGGAAGTTCTCAACAAGATGATCACGAAATTTACGCTTTGATACAAGGAAAAATAGAAATTCAAACATATGCCCGGTCACTTTTCGACCGGGCATATGTTTTGTCTGCAGGTGATTATATAACATTTTTTGCATAAAAATAGGCACTATTATTATTTTACCTGCAATTGCTGCGGACTATACTTAAAGTGTTCGGAAAAAATAAATACCATATGGTGTAATAAAGGGGAAATAGAGAATGCAACATGAAGAAAAAGCATTTGCGTTGTTTTTGTCCGGTTATAATTGTGCACAGTCTGTATTTGCTGCGTTTACTGACACAACAGGGATTGAAGAGAGCCTGTCTTTGAAATTGGCGGCTTCGTTTGGCGGTGGCATGGGGAAGCTTCGGGAGGTATGTGGCGCTGTCAGCGGCATGTTTATGGTGCTGGGCAGTGTATATGGCTACGATTCTCTGGAAGCGGGGCTGCGAGAGCAGCACTATGCCAGAGTCCAGATTTTGGCAAAGGAATTTAATAAAGAACATCAATGCCTGATTTGCCGGCAGCTGCTTGCCCAACAAAAAAATGCCGGGATTTCGCCTGAGGTGCTGCGAAAAGACGATCCCTGCGGTCGGTATATAAAAACCGCGGCCCGTCTGCTGGACGAATATATCAAGCAGCATTCCGTAAAAACGTACTGAATAAAACAAGACCATCCGTCAGACGGATGGTCTTGTTTTATCGAGTACATTTTGATAGATTTGCTGCAGCAGACGGCAGAGCTGGCTGCAGTCCTCTGGCGACAGCCCGGCCAGGGCTGTCTGCCGATGGGCCCGGACAGCTTGTTCCAGCTCATCGTAAAGCTTTTGTGCCTTGGGCCTGAGAAATATATATTTTTCTCGTTTGTCCTTTAGGCAGCGGCGCTCGATAAGCTCTTTTTTTTCAAGGGCGCTCAGGGTTTTGGAGATAGCAGCTGGTTCAATATTCAGATAGCCGGCCAGCGTTGACTGGGATAAGGCCTCATTGTTTTTTACCAGTTGTAAAATAGTCCATTCGGAGCTGTAAATACCAAAAGCGCAGATGTCATTGTTCAGTGTTTTGGCAAAAGCACGAGTGGTCTGATGAAGCTGCTGTATCAATTGATGCGAGGGAAAATCCGGATCAGAAAATTTATCCAAAGTAATCACATCCATTCTGATACTATTTTAAGATTCATTTTCTTCAAGTTCAAGTGCTTTTTTTGGCTGGCGCAGAAAATGATGGACAAGAATCAGACAAATGAACAACACCATGGCTCCCAGCACATATTTGTACATATTGACGTAGCCGATGTTTCCGGCAACACCGCCGAGAATCAAAAGCCCGCTACTGGTGCCGATGTCGAGCATGTTGTAAAAAGTGGCGCTGGCGGCACTGCGCCGATCGGCGCGAACGACATTGAGCATCCAGGTCATAAGAGCTGGCAGCAGCAAACCGGCGCCAAGTCCGTAGAGTACGGCTCCGGCCAGTAGAACCGGCAATGATTTTGCCGAAAGGATTATAATGAGGGCACAAGCATAAAGTACCCCACCGGGCAAAATAACCCAAAAAGGTCCTTTGAGGTCAAGCAGTCGACCGCCGAAGGGGCGGGAAAGAAAAACAAACAAGGTGCCGACGATAAAAAAGCAACCGGAGTTAGCAATTCCGACCTCGGCAGCCATCAGGGCAATAAAGGTATTCACGCTGCCGTAGGCAATGCCGAATAAAATGGTCAGTAAGGCGGGCATGCCGGTACCGCGTTCACATAGTTTATTGTAAATTGATGAATGAATAGGTGGTGTCGGCAGATCGGATATGGGTTCTGCGGTTGTACAGCTGTAGGCAGTTAACACGGCCCCAAAGGTCACTAGAGCAGAAAAAATGCACAGGAGCAGTGGACCGAAGTCGGAAAGAAGCGTCAGCCCTGCTGCCGGAGCCAACGCCATGGCAATCGTACTGCCAAGTCCGAGATAGCCGATCCCCTCGCCGCGGCGGGCTGCCGGGATGACGTCAGCCGCCAGGGCCGCACTAAAGGTAGTACTGAGGCCAAAGCCAAGACCGTGAATAACGCGGGCGGCGATGATTTGTCCGATCGAATTAAAAAAGGCATAAGATAAGGTTGAGAATAACGATAAAAAAAGACCGATATAGAGACAGTTTTTTTTGCCGAAGGCACGAATGCCGGTATCGGTGAATAGGCGGATAAAGATCGCTGAGAAACCGAAGATGCCACTGATTATACCAATCTGTACGCCGTTAGCGCCGATGTTGCCCGCGTAAATAGGCAAGGTGGGGAGAAGAACATGAAAGCTCGCAAATAGCAGCCCATTTGTTGCAACCAGGGCAATAAAATTTTTAGTCCATAGATTTGTTTTTGACATGATAAACTTCCTTTGCTTAAAAATAAACTTAACTAGTTAACTAAAATATTTTAATTAACTAGTTAAGTTTTATAATATGTAATTATAAGCCTTCTAAAAATTTTGTCAAACAGAATTTTGCTGTGGTCAGTTCGACGGCGGGCTTTTCAATAAAAAAATAGAAAAGCAGAGAGGGCTTTGCGCCCTGCTCTGCTTTAGCTTTTCGTACCGGCAGTTCGTCTTGCCAACAGCTGTTCAAGTCGCAGCTGGTTGTTTTTTTCGATGTAGCGGCGGGCGAATATATGTGGAACCGCTGTGCCAACGGTCATGGCAACGATGATTAAAATGGCTTCAACACCATTTTGTATGGCTGACATCAAGGCCGCCATATCAAGTGTCTTGATGTTGATGATGGCAAACAGGACCCGGTAAAGCAGGACCCCTGGGACCATGGGAATAATGGACGGAATGGTGATGACATGAATCGGCGTATGAAACCAGTGAACAGCCTTCAGGGAAATCAGACTGATCGCAGTTGCACTGATAAAGGCGCTTACCGTTTGGCTCAGATCAAGTTCTAAAGCAAAAAAATTGCGCAAACAGATAGAGATAATGCCACCGATCGCTGTTGCTGGCAAGAGTCGCCGGGGCACATTGAAAATAACCGACAAACCGGCAGCCGCAACCGCCGCGGCAAGGGCGTCTGACAGATAGAGGCTCGTTGGCATAACATTGAGGGCGGTAAAAATATCAGGAACATTGCCGAGCCGGATGGCGAGAACAATGCCGAAGGTCATGCCGCCGATGATTAGCAGGGTGTTGATAGCGCGCGTTGTGCCGGCGACAATATAATTGTTGAGCATATCATCAACAGAATTGATCAGCGGGATGCCGGGAACGATAAATATGGCACAGGCGATCAATGGATGCCATGGTGTGGAAGAATTTGAGAAAAACTGCGTGAAGTAAGCAAGTAAAGTAGCTGTAAAAGAAGAAATGGCAATACCGGCATAGGTGTTGATTTCCAGTTTATTGCACAGCCGTCGCAATGAAAAAGCTGGGGCGGCACAGAGTGCAGTGAAGAAAAAAGCAATCCAATCGCCGCCAAAGAGTTTACACATCCCCCCACAGGCAAGTCCGGCACAGATGGCGGAAAGCAGTTCTGAATAATGCCGGTTGGCCTCAAGCTTTTGAATCCGGTCAAGCTCGCCCTCGTACATTTCAAGGCTGTAGTTCTGCCGAATGGCCCGCCAGGAGAGCTTGCTGACGGCAGAGATTATGGTCATATTGATGCCGTGATGACGACATTTGCGAAAGCTTGTATAGGAGCGATCATCATCGCTGACGTTGAGCATCAGCGTTGTATACATGATATGAAGATGCATTTTTCCTTCCGGAATTCCCATAAAGGCAGCAGCCCGGGTCATGTCCCGGACGACACGGTTTGTATCAGCACCGCTTTCCATTAGCAGTTGTCCGGTGTGCAGCAGTAAATGAAGTTTGTAGCCGATTCTTGCATAGGGATCCTGCAGTACAGTATGTTCAGGCTGGGTCATGGTCAATCCTCCTCGTTGTTAAAGCTATATCCAGTTGAAGTATGCTTTATTTAGGGTACAACGATTATTTCCATAAATCAAATATTAATTTTTAGGGAAAGCAATTACTTTTAATTATACATTTTACAGGATCTATGTCTACAATATCAGATAATCATAAATCAGGCGAAAAAGCCAGCAAAATTTATATTTTCTATAAAAAAGCATAGGAGCGTGCCTGCTGGTAAAATGGCAGAGAGCAGTGGCGAGCGATATTTTCTTTGCATAGTTATCCAAAAATTGGTATAGTAAGAATAAACAACAGCGACAGCGGAAAGAAGGATTAAAGTGGACAGATTGGAAAATGTTTCGATTATAAAACAGGCAAATATCTACTTTGAAGGAAAAGTTACAAGCCGCAGTGTTTTTCTGGCAGACGGGGATAAAAAAACACTTGGCATTATGTTGCCGGGCCAATATGAATTTGCCACCGGGGATAAGGAAATTATGGAAATCCTAGCCGGAAGCATGTCGGTGTTGCTGCCGGGCAGTGATGAATGGATTGAAGTTATCGGCGGTCAGAGCTTTGAAGTGGCGGCACAGTCAAAATTTAAGTTGGTTGTTCATACGGTTGCAGATTATTGCTGTTCTTATATTAAAGAGTAGCATTAAAAGATAAAGTTTCCTAATTATTTATTTAAAATACCCTCCGTTTCATGAAAGGTTTCTGCCGGATGATTAAAAGATAAAAATGATCAAAGGAGAAAAGGGGTGTGGGATATGGATAATGAAATGACGGAAGAACAAAAAGAACTTGTTGAGCAGGGCGAGCTTATTGTTTTGGAATACGCAAAAAAAGTGGAAGATTCTATTGCCAATTACAGTGCGGTTAATGAATACTTTGGCCAGCATTTTGAAAGTATTGTACCGGCACTCGTTGTGGCCTGGGATACCGCGCCAACAAAGGAACTGCAGGACAGTATTTGTAAGACGGAAATTTTGCAAAAAGTCTCGACACCGACGACCATCACTATTTTTTATCTGCTGACGTTTGCCAAACTTAGAATAACGGTAATGAAAATTTTTGTCCGCTTCAAGTACGATAAAGGAGCTGATGGTGAGGTTATTGATGAAAAAACGGGATTGATGAATGATACGTTTTTCATTGTCGGGATTGAACCTTTTGGCGTTGAACCGTTAACCGGGGAGGCCCGTAAGGCGTTTGATGTCAGTGATAATTCTCCTTTGATTTAAATTTTGTGGGTAAAAATACTATTTGATGTGACTGCCCTCTGGGGCGGAGCGGAAGCTCTGCTACAGAGGGTGCTTTATTTTAGCGGCCGTGTGTCATCCTTTAGCGGATAAAACGAAATATCTGATAGGTTAACTATTTTTATTATACTGGTTTACAATTGACTTGATAAGAAAATTATTTTATAATCCAGAAAGAAGAAAAGAACATAAAATAAGAATAGTTGCTTATAAAATTAATTGTAAACATATGGAATGGGTTGTGATTGACAATGCTTTACAGTATAAAAATGCGATCAGCACAGCAGTTGGTGGCTGGACCTCGGCATATTTCCGGAGCCGAGCGGATTGTCAACAAAGATACGGTGGATAAAACCGCGTTGGCGATGATTCAGCGGGCCTTTGCCCATGAACGTGGGCAGGCAGATTTTATCAATATAAAAATTGAGGCAGTAGCGCCGGAAAAAATCGTGCAAGTATCACAGCTGCCGGTTAGCACTTTGGCAGCCAAAGACCGGCAGCAGGCTGAGCTTTTGGCCTTGGCAATGCTGCGGCAGGCTGGAATATGTCAGGCCGCGGCGCAAAAAGGCTGGGCAGCACTTAAGGCGCTTACCGACAGCATGCATGGCGCGATGCTTCTTTCATCGCTGACCGGTGAGCGACTGGATGATATGGGGGCACGTGGTGTTCGTGTGAGCAGTATGGATGTTGCGGATGCCGATGGATATGAGACAAGGCTTGCCGGTCACGGACTGACGGACATTCATGTGCGTGAGGCCTTGGTACTGGCCTCAAAAGTACAAGCAGCGCCGGGGGTGCTCGCTGAACTTTGCTGGTCAGATGATCCGAGCTATACGACAGGCTATGTGGCTGATCACAAGGGGTATTATCGTATACCAAATATAAAGGAGGCTGGCGTCGCGATTGGCGGACGGGCCTTCTTTGTAAGTCCACAAACGGATATCGATGAGCTTGTCCACTACCTGCAAAGCCAACCGGTATTGGTTAGACAGCAGCTGCCGGCGGAGGAAAGCCCATGCAGAAAATAAAGCAGATGGAAGAGATGTGCCGTGGACTTGACCTTCAGTCTTCGCTGCGTCAGCGCCGCCAGAGTGATCCGGTTACGGCCGCTGTGCAACGCGTTGACGGCAGGCAATACATGCTGCTCTCTTCGAATAATTATTTGGGATTGACGCATCATCCGGAAGTGATCGCAGCCGCGGCTGCTGCCGCCGAGCAATACGGAACAGGATCAGGCGGGGCCCGGCTGACGAGTGGCAGTCATTCGCTGTTTTCTAGTCTGGAACGCGACTTGGCGGAGTTTAAGCAGGCGGAAGATGCTTTGATTTTTGGAACTGGTTACATGGCAAATGTTGGAACTGTTAGTGCTTTGGCTGATCGTGAACAGGATTGTATTTTCAGTGATTCGCTGAATCATGCAAGCCTTATTGATGGCTGTAGGCTGGCAAAAGCAAAAACGGTTGTCTATCCGCATGCGAATATGTCCCGCCTGCAGCAGCTGTTGCAGCAGACTCCTTGTAGTGGGCAGCGCTTTATCCTTACCGATGGCGTATTCAGCATGGACGGAGATATCGCCCCGTTGGAGGAGATTATCTATCTGGCTTTGAAATACGATTGCCTGGTCATGGTGGATGATGCTCATGCTACAGGCGTTATCGGTAAGGATGGACAGGGGACAAGTGCCTATTACGGTTTGAAAGGCCGGGTTGCAGTTGAGCTTGGCACGCTCAGTAAATCATTGGCGTCAGAGGGCGGCTTTGTTGCTGGCAGTAAGCTTTTGATTACATACCTTGTCAATCGTGCCCGCAGCTTCATCTTTTCGACGGCCCTGTCGGCACCGGTTGTTGCGGCTGGGGCGGCAGCGCTGACTGTACTGCGGCGGGAGCCGGAGCGGGTTTTGCAGCTTCAGCGTAAGGCGGAACTGGTTAAGAAACTGTTGATCAATGGCGGAGTCCAGCTTTTGCCCAGCGATACCCCGATTTTGCCGATTTTGAGCGGCAGTGCGGAAAGGGCACTTGCGTTCTCGAAAAGGCTGGAAGCGCGAGGACTGCTGGTTTCGGCGATTCGGCCGCCGACGGTTCCGGTGGGACAGAGCCGTCTGCGCCTTACGGTTACCGATGCCCATAGTGAAGCGGATCTGCGGCGGGCCGCACAGATTGTCATAGAGGAGCAAAAAGACTTGTAGCGAGGGAAGAAAAAATCGTCATAACACAGCGAAGGGCTGGTGCATTATTATGCACCAGCCCTTCGCTGTGTTATGACGGATCAGATTTTGACTGCGTAAGCAGCTGCTGAAGCTGCTCCGCCCGCTTTCGATGGCTGATCAGGGCGAATTCAATCCGTTTTTTCACTTCGGCGGATTCGGTTTCCTGTTCATAAGCAGCTTTTAGTTTTTTCCCACGGCTGACGACGTCCTGTAACTCATCTTCAAGCAGTGGTGTTTCGCCAAGGCCAATGCCGTAGATGGAACGGATGTTGTCTTTGACAATTTTTGCATAGCCAGGCTCGGCAGAAACCTCTTCCAGATATTCCGCCAGGCGGCAGATCATATGAAAGGGGTTCTCTCCGCTGTGAATCAGGCCGAGAAGCTCCATTTTTATATTTTGTTGCAGTCCATGGGGTACACTTATATCCGTTGGTTCATTCATATGGCAACGCTCCTTTTTCTGCTATCAGTATAACAGAAAAAATAACTTTCGTTAAGATCGCGTTGTTGCTGCCGACAGCGTGGTTGAAATATATTTTACCTGTGTTATAATATTACACATGAAAAGATGCGGTGTTTAGCCACAGAATCCACATGTTTTTGTCTATTGAGACAAGACATGTTTTTTTGTGCGATTGTTCTAGGAAAATTGAATGGAGGATTTAATGGGAAGTTTAACAAAAACAAAGATACTATCGATCGGATTAATGATGTTTTCTATATTTTTTGGGGCAGGCAATCTGATATTCCCGCCAGCGCTGGGGCAGGCGGCCGGTGAGAATATGCCGCTGGCTATTATCGGGTTTCTTATCACCGGAGTGGGACTGCCTCTGCTGGGGATTGTAGCGATTGCTGTTACTGGCGGTGATTATACAAAATTCATTTCGGAACGAATTCATCCTAAGTTTGCCGCAGTGCTGCTCAGCGTTTTGTATTTGACGATTGGGCCGCTGTTTGCAATACCGCGCACGGGGGCTGTTTCCTTTGAAATTGGCATTCGTCCACTGTTGATGGATTCTGATGCTGATTTGGGGCAGATGATTTATACATTGGTATTTTTTGGGCTGACGTATTATCTGGCACTCAATCCAAGTAAAATTGTTGAGCGGGTTGGCAATTGGCTGACGCCTTTGCTACTGCTGTTTCTGGCGATTTTATTTACTAGATCCTTTATTTCTCCGTTGGGTGATTTTATGGGGGCAACTGGCCAGTATGCAGTTACGCCGCTGTTACAGGGGTTTCAGGATGGCTATTTGACGATGGACCTGTTAGCGTCACTGGCAGTGGGGGCAATTGTCGTCAATGCCGTTAAAGGGGCGGGCGTTGAGCAGCCAAAGGAAATCGGCCGGATCTGTATTGCTGCCGGCGTGATTTCAATTTTGCTGATGAGCCTGGTGTATGTTTCTTTAGGGTATCTGGGAGCAACCAGTCGGATGGCTTTAGGCCTGTCGGAAAATGGCGGCGTGCTGCTGTCGCAAACGGCCTTTATCTTTTTTGGCACAGCCGGGAATTCCCTTCTGGCTGCAATTATTGCCTTCGCCTGCCTGACGACAAGCTGCGGCATGGCGTCAGCCTGTGCCTGGTTTTTTAATGATATCAGTGGCGGCAGGCTGCCTTATCGCAGGGTTTTGCAGGCAAGTGTGTTGTTTAGTCTGTTTTTTGCCAACGTCGGGTTGACGGAATTGATTCGAATTTCTATTCCGTTTTTGACTGCAATTTATCCAGTCGTTATCGTATTGGTACTGCTTTCTTTGGCCCATGATTTTATTGGTGGCAGTAAAGAAGTCTATCAATGGGCCATCGGGATGACCTTTGCCTTTAGCATTTTTGATGGTTTGCATGCAGCTGGTCTGCAGCCGGTTGTCCTCGATGAGTTTTTTCGTGCTTATGTACCGCTTTATGCGGTACAGCTTGGCTGGATTGTTCCGGCTGTTATTGGTTTGTTTATCGGCCTTATCGCCGGATTTTTGCCGGCGGAGCGTGCCCAGGAGGCACAATAGGCAAGAACTGCATCTGTCATAGTAATAAAATTTTCTTAGCTTAAACAAACTGCCGCGAAATATTTCGCGGCAGTTTTCTGTAGGCCGGCAGAGTCGGCCGGTCGACAAGCTGGTTAAATATTTATATAATTATAAGCAAGAACAGGTTTTTTGTTGGCAGAAAAAAGTTGGATAGAGGAGATGGTTCTTTGCGCGTACGGGGACTTTTGATTTTGTTGTTGGTAGCATTTATCTGGGGATCGGCATTTGTCGCCCAGCGGGCTGGTATGGACTCCCTTGGACCCTTTACTTACGGTAGTCTGCGGTTTGCTTTAGGGTGTCTGACCTTGTTGCCGCTGCTGCTTTATTTCCGCCGGCAGCGGGCAGTGGACAGCAGTCATGAACGGCGCCGTCATTCGAGAAAAATTGGCCTGGCAGCAGGGGTGATCATGTTTATCGCCTCCTCGCTGCAGCAGGTAGGTATTGTTGATACGACAGCTGGGAAGGCTGCATTTATTACCTGCTTGTATATTGTCTTTGTGCCGCTGACCGCGTTTTTCATGCATCGCAGGACGACGCGGGCGAACTGGCTAGGAGCCGCAGTGGCTTTGGCTGGTCTTTACTTCTTAAGCGTACAGGCTGGGTTTTATATGGAAAAAGGAGATCTGATTGTACTGGTTTGTTCTTTTTTTTGGACGGGTCATATTTTGTTTGTTGATCGCTATGCCGGTGAAGCCGAAGTTGTTGAAATGGCGTTGTGTCAGTTTCTTGTCTGCTGTGTGCTCAACACAGTGGTAGCGTTATTGTGGGAGAATTTTTCCTGGGAGGCTGTCACCGCAGCGGCTGTGCCAATCCTGTATGGCGGGATTTTGTCGGTGGGAATTGCCTTTACCCTGCAGATTGTTGGCCAGCGGTATGCAGATCCCTCGCAGGCGGCCGTCGTCATGAGCATGGAATCGGTTTTTGGCGCATTGACGGGCTGGCTCGTGCTTGCAGAATCGATGGGGATCAGGGAAATTGCCGGCTGTATATTGATGATCGCGGGGATGCTCATTACGCAACTCGGCGAAAAATGTGCTGCCGATGACGCCAAACAGGAGGATATGGCTGTACATCTAAAATAAACAAAAGTTTGTGGGGGGAACGATAAAATGAAAATTATTGATGCGCATTTGCACTTTTTCCCGAAAGGCGAACGCTTTACTGAGACGGCTGCTGCTGCCGGTCATCTGCCGACGCTGGATCATCTGACCGCGGTGATGAAGGAGAATGATATTGTGCTGGGAATTGGTATGGGAACGACTCCGATGGATGCAGGCTGTCCGGCATTGTTGCAACTTCCGTTTCAGTCCTCGCAATGGCCGGAAAAATTTGTTCAGTGTCTAGGCATTGCTGCCGATGCTATAACGAAAGAAAATCGACAATCCGTGCTGACGGCCTTTGAAGCTGAACTTTCCTGCCCTAATACAGTTGGGATCAAGGTATATGCCGGTTATCAGCCCTTTTTTGTAAATGATCCCGTCTATCATCCGTTTTATGAACTGGCAGAGCAATATGATGTCCCCGTAGTCATTCATACCGGTGACACAGCCACATCAACGGGCCGGCTTAAATTTGCCCAACCGCTGACGGTTGATGAGGCAGCGGTTAATTTTCCCCGGGTAAATTTTGTTATGGCACATTTTGGCAATCCCTGGGTCGACGATGCAGCGGAAGTTTTGCGGAAAAATCCCAATGTATATGCGGATTTATCAGGTTTGGTGGAAGGTGATTTTTCCGCCGGAGATTTTTGGGGCCAATACCGGGCTTATATGGACAGAATGGCCATGTGGCTGGGGTATGCCGGCAGTTATGAAAAGCTTCTGTATGGTTCCGACTGGCCGCTGGTCAATATACCCGCTTATATTGAATTAATTGCACGGCTGATTCCGCCGCGACATCATGAAGATGTGTTCTTTGACAATGCTTGCCGGCTGTTTAAAAAAATCAAACCGGCAGTGGGGTGGGAGTGAAAGTCGGTCCAAAGAATTTTTTATGAAAATGCAATGTTTTTAATTGAATAAACTATAAAAGCATAGTATAATTAACGCGTATATATTTTGCCATTTAACATTGATAGGAGAAGGAAGGGTTGTTCATTGAAACTGGATGGTTTTAAGATCGTTTTGTTGTGCTTGTCGGTAATCCTTTTCTCGGCATTATAAATTACAATATAATGGATATTGGATATTGCGAGGCTGGCTGGAAATTTGCCTGCGGCCTTGCATTTTTTTATATTTTATTGCGAATATTTGCAGGATTGCGAATATTGTTTGCGAAAATATTACTATACGATCCCTTGACTCGAAGGCACGGTTTTATTTGAAATCATGATGTGAGAGGATGGAGCCTTATGCACGATACGGATATTAAAAGTGCGGTTGTTCAAATAAAAGTGGTTGGTGTCGGCGGTGGCGGCAGCAGTGTAATTGAACGAATAGCCAGGGAAAAAACGCTTGATATTGATCTGATTGCTATGAATACGGATGCCAAACATTTACAACATATGCAGGGATTGGGAATAAAAATGCTGCAGATTGGGTCAGAACTCACCCGGGGGCTTGGCACTGGGGCAAAGTTTGACCTTGGGGAAGCAGCAGCGCGGGCTGATGCAGAACAAATCAAAGAGCTACTGGTTGGGGCGGATATGGTTTTTATTACGGCCGGCATGGGCGGCGGGACCGGGACAGGAGCGGCGCCGGTGATTGCAGAAATTGCGAAAGAAATGGGCATTCTTACAATTGGCGTGGTGACGGTGCCGTTTTCTTTTGAAGGATCACGTAAAAAAAAGGTTGCAGCAGCTGGCATTGAAAAAATGCAGGTACATATGGACGCCTTGATTGCCGTCCACAATGATAACCTGATGAAGCTGCAGACCAGCAAAAAAATGTCACTGGTTGATGCTTTTGAGGCGGCAGATGGTGTTTTAAAACAGGCGATTCGCTGTATCTCGGAATTGATTTTGACAATCGGGGTGATTAATGTCGATTTTGCCGATGTCAAATCAATTTTTCAACAAAGTGCAAGCTCTGATGCACTGCTGGGAATCGGTGAAAGTTCCGATGGCGCGGTTAAGGCTGTGCAGCGGGCTGTGACGAGTCCGTTGATTGAAAAATCATTGGCCGGTGCCCGCGGTATTATTTTAAATATCAGCGGCAATGAAAATTTGACCCTGCATGAAGTCAATGAAGCAACACGCTATATTTATGACCATACGAATCCGGATGTCAATATCATTTTGGGAACCGTAGTCGATGATTCTTTTGGGGAAACGGTGCGGGCAACGATTATTGCGACTGACTTTATCGATGGAGCGCCAGTGAAAAAAGTGCTGCAGGAAGTAAGTGAAAAAAAGAAACCACTGGAAAAAGAACTGGAATTACCGCATTTTTTTGAAGCGGATATGGACTCACCAAGCAGTGAAAACCGAAATCTGCCTAAATTTGATCGGCCGCAATCGCAGGATATTCCGGCCTTTAAAATTGATCATAAGGATTAAAAGAGCTGGCACAGCTCTTTTTTTTTACTTAAAATGCATGGCTTGCGAAATAGCAGTGCTTCATATTAAAATAAAGAGAAATACAAAAAGATAAAGAGGTTTTTATATGGTAGGAAGATTTTCCCGGACCGAGCTTTTGCTGGGAACTGATGCGGTTGCAAAATTAGCTGACCGGACCGTAATGATCTTTGGCGTCGGCGGGGTTGGATCCTTTGTCGCCGAGGGGCTTGCCCGCAGTGGGGTGGGGCATTTTGTGCTGGTGGATGACGATTTGATTTGTTTGACGAACATCAACCGGCAACTGCATGCAACGAGCAAAACGGTAGGTAGAGCAAAGGTCGAGGTGATGAAAGAACGGATTCTTGACATCAATCCCGAGGCTGAGGTAACGATGATACAAAAATTTTATCTGCCGGAAAATGCGGCAGAGTTTTTCACGAGAAATTGCGATTATATTGTCGATGCGGTGGATACCGTTACGGCCAAGATAGATCTTGTCGTACAGGCTGTGGGGAAAAATATTCCGATTATCAGCAGTATGGGGGCCGGCAATAAACTGGATCCAACGCGGTTTGAGGTGACGGATATTTATAAGACCAGTGTGTGTCCTCTGGCCAAAGTTATGCGCAAGGAACTGCGGGCCCGAGGGATAAAGGGACTTAAGGTGGTTTACTCTAAGGAAGAACCGATAAAACCGCAGGCCCAGGGAAGCTGCGGGTCAACGTGCATCTGCCCTCCGGGAACCGCTCGTAACTGCAGCGATAAGCGTTCGGTACCGGGGAGCATCGCATTTGTTCCTTCGGTTGTCGGTTTGATTATTGCCGGTGAAGTTATCAAAGATTTGGTGAGAAAAGCTTAAATGAAAATTATGCATACGTTGCTGTACCGGGTGTTGTCTGTCAGGGGGCAGTGCAAGGAAGAAAAAGAGTTTTTACAGCAGCTAAGCACAACGTAGTCGATGATATTATGAACGAAAAATGACGGATTTTGTTATAAGGTGGAATTGTATGGAAGGCTATAAAAGCAGTCCGGCTGAGGGGATTTTGGCTAAAAGCCGGCCTTTGTTTGATTTGCTGCAGCAGACGTGCAGTCAGTATATTTTTGCCTGTGATATGCAGAGTCGCTGTTGTATTGTGTCAGAAAAGCTGGCAGAAGATTTTGCGCTGCCACGGGGAATCTCCCATGATTTTATCAATTTTTGGGAAGGCTTAATTCATCCGGAAGACCGCCAGCACTATCGGGAGTCGATTAAAGCGGTATTGGTGGAAGGCCGCAGCGATATTCCTGATATTGTCTATCGGGCTAGGGCCCGCCGGGGCGAATATGTCTGGTTGCAGTGCAGCGGACGAGTCATGCGCAATAAAGCCGGCCAAGGGATTTTATTTGCCGGCGTCATGTCAAAATTGGTGCAAAAGGGCAAGGTGGATATGCTGACGGGACTGCTCAACAAATATCAGTTTGAAACCGCAGTGAAAGAGAGTTTGGAGCAGTATCGCCTGACCGGTGACGGCGGAGCCTTGATGATCTTTGGCATTGATAATTTTAAGATCATCAATGAGACGTATAACCGTTTTTTTGGCGATGCTGTTCTGCGCCGTATGGCAAAACGGATCGAAGATATTTTGCCGGCAGCGATTACGCTTTATAAACTTGATGGTGATGAGTTTGGCATTATTTATCGAGGTGCAACCGAAGAGATGGTGGAAGAACTCTTCGCTAACGTGCAGCGTTCGGCAATGCTGCCACAGGAAATCGATCATAAGATGTATTTTTGTACGATTTCAGCGGGTACGGTTTTTTTCCCGCAGGGAGGAAAAGATTACCTGGTGCTCCATAAACATGCCGAAGCAGCGCTTGATCTGGCAAAAAATCAAGGGAAAAATAAAAATTGCCTGTTTTCGCGGGAAAAATATAACCGCTGGAAAAGGTCGATTGCAATGCGGGAAGAATTGAAAATCAGTGTGGAAAATGGCTGCAGTGGGTTTGATCTTTGTTTTCAGCCACAGGTGGATGCTGTCAGCCGCAAGCTTTGCGGGGCGGAAGCTCTTTTGCGCTGGGGAAACAGCAAGGGGAAAATGGTAGCCCCGATGGAGTTTATTCCGCTGCTGGAGGAGACAAAACTGATTATTCCGGTAGGCAAATGGGTGTTTGAGCGGGCTGTTGTGGTTTGCAAACAATGGCAGACGATGGTGCCTGACTTTCATATGAGCGTAAATGTATCCTATGAACAGCTCAAGGATGTGACCTTTAAGGAATTTGTTCTCGATTGTATTCGTCGTTATGATATAACTCCAGGTTCGATGACGCTTGAACTTACGGAGAGCCGTATCGTTGCGGACTGGTCGTTTGTTAATCGGACTTTTGATTTTTTCCGTGAGCAGGGAATTGTCATTGCAATGGACGATTTTGGGACGGGGTATTCCTCTTTAAGCTATTTAAAAAATTTATCGACAGATATTGTTAAAATGGATCGGGAGTTTGTGCGCAAGATCCTGTTCAATGATTTTGACAAACGGCTTGTCGAATATACGGTGCGGCTTTGTCACAGCATTGGCATGCAGGTATGCATCGAGGGCGTGGAGACCGTCGCTGAATACCGGGTGCTAACTGAAATATGCAATGCCGATTTGATTCAGGGCTATTTATTTGGCCATCCGGAATCACAGGAGAATTTTGTCCAAAAATTTATCTGTGATGAAGAAATTTTACGAGTAGAGGTTTAATTTATGAACGATAACGGAGCAACAGAAAATAAGGATATCAGTTTACTGGGAAAGCAAGGCGTGCAATACGGTTATGATTATACGCCGGAAATTCTTGAGACCTTTGAAAATAAGCATCCGGGCAATGATTATTGGGTGAAGTTTAATTGTCCGGAATTTACGAGTTTATGTCCGATAACGGGGCAGCCTGATTTTGCCACGATGTATATTTCCTATGTGCCGGACAACCGGATGGTCGAAAGCAAATCACTCAAATTGTATCTGGTAAGTTTTCGCAATCATGGTGATTTTCATGAAGATGTGGTCAATATTATCATGAAGGATCTGATAAAATTAATGGACCCACGCTATATAGAGGTCTGGGGTAAGTTTTTGCCGCGGGGTGGGATTTCCATTGATCCATACGCCAATTACGGAAAGCCCGGAACAAAATATGAAGCGCTTGCCTGGGACCGCTTCAGGCAGCACGATCTGATGGGCATGGATAAGGTCGATAACCGATAATTTCCTCAGCCGATGCGGCGAGGGAGCAAGGGGAGGCGGCATAATATGCTGCAGGTATACACGGGTAATGGCAAGGGAAAAACAACGGCGGCGATCGGACTGGCGATCCGGGCTCTTGGCGCGGGAAAACGGGTCTACATCATGCAGTTTATGAAGGGGAAAGCTTATAGTGAGCAAAAAATTCTGCAGGGATTTTCGCCACAGCTTTGTCTGGAGATGACGGGGAAACCGTTTTTTATTGCTGAAGCCGGGATGCTGACAAAAGCTGAACTGGCAGCCTGGGGGGATGACGTGGTCGTCTTTCCTAAAGGAGAGCCTCCAGCCGAGTATGTACAAATGCTGGAGCGCGGCCTGGAGGCAGCGGCTGAGAAAGCTGCTAGCGGCTACGATCTGGTTATTTTTGATGAGGTAAATGTCGCATTGTTTTTTGGACTGCTTAGCCGCAACCAGCTGGCGGCAGTGCTTGATCGGCTCGCGGCGGCGGAGGTGGTCTGCACGGGCAGGAATGCCCCGGACTGGCTACTTGACCGGGCCGATCTCGTGACGGAGATGCGTGAAGTCAAACATTATTACAGCCGGGGAATTTGTGCTCGGCAGGGAATTGAAAATTAAATAAGGCCTTGTTAATAAAAAAACAGCAGTCTGCCACTTTTCGGCAGACTGCTGTTTTCTATTTTCCTTTGAGGAGCAAATCGAGAAAAGCCTGACCGTAGCGTTCAAGCTTTCTTTCGCCAATCCCTTTGACTTCGCAGAGTTCTCCAAGATTTTGGGGCAGGCGCTGGCACATATCCTGTAGGGTGGCATCGGAGAAGACAAGATAGGGCGGAATGTTATCGCGGGCGGCGATGTCCTTGCGCAGGCTGCGCAGCTGCTGGAATAAGGTGGAATCCACAGCGGCCTTGCGTTCGGTTGGGATCTGCTGTAGTACCTGTGCTTTGCTGCGCAGAACCTCATAAGCCAGCGGGGTTAGTTTTAGTACAGGATACTCGCTTTCGGTCAGCTCAAGGTAGCCGGTCGCGGCAAGTCGCTGGATTAAAAGTTTTATATCCTTGATGCTGCGCGAGGAAAACAACCCATAGGTAGAAAGTTCATCAAAGTGCATTTTCAGCACGTTTTGATTTTTTGAGCCGCGCAGGACTTCGGCCACCATCGTGATGCCGTAACGCTCATGCAGGCGGTATATACAGGAAAAAACTTTCTGGGCATCGATCGTGATGTCAACGAGCTCCGATTCGTTTTGACAGTTGCTGCAGTTGTCGCAGCCTTTACCGGAAGTGACTTCGCCAAAATAGTGAATAATGAATTCACGCAAACAGTTTGGCGTATGGCAGTAATCGATCATTTTTTGCAGGCGGCCAAATTCATGGGCTTTGCGCTCTTCATTGTCGGTGGATACATCGATCAGAAATTTTTGCGTCATGGTATCTTGCGGCCCGAACAATAGCAGACATTCACCGGGCTCCCCGTCACGTCCGGCACGTCCGGCTTCCTGATAATAGGATTCAATGTTTTTGGGCATATTATAGTGAATGACGTAGCGAACATTTGATTTATCGATCCCCATGCCAAAGGCATTAGTTGCTACCATGACCTGAAGATTATCGTAGAGAAATTCATCCTGACTCTGGCTGCGGTCTTTTTCAGACAGACCGGCATGATAGCGGCCTACCGCAATTT
Organism: Selenomonadaceae bacterium; assembly: GCA_963678095.2. GTDB lineage: Bacteria > Bacillota > Negativicutes > Selenomonadales > Selenomonadaceae. The sequence goes on along the minus strand of OY782746.1, from coordinate 1,088,655 downwards.
TTTTCTTGCGTAGCAGTTCATATACTGCATCCACTTCTTTGCGGGTTGCAGCATAGATGATGCCGGATTGTTCCCCGTGGGTCTTCACGTAATTTACGATAAATTTTGCTTTGTCTTCACCGCGCAGTACACTAAAGTAGAGGTTGGGCCGATCGAAGCCGCTGATATGAACCGCAGGGTTTCTTAAGCGGAGTAAATCGATGATGTCGTCTTTAACGGCCGGGGTTGCTGTAGCCGTGAAGGCACTGAGCAGTGGGCGCTTGGGTAGGGAGGCAATAAACGGTGCAAGCTGACGGTAGCTTGGACGAAAATCATGGCCCCATTGGGAAAGACAGTGGGCTTCGTCGACAGCTACCATAGATATATCGATTTTATCCAGTATGGCCTGAAAATAATCTGTGCTCAGGCGCTCTGGCGCTACGTATACCAGTTTGTAGCGTCCTGCGGCTATAGCGGTCAGCCGGGAGGTTGTTTCACTGGCTGAGAGTGAACTGTTGATATAGGTACCGGCGATGCCCTGTTCAGCCAGAGCATCAACCTGATCCTTCATCAGGGAAATCAGGGGAGATATGACAAGGGTAATACCAGGTAGCAGTAAGGCCGGTACCTGGAAACAGACGGATTTTCCGGCCCCGGTAGGCATGATCGCCACCGTGTCATGGCCGCTCATAAGGCTGTGAATAATTTTTTCCTGCCCCGGGCGAAAAGCTTTATAACCATAGTATTTTTTTAAAACAGCAAGTGCTTGTTCAATCATCAGTGATCATTTCCTTTGTGTAAGATAAAAATAGTCTAAACTTATTTGTTCTGCATAAAGCAGCGATAACCCTGCCTTAAATAAAATTGTCCAGCAAAAGCAGGGGTGTTTGATTTGATGTATAATAAGTAACCGTATAGACGACTGTAAAAAATGTATGGCAGGCGGTCTGAGCGAGGATGGGTGGGGATTTGTTTTTGTGGATGTGAAAATGAAAATCATTGTGTTTGCAGTGGATATGATTTGTCCGCTGATTTTAGGTTATTTATGCCAGCGACAAAATGTAGTGAAAGAAAACTTTTTTAATAAAATGATTTTGAATAATATTTTGGTGGTTTGTCCGATTGTTTCCTTTTTGAGTTTTTGGATACTGCCGCTGACCGCGGATCTGCTTTGGCTGCCGTTGATCAGTCTGGCGCTTGGTTTTGTACCAGGGGCAATGGCGTATGTCATCGCGCAGAAAAAATACAGGCAGGATCAGGACCGGGGGGCATATGTGATGGCGGCAAGCCTGTCGAATCTGGGCACCATTGGCGGGATCTGCGTTTTTTTGCTCTATGGCGAAAAAGGGTATGGCTATCAGCAAATCATTGTTTTATTTCAATATGTGCTGATGTTCATGTTTTGTTATCCGCTGGCACAGTATTATGAAATACGTGGGGCTGGCGGCAGCGGCCGCAGCCGCTTGTCACTGCGGTCCGTGCTGCTGAGCAAAAACCAGCTGGCTGTTGTCGGAATTGTGCTGGGCGGCGTCCTCCAAGCTGCCGGGGTTGCTCGCCCAGTGGAACTTGACGGAGTCGCACAGGTGTTTATTCACATGGGGGCCTGGACGGGATTGATTCCGGTGGGGTATTCTGCGAATTTTTCTCAGATTAAATTGTATTACAAATCCTTATTTGACCTTTCTCTGATTAAGTTTATAGCAGCGCCGCTGCTCATCTATGGCCTGTCGCATCTTGTCATTTCCAGTCCGGTTATGCTCAACACGCTGCTAGTGCTTGCCTGTATGCCTTCGGCAGTAAATGCAGTGGTTACGGCTCGTCTTTATCATTTGAATGTCAGCATTGGAGTAGCGGCTTTTCTGGTGACCACGGGGTTGTTTTTGGTAATTGTTTATCCGCTGCTATTTTTTTTCTTGTCGGCTTAACAAAGAATTTTCCAAGAAATATTTTATATTATAGAAAATGTGCTTATGATAAAATGTAAGATAATATATGCTTGATTTTAACCCGGAGAGGATGCATAAAATATGAAAAGGATATTTGGCTGGAAAAAGTCGCTGCTGGTAGTGCTGGGCTGTTCGCTTTGGCATCTGCCGCTGGGGGCTTGTGCCGCGCTGTCACTTGACCAGGCAGTCGATATGGCATTAAATCAAAATACAGAAATCCGGATTGCTGCTAAAGGAGAAGATAAGGCTAAGGCTGATCTGGCCGCTGCTCAAGGGGCTGATGGAGTTAGCGTTACAGCTACATCATCGGTGTCGATCAGTGATGGCGCAGAAAAGCAATTTTCGAGTAGTAATGCTAACACTCTGACAGCTACCATGCCGGTTTATACTGGTGGAAAAAATGAACTGACGATTGAAAATACAGAAAATGCATATCGTTCCAGCCAGTTCAATACCGTGCGTACCAGAGAAAATATAAAACTCAGCACGATCAAGGCTTATTATGATGTGCTTGAAGCACAGCAAACGATTGCGGTGGATAAAGAATCCGTCGACAATTATGCAGCGCATCTCGAAAATGTGGAACAGCTTTATTCAGCTGGCAGTAAGGCGAAGGTAGAAGTCCTTCGGGCGGAGGTCCAGCTTTCTGATGCCCGGCAAACACTGATTAAAGCTCAAAATGCCTATGAAATTGATTTGAGTACGCTGAAAAATATCATTCGGCTGGATCGAGAGGAACCCTTGGAACTGACGACGGATTTTAGTTATATGGCTTTTTCCTCGGATTTGTCTGTCTGTTTGGCAAGGGCCAAGGAAAATCGCAAGGATTTGCGGCAGGCTGAACTGGCAGTAGAAGAGGCAGAAAAGGCAATAAAGATTGCCAAGACGGGTTTTTTGCCGTCGGTTAATCTGACGGCAAGCGTTGGCTGGGATGATCGTGTATTGCCGGATGATAAACATTATAATTATACAGCCGGAGTAACTGCAAACTGGAATGTTTTTGATAATCAGGTGACGAAGGCCACTGTAAAAGGAGCTGAGGCAACCCGTGATGAAGCAGAGCTGACTTTGCTCAAAAAGGCCGATGATATTGACCTTGAAGTCCGGCAGGCGTATTTGAATATGCGTGAAGCGGAAAAGCGCTTTGTTTCAACTGGGGACGCGGTTAAACAGGCGAAAGAGGATTATTATATTGCCAATGCCAAATACAAAGCTGGTGAAGGGCTCATGCTTGACATTATCGACGCCCAGCTGGCTCTATCGACGGCGCAGTTAAACTATATCAGCGCTCAGTATGACTATGTCCGCTATAAGGCTGAAGTGGAAAATGTCATCGGAAGCAGTGAGGAAGTGGCTCAATGAAGATAAAGGGAAAAATGAGATGGATCGTCGGTGGGATTGCCGTGGCATTGTTTGCCGGCGGGATCTATTATTACCAAAGTAGGCAGGCTGCAAGTGCTGTTCCGGCCGTAGAAACGGCGGCGGTGGAAAGAATGAAGCTGAAGTCCGTGGTTTCAGCAACGGGGACGATTCGTCCGGTTGACTCGGTGGAGGTCAGTTCCAAGATAACCGCGCGTATAAAATCGGTGTTGGTTAAGGAAAATGATGCCGTAACAGCAGGCCAGACCATAGCAACGCTTGATGGCAAAGAATTGCAGACCGAACAGGATCAAGCGGATTATAAAGTCACAAATACAAGGGAAAAATATAATCGCATTTCCAAGCTCTACTCCATTGGGGCAAAATCACAGGAAGAGTTACAAGATGCAGAGTACGATTATAAAACGGCTATGAGCAGTCTGGAAGGTACACAGTCGAATTTGGCCGAAACCGTTATTACAGCGCCCATAGATGGGGTTGTTGTCGGTGAACCAAAAACCCCGGGAACGATGGCCGTCCAAGGAACGAGCAATCCGACGGTCATTATGAGGATTGCCGATTTAGGGCATAAACAAATTATGGCAAAAATTGATGAAACAGATATTGGTAAGATTGCAATTGGTCAGGCGGCAGCCTTTACTGTTGATGCGTATAGCGGTAAAAAATTTACAGCTAAAGTAGCGAAGATATCACAAACGGATGTTGACAATACGTGGGATACAGCGTCTTCGTCGACATCATCATCGAGTTCTACCTCGACTGCCAGTGTCATATACTATTATGTCACGCTTGATATTGATGATCCCGAGGGTTTGCTGAAACCCGCCATGACGGCCAGAGTGGAGATTAATACAGCAGAGAAAGACAATGCGCTCGCGGTTCCGCTGGCGGCACTGAAGACGAATAATGACGGAGCTTATGTTGTATTGGTGCATCAGGATGGAACAACCGAAAATCGGACGGTGAAAACGGGAATCTATAGTGATGATTATGTCGAAATTACCGACGGTCTGTCAGAAGGAGATCAGATATCCGTGAGCTATACGGTGAATGCAAAAAAGTCGAGCAGCAGCAGTCAACATCAGGGACCGCCGCCAATGTGAGAAAGGGAAGGTTAAAACTATGACAATTCGTCTTGCTGGGATTAAAAAAATTTATCAAATGGGCAGCCAGCAAGTCGCGGCCCTGGATGGAATTGATTTGCATATAAAAAAAGGGGAATTTGCTGCCCTTATGGGACCGTCGGGATCGGGGAAGTCGACACTGATGAATATACTTGGTTGCTTAGATCGGCCAAGTGAGGGGTCCTATTGTCTTAATGGGCGTGAAGTAGCGCATTTAAGTGATGATGAGTTAGCCATTACGAGGAATCGGGAAATTGGTTTTGTTTTCCAAAACTTTAATTTGTTATCCCGTATCAGTGCCTGGGAAAATGTAGCTTTGCCATTGGTGTATGCGGGCATAGGCCGTAAGGAGCGAATGGAAAGAGCGGCCCAGATTCTTCAGTCTGTGGGACTTGGTGATCGCCGGGAGCATCAGCCGAACGAACTTTCCGGCGGACAGCGCCAGCGAGTTGCAATTGCCAGAGCTTTGGTAAATGATCCCCGAATCATTATGGCGGATGAGCCTACGGGAAATCTTGATACGAAGTCAAGTCTTGAAATTATGGATATTTTTGCCAAACTCCATGAAGCTGGCCGAACGATTATTCTTGTTACCCATGAACCGGAAGTTGCTGCGTGTGCGAGTCGCCAACTTTTGATGCGTGATGGAAAGATCACACGGGATGAAGGTAAAGGGGTGGTCATGGATGTTGTTTAATGAAAGTGTACGGATTGCAATCACCGCATTGCTGGCCAACAAGCTGCGTTCCATCTTGACTATGCTGGGAATTATTATTGGTGTGGGCGCAGTCATAGCGATGGTTTCTGTTGGTATGGGGGTTCGACAGCAGGTGCAAACATCGATTGCAAGTCTTGGCAGCAATATGCTGATCGTTTCGCCGGGGTCCGCTTCATCTTCTGGCGGCATGAGAACGGCGGCCGGGACCGGTGTGAAATTGAAGTTAAGTGATGCGGAGGCGATAAAGGCCAAGGTTAAAAACATTGATTATGTATCGCCAACGGTCAGCAGCTCGTATCAAATTGTCAATGGGAGTCAGAACTGGAACTCTACTGTGCAGGGGGTAACCTCTGAATATATGGCAATTCGTTCTTTGACGGTAAATGCGGGAACGTTTATTTCAGCCGAGGATATTGCCTCGCGCAATCGCGTAGCTGTAATTGGCACGACGGTGGCTACGAATCTTTTTGGAACCGCAAATCCGGTAGGACAAAATATACGAATCAATAATTCTCCCTATAAAGTCATTGGAGTTCTCCAGAGCAAAGGGCAGTCTTCCATGGGGCAGGATCAAGATGATGTGGTCATCATTCCCCTGACCACAGCCCAGGAAAGACTGATTGGAATTACGTATGTTAAGTCCATCAATATTCAGGTCAGTGATGCCAATAAAATGGATCAGGTACAATCGGAGGTTGAAGTCCTTTTGCGTCAGCGACACCAGATTACAAGTGGTAAAGACGATGACTTTACGGTGAAGAATCTTACGAGTATCATGCAGACGATGACCGAGACGACGACCATGATCACCTTATTACTGGGCAGCATTGCTGCGATTTCGCTTGTAGTCGGCGGAATTGGCATCATGAACATCATGATGGTTTCAGTGACGGAAAGAACACGGGAAATTGGAATACGCAAAGCGCTGGGGGCTACGTTTCAAAACATCATGATGCAGTTTTTGATTGAAGCCATTGTGATTGGCATTATTGGCGGTGTTTTGGGTATTGGCTTTGGTTATGTGGCCGCCTTGGGGATTTCAACTTTTGGCGGGTTTACTACGGTCGTTACCGTATTGCCGATTTTATTGTCGTTTTCTGTTTCCGTGGGGATTGGTTTGTTTTTTGGGATCTATCCTGCCAGAAAGGCAGCGTTACTTGATCCGATTGAGGCCTTGCGACATGAATAAAAAAAGCCGGACCCAAGGTCCGGCTCTAACCTAAAACAAAAAAACCGGCAAAAGCCGGTTTTTTGTTTTTTAAAATTTGAGTGTAGCTCCGATTCCGACACCGTTTTCACGACTGGCATGATCGGCATCAAAATTATGATAATTGATGTTAAGATCAACATTGGCTGCAACATTCATATTGACACCAACCTGTGTTTCATTGAAATCAGCGCCGGTGATGTAGGCAGCATAGCCTTCGGTTCCCATAACGCGTGGGGTGCTGATGGAAATACCAGCATAGAAGTTACTGTCGTTTTGTGGCAAATTATCGCGGTGTCCGACAATTCCTTTTACATTGCTCATGAGATCGATCTGCCCATAAACATCATTCATATGGCCGTAATTATCACGATCGGCATACTGATAACCGAGGGTGATGTCGTTGTTGATCTTATGTTCGATATAAGATTCTTTCGTACCGACACCGACAGCTGTTTCATTGGCGGCAAGATTGTTGATTGGTGCTGCCATAGCAGTAGCTGTGCTGAGAGCGGTAAGAACAGTGAGTGATAATAATAATTTTTTCATGGAAAAACCTCCCGTATAATTGATACAACCCCTAGTATACTCCATCTTTATTGGAAATACATTAGAAAAATTTCCTATTTTGGGTTATATTCGAGAATATAGAGGTCTTTTTCTTTATTTAAGTCAACCAGGATTTCCGGATTGATTTCGATCAATGGCATGGCTGCAAAATCAGCTGGATAGCGGATGATGCGCCCACGACGCTTATCACTCAGTGTTACCGTTGACCCAAGGAATGCCTGTTGAATATTTGTCAGAAATGGTACACAAACCGCTGGATCAAGGGTTGTGAACATTTCTGCCGTAATCTTGGCAATGGCAGTAAAAGGTGTTTCCTTGCGGCAGCCTTCGCGTTCGGTTGTGATGTTATCATATATATCGGCGACAGCGATGATGCTGGCGTAATCGTGAATCTCATCTTGGGCGGCATTGAACGGAAAACCGGAACCATCCATTCGCTCGTGATGCTGCAAGACAGCGGATTTTACTCCGTCAGAAAATTCCTGATTGCCGGCGATTAGTTTATGCCCAAGGATCGTGTGCTGCATATATAGATCGTATTCTTCCGGTGTCAGATTTTGCAGGCGCTTGTCGAGAATTTTTTGCTCGAGCTGTGTCTTGCCGATGTCATGCAGAAATCCGGCAAGAATCAATTCCTTGATTTTACTGCGATCAAGGTGCATCCATTTGCCGATGACGCCCGATAAAATAGAAACGCGGACGCAGTGCTGGTAAACATCGGTTGCCAGGTGGTTTAGCTCATAAAGATAATCCAGGGCTCCGCTGTTTTGTACGGCCGGGACAATTGAATCGTCGACCAGCTGCTCCACTTTTTTTACGGGCAGTTCCTCTGATTTGGTGGATGCAGAAAAAATTTCTCTGGCGGTGGAAACGATTTCCTCGTATTCTGTGACAAAAGCATTGCTGCGATTGATCATTGCCTCAACACTTTGATAATTGGCATTTAACTCATATTCATCCTTAATGTAGGCGTCCTGGACATTTAAAAAAGACAGGCGAGTGATGTGGGCTTTTGTCAGCAAAGTGTTTTCTGATAAGACGACAATCATCTGGTCGTTGATGATGCTGCGGGCAAGGATCATTCCCGGCTGTAAATGTGTCGTTGCTAATTTTTTCAAACGAATACCTCCCCTAAATATGTAAAAGAGAAATTTAACAATATGCGAATTATACCAACAGTTTTATGATATAAATATCATTTTTAAGGTATATGTGATACATATTCTATAACGGGAGGCCATAATCCTATCACTTTAAAAAAAGTAGTGACTATAGACTTATTCTACATAGGTAGCATAGGTGATGTGCCCGTGCAGCTTTAGACCAGAGGAAATATTTCCGGCAAAAGAAAAACAGATAAAACTATGAATTGGCAAGAGAAACCGCGATTTTATGAGATAAATGGTGTTTAATCATGTTAATAGTTTACAAATGCACCGATTTAAACATTTCCTATTTTAACGAACTAAAGTATAATAGCTTTATTGAAAGTATGAAATTACGCGAACAAGTGGAGGGTTTATAATGAAGAAGCTTATTGCATTATGTGTTTTAGTGGTTATGGCAGGCGTTGTTTTTGCTGGCTGTGGCAGTGACAGTGCCAAGAAAGCCGACAATACCAAAAAGATTGTTGTTGGTCTTGATGATAATTATCCCCCGATGGGTTTTAAGGACGAAAGCAACAATATTGTCGGCTTTGATGTTGATTTGGCCAAGGAAGCGTCTAAACGGTTAAACCGTGAAGTTGAGTTCAAGGGGATTGACTGGTCGAGCAAGGAAGCAGAGCTTAAAAGCGGACGTGTAGATATCCTGTGGAATGGCCTTGATATCACAGAAAAGCGCAAAGAAAATATTTTGTTCAGCGATCCGTATATGGATAACCGCCAGATCATTTTTGTGCCGGTTGGATCCAGCATTAAGTCCATGGAAGATTTGAAGGGCAAGGTTGTAGGTACGCAGAGTGCAAGTACGGCGGAAGAGTTCATTGACAATAATCCGGAGTTTAGAGACAGCATGAAAGACGTTAAGAAGTATTCAGAATATACATCGGCGTTTATGGATTTGGAAAATGGACGCCTCGAAGCGATTATTGCTGATGAAATTACGGGCCGTTATTATATGAGCAAGCAAAAAGATAAATTTGTAGCGCTTGATGTGACCGTTGGTCCGGTCAGCACCTTTGGGATTGGTTTCCGCAAAGACGATCAGCAGCTGCGCGATGACGTGCAAAAAGTAATGAATGAGATGCAGCAGGATGGGACGATGGGGAAAATTTCAGAAAAATGGTTTGGCAAAGACATCACGAAAAAGTGATGTCGGCAGGCATGTTTGCGAAATGCAGAGAAGTGAATTTTGGTGAGTGGCAGCAGATATTTTGCTGCCACTTTTTTGCTTTTTGAGGCGGAGTGTTGTAGAATGTTTTATATGTGGCTTTCTTTCTTTTTCGAGTTAAAGAACCAGCTTGTTGAAGCAAAACGAGAGAAGAGAAAAGTGGCCGGATAGGTTGCTGTGCTTATAAAAGGTTAGGAGATAGGATGAATGGAAAAACTTATGGTGATTGTTATGCCAATGCTCGAGGGCTGTGAAATTACGCTGCAGATCTTTTCCCTCACGCTGATTATGGCGTTACCGCTTGGATTGTTGGCGGCCATGGCTAAATTGTCGAAATTTCGCTTGGTGCGGTTTCTTACGGATGTTTATATTTGGCTGATGCGAGGAACTCCGTTGATGCTGCAGCTTTTATTTGTATATTTTGCGCTGCCGCTCGTCGGCATCCGCTTGCCGGATATTGCGGCGGCCTTGTTGGCATTTACCCTGAATTATGCCGCGTACTTTGCCGAAATTTTTCGATCAGGGATACAGTCCATTGAACGTGGGCAGTATGAAGCAGCAAAGACCTTGGGGATGAGTTACATGCAGACCATGAGGCGGATTATCATACCACAGATGGTCAAACGGGTGTTGCCGCCGATTAGCAATGAAACAATAAATCTAGTCAAAGATACCTCATTGATTTATATTTTAGCAATGAACGATTTGCTGCGAGTTGCCCGGACGATCGTTCAGCGTGAATTCGATATGACCCCGTTTTTGATTGCCGCTGTATTTTATCTGGCGATGACGTTTGTCCTGACATGGATCTTTAAAAAATTGGAAGCGCATTATGCGAAGTATGATGAGTAGGAGCAGACAATGGAAAATGATAGAATGATTCGGATGACGAATATTTACAAGCGATTCAATGAACTGGAAGTGCTCAAGGGGATTGATCTTGAAGTTCGGCGCGGGGAAGTATTGGCGATTATCGGACCGAGTGGCTCGGGTAAATCGACCTTGCTGCGCTGCTTAAATCGGCTCGAGACCATTGATTGTGGCACGATTGAAATTGAAGGCGATTTTTTGGCCCGGGAAGAGGACGGAATTGCCAGATATGCTGATAAAAGTACCTCACAGAGAATTTTGAGTCGCATGGGCATGGTTTTTCAGCAGTTTAATCTTTTCCCCCATATGACGGTGCTGGAAAATTTAATTGAAGCACCGGTGCAAGTGAAGAAAATGAAGCCGGAACAGATTATTCCTACGGCAGAGAGCCTGCTGGATAAGGTGGGCCTGCTGGCCAAAAAAGATGTGTTCCCTTCGCGCCTTTCCGGGGGGCAGCAACAGCGAGTGGCGATTGCGCGGGCTTTGGCGATGAATCCGGATATTATGTTGTTTGATGAACCAACGTCAGCTCTTGATCCTGAATTGACGGGCGAGGTATTGCGGACCATGCGCCGGCTGGCACAGGAGCATATGACAATGATTGTTGTGACCCATGAAATGGCTTTTGCCCGCGAGGTGGCGCATAAGGTTATTTTTATGGCTGATGGCGAAATCGTCGAGCAGGGCACGCCGCAGGAGTTGTTTTCCAATCCGCAGCAGGCGCGGACCAAGGCATTTTTGCAAAATATGTTGTAAAATAAGGATCTGGGAGCAGGGGTGAAGAACAGGGTGGAAGTAGAAAAAAATAAAGACCGCCTTTGCATTGATGTAGCTAAATTATATTATCAGTCGGAGTTTAGTCAGCAGCAGATTGCCCAGCAAATGGGGATATCGCGGCCGTCAGTTTCGAGACTGCTGCAATATGCCAAGGAGCAGGGCTATGTAAATATTCAGATTATAGATCCCGTGGAGAATATGGAAGATCTGGAACGGCAGCTGGCCCGAAAATATGGGATGCAGGAAGTGCGAATCGCTTATTCGACGCTGAATGACCCGGGGGAGATTAAAAAGTATATTGGCAGCAAGGCCGCGGAATATCTGAATGAAATCGTTCGGGATGGTGATATCATCGGTGTAAGCTGGGGCACAACGATGTATAATGTTGCCTGCCGCTTGAAATCCAGGGCTCTTAAGGGCGCACAGATCGTGCAGCTCAAGGGCGGCGTTACCGATGGAAAAAGCACTACGTATGCCGATGAAATATTGGAAAAATTCGCCAAGGCTTTTTCGACCATTGCCCGCTACTTGCCGTTGCCGGTGATCTTTGGGACGAAGGAAGTAAAGGAAATGGTCGATCAGGATCGCCATATTAAGCGGATCCTGGAGCTGGGGCGTCAGGCTAATATTGCGGTATTTACCGTGGGAACGGTAAAAGAAGATGCATTGCTGTTTAGGCTGGGGTATATTGAGGCTGTGGATAAGGCAAAGCTACAACAGATTGCAGTAGGGGATATTTGTTCGCGCTTTTTTGACCGTGAGGGTCAAATTTGCAATGCGGAGATTGATGACCGTACGGTGGGAATAAAGCTGGCTGAGCTGAGAGACAAGGAACGAAGTATTTTGGTCGCTGGCGGTGAGCGCAAGGTCGAAGCGATTCGGGCGGCGCTGGTTGGGCAATATGCCAATGTACTGATAACGGATCAGTATACCGCCAAAGCACTGCTTTGAAATTAAGTTCACGTTAGTTTTCTTTTTGTAAACCCGCTGGTATTATCTTTGTTTATAAGATGATACCAGCGGGTTTTTTGCTTTGCAAATATATTGATGAACATTTTTTCAATAATGCATTTACAAATGTTCAGGCTGATGGTATTATGTCATTGTAAGCTTATTTGACATGTCGATATAAATGAAATCAGGGAAAATAGCAGGGGGTATAAAAATGGATTTTGCAAAAATAATTGACCATACTTTATTAAAGACAGATGCCAGACGCGAGGATATAAAAAAATTGTGTGAGGAAGCCAGACAATACAGATTTGCTTCGGTATGTGTGAGTTCGCTGTGGGTGTCCTATGCAGCCGAACTTCTCAAGGGATCAGGGGTTGTAGTATGTACGGTAATCGGCTTTCCACAGGGGGCTGTGCCAACGTCGGTTAAGGCTTTTGAGACCGCCCAGGCCGTGACAGACGGAGCCGGTGAAGTCGATATGGTGATTCCGGTCGGCCTGCTTAAGGGTGGGGAAAATGAAGCTGTTGCCCAGGATATTGAGGCGGTTGTAAAGGCAGCGAAAGGCAAAGCCCTGGTTAAAGTAATCATTGAAACCTGCCTGCTGACCGATGAAGAAAAAATTCGGGTCTGCCAGCTGGCACAACAGGCAGGCGCTGATTTTGTGAAAACCTCGACTGGTTTTTCTACCGGCGGAGCAAACACTCATGATGTAGCTCTTATGCGCCAAACGGTTGGCAGTAAGATGGGAGTAAAGGCCTCTGGGGGAGTCGGAAACCTGGCCGACGCCGAAGCTATGGTAGCGGCAGGGGCTTCGCGAATTGGTACAAGTCATGGCATTGAGATCGTCCGCAAAGGATAAAGCATATTGCAGGCTGTGCGGATACAGCCTGCAACTACCAGTGAAAAATTCTAAATATATAATATTTTAGGAGGATTTATTCATGAGTGAGCATGTGTTGGCAGAACGAGAATCAAAAAATTTTATTCAATATGCAGATGGCTATTTGAGCCGGACCCCGATTTTCCAGTTTATCCTGTTGTCTTGTCTGTTTCCGTTATGGGGAGCAGCTGCAAGCCTAAACGATATATTGATTACGCAGTTTAAAAGTGTATTTGCCTTGAGTGATTTTGCCAGTGCCTTGGTGCAAAGTGCCTTTTATGGCGGATATTTTCTGGTCTCGATTCCCGCGTCCATGGTAATTCGCCGGTCTACCTATAAGACAGCCATTCTCACCGGGCTTGGGTTTTATATTGCCGGCTGCTGTCTGTTTTTTCCGGCATCGCATATGGGAACGTATACGATGTTTCTGTTTGCTATCTTTGCGATTGCCATTGGGCTTGGCTTTTTGGAAACGGCAGCGAATACTTACAGTACGATGATCGGACCCAAAGATAAAGCTACGTTGCGGCTCAATATCAGCCAGACATTTTATCCGATCGGGGCGATTACCGGAATTTTATTGGGGAAATATCTTGTATTCCAGGAAGGCGGCAGCCTTCATTCAAAGCTGTCGCAGATGACGGCGGCACAAGCCAGTGCCTTTAAAATTGAAATGCTCCAGCATACACTGGAACCATATCATGTGCTCGTTTATATTTTGCTGGCAGTCTTTGTTTTGTTTGCCATCACGAAATTTCCTAAATGCAAAGCGACGGGAAATGCGGATGAACAGATTGTGCGTCCCGGCATGGGGGAAACTTTGCGGTATTTAATCCATAACAGCCGTTTCAAAAAAGGAATATTGGCACAGTTTCTCTATGTGGGAATGCAGGTTGCTGTATGGTCCTTTACGATACGCCTGGCATTGACGATTGATCCAAATCTCAATGAACGCCTGGCGGCAAATTTCATGGTGTACAGCTTTATCTGTTTCTTTATCGGCAAATTTATTGCGAATTTCCTGATGGCGAAGTTTTCTCCCAATAAGGTTTTGATGGTGTACTCGGTGATTGGCAGTCTGTTTTTACTCTACATTTCCTTTGTCCCGGATATCAGCGTGGTATATGTGGCGGTAGCTGCTAGTGTTCTTTTTGGACCGTGCTGGGCAACCATCTATGCCAAAACGCTTGAAGCTGTAGACAAAAAATACACAGAAACAGCCGGTGCCGTAATTGTCATGTCGATTATTGGCGGGGCTTGTGTCCCGGCAGTACAAGGCATGGTTTCTGATCTTACCGGATCAATGCAGCTTTCCTTTGTGGTAAACCTACTGTGCTTTATGGCGGTCGGCAAGTATTTTTATGACGAATGTCAGTATGAAAAAGTTGATGAAAATTGAGGAGGATTTCTTATGAAAAGTCAGATCGAACTTAAACAGGCGTTTTTTAGTGAAAAACCATTTGTTTTATTTCATAATGATGAATTTGAAGTTACCTTATTTCGCTATGATTCCGGAATTGAAGCGGTTACCATAAAAAATTCCCGCGGCGAAGTTACTTTACTGCCATATATGGGACAGATGATCTGGGATCTTGCTTTCGACGGGATCAGTCTGCGGATGAAAAATATGTTTAAGCAGCCAAAAGCTGCACAGGCAGTCGTAGACACGTATGGTTGCTTTGCCTTTCATTCGGGACTGCTGGCCAATGGGTGCCCATCGCCGGAGGACACGCATCTGCTGCATGGGGAGATGCCTTGTGCAAAAATGGACAAGGCCTGGATCATCCTTGATGATCGCTCGGTTTCCCTGGGGGGCTGCGTCGAGTACGTGCAGGGCTTTGGGCATCATTATCAGGCTAATCCGGCAGTGGGCCTGTCAGCCGGAGCGACAAAGATTGAAATCAGCATGCAGGTGAAAAATTTGGCAGCCGTAGAAATGCCACTGCAGTATATGTGCCATATGAATTATGCCTATATGGAAAACGGGAAATTTTATTCGAATTTGCCGGCGACAGCGTTTAAACTTCGTGAAAGCATTCCGGCCCATGTGAAGCCGACCGAGAAATGGCTGGCATATAATGAAGATATTAAAAAGCTGCAGGCAGCAGGCCGTTCGCTTGAATGCCTTGATCAGCCAGCGATGTACGATCCGGAAATTGTCTTTATGGCGGATGAAATCAGCCAATACGGAGATAAAGCCAGAATAGAACTTGTATCGCCGGAAGGCCATCGTTTTGTCACAGAATTTTCTACCCAGGAATTCAACTATGCAACCCGCTGGATTTTATATAATGAAGACCAACAGGTGGCAGCCTTTGTTCTGCCGGGAACCTGCCGCCCAGAAGGATTTTTGGCGGCAAAAAAGGCGGGATCATTGATTATGCTCAAGCCGGGAGAATGCCGAGCGTTCACCGTGGTGACAGGACTGGAACAGGAGGAATAGATATGATAGCTGTAATAGGATCCAATATGGTGGATTTGATTTCTTATGTTGACCGCATGCCGCTTCCGGGAGAAACTCTCGAAGCACCGGCATTTTCCCTGGGGTGCGGCGGAAAAGGGGCCAATCAGGCGGTTGCTGCCGCTAAGCTTGGCGCTGAGGTCATGATGCTGACAAAAGTTGGCGATGATATTTTTGGTGATAATACCATTAAGAATTTACAGGCCTATGGTATTCAGACAGATTTTGTCGAAAAAGTTGCGGGCACATCAAGTGGCGTAGCTCCGATTTTTGTGGATAAGTCTTCACAAAATAGCATTTTAATCATCAAAGGGGCCAATGAATACCTGCTGCCGGCAGACATTGATAAGGCTGCTGACAGCTTGAAAAAATGTTCGCTGATCATTTTGCAGCTGGAAGTTTGCCTGGAAACGGTATATGCGGCGATTGATTTTGGTAAGAAATATCATGTGCCGGTACTACTCAATCCGGCCCCGGCTACAGAGAATCTGGATATCGAAAAAATTGCTGCTTGTGAGTTTTTTGTGCCGAATGAGAGCGAACTCATGGCGCTCACCCGGATGCCGGTTTCTACCACCGAGGAAGTGCGGCTGGCGGCGGAGGTTCTCTTAAAAAAAGGCTTGAAAAATGTTATTGTAACACTTGGCAAGCGCGGGGTTTTATGGCTGACTGGGGACAAGGCGGAATTTGTTGCCGCCCATAAAGTGGCAGCTGTCGATACGACCGGTGCCGGGGATGCCTTTATTGGCTGCTTTGCAGCCACATATACGGAGACGGGGGATGTCCTTGCAGCCTTGAAAAGAGCAAATGCTTTTTCTGCCTTGAGCGTACAGAAAAAAGGCACACAGATATCGTACCCATCGGCCGAAGAATTAGTAAGCTTTTTAGCAGAGGATTAGCTTAGGCTAAAGCCGATTAAAGCTTTTAATAAGACAGCAGAGAAATACCAATTGCCGAAGGCAGCGGGTGTTTTTCTGCTGTCTTATTTATAGCCGGGGAATGGAAACGCCGTAAGTTGCCCCTTGCATTTTTGCACTATAACGGCGATAATAAAAGAGATTAAATCCGATAATAGTGCGGAGGAACGTATACGTATGCATAGATTGTTACTATTTACTGTTTTGCTGCTGGGCTGTGTCATTTGCCCGTCGCTGGTGCAGGCGGCGAGCTTTCAGGAGCGGGTCAGTAATATGGCGGAAATCAAGGCAGTGCGCATTAATAGCGGCGCTGACAAAGTCAGGATTGTCGTGGATGCGACTCGGGAAGTTGATTATGACACGGTGGTATTGTCAAACCCACAGCGGATTGTTGTCAATATAAACGGTGCCTGGCTCAGCCCGGCCGTGGAACGCAATACCGCCGTGGATAGTAGTTTTGCCAATAAAGTTCGCATTAGCCAGTTTGATAAAGATACCGTCCGTATTGTGGTCGAATCAAATGTCGGTAAAGCGGATTACGATGTGTTTTCGCTGACCGGGGGCTCGAGTCCCTATCGGGTGGTGCTCGATTTTGGCGGCAATGCAGTGACGCGGCCGACCACTGCTCCGGTGGTGGAAAAGCCAGCGGTTAAGCCGGAGGTGCCGGAGGTTGTTTTGCCGGAACCTGTTTATGATAAGCCGGGGCTTGCCGGCAAGACGATTGTGCTTGATCCGGGTCATGGCGGCAGTGATTCAGGCGCTATTGGTCCAACTGGTGTGACTGAAAAGAGTATAACCTTGCGCGTGGCTACGCAGCTGCGTCAATTGCTGGAACAATCCGGGGCTAAGGTTTTGCTGACGCATGCTACGGATGTTGATGTTGCACCGCAACCGGCAACGGATGCCGGGGAGCTGCAGGCGCGCTGTGATGTGGCCAATCAGGCGAAAGCGGATATATTTTTGAGCCTGCATATGGACTCGTTTACGAATGGTTCGGCCAGGGGGACGACTGTTTATTATTATGGCAAGGGAACCAAGGCAGCGCAGCGTCTGGCGGAAAATGTGAGGCAGGGTCTGCTGGATCAGTTGGGGACAGACGATCGCGGTACGAAAAGTTCAAATTTTTATGTTGTCAAGCATACAGCTATGCCATCGATTTTGGCGGAGGTGGCGTTTGTATCGAATCCGGCTGAGGAAAAAATGATGAATTCTGCCAAAGGCATTGAAAAAGCTGCTCATGGTATATTTGATGGGATCAGTCGCTATTTTGGGGACTGAGATCCAGGACGGTTTCTTGACGATTGCGCTGGTTTCAATTAAAATAGTAAGATAAAAGATTTTTTTAGAGCCTTATTTGCGGCGCTGCCTCAGGTAAGGCTCTGTTATGTGAATGTGGGGGAATTAAACAAAATGACAGAGGATAAAGACAAAGAAGGATTTTTAACGGATATGGAAGCCGAGTGGGAAGAACTGAAATTGCAGCGCCGCAAGACGATTCTGCGCCGGACCCTGCCGGAAAACCGGGATTTGCTGACAGCCTTGCTCGGGATGACGAAACAGGAACTCGATGATATCCGCTATAATCTCTGCGTGTCGGGGATCAGCTCATTGAAGAAAATGGAGATGGCACAGGCTTTGGTGCCGGCAATTGAAGCATTTTCTCAGCGGTGGTTTGTAACAATTGGCATTGAACAGTATAATATCTTAACCAGTATAAGCCAAAATAACGGTTTGCAGACCAATTTGGCCGAAGATGATGTTCGCCTCGATTATATGCGTTGTCTTGGCATCCTCTTTAACGGAGCTGTGGAGGGAAAACAAGCCTGGTATATGCCGGATGAATTGCTGGCTATTTATTCAAAACTTGATAATACGGCCAGTTATAAAAAAGCGGTCGCGCTTAATTCGGAAATTATGCGCCTGGTTGGCGGCTTGCTCTTCTATTATGGGTATATGAACTATGACCAGCTCTATGCAACTGTCGGGAAATATCTGGAAGAAGAAGATAAAATTTCTTTTTCTGAATTCATGGGGGTCCTGGTTAATGGGGCCTGCTGGCAGGATAATGTGATCAATACGGAACAGGGGATGCATTACTATACCGTTATGGATGTCAATAAAATAGAAGAAGAACAGCAAAAGCGTAAGGATCTTGATTTTGCTGAGTTGACGTATGACGTTATTTATGAAGCCGGTGAAATCAATTACATAGAGGCTACAGATGAATATAAGGCGTTTGCGCAGTATTTGATGAAGACCTTTGATTTCCAGGTACTCGAGGCCGCTGATATAGTCGGAGAAATCAATATTTTGATGCAAAATGGCGAGCCTACCGGAGCGATTATCGATTATATTGGCGAACTTGGCATGCTAAAGGATAAAAAAGCGGCAGAGGAACTGATGGGATATTTTGTGGAATTCAATAATACGGCGCGGCAGTGGCTGCTTAAAGGCCATTCTCCGGCAGAACTCAGCACATCAGGGGCCAAGGATGTATCCTTTGTGCCGAAAACGATGAAAAATAATGTGGTGAAATTTGTTCCGCGCAGTGCCGCCATTGGACGCAATGATCCCTGCCCATGCGGCAGTGGGAAAAAATATAAAAAATGCTGCTTGAATAAGGATCAGCAGCAGCAGTAAACACAGGCAAGCAAATCGGGTTACAGAGGAGACGGAATGAAGCAGACATATTCGTATTATCAGCGGGTGCGTGAATTTATTATTATTCTTTTGCCGATTTTTATCACTCAGCTGGCCCTTGTATCCACCGGTTTTTTTGATACCATTATGGCGGGGCATGTAAGTGGCCAGGACCTGGCCGGAGTTGCTGTCGGGGTTAATTTATTTATGCCTGTATTTGGCAGTGTCCTGGGAGTTATTTCGGGTTTAATGCCGATCATCGCGCAGGATTACGGTGCTGGCAGAAGAACTGAAATCGCGATAAGTGTTCGACAGGGGATGTATTGGGCTTTTTTGGCTGGACTTGGGCTGGTAGCCCTTGGCCTCTTGTTCGTTCCCGGCGTGATGACAATGCTGCAGCTGGAAGCCCGGGTACAATATGTGGCCAGCTATTATTTGCTGATCATGGCAGCCGGACTTTGCCCGATTTTTGTTGCGGGGGTTCTGCGTAGCTTTATTGATGCGCTTGGCTACACGCGCCTGACGATGCTGATTACAATTTTGGCGGTGCCCGTAAATATTTTACTCAACTACTTGTTTATGTTTGGCCGGGGTGGTTTTCCCGCTTTGGGCGGCATCGGGGCCGGGGTCGGTACAGCCGTCACCTTCTATTTTGTTTTGGTTTTAAATATTTTAGCGGTAGTCTGTCTCCAGCCGTTTAAAGCATATAAAATTTTTTCGGGAATCGCTCGTCCTACTTGGCATATTTGGCGCAGTCAATTAGCGGTGGGAATCCCGATTGGCAGTGCGATGTTTTGTGAGCAGAGTATTTTTGGTGCGGTGGGCATGTTTATGACGGTCTATGGGACTGGCGTTATTGCCGCGCATCAGGCAGCCATGAACTTTTCGACGATGGTCTATATGATTCCGCTGAGCATCAGCATGACACTGACCATTCTCGTCGGTTTTGAAATCGGTGCGGGACGGGTTAAAGATGCTAAAGCTTACGGGCGCATGGGGATATTCTTATCGATGTGTTTTGGCCTGGGGCTGGCGGCTATATTGATTTCTTTTCGTTCGCAAATTGCAGCTTTATATACCGCCGACCCGGCGGTGTCGACATTACTGGAGCAGTTTTTGATCTTTTCTGCCTGCCTGCATGCCGCGGATGGGGTGAGTGCCCCTTTGCAGGGGACGCTGCGCGGCTGTAAGGATGTTCGGGTTACCTTGTTGCTGGCAATACTCTCTTACTGGATTATTGGGTTGCCGGCAGGGTATGTATTTGCTAATTATTTAGGGTCGGGTCCTTTTGGCTATTGGATCGGACTTGTTTTGGGAATCGGTGTTGGGGCTTTGTTTTTGGGTCTGCGCCTCAAGCGGGTACAGCAGCTGCTGCAGCCGGCGAAATCATAAATGTGAAAGAATTTTGATTTGAGAAAATATGTTCGGGTGGCTATATAACAATAGTTAATAATAAGAAGAAGTTCTATAACTAAATGACAATTGTCTTTTTACAGCAAGCAATACTCTTGCGGAAATTGACAATTGTTGTTTTTTTATTTACAGGAAAGGAAAACAGCCTGTTTTATGTAAAATTCTATAAAGAAAACGCAAAAACCAGCAGAATGCTCTTGACAATAGCACGTGAAAGTAGTAACTTATTATATGTGAAATCGGGAACTTAATCGATTTTCGAGAAGTAATTATATATTAGCAAAAAGCTGCAGTGATAAATTTTACGAGGCATGGCAGAAGTGTCATACTTTTTATTTCCCCATGAAAGTGAATATATTCACTTTCATGGGGAAATACGTGCTGTGCAGTGGAAAAAGGAGTAAATGATAATGGCAGACATAAATGGAATAAAAAGACCGCGGGTTATAATTGTGGGTGCCGGATTTGGCGGAATTCATGCAGCTAAGGCCCTGGCGGGAAAGGATGTCGATGTTACAATTATTGATTGTAACAATTACCATTTATTTCAACCGCTGCTGTATCAGGTTTCGACAGCCGTACTGGCAGAAAATGAGATCGCATATCCTGTGCGGGCATTTTTTCGTCAGAAAAAAAATATAGATTTTTTTCTGGGCCGGGTTACGGATTTTGATCCGCAGCAAAAAAGGGTGATTACCGATGCCGGGGAGATTTCCTATGATTATCTGATTGTCGCTGCCGGAGCTACCACCAATTATTTTGGGATGGACTCCGTTGCCCAATACGCTTTTTCAATGAAAACCCTCAATGAATCGGTGGCAATCCGCAATCACATCTTAAATATATTTGAACAGGCGTCCAAGGAGACGGATGAGCAAACGCGCCGCGAACTGCTGACTTTTGTCTGTGTCGGTGGGGGGCCTACCGGAGTGGAGGAAGCGGGAGCTATTTCAGAGTTGATCTATTCTGTTATGGCTAAAGAATATCATCATATGGATTTTTCTGAGGTGGATATAAAACTTATTGAAGGCACGGACCGGATTTTGCCGATGATGCCAAAAAGTCTGCGAGATGAGGCCCTGCAGGTACTCCGGGGTAAAAAAGTTGATGTTCGGCTGGAAACCCAGGTCATGGATTATGATGGCCGGGCGCTTGCTTTTAAAGGCGGCGAGGTTGTAAAAACCAGAACGGTTATCTGGGCCGCCGGAGTAAAGGCGGTGCCGGTTGTGGAAAAGCTTGGTGCACCGCTGGATCGTGCCGGCCGAGTTATCGTTCGCAAGACACTGCAGGTTCCAGGCTGCTCGGACGTTTATGCTATCGGCGACAGCGCCTGCTTCCTCCAGGAAGACCGGCCGCTGGCGACGATTGCTCCGGTTGCAACCCAGCAGGCAGAGACATGTGTTAAAAATATTTTGCATGCCATTTCAGGGCAGTCCTTGCAGTTTTTTTCCTATCATGATGTTGGCAGTATGGCAACCATCGGCTGCGGCGATGCCGTGATGTTCAGGGGGATTATAAAGAGCAAAGGCTTTATCGCATGGATGCTTTGGATGGTGGTTCATCTCATGCGCCTGGCAGGAACGAGAACGAATATGCTGGTCATACTTAAATGGCTATGGAATTTTCTGTCGGGCGATCGATTGGGACGGATTATTACGCAACATTTGTAAGGTGAATGTGGCAACCAGGGGTGCTTTGTTAAAACGAGTCTTCGGGCTCGTTTTTTATTTGTGCTAAATTGTCTGAAGCCTAAAGAGCCACCTTGTTTTGTATAGCTTGAGTATATTGATACACTACTATATAATGGAACTATCATTGACGAGAGGTGACGGGAAATGAGAAAATTTCTGTTGATCGTAATCTGTATGATTTTTTTGAACAGTGCCGCGGAGGCTGCTGCGAATGTATATCAGGAATATAATATTGCAAGAAAAGAATTTGTCAGTGCCTGGATGTCGCTGGCAACGTATAACGATCGCATCGGACGTCTGGCAAGAACGGAACTGAGCGATTTGGGTTGGGATATTGAAAATTTTAGTGATGATTCTAGTGATGTTGAAGCAAAATTTATTGTAGCCGAAAACAAAAATGCTCCGCCAGAGCAGAAAATGTATATGCTGGCTGTCACTGGAACAGAGACGAAGCGCGATGCGGCTCTTGATCTGCGGATGAACAAGGTTTTTTTTGGTGGAACGACACCGATGGAATTTGTGGCGCAGGCACAGCGGACGGATCTGCAAGCTTCTGATCCGATGGTTCATCGTGGGTTTAATACATATACGCAGGCGGCATTTTTTTCGATAGACCGTCAAGGGAAAACCATTGGCGAAGAATGGGCAGATCAGTTGAAGGCCGATCCAGCGAAAAAACTCTATCTGACCGGTCACAGCCTGGGCGGAGCCGTTGCAACCTTGGCTGCGGCACGTTTGATGGCTATGGGCGTAAACCCGGCGCAGCTCGAGGTCATTTCTTTTGGGGCCCCAGCTGTTGGCAACGAGGCGTTTGGCCGGGAGGTTGGCAACAAGATCAATCTTGACCGGGTTGTAATCGACGGAGATCCCGTAAAAAGCGCAATCCAGGTGCTCCGGCCTGATTACACCCAGTTTGGAGCAGCAACTGTTTGGGAAAAAAATCGCAATTCCAGTAAATTTAAGCATGATATGGTGGTTTATGTCGATGCGGCGTTGCGTAATTATTATGATGCCCGGGAAAGGGCAGCTCGTGCCGGAGTGTTGCCGGTTGAAAATATATCAGCAACGCCCCAGAGCATGCCGGTATATATAGCACCCTTTGTATTTCATGTTGATGAATCCCTTGCTGGAGATATTCCCTATATGAAACAGTCGCTGCAGGATGTTTTACAGCGGCGATTACCCGGCTGTGTTTTCGGTGCGGGGGAGCGTCTGAGCTTGCGTGAGGAACAGGAAAAAGCCCGGGCAGCTGGCTGCCGGGCTTTGGTTTTACAGGAATTTTCTGCCGGGAAGATGCGGCAGGAAAAAAATATGTATGAAATGACGATGCAGGAGGATATTTGTGATCTGTCGGGGCAGGCTTTTGGCAGCCTGTTGTCGGTGACAAATACCAGGGATTTTACACCGATTGAGGCACTGCTGCACAATGTGACAGTACTTAAGGCGGAGCGGGAGCGTGTCTTGCACGTTATAAAATGAGCGGATGGGAGCTGAAGGAAATGAAACGGATTGATAAAATATATGAATACATCAAAGCGAAGTCACAGGAGTACACGCGAGCCCAGCTGAAGGGGAGAGTTGGGGTTGAGGCACAGGAAATAGCGGAAAGTCTCGGGATTTTGCGTAATAACGTCAGCATGGAACTCAATGCTTTGCATCGGCAGGACAAAATTGTAAAAATTTTAGGCCGTCCAGTGTTGTACTTTGATAAAGGTGTACTTGAGGTATTGTTGGGGATGGAACTGGGGCTGGGGCCGTGTGAGTTTACTGACCTCGAAGAATGCACGGCCGAAAATGAAACGATGGCGGCAGGCCCCTTTTCAAGGCTCATCGGAGCGGACCGCAGTTTGAAAAAGCAGGTAGAACAGGCTAAGGCGGCGATTTTATATCCGCCGGACGGACTGCATACCTTGATTGTCGGACAGACTGGCGTGGGCAAGACCTTGTTTGCCCATATCATGTTTGAATACGGGAAGGAAATGAAACGCTTTGCAGCCGATGCACCATTTATCACGTTTAACTGCGCGGATTATTACAACAATCCCCAGCTGCTGCTGTCGCATATTTTCGGACATATCAAGGGTGCCTTCACCGGAGCCGATACGGCTAAGGCTGGTCTGGTAGAGGCGGCTGACAAGGGGGTACTTTTTCTCGATGAAATCCATCGGCTGCCGCCGGAAGGTCAAGAAATGATCTTTTACTTTATGGATACCGGGACTTTTAATCGCCTTGGCGAAACGACGCGGGAGCGAAAGGCTAAGGTGCTGCTGCTCAGTGCGACTACGGAAGATCCGAACTCGGCCCTGACGAAAACCTTTGTCCGCCGAATCCCCAATATCATCACCATTCGCCCGCTGCAGGAACGGTCGCTCAGTGAAAAAATAGACATCATCAAGCTGCTGCTCACAGATGAAGTGCAGCGGATCAATAAACCGGTGCGGATATCGGTGGAATCGATAAAGGCCTTGATCGGTAGCATTGGCACCGGCAATGTAGGGCAGCTGAAATCAAATATCAAACTGCTCTGTGCCAAAGCGTTTTTAAATGGCATCGATAATCCCCATTATATTGAAATAGATTTTAAAATGCTGCCACCGGCAATAAAGGACGGATTGTTGATACTCAGTGCCAATCGCAAGGAACTGGCAGAATTGAGTCAGTATATAAATGAACCGCTGATGGTCATGCCTCCGGGTGAAAAAGTTGTCAGCATTGTACCGGAAACAGAGAAGGAGCCGTTCGATCTCTATCAGGTGGTCGAAGATAAAGTGGAACTTTTAAAGGGCGAGGGCATCAGCGCGGAACTGATCAAACAGATTGTGGCGACGGACGTCAACGTCTATATAAAATCGTTTTACAATAAACAGGATATTCATATGTCCACAAGGGAACGCCTCCTGCGGATTGTGGATAAATCGCTGGTTGATTTTACCGAGGAAGTTGGCCTCCTGGTGCAAAAGCGAATGAACCGAAGCTATAAGGATCGCTTTATCTATGCGTTCAGCCTGCATTTAAGTGCCTTCCTCAAGCGGGTCAAGGCAGGCGAAGAACTGTCTTATAAGGAAATTGAAGGGACGACGCCGCATAACTCGCTGGCGTTTCGGGTCGCACTGGAGATAAAAGAAAAAATCGAATCTCATTATCATATTAAGGTGCCACCAGCTGAAATTGAGTACTTTGCCTTGCTGCTTGAATCCGTTGAAGAAGAGGAGACGGAGGAGAAGGTCATCATTATGGTAGCGACCCATGGACGAAGTACAGCGTCCTCAATGGTGGAAGTAGCGCAGAAGTTGTTCAATACAAACGACCCTAATCTGATTGCCATTGATATGCCACTGGAGGTTAAGCCTCAAGAAACTTTGGAAAAAATGGTGGCCCGGTTGAGGGAGATGAATTATCAAAAAGGGGTGCTGATGCTGGCTGATATGGGGTCGCTCTGTAATCTGGGCTCGATGATTATGGAACGGCTTAAGGTCCAGGTAAAGACGATTGATATGGTATCGACGCCGCTAATTCTTGAGGCGATGCGCAAAGCTGATATTGCCGGGACAGATCTTGACAGCATATACGATTCATTGCTTGATTTTAAAGGGTATGAAGCAGTGGAACTCAATCCGGGCAAGAGTCTGGTCGATGGGCGCGAGGTAATCGTTACGATCTGCACGTCGGGTGAAGGCGCTGCAGTTAAGCTCAAGAGCCTGGTAGAAGATATGCTCAAGCATATAACGGACCGCCCGATTGAAGTTGTGCCGGTCGGGGTCAAGCATCTTGGGCATGTTATTCGCGAGCTGGGGGCGACCAATAAAATTGTGGCGGCTGTCGGCATGGTGAAACCGGATTATGATGTGCCCTTTATTCCGCTGGAGAAGATTATTGAAGGCGAAGGGGAAAAGGTGCTGCACAATCTATTGCAGTCAGGTAGTGTTAAGCTGGTAGAACGCGAAAAGAAGAATGTCGTGGTGCAAAAACTTTGCGAGGAAAGTCTGCAAAAGTTCTTGACCTATTTGAATCCGTTAAAGGTTATGGGTGTATTGCTTGACTTTTCCAGTGTGTTGGAACGGTCATTGGGGAAAAAATTCAGTAACCCGATAAAGATTCGGCTGATCGTTCACTGCGGCTGTGCCCTGGAACGAATGGTGATTGGTAATAGCCTTGTGTATCAGGGAGACAGTAGCCAGCTTGATCAACAAAAATTGCAGCAGCTCAAACGTGCGGCCGAAATTTTTGAAAAAAGCTTAAAAATAAAGCTGACAGAGGATGAATTTTATTATATGTCAGAACTGATCTGATATAAAAAATACACTGCTGAAGACAATTTGCCGCAGCAGTGTATTTTTTTGACTTTTTAGTGTCTTAAGGGTATTTTTTAAAGATGGAAGAGTATTGTTTGGAATGAAAAGAGTATTGAAAAAAAAGAAAACGCTTCTGCTTGCTATGAAAACAGGGGCTTTCGTTTTGATACACAAAGTTGGCACGTGATTTGCATATAGATATTGGTGAAAAGAAAAGGTGTTTATCCCCACAGAGAGATAGAGAGATTTAGAGGTAAGATATTCATCATAAAGACAAAGGAAGGAGCTAATATTTATGTTGGCTATTTTAGTGGGAACGCATGGCAGCTTTGCCACAGAACTGGTTAAGACCTGTGAAATGATCTGTGGAGCAACGGCAAACGTCAAGGCGATTACGCTTGTCCCGGGAGAAGGTCCGGATGACGTTGTGGCAAAATATGAAGCGGCTATTGCCGAACTGGATACGGAAAACGGCGTAATATTTCTCAATGATCTGTTCGGCGGCAGTCCTTATAATGCAGCCTGCCGGCTGGCAATCGGCAATGAGAACTATGGGATTGTCACTGGGGTGAATCTGCCGATGCTGATCGAAACGATCGGGCTGCAGCTTACGGCCGGTGATATGGGAATCAAGGAAATTATCGAGAAAGCTGTAGCCGCGGGGCAAGGCGGTGTGCAGACCTTTCACGCTAGTGAAATCGAAGTTGACGAGGAGGATGATTTATAATGAAAATCGTATTGGCAAGAATTGATGACCGCTTGATTCATGGGCAGGTAGCGACCGTATGGGCGAAGGTGACAGGCTGTGAGCGCATTATCGTTTGCGATGATGAAGTAGCCAATGATGCAATTCGTTCGACATTGCTCAAACAGGTAGCACCTCCGGGAATAAAATCGAGTGTGGTCGATATTGAAAAAGCAGTCCGCGTTTACAGCAATCCGAAATATGAAAATACAAAATGCCTGTTACTGTTCACAAATCCGACCAGTGTATTGAAAATGGTAGAGGCTGGAGTCGAACTCAAAAGCATTAATATCGGCGGTATGAGCTTCAAAGAAGGAAAACGCCAAATTACCGGAGCTGTTTCGGTGGATGATGCCGATGCGGAAGCTTTCAAAAAGCTCAATGAAAAAGGAATTGAACTGGAAATCCGCAAAGTAGATACGGATAAGAAAGTTATGCTGATGGATGTCTTAAAATAAGGGTGTCAAACTTAGGTTTTAAAATATATATCATAAGTGGAGGGAAAAATAATGGAAATTAGTACTATGCAAATCATCGCCATCTTCATTGTAGCCTGTGTAGCTGGTATGGGAAGTGTTCTGGACGAATTTCAGATGCACAGACCGCTTATCGCATGCACACTGACAGGTCTCGTTTTAGGCGACATGACAACAGGCATCATCATTGGTGGTACATTAGAAATGATCGCTTTGGGCTGGATGAACATCGGTGCCGCTATGGCTCCGGATGCGGCCCTGGCTTCCGTCATTTCAACGATTCTGGTTATTGCCGGTCATCAAAGCATTGGGGCTGGTATCGCAATTGCCATGCCGCTGGCTGCAGCCGGACAGGTTCTGACAATTCTCTGCCGTACACTCACGGTATTTTTCCAGCATAAAGCGGATGGCTATGCAGAAGAAGGCAATCTTCGCGGCATTGATTTATGCCACCTCGGCGCCCTTTGCATGCAGGCGCTGCGTGTAGCTGTACCGGCAACACTTGTTGCCATGTATATTGGTACGGGTGCTGTTCAAGCTATGCTCAATGCAATTCCACCAGTTGTCACTGGCGGCCTGCAGGTAGCCGGCGGATTTATCGTTGTTGTCGGGTATGCGATGGTCATTAACATGATGGGGGCCAATTATCTGATGCCGTTCTTCTTCCTGGGCTTCGTATTCGCAGCGTTTACCAACTTCAACCTCGTTGCCTTTGGTGTGATTGGGCTCGTGTGCGCAATTGTGTACATTCAGCTGAATCCGAAATACAATGCCAATAATAACCAGGTTGCAGCTGCTGGTGCTTCGGCCAGCGATGCTGACGACGATTTGGACGACTGAGAATAAGAAGAATAAAAGGAGGAAGATTCATCATGAAACAGCTTACAAAAAGTGATTTTTTCTGGACGTTTGTCCGTTCTAACTTTTTACAGGGTTCCTGGAATATGGAAAGAATGCAGGCTTTAGGGTATTGCTTCGGCATGGTGCCGATTCTTAAACGCTTGTATCAGGGGGAAGATCTCAAACAGGCAATTAAACGCCATCTGGAATTTTATAATACCCAGCCGTTTGTTACGGCTCCGATCATCGGAATCACGGCTGCACTGGAAGAACAAAGAGCCAACGGTAAAGATATTCCGGAAGGTGCAATCAATGGTATCAAGGTTGGTATGATGGGGCCGCTCGCTGGTGTCGGCGATCCGATTTTCTGGGGAACACTTCGCCCGATTACAGCCGCTCTTGGCGCTTCTATTGCACTGACTGGCAGCATTGGTGGACCGCTGTTGTTCTTCATCTTGTTCAATGCCGTCCGGCTTGCTATCCGCTGGTATGGGATCAGATACGGTTATGAAAAGGGAACCGATGTTGTTGAGGATGTGGCTGGCAATAAGCTGCAGAAACTCACCGAAGGTGCTTCTATTCTTGGGCTCTTTGTCATGGGTGCGTTGGTAAACAAGTGGACGTCGGTCAATATTCCGCTGGTTGTCTCGCAGATTACGATGCAGGATGGCAAAGTAGTCACGACAACGGTACAGGGAATTCTCGATCAGTTGATGCCGGGTTTGGTGCCATTGATTCTGACTTTCATCTGCATGCGTCTGATGAAGAAAAAAGTCAATGCAATTTGGATCATCTTCGGTTTGTTTGCCGTCGGTATCCTTGGCTTTGGCATGGGTTTCTTAAAATAATAAGGCAAAGGCGGCCGCTGTCAGCGGCCGCCTTTTTTTCAGAAAAATTTGCAAAGAATACGTCAAGGGACTTTACTTTTTAGCGTAAATTATTTACAATGAAAACAGAGTCACAACGGCTTATTTTAATTTAAAATAAGTAACTATAAGTAAGAATAAAATTAATGCTGCTTATATTTAAGTTAAAAAAGCCGCATAATTTAATAATTACTTAATTTTGTATTATGACCATGCAGTTGATGAAAAATAAAGGGGATTGAAATTATGTTGAAATGTATTGGTGTTATGACCAGCGGCGGCGACAGCCCAGGAATGAATGCAGCGGCTCGGGCCGTTGTGAGAACCGCGTTGTTTGAAGGGGTAGAAGTATGGGGAATCAACAATGGGTATAAGGGCATGATTGAAGATGATATGCGTCAGCTCGAATCGCGTGATGTCGGCGATATCATTCAGCGGGGCGGAACTTTTTTGGGAACGGCCCGCAGTCCAGAATTTAAAACAGAAGAAGGACGAAAAGTCGCTTATGAGAACCTGCGCCGGCATGGAATTGAAGGCGTAGTTGTCATCGGCGGTGACGGCAGTCTTACGGGCGGGGCATTGCTTGGGAAACTGGGGATTCCTATTGTCGGTCTGCCGGGAACGATTGACAATGATGTCTGGGGGACTGATTATACAATCGGGGCTGATACGGCCGCCAATACCATTGTTGATGCCATTAATAAATTACGCGATACGGCTTCTGCCCATCGGCGAATTATCATTATTGAGGTAATGGGCAGAAAATCCGGCTGGTTGGCAATGACAGCCGGCATCGCTGGCGGGGCGGAATATGTTCTTGTGCCGGAAGTTAAATACGATGTTGATGAAATGTGCCAGGAACTGAAAGCGTCTTATGACCAGGGAAAACGGTACAGTATCGTTGTTGTTGCTGAGGGCGCTGGCAGTGCAATTGAAATCGGCAAGCATGTTGCGGAAAAGACCGGTATTGATACCCGTGTATCTGTGCTCGGACATATTCAGCGTGGTGGTTCGCCATCGGTTGAAGACCGGATTAAGGCGAGTATGCTGGGGGAAAAAGCGGCTCTGGCATTGATTTCCGGGATTTCGAATGTTGTTTTTGGCTTTGATGCTGGCAAGGTGGTAAGCATTGATCTTGCCGATGCGGTGACAAATCAGAAAACACTTGATCCAGAACTTATCCGTTTGGCCAGGGTTTTGGCCTGATCTGGTAATAAAAGCAAAACTGCCGCCGGCTGTACGCAGCCGGCGGCAGTTTTTTTCTTTTTACAGGACGGATCCAGGATATTTTAGGGTGGCGAAGTAATCCTCGATGGTTTCTGCCCGACGGATCAATTCGACGCTGCCATCTTCTTTTAGCAGCAATTCAGCACTGCGCAGTTTCCCATTATAGTTAAACCCCATGGAATGGCCGTGTGCCCCCGCATCGTGCAGAATGATGCGGTCGCCGATATCGATTTTTGGCAACAGACGGTCAATGGCAAACTTGTCGTTGTTTTCGCAAAGCGATCCGGTGATGTCATATTTATGATCACAGGCAGCCATTTCTTTGCCGACCACTGTGATGTGGTGATACGAGCCGTAAAGTGCCGGGCGCATCAGATTGGCCATGCAGGAATCGAGACCAATGTAATCCTTATATGTGTGTTTTTCGTGCAGGGCGGTGGAAACGAGGTAGCCGTAAGGCCCAGTGATGGAACGGCCGAGTTCCAGGGCAATCGCCAGTGATCCCAGTCCAGCCGGCTCGATGATCTCCTGATAGGCCCGGTGAATTCCGTCACCGACGTATTCGAGGTTGACTCCTTCTTCTTCCGGGCGATAGGGAATGCCAACGCCGCCACCCAGATTGACAAATTCAAGGGAAATGCCAAGGCGTTCTTTTATTTCCACCGCCAGGTTGAACATCAGCTTAGCCGTGGCGATAAAAGCGTCAGCCTGCAGCTCGTTCGAGATAACCATTGTGTGCAGTCCGAAGCGCTTTACGCCTTTTTGCTGAGCGATTTTATAAGCGTCAAACAGCTGCTCGCGGGTAAGTCCATATTTTGCTTCCTCCGGTTTGCCGATGATGTCGTTGCCTTCAATCAAGGCTCCTGGATTGTAGCGGAACGATAAAATCGCAGGGAACCCAGCGTGCTTTTCCAGGTATTCGATATGTGTGATATCATCAAGGTTGATGACAGCGCCGAGTTCGACGGCCTTTTGAAATTCATCGGCTGGGGTGTCATTTGAGGTCAGCATAATTGCCTCGCCTTTGATGCCCGAAGCATCGGCCAGCAGCAGTTCAGGCAAAGAACTGCAGTCGGCACCGGCGCCTTCTTCATGCAGAACCTGCAGCAGGCGTGGATTTGGGGCGGCCTTTACGGCATAATGCTCGCGAAAAGATGGCGCCCAGGAAAATGCCTTGAAAAGCCGGCGCATATTGGCCCGGATTGCTTTTTCATCATAGATATGAAACGGGGTCGGATAGTCCTTGATGATTTCTTCTAATTTTTCTTTGCTGATTGGGAAAATTTTTTCACTCATAATATAAACCTCCAATTGATTTTACATATTACAAAAGAAATATATTCAAACAAAAAGCGATTTGCCAGAAAGCTCCTGCAAATCGCCGTGTATTAATAGCGTTAGGATAGCCCTCCATACATTTGTATGACAGTCGAGTACTTATTCAGCCCACGACCAACAATTTTTCCGGCCGGAAAAATCATTTCGGCGACGCTCCCTTTCCTCTTATGTCAATGCCTGGCTGGCTCGATAAGGGTACTATTGAGCAATCGCTCCTCTACCTGTAAATATGTAAGTTTTAATATATAAATTATAACAAGGTGGCTGATGGTTGTCAATTGAAAATTATAATCAATACCAATTAGATAAATGTAGACATCATCGCGTAATGACATCAAAAAAGGAAAAATATTTTACAGCTGCGGGCAAATTTTGCGAAAAAGATAAATGCGGGTGGATTTTATGGTAAAATAGCAATATAAATGATGGTGCTTATAAGGAAAGCGGGGGGCAGCATGGGATTTAGCCGTTTACCTTGGCTCAAAGGGCTGCATCGAGACTTGTTGTTGCTGTTTGCCCTGCGCCATCCGCTAGTGCCTAGGTATATAAAGATGTTGCTGGTGGTAGCCGTACTCTATCTGATCAGTCCGCTTGACCTGATTCCGGATCCGGTGCCGGTTGTGGGGCTGCTTGATGATGCAGTGATTTTTCCGGCGATGGTATGGGGACTTACCTGCCTTTTGCCGGCAGCCGTGCGCCGTGACAGCGAGCGTAGGGTCAAACAGCTGGATGCGAAACTGCCCTATATACTGGCTTTTGCGGCGGCATTGCTCCTTTTGTGGGGGGCCATGGTCGTGTGGGGCGTATACTCGCTTATTTTTAAATAGTGTCAACGGAACTTTTAACGAGGTGTAAATATTGAGATTATATATTGCCGAAAAGCCTAGCTTGGGAGCTGAGATCGCCAAGTGTCTTGCCGGGCCACTTGTCAGACATGACGGGTATCTGGAAACAAAGGAGGCCTTGGTAACCTGGGGGTTTGGGCATATACTGCGCCAGGCAGAACCGGATGAATATGATGCAAAATACAAGCTGTGGCGGGTGGAGGATTTGCCGATTATACCGCAGCAGTGGAAACTGCTTGTTGACAAATCCTGTGCCAAGCAATTCTCCATAGTCAAAGGGCTGATTGAAAAGTCCGATGAAATCGTTCATGCCGGTGACCCGGACAGAGAAGGACAACTTTTGATTGATGAGGTCCTCGATTATCTGAATAACAAAAAACCGGTCAAACGGATATTGCTCAATGCATTGGATGAAAAAAGCATACAGAAAGCGAATGCATCCTTGCGAGACAATCAGGATTTTTACAATTTAAAACAATCGGCATTGGCCCGGGCCCGGGCCGACTGGCTGATCGGAATGAACTTATCACGGGCATACACTCTGGCGGCAAGACGTGCCGGTCATAGAATTGTACTGCCGATTGGACGGGTGAAGACCCCAACGCTGGCACTGGTTGTCAGACGGGAACGCGAACTCAAAAATTTTGTGCCGATAGATTATTTTACGCTCAAAGCGGAATTTGAACATAAAAATGGAACCTTTTGGGCAAATTGGAAACCGAGTGAAGAGCAGCCTGGTCTTGATGCTGAAGGGCGCCTGCTTGATGAGCAGGCAGCCGAAGCGCTTTTGGCACGGTTTACAGATGCGGCAGAGCCAGGAATTATTACCAGCTATCAAAAAGTGCAGAAAAAAGAGGCCCAGCGCCTGCCGTTTTCGTTATCGGCACTGCAGGTACTGGCGGGAAAACGCTTTGGTTATGAACCTCAGCTTGTCCTTGATACGGCCCAAAAACTCTATGAAAAAAAACTGACAACCTATCCTCGTTCTGACTGCGATTATTTGCCGCTGAATCAGCTTACTGATGCCAAGATCATTTTAGGGAATCTAGCCCAGAGCGGGGATGCTCTACTGGCTTCCTGGGCAGCGGCGGCTGATCCTGGCATAAAGAGCCGTTGCTGGAACGATAAGAAAATTTCTGCCCATCATGCGATTATTCCCACGCAGGTAAAGACAAATCCGGCTACCCTTGGTGAGGCAGAACGAAATATTTATTTTCTGATTTCACAAGCCTATATAGCCCAGTTTTATCCATTGCATGTGTATGACCAGACGAAGCTTGAAGTTACCTATGAAGAGGAGCTCTTCACTGCGAGTGGGCGTGTGGTAAAAGAGGCGGGCTGGAAAAGTCTTTATTCGGCGGATTCAGATAAAGAAGAGGAGAAAGAGGACAAAGAAGCGGATTCTTTGCCGGCGATGAAGAAGCAGGATCCTGCTTTTTATCAGGACGGGCGAATGGATCGTCGGGTGACAAAACCTCCGCTGCGGTTCACGGCGGCGACGCTTCTGGCAGGAATGAAAGAAATTCATAAGTATGTCAAAGATGAAGAGTCTAAAAAAAAGCTCAAGGATGTATATGGAATTGGTACAGAGGCCACACGGGCAACGATCATCGATGATTTGATTAAAAGGAAATTTTTGCAGGCCGAAGGGAAAAAGAAATATCTTGTCCCGACCGATGCCGCCTATCTGCTGGTGGATGCCCTGCCCGATGAGATGACATATCCGGACTCGACGGCGATCTGGGAGGATCATCTGCATTCGATGGCTGAAGGGGACGGCGATCTGACGACATTTTTACAGGGACAGATCGAATTTACGAAACGGCTTTGTGCCCAGGCGCTGGATGCTGCTTTGCCGGTGCAGGGGGATCATCCTTGCCCACGCTGTCAGCAGGGAACAATGCTTAAACGACGCGGAAAAAATGGCGACTTTTGGGGCTGTTCCAATTATCCGCGCTGCCGGATGAGCTGTGACGACAAGTCCGGAGTTCCCGATTTTTCCAGCGCTAAGGGCTCGGTCAATAGGACGAATGGCGGTTCGAATCGTTTTGCTGGTGAGAATATGGCAGACGTAAACCGTGAATTTGCCCCCTTGCTGTCAGCCCGGGAATTGATTGCCCGGATGGAGCGGCAGGAAAAAGCGCCAACGGTGCAGCATGCTGAACACCCGGCGCCGGCAACAGCGGTTCTTTGCCCGCGGTGCCGTGAGGGTCGATTGCGAAGGATAAACGGAAAAAATGGTGCTTTTTGGGGCTGTACCAATTATCCGCATTGCACAGCGACCTATGACGATATAAAAGGAAAACCCAATATTTGATATAGAAGGAGATCAATATGAGCGAAAAATTTTTAAAGCTTGGTCTGAGTGAAGCCTTGGCGGAGGCTGTCGAAAAAATGGGATTCACGGAGCCGATGCCGATTCAGGAACAGGCAATACCGGAGGCTCTGACAGGAGCAAATATTGTTGGACAATCTGCTACGGGAAGCGGGAAAACACTGGCCTATCTTTTGCCGGCCCTGGCACAAATCAAACCGGAGTCCCCGGCTTTGCAGGCGCTGGTTTTGGCCCCAACCTATGAGCTGGCAATGCAAATCAGCCAGCAACTGCAGCAGGTCATCCAAAACAGCGGTCTGCCCATTCGGAGTATGGCCTTGATTGGGGGGGCTAATATAGCCCGTCAGATAGATAATCTCAAAAAGAAACCACAGATTGTGGTCGGTTCGGCTGGCCGGATTTTAGAATTGCAAAAAAAAGGGAAACTTAAGCTGCAACAGGTGAAGGTTCTGGTCCTCGATGAATTTGATCGCTTACTTGATGACCAAAACCAGGAGTCGGTGGCTAAAGTGCAGTCATGTCTTGATAAACAATGCCAGTATCTGCTCTTTTCTGCAACCGCCTCAGGTAAGGCCCTTGATCGGGCGCAGTTTTTGGCAGAGCCTAAGATTATTAAAATCAATGAGCGGACGGCGCTGCAGCCACAGTTGGAAAATTACTACTTTATTGTTGAATTCCGTGATAAAATAGATGTATTGCGCAAGTTGACCAAGACACTGGCTGTTAACCGAGGTCTGGTTTTTGTCAATAAAGTCTATGATGTTGAAAAAACCATAGAAAAACTTGCTCACCAGGGAATTGCTGCCGCTTCGCTTATTGGCAGTGATGATAAAATGGCGCGTAAAAATGCCGTGGCGGATTTTGCCAAGGGCAAAGTGACGTTGCTGCTGGCAACCGATCTTGCGGCGAGGGGACTCGATATCCCGGGCGTAGATTATGTGTTTAATCTTGACTTGCCAGAAAATGACAAGGTTTATCTGCATCGCGTCGGGCGTACCGGTCGGGCCGGAGCCAAGGGGACGGCTATATCACTGGTGGATTCCAAGGAGATTATGAAGCTTGTGACGATCGGCAAGAAACTGTCGGTAAATTTTCAAGCCAAAAAGCTGCTGCATGGCAAGGTAGAAGATTTTATTGTGCGGCCGCAGCATAAGAGTATTGTAAGAAAAGATATCAGGAGGTGAACACCTTTGGCTGCCGGAAAAAGCAGCTAAGGTAGTTATTGGATCTATTGACAGCTATATTTGAGTTGACGGTTGTGTTGTTTCTTGTTTTTTTAAATGGTTTTTTTGTGGCGGCTGAATTCGCTATTGTCAAAATCCGGGGGTCACGGCTCGAGACATTGATCCAGGAAGGGAATAAGCGGGCAAAGTATGCAAAAGTGCTGACCGATCATCTGGATGCCTCGCTTTCGGTTACACAGCTTGGCATCACCTTGGCCTCACTTGGTCTTGGCTGGCTCGGCGAACCCGTGGTTGCGTATCTGTTGCATCCTTTGATTGAAAGCCTTGGCTTGTCAGCTGAGGTAGGTCATTCTATTGCCTTTATTCTGGCGTTTTCATTTATTACGGCGCTGCATATTGTTTTAGGTGAATTGACGCCGAAATCACTGGCGATTCAAAAAGTTGAAAAAGTGGTTTTAGGAATTGCTTTGCCGATGCTGGTTTTTCAGCGCATTATGTACCCGGCGGTCTGGGTCCTCAATCATGTTGCCAATTGGGTATTGCGGCAAATTGGGGTCGAAGTGGCAACGGAGGAAGATGCGGCCCATACGGAGGCTGAGATTCGCATATTGATGGAAGAAAGCCATAAACAGGGATATATTGACAAGACAGAATTGACCTTTGTCGACAATGTGTTTGATTTTTCTGATCGTCATGTTCGGGAAATCATGATTCCTCGAACCGATATGGTCTGCTTGTACCTTGAGGATTCGTTTGAGGAAAATGTTGATAAAGCGTTGCAGGAACATCTTACTCGCTATCCGATGTGTCTCGAGGATAAGGATAATATCATTGGCTTTTTGCATATCAAGGACTTGCTGCGCTCACTTTATGCTGGCAAGAAACCGGATCTGCGCACGCTTGTGCGTCAGGCTCCGGTCGTGCCGGAGACAATGCCTATCAGCAATTTGCTTAAACTGCTGCAAATGCGGCGATCCCAACTGGCCATCGTTGTTGATGAATACGGCGGCACGGCCGGTATGGTTACAATTGAGGATATCATTGAAGAGATTGTCGGCGAAATACAAGATGAGTTTGACGAAGAACGGCCCATGGTGGAAAAACGCGGGGAAACTACGTATTCTGTTGATGCCAAACTATTGCTCGGGGAAGTCAATGATATTCTGGAAATGAATTTTGATATCGAGAATGTTGATACCATTGGCGGTTGGTTATATGCCCAGGTTGAATCGCCGCCGCGTATCGGGCAGAAGGCGACGTTCAGTGGGGATGAGTTTTTTGTTGAAGAGGTGGATAATGTGCGCATAACCCGGGTACTGGTGAAACTAAATCATCTACTCGAAAAAGAGCATGAAGAAATAACGCCGCACCTGTGAACAGGTGCGGCAGAAACAATAAAATAGAGGCTGTTTAGCAGAAAAGACCGGCGCAAATATTGCGGCGGTCTTTTATTTTACAAAACAGCAGATTATGAAATTTTTATCTGTCCATAAATTACAATAATAGAAATAAAAGAAAATCAGTAGGGAGGAAAAGCCCGTTTTCTATAAGGATTGGCATTGAATTGTCAAATAAAACCGTAAAATCCATTTATTTATTAATAAATATTATTTATAATTGATTTTGCAAATCATTAAAAAAAGTTATAAAAATACTGTACGGAACTGGAAATTTGATGTATAATGAGCATAAATAATAAAGACTAATATAAATACAAAAAATAAATGACAAAGCAGAGATGAAATCACAAAACCGAATAGCCAGCACGTTTTTACAAGGCGGGCCGGCAGGATCGAAAGTATAATGGTAATAAAGTTATAAGCAGATGCCTGTATTCAATATACAAGTATACAATATACATATAACTCCGGGGCTGACGGAAAGATCTAGTGGGGACAGTGGCACGGGTGAAAAGTGGGGAGAAAACAATGAAGTCATATCAGAAACAGGAATTGAATGAGATCATACAGATTAATGCTGATGCCTGCAAAGGCTGCGATTCTTGTAAATCGTTTTGTCCGGTACATGCAATCGACGGTGCTTATGGATCCACGCATCATATTGATTCGACCAAGTGCCTGCAGTGCGGCCAATGTCTGGTGAATTGTCCGTTTGGGGCGATTGAGGATACGGTGGATATGGTCGATCCTGTTCTGAAGAAGTTGGAAGATCCTTCTATCACAGTGGTTGCTACTGTTGCTCCAGCCGTAAGAGTGGCGTTGGGAGAAGAATTTGGCATGGAGCCGGGGACGCTAGTCACGCATAAGATGTATGGTGCATTAAAAAAAGCTGGTTTTAAAATAATGGATATCAATTTTGCTGCCGACAACACGATTATGGAGGAAGGCATGGAGCTAATTGGCAAGATTCAGCAGCAGATTCTGGGCATGGAAGGTGAGCATAAGTTGGGGCCGCTGCCGCAATTTACATCTTGTTGTCCGGCCTGGGTTCGCTATGTAGAACTGTATCATCCGAATCTGCGCCAACATCTGTCCTCGGCAAAATCACCCCAGGGAATGGCTGGTCCGGTTGCTAAAATTTACGGAGCAACAGAAATATGGCATACAGCGCCGGAAAAAATTTATACGGTGGGAGTTTATCCCTGCACGGCGAAGAAACTGGAGGCGTCAAGACCGGAATTTACAGCTGCGGCTGATTATTGGCGAGAACAAGGCCATAACGCTATTTACCAGGATACAGATGTAGTTTTGACGACCAGAGATTTGGCCCGATTGCTCAAAAAGAAAAAAATCGATCTGAAAAAAGTTGATGAGGCAGAGGAAAAAGATAATCCTTTGGCGCAGTACAGTGGGGCTGGGACTATATTTGGCAATACTGGTGGTGTTATGGAAGCGGCATTGCGGACGGCATATTTTGTTGTAACCGGTGAAGAGCTGAGACCACTTAACTTCCAGCCGGTGCGTGGACTGGAAGCCGTGAAAAAAGCTGAGGTGCCGTTGAAAATCAAGGGTTCGACACGTGAAATCACTTTGAAAGTGGCAGTTGTCCACGGAACGGCAAATATTGAGCCGCTACTACAGCAAATAGAAAATGGCAATTCTCCTTATCATTTTATTGAAGTGATGAATTGTCCAGGGGGCTGCGTCAATGGGGGCGGTCAACCAATTCATCCAATGGAAACAACATCTTGGCTTGACAAGGCAAAGGCCATGTTGCCATGGACGTAAGGGGGATTTTTGATGCAATACAATTATGTTGAAAAGGCTGTGCAGGTGTCACGTCGGGAATTTATATGTTTAGCCGGAATTACGACAGCCGTCTTATGGACGGGGGCTTACGCCCTTACGGATGTGGTGAAGGATCGAAATAAATATGTGAAAATGCGTATGGCGGGGCTTTATAAGGATGATGAAAAAGCAGCCGTTCGTCAGAGTCATCAGAACAAGAGCTTGATGGATATGTATGCTAAACTTGCAGATCGTCCACTCAGTCCGATGGCGGAAAAACTATTTCATACCAACTATATTGATCGGACTAAATTAAACGCATAGTAAAGGAGACGAGGAAAATGGAAAATTTAGAAGATGCAGTTGTTTTAAAACATGGATCCGGCACACGGCTATTTCACTGGGGGCTCGTTTTAGGATTTTTGCCGGCCGCATTTACGGGCATTGGCTTATGGCTGCGCCCGTTTGGTGCGCAGGGCATGCATTATGTGATGTTGATTCATATGATAAGTTCCTGGATTTTATCAGCTGCCTGCGTGTACTTCTTTATTTTTCAGTATAAACGAGTTGTCGCTTTTTGGCGGGAGGTACTGACCTGGTCTAAAAAAGATTTTGTCTGGATGAAAGTTGGTGGCGGGTATCCCCAAAAAATGTTTTTGGGCCGAAATATAGAGGTTCCTCCGATGAAAAAAATGAATCCGGGACAAAAAATGATGGGGATTGTTATTTTCTTTGGGAGTATCGTCATGATCGGCAGCGGGATGCTATTGTATTTTGCTATGCCGCTATTGCCAAGGGAAATAGCCTTTCAATTGGACCAGTTGCATCTGGTACTGGGCCTGGCGCTTACCATGGCGGTGGTGTTTGGGCATGTTGTTCTCGGGATATATAATTGGCAGGAGTTTGTCTGCATGTTTGGTGACGGGACGATGAAGGTGAGTGAGGCCATGCATCACAATGAACTATGGGTGCAGGAATGCATAGAAGCGCTCCCGGCGGCAGAGTGGACTCCGGAGCTGGCATATCACGGAGAAAAAGGATGATAGCAAGCAGTCAGTCCGGCCTTTACGGCCGGACTGTTTTTTTATCCAGAAAAAAGGTATAATAAAAACGGGTATATACCTGAGGATGAAACAGAGCAGGAGCAGATCAAACATGATTTTAACGATAGAAAATTTAACGAAGACATATGGGGATAAAACCCTGTTTAACGACATCAGTCTGGGAATTGATTCGGCTGACAAAATCGGGATTGTCGGCGTCAATGGAACAGGGAAATCCACTTTATTGCAGACGATTGCCGGAGTGGTGACGGCGGATTCAGGGAAGATTATTTCCATGCGCAATATGCAGCTGGCCTATTTGGCGCAGGAGAAAACCTTTGCGCCTGAAAATACGGTGTTGATGGAAGTGTTTAAAGGTGAGCAGCCTATCATGAAGGCTTTGCGGGAATATGAAATGGTGCTTGAAGACAGCCGCCGAGCTCCGGAGAATGCCGTGCTGCAGAAAAAGTTAATGAACCTGAGCCAGCAAATCGATGCACTCAATGGTTGGCAGCTGGAAAGTGATGCCAAGACGATCCTTACCAAGCTGGGCTTGCATGATTTTTATGCTAAAGCCGGCGATCTTTCGGGGGGACAGCAAAAGCGGCTGGCACTGGCTACAGCACTGATTCATCCGTGTGATTTGCTGTTG
Organism: Selenomonadaceae bacterium; assembly: GCA_963678095.2. GTDB lineage: Bacteria > Bacillota > Negativicutes > Selenomonadales > Selenomonadaceae. The sequence continues at coordinate 1,047,766 of OY782746.1, read as the reverse complement.
CTGGATGAACCAACAAATCATCTTGACAGCGAAACGATAATCTGGCTGGAAGAGTACCTGCGACGCATAAAAGGCGCCTTGCTGATGGTTACCCATGACCGCTATTTCCTGGATCATGTCGCCACGAAAATTCTTGAGCTTGATAAAGGCAGTGCCTATATGCATACAGGGAACTACACTGCTTTTTTGGAACTGAAGGCGAGCCGGGAAGAACGTCAGGAGGCGCAGGAACGAAAACGACAGAGTTTACTGCGAAGTGAACTTGCCTGGATGCGCCGCGGCGCGCAGGCCCGTTCGACGAAGCAAAAGGCGAGAATTGAACGGTTTGAAGAGCTATCCTCACGGACTCCGGATCTCGATAAGTCGACGGTGGAAATCGGGCTGGGAGGCAGCCGCTTGGGACGTACGGTTATTGAACTGGAGAATGTAACATACAAGTTGGGCGCAGAAACCATTCTGAAGGACTTTTCCTATGTGTTGCTTCGCAATGACCGGGTGGGAATTCTCGGTCCCAACGGATCCGGAAAGACGACGCTGCTCAATCTTATTGCTAGCCGCTTGCTGCCGACAAGCGGAAATATCACGACGGGGCAGACGGTTAAAATAGGCTATTTTTCGCAGCATAATATGGAGATGGATGAGCGCTTGCGGGCGATAGAATACATTCGCGAGGCAGCTCATGTCATCACGATGGCGGATGGGACAAAGCTCAGCGCCTCACAGCTATTGGAAACTTTTTTGTTTTCGGGAGAAATGCAGTGGACACCAATTTCACGGCTGTCAGGTGGGGAGAAAAGACGCTTGTTTTTACTCAAAATCCTGATGAGTGAACCCAATGTATTGCTGCTGGATGAACCGACTAATGACCTTGATCTGCAGACAATGGGGATTTTGGAAGATTTTATCGACAACTTTAATGGTGCGATTGTCTTTGTTTCTCATGATCGATACTTTATTGATCGGTTGGCAAATAAAGTGTTTGTCTATGAACCGGGGGGACGGCTTCGCCAGTATCCGGGCGGCTATTCCGTCTATAAGGCGCAGGCAGAGCAGGAAGCAATAGCACAGGAGCCTGCTACACCTGACAAAATTTCTTTGCTAAAACCGGTCACAGCAGAAAAAAGAAATCAGGATAGTGAAAACAGGGCATCTGCACCAAAACTTACTTTTGGTGAGCAACGTGAGTATACTGAAATTGAGGCTGTAATTGCCAGCAAGGAAGGTGAGCTGAAAGTCGTGGCCTTGCAGATGGCACAATGTGCGGTAGCGAATTATAGTGAACTCAATGATCTTGCGCAAAGGCAGCAAGTACTTGAAGCTGAAGTTGCGGCACTGATGGATCGCTGGGCGTATCTTGAAGAAATTGCCGAAGCGCAGAAATAAAAATAAAGAAGGCACTAGAAAGAAGGAAGCAATATGAAATTTAGATTTTTGCACAATAATCTCAACGTACTGGATCTTGAAAAATCACTGGCTTTTTATGAGGCGGCTTTGGGGCTTAAGGAAGTGCGCCGCAAGGAAAAGGCGGGCGCGTATACACTTGTTTTTCTCGGCGATGGCGGGCAGACACCGCATGAACTCGAACTGACGTATTTGCCGGATCGCAAGGAGAAATACGATCTGGGAGACAATGAATTCCATTTAGCGTTTACTGTTGAAGATTTTGAGGCTGCGCATGCGCTGCATGAAAAAATGGGCTGCATTTGCTATGAAAACAAGGCGATGGGAATTTATTTCATCAGCGATCCGGATGGCTATTGGCTTGAAATTATACCGCAAAACCATTCGTCACAGTCATAAAAACCCTTAAGTCGCCAGCTGCCCGAAGTAAAACAGGCTGAGGAGGAGATACTTCCATGGATGAAAAGAACTTGGAATATATGATTGCTGCTTTCGGTCTCGATGCAGCCGAACTTCATAATATTGCTGCCAGTTTTCGTTACGACATAGAGGCAGGGCTGCGCGGGGATGAGGGCTCGTCGCTGCGCATGCTGAAATCTTATGTGGGCCTGCCCGCCGGCGATGAGCGGGGAGAATATCTGGCCCTTGATTTTGGGGGGACAAATGTCAGGGCGCTGCGCATTCGCCTTGATGGCGAGGGGGAATTCGAAATTTTGAAGAAAGTTGCAAAACCCCTTTATGTGCCGGGGATTTATGATTTCATCAGTGGCGAAGCGGAGGCGGCAGATTTATTCGATTTTATTGCCGGGATTATTGATGAAACCATTGAAGAAGACCGTTCCCGGACGTATTGTCTGGGGCATACGTTTTCTTTTCCTTCCGAGCAGACAGATTTGTACAATGCAAAGTTGATCGTCTGGACAAAAGAATTTGCTACGCAAGGCGTTGTCGGACAGGTTGTCAATGATTTACTGGCCCAAGCACTGGTGCGCAATGGAATTTCAAATGTAAAACCGGCAGCGGTTATCAATGATACTGTGGCAGTTCTGCTGGCGGCTGCCTATAAAAAAAATTCGGTCTATGTGGGATCAATCTATGCTACCGGTCATAATACCTGTTACCTTGAACCTTATGGCGGACAAGCCAAGGCGCCGATGGTTATCAATATGGAATCGGGCGGATTTGATAAAATACAGATCAACCGCTATGATCATTTGCTTGATCAGCGGTCGGAAATGCCGGGGCAGCAGCGGCTCGAAAAAATGGTTTCTGGACGATATCTGGGGGAGCTGTTTGGTCTTTGTTTGAACGAAGCCTTGTCGTTATCGGTGGATAGTTTCTTTTCCAGCGTTGATCTCTCGGAGATACTCGCTGATGAGACCCCGGATCTGATAAGGGTTCGGAATCTTGTTCAACAGCGCCTGCAGGTTGTTGTGTCAGAAGTGCTGGCTGGAAAACTTCAGGCACTGGCCAAAGCGATTGTCGTCCGGTCGGCCCGGATTATAGCGGCAACTTATGCGGGCGTGATCTGGCATCGTGAGGGAAACTGTCCTGGCCGGCAGCACATTGCCATAGACGGATCAGTATACGAAAAAATGCCATATGCCGCAGCGGCGCTCCAAAAAGCACTCTATGAGTTGTTAGGGGGCGAAACCCCTGTCGACACAGTACTGGAAAATGGCGGGTCGGGGCTGGGTGCTGCGCTTGCGGCAGCCGCAGCCTGCGGCAGTGAAGCATGATAAAATGCAAGAAATTCCGCAAGGGAACAATTGAGGTTTATTATGGAACATAGCTTGAGTTTGAATTTAGGTCAAAAACTGGCCATGACGGCTAAATTGCAGCAGGCCATACAGATTCTGCAGCTGTCAGCCCAGGATTTAAGGGATGTCATTGAAAAAGAATATTTAGAGAATCCGGCACTGGAAATGGAGGACTCTTTTGAAGACCATGAGAGCGGAGAGAAGACCACGGATCGCTATAGTATAGAAGAAATTGCATCGTTGGCCAATTATCTTGGCTCTGATACTGCCGGTAAGGCTCCGGCACGTGAGACGCTGCCAGCCTTTGAAGCCGTGGAAACGCCGCAGGAAACATTGGCGGAAGTGCTGCTCGAGCAGGTGAATTTCACTTGCCGTCCGGGACGAGAGCGAAGGATTGCAAAATATATTGTCGGTTCGATTGACAGTCGGGGCTATCTGCAGATAGCTACCGAGGAGCTGGCAGCGGCGCTGCAGGTAGATGAATCCGAGGTTTTGGCAATACTGCAGGTTATACAGGGATTTGAACCGGCTGGCGTTGGAGCCCGAAACCTTGCGGAATGCCTTCGCATACAGGCGCAGCAGCAGGGCATCTACAAGGGACTAATAGCAGTTGTGATTGAAAAACATCTTGACCGGGTCGCGGCGGCCCAGTTTAAACAGATTGCCGAGCTGGAAGATTGTTCCCCAGGAGATGTCCAGCTTGCCGTTGATATTATTCGCCGGCTTAATCCCAAGCCCGGTTGCTCCTACGGCGGTGATCGACCGGACTATATCGTTCCGGATGTCATCGTGCGCAAAGTCAATAATGAGTATGTGGTGTTGGTCAATGGCTACGGGATTCCAAAGCTCAACATAACAGCACTGTATCGCAATAATTCCGGGTTTGATGACGATACCAAAAAATACATCGAACAGCGGGTGAATACGGCGGTCTGGCTGATAAAAAGCATTGAACAGCGCCGACAGACCCTGTTTAATGTCGTCACTGAAATTGTCAGGGTTCAGCGGGATTTTTTTGACAAAGGAGAATCACATCTTCATCCGATGCTGATGCGGACAGTAGCCGATGCCATTGGCGTGCACGAGTCAACGGTCAGTCGGGCTGTAGCTAATAAGTATATGGAGATGCCCCATGGCGTGATCAGCTTGAAAAAATTTTTTGCCGCGAATCTGGCCAGCAGCCAGCAGGGCGAAGAGTTGATTGCCGGACAGGTCAAAGCCATGCTCAAGCAGCTGATTTTAGAAGAAAATCCGCAAAAGCCTTGGAGTGATCAGCAGCTTACGGAGATGCTGGCGGAAAAGCAAATGAAGATATCGCGGCGAACCGTGATGAAATACCGGGAACAGCTGGGGTATCCATCCTCAGTAAAGCGAAAAAGATATTGAATTTGTTCTTTTTTGCGATAATTAAGATTGTTGTTTCAAGTGGTTTCCCCTATAATAAAATATAGTGGGAACATGTTCTGGTGTACGGTATTGCTGTGCATTGGATAAAAAATAGAAAATTTTATCAACTTACAGCGAAACAGGGAATAGTCGATTTATTACAAAGGAGGTAATCCGTATGACGAAAAGACCACGGATTGTTATAGTAGGATCAGGCTTTGGCGGGATTAAGGTTGCTCGTATTCTTGGGGAGTGTGATGTTGAGGTTACATTGATCGACCGCCATAATTTTCATTTATTTCAACCGCTGCTTTATCAGGTGTCTACCTCCATTCTGGCAGTTGATGAAATTGCCTATCCGATACGGGCATTTTTCCGCAAGCAGAAAAATGTGGAGTTTTTTCTTGCCAAAGCCGGCAGTGTTGATACGGAACGAAAATGTGTGATTACCAACCATGGTGAGGTTGAATATGATTATCTGGTACTGGCTGCGGGCGCTACCACCAACTATTTTGGGATGGAATCTGTCAGAGAACATTCCTATGGCATGAAGACACTGGCGGAAGCGCTTCATATTAGAAATCACGTGCTGCATATGTTTGAACGGGCCAATAAATCAAATAATGAAGCGGACCGGCGGCGGATGCTGACCTTTGTTTGTGTTGGTGGTGGCCCTACGGGTGTCGAGGAAGCAGGTTCACTGGCTGAGCTTGTTTATCATGTAATGAAAGACGAGTATCATCGCCTTGATTTTTCCGAGGTTAACATCAAACTCATTGAAGCGACCGATAAGTTGCTGCCAATGATGCCGGAAGACTTGCGCAACGAAACGGTGCGGGTTTTGCGCGACAAAAACGTTGATGTAATGCTCAATACCCAGGTGCTTGACTGTGATGAAAGAAGCCTGACGCTTAAAAATGGATTGGTCATACCGACGGAAACTGTAATTTGGGCTGCTGGGGTTAAAGCTGTTCCGCTATTGGAACAAGTTGGCGTTGAGCTTGACCGGGCTGGACGGGCTATTGTCGAAAAAACTCTGCAGATACCAAATCATCCGGAAATTTTTGCGATTGGGGATAATGCTCATTTCATGCAGGATGGAGCGCCGTTGCCAACGATTGCCCCGGTAGCTACCCAGCAGGCGAAAGTGTGTAGTGAGAATATAAAGCGGCTTTTGGCAGGGCAGACACAGCTGCTCGAATTTCATTATGAAGATGTAGGCAGCATGGCGACAATTGGACGCGGTGATGCCGTAATGTTCAAGGGTGGGCTTAAGATGAAGGGCTTCTTTGCCTGGTGTGCCTGGATGGTGGTCCATCTGATGCGCTTGGCGGGAGCACATACGAATATCACAGTAGCCCTGAAATGGACCTGGAATTTGTTGTCCGGTACACGTCTGGGCCGAATTATTACGAATATAAAGGACGAATAAGTTATTCGGGGAATGCGCCGGATGTGCTATAATAGGAGTATTGCAAAAGCAGTACTCCTATTTTTTTGCGGCAATTTCTTTGCAGAGGTGTAGGTATTTATTATGTACTAGGGGTCGATGGAAAATGAAAATGAAATTTTTGTTAGGACCGGTTCTGGCGGTTGCTTATATTGTTTTTTTTACACCAGCAGCGACAGCAGGACAAGCGGTTATGAAGGAACATCCAGCAGTAAAGGCAGTTACTTCCACCGCTGGATTAGTTTTACCAAAAGCAGATACGGTGAGACTTACTTGGGAGGCGATTCCGTCTGCGGCGATGTACAGCCTTGTCGTTACGGGAGATAAAGATGCCAATCTTGATGCGGCAGTGCTAAAACGGGAAAAAACATATATAAATGGTTGTGAACTCGATGTAAGTCAATTTAATCGGCCGCTTGATGAATTATACTGGCAGGTTCAGCCACTGGATGTCAATGGAATGCCTTTAGGGAAATTTAGCGAGGCACAATCGCTCGATACTGGGGAAATTAATCCGCCGGCGCCGCTGACGACCACCGAGTTTGAAAAAATGGACTATACACCGCTTTATCCGGTGTATTCCTGGATTCCATCCTTGCATGCTGGCGAATATGAGCTGCAGGTATTTTTTGATGATGACAACGACTCGCGAACCCCGGATACTTTGATCAAGACAGACTGGATATCCGGCGGTAGCCATTATGATTATTATGATGATGTCCCCAAAATCCGTGAAGGACGTTACTGGTGGCGGGTACAGGCGCAGGATGCCGACGCGAACCCGATCAGTGACTGGTCCAAGCCATCGTATTTTACAGTCACGCATCAGGCGATAAAAGTAGCTGCTCTCGGTGACAGTATCACGCATGGCGGTGGGGCTGTATCTGTTCCCCCGGGATATCGTTTGTACAATTGGGAGACATATGCAGGAATGCCCATCCTAAACCTTGGTTTTAGCGGCAATACGGCGGAAGCGATGGCCGCTCGATTTAAATCAGATGTACTGCCATTTAAACCGAAGTTTCTCGTCCTCATGGGCGGCATCAACAACATCCGGGTGGGAGACAGTGCGGATCAGGTCATACATTCGTTGAGTGAAATTCAGTATATGTGTATTTTAAACCGGATAACGCCGATATTTGTAACGGTTGCGCCGATTAATCCGGCAAAAATGAAAAACGTGTCGGGGCTGATTGCTGATCCCGGATGGAAGGAACAACAGAAAAAAATCAATGACTGGGTGGCCAGCCAGCTGTATTATGTTGACATAACCCCTCAGCTGACCAATTCACAGGGATATCTGTTTGAACGGCTGACCAGCGATGGTTTGCATCCCGATATGGAGGGAAAAATAATCATTGGACAGACCATCGGCAATTATCTGAAGCTGAGATTTGCTCCTGATCTTGGCCTGCCACCAGCATCGGAAAATAATGAATCCGCCTCTTGATGAGGCGGATTTTCTATAGGGGCACATTAATATAGACCAGATCTTCTTGTTTGATGCTGCAGTTCGCGGCTGTTAAATTCAGTAGATCTTGCTCAATTTTTTCCGTCGTTTCCTGAGGCACTAACAGCAGCAGGCTGACCTTGTCGCTGTAGATTTTATCCTCCAGACGAATTTCGTTTTGATGCAGGTGGTTTTCAAGTACCCCAAGCAAGGAGTACTCTATCGTGATACTTATACGGCGAAAAAGAGTCCTGGTCACGATCTCGGCCGCTTCAAGTCCGAGGGTGGCAGCCTTGCCATAAGCGCGGATCAGGCCACCAGCTCCGAGCTTGATGCCGCCGAAATAACGCACGACGACGATGACCACATCGCTGAGCTGTTGCTTTTTCAACACCTCAAGTATTGGCTTGCCGGCAGTACCACTGGGTTCCCCGTCGTCATCCGCTTTTTGCAAGATTCCGTGTTCGCCTAGGATATAGGCTGAGCAGCAGTGACGTGCTTCCCAGTGGGTTTTACGCAATTGTGCTATAAAATTCTGTGCTTGTGCTTCTGTCCCTGCATGAGCAGCAAAACAGAGAAAGCGTGATTTGCTTATTTCGTATAGGGCTTCGCTGCTGCCCTGAATGGTTTTATAATTGATCATAATGAGCCTCGGTTCATTGAATATTTTCTTTGATTATACAGGATAAGTCTCTTGCTTGTAAAATTAATATAGGATAGGAGATCATATAGGAATAGCTGGGATTTTATTGTCAACAGCATAAATAAATTCCCCGTTTAGTATAGCTTAATTTTTAGTTTTGTAGTATCCTGTATATACGTGAAAATCCAAAGGATTTTAAACTAAATAGGGGAAGGTTGTGTTACTAAGGTCATGAAAGAACCAACAATGAATAGAGGCCTGAAAAACAGGCATCTGCAGTTGATTTCGCTTGGCGGGATCATTGGCAGTGGGTATTTTCTTGGTACAGGTTATGTTTTGGAAAAAGCTGGTCCGGCATCCATTTTGGCTTATTTGCTGGGTGGGATGATTGTTCTCTGTGTTATGTTGTGTTTGGCGGAGTTAGCGGTCGCTAAGCCGGTATCTGGTTCATTTGTTACATATGCAAAGGAAAATATATCATCTACATGGGCTTGCGGGGTTGGCTGGGCATACTGGCTGAATTGGATTGCCTATGTGCCGTCGGAAATGATAGCGGCGGGTATTATTATGAATAAATTTGTACCGGGAGTAAGTCAGCTGTGGTGGGCTGTATTGTTTGGTTTGATCGTGACAGTTATTAACCTTTTTCATGTGGATAAATTTGGTGAGAGTGAGTTTTGGCTGGCTATTATCAAAGTTGTTGCGTTAGTTGCCTTTAGCGTGGTCAGCGTGCTGATTTGCCTGGGGGTTATTGGTGATCAGGGGGCTTTAGGAACCAGTATTTTGCTTGGCAGTGGTGGTTTTGCTCCTAATGGATATTGGTCGGTTATACTGACTATGGTTATTATTTTGGTTAATTTCCAAGGGTCTGAAATCATTGGCCTCGCAGCTGGTGAATGTAAGGAACCGGAAAAAAGCATTCCGGTAGCCGTGCGCAATGTGACCTGGCGGATCGTTGCTCTCTATATTATTCCTATTTCCCTGCTGATATCTATTTTGCCTTGGGATCAGGCAAGTCTGTCCGAGAGCGTATTTGCAGCAGCACTCAGCAACTATGGCTTGGACAGCCTCAGTTCAATTTTTGCCTTTGTGGTATTGACGGCCGCTATTTCCTGCTCTAATTCGGGGCTGTATGGCAGTGGGCGCGCTCTGCATGCCTTGGCACGTTTGGGGATGGCACCTAAAATCCTGGGCGCGCTTAATAAAAATGGTATGCCGCAGAATTCGATTCTGCTGTCGGTATGCGGCTGTTGGCTGATCATTTTGCTCTATACCTTTGATGCAAGTGAAACGGCTTATACGTATTTATTAGCAGTTTCCGGGTTTACGGGGGCAATGGCTTGGATTTCAATTTGCTGGAGTCAGTATAATTTCCGTCGGCGGATGATTGCCGAGGGACTGGAGAACACCTTGAAGTATAAAACCCCATTTTTCCCATACATTACATTGTTTGGTATTTGGGCGCAAGTAATATGCTTGGTGGTTATTGCCTTTACGGCAGATCTTCGCTCCACACTTTATGCAGGCATTCCAATGTTGTTAATTCCAATGTTGTGGTACAGAATAAAGAAAAACAAGGTCGTACAGGAAACGGTCGTACAAAAATAGTGCACGCAGCCCTTTAATGGCTGGTGTTAAAAAGCATGCTGTCTGGTAAAATTACCAGACAGCATTTTTATTGCAAATACCCGTTGACAAGGAACAGGAAAATCTGTATAATACATAAATGTCGCTGGGGAACAAAGCCCCTGGACGTGGATCTGCGGAAATAGCTCAGTGGTAGAGCACCACCTTGCCAAGGTGGGGGTCGCGAGTTCGAGCCTCGTTTTCCGCTCCATATATTCCGGGCCTATAGCTCAGTTGGTAGAGCAACCGGCTCATAACCGGTCGGTCTTTGGTTCAAGTCCAAATGGGCCCACCACTTTTTTAAAGTGAGCGCAAGCTCGTTTGAGATTTGTTCATTTTTGATATGACTCTGTAGCTCAGTTGGATTAGAGTATTTGACTACGAATCAAAGGGTCGCAGGTTCAAGTCCTGCCAGGGTCACCATAATATGGGTAGGTGCCCGAGTGGTTAAAGGGAACGGACTGTAAATCCGTCAGCTTAGCTTACGATGGTTCGAATCCATCCCTGCCCACCATATTTTTGATATATATCTTAAAAAGATGTTGACAATGACATTGAAATGAGATAATATATAAAAGCTGATTCAAGCAGTCAGCACGGTGTTCTTTGAAAACTAAACAATGCAGCAATAAAGAACTATGTAACACATGGTTCAAGCCAGATGTGCGGGTTTGACGCAAGTCAAACCAATTAAATGTCAATACATTTGATGCGGAAATAGCTCAGTGGTAGAGCACCACCTTGCCAAGGTGGGGGTCGCGAGTTCGAGCCTCGTTTTCCGCTCCATCATTTATATTGATTCTTCAAGCATAGCTTGAAACAATTTCTTAACTATTAAGAGCCTTATCGGTTCTTCAATATACTTTATTGGAGAGTTTGATCCTGGCTCAGGACGAACGCTGGCGGCGTGCTTAACACATGCAAGTCGAACGGACTTACACTTAACACTGAGCTTTTTAGATGGGCTCGAAACAGCCTGCGATGAACGAACGAAGTTCGGTCATCACGCTCTATAAAAGTGATGAACACTTAGCTTAAACGGCTCAGTGTTGAGTGTAAGTTAGTGGCGAACGGGTGAGTAACGCGTAGACAACCTGCCTCTTAGATGGGGACAACATCGCGAAAGCGGTGCTAATACCGAATGAAGTGGAGCTTCCGCATGGGAGCATCACCAAAGGTGGCCTCTATTTATAAGCTACCACTGAGAGATGGGTCTGCGTCTGATTAGCTAGTTGGCGGGGTAATGGCCCACCAAGGCGACGATCAGTAGCCGGTCTGAGAGGATGAACGGCCACATTGGGACTGAGACACGGCCCAAACTCCTACGGGAGGCAGCAGTGGGGAATCTTCCGCAATGGACGAAAGTCTGACGGAGCAACGCCGCGTGAGTGAAGAAGGTTTTCGGATCGTAAAGCTCTGTTGTTTGAGACGAATGTGCAGACTTTGAATAAGGGTTTGTAATGACGGTATTAAACGAGAAAGCCACGGCTAACTACGTGCCAGCAGCCGCGGTAATACGTAGGTGGCAAGCGTTGTCCGGAATTATTGGGCGTAAAGGGAGCGCAGGTGGGAATGTAAGTCAGTCTTAAAAGTGCGGGGCTCAACCCCGTGAGGGGATTGAAACTACATTTCTTGAGTGCAGGAGAGGAAAGTGGAATTCCTAGTGTAGCGGTGAAATGCGTAGAGATTAGGAGGAACACCAGTGGCGAAGGCGACTTTCTGGACTGTAACTGACACTGAGGCTCGAAAGCCAGGGGAGCGAACGGGATTAGATACCCCGGTAGTCCTGGCCGTAAACGATGGATACTAGGTGTGGGAGGTATCGACCCCTTCCGTGCCGGAGTTAACGCAATAAGTATCCCGCCTGGGGAGTACGGCCGCAAGGCTGAAACTCAAAGGAATTGACGGGGACCCGCACAAGCGGTGGAGTATGTGGTTTAATTCGACGCAACGCGAAGAACCTTACCAGGGCTTGACATTGAGTGAAATACTAAGAGATTAGTACCTGTTCTTCGGAACACACAAAAACAGGTGGTGCATGGCTGTCGTCAGCTCGTGTCGTGAGATGTTGGGTTAAGTCCCGCAACGAGCGCAACCCCTATCCTATGTTGCCAGCACGTAAAGGTGGGAACTCATGGGAGACTGCCGCGGAGAACGCGGAGGAAGGCGGGGATGACGTCAAGTCATCATGCCCCTTATGTCCTGGGCTACACACGTACTACAATGGGATGAACAGAGGGAAGCAAGACCGCGAGGTGGAGCGAACCCCAGAAATCATCTCTCAGTTCGGATTGCAGGCTGCAACTCGCCTGCATGAAGTCGGAATCGCTAGTAATCGCAGGTCAGCATACTGCGGTGAATACGTTCCCGGGTCTTGTACACACCGCCCGTCACACCACGAAAGTCATTCACACCCGAAGCCGGTGGGGTAACCGTAAGGAGCTAGCCGTCTAAGGTGGGGGCGATGATTGGGGTGAAGTCGTAACAAGGTAGCCGTATCGGAAGGTGCGGCTGGATCACCTCCTTTCTAAGGAGACAATAGAAGCCTGAAATAGTGGTTTCTGTCACCTAGGTCGTACACATTTGGTATTACTGCATTGATTAGTTTTGAGGGAACACCCCTCAATGTTCTTTGAAAACTACACAGAAGAAAAGAAATGACATTAATTCACCAGTCTATAGTAGATAGTGTAAACTAAAAGCTAATGAAGGTAATTAACGAACATTTTAGGATTCAATCAAAAGACCATAGACATTTAAGTATAAACTTAATGGCAACGGACGACATAAGTCAAGCTACTAAGGGTGTACGGCGGATGCCTTGGCGTCAAGAGTCGAAGAAGGACGCGATAAGCTGCGAAAAGACATGGGGAGCCGCAAGTAGGCTGTGATCCATGTATCTCCGAATGGGGGAACCCACTAGAAGTCATGTTCTAGTATCCGAAAGGAAGACACACCTGGGGAACTGAAACATCTAAGTACCCAGAGGAAAAGTAATCAATTGAGATTCCCTAAGTAGCGGCGAGCGAACGGGGAAGAGCCCAAACCGGAGTTCTTCGGAACACCGGGGTTGAGGACCGGCATAAAGTGAAAAGTTTTTAGCTGAACGACTTGGGAAAGTCGAGCGTAGAAGGTAAAACTCCTGTAAGCGAAAAGAACTCAAGCGGGCTGGTATCCAGAGTACCACGAGACACGAGAAACCTTGTGGGAAGCAGGGGGGACCACCCTCCAAGGCAAAATACTACTTGACGACCGATAGCGCATAGTACCGTGAGGGAAAGGTGAAAAGAACCCCGGGAGGGGAGTGAAATAGAACCTGAAACCGTATACCTACAAGCAGTCGAAGCGCTTTATATGCGTGACGGCGTGCCTATTGAAGAATGAACCGGCGAGTTACAGTATCTAGCGAGGTTAAGTGGAAAACACGGAGCCGAAGCGAAAGCGAGTCTGAATAGGGCGACTAGTTAGATATTGTAGACCCGAAACCACAGTGATCTATCCATGACCAGGTTGAAGCGCAGGTAAAAATGCGTGGAGGACCGAACCCGTGAGTGTTGAAAAACTTTGGGATGAGTTGTGGATAGGGGTGAAATGCCAATCGAACGTGGAGATAGCTGGTTCTCCCCGAAATAGCTTTAGGGCTAGCCTCAAGTATAATTACAGACGGTAGAGCACTGATCGGGCTAGGGGGCGTAAAGCCTACCGAACCCAGTCAAACTGCGAATGGCTGTAATGCTGAGCTTGGGAGTCAGACTGCGAGTGATAAGACCCGTAGTCAAGAGGGAAACAGCCCAGAACGCCAACTAAGGTCCCCAATGCTGTGCTAAGTGGCAAAGGATGTAGAATTTCGAAAACAACCAGGATGTTGGCTCAGAAGCAGCCACCATTAAAAGAGTGCGTAATAGCTCACTGGTCGAGAGGTTCTGCGCCGAAAATGACCGGGGCTAAAGCACAGAACCGAAGTTGCGTCAATGTACTAAGTACATTGGGTAGGGGAGCGTTCCATACACGACGAAGGTATACCGTAAGGAGTGCTGGAGAGTATGGAAGTGAGAATGCCGGTATGAGTAGCGAAAAGAACAGTGAGAATCTGTTCCACCGAAAGCCTAAGGTTTCCTGAGCAACGCTCGTCGACTCAGGGTAAGTCGGGACCTAAGCCGAGGCAACAAGCATAGGCGATGGACAACTGGCTAAAATTCCAGTACCACCTTAAATCGTTATGAGCAATGGAGTGACACAGAAGGAAGTTTGAGCGTGCGATTGGAAGTGCACGTCGAAGCCGGTAGGGTGGCATGTAGTAAAATGCGCATGCTGATACCTGAGACGCGATAGATAGAGGAGTCTACGGACAAATCAAATTCAAATGGACCACACTGTCGAGAAAAGCTTCTAGCCAGAAATAAGGTGCCCGTACCGCAAACCGACACAGGTAGGCGGGGAGAGAATCCTAAGGTGCGCGGGAAAACCCTCGTTAAGGAACTCGGCAAAATGTATCCGTAACTTCGGGAAAAGGATAGCCAACTCTCGTGAAATCCCTAGCGGATGGAGCGAGGGGGGGCGACAGAAGAGAGGCCCAAGCGACTGTTTACCATAAACACAGGTGCTTGCTAAAGAGAAATCTGACGTATAAGTGCTGACACCTGCCCGGTGCTGGAAGGTTAAGAGGAGGAGTTAGGAGCAATCCGAAGCCCTGAATTGAAGCCCCAGTAAACGGCGGCCGTAACTATAACGGTCCTAAGGTAGCGAAATTCCTTGTCGGGTAAGTTCCGACCCGCACGAAAGGTGTAACGACTTGGGCACTGTCTCAACGAGGGACCCGGTGAAATTGAAATACCTGTGAAGATGCAGGTTACCCGCGACTGGACAGAAAGACCCCATGGAGCTTTACTGCAACCTGATATTGATTTTCGGTAAATAATGTACAGGATAGGTGGGAGACGGAGAAGAAGGAACGCTAGTTTCTTTGGAGTCGATGTTGGGATACCACCCTTTATTTACTGGAAATCTAACTGAAGACGTAACAAATCTCAAGACAGTTTCAGGCGGGCAGTTTGACTGGGGCGGTCGCCTCCCAAAATGTAACGGAGGCGCCCAAAGGTTCCCTCAGCGCGGTCAGAAATCGCGCGAAGAGTGCAAAGGCAGAAGGGAGCTTAACTGCGAGACAGACACGTCGAGCAGGTACGAAAGTAGGGCTTAGTGATCCGGTGGTACCGCGTGGAAGGGCCATCGCTCAACGGATAAAAGCTACCCTGGGGATAACAGGCTAATCTCTCCCAAGAGTCCATATCGACGGGGAGGTTTGGCACCTCGATGTCGGCTCATCACATCCTGGGGCTGAAGCAGGTCCCAAGGGTTGGGCTGTTCGCCCATTAAAGTGGTACGTGAGCTGGGTTCAGAACGTCGTGAGACAGTTCGGTCCATATCCATCGCGGGCGAAAGAAACTTGAAGGGATCTGCTCCTAGTACGAGAGGACCGGAGTGGACGAACCAATGGTGTACCAATTATTGCGCCAGCAGTACAGTTGGGTAGCTACGTTCGGAAAGGATAAACGCTGAAAGCATCTAAGCGTGAAACCAGCCTTAAGATGAGGTTTCTCACAGAGTAATCTGGTAAGACCCCTTGTAGACGACAAGGTAGATAGGTCGGGAGTGGAAGTGCAGAAATGCATGTAGCGGACCGATACTAATAGGTCGAGGGCTTGACTTAAGCAGAGAGCCACAGCGTAAGCTGTGAGCGAATCGCTTACTCCGAGCGAAACGATGTGAAGCGAGTGAGTTTCACAATGTAAAACACGAAGATAGGCGATTAACTAAAATGTTCGCAACCAAATCATTTCTTCTTCTGTATAGTTTTGAGAGAACAAAATCTCTTGGATAAGGAAGTTCTCGGCGCAAGCCTCGAACTAAGCGACTCACACGAAACTAAAGTTTCGGTTCGCTGCTTATCAAATATCCGGTGATGATGCCTGAATGGTTCCACCTGTTCCCATACCGAACACAGTAGTTAAGCATTCAGAGGCCGAAAGTACTTGGGTGGAAACGCCCTGGGAGGATAGGAAATTGCCGGTTAATCCAGTGACGATAGCTAAGTGGTCCCACCTGTTCCCATACCGAACACAGTAGTTAAGCACTTAAACGTCGAAAGTACTTGGGTGGAAACGCCCTGGGAGGATAGAAAGTTGCTGGTTGAACACATGCCCTGCCGGAAGGCAGGGTTTTTTTTGTCCGGTTCAAATAAATTGGGTTGCTACTGTATTTAAGTTATGACTTATACACAGGATAAGGAAGTGCTTGTGGATGAATTGCTTGCATTTTATAGTTTATACACTGTTTATCAACAGCTTATCCACCAAAGTTGTTGATAAGATCGAGTAGGAGGTCCTCACCTCTGCTGAAGGCAATGCCGGAATTTTAAAATAAGAGGAAGATAAAAGCAAAGTCCAGCCGTATAAATTTATATGCGGCTGGACTTTTTTTATAATCACCTAAAAAGATCTATAAAATTTTATATAAAATTTTATAGATCTTTTTAGGTGATTATATGTAATAATAATAAATAATAAATTATTTGACATGAAAAGACGAAAAACAAGTGCTATAAAATCATAACAATAGGATATTAGGGTATTTTTTAAAAAAAATTTACATTATTTTATAAAATTTTAGTTGAAAAATTTACAGACAAGGATTATAATGAAATTGTTTTAAGAGCAGAATTTATCGCTTGTGGAAAATCAAATATAAGAATTTTAAATATGAGAAAATTTTTTAGATTAAAAAAATGGAGGGATTTTAAATGGCAGTTATAAAATTAGGGGTAGCACCGACGCGGCGCAGTATTTTCAGTGCCCCGGATGCAGTAAAGTACTGTGGGTTGACACTTAAAAAGCTGGAAGAGTTGGGAATAGAGTTTGTAGATCTCAGTGACATCAATGATGAGGGGCTTTTGTATGATGAGGCAGACCGGATAAAAATAACAGAAAAATTCAGAAAAGAAAAAATAGACGGATTATTTTTACCACATTGTAATTTTGGTACTGAGTATCTGTGTGCCCGATTGGCAAAGGATTTGAATGTTCCCGTGTTATTGTGGGGGCCGCTGGATGAACGTCCCGATGAAGATGGAATTCGTTTGCGTGACAGCCAGTGCGGCTTATTTGCCACAGGGAAGGTCTTGCGCCGGTTCAGAGTGCCGTTTACATATCTGACGAACTGCCGCCTTGAAGATCCAGTCTTTGAACGTGGAGTCAGGGATTTTTTGGCGGTATGTAACGTAGTAAAAACCTTTCGGAACATTCGAATTCTACAGATTTCAACCCGGCCTTTTGATTTTTGGTCGACAATGTGCAACGAAGGCGAACTTCTGGAACGGTTTAACATTCAGTTAGCGCCAACTCCCATGACCGAACTGACAGAGGCCGTTAAAGCAGCGAAACAGGACGCCCGAGAAGTTGAGCAGGTCATGGCATATATGCGCGAACACATGGAGATCCGGATCAAGGACGGGGAACTTGAAAACGTGGCGGCACTAAAAGTTGCGATGTCAGGCCTGATCAAAAAATATGGCTGCAATGCGGCTGGAATTCAGTGCTGGAATGCGCTGCAGACGGAACTCGGGGTAATGCCATGTGCAGCCAATGCGCTGCTTAATGACGAAGGAATTCCCGTTGTCTGTGAGACGGACATTCATGGAGCGATAACTGCCTTGATGGTAGAAGCTGCCGGAATGGATGAGACAAGATCCTTTTTTGCTGATTGGACTATTCGCCATCCCGATATCGAAAATGGGGAGCTTTTACAGCACTGCGGCCCCTGGCCGATTTCACTGGCAAAGGAAAAGCCGAAACTTACCTACCCGTTGGCATTTGATTATCCAGGCAGCATAACAGCAGAGACAAAGCATGGCGAGGTAAGCTTGTGCCGCTTTGATGGCGATAATGGGGAATATTCTATTTTGCTCGGAACAGCTAAAGGTGTAGAGGGTCCAAAATGCATGGGTACGTATCTATGGGTCGAAGTGGAAAATATTAAGCGGTTGGAAGAAAAAATTGTCACCGGCCCGTATATCCATCACTGCGTTGGCATTCACAAAAATGTTGTGCCGATTCTCTATGAAGCCTGTAAATATATTGGCATAAAACCGGATCTGTATGACCCGATTGAAGAAGAGGTTAAAGCCTATCTGAGGGGGGAATAACAATGACAACAGGAGTTGACTTAAAGAAAAAATCATATGAGATCCGCAAGGATATTGTATCCTTAGTCCATCATGCCGGAACCGGTCATATTGGCGGGGATCTCAGTGTAACCGATATCCTGGTTGCGCTATATTATAAGCATATGAACATAGATCCGTACAATACTGAGGATCCGGCACGTGACCGTTTTGTCCTGAGCAAGGGACATTCTGTGGAGGCCCTTTATTGCGTCCTGGCAGATCGGGGGTTTTTCCCGCGGGAAGAGTTGCAAACGTATTCGACGTATGGATCAAAATATATTGGGCATCCGAATAATAAAATCAATGGGATTGAGATGAATACGGGGTCCTTAGGCCATGGTCTCTCCGTCGGGGTTGGCATGGCCCTGGCGGCTAGAATGGACCAGAAGCCATATCGTGTATATGTTGTTCTTGGCGATGGTGAGATGGCCGAGGGCTCTGTCTGGGAAGGTATTATGGCTGGCGGCCATTATAAGCTTGATCAGCTTACGGCATTTGTTGACCGCAACCGCCTGCAGATTTCTGGAACGACGGAAGCTGTCATGGGGCAGGAACGTCAGGAAGAGCGCTGGGCCACCTTTGGCTGGCATGTTATCTCAATTGAAGGCAATGATGTCGATGAAATTGATAAGGCCGTTGAAGAAGCGAAAGCAACGAAAGGAAAGCCAACGGTTATTATTGCCAATACGATAAAAGGTTGTGGGGTTTCCCTGATGGAAAACAAGGCGGGCTGGCATCATCGTGTGCCTACGGATGAAGAATACAATGAGGCGATTCTGGAATTGAACCAGAGGGGGATTTTGCTATGAATAAAATTGCAAATAAGCAGGAAATATGCAATGTTCTGCTTGAAGAATCCGTAGCGGATAAGGATATTGTCGTTCTCTGCAGTGATTCCCGGGGATCGGCATCTATGACGAATTTTGCTGAACAAAGACCGCAGCAGTTTATCGAAGTCGGAATTGCTGAGCAGAATTTGGTGTCGATCAGTGCCGGCCTGGCAAGCTGTGGGAAAAAAGTATTTGCGGTGTCCCCGGCCAGTTTTTTGAGCACCCGCAGCATGGAACAGGCCAAGGTAGATGTCGCCTATTCCAACACCAATGTAACTTTGGTAGGAATCAGCGGTGGCGTAAGTTATGGCGCGTTGGGAATGACACATCATTCGACGAATGATATTGCGGTGATGGCCTCCATTCCTAATATGAGGGTATATTTGCCGAGTGATCATTTGCAGACGCGCTGCCTGATCCGCTCCCTGTTAAAAGATAAATTACCGGCTTATATCCGCGTTGGGCGTAATGCTGTAGACCCTGTTTATGAGGAAGGCGCTGTGCCGTTTGTGATGGATAAGGCGGTACTTGTCAGGGATGGTCAGGATGTGACGATTGTTGCTTGCGGAGAAATGGTCCTGGCGGCCAAGGAAGCTGCCGAACTTTTGGCGAATAATGGAATAGATGCCCGAGTCCTTGATATGTACTGCCTGAAGCCAATGGATGAAAAAGCCGTACGGAAAGCCGCGGCGGAGACCAAACTGCTTATTACAGTCGAAGAACATGTAAAGGCGGGGGGGCTGGGGACAATGGTCAGCCAGATTGTTTCTGAGCATCATCCGAGGAAAGTGGTAAATTTGTCATTGCCGGATGAACCCGTTGTTACAGGAAAATCAGCGGAAGTATTCGCTCACTATGGATTAAATGCCACGGGGATTGCGCAGAAGATTATGGAGCTGATATAGGATGCCGGGAACATATATTTTAGCAATTGATCAGAGTACACAGGGGACCAAAGGCATGGTATTTGATCAGCAGGGACGGCTTGTCGCTCGTGCTGATCAGGCACATGAGCAAATTATAAATGAAAAGGGCTGGGTCGAGCACGATCCAGTCGATATCTATCAAAACGTATTGAAAGTAGCAAAAAAGGCTGTGGAACAAGCCGGAATTGATAAGGCGCAGCTCGCGGCAGTGGGAATAAGCAATCAGCGGGAGACGTCGCTGGCCTGGAATCGTGAAACAGGCGAGCCGATTTACCAGGCAATTGTCTGGCAGTGTGCGCGTGGTGAAGAAATCTGCCGCCGGCTGTTGGCAGACGGCTTGGCGGAATCGATAAAAGCAGCGACGGGGCTGCCGCTGTCCCCTTATTTTTCAGCCGCTAAGCTCGCCTGGATTGTGGAAAATGTAAAAAATGCGTCCGCACTTATGTCCCAAAAAAACTTATGTATGGGAACCATTGACACTTGGCTCGTGTATAAACTTACCAAGGGGCAGCAATTTAAAACAGATTTTTCTAATGCATCACGGACCCAGTTGTTCAATATAAGAACTTTGCAGTGGGATGCGGGTATTTGTCAAAGCTTTGGTATTGAAGAGCATTGTCTGGCGCAGGTTTGCGATTCCAATGCCAGTTATGGGGATACGGATTTTGATGGTTGGCTTGAAACTCCGATTCCGATTCGATCCGTTTTGGGAGACTCGCATGGGGCGCTTTTTGGACAGCAGTGCTGCCGGCCGGGAATGGTAAAGGCTACATATGGGACAGGTTCTTCTGTCATGCTGAACATTGGCGACAAACCCATCTTCAGCACGGGTGGGCTGGTAACATCCCTTGCCTGGTCCTTTGACGGCAGAGTGGAATACGTGTTGGAGGGAAATATAAATTATACCGGAGCAGTTATAAGCTGGCTGAAGGATCGCATTGGACTGATTGCTTCGGCCGCTGAAACCGCAGAATTGGCTGAAGATTCAAATTCACAGGACAAATCCTATCTGGTGCCGGCCTTTACCGGGCTGGGAGCCCCACACTGGGATAGTGAGGCGACTGCTTTGCTTACCGGAATGACGCGAGTGACGGGGAAAAATGAGATTGTGCGGGCAGCTCTTGATAGCATTGCCTATCAGATTGATGATATTGTAACACTGATGCAGTGCGAAGCCGGAATTGCGATCCGGGAGTTGCGAGCGGATGGCGGACCGACCAAAAATCGTTATTTGATGCAGTTTCAGGCAGATATGTTGTCCATTCCGGTGCAGGTGCCAGCCGTTGAAGAGCTTTCGGGAATGGGGGCGGCCTATGCAGCTGGCATAGCCATTGGTCTGTATGATAAAAAAACAATATTTGAACATATTGGGCATGAAAAATATCAGCCGCAGATGCCCGCACAGCAGCGGGAGTTGAAAAAACGAGGCTGGCAGGCGGCGGTGTCGCAGACACTGCATCATGCGTAGTTGGATTTAACAGGCAAAGCCTGATAAGTCATAAAGGTTTCCAAATAAATTTGAGGGGGAAAAAAGGGTTATGAAAAAGTTCAAGCAAGTGGTAGCCATGGTTTTATCAGTATGTCTGGCCGGGATCTTATTTGCCGGCTGCAGCGGGGACAGCAAACCAGCCGAGAAATCATCTTCGACCCCGACCAAGGAAGCAAAAGCACTAACGGGTGGCGGTTCAAAAATTATTTACATCATTACGCCGTCCCATTCCAATCCGTTCTTTAAAACGGAAGCGGATGCAGCAACAGCTAAAGCAAAAGCGCTTGGCTATGAAGTAAAAACGGTATCACACGATGACGATGCAACGAAACAAGCAGAACTGTTTGAAAATGCGATCTCAGATAAGGCTGCAGCCATTATCTGTGACAATGCCGGAGCTGATGCAACGGTAGCTGCTGTACAAAAAGCCCGCGATGCCAATATCCCTACGTTCTTGATTGATCGTGAAATCAATGGCAGCGGTATTGCAATTTCACAGATTGTCGCCAATAACTATCAGGGCGCTAAGGCAATTGCTGAAGTGTTTGTAGAAAAAATGGGCGAAAAAGGTACTTACGCTGAACTGCTGGGTAAAGAATCCGATACAAATGCCGGTGTCCGTTCCAGCGCATTCCATGAAGTTATCGACCAATATTCCGGATTAAAAATGGTAGCACAGCAGACAGCTAACTGGGAACAGACGGAAGCATACCAAAAAGTAGAAACAATTCTTCAGTCCAACCCGGACATTAAAGGGATTATCTGCGGCAATGATACGATGGCAATGGGCGCAGTTGCCGCCATCAAAAATGCCGGACTCAAAGATATTGCTGTGATCGGTGTTGATGGTTCCGATGAAGCAGCTGCCGCCATTAAGGATGGCTCGATGACTGGTACTGCTATGCAGCAGGCGGCTCTGATTGCTGAAATGGCCGTACAGCAAGCGGATAAATATCTCAAAGAAGGAAAAACAGGTTTGGAAGAAAAACAACTGGTTGACTGCATTGCCATCACGGCAAAAAATGTCGATAAACTCAAGGCTTTCGTCTATAAAGAATAGCAGAAGGCAACTGGCTGGGGAGGGCGTTGCCCTTCCAGCCCTAATGGTTGTCAGCAGAGAGAATAGGAGCATCCAGCGATGAAAAAACGTGCAGGTATCATAATAATTGCTTGTCTGGTCATGATGTTGTCCCTGACGGGTTGCGTTAAAGTCGTGCAGATTGGACATGAAGGGGAACTGACCGGTAAGGTGGCCTTTAATGCCGCTGATAATGTAGCTGGCATCTGGGATTCGCAAGCGCTTCCTGAACTGGAAAAAAAGGCCGTGGATTTGCCGCAGTTTTTGACCGAATCTAATGGAGATTTAAAAGCCTTAGCGGGAAAATATGGCAAATATTCGATGGGGACCAAGGGCGAACTGAGCTATGTTGTCAAAGGCCAGGGCAAGGTCACGGAAGTCAACCAGGAAAAGAAAGCCGGTTTTATGAAAGTGCAGCTTGACGGTTATGCCGGGCCTAAAATCATAAGTTTGCAGATTGGCAGTGTGTATAAGGGGTCAGCGGTACGTGACAGTCTTGATTTCATAAAATATGAGGATTATAAAAATCAGGTGGACTGGGCCAAGGTGTCCCAAAGCATTCATGATGTAATTGATAAAACGGTAATTGGTAAGCAAGACTTAAAATCAATGCAGGGCAAAACTGTGAAATTTGTCGGTTGTTTTAGTGTCGATAAACCGGATGAAATTTTGATCACACCGGTAGAGCTCAACGTGCAGTAGGAGGCGAGCGTATGGGAGAACAATTTGAGATGGCGGCCGATGTGTGCCTTCATGCTGAAAAAGTATCAAAAATTTATCCGGGAACCAAAGCGCTTGATGAAGTTTCCTTCGACGTTCATCGTGGCAAAGTCAATGTATTGATTGGCGAAAATGGGGCCGGAAAATCAACACTGATGAAGATTATTGCCGGTATTGAACAAGAGTCAGCCGGAGACCTCTATCTGGAAGGGAAAAAGGTTTGCTTTAAGACGGTTACCGATGCCAGAAAGCATGGGATTGGCATAATTCATCAGGAACTGAGTCTGTTCCCCAACTTAAATGTTTATCAAAATATCTTTATGTCGCGGGAGCAGACGAAATATCATTTTGGGCTCGATAACAAGAAACATATTGAGCTGACTGAAAAAATCATGAAAAAGCTGGAGCATCCGATAAGTCCGCATACCATTGTCGGCGATCTTCGGGTAGGACAGCAGCAGATGATAGAAATTGCCCGTAATCTTGTTCAGGATGATTTGAAGATTTTGATCATGGATGAACCGACTTCGTCGCTGAGTGCCCAGGAGGTTCAGGTCCTGTTTAAGATCATGCGGGAGCTGACGGCTGATGGCATTTCGATTGTGTATATTTCCCATCGACTGGAAGAGATCATGCAGATTGGCGATTATGTGACAATTCTGCGCGATGGCCGGTTTGTGGCTGCTTCGCCAGTTAAAGATATTGATATTTCCTGGATTGTTAAGCAGATGGTTGGCAAAGGCAAGGTGTATCCACAGCGAAAGACGGCGGTTGACTGGAGCCAACGAGAAAAAGTGTTGGAAGTGGAAAATCTTACGCTGCCTAAAAAGGGTGGTGGATATCTGCTCGATGCGGTCAGTTTTGATCTGCGCAAAGGCGAAATTCTTGGAATTTACGGGCTGATGGGTTCAGGTCGCACCGAAATTTTTGAATGTATTATGGGGTTGCGCCCCGAGCATGCGGGACTGGTAAAAGTTCGCGGCGAAGCAATCAAAATTAAAAATGTTTCCCAGCAGATTCAGCACGGGTTTGCTCTGGTGCCGGAAGATCGGCAGCGTGAGGGCTTGGTACAGACGATGAATATTGCTAAAAACATATCATTGTCGAGCCTGAAAAATTATGCTAAGGCCATGTTCCTCAATGAAAAAAAGGAAGCGGAAAAAGTAGAGCAAGAAATCAAGGACATTCACATCAAAGTGGCGGATAAGAATCTGCCGATTCTCTCTCTTTCCGGCGGCAATCAGCAGAAGGTAGTTATTGGCAAGGGATTATTGACGGACCCTCAGATTTTACTGCTGGATGAGCCGAGCCGCGGGATTGATATCGGAGCGAAGACGGAAGTATTTGAAATCATTCAGCGCTATGCTGAACAGGGATTGTCGATTGTTGTAATCTCCTCCGAACTGCAGGAGATCATGGCGATTGCTGACCGCATTGTCGTCTTGTCCAATGGGATAAAGACCAGTGAAATGCCGAAGGCGGAAATCACCGAAGATAAGCTTGTGCTGGCATCATATCAGGGCCATGATACTGGACGGACAGCTTCCTGATATCGATCAGAACAGGCAGGGACAGGAAAGGATGTAGCTATCGTGAAAATAAAGGATGGGATTTCCATGGATGCAAAGCTAAATAAAAAACAGGGGGATCATTCCCTGGCAATGATGCTGCTCAAAGGACGGACGATGATCGTATTGGCCCTGCTGCTGATTTTCTTCAGCCTGGCCACGCCGAACTTTTTATCAGCCAATACGTTTTTACTGCTGGCCAAGCATGTTGCACTGTATGGTATTTTGGCAATCGGCATGACCTATGTCATTATTACCGGCGGCATTGATTTGTCGGTCGGAGCTGTTGTTGGGTTGGCCGGAATGGTTGCCGGTGGCATGATTCAAAAGGGAATTACGCTACAAATGTTTGATGTCACCTTATATTTCAGCGTGCCGCTGGTTATACTCTTTACGATTCTTGTCGGGGCCCTTGTGGGACTGATCAACGGACTGACGATTACCAAGTTTGGGGTAGCACCGTTTATTGCAACGTTAGGTACTATGTATATTGCTCGTGGGTTTGCCATGCTCCATTCAAGCGGGGCAACGTACTCGAATATCATTGGCAGTGATGCCCTCGGGAATGTCGGTTTTACTTTCTTTGGCAGTCGCTTAATGGGGATACCGATCGGCGCGATTGTTCTCGCTGTGATCGCCATTATTGCTGGTATTTTACTGAAAAAAACGACCTTTGGCTGGCATATATTTTCGATTGGCGGCAATGAAAAGGCTGCTAAATTGTCAGGGGTTAAAGTGGATAAAGTCAAAATTCTAGTGTATATTTTTTCCGGTGTCTGTGCGGCAATTGTCGGTATTATAACTGCGTCCCAGCTTGAAGCAGCGCATCCGGCCTCTGGTGAAAGCTGGGAAATGAATGCAATCGCTGCGGCTGTCCTCGGCGGCACGTCGATGATGGGCGGCATTGGTACAATTGGCGGAACTATAATAGGTGCTTTTGTCATCGGGGTTATCTCGGATGGCATGGTTATGTGTGGAGTCTCAGAATTTTGGCAGATGATCATAAAAGGGTTGGTCATTATTCTGGCCGTTATTGTTGACCAATTCCAGCGCAATATGGAAGCGAAGATGGCATTACAGGCTAGAAATGAAGCAAAAAACGAGACGGAATCTTAAGCGTAAGGGAGTAGAGAATTATGAAAAAACATGGAATTTTACACGCGCAGCTGTCAGGCCTCATTGCTGCTCTTGGACATAAAGATTTATTTATGATCGGCGATGCCGGCATGCCAATTCCCCCTGGCGTGACGGTAGTTGACCTGGCACTTTGCGGCGGGGTCCCGACATTTTGCCAGGTTCTTGACGCCGTACTGGAGGATACCGAAATTGAGTTTTACACACTGGCTGAGGAGATCAAGGGGAAAAATCCCCAGCTACTGTCTTATATTGAAGGGAAAATGCAGCAGATCCCAGGAGAATTTATCGAACATACGGCATTAAAAGAAATGTCAGCCCAGGTTCGGTTCGCTATTCGGACGGGGGAATTTACGCCATATCCAAATATTATTCTTCGTGCCGGAGTGGCCTTCCCTGCATAAAACAGGAACGTCTTTGCTTTAAGGAAGAATATAAAGAATTGTTTGCGATTTTTAATTGCTTGGTTTAGAATAGACTGCGGGGGGGATAAGGATGAAGATAAATTTAAAAAAAATAAGTGAATTGTCCGGCTTTTCCCTGGCAACTGTTTCCAATGCTTTAAATAATAAAAGTGGTGTGAATCGCGAAACTGCCGAGCAAATTTTGAAAATTGCCCGGGAGCATGGCTATATCACGGAAAATAAAATACGAAAGATAAAACTCGTCACGTATCGCGACAGCGGGGCAGTCTTTTCTGATTCGCCGTTTTTCTCCGTACTGATGGAGAGTGTAGAAAATGAAAGCCGAAAATCAGGTTATGAGACGACGATCGTCAACCTTTATCGTCACCGGGCGGATTATGAAGAGCGGGTACAGGAGTTATTGAACGACCCAACGGCAGCAATCCTGCTTGTCGGTACGGAATTAAATGAAACTGATGCAGCTGTGTTTCAACAGGCATCCGTCCCGCTGGTCCTGCTTGATTGCTGGTTTGAAAATTTATCCTTTAATGCGGTGCTGATGAACAATCGGGATTCTGTCTGCCAGGCAGTTACCCATTTGGCGAAGCTCGGCCATAAGCGTATTGGCTATCTCAAGGGCAGCGTAAGGATTAAAAATTTTCAGCAGCGGGAAGAGGGGTATCTGCGGGGGCTTGAGGTCAGTAAGCTTGCGCTGCAGCCCCAGGATGTTTTTGAGGTTCCACCGGCCATTGACGGTGCCTATGAGACTTTTGATCGTATGCTACAGCAAAAATGCGATCTGCCGACAGCTTTTTTTGCCGACAATGATATGATTGCTCTTGGTGTCATGAAGGCACTGCAAAAAAATGGCTATCGGATTCCGGAAGATGTATCAATCATCGGGTTTGATGATATAAATTTCTGCAGTGTGTTCACCCCGGCCCTGACGACGGTGCGGGTGTTTAAAAAGGAGCTCGGTCAGCTGGCCGTGCGGCGGCTTTTGCGGCTTATCAGGACGAACAATGAAATAAAGACAAAAACGGAAATCTGCAATGAACTCATTGAACGCGACAGCGTCGCGGGCGTTCAATCGGATAAAACGGAGGGGCGGGTACAATGAAAATAGGTGTAATCGGATCGGTAATGTTTGATATCCTTTCTTATACAGATGAAATGCCGCTGCCGGGAGAGACACGGGAAGTACAGGGATTTGGTCTTGGCTGCGGAGGCAAAGGCGCTAATCAGGCGATTGCCGCTGCCCGCCTGGGGGCTGATGTCATGATGCTGGCCCGGGTTGGCGATGATATGTTTGGCGAGAAATCCTTAGCGAATTTTGTCAATTATCATGTGGATACAAAGCATGTGTTGCCGGTTGCTGGCATTGCCATGGAATTGCCACAGTTATTGTCGAATCAACTTCCCAAAACAGGATTTTAATCCATAAGGGTGCCAATGCATATGTGACGAAAGAAGATATTGAGGCGGCTGCGGCGGATTTAAGCGAATGCAGTCTGCTGATTTTGCAGCTTGAAATCAATTTAGAGGCTGTATATGCAGCGATTGAATTTGCTAATCAGCGGAACATTCCAGTGCTGCTGAATCCGGCACCGGCCAGCGCCGAGCTTTCACTCGATTGGGCCTGTCGCTGTGATTTTTTTGTTCCGAATGAAACGGAACTCTCTATTTTGACGGGGATGCCGGTAGATACGAATGAACAGATCAAGGCAGCTGCACAGACATTGCTGGATCGGGGACTGAAAAATATCATCGTAACCATGGGGTCTCGCGGATCGATGTGGCTGACGAAAGATGAACTGGTAGTGGTGCCACCGTATAAGGTTGAAGCCGTTGATACAACGGGAGCTGGGGACGCATTTATTGGTTGTTTCGCCGATACATATGTCCAGACCGGAGATGTTGTCCTAGCGATGAAACGGGCCTCGGCCTTTGCCGCAATCAGCGTCACCCGGCGTGGCACGCAGGTTGCTTATCCGGATAGGATTGAGCTGGAATCTTTTTTACAGGCGGCTGTATCAAACGAAAAATGAAAATATTTTCTGCTTGCGATGTAATTTACCAATGATTTGTGGTAAAATAGGCGGGTAGGATATATCGGTAAAAGATAGCCTATAACTGAAATAGTTATAGGCTTTTTTTTGATTTGTATGCTGCAATATATTTATTGGTATTATAGGAGGCAGAAACATTGAATTTGAAAGAATGGTTTAAGTTTTCCGAGAGAAATACGAGTTTTTCCACGGAAACGCTGGCTGGTCTGACAACATTTGTCACGATGGCATACATTATCATCGTAAATCCGGCAATTCTCAGTAAAACAGGTATGGATTTTAATGGCGTATTCATTGCTACAATTGTAGCCAGCATGATTGGTACTTTAATTATGGGGATTTTTGCGAATTACCCGATTGCGATCGCTCCGGGGATGGGGATGAACGCGTATTTCGCTTTTGCTGTAGTCATTGGGATGGGCATTGCCTGGCAGCAGGCCTTGGGCACGGTATTTATTGCCTCGTCAATCTTTGTGGTATTATCCTTTACTAAGTTTCGGCAGGCATTGATCAATTCGATTCCAACCAGCCTCAAACAGGGCATTGGTGCCGGTATTGGTTTATTTGTCACGTTTATCGGTTTGCAAAGTTCAAAGCTTGTCATCAGCTCACCGGCAACGATTGTGACTTTGGGAAACTTATCGGATCCAACAACCTTTCTCAGTATTATCGGGCTCTTGATCAGTCTGGTTTTGATGGTAAACAATGTCAAAGGAGCCTTGTTTATCGGCATGATTCTGACCTCTATTATTGCATTTTTCCAGGGGCTCATTGTGGTTCCGGCAAGCTTATTCAGCCTGCCGACAGGCCTTGAACATACTTTTATGCAGATGGATGTGCAGGGAGCGCTTGACGGCGGCTTGTATGCAATTATCTTTACGTTCCTCATCGTAACCCTGTTTGATACGACGGGGACGATGCTGGGGATCGGTTCACAGGCCGGACTTATCAAGGCTGACGGTGAGTTCCCTAATGTACGCGGGGCACTGCTGGCAGATGCTTTTGGCAGCACCTTTGGCGCATTGCTGGGAACAAGTCCGACGTCCTCCTATGTTGAATCGGGTGCCGGTGTTGCCGCTGGCGGCCGCACAGGTTTTTCTTCCGTTGTTGTCGCCCTTTTATTTGGGCTTATGCTGTTTTGTGCGCCGATCGCGCAGATGTTGGCTTCGATTCCGGCCGTTACTGCTCCGGCACTGATTATCGTTGGCTTTTTGATGATGAACGGATTGAAATTGATTGACTGGAACGATATGGAAGAAGCTGTTCCGGCATTTTTAACCCTCTTCATGATGCCGATGAGCTATAGTATCACGACCGGTGTTGGTGTCGGCTTTATCGTCTATCCGCTGTTGAAAATTTTCCGCGGCAAGGCTAGACAAGTTCATCCGTTGATGTATTTGTTTATGGTACTCTTTATCATTCAGTTGGGCTTTATGGGCCACTGACAGTTCTAAAATAGAGGTGATACTATGCGCAGTTTTTGTAAAAAAAAATGGATGGGAATTCTTATCAGCAGTTTAATCGTAGCAGTTTTGCCGGCATATGGGCAGGCAAAACCAAGGTTCCCCCAGGATACGGAAAGCATAAACCCAGCAGTGGCAAATCAAACCATGCAACATCCAGTGAATAAGGTGTCGAGGGAAGAGCGCATACAAAGCTTGTTAAAGGAACTAAAGCGTTCACGCCAGAGTCCACCGATCACACAATCGCTTGGCGAAGATGCAATTCTTGGGGCGCCGGTTGCTACAAAAGAGCAATGTGTACGCTACCTGCTCAGTGTAAATCCATTGCCCTCACTTATGGTGCCACCGGATAAACTGGTAGATTATTATTATGAGGAAGGCATGCGGGAGGGTGTCCGCCCGGATGTTGCTTTTGCTCAGGCATTAAAGGAAACCGGATACTTCCGTTATGGCGGCACAGTGACACCGGATCAGAATAATTATTGCGGGCTGGGAACGACGAGCACACAAGTCAAAGGGGCATATTTCCCGTCCTCACAGCTTGGGGTTCGGGCGCATATTCAGCATTTGCTGGCGTATGCATCGACACGGCGTCCGGCAGTTGAGGTAGTCGACCCTCGTTATGATCTCGTGCGGTCGGTATATGCTTCATCGACGATCGGTACCTGGTCCGGACTTAACGGCCGTTGGGCAGTTCCCGGCGATAGCTACGGTGAAAGCATTTTGCAGATTTACGAAGGCATTTTGCGTAAATAATTTCCATAAAATTGTTTTTCTTAACAGAGTGCAGCAGTTTGCTTTGCACTCTGTTTTTCTACCATGGAAAAGTAGACGTGGCCTGGAGAATATGCTAAAATAAATTGGTATATGCTGAAATGATGTATATGAAAATTTCTATAATGAAGGACTGTGAAACGTAACTTATGATTAGTACAAACGGATTGACCCTCCAATTTGGGAAACGGGTATTATTTAAAGACGTCAATATAAAATTTACGCCGGGAAACTGCTATGGTGTGATCGGGGCCAATGGTGCCGGTAAATCTACTTTTTTGCGCCTCTTATCCGGTGATATTGAACCGACAAATGGTAACATTGATATCACACCGGGAGAACGGCTCGCTGTGCTCAAGCAGAATCACTATGAATTTGATGATTATGAAGTGCTTAAAACGGTCATGATGGGGCATAAACGCCTGGTGGAAATCATGGACGAAAAAGATGCGCTCTATATGAAACCGGATTTTTCTGATGAAGACGGCATGAAGGTTTCTGAACTCGAATGTGAATTTGCTGAACTCGATGGC
The DNA here is from genome assembly GCA_963678095.2 of Selenomonadaceae bacterium. Taxonomy (GTDB): domain Bacteria; phylum Bacillota; class Negativicutes; order Selenomonadales; family Selenomonadaceae. The sequence goes on along the minus strand of OY782746.1, from coordinate 1,016,844 downwards.
TGGAATGCAGAGCCGGAAGCGGCACGCCTGCTCAATGGTCTTGGTATCACGGAAGAACTGCATACGATGAAAATGGCTGATTTGAGCGGGAAGGAAAAGGTCCGTGTGCTTTTGGCACAGGCGCTGTTCGGTAATCCGGATATCCTGCTGCTCGATGAACCGACAAATCATCTGGATATTGCTTCGATTAACTGGCTGGAAGATTTTTTGGCGAATTTTGAAAATACGGTTATTGTCGTATCGCATGACCGTCATTTCCTGAATCAGGTCTGCACGCATATTGCGGATGTCGATTTTGGAGCAATTCAGCTCTATGTCGGCAACTATGATTTCTGGCTTAAATCCAGTGAGCTGGCGTTGCAGCTTTCGAAGGATGCAAACAAGAAAAAAGAAGAAAAAATAAAAGAGCTGCAGACCTTTATCCAGCGCTTCAGTGCGAACGCTTCAAAGTCTAAACAGGCGACTTCACGCAAGAAGATGCTTGATAAAATCAATTTAGATGATATTAAGCCATCTTCACGCCGTTATCCGTACATTGCCTTTAAGCCGGACCGCGAAGCTGGTGATCAGCTGCTGACGGTCGAGGGCATCAGTAAGACCATTGACGGGGAAAAACTGCTTGACGACATAAGCTTTACTTTGAAAAAAGGTGATAAAGTTGCTTTTGTTGGCCCTAATGGCCCGGCTAAAACAGCTTTGTTTAAAATTCTGGCGGGGGAAATGGAAGCCGATGCCGGATCCTTTAAGTGGGGCGTGACGACAACGCAATCCTATCTGCCGGTCGATAACTCGGCATTTTTTGATGGCATAAATCTGAGTCTTGTTGACTGGCTGCGCCAGTATTCGGAGGATCAGGATGAGTCCTTTGTCCGTGGTTTTCTCGGGCGCATGCTCTTTTCCGGGGAAGAAAGCTTGAAACAGGCATCGGTTCTTTCCGGTGGCGAAAAAGTCCGTTGTATGCTTTCGCGCATGATGCTCAGTGGAGCTAATGTGCTATTGCTTGATGAACCGACAAATCATCTCGATCTCGAATCCATTACAGCCCTCAATGACGGATTGATCGCTTTCACCGGCACGCTTCTGTTTGTATCCCATGACCATGAATTCATTCAGACGATAGCGAACCGCATTATCGAAATTACGCCAAGCGGCGTTGTTGACCGTGCGATGACATATGATGAGTACTTGGAAAATGATACGGTAAAACAGCAGCTCGCAGAAAAATACGGTAAGTAAAAGCACAATACGGAGGGATAATCCCTCCGTATCCTTTTTTTATGCCGGGTTTGTAGCCGGCAGCTTGTTAGCATCACAGTAAATCTGAAGGGAGAGGGTCATTTATGCTGGGAAATTTAATCCAAAATGCAAATCAAAAGCTGGAATACACGGCCGCTCCGACTCGCTTGCGTGAGATGATCGCTGTTTTGCGTCGACGTGAGATTGTTTATGGGATGACACCGGAAAAAATGCGCCTGATTCTTGAGGATCTGGGACCGACGTTTGTCAAGCTGGGGCAGATCATGTCGCTCCGCCCTGATTTTTTGCCGCAAGATTACTGTGATGAACTGATTAAATTACAGACGAGCGCTAAACCGCTGCCGTTTACAATCATCAAAGACATTCTGGAAGAAGAATACAATCAAAAATGGACGAATATCTTTGACTCCATTGACGAGGTGGCCTGGGGCTCGGCTTCAATTGCGCAGGTGCATCGGGCAGTACTGAAAAATGGCAGTCAGGTTGTCCTCAAAGTACAGCGCCCGGGAATCTATGAAGTTATGAGCAAGGACATCGTATTGCTAAAACGCGCAGCCTCACTGCTGAAAGTGGTTAGCGGCTCACGGGACGTCGTCGATTTTGACATGGTATTAGATGAGATGTGGAGCATTGCCAAGCAGGAGATGAATTTCCTGATGGAGGCGGATCATAATGATGAATTTCGCAATCTGAACCGTGAGGTCGATTATGTCAGCTGCCCACAAATTGACCGACATTTGACGACAGTTCGGGTGCTGGTTATGGAATACATCGATGGCATACAGATTGATAAACTTGATGAATTAAAAGCCGCTGGCTATGATATCAAGGATATTGGAGTGAAGCTTGGGCAAAATTATGTCAAGCAGATTATTGAAGATGGCTATTTTCACGCGGATCCTCATCCGGGAAATATTTGGATCCGGGGCGGGAAGATTATCTGGCTTGATCTCGGAATGATGGGGCGACTCTCCAGTCATGACCGGGCAGCTCTTAAACAGGCCGTCTTTGCTCTGGTGAATAATGATACGTATGAAATGAAATCGGCGGTGCTTGCTCTGGGGATGCCAAAGGAGCGGATCAATCATAACCGGCTCTATGAGGATATTGATGCAATGATGGCACAGTACAGCAGCATGGATTTTGAAAACCTGCAGCTGGGGCCTCTGGCTCGTAAGATTTTACGGATTCTGCGGCAGCATAAAATTGCTATTATGCCGGGGATCAGCATGTTTGCCCGCGGGGTCATGACCATTGAGGCCGTTATGAGAATCTGCTGCCCGGATGTCAATTTTGTTGAAATATTTGCCGCGCAGATGCAGGCGGATTTCAGAAAAAATTTTGACTGGCGGGAAGAAGTAAATAAGGTCAAGCGGGAAGGCTATATGCTGCTGCGAAAATCGTTGCATCTGCCGGAGCAGGTATCTGATATTTTAAAAATGACGATGAGCGGCCAGACTAAGGTTAATCTCGACTTGACCGGATCAGAGGAGCCGCTGCGTCAGGTCGATAAAATGATCAACAAGCTGATCATCGGCATCATCAGTTCAGCACTGCTGTTGGGCTCCAGCATTATCTGTACGACGGAAATGATGCCAAAAATTATGGAAATACCATTGCTCGGTGTATTTGGGTATCTTGCGGCACTGGTGCTCTGCGGACGTCTTTTGCTGAGCATTATGCGCAACAAATAGGAGGGTGTTCAGGGTGCAGGGAGTCAGAGGGGCTATAACGGTAGAAAACAATGACAAAAATGAAGTCTTTGCCGCTGTGCAGCAGCTGCTGCTGGCTATGCTTGAGGAGAATCAGATAGAGACGCAGGACATTGGGGCCGCGCTGTTTAGTGCAACAGATGACATCACGGCAGTCTTCCCGGCCGCAGCCGCGCGCCGGCTTGAGGGCTGGGAATTCGTTCCCTTGTTTGATGCCCGGCAAATGGATGTCGACAATAGTTTGGGAAAGTGCATTCGTGTACTTTTACTCGTCAATACGGAAAAAACGCAGCGGGAGATTCACCATGTGTATCTGGGCCAAGCCGCCTGCCTGCGTCCGGATTTGACAAATAAATAATAAAGGCGGTAAGAAAAAACAAATGGAACAAGCAAGAATTCATCCGGTAGATGAAAAATTACCCTTTGCCAAATTACTGATCTGTGGTCTGCAGCATGTGCTGGCCATGTATTCTGGTGCAGTTGCTGTGCCGCTCGTGCTGGCAAGTGCTATTCATCTCAGCACGGAACAGTTGATTTATCTGATCAATGCGGATCTTTTCACCTGTGGGGTAGCAACCTTGATCCAGACACTGGGGGTTGGCCCCAAACTTGGTTCAAAACTACCGATTGTTCAAGGTTGTACATTCGGTGCAGTCACAACAATGATTATGATTGGCAGTGAACATGGGCTGCAAGGGATTTATGGATCAGTCATAGCGGCGGGCTTTATCACCTTTCTTTTAAGTGGCTACTTCAGCAAAATGCTGCGGTTTTTTCCTCCGGTCGTTACGGGAACTGTAATTACCATTATTGGACTTTCTCTGCTGCCGGTTGCAGTAAACTGGGTTGGCGGGCTGAATCCGGCGGCTCCGGACTACTGTGATCCGTCGAAGATCTATATGGCAGCTGCTGTTTTAGCTATTATTCTTATCTGTTATCGCTGTTTTACGGGTTTTATCAGCAATATCGCTGTTTTGCTCGGGCTGATTATCGGTACAATTTTGGCCGCGTTGTTTGGCATGACAGATTTTTCTGCTGTCGGATCGGCGGCAAGTATGGGGATTACAACCCCGTTTCATTTCGGGATGCCAGTGTTTGACCCGGCTTCGATTTTTGCAATGACTGTCGTCATGATTGTCGTTATGACTGAAACGACGGGGGATGTTATGGCTATTGGCGAAATTGTCGATAAAAAAATCGATGAAAATATTTTAAGCCGGGCCTTGCGGGCGGATGGATTTTCGACAATGCTTGGGGGGATTTTTAATGCGTTTCCTTACACCGCATTTGCCCAGAATGTCGGACTTGTAAGCCTTACTGGCATTCGCAGCCGCTTTGTTGTAGCAACCGCCGGTGGGATTTTAATGCTGCTGGGGCTGTTCCCGAAGCTGGCTGCAGTTGTTGCGAGTATCCCGAATCCGGTTCTCGGCGGAGCTGGGATTGCCATGTTTGGTATGGTGGCGGCCAGTGGCATAAAAACCCTGTCAAAAGTTGATTTTGAACATGGCTACAATATGATGATTGTTGCCGTAAGCATCGGTATTGCGCTGATTCCGCTCGGCATGCCGGCTTTTTACAGCAAGTTCCCCCTGTGGGCACAGCTCTTTTTGAAAAGCGGGATTACGGTCGGCAGTGTCATGGCGGTTTTGCTCAACATCATTTTAAATGGCGTTCCCAAAAAGCCAGAAAAAGACGAAGTTTCTCATACAACCTATTTATAAGAGGAGATGTTTGTCCATGAACAAGATCATAGCGACCGAAAAAGCACCAGGGGCTATTGGCCCTTATTCGCAGGCGATAAAAACCGCTGGTGGACTGCTGTTTGTTTCCGGTCAGATTCCGCTTGACCCGGCTACCGGTGAAATCGTCAACGGGGGAATTGAAGCACAGACGAGACGTGTCCTCGATAATCTACGGGCGATTGTGGAAGCTGGCGGCTATACCTTGCAGGATGTTGTCAAAACGACAGTGTACCTTAAAAATATCAATGATTTTGCCGCAGTCAATGCAGTTTATGCTACGTATTTTGCCACAGATTGCCCGGCGCGGGTCTGTGTTGAGGTCGCAAACCTGCCGAAAAATGCTTTGGTGGAAATTGATGTTATTGCCGGCTGATAATAAGCTGATAGTAAAATGAGATCTCTGTGAAAAGCACCCGCGTTTGTAAGCGGGTGCTTTTTTCCGGTTCTAAAGGGGTTTTACCGCTCCCTGTGGAATCTTATGTATCATATAGCAATAAGCAGAATAGGCCGCTGAGGGGTGTGTCAAATCTATGGAATATAATTTTGCTGGAAAACGGTGCATTATGATTTGTCTTTGTCTTTGTCTTTGTCTGCTGCTGACGGTTCTGTTTTTTCGGATGTTCACCTTGGGAAGTGCCAGCAGCAATGCTGAAAAATGGTTGTATTCCTATATGGATGATCTAAGCCGCAGCGAAGACGATCCACCCTATAGGAGTCTTCACTATCGGCTGCGAACCCTGTATTTTTCATTTGCCCCGCGGCCAGCAAAGGCGATCGTGTTTGTTGGTGACAGTATGACGGATGAGGGGGACTGGAGCCACTTATTTCCTCAAGTTCATACGGCTAACCGAGGCATTGGCGGTGACACGACACTAGGGTTGCTGAACCGATTGGATACGATTATTGATTTAAAACCGGACAAGATTTTTTTGATGATCGGAACCAATGATCTGTGTTTTAACCGATCGATAGAAGAGACGATCGAATCGTATAATCAGATCCTAAAAGTAGTGCATGAGAAATTGCCTCATAGTGTCATTTATATAGAAAGTGTATTGCCCTTTAATGATGAAATTTTCCCGTCTGTATATTTGCGAACGAATGCCAATATCCTGCTGTTGAATGAGGAACTGCAGAAACTGGCGCAAAAATATGGGGATGCCTATATCGATCTGGTCCCGGCTTTTCAGGATGAAGCGGGGCGGCTGCCAAAGGAACTGACATCGGACGGATTGCACCTGAATGAGCAGGGGTATGCACTCTGGCGTCAGCAGATCGAGCCTCTTGTTGTGGAAAAACCATAAAAAAACAAATCGCACCGCGGGAAATTCCCGGCGGTGCGATTTGTTTTTTAAAGGGCGAGAACTTTGGCCGCAAGATCAGCCAACTGTTCTTGGTTGGGGATGTTTTGAATGCGGATCTTGTCAAGGCAAATATGAAAACCGCAGGCTTCTAGCGTGGCTTCAATTTCCCCGATGCTCTGCCCACCCCAGCCGTAAGATCCGAAAGCAAAGGCTTCACGGTTTTTCGGTGACAGTCCCTTGAGATAGCAAAGGAAGGCAGCCACTGTCGGCAACATCGTATTGTTGAGGGTAGGGGAGCCGACGGCCAGATATTTGCTCGTCAGGACATCAACGACAATATCAGAGATGTGATTATCCTTGAGATCGTAGTGCTGGACCGGAATGCCTTTTTGACTGAATGCTTCCGTAATCGTTTTTGCCATAATTTCAGTCGAATGCCACATGCTGTCAAAGACAACAACAGCTCGTTCTTCTGGTTCGTTAGCACTCCATTTTTCGTAGGCCGCAAGGATTTCAGGAACATGCGAGCGCCAGATATTGCCATGACCGGTAGCGATCATATCAATATCAAAAGCTGTCACAGCCCGGCAGGCTGTCTGGGCTTGTTTGCCGTAGAGCATCAGGATGTTGGCATAGTATTTTTTGGCCTCTTCCATGACAATGGCAAAATCGTTGTCATCATCGAAGGGGCTACTGGCAGCGAGATGCTGACCAAAAGCATCATTCGAGAACAGAATTTTTTCCTCCGGGCAGTAGGTAATCATGCTGTCTGGCCAATGCAGCATCGGCGTTGTCAAAAATTGCAGGCGACGGCTGCCGATAGAAATTTCATCACCGGTTTTTACGCCCTGATACTTATACTCCCCATAATAGGCAGTCAGACCTTTTACACCGTGTGGCTGGCTGGCGTAGATTGTGGCATTCGGACAATATTTCATGATAGCCGGAATCGCCGAAGAGTGATCGCGCTCGAGATGACTTGAAACAATATAATCAATTTTGGCAGGATCGATGACAGAGGAAATGCGTGCGACCAATTCGTCGGTAAAAGTATCTTTTGCGGTATCGATCAGCGTTATTTTTTCATCAATGATCAAATACGCGTTATAGGTAGAGCCGCGGCTGGTCGAGTAGCCATGGAAATTGCGCAGGGACCAGTCGATAACGCCTACCCAGTAAACCCCTTTTTTTATTTCAACTGCTTTCATTGTATAACCACCCTTCTTTATCAAAAGAATATATTTTAAGGTACTGTTTTTATTTTAATATAAATTGGGATTTAATACAAAATATTTATTAGGAACAAGAATCAGTGATCAGGGACTGCCGCCACCTGCATTTCAGCCAAGGTTGAGACCGACGGCCAGGCAGCATTGATTGTTTCGCCCATAATGATCTTGCCGTCGACATCGAGATGAAGCCCGTCGAGCGCATATTTTGTTGGCAGGATCTCATCAGGGCCGTCAAAGGCTGCTGCCAGGTCAATATGAACCTGGGTCCGTATATAGGCATTGACGAGCGCGAACTGCGTCATCCAGTCCCCCGCCGTTTCTTCGTTAAAGGCAATGGCGATGTTGTCAGGATTGATAGGGGGCAAGGTCATCAGGATGGGCTTGATATTGTTCTGCAGGCATTTTTGCCGGATATTTTCAAGATCAGCGATTACATCGGCTGCAGGGACGCCGCCGCGCAGACTGTTGGAGCCGCCGAGAATCAACAGATAATGTGGATGAAACGGTAGGACATCTTTGTCAAAGCGTTCGAGCATCATCTGGCTGGTGTCGCCGCTCTGGGAAAGGTTGACCGTAGGAACGTTCAAATAAGTTGAGTAACTGTATTCCCAGTCCGCAGGACCGTAGGAAAGATGCCCGCCACCATGGCTGATGCTGTCGCCGAAAATTCCAATTTGCCAGTTGTCAGCAGGGTTGACTTTGAAAGGCTGGGCGGCGCTGTAAACACCGACTGGATTTCCTTCGGCATCGAGACCGCGTACCCGCCAGTAAAAAGGGTACGCCCCCAGCCTTGGCTCGGGATCGTAGAGCTCACAGTTTGCCTGGATCGCGGCATAGATTCGATGGACAGAGGGCTCTGTACCACCTGGATTTTCCGGTAATTCATCGAGCACCTCTATCTCGTATTGGACGGCGCCATGATTGCCGATCCAGCTGTAGACGGGATAGAGCAAAACTTGTCCATTATGGTTGTTGTAAAAGGCATTTGGCAGCGGCGAATTGATTCGCGGCTGGGCGGCAGAGGTGAACAACGGTTCCGGCAGAGAAAAAAGACTGATGGGATTGCCGGCGAGATTCATCGCGCGGACCCGCCAATAAAGGGGGGCATGTCGTCCAATGCTGCCGGCGGCAAACTCATCAATTGCCGGATTATAGGCATTGGTAAAGACTGCTGGCACAAAATAACAATGCTTTTCTGAGATGTCGGCGGCAGAAAGATCCTCCGGCAGTTCGGTAAAAAATTCCAACTGATAAGATACAGCATCAAAATTCTTGCTCCATAGCAGCAGCGGCGCCGGGGAGGCGGGAGCCTCGGGCGGATAAGGTGTAAGGGCTTCCGGTCCGGGCATAAGGGGGACTTCAACCGCAGCCTCTGCTGTCGGACAATCTTCGGCCGGTTCCTGCAGAACACCGGGGACATCAATGAAGAGCAGAGAGGCAAAGAGCAGCAGAGAGGTAAGCAGTGCTGGTATGCGAATGATAGGTCGTTTCATAACTCTATTACCTCCTTTAGGTTAAGGCATAGCGATAGATTGACAGGGCAACGCCACTGGCATCATTGCTGGCCGTCATAAATTTAGCCGTATTTTTTGCCTCGGTGACGGCATTTTCCATGGCAACAGAGCAGCCCGCAAACTGGAGCATCGAAATATCATTGCTGCCATCACCAATCGCCATGACTTCGTCAGCTGAAAGGTTGAATTTATCACACAGATGACGCAGTGAACTGCCTTTGCTGGCTGTCGGACTGAGAATTTCCAAGGTATTAGTGAACGACTGACAAAAGGATATTTCAAAGGGGCTCAGCTGGGCAAGCAACTGTTTTTTAATTTTATTATCACTATAAAAAACATTGAATTTTTCAATCGGTGTTTGTCGCTGCTGCAAAAAACCAGCAAGATCACTGCGGCCCGTGCGGGTAAGCTGGATGATTTCTTCAATTTCCGGAGCTACATAAGCGTGAAGCTGGTTAAAAAATTCAGGATCAAGATAAATACTATCATCGGCATATAGTTCGGGCATAACATCGTGCTGCTGCAGAATCTGCAGGATTTTGCGGGCTGGGGGCAGGGCCAGCAGGTCCTCAAAGATGTTGCTGCCGCACTGCCGGTCATAAATTTTTGTGCCGTTGCCGCAGCAAAAATAACGAATTTCTGGCAACTGTTCGAGCACAGGGGTCAGCTCGCTATTTGAGCGTCCTGTGGAAACGACAACTTCGATCTGTTTTTCCTGCGCAGCGCGGATCGCAGCCCGGTTTTCCAGTGTGATTTTCCGCTGGTTGTCGAAGGTAGTGCCATCCATATCGAGGGCGATTAATTTTATATTCATAGAAGTCCTTTCTGACAGGGTTTACTAACTCTTTATTAGCGTAATTATAACTGTATTCGCTTTTATGGTCAAATTGAGCAGCAAAATAATGGAAAACTATAAATAAAGAAATATTTTCAGCGTTTATTCATTCTTAATGTGACGGAAAATGGTAAAATAAGAAATATAGTAGAGAATTTGCATTAGATAAAAGAAGGCAAGGAAGACTGATGATAGACAAATGAAAAATCTAGGAAAAACTTTATGTATTGCCGTTTTGGGCGGGAGTGTATTTTCTCTGGTAAAGTTACCTCTCCCCTGGACGCTCGGCCCGATTGCGGCTATATCACTATATTCTCTTTGGCGGGGAGAACCTCTGTACTGGCCGCTGAAGGTGCGAAATACGGCCTTGATCCTGCTGGGTTATGCCATGGGGCGTCCGTTTACAGCGGCAACGGGACAGGCGATCATGACCCAATTGCCGATAATGGCGGCGGCAACCGGGCTTACAATTCTTGCCGGCTTGCTTACGGCCTGGATTACATATAAGAAAACGGGTCTGAGCCTGGCAAGCTGCCTGCTTGGCTGTGTGCCGGGCGGGCTGTCCCAAATGGTAATTTTAGCCGATGAGGTTGAAGATGCCGACCAGACTGCCGTGACAATTATGCAGACGATGCGAATGCTGGCGGTGGTTTTTTTGGTGCCGTTTCTAGCCCTGCATGTGCTGCCACCGCCGGGGCCGGTTGCTTTGCCGGCAACGGATGCCATACCGGTAGCAGGTAACTGGGTGTTTGGGGCCATCGCGGTCTTGGGCGCACTAGTTGGGCGTTATTTACAGTTACCAACCCCGTATCTACTTGGACCGTTGCTGAGCACAGCGGCGTTTACGCTGCTTAGCGGCGGACAGGCGCCCCTGGTGCCGCTACCGTATATCAATGTGGCGCAAATATGCGTGGGATCCTATATCGGCACCAGCATTAATCTGGCCAAGATAAAGCAATACCGAGGACTAGGATCATGTCTGACGCTGGGCGTCACTTTTGTTCTGATGGTATCGCTGGTTCTGGGGGAGCTGGTGGTGGTTTTCACTGGTACCTCTCTCGTAACGGCTTTTTTGAGTACAGCTCCCGGTGGGTTGACGGAAATGGGGATTACAGCCCTGATTGTCGGAGCAGATATTTCTACGATGACAGCCTACCAGTTGGTAAGACTTTTATTCATCATGCTGTTCGTACCTTTTATGGCAAGAAAATTTATTGAAGTATATACTTGCCGGACTCGGCAGAGCCATTGATATATGCGGTAAAAACAATCTGCAACCGATAAAACGGCGGTTGCTGCTTGATTGTTTTTACCGCATATTTGCTATATAATAGTATGTATGTTCGCTAGTATTGTGTGAATAGATAATTTATAATTTATAATAACGAATAATGGTTATTGATTAGAGGAGGCGCCCAGTATGGCAGAAGTCCCAAAATTAAATACGTTGCATCTGGAGTCGGAGGTTCCCTTTCAGGTGCAGGCCCCCTTTGAACCAATGGGGGATCAGCCGCAGGCGATTGCTGATCTGGCGGCAGGGATTGAAAACGGCCAGACGGCACAGGTGCTGCTGGGGGCTACCGGAACTGGTAAAACATTTACCATTGCCAAGCTGATTGAAAAAGTGCAAAAGCCTACGCTGGTAATTGCGCACAATAAGACCCTGGCAGCACAGCTAGCCAGTGAGTTTAAGGAATTTTTCCCGAATAATGCTGTGGAATACTTTGTCAGCTATTACGATTACTATCAGCCGGAAGCTTATATTGCCCAGACAGATACTTATATAGAAAAAGATGCAGCGATTAATGATGAAATTGATAAGCTGCGTCATTCGGCTACCTGTTCTCTATTTGAACGGCGCGATGTCATTATCGTTGCGAGTGTATCCTGCATTTACGGGCTGGGGTCACCGGAGGAATATCATGATCTGGTATTGTCGCTGCGAGAAGGGCAGTCGTATGATCGGGATGCTATTTTACGCAAGCTGGTCAGCATTCAGTATGAACGCAACGATGTGAATTTCGTGCGCGGCAAGTTCCGGGTACGGGGGGATGTGGTCGAAGTATTCCCTGCCGGCTTTAATGATCGCGCTATCCGAATTGAACTGTTCGGTGATGAGGTGGAACGCATCCTGGAAGTAGATGTACTCACCGGTGAGGTCTACGGTGAACGCAAGCATGTTATGATCTATCCGGCCTCACATTATGTTACCTCCCGGGAACACATGCAGCGAGCGGTTGATACCATCGAAGCCGAGCTGGAAGCCAGTCTGTCGGCGCTGCGGGCAGAAAACAAGCTGGTCGAGGCCCAGCGATTGGAACAGCGAACGAGATATGATCTGGAAATGATGCAGGAAATGGGCTATTGTTCAGGCATTGAGAATTACTCGCGGCATTTGACGCAGCGCGCTGCCGGAGAATCACCATTTACCCTGCTTGACTACTTCCCTGAGGACTTTTTGATTGTCATTGACGAATCGCATGTTACGCTGCCACAAATACGTGCGATGTATGCGGGGGATCGCTCGCGCAAGGAGTCGTTGGTAGGCAACGGCTTTAGACTGCCGTCCTCCTTCGATAATCGGCCCTTGCAGTTTCCTGAGTTTGTGCAGCGGATCAATCAGATTATATATGTATCCGCTACGCCGGCCAAATATGAGCTCGGCGAGGCCAATCAGGTCGTGCAGCAGATTATTCGTCCGACGGGATTGCTGGACCCACAGGTTGAGGTTCGCCCGTTGACCGGGCAGATCGATGATCTGTTGGGTGAAATCAGGCAGCGGGTCGAGCGCGATGAACGTGTGCTCGTGACAACCCTGACGAAAAAAATGGCGGAAAATCTAACCGATTATCTGAAGGAAGCCGGGATCAAGGTGCGATATCTGCATTCTGATATTGCGACGATTGAGCGTACGGAAATTCTCCGCGATCTGCGCGCGGGGGTGTTTGATGTTCTTGTCGGGATCAACCTGCTGCGTGAGGGCCTTGATTTGCCGGAAGTCTCGCTGGTGGCGATTCTTGATGCCGATAAAGAGGGCTTTTTGCGCTCGGATACCTCGCTGATTCAGACGATTGGCCGTGCCGCCCGTAATGCCGAGGGGCTCGTCATTATGTATGCCGATCGGATTACGGATTCTATGCATCGGGCTATCGATGAGACTCAGCGACGACGGGAAGTGCAGGAAGAATATAATCGCGAGCATAATATTACGCCAATGACAATTAAAAAGAAAATAAAAAATCTTATCGAAACAACATTAGTAGCCGAGGCCGGCAAGGCGTATGAGGTTCGTTCGAAAAAACGGCTGAATATGTCAGCGGCTGAGCAGGAAGAATTGATTGCGACGCTTACCCGCGAAATGCGGGAAGCTTCCCATAAACTTGATTTTGAACGTGCGGCGAGCCTGCGCGATATGATTGTCGAACTTAAAGGCAGCCTGCCGGCAAAAGCAGTTGCAAAGCGCAAGCGCAAAGAAAAGTAGAGGTGCAGTATGGCAGATAAAAAAGAAAAAAATATCATCAGAATAAAAGGCGCGCGTGAGCACAACCTGAAAAATATCAATATCGATATTCCCCGCGATCAGCTGGTCGTGATCACCGGACTCAGTGGTTCAGGGAAATCCTCGCTGGCCTTCGATACAATTTATGCTGAAGGCCAGCGGCGCTATGTTGAATCCCTATCGGCCTATGCCCGTCAGTTCCTGGGACAGATGGACAAGCCGGATGTTGATTACATCGAAGGGTTGTCACCGGCAATTTCAATTGATCAGAAGACGACAAGCCGCAATCCGAGATCGACCGTTGGCACGGTTACGGAAATTTATGATTATCTGCGGCTTCTGTTTGCCCGGGCCGGACGCCCCCATTGCCCTAAATGTGGCAAGCCGATCACCCAGCAGACGATAGACCAAATGGTAGATCAATTGCTACTGCTGCCAGACCGTGCGAAAATCATGGTAATGGCGCAGCTTGTTCATGGGAAGAAAGGGGAGCATCGCAAAATCCTGGAGAATATCCGCAAGGAAGGCTATGTCCGGGTGCGCATCGATGGTGTGGTTGTCGATGTCAACGAGGAGATCACACTGGAAAAGACAAAGAAACATACGATTGAAGTCGTCATCGACCGGCTGGTCATCAAGGAAGGCATCGGACAGCGGCTGGCAGATTCATTGGAGACAGCCCTGGCTCTGGGCGAAGGTGTTGTCTATGTTCAGGTTGTTGAAGGGGAAACGCTGATGTTCAGCCAGAACTTTGCCTGCGTGGATTGTGGCATTAGTTTGCCGGAAATTGCGCCGCGCATGTTTTCCTTTAACAGCCCGTTTGGGGCCTGCCCGGCGTGCAGTGGATTGGGGAATCATATGGAGTTTGACCTGGATCTGGTACTGCCCAATCCGGAATTGAGTTTTACCGACGGATTGTTTGCGCCGCTGTCAAGTAACGCGAATTCCTATGCGATGTGCCAGATCGATGCTGTCTTAAAAAAATATGGCTATACGGTAGCGGATGCCTGGACAAAAATTCCGGAGAATGTCCAAAAGATTCTGCTCTACGGCTCAGGCGAGGAAAAATTCAATTACTCCTATGAGAATATGTATGGCGAATACAAGGAGTATTTTTCAAGCTTTGAGGGGGTTATGCCACTGCTCGCCCGCCGTTACAGCGAGACGAATTCTGATATGATGCGCGAGGAATATGAATCCTTTATGAGCGTAACACCATGCCCTGTATGCCATGGCGCCAGACTGAAACCCGAGGTTCTGGCAATTCGGGTCGGGGGCAGAAATATCGACGAGGTTACGTGCCTCACCATTGCCGAAGCCAGTGCTTTTTTTCACACACTCGAATTGTCGGAACGCGAACAAAAAATAGCGGCGCAGATTCTCAAAGAATTGCATGCCAGACTTGGTTTTTTGCTTGATGTTGGGCTCGATTACCTGACATTGAGCCGGGCTGCCGGAACTTTATCCGGCGGGGAAGCGCAGCGCATCCGCCTGGCGACGCAGATCGGTTCAGGCTTGGTCGGGGTGCTGTATATTCTCGATGAACCGAGTATTGGGTTGCATCAAAGGGATAATAATCGTCTGCTCAAGACGCTGAAGCATCTGCGGGATTTGGGTAATACGCTGATTGTTGTCGAGCATGATGAAGATACGATGTATGCGGCGGATCACATCATTGACATCGGGCCGATGGCTGGTGCCGGTGGTGGGTATGTTATCGCTGAAGGCGATGTCGAAAAAATAAAATCCGTCAAGGAATCCATTACGGGGCAGTATTTGAGCCGGGAAAAATTTATTCCGGTGCCGGCCAAGCGCCGCCATGGCACGGGAAATTTTGTCGAAGTCATCGGGGCGGCCGAAAATAATTTAAAGAATATCCGCGTGAAATTTCCGCTGGGGGTATTTACGGTTGTGACCGGCGTATCCGGCAGCGGCAAGAGTACACTCGTCAACGAAATTCTCTTTAAGGGACTGGCCGCTAAGCTCTACAGCGGTAAGGGCAAGCCGGGGACGCATAAAAAAATCGTGGGGCTGGAGCACATCGACAAGATTATCGATATTGATCAGTCACCGATTGGCCGGACACCACGTTCTAATCCGGCAACCTATACCGGGCTTTTTGATACGATTCGTGAAGTATTCAGTCAGACGAATGAGGCCAAAATCCGCGGCTATAAGCCAGGACGGTTTAGTTTTAACGTCAAGGGGGGGCGCTGTGAGGCCTGTCGCGGCGACGGTATCATCAAGATCGAGATGCATTTTTTGCCAGATGTCTATGTGCCGTGTGAAGTCTGCAAAGGAGCTCGTTATAACCGGGAAACCCTGGAGGTTAAATACAAAGGCAAGACCATTGCCGATGTACTCAATATGGTGGTGGATGAAGCCGTGGAATTTTTCCAGAATATACCGAAACTCCAGCGAAAACTGCAGGTGATTCAGGATGTCGGGCTCGGCTATATTAAACTTGGCCAACCGGCAACGACGCTTTCCGGCGGGGAAGCGCAGCGCGTCAAGCTTGCTACGGAACTGGCCCGGCGCAGTACCGGTAAAACCTTATATATTCTTGACGAGCCGACGACCGGCCTGCATACGGCAGATATTCATAAGCTGCTGGAGGTATTACAGCGATTGGTCGATGGCGGGGATACCGTCGTAGTAATTGAACACAACCTCGATGTGATCAAGACGGCCGATCATGTCATTGACCTTGGTCCGGAAGGTGGGGACAAAGGCGGTACGATTGTCGCTATTGGTACGCCGGAGGACATCGTCAAGGTTCCTGCGTCTTACACGGGGCGGTTCCTCAAGCCGCTGCTGGAGGAAGAATTGTAAGGCCAGCAATAGCTTTGTCTGACAGGAAAAACAGCCCTTTAGCGAGTTTGTCGCTAAAGGGCTGTTTAAATTGAATATAGGACAGAGGATCAGGCATAATACATGCTGCTGTTAATCGACTCGGCGAGATTCATCTTGTCTTTGAGCTTGCGTTTTGGCGGTGTTTGCTCATAAGCTGGCAGACGTTTTTTGATGAATTGGGTATCGATATTTCCCGTCCAGAAGTAGTTATCTTCGAGAATTCGCTTGTGCAGGGAGATTGTCGTCTTAATGCCCTCGATTTTGAATTCGTTCAAGGCTCGTTGCATGATTTTTATGGCATCGCCGCGGGTACGTCCATGAACGACGATTTTGGCAATTAGTGAATCATAATAAGGTTCAATGGAGAGCCCGGCAGAAACGCCACTGTCAATGCGAATGCGGGGGCCACCTGGTTCGTGGAAGAAATCAATCTTGCCTGGGGACGGCAGGAAGTTGTTATCCGGGTCTTCGGCATTGATGCGGCATTCGATGGCATGACCGACGAATTTAATATCATTTTGATTTATTTCAAGCGGTTCGCCGGCGGCGATGCGGATTTGGGTCCGGACGAGATCGATGCCAGTTACCGCTTCGGTAATCCCATGCTCAACCTGGATGCGCGGATTGATTTCCATAAAGTAAAATTGATGATCGCTGAGATCAAATAAAAACTCTACCGTGCCGACATTTGTGTAGTGAATGCTCTTGGCAGCTTTGATGGCGAGGGCGCCGACATGATTGCGCATATCCGGTGTCAGGGCAACGGAAGGAGATTCTTCCAGCAATTTTTGGTTGCGGCGCTGCAGGGAACATTCGCGTTCGCCAAGATGGATAACGGTTCCGTAGTTATCGGCTACAATCTGGACTTCAATGTGGCGGGACCGTTCGATGTAGTGTTCGAAATAATACGTGACCTTTGCCAGATCAACGATCTGCAGGATGTTTTTCAGGTCCTCTTCATTATAAGCGACGAACATCCCTTTGCCGCCGCCACCGGATACAGGCTTTAAGATGACCGGATAGCCAACTTTGCTGGCCGAGTGGATCGCTTCCTTGGCCGTTTTGAGAGGATCGCTGCCACGGGACATTGGGATACCGGCAGCCTCCATGGCGGCACGGGCCACATCTTTATCGCCGACCTGGCGGATGGTTTCTGCCAACGGCCCGATCCAGATGAGCCCGGCAGCCGTTACTTTTTCTGCAAAATCCGCATTTTCTGAGAGAAAACCATAACCGGGATGCACGGCCTCAGCCTTTGTTGCTCGGGCGGCCTCGAGAATGGCCTCCATATTAAGATAGCTTTGCGATGCATCAGCGGGACCGATGTTGTAGGAAAGATCAGCAAGCTGTACATGCATGGCATTTTTATCAGCATCTGAATATACAGCTACTGTTTCAATTCCTAGTTCCTGACAAGCACGAATGACGCGCACTGCGATTTCACCGCGATTGGCAATGAGTACTCGATTAAACATAAATATACCTCCTAAGGGCTGTAATGCAGCCGTTTACGATTTACCGCGCTGGCGGCAATTCCTTTTGGAATCAGTATGTCATATCGGCAGGATATATGAAAAAGATACATTCTGCATGCTATACTGATTATTAAATCATTAACAAAGTTTATAGTCAAGCAAAACATGCGAGAAATTTTCAATGTTTATGCTTAAATCAAACAATTACAATTTTAACATATAACTATGCCTAAAAGCAATAATAAAATCAGGCTATTGCTATGATATCGTAAATGAATAATGAATACAAAAAACAAACAAGAAACCCTATAATACGTTGCCTGATCTTATTTTTATAGAAGATACAGCAGAGCAGTGACTTGTATTTTTTTATATCCTTTGTGTATAATAGGAGAATGAAAGACGGTGTGATATGACGGAGTTAGTGCAAGAAAAGCTAGAGTTGCTGCCAAACAGCCCCGGTGTCTATATAATGAAAGATGAGCAGGGGCGGATTATTTATGTCGGCAAAGCCGTGATTCTCAAAAACAGGGTGCGCCAATATTTTCAAAACAGCAGGAATCATTCGGCCAAAGTCAAAGCTATGGTGGCAAAGATTGCTGATTTTGAAACGATAATTACCGGTTCGGAAATTGAGGCGCTGATTTTAGAATGCAATTTGATAAAACAGCATCGGCCGCGGTATAATATCAGTCTGAAAGATGATAAGACATATCCGTATATAAAGGTGACTATTGCCGAACCGTATCCACGGGTATTTATTACTCGGCGGGTGGTAAAGGATGGCTCTCGCTATTTTGGCCCTTATACAGATGCGGGAGCCGTGCATGCAACCTTGAAGCTCTTGCGGCGGCTCTTTCCATTGCGCAGTTGCCGGCAGATGACAGCACAGCGGCCGTGCCTGGAATATCATATTAAGCGATGTCTCGCCCCTTGCACCGGCAAGGTGGATGCACAGGAATATGCCACCATGATTCGCTCTGTCTGCTTTTTTCTCGAAGGCCGTAGCGAAGCGGTGGAAAAAGATTTGGAACAGGGCATGCAGGCAGCCGCGGAAGACTTTGCCTTCGAACGCGCTGCCAGACTGCGCGATCAGCTGACAGCTGTGCGGAAAATACGGGAAAAACAAAATATCGTGACCGGTTCAGGGGATCAGGATGCAATTGGGCTGGCCCGCAGTGACCAGGGAGTATGCCTCCAGGTTCTTTTGATCCGCGGCGGGAAAATGGTTGGCGGGGAACATTTTATGATGAACGGCAGTGAGGATGAAGCGGATGCGTCCATCGTCACCGCTTTTCTGAAACAGTATTATGACCGCGCCACCTTTGTTCCGCGGGAGATTTTGCTGCCACTGGAAATTGATGATAAAATTTTGATTGAAGCCTGGTTGAGTGAAAAAAAGGCGGCTAGGGTTGGGTTGGAACAGCCTCGGCGAGGCACGAAGAAGGATATTGTCGTCATGGCGGCCAACAATGCTGAAAAGTATTTAGCGGATGCGGCGACAAAGCTAGAACGCGCCGTGGCACAAACGACAGGAGCGGTCGAGGATCTAGGGCGTTACCTCGGGCTTGCCACTTTGCCGCGCCGCATGGAATGCTTTGATATTTCACACATTCAGGGATCGGAAACGGTAGCTTCCATGGTAGTCTTTGAAGATGGCCTGCCGAAGAAATCTGCTTACCGGCGGTTTAAAATTAAGAGCACGGAAGGCAAGCCGGATGATTTTTTATCGATGCGCGAGGTGACCTCGCGCCGTTATGGCAAGGCGGCTGTTGAGGATATGCCGGACCTGATCATCATTGACGGAGGGAAAGGACAGCTCAGTTCGGCGCTTGAGATTATCCGTGGTGCCGGGCACCTTGCGGTTCCTGTTGTCGGGCTGGCCAAGCAGTTTGAATACATTTTTCGCGAGCATGAATCGGAACCGGTTATTCTGCCGCGCAATTCACCGGCACTTTTTCTGGTCCAGCGCATTCGTGATGAGGCACATCGCTTTGCCATTACGTATCATAGGCAGCTGCGCGGCAAGCGGAATCTTGTGTCCGTACTCGATCATGTCAACGGGATTGGGCCGAAACGACGTCAGTTGCTGTGGAAACATTTTGGCAGCCTGGAAAAGATAAAACAGGCTTCCGTGAACGAGATGGCGGCACTGCCGGGGATGACGGTGCCGGCGGCTCAGGCTGTTTATAATTTTTTTGCGGCCAAGGAAAAGATGAAAATATAGTTTGTATTTGATATTCAGTTATTATAGAAGGGGTTATGTATGAAATTAATAGATTTGCACGTCCATTCTACAATTTCTGACGGAAGCTATACACCGGCAGAAGTTGTTGCTTTAGCAAAAAAGAAAGGGCTTTCGGCGCTGACGCTGACCGACCATGAATCGACAGCCGGCAATGCCGAAGCAGCCGCTGAAGCAGCTAAAATCGGGATCAACTTCATTCCTGGAATGGAGATGACAGTTGATTACAGGGGCCATGAGCTGCATGTTGTTGCTATGGGATTTGAGGAAGAGAAGCCTGAATTTAAAAAACTTTATACGAAAATCCGCCAGACAAAAGAGACCAGGATGGAGGATTTGATCGCCGGCATTGCCGAGCGCAATGTGAAGATTTCGCCGGAACTGGTCGAGCCGTTTCGAGGAACGGACCAGATTGATCGTTATGCGATTATGCGTTATCTGCTGTCGCTTAACATCTGCAACGGAGTGGAAGATATCTGGCATGATTACATCAATCCGGTGATTGCCGAGCTTGATCTTGAACATCATGTGACGGCAGCGGAAG
The DNA here is from genome assembly GCA_963678095.2 of Selenomonadaceae bacterium. Taxonomy (GTDB): domain Bacteria; phylum Bacillota; class Negativicutes; order Selenomonadales; family Selenomonadaceae. The sequence goes on along the minus strand of OY782746.1, from coordinate 996,632 downwards.
CTTTGCCAGCCGTACGGGCGGCCGGCGGAATTACTTCCTTAGCCCATTTTCATAAGCGGCTGGGACTCCGAGCACTTGTCCGTGAGGCTCAGGATGAAGCGCTCGGAGAACTCCATTCCCTGGGACTTGATGGCATGGAAGCCTATTATCCAAGCTACAGCGAGGATGATAGGGTATTTGCAGCGGCCATGCTGGAAAAACATGATATGATGCCAACCGGTGGCACGGATTTTCATGGGGGGAATCGGCCGGAAGTTGAACTGGGCTACGGTATTGATGGCAATGTTGCTGTGCCTTATGATTTTTTTGAACAAATCCGCCAGCGGTGTCGAGCTTGAGTGAGATGGAAAATTCAGAAATTGTTTCAAAAAACTCTTGTCAGTAAGGAAAAATATGTTAATATAGGTATAGAAGAAATCTTTTTTTGCGAAGGGAGTTTTTGATTATGAAAAAATGGATCTGTAGTGTTTGTGGCTGGATTTATGATGAAGAAGTCGGTGATCCGGAATATGATCTTGATGGCGGAGTTGCCTTTGCGGATTTGCCAGAGGACTTTGTCTGTCCAGTATGCGGCGTAGGCAAAGACGAATTCGAAGAAGAGGCATGAGAAAAGGGGCGGCATGACCGCCCTTTTTTTAAAGTTAAATAGCAGAAAATTCAATTAAATTAATAGCAGGTATAAAAACTATAAATAAAATTAATGTTAAAATAAAACGCAGACAATATTCATTGATTTTTTCAGGGGTCTTTGTTATAATTTACACGTACATAAGCTGCATTTCCAATTATGGGGAGCAGTGGAAGGCGTCGCATTCCCTTGTTTATAGGGCATGTTGTGTGCCTTAAATTAAAGGAGGGTCATTTATTTATGAAAGTTACAGTTGTTGGAGCAGGTAACGTAGGCGCTACGGTTGCCAATGTCGTTGCAATGAAAAATTTTGCAAGTGAATTAGTTTTACTCGATATCAAAGAGGGCGTGTCCGAAGGTAAAGCAATGGACATGATGCAGACTGCACACATGCTCAACATTGATACGAAGATCACTGGTGTTACAAACGATTATAAAGCAACGGCTGGTTCTAAAGTTGTCATCATCACTTCCGGCATTCCGCGTAAACCTGGCATGTCGCGTGAAGATCTGATTGGCACAAACGCTAAAATCGTAAAAAGCGTTGTAGACCAGGCTTTGGAATACTCTCCGGAAGCTATTTTTATCATTATTTCGAATCCTATGGATGCGATGACTTATTTGACTTTGAAAGACAGCAAACTTCCGCGTGAACGCATTATCGGTCAGGGCGGCATGCTCGACAGCAGCAGATTCAGATATTATATCGCCGAAGCTCTCAATGCAGCAGGTATTCCGGCTACAATCACGGATATCGATGGCATGGTTATCGGTGGTCACAGCGATAAGACAATGGTTCCGCTCGCAAGCTACGCTACATACAGAGGCGTGCCTATTTCCCAGTTCCTTGATCAGGCTGCCATTGATGATGCCGTAGAAAAAACGAAAGTTGGCGGTGCTACACTCACAGGCCTTCTCGGAACATCCGCTTGGTATGCACCAGGTGCTGCATCGGCAGCTCTTGCTGAAGCTATCTGCACGGATTCCAAGAAAATGATTCCTTGCTGCGTATGCCTCGATGGTGAATACGGCGAGAAAGATCTTTGCATTGGCGTGCCGGTTATTCTTGGTGAAAATGGTCTTGAAAAAATCGTTGAGATTGAACTCAATGAAGCAGAAAAAGCAAAATTCGACGAAAGCGTTGCCGCTGCCCGTCATACGAATTCCCTGCTTGGCGATGCTTTAAAATAATTGATTCCTGGAGAATCGCTGCAAAATTTATTTTGCAGCGATTTTTTTATTTTGTGCTCAGCTTGGTGCAATCGACAAAAATATTGCTTTTTTTTGAAAACATGAGAAAATAGAGTAGTTGGCAGGTCCGCCAGCGATTTTTGATAGTTTGGGGGCAAAACAATGGCAATAAAATTGTTTGTAACAGATTTGGACGGAACTTTGCTCGATGAAAATCACATGGTTTCCGATGAAAATAGAGCGGCTGTTCAGGCGGCGGTGGCGCAGGGCGTAACCGTGACGATCGCCACGGGCAGGATGTATGCTTCGGCCCTGCCGTATGCCCGGCAGCTAGGAGTGGATGTACCGATCATCACGTATAATGGCGCTTTAATAAAATCCGTCAGTGGAGAGGTGCTGTTTGAATCCTATCTTGAGCCGAAGGCCGTTACGGCAGTCCTTGATTACTGCCGCAATGTGCAGTGGTTTGTGCAGCTTCATCGTGGTGATAATCTGTATTTCAGAGAATACACCGCCAAGGCTGTCGAATACGAGGCTCGTGCTGGCCTCAAAGGCGAGGTTTGCGGGGAAGGTGTTTATGATTGTGCCGAAGGGGTCGCAAAAATGATCATTATCAGCGATACGGAAGCGCAGTCAGATGAGGTTGTAAGGAAAATCAATCAGGATTTTGCCGGATGCGTATTTGCCGTCAAATCACTGCCGCTTTATGTTGAGATTTTGCGCCCGGGAGTTAATAAGGCGACCGCACTCGAACGGCTGCTCGAAAAAATGGCCCTGACCCGAGGCGAGGTTATGGCGATTGGCGATTCGAACAATGATCTGCCGATGTTAATGGCAGCTGGCTGCAGTGTAGCCATGGGCAATGCCAATGATGAGGTGAAAGCCGTATGCGATTATGTTACGGACGATCATAAAAACAGTGGTGTGGCCAAGGCCATTCGCGACTATGTGCTGCAGGTGTAAAGGAGGAGATCCGATGGCAATAAAGCTGATAGCAATGGATCTTGACGGGACCCTGCTGAATTCTAAAAAGCTGATATCCGAGCGCAATTTGAAAGCCCTGCAGGCAGCAAAAGCGCGGGGCGTATACATTACGTTGGCCACGGGCCGCATGTATATGGCAGCCGCTTATTTCGGCGGACTTATCGGGGCGAACGCGCCGCTGGTCTGCTGCAATGGGGCTCATGTGCAGGCTTACGATGCGAAACAACCGGTGTTTATGAAACTGCATGATGATAATATTGTGCAAGAGATTTTGGCGCTGTGTTGCGAAAATGACTGGTATGTACAGTGGTATGTCGGTGATCAGATTTATGCCATCGATTTTCGCCCGGAAATGTTTGCCTCATACAAAACAGTAGCGGGCTTTGTCGTCCAGGCAGTCGGCGAAAACTACCTGCCGTATGTTCATGATGTAATCCAAATTGTTGTTCGTGACCGGGAGGGGAAAGTTGCCCAGATTGCCGGAGAAATTAAAGCGAGATTTTCCGGGAAAATTGATGTGCAGCAAAATACGGGTTACAGCGTCGATTTGACGCCGCCAGGCATAACCAAGGCGGTTGGCATTGAAGCATTGCGCCTTCACTTGGGGGTTGGTCGCGATGAGATCATGGTATGCGGCGATGCCGATAACGATCTGGCGATGCTAGAATATGCCGGATTTAGTGTTGTTACCGAAAACGGCCTGCCGGAGGCAAAGGCTTTGGCCGATTTCGTGACTGCGAGCTGTGATGCGGACGGAGTTGGCCGGGCAATTGAAAAATATATACTGCAGATATGACTTGGCCCGATTTGCAGTTTATACTCGATTGCCCTATAATATTAGATAACTTTAAGGGCCTGTGATGGAGGTGGCAGAATGGATGATTTTCAATTAGTTATCGTTACCGGAATGTCTGGCGGTGGCAAGACCCTTGCATACCGCTGCATGGAGGATTTGGGTTATTTTTGTGTTGATAATTTACCCCCGGTATTTATCCCGAAATTTGCCGAGCTTTGCGCGCATTCCGCTGGACATGTGAAAAAAGTTGTGCTGATTGTTGATACCCGCAGTCGGGAGTTTTTTGGCACGTTTGTTCATGTGCTTGAGCAGATGGATCGCGATAACCAGCCGTACGAACTGCTGTTTATGGATGCTTCTGATGAGGCAATTATCCGTCGTTATAAGGAAACCCGCCGCCGCCATCCAATGGCGCCGGGGTCCCGCATCAGTGAGGGAATCAGCCGGGAACGTGATCGGCTGGCCACGGTGCGCAATAAGGCTACCTATATCATTGATACATCCCAGTTGAAAAAAGAGGACTTGAAGGCTAAGCTGGTGACTTTGTTTGGCAATTCGCCGACGGAGCAGATGGGCATCAATGTCCTGTCGTTTGGCTTTAAATTTGGTATGCCGATTGATGCGGATATGGTTTTTGATGTCCGTTTTTTGCCCAATCCTTTTTACATTGAAGCGATGCGTTACCGGAGCGGAGAAACGCCGGAGGTAGCGGAGTACATTCATCAGTGGCCGGTTACGCAGGAATTTGAAGAAAAACTCGATGACATGATAGAGTTTCTTGTGCCGCAGTATGTGAAGGAGGGCAAGAGTCAGCTGGTTCTTGCCGTCGGCTGCACGGGCGGGATGCACCGCTCCGTTTACATTGCCCGGCACATCGCTAATTTTCTAAAAAGCCGCGGCTATCTCGTCAATGTGGAACACCGCGATCTCTTGAAAAACAAGCTGATCGGCTTGCCTAAAGCGGAAGATTAACTGGAGCGAGGGGAAAATATGCATTTATTGAAGTGGCTGTATCCCGGAATGCGCTTTAAGCGCTGGCTGTTTTTGTTTGCGGCCGGAGTCATCATGGTCAGTCTGGGAATGGCTGTTATTTTTAACTACAAATACATTGATAATATCGAAGAAGCAATCTTTCGGACGGTGTATCTTTGGACGGGAACGTATAATTATATGGTAACGACGATTGTCGGGGCTGCGGTGGTAGCTGTCGGCAGCATTATTATGCTGCTGGCGACCAGGATGATCATACGGTCGGTTATCAATGTGCTTTTGCCGGATAATTCGGATAAGCTGGTGGACCTTATTTACGAGAAACGCAAGTTAAACCGCGGTCCGGCAGTCACTGTTATTGGCGGGGGGACTGGTTTGTCGGTGCTGTTGCGGGGCATTAAAGAGGCCACTAGTAATGTGACTGCGGTCGTTACGGTTGCCGATGATGGCGGGTCTTCGGGACGGTTGCGGGCCGAACTGGGAATTATTCCCCCGGGGGATTTGCGCAATTGTCTGGTGGCCTTAGCGGATACCGAGCCATTGATGGAAAAACTCTTTCAGCACCGTTTCGGCGGAAGCAGCGAGCTCGCCGGTCATAGTTTTGGCAATCTGTTTATTGCGGCGATGGCTGAAGTTACCGGCGATGTCGAACAGGCCCTGAAGGAATCAAGCAAGGTCCTGGCCGTCAAGGGGCGGGTACTGCCAGCCAGCACGGCTGAAGTCCGGCTCGATGCGACCATGGAAGATGGGTCGATTGTCAAAGGGGAATCACAGATCCCGCTGGTGCATAAGCGAATTAAACGGGTACAACTTCATCCCTCGCATGTAGCACCGGTCGAGTCCTCACTTGAGGCCTTAAAGACGGCGGATGCAATTATTCTGGGACCGGGCAGTCTGTACACGAGTATCATGCCGAATCTGCTCGTCGATGGCATGGCCGAGGCACTTTGCCAGAGCAAGGCGGTAAAAATTTATATTTGCAATGTTATGACCCAGCCTGGTGAGACCGATGGCTATACTGCTTCTATGCATGCCAAGGCGATCCTCGACCATGCGGGCGTGGGCGCGATTGATTATGTACTGGTCAACGCAGCTCCGATATCACCGGCCATGAGGGAATATTATGCTGCGAAGGGGGCCATGCCAGTTGAAGTTGATGAAGAGGCATTAAATGCTCTGGGAGTAGGTTTCGTCAAGGCCGATATCATCAGCGAAACCGATGTGATTCACCATGATCCGGATAAATTATCGCATAATGTGATGAAGATGGTTTACACATTGAAAGCAAATTCGAATGTGAAGGATTATTATATAACCGGTAATAAATTGAAATAAAGGGTGAAGAAACATGTCGTCATTTGCGGCTGAAGTGAAAAATGAACTCGCACGGCTGATGTATGAAGACGATTGCTGTAAGCTGGCGGAGCTTGCTGCCTTGCTGCGGATGAGCGCGGTCGTTACGCTTGGCGGGCAGCGCAGCCTGGGGTTGAACTTTACGACTGAAAATGCAGCGGTGGCCCGCAAAGCACTCACTCTTTTAAAGGAATGCGGCGGGGCAGTACGCACGGAGGTTATGGTCAGCCGGTCACGGCGCCTGAAGAAAAACAACAGCTACTGCGTTAAGGTGGTGCCATCGGTTGCAGTGGGAGAATTGCTCGAAAAGCTAGGCCTTATGCACAATACGAGTCTTAATATGGGCAGTGACAGCGCTATTTTGCGCCGGCAATGCTGCCGCCGGGCTTATCTGCGGGGCGCTTTCCTTGGCGGTGGGTCAGTAAACCGTCCGGAAGGCAGCTATCATCTGGAACTTGTCACGGGTAGCTATCCTTTTGCTGAACTGCTGCTCTCCTTATGTCATAAGTTTTACTTGTCGGCTGGTATCACGGACAGGAAAAATGATTACATCGTCTACATCAAGGAAAGTGATGCGATCATGGATTTTCTGGGAATGATGGGAGCTGAAACAGCCCTAACGGCATTTGAAGTTGCCCGCAATTTGAAGGAAGTGCGTAACCAGGTAAACCGTCTGGTCAATTGTGAAACTGCCAATTTACAAAAGACGGTAAATGCAGCGGTGCGCCAGACCGAAGTCATTCATCTGCTGGCCAAAAAAATTGGTCTGGACCAGCTCCCAATTCCGCTGCAGGAAGCGGCTAAAGCGCGGTTGGCACAGCCTGATGCAACCTTGCTTGAACTGGCTCGCCTGCTGGGAATCGGCAAATCGGGAATGAATCACCGGTTGCGCAAACTAGAAAAAATAGCATGGGAATTAACCGAAGGTGAACAATTGTGAAATTGAAGAAAATAGTGAAGTTTTTTAGTGTAGTGCTGGTTCTGGGAGGGCTGTTTGCGGTTTATACGGCTTTCAATCCGCCGACAGGTGTACTGGTGCTTGAATATCATATGGTCAATGATCAGGAGGATGACGTTTGCGCTGTGACGACAGCTGATTTCAAGCAGCAGCTGGATTATCTCGCGGCGCAGGGATATCAGCCGATTTCGCTGCTTGAGTTTATGAAGGCAAAAAAAGGGAAAGGTACGTTGCCGGAAAAACCGGTTGTACTGACTTTTGATGACGGCTATATCGATAACTATACGATATTGTTGCCGATTCTTGAGGAACGCCAGCTGAAAGGGACTGTCTTTATGGTGACCAATGCAATCGGACAGGACGGGTACCTTTCTTGGGACCAACTGCGTGATATGCAGGCAAGAGGCATGGAAATCGGCAGTCATACAGCGAATCATCTCCCCCTTGATGGGATGAACCAGGCGCAAATAGAAGATGAAATAAAATTATCAAAACTGATCCTGGAATGGAACGGCATACATACGGTGTATTTTCTTTCTTATCCAAATGGAATTTACAATGATACCGCAGTTAAGACATTGGCTGACAGTGAATATCTGGGGGCAGTAACCGGACATGCCGGCTATAATACTTTTGCCACTGACCCGTACCTGCTGCAGAGGGTTAATATCCCGCGGCCGCACTTTGGTTTGCTCGAATTTAAACTGCGTCTGATAAAAGCTCAGATTTATACAAAGCTGGGGATTTTACAACATATTATATAATGGGGGGATAGAAAGCTGCGTTTGATTTTTCATGGCAGCGATATTATACGATGAAATTTACAGTAAAACTGCTAACATGCTTTACCGTTTCCTGCTTGCTGATGGCCTCTTTTTCACTGGCGGAAGCGCGTAAACCACAGACGGAAGCGGCCAAGGCCCTTCCAGGCAACAAACCGGCAGCGGCCAAAACCTTGCCGGAGGGTTTTACCACAATGAAACAATGGCCGGTGAAATCAGCTGAGACAAGTGGCACCTTGATTTTTTCGGACAGTCCGGAAACGGTAAAACAAGATGGGATTCTCTACAGCGATGTCGTTGAAGGAAAATCACGCATTTTGTATTATCATCTGAACGGAACAACGGATGACAAAAAAGTAGTGGTTATCTTGGAAAATATGTCAGCCGATGATAGTTTTATTTCCATTACTCGCGGTGGCATTGGTGGCCCGAGTGAGGATTATCTTGATGTGGGCAAGGCTACCCAGACAGAATATTTTCAAGCACCAAAGCTTGATAAAATCTATTTGGCCGCGCGGGGCAAGCGCATTCTCGACAGCCGTATGACCGCGACGGTTGTCGCTCCGGGCAAGCTTGTTTACGGCGTATTTGATTTTACAACCAAGGTTCCGGTCAAGGTTTCCGTTGTGATGCTACCGGCCACAGAGGATCCGCTGACCTTTGTCAGTAAGGCACGAGTTTTGCCGGCCGATGAACACCGGCTGCGCGGGACGTTTGCTGGAATGGATCGTTTTGTGACCAGCGACCGGATGTATGATCCGCAAAAAGATGGCGTGGTATATTTTTCCCTGGCTGATGACAAAAATGATCTTTACCGGATTGGCGTTGATGCCACGGATGGGAGCATTGTAAAGAATTATGGTAATTACGGGGTACTGTATTCCATTCATATTCCGACCCGTGGTACGGATAAGACCAGGTACTTTCTTAAGCCCTGCGGCGGAGTGTATGCCGGGGTAGTGACTGCCCGTACCGGCTGGAATGCCGATAAGAATATTATTCCGACCCCGAAAAATAAGACTTTTTTCGGTGAAAATGCCAAGCAGATGGATCTGGCTGATTTAGGGGTGTACAACAACATCAATTCGATGTGGTTTGAGTTTTCACCACCAGGGGCATCCAATCTGCCGGTTGAATTCATTTTAATGCCGGCTGAATAGACCGCACTTGCTTCCTTGGCGGAAAAAGGATAAAATAGAGAAAGTAAGCATTATTATGCAATGAGGAGGATTATGATATGAAGCACATTAAGACGGTTAACAAACCTTCCTTGCAGAGCACGGTTAAGACCGGCGGTTGCGGCGAATGCCAGGCATCCTGCCAGTCCGCTTGCAAAACATCTTGCACAGTGGGAAACCAAGTCTGCGAAAAATAAGCACGGCAAAAAAAGGGCTGTCTCATACAGCCCTTTTTTCATGCGGTGATGAGAAGCCTGCTGTTGCAGGTTAAAGATAAAGTGAAAGCAGGGCGAAGAAGAAAAATGAAAGCAAAAATACATAAATTTTATCAAAATGGCATGTACATTCTGCTCGACGTCAATAGTGGAGCCGTACATGTTATCGACAAAATGATTTATGAAATCATGGATACTTTTGACGGGACCAATGATGCGGCTGTAATGTCTAAACTGGCAGACAGCTATAAACAGGAGGAACTGGCAGAGGCACTGGACGAACTGCACAAATTGATAGAAATGCAGCAGCTGTTTGCTCCGGATATCGATGTTCCGCCGACTTTTAAGGAAACGGGACTGGTTAAATCCCTGTGCTTGATGGTTGCGCATGACTGCAATCTTCGTTGTAAGTATTGTTTTGCCGATACCGGTGATTTTGGCCATGATCGGGAGCTGATGTCCAAGGAAGTCGGGGAAGCTGCCGTTGAATATATCATCAAAAACAGTGGACCGCGCCGTCACTGCGAGATCGATTTTTTTGGTGGGGAACCATTGATGAATATGCCCGTGGTGGAGCATGTCGTCAGCTATGTGCGTAAGCGTGAACAGGAAACGGACAAGGTCTTTAAGTTGACGCTGACGACAAATGGCGTGTTGCTCACGGATGAACGGATCAAGTACCTTAATGACAACAACATCAGCCTGGTACTGAGCCTTGATGGACGCAAAGAAGTGCATGACAATATGCGCCCGAATGTTGGCGGCAAGGGGTCTTACGATACAGCATTGAAAAACTTCCAGAAAACGGTGGCCTCGCGCAATGGCGACAATTATTATTTGCGCGGAACCTATACAGCCAGCAACCCTGATTTTACAGCAGATGTGCTTGATATGGCGGATCAGGGATTTGATGTTTTGTCGATGGAACCGGTTGTGCTGAAGGATTCGCCCTATGGATTTGGGGAAGAAGATCTGCCTAAATTGTTTGCCGAGTACGATAAGCTTACCGCGGCGTATCTCAAACGACGCCAGGAAGGCAAGGGCTTCTTTTTCTTCCACTTTAATATGGATTTAAGCAATGGGCCTTGTGTGGCCAAACGCCTGAGCGGCTGTGGCGCCGGGCATGAATATTATGCCGTGGCTGCCAACGGCGACATGTATCCCTGCCACCAGTTTGTTGGACGGGATAAATATATCCTCGGTGATATCTTCCATGGCATCCGCGATAAGGCAATGCCGAAATATTTCCGGGAATCCCATGTATTAAATAAGGAAAAATGTGTGGGTTGCTGGGCCAGATTCTTCTGCAGCGGTGGTTGTCATGCCAATGCGGATCTGTTTCATGGGGATATCCGCCAGCCGTACGAAGTCGGCTGTGAACTTCAGAAAAAACGCCTTGAATGTGCCTTGGTTGTACAGTCAAGCATGGCGCTGGAATAAAAGAAGGGCCTGGAAACTGCAAGCGGTTTCCGGGCTCTTTCTTTATATATTTTTATTGTGAAAATTCAAGCAGGAGTTTTAAAACTTATGCGGAAGTAGTAAATATTAGTGTATATTAAAGACTAATGCTTTGATAAATATTTTATATCAAAAAAGTTACTTTTAAGTTAATTTTTTACAGTTGGAAGAAGCCGGTAATTTTGGGGAAAAACATTGACAATTGAGACAAATTTATTGTATTATAAGCAACGGGATAACAAATAAACCGGTGGGATGAAAAGAACCCCAGAGGCAGTGGGACGTGAGAATTTGGAGAGCATTGTAGGTTTACAGCAAAAGATTATACCAGAAATGCGTGATCTTTTGGAAAAACGATATGAGCTCCTGAAACACATCAGCTATCATGGGCCCATTGGTCGTAGGGCACTTGCGGCACAGATGGATCTTTCGGAGTCGGGCATCAGAAATGATATCAGGATTTTGAAGGAGACGGGAATGCTGGAGATGTCTTTGCTTGGCGTGACGGTTACACCGGCAGGCCGTGAGGTTATTGCCAAACTTCGTCGCTATATAAATGCTATGCATGGATTATTGGCGACTGAGCGCTATCTCGAACAAAAGCTGGCGGTCCCGATGGTCAAAATTGTCCCGGGCGACAGTGAAAAGGAAGAGTGTGTGCTCAAAGAACTGGGACGGGTTACCGCCCGTGTCGTTGACAATCTGCTGAACCCTGGTATGGTTATTGCCGTTAGCGGTGGCTCAACAATGGCTGCTGTGGCTGGAGCTGTGCGGGGAAAGATGCCGGATATACTCGTGGTGCCGACCCGTGGTGGACTTGGCGAACAGGTGGAACGCCAGGCAAATTCGGTAGCCGTGGCAATGGCGAGGAATCTTGGTGGCAATTATCGCCTGCTGCATATTCCGGAAGGGATAAACGATATGGCGATGCGTTCGATCCGCGATATGGACTCGAGTATTGGTGAGATAGAAGCCCTCATTCAGTCCGCAGATATTTTAATTCACAGCATCGGCCGGGCCGATGTGATGGTACATAGAAGAAATCATGCTCCGGAGGTTGCAAGTGATATCTGCAGCCGGGGAGTTGGCGAAGCATTAGGACATTATTATTCCGCAGATGGAGAATGTATTCACACGTATTCGACAAATGGGTTTCGCCTGGATAATCTGGCGGGGATAGGCAAGACGATAGCTGTAGCTGGTGGCAAGCAAAAAGCCGCCGCTGTTGTTTCAGTCATCAAGGCAAACAGCCGTGATGTTCTGGTTATCGATGAAGCCGCTGCCAGGGCTATTCAGTTGATAATACAAGCTGAGGGATCTCAGAAAACTTTTTAAAAATTTTAGGGGGTATTTTCACGATGGCAGTAAAAGTAGCTATTAATGGTTTTGGACGTATTGGTCGTCTCGCATTCAGACAGATGTTTGGTGCAGAAGGGTATGAAGTTGTTGCAATCAATGACTTGACTAGCCCTAAGATGCTCGCACATTTATTGAAATACGATTCCTCCCAGGGCAGATACGCATTAGCTGATTCAGTATCCGCCAGCGAAGATTCCATTACTGTTGATGGAAAAACAATCAAAATCTATGCAGAAAAAGATGCTGCAGATTTACCTTGGGGCGCACTCGATGTAGACGTAGTTCTCGAATGCACAGGTTTCTACACTTCCAAAGAAAAAGCTTCTGCTCATATCAAAGCAGGCGCAAAGAAAGTTGTTATCTCCGCTCCGGCAGGCAACGACCTTCCGACAATCGTATTTGGCACGAATCATTCGGTTCTTAAAGCCAGCGATACAGTTATTTCCGCAGCATCTTGCACAACGAACTGCTTAGCTCCAATGGCAGATGCTCTCAATAAATTAGCTCCGATCCAGAGCGGTATCATGGCTACAATCCATGCTTACACTGGTGATCAGATGACGCTTGATGGCCCGCAGAGAAATGGCGATCTCAGAAGATCCCGTGCTGCAGCAATCAATATCGTTCCGAACTCCACTGGTGCTGCTAAAGCTGTAGGCCTCGTGCTTCCAGAACTTCAGGGCAAACTCATCGGTGCTGCTCAGCGCGTTCCGACTCCGACTGGTTCCACAACTCTTCTCTTTGCTGTAGTAAAAGGCGCAGTTACTGTTGATGAAATCAATGCTGCTATGAAAGCTGCTGCTACAGAATCTTATGGTTATACAGAAGAACAGCTCGTATCCAGCGATATCGTTGGCATGAGATTCGGTTCCCTGTTTGATGCTACACAGACTTTGGCTATGCCAATCGGTGATGGCAATACACAGGTACAGGTTGTATCTTGGTATGACAACGAAAACAGCTACACGAGCCAGATGGTTCGCACAATCAAGTACTTTGCTGAACTTGCTTAATACGTAAGATCTCTAGAGGTCCGGCCTTTGTTTGGGCCGGGCCTGTTTTAATACAGGGAGGGTTCAATATGAATAAGAAAACAATAAAAGATATTGATGTGAACGGCAAAAAAGTCTTTATCCGTGTGGATTACAATGTCCCAATGGATGAAAACCTCAACATCACCAACGATAAAAGAATCACGGCAACTTTGCCGACGTTGAACTATCTGCTCGAACAAAATGCGGCAATTATTATTGCCTGCCATTTGGGCCGTCCGAAAGGCGAACGCGTAGCAAAATTCTCCGTAAAACCAGTTGCTGCCCGTTTGTCTGAGCTCCTTGGCCGCGAAGTGAAATTCGCTGAAGACTGCGTAGGAGAAGTTGCAGAAAAAGCTGCTGCTGCCTTAAAACCAGGCGAAGTTCTTTTGCTGGAAAACCTTCGCTATCACAGTGAAGAAGAAAAAAATGACCCTACATTCTCCAAACAGCTTGCTGCTCTTGCTGATGTAGCGGTTAATGACGCCTTTGGTGTTTCTCATCGCGCGCATGCTTCGGTTGAAGGCATTACCAAACATGTGGAAATGGTTGCTGGTTTCCTGATGGAAAAAGAAATTAAGTTCATCGGCCAGACACTCGCGAATCCGGAACATCCGTTTGTTGCCATCATTGGTGGCGCCAAGGTATCCGATAAAATCGGCGTTATTGACAATATGATCGATAAAGTCGATACAATCATCATTGGCGGCGGCATGGCTAACACTTTTAATGCAGCAAAAGGCTATGGCATCGGCAAATCTCTCTGCGAAACAGATAAATTTGAACTTGCGCTCAGCCTGCTCAAAAAAGCCGAAGCAAAAGGTGTTAAAGTTGTTCTGCCGGTAGATGTTGTCATTGCCGATAAATTTGCTGCAGATGCCAATACGAAAATTGTACCGGCTGATCAGATTGATCCGGAATGGATGTCGCTTGACAGCGGCCCTAAAACGACAGAACTCTACCAGGCGGCCCTCAAAGATGCGAAAACAGTTGTCTGGAACGGACCAATGGGGGTATTTGAATTTGATGCCTTTGCCAAAGGAACGGAAGCTGTAGCAAAAGCTGTAGCGGATTCTGCGGCTATCAGCATTGTTGGCGGCGGCGATTCCATCTCTGCCCTCAAGAAAACTGGCTTGTCGGATAAGATCACGCACATCTCTACTGGTGGCGGGGCAACGCTTGAATTCCTCGAAGGCAAAGTGCTTCCGGGAATTGCAGCTATCGCTGATAAATAATATCTGATAAAATATTGTTCAGAGAATAAAATAAAAAGTTGAAACCTCTGCTAGGCCAGCTTTAGGGTGCTGACTGATCGTGGTACAGCTGCTCTCGGGGCTGGCTTTAGGCTGGGGAACATGAGGAGGATATTTATAATGCGTAAACCTATTATTGCTGGTAACTGGAAAATGAACAACACAATTGCTGCTGGTGTGCAGCTTGTAAAAGATCTCGCTCCGCTCGTAGCTGGAGCCGAAGCTGATGTCGTAGTTTGCCCGACAGCTACAGCTCTTGCTGCTGTTGTTGAAGCCTGCAAAGGCACCAACATTCATGTTGGCTCGCAGAATGTACATTGGGAAGCAAACGGTGCTTACACGGGCGAACTTTCCACGGAAATGCTCAAAGAAATCGGCGTAGAATATGCTGTAATCGGCCATTCTGAACGCCGTGAATACTTCGGCGAAACAGACGAAGGAGTTAACAAGAGATCGAGATCTGCTTTTGCTGCAGGTATTACTCCAATCATCTGCTGCGGTGAAACACTTGAGACTCGTGAAGCTGGCACAACAAATGACTTTGTTGGCAAACAGATCAAAGCAGCTCTTACTGGTTTTACAGCTGATGAAGTTGGCCAGCTTGTTATCGCTTATGAACCGATCTGGGCTATTGGTACAGGTAAAACAGCAACTTTTGAACAGGCTGAAGAAGTCTGTGAATTCATCCGTCAGACGATTGGCGCTGATTTTGGCAAAGATGCAGCTGACAAAGTCCGTATTCAGTACGGCGGCAGCGTAAAACCGACAACAATTGAAGGCTTGATGCAGAAACCTAACGTTGACGGCGCTCTCGTTGGCGGAGCTTCGCTCAAAGCTGACGATTTCAGCAAAATTGTAAAATTCTAATTGGCAAAGAGGTAAGAAAATGTCAAAGCTTAAACGTCCTGTTGCTTTGATCATCATGGATGGTTGGGGCCTTGGCGATATGCAGGATCCTAATAATGCAATCGCTGTGGCCCAAACTCCGGTCATTGATGGTTTAATGGCAAAATATCCGAATACACAATTAGCCTGCTCGGGTGAAGCTGTAGGCTTGCCGGATGGGCAGATGGGCAACTCCGAAGTCGGTCATACGAATATCGGTGCTGGCCGTGTTGTGTACCAGGAACTCACCCGGATCACAAAGGCAATCCGGGAAGGTGATTTCTTTAAAAATCCGGTATTTTTAAAGACTATCAACGAGATAAAGAAAAATGACAGTGCCCTGCATCTGATGGGTCTCTTGTCAGACGGCGGAGTTCACAGTCACAATCAGCATCTCTATGCATTGCTAAAACTGGCGAAACAAGAAGGCTTGAAAAAGGTATACGTACACGCATTCCTTGATGGCCGTGATGTACCGCCGTCTAGTGCAGCGCAGTTTGTAGCCGAACTTGAACAGCAAATCAAGGCTGTTGGCGTTGGCCAAGTGGCAACGCTTTCCGGACGCTACTATGCTATGGATCGCGATAACCGCTGGGATCGTGTGCAAAAAGCCTATGATGCCATGGCAAAGGCTGAAGGGGAAAACGCAACTGATGCGGTAAAAGCGGTAGAAGCTTCTTATGCAGCTGGTGTTACGGATGAATTTGTCCTCCCGACGGTTATTGCTGATTATCCGGGCATGGCAAGTGGCGATGGGGCAATTTTCTTCAACTTCCGTCCTGACAGAGCCCGTGAAATTACACATGCGTTTATGGATGTGAAATTTGAAGGCTTTGCCCGTAAGGAAATATCGCTTTCCTTTGCGATGATGACGCAGTATGAGGCCGGCATGAATGCTGAAATTGCCTATACACCGCAGACGCTTGTCAATACGCTGGGGGAAACCATTCAGCAAAATGGCTTGACGCAGTTGCGCATTGCTGAAACAGAAAAGTATGCGCATGTGACGTTCTTCTTTAACGGCGGGGTTGAACAGCCGTATGAAGGGGAAGATCGCATTCTCGTTCAGTCGCCCAAAGTAGCGACCTATGATCTCCAACCGGAAATGAGCGCGGTAGAGGTAACGGATAAAGTTGTAGACGCGATCAAAGCGGAAAAATACGATTTTATTATTCTGAACTATGCCAATGGCGATATGGTTGGACATACAGGCGTGCTTTCGGCGGCAGTAAAAGCAGTTGAAACTGTTGATACTTGTGTCGGTCGCTTCGTTGAGGCAATGCAGGCAGTTGGTGGTACCGTATGCATTACCGCTGATCATGGCAACGCTGAAATCATGCTCGACAATGAGACGAAAGAACCGTTTACGGCTCATACGACAAATGTTGTGCCGTTTATCACGGTATCGGAAACGATCAAATCCATCCATCCGGGAGCTCTGTGCGATATTGCGCCGACACTCCTGACGATTGCCGGTTTGGCGATTCCAAGTGAAATGACGGGCAAATCCCTCGTGGATTAATATAGTCCAATGTGCATTCCTGCTGCCCTGTTGGGGCAGCAGAAATGCATTTATATTATTTAGTGAAGAGAGGAATACAAAGATGATTTATTCACACGAAGTGTCGGCAATGACATGCATATGCAAAGAAGTGAATCATGGTCCAGCACCGATTCCAGAAGAAGGCAAATGGGTACAATCCAAAGAAATTAAAGACGTAAGCGGCTTAACACATGGTGTTGGCTGGTGCGCACCGCAGCAGGGCGCTTGCAAGCTTACGCTGAACGTTAAAGATGGCATCATTCAGGAAGCTCTCGTAGAAACGATTGGCTGTTCCGGTATGACGCATTCCGCGGCTATGGCTTCGGAAATCCTCCCTGGAAAAACAATTCTCGAAGCATTGAATACAGACCTCGTATGCGATGCAATCAACACGGCGATGAGAGAACTTTTCCTCCAGATCGTGTACGGCAGAACACAGACTGCATTCTCCGAAGGCGGCCTGCCGATCGGTGCTGGTCTTGAAGATCTTGGTAAAGGTCTGCGCAGCCAGGTTGGTACTATGTACGGTACCCTGGCAAAAGGCCCGCGTTACCTTGAACTTGCTGAAGGCTATGTAACAAGAATTGCCCTCGACAAAGAAGATCGCATCATTGGTTATGAATTTGTTCACCTTGGCAAAATGATGGAATCCATCAGAAAAGGCGTTGCCGCCCAGGACGCTATGGAAAAAGCAAAAGGCTCTTATGGCCGTTTTGCTGATGCAGCCAAATACGTAGATCCGCGTAAAGAATAATTATAGAGAACAGGAAGGAATGAATAGCATGCCATTATTTGAAGGCTATGAACGCCGTATTGATAAAATTAACGAATCCCTTAAGGCTTTTGGTATTGCATCCATCGAAGATGCAAAAAAAATCTGTGACGAAAAAGGCATTAACGTTGCCGAAATCGTAAAAGGCATCCAGCCAATCTGTTTTGAAAATGCTTGCTGGGCTTACACATTAGGCGCTGCTGTTGCCATTAAAAAAGGCTGTACCAAAGCAGCGGATGCAGCGGAAGCTATCGGTGAAGGTCTCCAGGCTTTCTGTATCCCGGGCTCTGTTGCTGAACAGAGAAAAGTAGGTCTTGGCCATGGTAATCTCGCAGCAATGCTGCTCAGAGAAGATGCAGAATGCTTTGCTTTTCTTGCCGGTCATGAATCCTTTGCTGCTGCTGAAGGTGCTATCGGCATCGCCAGAACAGCCAATAAGATTCGCAAAACACCGTTGCGCGTTATCCTCAACGGTCTTGGCAAAGATGCGGCGCAGATCATTTCCCGCATCAATGGGTTCACGTATGTTCAGACACAGTTTGACTATGCAAAGGGCGAAGTCAATGTTGTGCGTGAAATCGCTTATTCTGATGGTGAACGCAGCGTAATTAAATGCTACGGTTCTGATAGCGTGCAGGAAGGCGTTGCCATCATGCATAAAGAAAAAGTGGATATCTCCATCACAGGAAACTCCACGAACCCGACTCGCTTCCAGCATCCGGTAGCAGGTTGCTACAAAAAAGAATGCATTGAACAGGGTAAAAAATACTTCTCCGTTGCTTCTGGCGGCGGTACAGGCAGAACGCTTCATCCGGATAACATGGGCGCAGGTCCTGCCTCTTATGGCATGACAGATACTATGGGCCGTATGCATTCCGATGCACAGTTTGCAGGGTCTTCCTCCGTTCCAGCACACGTTGAAATGATGGGCTTGATCGGTATGGGCAACAACCCGATGGTTGGTGCCAGCGTTGCTGTAGCAGTAGCTGTACAGCAGGCTATGACAAAATAATACAAATAAATAAAAGCGGGCCGCATTGCGGTCCGCTTTTATTTATTTTATTTACGTGTTTTTAGGCATAAAAATCGAGGGTGAGCCCGAGCAGTGCCCCCATGGAATTGAGATTCGATGCACTGCCGGACAGCGTCAAGGACGGATAAAGTTTGTCGCTGACATTGATGGCGGCATTTGTTTTATTATAGGCTGTGTTCGCCAGACCGCTTCCTCCGATCAGCTGACCGACACTTTTGGAATCGCTGTTTAGGGCCGCGGTCAGTTTTTTTTCATCGACGCTTAATTTTCCGGTGGAATCCACATTTAGGCCGATGGATTCATATGCGCGCTTATTATACTTTGTTGCTGTAAAAGACGTGGCAAAATTGTTTACGCTGCTGGAAAGCTTGGCATTATCCTTAAAAAAGGTACCCAGCTTGTTGTAGTCTGAGGCAAAATCTTTGACATTGGCAACGATGGCGGCAATCTGTTGGTCTTTAGTTGCTGCTGTGCCTGTTGTACCCGTTGTAGTGGAAGTAGTTCCGCTTGTACTGAGAGTAAAGTCGGTGTTCTTCAAAGCAAGGGAAGAGTTTTTGAGCTCGGAAGTCAGGGCGTTGAAATCCTTATAAAAGGCAGTCGAGTTTTTGGAATATGTCTCCAGTGAAGCAATATTGCTTTTTTGTGAGGCTAGTTTTTCTGATAACAGTTTGCTTAAAGCTGCTGTTGAGGTACTGGAAATGCCTCCGGACAAGCCACTTAAAATGGATCGAGTTACGAGATCTGTCGATGAAGTATTGCTGCTTGTTGTACCGGATAAGGTAGATAAATAATCCGTTGCTGATGAAGAACTTGTCTTTTGCATAATCTGGTACATCATGTAAGATTGATTACTGATAGACGATACTGTCGACATGAAAAGCACTCCTTCCGTAGAAATAGTAACATCCTGATTCTTACAATTCAAATCAATACACAATACCCTTTATATTATATCGAAACAAAAGAAAAAAATCATAAGTTTGTGATGACCTTTTTTGGCATAATTTTTTTCCCGTTTTTTCGGCGAAAATGTTTTACTTATATAAGAAAACAGTGTAGAATATAGGAGTAATAGATCTTTATGGATGCATAAACCATATAAATACCAAATCGATCAAAACCGGATGAAATACGAGTTGCTTTTTTAAAAAAACTGTTTGCCAGACTTGTTCATAGAGGGAAACAGCATCGCAGCAGGGTCTTTTATCTTGTTTTTGATCTGATAAACACAGATTATACAGCAATTGGGATTTCAATACCTTTGGTTGCTGCAGCATCTGGCTAAAAAAGAAATAGGTGGGGATTTAGAACAATGTTAAAGAAAACAAAAATTGTCTGCACAATGGGACCAAGCACTGAAAGAGAAGGCGTATTGGACGCACTGCTTGCTAACGGTATGAACCTGGCAAGATTCAACTTCTCGCACGGCGACCATCAGGAACATCTTGTCCGTATCAATATGGTCAGAGAAGCTGCTAAAAAAGCAGGCAAAGTTATTTCCTATGTTCTTGATACAAAAGGACCGGAAATGCGTCTTGGCACATTTGCCAATGGCAAAGTTCAGCTCGAAAAAGGGCAGAAATTCACATTGACTCATAGTGACGAACCGGGCGATGTAAACCATGCACCGGTAAGCCACAAAGTTCTTTATAAAGAAGTAAAAACTGGCGATACAATTCTTCTCTCCGATGGTCTTGTCGGACTCAAAGTTTTGAGCATTGAAGATAAAGACATCGTGACAGAAGTTCTCAACAGCGGTGTTATGGGAACTCGTAAACGTGTTGCTGTTCCGGGTGTATCCATCAGCTTGCCGCCGATCTCCGAACAGGATAAAAAAGATATCATTTTCGGTATCGAAAACGATATGGATTTTGTCGCAGCATCGTTCATTCAGCGTGCTGATGATGTAAAAGCGATTCGCAAACTCATTGCTGATCATAATGGCCATATGGAAATCATCCCGAAAATCGAAAACCTTGAAGGCGTAAAGAACATCGATGCTATCATCGCTGCTGCTGACGGCATCATGGTTGCTCGTGGTGACCTCGGTGTTGAAATTCCGGCCGAAGATGTACCGCTCGTTCAGAAAGAAATCATCGAAAAATGCAACAAAGCCGGCAAACCGGTTATCGTTGCTACACAGATGCTTGAATCCATGACAAACAACCCGCGCCCGACTCGTGCAGAAGCTTCCGACGTTGCCAATGCAATCCTTGACGGTACGGATGCCATCATGCTCAGCGGTGAAACTGCCAGCGGGGATTATCCGGTAGAAGCTGTTCAGACAATGAACACAATTGCTCGCCGCATTGAATCGTCCTTAAAATATGATTCTATCTTCGTTGCCAAAGGCTTCGAACGTCAGGAAAATAAAACAGATGCAATCGCACATGCTACTGTACAGATGGCGTATGAACTTGATGCAGCTGCTATCATCACTCCAACGGAAAGCGGTTACACGACGAAAGTTGTTTCCAAATACCGTCCGAAAGCTGCTATTGTGGCTTTTGCTGCTAATGAAAAAACAGCTCGTCACCTCAATCTCCGTTGGGGCGTATACTCTGTACCGGGCAAAGTTTGGAACAGCGTTGATGAAATGATCGCTATGGCTGGCACAGCAGCTAAAGAAAGAGAATACATCAAAAAAGGTGATACGGTTATTATCACTTCCGGCATGAAATTTGCTGAAGGCGATACAAGCTCGATCCGTGTTCGCACAATCGATTAATAGAATGTATAGAAGAAGCTCCGGTATTTGCCGGAGCTTCTTTTTCTTGCTATTTAAAGCCATTTTATGATATTATAAAACATAATACATAAACGGGAGGTCCTGAGACGTTGTTAACAGTTTTAATGATTATAGATGCTCTGGTGGCAATTATTCTGATTGCTTCGGTTGTAATGCAGTCCAGTAAGAGTGCTGGTATGGGTGGAATTTCCGGCGGTGAAGATACCGTATTCAGCGGTAAAGCCAGAGGAATCGATGCACTCTTAGCAAGAGTGACAGTTGTTTTTGCTATTATATTTGCTGTTGTCACTTTAATTATTGCTAAGCTGACGGCATGAGTTTGACAAAATGAAGCGTTCTCTATCCGGGCTGGAAGAGGGCGTTTTTTATTTTCAAGGCAGAAAATTGAAATTTGGGAATATATATATTAGGCTAGTATAGTATTTTAGGATTGTTTATGCAGGAAAGGCAGTGAGGATGCATGATTTTACAGGGTGCAGAACCATTTTTCCTGCCGGGCAGCGGAAAATGCGGCGTATTATTGATACACGGGTTCACGGGAACACCGGCGGAAATGGTTTTATTGGGAGAATATCTGCAGCAGCAGGGATACAACGTATTGGCGGTACGGCTTTGTGGGCATGGAACGAGTCCGGAAAACATGGCCAAAACTGACTGGCAGGATTGGTATGATTCAGCCTGTGATGGCTATGATTTGCTGCGGGGAATTTGTGAAGATATTTCAGTCATTGGTCTTTCGATGGGGGCATTACTGGCGATGCGCCTGAGTCTGGACTGTTTTGTCAATAAAGTTATTTCACTCAGTGCCCCGATCTTTATCTCTTCTGAGCGCAATCTCCATCTGCTGCCGCCGCTGGAATCAGCGCAGGGCCGGTTTATGCCCAAGCGCCGGCGACATTTGCCTGACCTGCCGGACCGCTGCAATGTATTTTATCATAAAATGCCGCTTGTCTGCGTTCATGAACTACTCGCCTGCATCCGGGAAATCAAGGCGCAGCTGCCAAAGCTGAAGCGGCCGCTGCTGATTGTGCAGAGCAAAAATGATCACACAGTAAATACTGCCAGTGGAGAATATATATACGAACATGCGGGTTCGTCGGTCAAGGAACTGGTTTACCTTGAGTCATCAGGGCATCTGGTAACACTTGATCTTGAACGGGATATCGTTTTTCAGAAAATTAAAAGCTTTTTGGCCACCTGATGTCAAATTTCCAAAGAGGGAGTGCTTGTTATGCTGGATACAGAGGATAAAAAAGAATACACATACTGCTTTGCCTGTGGGAAAGATAACCCGATCGGCTTGCATCTCGATTTCCACTTTGAGGGTGATGTATTTGCTGCGACGTATACGGTGCCCCGCGAATATCAGAGCTATGACGGAGTGGTGCATGGGGGCATTATCAGTACATTTCTTGATGAAGCAATGGGTGGCTATTTGCATAATAAAGGCTATAAAGGCGTTACCGCCAGACTGAACGTGCGCTTTCGCCAGCCGACACCGGTGGGGGAGACAGTTAGAATCATGAGCTGGATTACAGCGCGGCGAGGGAAATTTATCGATATGTCGGCAACTGTAGCTTTATTGGATGGCACGGTTACGGCGGAAGGTACGGCTAAAATGGCCGTCGTGGAGGAAGAAGAATAGAATGGAATTAAAAGAAAGAATTTTAGAATACATGCGCAAGGATGCTTATAAGCCCCTTAGCGATGAAGCCATCGCTGAGGCAATGGAACTTACTCGTGAGGATCTCGTGCAGTTTTGGCCGGCGATTGAGCAGCTTGAGGCCGATGCCGGTATTATTAAGACACGCAATAACACCTATGGTGTGCCGGAACGCATGAATTTGGTGGTCGGACGCCTGAGCATGACCGGTAAGGGATTTGGGTTTATCATCCCGGATGAAAAAAAAGAAGGCGAAACGGATGTTTTCGTGCCGGGCGGACAGCTTGGCAGTGCGATGAACAATGACCGTGTGGTAGCCCGTATTAATGAGAGTCGTATTCCGGAGCGCTCGCGTGAGGGGGAAATCATCCGCATCGTCAAGCGCGCCAATCTGAAGATTGTTGGTACCTTTGAAAGTAGCAAGTCCTTTGGTTTTGTTACACCGGATGATACCAAGATCAATCAGGACATTTTTATTCCGAAAAAGTGCTTTAACGGGGCCAAAATCGGAACAAAGGTGGTAGCTGAAATCACTAAATGGCCGGAAGGAAGGCGCAGTGCCGAAGGAAAGATTGTCGAGGTTTTGGGGAAAATTGGTGAACCGGGAGTTGATGTACTGTCGGTGATTCATCAGTATGACCTCCCGCTGCAATTTCCTGCTCCGGTGCAATCGGAAGCAGACCGTGCGGAAGCGTCCGTCAGTCCCGAAGAATATCGCGGACGTAAGGACCGGCGTGATTTCCATATTGTCACGATTGATGGTGATGATGCCAAGGATCTCGATGATGGAGTTTATGTGGAAAAGCGCGAGCATGGCGGCTATTTTCTTGGGGTCTATATTGCCGATGTCAGCCATTATGTACGGGAAAATTCGCCACTCGATCTGGAAGCTAGAGCTCGCGGCACAAGTGTTTATCTTGTAGACCGTGTAATTCCAATGCTGCCGACCAAACTCTCTAACGGAATCTGCAGTCTCAATGCGGGGGAAGACCGGCTGGCAATGGCGGCAGAAATGGAAATTGGCCGGGATGGACAGGTTATTCGTTACGAAATTTTGCCGACAGTCATTCACGTTTATCGTCGGCTGACTTACAACATCGTCAATAAGATGCTGGTTGATCGCGATGAACAGCTGCGCGACGATAATGCCGATATTTTGCCGATGCTCGAAAACATGCGGGATTTGAGCTTGCTGCTGAAAAAGACTCGCCATCAGCGGGGCGCTATTGATTTTGACCTGCCGGAAGTAAAGGTCAAGCTTGACAGTGAAGGCAAACCGGTTGCCCTGGTAAAGCGTATTGGCTCATTGGCGGAATCGATGATCGAACAGTGCATGCTTGAAGCTAATGAAACCGTGGCCGAGCATATGGACAAGAAAAATCTGCCGTTTATCTATCGTGTGCACGAACAGCCATCGCCGGAGAAGATCGACAGCCTCAATGACTTGTTGGCTACGTTTGGCCTGCACATCAACAAGAATTCTGAAGATGACAGCGTAGAGCCGCTGCAGATTCAGCAGGTATTGCAAAAGGTGGAAGGCCGTCCGGAAGAACGCATCATCAGCGCGGTATCTCTGCGTTCGATGATGCAGGCCCGCTATGATGCCAACAGTCTCGGGCATTTTGGCCTGGCGGCCCGCTACTACACGCACTTTACCTCGCCGATCCGCCGCTATCCCGACCTGCTCGTGCATCGCTTGCTGCGCGAAACCTTCAAGACCGGGACCATCGCCAAGGAACGCCAGGAACGGCTAAAGACGCTGATTCCGGATATTGCCGCCACAGCCTCACAGCGTGAGCGCATTGCGACGGAGGCGGAACGCGAAACCACGGACATGAAGAAGATTGAATACATGCTGCAATTCGTCGGTGACGAATTTGATGGCATCATCAGCGGCGTTACGGCTTTTGGCCTCTTTGTGGAACTTGAAAACGGCGTAGAGGGCCTTGTTCACGTATCGAGCATGGAAAATGATTATTACGAGTATGTGGCTGAGCAATATGCGTTGATCGGTCAGCGGATGCAAAGTGTGTACCGCCTTGGCGATGCCGTTAAGGTCGTTCTCGTAAATGCCAATCTCGAAGAGCGCAACCTCGACTTTATCCTGAAGGACAATGGCGTTTATACGCCGCTGAAACCGAAAAAAGCCGGGCGCCCAGCCGGTAAGCCTAAAGATTCCGCGGGAGTTGCTGCCACTGGGGCCAAGAAAACACAGCGGGGTGGACGGAAAAAAGGAAAACGCCCGGCGGAGGGAAATAAATCTGTTGAATCTAAGCCGGGGCAGGTCGGGAAAACCGTAAAAGCAGCAGCCGCCAGTGGTGAGCAGCCGAAAAAGAAACGCCCGCGCCGCAAACCGAAATCGAAAAAAAATCCGGCCGAGCACCCGCAAAGTGCAGCCAGAAACAAATAAGATCAGGTGATGATAAATGGGAAAAAAAAATGAAGGCGTAAAAATTGCCTGTGAAAACAGAAAGGCCCGGCATGATTACTTCATCCACGAGGTGGTGGAAGCCGGACTGGTGCTCACGGGGACTGAGGTTAAATCGTTGCGGGCCGGCAAGGCCAATCTGAAGGACAGCTATGCGCAGATTCAAAACGGAGAAATTTTCCTGCAGAATATGCATATCAGTCCTTATGAGCAGGGGAATATCTTTAACCATGACCCGCTGCGCCCAAGAAAATTATTATTGCATAAAAGCGAGATTATCAAGCTCTTCAGCCAGACACGGGAAAAAGGCTATACCCTTGTGCCGTTGAAAATATATTTTTTGCGCGGCAAAGCCAAGATCGAGCTGGCTTTGGTAAGCGGCAAGAAAAATTATGACAAGCGCCAGGATCTTGCTGACAAAGCGGCTAAGCGTGATGTGGAACGGGCCATGAAGGATCGCCAGCGCGGCTGAGATAGCAGAAAATATATTTGCATGCAGCGTACGTGTGTGCTATGATGTAAGTACGGCAGAGAAAAAGAATGCCGGCAACTGCTCAAGGGGACGTAAAGGTTTCGACGGGGGTAGCTGTTGTATAGGTAGCGAGCCGGGGGGTCATCAACCCGTTAGTAAGGTGAAACTTTTATTAAATATAAAAGCTAACGATAACTACGCTTTAGCAGCTTAATGCTAACCTCTTTCTGATCTCATCCCACGTGATCGGAAAAGAGGCCAATAGTGGGATACCTGAAAGCCAATTCTCGGAGGCTTGACTGGGAAACTTTATCGAGATCGGAGCTTGGCAGCCTGCTTGTGGGCGGCTGAAATCTTAAACTAAATCACAAAATGCGCTCGGAGAAGCCTATGGAACAATGCTTTCGGACAGGAGTTCGATTCTCCTCGTCTCCACCAATAAGCATGCAATTTGGTAGATTGCTTTATCAGATATAGATAAGGCGTTAAGACTTTCAGTCTTAACGCCTTTTTGGGTGTCATTAATTTTTAGCTAAAAATATAGTCCGACAATACTAGCGGTTACAGGCTGATAGGTTATTAGGAAAAGAGGAGGAAACTACAGATGAATATTCAGATCTTTGGGACGGCAAAATGCTTTGATACAAAAAAGGCGCAGCGCTATTTTAAGGAGCGAAAGATCAAATTCCAGTTTATCAATTTAAAGGAAAAACCGATGAGCAAGGGGGAATTTCAAAGCGTAAAGCAGGCTGTGGGTGGGCTTGATGCGATGATTAATGGGGCGGGCAAAGATCAGGATGCCGTGGCCTTAATCAAATACATTGCCGCAGCCGAAAAAGAAGCGAAGGTGCTGGAAAATCAGCAGGTATTGATAACACCGATTGTTCGCAATGGCAAAGCAGCGACCGTTGGGTATAAACCGGAAGTCTGGGGCAAGTGGGAATGAAAATATATAAAGTTCTCCGATTTTTCGAGGAGAAAATTTGCCCGTATGGGGATAGATCTATGGTAAAATAGAACAAAATTCAAGTTTTTAGGGACTATTTTTGGTCGCTAGTATTAAATTACTGAATATACTACAGCAGTGCAGGGGCTTTAGGTGTATAGGGGGAGCTAGCATGCAAATCAATACCTCAAAAATTATTTATAAGCGGGAAAAGCTTATGCAAACATTAGGGCAAGTATGGGACTATCCTCTGACGGTTATAGAAGCTCCAATGGGGTATGGCAAAACAACCGCCGTTAAGGAATTCCTTGAGGGCAGTGATGCCCGAGTACAGTGGTTCACCTTACTGGATTCTTCTGTAAGCTCATTTTGGCGTGGATTTTGTCGCATGCTCAGGCCAGTAGATGCGGACGCTTCTGCGCGGCTGGAGGAGTGGGGGATTCCGGGGGATGATGTCTTTATGGATAAAGCCATCGAGTTATTGGAAAAGATTAATTTTGCGGAAAACACCTGCTTTGTGCTAGATGATTATCATCTGCTGGCAGCCCCCCTGATGGATCAGTTTCTTGAACGACTGATAAAAAGTTCACTTGCCGAGCTGCATGTCATTGTTATCTCCCGTTCGATGTTTGGTGAAAACACAACCGAACTTGCCCTGAAGGGCTTTTGTCAGGTCATTGGCAAAAGCAGTTTTGAATTCAGCTGCAGTGAAATTATTGCTTATTATAAAATCTGCGGTGTCAGTTTGACGGAAAAGGAAACTGACAAGCTATATGCGTACACCGAAGGCTGGGTTAGTGCGCTTTATCTTAGTTTGCTGAACCTGGCCCAGGAGCAAAAAATTGATTTGCAGTCCAGCTTGTCTGAATTGATAGAAAAAACGGTGTATCGCCCATATCCCCAGCCAGTGAAAGATTTTTTGCTGACGCTTTGTATTTTTGACAGTTTCAGCTTAAAGCAGGCAGCGGCCATGTGGCCGACAGCCCCAGCGAAACCATTGATACAGTATCTAATGAAGCACAATGCCTTTATTCGCTACGACCATTACAACCAAACCTATCATATTCATAATATTTTAGGGCTGTATCTGCGGGAGCAGTTGGCGCAGCAGGGAGAAGCACGTTGGCGAGAACTTCAGGAACTAGCGGCGCAGTGGTATATGCAAAAGGAAGAATACATTTCGGCAATGGAATGTTTTTATCAGGCCCGGGACTTTGATAAACTATTGACTGCCTTTGAAAAAGATAACGGGCATAATACAACCCCTGAACGCAAGCAAAGAATTTTGCAATATTTTTCCGAATGCCCGGCTGAGATCCGCAGGAACCATCCGATCGCAGCTTTGATTTATGCCCGCAAGCTGTTTCTGCTGAATGAAACGGAGCTGTATCCGCTTGAATGCAAAAAAGTGGGCGAAGATATTCAGGCGATTGTCGATGAAAAAATGAAAAAACATTTTCTGGGGGAACTGGAGCTGATAAAAAGTTTTTCAAGATACAACGATTTGCAGGGGATGATTGATCATCAAACCCGTGCGTATGAATTGTTACAAGGCCCCTCGCGTTTTTTTGATCATCGAAATTTTTTCACCTTTGGCACCCCGTCTGTTTTGTATATGTTTTACCGGCAGCGTGGGGCCGCGCAGGAAACGGCAGATTTGCTGACTAAATTTATGCCTCGTTATTGTCGGATTACCGAGAATCATGGCGCCGGAGCGGAATACGTCATGCAGGCCGAGGTGTATTTTTACCGGGGGGATTTTGAAAATGCTGCGGCCATCACCCTTCATAAGGCTGAACAGCCGGCTAGAGCCAGCCGACAAATTGCGATTTTACTCTGCGTCTTGTTTTTGCGGGCAAGATTGGCAATCGTGGCCCAAAATCCGGCAGCTGTACAAGAAATTTTACAGCAAATGCGGGCGGAAATTGAACAACATGCCCAGTATCAGGCATTTTATGCCTTTGATATCTGTGAGGGCTTTCTGTATGCACGGCTCAATCGGCTGGATAAAATTCCCGCGTGGATTGTACAGGGGCGATTACAGGAAAGCCCGCTCTACTTTCTCAGTCATGCCTTTTTTAACATCATCTATGCCAAGGCGCTCCTCCTCAAACGCGATTATATCAAGCTGTTGGGCGTGGCTGATCAGTTTTTGGCGATTGCTGGAGTATTCCCCAATCTGCTCAGTTCGATTTACCTATACATATATATAGCAATTGCCTGCAAGCACTTGCAGCGGATGCAGGAAGCAGAGGAAATGGTAAGAAAAGCGATGACGTTGGCTGAGCCGGATGCGTTTATCATGCCCTTTGCGGAACAGTATCAGGAATTATACCCGCTGCTGCTTGCCCTTGAGCACGAACGGGAATATGCAGATTTTCTAGTTGCGGTTAAGGCCCTGCAGGCTGAGCTGAAAGGTGATTTGTATGCAGCGCAGGAAGTCATAGGTGATGCAGCACGAGCGCAATTGACACTGCGTGAACGGGAAATTGCCGAACTCGTTGCGCAGGGGCTGTCGAATAAGGCGATTGCCCAGCAACTGTTCATAGAGGAAACCACTGTTAAAAAAACGCTGCAAAATATTTATGCAAAACTAGAACTCAGCGGACGAACGATGCTCACCCGCTGGATGCTTAAAAATGAAGGCTGATCGAAAGATTATACTTTAGGAGAATAGCATAAAATGCCCCTTCCTTTTATGATAGGAAGGGGCATTCTATTTTTAGACAGCCGAATTTAAAAGGAGTGGTTTGATGAAAATCAGCAAAGTAATTTATCAAGACCATTATCGTTTGCTTGTTTTTTTTGATAATCAGCAAACGGTACTTTTATCAATGCAGGAAAAGCTGCAGACGCTGCGATTTTCAAACTTACGGCAAATTGCCGTGTTTGAAGCGGTAGAAACGGATGGGAAAGGGGTGCAGTGGCCGGGCGGCATCAGCATGAGCATCAGTGAAATTCTTGAACTGGCAGCAGGGGCAAATAAGGGACGCCTTTGAAAAATGCACAAAAAGACAGTGGAGCGCAGCGGGTTCATTATCTATAAGCGGTAAGATTTTATGCCTTACCGCTATTTTTCATGTGAGAGGGCGTGGTGTATGGTAAAATAGAGAAATCGTTGGTTGCCATTAAGGATTGTCGGCAGCGGAGAAGTTTTAAATAGGAGCGTAAAAAACATGGCTGAGTTGTCCTTTTATAGTTTATTACAGATGCTGTTTTCTAATATAGAAAATTTCCGTATGATCTTTTTAAGTATTGTAATCGAAGCCTTGCCGTTTATTTTGGTAGGGGTCTTTATTTCGGCACTGATCAACAATTTTGCTTCAGAGGATATCATACAGAAATTTTTGCCTAAACATAAAATTGCTGGCATTTTTGTGGCCAGCTTTTTTGGTGTGTTCTTTCCGCTTTGCGAATGTGGGATTGTTCCGATTACTGGCAGATTATTAAAAAAAGGGTTGCCTTTGCCGACGGCGATGGCTTTTATGTTGGCTGTTCCCGTCATCAATCCGGTAGTAGCCTTTGCCACCGCGGCAGCTTTTAATGGAAATTGGGCTGTGGCGGCCATTCGCCTTGCTTTGGCGCTGGTAATTACGCTTTTGATTAGCCTGGTGTTAGGGGGAGCGTTTTCCGTTATCACAGCGACCAAAAAAGATATTTGGGACAAGGGAGAATCGGACAGGCAAGAGCAAAAATGTTCAATGTCTAGGCGATTGACGAATACTTTGACTGACAGCTGTAATGAATTTTTTGATATGGGCAAGTATTTATTGATGGGAGCCCTGCTTAGTACGTTTGTACAAACGTTTATTCCTTATAGCAGCATAGCTGTAATTGGGCAGGATCCGATTACCTCTGTTTTTGCTATGTTGGGGTTTGCCTTTGGCCTGTCGGTATGCTCAACCTCAGATGCGTTTATTGCCGCCTCCTTTGTCAATACCTTTACGCTGGGTGCTGTATTTTCGTTTATGGTGTTAGGACCGATGCTTGACGTGAAAAATCTGGCGATGTTCTTCCATGTCTTTTCCTTGCGCTTTATATTGACATTGGCTGGGTTGGCAATCTTTTTTTCCGGGATGACTGGTATTATCATAAATTATCTTTTTGTTGGAGGGGTGGTTTGATGCGAGGGCGTTTTCAGGTGGTTCCTGTTGGCAGGGCTTTATTTTTAGCCGGATTTATCTATTTTATTTATACCTTGCTTACAGAAAACAAGCTCGGTATGTATGTACATCCGCGATTTTTCCTGTTTATTCAGGGGACAATGTTTATGCTGCTTCTTTTGCTCGTGGGGCAGCTTTCGTTGCTTTTTTTGCAGCATCGGGAGGAGGCTCCACATAGCGCTTGTGGGTGTGGATGCGGGCATCATCAGCATTTACGCAGTTTGTGGCCATTCCTTCTGGTATTGTTTTTGGCCTTTGCTTTTTCTACCACGAATCTTGATGCAAAAATTGTTGAAAATAAAGGGATGAATACCCGATTAAATATGGAGCAATTTTCTAGGCTCACCGCTTTTTCACAGCAAAAAGCAGAGGCGGCAAGCACGGCAGAATATATTGAGCTTGATGACAGCAATTTTGTAAGTGAAATTACAAAACTGAATTTGCATCGTGGCGATTATATTGGCAAAACAATCAAAGTCACAGGGTTTGTCTACCGGGAGCCTCAAATGAAAGCCTCACAGGCAGCGCTTGTGCGCTATGCCATTACTTGTTGCTCGGCTGATGCGGCTCCATTTGGCCTTTTGTGCGAAAATAGCCTCCTGTATAGCTTCCCGGATAGTAGTTGGATTACAATAATAGGTACGGTTTTTTCAGAAAATTACAAAGGGAAGGATATTCCTGTGATACGAGTAACGGCAATTGAGCCTGTTGACATCGTGCCATCGCAGCAATATGTATATCCATAAAATTTTGTGTGTGCAAGCCTTCCTGTTTTAAGCCGAAAATTAAGTATACATTATACATATATGTAAGGTTAATAAAAATTTACAGAAGTTACGTCTTTCTGTGCTGGACTATTATTTTGAACAATTATATATATAAGCTATATAAAAGTAATTATTGATTATCAATCAGGGTGAAATACAACAGATTTGCGCAATATTACCTTTGAAAAACAGAGGGAATACTATAAATAAATACAAAAGTCTATTTAAACGAGAAAACAACGATACTGACAACACTTTGCAGATGAATTTTATAATGCTATAATGTCCTCTGGGAATAGAAAAATATATAGAGGGAGCGTTTTTTTATCATGGAAATGTTGCAGCAGATTGGAAGCAAATCAAAAGCATTTAATATGATTTTCTTCCTGGAGTTTTGGGAACGATTCGGATATTACGGACTTCAAGCCGTTTTGGCGTCTTTTTTTGTAAAGAGCCTGGGAATGGCTGATGCGGAATCTTTTGTCGTATTTGGTGCATTTAGTGCGATGGTCTATGGCTATGTGGCTTTGGGCGGATACATAGGGGATAAGATTCTTGGAACGCAAAGAACTATTATTTTAGGAACCATCACCTTGATGCTGGGTTATCTGTTGATGGCATTTGCCGGCAGCGATAAGGATATGGTGTTTTTGGCTTTGGGCTGTGTTGCTTGCGGGAACGGGGTATTCAAGGCGAATCCGGCCAGCTTATTGTCTAAGCTTTATGAAGACGATCAGTCACATCTTGACAGTGCTTTTACCATGTATTATATGGCCGTAAATATCGGGTCATTTTTTTCGATGCTGTTGGTACCGATTATCGGGGGCCGTTATGGGCTTGATCTTGGCTTTTCCATTTGTGCCGCTGGGCTGGTTATCGCCGGCTTGAACTTTGTCTTTTTCCGCAAGCTGGTAGAGGGCATTGATTCCCCCGCGGGTGAACTCCCTTTGAATGTAAAAAAATTAGCAGCGGTTATCATTGCCCTGGTGGCGATGATTCTGATTTCTGCCTGGATGCTGACGAATTTAACGGTAGCCCACTGGCTGCTGACGATTATTGGCTCCGGCGTATTTATCGTGTTCTTTAAAATGATTTTTCAATCGTCAGGGGCTGAGCGCAGCAAGATGATTGCCGCCTTGGTGCTGATTGTGGAGGCAATTTTGTTCTTTACGCTGTATCAGCAAATGCCGACATCACTCAACTTCTTTGCCATTAAAAATGTCGAACATACGATTTTGGGCATGACTATCAGTGATCCGGAGGTTTTCCAGACACTTAATCCGTTCTGGATCATGATTGCCAGCCCGGTTTTGGCCTGGATGTATTCGCATTTTGGCGATAAGGGCTCTGACTGGTCCATGCCGGCAAAGTTTGCCTTTGGTATGGTTCTATGTGCGATTGGTTTTCTTGTTCTTGGCATATCGGGAAAATTTGCCAATGAACAGGGAATCGTTTCAGCCTGGTGGCTGGTGGCTTCATACTTCTTCCAGAGCCTTGGCGAGTTGATGATCAGCGGCCTGGGACTGTCGATGATTTCCAAATTGGTGCCACAGCGCATGATTGGCTTTTTGATGGGAGCCTGGTTCCTGACGACGGC
This sequence comes from Selenomonadaceae bacterium, assembly GCA_963678095.2. Taxonomy (GTDB): domain Bacteria; phylum Bacillota; class Negativicutes; order Selenomonadales; family Selenomonadaceae. The sequence goes on along the minus strand of OY782746.1, from coordinate 963,438 downwards.
AATTGCGGCTGTTATCGGCGGCTGGGTGGCTACCCTGACGGCTGTGCCGAAAACGGTGGTTGATCCGTTGCTGACGTTACCCGTATATGTCGATGTCTTCAACAAAATCGGAATCGGCACAGCCGTGGTATCGGTGGTCATGATCTTATTTATTCCGGTACTCAACCGTCTGATTAATCAGAAGTAGAATCAAATATAGAGAAAAATAAATAGAGCCGGAAATTGCCTCAGCAATTTCCGGCTCTATTTATTTCATAAGGTTACTTTTATTCCAAGCTGGAAAAATTTTCAGCAAATTTAACTGGACATTGTTCGGCCATGGTAGTAAACTAAGTTCGTTCCAAAACATAAGAAACATATTTCGAAGCAAACCACCCGAAAGGATGGGACGCAAAGCCTTGGGTCTACAGATGAAATTCTAAGATTGCCAGGTTGCATCGCAAGCGCAGATGACAACCCGGGCAATCTTTTTTTTATTTTGGAAGGAAGTGGGGAAACATAAAAGTTTGCTATCAAGACAAATGGCTGAAAGAAGAATCTGGGAGGATTGTTTATGCAAATATTTAATAATTTAAGTATTGGGAAAAAATTTTTTAGTATTATCCTATTGTTTACGGCATGTTTTGCTGTTGTTGGCATGTTTGGCTACCATTATACGCATCAGTCCAATCGCGCCCTGCAAAGTACATATGAAAATTCACTGTTACCAATTGAAGACCTGAGTTTGTCGATTACAAATATTCGGAGCTTGCAGGCGGATTTACTGGAATTGACGGTTACAGCGGATGCAAAGCGTGAAGTTGCATTGGTTCAGGACATGCAGACTCGTACAGAGCAAAACCGCGATTTAATGAATCGTTATGCGGCTTCCGTACAAAATGACTATGAAAAAAAGAATCTGGATATGATTAATGAAGAATTGGGGCAATGGCGGGAAAAAAGACAGGTTGTTGTCGACCTTGCTCGCAAAGGACAAAAGCAGGAAGCTTATGATTATTATACGCAGAATCTGGCAGCACATGCCACCAAGCTGAATCAGCTCTTTGATGACAGTATAGCCTTTAAGATAAAAGAAGCAGACGATATAAGGCAGTTTAATGAGGCTACAGCTGATGCAGCAGATATCGGATTATTACTAGTTCCGTTGTTGGCTGTTTTACTTGGCAGTGGAGCTATGTATGGGCTGACACGCAATCTGATCCGCCGCATAGGCATATTGCTGCGCGCACTCCATGAAATTGCTGAAGGAAACTTGGGGAGTAAGGCCATTGAAGATAGCTCGTGCGATGAAATTGGTGAATTAGCAAAAGGCCTTGAGAAAATGCGCAGTAGTGTGCAGCAGCTTGTTCAAAAAATAGCGCAGTCCTCGGAACAGGTAGCAGCTGCAAGTGAAGAGCTTACAGCAAGTGCTCAGCAATCGGCAGAGGCCGCTGGGCAGGTAGCAGGATCAGTCACGGAAATATCGCAGGAGGCTAATTCCCAGGCCGCATCGGCTAACCAGATTATGGCCCTGGCACAGGCAATGGCCGAACAGGCGGGGAGAATTTCTCAGGCTGCTGCCGGTCTTGCCGTTATAGCAGCGGATACGTCGGAAGCCTCTGATCGTGGAATTGAAGTAGTCGATCAGACTATTGGGAAAATGACGGATGTCGGAGAAAATAACGTGCAAATGCAGAAAACAATTGTCGAGCTCAGCAGTAGTTCGCAGCAGATCAATGAAATGGTAGAATTGATTTCCTCGATTGCCGGGCAGACAAATCTGCTGGCGCTTAATGCGGCAATTGAAGCGGCTCGGGCTGGTGAACAGGGACGGGGATTTGCTGTAGTGGCCGAAGAAGTGCGGAAACTGGCAGAAGCCTCAGATGCAGCCGTACAGAAAATCGGAAAACTGGTGGAAAAAAATCAATTAAATCTTGACCGTGTGATTGCCGTCGGACAGGCAGGAAACAGTGGAATTCAATCAGGAATGCTCCTGGTCAATGATACAGGGGCAACATTTAAAAATATAGCGGAAGCTGTGGTGTCACTATCACGACAGACGAAGGATATTTCCGGATCGATTCATAAAATTGCCGAAGAAAATGAGCAACTGGTTGTTTCCGTCAAGGAAATCAATAAGACAAGTAAAGAGTCGGCGGCAGAGGCACAGAGCGTATCAGCCGCAACACAGGAACAATCGGCATCAATGGAAGAGATTGCCTCATCCAGCCATGGGCTGGCTACGCTGGCGAATGATCTTCAGGCAGAGGTAGCGCGTTTTCGCTTATGAACGAATGTTGTGCTTATAGCGAAAGACGGCTCTAAACGGAGGTGTAGTAAATGAAATATCTGATGGCGGGGGCAAACAATTCTGATTTTGCGGCATTGTGTATAATGCTCGACCAATATCTTGATGAAGTTGCTGGCGGGAAAAAGAACAGGGAAGGCTATCTGCCACATAATAGACGGGAGGACCTTCAGGTTGTCGTCTTAGCCTATGATGGTCTGGCCCCGGTTGCCTGTGCGGGCTTAAAATATTATGATGCCATTACGGCGGAAGTAAAACGCGTTTTTGTTAAACCGGAATATCGACGATTCGGTATAGGGCGGAGCCTCCTTTGGCAATTGGAAAATTACGCTCGGGGAAATAATTTTTCTACATTGATTTTAGAGACGGGAGCTCCGTTGGTTGCTGCAATGAAGCTATATGAAAAAATCGGTTATCAGGAAATAGACAGGTATGGTCCGTATAAAGATTTAGCGGCCTCTATTTGTCTGCAGAAAAAGCTATGATAAAAGTGAAGCAATAAATATGAAATAGGAGAAGGATGGCGCCAGCCGGCTGCCATCCTTCTCCTATTTGTTTTCCGGGGTAAAATATGGCTGGGCCAGCGATAAAAATGCCTGCAGTGCCGGCGTGAGCCCGCGGTGCTTATTGTAAATGATCTGCGCGTACAGACAGAGAGGGCAATCCTTAATAAAAATCTGGGAAATGGTCTGCTGCTGCAGCTCCGTTTCCAGACAGAAGGCCGGTAGTAGGGAAATGCCGAGCCGGGCCTTTACGTAGTCGATAATCATATGCGTACTGCCAATTTCAAGGCAGCAGCTGGCAAGCAGTCGTTGCTCGGCCAGGCGATCTTCAAAAACCTGACGATAATTGCAGCCCTTCTCAACCAGCAGAAATTTCTCGTGGGCAATTTCTGCAAGAAGGACCGTTTGGTGGGCGAGCGAATGGTGCGGGGCACAGAAAAAAATGATCGTCTCGGGCTTTTCTAAAGGGACAAGCCAGTCATCATGGACGATTTTGCGGTCGAGCAGCAAGATGACGTCCAGGGCGCCTTTTTCAAGCAGGGCCATCAGTTCAAGGGTAGTGGCGATTTTCACGATCAGCGTGACATCGGGGAAGGCTGTCATGTATTTTTGCAAGATATCGGCATAGCCGGAAACGCTCAAGGATTCGACCATTCCGATTCTAAGCTGTCCGGAGGGCTTGGCAGCCGGACTCAGCGCCTGGCGGGCGGAAAGCTCACAGTTTATCAGCTGATAGGCATGCAGCAAAAAAGTCCGACCGTTTTGTGACAGACTGATTTTCTTTCCCTGTCGGTCAAACAAAGAGACCCCTAATTCCTCTTCTAATTGCTGCATTTGGAGCGTTACCGTGGACTGAGCATAGCCAAGTTCAAGGCCGGCTTTGGAGAAACTTCCCAGCTCGGCAGCCTTGATAAATGTCCGTATATTTCTGATTTCCATAATATTACCTCTATATTAGTTTTTATGATAATATTTTTCATATATTTTAATTTTACTCATAAGCATACTCATGATACTATAAATTTCTAATAGGAACAAGTGATTTTTCCGCCGGTTGGCTGGGCAATAAAGAGTTGAATGGAGCGATGGAAATATGGATAAATATTTGGAGCTGTTAAAACGGGAAATGGTGCCGGCATTTGGCTGTACGGAGCCGATTGCGCTTGCGTATACGGCGGCCAAGGCAGTGGAGGTTCTGGGTTGTTTTCCCGATAAAATTCGCCTGCGCTGCAGCCGCAACATGATCAAGAATGCAAAAAGCGTGACCATTCCGAATTCGGCGGGAAAAAAGGGACTATACTACAGTGTGATTTTGGGGGCAGTCGTCGGAAAACCGCAGTATAACCTGGAAATTTTGGAACAATTGACCGCTGCTGACCTGCAACGGGCCGAGTTGCTGTATAAAGATAATTTCTGTACGATTGTGCTCGAACCAGAGGTGGAAAACCTGTACATTGCCATTGAGGCCTATAGTGGCTCTGACCTGGTGACGGTAATCGTCCAGGGAAGTCATACGAATATCATGAAGATCCAGCGCAATGACGTGATCCTCTTCGCCAAGCAGGAGGATCTTGTCAGCAGCTATGACGATGTGGATCTGAGCTTTCAGGGAATTTATGATTTCGCCCGCGGGGGGGAGATGGAGGAAATCAAAGAGATTCTTCGCCTTGAAATCAGCTATAACCGGGCTATTGCCGAAGAGGGGCTGCGCAATAATTATGGAGCCAATATCGGAAAACTGTTTCGCAGCGAGGACGGTACCTTTGGGAGTGCGATGCTCAAATCACAGGCATATGCAGCGGCGGGCTCGGATGCCCGCATGAGCGGTTGTGCGCTGCCGGTCTGCATTAATTCCGGCAGCGGCAATCAGGGCATGACGGTTTCGCTGCCCATTATCATACATGCCGAAGCGGGCAAGCATAGTGAAGAAGAATTGTTTCGGGCGCTTATATTTGCCAATTTGCTGAGTTTATATATTAAAAAGGGGATTGGCCGTTTGTCGGCATACTGCGGGGTGGTCAGCGCAGCTGCTGCCAGTGCTGCCGGCATAGCCTTTATGAAACAGGAAAAAATTGATATCATAAGAAACACGCTGTCAAATTCCCTGGCAGCTGTGTCAGGGATTATCTGTGACGGAGCCAAGCCATCCTGTGCGATGAAGATTGCGGTGGCTGTCGGGACCGCGCTGCTTTCCTATCGTCAGGCACAGGCGCATAACAGCTTTCAGCCAGGGGACGGAATTGTTAAAGCCGATATAGATCAGAACATTGCTGCGGTATGTGCGGTGGCAAAAAAAGGAATGAAGGAAACCGATATTGTGATTTTAAATGAAATGCTGGCAAATGAAGGCTAAACGATCGGCATATTTTATGGGAAAAGCCGCGACAGAAATAAATTCTGCCGCGGCTTTTTTTCTCTGGGAACAGCAGGGAATTTTATGATACAATAAAACCAAGAAAGCTGTAGGACAAGGTGCCAGAGAGGGGCGACGGATTTGGAGAGCAGTTCTGTTTTTATGGTAAAAAATTTAAAGTTTAAAGATATTTTGGATATTCCGGAATTGTCAGTGCATAAACCGATTACCTGCATTATTGGAGCTTCCGGCAGCGGCAAGACGACGTTGCTGCGAATGTTCAATGGGCTCAATATTCCGGATGCTGGCTGTGTTTTATATAATGGGGAAGATATAGCCGCCCTTGATAAGGTGAAGCTGCGGCGTGAAGTTGTGATGCTGGGGCAGACCCCGGTGATCTACAGCGGTAGTGTTGAGGATAATCTGCAAATCGGACGACTGTTTTCCGAGAAGGAACCAGCAAGCGTTGCGGCTATAGAGGAGAGCTTGCGCTGGGTGGAGCTTGACAAGAAACTGTCCGATGCCTGCCATAATTTTTCCGGCGGCGAAAAGCAGCGCCTCTGCCTGGCCCGTATCATGCTGATGAATGCCGAGGTTTATCTGCTCGATGAACCTTCTGCGGCCCTGGATAAGGATACGGAACGATTTATCATCAGCAATCTGGTTGAATTTGTCCGGCGCAGAAATAAAAAACTGCTCATGATTACACATTCCGAGCAGATTGCACAGACGTTTCCTGATGAAATTATTCGGCTGGAACACGGCCGGGTCAAAGGAGGGTTATGATGAACTCTTCAATTATGAATTTATCAATTCTGCAGCTGTCACTGGCCTATGTATTTATTTTTATCATCTTGCTGATCTTTAAATCCCGCGGCATTCGGCGGGAACGCCAGATTTTGCTGGCGGCACTTCGCATGACCCTGCAGCTTACCGCTATGGGGTATGTGCTGATGTTTGTCTTTGACAATCCGAGCTGGTGGCTGACAAGTATCATGCTGCTGATTATGGTTTCCTTTGCCGTTTATAATGCGATCAAACGCGTGAAGGGGGATATGTCAAAAGAATTGCAGCAAATGATGGGGGTGGCGATGATTGGCGGGGCTGTCCTGCCAACGATTTTTTTTATCGTGATCGTGCTGCAGGTGCGTCCGTGGTTTGAACCGCAGTATATGATTCCGATTTCCGGCATGATCGTCGGCAATTGCATGACGGGAATTGCCCTTGGAGCCAATAAGCTTTGTGATGCGATGGCCGAAAAACGGGTGATGATCGAAAACTCCCTGATGCTTGGGGCGTCCCCAGCACAGGCAGCGCGTGATATCATCAATGATTCCTTTGACAGTGCGATTTTACCAACGATGAATAATATGCTGACGATGGGAATTGTATCTCTGCCGGGAATGATGACCGGGCAGATTCTGTCCGGCGTGTTTCCGTTGACGGCAATCAAGTACCAGATCGGCATTATGCTGGCGATTTTAGGGGCCACGGCCCTGACGACAATTCTGTTTGTAATGCTGGGCTATAAGACATTTTTTACAGCGGATCACCGCTTGCGCTAACAGAAGGGTCTATCGGGAAAAATATACAATTAGGTGGCAAAGGGATTTTTCCCCGAGGCGGAGAAGATAACTCTAAATATGAGATTTTGGAAATAGCATGTGCTCGCTTGGAGCTAGGAGATGAAAGCTATGCATGGATCTTGGCTGAAAAAGAGTTTAAAAAGAAATTTTAGTGCCGAAAGCATACGGGCCCGGCTGCTCTTAATTATGGTGTCACTGATGGTGGCTTCGCTGGGGGTTCTCAGTACGGTAAGTTATTATTTTTCTGATCGGGCGCTTACCAAGAGTATAAACAGCAATGCGGCAGCAATTGGAAATGATTATTCGCATAGGGTTACTGCCTTTGTCGAAGAACTTGTCTTATATGTTGAAATGGTAGCCATAAACCCGGATGTTGTCAGGCCGCAAGATCGTCAGCAGATCGTGTCGGCGCTGGCGGCGGCACTGGAAAAAAACCCTAAATTTACCGGCATCAATTACGGTGATCTGGAAGGCAATATGATCCGGGCCCAAGGTGATACGGCTTACCTTGGCGATCGGCCTTATTATCAGGAAGCGGTGAAGACGGGGAAGATGACCGTATCGGCACCGCTCCTTTCCCGCGGCAGCGGAAAGATGTCGCTGGCGATAGCAGTGCCGGTAATCCGCGATGGGCAGGTAACGGCGATTATTCAGGCGACAATGCCGCTTACAAGTCTGAATCAGATGGTCCAGGAAACAAAATTTATGGAAACGGGCTACGCGTTTATCGTTGATCAATCGGGCATTTTGATTGCGCATGGGCAGCAGCCGGACTTAAATGGTAAGTTGAATCTGCTTGATATAGCAAACGATACGGTCATGCCGAATGAATTGCCGGAATCAACTGACAATTTTCGCGAGCTGTTCAGCCGGACGCTGGCAGAACAGGACCAGCATCAAGGTTGCTATGGGCTGGAACAGGCCCCTGTATGTACCGTATTTACGCCGATTCGACTGCCGGGCGGAGCGCAGTGGCTGGTGGGCATATCAGCGCCGCAAAGCGAAGTGGCAAGCGACAGCCGTGAGCTGAACCAGGTATTGGTTAAGACGGCTGCAGTTTGCCTTTTACTCGGTGTGCTGGTAATTGTCTTGATCAGTCGGCGCTTTGCCCGACCGGAAGAAAAATACTTCAAGGCTTTCCGCTATGTAGCGGATGCGATTGGCATTGTGAATATTGAAAGTGGCATCTTTGTTGAGGTAAATGAAGCTTTTTTTAAGATCTTTGGTTACAGCCGGGAAGAAGTCATTGGCTTTGGGTCCGACAGCTTTGGCTTATGGGAAAATGAGGTAAAGGCAGTCGTATATGAGGAGCTTAATCGGCAAAAATCATTGCATAATAAAGAAGTCCTGTGGCGGACAAAAAATGGCCAGTTTCGTCCGGGGATCTTTTCTGCTGATGTGATGATGATCGGCAGAGTCCTTCATGCCGTCTTTATCTGGCATGATATTACGGCGGAAAAAGAAGCCGAAGCTGCGTTGCAGCGGGCCAATGAGCAGCTTGAGCAAAAGGTCGAAGAGCGGACGCAGGAATTATATGCCGCCAATCAGGAGTTAACGGCAATGAATCAGGAAATGATTGCCGTCAATGAAGAGTTGGGGCGGATGAACCGCGTTCTTGAGGATGAAAATATAATTCGCAGCCAGACGCAGGACCGTCTCTTGCGCCGGGATCGTCAGTACCGGGCCACGACGAACTTGTTGGTTTCCAATAGTGATGTAAATGAATTGATGAAAACAGTTTTGGGCAATGCCGTAGAGCTTGTCGAGGCGACCGGCGGCTTTATTGGGTTATATGATAAGGCTGGGCAGAACTTCATTTTGCATGACGGAATTGGCGTGTCACCGAACTTGCTCGGAAGCGGACTTGCCTGCCAGGACGGACCTCTGCATAATGTTTATAAAACTGGGGAGATTTACCAGGCGACGGATATCTGGTGGGAATCAGTACTGGAGCCGGAGGCTGAGGCGCCGGTTTTAACCAGTATGCTACTGGTACCACTCAAACAGGGCCGCCAGGTGAAAGGGGTTTTGGCAGCAGCCTGGAAACCGGCAGGCAAGGTAATTGTTCAGGAAGATGCAGAGATTTTGCGTCAGTTTTCTGATCTGGCCTTTTTTGCCATGGATCGGCTGCAGGCCCAGGTTAAAATTCAGCATATGGCTTATTATGATGTATTGACCGAACTGCCAAATCGGGCGCATCTGAATCAGAAAATTGAGCAGGAACTTGAGCGGGCCCGCAGCGGTAAATCCGCAGGGATTATGCTATTTATCGATATGGATGATTTCAAGGCTGTCAATGATACCTTTGGCCATTCAGCCGGGGATAAGGTCATTGTTGATGCCGCATCTTCCCTGCAACAAGCATTCAGTGAGGCCGCCGAAGTTTTTCGGATCAGCGGCGATGAGTTTATTGTGCTTGCCCCTGGCAGAAACACGAAGAGTCAGGCAACTGCGCTGGCTGAAGTTGCCTGTAAAGCGCTTAGCCGCGAATACAATGTAGCTGGTGAAAAGATTCATCTGTCTGCCAGTATTGGTGTGGTCTGCTATCCGCAGCAGGCTGACTGGCCGGAAGAACTTTTGAAAATGGCCGATGCGGCGATGTATGCAGCTAAAGCCGCCGGACGCAACTGCTGGCGCTTTTTTGAACCGGCGCTATTGCAAAAAACCGCGGATGACATGATGATGTTAAACGCCCTGCGCCGGGCCTTGGTCAAAGATGAATTTTTCCTTGTCTACCAGCCACAATTTACAACCGATGGCCAGCGGATTGCCGGATTTGAAGCCCTTCTGCGCTGGAACAGCGAGGAGTACGGGCTGGTGCCGCCGTCGAGTTTCATTCCGCTCGCGGAGCGCAGCAGCCTGATTCTTGAAATCGGCCAATGGGTCCTGCAGGAGAGCTGCCGTTTTGCCGCGCAGCTGGCAGAAAATAGCTGGGAGGATATTCATATCGCCGTCAACATATCGACGCGGCAGATGCGAAGTGAAGATTTTGTATCTTTGGTAAAGGAGAATGTGGAGAGATTTTCTCTTCGTCCGGTGCAGCTGGAACTCGAAATCACCGAGAGCATTCTGATGGAGAATATGACAGAAGGCATAGTCAAGCTGCGGGAGTTACATGCCTATGGCTGCCGCCTGGCCCTTGATGATTTTGGCACAGGATTTTCTTCGCTGACTTATCTGCGCAACCTGCCTGTGGACTGTCTGAAGATTGATAAATCGTTTATTGATACCATAGCGCTTGACACGCTGCAGAAGAAAATGGTCTGCTCGATTATTGGTCTGGGGCATACGCTGGGAATGGAGGTTGTTGCCGAGGGGGCCGAGGATCCGCAGCAGGTAGCCTGCTTGCTGGAATGCAGCTGTGATTATGTTCAGGGCTATGTATTCAGCCGGCCGGTTGCCCCCGCAGCAGCAATAAAATTATTGCAAAAAATTCGGGATGTGTCAGCAGACACGATGGAGTAAAAGAGCTGTTGCTGGGCAATCTTTCCGGTTATGGTGACTGAATTTTGATAAAGTGAATATAGCTTCAGCCGCATAAGCATAGCTTATGCGGTTTTTTCTGTTCAGGCGTTTTTAGGAGAGCAGGGATTCTTTACAAATTTCCACGCAATTCATAAAAGTTGCTATTGAATTGTATCAGTATGATTTATAACATTTGGCAAAAGTATTTATTTGTGCCGCTGAATCCGGTATACTCTTATCATTCCGGGATGACGAAAGCTCCCGGTAGCTATTATATTTATTCAAAAAGACAGGAGTGTTTTTATGCAGCAGAATTTCAGCAGCACCAGAAAACTGGCGTATGCAGCCCTTGGCATCGCCCTGGTATTTGTCTGTACAATTTTTGTCAATCTTCGCCTGCCGATTGCCGCCAATGGCGGACTGATCCATCTGGGCAATGTCCCATTGTTCATTATTGCCGTACTTTTTGGCCGTAAATTCGGTGCCGTTGCCGGGGGGGTGGGAATGGCCTTGTTTGACCTTGTCGGTGGCTGGTTTATCTGGGCCCCGTTTACCTTTCTTGTCGTCGGACTTATGGGCTATACAGTCGGGGCGATCTGTGAACGCCGCCGATCGCTTGCTGCCTATACCGTCGCTGTTCTGGCAGCAACGGCAATTAAAATTGGCGGCTATTATTTGGCTGAGGTCCTGCTTTACGGCAACTGGCTGGTTCCGATGTCATCGGTTCCCGGCAATCTTGTCCAGATGGGCGTGGCTGCGGTGATTGTGCTACCGATTCTGCCCAAATTGCGGGCGCATTTTGGTACGGCACCAATGATGCCGGACAAAGATTCTCTGCGTTCAAGAGTGAACTAAACAGGTGTAACGGTTATGAAACCAGAGGGCATTTTCTACGGCAGCGATTGACAGGGGATTGTTTATTGACAGACGGGCAAAGTTGCCGTATGATAAGACCATAAATGAGTACTGATAATGTACTTTTGGTACTGGAGGAGAAAATGCGCGATCGAATCATGCAAGCTGTCATTGAAGAAATCAATCTGCGTGGGTTTAAATTCACCATGGAAGATCTGACCCGGCGCCTTCGCGTCAGCAAATCAACGCTGTACCGGTATTTTTCTTCCAAGGAAGAAATTTTTGACACGATTCTTGAGCAGATGCAACAGGATTTTCAGCAGCAGGAGCAGCAAATGCTCGAGTCTGATCAGCCGGTGGTAGAAAAAATTGAAGCAGCTATGATGGTGACATCAAGGATGTTTGAACCGTTTCAAAGCCGTGTCTACGATGAATTTCGGACGAATTATCCGGAAAAGTGGGAAACCGTGCGGGCGTTTCGCCAGCGGCGGCTTGATCTTGTGGCGGTCTTTATCCGGCAGGGCATTGATGAAGGCACGGTTCGCCCGGTGAATATAAGCATTGTTGAGACCATGATTTCGAGCACGATGGAGGAACTGGTGTCGTATCCCTTTTTGCGGGAGAATAATCTCACGCTGCACGATGCCATGCAGCTGTTGCTCGATATTATCCTCAAGGGGCTTATCGTAAAAAAATAAAACAGCCGAAAAAAAGCGCGCTTTGGCGCGTTTTCTTTCGGCATACAAGTACTGAAAAAACAAATATAGTATCCATAGTATTAAACAGAAGAGGACGGATAAAATGAAAAATATAAAAAGAACAATGGCTCCGGTGGCAATATTGGCGTTTTTGGGTATATGTCTGCTGCTTACAGGTTGCTTCCGGACCACGGCGGCCAATGAGGACATGTGGGGCCGGGCTGAGGCAAAGGAAGTCGATGTTCTGTCGAAGATTCCTGGGCGGGTTGTAGAGCTGTTGGTAAAAGAGGGAGAGGTAGTAAAAAAAGGGCAGGTTATCGCCCGGATCGACAGTCGTGATCTTGTGGCGCAGGCCAGACAATCGACCGCTTCCGTCGATGCGCTCCGGGCGCAGACCAAGCAGGCGGCAGCGGTGACAACTTTGCAGGATCAGACCGCCAAGGCGACACTGGCAAATGCTAACGCTCAGCTAAATAAGCTGAAAACGGAGCTTGAACTGACGGAAAAGGACTATATCCGTTTTAAGGAACTGGTCGAATCCGGTGCGGTTTCGCGCCAGACCTTTGATGCCTGTCAGACAAAATACGAAGCGGCGCAGGCGGCCTATCAGCAGGGGCAGGCTAGTGTGGCTGGCGCCCAGGCCGGACTGCTGCAGACGCAGGTGAACCTGGAAAATGAAGCAGCGCTGCAGGGAAAAGTCGAACAGGCCCAGGCCGGTCTGCAGCAGGTGGGCGTCGCCCTTGATGAAACCGAAATCAGGGCGCCGTTTGACGGGATTGTCACCACCAAATATGTGGAAGTCGGGGCGATGGTGTCACAGGGAACGCCGCTGGTAACCGTGCAAGATCCCACGGATAACTGGATCAATCTGAAGATCCGGGAAGATGAAATCTCGCAGTATGCATTGCAGCAAAACGTCCAGCTGCAGGCGCATGATCCGGCGATAAAGATCGACGGTGTCATTGTCGATATCAGTAAAAAAGCGGAATTTGCCACCTATCGGGCCACCAATGAGCGTGGCGATACGGACGTGGTAACCTTCAATGTCAAGATCCAGACGGATTCGGAGCAGGTCCGTCCGGGAATGCGCTTTAAATTGCTTGGAGGAGATGCGTGAAAATGAAGCTGCGAGAGATGGCTTCACTTGAGGCCGGACAGCTGTTTGGCGGTCTGTGGCGCAGCGGCTGGCTGCTTTTTTTGCTGCCGCTGCTTTATCTGCTTTTTTTTGGCAATGCCTACAGCAGCAATATAGTAAAGGATATTCCTCTGCTCATCTACGATCAGGATCAGACGGCTGTAAGCCGCTCGCTGGTGCAGGCGTTCGCCGACTCGGAGCGCTGCCGGATTGTTGCCCAGGTGGTGACGCAGGCCGATATGGACCAGGCAATGGCGGAAAATAAGGCCCTGATGGCCCTGGCAATTCCCCCGCAATTCGAGCAATCCATCAAGCAGGGCCGAGGGGCTACGGTCCTGCTGCAAGCAAATTCGGCGAATAATATGTTTGCCAATGCCGGCATTGGGGCGGCTACGGAAATCGTGCAGAGTTTTTCCGCTGGTACGGCAAAAAAACTCTGGCAGGGAAAAAACCAACTACCGGTTGCGGCGCTCAATATGGCGGCTCCGGTCAAGCTGGGCGTCCGGGTATTGAACAACCCGACGACCTCCTATACGAATTTCATGCTGCTCGGCCTCGTGCTAAACGGTCTGCAAATTGCGATTTTACTCACAGCCGGGCCGCTGCTGGTCAGGGAATATGCAAAGCCTGAGACCCGGGGGAATACCTCCGCGAGCGAGCTTGTCCTTAGAAAAATGCTGGTATGCTGGCCGGCGGCCATCTTGTCGTTTTTTCTGTGCCTCGGGGCGGGAATCGTATTTTTTGATATGACCTTTTCTGGCGCTTTATGGCCGCTGCTGCTGCTGGTTGGGGCCTTTTCCTTTTTGGTGCTGGCGATCAGTTTCCTTTTTTCGGCGATTGTCAGCGACGAAGTGGCGGCGCTGCAGGTCCCTTTGCTCTATATTATGCCGGGATTGTTGTTCAGCGGGCTGAGCTGGCCGTCGTTTGCGATGGACCCGGTGGCAAAAACGATTGCTGCCTTTATGCCGCTTACCTATACGGCCGATGCCGTGCGTGATCTGGTGTTGATGGGCTATTCGCCACAGCTGCCGGAAAATCTGCTGATCCTCTGCACAGGGGGAATTGTTCTGACCGTGATCAGTATGAAAATTTTCTCGCGGCGACTTTTAAAACTTGAAAGTACGGTAAAGGATGAGGTGAGTTTATGAATATATGGCAACGGATGCGCCAGGAGTTTTTTCGCATTTTTATTGCTGATCGCCGGCGGGGGATTTTCATCATCGGCGCCTCCCTGGCGTATCTGATTTTATTTAGCCTCTTATATGCAAATCACGTCATTAACCGCGTGCCGCTGCTGATTTGCGATGAAGACCAAAGTGCGCTCAGCCACAAGCTGGTTCAGGCCTTTTATGATTCGGAAAAATTTCGAATCAGACAATGGGAGGCCTCTCCGGAAGATATGGAAGCGGCGCTGCGGGAACGTGAAGTGTATGCGGCGCTATACATTCCCCAGGGCTTTTCCCGCGAGGTGAAAACAGGCCGATCTGGCAGCGCGGCGCTGCTGACGGACGGGGCCAATATCCTGGTGGCAAACACGGTGACCACGGCGGCGCAGGAAATTGTCGGCGGCTTTTCGCTGCAGTCGGCAGCTGCCGGCGCTGAAGCCAGGCTGGGCCTGCTGCCCTCACAGGCGCGCCATACCGCTGTACCGGTGGAACTGTCTGTGCGGGTACTCAATAATCCGACGCAGAGCTATTTGTATTTTTTTGTGCTGGGACTTTCCCTGGCAGCAATGCAGCAGGGCGTGTTTTTAGCGGTAGGCGCGGGAATACAGGAAGAACGAGCCGCTAAATCCGATCGGCTCTATCTGAGGTCTCCGGGAACATTGTTTGCCAAGCTCTTTCCCTATTGGCTCAGCGGTCTGGCGGCTTTCGCTCTGACCATTTTTGTCGCTGTCGAAATTTTTTCGTTGCCCGCGAAAGGGCAGCTCGGCAGTCTCTTGGTGCTGGCGGGATCGTTTCTGCTGGCAGCTGTAGCCTTTAGCGCCCTGCTGGCAGCGCTGTGTGCGGATGAATTGACCTTTGTCCGCCTGTCAATTGCCTATACGGTGCCGGCATTTGTTTTGTCCGGCTATACCTGGCCGCAAGCCTCGATGGGAGCTGGCAATCAGCTGTTGTCCGCGTTACTGCCGCTGTCGTACTTATCGGACGATGTTCGTCAACTGCTGATCGGCGGCTATGCGCCAGCCCTGTATCGCGACAGTCTTATCCTGGTCGTCATTGCCCTCCTTTGCTGCTTAGCTCTTTGTGTTGTGGAAAAAAAGCGGGCGGCTGGGGAGGCAAAGAAGCAAGTCCTCGTTTAACTGATCTTTAAAGACAAAATACATTGTTACGGCCTGTCCTCTATGGTACACTAGAGACCATATACGCTTAATTTTTCAGCGTTGGTGTGGCTTTCAAAGTTTAATCAAAGCTTTTGCTGCTAAAATGGAGAAAAGAGCAGAGGAGGAATTGCTTTGACGAAAGTGCAAAAAAATTATTGGGTTGATATAGTATTACTGATTGCTGGTCTGATCTGTGTGATTAGCGGCTATTTGCTGGATTTTCATGTGGGAGCACGGGCCTATACAAGATTGTACAAGGATATTCACAGCTATAGTGCCTATGTGATGACGGCGGCGCTACTGCTGCATTTTTACTATCACTGGAGCTGGCTGAAAGAAGTAAGCAAACGGCAATTGTTATCAAAACAAGAGTAAAACAAGATTCATATGGAAGTCATAAGTGTTTTTATGGAGTGAACATTATAAAAGAAAAACGGCTGAAAAGAAAAATACTTGCTAAAAAGATTCTTTTATGATACTATAGGTTTACAATTTGATAGCAAACCACAAACCATTGAGGTGGAGATAACGTCGAAAGATGTGCTTACAGAGAGTTGGCGGAGCTGCGAGTCCAACAGTAACAATTCGGCAAATGGACCACTGAGGGTGCCGGGAAATCCCCTGGGGGAGAGTATTCGGCAACGTAGTACCTGCGTTACGGGTAGGGAATGTGATGGCATTCTACTGAGAGGATAGGATTTTCCTATCAAAAAAGGTGGTACCGCAGACGCAAACGCATCTGTCCTTTAAACCAAGGACAGGTGCTTTTTTTATGCCGTAGCGGCCTGGCCCGTATAAACAAAATACATAAATTTGAGGGGGATTTTAAAATGGAACAGAAACAAGCAGGATTATTTGGACAATTTGGCGGACAGTATGTACCGGAGGTGCTCCTGCCGGTGCTCGACGAACTGGCTGCTGCCTATGAAAAGTGCAAGGATTCGGTCGCCTTCCAGCAGGAACTGGCCTTTCATATGAAAAATTATGTGGGTCGTCCGTCGCTGCTCTATCATGCTCGTCAGTTCAGTGAACGCCTTGGCGGGGCCAAGATTTACCTCAAACGGGAAGATTTGAATCATACGGGCTCGCATAAGATCAACAATGCGATCGGGCAGGCCTTGCTTGCCAAGGAAATGGGGAAAAACTGCCTGATTGCTGAAACCGGTGCTGGCCAGCACGGTGTGGCGACCGCAACCGCTGCTGCTCTGTTTGGCATGAAGTGCAAGGTGTTCATGGGCGCCGAGGATGTAGAGCGCCAGGCGTTAAATGTCTTCCGGATGAAAATTCTCGGGGCTGAGGTCGTGTCGGTAACGAGCGGCACGCGTACCTTGAAGGATGCCGTCGATGAGGCGATCAATTACTGGGTTGGCAACTGCAACAGCACTTTCTACGTGCTGGGCTCTGCCGTCGGCCCCCATCCTTATCCGAGCATCGTCCGCTATTTCCAGCGCTACATCGGCCTTGAGGCGAGAGAACAGATTCTGGAACTTGAAGGACGTCTGCCGGACAGCGTTATTGCCTGCGTTGGCGGCGGCAGCAATGCCATCGGCATCTATCAGGGCTTTTTAGCCGATGAAGGCGTCAAGATCTATGGCGCCGAAGCTGCCGGTAAGGGGATTGATACAAAGGATCATGCAGCTACACTGACCCTCGGCAAGGTCGGTGTTTTACACGGCTTTAAAAGCTATGTGCTGCAGGATGAAAACAATGAGGTCAGCCCGGTGTATTCTATTTCCGCCGGACTCGATTATCCGGGAATCGGGCCGGAACATGCTTACCTTCGCGACAGCGGCCGCGTTGAATATGTGGCGGTCACGGACAAGCAGGCGGTCGATGCGTTTTATTTACTGTCGGAAACCGAGGGGATTATTCCGGCTCTTGAAAGCTCCCATGCCCTAGCCTATGCCATTGAACTGGCGCCGACACTGCCGAAGGATCATATCATGATCGTCAATCTGTCCGGCCGCGGCGACAAGGATGTCGAACAGATCGCTGCCCTCAACTGGAAATAAGTCACTTTACGGCGGCCCTGCGGGGCCGCTTTTCTTGTTCCGTTTAGGAGGGAACCTCAGCAGGCTATTTATCCGCCGGGCATTTTCTGCTATACTGTAGCAGGGATAGGCATAAAAAAGATAAGGTGGAATTTATCAGATGAAACTTAATGTTACCGTCATCGGCACGGTGTTTATGGATTGCAAGGGAAGTGCTGGCAGCAGCTATAATCCGGTTGGGCGCAACCTTGGCAGTATAGAGTTCGTTCATGGCGGCGTGGCCCGCAATGTGGCGGAAAATCTCGCCGGGCTCGCTTTGCCGACAACGTTTATTTCTTCTGTAGATAAAAGCGGCGTAGGGGAGGAAATCCTGCAGCGCCTGGAAGCCTCCGGGGTCAATACCGGCTATGTTACGAGCGTCGATTCCCGCGGCATGGGCATGTGGCTCGTCGTCCTTGACGAAAAAGGCGATCTGGCCGGCTCTGTCTCGCAGATGCCGCGGCTCGATGTCCTCGATGAAATCATCAGTCAACAGGGCAATCGCTTTTTTGAAGAGGCCTCGCATGTTGTGCTGGAGCTTGACCTCAATGAAGCGATTACCAAAAAGGCCCTGGCCCTGGCCGCGCAATATAAAAAACCGGTTTACGGCATCCCGGGGAATCTCGATGTCATTCGCCAAAATATCGAGATCCTTGACCAGATGGAATGCTTTATCTGCAATGACATCGAAGCAGGCCGCCTGCTGAATCTTGACTTTTTGCAGCTTGAGCTGGAGGAAGCCAAACGTGAAATCGTCCGCTATGCCGATCAGACCGGCCTCAAATCGATGGTAATAACGCTCGGCAGCCGCGGCTCCGTGTATTACGATGCCCGGACCAAGGCCGTCGGCCATCAGACGGTCTTTCCCGTCACCATGGTCGACTCCTGCGGCGCCGGCGATGCCTTTTTCTCTGGCACGGTCATGGGCCTGATCCGCCGCTTGCCGCTCGCGGAAAGCGTTATCTACGGCACCAAGGTCGCTGCCTGGACCATAGAGAGCCGCGAGAGCAATTGCCGCGACCTCAAAGCGCGCATGCAGGCCGAGCCGATCTTTGCCAAGCTGCGGGGCTGAGTGAAGAGATAAGGGGCGCGCAGCGATCTGCGCGCCCGAAACGGCCAAATTATTTTTTAGAAAATATGTAAGTTTATACTAGTCAGAAAAAATGATATATGCTATAATATTTTTTGTAGCAGCGGCACAGCCGGTTGCCTAATAGAACAGCATATGGGGGCATAGCTCAGCTGGGAGAGCGCTTGCATGGCATGCAAGAGGTCAGGAGTTCGATCCTCCTTGTCTCCACCATAGCGAAGATAAAGGTTTGCAGAGATGCAGGCCTTTTTTGTATTGGCTTCAGCCTGTTGAGTACGCGAAGCGTGCGAAATAAAAAACCACCTGCTATGCGGGTGGACGGTCCGGAAGTTATACAAAAAATCACCTTTCTGCCTATAATAGAAGTGTTCAAGCCACTATCAAGGGAAGAAAGGTGATTTTTCATGGCCAATAAGACCAATAGTTTGGCACATACCAAATGGATGTGCAAATACCATATAGTATTTACCCCTAAGTATAGACGAAAAGCAATATATAATCAATGTCGAGTAGATATAGGAGATATATTAAAAACATTGAGTAAATACAAAGGAGTAGAGATTATCGAAGGACATCTAATGCCGGATCATGTGCATATGCTTGTAAGTATCCCGCCGAAAATAAGTGTGTCAACATATATGGGATACTTGAAAGGCAAATCGGCATTAGAAATATTTGATAAGCATGCAAATCTAAAAAATTTGTATGGAAACCGGCACTTTTGGGCAGAAGGATATTACGTAAGTACAGTAGGATTAAATGAATCGACAATACGAAAATATATTCAAGAACAAGATAAAAAGGATATAGCCTTAGACAAGTTGAGTGTAAAAGAATATGCAGATCCATTTAAGAAATAAAGAGTGATAGAGCTCCTTTAGGAGCAGCCAAAGTGAAAGCCAGCGCCTTTAGACGCTGGCTAGTAATAACGGCTTACAGCCGTTGAGCAAGCCACCCGTTAGACGGGTGGTATTGACTTACGGCAAACAGCATGTGGAATATGGTGATTTTGCTGGTAACCTATTCCGGTTATCATGCAAATTCTAAAATGATGCCAGGAAAATGCATTATAGCATAAATCCAGGATTTATATGGCTTGAGCTCATTTTATAGGGGTGAAAACGGCATGGAATGGTGCGATAGTCAAAAACGGGGAGGCAGGAATAGGTAGAGGCGGAGAAAATCTTGTTTTTCTATAGGTTTTACTGAAACAAGTAGTTCTTTTTGAGTGGAGTTCTTATCAATAAAATAATACTTTTTTAAGAAAAAATCGCACATATCTATATGAAATTCCTGCGATTTAAGTACTATTATGCTATAATTGATTTATGTGAATTTCTGTAAGTAATTGAGGTGTTAACAGATGGACGTATGCTATAACAAATTGTTTAAGCTGTTGATTGATAAACATATGAAAAAGATCGAATTGCGAAAAATGACCGGCATCAGCCCGAATACGTTAACGAAGCTTTCCAATAATGAATTTGTCTCGATGGAAGTGTTAGTGAAGATTTGTCGGGCACTGAACTGCGATATTGGAGATATTGTGGAAGTTGTTGCGATACCGGAGGCTGAGTAAGCATAGTAAAGCATGAAGTGAAAAAACAAGGATTGCTAATCGAGTGCACGAAAGGATGAGGCGCATGCAAATGCCGGAAATGTTTGACAACGTAAGCAAAACCGTCAAGGATGATTTAACGATTACAATTAAAAAGGGTGATAAGTTATCCGTGGCGGCAGCATGTTTCTCGATTTATGCGTATCAAGCGCTCAAAAAGCAGCTTGATGGCATTGATGAGCTCCGCTTTATTTTCACTTCGCCAACATTTTTGCAGGAGAAAGCGCCGAGAGAAAAGCGAGAGTTCTACATACCACGACTCAATCGCGAACGCTCGCTCTATGGTACGGAGTTTGAAGTGAAACTTCGCAATGAATTGACTCAGAAAGCGATTGCCCGCGAGTGTGCCGAATGGATTCGCAAGAACGCGAAGTTCCGTTCTAATCTGACGGGTGGCAACATCAGCGGCTTTATGAATGTGGTCGGCGAAGAGGCAGCGACCTATATGCCGCTGCAAGGATTCACCACGGCTGACCTCGGGTGTGAGCGCGGCAACAACATCATTAATCCGGTAAATAAGATGTTTGCACCGCTTTCCGACGAATACATACGCATGTTCGGTCAGATATGGAATGACAACAGCCTAATGCAGGATGTTACCGAGCAGGTCATCGATGGCATTACCGCTGCTTACAACGAAAATGCGCCGGAATTCATCTATTTTGTGGCGATATTTAATATTTTCAACGAGTTCTTAGAAGATATTTCCGAAGATGTACTGCCAAACGAGGCGACTGGCTTCAAGGAGAGCAAGATTTGGAGTAAACTCTATAGCTTTCAAAAGGACGCGGTTCTGGCAATTATCAACAAACTGGAATCCTTCAACGGATGCATTCTTGCGGACAGCGTTGGCCTCGGTAAAACATTTACTGCACTTGCCGTCATAAAATATTATGAGAACCGTAATCGCTCGGTCCTTGTTCTTTGCCCCAAAAAGTTGTCGGACAACTGGACCACTTACAAGGATAACTACATCAATAATCCCATTGCATCTGATCGCTTGCGGTACGATGTTCTTTATCATACGGATCTTTCGCGTGAGCGTGGCAAGTCAAATGGGCTTGATTTGAACAGAATTAATTGGGGCAATTATGATCTTGTGGTCATCGATGAATCGCATAACTTCAGAAATGGCGGCGAAGTATATGGCGAAGACCGTCGCGAAAACCGGTATCTGCGCCTTATGAACCGTGTTATTCGGACCGGCGTGAAGACGAAGGTCTTGATGCTTTCGGCAACTCCGGTCAACAATCGCTTTGTCGATTTGCGTAACCAGCTTGAGCTCGCTTATGAGGGGAATCCGAACCTAATCAATGATAAGCTGGAAACGAAGCGCACGATAGACGAGATTTTTCGCAATGCCCAAAAAGTATTCAATCAGTGGAATAAGCAGGACGACGGTGATCGGACGACGGACTCACTCTTGAAATCGCTGGATTTTGACTTCTTTGAAGTGCTTGACAACGTGACCATTGCCCGCTCCCGCAGGCATATAGAGAAATATTACAATATGGGAGAGATTGGCTCATTTCCTGAACGATTGAAACCACTTTCCTTGCGCCCCCGCCTTAGCGACCTGGAGAATGCTATTAACTACAGCGAAATTTATGAGCAGTTGATGAAGTTGAACTTGTCGGTTTATATTCCGACCGATTTTATTTTCCCAAGCCAGCTCGCAAAGTATGTGGACGAATCGATAAATATTAACCGCGCCGGGCGCGAACAGGGCATACGGCGATTGATGAGCATTAATCTTTTGAAACGCCTGGAAAGCTCTGTGGCATCCTTTCGCTTGACTATCGAGCGGGTCAAAAAAATGATTGACGATACCATTGCCGAGATTGACGCATTTATTGCTGGTGGTGGTGCGGTGATAAAGGGGCGGGAACTTGTTGGCGGTGACACAGATTTTGATGATGATGATCGCAACACGGACTACTTTGCCGCTGAACACAGCATCAAGATTGACCTTGCCGATATGGACTACAAGACATGGCGGGACAGGCTTTCGGAGGATGCCGACACACTGGGGCTGCTGAAAATATTGATTGACGATATCACACCGGAACATGACACGAAACTTCAGACTTTGTTTGAGCTTATTGAAAATAAGCTGACCACCCCTATCAATGATAGCAACCGCAAAATCCTTATCTTCTCGGCATTCTCGGATACGGTGGAATATCTTTATGCAAACGTGAGCAGGTTTGTAAAGTCGCGGTTTGGACTTGATACGGCGATGATTACAGGAAGCGTGGACGGCAAGACGACAATAAAGGGACAACGAGCCTCAATGAATGAAGTGCTGACCTTGTTTTCGCCGATTTCGAAAGATAAGGAGCTGTTGATGCCGAACAACTGCGATGATATCTCGGTGTTGATTGCTACGGACTGTATTTCGGAAGGTCAGAACCTGCAGGACTGCGATTATTGCGTCAACTACGACATCCACTGGAATCCTGTGCGGATTATCCAGCGCTTTGGACGGATCGACCGTATCGGCAGCCGCAATGCATTGATTCAGCTTGTGAATTTCTGGCCGGACGTAGACTTGGATGAATATCTTTCCCTTAAGGGGCGTGTCGAGACAAGAATGCGCATTTCCGTGATGACCGCCACGGGTGATGATGACCTGATCAACGCCGAGGAAAAAGGTGACCTTGAATACCGAAAGGCCCAACTGAAACGGCTTCAAGAAGAAGTTGTGGATATTGAAGATATGCAAACCGGCATCTCTATCATGGACTTGGGATTGAACGAGTTCCGTCTCGACCTGCTTGAGTACGTAAAGCGCAACGGCGATATGGATACGGTTCCCTGCGGGCTTCACGCGGTGGTTCCCGCTTCAGAGGATTGTCCGCCCGGCGTGGTATTCATCCTTAAGAATTTAAACGATAGCGTAAATATCGATAAGCAGAATCGACTGCACCCGTTTTATCTGGTATATGTGGGAATGGACGGAGAAGTCGTCTGCGACCACCTTTCCCCAAAGGAACTGCTTGATAAGCTCCGCTCCTTGTGCAGAGGTAAGAACACTCCTGTGCTGGAGGTTTGTCGTGCGTTTAACGCCGAGACAAAGGACGGGCGGGATATGCGGAATGTATCCGTGTTGCTGACGGACGCAATTAACTCGATCATTAATGTGAAAGAAGAAAGCGATATCGATAGCCTGTTCAGTTCAGGCGGCACGTCTGCCTTAAATACGAAAATCAGCGGATTGGATGACTTTGAGATGATCTGCTTCCTGGTGGTGAGGTGACGCTATGTTAGGATTACCGAGCTCGACGGAAGTAAACCGCCGTGTGGCGAAGGAAAAGCTTTACGCCAATGCGGCGATGACTACGCAAGTGCGCGATATGATCAAGGATCAGATCGAATCAATCATCTGGCGCAATAAATTGGCCGACAGCACGATGGGCGTTGCCGCTGGCGAAACGGTGAAAGAGATTCAGGTATTCGAGGTGGCTTTGAGGCAGCGTGAACTTGACAAGCGCGTTCTGCCTGCCATTGCTAAAGCTATACCATATAAACTGGTATTTGTGCTATCTTTCGGCGACGCGGCACAGGTATGGATGGAAGCCGCTGGCGCCTTTTATAACACGGCTTGGCTTTTGCAAACAGAGCTTACGCTGCAATTCGTGGGATTGAATCTAGATGCCATGTATGATAATTTGCTGCGACAGATAGCATATGGGCGACTGGACGGCGCGCAAGATGTTGCCGAAGCAGTAGAGCTCGATAAGCAGCGGCAGAAACTCGAACGCGATATTGCTATACTGGGAAAGAAAATTCTGTGCGAGAAGCAGTTCAACCGCCAAGTGGAATTGAACGGCGAATTGAAACGGTTACGCGCTGCATTGGAGGAATTGAGATGATTCATGAATACCTATTTTTAACAGATGAGTATCGGTCGAAAGTTGAGAAGTATAAGCCGGACAACATAACGGTCAATATTTCTAACCTTGATAATACACAACATCTTTGGGTCATTACATTTATTCACCAAGGAAAGAATGAAGAGAGTGCAAAGCTTTTATCGGATATTCATGATGATATAATGAAGTATTCTCCTTTAGTTTTATCCTGCGAAAGTTCGGAGTATTACAATAGAATTTTGTTTCCATTAATTAATGGATTAGAAAGAAAACTCAGAAAGCTGCTATATTTAGCAGCTTCAATTTCTGGAAATGGAGAAGCTGGCAAAAATATCAAAGAGCTTGAGAAAAAGGATTTCGGAGAGATTTTTGATTTGCTATTTATTGATCAAAAATTTATTTGTGATATGAAGATACGCATTAATGCTGATGGTAAGAGTGAGTTTAGTGGCATGAATAAATATTCTAAATCAGAAATTCAGTCTTACTTGAATTCACTTAGCGAATGTCCGCTTTGGGATGAAATTATTGACGATAAACAGGTACAAACTCTTAGAAAAAGATTTAGGGATGTGCAAAGCTATCGAAATGATGTTATGCATGCTCATAACATCAACAATATGCTTTTCAGTAAAGCACACTATCTATTCAAGACAATAAATCGAGAGCTTGATTGTGCAATAGACAATCTAATAGGAAATGCGAAGAATGAAACGGTGGAATTCAAGCCAGCCAAGCCAGCTGTTAACACAGCAATTTCGTCTGCATTGGCTGCGATGAATCTATCTATTTTAGAGGCTTCTAAAAGTGCAATGGGCTCGACGGCGCCTTTGGCACAGTTATTGAAACAAGTTATACAGCCTGTTCCTATCAATATGGCTTTAGCAGAGGTACTCAAAAATATTCAGATACCAACTATACAGCCTGCTTTTGTTGAAGCAATACAGAAAGCGTCTGCTTTGCAGTCAAATCCAGAAATAGAAACCATGCGAAAACAGATGAAACAAATAGACGATTTGATGAGGGCATACAGAAAAATGCTACAGCCATATAGAGCTGTCCAAGATTCGATAAACAATCATATTTCACAGGCTAGGTGCTCAATAAACGAGGAGAACGAGGATAATGGGGATGGCATCAATAATGAGAAACAAGCGGAGGAAAACTCCTATGAATAACACCGATAAAATGAAATTCGAGACCTCGAATATCACTGCCGAAAACGTGGCGAAAATCGCCGCGCTCTTTCCAGGTGTGGTTGTGGAGGGGAAAGTGAATATAGACCTGCTTCGCACCATGTTGGGCGAGGAAGTATTTGCTGATGAAGCTTATGAGTTTACTTGGGTTGGCAAACGCGAGGCCATTGCCGAGGCGGGCAGACCGATACGTAAAACGCTCCGGCCTACACCGGATGAAAGTAAAGACTGGGATAGCACAGAAAATCTCTATATCGAAGGCGACAACCTTGATGTACTGAAACTGTTGCAGGAGAGCTACCTTGGCAAGGTGAAGATGATCTATATCGATCCGCCGTATAACACAGGCAACGACTTTGTTTATCGTGATAACTTCACCGCCAGCCGTGATGACTATGAAGAAGAAGCGGGGGTATACGACGAGGAAGGCGATCGATTGTTCAAGAATATTGAAACCAACGGCCGCTTCCACTCTGATTGGTGTAGCATGATTTATCCTCGCCTTGTATTAGCGCGGAATTTGCTCCGCGATGACGGTGTTATTTTTATAAGCATAGATGATAATGAAAGTGCTCAGTTGCGGAAAATTTGTGATGAAGTATTTGGAACTGAAAATTTTGTAGCCACTATTATTTGGCAAAAAAGGACTTCTCCGGATATGAGAAAGCGTATTAGCGCGGGACATGATTACATTATTGTTTATGCAAAAAACGAAGCTCTTAAAGCAAGCGCCCTAAATCAACTTCAGTTTGACGAAAAAGATATGCAAAGATATAAAAACCCAGATAATGATCCGCGCGGTCCGTGGATATCTACTGACTGCACTGCTCAAGCTGGCCACGGCACAAAGGAACAATTTTACATATATACAACGCCAAAAGGAAGAGTTATTGAGTTACAGCCGGGATTATGTTGGCGTTATACAAAGAAAAAAATGGAAGAAGAAGTTGAAGCGGGTCGAATATGGTTTGGAACAGATGGAATGGGAGTGCCTCGAAAGAAGACTTATTTATCGGCTGCATCTGGGAAAAATCTATGGACATGGTGGGCACATTCAGAAGTAGGTCATACGCAAGAAGCGACAAAAGAGACTGCTGCTATCCTTGGGGCTTCAAGTGTTTTTGATTACCCCAAACCAATACGGCTATTGAAGAGGATTGTACAGATAGCATCTGTGCCAAATTCTATTATTCTTGATTTTTTCTCCGGCTCCGCTACCACTGCCCACGCTGTGATGCAGCTCAATGCCGAAGATGGTGGCAAACGGAAATTCATAATGGTGCAGTTGCCGGAGGCCTGCGCTGAAGGAAAAGAAGCCGCCAAAGCCGGCTACTCGACCATTTGTGAAATTGGAAAGGAGCGTATCCGCCGAGCCGGGGATAAGATCAAAACTGAGGCCGGCTTGACTGCACAAGATCTCGACATCGGTTTCCGTGTCATGAAGCTCGCCGATACCAACATGAACGACGTGTATTACGCGGCAAGCGATTACACGCAAGATATGCTTAGTTTAATGGAGGGCAACATCAAGCCTGATCGTACGGATATGGATCTGTTGTTCGGCTGCCTGCTTGACTGGGGGGTGCCTTTATCTATGCCGCACATGCACGAGCAGATTGACGGTTTCACCGTTCATACCTATAACGACGGTGACTTGATTGCTTGTTTTGCGGAGAAGATCAGCGAAATGGCAATCCGTGAGATCGCGAATCGTAAGCCCCTTCGCGCAGTGTTCCGCGATTCGTCGTTTGCGAGTTCGCCGGAGAAGATAAATGTGTTCGAGATATTCAAACTTCTCGCGCCCAACACGAATGTACGGGTGATTTAGATGGATATCTTAAAAGCAAAACTGAAAAAAGAAAACAGTGAGTTGGTTAGTGCCGCTAACCAACTGAAACTGATGTTTTCTGAAGGGACAAAATATCTGACTGCTACCTTTGATTATAAGCAGGTAGATGAAGTTACAGGAGGTGACGGCGAATGAAGCTACAATTTCGGCATCAAAAGTTCCAGGCCGACGCGGCGACAGCCGTCTGCGACGTATTTGCAGGTCAGCCGTTTCAAGCTCCGACCTATCGGATCGATCCCGGCTTGGGCCAGATTGATCTTTACGATGCCCGGCAATTTACGGGCTTTAACAATGCACCTGTGGCGATTGGCGAGGACAAGGTTCTGGAGCATATCCGCGCCATTCAGCGGGCGGGTCAGATCAAGCCGTCCGAGGCGCTTGATGGACGCTATAACCTGACTGTCGAGATGGAGACCGGCGTGGGTAAAACCTATACCTATATCAAAACGATGTATGAGCTCAATAAGCGGTACGGGTGGAGCAAATTTATTATTGTCGTGCCGAGCGTGGCGATTCGCGAGGGCGTGTATAAGTCATTTCAGATGACGGAGGAGCATTTTGCCGAAGACTACGGCAAGAAAATTCGTTACTTCATCTACAATTCGGCGCAACTGACGGAGATTGATCGCTTTGCCTCCGATAGCGCGATCAATGTGATGATCATCAACAGCCAGGCATTTAATGCTAGAGGGAAAAACGCCCGGCGGATCTATATGAAGTTAGATGAGTTTCGTTCACGGCGTCCGATTGATATCTTGGCGAAGACCAATCCGATTCTGATCATTGATGAGCCGCAGTCGGTCGAAGGGGCGGCTACGAAAGAACGTTTGAAGGAGTTCACTCCGCTGATGACGCTCCGTTATTCCGCAACCCATCGTGCGGATAGCGTGTATAATATGATTTACCGCCTTGATGCGCTTGAAGCCTACAATAAAAGGCTCGTGAAGAAGATCGCCGTCAAGGGTATATCGGTTTCCGGCAGTACCGCTACCGAAGGGTATGTCTACGTACAAAGCATCAATCTTTCTAAGGGGAATCCTACGGCAACGGTTGAATTTGATGTGAAGGGTAACTCTGGCCCACGCAAGGTAGCAAGGGTTGTCGGCGAGGGTTATAGCCTGTTTGCTAACTCCGGTGAGCTTGCGGAGTACAAGGACGGCTATACTATTCAGCGGATTGATGGACGGGATTCATCGGTGGAATTCACGAACGGTAAGAAGTTGTTTGCCGGTGATGTGATCGGCTCGGTCAGCGAGGAGCAGCTGCGCCGCATTCAGATACGGGAAACCGTTCTCTCGCACATTGAGCGGGAGCGTCAATTATTTACCAAGGGGATTAAAGTGCTGTCCTTGTTCTTTATCGACGAAGTGGCGAAGTACAAGCAGTACGACGAACATGGCAATGCCACAGGCGGCATATACGCGCAGATTTTTGAGGAAGAATACAACGCCGTTATCGGCAATATGCAGCTTTCGCTGGAAGATTCCGAGGGTTACCTGAAATATCTTGATGGCATATCGGTTGAGCGGACGCATGCCGGATACTTCTCCGTTGATAAAAAAAGTGGTCGCATGATCGACAGTAAACTTGGCGACAAAAAAGAACGTACATCCGATGATGTGGATGCGTACGATCTTATTATGAAGGACAAGGAACGTCTCTTGGATCGCCGCGAACCGGTGCGGTTTCTATTCAGTCATTCCGCTCTTCGCGAGGGCTGGGACAATCCGAATGTGTTCCAGATTTGTACCTTGAAGCAAAGTGGCAGTGATGTTCGCAAGCGGCAGGAAGTCGGACGCGGCTTGCGTCTTGCAGTCAATCAGGGCGGCGAACGTATGGATGAGAATGTCCTTTCCCAGGGCGAAATACACAATGTGAATGTATTAACCGTGATTGCTAACGAAAGCTATGACAGTTTTGCCAAAGCCTTGCAGAGTGAGCTGGCTGAGGCAGTCGCCGATCGTCCGCGCAAGGTTGAAGCGAAACTGTTTAATGAGAAATTTGGCGAAGATACAGCACTTGCCATCTATGAGAGCCTGATTGAAAACGGCTATATAAAACGCGGTGAGCTGACCGAGAAGTACTACGAAGCAAAGAAGAATGGCACGATTGAAATGCCGGAAGAGGCTGACGGTCGTGCGGCAGAAGTGATTGCCGTACTGGATTCCGTCTATGATCCGAATGCCAACAAGCCGGAGAATGCTCGGAAAAACACGATTGATGTTACGCTGGATAAAGATAAGATGAATAGCCGAGCATTCCAGGAACTTTGGTCGCGCATCAATGGCAGAAGCTGCTACACTGTCAGCTTCGATGAGGATGAATTGGTCAAAAAGGCTGTCGCGGTATTGAATGAAAGGCTGCGCGTATCGCGGATTTACGTTAAGGTAGAAAAAGGGGAACAGGTAGAGACAATCGAGTCTAAGGCGCAAGTTCAGGCGGGTGAAGCGTTTGCGCGTGCCGATATGACGCGCGAAGAAGCGGCATCATACACGGCAATGAAAGCGAGTAACTCGGTTCGCTATGATCTCGTGGGGAAAATCGTCGCCGAAACCGGGTTGACCCGCAAGGCTGTAGCCGCCATACTGGTCGGCATTGAAAAAGCCGTGTTCAACCAGTTTCATGATAACCCGGAAGAGTTTATCATCCGTGCTGCGAATATTATCAACGAGCAGAAAGCTACGGCGATTATCGAGCGTATTACGTACGACAAGCTGACATCCGCGTTCAGCACGGATATATTCACTGCCCCCGGTCTCAAAAAGGGAGCCTTGGGCGTAAATGCTATGGAAGCGAAGCGCCATTTATACGACTATGTCATTTATGACTCAACAAACGAGCGCGATTTT
Organism: Selenomonadaceae bacterium; assembly: GCA_963678095.2. Classification (GTDB taxonomy): domain Bacteria; phylum Bacillota; class Negativicutes; order Selenomonadales; family Selenomonadaceae. The sequence goes on along the minus strand of OY782746.1, from coordinate 933,726 downwards.
GCCGCTCAATTGGAAGCGCATAGTCAAGAGGTCGAAGTCTACGTCAAGTTGCCGAAGGGTTTTTATATCAGTACGCCTGTTGGTAAATACAATCCTGATTGGGCGATTGCGTTCCACGAAGGAAAGGTGAAGCATATTTACTTTGTCGCGGAAACAAAGGGGGACATGTCATCGCTGGAACTGCGTGAAATTGAAAAAGCGAAAGCTCACTGCGCCCGTGAACATTTCCGTGCGATCAGCGGCGAGAGCGTTAAATACGACGTGGTTGACAGCTACGAGAGGCTTTGGGATTTGGTGCAGGGATAAAATGATCAAGATTTAATGAAAATGGATATCCCTAAAAGGCCGGAAAATATGTTTTTAAAATGTTGGTAAACGTTTGAAAAACAATATGTAGATTTACAAACCCTTCCTGCTTATACATAGGTATAGCAGGAGGGGTTTCAATTGTTCATCAGCTTGAAAGGATATATTGATACCTCGACGCCAGCGGGCCGAGTACAATTTGGGGTGTTTGTAGCAATCTATTAGTTTGAGAGTGAATGTTTAAAGGAAAGGTAGCTCGAAGGCATTGATTTGGCGTTAGCAGAAGGTAGAGCTTATAGACGCCATAAAGACTTCATTAAGGCATATCAAAAAGTGCCAGAAGAAAAAAGTGACGCCTGTAGAGGCTATGAAGATGGCTGGTATAAATAAAACTATTTGGTACAATCGGGTGAATATGAATTAGTACCATGAACTTTTCTGTTTTTGCAGGGAGAAAAATGAAAATGTAGAAAATTTTCATATAGGCATTAGCGATAGGGAGGAAGATTCAATGGGGATGCTATTATTTATGGGCGGGTTATACGTAGGTTCTTTTCTTCTTGCATTGACAGTAATTATATTGCTGAAACCATTCCGAGTCTTCTTCAAAGGAGTGAAGGAAGGTTATTCGCAAGGTGACAATAGATCAAGTGTGGAAGGTGAAACTAAAGCAATAGCCACTTCTTTAAAAGTGAAAAGACTTACAAAATCGGAAATTCAAAGTACATCAAGTTATAGTAGAAATAAAGCAATGTTATTTTGTTTATTGGGTTTTATTGGGGTCGCTGGGTTACATAGATTCTATGTAGGTCGATGGGGGAGCGGGGTTGTTTTTTTATTAACTTGTGGTTGCTTCTTTTTAGGGACACTAATAGATCTTGTTTATTTATATTGTGAGTCTTTTGAAGATCAGCATGGCTTTTGCTTGGAATGTGAAGCTAGAAAAAGATCGAATATAAAACGGGCTAAGTGGTTATATGTTTATTGGAATTTACGAGGTCGCTATTATATAGATAAAACTACAGTTGTCCGAGAAAATAAAGATGGGATATCAATATTAAGCTGTGTATATCTAACCTTAGTTAATGACTGGGGGAAGAAGATGATGTTTAATGACCAACCTGAGTGTGAATGTATATTATGCATAGAATGCATAATATCGTTTATTAACTATCAAATTAACAATGGTAAATTGTTCGTTGTTGGAACACGAGTGCAATTATTAGATAAATGTGGGCAACTTATAAAAGATGAAATGGCTGAGATGCCTTGGGAACAGGTATATAAAAATTCGATTTTTGAATGTGTATATCAAAAAGCAAGAGAAATAGAGAACAATATAGGATAATATCGAGGTTGTGTATCGAATTTTTAATATTTATGAATTTGAAATATCTTCTTGATGAGTAGTAATTCCGAAACAATTAGTTCATTACCTTACAATCACAGAAGGCCAAAGTGGAATTTGCCGGCCGTTATCTGCCAGCTCCGGACTGATTTTAGAATAAAAAACCACCCTATAAATTACATCCTTTATGGCAATATTTTTAATCTATTCCAGCCTTAAAAACTCCGAAACTACAGGAATTTCCTGTGGTTTCGGTATTTTTTTACGAATTTTTATTGTGGACAAAAAGCGACCTATTTAGTTTTGTCCATAATCACTATGGACTTATCCATATGTCTTTCAATTGAATAGCGGGCAGTGGCTGTCTATAATGAAGATAACGTAATATAAAGAAAATTCCTGCAGGATCGCATTGACTATTACGTGATAAAAAGACGGGGGTGTGTCAATGTCTACTTTACAAGTGAGTCAAAGCGGCACTCAGGAGAAAGTGCAAAAGTTTGGTCGGTTTTTGAGCGGCATGGTAATGCCGAATATCGGGGCATTTATTGCCTGGGGCTTGATTACGGCCTTATTCATCCCAACCGGCTGGATGCCGAACGAATATTTAAGCAACTTAGTCGGACCCATGATCACCTTTTTATTGCCACTGCTCATCGGCTATACCGGAGGGCGGGCAGTCAGCGGAGCCAGAGGCGGCGTACTCGGGGCAATTGCCACTGTGGGCGTGATCGTCGGGGCGAGCATCCCGATGTTTATGGGAGCCATGATTATGGGCCCGGTGGGCGGTTACATCATCAAAAAGTTTGATGCGATGATCGAAGGGAAAATTCCGGCAGGGTTTGAAATGCTGGTCAACAACTTTTCCGCAGGAATTATCGGCGCGATTTTGGCGCTGATTGGCTATACGGGCGTGGGCCCGGTGGTACTGGCCCTCAACGGCATACTTAAAGCCGGAGTAGAAGCAATTGTCAGTGCGGGGCTCTTGCCGCTGACCTCGATCTTCATCGAGCCGGGCAAGATTCTGTTCTTAAACAATGCCATGAACCATGGGGTACTGAGCCCGATCGGCATCCAGCAGGCGCAGGAAGCGGGTAAATCGATCTTCTTCCTGCTGGAACCAAATCCAGGTCCGGGCCTCGGGATTTTGCTGGCCTACTGGATGTTTTCCAAAGGCATGGCCAAGCAGTCGGCGCCGGGAGCGGTAATTATCCACTTCTTTGGCGGGATTCATGAGATCTATTTCCCGTACGTCTTGATGAACCCGATGCTGCTATTGGCAGTAATCCTCGGCGGGGCGAGCGGGGTCTTGACCTTTGTCGTACTGGGTGCCGGGCTGATTGCAACGCCGTCACCGGGCAGCATCTTTGCCCTGCTGGCGATGTGCCCGAAGGGTGGACATTTTGCGGTGCTGGCAGGCGTGCTGGTATCAACGGTCGTAAGCTTTTTGGTGGCCTCGGTCTTTGTGAAAAAGGCCAATGATAAAAATGATGAGGAAGATCTCGAACAGGCAAAAGAGAAGATGCAGGAGTTAAAGGGCAAGAAGGCTGCCGTGACGGAACCAAAGCGCAATGTCAAACAGATTATCTTTGCCTGTGATGCCGGCATGGGATCGAGTGCAATGGGGGCAAGCACGCTGAGAAATAAATTGAAAAAAGCGGGATTATCGATTGAAGTGGTGAATTATGCAATTGATGAGATTCCGTTGACGGCGGAGATTGTCATAACGCATGAGAGCCTGACTGAGCGCGCCAGGTTGAGAGTTCCTCAAGCGGAGCATATATCGATAACGAATTTTATGGGAAGTCCGGCATATGATGAGCTGGTAAAGCGCTTGTCGTGATGCTGAGCTAATCCCAGATAGCAGAAATACAGGCCTTACCGGCAGAAGAATTGCGAGTGTGAGCATAGGAGGCAGTTTTATGAAAGAAAGCAAAATACAAGGAAGAATAAAGCCTTTGTTAATGCGGCTTTGTCAGGAACCCTCCTATGTGACGATTTCGGCTTTGGCAAAACAGCTGCAGGTGAGCAATAAAACGGTGTTGCGGGATATGGAGGAAGTAGAGCAGTGGTTGGCTGCCTATGGGTACCGACTCGATAAGAAGACGGGAACGGGAATCCGCCTGCAGGCGGATGCACAGCAGCGTGAAGGAATTTTGCTGATTTTAGATGCGGCCAAACAGGAATTGTCCTTTTCACCGGCCGAGCGGCAGAATTTGATTTTAGGGGAATTGCTGCAAAATCAGGAGCCGGTCAAGCTGTACAGCTTTGCGACCGTACTCAAAGTGACCGAAGGAACGATCAGCAATGATCTGGATAAATTGGAAGGCTGGATCGAGCGGCATAAATTGCAGCTGATCCGCAAGCCTGGCCTGGGGGTCTATGTGGCCGGAGCGGAGCAGGATATCCGCCACGCGGTGGTCCGGTTTATTTATGAACACAACAATGAAGAGGAGCTTCTGGGTCTGCTGCGCCATGGCATTGAACCGGGAAAGGACGGCAGCAAGACAGGACGGCGGCTGTTGAATCTGATGGATCGGGAGACCATCAGCAAGCTGGAACATTCTGTTGACACCGCACAAAAAGACCGGGGCGACAAGATGGCCGACAGTGCCTATGCCGGCTTACTGGTGCATTTGGCACTGGCCGTGCAGCGCCTGAAAAAAGAAGAGAATATAACGATTGATCAAAAGCTGCTGGCTGACTTGAAGCAGAAAAAAGAATATCAGATTGGCGCGCATATTGCGCAATCGATTGGCCGGGATTTCTCCCTGGCGGTGCCGGAGGATGAAATCGGCTATATTACGATGCACCTTTTGGGAGCCAAAAATCAATACAGCCAGGAAAAAACCGTAGCACAGGCTGTGGGTAGTTTCCAGCTGGTAAAGCTGGCCAAGGAAATGATCCGGATCGCAGAAAAAGAGACCGGACAATTTTTGTCGCCGAGCGAGAATTTACTCGTGGGACTGGTCAACCATCTGGGTCCGGCGATCAGCCGGCTGAAGATGAAAATGGACATTCGCAATCCGCTGTTAGCCGAGATCAAAACCCAATATCCGGAGCTGATGGACATCGCCAGGGTTTGTGCGCAAGCCGCAAAAACGCAGCTGGGGGTAGTGATGCCGGAGGCCGAGATCGGCTATATTGCCATGCATCTCGGTGCGGCCCTTGAAGACCGGCCTAAAAGTCCGAAACGCTTATTTCGGGTAGTGGTTGCCTGTCCGACAGGCATCGGAACCTCCAAGCTGTTGGCGGTCCGGATTAAGCAGGAATATGACAATATTGTCATTGAAAAAGTGATTTCGATCCTGCATATCGATACGGAGGCGCTGCAAAATCAGCAGATTGATTTTGTCATTGCCACGGTTTCTTTGGAAAAGAGTGAATTGCCGGTAGTTGTAGTCAATCCGCTGCTGTTTCAGGAGGATAAGGTCAAGATCAACCGAGTGATGGAACAGTTGAAAATGGTGCAGCCGCCGCTGCCGGTCAGGAGCAAGCAGGAATGGTCGTTTAAGCATAAGATTTCAGCTTTGACGGTCATCTCGCAGGCCATCGTCGATATACTGGATGGATTTTTTCTGCTGCCAGCGGAAAGTGCTGCCAGCTTGGATGCAGTGATACGGCAGGTTAGCGAGACGCTTTTGACAGAGGAGCAGCAGCGGCTTGCCTTGACAGACGCACTGAAAAAACGCGAGGAACTTGGGGGAACGATCATTACCGGGCAGGAAATGATTTTGCTGCATTGCCGGACTGCGGCAGTAGCGAAACCCTATTTTGGAGCGGTCCAGTTTCAAAACGACGGCCTGTCCGTGAAAAACAATGGGAAGCTGGAGACGCTGCGCCTGGGGATCATTATGCTGGTCCCGGAAAATTGCAGCAAGATGCCCCTTGAGGTTATGAGTCACTTGAGCCAAATGCTGCTGGAGAGTACAGCGTTTCGCAGCTGCCTGCAAACAGGCATAAAAGATGAAGCCGAAATAGAAATCGGCCTTATTTTAAAGAATTACTATCGGTTGCAAGTAAAGAAAGTATTGGAGGTATAGTTATGACGAGCCAGGAGTTTACGGCCAGCGGCACGCAGGAGAAAGTGCAAAAGTTTGGCCGGTTTTTGAGCGGCATGGTAATGCCGAATATCGGGGCATTTATTGCCTGGGGCTTGATTACGGCTTTATTTATTCCAACCGGCTGGATGCCGAACGAATACTTAAGCAACTTAGTCGGACCCATGATCACCTTTTTATTGCCACTGCTCATCGGCTATACCGGAGGGCGCGCAGTCAGCGGAGCCAGAGGCGGCGTCCTCGGGGCAATTGCCACGGTGGGCGTGATCGTCGGGGCGAGCATCCCGATGTTTATGGGAGCCATGATTATGGGCCCGGTGGGCGGTTACATCATCAAAAAGTTTGATGCGATGATCGAAGGAAAAATTCCGGCAGGCTTTGAAATGCTGGTCAATAACTTTTCCGCAGGAATTATCGGCGCGATTTTGGCGCTGATTGGCTATACGGGCGTGGGCCCGGTAGTACTAGCCCTCAACGGCATACTTAAGGCCGGAGTGGAAGCGATTGTCAGTGCGGGGCTCTTGCCGCTGACCTCGATTTTTATCGAGCCGGGTAAGATTTTGTTCTTAAACAATGCCATGAACCATGGGGTACTGAGCCCGATCGGAATTCAGCAGGCCCAGGAAGCCGGTAAATCGATCTTCTTCCTGCTGGAACCAAATCCAGGTCCGGGCCTCGGGATTTTGCTGGCCTACTGGATGTTTTCTAAAGGCATGGCCAAGCAGTCGGCGCCGGGAGCGGTAATCATCCACTTCTTTGGCGGGATTCATGAGATCTATTTCCCGTACGTCTTGATGAACCCGATGCTGCTATTGGCAGTAATCCTCGGTGGGGCGAGCGGGGTCTTGACCTTTGTCGTACTGGGTGCCGGGCTGATTGCAACGCCGTCACCGGGCAGCATCTTTGCCCTGCTGGCTATGTGCCCGAAGGGTGGACATTTTGCGGTGCTGGCGGGCGTTTTGGTATCGACGGTCGTAAGCTTTTTGGTGGCTTCGGTCTTTGTCAAACAGGCCAATGATAAAAACGGTGAGGAAGACCTCGAACAGGCAAAGGAAAAGATGCAGGAATTAAAGGGGAAGAAGGCCGTGGCGCCTACAGAGAAAGTAACTGTCAGCAAGATTGCCTTTGCTTGTGATGCCGGGATGGGATCGAGTGCGATGGGCGCGAGTATGCTGCGCAGCAAGCTGCAAAAGGCGGGGGTCTTTGTCCCGGTAGTGAATTATGCGGTCAATGAAATCCCAGGCGATGTACAGCTGGTGATCACACATGAGAAGCTTGCCGCCCGGGCACAGACGGCCGCGCCGCAGGCAAAAATCATCGGGGTAAGTGACTTTTTTGATGCCTCTATTTTTGACCGGGTACAGGCCTCGGCATATTTTGTGGACGAGGCGGCGCGTGAAAATCAGGAAGAGCCCGGTGGTAACCGGATTTTGGCGAAGAAAAACATCCGGTTGAATCTCCCCAGCGTCGAAAAAGAAGAAGCGATTCGCATGGCCGGGGAACTGCTGGTGCAGGGCGGTTATGTCGACGAATCTTATGTGGCGGCTATGCTGGAGCGGGAAAATGATCTGAGCACCTATATTGGCAAGGGCATTGCCATCCCGCATGGCGTTGGCAGAGCCAAGGAAAACATCAAAAAATCGGGAATGTCCGTACTGCAATTTCCACAGGGCGTGCAGTTTGGCGACGACACCGCATACCTGATTATTGGCATTGCCGGGGTCGGCAACGAGCATTTGAGTATTCTGGCCAATATTACGACGGCACTTGACACCGGGGAAGATGATGAGATTGTGGAACGTTTGCGGACCACGAAAGATATTGATGAGCTTTATACGCTGTTTGTTGAACAAGAACATGAATAGCCGGGAGGAACTTTGATGATTACAACTGTTACGATGAATCCGGCTGTAGACAAAACCGTTACCATAGAGGGCTTTGCGATCGGGGCGGTGAACCGGATTGTTTCGAGCCGTGTCGATGCCGGGGGCAAGGGCATTAATGTCTCTAAGGTCATCTGCCAGCTTGGCGACAAGAGCCGGGCGGCCGGTTTTTTGGCGGGGCAGGCGGGGCGCTTTATCAAGGAATATCTGGATCAGCAGGGAATTGAAAACCGATTCCATTTTATTCCCGGAGAAACCCGCACCAATTTGAAGGTTGTGGATACAAGTGGTAAAACCAATACCGATATCAACGAACCGGGACCGGAGCTTGCTGAAGCTGCTCGCAAAGGGCTGCAGGAAGATCTGCTCAATACGATGGGGGCAAATGATATTCTGGTTTTATCCGGCAGCGTACCGGCAAATGTAGAAAAAACTTTGTATCGCGAGTGGATTGAGGCGGCCCGGCAAAAGGGAATTAAGACACTGCTCGATGCCGATGGGGATTTGCTTCGGTATGGGCTGGAAGCGGGACCCTATCTGGTTAAGCCGAACATTCATGAACTGGAAAATCTTTTGGACTGCAATCTGGTGACGACAGAAGAGGTACTGGCAGCCGCTGATAAATTAAGAGACTCGTATAAAATTGAAAATGTAGTGGTTTCGCTCGGTTCCGAGGGCGCACTCTTTGTTGGCTCGCAGGTGCTTTTGGCCGAAGGCATCAAGGTTCAGGTGAAAAGCACCGTGGGCGCCGGCGATGCCATGGTGGGGGCGCTGGCGTTTGCACTCGATCAGGCGTACTCCTTTGAGCAGGCGGCCATTTTGGCGGTGGCAGCAGGGACTGCCGCCGTGACGATGGACGGAACGCAGGCAAGTGACCTGCGCTTGATTCGTTCGTATGCCGAGCAGGTAAAATGGAAAGAAATTAAACGGGAAAAATAGGGGGAAAATAAAATGAAAACTTGGGCAGTACGATTATATGGAAAAAAAGATTTGCGGCTGGATGCCTTCGATTTACCGGAAATAAAAGAAGATGAAATTCTGGTCAGGGTTGTATCCGACAGCATCTGCATGTCGAGCTATAAAGCTGCAGCCTTGGGCACCGATCATAAACGGGTACCGAAGGATGCCGCGGAACATCCGGTAATTATCGGTCATGAAATGGCGGGGGATATTGTAAAGGTCGGGGCGAAATGGCAGGCACAATTCCAGCCCGGCGAGAAATTTTCGATGCAGCCAGCTTTAAACTATAAGGGCAGCATGGATTCGCCCGGCTACTCTTACCGCTATTGCGGCGGGGCGGCTACTTATGTGATCATGCCGCAGGAAGTCATGGAATTGGGCTGTCTGTTAAAATATGAAGGCGAAGCTTACTATGATGCCTCGCTGGCAGAGCCGATGTCCTGCATTATTGGGGCGTTTCATGCCAATTATCATACAAAAATGGGCAGCTACCAGCATTTGATGGGGGTTGTTCCCGGCGGGAAAATGGCATTGCTGGCGGCAGCCGGACCAATGGGACTTGGTGCCATTGATTATGCATTGCATGCGGATCGCCGTCCGGGTCTCTTGGTGATTGCGGATATCGACGAAAGCCGTCTGGCACGGGCCCAGGAAATTTTCCGCGAAAAAGCGGTCAAGGCAGGCGTGAAACTGCTGTTTGTCAACACGCGTACGCTGGCTGATCCGGTAAAAGAGCTGCGTGACATCTCCGGCGGGACTGGCTATGATGACGTGTTTGCCTTTGCCCCGGTGAAACAGGTCGTAGAGCAGGCCGATCAGATTTTGGGCCGGGATGGCTGCTTAAATTTCTTTGCCGGGCCGACGGATACCCAGTTTACGGCAGCCTGCAATTTCTATAATGTGCATTATGGATCGACTCATATTATGGGAACGACCGGCGGCAATACGGATGACATGGTAGAATCACTGCGCCTGACAGAAAAAAATCAAATCAATCCGGCGGTTATGGTGACACATGTCGGTGGACTTGACAGTGCTGCCGAGGCAACGCTGACTTTGCCGGATCATCCAGCAGGCAAGAAACTCGTGTATACCGGGATTTTGATGGAAATGACGGCGATTGACGATTTCGCGGCAAAAGGCGAAAGTGATCCACATTTTGCCGCGCTGGCAGAAATCACGGCAAGAAATCAGGGCCTGTGGAGCGCCGAGGCCGAGCAGTACCTGCTCAAAAACTGGCCGCATAAAATCGACTGATTTTTCGAAAAAAAGAGGTGAAGCTTTTAAAATGGTACCTATAGATAGGACACAAGAAAAAAAGTGTTCAATCTATAGGTACTTTTTTATATAATACAGATAATTGGAGGAATGCACATGAGTAAAATTATTTTTACACGAGAAAATATAGAAATATTACAGAATAATCCTAACGTCTTAAAGGTTTCAGAAAAAACGATTACTTATTCTGATGAGTTTAAACGTGTATTTATTGAAGATTATCTCAAAGGTAAGCTGCCTAGGGCCATATTCCAAGATGCTGGATTCGATATTAATATAATTGGTATTAAACGCTGTGAACAATCTGCTGCTAGATGGATAAAGGCTTATAATAAAGACGGAATTATAGCTTTACGAGATACGCGAAAAGAATCTTCTGGTCGTCCACGTATAAGTGAACTTTCTCAAGAAGAAGTTATTCAACGGCAAGAAGCTAGAATTAAATTATTAGAACAACAAGTTAATTTGTTAAAAAAAGCCGATATGATCGAAAGGAGGCTGGTAAACAACAGCATAAACCTATCAGCAAATGAAATTTTTGCATTAATTCAAGATACTATATCTAAATATAATCTAACGAATATAGTATCTTATTTCTGTGATTTATTGAATGTTTCAAGGTCTGGTTATTATCATTATCTTAAATCTGTTACCAGGCGGAATGAGTGTGAAGCCCAAGATTTAAAAGCACGAGAGTTAATATTAAATGCATTTAATGCTCACGGTTATAAGAAAGGTTCACGATCTATAAAAATGACGTTAGCTAATGAATTCAATGTAGTCTTTAGCCGAAAAAGAATTCAAAGAATCATGCGCAAATATAATATTGTTTGTCTTATTCGAAAGGCTAATCCGTATCGCCGAATGGCAAAAGCTACGAAGGAACACCGTGTTGTGGCAAATCTTTTAAACAGAGAATTCAAGCAGGAGATTCCAGGAAAAGTTTTGCTGACAGATATTACATATTTACCATATCAGGCATCTAATATGGCTTATTTATCGACGATAAAAGACAGCTCAACTAACGAAATTCTAGCATATCATTTATCGAAAAGAATTACTCTAGATATCGCTACAGAAACTATAGAAAAATTAATGCAGAACAATAAAAACTTAATTGCAAAAAATGCGTTTATTCATTCTGATCAAGGTTGTCATTATACGAGTCCTAAATATCAAAAATTACTTAAAAAGTATGGATTAGGGCAATCGATGTCTAGACGAGGGAATTGTTGGGATAATGCACCACAAGAATCATTCTTTGGCCATATGAAAGATGAAATTGATTATAGAAATTGTACATCATTTGAAGAAATGCAAAAAATGATTGATGAGTACATACGATATTATAATGCTTACCGGTGTCAGTGGAATTTAAAACAGCTGACTCCTGTTCAATACAGAAATCAGCTGTTAGCTGCTTAGCACCCTTTTTTATATTGTCCTTGACATAGGGTCCACTTTATTTATCGCTTCACCTTTTTTTTTGCACAGGAAACTATTCGGACGCTAAATTTCCACTTCGGTTGCTTTTTTAAAATAATGGCGGCGCAGTCTGGCATAAGGCGGGATTGTGAGGAATAATAGCCAGGCTGGATGCCAGAGATCATAGTAAAATCCCAGTAACAGATAGATGGTTACCATACACATGCTATAGGGGAAATACTGCAGATTACGCATTTGTATGGTCTTTATAAGCTTGGTGAGGATCGGCACCAGCAAAAAAATAATCCAGAGCGGATGCCAGATGCCCCAAACGCTGCCTGCTAAAAGATAGATAAAAATTGCGAGCAGCAGCAGCAAAGAAAAAATGGGGCTGTGCGAATGCCGCCATTTTTTTCGGGCTTCTTGGAGGGTATAGCGCTGGCCGTCTTTTACAATGTAAATCGAAGGGGAGCCTTTTGTTAGCTCGATGGAATCGCCCGTTTCATCTTTGGCATAGATTCCCTCGGGGCCAAGGCAGACCTCTTCCCCAGAACTGCTTGTAAGATGAAGCCCGTCCTCCTGACCATTTCCCGGGGCAAGCGGTTCTTCACGGCTGGCCTCAGATCTAGCAGGAACGTCACCTTTTAAAAGTTCATCGAGGGAAATTTCATAGATATTTGCCAGCGCTATCAAATTATCTGTATCGGGGGACGACTCCCCGCGTTCCCATTTGCTCACAGCCTGACGGCTTACACCGAGTTTTTCTGCCAGGGTTTCCTGCGAATAGCCCCGTTGCTTTCGCAGGGCAACAAAACGATTTGCCAGTGCTAGGTTCATAAAATAACCTCTTTCTATATAAGTTGATTTCAAATAAAATTCTATGATAAAGACCTTACTTGCACTATACATCGTAGTTTTCATTTACGCAACCAGTGGTTGCGCAAGCTTTTATCACCGGGGGTTATGATGGAGGCTGGAAGAAAAACTGCGTGCAACAGTTAGCAGCAACGATGCGGTCGTTCTTTCCGGACGGCCATTGTCAAACAGGATTGTTATAGAGTACAATAAGGCAGAAGAGAAATAAAAGGCGGCCTTCTGCGTGTGATATCACTGGCGAAATTACTGGCAGTGGAGATTTTCGGCGCAGCAGCTGCTTTAAATGGAGGCATTATAAGATGTTTGTAAGTGTTTATATGGTAAAAGAAGTTTCAGCTAACGGGGATACGGAATACAGTCAGGACTCGGTTCTTGTCGATACGCTCGAAGAAGTGGATGAAGTCATCGGTGAGGTCCAGGACGCTTTAAACGCTGAGGGCCTTGAAACGAATACAGAGCTGAAAATTATTAAAGCCGAAACGTACAATCTGTCAAAATTAAAACCGTCGGCGATAAAAGAATTTTAAGCTGCCAGCGGAATCCTCTGCATTTGCCGTCAGCAATTCAGCTGCTATTGGCAAATGCAGATTTTTGTTGACAATAAAAACGACTGGTCATATAATATAAAAAAGAAATAAATTATTAGTAAAAGCATAGTGAAAGAGGATGTAGTTTTATGGCGCGAAAATCAAGTGCAGATATGGAAAAGACAAAACAGGTACTGCTTGAAGAAGGTGTGGCCTTGTTACAAGAACGTGGCTATCATGCGACGGGGATTCAGGAAATTGCCACGAGTGCTAATATACCGAAGGGTTCCTTTTATAATTATTTTGCCAGTAAGGAGGAATTTGCGGCAGCGGTTATCCGTCATTATGCCCAGACGAGTCTTTGTTCCTGGCAGGAGTCTTTAACCCAGGCAGCGGCTCAACATGAAGCGGGGGAAGTTCTATATCAGACCTTTTTGGCAGCCACGGAAAAATATCGCTGCAGCGAACAGAAGAAGGGCTGTTTGCTCGGGACCTTAGCGGCCGAAATCAGTGAAGCCAGCGAAGAGTGCCGGCAGGCACTGCAGACGTCGATTGCGAACTTTATTAAGGTACTGGCAGAGCATTTGGCGCGGGGACAGGCCAGTGGCGCTGTGCGCCGGGAGATGGAGCCCCAGCTGCTGGCGACCCTTGTCTGGGATGTGTGGCAGGGAAGTCTGCTGCGAATGAAGGTCGAAAAATCTGTGGCGCCGGTACAGGCGGATCTCGATGTACTGTTTCACCAGCTACTACGCCCTTGACTCAGAGGAAGAACTGACACGAATTTCTCGTGTTGTCATTTAAAATACGAATGGTCACTTAAAAATAAAAATAAGGGAGAGAATATGTATGATGAAGAAAAAAGTATTGATGGTGGTTACAAATGTAAATACGATGGGGAAAGATCATCCCACCGGGTTATGGCTGGAGGAATTTGCTGTGCCGTATCTGGCCCTGCTTGCAGCCGGTTATGACGTTACGGTGGCAAGTCCCCTCGGCGGCAAGACACCGCTTGATCCCAACAGCGTGCAAGGTGAAATTTTGCCGCAGTGGCAGGCTGCTGCGAAAAGGCTGGAGACAACCGAGGTTTTGTCTGCCCTTGACCGCCATGCCTATGTCGGGGTGATTTTGCCCGGTGGGCATGGTCCGATGTTTGACCTGGCAAGCGATGAAACACTCGCTTCGCTCTTGACCGAATTCATGGAACAAAACAAGCTGGTGGCAGCGGTCTGTCACGGACCGGCAGCTTTGGTAAAGGCTTCTTTCGCTGATGGAAGCTCCATTTTAGCCGGGCGAAGGGTTACGGGCTTTAGCAATGATGAGGAATATGCGGTTCAGCTCGAAAAGCTGGTTCCGTTTTTGTTGGAGGATAAACTGCTGGCCTTAGGGGCTGTCTATAGCCGCCAGGACCTGTGGCAGGAATATGTGGTTACGGACGGTAATCTGATTACCGGGCAGAATCCTCAGTCGAGTCCGCTGTTTGCGACAGCCGTGGTGGATTATTTAAATAATGTATAAAATATACATTATTGATGCAAGCACGAGATGAAGAATTTGCTAAAAATAGCTAAAAAATACTCGGATTTCTTGCGGGAGACATAAAAATATTGCGATTATAAAGCAAAAATAAGGCTGTGTATCCAAATACATGGCCTTGTTTTTGCTTTATAATCAGTATTACGTTATTTTTATAACTATATCGATCAATTTATACAATTAAATTAAGTAATAGATGATGAATAGCTAAAAATAATAGTATACAAGATGTATATTATATATTTTTATAACAGCTACTAGTAATTTCGACAAAAATACCGTATAATTATAAATTATGACATAAAAGCATTGTTTGAATAGCTTTTATGCATAGAAAACTGACATGGTCTGAGGCAGGAGTAAACGGATGTTTCCCTCGCAATAGCTGTCGTCTAATCTCGGTAACTAGGGAGGAACCATTGTGAAAAAACCATTGTATAAGATTCTTTATTTTCAGGTGCTGTGTGCAATTGCGATCGGCGTACTGCTCGGTCATTTTTATCCGGAGGCTGGCGTCAGCATGAAGCCGCTGGGCGATGCCTTTATTAAGATGATCAAAATGATTATCACCCCGATTATTTTCTGTACGATTGTTCTGGGAATTGCCGGCATGGAAGACATGAAAAAGGTCGGCCGTGTGGGCGGCAAAACACTGCTCTATTTTGAGATTGTATCGAGTGTGGCGCTGTTAATTGGTTTGTTAATTGTAAATACGGTAAAACCAGGTGTTGGCATGAATGTCGATGTGAGCTCGCTCGACACGAATGCGATTGCTGTCTATGCCAGCAAAGCACAGGCTCAGAGCAGTCTGGAGTTTTTTATGAACATCATCCCCGGCAGTGTGATCGATGCTTTTGCCAAAGGGGATATTTTGCAGGTTCTGTTCTTTTCGGTATTTTTTGGCAGTGCACTGTCCTTTTTGGGCGAGCGTGCCCGCAAGACGGTGGCAATTATTGAAGAGGTATCCCTTGCGCTGTTTAGGATTGTTGAAGTCATCATGAAGGTTGCTCCGCTGGGCGCCTTCGGCGCGATTTCCTTTACGATTGGCAAGTACGGGGTGGCTTCCCTATTGCCGCTGGCCCAGCTGATGGGCAGTTTTTATCTGACCTGCCTGGTGTTTATTTTTGTTGTTCTTGGCGGCATTGCCAAAATGACAGGTTTCAGCATCTGGCGCTTTATCCGCTACATAAAAGAGGAATTGCTGATCGTGCTGGGGACATCCTCTTCGGAGAGTGTTTTGCCGCGGATGATGGAAAAAATGGAGAAGCTCGGCTGTTCTAAATCGGTGGTGGGGATGGTAATCCCGACGGGCTATTCCTTTAATCTCGATGGCACTTCGATTTATCTGACGATGGCGGCGATTTTTGTCGCTCAGGCGACGAACACCGAGCTGACACTGGTCGAGCAGTTGACCATGCTGGCGGTATTGATGGTAACCTCAAAGGGAGCGGCCGCTGTAACGGGCGGTGGCTTTATTACCCTGGCGGCTACACTGTCGGTGATTCCGACGGTACCGGTGGCCGGGCTGGCACTGATTCTTGGCATTGACCGCTTTATGTCGGAGGCTCGGGCGCTGACCAATCTGATCGGCAATGGAGTGGCCACGGTTGTTATTTCCCGCTGGGAAAAGGAACTGGATGAGGAACGCCTTGAACGCGGGTTGTATGGGGCGGAAGAGCCCACTCTTGAGCAGCTGGAAACGGAATGCCGCTAAGGGAAAAATTCCAGGTGCTTTAAGCGGTGAATGCTTGCGATAAAATTTATTTCAAAGGAAATTCTAAGGATTCTTTGCTATATTAAATATAAACTTAGACAACCAACCATATTCAATATATCTTTTGGCAGCCGCATAACCGGCTGCCCTTTTTTTGTTCTTTTGCTGACGAGAGTGTCTAAATCGCCTATAATAGAAACGGATTTATTTTACTCAGGGCAGTGATGAGGTGCGTGAACCATGTTTTTGATGATCGATAATTACGATTCATTTGTGTATAATTTGGTACGATATATGGAGGAACTGGGGGCAAAAATGCTTGTCCGCTGTCATGATGAGATTACCCTGGAGGAGATTGAAACGCTTGCGCCGGAGGGCATCTTACTGTCACCAGGCCCCAAACGGCCGGAGGACGCGGGCATTATGCTGGAGGTCATTGCGCACTTTCAGGGAAAGATTCCGATGCTTGGCGTTTGTCTGGGATTTCAGGCGATTGGGCAGGCTTTTGGCGGTAAAACGGTGAGGGGAGAGCGCCCGATGCACGGGAAATTATCGCTGATCCATCATGATGGGCAGGGGATTTTTGCCGGCGTGAAAAATCCCCTGCGCGTGACGCGGTATCATTCTTTAATCCTTGATCGGAACCAGTTGCCGTCCTGCTTTGTGATCAGCAGTGAAACCGAAGACGGGGTGATTATGGGGATTCGCCATCGTCAGTACAAAATCGAAGGGGTGCAGTTTCATCCGGAAGCAGCGCTGAGTGAAGCGGGACATCAGTTGCTGGAAAATTTTATCGCCCTGTGCAGAAAGGAAGGCTGAGAGATGAATTTTTCCTATCGGGAAGTCACCGGGGTACAGGATATATACCAGGCGTACTGCCTGTTTCGCGACGAGCAAGGCCTTGCCTTTTTAGAAAGCTCCTTGCCGGAAGAAAAACTTGGGCGCTATTCCTTCTTAGGGCTGCATCCGTATCACCAGCTTCATGGAAGCAAGGAACAGTACGTATTTGACGGAGTTATGTATACGGGCAGCCTGTTTGACAAGCTGCGGGAGCTGCTGGCTTTATATCAGCTTCCGGAAACGGCGAAGAAGCTGGTAGGGCCTTTTCCGGCCGGCTGCATGGGCTATATCAGTTATGATTTTGCCGCAAAAAATGGCAGCGGAGCAGGAAAACTGCCTGCCAGTTGGTTTGTGTTTTATGATAATCTGCTGGTCTTTGACCACCAGGAAAATAAACTGTATATTTCAGCCTGTGGAATACTGGCCCCGGCAGAGCGCAGCCTCGACACTCTTGAGCAGCAGCTTGCCTGTGCTGTGCCCAAAACTGTTTCACCGCCGGCTTCATCGCCAGCAAAAGCAACGGCAAATTTCAGCCGGGAGGAATACATGGCAGCCGTTGAAAAGCTGCGGCATTATATTGAAGCGGGGGATGTTTATATTGCCAATATGACGCAGACCTTTACCGCGCAATCGGCTAAGCCCTCTGCGATGATTTATGAAGACCTGCGGCGGATTAATCCAGCCCCGTTTGCAGCCCGGCTCGAATTTGATGGGATATCGGTATTGTCTTCCTCACCGGAACGGTTTTTGCAGGTTGTGGCAGGCGAGGCTAGAACCCGGCCGATTAAGGGAACGCGTCCGCGCGGGCGGACGAAGGCTGAGGATGAGGAAAACCGGCAGGCCCTTTTAAACAGTGAAAAAGATAAGGCAGAGCTATTGATGATCGTTGATTTGGAGCGAAATGATCTGAGCCGGGTGTGCCAGCCGCATACCATAAAGGTACCGGAGCTGTTTTCGCTCGAGCAATACAGTACGGTATTTCATCTGGTGGGCGAGGTCACCGGGAAATTGCGCCCGGGAATATCGGCTGCCGACTGCCTGGAACATTGTTTTCCCGGTGGCTCGATTACCGGGGCCCCAAAGCGCCGGGCAATGGAGATCATTGAGGAACTTGAACGAGGCGAGCGCGGCCTTTATACCGGCTGTATCGGCTATTTTTCTTTAAATGGCAATGCCGATTTCAACATTGCCATCCGGACGATTGTAAAACAGGGAGAAAAGCTGTCCATCGGCGTTGGCGGGGGCATTACCTGGGAATCGGAGGCATCAGAGGAGTATCAGGAAACACTGGACAAGGCTAAGGCTTTGCTGCAGGTGATTTGAGGGAGGAATACAGATGCTGTGGGTGAATGGAGAAATAAGCGAAACACAGGCATATTACGATAGTGGATTCCAGTTTGGCCGCGGTGCCTTTGAGACTCTTTTGGTCAGAGAAAAACCGCTGTTTTTGGCAGAGCACTGTGCGCGCCTGAACCGGGCTTTAATGCAGCTTGGAATAAGCCGAAGTGTAAAGCCGGAAGCGGTGGCGGCTGTGCTGGCACAACATCCGGCAGTCCATTGCGTGCTCAAGGTCATTGCCACGGAAAAAAATCTGGTGTTATTGACAAGGCCTTTTGCTTACGGGCAGGAGGTTTATGAACGGGGGTTTCACCTGCGAATCAGCAAAATGGAACGAAATCCCCGCAGTCATACGGTCTATTTGAAGACGCTTAATTATCTGGAAAATGTGCTGGAAAAAGAGGCGGCGACAGCTGCTGGGTTCGATGAAGCGTTGTTTTTTAATGTAAACAGGAGGCTGGCCGAGGGCTCGATGAGCAATGTGTTTTTCGTCAAAGATGGGAAGCTGCATACACCGGCAAGGGAAGCCGGTTTGCTGCCGGGGATTGTCCGGGGCTGGGTTATCGAGCAGTTTCCGGTTGTTCAGGGTTTATTTTCTAAAGCAGAGCTGGCTAAAGCTGAGGAGGTATTTGTCACGAACAGTATTGTCGGCGTGATGCCGGTCGCCCAAATAGAGGGGATTTTTCAGCAACGCAGCCGTGAGGTCATTTTGAAGGTTATGGCCGCTTATGCAAAGCGGATCGACGAAGAAAAATAAAAACGACAAGCCGCTTGGCAGTGGAAAAACTGCCTATAAGCGGCTTGTCGTTTTTTAATCGGCAATCTGGCGGATGAATTTTTGCAGGGCAGGTAACAGGGCGATGGTTTCCTCGAGATCAAGGCCGGAGGAACAAAGCAGTTTACGCGGAACACTGGCGGCTTCTTCCTTTAGCTTTTCACCCTTTGGTGTCAGCTTGACATTGACACTGCGTTCATCGGCAGTGCTGCGAATGCGGTCGATATAGCCAAGTCCCTCAAGCTTTTTAAGCAGGGGCGTCAGTGTGCCGGAATCGAGAAATAGCTTTTCACCCAGTTTTTTTACGGTGAGGTTATCCTTTTCCCACAGCGCCAGCATGGCGATGTAACCGGTATAGGTAAGACCCAGTGGCGACAGCAATGGCTTGTATTTGCGAATGACCTCTTTCGAGGCGACATAAAGAGCGAAGCACAGCTGTTTATCCAGCGTTAGTATTTCATCTGCCGGCAGGGCGAGGCAGGCATCCGGGGTCGATGGTTGTTTCATAATAAATCTTCCTCTGCAATATAATTGAATACAATTTAATTTTAATAAATATTTTACAACAAGTCAATATGGTCGACTGCCATTGCCAGGGATTGACAAAATATCGGGTAGATATTACAATACAATTGTTGTCATAAAGCAGACAGCGATTACAATTTAAATGAATGCAGGTAGATTGATCGGAGGATCATGAAGGGGTGCACCACCTTGGGTGCAGCTCTTTGTGATCCTCTTTTTGCGTGCAGGGAAGGAGTAAAGTATGCAGGTGAATGGATGTGAGGAACGTGTTGCTGGAATGACTCTGGCCGCATATCTGACCTACAGAAAATACCAGATAGATCGCGTTGTCGTTGAGTGCAATCAGAAGATTGTTGGCCGTGAACGCTACGAGACCTGGAGTCTCAAGGATACGGATGTTCTTGAAATCGTTACGTTTATGGGAGGTGGTTGAGATGGAAGAAAAAGACAGGCCAACAGAAGCGGCGCTGGATCAGGTGCTCTGTGAGCGGCATGGAATCCATGTTCAGCGGGTACTGAAGGGGGCCAAGGTAGGAATTGCCGGTCTTGGCGGTCTGGGGTCAAACATTGCAATGGCCCTGACCCGGGCAGGAGTAGGAGCCTTGCAATTGGTAGACTTTGATAAGGTGGAGCTGAGCAATCTAAACCGGCAGCATTACAACCTGGCGCATCTCGGGCTTTATAAGACAGAGGCGCTGGCCAGCCAGCTTTTGGCTGTCAATCCATATCTGAAGTTGGCGCTGGCACCGGTGCGCATCAACCGGGCCAATCTGGCGCAGCTGTTCGCCGGCTGTGATATCTTGTGTGAGGCCTTTGATGTGCCGGAGAACAAAGCCATGCTGGTGAACGGTGCGCTGGAGATTTTGCCTCGAGTCGTTGTTGTCGCCGGTTCAGGGATTGCCGGCTATGGACCGGCCAATGAAATTATCACGCGCCGGATGAATGCGCGCCTTTATATCTGTGGCGATAATCATAGTGAAATTAAGCCCGAGCAGGGATTGATGGCCCCACGAGTACTTGTTTGCGCCGCGCATCAAGCCAATATGATTGTACGGCTTTTGCTGGGGGAAAATACGATATGAAAATGAGGCGAAGGAAATGAACACAGAAAAAAGCAGCCGGGATATGCTGAGGCTCGGCAACAAAGAGTTTAGCTCGCGGTTTATTTTGGGGTCAGGCAAATATTCCCTGGATTTGATTACGGCAGCTGTCCGGGAAGGCGGGGCGGAAATGATTACGCTGGCTTTGCGACGGGCGAATGCCGGGGGGAAAGAAAATATTCTCGATTATCTGCCGCCGGGGATTACAATTCTGCCCAATACTTCCGGGGCCCGTGATGCGCAGGAGGCTGTGCGAATTGCCCGCTTGGCAAGGGCAATGGGCTGTGGAGATTTTATCAAGGTGGAAGTGATTGCCGATACGCGGTTCTTATTGCCGGATAATCGGGAAACGGTTAAAGCCACGGAGCTTTTGGCGGCAGAAGGCTTTGTCGTTTTGCCCTATATGTATCCGGATTTACAGACGGCGAGAGAACTTGTTGACGCCGGAGCCGCGGCGGTCATGCCACTGGGGGCACCGATCGGCTCTAATAAAGGGCTTTGCACCAAGGAGTTTATTCAGTTACTGATCGATGAAATCGAGCTGCCGGTGATCGTTGATGCCGGAATCGGCCGGCCCTCACAGGCCTGTGAGGCTATGGAAATGGGCGCAGCCGCCGTTATGGTCAATACGGCCATTGCGACAGCAACGGATGTTCCGGCAATGGCCGGGGCCTTCAGGGCGGCGGTGCTTGCTGGTCGAGGGGCCTATCTGGCAAAGCTGGGACGAGTGCTTGACCGGGGGGCGGCCGCTTCATCGCCGTTGACCGGATTTTTGCATACAGAAGGGGTTTAAAAAATGTCGGGAGAAAAGAGACAACGAGATATGGGGCAGATCACTACAAACAAAAAAAATCCCATGGTGTATTTGCCGGACATGGAGGTCCTTGCTTCCAATATGCTGGAGCAGGTGCTGGCGCTTTCGGCGGGAATTGACTGGGAGAAATACCAGGCTGTCGAGGTCGAGCAGGCCCTGCGGCAAGAACGACTGACGCTGGAGGATTTTAAAGCCTTATTGTCGCCGGCGGCGGAACCTTTTTTAGAGGATATGGCAAACATTGCCCAGCGGCGGACCCGTGATTTTTTTGGCAACAGTGTATATATGTTTACGCCGCTATACCTGGCAAATTATTGCGAGAATCACTGCGTTTACTGTGGGTTTAACTGTCATACGGCGATCAAACGGGCCCGGCTTAATGAGGCGGAAATGGAACGTGAAATGCAGACCATCGCCGCGACCGGGCTTGAGGAAATTTTATTGCTGACGGGGGAAAGTCCGTCCATGTCCGATGTTGGCTATATTGGTCGTGCCTGCCAGCTTGCCCGGAAGTATTTTCGGGTCATTGGTCTTGAGGTCTATCCGATGAACAGTGACGAATATGCGTATCTTCATCGCTGTGGCGCTGATTATGTAACCGTATTTCAGGAGACCTACAATCCTGAAATATATGAAAAGCTTCATCTGGCAGGGCGAAAACGAATTTTTCCCTATCGGTTTTATGCCCAGGAACGCGCCTTGAAGGGCGGGATGCGCGGGGTTGGTTTTGGGGCCTTGCTGGGGCTCGGAGATTTCCGCCAGGATGCTTTTGCTACGGGACTGCATGCACAGCTATTGCATAAAAAGCGGCCGCAGACAGAAATTGCCCTGTCTTGTCCGCGGCTGCGGCCGACGCTTTATCACCCGGGGAAAAATCCGGACGGAGTCAGCGAGGCTCAGTTGCTGCAGGTACTGCTGGCGTACCGTTTGTTTTTACCCATGGCTAATATTACGATTTCCACCCGGGAACGCGCTGCAGTCCGTGATCAGCTCGTCCTGCTGGGGGCGACGAAGATTTCAGCGGGAGTCTGCGTCGGCATTGGCGGGCATAACGGCGCGGCGGAGTCTAAGGGTGATGAGCAGTTTTCAATCGCGGATCCGCGATCGGTTGCAGCGGTTTATGAGGCCTTACAGGGCAGCGGACTTCAGCCGGTAATGAGTGATTCTTTATATCTCTAGTGTGAGGCGCAAGGTACTGCGTTATAAATAAGAAAAAATAAAGCCAGAAGCGATCGCTTCTGGCTTATCTATGTACTCGTATTATTTTGTATTGAGTTTTACACCCTGAATTAAACCTTGATTGGCAGTAGCATCGGTGACGGCAGCGGTTTCCTGAATGCCGGTGATAATTGCCTGCATCGAAGTTTCAATATTGCCGAGGATGGCATTGATCTTCTTGGTCGCTTCGACGCTGTCTTCGGCGAGCTTGCGCACTTCATTGGCAACAACAGCGAACCCGCGCCCCTGCTCGCCAGCACGGGCGGCTTCGATTGCGGCATTGAGCCCGAGCAGATTGGTCTGCTGGGATACCATATCGATGAATTCAATTACTTCATGCGTATTGTTGATGTGTCCCTTGGCATCATTTACAGAAGTTGAGAGGGCATCTACTTTATCCTTCAATTGTTCGTTGATCAGGGCCTGAGATTTGATTAAATGATAAATGATATTGGTCAGATACGGTTCGACAATTTTTACGTTTTGCGGGGTGTCTTTTTCGATGAGCTTGTTGACTTCGGCATTGCCGGTAACGTTGAGCACAACATCGAGCCCAGGCATGTTGACGGCTTCGCTGAGGTCCGTGAAGGTACGGATACCAATCTTGCGGGCTACGCTGAAGGCCACAGCGGTCGGTTTTACGTCAGCCACAGCCACGATTTCGATATCGGGAATCTGCTGGCTCAGTTCAAGTATTCCGGCGCCGCCTCTGCCGCCGCCGACCAATAAAATCTTTAACATAAATAATCTTCCTCCAAGTTGAGTTTTCCTTCGTATGTTTCAGAGTAGAAATCCTTCCCGGTTTGTGGCGCGAGGGGAATTTGCTGCGGGAAAACTCTGAATGAATTTTTTTTTAGCATACGTTATATACTACAGTATATACCATAACTTCGTTTTTCAGCAACACAAATCCTTCTGGTTTTTCAAAATAATTCAATAATTTAGCATATATATTTACAGGACAATGGTTGCATAAAAAGGGGGATTTCTGTAGGATTATACAATCTGCTGGCCGGATTCACCTGGAGGGGGAATCTGCTCTATGGTGCCAGCCGCTGGAAAAAGACCGATTTTACGCCAAAAACGAGCATTTTGTTAGAAAAAAAACAATAAAAAAGAGACGATATGATAAATTTGACTTAATTAATGTGGTGAAGTAAAATCTATCTATGGTAAAAAAGAGTAAAAAAATTTGTGGTGGTTTGTGCTGCGTTAGCAGCTGAATTTGCTGCAAATGCAGCCTGGGGAAGAGGCTGTAGCTGGGGTTGGGATGTGAATATATATAAAGGAGTTGTCTTTATGGACTTTTTGGGAAAGCAGAAAAAAAGTTTGAGCACAGATTGTGGCAAGAATTCAGGCAAACCCTGGGGTATTCGCTATCAATTGATTGCTTTGTTTTTGGCGATGGCCTTTGTGCCGTTGCTGATCATGGGCTTTTTTATCGACCGCAATATCCGCAATAATGCTGAGCAGGAATTTGTCAGTACGACGGCAAGAGAAATCAATCAGGTAGATAATGCGACGACGATATTTTTTGACGGAATGAAGCAGAATCTGAAGTTGCTCGCCGATGGGCAGGGCATTCGCCAAAATGAAGGTTCTTTAACGGTCTACATAGATAAGCCGGCCGCGGCTGATGGCATGGTGCCGATGAAGCCGCTTGAAGCGGGAGGCTATGAAGCGTCACTCTATACGGCTTTTGAGGCTATGGCTAAGGCTCATCCGGCAGTTTCGGTTATTTCCTTTGGCACTGCCGATGGTGGCTATATGCAGTATCCGGCAGTACCGCGTAAGACGGGCTACGATTCACGCAGCCGTGACTGGTACAAGGACACTGTGCAGGAACCGGATAAGCTGTTGCTGGCAGATCCGTTTCTGACCTCGAAGGGTGTGCCGACGATCGGGATTTTTACTACGGTGCGCGATCAGCAAAATCAGATCAAAGGTGTACTTGGGTTTAATATTGATCTGCCGGTTATCACGCAGCTGTTACAGTCGATTAAGCTGGGCAATACCGGCTATGCTATTTTACTCGACTCCAAGGATACGGTTATTGCCGATCCAAAGCATCCGGAAATGAATTTCAAGAAGATCCAGGAGGAAGGCATTGGGGCGTTCTCTGATATCAATGCCTTGGCCGGAGCTTCTCAGGAAATAAGTATCGATGGTTCGAAAAAGCTGGTAACGGCAATTGTATCACCGGTTACGGGCTGGAAATACGTTTGCCTGGTTGACGCCGATGAGGTTTTTGCCAGCTCAGCGGCACTGCGCCAGGCGTTGGTTTTGGGGATGCTGGTGATTATGCTCCTCGTCGTCTTCGTTTCAGGGATTGCAGCTGGGAAAATTGCTACGCCGCTACAACATATGGTCGAAAGCTGTAAGGAGATGGCGGCAGGGGATTTTCGGGATAAATCCGGTTATGCTCATGGGGAAGATGAAATCGGTCAGCTGGGCAAAGCACTGGAGGACATGCGCCGCAGCCTGCGAACGGCTTTTAAACAGGTGAATGAATCCTCTGAGCAGGTTGCCGCGGCGGCTCAGCAATTGACGGCAAGTGCGGAGCAGTCCTCACTGGCTGTCACACAGGTCGCTGAATCGATCAATGATGTCGCCCAGGGGGCTGCCAAACAGCTCAAGGCGGTGGATGAAACTTCTTTGGTTGTTGAAACGATGTCCAAGGGGATTGAGGAAGCGGCCAGTGGGTCAAATCGTGTGGCTGCCGACTCCGAACAGGCTTCGGTAAAGGCCCAGGAGGGAAATGCGGCAGTTGTTAAGGCCGTAAATCAGATGGCACATATTGCGCAGACGGTAAATAATTCAGCCCTGGTGGTGGATAAACTTGGCGAGCGCTCGAAAGAAGTCGGGCAGATTGTCGATGTCATTGCCGGAATTGCGGGGCAGACCAATCTGCTGGCCCTCAATGCTGCCATTGAAGCCGCGCGAGCGGGCGAACAGGGACGCGGCTTTGCTGTTGTGGCGGAAGAAGTTAGAAAGCTCGCAGAGCAGTCGCAGGATGCCGCCAAGCAGATTGCCGGGTTAATCGGTGAAATCCAAGGCGATACCGAGCAGGCTGTAGTGGCGATGAATGAAGGAACTCGTGAGGTCAGCGTCGGCACCGACGTTGTGACGGCTGCTGGGACGGCCTTTGAGGAAATTGCCGGCTTGATAACGCGGGTATCCGATCAGGTCAAGGGGATTTCGGCAACGATGCAGCAGCTGGCCAGTGGCAGCCAGCGCATTGTAGCTTCCGTGCAGACGATTGACGGGCAAAACAAGCTGGCCGTGGATGAAGCCCAGACGGTATCGGCCGCGACGGAAGAACAGTCGGCGGCAATGGAAGAAATTGCTTCTTCAAGTCACAGCTTGGCGAAGTTGGCCGAGACGTTGCAGACAGCAGTCAATCGGTTCAGAATTTGACCATTTCGATGAATTGAATATCTAATACAAAAGACCTACTTGAACAATATGTTTAAGTAGGTCTTTTTGCGTTTTTAAGCAAAAAGCAGGAAAAAATAATTGTATATAAGTAAATATAAGCAAAAAGAAGATAAAACAAGAAAAAAGGAGAATAAAGGGGTTTCTGGCAGGCGGGTTGAGATGGAGCGTCAATTTGACGGTTTGACGGCCAGCCTGCTGGCGCCTAGAATAATACAGGGGGAGTATGTAAGATTTTAAAATTTAAGTAATTTGTTGTCAGAGCAGTGCGTTTTTATTGTGCGTTGACGGAGAATTGCTGAAAGGCAGGGATGCAGGCAGGAAAATGAAATACTTAGGGAAAACAGTCAGCTGACAACGATGGTCTTCGTCGAAAGGGTCAATTGATGGTAAAGGAGTCGAATTTAATGGGGTTTTTGCAAGACATTAAGGTGGGCCGGAAACTGACAATTTTGATTTTTACAGCAGTTTTTTCGGTAATTGTCATCAGCGGGTTGGGATATTACTATCTGCAGTTCGCAAATGAAAGCTTGAACGATATGTATGCCAAGAAAATGGTTCCGCTGCAATTGATTATGAATATTCGTGGAAATGAAAATGCAATGGATGCTGCTGTCGCAGAAGCAGTATTTGTTGTTGATGAAAATAGAAGCAAGGAGCTGCAAAAAAACATTGCAGCTGAGCAGGCGGCAATAAGCGCCGATTTTTCCAAAGCGGATTCACTGATCGTGGATGAAAAGGGCAGCGATATGCTGGGGAAAATTAAAAATATCCGCACGAAGTATGAGGCTGCTCGCAGCCATGTGCTGGCGCTTGTGGCTAAAAAACAAAATGAGGAAGCGTATCGTGATTATCTGCTGACGGTAGCACCGCTGAATCAGCAATATGCAGCAGCCCTGCAGGAACTGGCGGATTATTATCAGGAATTGTCGCAGCAGATGAATCGTGAGTCGTCTGCTGCCGAGGCCCATGCTGGGCTGGTGCTGGCACTATTAGCTGTTTTGGTATTGGCGCTATTGGCTGTACTCGGATTGGCTGTAGTAAAGGGCATTACCGCGCCGCTCCAGGCTATGGTAAAAGCGTGTGAGGATCTTGCCAGTGGTGACTTTAGAGATAAGCCGCGACAGATTTTGCAAAAGGATGAACTTGGGCAATTGGCGGCGGCGTTATACGCAGCCCGCAGCAATTTGCAAAAGGCCTTTCGTCAGGTGACGGAATCGGCCGAACAGGTTGCCGCTTCGGCGCAGCAACTGACAGCAAGTGCCGAGCAATCGGCAACGGCAATTACACAGGTGGCTGAATCCGTGGGCAATGTTGCCGCCGGAGCAGAAAAGCAGCTCTATACGGTTGATGAATCGAGCGTGATTGTTGAGGCGATGGGAGCAAGCCTGCAAAATACGATCGAACACGCCAATCGCTCGGTAGAAAATTCGCGTCAGGCTACAGAACAAGCTGGTGCCGGCAGCATTGCCGTAGAAAAAGCTGTGGAGCAGATGGCACATATTGAAAAAACAGTAAATAACTCAGCGGCAGTGGTAGGTAAATTAGGGGAACGGTCGAAAGAAATTGGCCAGATCGTCGATGCAATTTCTGGTATTGCCGGACAGACCAATCTGTTGGCGCTCAATGCTGCGATCGAGGCCGCGAGGGCTGGTGAGCAAGGCCGTGGCTTTGCCGTAGTTGCCGAAGAGGTCAGAAAACTGGCGGAACAGTCGCAGGAGGCAGCGAAACAGATTGCCGGGCTGATCAAGGAAATTCAGGGCGATACGGAGCAGGCTGTTCTAGCTATGGATCGGGGAACGCGCGATGTCAAGGTTGGCACGCAGGTTGTTGATGATGCCGGGCAGACCTTTACGCAGATCCGGCAACTAGTGGAGGATATGTCAGAACAGGGACAAGCGATTTTTAATTCCATTCAGGAAATAGAAGCCGGTAACCAGATGATTGTCAGCTCGGTAAAGGATATCGATGAAATCAGCAAACAGGCGGTTGAGGAAACGCAGACCGTATCGGCAGCGACACAAGAGCAGTCGGCCTCGATGCAGGAGATCGCATCCTCCAGCCAAAGTCTGGCTCATATGGCGCAGGAACTGCAAGCGGCAGTCAATCAATTTAAAATTTAACGACAGAATTATAGGAGGAGGCATAGCAGCAGCTGTGCCTCCTTTTGTTTTACAGGAAATATGAAAATGAAAAATGGCTGAAAAATGAAGAAAAATACCTTCAGATTCAGTTGGAAGGACTATAGTCTCTTTACAGCGCATTGAATAAGATGATAAATTAATGGTATAATGTGTATGGAAATATATAAAATATTCTGTATGTTCGGTGCTTTCTATCTGACATCTTTCTGTGACCTTTTGCGCTCAGGGCGGGGAACAATGGTGATCGGCGTAAAAGTGCCGGGAGAAATGGGATTTTACTTCGACCACAGGCATTTCTCGCGTGAAAGCAGCAGGGTGAAAGGAAGAGAACAATGGAAGTATTCAACAATTTAAAAGTAAGTTTGAAGCTGGGGGTTTTAATTTTAGTTGCTGTCTTGTCCTTGTGCGTAGTAGGAGGCGCAGGGTATTTTCACCTGCAAAAGGCGAATTAGAGTATGAGTGCCATGTATGCGGACAGTCTGATTCCGGTTGAGTTAATCAATCGCATCTGTACCGGCATGATGCAGGGCAATGCGGTGGCAATGCAGATGATGCTTGAACCGGATAATATGAAGACCCAGAAGCTGAAAGCGGATCTTGATGCGATTGGCAAGGATTCGACGGAACTTTACAAGCAGCTGGAAGCATCAAATTTGGATACCGAGGGCCAGGCTTTGCTGCAAAAGGTACAGGAATCCCGTGTCTTATACCGCGATGCAAGAAAGCCTGTTCTGGAGCTGGCAGCGGCGGGGAAAAATGCTGAGGCTTATGCGCTTTATATGGAAAAGGTCGATTCCTTAGCCAAGGAATATATGAAAAACGGTAAGGCGCTGTCTGATTATTGTACCGCCGATGCGGTGAAGATGAAGACCGAGTCAGAGGCAGCAGCCCGTACGGCAACGCAGCTGACGGTTGGCTTTATTTTGCTGATGCTGCTCATCTTGTCGGTCTTTGGCTGGGTGATTATAAAATCACTGGTCGGGCCGCTGCAGTATATGGTTGCCGTGTGCAAGGAGTTTGCAGACGGAGATTTTCGGGAGAAGAAACAGCAGCTGCAGCGCAGCGATGAGATTGGTCAGCTGGCAGATGCCATGATGCAGATGGGTAGTAAACTTCGTCAGGCCTTTAAACAGGTCAGTGATTCGGCGGAGCAGGTAGCAGCATCCTCGGAGGAGCTGACTGCCAGTGCCGAGCAGTCGTCGTTAGCGGTCACACAGGTGGCGGAAGCGATCAGCGGCGTGGCAGCAGGGGCATCGGAACAGATGAAGGCGGTTGAGGCCGCCTCTGCGGTTGTTCATCAAATGTCAGATGGCATGCACCAGGCGGCGATTACGTCAAATCGTGTTGCTGAGGAGTCGGCGGCGGCAGCTAAGAAAGCCGGAGAAGGAAATGCTTCGGTTACAACGGCTGTCAAACAGATGACCAGCATTGAGGCTACGGTAAATGATTCGGCGGCAGTCGTGGGCAAGCTGGGGGAACGTTCTCAGGAAATTGGCGTGATTGTCGATACGATTGCCGGCATCGCCGGCCAGACGAATTTGCTGGCGCTCAATGCGGCGATTGAAGCTGCCCGGGCCGGTGAGCAGGGCCGCGGGTTTGCGGTGGTTGCCGAGGAGGTCAGAAAGCTTGCCGAACAGTCGCAGGAAGCGGCCAAACAGATTTCCTCCCTGATTGGTGAAATTCAGGGGGATACGGAACGGGCTGTGACAGCGATGAGCAATGGCACGCGGGAAGTGACCGACGGAACACGGCTGGTTACAGCTGCAGGCCGGGACTTTGAAGAAATTGCGGTGCTGGTAGAAAACGTATTTGCCCAGATAAAGGAAATATCAGCCTCTATGCAGCAGATGGCCGGCAGCAGTGAACAGATTGTTGCTTCCGTGCAGATTATTGATGAGCATAGCAAAACAGCAGTCGATGAATCACAGACCGTATCGGCAGCGACCGAAGAGCAGTCGGCTTCAATGGAAGAAATTGCATCTTCCAGCCAAAGTCTCGCGCATTTGGCGCAGGATTTGCAAACGGCAGTCAGCCGATTCAAGATATAATAGAAGCGAGGCAGCGTGCTTGTAAAGGGCACGCTGCTTCTTTTTTAAACTGTTTTCTGAATATTTATTATTGTTTGACAAACATAAAAAGAATAGGGTAAAATTTAAGCAGAATAAATTTTAAACGAAAGTGCAGGTGAAAATGATGGCGATGCAGCAGATGGTTATTTTTCGCGTAGGTATAGAAGAATATGCAATTCCTATTGAAATGGTTAAGGAAATCATTCTCTATCGGGGCGCAACCCGGTTGCCGGGAACGGCGGAGTATATTGATGGCATGATCAATCTCCGCGGCAAAGTATTGATGGTCATTGATCTTGCCAAAAAACTGGCGCTGCGGAGCGGACACCCGGCAGAGCAGCATCAGGCCCTGATTGTTGAAACTGGCGGACAAGAAGTGGGACTGCTGGTCGACGTCGTTACGGAAGTCATGCAGCTTGAAGAAGAGGACATTGAACCGGCAGCCGGTATTGTTCCAGCGGGGGGCTATATCCGAGCTATTGGCAAGGCGGATCAACGTTTGCTGATCATCATGGATCTGCCAAAATTATTTACGGATTCTGAAATTGCTGAATTGAGGAAAGAGCATGCGGAGCAGTCGGTTGCCGGCTGATGTTGTGGCGGCTAAAAACGTATAGCGTATACAGAGGGCAGACAGCGAAAATGGCTGTCTGCCCTCTGTTTTACGATAGTTCTTGCAGTATGCGGGCTAATCGGATCAGTGCGGTTTTTAAATCTTCCGGTTTGGCAAAGGCATAAGATAAGCGTAGTTCAGCACTGGCAAGGCTGTCGTAAATGCTGCCGGGATTGAGCAGGATATTTTCGTTGCGTGCTGCCTTAAACAGCTGAGACATCGATAGGGAACGATTGAGTTTCAGCCAGATATAAAAGCCTCCGGGAGGGCATTGCCAGGAGGCTAGCTGGCTAAAATACTCGTTTAATACGGACAGCATCAACGCACGGCGCTGGTAAAGTTTTTGGCGAAGCTGCTGCATATGAACTTCGTGAAGGCCGGAAGCCAGCCATTGTGCAGCGGCCCACTGTGAAAGAATGCTGGAGCCATAATCGTGTTGCATTTTCAGATCACCCAGCCGTTCGATGATGGGCTCAGGTCCGGCAATCCAGCCGATGCGAAGGCCCGGGCCGATGGATTTTGACAGGCTGTCAATAAACAGCACATTGCCGGAATCATCGAGCGCCTTAAGCGGTGGCGGTGGCGGGGCATCCAGCCATAAATCAGAGTAGACATTGTCTTCGATAATGGGCAGCTGCAGCTCCTGGGCCAATTGCAGCAGGGCCAGCCGCCGTGACGGTGACATCAGGCAGCCGGTGGGGTTATGAAAGGTAGGAATTGTGTAGAGGATGGAATGTGCTCGCCGCTTTTGCAGGCCGCGTAAGGCATTGACGTCAATTCCTTCCTGATCAAGAGGTACTTCAGAAAAATGAAGCTGGCGGGATTGAAACAACTTCAAGGAGGATAAATAGGAAGGTCTTTCAATAAAAACATGGGAGTCCGGGGCAATCAGTCCGAAGAAAATCAGCTGCAGGGCTTGAAGCGCCCCGGATACAATCAGGATGCCAGCTGGTGATACTTCAATACCACTCTTTTTCAGATGTTGGCTGATTTCTTCGCGGAGCGGCTTTAACCCCAGGGGCTCCTGATAACCAAAGGAATCTATTTTTGCAATGCTGGTATAAAGTATTTTCTTCAGTTCGGCTGACGGCAGCAACGTCGGAGCGAGTTCTCCGGTGCCGAGCCGGATGATGTGCGGATCAAATTCCAGCTGATTGATCTGCTGGATGAGAGGTAGATTTCCCAGGTGTGCGGCCGAATTTATATAGGGCTGCCAGTCGGCATGGCTCGTGCTGAACTGTGACCAGCTATTGTTGCTGACATAGCAGCCGCTGCCTTGTCTTGTGTCAATCAGGCCACTGGCAGATAATTCGTCAATAGCTGTCATCAAGGTATTGCGATTGACACCCAATGTTGCCGCCAGCCCACGCTGTGACGGCAGCTTTGTGCCAATTGGCCATTGGCCTGTCAGGATTTTATCCCGCATATAAAAGAAAATCTGTCGGTAGAGCGGCATTCCCCCTTTTTTTGTTGGTTGCCAGTCGATGTTTATCATAAGTATCCCTCCCGTGTTTCTCTAGTATAGCAAATTGGCTTAATTTAAAACAGTCCAATTGGCTCGGGACAAAAGGAAAATCTATTTCTATAATGGATGTATTATAGAAATAGGAGGTTATAGTATGGTGACAGCATTTATTCATGGTTTTTGTCTGGCGATAGGGCTGATTCTGCCGCTGGGAATGCAAAATATATTCGTTTTTCAGCAGGGGATAGCACAGCCTTGCTTTAAGTCGGTTTTGCCCGCGGTGATCGCGGCCGCGGTTTGTGATACCTTGTTGATTTTATTGGCAGTCAGTGGTGTTTCGGCAGTGCTGCTGCATTTTTCCTTGCTGCGGCAGGTCATCTGGCTTGTGGGGTTGGGGATGCTTGTATACATTGGCTGGGTGAACTGGACTGGCCGGGGGGCGTCTATGCCAGGAGAAAATCCAGTCTGCTTTTCAACCCGGCGCCAGATTGCCTTTGCCGTTTCCGTGTCGTTGCTCAATCCAGCGGCATTTCTTGATATTCTCGGTGTCATTGGGGTGAGTTCCATGCAGTATGAACCAGAAGCTAAATGGTGCTTTTCTCTGGCAGCAATTCTTGTCTCCTGGGGCTGGTTCTGTATGCTGGCAGTTTTGGGCGGGAAAATTGCATCTGTGGGAGAATTGAACCGGCAGCAGGCGAAGATAAACAAAATTTCTGCCCTTGCCGTTTGGGGCAGTGCGGTTTATATGGCGGGAACATTTTTTTAATCCTTTTACAGATGGCCGGCAATGTTGATTTGTCGGCTTTTTGTGGTAGGAGCGGATATGGATCACAAACGGGAGCCTTATTTTGCGTAGTGACAGCAAATGTGATAAGATACTATATACGAATATTACGATTTAGGAGGTGGCTAGATGGAAACGAGCTTAATGGTTTTGCGCGAAAAGGGCTATAAGATCACACCCCAGCGGCGGGCGGTTATTCAGGCTTTGGCTGCATGTGGGAAATTTTCGACGGCGCAGCAGGTTATGGCCGGGGTAAAAAAAACACAGCCGGATGTATCCCTTGATACGATTTACCGCAATCTGACGCTGTTGGCTGAACTTGGGATCGTACATGAAATCCACCGCCATACGGGAGATTTATACGAGTTGGTCATGCCGGGAGATCATCATCATCATTTTGTCTGCACGCAATGTGGTCAGGCGGAGTGTATTGATTTTTGCCCGCTTGCTTCGGTGTATACGGAGGCAGCTAAGCGCAGTGAGTTTATGATTACCGGGCATATTTTTGAAATTTATGGCTTATGCAAAAACTGCCGGAGAAAAGACGAAAATTCCTAGAGAGGTTGTTGTCCATGTTAAACAGAATAAATCATCATAAGGGAGCGGCTGGCACGGAATGTTCTAAGCTGTGTTGCACCAAAATAAAAAACTTTGCGGTTTCGATAGGAAACACGTCGGTCTTTAGTGCAGTGAATCTGCATATTCACTGCGGGCAGCTGACGGCAGTGATCGGTCCGAATGGCGCCGGCAAGAGCACTCTGTTGCGGGCAATTCTCGGTGAAATTGCGCACAGCGGGGAACTGCAGTATGTGGATGCCAAGGGCAATCATACGGGAAACCCTATTATTGGTTATGTACCACAGCATCTGCGCTTTGATGTGAGTTCGCCGACCAGCGTGCTGGATCTTTTTATGGCAAGCCTTACCCGTCGTCCTGTCTGGCTCTGCCGGGCCGGGCGGCTGCGGGAGCGGATTGAACGGAATTTGCGCCGCGTGAAGGCAGAGCATCTGATTGAACGGCGGCTGGGAGCGCTTTCTGGTGGGGAACTTCAGCGCGTTTTGCTGGCGCTGGCACTTGATCCGCTGCCGGATTTGCTGTTGCTCGATGAACCTGTTTCCGGGGTGGATCAAAATGGACTGGAACTCTTCTATGCGATTGTGGCTGAACTTCGGGCACAGGAGGATATGGCAATCATTCTCGTTTCCCATGATCTGAATCTGGTCGCCAAACATGCCGATCAGGTCGTACTGCTCAACAAGCAGGTCATCTGCAGTGGGTCGCCGCAGTCTGTATTTAGCGATGAAAAAACCCGGGAAATATTTGGTATGTTTGTTGCCGCGCCAGAGAGGGGGCAGGCTGAGTGATGGAGACAATATATCTCTTTCTTGGCTGGCTGTTGCCGTATCAGTGGCTCAGTCATGAATTTATGAAAAATGCATTTTTGGCGATTTTACTGGTAACACCGTTATTGGGCTTGCTGAGTACGATGGTAGTCAATAACCATATGGCGTTTTTCTCTGATTCGCTGGGGCATGGTGCGTTTACCGGAATTGCCGTGGGGGTTTTGCTGGGAGGAATTAAGCCACTGGCGGCACTGCTGCTGTTTTCGGTTATCTTCGCTTTATTTATTACCTATATCAAGAGCAAGAGCCGCACATCGACGGATACGATTATCGGTGTCTGTTCTTCAACCGCTATTGCCGTTGGGCTGATGGTCATGTCCTATGGAGGCGGGTTTAACAAGTTTTCCTCTTATTTAATCGGAGATCTGCTGAGCATCAGCCCGTCGGAAATCGGCGCCTTGCTAGTGGTCGATCTGCTGGTCTTTTTTGTCTGGGGACTTATTTTTAACCGCTTGCTGCTCATCAGCACAAATTCGTCTTTTGCTGCCAGTCGGGGGATTAATACCTTGTGGATTGAGATGGCATTTGCTTCCATGCTGGCAGTTGTCGTGGCCATCAGCATTCAGTGGGTAGGATTACTGATTATCAATTCGATGCTGGTATTGCCAGCCGCTGCCGCGCGAAATATTGCGAATACTGTCAAGCAGTATCATGCCGCTTCGATTGCCATAGCAGTTTTTTCAGGCATTGCCGGTTTGATTTTATCTTATTACTGCAATATGGCTACAGGGGCGACCATTGTGGTCATTTCAGCAACAGTATTTTTTTTCACATTGATGTTAAAGTCCTATTTTATTCGCTGAGAAGAATTTTTCGCTTTTTTAAATGGAGCTTTTATTGTGCCTGTAGTATAATGACAGAAAAGAGTTGGGTTAAAACGCAGGGAGGCGGATTGTTTACAATATGGAAATAAAAAATACCGTGGAAGGGTTTGTCATGGAGAACCTGATGATCGTTTTGGATCAATACCCTGAGGCTTGCCGCTGTGAAAAATGTTGCCGGGACATTGCCATTTTAGCGCTAAATAATCTGCCGGCGAAATATGCGGCAACGGAAAAGGGTGATACGTATACCCGGCTGAGTTTATACACGCAGGAGAATAATTTGGCGATTATCCGTGAAATTGCCAAGGCAATCGAGATTGTCATGAAGAATCCTCATCATGGGG
Organism: Selenomonadaceae bacterium; assembly: GCA_963678095.2. Taxonomy (GTDB): domain Bacteria; phylum Bacillota; class Negativicutes; order Selenomonadales; family Selenomonadaceae. Next base: position 898,124 of record OY782746.1, on the reverse strand, counting down.
ATGCTTAAGCTGCTAGTAAGTAAAATGCAAAAAAAGACAGAAGCCCCGGGGCTTCTGTCTTTTTCTGTAAGGCATGCGGCCTGGATTTTTAGGCCGGTTTATCTGCTTCATCGGTTGCGGCTGCAGGCTCGACCCTGGTCAGCAGAATTTTATCGATTCGAGCCCGGTCCATGTCGACGATTTCAAAGCAAAAATCATTCCACTGGAACTTTTCGGCTACCTTGGGGATATAGCCGAGATAGGCTGTAATAAAGCCTCCCATTGTCTGGTAATGAGCCCGGTCTTCATCCGGCAGTTCGTCAAGGCCAAATTTATCCTTGAAATCATCAATGTCATAAAGGCCGTCGACCAGCCAGGAGTTTTCATCGCGGGGGGTGATCTGGATTGGTTCAGCATCGCTGCTGTCGGCAATGTCGCCGATGATTTCGTTTACAATGTCACGCAGTGTGATGAAGCCGATGACGCCGCCGTATTCGTCAAGCACGACAGCTTCATGAATGCCTGTTTCACGGAATTTTTCGAGCACCCGGAAAGTCTCCATCGAGCGCGGAATGAACATTGGTTTACGAATATAAGCCGTCAGGTCATTTGTTTTACCGTCGATGGCGGCATTGAGCAGGTCCTTGGCATACAGCACACCGGCGAAGTCATCGAGATTGTCCCGCCCGACCGGGAAGACGGTATCAGGGTTTTCCCGAACCAGCTGCAGGTTATGCACGGCTGAATCCTCAAGATCAAGCCAGAATAGTTGGGTGCGTGGGGTCATAAGTGAATAGGCGGTCTGATCACTCATATGAAAGATACGATCGACCATATCCTGTTCCGCTTTTTCAAAGGTGCCATCTTCCGTGCCCTGTTCAATCAGATCTTTGACTTCGTCTTCGGTGACACTGTCGTCGACGTGTGGATTGATGCCCAGCAGCATGAAAAGCGTGGTCGCTGATTTTTCCATTAAAAACGCAAATGGACGGGTGAACTTTTCCAGCCAAAGTAATGTAGGCAGATAGCGCAGCAGATAAATTTCTGGATCGTTCAGGGATATTTTTTTTGGCAAAAACTCACCGAGTAGTAGATTCAGGTAAGTAATTACGAGAATGCTTAGGGTGAAGGCCGTGAATTGTGCATAGCTTGCGAAGCCCGGCAGCAGCTCGAGCAGGGTAGCAATGCAGGGGGCGGTGACGGTGCCCGTCAATATACCGATCAATATACTCATCAGAGTTATGCCAAATCGCGTGACGGCAAGCAGTTTATCCGGTTCATCGACCGTTGCGGTGGCCGCTGCGGCCAGTAGGCTTTTTTCTTCGGCCAGCTTGTCGATCCGGCTTTTATGCGATTCGGTTATGGCAGTTTCCATTATGACAAAGAAACCGTTTATGAGAATAAAAATGAAAGATAATAGGGCTGTAAAACCCGCCTCGGGAATATCCAAGAAAAATCCACATCCTTTGTATTTGATTGCAGCCTGAAGCTGTAATCATTATATTGCTTATATTATAGCATAGTTTTTGACAGGAAAAAATTATTAATCTGCTTTCCCGGGCGAGGGTTGTTTAAAAATTGAGTTGACAGAGAGAAAAAAATTGTATAAACTTATAAAAGTTATTGATTATATGCGGAAATAGCTCAGTGGTAGAGCACCACCTTGCCAAGGTGGGGGTCGCGAGTTCGAGCCTCGTTTTCCGCTCCATAAAAAACATTTCCTGGCGGCATTGGCTGTCAGGTTTTTTTGTCTGCCCGTCTGACTTGTTTTTGTAGGGTATTTATGGTATTATGCATTGTATGGCATATTAGGATTATGGCTATTTTTAGGTAGTTGAAAAAGTTCAGGTAAGCCAGCGAAAATATTTGCACGGATAAAATAGGAGGTCATTTTATACAATGAAAGTTACTGCAGAAAAAATAGACAACCATGAAGTCGTTCTGGAAATTGAAGTGCCGGCAGCGGAATTAAGCAAAGCTATCAGCAAGGCATATACAAAATTGGCAAATAAGGTAAGCATTCCGGGCTTCCGCAAGGGAAAGGCACCGCATAAGATTTTAGAACAGCGTCTTGGCAAAGAAGCTATTTTGGAAGAAGCATTTGATTTGCTCGCACCGAAAGCATTCAATGAAGCTCTCGATGAGCAGAAGATTGAACCGGTAACTCGTCCTAAAATTGATATCGTTACAATTGAAGAAGGCAAAGATCTGGTATTTAAAGCAACGGTTACGCCTAAACCAGAGGTAACACTTGGGGATTACAAAGGTTTGACAGTAAAAGCGGATGCCGCAGAAGTCAAAGACGAAGAAATCGATGAACAGATTAAACGCCTGCAGGACAATCAGGCAATTATGGTCGAAGCTGCGGCCGATGCCGTTGTTACTGATGGCGATTTCACGACCATTGATTTTAAAGGCTTTGTCGCTGATGAGGCGTTTGAAGGCGGCGAAGGCCGTGATTATCCGCTTCAGATCGGCTCGCATACATTCATTCCGGGTTTTGAGGAACAGCTGATTGGTGCTAAAGCTGGGGAAGAACGCGATGTAAAGGTTACGTTCCCAGAAGAATATCAGGCAAAAGATCTTGCTGGCAAAGAAGCCGTGTTCAAGTGCAAGGTTCACAACATTAAGCGCAAAGAAATGCCAGCGCTCGATGATGCGTTTGCTAAAAAAGCAAGTGCATTTGAAACGATAGCAGAACTCAAAGCTGATATCAAAGAAAAATTACTGCAAAATGCAGTGACAAAAGCAGAAAATGATAAAAAAGCAGAAGCTGTGAAGATGGCAGTAGAAAACATGACGGTTGAATTGCCGGAAGTTATGGTGGAAAACCGTATCGGCCATATGATTGAAGAACTTTCGATTAGCCTTGAAAATCGTGGCATGAAGCTTGAACAGTACATGCAGTATGCAAAGACAGATCTCGCTGCTATGCGTGAAAACTATCGTGAAACAGCAGCAGCTAATGTGAAAACAGATCTGATGCTCGAAGCAATAGCAAAAGCAGAAGAACTTAAAGTTGAACCAGCTGATATGCAGGCTGAGGTTGAAGGTATGGCCCAAGCTTATGGCACAACAGCTGTACAGGTACAAAAAATTATTACAGAACAAGGACGCATTGGCGATTTAGCAGCAACGATTCTGCGCAAAAAAGCCGCACAGGTCATTGTTGACAATATTGCTGAATAATCCTTGCTTTTATTTGGGGTGATCTTATGAGTTATGTGCCAATGGTAGTAGAACGATCCAATCGTGGCGAGCGGGCATACGATATATATTCGCGTCTGTTGAAAGACCGCATTGTCTTTATCGGGGGACCGATTGATGATAATGTGGCGAATGTTGTCGTCGCGCAGCTGCTCTTTTTGGAATCAGAAGATCCGGATAAGGATATTCATTTGTATATTAACAGTCCTGGCGGTGTTGTTACGGCCGGACTAGCGATATATGATACGATGCAGTACATTAAGCCGGATGTTTCGACGATCTGCATCGGGCAGGCAGCGAGCATGGGTTCGCTGCTTCTGGCTGCAGGAGCAAAAGGCAAGCGTTTCTCACTGCCGCTTTCGCGTATTATGATCCATCAGCCACTGGGCGGAGCGCAGGGGCAGTCTACCGATATCCAGATTCAGGCACGAGAAATTCAGCGAATTCGTGAAGTGATCAATCATATCTTGGTGAATCATACCAATCAAGAATATGATAAGATCATGGCGGATACGGAACGCGATAATTTTATGTCGGCAGAAGAAGCAAAAGCGTATGGTCTGATTGATGAGGTAATTACTCGTCCGGTGAAACAAGCCGAAACTCTGGACTAAGAGGTGATACCATGTTGAAGTTTGGGGATGAAAAAGGTCAGCTCAAGTGCTCATTTTGTGGCAAGTCACAGGATCAGGTACGCAAGCTCGTCGCCGGGCCCGGGGTATACATCTGTGATGAATGCATTGAACTTTGCAATGAAATAATTGAAGAAGAATTCAGCGATGATGTTGAAGTTGAACTGAAGGATGTCCCGAAACCAAAGGATATCAAGGCAATTTTAGATCAATATGTCATCGGACAGGATGAGGCTAAGAAATCGCTGTCGGTTGCTGTTTACAATCACTATAAACGCATTAATATGAGTGCGAAGACTGGTGATATCGAACTGCAAAAATCCAATATTTTAATGCTGGGGCCTACCGGAAGCGGGAAGACGCTGCTGGCACAGACTTTGGCCAAGATTTTGAACGTTCCCTTTGCGATTGCGGATGCGACCTCACTGACAGAAGCTGGCTATGTTGGCGAAGATGTCGAGAACATTTTGCTAAAACTTATCCAGGCTGCTGATTATGAGGTGGAAAAAGCTGAGCGGGGCATTATATACATCGATGAAATCGATAAAATTGCTCGCAAATCAGAAAATCCATCGATTACCCGCGATGTTTCCGGGGAAGGTGTTCAGCAGGCGCTGCTTAAGATTATTGAAGGCACGGTTGCCAGTGTTCCGCCGCAGGGCGGACGCAAGCATCCGCATCAGGAGCTTATCCAGATTGATACGACAAATATACTCTTTATTTGTGGTGGTGCTTTTGATGGCATTGAAAAGATCATCGAGACCCGTCTTGGTGAAAAAAGTCTTGGCTTCGGGGCTAAGATTGAAAGCAAGCAGCAGCGAAATGTCGGGGAGATGCTCAGCCATATTCTGCCAGAGGACTTGCTGAAAAATGGGTTAATTCCTGAATTTGTTGGTCGTTTGCCGGTGATTGTAACCCTGGATGCGCTGACAGAGGATGCATTGGTCAGTATTTTAGTTGAACCGAAAAATGCATTAGTCAAGCAGTATCAGAAATTTATGGAAATGGACGATGTCAAGCTTGAGTTTGAAGGGGAAGCTCTGCGGTTGATTGCGCAGGAGGCACTAAAACGTAAGACGGGGGCCCGCGGCCTGCGGTCGATCATTGAAGGTATCATGCGCAATGTGATGTATGAGCTGCCGTCACGGCAGGATGTATCCTCCTGTACGGTAACGAAGGAAGTTGTCACGGAGAAGAAAGATCCAATCTTGACATTTGACAAGAAAAAGAGCAAGAAGGCTTTGGACAACGAAGCATCGGCTTAAAGAGGAAAGGGCGTTGTGCATTGCAGCGCCCTTTTTTGTAGTCGGGGAAACGTTATTTTTTGAATCGGTTACCTTAACATAAATATTGGCAATTTGGCCGGGCGGGCTTGCTGGCCGTCCGGCTTTTTTACATAGGCTCGGATTTTTATTGACTTGCATCAGAAGAGGAGGAATACTTATGTCGGAAAATCGCAGACTGCCGCTGCTGCCGCTGAGAGGACTGATTGTCTTTCCCAATGCGCTGGTTCATTTGGATGTCGGCCGTGAGCAGTCAATGGCGGCAATTGAAGAGGCAATGACGAAGGATCGCATGATCATGCTCAGTGCTCAGAAGGATGCGGCGGTTGAAAATCCTAAACAGGAAGATGTTTTCGAGATCGGAACGATTGCGGAGGTTAAGCAGCTGTTGAAGCTGCCGGGCGGCACGATGCGAATTCTTGTTGAAGGTGTGAACCGGGCAAGAATTCTGCAGTATAATGTCCAAGGGAAATATGTTGAAGCGGAAGTTTTTGAATACCATGAAGCCGTTGAGGATTCGGTCGAAATGGAGGCACTGCTGCGGATTGTAGTGCACCAGTTTGAGGAATGGGTTCGGCGCAGTAAAAAAGTGCCAATGGAAACGTTAGTAGCAGTTGTGCTGGTTGAGGATGCTGATCGTTTTTGTGATCTTGTTGCCAGTCATCTGAATTTAAAACTGGAAGAAAAACAAAACTTATTGGCGTTACTCAGCGTGAAGGAACGACTGGAAAAGTTGTATATTATTTTGACCCGTGAGCTCGAGGTTCTGGAAATTGAACATAAAATTGGCACCCGTGTTCGTAAGCAGATGGAGAAGCTGCAGAAGGATTACTATTTGCGCGAACAAATTAAGGCGATACAAAAAGAACTTGGTGACAAGGATGACAAGAGTACTGAAATTGAAGAGTATCGGGAAAAGATGGCAAGTGGAAGTTATCCGCCAACCGTAAAAGAACGGGTTGAAAAGGAAATTGTCCGGCTTGAAAAAATGCCAAATATGTCAGCAGAAAATGGCGTGATTCGTACTTATATCGACTGGTTGTTGGCATTGCCATGGCAGAAGGAGACAAAGGATCGGCTTGATTTGAAGACGGCGCAAAAAGTGCTTGATACCGAGCATTACGGCTTGGAGAAGGTAAAGGAACGTCTGCTCGAATACATAGCGATCCGTAAGTTGTCACCGACAATTAATGCGCCGATTATCTGTCTGGTGGGACCGCCGGGCGTGGGTAAAACTTCGCTGGCAGCTTCTATTGCCCGTTCTATTGGCCGCAAATTTGTCAGGGCTTCTTTGGGCGGGGTGCGCGATGAAGCGGAAATCCGTGGGCATCGCCGTACGTATGTTGGGGCGCTGCCGGGACGGATTTTGGAAGGAATCAAAAGTGCGGAGTCAAAAAACCCGGTCTTCTTACTTGATGAAATTGATAAGATGAGCAATGATTTTCGCGGAGATCCGTCAGCGGCACTGCTCGAAGTGTTGGACCCGGAGCAAAACAATACGTTCAGTGATCATTATGTTGAACTGCCCTTTGATTTATCAAAAGTTCTTTGGATTGTTACGGCGAACAGCCTGGGCAATATTCCGCGGCCGTTGCGAGATCGCATGGAAATCATTATGCTGCCCAGCTATACCGAAGACGAAAAACAACAGATTGCTGAACGGTATTTGATTGCAAAACAGCGCGAAGCTAATGGCCTTAAGGCAGCGCAGGTGCAATTTGCCAAAGGGACTGTCCAGCGGATCATTGCCGAGTATACCCGAGAATCGGGTGTGCGGGAACTGGAGCGCTTAATAGCGAAAGTCTGCCGGAAGGCAGCGCGGCGAATTGTCGATCAGGAAAAGAAGTGTATTCGCGTAACGCCAGCGAATTTAGAGGATTTTCTCGGTAAGGTAAAGTTCCTGCCGCGTCGGCGTAAAAAAGAGGCGGAAGTTGGCGTCTGCACAGGAATGGCCTGGACCGAAGTCGGCGGAGATATTTTGCCGACAGAGGTGAGTATTCTCAAAGGTAAGGGGAAACTCATTTTGACCGGGCAGCTTGGTGAGGTAATGCAGGAATCGGCGCAGGCCGGTCTCAGCTATATCCGCAGTCGGGCCGAAAAGCTTCATATTGATGAGACTTTTTATGAGAAACAGGATATTCACATCCATCTGCCGGAAGGGGCGATCCCGAAAGATGGACCGTCTGCCGGAATCACAATGGCAACGGCAATGGTATCAGCTCTGACCAATAGAAAAATTCGCAGTGATGTGGCCATGACCGGGGAGATTACACTCCGAGGCCGTGTGCTGCCGATTGGTGGATTAAAGGAAAAAGTTATTGCCGCTTACCGGGAAGGGATCACGACTGTGATTTTACCGAAGGAAAATGAGCGTGATATTGAAGATATTGCGCCAGCGATTAAAGAAAAAATAGAATTTGTGCCGGTCGAAAACATGGATGAAGTTTTGGACTGTGCTTTGGTGAAGTAGATGAAAGAAAAGGTTATTATTACGCAGGGGAAATATATTGCATCGGCCGTGCGGGCTGACCAGTACCCCGAAAACAAGATGAAAGAAATTGTCTTTATGGGCCGCTCCAATGTGGGGAAATCCTCGCTGATCAATTCTCTGACCAGAGTCCGTGGGCTCGCCCGGGTGAGCCGGCAGCCCGGCAAGACGCAGACCATTAATTTTTATGAGTTGGGGGCGAAGATTGAAGGGATTGAAGAGCGCCGGGATTTTTATCTTGTCGATTTGCCGGGCTATGGTTATGCCAAAACTGGTAAGGAAAATCGCAAACGCTGGGCGAAGTTTATCGATGAATACCTTGTGAAGTCCCCGCAGCTGCAGTTTGTCTGTCAGCTTGTCGACAGTCGCCATGAACCGATGCCGGCCGATATTGATATGTTCCGCTGGCTGGTGGAACATGATTTGCCGGTGCTGGTCATTGCAACGAAGGCGGATAAGCTCAGCAAATCAGCCTTGGCAAAGAATATTGCCCTTATAAAAACAAAATTTGGGGTAACGGATATGGATGTTTTGCCGTATTCCTCCCTGAAAAATGAAGGGCGTTCAGAATTACTTGACGTCATAGCCTCAGCTTTGGTACAATAAGCAGAGAAAAGCATAAGGATAAATTATGCAGCATTAATTGTTGTATAATTTATCCTTTATACTTTTGTGCGGGAAACAAAGAGGAGTGTGACATGGTGACGCCGTTTGATAAAGAATTGCTGAATATTTTGCAGACAGGGCTGCCGATCAGCCACCGTCCGTTTGCTGATATGGGAGAGGCGCTGGGGGCTGATGAAGAATTTGTTCTCAGCCGGTTGAAAAGCCTGAAAGAAGAAGGCTATCTGCGGCGAATTGGGCCTTTTTTTGACTCGGAAAAACTGGGCTATCGCGGCTCCCTGATTGCAGTAAAAGTCAAGCCGGGTTTTATGGAAGGCGTGGCCACCTTCATCAATGGATTTGCCGGAGTTACGCATAACTATGAGCGTGAAGGCAAATATAACCTTTGGTTTACTTTACTGGCAGCTGACTTAGCGGGGAAAAACGCAGTGCTGGCAGCGGTATCAGCGCAGCCAGGCGTAGAAGAATTACTGAACTTGGAATCAAGGAAAAAATATAAGATAAATGTACAGTTTAAATTGAAGTAGGTGACAAGATGGATGCACTCGATAAAAAAATAATCAGGGCCATGCAGGATGAGTTTCCACTGGTTGCTGAACCATATAAAGAGATTTCCCAGCGCCTTGGCATTGAGGAAACGGAATTGCTTAGCCGCCTGCAGGGGTATAAGGCTGACGGCCAGATTCGCAAAATGGGGGCGGTCCTGCGGCATCGTGAAGTCGGTTTTTCCGCCAATGTGCTTTGTGCCTGGGAAGTGCCGGCAGAAAGGCTTGATGAGGTTGGACGGAAGATGGCAGAGGATTCGGCGGTCTCCCATTGTTATGACCGCAATACCGTTGTCGGCTGGCCCTATAATATCTACACGATGATTCACGGACACAGCCGTGAAGAATGTGTTGCAATTGCCGATCGTTTGGCTAAAGTAAGCGGTATTGAAAATCGGGCCATGCTGTTTTCCATAAAGGAATGGAAAAAAACGAGTATGCGTTATTTCTCGGAAAATGGAAACTGAACCCAGCTGGTTTAGCCACGGAATCGGCTAAAAAATCGTCGTTTAAATAAACGACGGTTTTTTTTAGAAATAAAAGTAACAGTTATACTGGTTAAAAATGATTATTGATGATAAAATGTAATCATGTGACTTTGAGTATGAAGACAGATGTTTTATATTGTAATGGGAGATGATGGTGATGATCGCAGAAGATATGTATGAACTTGGCAGTAAAAAATCAACGATTCGCACGATTTTTGAATACGGCCGCCAGCGGGCAGCCGTTGTCGGTGAAGAAAATATTTTTGATTTTAGTCTGGGAAATCCGAATGTTCCGGCGCCGGAATTTATTCGCCAGGCAATTCTTGAGATTGTGCAGCAGGAAGACCCATGTGCGGTTCATGGCTATACGGTTGCTCCGGGGAACCCTGAGGTCAGAGAAACATTAGCCCAGAGCCTTAATGAACGCTTTGCTACAAATTTTTCGGGCGGCAATCTCTTTATGACTGCTGGGGCCGCGGCTGCGATAACGGTCTGTTTCAAGGCGCTGAGTGAGGCGGAGGATGAATTTATTGCGTTTGCTCCGTTTTTTCCGGAGTATCAGTGTTTTGTAGAGGCCACCGGTGCTAAACTGGTCGTCGTTCCGCCTCAGCCGCAGGATTTTCAAATCGACTTTGCAGCATTTAGACAGCGGATTAATCGACATACCAAAGCGGTGATTGTCAATTCGCCGAATAATCCCAGCGGGGTTGTTTATTCGGCGACGGTTATTAAGGAATTGGCAGCGATCCTTGAAGAGAAATCGGCAGAATTTGGCCAGGCTATTTTCTTAATTGCCGATGAACCCTATCGTGAAATTGCCTATGACGGAGTGGAGGTTCCTTATCTGAGCCAATACTATAAGAATACGCTGGTCTGCTATTCCTATAGTAAATCCTTTTCTCTGCCGGGGGAACGCATTGGGTATATTGTTATTCCGGATGAAATCACAGGATTTTCCAAAGTGTATGGAGCCATTGCCGGTGCTGCCCGGGTGCTGACCCATGTAAATGCTCCGTCCTTATTTCAGAAGGTGGTAGCCCGTTGTGCGGGAATGCCTTCCGACATCAGTGTTTATCGTGAGAATCGGGACTTGCTGTACAATGGACTTATAGCGGCCGGTTTTTCCTGTGTAAAGCCTCAAGGGGCATTTTACTTATTCCCACGGGCCCTGGAAGCAGATGACCGTGCTTTTTGTGAGAAAGCCAAGGCCTATGATTTATTACTTGTTCCTGGTAGTGATTTTGGCTGCCCGGGACATTTTCGGGCTTCTTATTGTATAAAGACGGAGACGATTCGCCGTTCACTGCCCTTATTTGCCCGATTGGCAGCTGATTATGGCAAATAAGGATTTCTATAAATTACAGTGGAGATAGATGTATTTTTTATCAAATGCATGCAGGATTCTTCCGGTCAAGGAAACAAAGATGCCCATAAGCTTACTTATCCCGGCAACCAATAACTGAGCTGGTGTTGGTTGGTATTGGCAGGGTGAGTAAAATGCCAGACTTTGTTTGCTAAATAGCCCTGGTTGTAGTAAACTTAGTAGGTTGAGATATTTAGCATGTAGGTGATAAATTTGTCGGAAAACAAGATGTTTGACGTGATAAAACAGGATTTGGTGGCACTGGAAGAAGCAATGACTGCTACGGTACAGTCGCCGGTGGCAATTATAACAGAAATTGGAACACATTTAGTGCAGTCGGGTGGCAAAAGGCTGCGGCCGGCGCTATATTTTTTGGCAGCGCGCGGCGGAGTGGCCTTTGACCGGGATAAAGTAATGCCGCTGGCTGTAGCTATTGAAATGATTCATATGGCTTCGCTGGTCCATGATGATGTTATTGATAGTGCTGACTTGCGCCGGGGCACAGCTACGGCCAATTCTAAATGGGGAAATCAGCTGGCAATTCTCGGAGGAGATTATCTGTTTGCCAAGGCATTTTCTCTAGTGGCAGGAAATGGTTATGATGACCGGATTACCATGCGCTTGTCGCAGCTGATCTGCGATCTTAGTGCCGGGGAGATTATTCAAAATAAAGAGATTTATAAGGCCTCGCGTGATGAAGCTGAATACTATGATCGTATTGCCAAAAAAACGGCCAATTTTCTAGCCGATTGCTGCGAAATGGGTGGTATTCTCGCCGGGCTTTCAGCAATTGAAACGAAAGCCTTGTATGAATATGGTCAGGCTATTGGTATGGCCTTTCAGATTACAGATGATTTGCTTGACCTGACGGCTGAGACGGATGCTATTGGTAAACCGGCTGGTAATGATATTTTGCAGGGGATTGTGACTTTGCCGGTAATTAGGGCTCTGGGGGTAAGTGCAGAGGCCCAGGAGCTTGAGCAGATTGTGACCTGCCGGGAAATGTCGGATTCTATGCTGGCCAGGGCGATTGAAATAGTCAAGGCAACCGATGGCCTTGACTATGCACAGGCCAAGGTTGATGCTTATTTAGAAAGCGCGCGGACGGTATTGCCGGAATCCTTGCCGGCAGAAATTCGTGAAGCGTATCAGATGGCAGCTGATTTTATACGGCTGCGCAAGTATTAATTGGTTCACAGAGCTTTTTCATAATGAAAATTTATAATATAAACAGTTTTTATCCATAAAAGGCAAATGAATTGATCAAAATGCGGGAGGGGTTTCCATGTTTGGAATAGGTGTGCCGGAATTAGTACTGATCTTAATTATCGGACTAGTGGTTTTTGGTCCCGGGAAATTGCCGGAAATCGGCAAAGCTGTGGGCAAGAGTTTAAATGAATTCAAGCGGGCAACTTCAGGGCTGACAGACGACAGCAAGCCAATGGCTATGAAGGATGCAGAGGCGAAGTCGGAAGAGAAACCGATGGAAAAACCAGAAGAAAAAAAATAGTATACAAAAATCGTCTTTGCCCAGGCAAAGGCGATTTTTACTATATCCGTCTGACGTTGTGTTTTATTTTCGGTGATTGTATAATAGTAAACATGAAAAGAATCTTAATATATTAGGAGGAATCTTTGATGATGGGAATTGCTGCACCAGAACTGGTGTTGATTTTGATTATTGCACTTGTAGTCTTCGGGCCGGGAAAATTGCCGGAAATTGGCCGGGCAGTTGGGCGGAGCATTAATGAGTTTAAAACGGCACAGGTGGAAAAACCGGTGGAAAAGCAAGAGACTGTTGATAAATCGTAAGCGAAGCGGGGAAATGTAATGGTGCAGGAAAAAGAAACAGAGGGATATCAGGCAGATGACTCTGCATTGCCAGCTGTGGCGGCAACAGAGCAGGAGGGTGAAGAGCAACAGGGGAATATGACACTGCTGCGGCACTTGGAAGAGTTGCGGCGGCGCCTGATTTACTCGATATTAGCTGTTGGCATTGGCAGTTGCATCTGCTATTTTTTTATTGAGGATATCATGCATTATTTGACTTTGCCGGCAGGGCGGCTTTACTATATGCAGCCAGCGGAGGCTTTTTTTACATATCTAAAGGTGGCATTGTTTTCAGGCTTTCTGTTGTCTTTGCCCGTAGTTTTTTATCAGATTTGGCGCTTTTTTTTACCGGCATTGACCATAAGAGAACGCGTCTTTTTAGGGGTTTTAGTACCGACATCGGCCGGCCTTTTTTTAATCGGGCTGGCGTTTTCACTTTTTTTTGTCATGCCCTTGGCGGTGAAATTTTTCCTGGATTTTGGCTCGGCGGAATTGCAACCACTGCTTTCTGTAGGCAAATATCTTGATTTTGTTATAGCTTTTGTTTTGCCTTTTGGTGTTATTTTTGAGTTGCCGTTGATTATTGTAATTTTAGCTAAATTTGGCATTGTTGGTTCTGCTTTTTTGTGGAAAAAGCAGCGGATTGTTATTTTTATGGCCTTTGTCATTGGGGCAGTCATTTCCCCCACACCGGATGTGTTTTCCCAGTCGATGATTGCCGTGCCAATGATTTTATTGTATGAAATCAGCTGGTTTATCGTTCGATTTATTTTGCGAAAATAAGAGAGGAGCAATATTTTGGCTTTTAAAGATTTGAGAGAATTTATGGCTGAGCTGGAAACGCGCGGCCTGCTTAAAAGGATTACAACTCCAGTGGACTGTGAGCTGGAGATCACGGAGATTACCGATCGCGTATCGAAAATGGAAGGAAATAAAAATATTGCTCTGCTATTTGAAAATGTCAAGGGTTATGATGTTCCTGTACTGATGAATGCTTTTGGCAGTATGGAGCGGATGGCAATTGCTTTCGGTGTCGATAAGGTGGATGATATTGCCGAGCGCCTGCGTGATATTTTGAAACTTCCCTATATTTCTTTGGAACGAAAAATGGATTTGGTGTCTATTTTGCCGACGGCAAAACAGGCAATTAATTTCCCTAAATATGTGAAGCATGGTCCCTGTAAGGAAGTTATTATCAAGGATCAGCCCTCACTCGATAAATTTCCGATTCTTACCTGCTGGCCGCAGGATGGCGGTCCGTTTATCACATTGCCGCTGGTCTTCACGAAAAATCCTAAGACGGGCAAACGCAATGTCGGTATGTATCGACTGCAGAAATACGACGGGCAGACCACAGGCATGCACTGGCACATTCATAAAAATGGTGCGGAGAATTTTCGGGCGCATCGCGAACTTGGCAAGGATAAAATTGAAGTGGCTGTAGCTATCGGCACGGATCCGGTGCTTACCTATGCGGCTACGGCACCACTGCCAAGAGATATTGATGAAATGGTATTTGCCGGTATGCTGCGCAAAAAATCCGTGGAAATGATCAAATGTGAAACGGTTGATGTTGAAGTTCCGGCACATAGTGAAATCGTGCTTGAAGGGTATGTGAAGATCGACGAAATGCGCCGTGAGGGCCCCTTTGGTGATCATACGGGGTACTATTCTCTGGCGGATGAATATCCGGTCTTTCATATCACCTGTATAACACATCGGAAAAATCCGATTTACCCGTCGACGATTGTTGGCAAGCCGCCGATGGAGGACTGCTATATCGCCAAGGCGACAGAACGTATTTTCCTGCCACTGCTGCAACAGATGCTGCCAGAAATCAAGGATATTAATCTTCCGTTAGCGGGGGTATTCCATAATTGTGCAATGGTATCCATTAAAAAATCGTATCCGCAGCAGGCAAAAAAAGTCATGCAGGCAATTTGGGGCATGGGGCAGATGATGTTTACCAAGATGATTATTGTCGTCGATGAGCATGTCAATGTGCAAGATGAGCAAGAGGTATGGTGGCGGGTATTTAACAATATTGATGCCCGGCAGGATATTGTGATGGTGGATGGGCCGCTCGATGTTTTGGATCATTCTTCGCCGCAGCCGCAATGGGGAACAAAAGTTGGGATTGATGCGACAAAGTCCTGGCCGCAAGAGGGACATACGCGTGAATGGCCGGATGAGATCGTCATGAGCGATGAGGTTAAGAAAATGGTGGATGAGAAATGGCAGGGTCTAGGTCTTGAGTAAATTATCAGCACATGTCAATAATATAGCGCTGCATCATTCTATTTTTGCTCTGCCATTTGCCTACATGGGAGCTTTTCTGGCGGCACAGGGCTTGCCGGATGGCTGGGATTTATTTTGGATAACGATGGCAATGGTCGGTGCTCGTAGCGCTGCTCTGGCCCTTGATAATCTGATCGATTTGAAATATGACAAGCTGCATCCGCGGTTTACAAAGCGCCCGATGGTAACCGGTGAGGTTACGGTTGCGGAAGCCGTGGTGTTGATTATTTTCAGTTTGGGGATTTTTTTGGGAGCCGTTTTACAGCTGGCACCAATCTGTATCAAATTGGTGCCAATCGCCATATTTCCCTTTATCATTTATCCGTATATGAAGCGGATTACCTGTCTGTGTCATCTCGTGCTTGGGGTAGCGCTGGCTATGGCTCCGGCTGGTGGCTATATGGCCATAAGAGGGGAACTCAGCCTGGGAGTTGTGATCTTATGTTTCGCTGTCTGCTTTTGGATTGCCGGGTTTGATGTTGTCTACGGCTGTCAGGATGAGGCCTTTGATAAACAGCAAGGATTGCATTCGATGGCGACAAAATTCACAGCAGTCGGAGCCTTGCGGATTGCTAAAGTCATGCACGCCGTCAGCTTTTTTTGCTTTATTGGCACGGGGCTGTTGTTTTCTCTGGCATCGGTTTATTATATTGGGGTCGGAATTTCCCTGTTGACCTTGCTCTATCAGCACAGTATTGTGTCAGCAAGCGATTTTAGCCGGGTAACACAGATTTATTTTATGCGCAATGGTATTGTCGCTATAGCTGTATTTTTATTTACGGTATGGAGCCTTATCGGCGCCTGACGGAGCAGCCGTTGCCGGCAGTTGTGATAAATGTTTTATTATGGAGGATGAGATATGACAGCAAGAGTATTGGAAGGCAAAGTTTTTGCGGCGCAAATCAAAGCCGCGGTAAAGCTCAAGGTAGTAGAGCTCGAACAAAAGTATCAGGTGACACCGGGGCTCGCGGTAATTATCGTTGGCGAGAATGCGGCCTCTAAGGTCTATGTAGCGAATAAGCATCGGGCCTGCGAAGAACTTGGTATCTATTCGGAAGTCATTGAAATGAAGGCAACGACGACAAAAGAGGAGCTGCTGGCGCAGATTGATGCCCTCAACAGCAATGAGCAAATTCATGGGATTCTTGTTCAATTGCCGCTGCCCGAACAGATTCAGTCCTCTGAAGCAGAAATTTTAGAGCGCATTGCCCCGAAGAAAGATGTGGATGGATTTCACCCGGTCAATGCCGGACGGCTCGCTACGGGACAGGAACAGCTTGTTCCCTGTACGCCGATGGGCTGTATTCGAATGCTCGAATTGGCAGGGATTGAAATTGCGGGTAAACATGCGGTTGTCATTGGTCGCAGCAATATCGTCGGCAAGCCAATGATGCATCTTTTATTGGCTCGCCATGCGACGGTAACGATTTGTCATTCACGGACAAAAAACTTGGCGGAAATCACGCGGCAGGCAGATATTTTGGTTGTGGCAATTGGCCGGCCAAACTTTGTGACAGCCGATATGGTGAAACCGGGAGCTGCTGTCATTGATGTCGGTATCAATCGCATTGCACCTAAAAAACTTACGGGCGATGTTGATTTTTCAGCGGTCGAAGCTGTTGCCGGAGCAATTACACCGGTGCCAGGTGGCGTCGGACTCCTGACAATTGCGATGTTGATGGAAAATACCGTTACAGCTGCTACGCTGCAGCTTGCGGGGAAATAAGCTGCACTGGACCGGGATATTTAAAAATACATAGACTGAAAAACGCGGGGAGGCAGATTTTTATGAAGAGTGATGTAGAAATAGCACAGGAAGCAGTAATCCGTCCGATTGCAGAAGTGGCGGAAAAACTTGAACTTTCGGCAGATGACCTGGAGTTTTACGGAAAATATAAGGCTAAGATATCTTTGGAAGCGTGGAGCCGGCTGCAAAATCGGCCGGATGGGAAACTGATTCTCGTGACAGCGATCAATCCGACGCCGGCAGGCGAAGGAAAAACGACGACAAGCGTGGGCCTTGGCGATGCCTTTCATAAGATGGGCAAAAAAGTCGCCGTAGCGCTGCGCGAACCATCCCTTGGACCGTGCTTCGGACTTAAAGGCGGAGCTGCCGGTGGCGGATATGCGCAGGTTTTACCAATGGAGGATATCAACCTTCACTTTACGGGCGATTTCCATGCAATTACCACGGCTCATAATCTGCTGGCCGCCGTGCTCGACAATCATTTGCAGCAGGGAAATGAACTTGATATTGATGTGCGTCGCATTACTTGGCGGCGGGTGCTGGATTTGAATGACCGTGCGCTGCGCAACATCGTCTGCGGCATGGGGGGGAAGGCGCATGGGGTGCCACGGGAAACTGGCTTTGATATAACGGTAGCTTCGGAAATGATGGCGATTTTGTGCCTGGCGGCAGACCTTGATGATATGAAACAGCGCCTGGGGAAAATCGTTGTTGCCTATACTCGCTCAGGCCGGCCGGTGCGGGCTGATGAATTAGGTGTGACAGGAGCGTTGACACTGCTATTTAAGGATGCGATTAAGCCGAATCTTGTTCAGACCATCGAAGGGACGCCGGCATTTATTCATGGGGGGCCGTTTGCTAATATTGCTCATGGCTGCAACAGTGTGATGGCAACGAAATTTGCCCTGAAGCTGGCGGATGTTGTTGTTACAGAAGCCGGTTTTGGCGCTGATCTCGGTGCTGAAAAATTCCTCGATATTAAATGTCGTTTTGCCGGGATTCATCCCGACGCGGTTGTCATCGTTGCCACGGTGCGGGCTCTGAAGATGCACGGTGGAATGCCAAAGTCCGAGTTGACGAAGCTTGATATGAAGGCGCTTGAGGGTGGGCTGTCGAATTTGACGAAGCACATTGAAAATATTCATAAGTTTGGCTTGCCGGTTGTTGTGGCAATCAATGCTTTCCCGACGGATACCCAGGAAGAATTGGCATATGTTGAGCGTAAATGCAATGAAATGGGAGCACAGGTGGCTTTGTCGGAAGTCTGGGCCAAGGGCGGTGAAGGCGGTATCGCTTTGGCGGAGAAGGTATTGCAAGCAACACAGCAGCCAAGCGATTTCAAATATATCTACGAGGCGGAAGATTCGATTCCGGCTAAAATAGAAGCAATTGCCCGGGAAATATACGGCGCTGACGGAGTGGATTTCACAGCCCCGGCCAAGAAATCGATTGCGGAACTTGAGGAACTTGGCCTTGATAAAATGCCGGTCTGCATGGCTAAAACGCAGTATTCGCTCAGCGATGATGCGACGAAGCTTGGCCGTCCATCTGGGTTCCGCATTACGGTTCGTGAAATCCGGCTTTCGGCTGGAGCCGGTTTTATTGTTGCCCTGACGGGCAATATTTTGACGATGCCTGGGCTGCCAAAACATCCGGCAGCAGAGAACATGGACATCACGAATGACGGAAAAATCTCTGGACTGTTTTAAAACTGCTATATTGCTATCAGGAGGTATTTATGACTAGAATATCTGTAGAACTTGTGCCGCGCAGTGAGCTGGCGCTGGCTGAAGAGCTTGAGCTCTTGCGCGCGAATTTCAAATGCATTGATCTTATCAATGTTCCGGAGCTTTTGCGCTACGATGTACGCAGCTGGGTCGGGGCATCGGTAGCTCAGCGTTATTTCCCCTCGGTTATGCCGCATATCCGGGCCATTGATATTGATCTGGATAAGCCGCTGCCGATGGCTGCATATCTCCTGGATCATGCAATAAATGAGGTCCTTGTCATTACCGGTGATCCGCCGCAGGACATGTCGCACAAAATTTATCCGACGGTCAGTACGGATGTGATTCGCAAATTTCGCGAGGAATTGCCGCATATCAAGGTTTTTGCCGGCATCGATCAGTATCGCAGCAGTATGCGCGAGGAGCGTTATAATATTCGCCGCAAATTGCAGGCTGGAGCCGCCGGATTTTTTACCCAGCCGTTCTTTGATCTGCGTTATCTGGAGATTTATGAGGAAATTCTCAATGGTGTAGAGGTTTACTGGGGCGTTTCCCCGGTCATGTCAGAACGGTCTGTGAATTATTGGGAAACAAAAAATAATGTGGTTTTTCCGAGAAGCTTTCAGCCGACCTTGGACTGGAATATTGATTTTTCCCGCCGGGTACTTGAGTTTGTTGAAAAAAAGGAAACCAATATCTATCTTATGCCGATAAAGACGAATCTGTTGGCTTATCTGCAGGGTGTCTTTGCGGGAAAATGAATGTGTCTGGCGGCCAACGGCCTGGAAAACGAAGTATTTCCGGGTGGCAGCGACTTTATTCGCATTTTAGGAGGAGCGTGAATTATGTTTAAAATTTTGAGTAAAAAAATATTGTCGCCGGGAGTTTTGTTTTTTGAACTTGAGGCGCCGCGGATAGCCAAAAAAGCAGAACCGGGTCAGTTTGTGATTGTCCGGGTTGATGAGAACGGGGAACGGGTACCGCTTACCATTGCCGATTTCGACCGCGAGCGCGGGACGATTACGATCATCTTTCAGGAGATGGGGGCGTCAACCAAGCAGCTTGGTGCCTTGTCAGAAGGGGAGGCGATTCTTGACCTTGTTGGCCCGCTTGGCACGAAAAGTCATATAGAACCGGATATGGGGACGATTGTCTGCATTGGCGGCGGCATCGGCGTTGCTCCGGTATATCCGATTGCCCGTGGCATGAAGCAACAGGGGAATAAGGTTATTTCAATTCTCGGCGCTAAGTCCAAGGATATCCTGATTTTTGAGGACGAGATGAAAGCCGTAAGCGATGAAGTATTGGTTACAACCGACGATGGTTCCTATGGGATCAAGGGCTTTGTTACTACGGCTCTGCAGCAAATCATTGACCGTGGAGAAAAAATTGCCGAGGTTATTGCGATTGGACCGGTCGTAATGATGCGCAGCGTAGCGGAGGCTACACGCCCGTATAATATTCCTACTATCGTAAGCTTGAATCCGATTATGGTAGATGGTACGGGAATGTGCGGTGGCTGCCGGGTGCAGGTCGGTGAAGATACAAAATTTGCCTGTGTTGATGGACCGGAATTCGATGGGCATAAAGTCGATTTTAAGGGGCTTATGGCGCGCCAACGGATGTATCGTGACCAGGAGAGCAGTGCGGATGAGCACTACTGTCGCTGCCAGACACTTGGACTGAAAAAAGAGGAGGATTGCGAATGTCACTCTCATTAAAAAAACACAGCATGCCGGAACAGGACCCTAAGGTTCGGGCGAAAAACTTTGATGAAGTCGCCCTTGGCTACAGCGAGGAAACTGCTGTTGCTGAAGCCGAACGTTGCCTAAACTGCAAGGTGCCGCAGTGCCGTCAGGGCTGCCCGGTGCAGATCGATATCCCGGCTTTTATCACGAAGATTAAAGAGCGTGACTTTGAGGGGGCAATCAGTAAGCTCAAGGAAGCAAATAGCTTGCCGGCAGTCTGTGGTCGTGTGTGCCCGCAGGAAAGCCAGTGTGAAAAATACTGTATTTTGGCCAAACGCGGGGAATCTGTGGCTATTGGCCGATTGGAACGCTTTGCCGCTGATCGCAGTTTGGAAAAAGGCGAACCTGTGCAGCCGATCGAATATGCCGCCGATGCCCAGAAAGTGGCAATTATCGGGTCTGGCCCGGCAGGGCTCTCTGCTGCGGGCGAGCTTGCCAAGCTGGGCTACAAGGTGACAATTTTTGAAGCCTTACATACAGCTGGCGGGGTTCTTTCCTATGGAATTCCTGAATTCAGATTGCCGAAGGATAAGATTGTTCAGGTGGAAATCGATAATTTGAAAAAATTGGGCGTTGCGATAGAAGTCAATGCCGTTGCCGGCAAATTATTCACGGTGGATGAACTGATGACAGAGGAAGGCTTTGGGGCAGTATTTATTGCTACTGGTGCCGGGTTGCCGAGCTTTATGGATATTCCGGGCGAAAATTTAAACGGGGTGTATTCTGCCAAT
The DNA here is from genome assembly GCA_963678095.2 of Selenomonadaceae bacterium. Lineage (GTDB taxonomy): Bacteria > Bacillota > Negativicutes > Selenomonadales > Selenomonadaceae. The sequence goes on along the minus strand of OY782746.1, from coordinate 877,434 downwards.
GAGTTTTTGACTCGTTGTAATCTGATGAAGGCCTATCAGTTTCCTGTGCATGCGACCCCAATCCGCATCGGCAAAAATGTCGCTGTCGTTGGTGGCGGCAATGTGGCGATGGATGCAGCCCGTACCTCGCTGCGACTCGGCGCAGAAAATGTCTATATTGTTTATCGGCGCGGGGAAGAGGAACTGCCGGCACGGCTTGAGGAAGTTCATCATGCCAAAGAAGAGGGCATTCAATTTTGCCTGTTAAATAATCCGGTGGCTGTTCTTGGTGATGAGCAGGGCTGGGTGAAGGCACTGCGCTGCATTAAAATGGAACTGGGTGAGCCGGATGCTTCCGGTCGCCGTCGTCCGCTCCCGGTAGAGGGTTCGGAATTTGATCTGGCAGTCGATACGGTCATTGTGGCAATCGGGCAGGGCCCTAATCCGCTGGTGCAGTCGACTACACCGGGAATGGAAACCAACAAGCGCGGTAATATTGTTGCCGATGAAGAAACTGGTGCGACGACGAAACCGGGCGTATTTGCCGGTGGAGATATCGTGACGGGGGCGGCCACTGTCATTTTGGCAATGGGAGCCGGTAAAAAGGCGGCAGCTGCGATTGACCGTTATTTACAGGGAAAACGCGCCTGATAGCTTTCTGGAAATGAAGTTTGAGCGGCAGGTGACAAGGGGGCCGGAAGGCAGCTTTTTGTCACCTGCTTTTATATGTTATGTTAGGATAGAGGACGAATTGATATGATGAATTTTGCCGCCATAGACTTTGAAACTGCTAATAACCGGCGCAGCAGTGCCTGTAGTGTAGCGATCGTCGAAATTAAGGACGGAATCATTGCCGATTCTTATTACACGCTGATTCGCCCGCCGCAGATGGATTTTAGTTATTTTAATATCCAAATTCACGGGATTCGCCCGGAAGATGTGCGCGAACAGCCGACTTTTGCCGAGGTTTGGCCGGAACTTCGCCAGCGCCTTGCTGGCAGGATTGTTGTCGCGCACAATGCGCAGTTTGACATGAGTGTGCTGCGCAGCTGTCTGAAGGAATACCATCTGGAAAAACCGAAGTTCAGCCATTGTTGCACCGTGAATATTGCCCGGAAAGTATGGCCGGAACTTGAAAACCATAAACTTGATACCGTTGGCAATTATCTGCAGCTGGCTTTTCAGCATCATAATGCCTTAGACGATGCCAGAACCTGCGCGGCTATTCCCCTGCTGGCCGGGAAAAAACTGCAGGTGGATAATTTTGCGTCGCTGGCACTGCGTACCGGGGTTATGGTCAAACCATTTGAATAAACAGGAGTGATTTTGTGATTTTAGTCAGTGCCTGTCTGCTTGGCAGGAAAACAAAGTATAACGGCGGGTCGAATCCGCATGGGTTGCTGATGCTGTATGAGGCCTGCGGCCGATTTTTGCCTGTGTGTCCGGAAGCACTTGGCGGACTTGTTGCGCCGCGTCCGCCAGCGGAAATTAACGGCGGGGCAGGCCCGGAGGTTCTGGCCGGGCCTGCGAGAGTGAAAAATCGCGAGGGGGAAGATGTTACCGCTGCCTTTGTCAAGGGCAGTGAACAGATGAAAGCTCTTCTTGGCGAGCAAAAGATAACAGCCGCGATACTGAAGGAAAACAGTCCTTCCTGCGGCGTGAAAAATGTCTATGACGGTTCGTTCAGCGGGAAAAAGATAAAAGGGCAGGGCGTCGCGGCTACAGTTTTGGCTGCGGCCGGGGTGGCGCTGTACAGCGAACACGATCTCAGTCCGGATCTGATTGAACGCCTGATAAATGAGGATAGTTTGGAAAGTTGACAATTTCAGCTGGTTTGTGATATTATATAAAAGCTGGTAACGACAGCAGGCGGAAGTGGCGGAATTGGCAGACGCGCTAGACTTAGGATCTAGTGTCCACGACGTGCAGGTTCAAGTCCTGTCTTCCGCACCAGTTGTAAATGCAAAGCCCCGCAATGGCGGGGCTTTTTTGGCGTTTTTTATAAACCTTGTGCCGTTTTTTAAAATGTTATATAATAAAAGGACTGAATATGATGTGCGGGCTTGTTTTGCTCAGATGAAACGGACCATTTTTTGATCGTGGGTTTGTTTTAGAGCATTTCATTATTAAGGTGATAGAATTATAATTTTAGATAGATGGTAGGGGGGTTATTTTTTCTTGAGAAAACAAAATAAACTTGAAATTATTCCACTTGGCGGACTCGGTGAAGTTGGCAAGAATATGACGGTTATCCGCTATGGTTCGGATATTGTTGTCCTTGACTGTGGACTGGCATTCCCGGACGATGATATGCTCGGGATTGATCTGGTCATTCCGGATATGACATATTTGGTTGAAAATCAGGATAAAATCCGGGCTGTGGTTATCACACACGGACATGAAGATCATATAGGGGCATTATCGTACTTTTTGCAGCAGTTCCAGGTCCCTGTTTATGGAACACGCTTGGCTATGGGGCTGGCGGAGGGAAGACTGAAGGAAAACCGTGTCGATCGCAGTTGCCTTAACATCATTGAGCCTGGGGATGAACTTGTCTTTGGCAAGATTCGTGTCGGCTTTGTCCAGACAAGCCATTCGATTCCAGATGCGGTCGCACTTTACTTTAAGACACCGATGGGAACGATTGTTCATACCGGTGATTTTAAGGTGGATTATACGCCGGTGGATGGGAAAAAGCTCGATTTTCAAAAATTCGCTAAGTTAGGCGACGAAGGTGTGCTGGCTCTGATGGCCGATAGCACGAATGCTGAAACCCCGGGCTTTACAAAATCAGAAAGCACCGTGATGACGGCACTTGATAAGGCATTTGACGGAGCAAGAGGCCGAATCCTGTTGGCTACGTTTGCTTCGAATGTGTCACGCATCCAGCAGGCTGTCGATGCAGCCTGTAACCATGGCCGTCGGGTGGTAGTGGTCGGTCGCAGCATGGTCAATGTCATCGGCATTGCCATGGATCTTGGCTATTTAAAAATTCCTGAAGGTAAGCTGATTGATGTTGATGAGATGCGTCGCTATCCAGCAGCACAGCTGCTGATTTTAACAACTGGCAGCCAGGGCGAGCCCATGGCCGGGTTATCACGCATGTCAAGGGGCGATCACCGCAAGATTCAGATTGAACGCGGCGACCGGGTTATTTTTTCGGCGACGCCAATTCCGGGCAATGAAAAGGCGGTTTCAAAAACCATTGATTCGTTGCTGCGCCTCGGAGCAGAGGTTGTACACGAACGTTCGGCGGGTATTCATGTTTCTGGGCATGCCTGTCAAGAAGACCTGCGACTGGTGCTGAGCCTTATTCGGCCGAAATACCTGATTCCGGTTCATGGCGAGTATCGCATGTTGATGAGCCACCGTGATTTGGCTGAAGAGTGGGGCCTGGCGCGAGAAAATATCCTGATCGGGGAAAATGGACAGGTCTTTCAGTTTAACCGGGAAAACGGTGAAGTCAAAGGCGCTATTGCCGGTAATGTAACTTCGGGTAAAGTTTATATTGACGGACTTGGTGTCGGTGATGTTGGCAACATCGTTCTGCGGGATCGTCAGATGCTTTCTCAGGACGGAGTCATGATTGTCGTTATCGTGATGGAAAAGGGCTCTTCTCACGTAGTTGCCGGCCCGGATATGGTATCGCGTGGCTTTATCTACGTCCGCGAGGCGGGAGAACTGATGGACTCGGCAAAGAAAGTCGTCTGTCAGGCCCTCGATAAATGCGAGGAAAAGGATGTCACGGAGTGGTCGGTTATAAAGTCCTCCGTCCGCGACGCCTTGGGGAAATTTATTTATGCGAAAACACGCCGCCGCCCGATTATTTTGACGATCATTCAGGAGCTGTAAGCTGGCAGCGGGTATTCGCTTGACAGGCTGCAGATATGAGGATATAATAAATTTACTAAAAATCAGGTTTCATCAGATGGTGAGACAGGACATAGGCAATGAAAAAGAGAGTACATGATCGGCCGCAGCTTAGAGAGGGAATCCAAGGCTGGAAGATTTCCCTGCAAGGATTATGGAAGGTAGCTTTGGAGCCGCCGGGCTGAATTTAAAAGTAGGCACGGCCGCAGTGCAGCGTTATGGCAGTTGAGTCCGGTTTTTTGCCGGAAAAATTAGGTGGTACCGCGAAAGCAGTCTCTTTCGTCCTTTGGGATGGAGGAGACTTTTTTATTTAAAAGTGTTATGGAGGAGAGATATTTAATGGAAGAAAACAATATACCAAAAGTTTATGATCCGCAGTCGTTTGAAAAAAAATGGTATAAGTTCTGGGAAGAGAATAAACTCTTTCATGCTGAGGTAGAAGCGGATAAAGATCCATACAGCATTGTCATTCCACCACCGAATGTAACCGGTCAGCTTCATATGGGGCATGCGATGGATAATACTCTGCAGGATATTTTGATTCGCTGGCGCCGCATGCAGGGCTACAATACCTTGTGGATGCCGGGCTGCGATCATGCCGGTATTGCCACCCAGGCTAAGGTTGAGGAAGCTTTGCGGGCAGAGGGAATATCACGTTATGATCTTGGCCGCGACAAATTTCTTGAGCGCGTTTGGGACTGGAAGGAAAAATTCGGCAGCCGTATTATGTCACAGCTTCGGTCGCTTGGATCTTCCTGCGACTGGGATCGTGAGCGCTTTACCATGGATGAGGGTTGTTCGACGGCGGTAAGAGAAGTCTTTGTCAGCCTTTATGAAAAGGGCTTGATCTACCAGGGAACACGCATTACAAATTGGTGCCCGCGCTGCAATACGGCAATCAGTGATATTGAGGTAGATCACGAGACTCAAGCGGGTCATCTTTATCATCTGCGTTATGAGGTTGAGGGAACGGGACAGTACGTTGAAATTGCTACAACGCGTCCGGAAACCATGTTTGGCGATACCGGGGTTGCGGTGCATCCGGAGGATGAACGCTATCGTGATCTGATCGGGAAAATGTTGGTGCTGCCGATCGTCGGCCGCCGGATTCCACTGTTTGCGGACAGCTATGTCGATCCTGCCTTTGGTACGGGAGCTGTAAAGGTAACACCGGCCCATGATCCAAACGATTTTGAAATGGGGCAGCGTCATGATCTCGAACAGATCGTTGTCATTGAAAATGATGGTACCATGTCCGAAAACACTGGCAAATATGCCGGCCTTGATCGCAGCGAATGCCGGCGCCAGCTGCTCGAGCAGCTGAAAACCGAAGGCTTTCTGGTCAGCGTCGAAGAGCACGAACATGCGGTTGGGCACTGCTCACGTTGCCATACGACGGTGGAGCCGCTTATTTCAAAACAGTGGTTTGTAAAAATGGAATCATTGGCAAAACCGGCAATTGAGGCTGTGACCAACGGGAAAATCCAGTTTGTTCCAGAACGCTTTACTAAAATTTATATCAATTGGCTGGAAAACATCCGCGACTGGTGTATTTCGCGCCAGCTCTGGTGGGGACACCGGATTCCGGCTTGGTACTGCAGCGATTGCGGGGAAACCATTGTGGCCCGTGAGGCTGTGACCGTTTGCCCTAAATGCGGCGGGCAGCATCTGAATCAGGATGAAGATGTGCTCGATACCTGGTTCAGTTCGGGCCTGTGGCCGTTTGAAACGATGGGCTGGCCGGAGCAGACGGCGGAACTCAAGCAGTTTTATCCGACCAGTGTATTGGTGACGGGCTATGATATCATATTCTTTTGGGTAGCGCGGATGGTTATGATGGGGCTTGAGTTTGGCGGGGATATTCCGTTCAAGCATGTATTCATTCATGGGCTGGTCCGCGACTCTCAGGGACGCAAGATGAGCAAATCACTCGGGAACGGCATTGATCCGGTTGAAGTCATTGATAAGTATGGGGCGGATACCCTGCGCTTTATGCTGATTACCGGTAACACCCCGGGCAATGACATGCGCTTTTACTGGGAACGGGTGGAGGCTACGCGTAATTTTGCCAATAAACTTTGGAATGCATCGCGATTTATGCTGATGAATTTGGAAGGGTTTGATCCGGCATTTGTGCCGGAAACTGTAGACTATACGCTGGCTGACAAATGGATCTTAAGCCGTTATGCCAAGACGGTAGCCAGCGTGACCGATAATCTTGAAAAATTTGAGCTCGGTGAGGCCGGGCGGACGTTGTATGAATTCATCTGGAATGAATTCTGTGACTGGTATATTGAATTGGCAAAGGCCCGCCTGTATGATGCGGAAAACCAGCGCCCGCGTCAGACCGCACAATATGTGCTGGCCTATGTTCTGGAAAGAACCTTGCGACTGCTGCATCCTTTTATGCCGTTTATCACCGAAGAAATATGGCAGCATATTCCACATGAAGGCAAAAGCGTCATGACTGCTTGCTGGCCGACGGGTGAAGAGCCTAAGATCGACGATGCGGCTGAAGCGCATATGACAACAATTATGGAGACTATTAAATCTGTACGCAATATGCGGGTGCAGGTCAATGCTGCTCCAAGCAAAAAAAGTGAAGTGATCCTGCAGATTGCTGATGAAGAGATTGCATCTGTCATGGCGGCCAATACCTCCTATTTGACCGTTTTGGCATCCGCACTTCCGGTTACGATTCTTAACGGTGAAGCAGCAAAACCTGAAAATGCGATGGCTGCAGTTGTCAGTGGGGTCGAAATTTATCTGCCGCTCAAAGGCCTCATCGATGTAGAAAAAGAAAGTGCCCGCCTTGGCAAGGAACTGGAAACACTCGACAAGGAAATCAGTCGCTTGAGCGGGAAATTGTCAAATGCCGGGTTTGTGGCGAAGGCTCCAGCGGATGTTGTCGAAAAGGAACGCGAAAAGCAAAAAGGATATGAAGAAAAGCGGGCGGCCGTTCAGGAAAGACTGGCTTATCTGGCTTCACTTTAAAAAATGCAACGCAGGCACAGGAAAGATTGGCACTATGTGCCTGCGCCGCGAATAAGAAGGACAAAGAATATGACGTATCAAGAAGCACTCAATTATCTCGACAGTTTGAATACCTTCGGTATAAAACTCGGCCTTGAACGCATTGAAGGCCTGATGAAAATCCTGGATTTGCCACAAAATCGCTATAAGACGATTCATGTGACGGGAACCAACGGGAAAGGATCGACTTCGGTTATGCTGGCCGGAATGCTTACGCATTGCGGCATCAGGACGGGGCTTTACATATCGCCGCATTTGATTTCTTACACCGAACGGATGCAGATCAATGGCGAACCGATCCGTGAGGCTGATTTTTGCCATTGCCTTTTCCGGGTTAAAACAGCTGTTGAGCAGATGGTGGCAGCAGGGCAGGAAAATCCGACCCAGTTTGAAGTTCTGACGGCCATGGCATTTTTGTATTTTGCAGACAGCGAAGTCGATTATGCTGTTATTGAGGTCGGACTCGGCGGATTGCTCGACTCGACGAATGTCATTGAGCCGGAAGTGTCGGTTATCACGAATGTGACGATGGAACATGCAGATCGCTGCGGCGGCAGCCTGGAAGGGATTGCGCATCATAAAGCCGGTATTATAAAAGATGGAGTGCCTGTGGTGACGGCAGCCAAGGGCGCTGCCCTTGATATTATCCGCAAGACAGCCCTCGAGAAAAATGCTGATATTTTTGTCGCCGGGGAAGATTTTAAATCAGAACTGGTTACTTTTGATGGTCAGCAACAATGCCTGCAATTTACCTCGGGACTGATTGGTTCTTCGGAGGAATATTGTTTGCATATGCTCGGCGAGCATCAGATCGAAAATAGCAGCTTGGCAATTATGACCCTGCAGCTGCTACATAACCAGGATGACCGCATCAATGGCTCAAGTGCCCGCGAGGCCTTGCGGTTGGCAGCCTGGCCGGGGCGGTTTGAACGTTTTGCGCAAGAGGGACAGGATATCGTCATCGATGGGGCACATAATCCGGCGGGGATCAATGTCTTGCGGCAAAATCTCGATGTCTATTTTCCAGGGCGCGAGCGCGTGATACTGCTGGGGATTTTGAAGGACAAGGATGTTGAGGCAATGGTCAAAATGCTGATCCGTCCTAATGATACTGTTGTTGTGACTATGCCGCAGTCGGAAAGGGCGGCAGATCCGATATATGTTGCCAAAAAGATCGAAGCGCAGCATATTGAGGTACAAGCCGACAATGAGGAAGCTCTGGCGCGGGCACTGGAACTGGCGGATAAAAAACGCTTGCTCTGTATAGCTGGCTCGCTTTATCTGATTGGCGGCATTCGGCAAATGCTGTTGGCGGAAAAATAAATGGCATAAAAAAAGGGAATTGGCCGCTGCGGTAGAAATACTATAGTTGGTCGATTTCCTTTCTTTTTGAATCACAAGAGGTAAAAAGGTGAGAATGTGAATATATTTAGAAAAAAACGTTTGCTCCAGGATCTTGATCAGCTGATTTTTTATGCAATCGCATCGTTGGCATTTTTTCTGGCACTTATGCCCTTTATGGCAAGTCTTTCTCTGGGAATTGGGATTTTTTTATATAGTATAAAAATGATTGCCAGTGGTAAGAACAGAAGCTTTCGTCGGACGATCTTCGACTTGCCCATTGCGATATTTACGGTAATCAGTGGACTTTCGGTAGCGGTTTCGCCAGACCCTGCGTTTAGTTTTTATAATTATTACAATCTGGTGGGCAGATATGTACTTACTTATCTTCTGGTCGTGCAGAACGTAACGACTTTGCGCCAGATGCAGCAGATTGTCTACGCTCTCGGCATTTCGGCCTTGTTGGTCGTTTTATATGGATTTCATCAGTATATTTTTGGCATTGACATAAGCGCCATGAAGTGGGTTGATGGCGAGGCCTTTCCAGAATTAAAAACGCGCGTATTTTCAACTTGGGAAAATCCAAACATTTTAGCGGGATACCTTGATGTCGTGATGTCTGTTGTATTTGGCATGTTTTGCTGGCTGGAAGAACGGAAAAAGCGGATCTTGCTCGCAGGCTTTTTTTGCTTGCTGGCCATCTGCTTATCGATGACGTATGCCCGCGGAGCTTGTTTGAGTATGGCCTTGGTCATTGCCGGTTATGGATTATTGAAAGACCGGCGCATCTTATTGGGCTGTATTGCACTGGCGGCAGTGATTTTAGCTGTGCAGCCAGCGCTGGCGGACCGGCTTGTTTCTGTATTTGGCGGTATGGATACTTCCTCTGAAATGCGGTTGGCTTTTTGGGAGAGCACAATAGCCATGATTCTTGATCACCCGCTGCTTGGCATTGGGTGGGGATCCTACTGGATGGTATACCCTGCGTATGATTTCTATATAAATGATACGTCGGTTAAAATAGTCCATGCGCATAATATGTATTTAAATTTTGCGGCTGAAATTGGAATTGCTGGGTGCCTCAGTTTTATGACCTTCTTTTTTGGCCTGCTCTGGAAGGGCCTTTCGGCTGGGAATTTGCGGGAATCAAGATTTTTGAATGGACTGTTGCTGGGCTGCGGTCTGGCACTGTTATCGATAGCTCTCAATGGAATTACGGACTATGTTTTATTTAATATTGAATCGTCGATGTTGTTTTGGCTGCTCGGGGCGCTGATGGTGCTCAGTTTTGAGGAGTATGCAGGATAATACTATATAAATTAGGAAAATTATAGATGGTGCAGCAGGCTATGCACTAGGGGAGGCTTTACATTGAAAGGACAAATTGCAATATCGAAGGCGACAATTGATCGATTGCCGCTGTATTTTCGCACGCTGCGGCTGGCACAAGATGAAGGGATAGACATCATTTCATCCGACGATCTTGGTCGCCGTCTGAGCATTACCCCGGAGCAAATTCGCAAGGATTTGGCTTCGTTTGGACAATTTGGCAAAAAAGGCGTTGGCTATTATGTGAATGAACTCAAACGCAATGTTGGTGAAATATTAGGACTTGATAATCACTGGAATATTGCTGTCATTGGAATCGGTCATCTGGGGGTAGCTCTGGCCAATTATCAGAATTTCGTGACGCTTGGCTTTAATTTGGTGGCTCTGTTTGATCAGGATACAAATGTCATCGGCACGACCGTCAATCACATAAAGGTCGAAGACATTGCTGAGCTCGACCGGATTGTGGAAGAACGCAATATTCATATTGGCATTATTGCCGTTCCGGCTGCCTTCGCCCAGGGGGTAGCCGATCAGTTGGTTGCTGCCGGTGTCCGCGGCATTTGGAATTTTGCTCCAATTAAAATGCAGGTTCCTACAGCGGTTCATATTGTCAATGAGGATCTATCAGTCGGATTGAGCAGTTTGTCATACCATATCACACGCAAATAAAGAAAAAATTTTTTCTGTATGAAAATTTTGTCAAATCCGCAAGCCCTGATGAATCAATTAAAGATTGAACATATTTTCACAATCAGAGGGAAAAAAGCCGTCAGAAAGACGAAATATCTATCTTGACGGCTTTTATTTGTAGTGGTATGCTTGTCAATGGGATATAACTAATGCATGTTGCTATGATAATCTATAATTATTAATGACTTTTATGATAATTTCTAGTTATACATAGATGCTTTGTGCAAGATTTTGTTTACACGAATTTGTCAAAAGTCTGGTATTATGTGTTAGTCAAAAGACTAAAGGCCAAGTTAGAGTTGACCTAATGAGGGAGGATTTTATCAATGATTGATATTCTCGATCGAGTGCGCAATAAAGAATTGCAGGCAAAGATCGTTAGTGCGGAGGAAGCAGCAGCTTTCATCAAGCCTAATATGAACATTGGTACAAGTGGATTTACCCCGGCGGGGTATCCAAAAGCAGTTCCTTTGGCGCTTGCCAAGAGAATGGAAAAAGAGCCGTTTCAGATTAATTTATGGACGGGGGCTTCCGTTGGCCCAGAACTCGACGGTGCATTAGCAAAGGTTCACGGCATTAAAAGACGTATGCCATATCAGACCGATAAAGTACTTCGCACACAGCTAAACAGCGGTGAAGTAGAGTACTGCGATCTTCATTTGAGTGAATCGGCGCAGCTTGCCCGCTATGGCTTCATGGGCGGAAAAATTGACGTTGCTATCGTTGAGGCTTGCGCAATCACTGAAGAAGGCAATATCATTCCAACGACTTCTCTGGGAAACTCGGCGTCTTATGTGCAGACGGCAGACGTAGTTATCGTTGAAGTGAATACATCACAGCCGGTAGACCTCGAAGGAATGCATGATGTGTATGTTCCACTTGATCCACCGCATCGTCTTCCAATCCCGATTGTCAAAGCAAATGACCGCATCGGCACACCGTATATTCCATGCACACCGGACAAAATAAAGTACATAGTGCCATGTGATATCAAAGACAAAACGCGTCCATTTGGTGAAATTGACCAGGACTCGAAAAATATGTCGCATTTTATGATCGAATTTCTTCACAATGAAGTTAAAGCCGGCCGCCTGCCGAAAAACCTTCTGCCGCTTCAGTCTGGCGTTGGTAATGTGGCAAATGCGGTAATCAGCGGGTTTGTTGATTCGGATCTCACGGATTTGTCCGTATATACCGAAGTTATTCAGGACGGCATGTTCGACTTGATCGATGCTGGTAAACTGAGTTTTGCTTCTGGTACGTCTCTGTCGCCATCACCGGATGGACAGGAACGTTTCTATAAGAATATAAAAGAATATCGCAAGCATATCATGCTTCGTCCGCAGGAAATCGCCAATAGCCCGGAAGTGGCTCGTCGCATCGGCATTATTGCCATGAACACGGCGATTGAATGTGATATCTATGGTAATGTGAATTCCACACATATCATGGGGACAAAGATGATGAATGGTATTGGCGGATCGGGCGATTTTGCCCGCAACGCATATCTGACATGCTTCTTCACCACTTCCACGGCGAAGAATGGTTTGATTTCATCGATCGTGCCAATGTGTTCTCATGTAGATCACACGGAGCATGATGTTGATGTCATCATCACCGAACAGGGCTTGGCTGATTTGCGCGGATTATCACCGCGTGAGCGCGCACGTGTCATTATTGAAAACTGCGCACATCCGGATTACAAGCCAATGCTGCAGGAATATTTAGATAGAGCTGAGCAAATTACCAAACATGCACATACACCGCATATCATCAATGAAGCGTTGTCATGGCATGAAAGATTCATTGAAACAGGTACAATGAAGAAATAAGCAGGGGGGCAATTTCCATTATGAGCAATGAAAAAATTCAAGCTGAACTGGCTAAATATCAGGCCAATGTAGAAAAAGCAATCGCAAAATTCCCGGAGCGCGCTAATGTTCCAGCACAGCGCCTGTACACACCACTTGATGTAAAAGATACAGATTATGCCGATGAAATCGGTTTCCCGGGCGTATATCCTTTCACTCGCGGCGTGCAGCCGACAATGTACCGTGGTCGTTTCTGGACGATGCGTATGTATGCAGGTTTTTCGACAGCCGAAGAATCCAACAAACGCTATCGTTACCTGATTGAATCCGGTGCGACGGGTCTGTCTTGCGCATTTGACTTGCCGACACAGATCGGTTATGACTCTGATGATGAAATCTCCGAAGGTGAAGTTGGTAAAGTAGGGGTTGCTATTGACTCCTTGGCTGATATGGAAGTTCTCTTTGACAAGATCGATCTTGGCAAAGTTTCCACTTCGATGACGATCAATGCACCGGCATCGGTTTTGCTTGCTATGTACATTGCTGTTGCTGAAAAACAGGGTGTAGCAGCAGATCAGCTCAAAGGGACAATCCAGAACGATATTCTTAAAGAATATGCTGCTCGTGGCACCTACATTTTCCCGCCGCGCCCTTCGATGCGTTTGATCACTAATATCTTTGAATATTGTTCCAAACATGTACCGAAATGGAACACAATTTCCATTTCTGGTTATCATATCCGTGAAGCAGGTTCGACAGCATCGCAGGAAATTGCTTTCACAATTGCTGACGGTATTGCTTATTGTGAAGCAGCAATCAAGGCTGGCCTTGATGTTGATGCTTTCGCTGGTCGTCTCTCGTTCTTCTGGAATGCGCATAACAACGTACTTGAAGAAGTTGCTAAATTCAGAGCTTCCCGTCGTGTATGGGCAAAAGTAATGAAAGAACGTTTCCAGGCCAAAAACCCTAAATCCTGGATGCTTCGCGTACACACGCAGACAGCTGGTTCCATGCTGACAGCACAGCAGCCGAACAACAACATCGTTCGTGTTGCCTTGCAGACAGCTGCAGCTGTAATGGGCGGTACGCAGTCGTTGCATACAAATTCCCGTGATGAAGCCTTGGCTCTGCCTACGGAAGATTCCGTAATGGTTGCCCTTCGTACGCAGCAGATTGTTGCCTATGAAAGTGGTTTGGCTGATGTAATCGATCCGCTTGCAGGTTCCTACTATGTAGAAGCCCTCACCAACAAGATTGAAGCTGAAGCTTGGGAATATATCAAAAAAATCGATGAAATCGGCGGCGCCGTTACTGCAATCGAAAAAGGATATATTCAGAAAGAAATTCAGGACAGTGCTTATAAATGGCAGATGGATGTTGAAGCCAATGCTAAAGTTATTGTTGGCGTAAACAAATTCCAGGTTGAAGAAAAACCAGTAGAAGGTCTTCTGCGCGTAGATGCTTCGGTTGGCGAAAAACAGAAGGCAAAATTGGCTGATATGAGAGCCAACCGTGATAATGCAGCTGTTCAGGCCGCATTGGCTACGCTTGAAAAATCCTGCCAGGATGAAGAAGAAAACCTCATGCCGCATATTCTGGCTGCTGTTAAGACATATGCTACACTGGGTGAAATCTGTGGCGTTATGCGCAAAGTATTCGGTGAATATGAAGCACATGTTAACCTGTAATTAATAGTGAGAGTTGGAGGGACAATACGATGGAAAAACGCATTAGAGTATTAGTAGCAAAACCTGGTCTTGATGGTCATGACCGTGGAGCAAAAGTTGTAGCCCGTGCACTTCGTGATGCCGGCTTTGAAGTAATATACACTGGCCTTCGCCAGACGCCGGAACAGATCGCTGAAGCAGCGCTTCAGGAAGACGTAAATGTTGTGGCAATGAGCATCCTCTCCGGAGCTCATCCGCATCTTTTCCCGAAAATTGTAAAATTAGTAAGAGAAAAAGGTTTGACGGACGCTTTGATCATCGGCGGCGGCGTTATTCCGGAAGGTGATATCCCGGCGCTTAAGGAAGCTGGCGTTGCGGGCGTATTCACTCCGGGTACACCGACAGGCGATATCATTAAATTCATCAAAGAAAATGTAAAATAATTTGACATAAAAGCAGAGCCCTCTTAGACATATTTAAGAGGGCGCGCTTATGCCAAAGGTGGTGCAAAAATGGATATAGCACAGGAGCTCTTAAACGGGTCCCGATTGGCTTTGTCGCGGGCGATTACAGCGATTGAAAACGAATACGATGAAGCTACCGATATTATGAGGAAATTATATCCGCACACAGGGAATGCATTTGTGCTGGGAATCACCGGCCCTCCGGGGGCTGGTAAAAGTACATTGACCGATCGGCTGGCGACAGCTTATCGAAAAATGGGCAAGACCGTAGGTATTATAGCAGTTGACCCAACCAGTCCGTTTTCGGGCGGGGCAATTTTGGGAGACCGTATTCGCATGAATGATCTCACCCTTGATGAGGGTGTGTTTATCCGGAGCATGGGGACACGCGGCAGTCTGGGCGGCTTATCGCAGAAAACAGCAGATGCTGTCAAGGCGATGGACGCTTTTGGCAAAGATATTATTTTTGTTGAAACTGTCGGTGTCGGACAGTCGGAGGTCGATATCGTCAAAGCGGCTGATACGACAATGGTCGTATTAATTCCGGGAATGGGCGATGATATCCAAGCTATCAAGGCCGGTATTCTTGAAATCGGCGATGTGTTTGCGATAAATAAGGCCGATCATGACGGCGCAGACAAACTCAATATTGAACTCAATATGATGCTTGATCTCGATGGCAATATGAACGATTGGCGTCCGCCAATCCAACAGGTTGTTGCCAGCCAGAGCAAGGGCATAGATGAACTGATCGCAAAGATTGAAGAGCACTATGCACATATTAAGGAAAATGGGCAGTTGACTATTAGGCGGACCGAACGGACAAGAAATGAGATACTCGACATTCTGCATGGTAGCATCGGCGGATATATCACTAAAAAAATTGTCGCTACAGGCAAGCTTGATGATTATGTCCAGCAGATCAAAGAGCATCAGGCTGATCCGTACAGTATTGTTAGCGGTATCATCAAAGATATGTTAAAATAAAATTAAGTAATACACATTATTACTTAATATATATTTGGAGGTATTTTACATGTTTAAAATTGACAGAATCGATCATATTGGCATTGCAGTTCCAAACTTGGAAGAAGCAAAGAAATTTTATACAGAAGTGCTTGGTATGGAAGCTAGTGGAGAAGAAGTTGTTGAAGAACAGAGTGTAAAAGTTTGTTTCATTCCGTCCGGCGACAGCGAAGTTGAACTTTTGGAATCCACTACAGCAGACGGTCCGATTGCTAAATTCTTAGAAAAAAATGGCGGCCGCAGCGGCATTCAGCATATTGCTTTGCGCGTAGATGATATCGAACAGACTTTAGCTGATCTCAAAGCAAAAGGCGTTCGTATGATCGACGAAAAACCTCGTTATGGTGCCGGCGGATCGAGCATTGCTTTCGTTCATCCGAAAATGAGCGGTATTCTGGTAGAACTTTGCCAGCGCAATAAATAAGGTAAGCTGAAGGTTGTTTTTTTCGCCGGAGCTGCTCAGGCAGCGCCGGCGAGAAGATTATACAGTGGAATTTTATTCCATGAAAGAAAGAGCTACTTTGTAGGAGGTAAAAAATGGCTACTGTTCAAGAAAAAATTGATCTCATGAATGAAAAACGAGAAAAAGTTATGCAGGGCGGCGGTGCCAGCCGTGTTGAAAAGCAGCATCAAAAGGGAAAAATGACAGCCCGTGAACGCATTAACTTGTTCTTTGATGAAAACACATTCGTTGAGCTCGACCAGTTCATGAAGCATCGCTGCACGAACTTCGGTCAGGAAAAGAAAGATTTGCCAGGTGAAGGTGTTGTATCCGGTTATGGTACGGTTGATGGCCGTCTTGTCTATGCATATGCACAGGACTTTACGGTAGAAGGCGGTTCCCTGGGAGAAATGCATGCTGCTAAAATCTGCAAGGTTATGGATTTGGCAATGAAAATGGGTGCCCCGGTTATCGGAATCAATGATTCCGGCGGAGCACGCATTCAGGAAGCTGTTGATGCACTGAGCGGCTATGGCAACATATTCTTCAGAAATACAACAGCATCCGGTGTTATCCCGCAGATTTCCGTAATCATGGGACCATGTGCCGGCGGTGCCGTTTACTCACCGGCAATTACCGACTTTATCTATATGGTGAAAAACACCAGCCAGATGTTTATCACTGGTCCGGCTGTTATCAAATCCGTTACAGCGGAAGAAGTTACAGCGGAACAACTCGGTGGTGCGATGACGCATAACTCGACTTCGGGTGTAGCTCATTTTGCTGCCGAAAACGAAGAAGATTGCATCAATCAGATCCGTTACCTGCTCAGCTTCCTGCCGAGCAACAATATGGAAGATTCTCCGATTGTGGAAACAGATGATGATGCCTCCCGCATGGATGAAAGTCTCAATACGGTTATTCCGGATAATCCGAATGCACCGTATGATATGCGCGATGTCATCACTTCGCTGGTTGATAATGGCGATTTCTATGAAGTTCATGAACATTTTGCGAAAAACATCATCACTTGCTTTGCTCGTTTCGACGGCAGATCAGTGGGGATTATCGCCAATCAGCCGGCAGTTATGGCTGGTTGCCTTGATGTAAATGCTTCCGATAAATCGGCTCGTTTCATCCGTTTCTGTGATGCGTTTAACATTCCGCTCGTCAATCTTGTTGATGTACCGGGCTTTTTGCCGGGAACCGATCAGGAATACGGCGGTATCATCCGTCATGGTGCAAAAATGCTCTATGCATACAGTGAAGCAACGGTTCCGAAAGTTACTGTTATCACTCGTAAAG
The DNA here is from genome assembly GCA_963678095.2 of Selenomonadaceae bacterium. Lineage (GTDB taxonomy): Bacteria > Bacillota > Negativicutes > Selenomonadales > Selenomonadaceae. The sequence goes on along the minus strand of OY782746.1, from coordinate 860,474 downwards.
CTTATGGCGGATCTTATATCGCTATGTGCTGCCGTGAACTTGGCGCTGACCAGGTTATGGCTTGGCCGACAGCTGAAATTGCTGTTATGGGTCCGGCTGGCGCTGCCAACATCATTTTCCGTAAGGATCCGGATGTTGAAAAGAAAACAGCTGAATATGTTGAAGAGTTTGCAACTCCTTACAAAGCTGCTGAACGCGGTTATGTTGACATGGTTATTGAACCTTACGAAACAAGACCTCGTATTATCACAGCATTGAATATGCTTGCTAGCAAGCGTGAAGATCGCCCTGCCAAAAAGCATGGCAATATTCCATTATAATAAGGGAGTAATCACAATGAAAATTGACGCAAAAGATATCAGTCCTGAAGTTGTTGCCGCTATTTCGGCAGCAGTTCAGATGATGGTCGGCAATCAGGTTGTAGCTGTGCGCATCAAACGCAGCGATGCCTGGGTTATGGCTGGCCGTCGCAGCGCAATGTAATCCCCTGATTCTAAAGAAAACATATTTTAATTTTGGAGGAATAATCAGTGAAAAAGTTTAATATTAAAGTTAACGGCAACGCTTATGAAGTGGAAATTGAAGAAGTAAAAGCAGCAGCTCCGGCTAAAGCCGCAGCACCGAAAGCTCCGGCAGCACCAAAAGCTCCGGCAGCACCGGCTGCAGCACCTAAAGCAGCAGTAGCAGCAGGCGCTGGCGAAACAGCAGTAAATGCACCAATGCCAGGCAAGATCGTTAAACTTGTTGCAGCAGAAGGCGCAGCTGTAAAAGCTGGCGATGTTCTTTTGATTCTTGAAGCTATGAAAATGCAGAACGAAATCACAGCTCCGGCTGCTGGCACAGTAAAAGCATTTAATGTAGCTGCTGGTCAGAATGTAAAAGTTGGCGAAACTTTAGTTGTTATTGCTTAAGTTTTAAGTATAGAGGAGGCCGCCGGTGAAATATTGCCGGCGGTCTTTTGTTTTTTCTTTCGTTCTGCTATAATAAATATATAAGTTAATAGAAGTGGTTGTTTAGGAGGAGTCTGTTCACAAACGGGGTTCTTCTATTTTTTTTGTAAAGATCTAGCTGATAGAGATTGTTTTTAGGGAAGGGGGAATTTCATATGCGAAAAAAAACGAGCCGCATCTTTAAGTTGCGGGTAAAAAAAGTAAGCCGAGCCTTTATGGAATTTTTTCGACAGGGGATTTTTAGCAGCATTTTGCTGCTAGTCAGTGCAGCCGGAGCTATGTTTTTGGCCAATTCTCCGTATGCCGGATTTTATGAAAATATTCTGCACGTAAAGCTTGTCGCTGGTTTTGGCGATTACATTTTATCGATGTCGCTATTGCACTGGATCAATGATGGCCTTATGGCAGTGTTTTTCTTTGTTGTTGGCATGGAAATAAAACGCGAGTTTCTGTTTGGTGAATTAAAGTCTTTGGCGGCAACCATTTTGCCGGTGGCAGCTGCTCTGGGGGGGATGGCCGTCCCAGCGCTGTTGTATCTGCTGTTTAATTTCTCAGAGCCAACGATTTCTGGCTGGGCAATCCCGATGTCGACGGATATTGCCTTTGCTATGGGCCTGCTGGCATTGGCTGCAGGAAATGCCCCGCGGGCGATTGCTGTTTTTTTGACGGCGCTGGCAATTGTTGATGATCTGGGGGCGATTCTTGTCGTTGCAATTTTTTATTCTGGGGCAATGCAGTGGCTGTGGCTGCTTGCAGGTTTGCTGGTGTTTGCTTTGCTGCTCATAGTCAGCCGTTACCGGCAGCTTCCAGCACTTTTTTATATAGCCGGTGGGCTGCTTGCCTGGTATGGTTTTTTACAGGCAGGCATTCATCCCACCGTTGCGGGGGTACTGCTCGGCTTAGTTATTCCGGCACGTGGCGAGGATGGCCTGCTGGAAAAACTCGAACACATGTTGGCGCCCTGGTCCGCATACCTTATCATGCCTGTGTTTGCGCTAGCAAATGCTGGGATTTCAATTGATTTGGCCGGACTGCAGGAGTTGTTTTCTCCGCTCGCTATGGGCATTATATTCGGGCTTTGTTTAGGCAAGCCGCTGGGGATTTTATTGGCGGTATATTTGCTGCGGCAGTTCAAATTTTTGAAAATCCCTAAAATGGTAAAGTGGGGCCATTTTGCCGGAGCCGGAGCTTTGGCTGGCATTGGCTTTACGATGTCTCTGTTTATTGCTACGCTGGCTTTCCCCGACCCGCAGGTGCTCAACACAGCTAAGCTCAGTATTGTTGTTGCCTCGCTGTTATCCGGGCTGGTGGGGATTATGCTGTTTGGCTCAATAAAGAGTAAACCAATGTAAAGCAACATATGAGTCTCGTTTGCGAGCGACTGTTCATAGTCGGCGGCAGGCGAGACTTTTGTTATATTTTTTTATTTTGCGCCTGGATTTATTGCTTGCCGGTGGCAGATGCAGCCCCTTATGTGGTATAATATCCATTAGTTGCCATGCACCATATTGCGTGGTGCTGCAGCAATTTTATGTTTGGAGGATAAGATATTGCGTGGCATGACAAGACATTACGGAACCTGTATGCTATTTGTCGCGGTGGGAGCGATTTTGGGTGGGATTTTAGGGGAACTGATGCGCCATGTGGATGCGCTGTCAGGTCTGGTACCGTATCTGGTCCAGACATATCCAGTTTTAAATCTACCGATGGTGACGCTTAACCTTTATGTGATTCAGCTTTCTTTTGGATTTGTTTTTGAACCGAATCTCATGAGTATTTTTGGGGTGATCATCGCCATGTTTTTATTCCGCAAATATTAAACTGGCTAAAGAGAGGAGCGGGGATTTTGATTATATTGGCTTCGGCATCTCCAAGACGGCAGGAACTTTTGCAGCAGATCGGCTGCACTTTTCGCTGTGTGCCCAGTGATGCCTGTGAGATTGATCGTCAGGATATATCGCCGCAGGACCTCGTCATACATAATGCCCGGCTTAAAGCAGTGTCTGTTTCTGGCCGCCACCCCGATTTGCCGGTACTGGGAGCGGATACGGTGGTCTGTCTTGATGGGAAGACTTTCGGGAAACCTGCGGATTCTCTGCAGGCACGGCAGATGCTACAGGCGCTGTCTGGTCGCTGCCATGAGGTCTGCACGGGCATTGTGCTGGTCAATAAAGGACAAATATGGACAGATGCAGTCACAACTCGTGTCCGTTTTGCCAAGCTAGAGGAAGACGTTATTGAACGTTATGCAGCTAGCGGCGAGCCTGATGATAAAGCCGGTGCGTATGCGATTCAAGGAGCGGCAGCAGCCTTTATTGAAGGAATTGAAGGCTGTTACAGCAATGTAGTCGGATTACCGCTGGCACGGTTGACGAAACTGGCAAAGAAAGCTGGTATCGATCTGCGATGATGAAAGCGACGATGGTACGTGATCTGCCACAGGCAGAACGTCCGCGGGAAAAGCTTTTGTCTGAAGGCCCGCGGGCCCTCACGAACGCAGAACTTTTGGCGATTTTACTGCGAACGGGAACAAAGGAGGAGTCGGTTCTTCATTTAGCCGAACGAATTTTGTCTCGTTTTAAGGAACAGGGAATTGCTTCGCTAGTAAATGTATCACCGCTTGAACTCAGTGAGATCAAGGGGATTGGCCCGGCAAAGGCCTTGACGATTTTGGCGGCTATAGAGTTTGGTCGTCGGATTGGGACCAAGGCTGCTGAGCAGCGCCAGTCAATTCAAGGCCCGGAGGATGTTGCCGCCTATGCTATGCCGCGTCTGCGGTATCAGACGAAGGAATATTTTTTAGTGTTGCTATTGAATATGAAAAATCAAGTGCTTTCCCTGCAGACGATATCGGTGGGCAGTCTGAGTGCCTCGATTGTTCATCCGCGGGAAGTATTTCAGGCGGCACTTCGTCAATCTGCCGCTGCTGTCATATTGATTCATAATCATCCGAGCGGAGATCCGTCGCCAAGTCAGGAAGATATAGCGATCACGGGTCGCCTTGTTCAGGCTGGTAAATTGATGGATATTCCGGTGCTTGACCATGTCATCATCGGGGATAATAAATATATTAGCTTAAAAGAAAAAGGTATGGTAAAATAGGCTTGTTTAATGGTCTTATATTGAAGGGAGTTTTTAGGGAAAATGTGGAATCTTTTTGGTGGTCTATCGCATGATATGGGTATCGATCTCGGTACTGCAAATACATTGGTGCATGTAAAGGGCAAGGGAATTGTCCTGCGTGAACCATCGGTGGTTGCGATTAAACGTGAAAACGGTGAAGTGCTTGCTGTCGGGGAAGAGGCTAAGCGCATGATTGGTCGTACTCCGGGGAATATCGTGGCTGTTCGCCCGATGAAGGATGGGGTTATTGCTGATTTTGATGTAACGCAGGCAATGCTCAAGTACTTTATTCGCAAGGCAATGAATACAAAGTCGTTTGTTCGACCGCGGGTTGTTGTCGGAGTACCTTCAGGGGTTACCGAGGTAGAAAAGCGTGCCGTTATTGATGCTGCACAGCAGGCTGGTGCCCGCGAGGCCTATTTGATTGAAGAACCTATGGCGGCAGCGATTGGCGCTGGGCTTCCCGTTGAGGAAGCGACTGGCAGTATGGTGGTTGATATTGGTGGCGGGACAACGGAGATTGCGGTAATTTCTCTCGGCGGGATTGTCACCAGTCGTTCTATTCGTATTGGCGGCGATGAAATGGACACGTCGATTGTGCAGTACATCAAACGCATGTACAACCTTTTAATTGGGGAACGTACAGCGGAGGAAATTAAAATTAAAATTGGATCGGCTATTGTTCAGGCGGATAAGAATTCTGAACTTGATATTCGTGGCCGTGACCTTGTCAGTGGTTTGCCAAAGACCTTGACGATTAAATCGAGCGAAGTACGTGAAGCGCTGAGTGAACCGATTCAAAAGATCATTGATGCTGTTAAGGGAACGCTTGAGAAAACTCCACCAGAACTTGCCTCTGATGTTATGGATCATGGCATCATGATGACTGGTGGCGGCGCGTTGCTCCGCAATCTTGATCGCCTGCTCAGTCATGAAACCGGCATGCCGGTGCTGGTTGCAGAAGATGCTTTGTCCTGCGTCGGAGAGGGGACGGGCAAATCGCTCGAGAATATAGAACTTTTAAAGCGAGTGGTGATGACCACTAAGAAGTTGAGACAATGAGCAGGGTAAGACGAAATCCGGATTCCAGCAAGAAAATATGGATTGTGATCTTTGTTATAGCCAGCGTGTTTAGTCTGATCTTTTTTTCGGTTCGTGGGCGCTATTCAGTGCCGCTCGGGGAACGGACGGCAGTTACTTTTATGGCACCGTTGCAAGAGGCTGTGGCCAAAGTAGGCGACGAAATCCGCGGCCTGACCGCCGGTATCTGGGAAGTTGTGACCGTTTATCATCAAAATGAGATGCTCAAATCGGAAGTAGAACAGCTGCGGACGATGAACCTGCAGTCACAGGAGCTGGCGTCAGAAAATGAGCGGCTTCGTTCCATGCTTGGTTACAAGCAGACGGTAAAGCAGTTTGACTTAGTGGCAGCAGAAGTTATTTCCCGGGATATGGCAACTTGGACCGATATGATTATTATCAATCGCGGCAAAAATGACGGTGTAAAAAAGGAAATGGCCGTTGTTACGCCGCAGGGGCTTGTCGGCTGTGTTGTGGAAGCATACGATTCTTATTCGCGGGTACAGCTGATTCTTGATCCGCGGGCAGCGGTGGGAACGATTGTTCAGCGGATGGAATCGAGAGTTGCCGGCATTGTAGAAGGGAACCCTGGCGACAAGGCCCTGGCTAGAATGGTTAACATACCGAAGGATGCCGATATCATCGAGGGCGATCTGATTGTTACCTCAGGCTTTGGTGGTATTTATCCTAAGGGGATTGCTGTCGGCAAGGTCGAACGAATTGAAAATGATGACGGCGGACTGCTTAAATGTGCGTTGTTGAAACCAGCCGTTGACTTTCAGCGGATTGAAGAGGTTTCTGTGATTGTGAATTCACGTGAACCTTTACCTTTGCCGATAACTCCGCCGCCGGTTCAGCCGGCAACATCGGCAGGTGCTACCAAATGAAATTTATTTTGATCTGGGGTGCTGTTCTTGTTGCGGCCTATGTTTTGCAGACTGCCTTTTTGCCGTTGCTGAATTTTAATGGCATTGGCATGGATCTATTGCTACTGGTAGTCGTGTCATTCAGTCTCCTTAAAGGGCAGCGATTTGGTATTTTACTTGGATTTATGGCAGGTTTATTGCAGGATTTGGCGTCGGGAACTTTTTTTGGCATGAATACGCTAAGCAAGATGATAATCGGTTATATTTTTGGTCTGGCATCCCAGCAGGTATTTAAAGAAAAGTTTTTTTTGCCAGTCATAGGGGCGGCAATGGCAACAGGAATCAATTATCTTGTTTTGGCAGTTTTGATGCTGCTTTTAGGTTATAGGTTTAATCCGCTGTATAATTTAGAGAATGTGCTCCTGCCGATGCTTATTTATAATATAGTAGCGGCGTTCCCAATACACCTGGTGGTGTGCTGGCTCTGCCAAAAAATGAAAGAAAAATAATTGTTTATATGCGATTAAGGCACCTTGACGTTTAGGTGCCTTAATTCTTAAATTTATGGAAGAGGGATATCGTTGGTTGCAAGGGATTATAGCGGACGCCTGAAGGCGCTCGGCATTTTAATGATGCTCGTCATTTTCATATTGATTGCCAGACTTGGCTATCTGCAGGTTTACGACGGGGAATACTACGCCGGACTAGCAGATGGAAATCGGATTCGTCTGATTCCGGCGATGGCTCCGCGGGGGACTTTTTTTGACCGTAATGGGACGCAGTTGGTTACCAATCGGCCGGGATTTGCTGTATCGCTGTTGCCGCTTACCGCGCCGATTTCTGATGATGTAATCACGCGGCTTTCGACTTTGCTGACGGTTGATAAAACAGAGATTGAAGCAAAAATCAAGCAGCATACGGGATTTGATCCGATCAGGATCAAGACGGATGTCGGCCCAGAAATTTTGACAATTATTGAAGAACAAAAGGATGCCTATCCGGGGGTTGTCATTGAGGTGCAGCCGATTCGCCACTATATAAATAAAGAACTTGCAGCCCATGTGTTTGGCTATGTCAGCGAAATCAGCGATGATGAGCTTGAAAAGCGCAAGGCAGATGGCTACCGCTCGGGAGATATCATTGGCAAATTCGGTCTGGAAAAGGTCTATGATCAGCAACTACGAGGCGTCAATGGCGGGGAACAGGTCGAAGTCGATGCCGGTGGCAAACCGGTACAAATTATTGGCAAAAAAGAACCGATTCCTGGGGCGGACCTGCGGTTGACGATTGATGAAAAAATCCAAAAAGCCGCAGAAAAAGCGATTGATGAACAGCTGCTGAAAATTCATGCTAAAGCGGCGGCGGCGGTTGTGTTAAATCCACAGACCGGGGAAGTGCTGGCGATGGTCAGCCGGCCGGCCTTTGACCCAAATCTCTTTGCGCGGGGAATTTCGAGCAAGGATTGGAATCTGATCAATAATAATCCGAATTATCCCCTTGATAACAAGGCGATTACGGGGGAATATCCGCCGGGGTCAACGTTTAAGATTATAACGGGCGCGGCAGCTCTTTCTGAAGGAAAGGTGACCCCAGAGGAGAAAATTCTCGACACGGGACGCCACTGGATCATTCCGAAAGTCAATGCGGATGGGGAAGCTCTGGGATGGATTAATTTCCGTGAAGCCTTGGCACATTCGGATAATGTATATTTTTATGAAATGGGCAATCGGCTGGGCATTGATAAGCTTGAGCAATATGCCCGGATGTTTGGGCTGGGAGATAAGACGGGTATAAATCTTCCTTACGAAGCCGAGGGGCTTGTGGCGAGTAAGGCGTATAAGCGCAAGGTGTTTGAAGACGACTGGTATTTATCGGAGACTTTTGATGCGGCTATTGGACAGGGCTTTAATCTGGCAACGCCGCTGCAGATGGCGGTTGTGCTCAGTGAAATTGCTAATGGCGGGGTGCGCTATAAACCGTATCTGGTGCAGGCAATCATGAAGCCGGATGGTACAGTGCTCGAGAAGTTTCAGCCGGAAGCAGTCAAAAAGCTTGATATAAAACCGGAGATCATTGCTTTAATCCAGGATGGCCTGCGGGATGTTACCAAAGTAGGTACAGCAGCTTCTATTTTTGGCCCCAAGTTTGCTGTTGATGTGGCCGGAAAAACCGGGACAGCAGAAAATCCTCATGGTCGTGATCATGGCTGGTTTGTCGCCTATGGACCATTTGTAAATCCGAATATCGTTGTCGCTGTCATTGTCGAGCAGGGTGGCTATGGGGCACAGTCGGCAGTGCCGATTGGAAAGAAAATTTTAGAGGCAGCGTTTAATATTCCAAGTCCGGAAGAACTCGAAGCACAGGAAAAAGCTCGGGCCGAAGAGGCCGCCAAGGCCACTAAAGCCACGCAGTGACAGCTACTTTTTTTATGCCAGCAGGAATATTCCGGGCAAAGGCGAAGTAAAGAGTATTGTATATATTTTTTGATGAATAACAAAGTGGGAGTAAAAATGAGCGAAGACGTAATGTTTAAAGGCAGCCGCTACGGGCTGCAGCTGATCCTGAGTGATGCGGCAGATTTCGCCAAGGTTGAACAACAGCTGAAAGAGAAATTGGAGTCAGCATTTAGTTTTTTTTCCAAGGGGACGGTTGTCCGGATTGCGGCGGACCGGCTTACTGCTGAGCAGCTCGAACATTTGACCCGGCTGCTTGGTCGCTATGACTTATCATTGAAACCATTGACACAGCCGTCAGAAAAAATGGCTGCGTCAGAAAAAAAGGAAGATACTGTGCCGGAAGAAGAAATACCGGGAATAAATGACACGATGATTGTTGGCAAGACCGTACGTGGGGGGCAGGAGGTCATCTGTAATGGCTCTGTTATTATCCATGGTAATGTCAATCCAAGCGCAACGGTGATTGCCGGGGGCAACATTCATATCCATGGAACTTGTAGGGGAATTGTTCACGCCGGGGCCTTTGGTAATACGAAGGCCTATGTAATAGCCGATCACATGATGGCGATGCAGATTCGGATCGCGGAACTTATTGCCAGGGCACCGGACTATGTGGAAAAACCAGATCATATAGAGCGAGCGGTCATAAAAAATGGGCAGATCGTCATTGAGCCAGTAAATAGAAATGAGGGGGCACGTGCATGAGTGAAATAATCGTAATTACTTCAGGCAAGGGCGGCGTCGGCAAGACGACGACAACAGCGAATTTGGGTGTGGGCCTTGCCATGAGGGGCAAGAAAGTCGTACTGATTGACACGGACACAGGACTGAGAAATCTTGATCTGCTGTTGGGACTTGAAAATCGGATTATGTATGATTTAATCGATGTTACCGAAGGCCGGGTTCCCTATAAAAAGGCCCTCGTTCGCCATAAGAAACATGAGACTCTTTATTTGTTGCCGACATCGCAAATAAAGGATAAAACGGCACTGAACCCAGCGCAGCTGGTGACACTTTGTGAAGAACTTCGCCAGGAATTTGATTACATACTGATTGACTGCCCGGCAGGAATTGAACAGGGGTTCAAGACGGCAATTGCTGCTGCTGACTGTGCAATTGTAGTAACTATGCCGGAAATTTCAGCTGTCCGCGATGCAGATAAGATCATCGGTGAGCTTGGACGGGCTGATAAGGAGAACATAAAGCTTATCGTGAATCGCATTCGTCCACAGATGGTCCGCAGTGGGGACATGCTCGATATGGATGATATTGATGAGATTTTGTCGCTTGAGTGCATAGGGCAGGTGCCGGATGATGAGCTTGTCGTCACTTCAACAAATCGCGGGGAACCGGTTGTCAGCAATAAGGATTCTTTGGCAGGTAAAGCCTATAGCAACATTGTCGGCCGCATCTGCGGTGAGGAAATTCCGTTTTTAGAATTTGGCGAGGAAGGCTTTTTCGTCAAATTAAAACGCGTATTTGGTTGGTGAGGAGGCATTTTTTATGATCGATGCTATTATGAAGTTGTTTGGAAAATCCGACAAGCCGTCGCGGGAAATTGCCCGGGACCGATTGAAGGTAGTGCTCGTCCATGACCGGGCGAATATTTCACCGGAGGTCATGAAGCTGCTTAAAGATGATATCATTAAGGTGATTTCTAATTACATGGAAATTAACCAGCAGGATATGGAGATTACGCTGGCTGACGATGAAGATTCTGTAGCACTGGTGGCAAATATTCCGGTACAGAGAATGAAGCACAGTTCCAAGATACAGAAATAAAATCCTGGTCTTTTACGATGCGCTTATGCTTAAGGCTGCCTGGCGATTGCAGATGATTTTTGTGCCAGCGGCCCGTAAAAGACCTTTTGTTTTATTGGTTTTTAACCAATAGGCGAGAATATTGTATTTTTAAGATATGCAGGAGGCTACATGGTACGTGATTATGAATAATAGAATGCTGCGCCGCATGGATTTTACGCTGATCATGTCTGTCCTGGCGATTGTGGTAATCAGTCTGATCGTTATCGGCAGTGCGACGCACATCAATAATCCAGGGGAAGAACGTTACTGGTTTGTCCAGCGACAGGGCTTATTTGCGCTGGTCAATTGTGCCGTGATATTTTTCTTGATGAATTTTGATTACAAGATGCTGCAGCGTTATGGGAATAAGTTGTATGTGTTTAATTTGATTATGTTACTGGCGGTAATGTTTTTGGGCCATTCGGCGCTGGGGGCTCAGCGCTGGATTCAGCTAGGACCGATTACCTTGCAGCCATCGGAGTTTTCCAAAATTATTATGATCATTTCGCTGGCCTCAATTTTGGAAGATAAGATCGGCAAGCTCAATACCTTCCGTGATCTGCTGCCGGTAGCCGCTTATGTAGGCTTGCCGTTTTTGCTGGTGTTAAAACAGCCAGATCTAGGAACATCCTTGGTTTTTATGGCGATTTTTCTCGGGATGACTTTTATTGCCGGAATCAATTTGCGGCTGTTGGGAACTTTATTTGGAGGCGGCTTGCTATGTCTGCCAATTCTATGGCATTTTCTTAAGGATTATCAGAAAATGCGCCTGACCGTGTTTATGAATCCAAATGTTGATCCGCTTGGATCGGGGTACCACATCATTCAGTCCAAAATAGCAATTGGTTCGGGAATGCTCTTTGGCAAAGGCCTGTTTGCAGGAACACAGAGCCAGTTGAACTTTTTGCCGGAAAATCATACAGACTTTATTTTTGCTGTGGTTGGCGAGGAGCTTGGTTTTATCGGGGGTATAATCCTGTTGATCCTGTATTTGATTATGCTGCGCCGTGGGGTGAAAATTGCAGCGGAAGCCAGTGATAATTTTGGCCTGCTGCTGGCAGTCGGGATCACCTCTATGCTGGGGTTCCATGTACTTGTAAATGTCGGGATGACAATGGGGATTATGCCGGTTACTGGGATTCCATTGCCGTTTATGAGCTATGGGGTTAGTTCTTTGACCACGAATATGATGGCAATTGGCGTTTTATTAAATATCTATATGCGGCGGCAGAAACTGCTGTTTTAGGGGGAGGCGCAGCCTCCCTTTATTTTATTTTTTACAGAAGCATGATACAATATAGCATAATGAATTATAATTGGGGGATATGTTTATATGATAAAACTCGAACCGGCGCTGTTGCAGGCAGTGAGCAAGCCGGCACGTTATACGGGCAATGAATTGAATGCGGTTAAGAAGGACCATAAGCTGATGAAGTGCAGCTGGGCCCTGGCTTTGCCGGATGTCTATGAAGTCGGGATGTCAAACCTCGGACTGAAAATCCTGTATCAGGTACTGAATAACCTTGAGGATACGGTAGCCGAACGTGTTTATGCGCCTTGGATTGATATGGAAGAAAAAATGCGCAGCGAAGATCTTGAACTTTGGTCACTGGAGAGTTTTAGTCCGGTTAAAACTTTTGATTTTGTTGGCTTTTCTTTGCAGTATGAGATGATCTATACGAATATCCTGAATATGCTGGATCTGGCAAAGATTCCGCTACAGAGTGCGGCGCGCAAAGGCGGCGACCCGTTTGTTGTTGGCGGCGGGCCCTGCGTTTATAATCCTGAACCAGTAGCGGAATTTTTTGATCTGTTTATTATTGGCGAGGGTGAAGAGGTCATCGAGGAGCTGACGGAGCTGTTTGTTGAATGGAAAATGGCGCAGTGCCCGGGTGGACGTGCCGAATTCTTGCGCCGGGCGGCGCAGATCGAAGGCATTTATGTGCCATCACTGTATGAAGTGATTTATGATGGGGCCAAGGTTACTGGAGTTAAACCGATGACTCCTGAGGCAAAAGAACTCGTTTATAAACGTGTGGTCAAAGATATGGATGCCGTGACCTTTGTCGAAAAACCGGTGGTGCCTTATATTGATATTGTTCATGACCGGCTGATGCTCGAACTTTTCCGGGGCTGCACGCGTGGCTGTCGCTTCTGCCAGGCGGGCATGACATATCGACCGGTCCGGGAACGGTCGCCGCAGCGCTTGCGGGAACTGGCAAAAGTCATGGAGGCCTCAACCGGTTACGATGAGATGTCGCTTACATCGCTTAGCTCGGCAGATTATTCCTGTCTGGGGATGCTTGTTGATGATCTTTTTGCTGATTTTAAAGATGCAAAAATCAGTTTGTCTTTGCCGTCCTTGCGCATTGACAGTTTTTCTATTGATCTTGCCCATAAAATGCAGCAGGTCAGAAAAAGTGGCCTAACCTTTGCTCCGGAGGCCGGGACACAGCGATTGCGCGATGTGATCAATAAAGGCGTTACGGAAGAAGATCTGCTTACGGCTACGGCGGCTGCTTTTCGTCAGGGCTGGAAGACGGTGAAGCTTTATTTCATGATGGGCCTGCCGACAGAAACAGATGAGGATATCATTGGCATTGCCCAACTGGCACAGCGGGTCGTTGATCTGTACAGCCAGATTAAGGGCAGGCGTGGTGTCAAGGTGACCGTGAGTGTCTCCTGCTTTGTGCCTAAAGCCCATACGCCATTCCAGTGGTTTGTGCAGGACTCTTTAGCTGCGTTTGAACGCAAACAGCAACTGCTCAAGGAGAATATCCGTGATCGGTCGATTCAATTTAAATATCATGATGCCCGGACAAGTTATCTTGAGGGGGCAATCAGCCGGGGCGATCGCCGTCTGGCACAGGTTATCTATCAGGCCTGGCTTGATGGGGCTAAATTTGACGGCTGGTCTGACCAGTTTAAATATGAGGTCTGGTTGGAGGCCTTTAATAAATGCTCAATAAAACCGGAGGATTACAGCCAGCGTGAGCGAAGCTTTACCGAACATCTGCCGTGGGAACATGTTTCTCCGGGTGTAAATAAGGAGTTTTTCCTGCGGGAATATAAAAAAGCCTGTCAGCAGGAGCTGACGGAAGATTGTCGGCGTGGACGTTGTTCGGCTTGCGGTGTCTGTCCAAATCTTGAAGCTGCGGTTGTTGATGGAGGGAAAAAATATGAGTAATTTTCGTCTGGAGATAACGAAGGGCGAAGAAATTCGCTATATATCGCATCTGGATTATGCAGCGCTGATGGAACGAGCGGTCCGGCGGGCAAAACTGCCGGTAGTCTATTCGGAAGGCTTTAATCCGCATATGAAAATAGCCTTTGCCTCTGCGTTGGCGGTTGGGGTCACAAGTGATGCGGAATACATGGATATTGAATTGAGCAAACCGGTTTGCCAGCCGGAGTTTTTTGATAAACTTCGGGCGGTGCTCCCCCTAGGAGTCAAATTGCTTCGAGCCCGAGAATTTACTGGCAAGGTAAAGGCCCTGATGGCAGCAGTTGAACTTGCTGATTACGAAATTCAGGTGCCGGTTACAGGGGATTTCAGTCAAGTGCAGACCGGAATTGTCGCGTATAATAAGGCCATTGAGGCAATATATACCAGAAATATGCTAAAAAGGGTCAAGACCATTGAGGTTAAGCAGTATATGTACGATAAAATCCTCGCCGCTGAAGGCCCTGCTGGCAGTATCAGTCTGCAGATGCAGATAAAAATAACTCCTGTTGGCAGCATTAAGCCAGGGGAGATCCTCGAAGTACTCCGTGATCAGTTTTCGGTGCCGATTGCTGTCGAGGCTGCGATGATAAATCGTCGTGCCTTGTACGGTGCGGGCAAGCCACTGATTGATTTAGTATAGAGGTTGGAGATGAGGCAATGAAGTCTATTATCGTAAATATTGATCCGGAAGAGACTCGCATGGCAATCCTTGATGGTGAAGAACTGCTAGAACTGGCCGTGGAGCGCTCGGAAAGTGTGCCGCTTGTCGGCAACATCTATAAGGGCCGCGTTCAAAATGTGCTGCCGGGGATGCAGGCCGCTTTTGTCGATATTGGCTGTGATAAGAATGCTTTTTTGTATATTGGTGACGGATTGCCCAAGGATATGCTGGATTCGGTACCGCAAAATGCAAAAATTCATATTGGGCAAAATATTCCCGTGCAGATTGTTAAAGATTCAGCTGGCAGCAAAGGCCCGCGGGCGACAACGCATCTTACGATTCCGGGACGCAATGTGGTGCTGATGCCTACCGCCGATTATATTGGAATTTCACGGCGCATTGAAGATGAGACCGAACGCAGTCGGCTTAAAGACATTGCCGAACGCGCCTGCCCGGAGGGAATGGGCTTGATCATCCGCACGGTTGCAGCCGGACAGCCAGAAACGGCATTGCTGCAGGATATACAGTATCTGGTACGGCTCTGGCAGTCGCTTATGGCTCGGCACAAGGTTTCGCCGCCCCCTACACTTTTGTATCGCGATGCCGATCTTGTGATTCGCCTGGTACGCGATTATTTTACCGATGATGTCGAAGCTATGATCGTTGACAATAAAGAGGTACATCAAAGGGTGTGTGATCTTGTCCAGTACATATCACCTAAATTTGTCGAACGTGTAAAACTTTATACAGGAAACCGGCCGATTTTTCAGGAATATCATGTTGAACAGGAAATTGAGAATATTGGTAAACGTGAAGTGGAATTGAAATCCGGTGGGTTTATTGTCATCGATAAGACGGAGGCCTTAACGGTGATCGATGTAAATACGGGTAAATTTGTCGGGCAGGCCAATCTGGCCGATACGGTGTTTCAGGTTAATCTCGAGGCGGCTAAGGAAATTGCCAAACAGATCCGCTTGCGTGATATCGGCGGCATTATCATCATCGATTTTATCGATATGGAAACGCAATCGCAAAAACAGCAGCTGCTGCAGCTGCTGGAGGAGAAGGCAAAAGCGGATAAAACGAAGACAAATGTCGTCGATATCACATCCTTGGGACTGGTTGAAATCACGCGCAAGAAATCACGGCAGAATATAGAAAGCATGATTTACAGTGAATGCCCATGCTGTCATGGGCGCGGACTCGTTAAATCGCCGCAGACAATCGGGATTTCAATCAGCCGTGAGCTGCGCCGCATTGAAAAATCACACCATGGATCTTGTTACACCGTGCAGGTGCATGATCTGGTGGCTGAGTCGCTGGAAAAGACGAAGATTTTACAAAATCTTGGGAAAGAGCTTGGCTGTCGTATTTATATTGAACATAATCGCAGCCTTCATCCGGAAGTCTATACGATTTTGCAGACAGCAGGCGAATAAGATTGACAAGTTGATTTGCTTATGATAGAATTTCTTGATGTAAGCACGAATCTGTGCTTTTCCCCAACCGCACGGTGAGGTCATAAAATGATTCCACGGAGTCTACCGTAATCGGCGAGTAAATTTGCAGGGAGGTGTAATCATGTACGCAATTATTAAAACAGGCGGCAAGCAGTATCGTGTAGCAGAAGGCGATGTTCTTATCGTAGAAAAATTGGCAGCGAATGAAGGCGACGTCGTAACATTTGACGAAGTTCTCACCGTTGTTAAAGATGATGAAGTTGTTGTCGGCAAACCGGTTGTTGCTGGAGCTAAAGTAACAGCTAAAGTCGAAGCGCAGGGCAAAGATAAAAAGATTCTTGTCTTCAAATACAAGGCAAAATCGAACTATCGTCGCCGTCAGGGCCATCGTCAGCCGTTTACTAAAGTAGTCATCGAAAAAATTGAAGCTTAATGATTAAGATAAAAATTTTTCGTCAGAGTGATGGTAAAATTTCCGGGTTTTCGGTTACGGGCCATGCTGGAACGGCCGAATACGGTCAGGATATCGTCTGTGCTGCGGTTTCCGCACTGGCACAGACAGCCCTTTTAGGCGTAGGCAAGCATCTGCATCGCAGGTTAGAGTACAAGGTAGCGAGTGGAGACTTGTATATGAAGCTGAAAGATGAGCCGGATGAGTTGACGGAGGCTATTTTAGCAACGATGACTTTAGGATTTTTGGAGATCGAAAATATAAATCCGCAGAGTGTTCGTATTTTAGAGCACAGGAGGTGAAATGAGTATGTTTAACTTTGAATTACAGTTATTCGCCCATAAAAAAGGTGTCAGCAGCACACGTAATGGACGTGATAGTGAATCGAAACGTCTTGGCGTAAAAGAGCATGCCGGCACAGTTGTAAAGGCAGGCAGCATTTTAGTTCGTCAGAGAGGGACTCACTTCCATCCGGGCAAGAATGTAGGCATCGGTAGTGATGATACTTTATTCGCTAAGATTTCTGGCAAGGTTGCGTTTGAACGCGCGGGCCGTTATAACAGACAGATCAGCGTTTATCCTGTAGAAGAAGCTATGTAATGAACGAATACCTGCGCCTTTATAGACGCAGGTATTATTGTATTTACAGCTGTTGATTGTGATGCATAAAAAGCTGGTATTCATTCAATACCAGCTTTTTATACATCACAAGATATTTTGTGAAAGAAAAAGGAGATATTATGCAATTTATTGATAGAACAAAAGTTGTGGTCAAGGCCGGGAACGGTGGCCATGGAAAGTCGGCTTTCCGCCGGGAAAAATTTGTGCCCAAGGGCGGCCCGAGTGGTGGCGATGGCGGCCGGGGTGCCGATATTGTATTTGTCGTCGACAACAATATGAATACATTGCTCGATTTTCGTTTTAACCGCAAATTTGTCGGTAAAAATGGGGAAAACGGCGATATTAAAAACCAGTACGGACATGCGGCGCCGACTTGTTATGTAAAAGTGCCACAGGGGACGATTATCAAAGATGAGGAAACCGGTGCGGTGCTGGCGGATCTGACAGAAATCGGGCAGGAAGCCGTTATTGCCAAAGGCGGTCGCGGCGGTCGCGGCAATGCGAAGTTTTCCAGCAGTGCCAACAGGGCTCCGACTTTTGCTGAGCTTGGTGAACCGGGCGAGGCGCGTAATTTACTTCTTGAGCTCAAGCTTTTAGCTGATGTCGGATTGGTTGGTTATCCGAGCGTTGGTAAATCGAGCCTGATTGCCGCTGTTTCAGCGGCACGTCCGGAAATTGCCGATTATCATTTTACTACGATTACGCCGGTGCTCGGGGTTGTCAGCCTTGATGAAGGTCATAGCTTTGTTATGGCCGACATCCCGGGGCTCATTGAGGGCGCGGCAGACGGAGTCGGTCTCGGACATGATTTTTTGCGACATGTTGAACGGACGAAGGTCATTATTCATGTACTGGATGCCTCCGGTATTGAGGGGCGTGATCCGGTAGAGGATTACCATAAAATAAACAAGGAACTTAAGCGCTACAGCGAACGAATTGCAAGGCGTCCACAGGTTATTGCTGCCAACAAGATGGATTTGCCAGAGGCCCGTGAGAACTATGAAAAACTCGAAAAACTGGCAGCGGCTGAGGGAGTAAAGATATTCCCGATATCGGCGGCGGCCAATGACGGATTGCGCCCGCTGATGGAATGTGTAGCGCAGATGCTGGAAGCATATGTTGAAGAACCGGAAGCCGAAGAAAAAACAGCTGTATATGAAGCAAAAGATGAAGATGAAGTTACGATATCGCGCGATATCAGCGGTGATTTTGTTGTATCAAGTAAATCCTTGGAAAAACTTGTGGCGATGACGAACTTTGGCAATGATGAGGCCGTACGGCGCTTCCAGTACATCTGGCGCATCAAGGGCATCGAAGAAATGTTAAAGGACAAGGGCATTAAAGAAGGCGACACGGTTCATATCGGGGATATGGAATTTGAATACAGACAATAATAGTAGTTATAGGGGGAAAAATATTTGATCCGCAATACATTAACGGGAAAGCAAAAGCGCTTTTTGCGCGCATTGGGTGTTACGATGGAGCCGGTAGTTCAGATTGGTAAAGATGGATTGACGCCAGCTGTCGTTGAAAGTGCCCGCGAGGCTGTTAAGGCCAGGGAATTAATCAAGGTAAGAGTTCTGCAAAACTGCCTGGAGGATCCGGAGGCGGTAATCACCATGCTGGCTGAACGCGCCGATACTGATCTTGTGCAGGTGATTGGACGCAATGGTCTCTTATATAAAAAGAATTTTCAAAAGACGAAAATTGAGTTGCCGAAATAAGCAGCAGCTATAAAGATTGGGAGAGGTTATGCGCATGGAAACACGTGAAGAGCTGAAGAATGCCTGCAGGATCGTCGTCAAAATCGGCACGAGCACTTTGACACATGCAACGGGCAAACTGAACCTTTATCGCATCGAAAGACTTGTTCGGGAACTAGCCGATTTGGCCAATGAAGGCAGGGAAATTATTCTTGTCACCTCGGGGGCCGTCGGCGCCGGGATCGACCGCATGGGCCTTGCCGAAAAACCAAAGAGTATCCCAGAAAAACAGGCCCTAGCCGCAGTCGGTCAGGGGATTTTGATGCATATCTATGAAAAATTATTCGCTGAATACGGGCAGACGGTGGCTCAGGTGCTGCTGACAAAGGAAAATTCGGTGCGCCACAAGCAGTATATGAATTCGCGCAATGCTTTGCTGACGTTGCTGAAGATGGGAATCATCCCTATTATCAATGAAAATGATGCGATTGCCGTCGATGAATTGAAAATTGGCGATAATGATACTTTATCGGCTACTGTGGCAACGATTGTTGACGCAGATGCCCTGGTCATCTTGTCAGATATTGAGGGTGTTTATACAGCCAATCCGCAGACGAATAAGGATGCACAACTTTTGGCAACAATAGCAGAAATTACCTCTGAGATCGAAAAAATGGCTGGAGGGGCTGGCTCAAAACTTGGTACCGGCGGTATGTACACGAAAATTCAGGCGGCAAAGATAGCCGTCAATTCCGGGGTCACGATGGTGATTGCTTCCGGTGCTCGCGATGGAGTTGTGCGCAGCGTTCTTTGCGGCGAGCCGATCGGCACGTTGTTTCCGGCAAAGGAATCACACCTGAAAGTCCGCAAGAGCTGGCTCGCCTTTGGCCGGGCGATTGTTGGTGACCTTGTTGTTGATGCCGGCTGTGCGGCTGCTATGCTGCAGGAAGGTTCGAGCTTGCTGGCAGCGGGGATCGTTGAGATTCACGGTAGCTTTTCTGCCGGCAATACGGTTCGTGTTTTGGCTCCAGGGGGACGGGAAATCGCCCGTGGGATTGTCAACTACGATGAGCATTCCCTGAAGAAAATTATCGGACGGCAGACCTGTGAGTTTTCGGATATACTGCCGGGGCCGATTCATAAAGAAGTTATCCATCGGGACAATATGGTTTTGATGGTCTGACAAAAGGGAGCTGTTAAGATGGATTTGAAGTCAATGATTATAGAAAAGGCAGCCGCGGCTAAAAAAGCAGAAAGCCGGCTGGCCATACTCCCGACCCAGGTTAAAAATCAAGCTATAGAGGCAATGGCGGATGCACTTTTTGCCCGCAGGGCAATGATTTTGGCTGAAAATGCCAAGGACCTTGAAGCTGCACGGGAGAAAGGGCTGCGCCGGGCCATGCTGGATCGGTTGATGCTCGATGAGGATCGGCTTTGTCAGATGGCGGATGGCCTCCGCCAGACTGCCGGGCTCCCGGACCCGATTGGTCAGGGCTGCGGTTCGATGCGGCGTCCGAACGGACTTGAGATTAATAAAATCCGGGTGCCGCTGGGTGTAATCGGCATCATCTATGAGGCTCGCCCTAATGTAACCGCTGATGCGATCGGCCTGTGCCTGAAATCAGGGAATGCCGTAATGCTGCGCGGTGGGTCAGAAGCGATTTTTTCGAATCTGGCGATCAGTTCGGTGCTGATGACAGCGGCATATGCTGCTGGCATACCAGAAGGGGCCGTGCAGTTTATTGAGACAACCGATCGTCAGGCAGTTCAGCATATGCTACGGCTAAATGGTTATCTGGATGTCATTATTCCCCGCGGGGGCAAGGAGCTGATCAAAACTGTTGTGGAAAACAGCTCTGTCCCGGTCATTGAAACCGGGACCGGCATCTGCCATTTATTTGTCGATGAAAGTGCCGATTTTGCGATGGCCTGCAATATTGCTGTAAATGCCAAGACTTCGCGTCCGGCCGTCTGCAACTCCATAGAAACTCTATTGGTGCATGAAAGTATTGCCGCGGAGTTTCTGCCCCTGGTGGGAGAAGCTTTACTCGCCAAAGGTGTGGAACTGCGCGGCTGTGCCAAGACGTGCAGCTATTTGCAAACGGCTGTCTTGGCGACAGAGGAAGACTGGTCCACCGAATACAGTGATCTGATTCTGTCGATTAAGATTGTGCCTGATCTTGAAGCGGCTATGGAGCATATTGAAACATATAATACCCGGCACTCAGAGACCATTGTGACCAGGGATTATAATAATGCCCGTAAATTTCAGCATGGGGTGGATGCAGCAGCCGTATATGTCAATGCATCCACGAGATTTACGGATGGTTTTGAATTTGGCTTTGGGGCTGAAATCGGCATCAGTACGCAGAAACTTCACGCCCGAGGTCCCATGGGACTCAATGAACTCACCAGTACCAAGTATCTGATTTCGGGTGAAGGCCAGGTGCGCTGATCTTATGCGGATAATCTGGGGCTACCTTCGAACAATTTTTCAATATATACAAACACCAAAGGGGCGTCATGATTTTCTCGATGATCTGCGGGCGCTTTTGATTATCGCGCTTACGATTGTCATCGTGCTTGTGGTACTGAAGTTTATACTATGATAGGAGCATGTTTATGACAGAGAAGCAACATCGGGTCGGATTGTTAGGCGGAACCTTTGATCCGATTCATGTGGGACACCTGATGACTGCAGAAGCAGTAAGGGATGAATATCATCTGGACCGGGTTTTATTTATACCCGCGGCTAATCCACCACACAAACAAAACCAGCAGGTGACGCCGGCGATTCACCGTTTTGTCATGACCTTGCTCGCGACCTGTTCTAATCCACACTTTGAAGTGTCTTCCTTGGAAATGAACCGACCGGGACCGTCGTATACAATCGATACGATTTATGAACTCGTCCGTCGCTTTGGCAAAGATACGGAATTCTACTTTATAACCGGTGCCGATGCTATACAGGAAATACCGACCTGGGATCGGATCGAAGAGCTGCTGGGACTGTGTCAGTTTATCGCTGCCACCCGGCAGGGCTGTTTGCCGAATGTTGATAACATTCGTGAATACTTCGGTGAGCTGGGACGGGAACGCATTCATCGACTGGCAACGCCTGAACTGGAAATTTCCTCAACCGATATTCGTGATCGGATAAAAAAAGGGTATTCTATTAAATATATTGTCCCTGAGCAGGTAGAACAATATATCCGCAAGGAAGGCCTTTATCTTTAAGCAAGTAAAAGCCCATTTTGGGCTTTTTTGCATGAAGTTGAAAGGGAATTCTAGCTGGAACAGCGAATTTCTTACGATGACACAAAAAAGGATATGGTCGAGATGAACAGCAATGAAATAAAAGAAAAATTGGCGGGACAATTGAAAAAAACCCGTTTTCTTCATTCAGTTGGTGTTGCCGACTGTGCCGCTGAACTGGCGGCGCATTATGGCGCTGATGTGGAGAAGGCTTATCTGGCAGGCTTGTTGCATGATTGTGCCCGTACCTTTGCTACCCTTGATTTGGCTAAGGTTGCTAACGAAATGCAGTTACCGGTTACGAAAATTGAAATGAGAACGCCGATACTGCTGCATGCTGCGATTGGGGCAGCCATGCTGCCGAAGGAATACCAGCTCGAGGATGAAGAGATTCAGCAGGCGATTCGTTTCCATACCGTTGGGGGACCATCGATGACTGATTTGGATAAAATCGTTTATTTGGCGGATATGATCGAGCCGGGACGAAGATATCCGGGGGTCGACGAGTTGCGGCGGCTGTCGGCAGTAAAAACACTTGATCAGGTCATGCTGGCGGCGTTCAACCAATCCATTGCCTTTGTGCTGAATAAGAATAATGTCATTCACCCGGATACTGTCGCTGCGCGCAATGAAATCTTATTAAAGGAATAGGCGCTTATGCGAAATAATACGAGTGCAAACATAGCAAAAAAAAGGAAATTAAAGCGGCGCCGGCGTAGGGTGAAGGCGGGGCGCCTGCTTGTCTGTCTGCTGCTTATCGCTGCGCTTTTGGCCGGAATTGGCTGGGGCGGCTATTATGTTTATCAGTGGGGCGCGGCAGTTAAAGGCATGTATGATGAGCATCAGCTGCAGGCAGAGCTAAAGCGCAAGAGCCAGGACCAACGTTTTGTCAATTATACGAATATCCTGTTGCTAGGCCTTGATGAAGGCGACTCACAGGCGGAAGGGACGATGCGCCGGGCCGATACCATTGTGTTGCTGAGTTTTGATAAAGCCAATGGCAAAGTTCGCTTCCTCTCGATTCCGCGTGATACCCTGGTCACAATACCAGGACGCAAGAGCCAGGAGACGATCAATAACGCCTTTTCTTATGGGGGGGCTCCGCTGACGCAGCAGGTGACAGGCCAGCTGCTCAATATTGCAATTCATGAATACATTGCTGTTGACATCAAGGGGATGATGGCCCTGGTCGATGCACTGGGGGGAATTGACCTTTATGTAGAGGATGAGATGGATTACGAAGACCCGGCGGCAGAACTGGCCATTCATCTGCACAAAGGCTACCAGCATCTCAATGGGGAGCTGGCCCAGGAGTACTTGCGCTTTCGCAGTGATGACCTTGGGGATCTTGGTCGTGTGCACCGTCAGCAACGCTTTATTAAGGCGATGTATGAAAAAATTACTCGTCCTGATACGCTTACTAAGCTGCCGGCGGCAGCTGATGTAATGGAGCAGCAGGTCGCGACCAGTCTTGAGCTGAATAATATCCAGCAATGGTTGACGGTAATCCGGGGGCTGCAGACGGAACATCCGGCGGCAAGCATTCTTCCCGGCAGTCAGAATGGTGGCGACAGTGGCTGGGTGCCGGATCAGGCTCGAATTGCGGTGCAGATGCAGGAACTGTTTCCTGAGATGACAGTAAATGAAAATAAATGAGAAAATTGTTAAACATTAAGATAAATAAATTCAAGGGGGAATATAATAAGTGTTTCATTCAGTAGAAGATATGTCCAGATGTATTGCCAAGGCGGCAAATGAAAAAAAGGCCAGAGATATTGTGATTTTGGATATGAAAGAGCTTACCGCAGAAACCGATTATTTTATCATTGCCAGTGCTAACAATGCACTGCAGGCAAGAGCGATTGCTGATAACATAGAGGATGAATTAGCAGAGCAGGGCGTAAACTTCCTGCACAAAGAAGGTTATCGTGAAGGCGATTGGATTCTGCTTGATTATGGCGACTGTGTTGCCCACATCTTTATCGAAGAAAGTCGTGAATTTTATAATTTAGAACAGCTGTGGGGCGCCGCTGAGCTTACGCCTTACAAAGAGTAGAGGTATATATGGAAGAGGAACGCAAGGTAATGAAATACGGGCCCAGTACAGTGGCTGTTTTAAAGGCGGTCCGGGCCAGTGATATGGGGGTATTTCTGGATGCACAGACAGGAAATACTGCCGATGACATTTTGCTTCATAAGACCCAGCAGACGGCACTGGTTGCCGTAGGCGATGAGGTAGAGGTGTTTTTGTATCGGGACCCGAAGGGGCGGCTAACCGCCAGCATGCGGACACCTAAAATGAAGGAAGGGCAGATTGCCCGTCTGAAAGTTATTAATATCAGCAAGGATGGGGCGTTTCTTGATGTCGGAGCGGAGCGCGGCATTTTTATGCCGTATGCCGGCACGCGTGGCAAGGTGCAGGTGGGTGAAGTTGTCTGGGCTAAGATGTACACGGACAAGTCTGGCCGCCTGGCGGTGACTATGGTAGTCGAAGATGAAATGCGCCGGGCATCAAAGCCGGCTGTCGAGGCTAAAGTCGGCGATATGGTTCATGGGGCGGTTTATAACTATACCGATCAGGGTGCGTTTATGTTTACGGACGAGCGTTATATCGCCTTTATCGACAATAAGGAAATTGCGATTAAACCACGGGTCGGAGAAGAAGTAACGGCCAGAGTGACCTTCCTGCGTCCCGATGGGCGAATCAATGTATCTCTGCGTCCGGTCAAGGAAAAAGCTATTTTGGCTGATTCTGAAAAAATTATGCTGCTGCTCAAAGAGCGCAATGGGAAAATGCCCTACAGTGATGCAACGTCGGCTGAAGTAATCAAGGATAAATTCCAGATCAGCAAGGCGGCGTTCAAGCGGGCTCTGGGGCATTTGATCAAGCAGGGTCTGATTGAAGAGCGCGATGGCTGGACTTATTTGAAATAAATCTTTCTTGTCAAGCAGGAGTTGCCTGCTGAATAAAGAATAAGAAACATAGAAACAGTTTATGCAGATTTCAAAAATGAAGCAGGGCATGATCTTTAATGACAGATAGTAAGACATGGAGGAGATTCTATGGCAGGAAATAGTTCAGAAAAAAAAGGAATTCTTTTAGAAACAGGAACCAATGAATTTGAGATTGTGGAATTCAATATCGGGGAAGTGAATTATGGTATTAATGTGGCCAAGGTGCGTGAAGTTATCACACGGGTGCCGGTGACAAAAATGCCAAATGCCCATCCGTTTGTCGATGGATTATTCACTTTGCGCGGCGGGGTCATGCCGCTGGTTAATCTGCCTCGCTGCCTCAATGTGCAGGGCGATTCAGATCCGAAAAACATTATCGTAACAGAAATAAACAATTACAATGTCGGTTTTTTGGTGGACAATGTTTCAAGGATTCATCGTATTTCTTGGAAAGAGATGGAGCCGGCACCAGAATGCGGCGATCAGTCGATGGTCGTTGGGGTCATCAAGATGGAGGGCAAGATCGTATTGCTGCTTGATTTTGAAACAATTATCGCTCAGATCAATCCGGAAATCAACGAAAAACTGACAACAGTGGAAGCTGCCGAAGACACCACCAAAGGGGAGCGGGAAAATGTACACATTGTTGTGGCGGAAGATTCACCGATGCTGCGGGATTTGCTCGTGTCCACCTTGCATGAATCAGGTTATCGGTTTGTTAAGGACTTCAATAATGGACAGGCAGCATGGGATTATTTGTCAATCCTAGTTAAACAGCCAGGTCCGATTCAAAAACAGGTCGGAATTGTAATCACGGATATTGAAATGCCGCAGATGGACGGACATCGTTTATTGAAGCTGATTCGGGAAAATGATACCCTGAATGAGACGCCGGTAGTCTTGTTCTCATCACTAATTAATGATGAAATGCGCCGTAAGGGTGAAGCCCTTGGTGCCAGCGGACAGATCTCAAAGCCGGAAATCAACCAGCTGATAGATTTGCTTGATTCCCTGATTTTTGCGCAAAACGAAAAAGCACATAAATAAAAATTTGCCACAGAACTAAGTTCTGTGGCAAATTTTTTTATACATTTTGGCAATAAAAAAAGCACACATAACTGTGTGCTTTACATACATATGGTGGCGGCGAAGAGATTTGAACTCCTGACACTGCGGGTATGAACCGCATGCTCTAGCCAACTGAGCTACGCCGCCAAAATGGTGGGCAGGGATGGATTCGAACCATCGTAAGCTAAGCTGACGGATTTACAGTCCGTTCCCTTTAACCACTCGGGCACCTACCCATATAAAGTTTTACAATGGAGCTGGCGAGAAGAATTGAACTCCCAACCTGCTGATTACAAGTCAGCTGCTCTACCAATTGAGCTACACCAGCGCGCTGAAAACAATATTTATTATATAGATAAAATACCAGCCTGTCAATAAAAAACAAGAAATTATTTTTTGTTTTTTTTACCAGGTTGTTTATCGCTGCGTACTTGGCTGTGCGCTTGTTGCCAGCTGAGGTAGACAAAGACGATAAGGCTGATGGTAAAGGCGAACAAACTGGTCATCTGAGCGGATTTGAATATACCCCAAATAAGGTCGGTGTAGTCGCCACGTAAATATTCGAGGAAAAATCGGGCTGCGGAGTAGAGCATTACGTAGAGCAGGAAGGCCTGTCCCTTAGCATGGCGGCTGGTGCGAAAGATTAGCAGCAGAGCCAAGATTACGATATCGAGCTGGCCCTCCCAAATTTCTGCTGGCCATAGTGGCTGGTCGCCATATGTATGATAGGCTAGTGTGGTTGCGGGATAGAGAATGCCGAAAGCTCCGCCAGTGGGGGCGCCGAAGGCATCCCCGTTCAATAAATTGGCAATGCGCCCAAGTGCCTGGCCGAGAATGATTGCCGGAGCAATAATATCAGCCAGGGCCCAGGTATCGATTCGATGATGCCTGGTATAGAAAATACCGACCAGAACGCCAAGAACGATGCCGCCCTGAATGGCCATGCCGCCCTGCCAAACATTGAAGATTTCTGTCAGATGATACCGGTAATAGCCCCAGTCAAAAAAGAAAACATCCCAGAGCCGGGCGCCAAGAATGCCACCGAGACCACAGTAGATACCGAGATCAACAATGTGGTTATGCCAGCGACCATCCTGTTTCGCCAGAAAGTAGGCTACGCCGGTTGCCAAAATAATGCTCAGGCTTAATACGAGCCCATAGGCGCGGATGGGAAAGTCGCCAATAAAGAACAGATACTGATGCATGCTATGCCTCCTTTGTTTTCTCTATTATAAGAGATTCCCTGCAAATTCGCAATTTAAGCGAGGCGATTTTGCTTAGATTGGGGAGAAATGAGGGAAAAAAAATTTTGTTCTGGCCGATTGATTTTATTTGAATTTTGTTCGTGGCTGTGATACTATTACAAATAGAAATTATCGTGGGAGAAAAACGATGATTTCAAACAGGTAAAATAGTGTAAAGATGTTGATGGAGACAGTACGCTTTAAACAAAAGTAAAAGCGAGCCGGTGATAGTGAGAGCCCGGTACGAGTCGTTTTAGGCAGAAGATCACTCTGGAATTGCAGGCTGAAAGGATGCGAGTAGGCTGCGCCGGGCCCCGCCGTTATACGGGTAGCATATGATGGTATGTGAAATAGGTGGTATAATGACAGCGCGGCTTTCATCCTGTTTGGGATGGAGGTTTTTTTATTTGGCAACCGTTAAGGCTTTCATCCTGTTGGCAGGATGGGGTCTTTTATTTTTAGGAGGGACTTTTACGTGTATAAAAAAGTGGAAGCAAATCTGAATTTCGTTGACCGCGAACGTCAGGTAGAAGAATTTTGGAAAGAACATGATATCTTTAAAAAGAGTATTGAGCAAAGAGACGGCGCACCGTCCTTTACGTTTTATGACGGCCCGCCGACTGCCAATGGCAAGCCGCATATCGGCCATGTGCTGACGCGTGTAATCAAAGATATGATTCCTCGGTTTCAGACAATGAAGGGCCATAAGATTCGCCGCAAGGCGGGCTGGGATACCCATGGTCTGCCGGTTGAACTCGAAGTTGAAAAGCAGCTGGGCCTTAACGGCAAAGAGCAGATCGAAAGCTACGGCATGGAGCCATTTATCGAAAAATGTAAGCAGAGTGTTTGGCAGTACAAGGGAATGTGGGAAGAGTTTTCCGGGCATGTAGGGTTTTGGGCTGATATGGAGGATCCTTATGTGACGTATGACAATAATTTTATTGAGTCGGAATGGTGGGCACTCAAACAGATATGGGAAAAAGGGTTGCTTTACAAAGGACATAAGATCGTGCCTTACTGTCCGCGCTGTGGAACGCCGCTGTCCTCGCATGAAGTTGCGCAGGGCTATAAAGACGTCAAGGAAAAATCGGCTTTTGTAAAATTCAAGGCGAAGGGCGAAGATGCCTATCTGCTGGCCTGGACCACTACGCCGTGGACGCTGCCGTCGAATCTGGCTCTTTGCGTAAATCCGGAAATCACGTATGTGAAAGTAAAAAACAACGATGTTGTTTACTATATGGCAGAAGCCTTGGTGGATACGGTTATGGAAGGTGAAACCGAGATTCTCGACAGATTCCCTGGTCGTCAGCTTGAGTATAAGGAATATGAACCGCTGTTCCCTTATGCCGAGAAAATTATCAAGAAAAAAGCATTTATGGTTTTGTGCGATGACTATGTAACGACCAGTGACGGTACCGGGATTGTCCATCAGGCTCCGGCCTTTGGTGAGGATGATTCGCGGGTTTGCCGCAAATACGACCTGCCGTTTGTGCAGTTTGTCGACAGCAAGGGGCAGCTTACCGAAGAAACGGATTGGGCCGGGATGTTTGTCAAAGACGCGGATCCTTTGATCATACGGGCTTTGAAGGGAAAAGGCCTGCTGTTTAAGGCCCCTGTGTTTGAGCACAGCTATCCGCATTGCTGGCGCTGTGATACGCCGCTGATTTATTACGCCCGTGAATCCTGGTTCGTCAAGATGACGGATGTACGCGAGGATCTGATCCGCAACAATGATACGGTAAACTGGATTCCGGCAAGTATCGGCAAGGGCCGCTTTGGCGATTGGCTCGAGCATGTGCAGGACTGGGGCATCAGCCGCAATCGTTATTGGGGAACACCGCTTAACATCTGGGAATGTGAATGCGGCCATCAGCACTCGATCGGTTCCATTGAAGAGTTAAAAGCGATGTCGGACAACTGTCCAGAGGATATTGAATTGCATCGTCCGTTTATTGATGCGGTGACGATTTCCTGCCCTGAATGTGGACGGAAAATGCAGCGGGTGCCGGAAGTCATCGACTGCTGGTTTGATTCTGGTTCAATGCCGTTTGCTCAGTGGCATTATCCGTTTGAAAACAAAGAAATCTTCGAAGAAAATTATCCGGCTGATTTTATTTCCGAGGCAGTTGACCAGACTCGTGGCTGGTTTTACTCTCTGATGGCAATTTCTACGCTGCTGTTCAATAAGACCCCGTATAAGAATGTCATTGTGCTTGGGCACGTCCAGGATGAAAACGGACGCAAGATGAGTAAGTCCAAGGGCAATGCCGTTGATCCGATGGATGCGCTACGCGCCCATGGTGCGGATGCGATTCGCTGGTACTTTTATGAAAACAGCGCTCCTTGGCTACCGAATCGTTTCCATGATGCAGCCGTAAAAGAAGGACAGCGTAAGTTTATGGGAACGCTGTGGAATACGTATGCGTTTTATGTGCTTTATGCCAATATCGATAAATTTGACGCTTCTCAATATCAGATTGAGGAATCGTCGCTGTCGGTGATGGATCGCTGGCTGTTTTCTCGTCTCAATACGCTGGTCAAAAGCGTTGATGAAAATCTGTCGGCTTACAAGGTTACGGAAACGGCCAAAGTATTGCAGGAATTTGTCGATGAACTCAGTAATTGGTATGTAAGACGCAGCCGGGAACGCTTCTGGGGCAAAGAACTGACCCAGGACAAAATCAATGCCTACATGACGCTGTATACAGCCCTGGTGACAACCATTAAGGCCGCGGCGCCGATGATTCCGTTTATGACGGAGGACATCTATCAGAATCTCGTTCGCAGTGTTGATAAAACAGCACCGGAAAGCATTCATCTGTGCGATTTCCCACGGGCAGACATGAAATACATTGACTGTGAGCTTGAGGCGGACATGGAACTTGTTCTTGAAATTGTCAGCCTTGGTCGGGCCGCGCGTAATACGGCCAATATTAAAAACCGTCAGCCAATCGGCAATATGTATGTCAAGGCAGAACGCCCACTCAATGAGTTTTATCGCGAAATCATCGAAGATGAACTCAATATTAAGGCAGTGGCATTCAAGGAGGATATGGAAGCATATCTGACGTACAGTTTTAAGCCTCAGTTTAAGGTACTGGGACCGAAGGCCGGCAAGCAGATCGGTGAGATCAAGGCGGCACTTGGCAGCCTCAATGGACAGGCCGCAAAAGAGGAACTCGACAAGACGGGCGGCATCAGACTGGAAATTTCGACCGGAGAATTTACTTTGACGGCTGAAGATGTTGAGGTATCTATGGCCCAGACAGAAGGTTATGCGGCAGAGCGTTATAACAATGTGACGGTTGCCATTGAAACGACGCTCAGCGAGGCCTTAATTGAAGAGGGCTTTGTTCGTGAAATCATCAGCAAAATTCAGACCATGCGCAAAGAAAATAAATTTGAGGTTATGGATAGGATAACGGTCTTTGTCAGCGGCAATCAGAAACTGGCAGACTTGGTGCTGGCCAATGCTACTTTAATCAAAGAGGTTGTCCTGGCGGATGATATCCGGACCACGGAAATGGATGGTATGGTCAAAGAATGGAACATCAATGGTGAAAAAGTAGAGCTCGGAATAAAGTAAAGCCTAAAATCAGCCGTCCTGAAAGGCTGGAAAACCAAAGCTTTCAGGCCCTGCTGGCTTGACTTTGGACAAGTTTATACGATATAATATTACACAGTTGCCTTAGGTAGCTGTGTAATATTTTATCACTTAAATCCAGTGAAGCAGAGTAGTAAAATCCTTTCCGATTTCAGAAAGCCGGCGGTTGATGCGAGCCGGTAACGGACGAATTTGAACTCACTGTGGAGGTGCGACATTCGCCGTTGATCGCGTTAAGATTAGAGAGGACGGCTTGCCGTCAATCAGGGTGGTACCGCGATAACTGTCGTCCCTGGCGTAATGCCATGGGACGATTATTTTTTTATGGGTCTATTTTAAGGAGGCAGAGAGATGAAAGAAAGATATTCTCCCCAGGAGATTGAAAAAAAATGGCAAAAAACATGGGAAGAAGACAGTGTCTATGCTACGGAACTCGACCGTAGCAAGCCAGAGTATTATGTGCTCGAAATGTTTCCGTATCCATCAGGAAACCTGCATATGGGCCATGTACGCAACTATTCAATCGGTGATGTTATTGCCCGTTACAAGGCCATGCAGGGCTTTAATGTACTTCATCCCATGGGATTTGATGCCTTTGGCATGCCGGCAGAGAATGCGGCAATTAAGCATGGCATAAATCCGTCGGACTGGACCTATTCGAATATGGAAAACATGAAGCGCCAGCAACGGGAAATAGGGCTTTCTTACGATTGGAATCGTGAGGTTGCTACTTGTCGTCCGGAGTATTATCGCTGGACACAGTGGTTGTTTGAAATATTTTACGAAAAAGGGCTTGCCTACAAAAAAAAGGCCTCGGTCAACTGGTGTAACGAATGCAATACCGTTTTGGCCAACGAGCAGGTTGTCGATGGGCATTGCTGGCGCTGCGATTCAGAAGTTGTGAAAAAGGATCTGGAACAATGGTTCTTTAAAATTACGGATTATGCGGATGTCCTGCTTGACGATCTCAAGGATCTCGATGGTTGGCCAGATCGCGTAAAAACCATGCAGGAAAATTGGATTGGGCGCAGCGAAGGGGCTGAGTTCAGCTTTGATGTGCCGGATTTCAATGAAAAAATTCCGGTCTATACGACCTGTCCCCACACCGTTTTTGGCGTATCCTATGTTGTCTTGGCAGCAGAACATCCGCTGGTTGAAAAGCTGATTAAAGGGCAGAAAAATGAAGGTGCGATTCGCGCCTTTATTGACAGGGTCCGCAATCTTACCGAATTGGAACGCACTTCAAGCGAATCGGAAAAAGAGGGCGTATTTACCGGGGCTTATGCCGTGAATCCATTTAACGGCGAACGGGTGCCGATCTGGATAACAAACTATGTTCTTTATGAGTACGGCACCGGGGCGGTTATGGGCGTGCCGACACATGATGAACGCGACTGGATGTTTGCTGACAAATATAACTTACCGAAAAAAATTGTTATCAACAACCAGGCAGGCACACTCTGCCTGGAGGAAATGGAAAATGCCTATGTTGAGCCGGGGATTCTGGTCGATTCCGGAGAATTTACGGGCATGTCGAGTGAAGAGGCCAAAACGGCAATTATTGACTGGATTGAGGCCAAGGGAATCGGCAGCAAGCGAGTCAATTATCGGCTGCGTGACTGGCTGGTTTCGCGACAGCGGTATTGGGGCGCACCGATTCCGGTGATTTATTGTCCGGATTGCGGCGAGGTTCTGGTGCCGAAAGAGGATTTGCCGGTAAGGCTCCCAGAGAATGTCAATTTCAAGGCCGGTGCGGTATCCCCGCTGGCGCAGGCGGAAGATTTTGTTCATTGTACCTGTCCTAAGTGCGGCGGGCCGGCTCGCCGGGAAACCGATACCATGGATACTTTTATCTGCTCCTCGTGGTATTATATGCGTTATACGGATCCACATAATGAAAAGGAACCGTTCAGTGCAGAAAAGGTAAATTATTGGATGCCGGTGGATCAATATATCGGCGGTATTGAGCATGCAATTTTACACTTGCTCTATTCGCGCTTTTTTACCAAGGTTTTGAAGGATGCGGGACTTGTTAATTTCAATGAACCGTTCAAGAATTTGCTGACGCAGGGAATGGTAATTAAAGACGGTTCCAAGATGAGCAAGTCGAAGGGTAATGTTGTCTCGCCAGAGGAAATTATATCCAAATACGGTGCGGATACGGCACGGCTGTTCATTTTGTTTGCGGCGCCGCCGGAGAGAGATCTTGAATGGAGTGATCAAGGGGTCGAGGGATCTTATCGATTCCTGAATCGCGTGTGGCGGATTGTGACAAACTTTGCCACGCAGGTTGAGGCTGGAGCGGCGGATCAGCCGATTGCAGAGCTGACGAAGGAAGAAAAAGACTTGCGCCGCATTTTGCATTTGACGATTCGCAAGGTGACGGAGGACATTGGCGAGCGATTTAACTTCAATACGGCGATTAGTGCGATCATGGAACTCGTCAATGAATTCTATACCTTTAAGGATCAGCAGGAGGTCAATAACGGGTTGATCCGCGAAGTGGTGATAGCGCTGCTCAAACTGCTGGCCCCGTTTGCCCCGCATATGACGGAGGAGCTTTGGCATACCATTATCAAAGAGGGCAGCGTCCATAAAGCGGCCTGGCCGGAATGTGATGCTGCGGCTATCATTCTCGATGAAGTGGAAATTGTTCTGCAGATCAACGGTAAGGTTCGTGACAAGATTGTCGTTGCGGCTACACTCGGGCGGGAAGAACTTGAAACCGCGGCGCTCGAACAGCCTCGGGTACAGGCATTGCTTGATGGAAAACAGATTGTAAAGGTTATCTGTGTACCGAAAAAACTTGTAAATATTGTCGTGAAGTAAAAAGTAAAGCTGCGGTGAAATAAATCTTTCACCGCAGCTTTTTTTAGCAGGAAATTGCGACAAAATGTCAAAACTATAGACGATCATATATTTATGTAGGTAATTGGACTTATAGGCGAATTCTCAGGGAAGAAAATAGGTGAAATCAGGGAAAGAGAGCGTGATGTCATGGCGGTGAAAAAAAGCCTAAAAAAATACGAGGTGGAAGATTTACGGGCCGGTATGGTCGTTGGGAAGGCGATTTATGACAATTTTGGCAATACTCTGGTAGAAGAGGATGTGGTCCTGACCAACCGCTTGATTGTCAATCTGCTGGATCGCTGCGGCGACTATGTCTATATTGTCGAAGAGACGAAGCCAGCTGAACCGGAATTTTCAAAAGTTAAGGCGATCCGTGATCTGCATGTGCTGGATGGTTCGTACGTGGTGAAATACCGGCATGTATTTGAAAGATTGCAGCGGCTGTTTAAGGCGGCAAGGGAAACGAAAGTTATCGCAGTTAATGAATTGCGGGAGATTGTTGACGAAGTTGAATATTTGAGTGTAAAAGATTATTCCAAGGCGATTACGCAGATACATAACATTCCCCGTGAAGGAGATTATCTGGTGCATCACAGCATCCGGGTGGCAATTTTGTTGGGAGTCATGGGACAGTGGCTGCATTTTAAACCGGCGGAGCTGAAAAAGCTCATCATGGCGGGATTGATCTATGATATTGGCAAGACACAAGTGCCGCAGGATATTCTTGACAAGCCTGGCAAATTAACTGAGCTTGAAATGGAATTGGTGCAAACCCATTCCTCCCTGGGCTTTGAGCTTGTGCGCAAAAACCGGCTGACGGGAAATTATGAAGTGCTTTGCGGTATTCTGCAGCATCATGAACGTCTTGATGGCTCGGGGTATCCGGAAAACCTTCCGGCTGAGGATATCTGTGAATTTGCCCGATTGCTAGCGATTGCCGATATCTATGATGCGATGGCGGCCACCACTTCCTATGCAGCGCCGAAGTCGCCGTTTATGATTTTCAACACACTGGCCGATGATATGGCCAGCAACAAGCTTGACACAAAATACGGGGTGTTGTTTATCAAGCACATGCGCCGCTGCCTCAATGGCAACTGGGTTCGTTTGACGGATAATGTTGATGGAAAAATTATTTATGTTGATGAAGGGGACATGCGCGCCCAGCCGATCGTCCAGACGGCTGACGGGCAGTTTATTGATCTGAATAAAACGACAGATTTGCAGATCGCCAATCTGCTGACCTATGGTGAGATTGGCTAAAGACGACATACGGCCGCGATTAGCGGCGGCCGTATAATAATATTTTGAAAATTTTCTATAATCCGACAACACATCATGTCATTTTAGAGTTGGAGGCGCGGCATAATGCCGATGTACAAGCGTTCCTTGATGGTCCTTGCCGCTCTGGCAGCGTGTATTCTTGGCGGCTTATTTTATGCGCAGCCGCCAGCAGTGCTTGCTCCGGCGGGAAGAGAATCAGCAGCGGAAACAACGATGATGGTGTATGTTTCAGGAGCGGTAAATCATTCTGGCGTTGTACAGCTAAATTCTGGTGCCCGGGTGATGGATGCGGTAAAGGCCTGTGGGGGACTTTTGCCGAGTGCGGATGCGGATAAAGTCAATATGGCGCAAGCACTTAAAGACGGAGCGCAGATTGCTGTTCCCGAAAAAACTGCTGCGCCAGCCGTAACTTTGCCGCAGGCGGAGGGGCGGATCAGCATCAATACGGCGGATGAGAAGGCGCTTGATTCACTGCCGGGAATTGGCCCGGCCATGGCCAAGCGGATTGTTGAATATCGGCAGCAGCAGGGTCCGTTTACGCAGCTTGAGGATTAAAAAAAAGTCCGCGGCCTAGGATCGGCAAAATATGAAAAATTAAAGGATAAGATTACGCTATGAAAGCCGCCAGCCAGCAGCTGTTCCTTAATGCTGTGCTGGCTTTTTTTGCTGTGGGGATTTATGCTGGTTCGGCAAGGCTGATGCCGATACCAATCGTGTGGCTACTGTCGCTTGGAGCTCTGCTGCTTGTATTTATCAGCTACAGCATCCGCAAACAGAAAAAAGGAATTATCTGGGGATTTTGTCTGCTGTTTTTTCTCCTGGGCTGCGGCCGGGGGGCACAAAGTTTGGTTTTGCCAGCAGATGACATTTCTTTTTTTACGAAGCAGATGGTGCAGGTTCAGGGAATTATTAAAGAGGCACCACAGGAACGAAAAATGGAAGATGGAATTATTTCCGTTCGCTATATCATAGAAGCTAAATCCGTAATAGTGGCCGGGACAGAAAAAGCGGTCAGCGGGCAGGCGTATCTTTACAGCCAGCGGCAGGCAGGGTTTGCCGCCGGCAGAATTGGTGACGAGATAGAGGCTGCGGTTGAAGTGCGAGCTTTACATACGTATCAGAATCCGGGACGCATCGATGCTGTCGCCGCAGCTGCGAGGCAGGGGATTCATGCCAGGCTTATGGCGGGAAAACAGGAAATACGCATAGAACCACGCGAAACGGCTGTTTTTTTGCGCTGGGTAGCCCGAATTCGTCAGGAACTGCTGCTGGCTATGCAACGTGTAATGCCGGAAACGGATGCGGCGGCGCTGTTTGCTATGCTTTTTGGCGGTTATGAGGGCATAAAACCAGAACTGCTCACGGCATTTACGACAACCGGGATTGTCCATATTTTATCCGTATCGGGATCGCATATAACACTGCTGGCCGGGACCTTGAACTGGCTCTGTGGCATTTTTCGTTTTCGCCGTGCGCTGACGGCGCTGGTGGTAGCCGCTGTGATTGTAGTCTATGCGGTTTTTGCTGGCTGCACACCACCGGTGCTGCGTTCCGCATTGATGGGGATTTGTGCCTTCACGGCCCTGGCTGCCGGCAGAAAAAGTGAGGCGGTACGTCTGTTGACAATTACGGCCCTGCTTTTGCTCGCCTGGCAGCCTGGACTGCTGGTAGATATAAGCTTCCAGTTATCATTTGCGGCCACGGCCGGGCTGCTCTATGTATCCCCCTGTCTGCAGTGCCGGTTTGTGATTTTGCCTCCCTGGCTGGCAGCCAATCTGGCAGTGACGATCGGTGCCCAGCTGGCGGTTATGCCGCTATTGGCCTGGTATTTCAACGCCCTTTCACTCAGCTCTCTGCTGGCCAACCTGATTGCCGTGCCAATTGTCGAATCCATGATTGTGATTGGACTTATGGCCATTGTTGTTGGCCTGGTGGCAACCGGACTGCAGACGCTGCTGTTTGCGCTGTGCAGTCTGCTGATTGGGCTGGTCTATAACCTGACCCGGCTGATTGCTGTTTTGCCGGGAGCCAGTGTTTATCTGCCACCGATGGCGCCGGGAGTAGGGGGATTATATTATGGAATCCTTTGTCTGCTCCTGGACCGGGAGGGGTCGCAGTTTTTTTGGCCGCAGGTTGTCCGTTGGCAGCGCCCACTCCTGGCAGGGCTATTTGCGGGGCTGGTCTTTTTTTTCTGGCATGAGCTGCAAGAACAGCCGCTACAGGTCCATTTTATTGACGTCGGGCAAGGCGATGCGGCTCTTTTGATCACGCCGCACCGCCAGGCTGTTATGATTGATACTGGCGGCAGTCGCCAAGGCGATTTTGATGTTGGAGAACGCGTTGTAGCGCCATATCTCCGTCACTATGGTGTTCGCCGGCTGAGCTTTTTGCTGTTGACACATGCCCATGAGGATCATGCCGGTGGGCTGGCCGGTGTTTTGCGGCATACTCCGGCCACGCAGGTGTTGATCGGTAGGGAAAGCCGCCAGGAATATGCCCGGACGACCAAGCTGAATTTTTCCTTGGAGCCGGCATTATCGTTTGCACCGGCCTGCACCGGAGAGCGAATTGTCGTTGACGGCGTGGAATTTAAAATTCTGCAGGCTCCGGAGGATGCCTTGCGTCGAACTGGCAACGAAATGTCGACAGTGATCCGAGCCGCTTATAAAGGCTACAGTTTTTTGTTCACCGGCGATTTGACGGCCGATGGAGAAAAAGCTCTGCTCGAGAGCGGGCAGGAGGTCAGAAGCGATGTGCTGAAAATAGGCCACCATGGATCAAAGGGATCATCGAGCCCTGAATTTTTGCAGGCTGTACATCCGCGTTGGGCGGTAATTTCTGTTGGCGCGGATAATTCGTTTGGTCATCCGCATGTTGAAACCTTGCAGAGAATTGAAGGGGAGGGAGCGGCTTTGTTGCGCACGGACAGGGATGGGGCGGTTGTCTTTGAATGTGATGGGAAGAATCTTTTTGTCCATACTTTTGCCGATAGCTGAGCAATTAAAGCGTTGCGTTTGTTCCTTTTATTTTATATACTTTTAGAATGAAGGAAGCATAAGGAAAACGGGTGGTATAATGAATTATGGACAGGCTATGGCTGAGATAAAAAAAGGGAGCCGTCATGGAGTCTATCTGATTGCTGGTGAAGAACAGTATCTGGCGGAAAAGGTCATGCAGGCGTTACTGGAAAGGCTTTTGCCTCCAGGTGATGTTGAAGGGCTGCAGAAGATAAATGGCGATATCGGGCTGGAAGAGCTGCTGAATCTGATTGATTCAGCCCCTTTTTTTGCTGATCGCAATGTGGTTTTAGTCCGCAATAGCCAGCTGTTTAAGGAGAAAAAAAATACTGCTGGGGCGAAGTCGAAGCCCAGCAAGCTTGAGGAGCGCTTTATGGCGACTCTTTCTGACATGCCGCCGTACAGCGTCGTTATTTTTCAATTGAGTGAAAAAGCTGACAAGCGGCGAAAACTTTATAAGGTGATCGAAAAACATGGCTTGGTTGTGGAAGCAGATCCGATTCCGGTCTGGGGGATTGGTGACTGGCTGCAAAGCAAATTACTTGAATTGGGGAAATCTCTCGATCGAGAGGCCTATGCCTATCTGCTCGAGGGCATCGGTATGATGCAGAAGATATCGCTGGGATTTCTCGATCAGGAGCTGGGAAAGCTTGCTCTTTACACCGAGCGTAAGCAGATTACAAAAGACGATCTGCTCGCGGTCTTGTCCGGGCTGCCGGAAGTTTCAGCGTTTGCTATGCTCGATGCCGTCAGTGATAAAAATGTGGCCAAAGCGCTGCGGCTTTTACGTGAACAGCTGGCGGCTGGGACCTATTCTTTGCAGCTGGCAGCACTCCTGACTCGTCATGTGCGGCAGCTGTGGCAGGCAAAAACACTGGAGGCGCGTGGGTGCCGGGGCCGGCAGCTTGCTGGCCCGCTGGGGTTGGTGCCGTTCATTGCCGAAAAAGTGGGACAAAAAAGCCGCAATTTCAGTGAGGACGCCTTAAAGGTGGCAATGCTCGATTTGGCTGAAGCAGATTATCTGTTTAAGAGTGGCTACGCCGATGCCGCGCTATTGGAAAAAATCATCATTGAATTATGCCAGCAGCGCCAGGACTGAGTTTTGGGCAATAAAAAATACCAGCTACATAAGTAACTGGTATTTTTTGCGTTTCAGGGCATTTGCCCATTTATTACATAAATGTAAAATTATTTTACTAACGCGTTCAGTTTGCGAGCCAAACGGGACTTTTTACGGGCTACAGCATTTTTGTGATATACACGGTTTGCAGCTGCCTGATCAAGTGTTTTGCTAGCAACGATAAGGAGGGCTTTTGCTTCATCAGCTTTACCGGCTTCAACAGCATCGATGAATTTACGGGCTGCAGTTTTAACAGCAGATTTCGCAGCGAAGTTTTGAGCACGACGTTTAGCGTCGGATTTTACACTAAGAATAGATGATTTAATATTTGGCAAGAATTTCACCCCCTTAATAGCTTGTTACCTGAACATTTTAGCATGTGGAAAATGAAAAAGCAACCCCTTAATTTTATTCAGAGGGCTCAGGTGCAGGTGCTTGCTAGGGTTGCCGCTAAGATGATATAATGAACCAATATTCGTAATTGGCTCGCAGGAGGAAAAAATGCAGACAAAAAACATTCGTAATTTCTCAATTATTGCTCATATTGACCACGGAAAATCGACCATTGCCGACCGGCTTATTGAATATACCGGGGCCTTATCTGCTCGTGAGATGGAGGCGCAGGTTCTTGATAGCATGGACCTTGAACGTGAACGGGGGATTACGATCAAGGCGCAGACGGTTCGGTTAAACTATAAAGGCAAGGATGGCGAAATGTATGAGCTAAACCTCATCGATACGCCCGGCCATGTCGATTTTACCTACGAGGTTTCCCGTAGTTTGGCTGCTTGCGAAGGGGCGTTGCTGGTCGTGGATGCGGCACAGGGGGTCGAAGCGCAGACGTTGGCCAATGTCTATATGGCTCTGGAAAATGACCTTGAAATTATCCCGGTCATCAACAAGATTGATCTGCCCAGTGCAGAGCCGGAGCTTGTAAAACGCGAAATTGAAGATATCATCGGGCTGGACACATCGGATGCTGTTCTTGCCAGTGCAAAATCCGGCATTGGCATTGAAGCGATTCTTGATCAGATCGTTGAGAAAATTCCGGCACCCGCCGGTGATCCAGAAAAACCCCTGCGGGCATTGATCTTTGATTCGAACTTTGATTCCTATAAGGGGGCTATTGCCCATATCCGCGTGATCGATGGCTGCATCAAACCGGGCATGACCTTAAAGATGATGGCTACCGGGAAGACCTTTGAAGTAACGGATATCGGCTCTTTTTGTCCGGCCCCGGTCAATATGCCGGAACTGTCTGCCGGACAGGTGGGCTTTATCGCCGGTAGTTTGAAAAATGTAAAAGATGTTCGTGTCGGTGATACGGTGACGTCCGCGTCTCGTCCGGCAGTAGAAGCTTTGCCGGGATACCGTGGAGTCAATCCGATGGTTTACTGCGGCCTTTACCCGGTGGACAGTGCGGATTATGACAATCTCAAGGATGCTCTGGAAAAATTGCAGCTCAATGATGCAGCTCTGATGTTTGAACCCGAGACTTCCGTGGCCCTGGGGTTTGGCTATCGCTGCGGCTTTTTGGGGCTGTTGCATATGGATGTCATTCAGGAACGGCTGGAACGTGAATATAATCTGAAATTGATCACGACGGCCCCGAGTGTTATTTATCATGTCTACAAGACAAATGGCGAGATGATCCGGATTGATAACCCTTCCAATTTGCCGCCGACGACCGAGATCGAACACATTGAGGAGCCATATGTAAAAGCTACGGTGATTGTCCCAAATGATTATGTTGGGGCGGTTATGGAAATTTCGCAGGAAAAACGCGGCGAATTTAAAAACATGGATTATCTTGATGTAAATCGGGTAATGATTATCTATCATATTCCGCTCAATGAGATCATCTATGATTATTTTGACCGATTAAAATCCTCAACGCGCGGTTATGCCTCACTTGATTATGAATTGGCAGACTACCGGCCATCAAAACTGGTAAAACTCGATATTCTTCTCAATGGCGAGGCCGTCGATGCCTTGTCGAATATTGTTCACACGGACCGGGCGGCCATGCGTGGACGGCAGCTGGCGGCAAAACTCAAAGGCATTATTCCGCAGCAGATGTTTGAAATTCCGATACAGGCGGCGGTAGGCAACAAGATTATTGCCAGAGAAACCGTGCGGGCGATGCGCAAGGATGTTCTGGCCAAGTGCTATGGTGGCGATATCTCGCGTAAGCGCAAACTGCTGGAGAAACAAAAAGAAGGAAAAAAACGCATGAAGTCGGTAGGCTCGGTAGAAGTGCCACAGGAAGCCTTCATGGCGATTTTGAAGATCGACTGATGGAAATCGGAGTATATATCCACATTCCCTTTTGCCGGCAAAAGTGCTATTATTGTGATTTTCCCTCGGCAGCCGGCAGCCGTGAAATGCAGAAAGAATATACAAAAGCCTTGTGCCAGGAAATCGCGGCACAAGGCTCTTCTTTATCCGGTGAAACCGTAACAACCCTCTATATTGGCGGTGGGACGCCGACACTATTGGCGGATGAACTGCTGGCAGATATCCTGACGACGCTACAGCAGGCCTTTTGCTGGAGTGAGATGGCAGAAGCTACGATTGAGGCCAATCCGGGGACGGTTACTCGGAAAAAACTGGACATGCTGCGCCGCGGTGGCATCAATCGGATCAGTTTCGGCGTACAAAGTTTTGCTGATGAACTGCTGAAACGAATCGGCAGGATTCATTCCGGAAATGAGGCAATAGAGGCGATCCATTTGGCTCGTGCGGCTGGCTTTGAAAATATCAGTCTGGATCTGATGTATGGCCTGCCGGGGCAGAGTCTGAGCCAGCTTAAGGCCAGTGTCGAAACGGCATTGGCACTTGAAATCGAGCATATATCCATTTATGGTCTTCAACTGGAGGAGGGGACGATGCTGGCGCAGCTTAGTCAGCAAGGCACGCTCGAACTGCCCGACGAAGAAGCGGTGGAGAGGATGTACGACTATATAACCGATGAATTGCCGCGCTGCGGCTATGCGCGTTATGAAATATCGAATTTTGCCCGCAGCGGCTTTGCCAGCCGACATAATCTTGGCTACTGGCTTGACCGGCCCTATATCGGACTCGGCGCCGCCGCGCATTCCTATTATAAAAATCGCCGCTTTGCCAATCTGGCAGCAGTTGATGAGTATGTGACAAGCGTTTTTTCAGGGAAACGGGTTGCCTTTGAAGAAGAACGTATGACGCGTGAAATACTGATGGAGGAATTTTGTTTTCTGGCCCTGCGGACAAGCCAGGGGATTCTGGCGGATGCATTTGCCAGGAAGTTTGACTGCTCTCTGTGGTCCGTATACGGAAAAATTATCAGTCAACTTAGAGGTCAAAAGCTTTTACAGGCGGATGAAAATGGCTGTCGGCTGACCTGCCTGGGAATGAAATACGGCAATCAGGTCTTTGCCGCCTTTTTGCTTGATGACTGACCGGATTCGGCCTGGAGAAATAAATTTTTCCAGACCGGTAAAATCCCGCAAAGATTATTGACTTTTTTCTGAAAGCGTGGTACATTTTTATTAGACATTAGCACTCACTTGTTCAGAGTGCTAACAATAGGGGGTGGAAAGATGCTTGATGAACGAAAACAACGCATTCTAAAAGCGATTATTAACGATTATATTTCCACGGCAGAACCTATTGGCTCTAGAACAATTGCCCGCAAATACGATCTCGGCGTAAGTCCGGCTACCATTCGCAATGAGATGGCTGATCTCGAAGCGCTCGGCTACTTGGAGCAGCTGCACACGTCCTCGGGTCGTATTCCGTCCTCGCAGGGGTATCGCTTTTATGTTGATGATCTCGTGCGGCCGGAAACCGTGACGCAAAATGAAATGACTCTGATCAGAAATTGGTATAAGGCAAAAGTGCAGCGAGTGGAAGAGGTCTTCCAGGAGACGGCAAAGATTATATCACGAATGACCAAGAATGTTTCATTAGTTCTTGCCCCGCAGCTTTCCCAGGCTGCATTTAGGTGCCTGCGTTTTTTGCCACTTGATGATTCGCGGGTCATTGCCGTCATCATGACGGATGTCGGTTTTATTGAAAACAAGATAATTCCGATGCCGTCCGGAGCTGTATTTGAGGATTTTCAACAGATTGCCCGTTCTGTAAATGAATGCCTGGCCGGACAGACGCTGGACTCGATCAGTTCGGCCGTTTTGCGCCGGATTAAAAATGATATCATGGACAGCTCATTGTTTGAAGCGGCGCTCGATGTGATCCATCGAGCCCTGGCAGAGCAAAAAAAAGAACGGCTCTACCTTGGCGGAACGACCCAATTGCTCAATCAACCAGAGTTCCGGGATGTTGACAAGGTGAAAAACTTGTTGCTGATGCTGGAAGAAGAGCAGCTGCTCTGTGATATTTTAAATGCCTCTCGCGGTAGCGGGTTGACAGTTACCATTGGGCAGGAAAATAAGTATAGTGGAATTCAGGATTGCAGCATTGTCAGTGCTACGTATCATATGGACGGACAATTGCTGGGGACGATTGCTGTGCTTGGACCGACCCGAATGGAATATGCCAAGGCGATGGCCTTGCTCGATTTTATGAATGTAAATCTGACACAGGTGCTAAAACAGTTTAGATGGTAGATGGCGCTTGGCTGTCAATCATGATAGATTTTAATAAAGAGGTGAGGTTTTGAAGATGCCATTTATGAAGGAAGAGATGAAGAAAAAGGATTCTGTCATTATGGAAGATATGGAAAAGGAAATTGAACAGGCGCAGCAGGGGCTTGCTGAAGAAACCGAAGGGCAGGACGGCCAGGCTTCGATAAAGGAAACCGCGGAAGAAGCAGCTGAAGCGATGCTCCAGGCTGAGAATGATAAAAAGGATGCTGAGCTACAGGAGGCGAACGACCGCCTGATGCGTCTCAGAGCCGACTTTGATAATTTTCGCCGC
Organism: Selenomonadaceae bacterium; assembly: GCA_963678095.2. Lineage (GTDB taxonomy): Bacteria > Bacillota > Negativicutes > Selenomonadales > Selenomonadaceae. Next base: position 816,763 of record OY782746.1, on the reverse strand, counting down.
CGGACAAAGCAGGAAAAAGAAGAACTTTCAGCAGTCGTGCTACAAAATTTCATGACGGAGCTGCTGCCGTTAGTTGATAATTTTGAACGGGCTTTGGCCGCAGAAACCGCGGATGCCGATTCGCTGCGGGAAGGGATTGTCATGGTATACAATCAGCTGGCAGCGGTACTGCAGAAAAATGGACTCGAACCAATCAAAGCCGTGGGGGAAAAATTTGACCCCAATTTCCATCAGGCCGTCATGCGGGTTGAAGATGCCACGAAGGAAGATGATACGGTGGTTGAAGAATTGCAAAAGGGTTATATTGTGCAGGCACGGGTAATCCGCCCAAGTATGGTTAAGGTAATTGCCAACTAATTCCTAGTTGGATTATGATAAAAGAAATATAGATAGTGCATCTATTTTAATTTCGAGGAGGAAAAATTAATGTCAAAAGTAATTGGTATTGACTTAGGTACAACAAATTCATGTGTAGCTGTTATGGAAGGCGGCGAACCGGCCGTTATTACAAACCCGGAAGGGGCTCGTACAACCCCGTCGGTTGTAGGCTTTACAAAAACCGGTGAACGTCTGGTCGGTCAGTTGGCAAAGCGTCAGGCGGTATCGAATCCAGACCATACATTCGCTTCGATCAAACGTCATATGGGAACAGATTATAAAGTGACGGTTGATGATAAAAATTATTCGCCACAGGAAGTATCGGCGATGATTCTGCAAAAAATAAAGGCCGATGCAGAAGCCTATCTGGGCGAAACGGTGTCACAGGCCGTTATCACAGTCCCGGCTTATTTTAACGACAGCCAGCGTCAGGCAACAAAAGATGCCGGGAAAATTGCCGGACTTGAGGTTTTGCGTATCATAAATGAACCGACAGCAGCAGCCCTTGCTTATGGTATGGATAAAGGGGAAGAACATACGATTCTCGTCTTTGACCTCGGCGGCGGAACCTTTGACGTTTCGATTCTCGAACTCGGCGATGGCGTATTTGAAGTAAAGGCGACAAACGGCAACAACCGCTTGGGTGGCGATGACTTTGATAAACGCATTATGGACTGGTTGGTTGCTGAATTCAAGAAGGAAAACGGCATTGACCTGTCTGCTGATAAGATGAGTGCTCAGCGCTTGATCGAAGCAGCTGAAAAAGCAAAGATTGAGCTTTCCAATATGCTTTCGACGAATATCAATTTGCCGTTCATTACCGCAGATGCGTCGGGTCCTAAACATCTTGATTTGACCTTGACCAGAGCTAAGTTTGATGAACTTACAGCGGATCTTGTCGAATCAACGATGGGACCAACTCGACAGGCCTTGCAGGATGCAGGACTCCAGCCAAGCGATATCAATAAGATCATTCTTGTTGGCGGTTCAAGCCGTATTCCGGCCGTACAGGAAGCCATCAAGAAAAATCTTGGACAGGATCCGCATCGCGGCGTAAACCCGGATGAGTGTGTAGCAATCGGGGCGGCTATTCAGGCCGGAGTGCTTGTTGGTGAAGTCAAGGATGTTCTTTTGCTTGACGTAACACCGCTTTCCCTTGGCATTGAAACGCTGGGTGGTGTCTGCACCAAAATCATCGAACGCAATACGACGATCCCAGCGTCGAAGAGCCAGGTCTTCTCAACCGCCGCGGACAATCAGCCGTCGGTTGACATTCATGTACTGCAGGGTGAACGCGAAATGGCAGCTGGCAATAAGACATTGGGCCGGTTTGAACTCTCTGACATTCCGCCAGCACAAAGAGGTGTACCGCGTATTGAGGTTTCCTTTGACATTGATGCCAATGGCATTGTGCATGTTTCGGCAAAAGATCTTGGCACCGGCAAGGAACAAAAAATCACGATTACGTCTGACAGCGGCATGAATAAGGACGATATTGAACGCATGGTTAAGGAAGCGGAAGTGCATGCAGCGGAAGATAAACAGCGCAAAGAAGAAGTTGAAACGAGAAACAATGCAGATTCCCTCGTTTATCAGGCCGAAAAGACAATTAAGGATTTAGGCGACAAAGCGGATAAAGCGCAGGTTGCCAGTGTTGAAGCAGCCGCTGAAAAGGTAAAAGAGGCCCTCAAGGGAACGGATATCGAAGCGATTAAAAAAGCAACGGAAGAACTGCAAAAACCGCTCTATGAAATGAGTGCAGCTGCTTACCAGGCAGCCGAAGGAGCTGGCGCAGCTCCGGGAGCTGAGGCTGGAGCCGCAGCGGAAGGCCACAGCAAAAAAGATGATGATGTTGTCGATGCGGAATACAAAGTTGTCGATGACGAGAAAAAATAAGAGCTGATAAAATTCTGCCCTCGGGTGGTCTGTCAGCAGGGAAATAGATGACTCCGGCTGCTGTCAGCCGGAGTCATCCGTTAATTTAAGTTTAAAAGTTTAGGTGGTGCAAAGTGAGTAATAAGCGCGATTATTATGAAGTCCTGGGTGTTGATAAAAACGCTTCAGAGACGGATATAAAAAAAGCATTTAAGAAGATGGCACGTAAGTATCATCCGGACTTAAATCCTGACAAGAAACAGGAAGCCGAAGCGAAATTTAAGGAAGTAAATGAAGCTTACGAAGTGTTGTCGGATGCGCAAAAGAAAGCCCAGTATGATCAATTCGGCCATGCGGCCTTTGATGGATCAGCTGGCGGCGGAGCCGGTGGATTCGGTGGTTTTGGTGGTTTCGGCGGTGGCGATGCCGGTGGTTTCGGTGATATCTTTGATATGTTTTTTGGTGGCGGAGGGCGAGGCTCACGCCGTCCGGGACCAGAACGCGGCAGTGATCTGCGCTATGATCTGGAGATTTCGTTTGAAGAAGCAGCCTTTGGTAAAGAAGCAGAACTCAGTGTTCCCCGCACAGAGGAATGCAAAAGCTGCCATGGCAGCGGTGCAGCAGCAGGAACGCATCCGGAGGAGTGCCCACAATGTCATGGCTCCGGGCAGGTTCAATATGCCCAAAACACGCCGTTTGGCCGGATGGTCAACGCCAGAACTTGCGAACGCTGCAGTGGCACGGGAAAAATCATCAAAACGCCTTGTAAGGACTGCGGCGGCAAGGGAACAAAGCGCGTGACCCGCAAGATCAATGTGAAAATTCCTGCCGGGGTTGACAATGGTTCTCGCATCCGCGTAACCGGAGAAGGCGAAGCTGGTATTCGCGGCGGCGGCCCGGGCGATCTCTATGTGTATATTTTTGTCAAAACACATAAGCTGTTTCAGCGTGATGGTGCTGATGTGCTCTGTGAGGTGCCGATTTCTTTTGTTCAGGCGGCACTTGGCGATAAGGTTGAAGTTCCGACACTGGACGGAAAAGTTGAACTGACGATTCCGGCTGGAATCCAGTCCGGGAAAGTCCTGCGCCTCAAGGGAGCAGGCATCCCCTTCTTGCGTGGACAGGGACGGGGCGATCAGCATGTCAGGGTTAAGGTTCTGACACCGCAAAAACTGAGCGCCAAGCAAAAAGAGCTCTTACAGCAATTTGCGGCCGAGAGCGGCGACAACGTCAATCCGGAACAGACAAGCTGGACGGATACGCTGAAAAAATTCTTTCAATAAGCAGCTAGCCCGGGCATTTTCTTTGTCCGGGTTATATTGTTTAAAATGAGATTTTGACTTATAATGAAATCCAAGATCATACGGCAGCCGAGGATATTTGATGCGCAAAATAATTTTTGCCGCGGATTCCTCGGCCCTGCTTGTTTACGTGACAAAAGTAAAATGCGAGGAGCGATGTTTTGTGAAATGGGCCGAGGTTAGCATAAGCACAACCCATGAGGCAACGGAGTTTATAGCGGAAATTTTTCATGATTTGGGAGCTTCGGGGGTGGTGATCGAAGATCCGAAACTCGTCAATACATACCGCTCATCGGGAATCTGGGATTACACGGATATTCCGGAAGCTGTCAATACAGAAGTGGTTACGGTCAAAGCCTATCTACCGGCGGATGAGGGGCTTGAAGAAAAACTTCGAGCCTTTGAACGCGAGGTTGATTCTCTGGCTGGACATAATGTAGACAAAGGGCTAGGTGATATCATCTGTGCTGAAATACAGGATGAAGACTGGTCAGAGACGTGGAAAGCGTATTACCATCCAGAAAAAATTGGGGAGCGCATTGTGGTGAAGCCCTCCTGGGAAACCTATACGGCGGGTAAAGATGAGCTCATCATTGAACTTGATCCGGGGATGGCTTTTGGTACGGGTACGCATCCGACTACTTCCATGTGCGTACGGGCACTGGAAGATATTGTACGGCCAGGGATGCGGGTGTTTGATGTCGGCACGGGTTCTGGCGTCCTGGCTATCGCCGCCGCCAAACTGGGAGCGGCAGAAGTCTGTGCAGTGGACTTTGATCCGCTGGCGGTTCGCGTTGCTGGTGAAAATATTGCGATTAATCAGGTCGAACATATTGTCAGTACGGGGCAGAGTGATCTGCTGCAAAACACCGAAGGCCGGGCGGATCTGATCATTGCCAATATCGTAGCCGATATCATTATCCGGCTGCTGGGAGATGTCAGTAAAAAACTGAATCCCGGCGGTACACTGCTCGCCAGTGGCATCATTAATGACCGTATCGCCGATGTCACGGCAGCTGTCATAGCCCACGGTTTTACGATTGACAAGGTTATCGAAGAGGGCGGCTGGGCGGCCATGGTCATTCACCAGGGAGGCTCTGACGCGTGAGACGGGTATTTATTAGCGGCGAACTGCAGGAAGAAATCAAAATTGCCGGATCGGACGCGCATCATATCATCCATGTCCTTAGGGCTAAGGTTGGCCAGAAGTTAGTTGTGGTCGATTCCCTGCGTCAGGTAGCGGAAACGGAAATTATATCCTTAGCGGAAGATCATCTTCTTCTGCGACTCGGAAAGCATTTGAGGGCTGATACCGAGCCGCCGATTGAAGTCACGCTGGCTCAGTCACTGCCAAAGGGAGACAAGATGGATTTTATTGTACAAAAGGCGGTTGAACTTGGCGTTAGCCGGATTATTCCGGTGGCGGCAGCAAACTGTGTTGTGAAGTACGATGAAGCCAAGCGTGTTTCCCGGCAAAAAAAATGGCAAAAAATAGCAGATGAAGCGGCGAAGCAATGTGGCCGAACTCTGCAGCCGGTTGTCGAAAGGGTTATGTCACTGGAGGAAGTACTGGAAAATAGTGAAGCAGCTTCCCTGTTTATGTGTTATGAAGGGGAAGCCGATCAGCCAATCCGGGAATTCTTTGCCTCCAGCGAGGCCCACCGCTTTTGTGTGCTTGTGGGACCAGAAGGCGGGTTTTCACCGGCGGAGGTTTCTCTCTGTCGCCAAAACGATGTGCAGACGGTAACGATGGGGCCGCGGATTTTGCGTACGGAAACGGCGGCGCTGGCGGCACTGAGTGTTTTGTTGTACGCCAAAGGCGATCTAGGAGGAAGGAGCAAGTGAGTTTGGCAAAAGTTGCATTAACAACACTGGGCTGTAAAGTCAATCAGTTTGAGACTGAGGTCATGGAGGGCCTGTTCAAAAAAGAAAATTACGAAATTGTACCGTTTGACGAGCAAGCGGATTTTTATATTATCAATACCTGTTCGGTGACAAACCTTGGCGAAAAAAAATCACGGCAGCTGATTCGCCGGGCGCAGCGTCTGAATCCGCAAGGCATTATTGCGGTGACGGGCTGCTATTCACAGCTCGATCCAGAGACGATCCGGGCTATGGAAGGTGTGCGCGTTGTCATCGGGACTAAGGAACGCGGGCGAATTGTTGCTCTTGTCGAACAGGCAGCCCGTGAAAATCGGCAGGTAGAAGCTGTGGCCGATATTATGCAGGCCAAAGAGTTTGAGGATATCCCGCTCTTTGACATGCCGGAACGGACCCGGGCTTTTTTGAAAATTCAGGAGGGGTGTACAAATTTTTGTTCTTATTGTATTATTCCTTACACCCGCGGTCCCTTGCGCTCGCGTCAATTGTCGAGTCTTAAGGCGGAGGCCGAGAAGCTGGTTGCCGCAGGCTTCAAGGAAATTGTGCTGACCGGAATTCATTTGGGTGCTTATGGCCGTGATCTTGAAGAGCCAGTCTCTTTGGTGGATGCGGTGCGGACGGTTCTTGCCGTGCCTAATCTCAAGCGCCTGCGCCTGGGTTCTTTGGAGTCGATAGAGCTTTCTGCTGAATTGTTTGCCTTGATGTGTGAGGACAAGCGTTTTAGCCGGCATCTTCATTTGCCGCTGCAAGCTGGACAGGATCAGGTATTAAAGGCGATGAATCGGCATTATACGACCACTGAGTTTGCTGCGGTGGTTGACAAGATCGAAAAGTCGGTTCCCGGAATTGCCGTATCCACGGATATCATTGTTGGTTTTCCCGGGGAAACGGAGGCGATGTTTGCCGAAGGTCTAGCCTTTGTTGAACGGATGAATTTTGCCAAAATGCACGTTTTCCCTTATTCAAGACGAGATGGGACGCCGGCGGCCTTGATGATAGATCAGGTTCCAGAACCTGTGAAAAAGGAGCGGGCGCATAAGATGCAGCAGCTGGCTGCGAAAAAGACAGACCAGTTTCATCACACGTTTATCAAACAGCAGGCAGAGGTCTTGTTTGAAACAAATCAGGATGGAATTTTTAATGGTCTGACGGATAATTATATCCGCATTTATGCCTCGGGTGATATTCGCTGTGGGGAAATATATCGTGTTCTGTTGACCAAACTATATAAAGATGGTCTTTGGGGTGAACTTTGCTAATTTTTTTTTCAGGCAGGTATTTCGAAAAAAAAAAGAAATTAGATATTGTAACATAGATAATTTTTTGTCTGTTTTTTTCGAGAGGAGGTGCATTTATGTCAGAGGATTGCATTTTTTGCCGGATTGCCCGCAAGGAAATTCCGGCGGCGCTTGTCTATGAAGATCAAGACGTCGTAGCATTTAAGGATCTTGCACCGCAGGCTCCCGTTCATGTGCTCGTCGTGCCGAAAAAACACCTGGCGGATTTAATGGCTGTTAAACCTGAAGATCAGGCCCTGATCACCCATATTATAACGGAGGTTATTCCTCAGCTGGTCTGTGATCTTAACCTGAAGGAAAAGGGGTTTCGTGTTGTAGTAAATACGGGCACCGAGGGCGGTCAAACCGTCCCACATCTCCATTTTCATTTATTGGGGGGGCGGGCTATGACTTGGCCACCGGGCTGATGGTTGACAATAAACGGCCGATTCATGTATAATGGTCAGGTGTAGTGATGCAATAATACACTCCCATGTCAAGTGGAGGGGGGGAAAAATAGATGTCAGAAGTTAAAGTTGGTAAAAACGAAACGATTGATAGTGCACTCCGCAGATTTAAGCGTACCTGCCAAAAAGCTGGTACTTTGGCTGAAGTCAGAAAACGCGAACATTATGAAAAACCTAGTGTCAAACGCAAGAAGAAGTCCGAAGCTGCGCGTAAACGCAAATTCAAGGCTTAATTGATTCGGAGGTAATTCATATGTCGCTTAAAGAACAGTTGACAGAAGACATGAAAACGGCTATGAAGGCTAAGGAGGAAGGCAAACAGCGTTTGTCCGTCATCCGCATGGTCCGGTCGGCAATAAAGCAGATTGAAATTGATGGAAAAAAAGAGCTCGACGATGCCGCGGTTCTTGATATCATCAGCAAAGAGGTAAAAATGCGCCGCGATTCCGCTGAGGAATTCAAAAAAGGTGGCCGTGAGGACCTCGTTGCCCAAACAGAAGCTGAAATTGCTGTACTGATGGCGTATTTGCCGGAACAGCTCTCAGAAGAGGCTGTTCGTACTTTGGTTCAGGAAGCGGTAACCGGCAGCGGTGCTGTTTCAGCCAAGGAAATGGGCAAAGTTATGGCGCTGTTGATGCCGAAAGTCAAGGGACGAGCTGATGGCAAGCTGGTAAATACCATCGTTCGTGAGATGTTGAATCAATAAAATAAAGCAAGTAATAAAGCATTGCAGAAGATGTCTTCTGTAATGCTTTATTTTTATGCAGTCAGCCGCCATGTTTTTAAAATGCAGGTATTTTATTGCGTGGCATGGAATACCTTAAAGTAAGCAGGAACAAAGAGATGCAAAGGAGGTGAGGCAGATGGAATTTGTCGGGATGCCAGCGGTGCAGATTCTGTTGGTGGCAGTCATCGTATTATCGCTACTTGTTGAAATCAAGACCGGCGGTATGGGTTTGGGAGCGCTGCTGGGCGTTGTCGCTGCCGGAATTTTTTTCGGCGGCATGTATGTCAAAGGGCTGGTGAGTTTCTATCATATTGCGCTATTTTTGGCCGGAATACTGTGCATTGTCATTGAGATGCTGACGCCGGGCGCAGGTCTTTTTGCCGGAATCGGAATTGCCGCCATGTTTTACAGTTTGATTCTGGCCATGGGCGGAGATATCGGGGCGATTTATATGCTGCTGCTGTCAGTTCTTTTATCAGGGCTGGTATTTGCAATTCTCATAAAGCGGTTGCCGTCGAGCCGTATGTGGAAAAAAATTGTTCTCAGTGATATGACAAGCAACAGACAGGGCTATGTCTCGGCAACGGATAAGCGGATGCTCATTGGCTGCACGGGAACGGTACTGACCGAACTGCATCCAGCGGGGACGGCTTTGCTCGAGGGGACGCCGGTGGATGTTGTTTCTGAGGGGATGTTCATCAAAAAAGGAGAAACCGTCCGTGTAATAGCCGTAAACGGCAGCCGGGTGGTTGTCCGTCGCAGCGAGTAAAGAATGGCTGCGACTGAATTTATAAAAGAAGAGGGGATCTTATGCAACTTTTGTTTGGATCAGGTTTTTTGCTGGTATTGATTATTGCGGCTGTCATGGTTTTTTTGCACTTTGTGCCGCTCGGTCTTTGGATTTCGGCACTGGCTGCCAATGTATCCGTAGGTATTTTTACGCTGGTGGGCATGCGCTTGCGCCGTGTTCCGCCGATTAAGATTGTTTTGCCGTTGATTAAGGCAACCAAGGCTGGCATGGAGGTTTCCGTTAATAAACTGGAAGCACATTTTCTTGCTGGCGGGAATGTTGATCGGGTGATTGATGCGCTGATTGCCGCACAGCGGGCTGAAATCCCGCTTTCTTTTGAACGATCGGCAGCGATTGACCTAGCGGGCCGTGATGTGCTCCAGGCGGTACAAATGAGCGTAAATCCTCAGGTTATTGAGACACCAACGGTTTCGGCTGTAGCGAAAAATGGGATCGAACTCAAGATTAAGGCCAGGGTTACCGTGCGGGCCAATATTGATCGCCTTGTCGGTGGGGCGGGAGAGCCGACGATTATTGCCCGCGTTGGCGAGGGGATTGTCACAACGGTCGGTTCGGCAGAGCGCCACACCGATGTTCTGGCTAATCCGGATGATATTTCAAAAACGGTACTTGGCAAAGGTTTGGATGCTGGAACGGCATTTGAAATTCTGTCGATTGACATTGCCGATGTCGATGTCGGACGCAATATCGGTGCGGAACTGTTGACCGATCAGGCGGAAGCCGATAAACGCATTGCACAGGCCAAGGCGGAAGAACGTCGGGCCATGGCTGTGGCAAAGGAGCAGGAAATGCGGGCGTATACACAGGAAATGGAAGCCAAGGTCGTTGAAGCACAGGCGCAGGTGCCGCATGCTTTGGCAGCGGCTCTGCGGGAAGGCCGGCTGGGCGTCATGGACTATTACAACCTGAACAATATTCAGGCAGATACAGAAATGCGCGGGGCGATCAGTAAGGCTGGATCTGATGGGGCGTTACAGGCTCCACCGCCGGTCAAGTAAACGATTATGGAAATGATATTTATTATTCTGGCTTTTTTGGCCGTGGCGGTCTTATCTGACCGGATGGAAGGGCGTCAGGGGAAAAGACCTACGCTGCCCACCAAAGACCGGAGCGTCCCTGAAATCAAAATCCCGCCCATTCAAGGGGCGCCGCCGCAAAAAAAACCGGGAGTATACCAGGAGTCAACTCCCGTCATTCCAGAAGAAATGCCGGAAGCGGTTAGCAAATACCAACAGTTTCTTGCGGACAAACGTACCCGCCAACCGATAGAGCCGGCAAATTATGAAAAATCGCAGGCAAAAGTGCAGGCGGGAAACGCCCCGCACCAAAAGACGACAGATATTCATGCCAAGGCTATTTTAAATGCGATTGCCTATGAGCAGATTCTCGGACGTCCACGTGCCTGGCGCATGTTGAGAGGTCGCTGGCGCAGTTTTGATGAGCGATAAAAAATCCCGTTCCGGTATAAATCGGAACGGGATTTTTTTAGGACTTATTTGCTGCGCTGGAAGGGCTCAAGGGAGTGGTATCAAACCCAAGCTTTTTGAGCAGGGCCATGTCTTCACGGATTGTCGTTCCGGAGGTTGTAAGCATATTGCCGGTAATAGAGGCACTGGCACCGCCTAAGAAGGCGGTGGCGCCGTTTTCTGGCAGCAGTTTGCGCCCGGCAGCCAGGCGAATATTAGCTTCCGGATTAATGTAGCGAAAGAAGGCAATCGTGCGTAAAATATCTGCTGCCGGTAGCGGCGACTGCTTTTCAAGCTGGGTGCCGGGAATAGCCATCAGAGCATTGATTGGAATGGACTTTATGCCAAGTTCTGCCAAATTTACGGCCATGTCCAGACGATCTTCCCAGTTTTCGCCAAGCCCGATGATGCCACCGGAGCAGACGCAAAGGCCAGCTTGCTGCGCCAAGCGAATCGTGCGCATTTTATCTTCGTAGGTATGTGTCGAGCAAATTTGGGGGAAGAAGCGGCGCGAAGTTTCGATGTTGTGATGATAGCTTGTCACACCGGCTTCGACAAGCTGGGAAAACTGTTTTGCCGATAAAAATCCGTGCGAGGCACAAAGCCCGAACGAACAGTTGTCGCGAAGCGTCTTGAATGTAGCTAGAATTTCATCAAAGGATTGTCCGCACAGAGACCTTCCAGAGGTCACGATAGCAAAGCGATGGACACCTTCGTGTTCATTGAGCTGGGCGTTGGCTAAAATTTCCTCGGAACTTAAGCTTTCATATTCGGCGATGCCGGTATGGTGTTTGGCAGATTGGGCGCAGTAGGCACAGTCCTCACTGCAGCGACCGCTTCGCCCGTTGATGATAGTACACAGGTCGACATGGTTGCCGCAGAAATGTCGACGGAGCATGTCGGCTCCCAAACGTAGTTCTTCGAGATCACAGGTGAGTAGCAAGGATAAGTCTTCTCCGCGCTCGAGGCGGCGACCGTCGATGATGTTTTGAGCAAGTTGTTTTGGATTTAACTGATTTGTCACGATAATAGGCCTCACTTTGTACTGGTTTTAAAATCTTTCTCCATTATATTTTAGCCAAATCGATTCGTCAACGTTTTATGTGATTATGGTTAACGAACAAAGGCGAGATACGGCGATTTTTCTGTTTGACTTTTTACTGCCGTGCTGTACAATTAAAGGATAAGATAAACGAGCTGGCGCGGCGGGCTCGTCTTTTATGCTGAAGAGAAGGGAACATATTAGATGGATGTTATCATGAGCAGTTGCCCGGCAGAACTGGAATTTGCAGCGGAAATTTTGGCTATCGTCAAAATGGCAGCCGACAAGGCCGGGGAACTGTATGGACTTAAAAATGCTGAAGTCAGTATCACTTTGACCAATAACGAGCATATACACGAACTGAACCTTCGGTACCGGGGGATCGACCGGCCAACCGATGTACTGTCATTTGCGCTGAATGAAGGCGAGGAACCGGAAATTTTTGACGGGCCGACGGTGGATGTTTTGGGTGATATTATCATTTCAGTTGAACGGGCAGTCGAGCAGGCAGCCGAATATGGACACAGCGTACAGCGTGAGATTGCTTTTTTGACGGTACATGGCATGCTGCATCTGCTTGGTTATGACCATATGGAAGACGCGGACCGGATTGAAATGCGCCGGGAAGAAGAATTTGTAATGAAGAAACTCGCAATAGCAAGGGATTAAAGGAGATTGTGTATGGAAAAAGGATATAAATCAGGTTTTGCGGCGGTTATAGGCCGGCCAAATGTGGGGAAATCAACGCTGATCAACAGCCTGATCGGGCAGAAGATCGCGATCATGTCAGATAAGCCCCAGACTACGCGTAATAAAATTCTCTGTGTGCTGACCCAGCCGGATGCGCAGGTCGTGTTTCTCGATACGCCGGGAATTCATAAAGCTAAGGATAAGCTGGGCGAATACATGGTTCAGGCGGCGGAAAATACGCTGAAAGAAGTCGATGTCATTCTCTTTGTTGTCGATGTGACTGAAAAAATGGGGGCAGGGGAACGCTATATCCTGGAACGCCTTGAGGCGACAAAAAAACCAGTGCTGCTGGTTGTCAATAAACTCGATTTGATTGACCGTCAGAGTGTGTTGCCTATTATCGCCGGCTATACAGCAAAATATCCATTTGCGGGAGTCGTACCGATTTCTGCCAGGGAAGAAATGAACCTTGACAGTCTGCTCGCGGAAATCAAACAGCATCTGGAACCAGGCCCGCAGTACTATCCGGAGGATATGGTGACCGATCAGCCGGAAAGACTGATCGTCGCTGAACTTGTCAGGGAAAAGGTTCTGCATCTGACCAGGGAAGAGATTCCACATGCGATCGCCGTGGATGTTGATGAAATGTCTACCCGGACGAATGGTGATGTGTACATTCGGGCGACGATCTACGTTGAACGTGATTCGCAAAAGGGCATTGTAATTGGCGCCAAGGGAATGTTGCTCAAGAAGATCGGGGCATTGGCCCGGACAGATATTGAAAATTTGCTGGGGTCAAAGGTATATCTCGAACTATGGGTTAAGGTGAAAAAAGATTGGCGTAATCGCAACAATTTGTTGAAAGAATTTGGCTTTGAATAAAAAACGACGATGTTTTTGTCAGCAAAAGACGCTTTATGGGGCGGCCGAAGCAGTCTTTTAGGAGGAATATATATGAAAAAGACTTCAACCTGCTTTATCAATGGTCTCGTGCTGATTGTCCCGCTGGCGATTACGATCTTTGTGATCGCTGAAATTCTATCGCTTACCGAAGGTGCCCTGGGCAAGCATCTGCCACTTTATTTTCCGGGACTTGGCATATTGACAATTTTGCTGTTGATCTACCTTGTCGGATGGTTTTCCTCCAATTGGTTTATGAAAAAACTGATTGTCTGGGGAGAAATGATCGTAAATAAAATTCCCGTGGTAAAGTTTATCTATAACAGCGTCAAACATCTTTCAACGGCGGTGTTTGAGTCGAATAATATGTTCAATCAGGTGGTTCTCGTGCCTTATCCGCACGAAGGCGTCCGGGCAATGGGCTTTGTTATGGCGGATGTTCCTGAAGCTTTACGCGAACGTCTGGGCGAGGAGTACCTGTGCGTATTTATTCCCTGGAGCCTTAATATGACGTCAGGAACGAATCTCTTTGTTGCCAAAAAGGATGTCATATATCTTGATATCAGCAGTGAATCGGCACTGCAATACATACTGACGGCTGGAGCTGTGATGCCGCGCAACTCGGGAATAGCTGGAACTTCTGCCGGTGGAGAAGATCTGAAAGAAAAGAAGGCAGGCGACTGATGGCGCAATATACAACACTGGCAATCGTTGTCGGCGTTCACAATTGGGGCGATGCCGATAAAATGGTGACTTTTATGACACCAGAGCACGGAAAGGTGAAAGCGGCGGCCTATGGTTGTCGCCGTCCGAAAAGTCCGCTGGCGGCCGGCATGCAGATGTTCAATTACCTGGAATTGCAGCTGACACAAGGGTCACGGCTCGATACCGTCAAGCAGTATTCGCTAAAAAAGTCCTTTAAGGACATCAGCGAAGATTTGACGGTGATGGCCTACGCTTCCTTTGTCGCTGAATTGGCCCGTGAACTGTGCCCGGAGCGTGAGCCGCATCCAGAAGTCTTTGCTAAGTTGCTGGAAGTGCTTGACGCGCTTCCCCGGCGCAATCCGCGGATTGCCGCCCTGATTGCAGCTTACCAGTTGCTCGAGTATACGGGCTGCCAGCTAAGCTTCAGTCGCTGTGTGCATTGTGGTGAACCGATTGCGGGCAACAGTTTTTTTTCTCTAGAGCAGGGCGGGGTGGTTTGCAAAAAATGTAATTTCCCGGGAATTGATGAATTTCCAGACAGTTTGCGAATTTTTATTGAAGCGATGCTGGCTTTTGACTGGCAAAGTCTGTTGCCGCTTCGTGTCAACGGGGCTGAGCTGGTGCGGGCAGAACGACTGCTGTTGCTCTATTTGCAGCATTTACTGCCGCGTCCTTTAAAATCTTTAGCATTTATTGAGCAGTTGACGGTTCTCACACCGGCTGAAGGGAGGGCTACCGGCAGCTGACAGTTGTTTTTTGCAATTGACAATATCGGGGAGATTTGCTAAACTGAATGCAAGTATTTATGCGATGAAGAAAAGAGTAGCTCCTGCAAAAAGCGAGGCGGTGACAGTGTGAGACTGCTATAGGGAGTGAGAGGCATTTCGGAGCAGTGAGAGGAAAGCCATAACGGCAAGTAAAACTCACAAATGATTGAGGTGGGCGCAAGCCAATCAGGGTGGAACCGCGGGAAAGTATATCCCGTCCCTGTAACATGATTTGTTACAGGGACGGGATTTTTTATTTGCGATTCCGAAATTTAAGGAGGTAAAATTCTTATGAAGTTTCAGGACATTATTTTGACTTTGCAGCAGTTTTGGGCTGAGCAGGGTTGTATTTTAGGGCAGGCGTATGATGTGGAAAAAGGGGCCGGAACCATGAATCCGTCGACATTTCTGCGCGTTTTAGGCCCGGAGCCGTGGCATGTGGCGTATGTAGAGCCATCGCGCCGTCCGGCTGATGGCCGCTATGGCGATAATCCGAATCGACTGTTTCAGCACCATCAGTTTCAGGTGATCATGAAACCATCTCCGGATAATATCCAGGAATTATATCTGGCCAGTCTTGAAAAACTTGGTATCCGGGCCGCAGAACATGATATTCGCTTTGTTGAAGATAACTGGGAATCGCCGACCCTTGGTGCCTGGGGCCTTGGCTGGGAAGTATGGCTTGACGGTATGGAAATTACGCAGTTTACGTATTTCCAGCAGGTAGGCAGCGTCGACGTGAAACCGGTGGCTTCTGAAATTACGTATGGTCTTGAACGCCTGGCGATGTACATCCAGGGAAAGGAAAACGTATACGATATTGAATGGACGGAAGGCTATACGTATGGGGATATTTTTCACCAGAACGAATATGAGCAATCTGCTTATAATTTTGAGCTGGCCGATACGGCGCTCTTGTTTGATCTGTTTGAAAAATACGAAAAAGAAGCTGTCCGCATCATCGATCTCGGCTATGTACATCCGGCATATGATTATGTGCTGAAATGTTCCCATGCATTTAACCTGCTCGACGCCCGGGGCGCGATCAGCGTTTCTGAGCGTACGGCATTTATCGGACGCGTCCGCAATCTTGCTCGCCTCTGTGCCCAGTGTTATTTGAAGCAGCGAGAGGAACTTGGCTATCCGATGTTAAAGGGAGGTAAAAAGGCATGAGCAAAGATTTATTATTGGAAATAGGTACGGAAGAGGTTCCGGCACATTTTATGCCGGGGATTTTGGCCCAGCTCAAGGAAAATGCGGCCGAAAAACTAAAGGAACTACGCCTTTCATATGAGGATATCCGCACTTTCGGAACGCCGCGTCGCAGTGCCTTGCTGATAAAAGGATTAGCTGGCCGGCAGGCTGATGTTGAAAGTGAAAACAGGGGGCCGTCACTGGCGATTGCTTTTGATGAAAACGGCGAGCCGACAAAGGCTGCGGTCGGTTTTGCGCGAGGGCAAAAGATAGACCCCAAGGATCTTATTGTCAAAGATGGTTACGTATATGCGATCGTTCATGAGGCTGGCCGGGAGACGGAAGGGCTGCTGGCGACTGTGCTGCCGGAGCTGATTACGGGGCTGAATTTCCCTAAAAACATGCGCTGGGCAGATCTTGATTTTAAATTTGTTCGTCCGATTCGCTGGATTGTAGCCTTGCTCGATGAGAAAGTCATTGATTTCACTGTGGCGGAAGTAAAAAGCGGCAAACACTCCCGCGGACATCGTTTCTTGGGTCACGAGGAGTTTGTGATTGAATGCGCAACCAATTACGAAGCTGCACTGAAAAAAGAATTTATCATTGTTGATCAACAGGAACGCCGCGAGTTGATCCGCCAGCAGATTGAAGAATTGGCGGCGGCCAAAGGTGGCCGGGCTGAAATCACCGAGGAACTGCTCGAGGAGGTTGTCTACCTTGTTGAATATCCTACGGCGCTGTGCGGCAGTTTTGAAGAAAAATATCTGCAATTGCCGCCGGAAACGGTTATTACACCGATGCGCGAGCACCAACGCTATTTCCCAGTGCTTGATGCAGCCGGAAAGTTGATGCCCCTCTTTATAACGGTACGCAATGGCAGCCGTGAACATCTGGAAATTGTACAGCATGGCAATGAGCGCGTGCTCCGGGCCAGACTTGCCGATGCCCAATTCTTCTTTGATGAAGATCGGAAAAAGCCGTTGGCGGATTATTTGGAAAAGCTAAAAACAGTTGTGTTCCAAGAGGGGCTGGGGACTATTTACGATAAGAGTCTTCGCCTTGAAGCACTGGCGGCATTTATTGGTGAGAGCATTGATGCCTTGCCGGAAGATATTGCAACGGCCAGACGGGCGGCAAAACTGGCAAAGGCGGATCTGGTTACCGGCATGGTCTGTGAATTCACGGAACTGCAGGGTATTATGGGCCGTGAATACGCATTGCTTGATGGTGAAGGGGAAGCTGTAGCTACGGCGATTTATGAGCATTATATGCCACGCTTTGCCGGGGCTGAACTGCCAGGAACTGTGGCGGGAAGGCTCGTCAGCATAGCGGATAAACTCGACAATATGGTCGCAACCTTTAGCCGTGGTCGTATCCCTACAGGGTCACAGGATCCTTTTGCCCTGCGCCGTCAGGCCCTGGGACTGGTCAATTCGCTGCTTGATGCAAAATGCAGCCTGCGTCTGTCGGCTGTTGTTGAAAAATCGATGGATCTATTGGGGATTACGGATCCTTCGGCCCGCGTGAAGCTGCAGTCTGAGGTAGCAGAATTTATTCGCCTGCGCCTTAAAAACATCCTCAGTGATGCCGGGATTCGTTATGATGTTATTGACAGTGTCCTTGAAGATGTTGATGACAGCTATGCGGTTTATTTGCGGGCAGGGGCTGTTAATGTCGAGGTTGGCAAAGCTGCTATGGCCAAATCCATTCAGGCCTTTGTCAGGGTTGGCAATCTTGCTAAAAACTCTGCCAGTGCCCAGGTCAATCCGGACTTGTTTGTCACAGCTGAGGAAACGGCTCTGTATCAGGCCTATACTTCGGCTGCCGCAGCGCTGGAAAGCCTGATTGATGGCAGTGATTTCACGGGAGCATTGGATGCACTCTCTGACCTGGCTGCCCCGATCGATGCTTTCTTTGCTGCTGTAATGGTTATGGATAAGCAGGAAGAAATTAAAAACAATCGTTTGGGACTGCTCAAGGCAATTACAGAGCTTGTCGGCCGGATTGCCGATTTCAGCAAAATTGTTCAGGTCTGATAAAACAGGTTTTTCTTAAAGAAATAAAAATATCCGTCGCAGTTTGCGACGGATATTTTTGCTTTTATAATCAGAGGATGAGGTTTTCCGGAACATTGTAATGAAGCTGGTCGGTGGAAAACTCACTGCCATCCTTTTTTACATGCACGTTTTTGTGGAAGTCGGCAATTTTTGTACTCCAGTTATACGTGGTGCTGTCGGCTGTGATGGCCAGACCCTCACGATGCAGACTGACACCGCCGTCGATCTGGGCGGTTTTGTTGTTGCCGTTTACATAGACGCTGTCGCCAGTAAAGGTGATATCGTCTTGCAGTACGGTGATATTTCCCTGTCCCCAGACCTCGAAAGAGGTGATATTAACCTGCGCATTATCGGCTGTGATGATGCGGGAATCGGTTTCGATGCGGACATGCCCCTCGAGGATATAGCGGCCGGTATTAATATCCAGATAATTCGAGTCTGAGGTAATGGAGGGCCTGGCCGCCAAGGCCATTGTGCTTGTAAAAACCAGCAGAGCGGTTGTAAGGCACAAGGCAAAGATGTTCTTTATTTTCATGGGTTGAACTCCTTTATTCATAAAATCGCAACGGTTGTTGCTACTTTTATTATAACAAATCGTGCTGTAAAAAAAAAGTACTGCGAGCAGGGGAGATGCGGTGTGTTTGGCGAATAAGCAATACAGAGAGTAAAAAAGGCGGGGATCAAGAAATGAACATACGAGAACGCAGTGAGGCCATAGAGGAACAGTTTTTATCACCGCTGGCGGCAAAAAGTAGTGACAGTCGGCGCGCGCAACCAGAAACTGCGTGTCCGTTTCGGACGGAATATCAGCGGGACCGTGACCGGATTTTGCATTGTAAGGCATTTCGCCGACTCAAGCACAAGACGCAGGTATACATTGTATCTGGCGATCATTATCGAACACGCATGACGCATAGCCTTGAGGTATCACAGATTGCTCGGACAATTGCCAGGGGCCTGCGCCTCAATGAAGACCTGACGGAAGCGGTGGCACTTGGCCATGATGTAGGACATACCCCCTTTGGTCATGCCGGAGAAGGCGTTATGAACCGGCTGACAGGACATTTTTTTCATAATGAGCAGAGCCTGCGGGTTGTCCGTTTTTTGGAAAAGGGCGGACAGGGCCTGAATTTGACCGCTGCCGTTGAAGACGGAATTCTCCATCATTCAGGGCCGGGACTGCCGGTTACGCTCGAGGGAAGAATCGTTCGTACGGCCGATCGTATTGCCTACCTTTGTCATGATTATGACGACAGTCTGCGGGCGGGGCTGCTGCAAGCCGGGGATTTACCACCGCTGGTCCAGCAGAATTTTGGCTGTAACACCTCATCGATGATAACGACGATGGTATCGGATATGATTATAGCGTCGGAAGCGGCGGGTGATATTGTGTTTTCGCCGGCAGTGAACGAAGTGATGCAGCTGTTTCGTAAGTTCATGTTTGAACGAATTTATCATTCCCAGGCACTGGAAAAAGAGCGGGAACAGGCGATGTTTGTGATTGAGCAGCTTTACCGCTATTACTTGAAGAATTTTTCGGCGTTGCCGGAGGAGTTTTTGCAGCGCAGTAAAATATGGGGGAAGGAAACGACGGTCACGGATTATATTGCCGGACTCACAGACAGCTATGCTGTGCAGTTGTTTCGCGAACTCTTAATGCCGCCGGTGGGGATTATGGTCAATAAATAAGGTTTTTTCGTTGATTTCTCCTTGTTTTTAAGCAAAATTGCTTTTTTTTGTAAACAGCAAATTTTTAAAACTTTGTCAATAGGAAAAAGGATATTGACGATTTATAGGGAATATCATATATATGGGATTGAAAAATTATTTTAAATAGGGGAAAGGCGGGCTGGCGCTGCATTATTAAAATTTTTATTTTAAAAGAAGGAAATCGATAAGATACAGCGAATTTAGCTTAGGTGTTTATTTCTTCTAAGACGTTGGTCGGGTAAGAAGAGCGCGATGAAAGGTGAACTTGATGAAGGGCAATAGAGATTATGATGAGTTTATACAACGTGTGCGCTCACAATCAGATATTTTAGCAACGGTTTCCGGCTATGTGACGATGAAAAAGAAAGGCGGCCGTTACTGGGGCTGCTGTCCGTTTCATAATGAGAATACGCCGTCTTTTTCTGTTGTGCCGGAACAAGGCTTTTTTTATTGTTTTGGCTGTCATGCAGGTGGCAATGTATTTAAGTTTATTTCACTCGTGGAAAACATCTCGTATTTTGAAGCGGTCAAGCTGCAGGCAGAACGGCTCAATATTGATCTGCCGCAGCGTGAACGAACGGAACAGGAAATTCTGCAGGAACAAAAAACGGCAGATCTGCGACGGATACATGAGATGGCCCGTGATTTTTTTCATAACTGCCTTACAAGAACTAAGTACGGTGCTCCGGCGTTAGCATATTTTCGCCAGCGGGGTATCAGCGATGAGGTCATTGAAAAGTTTCGTCTGGGATATGCACCGCCAGCCTGGGACAAGCTGCTGGCTGCTTTTAGTCAACGGGGCATTTCTGCGGAACTACTCGTTGAAGCTGGTCTGGTAGCGGAGCGTCAGTCGGGCGGCTTTTATGACCGTTTTCGCAACCGGGTCATTATTCCGATCAGCGATGAGCGTGGACGGGTTTGTGGCTTTGGCGGCCGGGTTCTCGATGACAGCCAGCCTAAATACTTAAATTCCCCGGAGACTGTCCTGTTTAACAAGCGTCGGCTGCTGTTTGGCCTTGACCAGTCACAGCGGGCGATAAAAGAGGCAGGTTATGCCATTGTTGTTGAGGGCTATATGGATGCGATTGCCGTATATAGCCACGGCATAGAAAATGTCGCAGCTTCTTTGGGGACGGCTTTTACCATTGAACAGTGCAAAAAGCTTTTGCGCTATGCATCCGAGCTTTATTTTGCCTATGATAGCGACAGCGCTGGGCAAAATGCTACGATCCGCGCGTTGTCGATTGTACGCGAAACAGGCGCCAGTGTGAAGGTTATCATGTTGCCTGACGGCAAGGATCCGGATGAATTTATTCGTCGGCATGGAGCTGACGAATTTCGCACTTTGATCAAAAATGCTTTGCCGTTAGTGGAGTACCGGCTCAGGCATGCGCTTGCCAGCGCTGATTACACAGCGCTTGAGGGCAAGGTCAAGGTGCTCAATGAAATACTGCCGATTTTGGCGGAACTAAACAATGCAGTGGAGCTCAATGCCTATATTGCCCGCATATCGCAGGTACTCAGTATTGATGAAGGGGTTATTCGCAGCGAACTGCAAAATTTTTCCGGTAAAAAACAGCATCAAGCAGAACCTGCGCGTGTCGGCATGCGATTTGCGGTCAAACGCGTAGATAATGCGATCTTGCGGGCGGGCAGATATATCATAAAGACATTATGGCTGGAACCTTCTGTGCTTGGCTATGCCCAGGCACAACTCAGGGTGGAGGAAGTGCAAAATAAACTCCATCATGAAATTTTACAATTTATCGCCGACAGCGGCGGGGATGAGAGCAAAATGGACGATGTTGCAGCATCACAGATCCTGAGTCCGGAGGCAGGTGCAGAGCTTTCGCGTTGCCTTGTTGAAGAATTCGGTCCGGAGGATAAGCTGCAACTGTTTGATGACTGTGTCCGAACAATCCGGTTATCGTATTTAAAGCAATTATATGAAGAACATCGGCTGCGGGCAGATGAATTAGAGCGTATGGGGGATGAAGGTTTTTTGCAGGAACTTGCAGAAAGCCAGCGAATTAAAAATGAAATTAACGAATTATAAAATGAAGTATGGTTGTATAGCAATGAATATACAGAAAGGAGGCATGTAAATGGCCGAGAAGAAAAAAGCAGAGGCAGTAGCATCGCAAAGTTCGGATATTGTTTTAAAGCTCCTGAAAAAAGGGAAAAAAAGCGGCGGCGTGCTGACATATGGAGAGATTGTCGAAGCGTTGCAGGCCGAAGACATGACGCCGGATGAAATTGATGATTTGTATGAAGCGTTCAGTAAAAAAGGAATAGACATTGTTGATACCTCACATGAACAAAACAATGATGAAGAAGATATCGAAAAAGGGGAAGAAGTCGATATTGATCTGAGTATTCCAGAAGGTATCAACATTGACGATCCGGTCAGAATGTATTTAAAGGAAATTGGCCGAGTACCACTCCTGACTGCGGAAGAAGAAATTTTCCTGGCAAAACGCATGGAAGAGGGCGATGAAGAAGCACAAAAAAGGCTGGCAGAAGCAAACCTGCGCCTTGTTGTCAGTATTGCCAAACGCTATGTCGGCCGTGGCATGCTGTTTCTTGATCTGATACAGGAAGGAAATCTCGGTCTGATAAAGGCTGTAGAGAAATTTGACTACAATAAGGGTTATAAGTTTAGTACGTATGCTACCTGGTGGATTCGTCAGGCCATCACGCGTGCTATTGCTGACCAGGCCCGTACGATTCGCATACCGGTTCATATGGTTGAAACGATCAATAAATTGATTCGCGTATCGCGGCAATTGTTACAGGAACTTGGCCGCGAACCGGCACCGGAAGAAATTGCCAAAGAGATGGAAATCACCGTTGATCGCGTGCGGGAAATTATGAAGATTGCCCAGGAGCCTGTTTCGCTTGAAACACCGATTGGTGAGGAAGAAGATTCACATCTTGGTGATTTTATTGAAGACCAGGATGCACCGGCACCGGCGGAAGCAGCCTCTTTTATGCTGCTGAAGGAACAGTTGGAAGAAGTTCTCGAAACACTTACCCCGCGAGAAGAGAAAGTCCTGCGCCTTCGCTTTGGACTTGATGACGGACGCGCAAGAACCTTGGAAGAAGTCGGTCAGAACTTTGGCGTTACTCGCGAACGCATCCGCCAGATTGAGGCTAAAGCCCTGCGTAAATTGCGTCATCCGAGTCGCAGCAAGAAACTGAAAGATTTCCTGGAATAAAAGGGAAAATCCTTATTGACAAGTTCGCTGCTGTTATGTATAATATTTGATGTTGGCAATATTCCTTGATAGCTCAGTTGGTAGAGCAATCGGCTGTTAACCGATCGGTCGTAGGTTCGAGTCCTACTCAAGGAGCCATTTTTTCTTTGCGGGCCTATAGCTCAGCGGTAGAGCAACCGGCTCATAACCGGTCGGTCCTTGGTTCAATCCCAAGTGGGCCCACCATCAGAGGTAAAATAGATGCAAAGCAGATTCCTGCTTTGCATTTTTTGTTTACGCGCAGTCCACTGGCGCTGTGCGGAGAGGGAGTGGATTTTTATGAGTTTAGGAGAACGGTTGGCAGCGGTAGCATCGCTTGTTCCGCAAGGTGTGCGGCTGGCTGATATCGGGACAGATCATGCTTATCTGCCAATAAATCTGTGCCAAAATGACGTCGTCACGGCTGCGGTTGCTGCGGATGTCAATAAAGGTCCTTATCAGGTAGCGCTGGCTTCGGTTGCTGCTGCCGGGCTATCGGGAAAGATTGAAGTTCGTCTTGGCGATGGGCTTAAGGTTCTCACCCCGGGTGAGGTTGATGTGGTGACGATTGCTGGCATGGGCGGAGGCTTGATGCAGGAGCTTTTGACTGCCTCAGCGGATATACTGGCAGGCTTGTCGGGCTTGATTCTGCAACCGATGAACGCCGGTGCCGGGCTGAGGAAATGGCTCTATCAGCATGGCTGGCATATAAGCGATGAGGTGCTGGTCCTTGAAGATGAACGCCTGTATGAAATTTTATATGCTGTTCCTGGCGAGGGGGCAATGCCGGATGATATAATGTTGTCGATCGGACCGATTATTTGGCAAAAAAAAGATCCGCTTCTTCGGTTACGGCTGGAGCAACTGCTGTCTCAGGAACGACGGATTTTACAGGGACTCGCGAGCAGTGATCGGGCGAAATCCAGCTCGAAATATCAGGGAACCATAGAAAAAATTGAAAAACTGGAGGCATTAAGCCAATGGTAAAATGTCAGGTTGTTATGGAAGCTCTGGATAAAATAGCCCCGCGCTATTTGGCTGAAGACTGGGATAATGTCGGCTTGCTCGTCGGTAGTCCGGCACAAGAGGTCCACAAAATCATCGTGGCCCTTGATGTCAGTGAAGCACTGGTAGATTTTGCTGTCGCTGAAAAATACGATATGATAATTTCTCATCATCCTTTATTGTTTAAGCCGATGAAACAACTGCGGACAGATCTGCCCCAGGGGCGAGTGCTGCAGAAGTTGTTGACAGCAAATATTGCAGTTTTTGCTGCCCATACAAATCTTGATATTACCGCTGGCGGCGTCAATGACGTTTTAGCGGAACTTCTAGGGCTTGAAAATATTCGCCCGTTTGCTGTTACCGCAGAGGAAGAACTGGTAAAGCTGGTCGTATTTGTCCCTGCTGAATACGCCGATGTTGTTCAAAAGGCGCTGGGGGATGCTGGAGCCGGCCATATTGGTAACTATTCGCATTGTGCGTTTCGTTGCAAGGGACAGGGGACGTTTTTGCCGCTCGCCAAAGCAAACCCGTTTATTGGGGAACGAGGTGTTTTGGAGCAGGTGGAAGAAGTGCGGCTGGAAACTATTTTCCCGGTGCAAAGTCAAAACCGTATGGTTCGTGCTATGTGCAAAGCTCACCCCTATGAAGAGCCAGCCTATGATCTTTACCCGCTAAAAAACAAAGGGAAGGTTATGAGTCTGGGCCGGATGGCCGATCTCGAAACAGCATTGCCGGTGGAAATATTTGCGCATAAGGTCAAGTTGGCGCTTGCTACTGATGCTGTGCGACTGGTCCGTGGTGGCGAAAAAATGGTCAGTCGGGTGGCTTTATGCAGTGGCAGCGGGGCGGAGTTTATTGCCAAAGCAGCTTATATGGGAGCGGATGCCTATGTCACTGGCGATGTGAAATACCATGAGGCGCAACGGGCGGCTGAACTTGGCCTGCACCTGATTGATGCCGGCCATTTTGCTACGGAAACACCGGTGGTTCCAGTGTTGGCGGAAAAGCTTAAAGCAATAGCCGCAGCCGGTAAGTGGAAGGTTGAAGTTTCTGCGGATACAACCGGTACGGACCCGTTTGAATTCATTTAAAGCCAGAGGAGGCAGATAGCATGTCAAGGGCTGAGACAATGGAAAATTTTAAAAATACGGAGCTTTATGCTATAACAGCCGAGAAAATGTCACGGGGGCGCAGCAATACGGAGGTTGTTGCTCAAATGCTTGCGGCTGGCATTCGCTTTTTACAGTATCGTGAAAAAGAAAAAAGTGCCCGGGATATGTATGAGGAATGCCGTGTGCTGCGAGAAATGACAAGGGCTGCCGGCGCATCCTTTATTATTGATGATTTTGTCGATTTGGCACTTGCGGTCGATGCGGATGGAGTTCACATCGGTCAGATGGATTTGCCTCCAGCTGCAGTTCGGCAACTTGTCGGACCGAAAAAAGTCATTGGCCTGTCAACCCATAACCTCGAGCAACTGCAGGCAGCAAATGATTTGGCGAATCTGATCGATTACATTGGTGTCGGTCCGGTTTTTCCCACGACAACGAAAGCCACGGCGCCAGTCGGACTTGATTACGTCCGGCAGGCAGCGCACAGCAGTTTGTTGCCATATGTGGCGATTGGTGGCATCAAGGAGCATAATATTGCAGCTGTAGCGGAAGCGGGAGCGGATACAGTGGCTGTCGTATCGGGGATTGTCGGAGCAGTGGACATAGACGCTTCGATTGCTACTTTGCGCCGATGCTTCCGGGCCGGAAATTGACATAGCAAGGTCGAAGTGTTATAATCAAAGAGTTGGCTTTGAGTATGAAAGATGATCGCGAGTGCCTTCGAGGCATTTGAGGAAAGTCCGGGCTCCACAGGGCGATGTGCTGGATAACGTCCAGCGAGGGTGACCTTAGGGAAAGTGCTATAGAAATTTAGACCGCCTGCATAGCAGGTAAGGGTGGAAAGGTGCGGTAAGAGCGCACCAGCGGTCAGGTGACTGGCCGGCTTGGTAAACCCCACATGGAGCAAGACCGAATAGGGAAGGGATGATGCTGCCCGCGGAACCTTCCGGGTTGAGTCGCTTGAATCGACAGGCAACTGTCGATCTAGATAAATGATCGTCACCGCGCAAGCGGAACAAAACTCGGCTTATTGATTACTCAAAGTTATAGGCTGCTATACTGCCGGACAACCGGCAGTTTTTTTTATGAAGATAGGTTTTTTTGTAAAAATAGCGGAAATAATCAAAAAAATAAAATAATTTCCAAAGCAGGAAATTAGATTATTTTGGCGAATAGTTAATGCAATGAGTTATAAACAAGCCGAATCCAGCTCAGGAACGGGGAAACCAATTCTTTGGGGTGAATGTTGTTAGTCCGGCTCTGCCGACAAACAAGGGGTGGTCTTCTTCTCTGCCCTAACCCGACAGCTAACCTCGTAGGCGACAAAGAGAGGAGTGGCTTTTTGAGTAAGTTGCTGCGTATATTAACGCTATCAATGGTACTTATGTGCTGGTTTTCCGTTGCCGATGCGGCTTCGTTTCGCGTGGGGGACCAGGGTGATGAAGTGGCCGAAATTCAGGGCCAATTGGCAAGCTTGGGCTACGATGTAGCGGCTGATGGGGATTTTGGTCCGTCGACAGCGGAAGCCGTCAAGCAGTTTCAGCAGTCCCGGGGCTTATCCGCCGATGGACTCGTGGGGAGTTCAACATATATGGCGCTGCTGGGAAGAGACATTCCGGAAGTGAGCCGTGGGTCGAATTACATAACCCGCCGTGTGGTACAATCGTCTCTGGCCTATGTTGGGGTGCCATATGTTTTTGGTGGAACTACGCCCAGCGGATTTGATTGTTCAGGTTATGTCCGCTATGTCTTTGCCAATGCTGGCATTTATTTGCCGCGTACAGCCGATGCCCAGTATGAAGTCGGTACACCGGTGGCCTATGACGAATTGATTCCGGGAGATCTCGTTTTCTTTTCTACCTATGAATATGGTGCCTCCCATGTAGGCATCTATTTAGGCAATGGCCGGTTTATCAATGCGTCTTCAAGCCGTGGCGTTGTGGTTGATTCATTATCAAGTTCTTATTGGGGATCCTGCTATATCGGGGCTCGCCGGGTGATGTAATTTTTAGGAGAGAGGTTCTCTCCTTTTTTTTTGCCGTTTTTGAAAAAAATCCTGTCGGCTAAGAGTGAAATCTCAGCCGACAGGACTTTTTTAATCGGTAAAAATTGAATTCCAAAACGAATAGGTAAACATCAGTAAAATCAAGAGCAGCAAAAAGAAGTCACCCCAGGATACTTCCATAAAAAAACCTCCTCCTGTTTATAGGACATCTTCAAGGCGCGGGTTTGGGCTGAATTTTCGGCCTGCTTTACCACAAGGCTTGCCGTTTAGAAGCACGATGTCAGCTGTAAAATCGACATTCGTGGCAAAAATACTGCTGCCGACAGCATAGACATCGACTGGAACCTGGTGTTCTTCAAAATGGCGAATCCGTTCCGGCGTAAATCCGCCGGAAACCATCACTTTTACCTTATGGAAACCTTCATGGTCGAGGGCTTCACGGACATTGCGCACGAGTTGTTCATTGACGCCAGTCGGTTTGAAATGTCCCATCTGGCCGATCAGAGACACATCTACCATTTTATCCGAGGTATCAAGGCGAACACCTTCAAGGCGATCGCCGAGTTCACGGGCGACGGCGAGGCTGGTGTTTACGCAATCGTTATCAAAGTCTACGAGAGCGACGCGTTTAATTTTTGGATCCATGTATTTGTCAAAAAGTTTGGTTGCCTTCAGGGTATCACCGCCGCAGGCGGCAATCAGCGAATGAGGAATGGTCCCGGCAGCTTCAATTCCCCAGACGGCTGCATTGGCCGGTGTGGAAATTCCGCTCATACCGCCGACTTTTGCTGCGTAGCCGTCACTTTCCTGAACGGAATAGTGATCAAAGCGGGAGGGGAAAAAGAGCACGGGCTTTCCGCCGGCGGCATCGACCGCGCGGCGCGAATTTGTTGCTACCTTGGTCTGGCGGGCAATTGTACCGAGATAAACCGTTTCAAGGTGCGCAAAATCCGCCAAATCGCCCTCGATGGTCATAACTGTCTCCCAGGGCGCGATAGCATCACCATCATGCAGAGCCTTGATTTTTATGTTTTCAGGATGATAGGCACAGCGTTTAATCAGGGCAATTGCTTCATCGATGCCGCAGAGAACCGCGTAATCGCGCTGAAAGATCTGCAGGGTAACACGATCATGCAGATTGGCCTGATTCAGGATTTCCTGTGTACGCAGAAAATAAATATCACTGTAGAATCCACTGCGGATTTTATCTACGGGAAAATCAAATGTATTAGGATCTAATCTTTTTGTCATAGGGAGGCCTCCTGGTGTTGATATGACATAGAAATATAGTATAAAATATCACCATGTATATTGACATGATACAATAAAATGGTCTTTATAAGCAATAGGGGGGGTAAATTTGGGAACAAATTGGCGGATTCAGGTTTTGGCTATAAAAAACAAACAGCAGGCTGCATGGGAATTATCGAAACTTGATTGTGATCCGACGGGGACGGCGATTATGCAGGAGAAGGCAGTTTTTAAGGTAATGCGAGTGGAAAAACTGGGAACCAAGGCTGCCAATGTGCTGAAACAGACATTTCTTGGCAAAGGGGGCGATGCGGCAGTTTCGCGTCACTCGGCAGATCTTAGCGCTGCCTATACGGACGTATTGCTGATGGGAACGCTCAAACAGTATCGGGCAGCCCTGAGCCAGCTGAAACTGCAGCCGTGGGGGCTCAAGTCCTTGGCGGAAGAAATCGGCCGAGTGCTTAGCTGTGAAGGCTTTTTGGCGCAGCGGCATTTTTCCTGGCGTGACCGGGAGTTGTTTCTTGATGGGGAGCATAGTCTGGTAATGGGAATATTGAATATTACGCCGGATTCGTTTTCTGATGGCGGCTGTTATAATACGCTTGACAGCGCCAGACGGCATTTACAGCAGATGCAGGAGGACGGGGCTGATATTATTGATATCGGTGCGGAATCAACACGCCCGTATAACGGCGGCAAGAAAATAACTGCCGAAGAGGAGCAGCAACGGTTGCTACCAATGCTTGAAAAGCTTTTGCCTGAATGCTCCGTGCCGGTTTCTGTCGATACCTACAAAGCGACAACCGCAGCTGCTGCGCTCGCGGCGGGGGTGCATATCATCAATGATGTCTGGGGGCTGCAATATGATCAGGGGGAAATGGCTGAAATTGCAGCAAAATATGATGTGCCGGTGATTGTGATGCACAACAAGCAGCAGGGCGATTATCCGGAGGGGCCGCTGGCCGATATGCATGATTTTTTTTGCAGGAGTATTGCGATTGGCGGCGAAAAGGGAATAAAATGGGATAAATTTATTCTCGATCCCGGTCTTGGGTTTGCCAAAGACAAAGAAGACAATTTGGCAATTATGAAGAATTTGGAGCAGCTGCAGTCCTTTGGCTGTCCAATTCTGCTGGCGGCCTCGCGCAAACGGTTTATCGGTGACATCCTTGAACTACCGGCACAAGACAGGGTGGAAGGCACGATTGCGGCCTCGCTCTTGGGGCGCATGAAGGGAGCACAGATTCACCGGGTGCATGATGTTAAGGCTGTTAAACGAGCATTGACAATGATAGATGCAATGATGGGGAGTGGAAAATATGGCAAAGATTATAATTCATAATATCATGTTTTACGGATTTCACGGCGTATATGAATATGAACGCGAACAAGGCCAGAAATTTTATTTTGACGTTGAGATTGAAACCCTCGACGACAGAGCAAGTGATACGGATAACATTCGCGATGGGGTTGATTATGCGGCTGTTTATCAGCTGGTTAAAGATGTTGTGGAAAATAAGCGGTTTCATTTGCTGGAGACCTTGTCGGCACATATTGGGGATCAAATTCTTGCCGTCAATCCGTTGGTGAAATCCGTCAGGACACGTGTGCGCAAGCCTTCGGTTCCGATTGCTGGCCCCATCGACTATGTGCAGGTTGAGACCGAGCGGGTTCGGCAATAGCATGGTTTTTTTGGGAATTGGATCGAATCTTGGTGATCGGTCAGCCAATATTATGGCGGCGATTACCTTGCTGGAGCAGTGGCCGGGGATAAAGGTCAGCCGTTGGTCGTCGCTATATGAGACGGAGCCGTTTGGATATAAAGCACAACCGGATTTTTTAAATGCAGTTGTAGCTGTGGAAACGGTATTGGATCCGGAAGAGCTTTTGACAGCCTGTCTGCAAATTGAGCAGCAGCTTGGCCGCCAGCGGGATGTTTTATGGGGCCCGAGGATTATTGATATCGATCTGCTGCTCTTTGGACAAGAGCTGAGAAATAGCCCGGAGCTGATGTTGCCGCATCCTTATTTAGCGCAGCGTCGTTTTGTCCTGTTGCCGCTGGCTGAGATTTGCAATACGGTGGTGCTCGGTGGGAAAACGCCGGCACAACTCTTAGCTGAGTGCACGGACAGCGGAAAAGTCATTTTATACAAAAAGTCTGAATAACGAAGGAATGCTGCATTTTGTGGCATTCCTTTAAATTTTACAAAAATAAAAAGAATTGACAAAAGATTTAGAATTGACAATAATGTAAAGTGTAATTGAAAAATTGCTGCAAAATGTAAGGAAATATATTGCAAATTGTCTGAGATCTTTGTATGATGGTATAATGTCATGTGAAAATTGAGCAGCAGTTGAAAAATACAGGCGGCGATAAGCATGGATAAAATTTTCTGGGCACGGTTGCAGATGATTCCCGGGATTGGCAGCGCACAGATAAAAAAGCTTATGGATTTTTTCGACAGCGGTGAGGCCGTTTGGAAAAGTTCGCAGGAACAGCTACGGGACAGCGGGTGTCTGGATCGCAAAGGGTTGCAGGCCTTCGAGGGTTTCCGCCGCCAACCGGCAATTGATACCCAGGCATTAGCAAAAAAATGGGAACGGTCTGGAGTTAAACTCTGTACCCTGCAGGAAGCGCAGTACCCATCGCTGCTAAAAAGCATATACAACCCGCCAGCGGTGCTCTTTTACCGTGGCGAGTTGGCGCTTGCTTCCGGGAGTATTGCTGTAGTAGGCTCCCGGCGCCCTTCCGCTTATGGTTGCAGTGCGGCGGAAAACATTGCGGAAGAACTGGCAAAACAGTCGGTGGTTGTCGTGAGCGGTGCTGCCAGGGGAATTGATACAGCCGCCCACCGTGGAGCTCTGCGTGCCGGGCGCACCATAGCGGTTCTCGGTTGTGGCATCGATTATGCATATCCGCCGGAAAATAAAATGCTTTTGCAAGAAATTGCTGCAAATGGGGCAGTGCTTTCAGAATATCCGCCGGGGACCGTTCCGCAGCCGGGATTTTTCCCGGCGCGCAATCGTATTATCAGCGGGCTTGCGCAGGGGACGGTTGTCGTGGAAGCTGCCGAGAAAAGCGGTGCTTTGATTACGGCAGAAATGGCTCTGAATGAAGGTCGGGATGTTTTTGCTGTCCCTGGCAGCATCTATTCCAGCCAGAGTGTCGGTTGCAATCGTCTGATCCAGCAGGGAGCAAAGCTTATCTGCAGTGCGGCAGATGTCATGGAAGAGTATCCGTGGCAGCAGCAGGATTGTCTGAGGACGGATACGTTGTGCCTGTCAGCAGAGGAGGCTGCCGTTTATGCCCTGCTGTCGCCAGAGCAAGCGATAACGCTTGATGAAATTATTTGTAAATTAAGAAGTGATGTGTCAAACATTGCTTTTATCTTACTGCAGATGCAGTTGCGCGGGCTGGTTACAGAATACGCTCCGCGACAGTATATTCGTGCAGTCAAGGAGGATGCTTTGTGAAGAAAGCACAGAAGAAAACACTGGTAGTTGTAGAATCACCGGCGAAAGCCAAAACGATAGAAAAATATTTGGGGAAAAATTATGTTGTGCGGGCCTCGATGGGGCATCTCCGGGATTTGCCGAAGAGTCAGTTTGGAATTGATGTGGACAATGATTTTGCGCCCAAGTACATCAATATTCGTGGCAAAGGCGATTTGATTAAGGCTTTGAAAAAGGAAGCCAAAAATGCAGATACTGTCTATCTGGCATCTGACCCTGACCGTGAGGGAGAAGCAATTGCCTGGCATTTGGCTTATATTCTTGGTCTTGATGAAACCAAAGACTGCCGGATTGTATTCAATGAGATTACGAAACCGGCAATTCAGGAGGCAGTAAAGAATCCGCGTCCGATCAATCTCGATCGGGTAGATGCACAACAGGCGCGCCGGATGCTGGATCGTATCGTCGGCTATAAGCTTAGTCCCCTGCTTTGGCGAAAAATACGCAAGGGGCTCAGTGCCGGACGCGTGCAGTCGGTCACAGTAAAGCTGATCTGCGACCGGGAAAAGGAAATACAGAGTTTCGTTTCTGAAGAGTACTGGTCGGTCGGTCTGAAACTGAGAAAGGACAAATCGCCGCTGTTTGAAGCTGAGCTTACCAGTATTGATGGGGAAAAACCGGTAATTGGCAATGAGGAAGCGGCAACGGCGATTGTCCGTGAAATAGAGCAGCAATCGTTTATCGTTCAGGAAGTAAAAAAACGCCAGCGCCAGCGCAAAGCGTCAGCGCCGTTTATTACCAGCAGCCTGCAGCAGGATTCCTCGCGCAAGCTGGGGTTTACCTCGCGTAAGACAATGATGCTGGCCCAGCAGCTCTATGAAGGGCTGGAGATCGGGAAAAAGGGCCCGGTTGGTCTGATTACTTACATGCGTACGGATTCGACCCGTATTTCGGAAGTAGCGCAGGCAGAAGCCCGGGAATATATTGAAGATGCCTTCAGCAAGGCTTATCTGCCGGAAAAGGCCCCTGTCTATGTCTCTAGCAAAAAAGCGCAGGATGCACATGAAGCAATTCGTCCGACGAGTGTTAATTTTACGCCGGACAGTTTGGAAAAATATCTGTCGAAAGATCAATTAAAACTGTATACACTGATCTGGCAGCGCTTTTTAGCCAGTCAGATGATGCCGGCGATCTATGATACACTCAGTGTGGCGATTGCTGCCGGTCGGTATGGCTGCCGGGCGAATGGTTCTCAGCTGAAGTTTGACGGGTTTACGATTGTCTACAGTGAAGCCAAGGGAAAAAAGGAAAAGGATGTTTTGTTGCCGGAACTAGCAGAACTTGAGACTCTTACCTTAGAGCACATTGACCCGCAGCAGCATTTTACAGAACCGCCACCGCGCTATAACGAAGCCTCACTGGTTAAGACGCTTGAGGAACGCGATATTGGGCGACCGAGTACATATGCGCCGATCATAGAGACGATTCTTGCCCGCGGCTACGTCATCCGGGTTGAGAAGAAATTCGAGCCGACAGAGCTTGGCTTTGTTGTCGTTGATATGTTGGAACAGTATTTTGAATCGATTGTCGATGCAAAATTTACTGCCGGACTGGAAAATGAACTCGATGAAATTGCTGAGGGCCGGATTGAAAAAAATGAGCTGCTCGGTAAATTTTATGGGCCGTTTGCCCAGACGCTTGAGCACGCAGAAGAAGAAATTGGCCATGTTGAATTGCCGGTTGAAGTTTCTGATGTCGCATGCGAACTGTGCGGGCGCATGATGGTCGTCAAGCAGGGTCGGTATGGAAAGTTTTTGGCTTGTCCAGGTTTTCCGGACTGCCGCAATACAAAACCGCTCTTAAAAGAAACCGGGGTTGATTGTCCAAAATGTGGCGGCAGTATTGTCGAACGAAAAACAAAACGCGGACGTCCTTTTTATGGCTGCAAAAACTATCCGCAGTGCGATTATGTGACTTGGGATGCACCGCAAAAGGAAGCCTGTGAAACCTGCGGTGCCTTTATGCTGCGTCATTTTTATAAAAACGGCAGGGCCATGCTGTATTGCAGCAATGAGGCCTGTGAAAGCCGCAAAGACCATCCGATTAATAAAGAGCTCGACAAGATCAAAGAGAAGGCGGAAGCCAAGGCTAAAAATGCCGCAGCTGCTGTAGAAGCGCAGGTAGCTGAAAAAGAAAATGAAGCAAAAAAGGCTGCGCCAAAGAAAAAAGCAGCGCCGAAAAAGACTGTTAAGGCCAAAGCGTCGCCGAAGACAAAGACGAAAACAAAGAAGCCGGCCGCAGATCCGGCCGAAGCTTCAACGTAATATGGAGGAAGAACGTGAAGAAAGTAATTATTGTTGGTGCCGGCCTGGCTGGCAGCGAGGCCGCCTGGCAGATTGCCAGCCAGGATATAGAGGTAGAACTCTACGAAATGCGTCCGAAAAAATCCACGCCGGCACATAAGACCGCTGATTTTGCGGAGCTTGTTTGCAGTAATTCACTGCGTGGTGCCGGGCTGGAAAACGCGGTCGGTGTACTCAAGGAAGAAATGCGTCGCCTCAATTCGCTCATTTTGACCGAAGCGGATGCTCATGCAGTTCCGGCGGGCGGAGCGCTGGCGGTCGATAGGGAAGGCTTCAGCCGTTCCGTGACGGAAAAGGTGAAGAATCATCCACTGATAAAAGTCATTCATGAAGAAATCGAAACAATACCAGTCGCAGACGATGCTGTGGTCTTGATTGCCAGTGGACCGCTGACATCAGAACCACTGGCGGCAGATATTGCGGCCCTGACAGGCCAGGAGTATTTATATTTTTACGATGCCGCAGCGCCGATTGTCGTCCGGGAGTCAATTGACATGACAAAAGCCTATAAGGCTTCGCGTTATGGCAAAGGAGAAGCTGCCTATATTAATTGTCCGATGAGTAAGGACGAATATGAGTGCTTTTGGCAGGAACTTACCACGGCGGAGCGGACACCGACCAAGGATTTTGAAAAAGAAAAGTTTTTTGAAGGCTGTATGCCGGTTGAGGAAATGGCCAGCCGCGGCATCGACACGCTGCTGTTTGGACCGTTAAAACCGGTTGGTCTTGAACATCCGGTGACGGGGCAGCGCCCACATGCAGTTGTTCAGCTGCGCCAGGACAACACTGCCGGTAGCCTTTATAATATTGTCGGATTTCAGACGCATTTAAAATGGCCCGAACAAAAACGGGTATTTTCCTTGATACCGGGACTTGAACAGGCGGAGTTTGTCCGCTATGGGGTTATGCACCGTAACACCTTTATCAATTCGCCGCAGCTGCTGGCGCCTACCATGCAGCTGCGAGGTCATAAGCACTTGCTGTTTGCCGGGCAGATGACCGGCGTTGAAGGCTATGTGGAGTCTGCGGCCTCAGGATTGGTGGCTGGAATCAATGCG
This sequence comes from Selenomonadaceae bacterium, assembly GCA_963678095.2. Taxonomy (GTDB): domain Bacteria; phylum Bacillota; class Negativicutes; order Selenomonadales; family Selenomonadaceae. The sequence continues at coordinate 782,032 of OY782746.1, read as the reverse complement.
GCCCGCCTGGTCAAGGGCCTTGATCCGGTGGTGTTTCCGCCAGAGACGGCGCATGGAGCGCTGTGCCATTACATCACAACCGCTGATATGAAGCATTTTCAGCCAATGAATGTTAATTTCGGGCTCATGCCGGCACTGACTGAAAAAATTCGTGATAAAAAACTCAAAAAACAGGCCATTGCCGAGCGGGCACTGGCATCACTGACCTCGTTTAAATCGCAGCTCTGAGTGGCAAAGAGGAGAGAATCATCATGGTTCGTTCGACAACGATTGTCGCAGTAAAACATAAGGGAAAGACGGCAATTGCCGGCGACGGACAGGTGACCTTCGGAGAAAACACCATCATGAAGGTCAATGCGCGCAAGGTTCGCCGGCTCTATCATGGCAAAGTCATTGCCGGGTTTGCCGGTTCTGTCGCCGATGCCTTTACCTTGTTTGAAAAATTTGAAATCAGGCTGGAGGAGTTTAATGGCAATCTGATGCGCGCGGCGATTGAACTGGCAAAGCAGTGGCGTACGGATCGCGCTTTGCAGCGGCTGGAAGCGCTACTGCTCGTTGCGGATGGAGAGTCGTTGTTGCTGCTTTCGGGCAGTGGTGAGGTTATAGAGCCTGACGGGGATGTCGCAGCAATTGGGTCAGGCGGCTTTTATGCGCTGGCGGCTGCGCGGGCTATGGTAAAGCATACCGATCTCGATGCCGCCTCGATTGCCAGGGAAGCCTTGTCCATTGCGGCTGACATCTGTGTCTATACGAATCACAATATAAAGGTGGAGGAGATCGAACAGGGGAATCTGCAGAGACAGCCGGGCTGATGTCACCTGTTATAGAATGATACAAATTTTCAAAAAATAATATTAATCAAAATATATGATTATTTATAAAAATATGGTAGAATATAAAAATGCAGAGGACTGTAGCTGCATTTACAAGGTTAATTCACCCCTTAAATGATAAAACAGAGAATCGAAAGGAAGATCTAGGAATGGCAACTTTACTCGAAAGAACAAGAAAAATCAATAAATTACTGCAAAAATCAGAAAGCGTTGAATATGATGGAATTTCACGCGTTCTCAGCAATGTAATTGGCGCCAATGTCTATATTGCCAGCAAGAAAGGGAAAATTTTCGGCTATGCATTTATTGATGATTTTGAATGCGATCTGATGGTTGACAAAGTAATCAATCAAGGCGAATTTCCCCGTCACTATGTAAATTGGCTGCTGAAGATGGATGAAACCTCGCCTAACTTGCGCTCGAAGACAGGTATGTGTGCTTTTACGGAGGACACAAAATGCATGTTTAACGGCAAGAATACGACGATTGTGCCGATTTATGGTGTTGGCGAACGTATCGGAACCTTGATTGTAGCAAAGTTTGATGAAGAATTTACTGACGAGGATCTGATTCTTGCCGAATATGGCGCGACGGTAGTCGGTATGGAAATGCTGCGCGATCATACGGCAAAAATCGAAATCGAAGCGCGTAAAAAAGCGACGGTTCAGATTGCGCTGGCAACACTGTCTTATTCAGAAGTTGAAGCGGCAATCAATATCCTTGGTGAACTCGATGGGACAGAAGGCTTGCTGGTGGCTTCAAAAATTGCTGATCGTGTCGGCATTACCCGTTCGGTCATTGTCAACGCCCTGCGTAAGTTTGAGTCAGCCGGTGTCATTGAATCTAAATCCCTTGGCATGAAGGGAACGTATATTAAGGTTCTCAATGAACACCTGCTGGAAGAAGTTCAAAAACTGAAGAGATAACGTCTGCGTTTATTTCCCTGCTTTACTAAAGTGCCATAAACCGAAATTTCAGGTTCATGGCACTTTTTTGCTGAATAAAAATCTGTGTTTTCATGGCTGGTAAAATATTTTTGTCAGTTGAAACGTTTTTAGACAAATATTTTTTGGAATTCCGGCTGATGAAAAGTGGTCAATTGCAGGAGTAAAATTGTTTTGGGAAGGATTTGTAAAGCAAAAGGGCGAGGCGACTTAAGACTATTATACTATTATGCATCACAGAAGGATTTAAAATGGTGCAGGAAGCGAAAAAATGTGTTAGAATTTAAAAGGAATTTTAGTTGAAAATGCAGAATATTTTATGTTGAATTATGTTTTTTATTAACGAGTGAGGAGGCAGCTTATGCTGGATCAAATAATGAACGCTACCGCCATTAATGTTTTGGGCCGGGGCCTGCAGGCGGCAAATCTTCGTCATGCAGTGATCAGCGATAATATTGCCAATGTCAATACGCCGAATTTTAAAAAAAGTGAGGTCGTATTTGAGAGCTTGCTGGCCGAGCAAATGACGAATGATACAAAGAAACTGGCAATGGTACGTACCCGTGACAAGCACCTGCCAATGGTTAGAGAACAGGGACTGATCTCGCCGCAAATCCAGGAGGACGGGACGACCTCAATGCGAACCGATAATAATAACGTTGATATTGATATTGAAATGGCGGAACTTGCTAAAAATAATGTATACTATGATGCTCTGTCTAGGCAGATCAGTGGGAATATTAATGATACAAAAATGGTTATTAAAGGGCAATGACGAAGGCAATTGTAAGGGGGCGGAAGTAAAATGAGTATGTTTGGCGCTATTGATGCATCGGCGTCGGGAATGACGGCGGAGCGTCTTAGAATGGACGTTATTTCCAATAATATAGCGAATGTGAATACGACCAGGACTGCAGCAGGGGGGCCTTACCATCGGCGCTTTGTTGTATTTGAGCCTCGCACAGGCGAGGCGAATTCGTTTGCCCAGATCTTGTCGAGTCAGGCACGAGGGGCAGCTGCAGGCGAGGCTGGCGATGGGGTGCGCGCCGTCAGCATTACGGAAGATTCAACTCCGGGGCGGATGGTATATGATCCAACACATCCTGATGCCAATAAAAATGGCTATGTGGAATTGCCGAATTTGAATATTGTCAATGAAATGGTAGATATGATTACCGCTTCGCGTGCTTATGAGGCAAATGTAACCGCTGTAAACACAGCGAAGAGTATGGCCATGAAGGCACTTGATATTGGAAAATAGTGAGGTGTACACATGCAAGTTGAAGCGTTGAAACTGACGCCTGTATCGATGAGTGCAACCAGCCATTTGCACGAAAACCAGGCCCAGACCGAAACTAAAAATTTCGGCGAGTATCTGACCGATGCCCTAAAAGAGACAAACAGCCTTCAAAACCGGGCAAAAGATATGAATATAGCACTGGCTGCCGGACAAGTAGATGATATTTCTCAGGTGGTGCTGGCCACAGAAAAGGCAAATATTGCCTTGCAACTGACTATGCAGGTTCGAAATAAAGCTGTGGAAGCTTATCAGGAAATTATGCGCATGCAGGTCTGATGATATTTTTTATGTAGCGAGAGGATGGAGACAATGGCAGACTGGAAAGAACAGTATCTGCAGCTTTGGAATAAGATCAGTAAACGGCAGCAATACACAATCATCGGTGTAGCTGCACTCTTGATGATATCGATTCTGGGATGGAGTTATTGGTATGGCAGCAAACCGGATATGGTTCCGTTGTTTACGAAGTTGGAGACCAAAGATGCGGGTGAAGTCGCAGCTAAATTGAAAGAAGCAAAAATAACATATGACGTGCAGGAAAGTCCGCAAGGGACAACAATTCTCGTACCATCAAAAAATGTTCATGACGCCAGGCTTGATCTAGCTACGCAGGGACTGCCGCGAGGCTCAAAGGGATTTGAGATTTTTGATGACAGTAAGCTGGGAGTTACGGAGTTTCAAAACAAGGTGAATTATCTTCAGGCCCTGCAAGGCGAATTAACCCGGACGATCGAGCGCATTGGTGCTGTTGAAAGTGCCCGTGTACATATCGTTTTGCCGGAAGATAGTTTATACAAAAAAAATGAAAAACCGGCAACGGCTTCTATTATGCTCAAGCTTAAGCCGGGGGCTCAGCTGACGAAGAAAGAAATAAAGGGCATTGTGAATCTGACGGCACATAGCATACAGGGGTTGCAGCCGGAAAATATCACCATTGTTGATGACAGCGGCAAGATTCTCAATGACCCCGATGAAAATGAAGAAAAAAATGTCGGCAATATAACGCTTACCCAAATGGACATGACCAAGAAAGTGCAGGATCGTCTGCAAAAAGATGTTCAGACGATGCTTGACCAGGCTTTAGGGGAAGGCCGCGCTTTCGTAAGACTCAATGTTCAGCTTGATTTTGATCAGAAACAAACGGATAAGCAGGTCTTTACGCCGGTTGTTGATGACTCGGGAATAATCCGCAGTTCACAGGATGTTTCGGAAGAATACAATGGCACCTCCGCTAAACCGGGCGGCCCGGCCGGCACAACCTCGAATATTCCGGGTTATGTGGCGGACAATACCTCCAATGCGCAGTATGCCAAAAAAGAATCTACCAAGAACTATGAAATCAATGAAGAAAAACAAAAAATCGTCGCCTCACCGGGCTCGGTGAAACGTCTGACCATTGCTGTGCTCGTCAATGAAGATGTAACCAGAACCCAGCAGGACAGCATCAGCCGCATTGTGGCTTCGGCAGTCGGACTTGATAACCAGCGTGGTGACACGATATCGGTAGAACCACTGCCGTTTAATACAGAACTTATGGATAAAAAGGCCAAGGCGGAAGAGGAAGCAAAGGCGAAAGAGCAGATGATTTATTACCTGCAGATTGCCGCCGTTGTGTTGGTTATCGTCCTCATCGCAGCCGGGATTTATCTGTATCGCCGGAAAAAACGTCTTGAACGTGAGGCGGCTGAACGTGCAGTTTATGAAGCTCAACAAAATCAGCTGCGGCTTGAAGCTGAACGGGCGGCTGCAATTGAAGCTGGTGAAGTGAAACCGGATGAGCTGTCAGAAGAGGAACAGGCGCGGATGACAGAACGTCAGAAGATCGAAGAACTGATTCGGACGAAGCCGGAAGAAATGGCACAGCTTGTCAGAACGTGGCTGGCGGACGAATAATTTTTAGGAACATGGGTGTGACAATATGTATGAACCTAGCAGTAGTGAAATGACAAGTCAACAAAAAGCAGCAATTCTTTTCATTGCCTTGGGGCCGGAAAATTCGGCCCGGCTCTTTCAGCATTTAAATGATGAGGAAATTGAAAAGCTTACACTGGAAATTGCCAATCAAAAACAGGTCACGCAGGAACAAAAAGCTCAGGTCATCGGTGAATTTTATCAGATGGCTTTGGCCAAGACATATCTTTCTACTGGCGGGCTTGAATATGCACAAAATGTTCTGGAAAAGGCACTTGGTTCGGAAAAGGCGATGGATATTATCAATCGCCTGACGACCAGCCTGCAGATTCGTCCATTCGACTTTTTGCGAAAAACCGATCCGGGACAGCTGCTCAATTTTATCCAGAACGAACACCCGCAGACAATCGCTCTTATCATGGCTTATCTCGATCCCGATCAGGCAGCCACGATTATTTCCTCCTTGTCGGCAGAGCGCCAGGCAGAAGTTGCTAAGCGTATTGCACAGATGGACCGTACGTCGCCGGATGTGCTTCGTGATGTGGAACGTGTTTTGGAGAAGAAACTATCCTCCCTCGTCACCCAGGATTTCACTGTTGCCGGTGGTGTCAAGGCGATTGTCGAGGTGCTCAACCGCGTCGATCGAGGTACCGAACGCACGATTATCGAAAGTCTCGAGGTCGAAGATCCGGAACTTACCGAAGAAATCAAGCGCCTCATGTTCGTATTCGAGGATATCGTCATGCTCGACGACAGATCGTTGCAGCTTGTATTGCGTGAGGTTGATACCAAGGATTTGTCCCTCGCCCTCAAGGCTACATCACAGGAAGTCGGAGCCAAGGTATACAAAAATATGTCAAAACGCGCCGGCGAAATGCTGCGTGAGGAAATCGAATATATGGGGCCGGTCAAGATTCGCGATGTAGAAGAGGCTCAGCAAAAAATTGTTGCCATCATCCGCAATTTGGAAGAAAAAGGCGAAATTGTTGTAGCTCGCGGCAAGGGAGACGAAATGATTGTCTAGGGTAATCAAATCTGCGGTATGGCAGAACGAGCCTAAAGTAGTCGATCGTCCGGAATGTCTTGTCAGACAGGAAAATGATGCCGCAGCTGACACCGCTGCCCACGCATCCCTGGCGGCGCAGCTGGTACTATTGGCTGAAAAGGAAGAACGAGCGAAGAAAATGATCGCCGAAGCGGAAGTCGTTCGAGCTGACATCTTTGCCGCGGCCCAGGCAAAGGCAGCTGAAATAACGCAGGCGGCGATGGTAGCTGCCGAAAACATTGCCGCTGAAGCCGCTCAGACTGGGCAGAAATCTGGCTATGATGCAGGTTATGAGGCTGGTTTTAAAGCCGCCCAGGAAGAGCAGCGCGAGATTATTGCGGCGGCGAATGCAAAAGCTGAGCGAACCATCGCTACGGCACAAGAAGAAATGAAGCTTTGCCTGCTAGCAGCGGAGCAGCAGCTTGTCGACATGACGATGCGGATTGTTGAAAAAGTTCTACCGCAGCATTTTATTGATGTGCCGCAGGTAATCCTGCCGGTTGTCAATAAGGCGCTCGAGAAAGTACGTGACCAAAATGGGATCGTAATTCGGGTTGCGCCGGACAACTACGAATTTGTGCTAATGGCAAAAAATGAATTTCAGGCGATGATTGACGGCAGTGAACTGATTCAGATTGTGTCGGATCCTTCACTAGCGGGCAGCGATTGTGTGATTGATTCTCTCAATGGCAGTGTCGATGCAAGGCTGGCCACGCAGTTAGAGCTGATTAAAAAATCAATTCAGGAAGTTATGGAATAATGCAGATCAATACAGAGAAATTTATCAATGCAATAGATTCTTGTGAGTCCATAAAATTGAATGGGAAAGTCGTTCAGGTTATCGGATTGGTCATTGAATCCCAAGGTCCTAACGTGAGCCTGGGCGAACTTTGCTACATCTGTTCCCATTTTCCTGGGGTTGACCCGATACCGGCAGAAGTTGTCGGCTTCAGGGCGGGCTTTGTCCTTTTGATGCCAGTGGGCGAAATGCAAGGAATAGGACCGGGTTGTGAGGTCATTTCAGCGCAAAAAACGCTTACGGTAAAAGTCGGGTCACAGCTTTTAGGACGAGTGCTCGATGGGCTGGGAAATCCGATCGATGGACTGGGACCGCTTGTAGGCATGCAGGAATATTCGCTGCAGGCAGCGCCGCCGGCCCCGTTGTCAAGGCCGCGAATAAAGGAATCGCTTTATGTCGGGGTGCGGGCTATTGATGGTCTGATTACGATGGGATCAGGCCAGAGAATCGGAATTATGGCTGGCAGCGGGGTGGGCAAGTCGACCCTGCTCAGTATGATTGCCCGCAATACAGAAGCAGATATCAGTGTAATTGCCCTGGTCGGGGAGCGCGGCCGCGAGGTCAAGGAATTTATTGAACGTGACCTCGGGGAAGAAGGGCTTAAACGGGCTGTTGTCGTTGTTGCTACATCGGATCAGCCGGCTCTTGTCCGCATTAAAGGAGCTTTGACGGCAACCGCTATTGCTGAATATTTTCGGGACCAAGGGAAAAAGGTCGTGCTGATGATGGATTCTGTCACCCGTTTTGCTATGGCGCAGCGGGAGGTGGGGCTTACGATCGGGGAACCGCCGGCAACCCGTGGTTATACACCGTCGGTCTTTGCACTCTTGCCCAAGTTGCTTGAACGAGCTGGAACCAATGATAAAGGTTCCATTACGGGGATTTATACGGTTCTGGTTGACGGGGATGATATGAACGAGCCGATTGCCGATGCCGTGCGAAGCATTCTTGATGGACACATTGTATTGTCGAGAGCAATTGCCGCGCAGAATCATTTTCCGGCGATTGATGTTTTGAATAGTGTCAGCAGGGTTATGATGGAGGTTGTTGACAAAGACCACTACCGGGCGGCGCAGAATATGCGCTCTTTGATGGCGGTTTACAACGATGCGGCTGATTTGATTAATATCGGCGCCTATGTCAGCGGATCAAATCCAAAGATTGATGAAGCAGTGAAAAAAATTGATAAGATCAACGATTTTCTCTGCCAGGGAGTCTATGAAAAGGACAGTTTTGCGGACACGGAAAAGGCTCTGGAGGAGATATAATACTGGAAGCTGAGGATGCCTGATGAAAAAATTCAAGTTCCAGCTGGAGACGCTTCTGAAAGTTACGAAGATGGAAAAAGAAAAGGCGGAAGTTGAGCTGGCAAAGATCTCCAAACTGCTGACAGAACAACAGGAGTACATGGAAAAATTGAGACAGGAAATGCAGCAGGGGCAAAAAGATTATGAACGGCTGACCGAAGGCGCAAGGATTACGGTCGGTACGCTGATGACCTATAACAGTTTTTTTGCCTGGAAAAGAGAGCAACTGCAACTGCAGGATGAAGCTATTTTGCAGTCGAAGGCGCAAAAGAGCAAGCGCCTGCAGCAACTGCTGGCAGTCCGCAATAAATTGGAATCCATTGAGCAGCTGAGAGAAAAAAGGTTTAATGAATTTAGGCAGGAACAGCTCTTTGAGGAACAAAAACAACTCGATGAAATAGGCCTGCAGATTTACACACGGCGGGTCAGACGGGGTGAGGAACAATGATGAACTTGGATGGAATCAATCAAATCATGCAGCGTATTCATTCGATTGAAACGCGGTTTGGCGTAGCTGCTGCACCGACAGCAGATTTTGGCAAGACGCTGAAATCAGAAATGAATATGGCAACGCCAGCGGCTTTGCCGCCAGCGGCCGCCGGTAAGGCGGCGAGGCCCACAGCCGCTGATGGTGAAATCGATAATTTGATTCGCAGTGCAGCGGCGAAATATGGCGTGGATCCAAAACTTGTGTCTGCCGTAGCGGAGGCTGAATCAAGCCGTCGCCCGGATGCTGTATCATCTGCGGGGGCTGTTGGCGTTATGCAATTAATGCCGGAAACAGCAAAGGCCCTGGGGGTAAATAATGTTTACGATCCGGCACAAAATATTGATGGTGGGGCCAAATACCTGAAGGAAATGCTCGACGATTTTGGTGGCGATGTGCGTCGCGCTGTTGCCGCGTATAATGCCGGACCTCAGGCCGTCAAGGCATATGGGGGGGTTCCGCCGTATGCGGAAACACAAAACTATGTGAATAAGGTTCTGGATCTCTACCAGTGATACTAACCCCGGAAGGCAGGTAAGAATATGGCGGATAGCGCGAAAAATAAACCGGCAGCAGTTTATCTGCCGGAGAAGGCAGTGCCGGGACAACAGGCGGCGCCCCAAAAGACAATGTGGCTCCGAATAAAGGCAATGCTGCGGTTTCTCCCCAAAATAATACTGCTCTTGATCTTGGTCATCGGGGGCTTTTTCCTGGGGATCTATTTAAGAATATTTGATACGAATACGATAAATGAGAAGATGGAATTATATAAGTATCCGATTATCGGGGACTATTTTGTCAAACCGGACAAACCAGTGAAATCCGAGGAAACACAGCAGCCGGAGCCTGTCGATAAGAAGGTTACCGATGCAACAATAAACCCGGAGAAGGCACTGTCGGCGGATCCATCGAAGCCGGTAGTCTTGACTAAGGAAGAAATTGAAAAGCAGATGAAGCTTCGTCAGGCCGAGGAGAAAAAAAGAATTTCCAAATTAGCTCGTCTTTATGGGCAAATGAAGCCAAAAGAGGCGGTCGATATTTTGGATAAACTCGATGACAATATGGTGGTAGCTATTTTGCAAAAAATGGAAGAACCACAGATGTCGAAGATATTGACAACCTTTGATTCGGATCGAAGCGCCCAGCTTACTAAAATTCTTTACAGTGGCAAACCGGTAGTCAGTCAGGTACCCTGAAAGGAGGTGAAAATATGGATGTGAATGCAAATATAATAAGTACAGCGCCAACAGCAACGGATACAGCGACTCAGAAAACACCGGCGCCAAAGGCCAATGCGTCATCCGGCAAAAATGGTAAACCTGTGGCTGTTAAAGATGGGAAAACCTCTGGTAAAACACAAGATTTTAACGATGCGCTCGAAAAGGCAAAGGATGATCAGCAAAATACCAAAGAGGCGACAATGTCCACTGGCAATGAATTTAATGCCGCGGACCCATTGACCGCCAGCTTGACTGCCGTTATGATAAACCAAGGGGAAAAGATGGTTCCATCACCAGAAAAGAATGCGTTGTCCGACTTGGCAGCAGTTCCTTCTGAAAATTCAGCTGTGGAAGAGCTTTCTTTGGCCGTACAGTCAACTGTGAAGCAGCAGACGGGCAAGGCGGCAAGTAGCGTCCCGTTGCAGCTTGCTACACCGGTAAAAAATGGGAATATAGCAGATGTCAAAGGGGCAGAGCAAGAAGAAAAACCGCAAGCATTACCGCTTGAAGCGCTGTTGCCACAGAATCAGAAAAGTGTTGCCGCCAACCAACAACTGATTGATTTGCTCGGTGGGAAGAATGTAGCAGCGGCGATGAAAGCTCAGACGGCAGCTGCTCAGCAACTTGTAGAGCAGACGACTGTTGGGGCTCAGGTTGCGAATCAAAATTTTGTGGCAACTGCAGAGCTGCAGCCGTCAACTACAGTTCCGGCTGTACAGAATATGCTGCTGGCCGAAACACCAGTTGTTCAGCAAAATGTACCAGCAGCAGCAACGACTTCGCCGGCAAAAGATGTGAAGTCAGATAAAAAAACAGATAAGTTTTTTGACGGACTCGTCGTTACGGTAGAAGATAAGACCAAGCCTTTAGTCCAGCCGTTGCTGAGCTTACATCAGGAACGTGTTCAGGCCCAGCCGGAAAGTACAGCATTGACGCAGGCTGTAACAGCTGTTGCTGAAAAACCAGTTGTTGCACGGGCAGGAGAAGAAGCGGAGACTCCGGCAGTTGATACGTCGGCAATAAAAGCAGATCACGTTTCCTCCCTGGCACAAAGTTTACCGGGGACGGCTCAGACAACAGCTGCTCAGGCAGTAACCGATTCTGGCACGGCGTCACGTTCGGCAACTGACTATGAAATTCCCAAACAAATTATCGATCAAGTGCGCCTGATTAAGACGACCGAGGACACGCAGATGGTCATCAGGCTTAAGCCAGAACATCTCGGTGAACTCGTGCTGAAGGTCACTGTGGCCGGGGGCGCGGTTTCGACTGCATTTCATAGCGATAATGCGGAAGTTCGATCGATTATTGAGAATTCACTGGTCCAGCTTAAACAAGAAATGCAAGCACAGGGGCTTAAAGTGGATAATGTCGGCGTCTATGCAGGGCTGGGAGAATTTCTCTCCGGTGGGCAGAGCGGACAGGCACAACAGCAAAATGCCAGACAGTTTAAACACCGCAATATTGATATGGCTGACTTCGAAGATGATATTGCCGGCATAACAGCGCTGGATAGTGATTCAGGTGAAGATGGTATCGATTACCGGATTTAAGGAGGAGTAAAAATGGCGAATGATTTAAACACAATTAATGGTGTAGCTGCAACCGCGATAACCAGTACGACTTCTGCAACAGCTGCGGGGGGTAATCTTGATAAGCAGGCGTTCTTAAAGCTCTTGGTAACGCAGATGCAGTATCAGGATCCACTTGATCCGCAGGATAATGCGACATATGTTGCACAGCTGGCACAATTTTCATCGCTTGAACAAATGACAAATGTATCCAAGGGGATGGACAGCTTATCCAGCGTTGTCAGTGGCATTAATGAATCTGTACTGGTGGGACAGCTTAGCTCAATGATTGGGCATAATGTACAGTGGATGGATGATAGTAAGAATGCGTATACGGGGACAGCTCTTGGCGTCAGTATCTCCGGCGGACAGCCGTCACTGGTTGTTCAGCAGACAGGAAAAGATACTTTGGTATCGGTGCCGATTGGTCAGCTCACGGCTGTAGGTGGCAATGCATCGACAACTGCGGGAACGACAAGTGGAACAACGACCGGTACGACAGCTAGCACAACAACGGGTACGACGACAGGAACAACGGCCAGTACAACAGCATAACAGTAGGAAAGACGGACACGAGGAGGATATGGTATATGGCTGATTCAAGAATTTATCTGCAAACGCAGCCGCTTATACCTGTAGGTAATCATAACTCGCTGCCGGCAACTAAGCCCGTATCTGGGGCAGCATCTTTTGCCGACATTCTGGCGGGGGAGCAAAGTAAGCTGGTTTTTTCCCAGCATGCCCTGCAGCGGATGCAGAGCCGAAACTTACAGCTCAGCCCGCAGGAAATGACAAAGCTCAATGCTGCGGTAGATAAAATTGCCGCTAAAGGAGCCAAAGAGTCGTTGATTTATATGAACGACAAGGCGTTTGTCGTCAGTGCAGCCAATAAAACAGTGATTACCGCCATGGACGGCACGAGTGCAAAAGAGACAATATTTACAAATATAGACAGTGCAGTAATCTTATAGCCGGACCTTCGGGGAGCTTACGGCTGCGGAATGACAGAAGCAGCCTGCTGCACAGATAAAAAGGAGAAAGATTTATTATGATGCGTTCCTTGTTTTCGGCAGTTGCCGGATTAAAAAATCACCAGACTAAAATGGACGTTATCGGCAACAATATCGCCAATGTAAATACGGCGGGATTTAAATCAGGCCGTGTGACTTTCCAGGATACCCTGAGCCAGACACTTACCTCAGCGTCTTCCGCATCGGGAACCAGAGGTGGAACCAACCCAAAACAGATCGGGCTGGGAGTTGGCATTGGCAGTATTGATACAATTTTTACGAATGGTAGTGTACAGTCGACCGGGAAAAACACTGATCTTTGCTTGTCCGGGGCGGGCTTTTTTGTAGTAAATGATGGCAACAGCAGTTATTACACGCGCGATGGCGCATTTGAATTCGATGAAAAAGGAAATTACTGCCTGCCTGGGAACGGTTTAAAAGTACAGGGCTGGATGGGAACAAACGGCGTGATTGACACGACAGCAGCGCCGACCAATATCGTCGTTGCGGCAGACACGTCGATGACAGCGACGGCGACAACATCAGCGACCTACAGCAAAAATTTATCAGCCGATACGGCAACAATTTCCAGCATTACGCCTAATTTGGCTGATGGCACGAGCGGAGCTACGATTACAACTGGATCTGCCGGTCCGATTGTAGCTGGTGCGACGGGGACCCAGATAAAATCCTTAACGGTTAAATTGTCTGACGGATCGACAAAAACAGTTACAACAGGCGGGTATACCGGCAATATTGGTTATAGTTTGCCAATATCAACAAGCTTGACGGTTTACGATAGCTTAGGAACAAAATACAGTGTTCCTTTGACACTGACAAAGACAGCTACGGCGAACACCTGGCAGGCTGATATTGCTGCCAATGCGGTAACTGGAGCAACCAATGCAGCGGTAAGTGTGCCGATCGTCTTTAATACAGACGGATCCTATAAAAGTGGGGCGGCAACGTTGGCCTTGACTGCCTATACGAATGGGGCGGCAAATTCTTCGATCAGTATTGATTTTTCGAAGCTGACACAATATGCCGGAGAATCGACAGCGGCCTGCACGGATTATGATGGTTATGCAGCTGGATCCCTCAAAAGCGTGGCAATTGACAGCTCGGGGATCATCACCGGTACTTTCACTAACAATCAGAAACGTTCCTTGGCGCAGGTGGCAATAGCAACCTTCAACAATCCGGCAGGACTTGAAAAGTCGGGATCAAGCCTTTACTCGGCATCAAACAATTCGGGTAAAGTTCAGATTTCGACGATTACAGCCAGCGGAAGCAGCTTGACGCCGTCAGCTCTGGAAATGTCGAATGTCGATCTGTCCAATGAATTCAGTGATATGATCGTCACGCAGCGTGGTTTTCAGTCAAATTCAAAAATCATTACGGTTTCGGATGAGATGCTGGACACGCTGATCAGCATGAAACGATAAAATAATCTGATATAAAGGGGGAGAAATCCCCCTTATATTAAAGAATGGGGTTGGATTCCATGATTAAACTGACAAAATTTAATTCAGAAGCAAATAATAAAGGTGAATTCATTTTAAATGCAGAAATTATAGAGACAGTAGAACAGACGCCAGATACCGTAATTACTTTGATAAATGGTAAGAAGCTGATCGTGGGAGAAAAAATGGATGAGGTCGTACGCCGGGTAATGACATATCGGCGGGCTCTGAAGAGCTTTTAACTTTGAAAAGACAATGGCCGGTAACAGGAAAAGAAGACCATTTTCAGATATAGGTTCGAAGATGCAGGGATGCGGCAGGCTTGGCAGTTATTCCAGCGGCAGCGGTACATAGAAAACAGACAGCGAGTTTACTGTTTATCGCTGACAAGTCAATGTATAGAACATCATGGAGGTGTGAAAAATGGCTGATGAAGAAGTTGTTGTAGAAAAAAAGAAGAAATCACCGGCACTGATTATTGGAGCGCTGGTAATTGTCGGCTTAATTTTAGCCGGAGGTATATCGTATTTTGTCACGACAAAGGTGATGACCGACTCGGTCGGCAAGGCAGTGACTCATGAACCAGGGACCTTTGTCAAGCTCGGTGATCCGAAAAATGGCATTATCGTCAACGTGGGCGGTGTCAAATCCGGTCGCTTTTTGAAAGTTGGCATTGTCCTGGAGATGAATCCCGGGGATAAACGCAATTTTACTGAGGGCAAGATCAATGTAGATGCGGAAACCAAAGTGCTTGATTCGGTAGTACAAATGCTACGGGCGCAGAAAATTGATGAATTTGAACCCAATAAGCAGGATGCACTAAAGGATCAAATTAAGACAGAGTTAAACAAACAGCTTGGCGAAGGATCGGTATATGCGGTCTATATCACCAATTTTGTTTTTCAATAATTGATTAAATGTTAAAAGGTAGGGAAAGGAGGAAAAAGATTGGGGGAAGATGTCTTATCACAGTCTGAGATAGATAAACTATTGTCGGCTATTTCTACTGGAGCTGTTTCTGCTGAGGAAGTAAGAGATGCAGAGGAACAGAAGAAGGTAAAAGTTTATGATTTTAAACGGCCGGATAAGTTTTCTAAGGATCAGATACGTACGCTATACATGCTGCATGAAAACTTTGCCCGCCTTTTAAATACCTACTTGTCAACGCATTTGCGAACGATGGTGAATGTTGAGGTTGCTTCTGTCGAGCAGCTGACATATGAGGAATTTGTCCGCTCGCTTTCAAATCCAAGCGTCATCGGGGTTTTGGCAGTACCACCGTTAAAGGGCAATGTGATTATGGAAATAAATCCTAGCATAGCCTTTGCTATCATTGATCGTTTATTTGGTGGTACCGGTGAAAGTGCGATGAAAGTCCGGGTGCTGACAGAGATTGAAGAAGCTGTTATGCGCAAGATTATGAATGCCGCAATATCAGGTTTTAAGGATGCATGGGAAAATGTGATCAATATTTCGCCACAACTTGAGGCGATGGAGACAAATCCACAGTTTACTCAGATCGTGCCGCCAAGCGATATGGTTGTCATCATAACGCTGCAGGTCAGAGTTGGCAATGTTGAAGGGTTAATGAACATTTGCATTCCGTATCTGGTACTTGAACCGATTATGTCGAAGCTGACGACGACGTTTTGGGTGGCAGCTTCGGTGGCCAACAAGGAAGATCATCCGGAACAGATTGAAGTCTTGCAACGCAAAATTCGCAATACATCGGTACAGGTAGCTGTTGAACTCGGATCGATTGACATAACGATTCAGGAGTTTTTGACCCTGGGTTTTGGCGATGTTTTGCAGCTTGATACAAAAGTGGATGATGAGTTGAAATGCATTATCGGCAAACGACCTAAATTTTACTGTCGGCCAGGGACCTTTGGCAAAAATGCCGCAGTACAAATTACAAGAGTAATTACGGAAGGCGATGAGGATAACAATGAGTGATGATTTAATTTCGCAGGAAGAAATAGATGCATTATTAAACGGTGGAATGGCATCTGCGGATACTGCAGCAGATGCCGACTCAGCACCTTCGCCGGTAATGGAAGAGCTGACAGATATACAAAACGATGCGCTGGGGGAAATTGGCAATATTTCAATGGGCAGTGCGGCAACGACGCTGTCTGTACTTTTAGGGCACAAGGTATCAATAACAACGCCCACTGTGTCGATTGACACGGTAACGCAGATACGCAATCATTATCCGATGCCATATCTGATTGTTGAGGTTGGCTACACAAAGGGGATTGAAGGCAGTAACCTGCTGGCAATACAGGCGCAGGATTCCTGTATCATTGCCGATTTGATGATGGGCGGTGATGGCACAGCGCCGGAGACAGAACTCGATGAGATTCGGATGAGTGCTGTTGGTGAAGCCATGAATCAGATGATGGGAGCGGTAGCAACTTCGTTGTCAACGATGTTTAGCCAGAAAATTGATATATCGCCCCCCAAGGTCAATCTGATTGATCTTGCAAGCGCAGAGAAGGTGACAGAAATTGTCGGGCAGGATGATCCTGTCGTACGCATTTCATTCCGGATGGAAGTTGAGGGTTTGATTGACAGTGAGATCATGCAGATTTTGCCACTCAACATATCCAAAGAAATGGTAGAAAGCTTGCTCAATGGGGCAGCCGCAGCTGAAGAACCGGCGCCAGCCCCTGCACCAGCGCCGCAGCCGGCGCCTGCTCCGATGGCGGCGGCGCCAGCGCAGCCAGCGGCATATACACCACCACCAGCTGCGCCAATGGCAGCACCAGCCCCGGCAGCTTATGCACAGCCTTACGTGCCGAATCAGGCCCGTGTGGCTTCGAATGTTCCGGTACAGCCGGCGCAGTTTACGCCGCTTTCTACTGAACCGGTAGCGGTCAACGATGCCAATATTGGCCTGATTCTTGATGTACCGTTGCAGGTGACGGTTGAACTTGGACGCACGAAAAAAAGAATCCGTGATATTTTGGAGCTTTCTACGGGGTCGATTGTCGAACTTGATAAGCTTGCCGGGGAACCGGTGGATATTCTCGTCAATGGCAAGTTGCTCGCTAAAGGTGAAGTTGTCGTTATCGATGAAAATTTTGGTGTTCGCATTACGGATATTGTAAGTCCGCTTGAACGCACGAAGAATTTACAGTAGTGCAGTTGAGAAAACGGGCTAAATACTATATAATCAAAGTGTTATGATTATGCAAACAGATACAAGCTTAATGTATAAAAAGAGATATGGGGAGAGATGAAAATGGCAATTAGAATTTTAGTCGTTGATGATGCAGCGTTTATGAGAATGATGGTTAAAGATATTTTGAGCAAAAACGGCTATGAAGTTGTCGGTGAAGCAGAAAATGGTTTGAAGGCTTTGGAAAAGTATCAGGAGCTTAAACCGGATCTGACGACGATGGACATTACGATGCCGGAAATGGATGGCATCAGTGCTGTGAAGGAAATTAAGAAGATTGATCCTAATGCGAAGGTTATTATGTGCAGTGCTATGGGCCAGCAGGCTATGGTAATTGAAGCTATTCAGGCTGGGGCTCGTGATTTTATTGTTAAGCCGTTTCAGCCGGATCGCGTATTGGAAGCTGTGCGCAAAGCAGTAGGTTAATGAAAAATTTAAAGTATATGTTGATGGCGGGGCTTTTATGCGCCGCCTGTCTGCTGTGGATAGATCCTTCGCTGGCACAGGCAGCGCAGGCGGCTGCTGCTGACGGCAGTGGTTATTTATCGTCATATAAGGAAGCTGACCCACATCCAAGCCAGTCCTCCTGGTGGTCGACGCTGGCATATCTGATCAGTCTGCTTGCAGTCTTTGTCTTTGTGCTGGCTATGGCCTATTTTGTTTCGCGTTTTTTGGGCGGACGTTTTGCCAGGTTTGACACGAGAACGGAAGGGAAATTGCTGGAAAATTTACCCTTGGGGCCGGGGAAATCTGTCTGTGCTGTTGAGATTGCCGGAAAAGTTCTGCTCTTGGGTGTTGCGGAACATGGCGTGACCTTATTGCAGGAAATAACGGATGAAAAAGAGATTGAGAAGCTGCGGATCCAAAGCCGGGAAGCAGTTCCTGTGCTGGGATTGGATAAGGTTTTTTCCCAGCAGCTGAGCTCGCTTGATAAGATATCGCGCCGGCTTCCGGCTTTATTTAAAGATGGAAGATATCGTAAATAAAGGAAGAGGTTGTGAATTAGTGTTAAGGCAACGGCAGGTGTTTTGGGGAGCGGGAATTCTGCTGCTTTTACTTATAGGTATACCAAAGAGTGTCCTAGCGGCGCCTTTGATCCCGAATGTTAATATCGGAGTTGGCGCATCGAGCAATCCGCAGGATGTAGCAGTGAGTCTGCAGATTCTTGCCCTGATGACGGTTTTATCGATCGCGCCTTCCATTCTGATTATGACAACAGCCTTTATTCGGATTGTTGTAGTTTTATCATTTCTGCGAAATGCATTGTCGACGCAAAATATGCCGCCGAACCAGGTGGTGGTTGCGCTTGCAATGTTTTTGTCGTTTTATATCATGGCCCCTTATTGGAGTCAGGCAAACGACAATGGGCTGCAGCCATATCTGGCTGGGCAAATTACGCAGGAAGAGGCACTGGCACAGGTGGTTGAGCCGGTGCGCGAGTTTATGTTCAAGCAAACGCGGGAGTCTGATTTAGCGCTATTTGTGAATCTTTCGGATGCAGAGCGCCCGGAATCACCGGCAGAGGTTTCGACTTTTACCTTAATCCCGGCTTATATTATCAGTGAGCTTAAGACGGCATTTCAGATTGGATTTATGATTTACATACCGTTTATCGTAATTGATATGATTGTTGCCAGTACTCTGATGTCGATGGGAATGATGATGCTGCCGCCAGTCATGATTTCACTGCCATTTAAAATACTTCTTTTTGTCCTGGTGGATGGATGGCATTTGCTCATCCGCTCGTTGATTGTAAGTTTTAAGTAAGGAGTGGTTAAATGTCGGGAGATTTAGTTATTCAATTGGGGCAGGAGGCGTTGATGATGGTTATGCTGATTTCAGCGCCGATGCTTGGTCTTGGCTTGCTGGTAGGGCTTTTGGTCAGTGTATTTCAGGCAACAACCTCGATTCAGGAACAGACACTGGCGTTTATTCCGAAGATTATAGCGGTCTTTGTGGCCGTTCTTGTCTTTGGCCCGTGGATGCTGCGGCTAATGGTTGATTATGTGGCAAATATATTGATTAATTTACCAGGGTATATCGGCTGATGAGGAGTAGATGACGTGGATCTGTATGATATAATGCAAAATCATGCAGGACTATTCTTATTAGTGCTGACCAGAGTCAGTGGAATATTTCTGCTTGCACCTTTTTTTGGCAGTCTGAATATTCCCGTGTATATTCGTGCGGGAACGGCATTTGCCATCGCTATGGTGCTTTTTCCTGTCATCGACCAGCAGGGAATCCCTCAGATCCCGCAAAGTGTGGTGGGCTATATGTTGGCTGTGATTGTGGAGCTGATTGTTGGCTGGCTGATCGGTTTTGTCGCCTATATTACCTTTGCGGCGATTCACATGGCTGGGAAATTACTGGATATGCAGGTAGGTTTTGCCGTCGTCAATGTGGTTGACCCGACATCGGGGCAACAAATTCCATTGCTCGGCAGTTTTTTATATAATTTAGGAATTATTATTTTTCTGGTCACCAATGGACATCATATGGTGATTTCCGGTTTATTTGAAAGCTTTCAGATGATTCCGGTGCTCGGAGCAACTTTTGATTTGAGTATATCGGATCTCATGGTAGATATGACCGGAGGAATTTTTGTTACCGGGATGAAGATCGCTTTGCCGGTATTGTTTGCTATTTTGCTGACAGATGTTGGTCTGGGCGTGCTGGCGAGAACGATGCCGCAGATGAATATTTTTGTGGTCGGGATTCCGGCTAAAATTGTCATCGGACTATTTGTTCTTTCCATTGCCCTGCCGTTTTACATTCTGTTTTTGGATGTGATGTTTAATGAGATGTATGGAAACATATCCGCGGCGCTGCGGGCAATTCGTTAAAATAAGCTCGTTTGATCTGCAGCTTTTTGCTGGAGAAAAAACCGAAGCACCGACTTCAAAGCGACAAGCTGATGCCCGAAAAAAAGGGCAGGTAGGCAAGAGTCAGGAAATCAGTGCGGCCTTTGTTATTTTTAGCGGGTTTTTATCCATAAAGGTTTTTGGCTCATCTATATATAATGAAATTGTTGGTTATATGATTTATGTTTTTAGTCATTTGATGCAGCCGGTGGATACAGAATCCATCATGCGGATTTTTTTAGGCATTATGGTTGTCTTGGCAAAAACAGCCCTGCCAATTATGTTGGTTATTATGGTGACAGGGCTTGCAATAAATTTGTTCCAGGTAGGGATTAATTTTACGACAGAACCGCTGGAGTTTAAGCTTGATAATCTGAATCCGATTACGGGGTTTGGCCGTATTTTCTCAAAGCGGGCCTTGGTCGAGCTAATAAAGTCCTTACTGAAAATAGTTATTATCGGATATTTTATTTATAAGTACATAATGGCTGAGGTACTACAAATGCCGAAACTGATTTCGGCGGATTTGCAATTTTCGATGGCGCATATGTCGGAGGTTATTATGGTTCTTGCCTTCCAGATTTGTGGGGTCATTATGGTTTTGGCAGTCTGTGACTTTGTCTATCAGAAATGGCAGCATTTGCAGGAACTGAAGATGAGTAAACAGGATATTAAAGATGAATCAAAGCAGTCGGAAGGGGATCCGCAGATTAAGGGCAAAATTCGTCAGAAACAACGGGAGATGGCGATGCAGCGCATGATGCAGGAAGTTCCGAAGGCGGATGTTATCATCACGAATCCAACGCATTTCGCCGTAGCCTTAAAATATGAGTCTGGTATGGCGGCTCCGGTTATTATAGCCAAAGGGCAGGACCTGATCGCACAAAAGATTAAGGACGTCGCCCGTGAAGCCAATGTGGCAATTGTGGAAAACAAACCGCTAGCCAGGGCCTTATATGCAACGGCTGAAATCGGTGATTCGGTGCCACAAGAACTTTACAAATCCGTAGCCGAAGTTTTGGCATACGTATATCGTTTAAAAAATAAAAAGTTAGCATAACTAGGTATTTGTTATCTGTGAAATGAGGAGCGTACAGGATGGCAGTAGAAAATTCTTCGTCTTCGATGGGAGGCTTACTACAAAAATATAGTGATGTAATGGTTGCTCTGGCGATTATTACAATTGTAATCATGATGATTATCCCGCTGCCGACAATGTTGTTGGATTTGCTGCTGTGCCTGAATATTACGTTGGCACTGGTAATTGTCATGGTTTCTATTTATAACGTGGAACCGCTCGATTTTTCAGTATTCCCGTCTCTGCTGCTGCTCACGACGTTGTTCCGTTTGGCACTCAATGTATCGTCAACGCGACTGATTTTGCTTGAGGGCTATGCCGGTGAGGTTATTATGTCTTTCGGTAACTTTGTTGTCGGTGGTAATGCGGTTGTCGGGTTTATTGTCTTTGTCATCTTGATCATTATCCAGTTTATTGTCATCACGAAGGGTGCTGAGCGCGTGGCCGAAGTTGCGGCTCGTTTTACCCTTGATGCCATGCCGGGAAAGCAGATGGCCATTGATGCCGATTTGAATCAGGGGGCGATTACCGATGCGGAAGCAAAGCTGCGCCGCATGAAAATTCAGCGTGAAGCAGATTTTTATGGCGCGATGGACGGGGCCAGTAAGTTCGTCAAAGGGGATGCAATTGCCGCCATTATTATTATCATTATCAATATTACTGGCGGCTTTGTCATCGGTATGGTGCAGCGAAACCTGACAGCTGTTCAGGCCCTGCAAAACTATACCTTGCTGACGGTCGGTGAGGGCCTGGTCAACCAGATCCCGGCACTGATGGTATCAACGGCGACGGGCATTATTGTAACCCGGGCGGCCTCGGATACAAATTTGGGGCATGATCTGACATCCCAGATTTTCCGCAATCACCGGATTTTTCTGATTGCCTCGGGCGTGCTCTTTTTATTTTCGTTGATTCCGGGATTGCCAGGAATTCCGTTTTTTGCTTTAGCCCTGGCATCCTTGCTTGTCGGGTACACTTTGCGCAAATCGGCACAGGAAAATGTTGAAACGGAGTCCGTGGAGAAGGAAGCAAAGGCCAAGGAAGACATAAAAAAACCGGAGAATATTATTTCGCTGCTTCAGGTTGATCCGATGGAGCTCGAGATCGGCTATAGCTTAATCCCGCTTGTCGACACGGGGCAGGGCGGTGATTTGCTCGAACGAATTGTCATGATTCGTCGCCAGTGTGCACTGGAACTTGGACTTGTTGTGCCGACAATCCGTATTCGCGATAATATTCAAATAAAACCTAATGCATATATTATAAAATTAAAAGGAATTGAAATAGCCAAGGGAGAATTATTACTTGATCACTTTTTAGCAATGAATTCCGGTACTGTATTTGAAGAGATACAGGGAATTGAGACGGTTGAGCCGGCATTCGGACTTCCGGCTTTGTGGATTTCAGAGGTGCAGCGCGAACAAGCGGAACTCAACGGGTATACGGTTGTTGATGCGGTTTCAGTTTTGGCCACACATATAACAGAAGTGATTAAAATGCATGCAGATGAAATTCTCGGTCGCCAGGAAACACAGAATCTGGTGGACAATGTCAAAAAGACCAACGCATCGGTTGTTTCTGAACTGGTGCCGGATCTGATGATGGTCGGTGAAATCCAGAAGGTATTGGCAAATCTTCTTCGGGAAAGAGTTTCGATCCGCGATATGGCGACGATTCTCGAAGTGTTAGCTGATTATGCTCGAGCAACAAAAGACACGGAGATTTTGACGGAGTATGTACGGCATGCGTTGGCACGTCAGATTACCCAGCAAAATATCCAAAATAATATATTGCCGTGCATTACGCTTGATCCGGGTATTGAAAATAAAATTGCCGGCGCTGTGCAGCGCACAGACCGGGGGTCTTATGTCAGCCTGGATCCGGATACCATGCAAAAGCTTTTGCAATCACTTAATGAAGAATTGCAGAAACTGACGAATATGGGATATCAGCCGATTGTACTGACAAGTCCAGCTGTTAGGCTCTATTTCAGAAAACTGGTGGAGCGTTCGGTCCCGGGCATTATCATATTATCACATGCAGAAGTAGAACAAAGTGTAGAAATACAAGTTCTTGGGGTGGTGAAATTATAATTGCGAATTAAGGTTTTTAAAGCGCGAACCGCAAAAGAGGCGATGGCGCGCGTAAAGTCAGAGCTTGGTGTAGATGCAGTCATTTTGCACACGAAGCGATATAGAAAAGGTGGTTTCCTTGGCTATAAGGGCAAGGAAATGGTTGAGGTCACAGCAGCGGTTGAGGATATGCCCAAAAAACAAGCTTCACCGCCGCCAGCTCCGGCCCCAATATCAATTCATGAGTTTTTACCGCAGGAGCCGCTTGTACCAAAAAATGTTTTGACCCGTTACAAGACAAATCCCAGCCCGGTGCAGCCAGCGGTCGTTTCCACAGGGATGGAAGCGAATCCGCCAGTAAAAGCACCGCGCATCATAAAGGCCCAGGAGCAGTCTAGTGAAAAGAAGGTGCAGCAACAGGAAAAGACAATTCAGCAGCTGCAGCAGGAACTTGATCAGATGAAGGTAATGCTCGAGCGGGTAATGACGGAAAAGATGACGGATTCCCCTTCAACCATTTCTGTACGCCAGGCACTGGCGGAGCAGGAGGTTGATGAAGAAATTATTCAAAATCTTTTGCATAGTACTTCGGATGTGAGTTTGTTGCTTGATAAGGCAGCGCCGGCAGCACAGGCTTATTTGGCAGAGTATTTCTCCCAGACAATTGAACTGCCGGATGAAGGGATTGAAATTCAGGCGGGAGAAACAAAAATTGTTGCCCTGATTGGGGCAACTGGTGTTGGCAAAACGACAACGATAGCGAAAATCGCTGCGAAGTTTGTCTTGGAAAAGGGCATAAGTGCAGCTTTAATTACGGCAGATACGTATAGGATTTCTGCCGTGGAACAGCTCAAGACATATTCTGATATTATCGGGCTGCCACTGGAAATTGTTTACTCTCCGCCAGAACTGAAAACAGCGATTGAAAAACATCGTGATAAACAACTGATTTTAATTGATACGGCTGGACGCAGCCAGCATAATGAATTTCAGTTGCAGGAACTCAAGGAGTTTTTGGCTGTGGAGCCTGCCATTGAAAAACATCTGGTATTGAGTGCGACGACAAAATATAAGGATGCTGTTGATATTTTACGCAATTTTGCTGTATGTGCGCCTGATAAGATTTTATTTACTAAAACAGACGAAACAAGCAGTATTGGCCTTATCGTGAATCTGGTTTATCAGTATCCGATCGCCTTATCTTATCTGACAAATGGGCAAAGCGTACCAGATGATATCTTTCCGGCAAAATCCGATTCGCTGGCAGAAATGCTGTTGAGGTAGCAGAATGAATGATCAAGCGGCGAATTTAAGAAAATTAATAGAAAACAAACAGGTTTATGACCAGGCAAGTATTATACCGGCGATTCAACAACTAAAGCCACAGGCGTCGCCAGCACGAATTATTGCTGTAACCAGCGGCAAGGGCGGGGTTGGCAAGACGAATCTTACGGTCAACCTGGCGATTGCTTTGTCGCTGGCCGGTAAGCGAGTATTAATTATTGATGCCGATCTTGGCATGGCCAATGTCGATGTCGTGATGGGAGCCATGTCGAAGTATAACCTGATGCATTTGCTACAGGAGGATCTGAGTTTATTGGATATTGTCATGCAGGGACCCTGTGGTGTTAAATTTGTTTCCGGTGGATCGGGGCTTGAACAGATGGCGAATCTTTCTGTGCAGGATCGAAGCAAACTTATGGCGAAACTTTATGAGTGTGAACAGATGGCGGATATCATTCTCGTAGATACAGGGGCTGGTCTCAGTCATAATGTGCTTGATTTTATTGTGGCGGCTGATGAGGTAATTTTACTGACTACACCAGAACCGACGGCTATGACAGATGCCTATGCTGTGCTTAAGGCCTACAGCATGTATGCTTCAACCAAGGATATCAAGCTGGTCGTGAATCGGATTTATGATGAAGCAGAGGCTCGTGATGTGGTTTTGAAGCTCGTGCGCACGGCTGATCGGTTTTTAAAATTGCCGTTGAAGGTTTTAGGAAATATATATGAAGATCGCAATATGATGAATGCCGTAAAAAAGCAACGGCCGCTGTTATCGGCTTATCCCGATACGGTATCAGCAAAGTGCATTCGGGCGATAGCAGAATCGCTGCTTCATGGTAACAATGTTAAAGTCCATCGCGGGTGGAAGGCTTTTTTGCAAAGATTTTTAGTTTTTTCACGTTAAAGACAAAGGTGGTTTGTTATGGAACTGAGAGACATCGTCAAGGCGAAAGCGGTTTTAAAAATTGGGCAAAGAGTTGAGATTGTTGCTGACGATGAATACTATACGAGCCGTGTGGAAGACATCACTGCCGGCGATTTAGTGTTGGCAATGCCGCTTGACTCAAAGCGGCGGCCGATTATTCCGGCAGCTGGTGATATGATAGATGTGCGAATAATTAGTGACATGTGCATATATCAGTTTTATACTGTATATAAGGATAAAGCGGCGAAGCCGATTCCTGTCTGGATTGTCACCTTGCCGGAAGAAATGGAGCGCAAGCAGCATAGAAAATTTGTCAGAGTGAAGGCTTCACTGCCGATTTCTGTGCAGGTGCCGGATACGGAGGGGGGCTTTCAGGCAGCAAAACCGACTGAGACGAAAGATATCAGCGGCAATGGCTTTTTGTTCGTTTTTGATAAGGCGATTGCATTGCAGACAAGGATAGTGCTGGAAACGGACATGATCCCACAGATCGGCAGGATTAAGACCTTTGCCGAAGTTGTCCGCTGCAGTAAACCGTTCAATGACAGAAATATGTATTGGATTGGCGTCAAGTTTATTGGTCTGCCGAGACCGGTGCAAAATAAACTGATACAATTTGTCTTCCAGAAACAGCGTGAGGAACTAGCCAAGCGATTAGACCGGTGAATGGGGTGAGCGAATGATTAAAATTTTAATTGCAGATGACTCTATTTTTATGCGGAAACTTCTATCTGACTTATTTGAAGAACAGCCGGATTTCAAGGTTGTCGGCGTTGCCCATAATGGCAAAGATGCTGTAGAAAAAACGGCGCAGCTATCCCCGGATTTGCTGACGATGGATGTAAATATGCCGGTTATGGATGGACTGGAGGCTTTGGCGATTATAATGAAGGAGCATCCGCTTCCAGTCGTTATGATCAGCAGTATGACCAAAACGGGTGCGGAGGCAACCTTCAGGGCTTTAGAATTAGGGGCGGTGGATTTTATCAGTAAGGTGTCCGGCACGGTATCGAGTATTGCCGATATACAAAATGAAATTTTAGAAAAATGCCGGGCGGCGGCAGCGGCTAACTGGCGAATTTCAGCCAAGGGGAAGTCCATACCGGTTGAGGTGGAAGAACCGTCTGTACCTAAGGTGCGGCCGGCGGAACTGATGAGTAGCCCGTTTAGCAAAAATGTGCCCGGGACAGGTCAGCAACGCTTGGTTGCCATTGGAACTTCTACGGGTGGCCCGCGGGCACTGCAGCAGGTGATTACGCAATTGCCGGCTGATCTTCCCTGCGGGGTTGTTGTCGTACAGCACATGCCGCCAGGGTTTACAAAATCCCTGTCGGAGCGGCTCGATTCCCTGTCAAAAGTCAGGGTGAAAGAAGCGGAAGATAATGATCTGATCGAACCGGGTCATGTGTATATCGCGCCGGGGAATTATCACATGCAGGTGAAAACCCAGAACGGACTTTTCCGGATTTCATTAAATCAGGAGCCGCCACTGGCCAGCCACCGCCCAGCGGTTGACGTGTTGTTTGATTCAGTGGCTTCTGTTGGCCGTCGGTTGACGGCTGTGATTATGACCGGGATGGGATCAGATGGAGCCAAGGGGATGCAGAAGATTAAGTCGGCCGGAGGCTATGTCATTGCTGAGGACGAAAGCACTTCTGTGGTTTACGGCATGCCGAAGGCGGTGGTAGATCTGGGAATTGCCGATAAGGTGTTGCCGCTGCCCTATATTGCTGGAGCTATTGTCAATGCAGTAAAAAATGGGTAGTTGTTTTAGTATATATAGATGCTTTTAGATAGAAATAGGGGGAATGGAAAATGGACACAAATCAGTATATGGAGATGTTTTTGGAAGAATCTCGTGAACATTTACAATCACTGAACGAATGTCTGCTCGTATTGGAACAAAACCCTGAGGATTCATCGGTCTTGAATGAGATATTCCGCAGCGCCCATACGATAAAGGGCATGTCGGCTACGATGGGATTCACGGAAATAGCAGAGCTGACACATGAGATGGAAAACGTTCTTGACTTGCTGCGCAAGGAACAATTGAAAGCCAACGAGGATATCGTTGATACTATTTTTAAATGCGTGGACGCGCTGGAACAGATGGTAGAAAGTATTGGCTCTGGCGAAGGTGACGGGGCGGTTGAAGTCGGCGATCTGGTGAAAAAACTCAATGCGATTGCCAATGGGGAAGCCGTGCCAGCAGCAGTTTCAACAGCAGCCGCTCCGATTGCAGCACCAGCTGTAGCAGCGGATACGGGGATAGACCTTAATGAGACGGATTTATCGATGCTCAAAACCGCACAGGCATCCGGGCTGCAGGCATTTCAGCTGACCGTGACGCTGGCTGGCAACTGTTTGTTAAAATCTGCCAGGGCTTATATGGTTATCAATGCTCTTGAGGAAATTGGTGATATTGTCAAGACGGTTCCGCCAGTAGAAGAGCTTGAACAGGAAAAATTTGAACACAGTTTTGACGTCATTTTTGTAACTGGCGGGGAAGAAAAGAAAATTGAAGAAAATCTGTTATCGATTTCTGAAATTGAAACAGTCGAAGTAAAGCCAATCAATATCAGCAAGCAGCTTGAACAAAATAAAGCGACAGAAGCGGCTGCATCGATTGAAGCGACCGGCACTGCGGCAAAAACCCCGGATAAAAAAGCGGAAAATAAAAAGGTGACAATGCATGACAAGCTTAAAGGCGGGCAGTCGGTCCGCGTCGATATTGAAAAGCTTGATGCCCTGATGAATCTTGTCGGGGAGCTTGTCATCAATAAAACCCGTCTCGAACAGATCGGCACGACACAGCGCTTGCCGGAACTGGTAGAGACAATTGAGCAGATGGATCGTGTGACAACGGATCTGCAGTCTGTTGTCATGAAGGTGAGAATGGTCCCGGTTGGGCAGGTATTTAATCGCTTCCCTCGCATGGTTCGTGATTTGGCGAAGGATCTGAACAAGGAAATCAACCTGACGATTGAAGGGGAAGAGACAGAACTTGACCGTACCGTTATTGATGAAATTGGGGATCCACTGGTTCATTTGATCCGCAATTCGCTCGATCATGGGGTAGAACATCCAGATGAACGTCTAGCGAAAGGCAAGCCTAAAACGGGGGAAGTCGGACTTATTGCCCGTCATGAAGGCAATAATGTCATTATCATGGTAACGGATGATGGTAAAGGCATTAATGCGGGGGTAATCCGCCGCAAGGCAGTCGAAAAAGGCCTGATCACTCAGGCTGATGCTGACAATATGGATGATGCTGAAGCAGTCCGGTTGGTGTTTTTACCAGGGTTTTCAACCGCGGATGTCATTACCGACGTTTCGGGTCGTGGGGTCGGAATGGATGTTGTCCGCAGCAAAATTGAAGCTTTGGGCGGGGTAATTGATGTTGAAACAAAGATCGATGAGGGCAGTGTATTTAAGATTAAGTTGCCGTTGACGCTGGCAATTATTCAGGCCCTTTTGATTCGGGTGCAGGAAGAGATTTATGCAATTCCACTCGGGTCAATCAACAGCACAATCAACATTAAACCGGATGCGATTAAAACGGTGCAGAACAGGGAAGTTATTCTGCTGCGCGGACAGATCATTCCGATTATGCGCCTCGATAAGGCCCTTAATGTGCCGCAGACGCGCGAGGAAGCAAAGAAAGATTTGTTTGTTGTCGTTGTTCATATTGGTGACCGTAAGTGCGGGATTATTGTGGATGCTTTGATTGGTCAGCAGGAAATCGTAATTAAGACATTGGGCAAACTCTTGGCTGGTTTGAAAGTGATTTCAGGCGCTACAGTTTTGGGCGATGGACGAGTTGCCCTGATCTTGGATGCCGGAGCTTTAATGCAATAGGTTGAGGAGGATGTGCTATAATGGAAAATAACAACAATGCAGAAATGGCGGAACAGACAGAGGTTCAATTGGTTGCGTTTAAGCTTCACAATGAGGAATACGGTGTAAATATTGATTTTGTTCAGGAGATTAAACGCCTGACCGATATAACACGGGTACCGTTTACCTCAGAGTTTTTCAAAGGAGTAATGAATCTGCGCGGCAGTGTTCTGCCAGTTATTGATTTAAAAAAGAGACTTGGCCTGCAGGAGGCCCCTTATACGGATGATACGCGCATTGTAATTGTCCGCGTGGACGAGACTTCTATCGGCATGATTGTGGATGCGGTTACTGAGGTTCTTACGATTGACAATGACCATATCGATACGCCAAAGGTAATCAGCGATGGCAGTGACAGTCGCAGTGAGGGTATGAAATTTGTCAGCGGAGTGGGAAACCTTGAAAACCGTCTTGTCATCATGCTGAACCTGAATGAAATTATTGGTTCTACTGGTGAGGTAAAATAGAATTAAACGAGGTGTCAAGGCATGTCAGAGGATATTTTAGACTTATCAGCGATGCAGCTGGATGCGCTTAGAGAAATTGGAAATGTGGGTGCAGGAAATTCGGCTACAGCGCTGTCGCAGATTATCAATCGTAAAATAGAGATGAATGTTCCGGAAGTGGCCATTGTGCCACTTAATGAAGTGCCGGATCTTGTAGGCGGGGCTGATGCCATGGTGGCAGGTGTTTTCCTGCGGGTATACGGCAAAGCTCCGGGCAGTGTCTTGTTTTTCCTGCCGAAAGACAGTGCATTTTATCTTGTTGACACGCTGATGGGACGAGAACATGGATCGACAGATAATCTTGATTTTATGGACGAGTCGGCATTAATGGAAATTGGCAATATACTGGCAGGCGCTTATTTAAATGCACTGGCGCACTTTACGAAGCTGACGCTGCTGCCATCTATTCCGGCATTGGCTATTGACATGGCTGGAGCTATTTTGAGTGTGGTGCTGGTTCAGCTGGGGCAGATGGGAGATCATGCCTTGGTCATTGAAACGGAGTTCTTGTCGGAAGATGATGGCATACGAGGTCATTTTTTCCTAGTTCCGGACCCTGGCTCCCTGGAGACGATTTTGAGTGCAGTGGGAGTGAGGTAAGATGTCAGAATTGATAAGAGTAGGAATGGCTGATTACAAAGTGGGTCGCGCTCCGGCGTCGATTATCAGCTATGGACTTGGCTCTTGCATCGGTATTACGATGTATGATCCAGTTACAAAGGTTGGAGGACTTTTGCACATCATGCTGCCTGATAGTACGCAGGCTCGGTCAAGTGAAAATGTGGCGAAATTTGCTGATACGGGTATAGCAGCTATGCTCAAAGATGTATTGCAACTGGGGGCTTCACGGCCGCGTTTAATTGCTAAAATTGCTGGCGGGGCCCAGATGTTTTCTTTTGCCAATGCCACGGATATCATGCGTGTCGGTGAAAGAAATGCAGAGGCCGTAAAAGTGGTTTTAGCCGAGCACAGCATACGTCTTATTGCTGAGGATACAGGCGGAAATTACGGACGGACTGTGCAAATTGATTTGGAAAGCGGCATTTATAGGATCAAGACGATAAATAAAGGCGAAAAAGAAATATAAGCAGGTGATTTTGATGGTTAAGATATGTCTGGCGGCCGCAGCAGCGGCGCTGGCCGGATTGATTGTCATCACTGCCGGGCTTATGGCACAGGCCCGCTTTGGTGTAACCTTGTATCGGGCAGCAGTGGCTTTTTCTGCTGTTGCCGTTGTGGTATACGGAGTGGAACTATTGCTGACACGCTATGGAATCCCAGATTTTTTCCGCCAGCCGCAGTCAAAGGCGCTTGAACAGGCCTTTGTGGCGGAGGCTATGGCTGAAGATGAACAGGAGAACATAGCAGCTGCTGAGGCTGAAAATGAGGAAATGGCTACAGAAGAAGCCTCCGATCCAGAGACAAAGACCTTTTCGCCTCTGGCTTCGGAGGATTTACGCCGTTTTGCACCACCGCAAGACTGAAATGGTAAGTGGGGAGGAGGCTTAGGGTGAAACAAACAGAAAAAGACCTTTCCGCAGATATCGAACTCTTATGGAATGCTTACCAAAAGGATAGAACACCTGAAATCAGAGAGGCGCTGGTGGAAAATTATCTGTCATTAGTGCATATCATTGCCGGACGGATTGCCATCAGCCTGCCATCACATGTTGATCGTGATGATCTGATCAGCAGTGGGTTCTTCGGCTTGCTGGATGCGATTGAACGCTACGATCCATCCCGCGGCAATAAATTTGAAACGTATGCAGGGGTGCGGATACGCGGGTCTATACTCGACTATCTGCGAGCCAAGGATTGGGCACCGGTATCTCTTAGGCAAAAAATTAGAAAATACGAACAGGCTGTAAGCCGACTGGAGGGTAAACTTGGTCGGGCGGCGACGGACCAGGAAATTGCTGCTGAACTTGAAATATCGTCTGAGGAGCTTAGCTCGCTTTTAGGACGTTTGAACATTGCTACCGTCGTTCCGCTGGAAGAATATGCGAAAGTGGAACCGCTGGTCAGTGGTATTGCCGGACCAGCGGAGAATGTTGAGGTCAGGGAAGTACAGGAAAGCCTGGCTGAGGCGATTGAAAAATTGCCAGAAAAAGAAAAAATAGTGATTTCTCTGTACTATTATGAGGAACTGACATTAAAGGAGATCAGTCTGATTTTAAAACTTTCAGAAGCTAGGATCTCACAGCTTCATACGAAGGCTGTTTTTCGTCTGCGTGGTTATTTATCAAGAATTAAATCAAGCTTACTATAACGGATTATAGGATATCTCTTTGTTTTATGCAGTGCAATGGTAACTTTAGAAAATACGTAGCTTTGCAAGGGAGGCATTTCTCATGGCTGAGGCCGCTGATAATGCGTCTTTGTCTTCGGTTGGAGGCAAGGATGCTGGATACTTGATTGAGTTTAATGAAAACGGGGTTTTTTTAACGGTATATCCAGAGGGGGATTCAACATTACTGTTTGAGGTTGCCGACCTGCAGGATATTTTAAAGGAACACAAGGTTGAAAATTACGAGATGGAAGCGCTGGCCAGAGCTTTGCGCGAGAAATCTGGCGAACCGGTACAACTGGTTGAGTCTGCTGGCAAACAGGAGCCTCCGGCTGAACTTGAAGAGGCAAAAATTAAAATAGAGGTCAGCCGCGATAAGATGACGGCGGTGCTTTCTTTTGAAATAAATGAAAATTCGAAAAAGCCAACCCGGGAACAGGTTACGCAGGAACTGAGTCGGCTGGGAATTGTTTTTGGCATAAATCAGGGAAAAATTGACCAGGCGGTTGATTCGCTGCAGAGCGGACTGGAAATTGTCGCGGGAAATCCCCCGGAAAACGGGCAGGATGCCGAGATTAAAAAATATTACGATATTGAAAATAAAGGCCGCCCGATGCAAAAAGAAAATGATCGTGTGGACTACAAGAATCTGAACCTGTTTGTTCTCGTCAAGGCAGGAGATATTTTGGCCGAGCGCATTCCCCACACGATGGGGATTACCGGAACGAATATTTTCGGGGATACGGTTGCTGCCAGGCCAGGAAAACCGAAACCACTGCCAAACGGCAAGAACACGAAGATAGTTGATGAAACAATCGTCGCCGTTATGGATGGGCAGGTAATTGAGACCGGCAAGAAAATAACGGTTGATCCGGTACTGAGTATTTCCGGCGATGTCGACATGTCGACGGGCAATATTGATTTTAATGGCAGTGTGCGGATTAAGGGCAGTGTGCAGCCGGGCTTCCGTGTTTGCGCTGTTGGGGATGTCGAAATCAGCGGCACCGTCAGTGGGGGAACAGTGGAAGCCCGCAGTATTACCGTTACCGGAGGAATCCAGGGAATGAATCGGGGCAGCCTTATTGCCAAGGAAGATATAAGGGCGAGTTTTGCCGAAAATGCCGATATTCGTGCTGAGAAAAACGTTTATATCACCGACGTGGTCCTTCATTCGGAAATCCATGCCGGCTTAAAGGTCATTGTTGAAGGGCGCAGAGGGCAGATTACCGGAGGCACTATGCTTGCAGGGGAAGAGATCAGTGCCAAGACCATTGGCAATTCAATGAATGTTTCGACCAAACTTGAGGTCGGAGTGAATCCAATGCTGCGGACAAAATATGCCGCTTTGCGTGACGGACTGATGAAAAAACGTGAACAACTCGATAAAATACATAAGATGCTCCATACGCTCAATGGAATGGATAAGACCCGACTCTCTCAGGCGAAGCTTGAGCAATTGGCGCAGCTTACGCGCCTGCAATTTCCGCTTGCAGGGGAGATTCAGCGCGATGAAAAGGAAATGGAACAGCTCCAAGAAGCGCTTGAGGTCATGAAAACGGGGAAAATTAAAGTTTCTGATAAGGCATATCCCGGGGTAAAATTGATTATTGGTTCAGCGATGAAGACACTGCAGTCTGAGTCTCAGCACTGTACTTTTGTCGTCGATGAGGCGGAAGAGATGATTCGTACGGCTCCGTATTGATGATTGGCAGCAATAGCAATCATATTTACGCCTAATCTAAAAGTTTGGATGGTGAGGAAGATGGATCTCAGTCCAATGAATCTACAGGTTATAATTCCTAAATCCACAGAAGTCGGACAGGTGCAGCACAAACTCAATCATCAAGGACAGGTACAGCAGGAAGCAGGAGCTGTACGCCTGCAGCAAGATGATGCCCTTAAGCAAAAACAGGTAAGGACGCGCGAAGAACTTGAAGACGGTAAGGTAAAGGATGATCAGCGGCAAAATATGGGGGGCGGTGGCGGTAAAAGACGCCAAAAGAATGCAGACCCGGCGCAAGAAACAGCTGAGGAAAATTTAGCGGTGGATGCTGTTCGGGGGCATCATATTGATATAAAATTGTAACAGAGCGGCAGGGATTGGTTTATGATGACAGAATTTATTGGTTTTTTGATTATTATCGGGGCATTGATCACCGTACTCATTCGGCGGCAGACCAACTCAAAGCATAGTGAGGAAGATGTCTTTGGCGGCTCGGAGCAGCTTCGCGCACAGCTGGAGGCTACAGGTGATCAGATTATTCGCCGGGTGGAAGCTGAGGTGGATGCCCTTGAAACCCTGCTGGCAAAAGCCGATGCAAAAATTCTTCTGCTCGACGAAAAGTTGCTGAAACTCGAACAATTACAGGCGAATCCTAACCCGGAAACTGCAAGATCGAAATCTTCAGGAAACACCTTTGCGGCCTTATTCGACCAAGCTCTTGAACGGGAAGCTTTGCCCGCGGGTGCGGTGGAGCAGCAGGCAGAAACAGGGGGAATAATAGCTGCAGCAGTGGATACTCCGGAGAATATTGCGGTGGAAAAGGTCATTCCACCGCGCACGCAGGAAGTCTTTTTACTGATAGAGCAGGGAGTTTCTGCTGATGACATCAGTAAAAAAACGGGGCTGGGGAAGGGCGCGATTGATTTAATTGCAGAAATGCATAAGTCAAACAACAATAACTGACAATCGCATGGTTAAAAAAGGTGCTGCTACCGGTAATTTGCCGGCAGCAGCACCTTTTTAATAATAATATTTATTGTATTCACGAAAAACTTATGATATAATTCTAAACGGTGTAAAAAACGCACGTATTTTGATGTTTGTACTGTGCCGCTTGCGGTGAAACAAAGAGATGAGAAATACGGAGGAATAAAAAACAGGAGGTGCACCAACATGGCAGTTATTTCCATGAAACAATTATTAGAAGCAGGGGTTCATTTCGGACATCAGACAAGAAGATGGAATCCGAAAATGGCACCATACATCTTCACAGAACGTAATGGTATTTATATCATTGATCTGCAGAAGACTGTAAAAAAAGTGGATGAAGCTTACAATTTCCTTCGCAGTGTTGCTGAAGCTGGCGAAACGGTTCTGTTCGTTGGCACGAAAAAACAGGCGCAGGAAGCTGTAAAAGAAGAAGCAATCAAAGCCGACATGTATTATGTAAACGAAAGATGGCTCGGCGGCATGATGACAAACTTCCAAACAATTCAAAAACGTGTTAAACGTTTGAAAGAACTGGAAGCTATGGAAGAAGATGGCACTTTTGAAGTGTTGACGAAGAAAGAAGTACTCGCTCTTCGCCATGAAATGGAAAAATTGCAGAAATTCCTCGGCGGTATCAAAAAAATGAATAAATTACCGGGAGCACTCTTCATTGTTGATCCGCGCAAAGAAAGAATTGCCGTAGCAGAAGCTAAGAAACTCGGTATTCCTATCGTAGCTATCGTTGATACGAACTGCGATCCGGACGAAATTGATTATGTTATTCCAGGTAATGATGATGCAATCCGTGCGGTTAAGCTTTTGACAGCTCGTATGGCTGATGCTGTAATCGAAGGCCGTCAGGGTCAAGATGGTGAAGAAGAAGCAGTAGCAGAAGCAGCAGTTGCTGTAGAAGCTGAATAATAGAAACGAATAAATAGGCAAAAAGGGGGTAAGGGAGTTATCCCTTTCCCCCTTTTGTATTTAATAGGAGGATTTATATGGCAAATATTACAGCGGCAATGGTAAAAGAGTTGCGCGAAATTACAGGTGCTGGTATGATGGACTGCAAAAAAGCGTTGGTTCATACGGAAGGCGATAAAGACAAAGCAGTTGACTTCTTGCGTGAAAAGGGCCTTGCAGCAGCAGCAAAGAAAGCTGGCCGTGTCGCAGCCGAAGGTGTGGTCACTTCTTATATTCATGCTGGTGGGAGAATTGGTGTTCTCGTTGAAGTAAACTGCGAAACAGATTTTGTTGCCAATACGGATGAGTTTAAAGAATTTGCTCGTGAAATTGCAATGCAGATTGCAGCAGCAAACCCTACCTATGTAACACGTGATGAAGTGGATACGAAGGAACTCGATCATGAACGTGAAGTTCTTCGTGTGCAGGCTCTTGAAGAAGGCAAACCAGAAAAAATCGTTGAAAAAATGGTTGAAGGCCGCATTGAAAAATATTACAAAGAAGTCTGCTTGCTTGAACAGCCGTTCATCAAGGATCCAGACCAGAATATTGAAGGTTTTGTAAAAGCTCAGATCGCTAAAGTCGGTGAAAATATCTCCATCAGAAGATTCGTCAGATACCAGTTGGGCGAAGGCATTGAAAAAAAAGTAGATGATTTTGCTGCAGAAGTAATGGCTGCAGCTAAATAAAGAGAGAGAACACTTTGTGTTCTCTTTTTTAAAAAATAAAAACAGGAACATTCAGGATTTCTGTCGAAACAGATTATAAAGTGTGTAAAAGACTAGATGGGGGTTTTATCTTTGAAAACAACGAAATATAAACGTGTAGTTCTAAAATTGAGCGGGGAGTCCTTGGCGGGCGATCAGGGATTTGGCATTAATCCGGAGGTCGTTGAATCCATTGCCCTGCAGGTAAAGGAAATCAGAAAACACGATATTGATGTTGCCGTTGTTGTCGGAGGCGGAAACATTTGGCGTGGCCTTGCCGGCAGTGCCAAGGGCATGGACCGGGCAACTGCTGATTATATGGGGATGCTGGCAACGGTCATGAACTCTCTTGCTCTCCAGGATGCGCTGGAACAGGTAGAGGTCCCTACTCGGGTGCAGAGCTCGATTGAGATGCGTCAGGTTGCTGAACCTTATATTCGCCGCAAGGCAATCCGCCATCTGGAAAAAGGCCGGGTTGTTATTTTTGCAGCCGGAACGGGGAACCCCTATTTTTCGACAGATACAACGGCAGCTTTGCGGGCAGCAGAAATAGAAGCCGATGTCATTTTGATGGCTAAAAAGAATACCGATGGGGTATATGATTCTGATCCGAATCATAATCCTAACGCGAAAAAATTCGAGAAGCTGGCTTATCTGGAAATTCTCAAACGCGGTCTGGCGGTTATGGATTCTACAGCAACCAGCCTTTGCATGGACAATAAGATTCCAATCATTGTGTTCAATATTGATGATCACGAAAATATTTTGAAGGTTGCACTGGGTGAGGATATCGGGACAACTGTAGGGGGAAATAATGAATGATGAAGGAAGTATTTGTTTCGCATGAAGACCGCATGAAAAAATCGATAGAAGCTCTTAAACGGGAGTATGCTTCGCTGCGGGCTGGGCGCGCGACACCGGCGTTGCTCGACAAGATAATGGTGGATTACTATAATGCACCGACGCCGCTGAATCAGGTGGCGAATATTTCGGTGCCAGAACCTCGTATGATTTTGATCCAGCCGTGGGAAAAAACCATGCTGCATGAGATTGAGAAAGCGATCATGAAGTCGGATCTCGGTTTGAATCCAAACAGTGATGGCACGGCGATCCGCTTGTCTATTCCGCAGCTTACCCAGGACCGCCGGGCAGAACTCGTTAAATCCGTCAACAAAAAGTCAGAGGAAACTAAAATTGCTGTGCGCAATATTCGCCGTGATGCCAATGATGTCTTCAAAAAGATGGAGAAGGCAAAAGAGGTAACGGAGGACGAAGCAAAAAAAGCACAGGATGATATGCAGAAGCTTGTCGATAAGTATATCAAAGAAGTTGACAGTATCCGTGCAGTTAAAGAAAAAGAAATTATGGAAGTGTAAGTGTGGAATTTGTAGGCAGGCTGCTATCGGCAGTAGAACTTGAACTTAAGCAGCAAAATATTTCATATACGATTCAATATACACGTCCGACGCGTGATTTTTTTAAAGTAGAGGATGGCTGTCTTTATGTAATTCGGCAGCGTGCAAATGGTGGCCGGCTGGAACTTGTCGTTGCTGCCAAGATGCGAAAGGAGGTGTCTAATAATGGCTTATAAAATTGGTGAGGAATGCATTTCCTGTGGTTCGTGTGCAGGCACGTGCCCGGTTGGTGCGATCAGCGAAGGTGAAAACCAGTATGAAATCAACGCAGATATGTGTGTGGACTGTGGCGCATGTGCTGCCGTATGCCCGGTAGCTGCAATTTCAGCGCCGTGATGGGGGAGCCCCTCTTGTGCTTTTTGGCAAAGAGGGGCTTTTGTTTCTTGTAACTTATAGTGAAGAGGTATATTTATGTGGAAAAAAATCTTTGGTGATGCAAAAAAGCCAACAAATGAACACCTTCCGTACAGCAACATCGATCAGACTCGGCTGCCAAAACATGTGGCCCTGATTATGGATGGCAATGGCCGCTGGGCTACTGGCAAGGGGCTTTTGCGCACGGCTGGACATACTGCCGGAGTCAGGACGCTGAAGCAGATTTTAAAAGTGGCAATTGATTTGGAAATTGCAGCACTAACTGTATATGCGTTTTCAACGGAAAATTGGAAGCGTCCGCATGCAGAAGTGGATTTTCTGATGCAGCTGTTTTCTGAATATCTTGCCAAAGAAATTGATGAAATGGACCAGAAAAATGTCAAACTGCAGTTTATCGGACGGATTGATGAATTGTCGCCGTCACTGCAGAATCAGGTGGAAAAAGCTCAGAAGCGTACCCGGGACAACACGGGGGTAAACTTCAATATAGCTGTCAATTATGGCGGACGGGAAGAAATTACGCGTTCTGTTAAGATACTTGCAACGCAGGTGGCAGCCGGAGAACTGGCCCCTGCATTGATAACGGAAGAATTGATTGAAAAAAATCTGTATACAGGTGGACTGCCGCCAGTGGATCTGGTGATCCGAACGAGCGGCGACAAACGGCTCAGCAACTTTTTGCTCTGGCAGAGTGCGTATGCCGAATTTTGGTTCACCGATACAAATTGGCCGGATTTTACGCCGGCGTGTTTTGTTGAAGCGCTTGTCGACTTTCAGGGGCGTGAACGCCGTTTTGGCGGATTAAAAGATGAAAATAAATAGTGGGTGGAGTTTTTTTGATTACGCGGATTATTACCGGAATTGTAGGAATGGGCTTGGCAGTTTATGTAATTAATTTTGGCAGTTGGCTGTTCAGTCTGACGGTATTGGCCTTGGCAATGCTGGCCTGGCATGAATTTGCCAGAGCTTTTGGCAACGCAGAGCAGAAGCTGTCTTATCTGCTGGGGATGGCTGCTATTGTGCTTATGATCGGCTGTGCCTGGCAGGGAAACAGCGATGAAACATTGGCTGTGCTTACGGTTACCACGTTGCTGGTGATGGCTGAGGCGGTGTTTTTTCATCGGAGGTTTTCGATTGAGCAGGCCTGTGTGTCGTTGGCGGGAATTCTTTATGTTAGCTTGCCCTTTTCACACTTGATTTTGCTGCGATTTGCCGGTGCTGATTTTGTTTTGTCGTCCCCGCTGGGCAATATGCCGCAGGGCTGTGCCTTGATCTGGCTGGCTTTTCTGGGAACGTGGGCGAGTGATACCTTTGCCTTTTTTACAGGCTCTTTCTGCGGACGGCATAAGTTGTGCCCAGATATTAGTCCGAATAAAACGGTGGAGGGATTTGCGGGCGGCATGATTGGAACCGTTCTTGTGACGGCAGCGGCCGGATCCTTATTTGGCTTCTTCTGGGGGCATATGATTGTTTTGGGGATTTTGCTGGCAGCGACGGCAACCTTGGGCGATCTTGTAGAGTCTACGATTAAGCGTCATACGGGAATCAAGGATTCCGGGTCGCTTATTCCTGGGCACGGCGGCGTGCTCGACCGCTTTGACAGTATTATGTTTACAGTACCGTTGGTATATTATTATGTGCAGATTTTTAACATCATCGGATAGGAGCATAACATGAAAAATATAGCTGTACTTGGATCAACCGGATCGATCGGAATGCAAACCCTCGCGGTTGCGGCGGCAAATCCGGAACTTTTTCGCGTCAGCGTCTTGGCGGCCAATACAAACGATGTTTTACTAGAAGAGCAGATAGCGGCTTTTTCCCCTGAACTTGCTGTTCTAGCGGATGAAACGGCGGCGACGCGTCTGGCTGGACGATACAAGGGGCCGACGAAAATTATGGCTGGTCGGGAAGGCTTGCTGGCGGCTGCTGTATATGCATCGGTAGATACGGTCGTAACTTCGATGATGGGGTTTGCTGGGCTTGAACCGACGATTGCGGCGATTGAAGCCGGTAAAAACATCGCCTTGGCCAATAAAGAGACGCTGGTAGTTGCCGGTGAGATTGTCATGCGACTGGCAGCGGAAAATGGTGTCGCTATTTTGCCGGTTGACAGTGAGCACTGTGCGCTTTTTCAGTGCCTGCAGGGAGAACGGCGCGATAGTGTGGAGAAATTGATCTTGACAGCCTCGGGCGGGCCTTTTCGCGGCAGAAAGCGCAGCGATTTAACCGAGGTTTCTATTACGGATTGTCTGAGCCATCCGACTTGGTCGATGGGCAAGAAAATTACGGTTGATTCTGCGACGCTGGTCAATAAAGGGCTGGAAGTAATTGAGGCCAAGTGGCTCTATGATGTTGATTACGATCAGATTGAAGTGGTGGTTCATCCGCAGAGCATTGTGCACTCGATGGTACAGTTTGCCGATGGTGCCGTAATGGCGCAGCTTGGTTCGACAGATATGCGCCTGCCGATCCAGTACGCGCTGACGTATCCGCAGCGCGTCGGCTCGGATTTTGCTCGGCTCGATTTTGCGGCGATGCAGGAGTTGACGTTTAGTGCGCCGGATATCGATACTTTTCGTGGCTTGGCACTAGCCTATGAAGCCGGGCGCCGTGGCGGAACAATGCCTTGTGCGATGAACGCCGCGAATGAAGCGGCCGTGGCGGCATTTTTAGCTGGCGATATCGGCTTTTTGGATATCTATACAGTAATAGAAAAAACGATGCAGGCACATCTGGTGAAAGCGGCGCCATCACTGGCGGATCTCTATGCCGTCGATGAATGGGCGCGGACTCTTGCCTGTGATGTAATGAAGAAATTGAGGGAGTGAGGCTATGCTTCTTACGATAATTGCAGCGGTATTTGTTTTTGGCCTGCTGGTTTTAGTCCATGAACTCGGTCATTTTGCTACGGCGAAGATGACCAATATGCGGGTGGATGAGTTCGCCATCGGGTTTGGCCCGAAAATTATCGGCGTGCGCTATGGGGAAACCTTGTATTCCCTGCGGGCAATTCCCTTGGGCGGGTACAATAAAATTGCCGGCATGGACGGGGCCGATGATGAGGCCGGAGACCGGGCCTATTCAGCCAAACCGGTGACGGCCAGGATGCTGGTGATCCTGGCAGGTTCCTTTATGAACTTTTTTTTGCCGGTGTTGCTGTTTTTTGGCATAAACTTTTTCTCGGGGGTTCACTATCCGTCCACGGAACCGCTGATCGGCGGTGTGATTGACCATAAGCCGGCGGAGCGCGCCGGACTTTTGGCGGGAGATCGTATTGTCCGCATTGACGGGCAGCCGATTGATTCCTGGCAGAGCCTGGTGGCGGTAATGCAAGACGGCGGTGGGCGCGTGTTTAAGGTTGAGTTTGAACGCGGCGGGGAGCCAATGGCAACCAGTCTGATTCCGGAATATGATGAAGCGGAAAAACGGTCGATGATCGGTATTGTTTCTTCGGTGACAACGCTGCATCCCGGGCTTGGCGAATCGCTGCAGCTGGCGGCGGACAAGACGCTGTTTACATTGCGGCAGATGATCGATGCTTTAGGACGAATCATCATGGGCGGGTCGACCGCGGATTTGGCTGGACCGCTCGGGGTTGCACAGATGGCGGGCGAAGTCGCGCAGACAGGGATGGTGCCGCTGCTCCATTTTGCAGCGATGTTGAGCATAAATCTTGGTCTGGTAAATTTGCTGCCGATCCCGGCGCTGGATGGCGGGCATTTTGTTTCCTTGCTGATCGAGGCGGTCCGTGGGCGCCCACTTTCGCCCAAGGCCCTGCAATATGCGCAGCTTATCGGCTTTGTGCTGTTGATGTCGCTGATGCTTGTTGCGACAATGAATGATATCAGTCGCTGACCTTTGTGGCGGCGATGAGGTTTTAGGGAGAGCGAGAACATGATAAAACGCAGAAAAACACGAGAGATTTCGATTGGCGGCGTAAAAATTGGGGGCAATGCGCCTATCTCGGTACAGTCTATGACCAACACGAAGACTTGTGATACCGTGGCAACGGTTGAACAGATCAGACGCCTTGAAGCAGTTGGCTGCGATATCGTCCGTTTAGCGGTGCCTGATATGGCAGCCGCCGAAAATCTCGGCAATATCCGGCGGCAGGTCCAGGTGCCGCTGGTGGCCGATATCCACTTTGATTACCGGCTGGCACTCACGGCAATAGAGCAAGGCGTGGATGGCCTGCGCCTTAACCCCGGTAATATTGGGGCGGAGGATCGTGTCAAGGCGGTTGTCAAAGCGGCGAAAGAACGTAAAATCCCAATCAGGATTGGAGTCAATGCCGGATCGCTTGATAAGGCCTTACTCGCTAAGTACAAAAAAACGACGCCGGAAGCCTTAGTGGAAAGCGCAATGCAGCATGTGCGCTTGCTGGAACGACTGGATTTTTATGATATGAAAATTTCCCTCAAGGCCCATGATGTGCCGCTGACTATTGCAGCTTATCAGCTGATGTCAAAGACCGTGGACTACCCGCTTCATCTTGGCATCACGGAAGCCGGCACAGTTAATACCGGGATGATAAAATCAGCAGTTGGTATTGGGGCCCTGCTGGCGCAGGGGATTGGTGATACGTTTCGCATTTCGCTGACCGGGGATCCGGTCGTTGAAGTTCGGGTGGGCAATGAGATCTTAAAATCTCTTGGTTTGCGCGAATATGGCCCGACGCTAGTATCCTGTCCGACCTGCGGTCGCTGCAACATTGATTTGCCGTCGATTGCCCTCAAAGTAGAAGAAAAGCTGGCGGGAATCAAGCGTCCCCTGCAGGTTGCTGTAATGGGGTGCGTGGTAAACGGACCGGGCGAAGCCCGCGAAGCCGATGTCGGCATTGCCGGCGGCAAGGGGGAAGGGCTGGTCTTTTGCAAGGGGGAAGTCGTGCGCAAGGTCAGCGAAGACATCTTGGTGGAAGAACTATTTAAGGAAATCGACAGGATTTTAGAGGAGGAAAAGTAATTGCGTACTACACAGCTTTATGCACCAACTTTACGCCAGACACCGGCAGAAGCGGAGGTCGTCAGTCATCAGCTGATGCTCAGAGCCGGCATGATCCGCAAGGCAGCCGGAGGCGTTTATACATATTTGCCGCTGGCTTGGCGGGTACTCAGAAAGATAGAACACATTATCCGGGAGGAAATGGATGCGGCTGACAGCCAGGAACTGGCCATGCCGATCATGCAGCCTGCCGAATTATGGCAGGAAACAGGCCGGTGGGACATCTTCGGGGAGGAAATGTTCAGACTTCAGGATCGTCATGGTCGGCAGTTCTGCTTGGGGCCTACCCATGAAGAAATGATCACTTCGCTGGTATGCAATGAAGTCCGCTCCTATCGTCAGCTACCGCTGCGCTTGTATCAGATTCAAAACAAGTATCGCGATGAGATTCGCCCGCGTTTTGGCCTGATGCGTGGTCGTGAATTTATCATGAAGGATCTCTATTCCTTTGACAAGGATGAAGCGGGGCTCGATGTTTCCTATAAAAAAATGTATGATGCGTATACGAATATTTTTACTCGTTGCGGACTGGCTTTCCGTCCGGTTGAGGCGGACGGCGGCGCGATTGGCGGCGGTCATACGCACGAGTTTACCGTTTTAGCAGATTCGGGTGAATCGGAAATCGTTTACTGCAGCGCCTGCGATTATGCTGCCAATGTGGAAAAAGCCGAACTGTCCGCCCTCGTACCGGCAGCAGAGGAAATGCAGGAAATGACAATGGTAGAAACGCCGGGGACGAAGACAATTGAAGCGGTCGCCCAGCTGCTTGCCCTCGATGTTGCGCGGACGATTAAAGCCGTAGCCTTCCAAAATGAAAAAGACGAATTGATCTGTGCTTTTGTCCGAGGGGATCATGAGGTCAATGATGTGAAACTGCAAAATGTCGTTGCGGCGACAGCCTTGCGCATGGCCGAGGATCCGGTGATTACGGCCGCTGGCGGCGTAGCGGGCTTTATGAGCCCGATCGGGCTGCATAAGGAAGTCAAGGTTGTGGTGGATCTTTCCGTAATGGAAATGCACAACGCAGTTGCCGGGGCGAATCAGGTAGATCGGCATTATAAGAATGTCAATCCGCAGCGTGATTTTAAAGATGTAATCGTGGCGGATATCCGCCTGATGAAAGCGGGCGATCCTTGTCCACACTGCGGCGCCGCTGTCAAAATGACCCGCGGAATTGAAGCCGGGCAGGTATTTAAGCTGGGGACTAAGTACAGCGAAGCCCTGCATGCGACGTTCCTTGATGAAAATGGCAGGGAAAAACCACTGGTAATGGGTTGTTACGGTATCGGTGTCAGCCGAACGATGGCAGCTGCTATTGAACAGCATAATGATGAGGATGGGATCATCTGGCCGGCAGCGATTGCCCCATATGAAGTTGTCGTCGTCCCTGTCAATGCGAAAAATGATGAACAGCTGCAGCTGGCGGAAGAAATTTATCGTGAATTAAAAGCTGCCCGGGTGGATGTGCTGCTTGACGACCGCAAGGAGCGTGCTGGCGTGAAATTCAA
This sequence comes from Selenomonadaceae bacterium, assembly GCA_963678095.2. Classification (GTDB taxonomy): domain Bacteria; phylum Bacillota; class Negativicutes; order Selenomonadales; family Selenomonadaceae. The sequence continues at coordinate 737,357 of OY782746.1, read as the reverse complement.
GGATGCCGATCTGATCGGCTATCCGTTGCGCATTACGGTCGGCCCGAAGGCGGTTGAAGAAGATGCGATTGAGCTTAAGGTTCGCCGCAATGGCGAGGTCAAAGTTTGTGGCAAAAGCGAGTACCTCGGTCAGGTTACAGCTTTGCTGAAAGAAATATAAACAACAAAAAACGCCGTAACCCACAACGTGGATTACGGCGTTTTTGCTATTTTTGTCTGTTATTCGGTTTCGACAACCGCATTTAAGCTGGCGATCAGACGATCGATATCGATACCGTGAGCACCGGCGCCCTGTTCGATATTTTCGAAGCGGGAAGCGGCACAGCCAAGGCAGCCCATGCCCGAGTTCATGAAAACTTCAACGGTAGCCGGATATTTTTGGACAACTTCCATAATGCCCATTTCTTTTGTAATTGTCATTTTAAAACCTCCTGAGTATAAATATGATTTACCACAAGGATTATAACATATTTCCCTCAAGTTTAATACTTTTATTAAACTTGGGCTGGCTTTTTTTTATCATACACGGTAAAATGTAAGGCATGTATCAGATAAAGGGGTTTGAAGGACCATGGACTGGATTGTTTATTCCGTCGGCAGCATAAATATCTATTGGTACGGCCTTGTTTGCGCGGCGGCAGTGCTGGTGTTCATGTTGGTGACCTGGATTTGGCTGCGCTTGCGGCGGGAGTCGTTTGCTCCGGTTATCGACATGCTGCTGTGGGGGCTCCCTCTGGGATTGGTGCTGGGCCGGGCGATATACGTAATCCGTTACTGGGATCTTTACCGGGATGACCTGAACCTGATGTTTGCCCTGTGGCAAGGAGGACTTTCGGTTTACGGCGTGCTTGCCGGTTTTTTGCTGGCCGTTATTTTATGCTGTTATCGCGAAAATATTTCTTTTTGGCGCTGTATCGATGGGCTGACTCCGGGAATCATTGCGGCACTTTTGATCAGTCAATTGGGGAATTTTGCTGCCCCATTCACTGTTGGCATGCCTCTGCCAGCTGGAGCAATTAACGAGCAGCGGCTGGCTGAATATGTGGAATATGCCTACCGCCCCTCGGGGTTTGAAGGCTATGAATATTTTAAGCCCGTCGCTCTGTACCAGGCTGGCCTCCAGCTTTTCGCACTTTTTGCTGCCGTCTGGGCGGCGTGGCCGCGGCGTCAACAACGATTGCCTTCGGGCATGATTTTTTTGGCAAGTATGCTTCTCCTGACAGGAATTCGCTTTGCCTGCGGTTATATGTATCTGACAACAGATGCACCCGGCGCGCTGCATTTTGGCCAGCGTGTCTGTTTGGCTGGTGGCGCTGCCTGCGCACTATTTCTATGGTTTCGTTGGCGAACGAGGCAAAAATTGTATTTTTAATGTGGAAGGAATGAACCTGATGCGCATTGCCAGTTTGTGCAAAAAGATAGTTTTATTTATTCTGATCTGTTCGATGCCGGTTGTTCTTGCCGGACCTAAGACCATTGAAAAAAAGGTCATTGATGACTGTGCCAATGGGACAAAAGTTGTTGTGTTGAATTATCATAAAATTGACGATAAGAACATTTCCCTATCGGTGACACCGGCCGATTTCGACAAACAGATGGCGTATTTGCGAGACAATAATTATCATACCATTACGCCGGACCAGCTGTATGACAATCTGGAAAATAATGCTCCACTGCCGGAAAATCCAGTGCTCATCACCTTTGATGACGGGTATCGCGACAATTACAAAAATGCGTATCCGATCTTAAAGAAGTATGGCTATAGTGCGACCATTTTTGTCATTACGGGATTTATGGATGTCTATCCTGACTATATTACATGGGAACAGGCTAAGGAACTTGATGCCAATGGCATTGAAATCGAATCACATACCGTAAGTCACAAGTCGATGACGGAACTGACCAATGATCAGTTGCGGGAGGAACTTGTAAATTCGAAAAAAATGCTCGATGAACGACTGGGAAAAGATACCCGTTTTATAGCCTATCCTACCGGAACCTATAATTTGCATATTGCCCAGCTAGTTAAGGACGCCGGCTACCGGGGAGCCTTTACCGTTAAGTATGGCAATGTCGATAAAGCCAGCAATGTCTATGCGATGGAACGGGTGCCGGTTTTCCATACAGAAAATACGTTTAAATCCTTTTGTGAACGACTCAATTATATTCCGGTTTTTGAAAAATTGGGTTGGATTAAGAACTGATTTAACAAAAAAATATAATTTATTCGAAAAAATTCTTCTGAAAAGAAGGATTTTTTTTTTTTTGTCAGAATAGAATATGGTATCATGTGTGGTACAAAGTGGTGAATTGTGGTTGAAATAAGCAAGAGGTGGTGAAAAGGCATGCTGATGGGCGAATACCTGCATACGATCGACGCCAAAGGGCGCATTATTCTGCCAGCGGATTTTCGCTCGGAACTCGGCGAAGCCTTTATTATCACCAAGGGACTCGATAACTGTCTGTTTATTTATGACCAGCAGGAATGGGATGCTTTGTCGGCGAAGCTCAAGCAGCTGCCAATGGCAAAGCCTGAAGCCAGAGCTTTTGTCCGCTTCTTCTTTTCCGGAGCCCGCCAGCTCGAATGCGATAAGCAGGGGCGATTTCTTGTACCGGGAACGCTCCGTTCTTATGCGACTTTGGAAAAAGACGTGATTTTGATTGGTGTTTCAAACCGGGTGGAAGTATGGAGCAAAGCGGCTTGGGAAGCTTATAATGAAAAGATTGATCCGGTGGTTACGGAAATTGCCGAAACCCTGGTTGATTTAGGGATATAGAAAGAAGGTGCTTGTTTTGGAATTCCATCACATAAGCGTATTGCTGGAAGAAACAATTCGAGGATTGATGATAAAGCCGGATGGAATTTATGTGGACTGCACCTTGGGTGGCGCCGGGCATTCGCGCCGGATTGCCGAACAGCTCAGCGACAAGGGGCGGCTGATCGGGATTGATCAGGACCCGGCGGCGCTGGCGGCTGCCAAAAAACGACTGGCCGATGTTTCCTGTCAGGTGGACCTCGTTCAGAATAATTTCAGTAATTTTTCCTCAATTCTGGCGCAGCTTGACATTCCAGAGGTCGACGGTGTTGTTTTTGATCTGGGGGTATCCTCCCATCAGCTCGATGAGGCCGAGCGTGGATTTTCCTATATGCAGGATGCGCCGCTTGATATGCGCATGGATCCAGAGGCCCCACTTTCGGCTTATGAGGTGGTCAACACGTATGACGAGGCAGAGCTGGCCAGAATTTTAAAGGTTTACGGCGAAGAACGCTGGGCCAAGCGGATTGCCAGGTTTATTGTGGCGGCACGGGAAGAAAAACCGGTTCAAACGACCGGCGATCTGGTCGAGTTGGTTAAAAAAGCAATTCCGGCTGCGGTGCGCAATGCAGCTGGCGGACATCCGGCAAAACGGACCTTTCAGGCCGTGCGCATTGAAGTCAACAATGAACTGGGCATTTTGGAGCAGACTTTTCGGTCAGCCGCTGCGCATCTAAAGCCCGGTGGGCGACTGGCTATTATTACCTTTCATTCTTTGGAGGATCGGATTGCTAAGCAGACGCTGCAGGAACTGGCCAAAGGCTGTATTTGTCCCCCGCGCCTGCCAATCTGTATCTGTGATCATAAGCCGGAGGTGAAAATCATCGGCAAACCTATGGCAGCAACGGCGGATGAACTGGAAGCGAATTCACGCTCGAAAAGTGCCAAGCTTCGAGTGGCCGAAAAATTAGAAACGCATAGAGGAAGTGAAAAGACATGCTAGCAAGACGACTCGAAGAGGAATATGAGCTTTATGAAGAAGTGCCGCAAAGTCAATCCCTGCCGCAGCCGCGTCGGCGCGTATGCCTGAATACAAAGCTCCGGGCTAAATGCTGCATTTTATTTGTTACCGTTTCGGCCATGGCTATGCTTGTCACCTTCCTCAGCGGGCTTAGTGCCAGCCGAGGCTATGCGCTTGTGCAGACAAAGCAGGAAGCGCTGAGCCTCGAGTCGGAAAATGAACGGCTTCGCCTTGAAGTGGCTAAGCTCAAGGCCCCGCAGCGCATTCAGCAGCTGGCAGCCAGTGAACTTGGCATGGTGGTTTCAAAGAATGTTTATTTTGCGGCTGAAAAGCCGTAACCTTTGGTTTGGACTTATATGGATATATCAGGGCTGTTGAAAAACAGCCCTCTTGTTTTTTCTACAAAGAATTGTTGTGGACGCAGGTGTTTTTGCTCCGGCAACGAAAAATTTCTGATTTGCTCTATAAAAAATGCAAGATACGGTTTATAATATAGTACGGTTTCTGATTAAAAGAAACGGAGAATAAAAAATATTTTTCTGTAAATACAGGAGGTAATAGATATGGCAAAGACCATCAGGGAACTGACGGCTATGCTGCCGGAGGCGGCGGTTACAGGTAGCACCGATACAAGAATCGATTCAGTGGAGCATGATTCGCGCAAAGTTAAAGCGGGCACGTTGTTTGCCTGCATTCCCGGAGCACATGTTGACGGACACGCATTTATCGAGCAGGCTGCTGCCAGCGGTGCGGCCGCGGTGCTCGTTGAGCGTGAGGTTGAAGCTCCGGCAGGACTGACGGTGGTTCGGGTGCCGAATGTCAGAAATGCTCTGCAGCAACTTGTGCCGTATTTTTATGATTATCCGGCGCAAAAGATGCGCGTGATCGGGATTACCGGAACAAACGGGAAAACGACAACGAGTTACATTATTCGCGCCATTTTACGCCGGGCCGGGTTTAAAGTCGGTCTTATCGGCACGATTCAGATCATGGTGGAGGATGAAGTGCTGCCGATTCACAATACGACCCCGGATGTTATCGATTTGCAGCAGACGCTGGCGCTGATGCAAAGCCGTGGCATTGATTATGTGGTCATGGAGGTTTCTTCGCATGCGCTTGATCAGCAGCGTGTTGCCGGTTGTGAATATGATACCGCCGTGTTTACGAACCTGACGCAGGATCATCTGGATTATCATAAAACACTCGAAAACTACAAGCTGGCTAAGGCCCGCTTGTTTGAAATGGTCAGCAGCAAAGAGCAGGTGAAAGAAAACAAAACTGCTGTAGCCAATATAGATGATGCGGCCGGTTTGTTTATGCTCGAACATGCGTCCTGCCGAAAGATTACATATTCCATTGAGCAGCCGGCAGCTGTTCGGGCACTTGATATTTCGGTGCGTTCTGGCGGCGCTTCATTTACCTTACAGGGAGATTTCGGAGAAATGAGCCTGCAGCTTCGCATTACCGGAATATTTAATGTCTACAACGTGATGGCGGCTGTTGGTGCTGCGCTGGCTGAGGGGATTAAGCCGGAGTGCATCCAGGCGGCTTTAGAAGCTTTTGTAAGTGTTCCCGGCCGCTTTGAACTTGTTGACGCGGGGCAGAATTTCAGCGTGATTGTTGATTATGCACATACGCCCGATGGCTTGGAAAATATTTTGCATACGGCCCGGCAGATTGCCAAGAAGCGAATCATTACTGTTTTTGGCTGTGGCGGGGATCGTGACCGTACCAAACGCCCGATTATGGGGCGTATTGCGGCCAAACTATCGGATGTAGTGATCGCAACCTCCGATAACCCACGTACCGAAGATCCGGAATTCATTTTGTCCCAGGTTGAAGAAGGGGTGCTGGAGGCCCTTGGCGATAAGCAGCATGAAAAGATAACAGATCGCCGGACGGCAATTTTTCGGGCGGTAGAGCTTGCTGATCCGGAAGATATTGTTGTAATTGCCGGAAAAGGCCACGAAAACTATCAGATTCTGGGGGATAAAACGATTCACTTCGACGACAAAGAAGTCGCTCTTGAGGCGATCAGGGGGAAGCGATGATGCAGTTTACGCGAGAAGTGGTGGAACGTGCTGCCACAGCTGTTGTCCGTCAGTGTCGGCAGGGTGAATTTACCGGGGTTGTCACCGATACGCGCTGTATTGAGTTGGGTTCCCTGTTTATTGCCCTTAAAGGAGAACGGTTTGACGGTCATGATTTTTTAGCGCAGGCGGTAAAGCAGGGGGCAGCTGGACTGGTAATCAGCCGGTCTCTGACCGCAGCCGAGCTAAAGCAGCTTTCCGTCACGGTGTTTGAGGTTAGTGATACGCTGGCAGCCTATCAGGCACTGGCCAGAGAGCACCGTCGCCGCTTTGCTGTACCGGTTATTGCTATCACGGGGTCCAATGGCAAAACGACTACAAAAGACTTGACGGCGGCCGTGCTTTCTGGGCGCTTTAAGGTGCTGAAAACGCAGGCGAATTTCAATAATGAAATCGGCTTGCCGCTGACGCTGCTGCAGCTAGATTCTTCCCATCAGGCGGCGGTTGTTGAAATGGGAATGCGCGGCTTTGGTCAGATACGTGAACTGGCAGCTATTGCTGAACCGGATATCGGCATTGTCACCAATGTCGGAGAGACACATATGGAATTGCTTGGCTCGCTCGATAATATTGCAGCGGCCAAGGCGGAGCTGGTTGAGTCAATTGGCGAGGCGGGTACCGTCATTCTCAATGCGGATGACCCGCGCGTAGCCGCTATGCGGAAAAAAGCAGCTGGGCGGGTTTTGACCTTTGGCATCAAGGATGAAACGGCCGATGTCTGGGCAACAGCGATTCGGACGGAAGGCAATGTGACAAAATTTTATTGTTGCCTTAAAGAGGTGGAACAGGAGTTCACTTTGCCGATGCTCGGGCGCCATAATGTTTACAATGTTTTGGCGGCGATTGCGGCCGGCTTTGCTCTGGGCCTCAGTGGTGAAGAAATGCAGCAGGGTCTCAATGGCCTTGAGGCAACAAAAATGCGATTTGAATGCCAGCAGTTGAAGGAATATCTGGTGATCAATGATGCCTATAATGCCAGTCCGATGTCCATGCAGGCGGCGATTGAAACGCTCGATGAGGTTGCTGAGGGGCGGAAAATTGCCGTTTTGGGGGATATGCTGGAACTGGGAGATGTTTCCGTGCAGGCACATCGTGACGTCGGTCGCGCCCTTGCCAGTCACCGGGTGGATGTTCTCGTAACGCGTGGCGACATGGGCCGGGAGATTGCGCAAGCCGCCAAGGCAGCGGGGCTTAACTTTGTTTACAGCTGTGATTCGCATGAGGCGGCGGGACAGACACTGCGGCAATTGCTGCTGCCGGGCGATACGATTTTATTTAAGGGATCGCGCGGGATGCAGATGGAAAAAATTATTCAGTTGTTGTAATTTTTGGGAGGATTTATTTTTATGTTGGTTTTATTATATGCCGCATTACTGGCAGCAGCCGTTGTGCTGCTCAGTGGCCCATGGCTTATTCCGCAGCTTCATCGGCTGAAGTTTGGCCAAAGCATCCGTGAAGAGGGGCCGAAAAGCCATCAGGCAAAGTCGGGGACGCCGACGATGGGCGGGCTGATGATTATTTTGGCAGTGACGGTCGCTACCTGTCTGACGGCTAGGCTTACACTGGAGGTCGCTGTGGCAATCTTTATCATGCTGGGACATTTTGCAATTGGTTTTTTGGATGATTACATCAAAGTAGTGCTTAAACGAAATCTTGGACTCAAGGCCAAACAAAAATTGTTGGGGCAGATTCTGATGGCCGGGGTTGTCACTTATGTGGGCGTACATTATCTTGGTGTGAAAACAGAGCTGTGGCTGCCGTTTGGCCTGGCACCGGTTGATCTGGGGCTGGCTTATTATGCGCTGGTATTTTTAGTGCTCGTCGGGACGACAAATGCAGTCAATCTGACAGACGGCCTTGACGGACTGGCCGCGGGAACCGTAGCGGTAGCTTCGCTGGCCTATACCATGATCTGTCTTCATTTTGGTAAACTCGATCTGGCCGTGTTTTGTATGGCGGCAGCCGGGGCTTGTCTGGCTTTTTTGCGTTTCAATGCGCATCCGGCAAAAATTTTTATGGGGGATACCGGGTCTTTGGCCCTTGGCGGCATCTTGGCTGCAGTGGCATTGCTGACGAAAACGGAGATCCTGTTGATTCTCGTCGGGCTTGTATTTGTAGCGGAGGCGATGTCCGTCATCATACAGGTTGTCTCGTTTAAGACGCGTGGCAAGCGGGTTTTTTTGATGAGTCCGATCCATCATCACTTTGAACTTAAGGGCTGGTCGGAAATAAAGGTTGTGACCGTATTCTGGTCAATAGGGATTATCTGCAGTGCAGTGGCACTGGGAATATTGAAGCTTAGTTAAGCTGGAGGGAATAACGTGGATTTTGCAAACAAGAAACTCGTGGTAATCGGTGCCGGTATCAGCGGCATTGCTGCCGCAAAGCTGGCGAAAAAATCAGGAGCGACAGTATGCCTGAGTGATGCCAAAGAAGAATCAGCGATTAAATACGATCTTGAAGAATTGCGTGCCAGCGGAATTGAAGTTGTTTTGGGACCACAAACGGAAGAACTGCTTGTGGGTGTCGATTACCTGATTATTTCACCGGCGGTGCCGATCAGCATTCCGCTTGTGACGAAAGCAAGAGCGCGGGGGATTGAGGTCATGAGTGAGGTGGAAATGGCGTTTCGCCTCGCTCGGGCGCCACTTTATGCGGTTACGGGAACAAACGGCAAGACGACTACGACGACCTTGTTGGGGCTGTTGATGAAGACCTTGCACGAGACGGTTGGGGTTGGTGGCAATATTGGTCAGCCACTGTGTGAAGAAGTCCTGCGTGCTGGCACTGACGGATGCACGGTTGCTGAGATATCAAGCTATCAGCTTGAGGGTGTCAACACATTTTGCCCGCATATTGCCGCAGTCCTCAATGTTACGCCGGATCATATTGCCCGGCATGGATCGCTGGAGATGTATCAGGCGGTAAAGGAACGCATTTTTGCCCGGCAGACAAAAGACGATTATCTGGTTCTCAACTATGATGATACCCGCACGCGTTCTATGGCAGAACGAGCCAACGGCAAAGTCGTGTTTTTCAGTCGTAAGGAAGCTTTAGCTGAGGGTGCCTTTATAAAGGACGATTGGCTGGTCATTGTTTGGAAACAGCAGCTGTATAGGATCTGTTCGGTTGAAGAAGTTCGGATCAAGGGAGCACATAATATCGAAAATGCTCTGGCGGCAATTGCCGTTGCTTTTTTGGCTGGCGTCGACATGGCAGCAGCAGCCGGAGTTTTAAAATCCTTTGCCGGGGTGGAACACCGAATTGAGCCGGTGACGGTAATTGATCAGGTTCCCTATTACAATGACTCTAAAGCAACGAATCCGGAATCGGCGATCAAGGCGCTGGAGACCTTTCCGGCGCATATTATCCTGATTGCCGGTGGGTATGATAAGCATACGGATTTGACCGAATTTATGCAGCTTGTTAAACAGCGCGTTGATAAGCTGATTCTTGTCGGTGATGCAGCGGCTCGTTTTAAGGCAGTGGCTCTTGAAAATGGCTTTGTTGCAGAAAATATTCTGGAGACGGGCTATTCAATGGCGGATGCAGTGGCTGCGGCCAAAAGCCTGGCAGGTTTTCCGCAGGTAGTTCTGCTTTCACCGGCCTGTGCCAGCTATGATATGTTCGAGGGCTATGAAGAACGCGGGCGGGTTTTTAAAGAGCTGGTAAATCAGCTTGCCTCGCCGATTTTATGAGCAGGGAGTTAGAAAAGTGAGAATAATCGTATCTGGCGGGGGCACGGGCGGGCATATATATCCGGCCATTACCTTGATTAAGAATATTGCCGAGCAGGTGCCAGAAGCTGAATTTCTTTATGTCGGCACGGAAGCGGGCCTGGAAGCGGATATAATTCCCAAGGAAAATATTCCTTTCCAGGCGGTGGCGATTCGTGGTTTTGAGCGGCGCCTATCGCTCAAAAACATAAAAACCCTGACAATGGCGGCAGCGAGTATTTTTTCGGCCCGGCGGATCATTCGCAAGTTTTGCCCGGATGTTGTTGTCGGTACCGGGGGCTATGTCTGCGGACCGGTTCTGCTGGCGGCAAGTCTGATGGGAATTCCGACGCTGATTCAAGAACAGAATGTGATCCCGGGAATTACCAATAAATTGCTGGCACATTTTGTGACGAAAGTGGCTGTTGGCTGCCGGGAGGCAGCCCCTTATTTTCCGGCGGGAAAAGTCGTATATACCGGCAATCCGATCCGGCAGGAAGTCCTAACGGCGGACCGGCGAGAGGCCCTGGAGCGGTTTGCGCTTGATTCGGAGAAACAGACGGTATTGATTTCCGGCGGCAGCCGTGGTGCCCGCAGCATAAACAATGCCTGTGCGGGGATGTATCGCTTTTTTGCCGGACGGCCAGACGTCCAGTTTCTGCATGTAACCGGACAGCAGGAATATAAGGCAGTTCTGGAGAAGATTGCCCAGGCAGGGGTTGATCTGCAGGCTGTGACTAATATTCGTGTGGAGCCGTATCTCTATGACATGCCGAGCGCACTGGCTATTGCTGATTTGGCCGTATTTCGTGCCGGGGCTACCGGGCTAGCGGAGTTGACGGCCAAAGGAATTGCCTCGATTCTCGTGCCGTATCCATACGCGGCGGAGAATCATCAGGAACATAATGCCAGGGCACTTGAGCAGGCTGGAGCTGCCGTCATGATTTTAAATCGCGAGTTGACGGCACAAAAGCTTCAAAGTACGGTAGAAGAGCTGCTCGGGTCAAAGGAAAAATTGATAGCGATGGCAGCTGCCAGCCGCCGGGCCGGCAAGCCGCAGGCTGCAGCTGATATTGCCGCAATGATTGTAAAATTAGCAGAAAAAAGATAGAAATGGAGCAATGATGTATGAAAAAGGGGGAAGTATCGTTGCTGGAAAATATGAAAAAAATACATTTTGTCGGCATCGGCGGTGCCGGAATGAGCGCTATTGCAAAAATTCTTGTGGAAAAAAACTTTGAGGTATCAGGTTCGGATCTGCATGGATCTGAGCTGGTAGAAAAATTGCGCAGGCAGGGGGCAAAGATCGTTCAGGGGCATTGTGGCGAAAATGTTACTGGTAAAGATGCGATCGTGGTTTCGACGGCAATTTCATCGGATAATCCGGAAGTGGTAGCGGCCACAGCCCAGGGAATCAAGATTTTTCACCGGTCGGATATTGTTGCGGCTCTGATGAACTCCAAAGACGGCATTGCCGTTGCCGGAGCCCATGGCAAGACGACGACCACGTCGATGCTGGGGGTTGTGCTGGATCATGCCGGTGTGGAACCGACAATTATCATCGGCGGCGAAGTCGATTATCTTGGCAGCAATGCGAAACTTGGCCAAGGCCCCTATCTTGTTGCCGAAGCCGATGAAAGTGACGGATCTTTTTTAAAGCTGTTGCCGAAAATTGCGGTGGTGACAAATATCGAAAACGATCATATGGATCATTATGGCACGATGGAAAACATTTTAAAGGCATTCAAACAGTTTCTGCAAAATTTGCCGGCTGAAGATGGGCTGGCGGTTGTCTGCTTTGAAAATGAAAATATTCGCCGCATCATGCCGGAATCCGGTCGCAAATACATATCCTATGCCATCGAAACGCCGGCCGATTATCAGGCTGTAGCTATTGAGACCAATGGGGAGGGAACCACCTTTGAAGTTTTGTATCGGGGAGAAAACATTGGGCGGATTTCCCTGCGTGTACCAGGACGGCACAATGTCCTCAATGCGCTGGCAGCAACGGCGGTAGGTCGTCATCTGGGACTGTCGCTAGACGCAATTGCCGAGGGCTTCAAGCATTTTAACGGCGCCAAACGCCGGTTTCAGACCAAGGGCCGCATGGATGGCATTTGGATTGTCGATGATTATGCGCATCATCCGACCGAGATCAGCACAACGCTGACAGCAGCAAAACAGACCGGGCCCAAGCGTGTGATCTGTGCTTTTCAGCCGCATCGGTATACCCGTACCCAGCTTTTGCGTAAGGAGTATGGAGCCTGCTTTAAGGATGCGGATGTTCTTGTGTTGACCGATATTTATTCAGCTGGAGAAGCACCGATTCCTGGCATCACTGGGCGGACCATTGTGGAGGAAGTGGCAGCGCAGACCGGGCAGCAGGAAATCTATGTCGAAAATGAATCCGATATTGCTGCTTGTCTGGCCGATCTCGCTGAAGCGGGCGATATCGTTTTGACGATGGGAGCCGGAACGATTTATCGTGCCGGAGAGCAGCTGGTAGATTTGCTCGAGAAAAAAGCGTTGGCCAATAAAGAGGCATAGGAGGAGTTTACGTGAAAGACAGGAATATTGTTGTTCTGATGGGCGGGCCATCATCTGAGGCTGAGGTTTCGCGTCGGACGGGTGGAGCAATACTCAAGGCATTGCTTGAAAAGGGCTATAAGGCTTCCGGGCTTGAACTTGATCCGCCTAACCTGATTTCCCAGCTGCGGGAAAAAAATTGTGAGCTCGTATTCAATGCTGTTCATGGCAAATTTGGTGAAGATGGAGCGCTGCAGGGAATGCTCGATATGATCGCTATGCCGTATACGGGCTCGGGACTCCTGGCTAGTGCGGTCACGATGGATAAAGTTGTCTCCAAACGCATTTTTGAGGCGATTGGCATATCGACGCCTCATTCCCGGTCCTATCGCCGGGAGGATCTGTCGCGGGATCTAGCGGCTGAAATTGCGGCTGAATTTTCGGTGCCAGTTGTCATCAAGGCCGCATCCCAGGGATCAAGCATCGGTGTGGTAATTGTCGAACGGCAGCAGGATATCAAGCCGGCTTTGGAATCGGCCTTTGCCTATAGTGCGGATGTGCTGGTAGAAGAATTCATTCGGGGGCGGGAACTGACAGTTGCCGTCTGGGGAACCGTCCCGCGGGCGGCCTTTCCGGTTATTGAAATTGTGCCGCATTCGGGTCGCTATGATTATGAAAGCAAGTACACCAAAGGGGCAGCCGACCATATTGTGCCGGCGCAGCTTGATGAAGCCGTAAGCGTGGCTGTAAAGGAGCTGGCGGTGAAGACCTTTGATGCTGTGGGCTGCAGTGGCGTAGCTCGTGTCGATATCATGCTGGGACAGGACAATACACCGTACGTCCTGGAGGTTAATTCAGTTCCGGGTATGACGGAAACTTCGCTTGTGCCGGATGCGGCCCGGGCGATGGGAATCGAATTTCCGGAATTATGTGAACGGATCTTGCAGATGGTGCATATCTGACGGGAAAAATCAGCTGCCATAAGTTATTTGGCAGCTGATTTTGCTATATAGGACTAAAGTTTACTTTTTAATTTCCGCACAACTAGTATATAATGTTTCCATGAGTCTTTTTAAGGGGCAAGGTATTGGATGGTGAAAAAATGGAACAGCAGCGAGAAAAAAAACGTGTGCTTTCGAAACAGGCGGTGGCAATTTTGCTGCTGCTGCTTTTGGGCAGCATCGGAGTGGTAGCTTTGCTCTACTCGCCGCTGTTTGCTGTCGGGCAGGTTCTGATCCGGGGAAACCAGTACATTTCGTCGGCGGAGGTCTATGCGATTACCGGGCTTCCTGACCGGGTCAATATATTTTCACTGACGACAAGTGAGGTGCAGCAAAAGCTCTGCCATGATCTGCGCATTGAACAGGCTAGCGTGCGGCGTATTTTTCCGAATACACTGGAGATACAGATCACTGAGCGGGTGCCGCTGGCGGTCATTGCCTGCGATTACGGGTATCTTGATCTTGGTCGGCAGGGGGTTGTGCTCGATGCGTATCGGAATCTTAAGCCGATGCGAGTACCGATGATCACCGGTGAAAGTGCAGCAAACCTCTACGTAGGAGATGTGGTGGAGTCAGCGGCGGTGCAAAAGGCTTTGGAATTTTTGGCTAGCCTTGATGAACCGTCGCTCCAGCAACTGTCGGAGTTGCACCTGCTTTTGCCGGATCACATGCTTGCCTATACCACCGGGGGGGTACAGATCCGGCTGGGTTCTTTCGACCGGCTGGAGGAAAAGGCCAAGAGCACACAGGAGTTTTTAGCAGAATTAAAGATGGCGAAATATCCGATTGAATACATTGATTTCAATTACTCCTCGCCGTTTATAAAATTTAAAAAATAAGAAAGGGATAGGGATATGCTGTCAATAAAACAAGGCCGGTATTCTATTGCACTCGTCTGTATGGTACTGGGATTTATGCTGGCCGTGCAGTTCAGAGCAACGCAGGATATGAAATCAAGCCTTCCGTATCAGCGGGTAGAGGAGTTATCAGAACGGTTGCTGCAGACAGAAAAAGAACGCGACAACTTGAAAGAGGAAATCGGTACGCTCAAGCGAATATCCGGACAGGAAACAAATTCTAAAGCAGTCAAGGATTTGCAAAGATTGGCCGGCGTAGTCCCGGTGGAAGGTCCGGGGGTTGTCATTACGATTGATGACAGTAAAATGATTTCTAAAACGGGAGAAAACCCGAATCTTTATCTTGTCCATGATGATGATCTGTTGAAGGTCATCAATGAACTTTGTGCTGCTGGGGCTGAGGCGATATCAATTAACGGGCAGCGGCTGATTGGCACTTCGGAAATCCGCTGTGCCGGACCGACACTGTCCGTCAATAACGTCCGGTCGGCACCGCCATATGAAATTTTGGCAATCGGGGATTCGCAGAATCTTGAAACGGCCATGAATATGCGTGGCGGCGTAGTAGAAACGCTTAAGGTATGGGGCATACAGCTCGACATCAAGCGCGTGGACAAAGTGCATGTTCCGGCTTATAAAGGCGTGATGCAGTTTAAGTATGCACAGGTTGCAGAGGGGGATGGTGAAAAGCCGTGATATTACCAGTACTTGGTCTGATTTTCGGCATTATTCTGGGAACACTATTCCCGGTCGGTATCTCGCAGGCTTATGCAAAACTGTTTTCGGTGGCGCTGCTGGCATCGCTTGACTCAGTTTTTGGCGGACTGCGGGCAGCGGCGGAAGAGAAGTTTGACAATACAGTATTTATTTCCGGCTTTTTTACCAATGCGCTGCTGGCAGCGGTGTTGGTTTATACTGGTGACCGCTTGGGGATTGATCTGTATTATGTGGCATTACTGGCTTTCGGCCTGCGAATTTTTCAAAATCTGGCAATTATCCGTCGTTATTTTCTGAAAAAATAAGAAATAAATTTCTTTGACGCAAAATTTACGGATTGTTGATGAAAAAATGGAATTGAAAAAAAGGAAAATACGTATTTTTATTGAATAGTATTATAGATGTTTGTAAATGCTGGAGATATAGTAATAATAGCTTTATCCGCTTTTGCGTAATGCAGGAATACGATATTATGGAGGTTGCTTATAGTGCTTGAATTAGATATGGATCTTGACCAGTTTGCAAAAATAAAGGTAATTGGTGTCGGCGGCGGCGGCAATAATGCCGTAAATCGGATGATTTCCTCCGGACTTAAGGGTGTGGAGTTTATTTCCGTCAATACCGACGCGCAGGCACTTGTGCATGCCATGGCTCCCAAGCGCATTCAGATCGGTGAGAAACTGACCCGTGGCCTTGGCGCCGGAGCAAAACCTGATATTGGTGAAAAGGCCGCTCAGGAAAGTCGCGAAGAACTGCTGGAAGCACTCAAAGGCGCCGATATGATTTTTGTTACGGCTGGCATGGGCGGCGGCACCGGAACTGGCGCGGCACCAGTGGTGGCAGAGTGTGCCCGTGAAATTGGGGCGCTTACGGTTGGGGTTGTCACAAAGCCGTTTACTTTTGAAGGGCGCAAACGCTTCAAACAGGCGGAAAGCGGTATAGCAAATTTAAAGGCCAATGTAGATACCCTGATTACGATTCCGAATGATCGTTTGTTGCAGGTTGTTGATAAAAAGACATCGATGATGGATGCTTTTCGCATTGCCGATGATGTACTTCGCCAGGGGGTTCAGGGCATATCGGATTTGATTGCTGTTCCGGGGTTGATCAACCTTGATTTTGCCGATGTGAAGGCCATCATGTGTGATGCCGGATCGGCTCTTATGGGGATTGGCGAAGGTAGCGGCGACAATGCTGCTGTTGCCGCTGCGCAGGCGGCAATTAACAGCCCGCTGCTCGAAACTTCCATTCAGGGGGCGCGCGGGGTACTGCTCAACATTACTGGTGGCCCGAATCTCAGCCTGTTTGAAGTCAATGAAGCTTCAGAAATTATTTCGGAGGCGGCTCATGAAGATGCAAATATTATCTTTGGCTCGGTAATTGATGAAAGTCTCGATGATGTCGTTCGGGTAACGGTTATTGCTACTGGATTTGATGACGGGACGATGCAGGTCGATGTGGCCGGTAAAACGGTAGACGTCGATACCAATGCGCAGCGGATAGATGTTTTCAAAG
Organism: Selenomonadaceae bacterium; assembly: GCA_963678095.2. GTDB lineage: Bacteria > Bacillota > Negativicutes > Selenomonadales > Selenomonadaceae. Next base: position 721,158 of record OY782746.1, on the reverse strand, counting down.
TCGACAATGCCGGTATTCCGGATATTCCGACCTGGATGCGCAAGACAAACAACTAAATAAAAACAACTGCAGGCGGCCGCTTCTTGTTGGTCGTCTGTACTTTTTTTAATAAAGGTTGTTAAAATAGCTAAAAATGTTTATAATAATGATATGTGTGATACAACAGAGCGTTTATTGAATCTGCAGGTGGTGTACGGATGAATATGAAGCGATATACATCGTTGTTATTTATAGCATTTATAGTTGTCTTCGTTGTGGCAGCCGGCAATACCTACCTGGCCGGATATGCCGACCGGGTAGAGGAAAATAAGGCGGCCAAGAGTTTAAAAGTATATACGACACTGCCCGTGGAGCAGGCAGCGCTGCTTGCAGCCGAATATGAAAAAACGGCTAAGGTCAAAGTGAGTTTTGTGCCGCTTACTGCCAAGGATTTGCTGTCTGAACTGAAGAATCATGCACCAGCGGATCTTGTGCTGGCTGACCGGGAAACCCTGCAGCAGGCGGCTGCGATGGGGGCGCTGGCAGCGTATAGCTCGGAACAGGCAGACCTTGTGGCGCCGGAACTCAAAGATTCGCAGGGTCTGTGGGTTGGGGTTTGGTATGATCCGTTTGTTTTTTGTGCCAACAAGGATTATCTGCGCACAGCGGGACGGATTCCTGAAACCTGGAGTGAGCTGGCAGCTGATAAAAAAGCCAGGATTGGCTTAACCGATTTTTTGGCAGCCGATGCTTCAGCAAATCTCTTGTTTACGCTTATCGCACAATATGATGAAGCCACGGCATTTGCCATTCTGCGGGATCTGCACCCGCGAGTTGTCCAATATGCGAAATATCTTTCCACGCCGGTACGGATGGCTGGTATGGGAGAGGTCGATATTTCGATTGCTGTCCAAAGTGAGGCTGTCCGATATATCAATGAAGGGTTTCCCCTTTCCCTGATATATCCGGCTGATGGAACTGCCTGCCAGCTTACCGGGGCTGGTGTTGTGCGGACGACGGGGGATGCTGCAGCCGCACGGGGCTTTTTACGCTGGTTGCTTGAAGATGATGCGCAGCTGTGCCTGCAGCAGCAGAATTTCTTTTTTGTGCCGGCAAATCATGAAACACTGGCCTACAAATCATTCAGCGGAAAAAATCTCGTATTGTTTGAAAATTATTCGGATTTAACGGCGGAACAAAAGCATGATGTGCTTGACCGCTGGGTTAAAAATATACGTTTAAAATAATGCAGATGGTTCAGACGGGTTTTTTCCTGTCTGAACTTTACATTTTATCCATGCTGTAAACCAACCTTGATCAATTGGAGGAGAAAAAATATTGAAAGCAGGATTTATTAGTCTGGGTTGTGCCAAGAATTTAGTTGATACGGAAGTTATGCTGGGGATACTTGTCGCCAATGATATTGAACTTACACCGGATCCGGCGGAGGCAGATGTGTTGATTGTCAATACCTGCAGCTTTATCAAATCGGCGAAAGAAGAGTCGATTACCACGGTGCTCAACATGGCGGAATACAAGACCGAGGGGAAATGTCGGTCCCTGATTATTGCCGGGTGCCTCGGCCAGCGATATGGGCAGGAACTGCTCGATGAAATCCCGGAGGCAGATGCTATTGTCGGCACGGGTGCCTGGAACCGTATAATGGAAGCTGTCAACGAAACGCTGCAGGGCAATCGCGTGGTCATCAATGGTGAATCCGAGATCATTTATGATGCCAACATCCCACGAATTACGACGACGCCGGAATACAGCGCCTATGTAAAGATTGCTGAAGGGTGTGACAATCGCTGCGCTTATTGTGCGATACCACTGATGCGCGGACGCTATCGTAGCCGTTCGATGGAGGATATCAAGGCAGAGGTAGAGCGCCTTGCCGATCGAGGCGTCAAAGAAATTAATCTGATTGCCCAGGATTCTACCAATTATGGCCATGATATTTACGGAAAGCCCTATCTGGCGGAATTGCTGAAAGAACTTGTCAAAATTGATAGCCTTAACTGGGTACGTATCTTATACTGTTATCCAAAATATTTTACGGATGAGCTGATTGAGGTCATGGCGAGCGAAGACAAGATCTGCAAGTATGTTGATCTGCCGCTGCAGCATGCACATGATGCGGTATTGCGGCGAATGAATCGTGTTGATACGCGTGCGAGTGTCGAGGCTTTGCTGGCTAAAATCCGGCAGCGGATTCCGGAAGTTACCATCCGGTCAACGTTTATCGTTGGCTTCCCGGGCGAAACGGCCTCTCAGTATCAGTCGCTGCGCGATTTTATTGAACAGCAGCGGTTTGATAAAGTGGGGATTTTTACGTATTCGCGGGAAGAAGATACACCGGCCTATGATATGCCGGATCAGGTACCGGAAGAAATCATGCAGGAACGCTATCATGATCTGATGAGTCTGCAGTGTAAGATCTCAGAGGAACTAAACTGCGCCCTTGAAGGGAAAATTCTGGAGGTACTGATTGAAGGTCGTGATACCGATCAGCAGGCGGTGGCTTATGGTCGTTCTCGCCGTGAGGCGCCGGAAGTCGATGGCCAGGTTTATGTGGAAAATGATACCGACAGCAAACCGGGGGATTTGATCAAGGTGAAAATTGTTCAGGGCTTTACCTACGATCTTGTCGGCGAAAAGCAACAGTAAAAATTTTTCATCGCTGCAGATGGTCTGTGGCGCCAGGGGGCTTTAGATCGTGATTGTTGAAATAGTGACAACCGGCAGTGAACTTTTGCTGGGACAGATTATAAATACAAATTCTGCTTATATGGCAGCGGGGCTTAATGCTATTGGCTTTGATGTAGTATATCAGACAACGGTTGGTGATAATCGGGAGCGCATGCGCGCTGTGCTGGAACAGGCGCTTTCCCGGGCGGATATCGTGATCACTTCGGGGGGGCTCGGACCGACGCAGGGGGATATCACCAAGGAGGTCTGTGCCGGGATTTTTGGCCGCAAATTATATTTGCACGAGGAAAGCCTGGAACGCATCAAAGCACATTTTCAACATGTTCAGAAGGAAATGGCGGACAACAATGCCCGTCAGGCAATGATACCGGAAGGGGCCGTTGTCTTCAAAAATTATGCCGGCACGGCCCCGGGGGTTGCCCTGGAAGAGAATGGCCGTCTGCTAGTTAATCTGCCGGGACCACCTTCGGAGATGAAAGACATGTTTGAACGCAGCTTAAAGCCATATCTGGAAGAAAAATATGGTTTTGACTCGGTGATTGTCTCAAGGGTGCTCGATACCTTTGGCATCGGGGAATCTTCTTTGGAAACTTTGATCCGCGATCTGATTCTGGCCCAGCAGAACCCGACGCTGGCCCTACTGGTCCGCCCCAGTGGGGTTATTATCCGCATAACGGCCAAGGCCCCCAGCAAGCAGGAGGCAGATGAGCTTATTTCACAGATGGAAAAGGAAATTCGCGCCCGGCTTGATAAGTATATTTATGCGGTTGATGATGAAGACATGGAAGACATTGTCGGTCGTCAGCTATTGCAGCGCCAGCTGACGATTGCCTGTGCGGAATCCTGCACGGGGGGACTATTGACGAGCCGTCTGACGGATGTCCCCGGCAGCTCTGCTTATGTGAAAGGCGCCATCGTCTCCTATACCAATGAAATGAAACATCGTGAGCTTGGCGTCAGTGAAGAAGTACTGGCCTCCCAGGGGGCTGTGTGCGAAGCAGTTGCGGCGGCAATGGCCGAAGGCGTCGCACTGAAAACCGGTGCCGATATCGGCGTCGGAGTAACCGGCATAGCCGGCCCCGGTGGCGCTAGCGATGAAAAACCGGTAGGCCTTGTCTACATCGCAGTTGCTGGCCGCGAGGGAACTATTGTAAAAAAGAATATTTTTACCGGCCGGCGAAAACAAATAAAATACAAGACAACACAAACTGCTCTCGATATGGTCAGACACTATATTGGGAAATTATAAAGTTAAAATTCAGGAGGAAATAAAATTTGAAAAAAGATATAACGACATTTGGGGATATACAATTAAGCAAGAAGCTGCTCAGTGCAATCAGTGATATGGGGTTTGAAGAACCGTCACCGATTCAGAGTCAGACGATTCCGCTCGTGCTTGAAGGGCACGATGTAATCGGCCAGGCTCAGACTGGGACGGGCAAGACAGCTGCATTTGGTATTCCTACCATCGAAAAGATTGAAGATGGCAGCCGTCATATACAGGTACTCGTGCTGACGCCGACGCGCGAATTGGCAATTCAAAGTGCTGAAGAGTTTAATAAAATTGGTAAATATAAGCGCATCAAGACTTTGCCGATCTATGGCGGACAGGCAATTGACCGTCAGATTCGTGCCCTTCGCAATGGAGTGCAGATTGTTGTGGGGACACCGGGACGTTTGCTCGACCATATCCGCCGCGGCACGCTTAAACTTGGTGATGTGAAGACGCTGATTCTCGATGAAGCGGATGAAATGCTTGACATGGGCTTTATTGATGATATTGAGGCGATTTTGTCCAATATCCCGAAGGAAGGGCGGCAGACACTGCTCTTTTCGGCAACAATGCCAGCACCGATTGCCAAACTGTCAAACCGCTATATGAATAACCCGCAAAAGGTTACGATCACACGCGGCAATCTTACAGTTCCGTTGATTGATCAGGTATATTATGAAACCAGGGAAAAACTAGAAGGCCTCTGCCGCGTGCTCGATATTGAGGAAACCGGCAAAATTATCATCTTCTGCCGCACGAAAAAGGGCGTAGATGATTTGGTGGCATCCTTGCAATCGCGCGGCTATACAGCCGGTGGATTGCATGGGGACTTAAGCCAGTCACAGCGTGATCGGGTGATGAAAAAATTCCGTGAAGGTAAACTGGAAATTTTGATTGCTACCGATGTTGCGGCTCGCGGGATTGACGTGGATGATATCACCCATGTAGTGAATTATGATATTCCGCAGGATAATGAATCCTATGTACACCGCATTGGCCGTACGGGTCGTGCAGGTAAGACTGGGGTGGCAATTACCTTTATCGATCCGCGTGAATATCGCCAGCTTAAATCAATTGAACGCCTGACAAAGACCAAAATCGTTCGTCGTCAGTTGCCATCCTCGGCAGATATTTTGGAACGCCAGCGGGAACTGATCAAGGAACGCCTGATCAAAACGCTCAGCAACAATAAATTTGCGGAGTATCATACCATTGTTTCTGATGTTGCCGCTGATGGTGACTATGATTTTGTCGATGTTGCCGCTGCCGCCTTAAAGCTTTCGGTGGAAGGATTTAAGGAAACAGAAGAGGTGGAAACGAGCAGCAACCGGTTTGAAAATACGGGAGGGGCTCCGGGAATGGTTCGCTTGTTCCTCAATATTGGCCGCAGCCAGAAAATTCGTCCGGAAGACATTGTCCGTGCTTTTGCCAGTGAAGCGGATATCCCGGGCAATATCATTGGTGTTATCAACATCTATGATCGCTTTACCTTTATCGAAGTGCCAGAGGAAGTTGCCGAACGTGTTATTTCGGTGATGCACCGCAACACGATTAAGGGCCTCAAAGTAAGTGTTGAACCGGCAAAAAAAGGCCGTTGAGTTATAGCCTTTAAATAGGGAAAAAGAAAAGGTCTTTGCCGTGCGCCGTTCGCCAGCAGAGGCCTTTTCGCTTATCATAAAGTATAATAACAGCGGCTGTGCTTTGTATGAAACTTTTAAGGAAGGTGGAAATTACGATGAAACTTGCAATTATAACCAGGGAAGAGACGATGGCTAAATGTACGGGCAGTGGCTGTTTGAAAGCTTGTTTTCAGCGACTCGATGCTTTTGCACGCTATGCTGCGGAGAATGAACTGGAACTGATTGCCTTTACCCATAATGGCGGTGATATTGATAAAAAAATCGAAACGCTGCGCAGCAAAGGCGTCGATTGTGTGCATTTGTCATCTTGCCTGCGCAGTAAGGATCCTGATTACGAGGCGCTTGCCCGGCGATGCAGTGAATACTTTGCTGTTGTCGGCTATACGCATGGCGGAGAAACTGCGCGCAACGGACAAGAAACGCTGGTGTTCAGGCAGGCGTCAAAAACAGAAGAAAGTGGTGAGTCTGTTGTTGATCCATAAGAGTCTTGAAGAATTTGCGGCGGCGATTGCCGCTGCGCGTCCCGTGATGCCAGGTGGGGGCTGCGCCGCGGCTGCATCCGGACTGATGGCGGCGGGCCTAGTGGAAATGGCGTTAAATATAGCGGCGGCTGAGGCGGCAAGCGATGATTCGCTGCGGATGCAGATGCAGCAAACGCATCAACAGCTGCTCGCCTGTGTAGATGCGGATGCAGCTGCGTACAATGAACTTTTGGCGGCAATCCATTTACCGCAAAATGACGAGAAGGAAAAAGCAATACGCGAAGCTGCGGTTGAGCAGGGCTTGGTACGGGCGACGGCAACGCCGCTTGAAATTGCTACGGCGTGTCTGCAGACGGCAGAGATCGGTATCGCTTTGCTGGGAGGCAAGCAGACGCCAGCAGCTGGAGATTTGCAGATTGCTGTTTTGCTTGCCGGGGCCAGTGCCAAGGGGGCCATCCAGATGGCCGAGCTAAATCTGAACGGTATTACCGAAAAACAGACAGCAGCATCCCTGCAGCAGCAAAGCCTTGTCTTGAAAGCGCGCTGGGAGAAGGTCAATGGTGAAAGAGTCGGCTAAGGGCTGGGCATTTGCATTAAGAAGAGAGCAAGCGTTTTGTGGGCTTTTCGTGGCAGGGAACCCTGGCGCCAGTTGACTTTTAGAACGAATGTTTGTATAATCTATAACAGATAGAGGAAGGGGCGAAAAGCAATATATGGATAAAAAGCAGGCGCTGGAAAATGCTTTGAAGCAGATTGAAAAGGAATTTGGCAAAGGCTCGATCATGAAGCTGGGGGAGGCTTCCGCGAATATGAATATAGAGGTGATCCCCACCGGCAATCTGCCGCTTGATATTGCCCTCGGCGTTGGCGGCATGCCGCGCGGCCGTATTGTTGAAATTTATGGACCAGAGTCCTCCGGGAAGACGACAGTCGCCTTGCATGTTATTGCAGAGGCTCAAAAAGCTGGTGGAATTGCCGCCTTTATTGATGCTGAGCATGCCCTTGATCCGGTATATGCCAAGAAGCTGGGGGTTGATATCGATAACCTTTTAATTTCGCAGCCGGATAACGGTGAACAAGCACTCGATATTGCGGATGCCCTGGTTCGCAGTGGGGCAATTGATATTGTCGTTGTCGATTCCGTGGCTGCCCTTGTGCCAAAAGCCGAAATCGAAGGTGATATGGGGGATTCTCATGTCGGACTGCAAGCTCGCTTGATGTCACAGGCCATGCGAAAGCTGACGGCTGTGATCAGTAAATCGAAGACAACTGCCATTTTTATCAACCAGATTCGGGAAAAAATTGGTGTTATGTTCGGCAATCCTGAAACGACAACCGGCGGGCGTGCCCTTAAGTTTTATTCGACCATACGCATTGATGTCCGCAAGATTGACACAATCAAGCAGGGCAATGATATCCTCGGCAATCGTACGCGCATTAAGGTTGTGAAAAATAAGGTGGCGCCGCCATTTCGACAGGCGGAATTTGATATCATGTATGGCGAAGGGGTATCAAAGGAAGGCTGTATCGTCGATATTGGCGCAGACCTGGATATTCTCGATAAGAGTGGGGCCTGGTATTCCTATAGCGGCACGCGTCTTGGTCAGGGACGGGAAAACGTAAAGGAATTTCTTAAACAGAATAAGGATGTTGCCGCTGAAATTGAAGCTAAAATTCGTGAGGCGGTATTGACGCCGGCAAAACCACAAGAGGATGAAATAGATGGCAGAGAAGAAAGTGCAGCCCCGGGCAGCGAGGCCTAAAAAAACCGCCCTGGTGCAGGCCGTGGATCTTCTGGCCCGGCAGGCACACAGCACAAAAAAACTTGCTGATAAGCTTAAGTTGCGCGATTATGGACCGGAGGAGATCGAGAATGCCATCGGGACACTGACGCAGCGGGGGTATCTGAACGATGAAGACCTTTGCCGCCAGCAATTTCAGCGTTATTTTACAGAGAGCCGCTGCAGTGTGCGGTATATATGCTGTAAGCTGATGAATCAAGGCTTTGCTTCGGATTTGGTTAAAACCTGTGTGCCGCGGTTTATTGATGATCGCGAACAGGTCGCGGCACTACGGACACTGGAACTGAAGTTTCGCGTATCGGCTAAGCCAGAGAAAATGCAGCAGTATCTCTATGGGAAAGGCTTTTCTTCGGCAACAGCCCGGCAGGCCGTTGCGTGTTTCTGCAAGAATGGCGAAATTGAATAGTAAGTGAGACCCGCAGGTCTGTTTTGTGTGCTGTCAGGCGCTAAAAACAGACCTGTTTTATTTTCGGTATTTTTTGGAAAACAGAATTACTGCGGCAGGAGTTTTTCTTTTTTTGTCGACGCCGCTTATCTGGTGTCGTAATAGGTGTTTCTTCGCTTGACACGTGTTTGAAAAACCTTTAAAATAAATCTGTACAGTTATACCACAACTTAATTATTGTAATTTAATGCTTAAAAAGCGCAGCGCCAGCTGTAACAGGGGACGGCTGACTCTAAAATTCAAAGACAGGGGCGTGCATCGCCCTATTTTGTTGGTCTAACTAAGATAAAAGGGGGTGAAGATTATCGTTGAGTTGTTATTAGCGGTAATAGTTGCAGTAATAATCGGAGCCGGAGTCGGTTATTCGATGAGAAAAAGAACAGCCGAAGCGAAAATTGGTTCGGCTGAAGAAGAAGCAAAGAAGATCCTTGTGGACGCTGAGAAAAGCGGCGAAACAAAAAAGAAAGAAGCGCTGCTAGAAGCCAAGGAAGATATTCACAGACTACGTCAGGAGCTTGAACGCGAAACCAAGGATCGCCGCAGTGAATTGCAGCGTCAGGAACGTCGTTTAGTGCAAAAGGAAGAAAACATCGATCGTAAGACGGAGTCTTTGGAAAAGAAAGAAGAAACCCTGTCGCATAAGGAAGCCAAGCTCGACAAGAGCCAGGCAGCGATTGAGGATCTTCACCAGCAACAGGCGCAGGAACTCGAGCGCATATCTGGACTTACCTCGGAAGAGGCACGGACGATGTTGCTTGCCAATGCCGAGGCTGAAATCAAGCATGATAAGGCTTTGATGATTAAGGAATATGAACAACAGGCCAAAGAAGAGTCTGATAAGAAGGCTCGCGAGATCATTTCCCTGGCCATTCAGCGTTGTGCTGCTGATCATGTGGCTGAAACCACCGTATCGGTTGTTGCTTTGCCTAATGATGAAATGAAAGGCCGTATCATTGGGCGCGAAGGACGTAATATTCGTACCCTGGAAACACTTACCGGTATTGATCTCATTATCGATGATACACCGGAAGCGGTTATTCTTTCGGGCTTTGATCCGGTTCGGCGTGAAATTGCCAGAATCGCTTTGGAAAAGCTTATTACAGACGGACGCATTCATCCGGCTCGTATTGAAGAAATGGTTGACAAGGCTAAAAAAGAAGTGGAACAGCGCATTAAAGAAGCCGGCGAAGCAGCTGCGTTTGAAACCGGGGTACACGGGCTTCATCCGGAAATTATCAAATTGCTGGGTCGGCTTAAATACCGTACCAGTTATGGCCAGAATGTACTCAATCATTCGATTGAAGTTTCCCATCTGGCTGGCGTCATGGCAGCTGAGCTTGGCGTTGATGTCATGATGGCGAAGCGTGGCGGGTTGCTGCATGATATCGGCAAGGCAGTCGATCATGAAGTTGAGGGGCCGCATGTAACAATTGGGGCTGATCTTGCCCGCAAATACCGTGAATCGGCTGAGATTATCAATGCGATCGGTGCGCATCACGGGGATGAAGAAGCCAAGACCGTACAGGCTGTTTTGGTCGCTGCGGCTGATGCTGTATCGGCTGCCCGTCCGGGAGCTCGTCGTGAAAGCCTCGAATCCTATCTGAAGCGGTTGACACGTCTTGAAGAAATTGCTGAGTCCTTTGAGGGCGTAGAACGGTCCTTTGCAATTCAGGCTGGTCGTGAAATTCGCATCATGGTAAAACCGGATAAAGTAGATGATGTTACATCTGCCGGCTTGGCCCATGATATTGTGAAAAAAATTGAGGCTGAACTGGAGTATCCGGGGCAGATCAAAGTTACGGTAATAAGAGAAACGCGTGTCGTTGACTACGCAAAATAAGAAATACGGACGGCCTTGTGCATACAGGGCCGTTTTTTTACCATTATGCCTAAAAAACAAGGTAAAGGATCGCAGGCATCGCCTGCGCTGTACGGGGGTGAGTTTATGAGAAAGTTCAAACGGGGAAAAAAGCCAAATATGGATGCAATTAACCTGCTGGTTTCAATTCTTGTCTGTTATCCGGAAATAGGGACCGTCAGCTTCGAGCCGGAGGATAATACTTTAAAGCTGACCTATGTGCTGGGTAAGGTTCCGGAAAAAAGCCTGCAGGAGTCGGCGGCAGCTTTTATAGAGGACAGTATCGTGACGTATCATTCACTGGAGGGCTTTTCGGATGGACATATTGCGATTGTCTTTGATGTGCAGGACGGAGCTGCTTTTTTGCATATCATACGGGATATGAACACGATTTCACAGGGCGAAATTGGTCTGGTGAGCACGCTGGTGCGGGAACAGTTTGCCGCCGTGCTGATCAGTGATCTCAATCGTGATGCTGCGGAAGAGGCGGATGTTGTCAGAGAAGAAGTCATTGATCGCATGCTCGGCAGCATGAAGGTGAACCGGGTTGGGGAACGGATGATCGGTATCCGGGAAGAAGGCCGGGTTATGGTGTTTAATAAATAGGGATATTTTGGGGGATTTTATTTTGAGAATTTTAATCGTAGGCGATGTTTGCGGCCGGCCAGGCCGCAATGCTTTTTTGAAGTATGTGCCGGAAATAAAAAAGCAGAGGGGAATTGATGTAGTTGTTGTCAATGGTGAAAATTCAGCCGGCGGCAAGGGAATTACGCGCAGTTCGCTCGACAGCCTGTATCATGCAGGTGCGGACATCGTCACGGCGGGAAATCATATTTGGGATAAGCGGGAAGTACTGGAATTTATTGACCGCGAACCATTTTTAATCCGTCCGGCTAATTATCCGGAGGGCGCTCCTGGGCGAGGATATTGCATTTATCCCTATAAGGCGAAGAATATCGGCGTGATCAATCTCGCCGGAAGGGCCTTTATGCCACCGATGGATTGCCCGTTTCAAAAAGTAGATGAAATTTTGCGGCAAATCAAGGGTGAGTGTGATATTATTTTGCTCGATATACATGCGGAGACAACTTCAGAAAAAATGGCAATGGGCTGGTATCTTGATGGCCGCGTGAACTGTGTTGTCGGTACGCATACCCATATCCAAACCGCCGATGAGCGGATTTTACCTGAAGGCACAGCTTATATTACGGACCTTGGCATGGTCGGCCCTTGGAATTCGGTTTTGGGGGTTCAGACGGACCGTATTCTTGAAAAATTCATAACCTGCCGGCCAGTGCGCTTTGATCTGGCGGAAGGACCCAATGTCTTTTCGGCGGTCCTGCTGGAAATTGACGATGTAACAAATAAAACGACGGCAATTGAACGAGTTTTGATCCGTGAGGGAGAAAATACCTAAGCTGAGCAGGAGTTTAGGCGCAAAGACAGAATACAGTAAATGTTAGGTATTTTTATTTCTGGATGTACCAGTACTTCTTTTCTACTTATTTGAAGGAGCGTGCTAATCATGGAAGTATTAAAAGTATCAGCCAAATCAAATCCAAACTCTGTAGCAGGTGCTTTAGCAGGTGTTTTACGGGAAGCCGGCAGTGCGGAGATGCAGGCGATCGGCGCCGGTGCGCTTAATCAGGCAGTGAAGGCAGTCGCGATTGCCCGTGGCTTTGTGGCCCCTCATGGCGTGGATTTGGTCTGCATTCCGGCATTTACTGATATTCTGATTGATGGGGAGGAACGAACAGCGATAAAACTGATCGTTCAGCCGCGGTAGCCAGGCAGCAGCAGACCCTGTTCGTTTCGGGACAGGGCCTGTTGTTGTTGCCTGGTCATGAAATGTGTTAAACGACTTGAGGTGAAAAAATCGTGCCTAGTGATTTGCACGTACATACGACTTTTTCTGACGGACGTCTGTCACCAGAGGAAATTGTCGCGGCAGCAAAAAAAGCCGGTCTTACATATATCGCAATTAGCGACCATGATACAATAGATGGCATTCGCCATCTGTATGAAGAAGGTCTTTATCCCTGTAAGGGAGTAAAAATTATTCCGGGGATTGAATTCAGTGCTCATAATGTTGGCCATGAGGTCCATATTGTGGGTTATAATATCGATATGTTTAATACGGCTTTGCAGGAAAAGTTAGATGAAGTAGTGGAAAGTCGCTGGGTAAGATTTTCCAAAATGATTGAAAAATTGCAGGCGATGGGGTATGGCATTACCGAGGCTGAGGTTTTAAAATTGGCGGGGGAAAGCAAATCCATCAGTCGCTCGCATATAGCACAAGCGCTTGTTGAACGAAAATTCTTCCATGATATCAGTCAGGTTTTCGATGAGATCATGTACAAGAATGGCCCGGCTTATGTGTCGCATTATCGTCTATCAGTGCCTGAGATTATCGGTTTGATCAGGCAGGCTGGCGGATTGGCTGTATTGGCCCATCCCAAGCTGATTGGCGATGATGCCCTGGTGCGGGAAATTATTGGTGCTGGCATCGATGGGCTGGAGGTTTTTTATCCGCAGCATGACGCGGCGGATACGGAAAAATACCTTCAAATGGCAAAAGAACATCAGCTCATTATAACGGGAGGTTCCGATTATCATGGCATACCTACCCGTTATCCACAGGAACTGGGGGAATTTGTTATTGATGACAGCTTTGCGGAAGTGATCTATCGGCAGCTCAAATGAAATAAGTCAAACAGGAAATAATAGGAGAGAAAAAATGGATGTTATCGCCTTAGTGGGGCCAAGCGGAACCGGTAAAAGTCATCGGGCATTGGTTGTTGCCCATGAGCAAAAAGCCGATGCCATTATCGACGATGGGATTTTAATAAAAGATGGTAAGATTATTGCTGGCCACTCGGCTAAGCGAGAGCCAAGCAAAATCATGGCTGTCCGTCGGGCAATTTTTGTTCTGCCGGGTCATGCCGAAGAGGTGAAGGCAGCTCTGGAACGGGTACAGCCCCAGCGGCTGTTGATTTTGGGGACCTCGGAAAATATGGTCTATAAGATTGCCAAAATACTGGCAGTGCCGAGGATTTCGAAGATCGTGCGCATTGAGGACATTGCGACCAAGGCAGAAATGGAAAAAGCCTATGTTTGTCGGATGAAAGAGGGCAAACATATTATCCCGGTGCCGACCATTGAGTTGAAACCGCATTTTTCGGGTTATCTGATTGACCCAATACAATCCTTCTTTAAGAAATCCCAGACAAAGCGTCGGCGTCTTGGTGAAAAGTCGATTGTTCGGCCGGTATTCAGTTATTATGGTAAATTGATTATTGATGATTCGACAATAACTTCTATTGTGGACAAGGTGATTGTCGATAAGGAAAGCATTTTAAAAATGGCCCGGGTGAAAGTGCGCCATATTTGGAAAGGTGACGAAGAGCGCGGGATTGAAATATACTGCGAGGTCATCTTGCGCTATGGTCGTCATATACCGACCCTGATCATGGAATCTCAAAAACGGATCAAAGAGGCTGTTGAATACATGACGGGAATGGTCGTGCAGACAGTCAATATAAAGGTCAAGGCCCTGCATCTTGAAGGCTAAAGCCACGACAATAAAAACAGCAGGTGTATATCATCATATACACCTGCTGTTTTTATTGTCGGATACGGTATTTTTGAAGCCGTTTTTAGGCAATGTTTTTGATTATATCTAGCAACTGACTGGCAGAAATCCCATTGCTGAAAGAAAGAGAGTAGCTGTAACCCTCCTGAACCCAGATCGCTGAGTGAATCAGACTGCCATCGCCGCGAGCCAGGATCGGCAGGGAATTGAGGAAAATCGTCTGTTCAGCAGGATATTTCGTGTAATCGCCACTGATGTTTATGCCGAGCGTGATGTTGGCCATGCGGTAGCCGATTTCCTGATCACCAGCAGCATAGCGGATCTCGATCATTTTTTTATCGTGCAGCATCGAAAAATAGTGTTCCTGAAAATTTACCGGTAAAAGCTGAGGGGTCTTGACGGTAAAAATGCTGTCTTGCTTGAGCTCGGACAGAGACTGGTACTGAACAAAGGGATTTGCCATGCCAACGGCTACCGGAGACGGAGCGGCAAAGACTTGAACTGGCAACAGAAGTATGGCCAGCAGAAAAAAATATTTTTTCATAAAAAAACACCTCATTTTTGTTTTTGCTATAGACAGAGTATAATCGATCTGCTGCGTGCTGTCCAGCTGGATTTTATGAAAGGACAGGCAGGAGAATTTTTATTTGTATAAAACATAGTAAGGAGCAACAATACGATAAGGCGGTGGCACGATATGGATAAAAAATGGCTGGATCTGGGGCAGCCGATTTTAAATGAAATGCCAGTCTACCCTGGAGACCCTGAGGTAGAACGGCACTCGTTTTTAAATCATGACGAAGATGGCTGTCATGTTGAACGGATAAGCTTTGGTTCACATACGGGCACACATATCGATGTGCCCTACCATATTTTCCTTAAAGGCCGTAAACTAGATGCGTTCCCTCTGGACTATTTTATCCGCCCCGGAATCGTCGTCGATATATCGGCCGTGTGTCAGGCTGGTGGTCCGATTCTGGCCGAATCTCTGGCAGGCTGCCAAGATGATATTGCCCCGGGAACAATGCTCTGCCTTCGCACTGGTTGGGATCGTTTTTATGGGCAGCCTCGGTACTGGCAGCATCCTTATCTTACCGTCGAGGCGGCTATGCTGCTCGCTGGGCGCCAGATCCAACTTATCGGAATCGATGCACCGGGCTTTGATAAACCAGGAAATATCGCAGTTCATAAGATTTTTCTCAGTCGTGATATTTTACTGGTGGAGAATCTTGCCCATCTGGAACAACTTAGGGTGGGACAAGAGTATCTGTTCAGCTTGCTGCCGCTGGCGCTGTCCGGCGGTGACGGCTCGCCGATCCGGGCCGCGGCAGTAAAGCTGTAAAGTTAAGGCTGTTGAGCCGGTATGCCGCAGAGCAATAGCAGCAATACCAACAAAATCGGCTGATGCAGCAAATAGATGGTCAGAGGATAGCGCCCGATGGCTGTCAGTGGCTGGAGCATGGTCGGTGCTGGCTGACAGCGGCCGTGCGGACGCCTCAAAAACCAGTGGATTCCGAGGTGACCGGCAATAAAGCAGCTGCTCCAGGGAAACAGAGGATAATAATCAAAGGAGGCAAAGTCTGGAGTCCTTATCCCTAATGGCAGCAACAAACCGGATTCTGCCGGCAGGACCTTCACAAGTGGGGCCAATACCAGTATCCCCAAAGTTAAGAGCAGAAGCTGTTTGTCTGACAGCTTATCAAGCAGGGGTGTTATGAGCAGGCAGCAGGCAATAAGATGAAGAATGCCAAACCGGACGTAGTTTTCAGGGGATAGCCAATAGGTTAGGATGGTAATCATCAGGGCCCAAAACACAATGCTGGCAGTTCGCTTCAGTCGTGGCTTCGCCAGGGCTGAACTGGCGCCCGAAACACCGAGGAACAAGATTGCGGCGAGACGTCCTTCCACGTAAAAAAGACCCGTGTCATAGTGGATATTGTATTGCCAAAAATAAGCAAGGTCAAAGGCGATGTGGAAGCTGATCATCAGCAAGATAGCGCTTCCCCGCAGGGCGTCGATTTCCCAAAGACGCGGATTTTTTGACATAAAGCGTACCTCCTTGAGCGGGCTGCAGCGCTTAGCGCAGCTGATTTTTGATCTGTTGGCGAATTTTTGTCGGTGAGGTCTGTTGATATTTTTTAAAAATGCGGCTGAAGTAATTTGAGTCACTGAACCCGACGGCAGCTGCTATCTCACTGATGTTTAAGCGTTTATCGGCCAGCAGCAGCGAGGCTTTATTGATTCGCAGAAAGTTTACATATTCCATCGGGCGTCGGCCCGTCAGGTTTTTAAACAGGCGGCAAAAATGCTGGGGGCTCATATTGGCAAGACTTGCTAGTGTATCCAATTGAATATTGCAGCTGTAATGGGCATCCAGATAGGCGAGTGCCGGGCGCAGCTGTTCAAACCGCTCCGCCGGGCGCAGGCTCTGGTTTGCTGCTTGTAGTGGCTGCTGGCAGTTGCGTAGTAGTTCTACGATGATCTGGTAGACAGCTGCCTGGATGGACAATTCAAAGCCTGGCCGCTGCCCGTCCGCTTCCGCGATGATGGCTTCGATCGCAGTTGTCAGGGGCTGGTTTTTTTCAATCTTGTTCTTAAAAAACAACTGGTTTTCCAGCAGTGGAGCCAGCTGAGGGGATTGCTGTGACAACTGTTGACTGGCAAATAAAGCCTTGCAGTCTATTTTTACGATATAGTAGAGCGCAGAATCCTGGTGGCTGAGTCCATAATGGATCTCATTGCTGTTTATAATGAGGATGTCACCGGCTGCAAGTTCGTGCGGATGGCCGCTGCAATGGATGGTGACCGATCCGCGCTTAAATAGTAACAGCTGGAGCTGTTCATGCCAGTGCCGGCCAAATACCGGGCCGGTTTTTTTATGCTCCAGGCGGGCAATGCTGACGGCCGGACTATTTTCATAGCGCGTACAGTGAGCGTGCTTTTGCCCCTGACGGTCACAGATCAAATTGCAGTTTTGACAGCGCTGTTTTTGGTCAAGGGGAAGAATTTTCATGAAATCACCCTGATTCGTTCATATTATGCTAAGAATGCACAATATAATCCATGACGTGCCGTTCTTAACTCTATATAATAATAGCATATTCATTGCTGTCTGGCTGAAAAAATTTGGCTGATGATAAATTAATGCTTATATGTGAATGGAGTGAGAAGAATGACAAGCCGATATATTTACCTGCTGGCGATGGGCCATTTTTTCTGTGATATTGCCATGGGGGCACTGCCGGCAATTCTGCCGTTTTTTATTGCCGCCTACGGGATGGACTATAAGGATGTCGGTGGACTGATGTTTGCCTCAAGTTTTTTATCCTCGGTGATCCAGCCCTTGTTTGGCTGGATGGCAGACCGCCAGTCGAAAAACTACTTTATGCCGCTGGGAATTCTGTTGGCCGGGGTTGCTATGGGAATTACTGGGCTGATGACAGATTACTGGTTCATCTTTGCGGCAGTTATGCTCAGCGGGGTGGGCAGTGCTGTCTTTCATCCGGAAGCAACCTGCATGGTCAATAAGGTTGCCGGGGAAAAACGCGGAACGGCGCTGAGTATTTTTTCTGTCGGCGGCAATGCCGGCTTTGCGGTTGGCCCGGTGATTGCAATCGCCGCGGTAGGGGCTTTTGGCCTGCGCGGTACGAGCGTACTTTGCTTTCTGGCCGTGCTTATGGCAGCGATGCTGATGTTTTTTGTACCGCAGATGAAAGACAACATTCAGCGTCAGGCTGCTGGGAAATATGATGCTGCTTTCAAGAGCATGGCGGGACGGAAAAATGACTGGAATGCTTTTTCCCGCCTGTTGCTGCTAGTAATCTGTACATCGATTGCGGTCTGTGGACTGCGCAGTTTTATTCCGCTTTACTGGGTGGATGTCATGCAGCAGTCACCAACAGCTGCTGGCTCGGCGCTGACGCTGCTGTTTGCCTTCGGGGTTATAACAACCCTGGTGGGAGGGCTTCTGGCAGATCGCTTTGGTTATCTTAAAATCGTCCGTGTCAGCTATATTCTGCTGGCCGTTTCGGTAGCGCTGCTGTCACAGACGAAATCACCGCTGGTTGGCTATCTGCTGCTAGTGCCGATGGGCTTTGCGATGTTTGCGCCTTTCAGTTCAGTCGTTGTTTTGGGACAGATGTATCTGGCCCGGAGCATTGGCTTTGCCTCAGGGGTGACGATGGGATTGTTTTTCAGTGTTGGCGGCTTGATCATCCCGCTGATTGGGTCCTTTGCGGATGATCAGGGACTTATGCTGACGATGCAGCTGCTGGCGGCGTTTGCTGCTCTGGCTGCTGGGGCGGCATTTCTGCTGCCGGCGGGGACAAAACCGGTGACACAAACACAAGCGGAGACGATATAGAAAAATAGCGAAGGCTTTGCTGTCTGATCGGACGAGCAAAGCCTTTTCTGGTCGATTTTGTGGAGAAAACATCATATCTTATTATAAGCAGGGAATTTAGTGCTGGCAGAGAATAAAATAGTAAAGAGGATGTATAGGGGAAGGGATTGGATACAAAGATGGAGTATACAGCGGCTGCGGGAGAAAATTCAAAGACGATAAAAACACAGGAAGAACAATGGCAGCGCTGCCTTCGCTGGGCCCTGGAAAAGGATCCGTTATTTCGGCAGCGTTGTGAAAAAGCGCAAATAGCTGCCGAAGGTCTGTTGCTCTGTGATTTGGGGAAATTGCCATTGCAGGCGGATACTGCAGCTGAGAATCCATTTGAACGGCTTACGATTCCGCTGAGTGGCGTTGCCCGTATTTTAGGGACGACGACATACATGACGGAGGAAATTACTGTCTGGGAAGACTGCAGCGAGCGCTGGCTACGGGCCTGCGGTGTAAATAAGGCCTCCGTGCTGCTGATTGCCGACGGTTTTGACGGGGGAGGTCCTGCCTGGGGATTACTGCGCGGGGGCGAAAAGGTAGGCGCGGTGATGATTACCGGGGCAGATCAGCCATGGGATAAAGTTATGGACTACAGTGTTACGGCATGCGCATTGACAGCCGAGCTTTTGGATCGGTGGACAGATTCCGGCAATACTGGTGGCACCTGCCAGGCGTTTTTTTGCCTGACCAGTGGCGTCGGGGAAGCTGAACGGAATCGCTGGCAGCAGGTCCTGGGAGCACCCGTATATCTTCAGTTGGGCCTGCCGGGGGTACAAGCTTCGGCAATTGCCTGGGAGTGCAGGCGCCGTCAGGGATATCACTGGATGCAGGAATATTTTCTGCCGGAAATCCTTAATGCGGAGCAGTTGCCGGTTATGACTGACGGCATGGCGGGGGATCTCGTACTGACAGCACTTCAACGTTACAGCATGACAGCAATTCGCCGGCAAACCGGCTGGCAAGGAGCTTTTTCTCCGGCAGCTTGCCTTTGCGGGGTACCGGGGGCCCGGTTTTTATCGATGAAATAAAAAATAAAGGAGAGTGTGAGAATGAAAGGACTATTTTTCCGTCAGTTCGTATCACTTTTGCTCCTGTATCTGTGTTTATTTTTATCTGCCTGACCGGTATCGTTCTCTATATTGTCCCGCCAACGCGGGTGGCTCTTGACCTGCAGTGGCTGGTTCATATCTATTGCAATCAGCGTGTTTTATCGCAGTCCTTAAGACTGCAGCTGGCAAATGGAAGACAGAACAGCAGGCTGCACTCTTGATCAGCCTGCTGTTACTGGGGTGGGTTCTGATGGATTTCGCCAGTACCTCAGATTATGGAGTTGGGGCAGCAGTGTAAAGACTGCTGGGGCAGTTCCGGCGGACATGGGCTTGACCATGAGCGCCAGGTCCGCGAGCTTTCGGAGCAGGAATAAGTGTCATAGTTTGCCCCGTTGTGCTTTTACATAACTGAAAAATCTGAATATTATTGCTTGTGGATTTTACTTGTTTTATAATAGACACAGATACCATACAGACAATGGGGCGGCAGCTTAAAAGATTTGATAAAACTGGAGGAATACAGATGAAAGACGGGGGAAAGTGGAATCCGTATGTGGCCGGAGGGCTGAGCGGGATTGTATCGGCTGCTTCAGTGGTTTTTGTCGGGAAATATCTGGGGGCATCTACTACTTTTGCCAAGACGGCCGGTATGGTGGAGCAGATGTTTTTACCGGAGCGGGTGGCGGCAATGCCTTATTTTATCAGGGAAATTCCGGCAATTGACTGGCAGTGGATGTTTGTGGCAGGAATCTTGTTGGGGGCCTTTATCGCCGCCGTGACCTCCGGCAGTTTTCGCCTGCAAAAAGTACCGGATCGGTGGGCAGCTCGCTTTGGCCCGATGGGGAAAAAGCGAGCGTTGGTGGCCATGCTCGGCGGTATTCTGGCAATGTTTGGGGCCCGCCTGGCGGATGGCTGTCCGAGTGGGCATGGACTGAGTGGCGGTCTGCAGCTTTCAGTCAGCGGCTATGTCGCTATCTGCTGTTTTTTTATCGGCGGCATGATTTCGGCAAATTGGCTGTATCGGGGAGGCGATAGATGATGGAGCTTTTGGCGGGCTTATTTACTGGCATATTATTTGGCTTCTTGCTGCAAAAAGGGCGAATCCTTCGCTATGACAAGCAGATCGGGGCCTTGCTGCTGGAGGATATGACGATTGTAAAGTTTATGCTGTCCCATATTATTGTCGGAATGATTGGTATCTATTTTTTCTACGATTTTGGTCTGGTGAAGTTGGCTGTAAAACCGATGGTTCTCGGTGGGGTTGTGCTGGGCGGGCTGACCTTCGGACTTGGTTGGGGCCTCCTTGGCTATTGCCCAGGAACCTCGGTGGGAGCGCTCGGGGAAGGCCGGGTTGATGCTGTATGGGGAATGATTGGCATGCTTTTTGGGGCGGCTCTTTATGCCGAAGCTTACCCGTATCTTAAGGCTACGGTGCTGACTTGGGGGGATTATGGGAAAATTACCATTCCGCAAGTATTGTCAGTAAATCATTGGGGGGTAATTATTCCGTTTACGGCGGTGGTGCTGTTATTTTTCTGCTGGCTGGAAAAGAAAAAACTGTAAAAGGAGCTCGCCAAATTCGGCGAGCTCCTTTTACAGTTTTGTTTCAATCAGTTCGTTCCAGCCGGACAACCGCCAGCAGCCCCAGACATCATGCCGCCTCTGGCTCCTGATCCCATATGGCCGCGATGGGATTGCATGCGTTCCAGGCGTTGGTCAGCTTCCGCCTGTGTCAGATTGCCAAATTCGACTTGCTTTTGCAGCATTTCACGGTGAAGTTCGAGCATTTGTTTTTGCAGGTCGGTCCTTTTTTCGAATAGGGGGGCCATTTCCTGTCGCTGGGAATCGGTAAGGGTTAGGCCGCGGCCAAAGCCGCAGAAGGAAGAGTCATCCGGAGTAGCGGCATAAACAGCCGAAGCGGCAAGGGGAAGGATCGCCAGGCCGGCGGCGATTAAAAAAGTTTTTTTCATACGATCTGCCTCCTGATACATAAAGTAGTTTGTTTCTGTCTTTATTATAAGTGGCAGCTGCGACAAAAATATGGCGAAAATGTGACAAAAATGTGAACTTCAGGGTTGGACTCTTTTTTCGATCGGCAGCGGAAAGCGGATCGTGATCCGGGTACCGGCAGCCAGCTGGCTTGTCACTTCAACCGTTGCCTGGTGCAGATCGATTATCTGCCGGGCGATGGCTAGTCCCAGACCGGTGCCATCCTCACTGCGGGCATGTGCTTTGTCGGCCTTGTAAAAGCGTTCCCAGATATGTGGCAGATCCTCGGGAGAGATTCCGCTGCCGGCATCACGGACTTCCAGGAGCATAGACCTCTCATCTGCACTGATTTTTACCTGTACGTCTTTGCCGGCAGGGGTGAATTTCACTGCATTGTCGAGCAGAATCAGCAGCAGCTGATTGATGCGATCGCTACTGGCGTACAGCAGGGGCAGCTTGGTGTCAGCTTGTAGCTGCAAATGTACTTTTTTTTGGGAGGCTGTTTGCGCCATCATTTGCAGGGCATGTTCAGCCAGCAGCGGGAGTGGCAGCAATTCCTTATCCAAGATGGCCTTCCCGGACTGGAGCCGGCTCAGATCAAGCAGATCGCTGATCAGGCGTTCCAATCGCTTGGTTTCCTCAAGCATCAGCTCGTGGCAACTCTGGGCCTTGGCGGGATCTTCGATCGTACCATCGAGTAGTGCTTCGGTGTAGCCGCGCAGAATGGTCAGGGGCGTTCGCAGTTCATGAGAAACATTGGCAACAAAGTCACGGCGCAGTGTTTCAGCCTGTTCCAGAGTGGCGAGATGTGCTTTAAGATCCTTGGCCAGAGCGTTTAGCGATTGGCCGAGCTGTCCGATTTCATCACTGGTCGTAATCGGAACTGGTAAATGGTAATCTCCACTGGCGATTGCTGTTGCGGTCTGTTGCATTGCTTTGAGCGGACGGATCATGCTGCGGGTGATTTGATAGCTGATGAACAGAGCACAGAGAGCAGCCAGCAGTCCGGCCGCTATAATGTAAAAATAAATGTTTTCCATGAAGGAATCGAGTATTGCCGCTGGTGCATGCAGGAGTAAAGCTCCGTGGACCAAGCCATCGGCCTGACGGATTGGTACGGCAGCCATAATCATTTTTTCGCCATAGTAGGGGCTATGGAAAACTTTTGTCCATACCTGCCCCTGATACACGGCATCAAGTTCACTGGATGATGGCATCATGCCCTCTGGTGGCACGGCAGTATCACGGTGGTGCATCATTTTGCCTTTCATCATTCCGTTTCCTTGAGGGGGGCCGGAAATGCGGACGACTTTGCGGGATTCATTCAAAACCCAGATACGAAGGTCAAGCGAACTGCTGGCACCGTCGAGCAAAGAGTCGAGCTCAGTTTGGGTGCTTATATCCTGATAAGCAGACAAAAGCCCGGCAAATTCGGCGCCGGCTGCGAGGAGTTCCTGTTGCTTGCTGGCTAGTGTCTGGGTGCGGATAAAGAAGGACACGCTGAAAAGAACCGCACAGAGAACAAGGATGATGATTCCCATAAAATTCAGCAGCAGCTTTGTCTGGAGCGAGCGGATCATGATTTCACCTCAAAGCGATAGCCCACACCCCAGACGGTCTGAATATCCCAGGCGGAATTGTCTTTAACGGCAAGCTTTTGCCGCAGGCGCTTAATATGGGTATCGACCGTTCGCGTTTCGCCACAGTAGGTGTAGCCCCAGACTTTTTCGAGCAACATTTCGCGGGAGAAGATCTGTCGGGGATGTGTGGCCAGACACCAGAGCAGTTCCATTTCCCGGGCTGTCAACGGCAGGGTGACGCCGTGACGGGTAATGGTATGTTCTTTGATATTTATCTCAAGACCGGGAAAATGTAGGAGGCCGGCCGTGGTGAAATCCTTATCGGGTACGCGCCGTAATACGGCCTTGACGCGGGCGATAACTTCCCGCGGATTAAAGGGTTTGGTGATATAATCATCAGCGCCAAGTTCAAGTCCGGCGATCCGGTCTTCATCTTCGCTGCGGGCGGTCAGCATGATGATCGGCACCTGGGAAAATTTGCGGATTTGGCGGCAGACCTCAATTCCATCGAGAATCGGCAGCATGATGTCGAGCAGAATCAGCTGCGGCTGCAGTTTTTCTGTTTGACGGATAGCTTCAAGGCCATCGTTAGCTTCGATGATAGAAAAATTTTCTTTCTTGATATAAAGTGTCAGCAGTTCCCGTATCTTGGGATCATCATCGACGATTAAAATCGTTTGTTTTGTCATAGTTTTCCCTCCCTGACAAGCTGTTTTCTTTATTATACAGGAAAGTACAGCTGCGCGTTGTGAAAAAACAGTGAAATCTGCTGTAGGTTCGCCGGCTTGACTTTTATATTCGTATATCGTAATATATGAATATAAAAGAAAAAAGCTTGCTTTAAGGCAAGGAAAGGACTGTGTATGAAACGTCGTTTACAGGACTATATGTTTTACGTATTTTTAATTTTTTTTGTTGCCGGACTTTTCTACCCGCCCCTTGGTATTCTGGCAATTGTGTGTATGCTGGCGCCGGTCGTCATGGCTCCGTTTAAAGGACGTTTTTGGTGCGGAAATTATTGCCCGCGGGGCAGCTTTTATGATCATCTGCTGTCGCGGCTATCTCCGCAAAAACAAATCCCGGAATTTTTTCGGCGGCCTGCCTGGCGAAATTTTATGGTTCTGTTCATTATGACGATGTTTTCGGTTCAGATGTATTATGCCTGGGGGGATCCGGCTGCCGTAGGAATGGTTTTTATTCTGATCATCGGGGTTACAACTTTGGCGGGAATTTTTCTAGGGGTAATCTATCATCAGCGGGCCTGGTGTGCATTTTGTCCGATGGGAACGATTGCCGGCTGGATCAGCCATCGCAAAAAGCCACTGCCGCTTATGGTAAAAGACAACTGCATTGGCTGCAAGGCCTGCAACAAGGTATGTCCGATGCAGCTTTCGCCGTATAAGGCCCAAGGTCTTGACGGCGGTTTTACGGGCAGTGATTGCCTGAAGTGTGGCCGCTGTGTAGAGAAGTGCCCCCGGCACTCCCTGGACTTTTTGAACGGATAGAACACAATGCCGTATCAACATCTGTCATTTATTTTAGGAGGAAACGAAAATGTCCATAGTTACGATTACGAAAGAAAATTTTTCAGCGGAAGTTTTAGCGGCTCAGCAACCCGTCCTGCTTGATTTCTGGGCCCCCTGGTGTGGTCCGTGCCGTATGGTTGGACCGATTCTCGAGGAGATTGCAAATGAGAACCAGGGCAGTTTAAAGGTCGCTAAGATCAATATTGATGAGCAGCCCGATTTGGCTGCTGAATATGCCGTAATGAGCATTCCAACCCTGCTGGTGTTTGAAAATGGCAAGGTCAAAAAAAGTGCTGTCGGAGCTATGCCGAAAAGCAGCATTCTCACTTTGGTAGAAGGATAAAGCAAAAGACAAAAACTCCCGCTGGTTTGGCAGGAGTTTTTGTCTTTTTGTTTGTGCGCAAGGCTTTAGAGAAAAGTGTAGCGCTTCCAGGGAATGCTGCGAGGATCACAGCGATTTAAGAGGGCGACGATATGCTGGTCTCCGTGATAGGCTGGGATGCCGTTGGCACCCTGAACCATAAGGATATTTGGCATGCCGGGAAAAAGCCGGGAAAATTCGCGATGGGCGAGGGCTGCTTCACGTTCATGTTCAACTACATACGGTTTGACAATAATGATGGCAAAGGTAAGCCCATGTTCGGTGATTACAGAACCGTCAATTTCCATGCGATCAGCTCCTGCTACATTAAAATGAAATCAATACTGTTTGTTTCGTCATAACAGCGGCCAAGCCCTGCTTGCTTAAACAAAATATCGCTGTAAATCAATTGTCATGTGAACTGAATCTAAGAGAAGACAGCTATTTTAGGTGTTTGGATTTGGCCGCTGCAGCAAAGAATTTTCTGGTAGTTGAAAAAAGTATACAAAGCCATTATACTGAAAAAAAGATTTGCCAGACACTTTTCTTGTGCCGGGAGGGATAAAAATGAAAAAGCGTTATAAAATAGCTGTGGCAGTGCTGCTTGTGGTCACAGGCCTTGCCGGAGTACTTTTTGGTCAACAGGCGCAGCAGCAGGCAGCAGCGGCTAGAAGCCAGCAGTTGGCGCAGGTTGAAATTATGGGAGAGCCGCAGGTGACGCAAAAACAGGCGGTAGCGTATATAAAAAGGCGCAATCCTTCGCCCAAATTGAATTGCAGTGTGGAAGAACTTGTCGGCTATTATTATCAGGAGGCAGGAACCGAGGGAATACGTCCGGATCTGGCGCTGTCTCAGGCGATTAAGGAAACAGGCTGCTTTGCCTATGGTGGAGATGTCAGTCCGCAACAGAATAACTATTGCGGACTTGGAACAACTGGAGCCGGAGTGAAAGGCTGCACATTTTCAAGGCCACGGCAGGGGGTAAGAGCGCATATACAGCACCTCTTAGCTTATGCAACCAAGCGCCCCCCGCAGCAGGAGCTTATGGATCCCCGTTATCAGCTGCTCAGGGAAAAGCATCCGGAAATTTTTGGCAAGGTCACGACATGGGTGGGGCTGAATGGGAAATGGGCAGTTCCCGGCGAACACTACGGGCAGGATATCCTGCATATTGGTGAGGAAATGAAACGAGCAAATGGTCAGCCGGAAGAATAAAATTCTATAGAATCATAAAAAAACAGCAGCTGCGACCACCATCGCAGCTGCTGTTTTGGCAATGGAGACAAGAAAAATTTCTTGTCGGAATTATAGGCCTGTCGTATACTTTAATTAGATAATAAAACAGTTCGGCCAAGCGGTGAAGGCACGTTATTCGTAAAAGGGGAATTTGTTGCGGGTGGTGTCGGGAAGCTTGTATCGACAGCGGATGCTTTCACTTTTTCTGGAAATTTGATGGTACCGTTATGGTATTACTAGGGGCAGGGCGGGTTGATTTTTATTTTTCGCTGCGCGTACGGGTGGATGCAGTCCTTATCGTGGAGAATGCTTATCTGCAGAAGGTACTCAGTTGATGTTTACAGGACTTGCGGGGAGGGAAACAGTATGAAGAGGATTAGACTGCTTGCGGCCGCGATCATTGTAGCTGTTTTGATTGGTGCTGCCGGGTACAACTATTATCGTCAGCAGGAGATCGCGAAGCTTTACACGGGGACCATTGAGGTAACAAAGGCGGATGTGACGACAAAGAGCAGTGGCTATATAAAAGAATTGCTGCTTAGCGAGGGAATGCATGCGACGAAGGGACAGCTGGCTGCCCGGATCGATCGCAAGGATTTGCTGATAGCCCAGGAGCGGGACTGGGCCGCCTTGAAAAAGGCCGAGGCGCAGCTGCGTGACCTCGAAACCGGTCCCAGGCCGGCAGAGCGTAAAGAGGCTGCGGCCAACAGTGCTTTTATGCAGGCAGCCTTTGAAAAGTCTGCGAAAGACTATCAGCGGTTTGATCAATTGTATCAGGGGGGAGCGGCATCAAGACAACAATTTGACAATGCCAAGGAAAGCTATGATGCTGCGGCTGCCCAGCTGTCAGCGAGCCGAGAAAGAGAGCAGCTGGTCAATGACGGTGCTCGCGAAGAGCAGCTTATCGCGGCCCGTGAGGAGGTTGCCCGCTGCCAGGCGCTGCTGCGGGCAACGGGAAATGATATAGAGGACACCTTTATTTACAGTCCGCTTGATGCCATGGTGTTGACAAAAAACTTTGAAGCAGGAGAATATGTAAATGCGGGCAGTGCCTTGCTGACAGTGGCCGACTTGTCAGACTGCTGGGTGAAGATCTATATTCCCTCGACCGAACTGGGGCGGGTCAGTGTTGGCAACTTGGCAGCGGTTAGGATTGACTCAGCCCCGGGACAGGTTTTCCCTGGGAGGGTTAAAGAAATCAGTGAAAATGCCGAATATACGCCGCGCCAAAGCATCACCAGAAACGAACGGGCCAATATGGTGTTTGCGGTGAAGGTCGCAGTTGACAATGACGCCGGAGTCCTGAAACCCGGTATGCCGGCGGATGTGAGTTTCGATGATTGAGCTGCATCATGTCAGTAAAAATTTCGGTCCGGTAACGGCTGTACAGGATGTTTCCCTGCGGATTGAAACGGGAGAAATTCTGGGCCTTGTCGGACCCGACGGGGCTGGCAAGACCACACTGATTCGGCTGATGCTGGGGTTGTTTCATTCCTATGCAGGGCAGATTGTAATTGATGGGCAGACGGATATAGAAAGCTGCAAGCCTTATATGAGCTATATTCCCCAGCGGTTCAGTCTCTATCAGGATCTGACGGTGATGGAAAATATTGAACTGATTGGCGCACTTTACGGCATCAGGCGGCAACCCCTGCTGACACAGGCAGAACAGATTTTGAAATTTACTGGGTTATGGGAATTTAGAACCCGCCTTGCCGGCAAGTTGTCAGGCGGAATGAAACAAAAATTGTCACTGGCCAGCGGCCTGTTGCATTCGCCCCAAATCTTTTTTCTTGATGAGCCGACGACTGGTGTTGATCCGGTTGCCCGCAGGGATTTTTGGCAGTTGCTGTACCGTCTCAATAAGGATGGCATGACTATTATTGTGGCTACGCCCTACATGGATGAAGCTGAACTTTGCCATCGCGTGGCCCTGGTTAATCGCGGGCAACTGATTCGCTGCGCCGCGCCGGCTGCGCTGGCAGCAGAGTATCCGCATAAGATTCTCGAGCTGCCCGCCGTGATCAAAGGAATGGAAACGATTCTTAAAAAATGTTATATGCTGGGACTGCAGCCTTTTGGCAGCAAATATCATATCATTACGGATGATGCACCGCGTACTGAAGCCGATGTGATAAAATGCCTGCAAACGCATTCACTTGCCGTGTCGAGCCTGCAGGCGGTGGCCCCTTCGCTGGAGGACGTATTTGTTTTGTTTTCGGCAAAGGAAAAGACAAAGGAGGCCGGGCGCAATGGCAGCGAATGAAATCGCAATTGAGACGCAGGGACTGGTCTGTCGTTTTGGCACCTTTACGGCTGTTGACCAGATCAGCCTGCGGATTCCCCGCGGGGTTATTTACGGCTTTTTAGGACCGAATGGGTCCGGCAAGTCGACGACGATTCGTATGCTCTGCGGGATATTGTCGCCGACGGCTGGCAGCGGGTATGTCCTCGGTTATGATATATGTCGGGAGTCAGAAGCGATCAAGCAAAAAATTGGCTATATGTCGCAAAAGTTCAGCCTGTATGCAGATCTTACGGTCAGGGAAAACCTTGAATTTTATGCCGGATTATATTCACTGTCGGGGATAAACAAAAAGCAGCGAATACAGGCCATGCTGGAAATGGCAAATCTGACCCAGGCGCAGCTGGTGCTGGCTGGCGAGCTGGCCGGCGGGGTTAAGCAGCGGCTGGCGCTTGGCTGCGCCTTATTGCATCAGCCGGAAATTGTCTTTCTTGATGAGCCGACAAGTGGGGTTGATCCGGTGTCGCGCCGATTGTTTTGGGAGATATTATATGCCCTGGCTGAGCGGGGAACAACGATTTTGGTGACGACACATTTTATGGATGAGGCTGAACACTGTGATGAGGTTGGTTTTATTTACCAGGGGAAGCTTAAGGCCAGCGGGACCCCCGCTGCGCTCAAACGCAAAATCCCGGGCAGGCTGTTTGAGGTCAAACCTGCCGATTCCCTCGAGGCATTGCTGCTGCTGCAAAGTTCCGGGGTCGTTTATGAAGATGCGTATATCTTTGGTAAATATCTGCATGTACGTCTTCGCGGGGATGACGCAGCCGCACTGGCCCGGCTAGGCAGCTGCCGGGAAATTGCGCCGACGATGGAAGATGTTTTTGTTCACCATGTGAAAGAAAACAAAGGGGGCGAAGCTTTATGATCCGGCTGCGGGCGCTGCTCATTAAGGAATTCATTCAAATGAAACGTGATAATCTCACGCTGGCGCTGATGATTCTGATGCCGATTATCCAGCTGCTGGTGTTTGGCTTTGCTATTCACACGGATGTCAAGCATTTGAGTACGGTTGTATTTGATCAGTCACTGACGGAGGAAAGCCGTGACTTGCTCAATAGTTTTACGGCCAGTGAATATTTTGATATCAATTATGTTGTGCAGGACTTTGCCACTGCCAATGCTTTGGTCGATAGTGGCAAGGCTAAGGTTGCCGTGCTGATACCGCCGGATCTTGCCCCTAATTTAAAGCATGGCCGGCCGACACCGATACAGGTGATTGTCGATGCTTCCGATTCAACCTCAGCATCCTCGGCTATTGCGGCCGCCCAGTCCATTGGGCAGCTAAAGTCCAAGGAGATTTTATTAGCGCAAAAACAGATTTCGTCAGCGGCCTACAGTCTGTATGATGTCAGGATTCGTTCCTGGTACAACCGTGATTTCGTCACCGCGTATTATATGGTACCGGGGATCATGGGGATTATTTTGACGATGACAATGGTGATGATCACCTCGATGGCAATTGTGCGGGAACGAGAGACCGGAACGCTTGAACAACTGATCGTTACGCCGCTAAAGACGTATGAGCTGATGATCGGCAAGATTATTCCCTATATTGTGATGGGGTATGTGCAGGCCACGATATCGCTGCTGGTCGGACTGGCAGTTTTTGATCTGCCCATTCGCGGCAGTCTGCCACTGCTCTATGGTCTGACCTCGTTTTTTATTATCGCTTCACTATCGCTGGGCGTTTTAATATCAAGTGTTTCGCGAACGCAGATGCAGGCCATGCAGATGTCGTTTTTTGTTTTCATGCCGAGTGTACTGCTGTCAGGGTTTATGTTTCCGCGCGATGCGATGCCGAAGATATTTTATATCCTCAGTCAGCTGCTGCCGATGACCTATTATATTGAGATTTTGCGCGGTATTATTCTGCGTGGCAACAGTCTGAGCCTGCTGTGGGCACAGGTGCTGTCGCTCATTGTGTTTATCTCGGCGACGCTGGGGCTGGCCATAAAAAAATTCACCAAGACGCTTGATTAAAGCCGCTGCCTTGGTGAATTATGTTTACTGAAAAGCTAGAATTATCAAGGGGATTCATTAGTTTTTCCAAACAGGAGTTGGAGCATGAGCAGGCTGAGCAGTCCGAGCGAAATAAAGCCGCAGATGCCGATGCCAATAGCGGCCCCTAGATGATCGATGATGATGCCGGCAAATAAGTTT
Organism: Selenomonadaceae bacterium; assembly: GCA_963678095.2. Taxonomy (GTDB): domain Bacteria; phylum Bacillota; class Negativicutes; order Selenomonadales; family Selenomonadaceae. The sequence goes on along the minus strand of OY782746.1, from coordinate 690,776 downwards.
CCCAGAGGAGTCGTTCCAAGAAAGGCCAGGGAATAGACGCTCATGACGCGGCCGCGAAAGCGGTCGGCCGAATTTATCTGTAGCAGAGAGTTGGTTGTCGTCAAAAATAAAATATTGAAAAAGCCAATAAGTACAAAGGCGGCAATTGCCATAGACAGGCTGTGTATAAACTGCAGGGAAGTAAAAAAAAACGATAGCAGCAGCCCGCTGCTCAAAAGCAGGACAAAGGAGGGGTTTTTCTTTAGCCAGGAGGCGGCAATAAAGGCGCTGATTAGAGAACCAATGCCGCTGGCGGACATCAGGACGCCGTAACCATAAATTCCCTCGCCTAGGATTTCGGCAGCATATAAAGGTGTTATTACGTTGAAATTCATAATAAAGGTGCCAATGACAAGCATGGCCGCAATTGCCGTGCGCAGAGATTTTGTTTGAAAAATATAGGACAGTCCGTCGCGAATTTCAGTAGTAAATGATTGCGGTGGCGGCAACTGAGGCAGAGGCAGGGTTTTTATATAAAAAATGCTCAGCAATACTGGCAGAAAGCTTAAAGCGTTGAGAAAAAAAAGCAGGGCGGCACCGTACTCTTCCATCAGCAGGGCGGCAAGGGCAGGACCGGCGATTCTGGCGAGATTGACAATGGCCGAATTAAGGCCGATGGCATTTCGTAAATTAGTGCGTGTTACGAGTTCAGGCATAAAGGACTGGCGGGTGGGCTGATCGATTGTATTAATTATGCCAAGCATCCCCGCTAGGAAGAGGACATTCCAGTAGGATACGTGTCCTGACCAGATGAGCGTAGCCAAAATAAGTCCCTGCAGCATTAGAGCCGTCTGTGTCAGCAGCAGGATTTTTTTCTTGGGGTAACGATCGATAAATACGCCAACGGGTAAGGAAAATAGCATCATGGGAAGAAATTGTGCTGCGCCGAGCATTCCTAAAAGAAAGGCGGATTTTGTCATGGAATAGATCAGCCATTGTTGTCCGGTAGTCTGCATCCAGGTGCCGATAAGCGATATGCATTGCCCGGTCCAATAGTAGCGGAAGTTTCGCTGCCATAAAGCTGGATACATTTGCTGCAGTGAATGTATCATAATTAATCCCCCCTTGTCATTTTACTGTTTTTGCGAACGGCCGGGGCCGTTTGCGGTTGTTTTACTCTGCGAAAACGATATAAGGATAAGACTTTTTCTGTGCAGTTGAGATTAAAAAGAAAAACAGCCTGATATTCAATATTATACAGGCTGCATATGTTTTTTTAAAGCTAAAGCTGTATCAAATAGAGAGCAACAGTGATTTAAAAAAGAATGAATAGTTCGAATATTGTGATATAATAAAAGGGATAAAATTTATTTAGAGGGAAATTTTACTAAAAAACTATGTAATGGATACTAGGGAGGTGAGCGAGTTGGATAAAGATCGAATGGATAAACTGGCGATGTTGAGAACAGAAAATGTTTTTGAAGAACTTGAGTCGCGCCCGGAGGGGCTTACCCAACAAGAAGCTGCTTCCCGTCTGCTGGAATATGGGCCAAATCAATTGCCACGGGCAGCGGCGTTATCACTGGGAAAATTATTTTTTCAGCAATTTACGCATATGATGGCACTGCTGCTCTGGGTAGCCGGGGGGCTGGCCTTTTTGGTTGATATGCCGGAACTTGGCTGGGCAACATGGTCGGTAATTTTGATCAATGCCTTATTCAGCTTTTGGCAGGAATACCGTGCGGATAAGGCGATGAGTGCTTTGGCGGCAATGCTGCCGCACAATGTAAAGGTATATCGTGATGGCAGACTTCATGTTATTGCGTCAGAACAGATTGTTGTCGGGGATGTTTTGCTAGTGGAAGCCGGAGACCATATTTCAGCTGATTCCCGCCTGGTGGAAGCGGTCGATTTAATGCTGGATCTTTCCTTACTTACGGGAGAATCTCTGCCGGCAAGCTGCAGTGCGATGCCGGCAAATTATAAAGGCCGCAATGCTGCCAGTGGAAATTTTTTATTTGCCGGGACTACAGTAACAGCCGGAAAGGGACGGGCTGTGGTCTATGCTATCGGTCAGCAGACCAAGCTGGGCAAAGTGACTGAGCTGACATCAAGTGTTGTCAGGCGCAAGAGTTCATTAGAACTACAGGTAGAAAAAATTGTTCAGATCATAACTTTGACAGCGCTGACGGTAGGCGGCTTGGTATTTATTTTGACTATGAGTGGTGGACTGGATTTGCGGTCGAGCTTTATTTTCTGTATTGGCATTATAGTTGCGCTGGTGCCGGAAGGGCTGCTGCCGGTTGTCAGCCTGTCACTGGCGGTTGGTGTGCGGCGAATGGCCCAGCAAAATGCTTTAGTCCGCAAACTGTCGGCAGTTGAGACTTTATGCGCGACCAGTGTGATCTGTACCGACAAGACAGGAACCATAACAATGAATGAAGTGACGGTAAAGCACTTATGGTTTCCTGACGGTGAGGCAGAAGTCTCCGGCAATGGGTATGAATGCCAGGGGGAGATACGGCTTTTAAACGGTGATATAAAAGAAGGTGTCGATTTACTGTGTCAGATCAGCATTATCTGCTCGGAAGCGGATATTGCCCTGAAGCAAAATGATAATTCACAGTGGAGTATTATGGGCGATCCAACGGAGGCGGCGTTGCTTGTCGCAGCAGTAAAAAGGGGCTTTGATATAGCGCTTACCCGGCAGCAGTTCGCAGATAAAGAGATGAGGCCGTTCAATTCACAAAAAAAAATGATGAGTGTCTATTGCCTGGATCAGCATGGTTTTTTTTCCGGGAAGAAGTCGGCGGTATTGCTTGCCAAAGGGGCTCCGCCAGCGATCTTAGGCAGGTGTAAATTTGTAAAGAAGATACAGGGGATATTCAGCTTTAGCCAAGAGGATAAGCAGGCGGTAGTGGCCGCTAATGACCGTCTGGCAGCGGCCGGATACCGTGTATTGGCATTTGCCTATCGGACAGGAGTTTTGGCAGCTGCCGACGATGAAGAGTTGACTTTTATTGGCCTGGCTGCGATGATTGATCCGCCCCGCCCCGAGGTCCCCGCTGCTATTGCCGCTTGTAAAAAGGCCGGTATCTGCGTCAGCATTCTCACCGGTGATTATGGGCTGACCGCCGAGGCTATTGCCCGGCAAATCGGACTGGTAGAGCAGCATATAACGATATTAACCGGTGAGGAACTCGAGGTTATGGCGGAAAATACGTTGCAGGATCTTCTGCGCCCCGGTCAACCAATGGTATTTTCACGAATTACCCCTGAACAAAAATTGCAGATTGTCGAAGTCTATAAGAATGCTGGACATATTGTCGCCGTCACCGGCGATGGCGTCAACGATGCTCCGGCCTTAAAAGCCGCTGATATTGGCATCGCCATGGGACGGGGGGGGACGGATGTTGCCCGTGAGGTCGCTGATATCGTATTGCTCGATGATAATTTTTCCACTATTATCAAGGCAATCGAGCAAGGTCGAGCTATCTATGACAATATCCGCAAGTTTATAACCTATATTTTAACGGCAAACTTGTCAGAATTGATGCCGTTTATTGCCATGGTATTTTTAAAAATTCCGCCGGCATTAAATATTCTACAAATATTGGCGATTGATATCGGTACGGATATGGTGCCAGCCTTAGCTTTAGGTGGAGAACGACCGGAAAAAGGCGTGCTAGGGCGTAAGCCGGAGGATTATGCGAAGCCGTTACTCGACCGGTCACTGCTGCTGCGGGCCTACGGTTTTTTGGGTTTGATTGAAGCCATACTGGCGATGGGGGCCTTTTTCTGGGCCTGGAACCAAGCTGGATATGGCCTGGCTGATATCCAGCAGATCAGCCATAAGATTTTTGACAAGACAGCAGATGATTCCTTACTGGCTATCTACCAGCATGCTACGACCATGGCACTGGCCTCGATTATCATCTGCCAGATGGGAAATATCCTTGTCTGCCGGTCCGAATATCAGCCGTTTTGGCATATTTCGTGGAAAAGCAATGTGCTGATCTTCTGGGGACTGGGAACCGAGCTGCTGATCGCCCTGGCCTTGCTGTACGTACCCGTTGTGGCCGCTATTTTTATGACCCGCCCCTTGTCGGGTGCGGATCTTGCCGTATTGGCTTTTTGTCCGGTAATCCTTGTGGTGGCTGAAGAACTGCGGCGATTTATAATCAGGTGGCTGTGGCCGCAGAATAATTGAAGAACAATAAAAAAGCCCCTTGCATCCAAATTGCGGATGCAAGGGGTACTTGCTGTCAGGATTTGCGCACGCGGGCGATGATTTCGATTACGGTTTCCCCGGCTTTTTGCAGGGAGGGAACGGGTAAAAATTCGTATTTCCCATGGAAGTTATGCCCGCCGGTAAAGAGATTCGGACAGGGCAGTCCCATAAAGGAAAGGCGGGCGCCGTCCGTACCGCCGCGAATTGGTTCAAATATCGGCTCGATGCCGACAGCGCGCATTGCTTCGGAGGCAAGGTCGATAATCTCCATGACCGGTTCGATTTTTTCCCGCATATTGTAATAGGAATCGTGGCATTTTAAAGAAATCGTGCCGGCCCCGTAGCGCTGATTGAACAGCTGAGCCATGCTTTCAAGCAGTGCTTTGCGCTGTTCAAAGGACTTGCGGTCATGATCGCGGACGAGAATATTCATGGTGGCGTGTTCGACGCTGCCGCTAAGCTTGTTTACGTGGAAAAATCCCTCATGGCCGGCGGTATATTCCGGGCGCTGTCCGGCTGGCAAAAATTGCTGCCATTCAGCGGCAATGGTCAAGGCATTAATCATCTTGCCTTTAGCTGAGCCAGGATGAACAATGCGACCCTGGATCATCACTTCGGCGGTAGCGGCATTGAAGTTTTCATATTCAATACCGCCGAGAGCGCCGCCGTCAACAGTATAAGCAAAGTCCGCGCCAAAAGCAGCAACATCAAATCGGTCGGCGCTGCGGGCGATTTCCTCATCGGGAGTAAAGCCCAGACGAATTTTACCATGCGGGATTTCCGGGTGCTGCAGCAGGTACTCGGCGGCACTGACAATAGCGCAAATGCCGGCCTTGTCGTCAGCTCCTAGCAGTGTCTGTCCATCGGTTACTAGCAGATCCTGTCCTCTATAAGCGGTAAGTTCCGGAAATTCCTGAGGTGACAAGATAATGTTTAGTGCCTGGTTTAAGAGGATATCGCCGCCCGGGTAATTTTTAACCAGGCGCGGCTTTACCGGTGCGCCGGCACTGTCAGGACTGGTGTCGAGATGGGCAATGAAGCCAATGACCGGCCGCTTTTCTTCGCCGGGGGTAGCCTCAAGTGTTGCCGTGATATAGCCGTTCTCGTCAATCATGACGGCTGACAGCCCGATATCATTTAATTCTTCAGTTAAATGCGCCGCAAATACCCTTTGCCCGTCCGTGCTGGGACAAGCGGAATTACTGGCATCTGACTGGGTGTCAAATGTCGCATAGCGAATAAATCTTTCCACCATTTTTTCGGCGTTGAGTTTCATAATAAATACCTCCTAATAAATTTAATGATAAAACAGCAAGAGCGTTGCGGTGATGTTGACGATGATGCCGATGGTTACAGGCAGCCAGGTGCGCTTTGCCAGCGAAATTGGCGAGAGCTCGGCTGCGCCGCTGACAACCATTACCACTGCAGCAATCGGCGACAGGGAACGGGCCAGATTTGAAACAAAATTCATTGGCAGCAAAAGCAATACAGGATCGATATTGGACAGCGATGCCGCCTTTGGCGCCAGCGGCGCAAAGGCAAAAAATGTGGCATTGCCGGAACCAGTAAGTAGCGTTGAAGCGATGATGATGGCGACCACGACAAACATCATGCCGATACCGCCAAATCCGGCATCCTGAGCGCCGTGAATCAGTGTATCGATTGCTCCGAGGGACATCAGCCCCTTGGCAAAGGTCTCAGCGGCGACAATCAAGGTTACAACCGTCGCCATCTGCAATCCCATGCCGTCCCAAAAGCTTTTTAAATCCGTGCACAGTTTCAGTCCGTTGCGATGACGGATGAATTCAATCAGCATTGTGATTGCCAGGGAGACAAAAGTTGCCACGGTGATATCCATCTTTACCGATTCAATTACCAGACCGAACAACAAAATCAAGAACAACGGCAGGGTTGGCAGCAGGGCATAAAATGCCGGTACGGCAATGTCGTTGCTTTCCTGGACGGGGGTAACGGTTTTATCCGCTGACTGTTCCCGCCGGTCAAACCAGCGCTGAACAAAGTAGTGACCGGCAGAAATGGCCACTACCGTACAGATGCCGATCGGAACCTGATAATTGAAAAAATACGGGATGATATCCATACCGGCGAGCTCTGCCGCGAAAATATTGTCGGCACCAGCTGGCCCCCAGCCGACGGCTGAAGAGGTGGCAATTACGGCAGCTGCAGACAGGCGGCTTACGCCTAGCCTTACCAGTACCGGATACATGGTGACCATCAGCAGCAGGGCAAAGCCTGAGGCACTGCTGATAAACATCGCCAAAATATTTCCGAGCACCGAGGTCAGGCCGAGAACCAAATACGGCTGGCCAATTTTTTGCAGCGGGCGAATGGCAACCTTAACCAGTGCCGTGCTGGCGCCAATGATGTCCATATACTTAGAAAAACCGCCGACGACCATGATGATAAGGCCGAGATTGGCCGCGCGGCTGCTGAAAGTCAGCTTAATGAATTCAATAGTATCGAGCCAGAGTGAACCCGTGCTCTGCTTGGCCGGCAAAATGGTGCCGATGCCAAAGGCAAGCGCGAGAAACATCATGCACAGTCCACCGAGCAGCAGCACTGGTTGTGGCGGGTACTTCTTTAAGATGTAGCGGGCTACCAGAACAACAACGATAGCAGCGAGTAGTAATCCTAACAAAATAATCATCCTCCAATAATCATAAAATATACGTATCATAGTATAACAAAAATTTCTATGTTTTTCCAGGGAAGACATTCATAATTTTATTGAAAATTCCTATTTCCTTGTATTTTCTACATTTGTGAGGAATTTATGGAAAAGACGAAGGGGGTTAAAAAGTGGATAGATAGCATGTAATGGAGATTTTGTCTTCTCCTAAAAGATAAAATGACTGTGTGTAAAGAAGCTTTGGCTACACATGAGCACGATTTGCCCAATGTGTAATCTGTGAAAATCTTTTTTTGAAAACATGGCGGTCGGCAGACGATTGCTTTACGGCTATATTGTCGAAGTGAGCAGAAGATCTTTACTTTTTCTTTACCTGTAGCCCTAGTATTTTTGCGCCTTTTTTATATGGGCTGGGCATATAATAAAAATCACAAAAGGGGGAATACGCATGGCTGATTTATGGCTGGCAGCCGGACTGGCGGCAATGATTTTTGTTTACTTAATTTATGTATTGATGAAACCGGAGGAGTTTTAAATGTCGAAAGATTTTATGCTGTTTGCAATTTTTTTTATCGTTCTGGTCAGCTTGGCCCTGCCGTTGGGCAGGTATCTGGAAGGAGTTTTCTTCGGACAGGGAAAAAGGCAGGATCGATTTTTTGGGCCGATTGAAAGAGTATTTTATCGATTGGCTGGAATCGACGAACGGCTGCCAATGAATGCCTGGCAGTATGGCCTGGCGCTGGTGCTGTTTAATGTCCTGGGAATGATGCTGGTATTTATCCTGCAGCTCTGGCAGGGGGGCTTGCCGTTTAATCCGCAGCAATTGCCGGCAGTTGAGAGCTGGCATCTGGCGCTCAATACGGCAGTGAGTTTTATGACCAATACCAACTGGCAGTCATATGGCGGGGAATCGACGGTGAGTTATTTTACCCAGATGACCGCGCTGACTGTGCAGAACTTTTTATCGGCAGCTACCGGCTGTGCGGTTGCAGTAGCACTTATCCGGGGGCTGACAGAAAAGGAGACCACGTCTTTGGGAAATTTTTGGCAGGACCTGGTCAGAGGAACTATCCGGGTGTTTCTGCCCTTGTCGATCGTTCTTGCCTTGTTTTTTGTGCAGCAGGGTGTAATTCAAAATTTAAGTCCATATGAAACGGTGACGACCGTTGAAGGCGGACAACAGATAATTGCCATGGGTCCGGTAGCCTCGCAGGAAGCAATTAAACTGCTCGGCACCAATGGCGGCGGATTCTTTAATGCCAATTCTGCCCATCCATTTGAAAATCCAACGGCTCTGACGAATTTTATGCAGATGACAGCAATATTATTGGTTCCACTGGCCCTTGTCTTTATGTTTGGGCGTCGTGCTGACAGTAAAAAACATGGCTATGCGATTGCTATGGCCATGGGCCTGCTGTTTTTTTTGATGCTGGGCATCAATTACAGCAGTGAAATAAATGGCAACGTACTGGTAGCTGCCCAGGGGATTGATGGTTCATCGGTTATGGAAGGCAAGGAGGTTCGCTTTGGTGTCGGTGGGTCCTCACTTTATACAACGGTTACTACCGCAGCTTCCTGCGGAGCCGTAAACAATATGCATGACAGCCTGACTCCGCTGGGTGGACTGGTGCCAATGCTGCAGATGATGCTGGGCGAGGTGGTTATCGGCGGTGTGGGTGCAGGTTTTTATGGCATCATGATTTACGTACTGATAACGGTGTTTATTGTCGGCTTGATGGTCGGCCGGACACCGGAATATCTGGGGAAAAAGATTGAAGCAAAAGAGATGAAGTGGACAATGGCTGCCTTGCTGCTGCCGTCTCTGGTAGTTTTAAGTGGCAGTGCCATAGCGGCTGTAACCCCGGCCGGACTCGAAGGTCTTAACAACAGTGGTCCGCACGGACTGAGTGAAATCGTCTATGCTTTTGCCTCGGCTGCGGGCAATAACGGCAGTGCTTTTGCCGGACTGACCGCAAATACGCTGTTCTATGATGTAATGCTCGCGGCGGCGATGTTTATCGGCCGGTTTGGCGTGATTTTACCAATTTTAGTTGCAGCCGGAAGTCTGGCGGAAAAGAAAGCGTCACCGACAGGTTTGGGAACGTTTGATACGGGCGGGGCGACCTTTACGCTGTTGCTGGTTGGCGTAATCCTTATTGTCGGAGCACTGACCTTTTTGCCGGCCTTGTCGCTGGGACCAATCGTTGAGCAGCTGTTATTGGCTGAAGGGATAACATTTTAAAGGGGCGTAAAATAATGAAAGTTAAAAACCAGGGGCTTCCTATGGGCCTCGTTAAAGAAGCGGCCGGAGAGTCGTTGAAAAAATTAAATCCGCGCGTCCAGGTAAAGAGTCCGGTGATGTTTGTCGTCTACATCGGGGCGATATTTACTACCGGGCTCATGCTGGAAGCTGCCTTCCAGGGCAAGGCGTTTTTCCTAGCCGGGCAGATCAGTCTGTGGCTTTGGTTCACAGTATTGTTTGCCAATTTTGCGGAAGCAATTGCTGAAAGTCGTGGCAAGGCACAGGCACAGTCGCTGCGCGAGTCACGAAGCGGTGTACAGGCAAAGCGAATTCGTGGCGGGGCAGCCGCGATTATTCCTGCTTCCGACCTTAGAAAAGGTGACCTTGTCCTCGTAAGTGCCGGAGAATTTATTCCAAGTGACGGAACCATTGTCGAAGGGATGGCTTCCGTTGATGAAAGTGCGGTGACAGGGGAATCCGCGCCGGTAATCCGTGAAGCTGGTGGTGACCGGTCATCTGTTACTGGCGGCACCAAAGTTCTGTCAGACTGGCTGAAAATTGAAGTGACAGCAAATCCCGGTGAAACCTTTCTCGACCGGATGATTGGTCTGGTGGAAGGCGCCAAACGGCAAAAAACACCGAATGAAATTGCCCTGACCATCCTGTTGGTAAGTCTGTCCATTGTGTTTTTGGCGGTGGTTGTAACCATTGAGCCGTTTGCCATTTATTCCGATACGTTGATTTCAGCTGAAATTCTGGTGGCGCTTTTGGTCTGCCTGATTCCGACCACGATTGGCGGGCTTTTAAGTTCTATCGGCATTGCCGGCATGGATCGCCTGCTGAAAAAAAATGTGCTGGCAATGTCAGGCCGGGCAGTGGAAGCGGCTGGGGATGTCAATGTGCTGTTGCTCGATAAAACAGGAACGATTACCTTGGGAAACCGCATGGCTACGGAGTTTATTCCGGCGAACGGAGTTGAGCCAGAGGAAATGGCGGATGCGGCGCAGATGGCTTCTTTAGCCGATGAAACGCCGGAGGGCCGCAGTATCGTTGTTTTGGCCAAGGAACGCTACGGGCTCAGGGAACGGGATTTGAATGTCTTAAAGGCTGAATTTGTCCCGTTTACTGCGCAGACGCGAATGAGCGGGGTCAATATTAAGAAAATGGGAGTTCGCAAAGAGGTCGTGCATGAGGTCAAATATTATCATGATCTTGAAATTCGCAAGGGCTCAATGGATGCAATTCAGGCTTATGTGAAGAATCGTGACGGTGAATTCCCTGAAGACGTGCAGACTGCCTGTGAGAAAATTGCCAAAAGTGGTGGTACACCGCTGGTCGTAGCCAAAAATGAACAGGTGATGGGGGTAATTTATCTCAAGGATATCGTCAAAGGCGGGATCAAGGAACGTTTCCGTGAGCTGCGCCAGATGGGCATTAAGACAGTAATGATTACTGGGGATAACCCGCTTACCGCTGCCGCGATTGCCGCTGAAGCCGGAGTCGACGATTTTTTGGCGGAGGCTACGCCGGAGGCCAAACTGCAAATGATACGCGATTATCAGGCGCAGGGCATGCTGGTAGCGATGACCGGCGATGGGACCAATGATGCTCCGGCGCTGGCACAGGCGGATGTCGGTGTGGCGATGAACAGTGGTACCCAGGCGGCAAAAGAAGCCGGCAACATGGTGGATCTTGATTCTAATCCGACAAAATTAATTGAAGTTGTTTCTATCGGCAAGCAGCTGCTGATGACCCGCGGGGCATTGACCACCTTCAGCATTGCCAATGATGTTGCCAAGTACTTTGCGATTATTCCGGCAATGTTCGCTGCTGCTTATCCGCAGCTTAATGTGTTCAATGTCATGCAGCTGGCTACGCCGGCAAGTGCTATTTTAAGTGCGGTAATATTTAACGCCTTGATTATCGTGGCTTTGATACCGCTGGCGCTTAAGGGCATTTCCTATAAACCGATGGGAGCTGCGGCAATTTTGCGGCGCAACCTGTTTATCTATGGACTCGGCGGCCTGGTTGTTCCCTTTATCGGCATTAAACTGATCGATGTGCTGCTCGTTTCCCTGCATATTGTGGTCAAATAAGAGGAGTTGAATAAAAAATGTTGAAGAGTATAAAAATATCATTGCGCCTGCTGGTCTTATTTACGGCCGTTCTTGGGTTATGCTATCCGTTGGCAATGACCGGAGCCGCACAGCTTTTATTTCCCGGGCAGGCCAACGGATCGCTGCTTCAGGAGGCTTCCGGACAGACTTTGGGTTCAGCCTTGATCGGACAGGCTTTTTCTAAACCGCAGTATTTTCACGGGCGCCCGTCGGCTGCCGGTGATGACGGCTATGATGCGGCAAATTCTGCTGCATCCAATCTGGGTCCAACGAGTGCCAAGCTGATCGACCAGGTCGCACAGCGCGCGGAAGACTTGCGGCGGGAAAACGGTAAAAATCAGCTCGACGCTGTTCCGGGAGATCTTGTTACGGCATCGGCAAGCGGCCTTGATCCGCATATCAGCGTCGCCGCCGCCGCTTTTCAGAGCCAGCGGATAGCAACAGCCAGAAATGTAGCCGAGGAAAAAGTGACGGCCTTGATCAGAGTGCATACCGAGAAACCGCTGCTTGGTTTTCTCGGCGAAGAGCAGGTAAATGTAGTGGAATTGAACCGGGCGCTGGATCAGCTGCCTGAATAAATGCAGGGACGTGTTGCTAAATGGAAGAAATGCGCAGAACAGAGCGCTTGCGGCCGGATATATTGTTGAAAAAAGTAAATAGAGAAAGCCGGGGCAAGCTGACGGTATTTCTCGGTGCGGCGGCGGGGGTAGGAAAGACATTTGCCATGCTCAAAGCGGCACATGAAAAACTGCAGGAAGGTAAAAACATTGTAATCGGCTGGGTGGAATCTCATGGACGGGAGGAAACAGAACGTTTGGTGGCTGGTTTGCCGCGGGTAACCCCGCGGCAATTTCCGTATCGCGGCAGAGTTTTGGCAGAAATGGATATTGATGCAATTTTTGCGCAGCGACCGGAAATTGTGTTGATTGATGAATTGGCCCATACGAATGTACCAGGTTCCCGTCACGTCCGGCGTTATCAGGATGTAGAAGAAGTGCTGGCTGCCGGGATTGATGTCTATACAACGGTTAATATCCAGCATGTGGAAAGTCTCAACGATATTGTCGCTCAGATTACAGGCGTTGTGGTCCGGGAAACTGTACCCGATTATGTCCTGGAAATGGCTGACCGGCTACAGCTTATTGACCTGGCAGCGGAGGATCTGCTGCAGCGGTTGAAAGATGGGAAGATATATTTGCCAGAACAGGCAAAGAAGGCCTTAAAAAACTTCTTTCGGCAGGGCAATGTAAATGCACTGCGCGAACTATCGCTGCGTTTCACGGCCAAGCATGTCGATCAGACGCTGGCAGAATACATGGAGGAGCATGCGATTGCCGGTCCGTGGCCGGTTTCCGGCAAGGTAATGGTTTGCATCAGTGGCAGCCCTTTTGCCGCACATTTGCTGCGGGCGGCCAATCGCCTCTCTTCTGGCTTGCGCTCAGAATTGCTGGCGGTTCATATTGAAACGGAAGACACAAAATATCCTACCGGTGATGCCGAAGCGGAGCGCATTGCCCGGAATATGAAGCTGGCCGAAGAACTGGGGGCCAAGACACTGACGGTTGTGGGCAACGACTTGGTCGAAGAGGTTTTGAACATTGCCCGCCAGCAAAATGTGACCGCTATCGTTGTCGGCAAGCCGGTGCGCAGCCGGCTGACGGATTTTTTTCGGGGGGCGGTTGTCGATAAGATCATCCGCCGCAGTGGCGACATCAATGTGTATGTCATTCATGCGGAAGCTGAGATGCATTCTGCGGAAAAACCGATCCGTCAGGTGGTGGCGAAGACGGTTCCATGGCCGCAGCTTGCGGGGGCTCTGGCGCTGGTGTCTCTGGTCACAGCAATCGGCTGGCAGTTTCAACAGGAACTGCAGGTTATAAACATTGCTTTTTTGTATGTACTGCCAGTACTGCTCAGTGCTGTCTGGTGGGGACGCTGGCCGTCGTATATAAGTGCGGTTGCCGGTATTTTAGCCCTGGACTTTTATTTTATTGAACCTGTTTTGACTTTTTCCATTGAGGATGTCCGTTATATCTGGAGCTTGCTGATTTTTCTTGTTTTATCAGGTATTATCGGCGGGCGGACCGAAAAATTACGGCAGGAAATGCGGCGGGCCCAGCAGCGTGAGCGCAGCGTCCGGTCAGTTTATGAATTCAGCCGCGAGATCGCAGCTGTCGGAGACAGTGATTATATTGCCGCAACCCTGGCCAAACAGGCGAGTGAAACCGTGGGGAAAAGAGTACGGGTTATTCTGGGGGATAAAGAGCAGGGCCTGCGTGAGGTATTCCAGTATGATCCGTCGGCGGCCGAGCAGCAAAGCCGCTTTCCTGCCGGTGAGCTCGATCGCGCAGAAGCAGCGGTGGCCGCCTGGGTGTACAAAAACAAGGAAGGCGCCGGCTGCGGGACAGAAACTCTGGCAGGTGCTGAGTATCAGTACATGCCGATCGGCGGGGCCGAGAATATTTATGCGGTGTTCGGTGTATGTCTGGATGGGCATCGGTTGCCGCCGGCTGAGCAGCGCCTTGTTGATGCCTGGGTGCGCCTGGCGGCGGTCGCGATGGAACGGGCCGGGCTGGCTGAGCAGGCGCGGCAGGCAAAATTGTTCTTGGAGGCGGATAAGTTGCGAAACGCGCTGTTTAATTCGATTTCCCATGAGCTTAAGACGCCCCTGGCGGCAATTTTGGGTTCGACAGCCAGCCTGCTTGAAGGTGACAGCCTTTATGATGCACAGGATCGCCGCGAGCTGCTACTCAATGTGCAGGAGAGTTCGCTGCGAATGGAACGTCTTATTGCCAACTTGCTTGACACAGCCCGCCTTGAAAGCGGAATGTTAAATATCAAGGAGGACTGGTGTGATATGGAAGAAATTGTCGGTTCAGTTCTGCAGCGCGGAGCTGCTTTTTTGCGTGAACATCAGCTGAAGACGGAGATCGAGTCTGATTTGCCCTTTATCAAAGCCGATTGTGTACTGCTTGAACAGGTGCTGTTCAACCTGCTGGATAATGCCGCCAAATATTCACCGAAGAACAGTGAAATTAAGGTCCGCATCAAAAAACAGGCGGAGGAAATTGAGGTGGCTGTACTTGACCGGGGGATGGGAATTCCGGCAGATGAAATTGACCGGGTGTTTGATAAATTTTATCGTGGCCGTCATTTGCAAAAAATATCGGGAACCGGCCTGGGCCTTTCGATCTGTAAGGGAATTATCGATGCCCACCAGGGCATGTTTGCCGTGAAAAGCAGGCCCGGTGGCGGCACGGTGTTTTCGTTCCGCTTGCCGCTCGGCCCGGAGCGAATGCGAAAAAAAGAAATCTTAAGCGAGTAGTCTTATTGACAATATGGCCGGCAAAGAAGTATGGTAGAAGCACAGAATGAATTAAATTGCACAGGAATGCAGGGGATATGTATGGCAGCAGGGTTAAAAGTACTGGTTATAGATGATGAGATAGAAATTCGGAAGCTGCTTCAGGTTGTGCTGAAGGCACACGGTTATGAGGTTTCAGTAGAAAAAAATGGAAATGATGGAATTGTTCGTGCTGGCATGATGAAGCCGGATTTGCTAATTGTTGATCTCGGGTTACCGGATCTGGATGGTCGGGACGTGGTAAAAACCGTCCGTGAATGGTCTGATGTGCCGATTATTGTGTTGACGGTATGTGATGAGGAAGAGAAAAAAATTGAAGCCCTGGATTTGGGGGCAGATGATTATATAACCAAACCGTTTAGTGCCGGTGAGCTTTTGGCCCGCATGCGGGTCTGCCTGCGGCGCTGCGGCCAGACGGAAGAATCGCCGGTGATCTCCTGTGGCGAGCTGACCATTGATCTTTTAAAGCACCGGGTCTGTCGCGGGGCAGAGGAAGTGAAGCTCACGCCGACGGAATATGAAATTGTCAAACTGCTGGCGCAAAATGCCGGCCGCGTTTTAACCCATAAACAGCTGCTCAAGGCTGTCTGGGGCAGTGCCTATTCGGATACGCACTATATACGAGTTTATATCGGTCAAATTCGCCGAAAGATAGAGGAAGATCCGACAACTCCGCATTACATTATGACTGAACCTGGAATTGGTTACCGCTTTATGGGGGATTGATCAGGGCACAGCCGCAAAGGAAAAGGAACCGCTGGCTAGTGCAGCCAGCGGTTCCTTTTCCTTTGTAGACAATAAATTTCACCCTTCAGGAGAAACGGGATTGATCAGAGCGGCTTTCGGCAGGGAATTTTTTGGCTGGCAAAAAAAATCTGCCAAGAAATATAGCGAGGGGAAACAGAATAAACCAGCCGGAAAAAGAAAAAATTGCCATGGCCAGCAATGCGCCGGTAACAGCCAGAGCCTTGCGGAATTTTCCCGGCAGAATTTTGGCACCGGCACACATTCCCAGCAGATATACAGCAATAAAATTACTGGCGGGAATATGGATTAATGGCTCCAGATCCAGTTCAAAAGCATAACTAAGGCCGATGATGATGAGGTTAACCGGCACAAAGGCCAGCAGGGCCTTATGCGGTGTATGAAAAGCAGGGTGGAGACTGGCAAAACAGCTGGGGAGATCGCCGTCACGAGCCTGGGCATAGACGAGACGGGAAAAACCGGCAATAAATGTATGAACGGGGCAGTAACAGGCGATAAAACCTAAGATAGCTACCAACAGACTAGCCTGTTGCCCAAAGCGACCGGCCGTCAGCTGAATCATTGCTGTCAGCGGCGAATCAGCCAGATAGACACTGGTGCCGATGACGGCAAATACGACAGCGAGATAGAGAAAATTGATGATGATAACAGAAAGTGTCAGGCTGATTGGCAGATCGCGGTGAGGGTTTTTAAATTCCTCAGACAGATGCCCGATCATTTCCCAGCCCATGAAGGCGAAAAAAATAAGTGACATGGCTCTGCCGATTGCTGCCAGACCGTGAGGCAACAAAGGGGAAAAAGCTTTCGCCTCAATATTGGGCAGTGCAGAAAAGACGGCTAACACCAGGATACAGACAATGGCGACAACGACGCCAACCTGAACTTTACTGGAAAATTCTATGCCGCGATAGTTCAGGAAGATTGCCAGCAACAAGGAAGAAGCGGCGGCTATATGAATGGTTGCTGTTGTCCAGCTAAAAATAGCTCCCAGATAATTGGCCCCGATCAGGGCGGTTACGGGCATCCCGAAAGGCATGGCACTTAGCATCAGGCCGGCTGTAATCTGACTGGTTCGAGCCCCGAAAGCCCGGCGGGTGTAAGCGGCAAAACCTCCGGAATCCGGGAACCGTGTGGCAAGCATGCCAATGACGGCGATCATCGGTAGCGACAGCAGACCCATCAGCAGCCAGCTGATCAAGGCGCCGGGACCGGCTATGCCCGCGGTAATAGCCGGCAGAACGAGAATTCCGGCGCCAAGAACGGCGCCGACTGTCATGGCCGTGCCCTGCAGCCAGTGAATGCTCTTATTTAAACCAAGTTTTGTTGTCATAAAATAACCACCTGTTGATAAATTCTATTGCGCAAAAGTTGATTATAGAGTAGCATATATTTAAAAAAATGATAAGTCGATTATTTTGCATAAAATAATCGGTTTTTTCGATAGGAGTCCTGCGCAGATGATACGGAACCTAGAAACCTTTATTGCCGTTGCCCGTGTATTGAACTTTGGCGAGGCGGCGAAAATGCTGTCCTATTCGCAGTCGACGATTTCCGATCAAATTCGTTTACTCGAACAGGAATTAGGCGTACGCCTGTTTGAACGAATTGGTCGCAGAGTGTTTTTGACAAAGCAGGGGGAGCTTTTAGTGCCGGCGGCCAAACGGCTGGTAAAGGATGCGGCTAATTTGAAAAATTTGTTTCGCAGTGAGGCTGAAATGGGCGGAGTTATCACCATCGCCGCCGCTGAAAGTCTTTGCACCTACTGGCTGCCGCCATTATTAAAGGCCTATCGGCAGCTTTACCCGAATGTTCATCTGAATATTCGGGTGGGAAGCTGTGTGGATTTTCCGCAGTGGCTGCAGCAGGATCTCGTGGATGTGGCCTTTAGCCTGCGCAATGAGTACAGGAAACCGCAATTGGTGGAAGATGTTTTGTTCAATGGGCAAACGGTTTTTATTGCGGCACCGGATCATGCCCTCGCACAAGCAGCTCCCTTTGAGCTGGAACTGCTGTCAGCGCAGACCTTGCTGGTACCGGAGGGGCATGCGGGCTATCCGCAGGAACTCAAACTTTTGCTCGCCGACCGGCAGATCAGAGTAGAGCATATGCTGGAATTTGGCAGTCTGGAGACAATAAAGCAGTGCGTCAAAAATGGATTGGGAATCTCCCTGCTGCCGGAACTGGCGGTGGCTGAAGAAATCCGGCGGGGGGAACTCGTCAAGCTTGCCTGGAAAGAGCCGATTCTACTCAAGGCGATCATGGTATTTCATCGTGATAAATGGCTGTCACCGCCGCTGGCTGCCTTTAAACAGCTGGTGCTGTCAAAGATTGCAAGGTGAGTTTCTCCTTCATTGCTACTATATTTCCCTTGCTTTTTAAATTTATATATCGTAATATATGAATATAATTATACGGATGGTGCGCAGTAAATAAAATGAGGAGGCTTTTACTATGAGCAAATACATTATAATCGGTGGAGTTGCTGGGGGCGCATCGGCTGCCGCCCGCCTGCGCCGGCTGGATGAAACAGCAGAAATTATCCTGATTGAACGCGGCGAATATATTTCGTTTGCCAACTGCGGTTTGCCATATTATATTGGTGGTGCCATTAAGGAGCGGGAGCGCCTTTTTGTGCAGACACCAGTGAGCTTTGCCAAACGCTTTCACGTTGATGTCCGCGTGGAAACTGAAGTGCTGGCGATCGACCCGGCAGCGAAAAAAATAACGGTGCAGGCCAAAAATAGAGGGAGATATGAGGAATCCTATGATGCGTTGCTGCTGGCGCCTGGCGCAAAACCGCTGAAACCGGCAATCCCGGGGATTGATCACCCACGAATTTTGAGCCTGCGCAATATTCCGGATGCCGATCAGCTGCGCCAGCGGGCGGAGGGAACTCGGGCAATTGTGATTGGCGGGGGATTTATCGGACTTGAAATGGCGGAGAATCTGCGCCGGCGCGGCTTGGAGGTTATGCTGGTCGAAGCGGCAGAGCATATTCTGGCCCCATTTGATGCGGATATGGCTGCAATTGTGGAAAAAGAATTACAGGCGAAAGGTATTTCCCTGTTTTTGGGCGCTGGGGTGACAAGTTTTACGGGGACAGAGGCTTCGGTCAGCGTGACGCTGACGAGCGGCAAAACCCTGTCGGCTGATTTTGTCGTTTTAGCCATTGGTGTTCGCCCGGATACGGATTTTATCAAAACCAGTGGACTTGCACTTGGCCCGCGTGGACATATCCTGGTCGATGAGC
This sequence comes from Selenomonadaceae bacterium, assembly GCA_963678095.2. Lineage (GTDB taxonomy): Bacteria > Bacillota > Negativicutes > Selenomonadales > Selenomonadaceae. The sequence continues at coordinate 672,178 of OY782746.1, read as the reverse complement.
ACCTGCAGACAAATATGGCTGCGGTTTATGCTGTCGGCGATGCGGTTGAGGTGATCGATTTTGTCAGTGGAGAAAAAACAGCGGTTCCGCTTGCGGGACCGGCCAATCGTCAGGGCAGAGTTGCCGCTGACAATATGGCTGGGCAAAAAAGCCTCTATCGGGGCGTGCAGGGAACTTCGATTTTGCGGGTATTTGATCTCACGGCCGCGGCCACTGGCAGCAATGAGCGCTCACTGAAAAGGCAGCAAATGGATTATAAGGTCGTGCAGCTCCATCCGCTGTCGCATGCCGGGTATTATCCGGGGGCGCAGATGCTTACCCTGAAGCTGCTGTTTGCGGGCGATGGCCGGATACTTGGCGCGCAGGCAGTAGGCCGGGACGGGGTCGACAAGCGCATCGATGTCATTGCTGCGGTTTTGCGTCTCGGCGGCACGATCTATGATTTAACCGAGCTTGAACTCGCTTATGCTCCGCCCTTTTCTTCGGCGAAGGATCCGGTCAATATGGCCGGCTATGTCGCGGAAAATGTTTTGTCGGGGCGGGCTGAATTCATTGCCTATGAGCATCTTCCGGCAGCCGTGAAGTCCGGAGCGTTGCTACTGGATGTAAGTACAGCGGGTGAATATGAGGCGGGGCATATTCCGGGGGCGATAAACATCCCGGTCGATGAGCTTCGCCAGCGTTTGTCGGAACTTGCCGTAGATCGGCCGCTGGTCGTCTATTGCAAAGTGGGCATTCGCGGGTATCTGGCCGAACGAATATTAAAGCAACGGGGATTTTCGGTGAAAAATCTTATGGGTGGTTATACCTCGGTCCTGCAGCAGCAGTGAATATTGGGAAGGGGATATCTTTATGCAAGCGCTGAAAGTAGTTCTTCATATCGATGAAATAGAAAAGTGGCCGTTAAATATCGGCAATGCCAAGAATTTTATCACTGACATTGGCCAAGAAGTATTTTCTATGGAAATTATTGCTAATGGGCCAGCGGTTAAAATTTTTTCTTCGCCGAGTCCGGAGCAACAACTATTGCTGGAAGAGCTGCAGCTGTTGGCAGAAAAAGGGGTCAAGCTTATGGTCTGCAGCAATGCCCTGCGGGCCAATCAGATAGCTGCAGCTGAATTGCCGCGGTTTACAACCATTGTTCCGGCAGGCATTACGCGTCTGGTGGTATTGCAGCAGGGGGGCTATTCTTACGTAAAGCCCTGAGTCAATCTTGTCTACAGAAAGAAAAAAACTGGCTTCGCTAAATGCGGAGTCAGTTTTTTTGTGCGAAACATTTTGTCCAGACCTTTGTTGTCCAGGCAGTCTGCCGACAGACTGGTGAAAATAGGAAAAAAGTGTAAAATATAAATGGTTCATAAACCCAGAGGCAAGCCAGGGCAAAAATAAAAATCACCTGGCAAAGGGAGGGATATTATGAATTATAAAGGATGGCTGATCGGGCGCATAAGAAGAATTAACGATGAAAAAGTCCTGCGGGTTATTTATATTTTTGTAAGGGCAATCAGCCGGGTTCAATGAGCGGCAACCTTATTCGGCTTTTATGGACGTCAGGGATTGCAGCATTTTTTCTAGAAGTTTCCATTCGGCTTCATTCAGCCGGGCAAGTATATTAATAAAATTTTTTACAAAATCATTCGTATAGTCAGGCCGCAAAATTTTTGCGACAAAATCGGCGATTTCTTCATCACGGCTCAATTCCTGAAAGATTGGTCCATTGCCTGTTCGTAGCCAGGTTTCGTTGACGTTGAATTCTTGGCAGATCAGGTCAACATTTCGATTTGTTACATTCCGGATGCCTTTTTCGAGTGCGGATTGTGCGGCCTGGCCGATGCCGATACGCTTGCCAAAAGCTTTCTGACTGCAGCGCTGTCCGCTTCGCCGGGCATATTCATTGCGTAATAGTCGTATTCTATCGCCTATGGTATTCAAATTGTCACCTTCTTCAGATAAAGGATAACATATAGATTACAACTCTGCAATGATTTGGTGTAGACAATTGACTGATTGACAATTAAGTTGTAGTATTATATTGCATAATTGTATAGATGGAGGGAAGGGGTTTGCAGTGGGGAAATTGACAGAACAGGAGAAAAAAATTTTATTGAATATCGGGGCGGCATTGCCTTGTCTAAGTGATGAAAATCGAAAAATGTTTATCAAGTTTGGCGAGTTTCTTGTCTTTATCAAACCGGAGGAAGAGAAAATAGAAGACCTGCCCCTGGAACTGGATAGCAGCTCCAAAGCGAAAAAGAATTTTTTGCAACAATAAGTTTTACATAATGTTTGTGCTGCTAGAAATCCCGACAAGGCGCTTGCAGGAGTATGGTTTATACGTGAATAAATTCACTATTCTTGCAGGCGGCGGGCAATATGCCATAAGGGTTTTACGTGAAGGCAGTTCTGCCGATCAGGGGAAAGGATGTTTTTTGATGAAAAAAAATTTTTGTGGGACATTGAAAAAAAATATCTGTATATATGATAAGGTACACTTTTCTGTTAAACAGGAATTTTCGGTGGGAAAACTGCGGTACGCAGTGCTAGATATTCAAGGACAGGGGGAAGTGCTGGCAAGGCGGCCGGAACATACGGAACGCTGGCGGGATTTTAAATATTCCAATACGCTTTGTCTAGCGGGGGATGAACTTGATTATTTTATCGTGCTGGATCGAAACAGCGGAGAAATAAAAGAAGGCTTGTCCTAACATAGATAATACAGTGTTTATGTATTTTTTAAATAATAGATTGGCGAGGAATACAGAAAGTGGAAAAAATCTATAAAATATATATCAGCTATTCCTGGTTTTACAGCAATGCCTATGAAAAATTATTGAATTTGCTCAATGCCGATAAAATGTTTTCCTATCAGAGCTATGCACTTCCACGGCAAGAGTACGCATCTTGCCAAACAGCCGATGAGGTGCTGTATGCGGAAATAAAAACACAGATGGAAAAGGCGGATGTTGTGTTGTTTTTGCCAGGCGTTTACAGATTTTATCAGCCATGGATTGATGCAGAACTTGAAATTGCCCGAGAAGAATTCAGTATAAATAAAAAAATCATAGCCGTTGAACCCTGGCATGCCGGTCGATCGGCGACCCATGCCTTGGCTTGTGCGGATCGGATTGTCCGCTGGCGGACGGCGGCCATTATAAAGGCAATTGAAGAACTGGGCTGAGATTGGGTTTACAATGCCGGGGAAAAATATTGACATGACGGCGGCAAACCCGGTATACTGAGATTGGTTTCATGAAATGTGGGACATAGGGCCTGCGTTTATTTTAATATCGGCAAATTTATCGAAAGGTAAAGACGCAAAGCCATGGGTCTACGGGCAGTGCCTAGGATTGCCAGGCTGCCAACTAGCGGATTTTAAAGGCTTAACAGAAGCCCCCTAGAGGGCTTCTGTTTTTTTGTGCAAAAAAATATCTGGGTTGGTGGAGCAGAGAGGAGTTTTAGCGAAAGGAGACGACCGAATTACGAGCGGCAGCAGGAATTTTGTTTTTTTATTGAAAGGAAGAAAAAAATGCAGGTAACAATTCGAAAAAAAATCATGGGAGCCTTTTTGCTGGTTATAGCAATTGTGGCCCTGATGAGTGGTTATACGTATTATAAGATTGGACAGATCAATGATGAATATCAAGCCGTAGCAAAAGACAATATCGAGAAAATTGTACTGGTGGAAGAACTCAATAGCAATATTATTGAGGAATCCGCCATGGTGCGAAAGTTTACGATTACCGCCGATCCTGCAGCGATTCAAACCTTTAATTCGCTGCAGGAAAAGTCGGATCAAACCATCCGGCGAATGGAAGAGGTTTTTGTCACGGAAAAAGCCAAAAAGGCAATTGGCGAACTGAAACCGGCCAAAGCCGAGTACGAAAGATTTTCCCGGCTGGCGATTGAAGCCAGACAGAAAAATGATCAGCAGCAACAGCAGGATGTTATCCGGCAGGGCACAAAATCCTATGATATGGCCAAGCAAAAAAGTGAAGAGCTGCTCGGCATGCTCAAAGCCTTCGTTGAAAATGAACAGGGGAAGATTCAGGAAAAAAGCAGAACCAATCAGCTGATGCTGGTAATCATCAATCTCATCGTTATTTTACTGGCAGCAGCTGTGAGTTTGAAGCTGAGTAACGGAATTTCTTTGGTAGCGGGTGAATTGGTAGAAGAAGCCACGGCTATTGCCGCGGGGAAATTGACTTCACATAAGCTTGCCATAAAGTCTGAAGATGAATTGGGGAAACTTGCCGCTGCCTTTAATACCATGAAAGAGAGCATGCGCAACCTTATTCAAAATGTGGCCCAGTCCTCGGAGCAGGTTGCCTCTTCGTCTGAACAGCTGACGGCCAGTGCCGATCAGTCGGCGGAGGCCGGAAATCAAGTGGCGCTTTCTATCACCGAAGTTGCCCAGGGCGCAGAACGCCAGCTTAGCGCCACTCATCAGATTTCGACGGCGGTGATGGGGCGCTCAGAAGAAGTTCATCAGGCGGCAAATAATGCAAAATCGGCCAATACGGCCTCAAGCGAAGCTGCTCATATGGCTCATACCGGCACCCAGGCGGTAGCCCAGGCCGTGGAACAGATGCAGCAAATCGAAAAAAATGTAATTCTTTCGTTTGAAGTTGTAACCCAGTTAGGCGAACGCTCTAAGGAAATCGGGCAGATTGTCGATACCATTGCCGGGATTGCCGGGCAGACCAACCTGCTGGCCTTAAACGCTGCCATTGAGGCTGCGCGGGCCGGAGAACAAGGAAAAGGGTTTGCTGTTGTTGCCGAAGAGGTACGAAAACTGGCGGAACAGTCACAGGAAGCCGCCAAGCAGATTGCTGGATTAATTGGTGAAATTCAAGAAGATACCGGGCGGGCGGTTGTCGTCATGGAAGAAAGTCCGCATCTTGTCAAAGATGGTTCTGCCATTGTCAACCAGGCTGGGACTGCTTTTAGGGAAATTACGGCACGGATAGAAGACATTGATCAGCAGGTGCAAAGGATTTCAGCCGCTATGGAACAGATGGCAGCCAGTGATGAACAGTTTGTTCAGGCGGTGGCTGAGATTGAAGACCACAGCAAGGCGGCCGTAGGGAAGACACAGACGGTGTCGGCGGCGACCGAAGAACAGTCCGCATCCACGGAGGAAATTGCAGCCTCAAGCCAGGAGCTGGCCTCAATGGCAGAGAACCTGCGCGAATCGGTAGCGCGGTTTCAGGTGCTATAAATATAAAAATATACAATAAAGTTAAAAGATCAGGGATGGTGAGTGTCCCTGATCTTTTTGTTTATTAACGATATTTGATGAAAACAAGGACTTTTTTCCTTGGAAAAATTGACAAAAGCAAGACAATTGTGTTAGATTTACTTAATAGAAAGAGTTTTCAGTTTTGACAGGACAATAGGGAAAATAGCGGATACTATTGGCGGAAAATTCCGCAAAAACAATAGATTTTACCTTGCAGAATTCCAGGTGGCGCTTGTGCCGGGAAACTACTGCAGTCTGGAGGACGAAAAACATGTTCTGTTTATTGCAGCGCCCGCTGGCGCTGGCATTGGCGGCAGCTGCTGGTTTTATGCTGATTTTAGGAATGTTTCTTTTTGTAACGGTGGAAGTCGTTACCGTCCCGCAGGCCGTGGCAGTAGCTGCAGGCGTTCTCTATGTTTTTTTCCTTCAGTATAAGGCGTGCGTAAAACAGCAGCTGCTGCAGCGCTGTCTAAAACAGCAAAAAATGCTGCGTGATATCAGCTGTGGGCTGTTTGACAACGTTTTGGAGGCTGACATTACCGCCAACAGGCTTATTGGAGAGAATGCACCGCATCTAGCCCGGTTGCTGGGGATCGGTGGCAGTGATAATTATGAGCAGCTGATAGACGCGGTTATTGAAAGACTGGTCAAGGAGGATTTTCGGGCGGAGTACCGGGATAAATTTTCTCGGCAGTCGATCATGCAGCTTTATGCGCTTGGAATCGATCGGTTTGAATATGAACTTATTGAAAAATCGGATGGAATTAATTTTCGTTGGGTAAAGGTCTTTGTACGAATTTATCGCGATGAGGATAGCAACACCGTTCGGATTATTTCTCATGTAAAGAATATCCAGCGGGAAAAGGAACGGGAGCTGGCTATTTTGCATCAGGCGCAGCGTGATTCCCTGACGAGTCTCTACAACCGGGCGGTGACAAAAGAATTGATTGAAATGGCCCTGTCAGCGGGACCAGAGGGACAGAGATATGCGCTGTTTATCATTGACATTGATAACTTTAAGGCAGTAAATGACACCTTCGGACATGCCTTTGGTGATCTTGTGATTTCGACGATGGCGAATGAGCTGCGCAATCACTTTGGCCCGAAAGATGTCGTGGGGCGCATTGGCGGGGATGAATTTTTGATTTTTATGCAAAATAGCAGCGGACGGGAAGCCGCGGCGCAAAAAGCAGCGTCACTGTGCAGTTCGGTTCCGGGCTGGATTGAGCGCCTTGGCCCGCGTCCGGATACTTCTTTGAGTATTGGCATTTGCAGTCTGCCGGAAGACGGCTGGTCCTTTGCTGAAATCTATGAAAAAGCGGATCAGGCCTTATACCGGGCAAAAAAACGGGGGAAGAATACCTTTTCCTTTTATGACGAATTGGAACAGGCCTGAGAGAATATTTATCAAGGTATTTTGTAGACACTTATCGGACAATATGATAATATAAAAATGCATTTAATTATTTATATATGTCTAGGATTTTATAGCTTTTTGTTGGCTTTTATTTGCGGTTGGGCAAGAAGTATGAAAGTGATTTCTAGGAGAATGAAAATTATAGAATGGCAGATTTTTGGCGAAGTTTTGCAGCAGAGCATACAGCTTTTAACTGTTTGATAAAAAGCCTCATCAGTATTTGATGGGGCTTTTTTATTTTTTATAATATTTTGTATATAAAAAATATTATAAAAACAAAGCTTATTCCGGTTTTACAGCGGTATTATCGGCTAGAGAATAATCAAACAGGAATGGATGACAACTTATTCCAAAGGAATAAGCTGTACTTTATATAATATTCTAGAAAAGAGGATTGCTGAAAAGAGCCATGCAGTAAGTGCATAATTTTTGTGGCTGCGGAGGCGAGGAAGATTCTCGGAGGGAGGTCACTATGTCGATTCATGACGGCAAAGATCCGCTAAAAAATGAAATGGAAGAATATATGGAGTATCATAAGCAGCTGCTGGCGGAGCTTGGAAAATTTCTTGAGTTGCCGCAAGATTTTTCAATCGTGCAATGCTTATGCCGTAAAGACATACAGGTACTGTCGATGTCAATGTCAGTCAGCGAATGGGAGGGGTTTACCCATAAACATAAGATCGGTTTTTCGGTAGAACAATATATGCCCTTATTGATGGAAGTTATCTGGAACTTTATGTGTAAAAAATTGGAGGATTATTATCAGGCCAAACTCAATCAGGCCTATCTGCTCTGTCCGCATATTGTGAAAAACACCGTATACCTATACAGTGTTAAAATCTTTGCGATGCCTATATTTAAGCATATAGGCGGTGAATATGGTAAGGGCGAAGACCGCTTTGCCAGGATACTGTCGCGCCATATTCGGGATTTGAGCGGGCGGGGGCCGGAACGGATTACGGTCAATATACTGGGTGAAAAATGTCTGGCAATCTGTATTTTTGGCATGATTCCCTTGTATGTAAACAAATATCTGCTAGCCAACAAAAACAGTGTGTATATTATTGAGGATCTGTTTACTGGACTGATCCATGCGGCTATCGATCACCTGTTTATTATGGAATACGATTATATTCCGGAACGACTGGTAAAGATTAACTTTGAACAAAATCATATTGTCGTACTGGTATTCACCAATTCGGCCGAGCCGGCACTGAAAAATGAAGGTTGAGAACAAAGCTGTAATTTCCCGGACCGGCAGCAAAAAGGTTGCTGACAAGATCGTCTTTCTAGTGGAAGTTGAAGGGAGCGGGCTATGACAGGGTGTGTAGAAAAGGTATACCGGGCACAGATTTTTAAAGTAGCAGAATTTTCGGCAGCCGGCTTGGACTCGCTGGGCGTTGCGGTTGTCCTGATTGATGGGAAAACCCGGCAGATTCTATATGCCAATGGAAAGTTTCTGGCAATGACAGGATTTACAATCCGCCAGGTTATCGGGCAGCAATGTCAGGAGATTTTTTGCCAGCAGGCGCTACGCACTTGTCCGGCAGATAAGCCCGGGCAAATGATCGACAACTGCCAGCAATTGGTGCGCACGGCGAGCGGAACTTGTCAGGCGGTTATTAAGACGATTGTACCGCTGCTCTTGGAGGGCGAGGAATATTTGCTGGAAATTTTTTTTGATGCCAGCGAGAACGGGGCGGCTTGTGGCTTGGAACAAGAATCCCTGCAGGCGGAGTTCTCAAGTGGTGAATTTATGCCGGTTGAAGAGAAACTGGAGGCAATGGCCTGTTTTGATGCTCAGACGGGATTGCCAAACCGGCTGTTTTTCAGCCGGCGTATCTATGAGTCTTTGTGGATGGCCGAAACGGCAGAATCCGTGGCAGTCATGTTCTTTTTTTATTTACTTGATTTTGGCCCGGGAGAAGTGGCGGAAGATGAATTTTTAGCCGTCGTTTATCAGCGGCTGGCCGCAGCGGTAAAGCCGGCGGAGCTGGTAATTTGCCGTGATGGCACAAAATTTTTCTTCTTTATGGAAAATATGAATAAAAATGCAATAAATTTATTACTGGATCGAATTTTTGCTACCTTTAAAATGCCTTTTGCTGTAGGGGAAAAGCGGATTTTAGTCAGGGCAGAACTTGGAACAGGAGAGCAAGGCAGCTGAGACTGGGAAAGGGGAGAACAATGCAAACAGGAACCTATAGAGCTTTTGCCAAAGATCCTGAAACAGGTGAAAGAATTTTACTTGGCACGGTTGAGCTGATCCCTTTGCCGGACAACAAGCTAAAGGGGCAGAATAAAATCCGGGTGCTTCGGCATAAATATCATGGGAAAGACAGCAAAAATACAAAACCCGATGAAACACCAGCAGATCGGGAGCAATGAAAATTTTACATAAGGGCAAGTAACTGGCTTTGTTGAGGAATCACTTGGATTTAGCAGAAAATTCTTTGAAAAAACTAACATATAGTGTAAAATTAGAGAGAATAAGCAAAAGCAATTAAGGAGGTAAATAATGAGCATATCATCTATAAGCAGCAACTGGGCTGCGATGTTAAGCCAGTATCTTTCCTTGAATGCAGTTTCAAGTAATTCCAACAGCAAAACAAGTGATCTGAGTCAGTTGATTCAGTCCACGGGCAGTACGTCCGGGGACACACTGGAGCTTTCGGATTCCCTGCCTCCCTTGCAGTATACGTATAACAGCAAAGGGGCAAGCACCGATGATGCAGCGTTTGAACAGGCAAAGAAAACAGCAGCGGAGATGTACAGCAGTATGGACACAGATGGTGATGGCGTTGTGAGTGCTGCTGAATTTGCGGCGGCGCGGCCAAAAGAGGTTACGGCCGATATGGCAAATAAGCTCTACAGCAGTATGGATGCCAATGGAGATGGTACGCTGACGCAGACTGAGTACGAAACGGCGCTGACGCAAAAAACAAAAAGTGTCAGCAGTGATGAGGCGCAGCTTTTGTTTCAGCAGCTGGCGATGGTAATGCCACCGCCGCGAATGGCCTATAATGATGCCATCAGTACCGCTTCAACCGTGGCAGTTGCGTCTGCAACTACAAATACCTGATCCGCTGAAAAAATGTAAGATTTTAAGAATTTGACTTTTGCTTATTTGGCGATGCTTTTGGACAGCTTTCCTGCGAAGCTGCAGTGCCGCAGACAAAAGTTGAAGAAAGGTGTTTCCGGTTAACAATGGAAGGATTCTCATCGCCAGGAAAATGTCAATGCATTTCGACTGCAGGAAGGTTGATTGACAGGCCTGGAGGATGGTTCATATACGGATGTATGAAGGATGCCCGTCTGGCGGTACCTGCCGATGCAGTGGTGGGGCGTTACAGGCGGACAGAAATATCAGTGAAAGCAGTCCGGAAATTTGGCGCAGGTCTGGCAAAACGACAGGCCTGCAGGTTCCAGTTTCTGCGAGGATAAGGGATTATTCAAGCATGGGATATGCATCTGCCGGCAGTTTGCCGGTCTACGATCACTGATACTGTTTTTTATTAAAGATCAGGCAAAGGCCTGATCTTATTTTTTTTGCAATAATCAGATCAGACATGCAAGGAGACTAGCCCTTATGGCGATTGCTGCTGCCTTTCCCATAGGGACAGGCATAAAGGCACATGCCGCAAACCGAAAGCTGCTGCGGGTTGTTGAGCTCTCGGAAATACTGTTCACAGCGAGCGACATCAAAGCGGGCAGAACGCGGTTCGGAGGGAACAAAATTTCTTCCGGTCAGCGCTTTGGCCGGGCAGGCATCGACACACTGCTGACAGCTGCCGCAACGAACCGGCTGCAAGGTTTCATTTTCTTTAAACGGAGCATCGGTAAGAATCGTGGTCCAGCGGACGCGGGGGCCGTAGGCAGGGTGGATAAACAGGCAGCTTTTGCCGATCCAGCCCAGTCCGGCGAGATAGGCCGCTGCTTTATGCGGCAGTGAAGCGCAGACTCGGTTGCTGTCGATGCGTTCAGCTGCTGGTAAGGGCATGGAACGGTAACCGTTGTGCTGGATAACGGAAGCGGCAAGCGAGGAAAAATTGTCCAGGCGGTTGTTGATTATGGTATAGGCATGGGTCTTGTATTGCAAAACATTTTCATAACAGTCCCGGTCGGCCAGCAGATCGACGATCGTTCCCTGCAAGGCAATTCCGATCGATAATGCCCGTGGGAAATCCTCGATCACCTTGCCGCAAAATGGGCGCAGCTCTTCCCGATATTTTGCGAGCGGGGCAACCCCGATGCAGTCAACGGCATGGGCTTCCGCCAGCTGCATGATTTTTTTAAACAACAACCAAATCATCCCCTTGTATAATTTTTATGTAAAGCATATAAGCATAATAGTCTATTTCCATAAAATGGACAAGGGGGGTGCGTATTACCGGCAGCGTAAGACTGCAAATAGGAAAATATGCACAAAAATAAAATATCTCTAGGCAAATCATATAAAAAGGCGTAGAATGACAAAGATACATATTATTTCCAAAAGAAGACAAATAAAGAAAACTTAAGAGAAGCAATAAAAAGCAAGGAGAACCTTGCTTTTTTTATCGTTATTGCCTTTTCGGGGCGTGTGCTTGAAAAAGATGAAATAGGCATAAAATTAACAGTATTTCTAATATTGTGAATAAGTGATGATGAAAAGATGATTTCAGAAGAAATTATAGCTAAATGTTGCCAGAAAAGAAACGTCCCGTGCGCCATTGAAATTAGAGAATAGAGGTTTAATATGGGAGTAATATATATTCTTCAACATAGCTATGCGGTAGGGGATGAGGGACAATTTGATGAGATAAAAATGATAGGAGTGTATTCCTCCAGAGAAAAGGCCGAAAAAACAATAGCTCGCTATAGAAGGCTTTCAGGGTTTAAAGATTATCCTACAAGTTGTTTCTATATTAGTAAATATGAAATTGGATCGGCTACACTAAGTTGGACAGAAAAAATAAGGGCTTGTAAAATAAACATATCAAGTTAAGGAGTGAATATTTATAATGTCCAAACAAGCACGCCGAACATTTACAACAGAATTTAAAAAACAGATGGTTCAACTTTATGAAAACGGGAAATCCAGAGCTGCAATCGTAGCAGAATATGACCTTACGCCTTCTGCTTTAGATCGTTGGATTAAGCAAGATCAGACCTCGGGATCTTTTAAGGAAAAAGACAATCGCTCAACGGAAGAAAATGAACTCATCGCCTTACGAAAAGAACTTCAACGTCTCAAGATGGAAAATGACATTTTAAAGCAAGCCGCGCTGATCATGGGACGAAAGTAGCTATCATAAAAAATAACTGTGATAAATACTCGGTATCAGCAATGTGTGACGTCCTGCAAATCGCAAGAAGTACCTTCTATTACGAAGCTAAGGAGCAAACGAAAGATGACGAACTAACCCAAGCCATTGTGAACATTTTTCGCAAGAATCGAAAAGCCTACGGAACTAGAAAAATCAAGGTTAAGCTCCACGAGCAAGGCTTCCTCGTATCTAGACGTCGTATAGGGCGCATTATGCATGAGCAGGGATTAATCTCTACCTATACTATAGCTCAATATAAGCCCCATAAAACAGCTTGTAACGAAGCAACGACGGTGAATGTTCTGAATCGCCAGTTTGAGCAAACACAAGCCAAACGTTTTGTTGTCAGCGATCTAACCTATGTGAAGGTTGAAAACAAGTGGCATTATATTTGCGTACTTCTCGACCTGTTCAATAGAGAAATCATCGGTTATAGTGCAGGCCCAAATAAGGATGCTGCATTGGTTTCTCGTGCTTTTGCCACGGTTCAAGGTGATTTGCGACAAATGCAGTGGTTTCATACCGATCGTGGTAGTGAATTCAAAAACGAAAAAATAAATGATCTTCTGGAGACCTTTGAGATCGGCCGTTCTCTCAGCATGAAAGGCTGTCCATATGATAATGCAGTAGCTGAGGCCACTTACAAGATCATGAAAACGGAGTTCATTCACCAGATGAAATTTCAGAGTCTGTACCATCTAGAGTTGGAATTATACGATTATGTCAATTGGTTTAATAATCATCGGATTCACGGAACGCTAGGGTACTTAACCCCAGTTAAATTTCGCAATCAAGCCCTTAAAAAAGTTGTCTGATTTACTGTTGACAATCCATTTTTGTTTTTACGATGTTAAGCTAAAATTATTTTAGGAGGATAGTTAAATATGAATAAAAAAAATACCACACAAAATATTCAGAGCCCAATGCTGTTTAAAGTGGTGTTAATATTTCAGTTTTTAATACCTATATTGTTTTTTATAGTATCTGTTGCAGATTATATAAAGAATGGAAATATCAAAAATTTTCAAATTGCACTTATTTTTATAGGGTTTTATTTAACAGTAATTATTGGGGTCGCTATATATTTATATAGTGGAAAAAACAAAGGATATTCATCTGTCGATAGTATTGATTTACCATTAAAAGATTTAATGGTATTGTTATTCTATAAAAAATTATGTCCCCAATGCAGTTCGAAAATGAAAAGAATCAAGGAGAAAATTTTTATGGGGGAGGGTATATGTGAGGTGAATGGTACCCATACATATGGAAATAGGTATAATATAAAATATTATTATAAATGTGAAAAATGTAATAGAACGTATAAGCTTTCAGAAATAGGTAAGACGGATAGATAAGAGATAGTTTGAAAATACAAAAATATAATATATTTGATTTTTACAAATTTTTTTATAATTTATGAAAGGAAACACTGGAGACGTTTCTTTTTTGTCAACAAGGTATTATTTAAATAAGAGTTTTGGTGAAGTTGGGTAAGAAAAAATGGGGAAGTTAAGGGGCCGGGGGGATTGGAACGAGTGCCAGGAATATCAAAAGGAATTATAGCTAAAAATGACAGGAAAGAACATTTCCTAACTGTCCGCATTACATTTAAATCTAATACGATAACAAAATAGGTAAATAAAGGATAAAATAAATAGATGTATTCTGATGAATTATTAAAAAAAACAAAGATTTTGATTCAAGAGAAATACTTAGTTAATGAGGAAAATTCTATTAGATATGCTGAGTTAGCATTAGATGGACTATTTAGTCATGGTGGAAATCCAAATGATTATTCAAGTGTTGTTAAAGCTGTTGATGTTGTGGTACAAAGCTGGATAGATGAAGAGGTTGTACAAGAAGCTTCTAAACCATGAGATAGGGGGACGTTTCCATAGTATTAAAAGAAACGTCCATAACTGTCTTTTTCAGCATAATTACCTTAGAAGGTAGATAAACTGATATGAAATATCCAGAGAGAAGGCTTAAGGACAAAGCAGTAAAATAAATAAGGCTAGGTTGTTTTACAGGTAAATGACCAGGGGGACGGAATATGAATTTTAAAAAATATAGTAAGGTGTATATGTTGTTTTTTTATTTCGTGTTTGGTGCTTTTTATAATCATCCAGCATTTGCCATGCAGGCAGGGGACCCGGTTCCAGTACAAACGCAAAATAGTATTGTAAAGGTGGGGCAGATCGCTCCGGCTTTGATACTTCCGAAAGCGGAGGAGCAAAATGGTAATTTTGATTTTAAGTCAGGAAAGCCAACCGTAATTATTTCTATACATTCTAATGAGTATGTAAGTAAACTTCAGGAGTTTCAAAAATTTTATGAGGTATATAAAAATAAAGTTCAGTTTTTTATCGTTACCTCTGGCGTGCGACTAGAAATGGAAAGCTTTTATAAGAAGAATAATGTTACGATACCTATAATTATTGATAGTACGATTCATTTTATTAGAAAATATAATAATAGTGTGCCATCCATGATGATTACCAATGGCGATGGACAGGTGGTCTATAATAGTCTCATTGATGTGGAGGTGAATTCGTTTGCGCAATTTATGGGCAAACTGATTGCAGGAGAAGAGCCTTTGCCGGTCATGAGTTTTGAGCCAGTTATTCGTCAAAAAGGAAAATCACCGCAAAGCATAAAAATAGGGGAGAAGCTTACAAAAGAAAAATTTAAAGATTTAGCAGGTAATGATTTTGAAATTAAATATTATGGAAAACCGACGGTTATATTTTTCTGGTTAGATATATCTCTTCCGGAAACATTGGCAAGAGAAATGTCAATTATAGAAGAAAGTTATCAAAAAAATAAGAGTAAAGTTAATTATTATACAGTTGTTGGGGCGAAAAATAAGGATTTTGTGCTAAAGACATTAGGTGAGGATAAGTGTACAGTTCCGACATTGTTTGATACGGGTGTCGCTTTAAACTATACTTTTATGTTTCCTTCTATTGTTCTTGTTGATGCCCAGGGCGTTTTTCGCTTTCGACCACGTGCGTTTGATGCCGCTAATTTGCAACAAATAATTAATGAAAGTTTTAGACCATATAAAGCTTTGCCGGAACCAAAGAATGCCAAAGAATGGGCAGAGCGGGGAGCATTCTTTTTGAAAGAACAAAATTATCAAGAAGCAATTGATGCCTATAACAAGTGTTTGATATTAGATGCTAAGTTTTATTCAGCTATTATCGGCAGGGGAGATGCCCATAAATCGTTACGTGATTCGAAACATGCATATGAAGATTATACAGCGGCTATTAAATTCAAGCCGGAAGAGTTGAGCAATTATTATAAGAGAGCTGAAATGGCCTGCGACCTGCGAAGATTTCCACAGATGCTTGCGGACTACAATAAAATTATTGAATCTGACCCTAGGGCGATAAAAGCATATCTTGGTCGAGGAAATTACTATTTGAACAATAGACAAACTGAATTGGCTGTTGCAGATTTTACCAAAGCAATAGAATCAAATCCACAGGAACCAGAGGCATTTATAAAGCGTGGCGACAGTTATCTTTCAATGAACAAATATGCAGAGGCAATAGCAGACTATGATAAGGCTGCCTCATTAAATCCTTCCGATACTAGAATCTTTATAGGGCGGGGGAGTGCATATTTAATAACAGGTCAAGTCAGCAAGGCAATTACAGAGTTTAGCAATTCAATTGCGGTTAAGTCGGAACCAAATAGTTACTATTTAAGAGGGATTGCCTATTACCGTCAAGGTAGATTGGATCTTACACTTGCTGATTTCACTCGATGCATCGAACTGGATCCATATAAGGCTTATGGATATTATCAACGAGGTATAATACATCATCTCCGTCAGGAAGAGGTAGAGGCAGCAAAGGATTTTTCTGCAGCTGGCAAAGTATCGCCTAGAAATGGAGTAATATTATTTGCCTTGGCACAGTCTTTGGAAAAAAACCAAGAGCAGGATAAAGCCCTTGAGGCCTATCAATTAGCTTTAGAATATCTTCACGAGGATGAAACGGAGAAGATTGCAAAAGCGAAAAGCCGGGTCGAAGCAGATTGGGATAGTTATCCTGAGTGGATTCAATAGGAGGTTATATGAGTGAGCAACAAAAGGGGCAGCGGGTGAAAATCCGCTGCCCTTTTTGTTTTATAATCAGGAGTAAACGATTCTCCATAAGTTAGATAAATTTTTAGAGAAAAAATGGCCGGCAGTGGCTGAAAAAATTGTGCTGTGGTATAATCAGGTATTGAGAGTGAATATCGGAGGAAGATTATTTTTTATGACAGATAAAAGCAATAGCAGATTTTATAAAATTATCAATTATGGCTGCCAGATGAATATCAGCGACTCGGAGCGCATGGCCGGGCAGTTGACCGAAATGGGTTATACGGAAACAACGGAGCTTGGTCAGGCGGACGTGATTTTGATCAATACCTGCTGCGTCAGGGAAAGTGCCGAGGATAAGATTCATGGAAAAATTGGCGAGATCAAGCATTTAAAGCAGTCAAAACCCCATCTGGTTTTTGGCGTTACCGGCTGCATGGCGCAAAAGGACGGAGATGCCCTACTCAAGCGGGCGCCGCATGTCGATTTTGTTCTCGGCACCAACAAGGTGCATGAGCTGGGGAACGTGATTCGTGAGGTGCAGGCTTCAAACGGGCATATTGTCGACCTGTCGGCCGGGGATGCTCCATTGCCGGAGGATATGAAGGTGGCGCGCGGCGGGAAGCTTTCGGCCTGGGTGCCGATCATGTACGGTTGCAATAATTTTTGCACCTATTGCATCGTTCCTTATGTGCGCGGGCGGGAACGCAGCCGTGAGCTGGCGGAAGTCGTCCGTGAAGTCGAGGAAGTAGCAGCCAAGGGGTTCAAGGAGGTTACTTTGCTCGGACAGAATGTAAATTCCTACGGCAAGGATACCAATGGTTCGGATTTTGCCGATCTTTTGGCGGCTGTTGACAAGGTTAAGGGGATTGAGCGTGTGCGCTATATGACGTCGCATCCGCGCGATCTCAGCGATAAGGCGATTGAGGTCATCCGCAACAGTGCGCATATCTGCAAGCACTTTCACCTGCCGGTGCAATATGGCAGTGACAAGCTGCTGAAGGCGATGAATCGCGGCTATACGACCGATTATTATCGCGAGCTGGTCAAAAAGATCCGGACGGCAGTGCCGGATGCCAGCATCACGACCGACCTGATCGTGGGTTTCCCGGGAGAAACGGCGGCAGATTTTCAGCAGATGCTCGATTTCCTGCGGGAAATCCGCTATGACGCGGCATACACCTTCTTGTATTCGAAGCGTTCCGGTACGCCGGCCGCGGAAATGGAAGACCAGGTGCCGCAGGAAGTGAAGAAAGCACGCTTACAAGAGCTGATGGACCTGCAAAATTCGATCAGTCTTGAAATAAATGAAGGCCTTAAAGGACAGAACCTGGAAGTTCTTGTCGAAGGGCCGAGCCGCACGGATGCAAATGTCTGGTCCGGGCGCACGAGTACCAATAAAATTGTCCTCTGGGAGAAGTCCGGCTCAGAGCAGGCAGGCGACCTGGTTCAGGTTGAAATTACCCAGCCCCAGACATGGGTTCTCAAAGGGCGGCTGGCAAATATATAGCAAAATTCGGAGGGCTGTTTGCAGCCCTCTTTTTTAGACGGAGGGAAGAGCTATGGCATTGACACCAATGATGCAGCAATATAAGGAAATGAAAAACCGCCATCCGAATGAAATCCTGTTTTTTCGGCTGGGGGATTTTTATGAGATGTTTTTTGAGGATGCGCAGCTGGCTTCCCGCGAGCTGCAGATTACGCTGACCGGACGCGATGCCGGAATGCCGGAGCGAATTCCGATGTGCGGGATTCCCTACCATGCGGCAGAAAACTACATCAATAAGCTTGTCGCCAAGGGGTATAAGGTGGCGATCTGCGAGCAGATCGGTGATCCAAAGGCCAAGGGGCTGACGACGCGTGAGGTCATAAAGATCATTACACCCGGTACGGTGCTTGCTGCCTCGGCCCTGGTCGAAGCTAAAAACAATTACATTGCCCTGCTGCATGAGGTAGAGGGGAAAATCATTCTGGCGGGGGCAGATATCTCCACCGGAGAATGCTTTTATGGGATTTACGGCGGCAATGAACGCGTGCAGGCGGTCTTTGATGAGCTCTATCGCTTAATGATGCCGGAAATTGTGGTCGTGGGGGAACTGTCCTTCCGGCCGGCGTTGCAGGAATTTGTTGATCTCCGGCTTGAAAAATGTGCCTTTACCTATCTTTCGCAGCCGACGGCAAATGTGGACGACCGCATAATCCAGCATTTTACCGTGGAAAACCGGCCTGAGGATGAGACGGCAAAAGCCGCGGTGGCGACGCTGCTCGATTATTTGCATGAGACGGTTAAAACCGATTTGACGCATCTCAATACCCTTACATATCTGGATGCCTCAGAAAATCTTGTTGTTGATACCTACACCCTGCGAAACCTTGAAATCACGCGCAATCTGCGTGATGGCGGCAAGAAGGACACGCTGCTCGATGTGCTCGATTTTACCCAGACGGCGATGGGCAGCCGCTTGTTGAAAAAGTGGCTGGAGTACCCGCTGCTCAACATCGGGCGGATCAATCAGCGCCTCGATGCGGTCGGTGAGCTGGTCGAAGGCTTTGCCCTGCGGGCGTCGCTTGGCGAACGGCTTAAGGAAGTGTATGACTTTGAACGGCTCTTGACGCGGATTGAGGTCGGGACGGCCAATGCCCGTGATCTGATTGCGCTCAAGCTTTCCCTGGCGATGCTGCCGCCGATCAAGGCCGAACTTTCGTCAGCCGGAGCGGGCCTGCTGCAAAAATGCCGGGATGGAATCGATCTCTATGATGAGGTTGTCGATCTTTTGACCCGGGCAATTACCGATGAACCGGGATTTTCTGTGCGCGAGGGCGGAATCATCAAGGCCGGCTATAATGAAGAGCTTGACGAATATAGGCGTATCGCCCGCGACAGCAAGCAGCTGCTACAAGAAATGGAAGAAAAGGAAAAGGAAACGACTGGAATCCGGTCGCTGAAAATCGGCTATAACAAGGTGTTTGGCTACTACATTGAGGTCCGGCACAGTGGCACCGATGCCGTGCCGGTGACGTATGTCCGCAAGCAGACGCTGGCCAATGCAGAGCGCTATATTACGCCGGAACTCAAGGAGTTTGAGACAAAAATTCTCGGCGCGCAGGAAAAGATCGTCAATATTGAATACCAGCTATTTACGCAGGTGCGCGAGACGATCAAGAGCAAAATCAGTAGCATCCAGCAGACCGCGCAGAAAATCGCGGTCATCGATACGTTGGTCAGTCTGGCTGAGGCAGCCAGCCGCTATAACTACGTGCGGCCACGCCTGGTGACCAATGGGGCAATTTCCATTAAGGACGGACGTCATCCGCTGGTAGAACGGATTTTAACGCGTGATCTGTTTGTTCCCAATGATACCAAGCTGGATCACTGCGACAGTGAAATCATCATTATCACCGGGCCCAATATGGCAGGTAAGTCAACGTATATGCGCCAGACTGCCCTGCTGACGCTGATGGCCCAGGTCGGCAGTTTCCTGCCGGCGCGGGAAGCCAGCGTTTCACCGGTTGACCGCATCTTTACCCGCATTGGGGCCAGTGATGACCTTGTCAGCGGGCAGAGTACCTTTATGGTTGAGATGAATGAAGTCGCACAGATTTTGAAATATGCCACGAAAAACAGTCTGGTAATTCTCGATGAAGTGGGCCGCGGGACGAGCACCTTTGACGGCATGAGCATTGCCCGCGCCGTTATTGAGCACATCCGTGACAAGGTTGGTGCCAAGACGCTGTTTGCAACGCATTACCATGAGCTGACAGATCTTGAGGATCATGACCGGATAAAAAATTATTGTGTGGCCGTGAAAGAGCGCGGCAGTCAGGTGGTATTTTTGCGGCGCATCGTGGCTGGGAGTGCTGATAAATCGTACGGGATTCATGTGGCTAAGCTCGCCGGTCTGCCCAAGGCGGTAACAGAGCGGGCACAGCAGATTTTGCACGAGCTTGAAACCGGACATCTGGCGGTAGCGGTGGAGACGAAGCCCCAGCTGCCAGCAGCAAGCAAAACGGATGACGGACAGGCAGATTTGGCAATGGGATCGTTGTTTGCCTCGACGCTCAGTGATCAGCTTCTCACCCTTGATGTCATGGCGATGACCCCGCTTGAGGCCATCAATGAACTTTATCGCCTGCAGCAGCAGGCCAAAGGGGAGGCGGGCCGGAGATGAGTACGATTCATGTACTGGATGATGCGACGATCAATAAAATTGCCGCCGGCGAGGTGGTTGAACGCCCGGCTTCGGTCATAAAGGAGCTTATCGAAAACTCGATTGATGCCGGAGCTACAAAGATTGAAGTTGAAATCATGGCGGGCGGCACGAGCTTTATGCGAATCAGCGATAATGGCCTCGGCATGAGCATGGAAGATGCCCGGCTGGCGATTCTTCGGCATGCGACGAGCAAGATCAAAAAAGTGGATGATTTGCATACGATGGACACCCTCGGATTTCGCGGGGAAGCCCTGCCGACGATTGCTGCTGTGTCGCGGTTTACGCTGATGACGCGCGAGCCAGAAAGCGAACTGGGGACTTTTATCGATATCCGCGGCGGCAAAACCGAGGAGATCCGGGAAGCTGGCTGCAGCATCGGCACGACGATCAAGGTGGAAGATTTGTTTTTCAATACGCCAGCCCGTAAAAAATTCATGAAGACCACGGTGACGGAAGGATCGAAAATCAACGATTTTGTGATCAAGCTGGCGCTGGCCAATCCGGATATTGCCTTTAAGTTTATCAACAACAATAAGCTGGTGCTGACATCGCCGGGGAACGGCTCGGTTTACGACTGCCTGCAGAGCATTTACGGCTCGAAGGTAAGTGAGGAATTGCTCGGTGTTGAATTTATTGATGAAGACATCGAAATTCGCGGCTTTTTGACCAAGCCGTCCATGATCCGCAGCAGCCGGACGTGGCAGACCTTTATCGTCAATCGCCGCATTATTTCAAACCGGGCCATCGCCAAGGCCATTGACAACGCCTACCATTCTTTATTGCCGAAATCGGGCTATCCCTTGGCCGTGCTTGACATCAAGCTGGCGCCGGCAAGCGTCGATGTCAATGTCCACCCGCAAAAGAGTGAAATGAAGTTTGCCGATGAAGGACGGCTGTTTAAGGCTGTTTATAAGGCGGTGATCGATGCCATTCGTCCGCCGGGACAGCCCCTGTCGTCAGTGGCTGCTCCGGCGGCAAATATCGAGCGGCACTATACGCCGGTGGACATGGGCTTTTCGGCGCTGCCGCCGCAACCAAAACGTCCGGCAAGTCCGCTTTATCAGCCGCCGACTGCAAGCACAGCTGTTTATCAGCCGGAGGCAGTGAGGGAAACAGCGGTCAGCTTTGCCCAGGCGCAGGCAATCCTGCACGAGCCGCGCCCGGAGACAGCGGCAATGGTCGATTTTGCGCCGACAGAAACAACGCCGGTTTTTGAAGGCGGCACTTCGGCGGCGGGAGGGCTGGTTCCTCTGGGGCAGATTGATGACTGCTATATCGTGGCCAGGGGCGCGGACGGTCTCTACATTGTCGATCAGCATGCCGCCCACGAGCGCATCCTATATGATCGCTTTGCCCGGTCCGCCGCATCGATTCCATCCCAGCAGCTGCTGGTGCATCTGCTGCTCGATTTTTCGGAGCATGAGTGTGAATTGGTGCTTTCTCACCAGGAGCTTTTCCAGACGCTGGGGTTTGATGTCGAAGCCAGCGGCCCGGAACAGCTGCGCCTGCGCGAGGTGCCGGCGGATATTCCGGTGGGTGAGGCGGAGGCTGTAATGCGGGAGATCTTGGAATCCCTGCTGAATCTTCATGACTTGACGGCGGCGGAAATCCGTCATGCCTGTCTGGCGACTACCGCCTGCCGAGCGGCCATCAAGGCCGGGGATACCTTGAATCTGCGGCAGATGCAGATTATCCTTGATGAGCTGGAGGGTACTACGCTACCTTATACCTGCCCACACGGACGCCCGACCATCATAAAATTTACGAGCCCGGAGCTCGGGAAAATGTTTAAAAGGACCTGAGTATGAATACGTTTATCGTTACGACCTGCCGCAAGGTAAACCGGCAGATTACAGAAAGAGCCGAGCGGGCGGCAAAGCAGCTTAAAGCAGAGCTTATTCCCCGCCAGGATCGTTCGCTGGAAGAACTGCAGCAGGAGCTAAAGGCTGCGGCGGTGCTTGTCGTCAAGAAAAACAGCTATGTGCTGGCGAAGTCTGAGGGGGAATTCTTTTTTCATCCCAGCATGGCGCATTTGCGCATAAAGAACTTTCGCCGGGGCGAACCCGATCACATGGTGGAAGCCATGGGGCTTGAAGCGGGGATGGAGGTGCTTGATTGCACGCTGGGCTTTGGCTCTGATGCTATTGTTGCCAGCTTTGCCGTCGGTGAAACCGGCCGGGTAACAGGCCTTGAGTCGAGCTCCCTGATTGCCTTTGTTGTCGGCGCGGGTCTGCAGGAACTCGTGCAGCCTTCACCGGTTGGCCTCGAGGCGGCTATGCGGCGCATCCGGGTGGTACCGGAGGATTACATGACTTATCTGAAGGTGCAGGCCGACAATTCGGTCGATGTCGTTTATTTTGATCCGATGTTTCGCTGCCCGCTATCGGCGAGTGCGGCCATTGCCCCGTTGCGCGAGCTTGCCGATCACCGTCCGGTTACAAAGGCAGCGCTGGCTGAGGCCTGTAGGGTTGCCCGCCGGCGTGTCGTCCTGAAAGAGGCTTTTTACAGCCAGGAGTTTTCCCGGCTGGGCTTTCCGCGTGTCAGCGGCGGTAAGTACAGCCGGATTCATTACGGGATTATCGATGTGGAAAAATGGACGGGAATGAATTAAGGCGGAGCGCAGCCTAAGCAAAAACAAGCTGCC
The DNA here is from genome assembly GCA_963678095.2 of Selenomonadaceae bacterium. Lineage (GTDB taxonomy): Bacteria > Bacillota > Negativicutes > Selenomonadales > Selenomonadaceae. The sequence goes on along the minus strand of OY782746.1, from coordinate 649,259 downwards.
TTGCTAAAATTTATAGACACAGGATAAGCGTAAAAACAGCCTGTACCTGATGCATCTGTCTGTGGACAGAATTTGCACCGGGTACAGGCTGTTTGTTATTTGACGAAAGCTATAATTACTAAGTGTTTAATTATGCATATGATCGAGCAGGCGTTTTACCGGTAAGAAATGCAGTAAAATTAAGCAGATGATTAGGTCAGGCACGAGGTAGGAAGCATTGAACAGGAAGGAATAAAGGTACGGGGAAGTTCCTTCCGGGGCATAGGCGGCAAAAAAGACGACGCCGGAAATAAAGTGGCATAAAAAACGTGCAGTTACGGCAAGCACGGCGCCGATCATAACCCGGTCCTTAAAGTATCCCGCCAGCCCCAGGGCCATATAAGGCAGTGGATAATCAAACAGCACCTGCACCGGGTGGACGATAAATGGGTCCTGCAGCAGATTGATCAGTCCGTACAGAAAACCAGCGAGATAACCGGCACCGGGGCCGTAGCGATACGACAGCAAAAGCAGCGGTACCATCGCGCCGAAGGTAATGCTGCCCCCTTGCGGCATATGGTAAAGCCGCAATTGGTGCAGGACTACCGTCAGTGCCAAAATCAAAGCCACCTGAACCAGCAGTTGCGTGCTCAAGCGGAGCTTTTTGCTGTAGAGAAAGGCGCCAATCAAGAGGGCAAGTCCTGCTAATGCCGATACGCTCAGTGGGTGAGTGGAAAGTTCGTTTAAATGGTTGATATAGGAAGAAAACATAAATACACTCCTTTAATGTTGCCATGGGGGAAGAAAATTACTGCCACTGCAGGTAAACGCCAAGGCAGCCGGTTTCAACAGCGGCCTTGAAGCTGTGGCCAGTCGGAGAAAGCTCATTGCTGATAGCATAAGGCAGGGAGTTTTCTAGAACCACCCGGTCAAGTGGCCAGTGAACACCGCTGATGGATACGCCGCGACAGACAGGCGAAAGGGGCAGCAGTGATATGGCTGCCGGACGCGAATGGGTGTCGATCACGACCTCGTCGGGGCCGTTTAGCAGCAGCAAAACCTCGTTTTCATCGGCGGCGCAGCCGCGACTGCCCTGATGGCAGGCTCCGGCGAGAGAAAAAATATTGCTGAAGGCATGGTCAAAGCGTCCGCCCCAGACACCGGTCATCAGGACAAAGGCTAAGGGGTGGGAGCAGCTTATTTTCTGCAACGCCAGCTGGGTGTCCGTCAGGTCCTTTTGCGGGGAAAAACGGTCGATCTGTATGCCGAGTGATTCACCCCAGGCCCAGGCCTCGCCGCTGGCACTGTCGCCATCGCCGATCAGTCGCAAGGGCCGGATACCGGCCTCGCGGCAGGCTTCAATGCCGCGGTCGGCACACCAGATTTCCCGGCTGACAGCTGCTTTTTGCAGCCAGGTGCTGGCTGGCGGGCGACCGCCGGCGACGAGCAGCACCTGCACGGACGGAAGCGGGTGCAAAAAAGAGGCTTTGAGCTGAGGCAGTGTTAATAGAGTATTCATCAAAAAACCCCTTGTAGTTGTATTAAATGACTTACATCCTTTAGCATACTACGGCGCAGAACTTTTTGCAATTTAGCAGCCGGCAAAAGCTTTGCCTGACTGCCCAAGCAGGATTTTGCCGCTAAATGTGTAATTAAAGTAAAATCAAGTGTATTTTACAGGCGTAAAGAGGGGAGACTTAAAAAATGATTCAACTCAGTTATTTTGGACATTCGTGTTTTTCCCTGAGTGACGGACAGACAACGCTGCTGTTAGATCCTTTTTTCAGCGGTAATCCACTGGCAACGATTCGAGCGGAGGACATGGACTGCGATTATATCTTGGTATCACACGGGCATGCGGACCATCTCGGCGATGCGCCCGCCATTGCCCAGCGAACCGGCGCGGTGGTCATTGCAACACCTGAGATCGGTCGCCTATGTGCGCCGGCGGAGGTTCACGGGATGAATATTGGCGGATCACACAGATTTGATTTTGGCCGCGTTCGCATGACGCCGGCTCTGCACAGTGCTGGTGTGCCGGGCGGCATTGCCTGCGGTTTTGTGATCGATTTTGGCGATATTAATATTTACTTTGCCGGGGATACGGCCTTGTTCAGTGATATGCAGCTGATTGGCCGCAAGGAGCGCATCGATTATGCATTGCTGCCGATCGGCGACAATTATACGATGGGCATTGAAGATGCGGCGGTAGCCGCACAGCTGCTCGGTGCCCGGCATGTTATTCCGATGCATTATGATACCTGGCCAATTGTGGCTCAGGATGTTGAACAATACAAACAGCTGACAGAGAAAATGTCACGGGCTGAGGTGCATGTTGTTGCACCGGGAGGGAAGATCGAACTCAGGTGAAAGAAAAACTCATTGTGATTTTGGGGCCGACAGCTGTCGGTAAAACGGATTTGAGCATAAAGCTGGCACAGTCCCTGCAATCAGAAATTATTTCCGGCGATTCCATGCTCCTTTACCGGGGCTTTGATATTGGCACGGCTAAGCCTGGGACAGGCGAACAGGCCGGCATTATGCATCATATGATTGATATTCTGGAGCCGGAAGAGGAGTTCAGCGTAACCCGGTTTAAGGCAATGGCAGCTGAGCATATAAAGGCGATCAATGCGGCGGGAAAGATACCGATTCTTGCCGGCGGCACGGGACTTTACATAAAATCCCTGCTCGAGGATTACTGCTTCAATGCGACCAAGGGGGATGAGCAATACCGGGCGCAGCTTGAACAGCTGGCGGCGGAAAGAGGGCGGGAACATGTGCATACAATGCTCGCTGCCGTTGACCCGGAGGCGGCGGCTCGGCTGCACGTCAATGATTTTCGCCGGGTCATCCGGGCGCTTGAGGTATATCATATGGGTGGCGAGAAGATTTCCCAGGAAAAGAATGCGCCGGCAGGGGAACTGGTTTATAATACCTATGTGATTGGCCTGAATCGTGAGCGGACGCATTTGTATGCGCGCATAAACGAGCGGGTCGATAAAATGTTTGCTGACGGACTAGTCGAAGAAGTCAAGGCACTGCTGGCACGGGGGCTTGATCGCAGCTGCCAGGCGATGCAAGGCATCGGCTACAAGGAAGTTGTCGCCGCCCTCGAGGGGACGATGACGATGGAGCGGGCTCGTGAGTGCATCAAACAGTCGACGCGGCATTTCGCCAAGCGCCAACTGACCTGGTATCGAAAGATGCCATATATCCATTGGTACGATGTCGAAACCTGCACACCGCAAGATTTACTCGCAGCTGTTTCCAAAGACATAGCAGGAAAATTTGGAACAAAGTAGAAGTACATTCCATAGGACCGAAAATGAAGGCAAGTTAGGGGGCTTTTTTATGCCGACGAAAATCATCAATTTGCAGGATAGTTTCTTAAATCAGGTACGTAAAGAAAATGTGGCTGTGGCAATTCATCTGGTGAATGGTTTCCAGCTGAAGGGGTATGTGAAGGGATTCGACAATTTCACGGTTATTCTTGACAGTGCCGGTAAACAACAGATGGTCTACAAACATGCGATATCGACAATATCGCCGGCCCGTCCGATTGCAGGCAGTTATGAAAGCGACAAAAAAGACGGCGGCAAGGAATAATAAACAACAGTGATGAGAAGAAGAGCAGAGCAGCAAGCCGGCTTTGCTCTTTTTTGACGAGAAATACGGAACAAAAGTTCCCTGGGGAGGTTTATCATGAAAACACGAGGCTTTGAAATCATTGAAGAATATAAAATGGCGGCGATTGCGCTGCCGCAAAGAAAGACCGGTAGCAGTGCCGGCTATGATATAGCGGCAGCGGCGGCGGTGTCGCTGGCACCACATCAGGTGGCAATTATTCCCACGGGGCTTAAGGCCTATATGCTGCCGGATGAATATCTGGGAGTTCATATTCGCTCCGGGCTGTCCATCAAAAATCACCTGTCCCTGATCAATGGGCAGGGAATTATCGATGCCGATTACTACAATAACCCGGACAATGAAGGGCATATCATGGTTGCGATTTTCAATCATAGCGAAGTACCGGTAAAAATAGAAAAGGGCATGCGCATTGCGCAGGGGATTTTCTATAAATACCTGACGGTCGACGGTGATATGCCGGGCTGCGGCAATGCGCGTCAGGGTGGCATGGGCTCAACAGGAGTGTGATGGATATGGACGATATGGATTTGTTTTCGGGAGCGGAACAAAGCAGTGCGCATCGTTATGAACCACTGGCCGTGAGAATGCGCCCCCGAAATTTCGATGAGTTTATCGGCCAGGAAAGTGCGGTGGGAAAAGGTCGCTATCTGCGAAAAATGATCGAGCAGGACCAGATCCCGTCCTTGATCTTTTTTGGTCCGCCGGGAACTGGCAAAACGACGCTGGCCCAGATGGTGGCCGCTGTGACCGACAGCGATTTCAAGAAATTGAATGCTGTCTCGGCCGGCATTGCCGATATCAGAAAAATTGTTGAGGTGGCAGCCGAGCAGCGGAAATACTATCAAAAGCGCACCATTATATTTATTGATGAAATACATCGCTTCAATAAAAGTCAGCAGGATGTACTGCTGCCGTATGTTGAAGACGGGCGGCTGGTACTGATCGGAGCGACGACGGAAAATCCTTACTTTGAAGTTAATCATGCCCTGCTGTCGCGGGTACGGATCGTAAAGCTTGATGTGCTCAATGAAGCCCAGCTGGTGCGGATTTTACAGCAGGCCCTCACGGACCCGGTTCGGGGACTGGGGGGGCTGGAGCTTACGTGTCCGCAATCACTGCTGGGGGCGATTGCCCAGGTGGCCGGCGGCGATGCGCGGATGGCCCTGAATATTCTTGAACAGGTTGCGGCGATGGTTCCGGGATCCGGCGGTGAAATAACAGAGAAAATGCTGGCGGAAGTCGTTGGTGAACGCTTACAGCGCTATGATAAAAAGGGCGATAATCATTATGACACCGTGTCGGCCTTTATCAAGAGTATGCGTGGCAGTGATCCCGATGCGGCCATTCATTATCTGGCCCGCATGCTGGCGGCCGGGGAGGATGTCAATTTCATTGCCCGGCGGATTGCTATCTGTGCGGCCGAAGATGTCGGCAATGCGGATCCGCAGGCCCTGGTAGTGGCAATGGCAGCGGTTCAGGCAGTCCAGTTTTTGGGTCTGCCGGAAGCGAGAATTCCGCTGGCGCAGGCCGTCAGCTATATAGCGGCTGCCCCCAAAAGCAATGCGGCGTATCTGGCGATTGATGAGGCCCTGGCAGATGTCCGCGGCAAAAATTGCGGGGCGGTACCGGAACATTTGCGCGATGCCCACTACAAAGGGGCGGCAAAGCTTGGCCATGGGCTGAATTACCTTTACCCGCACGATTTTCCCGGCCATTTTACGGTGCAGCAATACCTGCCGGCGGAATTGAAGGGGACCCGGTACTATCGCCCGAGCGACAATGGGCAGGAAAAAAATATGCGGCAATATTTGAAGCATTGCTGGGAAAATGGCAATTAAAGGAAGTCTTTGACAAAGCAAACCCTTTGTTATATGATGAAATAAAATCTTATTATTTTAGTCGGGAATAAAACCGGGGCAAAATCGGAGGGATTTCAATGAAGATATCAACGAAGGGAAGATATGGCGTAACTGCGATGTATGAGCTGGCACTGCACTATGGTGACGGTCCGATATCGCTCAAAAGTATTGCCCTGAAACAGGGAATTTCTGAGCATTATCTCGAGCAGCTGATTTGCACGCTGCGCAATAACGGGTTTGTCAAGAGTGTGCGCGGGGCCCAGGGAGGCTATATGCTGGCCAAGGAACCGGCGGAAATTACGATTGCTGAGATCATAACAGCAATGGAAGGGCCGATCGCAATTGTCGACTGCCTGCTGGCGGATGCTTCGGCCAAGGAACAAACCTGTGCCAAGGCCGGTCTTTGCGTGACGCGCGGTATCTGGGCTAAAGTTTGCGACAGCATAACGAATGTGCTCGATTCCATCACGCTGGCTGATCTGTGCCAGGAAAAGAAGTGAAATGCCGATGAAGCCCATTTATTTTGATTATGCAGCAACGACGCCGGCGGACAAAGAGGTGGCTGCGCTGATGATGGATGTTATGGTTCGCTCGTTCGGCAACCCGTCAAGTGTGCACGGCTTTGGTCGCGAGGCCCTGGCGATCGTCGCCAAGGCCCGCCGTCAGCTCGCGGAACTCATTGGAGCCAGGCCGCAGGAAATTGTATACACCAGCGGCGGCAGCGAGAGCGACAATTTGGCGCTAAAGGGAGCGGCCTATGCCTGCCGTCAGCGGGGGAAGCATATTGTTACAACTGCTGTGGAGCACCATGCGCTGCTGCACAGCTGCCAGCAATTGGAAGAACAAGGATTTACCGTAACCTATCTGCAACCGGATAAAGACGGACGGATTGATCCGGCTGAGGTTAGTGCTGCACTGCGCGATGAAACCATATTGATCAGTGTGATGTTTGCCAACAATGAGGTCGGTACGGTTCAGCCGATTCGTGAAATCGGAGCTCTTGCCCGCGACCGCGGCATCTGGTTTCATACGGACGCCGTGCAGGCCGTAGGCCATCTGCCGATTGATGTTGCGGCGATGAATATCGACCTGCTGTCGCTCTCCGGCCATAAGTTTTATGGTCCCAAGGGTATCGGGGCACTTTATGTACGCAGTGGCATCCGGCTTGAACCGCAGATTGCCGGTGGCGCTCAGGAGCGGGGCCTTAGGGCAGGGACGGAAAATGTGCCGGCAATCGCGGGGCTCGGCCTGGCGGCCGAAAAAGCCCAGTCGGGGCAGGCGGCTGAAGCTGAGCGGCTGGGTAGGCTGAGCAAGCAGCTGATTGACGAGATTGAGGCGAAGCTTCCCCGGGCGGCCTTAAATGGGCACCGGCAGCAGCGACTGCCGGGCAATGTCAATTTCAGCTTTCCGGGAAGCAGCGGTGAGTCACTGCTGCTAAATCTTGATATGGCGGGCATTGCTGCTTCTAGCGGCAGTGCCTGCGCCGCCGGGAGCCTCGAACCCTCACATGTGCTGCTGGCAATGGGGCTTGCCCCGGAGCTGGCCCGAAGCTCGCTGCGGATCAGTCTTGGCCGGGAAAATACCGCGGCGGAGATTGAATATCTGGCGGAGCAGCTCGTTGCGATTGTTCGCCGACTCGAGGGCTTACAGGGGTCGGGCGGCTGGCAATGATCTGCAGCAATTTTTTTATTATAGAAGAATATACTATGCTGCTGGGGAAACTCAGCGATATTTTAAAGAGTAAGGATGAATAAAATGGGTACGAAACCAAAAGTGGTTGTAGCCATGAGCGGAGGGGTGGACAGTTCGTTGACTGCTGCCCTTCTCGTGCGTGAGGGCTATGAAGTAATCGGCGCGACGATGCGTCTGAGTGATGACAGCCGTGATTTTAATCCGGCAGATGATCAGGGGTGCTGTACCCTGTCGGCGGTGGAGGATGCCCGCCGGGTGGCGGAAATTATCGGGATTCCGCATTATGTGCTGAACTTCCGCGAGATGTTCCAAAAGACAGTAGTTGATTATTTTGTCGATGAGTATGCGGCCGGAAGGACGCCGAATCCCTGCGTTGCCTGCAATCGGTATGTGAAATTTGAAGGCCTTTTGGAGCGTTGCCGTGAGCTTGGCGCGGAGTATGTGGCAACCGGACATTATGCGAAAATTGAGCCGGGAGCGGACGGGCGCTATCTGCTGCGTAAGGGGGCCGATGTGGCCAAGGATCAGTCCTATGTACTCTATCATCTGAATCAAAATTCATTGCGTCATTTTTTGATGCCGCTTGGCGGTTATACCAAGGTGCAGACGAGAAAGCTGGCCGAAGAACTCGATCTTCCGGTAGCCAATAAGCCGGAAAGTCAGGAAATCTGCTTTGTGCCCAATGATGATTACAAGTCCTATCTGCGGGGAAAAGTGCCGGCAGCATTGAAGCCGGGCGATATTGTTGATCTCAATGGCAAGGTACTGGGGCATCATCAGGGAGTGCCGCTTTATACAATTGGCCAGCGGCGCGGGCTGGGCATTGCGGCCAAGCATCCGCTGTATGTCGTCAGCCTGGATATGAAAGATAACAAGGTCATTGTCGGCGAGGATTGTGATGTCTTTTGCCGGGGGCTGATTGCCGCCGATATGAACTGGATCATGATCGACAGTCTTGAAGCTCCGCTGGCGGTAACGGCTAAAATTCGTTATGGCAGCCGGGAGTCGGCAGCGCTTGTGACGCCACTGCCGGGCGGGCAGGTCAAGGTCGTTTTCGCGGAGCCGCAGCGAGCGGTGACACCCGGGCAGTCTGTTGTGTTTTACGAAGAGGATAAAGTGATTGGCGGCGGCATCATCATCAAAGAACTGCGTGGGTAAATTGACTTTAAACTGGTAATTTTATATAATTGCATAGATATGTTAATTTAAGTCTCTATTTTTAGTGGAGGTCGATTAGTTTGAAATTTATGAGTGGTAACGAACTGCGCGACAGATACCTGCAGTTCTTTGTCGGCAAAGGACATCTTAGACTGCCGAGTGCATCTTTGATCCCGCAGGACGATCCGACGTTGTTGATGATCGGGGCCGGCATGGCGCCGTTTAAACCCTTTTTTACCGGTAAGATGAAACCGCCGCACACGCGCATCACGACAAGCCAGCGCTGTGTGCGCACGGGGGATATTGAAAATGTAGGCCGTACAGCTCGCCATCAGACCTATTTTGAAATGCTGGGGAATTTTTCTTTTGGCGATTATTTCAAACGTGAGGCAATTGCTTGGGCCTGGGAGTTCTTGACAAAAGAACTCGAATTACCAGAGGAAAAACTCTGGGTTACGATTTACCCTAAGGATGAAGAAGCCTACAAAATTTGGACGGAAGAAGTCGGCGTAAATCCAGCGCACATCGTGAAGATGGAAGATAATTTCTGGGAGATCGGCCCCGGCCCATGCGGCCCGGATTCTGAGATCTATGTCGATCTCGGGGAAGATCGTGGCTGCGGCAGCCCTGACTGCGCTGTCGGCTGTGACTGCGACCGTTTCCTTGAAATCTGGAATCTCGTGTTCACGCAGTATGACCGTACAGAAGACGGTGAATACGTACCGCTCGTAAATAAAAACATTGATACAGGTGCCGGCCTCGAACGATTGGCTTCGGTACTGCAAGGGAAACGCACGAACTTTGAAACGGATCTATTGTATCCGATCATTGAATATGCAAGTAAGGTATCCGGCGTAACCTATGGCAAAGATGAAGCCCAAGATGTATCGCTGAAGGTTATTGCCGATCATGCCCGCAGCATGACGGTTATGATCATGGATGGTATTTTGCCGTCGAATGAAGGCCGTGGCTATGTATTGCGTCGTATTTTGCGCCGGGCAATTCGCCATGGACGCATGCTTGGCATTGAAGACAAGTTTTTGACGGGTGCCGTCGATGCTGTAATCAAGATTTATGATGGTGTGTTTGAAGAGCTTACAGCCAAGCAGGAATATATCAAAAAAGTGATCAGCCTGGAAGAGGACCGCTTCCATACGACGCTTACCCAGGGGATGGAACTTTTAAACGGTTACATTGAGGATCTGAAAAAAGAGGGCAAAACCGTATTGTCCGGCGACCTGAGCTTCCAGCTTTACGATACCTTTGGTTTCCCTTGGGAACTGACGGATGAAATTCTGCAGGAAAATGGCATGGAACTCGATAAAGAGGCTTTTGATGCAGCCATGAAACAGCAGCGGGAACGCGCTCGTGCAGCCCGTCAGGATAATCAGCGGGTAGAGATTCCGGATCTGCGTTCGCTTGATACGGAGCAGCTTACCGTTGATGAAATGGCAGTGTCTGCCAATATTGCATGTATTTGGAAAGATGGTGAACTTGTCGATGCGTTGCAGGACGGGGAAACGGCCGGTATTATTCTCGATGTTACCCCGTTTCATGCCGAAGGCGGCGGACAGGTTGGCGATACGGGGACCTTTGAAGGAGAATTTGGCAAAGTCACGGTAGAAACTGCCAAAAAACTGCCAAATGGTACCGTGTATCATGTCGGTTATGTAACCGAAGGCACGGTTAAAGTCGGTGAACGTGTAACTCTTGTGATCGACCAGGTGAAAAAACTCGCTTCGGCGCGCAACCACACGGCGACGCATTTGTTGCAGGCAGCCTTGAAACAGGTTGTCGGTGAGCATGTAAACCAGGCTGGTTCCGCTGTGGGACCAGATCGCCTGCGCTTTGACTTTTCAAATTTCGAACCGGTTACAGCTGAACAGCTGGCTGAAATCGAAGCTGTAGTCAATGAAGAAATTTTAAAGGGCACGGATGTTGAAATCTGTGAAATGAAGCAGGATGAAGCCAAAGCCAAAGGTGCTATGGCACTGTTTGGTGAGAAATACGGCGATGTTGTCCGCGTGGTGTCAGTTCCGGGCTTTAGCATGGAACTGTGCGGCGGGGCGCATGTTAAAAATGTTGGCCAGATTGGCATGTTTAAGCTTGTCAGTGAATCGGGTGTGGCCTCCGGGGTGCGTCGTATTGAGGCACTTACCGGCAAGGCAGCCATTGCTTACATGAATGCCAAACAGCAGATTTTGCAGCAGGTGGCAGAAAAACTCAGAGTGCCGGTGGAAGAAGAAATTCCGGGGCGCATTGATGGTGTTCTGGCCGAATGCAAGCAGCTGCAGCATCAGGTCAATGAATTCCATACGGCCAGAGCAAAAGCGGATGCGGAAAATCTCTTGCAGGCTGTACAGGAAGTCAATGGCATCCAGGTTATCGTGGCTAAGGCTGATGCGGCTGATATGGATGAGCTCAGAAATATTGCCGATATGACTTGCGACAAGCTGGAAAACGGCGTTGTTGTTTTGGCGGCAGCTGGTGAAGATAAGGTGAACCTTGTGGTTAAGGCCAGTGGCGAAGCTGTGAAAAAAGGCATTCATGCCGGCAAAATCATAAAAGAAGCTGCTAAGGCAGTCGGCGGCGGCGGCGGCGGACGACCGGATATGGCACAGGCCGGTGGCCGGCAGCCAGAAAACATTCCGGCTGCATTTGACAAGGCTCAAGCGGTCATTAAAGAACAATTGAAATAAGATAATTAAAGATGATTTTTGAGAGAGGCCGCTGCAGTTTTTCTTGTGCAGCGGCTTTATTTTTATTTTTTTGCCTGAAAGGATATAAATGATTTTAGGCGAAATAGGTATTTAGGGATTAAAACCAACGGCGGATACCGTCAGTATGATGGATTTTTATCGCCGGCGGTTTTGATCAAGTGTTTTGAGGAGGGGTTAGCAATGGCAAATATGGAAGAAACGATGATGTTTAAATTTGGCACTGAAGAGAATAAAGCAGCCAATGTAATCCGTAAAGTCTGTCAGGCGATGGAGGAGAAAGGATATAACCCGATTAATCAATTGGTGGGATATTTGCTTTCCGGTGATCCGGCCTATGTTACCAGCCACAATGATGCGCGCAGCATGATCCGGCAGCTTGAACGCGATGAACTTCTCGAGGAATTCATTCGTTCTTATCTTGAAAATAATAAATAAGACAAGGAACTGTTTATGAGAATACTGGGACTTGATGTTGGTGACCGGACGATCGGTATTGCCGCCAGTGACGCCTTGTTGTTTACGGCCCAGGGGATAGAGACGATCCGCCGGACTTATCTGGAACGCGATCTGGAACGGCTGGGACAACTGGTTGTTGAATATGAGGCAGATACCTTAGTTGTGGGGTTGCCTAAGAATATGGATGGCACGCAGGGCGAACGCTGTGAAATTGTGCGTAGTTTTGCTGATGAAATTCGGACTGTTTTGCCGCAGGTAAAGATTGTTTTTTGGGATGAACGGCTCTCAACGGTAGCTGCGACAAAATCCTTGATTGCTGCCGATGTCAGCCGGGCCAAACGCAAGAAGGTCATCGATAAAATGGCGGCGGTATTCATTCTGCAGGGGTATCTCGACAGCCGCGTGTAAGGCGGCTTGACAGGATGTTTTTTCTAGGTTAGAATGAAGAATAATTAAAATAGGGGCGGACGAACCCAATAATAATAAGAGGTGATCTGAATGACAGATAAAGAAAAAGAAGTATTAGATGACGAAGAAATGGTTGTAGTTATGACAGACGAGGACGGCAATGAATTTTACTATCGCGAAGAGATGATTATTCCGGTAGGCGAAGAAAAATATGCGTTGCTCGTTGGCATCCACGAAGGCGAAGAAGAAGGCGAAGCCTGCGGTTGCGGTTGTGGCTGCGAAGATGACGAAGATGTTCTGATCGCCAAGATCGTAACGAACGAACAGGGCGAAGAAGAATATGTCGATCCTACGGATGAAGAATTTGAAAAAGTCCAGGCCGCATATGATGCGATCATGGATGAAGCTGAAGCTGAAGAAAAAGAATAAGCTGTTTGCCGCCGCCTGTTGAGGGCGGCGGTTTTTTGTGCCGGCAGGGAATATTTGCCGGCACTTTATTGTAATTTAGTGGCGTTTTTCGTATAATTATAGAATACTCAAAGGGAATGGGAGATGTTTTTCTATTGTATATGCAAGGGGACCGGCAGATATCGAAGTGGGTGATCATTGGCGGACTATCATTTTTGATTGCGGCAATTTTCACGTATGGCTGCCTGCACCGCGATTCCGGATCGCAGCAGGCGGTAAAGCAGGGGAAAAATACGGTGTATATCAGCATCCATTCCGGCATGAATGCCGAAGCGATTGCCGAATTGTTGAAAAAACAGCAGGTTATCGACAGCACCTACAGCTTTAGGCTGATGGCCAAGCTTAATGGGGCTGATGCAAATTTTAAGACGGGGGATTATGCGTTTTACCGTCATATGGACAATCGCAAGGTGCTGGAAATGCTTGTCGCTGGCAATACGTCAACGCTGCGGATTACGGTTCCGGAAGGTTATAGTGTCGAGCAGATAGCCCGCTCACTTGATGAAAAGGGGATTGGCAGTGAGAAGGCCTTCTGCAGTGCCGCCGAAAAGTTTCGGGCGTATGATTACATGGCCGGAAACAGCCGCACAAAATATCAGGCGGAAGGTTTTTTGTTTCCTGATACCTATGAAATCGGCGGTGATTTTAAGGCTGAAGATATCATGAAGATGATGGCTGGACAATTTGATCAGGAACTGACGCCAGCGATGCGCGAACGGGCGGCGGCAATGAATCTATCGATCCGGGAACTCGTGATTTTAGCTTCACTCGTTGAAAAGGAAGCACAGATGGAAGAGGACCGGCCGATCATTGCGCAGGTGTTTTTAAACCGCCTGAAGGCAGAAATGCCATTGCAGTCTTGTGCCACCATTCAGTATATTCTGGGCAACCCGAAGGCTGAATTGTCTATTCAGGATACAAAAATTGAATCCCCTTATAATACGTATCTGCATCAAGGGCTGCCGCCAGGGCCGATCGGCAATCCGGGGCTGGCCTCGATTAAGGCCGTGCTTTATTCGGACCCGACGGATTATATGTATTTTGTTGCCGATAAGGATGGCCGTCATCATTTCAGTCGGACGTACGAGGAACATCTGGCGACAATTGACAAGGTGCAGTGATGGAAGCGTTATTGAAAGAAATGGAAGCTTATGCGGCTGAAAACCGGGTGCCGGTGATTAACGCTGCCGGACGGGAAGTTTTGGTGAAGGCCACCCAAGCCTGTAAAGCAGAGCGGGTGCTTGAAATTGGTACGGCTATTGGCTATTCGACATTGCTGCTGGCTCAAAACAGTGCACCCGGTGTCAGCATAACGACCTTGGAGCTTGATGAGGCACGGGCAGAGACCGCGCAGGCTTTTGTTGATCGTTCCCCCTACAGGGAGCAGATCAGAATTGTGCGCGGGGATGCGGCAAAAAACATAAAATCTTTGCGGGGCTTGTATGATTTGGTGTTTATCGATGCCGCGAAGGGGCAGTATCCGGAATACTTTCGTTTAATTCTGCCGCTCCTGGCCCCGCAGGCGGTCGTTATAGCGGACAATGTGCTGTTTCGCGGGTATGTCTGCAGTGAGGAAAAACCACCTCGCCGTTATAAGACCATCGTCAAGCGTTTGCGTGAATACATTGCGCTGGTGGAAAGCCAGCCGGACTTTGTTACCAAGATTTATCAGGACGGCGACGGACTTGCCGTCTCTACAAGGAGAATAGATATTGAAAAAACCTGAACTGCTGGCACCTGCCGGCAATATGGAAAAATTAAAAATGGCCCTGCTTTATGGAGCAGATGCGGTCTACCTGGGAGGCAAGGCCTTTGGCCTGCGGGCGTTTGGTGGGAATTTTACGCAGGAAGAAATCCGCGAGGCGGTCGTATTTGCCCACAGCCTGCAAAAGAAAGTCTATGTTACCGTGAATATTTTTGCGCATAACAGCGATATGGAAAAACTCCCGGAATACCTGAAATCTTTGGGTGAGACTGGGATCGATGCCGTGTTAGTTGCCGATCTGGGCGTGTTTATGATGGTGCGCCGTTTGCTGCCCCAGATGGAAATTCATATAAGTACGCAGGCAAATAATACCAACTGGGAAGCGGTAAACGCCTGGAAGGATCTGGGAGCGAGCCGGGTGGTTCTTGCCCGCGAAATGTCTTTGCAGGAGATAAGAAAAATTCGTGAGCACTGCCCAGTGGAATTAGAAATGTTTGTTCACGGGGCCATGTGCATTTCGTATTCCGGCCGCTGCCTGATGAGCAATTATTTTACGGGCCGTGATGCCAATCGTGGCAGCTGCGCCCAGCCCTGTCGCTGGAAATACGCACTAGTGGAAGAAAAACGTCCCGGGCAGTATTTTCCGGTGGAGGAAGATGAGCGGGGCAGTTATATCTTCAATTCAAAGGATATGTGTCTGCTTGAGCACATCGACCAGGTCATCGCCAGTGGTGTGGATAGTTTGAAAATAGAAGGCAGAATGAAGAGTGTTCATTATGTGGCCAGTGTAGTTAAGGCTTACCGGGCCGCGATTGATGCCTATTTTGCTGATCCGGAAGGCTTTGTGGTTCAGCCAGAGTGGGTGGCGGAGCTTGACAAGGTGTCGCATCGGGCGTATGCGACCGGATTTTATTTTGAACAGCCGTCGGCAGAGGATCAGATCTATGGCAGCTCTTCCTATACGCAGACGTCCGATTTTATCGGCTTGGTGCACAGCTATGATGCTGCCACGGGTTGGGCGCTTGTCGAGCAGCGCAATAACATGAAATGTGGGCAGGAAATTGAGATTTTACAGCCGGAGGGACCGTTGTTTCGCCAGGTCTTGACAGAAATGATGGATGAAGACGGAACGTTGATTGAGACGGCTCCGCATGCCCAGCAGCTTGTCCGGATCCGGATGCAGCAGCCGGTTGTCCCATATGCCATTTTACGCCGGGATGTTTGACGGCGGCGGTTTATTTTGAAAAGGCGGTGTTTTTTATGCAGGCGAATCGAAAACGTTGTTTTGGCTGTGCCTCCGGGCGAGTCCAGGGGGTCGGGTTCCGGTATTTTGTGCAGTCACAGTCGCAGCTTCTGGGCGTGACGGGCTGGGTGAAAAACATGGAGGATAGTACGGTGACGATGGAGCTGCAGGGCACCGGTGAGCAGCTTTCCCAGCTGGCCGCTAAAATCAGAGCCGGA
Source organism: Selenomonadaceae bacterium (assembly GCA_963678095.2). GTDB lineage: Bacteria > Bacillota > Negativicutes > Selenomonadales > Selenomonadaceae. The sequence continues at coordinate 633,702 of OY782746.1, read as the reverse complement.
AGTTTTTTTATTAAAGTGGAGCAACTGCAATTGCAGGATATAACGGTGGTTGATGGCGAAACGAGTTTTGAAATTCGCTACTAAAGGCAAGCCGGGAAATTCTCCCGGAGAACTTATTTTAGAATAGGCAGTGATTTTATTGAAAAAAGTGCTTGTATTGCACGGACCTAATCTGAACCTTCTCGGACGGCGGGAGCCGGAAATTTATGGTTCGCAGACACTCGATGATATCAACGAACTTCTGCGCCGCCGCGCGGCTGAGGCACAGATTCAGCTGGATTTTTTTCAGACCAATCACGAAGGCATGCTGGTGGATGCGATTCAGGCAGCCCCGGCCAGTGCCTATGACTGGATTATTTTAAACGCGGCAGCATTCACGCACTACAGCATTGCAATCCGGGATGCTCTGGCAGCTGTTGAGGTGCCGGCAATTGAAGTGCATCTGTCAAACATTCATAAGCGAGAGGAATTTCGACATCATTCTGTCCTGGCACCGGTTGTTATGGGACAGATCTGCGGCTTTGGCGAGGACAGCTACATGGCGGCCCTTGAGATCATCATCAGAAAGACAAAATAAGGGGGCCTTCCAGTGGAAGCTAGATTAAAAAAACTACGAAATTTTCTTGGTGAGCATCAGCTCGATGCCGTGCTCATCAGCAAACTTGAAAATCTACATTATTTCAGCGGGTTTACCGGGGATGATACCTTGCTGTTGGTAACGCCAACAAATGCAGAGCTCATTACGGATTTTCGTTATATCGAACAGGCGAAACAGCAGACAAGTGATTTTTATATCATAGAGCAAAAGGATGGGCTTCTGGCTGCAGCTGCCGAAAGAATGAAAAAAAATGCTGTGCACAAGGTCGGCTTTGAGGGTGGGGATCTCAGTTATAGTGACTTTGTTGCGGTTTACAAATTATTGCCGGAGCATATCGAGTTTAATACTCCGCTCAAACTTGATGAATTGCGAATGATCAAAGATGCCGAAGAGCTTTCTTTTTTGCGGCGGGCGGTGGAAATTAGCGACCGAGCTTTTGAACAGGTCCTGCAGTTTATAAAACCGGGGGTGCGTGAACTTGACGTAGCGCTTGAACTTGAAACCTGCATGCGTCGTTTGGGCTCAGAAAGGCCGGCCTTTGCGACGATTATTGCCTCGGGTGTCCGTGGCAGCCTGCCGCATGGAATTGCGACGGAAAAGTTGATTGTTGACGGAGAATTTGTTACAATGGATTTCGGTGCTGTTTACAGGGGATACCATTCGGATATCACGCGCACGCTGTGCCTTGGCCATGCGGATGAAAATCAGCATAAGATCTATGACATTGTATTAAAAGCCCAGCTGCTCGGCGTGGAAAAAGTGCAGGTGGGAGCTTCCGGACGTGCTGTGGATGAGGACGTTCGCCGTTATATCATGGATGCAGGGTATGGCCGGGCATTTGGTCATGGTCTCGGACACAGTGTGGGGCTGGAAATCCATGAAGAACCGCGTTTGTCGCCATTGAGCAAATGTGATCAGCTGGTGGAAAATATGCTGGTTACTGTCGAACCGGGGATTTATCTTCCGGGGTGGGGCGGAGTGCGCATTGAAGACACTGTTTTGGTTACTGCGGACGGCGGGAAACCGTTGACACAGAGCAGTAAACAGTTAATTGAAATTGAATAGAATAGAATTAAAAAATCCGACAGGATTTAATGGAGGGCGTAACAAATGATTTCTAGTACAGATTTCCGCACGGGATTGACAATCGAATTTGATAATGGTGTATGGCAGGTTGTCGATTTCCAGCATGTAAAACCGGGTAAGGGTGCTGCCTTTGTAAGAACAAAGATCAAAAACGTTGAAACAGGTGCTGTTGTTGAGCGCACATTCAACCCGAATGAAAAAATGCCGGCAGCGCATATAGAAACGCGGGCAATGCAGTTCCTTTATGAAACGGATGGCATGTATACGTTTATGGACAACGAGTCCTATGAACAGTCGGAACTTTCGAAGGATCAGCTCGGGGATGCTCTGCGCTACCTCAAAGAAAATATGGACATCAATTTGCAGACCTTTAAGGGTAAAATCATCGGTATTTCCTTGCCGAATTCCGTAAATCTTGAAGTAGCGGAATGCGAGCCGAGTGTAAAAGGTGATACAGCTACTGGTGCGACAAAACTGGCTACGCTCGAAACCGGTTATGTGGTAAAAGTGCCGCTCTTTATCAATCAGGGCGATGTCCTGCGCATTGATACTCGCACAGGCAATTACGTCGAAAGAGCATAATAAGAAGTATGGGAATCCGCTGCAGGAGGCATCCGACAGCGGATTTTTTTTTTGCCGGCAGGAAATGCTGCGGCAAATGACGAAGTCTTTTCGGTAAGGGCCATAAATGGCTGTATATTTTTTAGATGAATTTGTATATTTACAGTTTGTTTGCTATAATTTAGATATCATTATAGTGCTGTCGTTGTCTAAAATAAGGGAGGTTTTACTATGGAAAAAGAAGCAGGAAAAAAAGACGTTACGAATTCCCTCGGATCCATTCGCATTGCCGATGAAGTAGTCAGCATCATTGCCGGACTGGCGGCTACGGAAGTCGAAGGTGTTGCCGGCATGAGCGGTGGGCTTGTAGGTGGGATAGCAGAACTTTTAGGACGGAAAAATTTTGCCAAAGGCGTTAAGGTTGAAGTCGGTGAACGTGAAGCCGCTGTTGACCTGTTTATCATTGTGAAATATGGTATCCGCATTCCGGATGTTGCGCTGGCTGTACAGGAAAATGTAAAACAGGCGATTGAAACGATGACGGGTTTGGCGGTTGTGGAAGTGAATATTCATGTACAGGGTGTAGGCTTCCCGGAAGAAGCAAAGGCTGAGGAAGTTCGTGTACGCTGAAATCAGAGGAGAGACATGTAAATGGGGATTATAAATCGGGTGCTGCTGTTTTTTTACACGATCGGTATTGCGCTCTTGTCATTAGGCGCGGCTCTCTTCTGCCTGCAGGTTGTGCCAGCGGCTTATGTCTGGAATGAGTTTTTGTATCTGAGCGGTCGTTGGGAAACCGGGGCGGTAGCATTGGTAATGTTTCTTGTCAGCATTCAGCTTTTTGGGCTGACCTTCAGCTCGGGGAAAAAGACCCGCTATGACAAGGAGGCCGTGGTCATTCATGGGGCAATGGGAGATGTGCGCATTGCGATTGAAGCCATAAAGAACTTGGTTGACAAGACGGCTCGGTCAGTTCATGGGGTTCGCGATGTAAAAGAACGCGTTACAGCTGAGGTGAGCAAGTCATCTCCGGCAGCAGATCCGGTAGTTCACATCAAGCTCCGGGTTATTCTTGGCCAGGAAAACAATGCGGCCGCTGTTTCTGATGAGATACAAAAAAAAATCAGAGAGCAGCTGACGAACTTTGTTGGACTCCGGGATGTTGATATTGAGATTACAGTGGAAAATATTGCGAATACTGCCACAGCAAAGCAGCGTGTTGTGTAGTGCTAAGGCGCCACAACAATGAGGTGACGAAATGAAAGAGGATGTAAAGCTTTTTATCGAAGCAGCATGGCAAAATCATCGCGGTAAGACCGCGGGTACTTTGCTGGGACTGGTGCTTGGCATAGCAATCCTGCTGTTCGGTTTTTGGAATACGGTCTTTGTGTTGCTATGCGGAATGATCGGCCTGTTCATTGGAATAAAAGTCGATCGAAACGAGGAGATTGCGCAGGGTTTGGAAAGATGGCTGCCGCCATTTTTTCATCGCTGAAGACAGTCTGGCAGCCGGTGGATTTGAATAAAGGAAGGTAATTATGAGTCGTAGACAAGCCAGGGAAGTAGCCTTACAGGCTTTGTTCCAGTTGGATTTTAATGAAGTAACAATCGAGGCTGCAGTCGATGCAGCGCTGGGGGAGTCGGCCGTGCTCGCAGACCGGGATCGCGAATACTTACGCCATGCGGTCAGGGGAACGAAAGAAAATCTGGCAGCAATTGATGCTGTCATAACGGAGAATTCCCGCGAGTGGAAGGTTGAACGGATGTCCGGCGTTGATCGCAATATTGCCCGGTTGGCCGTATTTGAGATGAAGTTCAACGAAGAGGAAATTGCACCGAATATTGTAATTAATGAGGCCGTTGAGCTTGCCAAGAAATTTGGTACCGATGAATCGGCTCGGTTTATTAATGGTGTTCTGGGCGCAATGGTCAAATAACAATAGTAGAATCCGCCAGGCCGTGGCCTGGCTTTTTTCTTATGCAGGATGAGGAGAGCAGGGCATTGGATATTCGAAGTGTCAGTGAAGTAACAAAATACATAAAAGGGCTGATGGATCAGGATCGGATTTTGTCGCGGATCATGATTCGGGGGGAAATATCAAATTTCAAGCAGTATTCTTCCGGTCATTGCTATTTCACGCTGAAAGATGCGGCCTCTTCGCTTAAAGCTGTGATGTTTCGCAGTCGTGTACAGCATTTGAAGTTTATGCCGGTAAATGGTATGCAGGTTGTGGTGACAGGATCCATTACGGTCTATGAGCGAGATGGTGTCTATCAGCTATATGCGGATTCCTTGCTGCCGGAGGGTGCCGGTGAGCTGAGTTTGGCTTTTGATCAACTTAAGGAAAGACTGACACAAGAAGGCCTGTTTTTGGCAGAACACAAACAGGCCTTACCGGCATTTCCGCAGACTATCGGGGTTGTGACGTCGCCAAGCGGGGCTGTGCTGCGCGATATTTATCGGGTAGCCAAGCGGCGCAATCCCCAGGTACAGTTGGTTCTTTACCCGGTTCAGGTCCAGGGCGAACAGTCTGCCGGACAGATTGTTCAGGCCTTGGATTTTTTCAACCGTCAGTTTCCCGTGGATGTGCTCATCGTTGGGCGCGGCGGCGGCTCAATGGAAGACCTGTGGTCTTTTAATGAAGAAGCGGTGGTAAGGGCTATTTTTGCCTCCCGGCTGCCGGTGATTTCGGCTGTTGGGCATGAAACGGATTTTACGCTGGCGGATTTTGTCAGTGATATGCGGGCGGCGACGCCGTCGCAGGCAGCTGAACTGGCTGTGCCGGATGCGGGCGAGCTGGTCCGCTATATTCAATCCCTGCGGGCGCAGCTGACTGCCCGCGGCCGGCAACAGCTGCAGCTGAGACAGGCGCGCCTTGCAGCCTGCCGGCAGAGTACAGCGCTGCGGACGCCGCAGATGTTGCTGGCCCAGCGTCGTCAGCGGTTTGATTTGGTTTATGAAAAATTTCGTCAGCTGGTAATGCGGACGATAAAAGATAAAAAGCATGAGCTGCAGGTTCCCTTGGAAAAGTTGGCGATGCTCAATCCGGTAAATGTTCTGGCTCGAGGGTATGGGATCGTGCAGGCAGGGGAAACGGTGCTGCGTGGCGTTGCAAATATTAAGGCGGGCGATGCCGTAGAAATTATAATGACAGATGGGCGTTTTAGTGCTACGGTGGGAGAAGTCAGGGAGGGAAATGTCTATGGCAAGAACAAAGAAACTTTCATTTGAGGAGGCTCTAGCCAGTCTTGAGTCGATCGTTGGTGCACTTGAAAACAGTGATATCAGCCTGGCGGAACTGCTCGATAAGTATACCGAGGGAGTAAAGCTTTCCGAAATCTGCCTGCAGGAACTTCAGACGGCTGAAGAAACAATTGACATCATGGTGCAGGAAAAAAATGGCGGTTTGGAGAAAACTGCACTGCAGATAGAAGGAGAATAAATATGCTGAAAACGTATTGGAATGAAAAATTGCAAATGGTAGAAACGGAGCTGGCCCGTCTGATACCGGCAGAAAGTTCTCTGTGTCCTGCACTCAGTGAAGCGATGAATTACAGCCTTCTGGCTGGTGGCAAGCGACTGCGCCCGGTACTCTTAATGGCGGCAGCTGATGCGGTCGGAGCCAGGGGAACGGACTTTTTGCGCACGGCATGTGCTCTTGAAATGATTCATACGTATTCCTTGATTCATGATGATCTTCCTGCGATGGACAATGATGATTATCGTCGCGGCAAACTTACAAACCACAAGGTATTTGGCGATGGAATGGCTGTGTTAGCCGGGGATGCTCTGCTGACGATGGCCTTTGAAATCATGGCAATGCAGGCAACGGCGACACCGGAAAAAACCTTGCGGATTGTCCAGGAAATGAGCCGGGCGGCCGGACCGGCAGGTATGGTCGGCGGCCAGGCGATTGATCTTCTATCGGAGGATAAGAGGATCGGCATGGAATTGCTGCAACAGATGCATATGGCGAAAACCGGGGCCCTTTTCCTTGCGGCCATTCGCAGCGGCGCTATAATGGGGGATGCCAATGACATTCAATTGGCGGCCCTGACGAAATACGCGGAATGCTTTGGTCTGGTATTTCAGATTACAGATGATATTCTTGATGTGACGGGAACCGAGGCTGCGATTGGCAAACCAGTGGGCAGTGATGAACGAAATAAAAAGTCGACTTATGTAACTTTGACCTCACTGGAGCGGGCAAAGCAACTCGCCGAAGCTACCGTTGAAAAAGCCCTTGAAGCCTTGCATCCGTTTGGTGCGGAAGCAGATTTTCTTCGGGGCATAGTGAAATATCTCATTACGCGTGACAAGTGAGCGAACGAAAAGAATAGGAAAGCGTGTGAGTAAATGAGGAATATTTTAGATTGGATTGACAATCCCCGCCAGCTCAAAGAACTTTCGCCAGTAGAGCTTGAAACACTGGCAATGGAATTGCGGAGATTTATTATAACAAATGTAGCCAAGACCGGCGGACATCTTGCCCCGAGCCTGGGGGTGGTGGATTTGACAGTTGCCCTGCACCGCGTATTCAATTGCCCACAGGATAAAATTGTTTGGGATGTCGGCCATCAGGCCTATGCACATAAGATTTTGACCGGACGGCGGGACGTGTTTCCGACGCTGCGCCAAAAGGATGGAATTACGGGATTTCCCAATCGCGGGGAAAGTCCTTATGACAGTTTTGGCGTAGGTCACTCGAGCACCTCTATTTCAGCGGCCCTGGGAATGGCGATTGCCCGCGATCTGAACGGAGCTAAAAACCATGTGATTGCTGTGATTGGCGATGGGGCATTGACCGGCGGTGAGGCTTTTGAGGCCTTGAATCATGCCGGTGATCTGGGGAAAAAACTCATCGTGATCCTCAATGATAACGAGATGTCGATTGAACGCAATGTCGGAGCGATGTCTGAATACCTGGCGAAAATACGCACGGCGCCACAGTACCACCGGGCCAAAAAAGATCTTGAGGGTATTTTGCGAAGTATACCGCGCATTGGGGATACAGTGCTAAAAACAGCAGAGCATATAAAGGACAGCGTGCGGACGTTTCTCGTCCCGGGGGGCCTATTTGAAGAGATGGGCTTTACTTATGCCGGACCGATCGATGGGCATAATATCCGGTTACTGCTTGAGGTACTTGAACAGGCCAAACAGATGAAAGGGCCGGTCCTGCTGCATGTTCTTACAAAAAAAGGAAAAGGCTATCTGCCGGCAGAAATTGAGCCTGATAAATTTCATGGCATCGGCCGGTTTGACCTGACCACAGGTGAGGTACAGAAAAAAAGCGGACAAGCCATATCTTATACGGCTGTATTTAGTAAGACACTAATTGAAATGGCTAAAAAAGATGAAAACATTGTAGCCGTTACGGCAGCGATGCCGGCGGGAACGGGCCTTAAGGCCTTTGGCGAAGTTTTTCCCGAGCGGATGCTTGATGTCGGGATTGCCGAGCAACATGCGGTTACGATGGCTGCCGGGCTGGCGGCTGAAGGAAAGCGACCGGTAGTGGCATTGTACTCTACATTTGCCCAGCGGGCCTATGATCAGATTCTTCATGATGTCTGTTTGCAAAATCTGCCGGTTGTATTTGGCCTTGATCGGGCTGGTCTCGTCGGGGAAGACGGGGCGACACATCATGGCGTATTTGATTTTTCCTATCTGCGGCCGCTGCCACATATGACAATTATGGCCCCGAAGGATGAAAATGAACTGCGCCGAATGCTGGCTACAGCGCTTGCTTTGCCGGGACCGGCCGCTGTTCGCTATCCGCGTGGTTCTGGCCTCGGTGTCAGTCTTGACGATGAAATCGTCCCCGTGCCGGTCGGCAAGGCGGAAGTTTTGCGAAAAGGTGGACAGGTTGCCTTTTTTGCCATCGGTAATATGGTTGACAATGCTCTGCAGGCAGCAACGATTCTGGCAAAGGCCGGTATTGAAGCGACGGTAATCAATGCGCGCTTTGTAAAGCCGCTCGATACAGATTTGCTGCGACAGCTTGCGGGACAAATGGAGCTTCTTGTCACGATGGAGGAAAATGTTCTGGCGGGCGGTTTTGGCTCGGCCATACTGGAGTTTTTAACCGATGCCCGGCTGACAAAGCCGGCCGTGCTGAGGCTTGGCTTGCCGGATCAATTTATCGAGCAGGGCACGGTTTCACAGTTGCAGGAAATGTATAATTTATCACCGGCAACGGCGGCTGCTGCCGTGCAAAAGTTTCTCGGGGAAACGGTAGGAGAGATAGAAAAATGGCAAAACAGAGATTAGATATATTGCTGGTGGAAAAAAATCTTGCTCCCAGCCGGGAACGGGCCAAGACGACAATTATGGCCGGACTTGTGCTGGTTGACGGACAAAAAATAGATAAAGCCGGGACTTTGGTCAAGGAGGAAGCCCAGCTGCGTGTGCTTGGTGACAGCATTGGCTATGTGAGCCGAGGCGGCCTGAAACTGGCTAAAGCCATTGAAGCTTTCGGGGTTGAGTTGAAGGGGAAGATTGTGGCGGATATCGGTGCCTCGACCGGCGGGTTTACGGACTGCTCCCTGCAAAACGGCGCGGTAAAGGTGTATGCCATTGATGTCGGTTATGGGCAGCTGGCCTGGTCGCTGCGGACGGATGACCGGGTGGTCAATATGGAGCGCACCAATATTCGCAATGTCAAAGCGGAAGATCTGGGAGAAAAACTCGATTTTGCCTCAATTGATGTGGCGTTTATTTCGCTTGACAAGGTTCTTCCGGCAGTAAAGGAACTGCTGCAGCCCGCGGGAGAAGTTGTTGCCCTGATCAAGCCTCAGTTTGAAGCCGGGCGGGAAAACGTCGGCAAAAAAGGGGTTGTTCGCGAGCCGGCAATCCATGTAGCTGTGATTAAAAAGGTCGTTGATTTTGCCTGCAGCCTTGGTTTTATGGCGCGTAATCTGACATATTCTCCGGTCAAGGGACCGGAAGGAAATATTGAATACCTGGTCCGGCTTGATTTCAATCAGGAAGCGGGCATGGCAGTCGAGGCGGCTGAGATAGCAGCGGTTGTCGAACAAGCTCATGCTTCGCTTGATAAGGCGGCTTTGCATAAATAAATAAGGATTTGGGGATGGATAGATGCTGACGATCGGTGTTTTTCCTAATATAGAAAAAGAAGATGCAGATAAAGTACTACAGCGGGTTATTGATTTTTACCGTGGCAAGGAGGTCAAGCTCGTTTTGCCCCAGGATGAAGCGTCGTTTTTTTCCTGTCAGGAACTTGGTACAGCCAATATTGAAGAAATGAAGCTGGATTTGGCGATCAGTATTGGCGGGGATGGGACACTACTCGGCGTTTGCCGGCGTCTGATTCGTCACAGCATACCGGTTTGCGGGATTAATATCGGGAATTTCGGCTTTTTGGCGGATATTGAGCTGGCTGAAATTGAATGCCGTCTGGGGAAAATCCTTGCCACCGATTATCGCATAGAAGAGCGGCTGATGTTGGCGGGTTTAGTAAAGAGTGAGGGCCATATTCGCTTTGTCGGCAGTGCGATCAACGATGTTGTTCTAGCTAAAGGCGGGGTGGCGAGAATGCTGCATCTCGGGCTGAGTATAGATGATTGCCGGATTTCAGACTATAAGGCCGATGGGCTGATCGTGTCGACGGCGACAGGTTCGACGGCATATTCTTTATCCGCCGGTGGTCCGATCATTAATCCCAAATTAAAGGTGCTGCTCGTGACCCCGATTTGTCCGCATACGTTTAACGTGCGTCCCATGATCATTGGGGAGGATGAAGAGGTCAGAGTCCATATTGCAGCAGTACATCAGGATATTTTGCTGACCTTCGACGGGCAGGAGAGTTTCCGCCTGCTGCCGGGGGATGAGGTTATTGTCAGAAAATCCACATCGGTAGCTAAGATCATAAAATTTGATGACAAGAATTTTTACAAGACAGTGCGGACAAAGCTTTGGCGGGGGGATGAAGCATGCAGCTGACAACCAGTGCCATTGCGGTCGCCCATGCCCTGCTGCGGACAAGACTTCAAACCGCAAGTGTCGTCGTTGATGCTACGGCTGGCAACGGCGGCGATACTTTGTTTTTAGCCGAAAATTCACCGCCGCAGGCAAGGGTGTATGCCTTTGACATTCAAGAGCAGGCGTTAGCGGAGACAAAGCGAAAAACTGCGGCTTACAGTGACAAGGTCTGCTATGTTGCCGACGGGCATGAAAACTTTATGCAATATGTAGCAGAACCGGTGGATGCGGCGATTTTCAATCTGGGATATCTGCCGGGTGGGGATCATGCTGTTACGACAAGCGCAAAATCAACGCTGACCGCTGTCGGGCATATGCTGGAGCAGCTGCGTGTAAATGGTGTTTTGGCGATCGTGGCCTATCCAGGGCATGAGGCTGGACAAGAAGAACAGCAGCAGCTCGAGCTACTGCTGGCCGCGCTGCCAAAGAAAAAATTCACCGCCGGACTTTACCAGCTGTTAAATCATGATGGCGCCGGGCCGGTGCTGTATCTTATAGAAAAGGTCAGGAGATGAAACGATGAAGGCGATACGCCATGCGAAGATTAAAACAATTATTGAAAACACAGTAGTAGAAACCCAGGAGGACTTGGCTGAAGCGCTGCGACTGCAGCATATAGAGGTTACTCAGGCGACGGTATCACGGGATATTAAGGAAATGATGCTGATAAAAATCCCTACGGGCGATGGCCGCTACCGCTATGCATATCCGATGGAAAAGAATCTTGTCTTTTCAAAAAACAGAATGGCACGCATGTTTCAGGACTCTGTAACCGGTATCAATTACAGTGAAAACATTATCGTCATCAAGACTTTGCCGGGAGCAGCCAATGCGGTAGCCTCGACACTCGATTATGCAAAGTGGCCGGAGATCATCGGCACGGTTGCCGGCGATGACAATATTCTTGTCGTCATAAAACCGATTGAGGCGGTGCCGCAGATCATCAAGAAGCTTGAGTCACTGATGAGCTGATAGGACTTTTCGTGAGGAAAGAGGGTGGTTCAAAATGCTGAAAACTTTAAGTGTATGGAACTTTGCGCTGCTTGAACATGTGCAGATTGAATTCAGCCGGGGACTCAATATATTGACGGGCGAAACTGGAGCCGGAAAATCGATTTTGATCGATTCGCTGGGAGTTATTCTTGGTCGAAGGGCGAGTGTGGATAATATTCGCACGGGTGCTGACTGGCTGCGGGTTGAAGCTGTGTTTGAAACGGCGGGACAGCCGGTGATTCGCGATTTTTTGCTGCAGGCGGACATTCTGGATGAAGGCGAGCTTTTGATTGTGAGTCGTCAAATCAGCCGTTCCGGCAGGAATGCCATTCAGATTAATGGCTGTCATGTTACGCTGCAGCTGCTGAAACAGCTCAGCTCACTGCTGATCGATATTCATGGTCAAAACGAAAATCAGGCTTTGCTTACCAGTGAAAATCAGTTTGCCCTGCTCGAGTCTTATTTTCCGCCAATCAAACAGCAGCTGGCTCGTTATCGTGAGCAATATGATGCCTGGCGTCATTTGCAGCAGGAGCTGGCCGCAAAGAAAACAGCCTCGCGTGAATATGCCCAGCGTCTTGATATGCTCCGCTGGCAGACCAATGAAATTGCAGCAGCGGAACTTTCTTCCGGTGAGGATGAAAAGCTTGAAACGGAGATAAAAGTCCTGTCGAATGCCGAGAAAATATCGGGTTTTGTCAAGGAATCCTACCAGCTGCTCGAAAATGGCGGACGAAATAATGAAGGTGTACTCAGTGCGCTGACAAAAATCAAGCAGAATCTTGAAGCCCTCGGGCGGTATGACGATAAATTGAACGGTGTGCTTAAGATGGTCGATGATGCCAGCTGCCAGCTGCAGGAGTGTTCCTATGAACTGCGCGATTACGGCGAAGATGTTGATTATAACCCGGTGCGGCTGGATAAACTGCAGCAGCGCATGGATGAGATTTACAAACTGCGCAAGAAATACGGGGCAACAATCGATGATGTTCTTGCCCATTATGAAGCGGCTAAGCAGGAACTGTCAGATATTGAAAATTATGACGAACTGCTGGGTGAATTGCAGCAGAAAATTACGGCAGCGGAAAAGGAACTGGCCCTTGTTGCTGGCGAACTGACGGCGATGAGAAGCAGTGCGGCGCTAAAGCTTTCAGCAGCAATCCAGGAGCATCTGCTTTCGCTGGGAATGCCCAAGGCCCGGTTTGAAATTGTGGTACAGGGCGGCAAGGCGTTTTCTGCTGCCGGACAGGATGAAATCGCCCTGCTCTTTTCGGCCAATCTTGGCGAGGAGGCAAAACTTCTGCAAAAAGTTGCCTCCGGCGGGGAACTGTCACGAATTGCGCTGGCGGTCAAAGCGGTTACCGCCGCCCGGGATCCGGTTGATGTCATGGTGTTTGATGAAATTGATACCGGTATTGGCGGTAAGACGGCCCAGATGGTTGCCGAACGCATCGCCCTGGTGGCTGCCCATAAGCAGGTTCTCTGCATCACGCATTTGCCGCAGATCGCCTGTATGGCGGATGTCCATTTGTATATTGACAAGCAGGTGCGGGGCGACAAGACAGTAACCGAAGTAAAGCGGTTGTCGACAAGCGAGCAGCTCAATGAAATCGCCCGCATGGCATCGGGAATTGATATTACGGCAGCTTCACTCGATAATGCCATGGAAATGCTCGACAACGCGAGAATTAAGAAAGAACGGCAGCGGACAGCAATTTTGTCCGCCGAGAATTAGTGGAGGCATCGAAAATGGATGAAGATTTGATTGAACGCAAGGTCAGTTCTAAGCGGGTTTTTGACGGCACCCTGCTGCAGGTGAATCAGGATGTCGTAACCCTCCCCAATGGCAATCAGGCTGTCCGCGAATGGATTCGCCATCAGGGCGCGGCCGCTGTGGTTCCGGTGCTTGAAAACGGAGATATCATCATGGTCCGGCAGTACCGTTATCCGATACAGCAGGTTACCCTTGAAATTCCGGCAGGAAAGCTTGATCATCCGGAAGAAGATCCGCTGGCCTGCGCCCGGCGCGAGCTTAAGGAGGAAACCGGCTACCGGGCAGAACACATGGTGAAGCTGGCAACGATTGCCACTACCGTCGGCTTTTCCAATGAACGCATCCACCTGTATGCGGCGAGAAACCTGACGGCCGGTGAGCAGTGCCCGGATGAAGATGAATTCATCCATATGACCGCGGTGCCGTTTAAGCAAGCTCTGGCTATGATTGCTGACGGCACGATCTATGATGCCAAGTCGGTGACGGCGATTTTACTGCTCCAGCAGCAGCTCGAAAAAAACAGCGGCTTTGGTGAAGCCGATATTTAATAACAGAGGAGGTCTTTTATGTTTGGACCTGATATGATTTTTGCCATTCCTGGTTTGCTACTGGCCATGACGGTGCACGAATATGCGCATGCCCGCGTCGCTGTGGCCATGGGCGATTTTACGCCGCGAATGACCGGACGGCTCACGCTCAATCCAGTAGCCCATATTGATCCCATCGGACTGCTGATGCTCTTTTTCGCGCAGTTTGGTTGGGCGAAACCGGTAATGATCAATGCCCGCAATTTTGAGGACTGGCGCAAAGGCGAACTCTACGTATCGCTTGCCGGACCGGCGGCCAATCTCGTGACTGCCTTTATTGCCCTGCTGCTGTTGGCGGCTGTGGGCGGACAGGCTGTGTGGCTCTATAATGTCTTGAAGCTGATCGTGCTCTACAACATAAATTTTGCGGTGTTCAATATGATTCCGCTGCCGCCGCTTGACGGCTCCAAGGTTTTGATGAGTTTTTTGCCGGGCGAGTGGGCGTATAAGCTTGCCGGCCTTGAACGCTACAGCTTTTTGATTCTGATTGTATTGGTGTTTACCAATGTTCTCGGCATGATCATTTTTCCGATTCGTGCCGTTTTACTCAATATGATGTCCATTATTGTATCACTTATATTTTAGGAGGAGATTTCTTTGAATAAGGGTCGTATTTTTAGTGCAATGCAGCCGTCGGGCAAGTTTCATTTAGGAAATTACATGGGGGCGCTGGAAAACTGGGTAAAATTGCAGCAGGATTATGAGTGTATTTTTTCTATTGCGGATCTGCACGCGCTGACCAGTGCCTATGCCGATACCAGCAAAATTCCGGAATACATCCATGATATGATTCTCGACTGGCTCGGAGCCGGGCTGGATCCGGAAAAGAATATTATTTTCGTGCAGTCACATGTAAAAGAGCATGCCGAGCTGCATCTGCTGCTGTCGATGATGACGCCGTTGTCCTGGCTTGAACGGGTTCCGACCTATAAGGACAAACTTCAGCAGCTGGGCGATCAAGGCAAGGATATCAATACATATGGCTTCCTTGGCTATCCGGAATTGATGACAGCTGATATCCTGCTCTATAAATCACAGTACATTCCTGTCGGGGAAGACCAGAATCCTCATCTTGAGCTGGCCCGTGAAATTGCCCGCCGTTTTAACAACTTATATGAACCGATTTTTGTTGAGCCACAGGGTATTATGAGCCGGGCCGCTGTCTTGCCGGGAATTGACGGCCGTAAGATGAGCAAATCCTATGGCAATACCATTCCGTTTGCTTCAAGTCCGGATGAAATCCGTGAGCGCGTGCGCATGATTGTGACCGATCCGCAGCGCATCAAAAAGACGGATAAGGGCAATCCCGATGTCTGCACGGCCTTTAAGTTCCAGCAGCTGTTCAATAAAGAAGAGGTCGCGGAAATTGAAAGCTCCTGCCGTGAAGGTTGCATTGGCTGTGTGGCCTGTAAAAAACGCCTGGCAGAAAAAATGGTGGATCTGATGTCCACGATGCATGTACGTCGGGCTGAATATGAAAATAAACCGGAACTCATCAAAGAAATTCTTGCGGAAGGCGCCAAACGGGCCCGTACGGTTGCTGCCGGCACCATGGAAGAAGTCCGGGCCGCCATGCACCTGTAAGTCATGCAGGATTATACGATACGGCTAGATGCCTTTGAGGGTCCCATGGATCTTTTAATGCATCTGATTGAGCGCAATAAAATTGATATCTATGATATTCCGATTGCCACGCTGACCGAACAGTATATGGAGTATCTGGCAAAGTTTAAGGAATTTAACATTGAGGTGGCCAGTGAGTTTCTGGTGATGGCCGCGACTTTGCTGCAGATAAAATCCCGTATCTTGCTGCCAAAGGTCAAAAAAGTCGAGGCGGAAGAAGAGGAAGAGGATCCGCGGCAGGAATTGGTGGATCGGCTGCTCGAGTATCGTCGCTTCAAAGAAGTCAGTGATATTTTGGATCAGTTGGCTCAGGAACAAGAGAAAATGTTCTTCCGTCCGCCGGCAGATTTGCCAGCGCATTATCTGCCGCCGGAAAACATGGCGGTCAGTCTGCTCTGGGAAGCCTTTTTGACGGTGCTGGAGGCCAATGAGGTTCCGCAGGTCAGTCTCGTCAGGCGTGAAGCGTTCAGCGTGCAGGATAAGATGGTGGATATTTTAGCCATGCTGGGAAAACATGGCGGAGAGATCCGCTTTACCGATGCTTTTACCCATAGTGGTTCGAAGTCAGAGGTGATTACCACCTTTTTGGCCCTGCTTGAACTGATCAAAGTCAAGCGGATTGCCATTCGCCAGCCGCAGTCGTTTGCGGAGATTTACATCAAGGCAAGGACAGGTGAGGTATAATGTTTTATGCAGATTTAAAAGGTCCGCTGGAGGCATTGCTTTTTGTCAGCGGGGATCCGGTCCCCGCAGGACAGCTGGCAGATATTTTGCAGATTGACCGGATAAATGTTGAAGATCTGATTGCCGAGCTGCAAGCTGACATGGCCCAGGCCGGACGCGGATTGACGATTATCAAGGTTGCCGGGGGGTATCAGCTGGGAACCAAACCTGAATTTGCCGGGCTTATGGAAAAAATGACGCAGGTCATGGATAAAAAATTATCGGCTCCGGCGATGGAGACTTTGTCGATCATAGCCTTTAAGCAGCCGATAACCAAACAGGAAATAGAAGATATTCGTGGTGTCAGGGTAGACCGTGTACTGCTCAAATTGCAGGACCGGGCCCTGATTAAAGAAGTTGGTCGCAAAAAGGTCATCGGCCGGCCAATCCTCTATGGGACGACAGCAGAGTTTCTCAAATGCTTTGGCCTTGGGGGACTCGAAGATTTGCCGGCATTGCCTGATCAGGTGTATGGCGATGAACAAAAAAATCCTTGACGGAAAACAGACGCGATGTCTATAATATTAAAGGTATTCCGTGAAGGGGTGGAAGGTTTTGAAGAGGTTTTTTTCTTTTATTATAGGCTGCATGGCCGTGGTGTCTTTTGCTGCGCCAGTAGCTGCCGCCGGGCTGGTTCCTGACCTGACGGCAAAATCGGCTATCGTGATGGAGGCATCGACCGGGAAGATTCTTTATCAGAAGGATGTCGACAGTTTGCGCTATCCGGCCAGTACGACGAAGATCATGACATTGCTGGTGGCCCTTGAAAATGGGAATCTTGATGATATGGTGACGGTCAGTGCAAATGCCGCGCAGACGGAAGGTTCTTCCCTGTGGCTTGAGCCAGGGGAGCGGATGAAGCTGTCGGATCTTCTCTATGGAATGATGCTCGTTTCCGGCAATGATGCAACCGTTGCGGTTGCCGAGCATATTGCCGGTTCCGTTGATGCTTTTGCCAAGCTGATGACCGCCAAGGCCCATGAGATCGGGGCGGTGCACACATCGTTTGTCAATTCAAGCGGATTGCCGGATCCAAATCACTATACCACAGCCCGTGATCTGGCATTGATTGCTGCTTATGGCTACAAGAATCCGATGTTTCGCCAGATCGTAAGCACGAAAGAAAAACAGGTACCATGGGCGGCGAAAAACTACAATCGGGAACTGTTTAATGAAAACCGCATGCTGTGGCTGTATGATGGCGGGAATGGCGTCAAAACAGGCTATACGGATGCGGCGGGACGATGCCTTGTGTCAGCGGCCAACCGCAATGGCGTACAGCTGGTCAGTGTTGTTCTTGACAGTGACTTCATGTGGAATGATTCCATTGCCCTGCTCGATTATGGGTTTCCCCAGGTGCAGCCGGTCGATGTACTGAATAAAGGGGAAGTCGTGAAGACGGTTGAGGTCGTGTCGGGGAAAAAGTCGTCCTTGGAACTTAAGGCGGATGCGCCGATCCGGATTCCGGTCGTTGCGGGCGAACGGTCGAAGTTCAAGACGATCGTAGAGGCGCCAAATCAGGTCAGCGCGAGCATCCATCAAGGCGATCCTGTCGGACGGGTAAAGATCATGTATGAAGACAGGGAAGTTGCTGCGGCCAATCTGGTAGCAGCTGAATCCATTGACAAAAAATCATTTTTTTCGTTATTGCGGCAAAAATTGTTTTTTACTATGAATTACCTCAAAAGCACATTGGCATAAAATGTAGCGGAGCTGTTGAAAGCAGCTCCGCTTTTGTAGAATAGGAGAATATATTGGAACGTTTACAGAAATTTATCAGCCAGGCGGGGATTGCATCGCGCCGGGCAGCAGAAAAAATGATTCAGGAAGGCCAGGTCAAGGTGAATGGCAAAGTTGTCACGGAATTAGGTGTCAAAATTGATCCATTGAAGGACAAGGTCAGCGTTGACGGCAAACCGGTAAAAAGTGTAGAAAAAATGGTGTATTATCTTTTAAATAAGCCGAAAGGCTATCTGTCGACCGTAAAGGATGATCGCGGGCGCAAGACCGTTATTGATCTGCTGCCAGACATAAAAGAGCGCGTCTATCCGGTCGGACGGCTTGACAATAACACCGAAGGGCTGCTGGTTTTGACAAACGACGGTATTTTGATGAACCAGCTGCTGCATCCAAAATATGAGATTTATAAGACGTATGTAGCCAAGATTGACCGAAGGCCAGAGGAAGAAAAGCTCGACAAATTGCGGGCGGGAATCAAGCTTGATGATGGAGTGACGGCTCCGGCCAAAGTGTATGTTATCGGCTATGATCCACTACGCGATCAGACGACGCTCGAGGTAACGATCCATGAGGGGCGTAACCGGCAGGTGCGGCGAATGTTTGCCGCAATCGGACACGATGTAAAAGGCTTAAAGCGGATTGAGTTTGCCGGACTTACGCTTTCCGGGCTGCGGCGCGGACAATACCGTGAACTTACAGCGCGGGAAATTGAAATGTTGCAGTCGCTGGAATAGGAGACAGAAAAGATGAAAAAAGTTATTGTGATTGGGGCTGGTGCTGCCGGAATGATGGCAGCGATAACGGCAGCAGAAAACGGCGCTGAAGTTACTTTGCTCGAAAAAATGAAGCGTGTTGGCAAGAAAATGCTGATTACCGGCAAGGGCCGCTGTAATCTGACAAATACGGCCAGCGTACAGGAAATCATAAAAAATATGACCGGCAATGGCCCTTTTTTAAACAGCAGCTTACGGGCTTTTGATAATGACGCCGTTATACGTTTTTTTAATGATTTGGGTCTGGTGACGAAAGTAGAGCGTGGTGGCCGGGTGTTCCCTGAAAGCGATAAGGCAGCCGATGTTGTCGGTGCGATGCTGCGTGCCCTGCACCGTTTAGGGGTGAAAATTGAAACAGATATGCCCGTTCGTGAAATACTGATTGAAAATGGCCGGACCGTCGGGATCAAAACGGTATCAGGGGCGGTGTACCCGGCGGATGCTGTTATTGTGGCGGCTGGAGGAGC
Source organism: Selenomonadaceae bacterium (assembly GCA_963678095.2). Classification (GTDB taxonomy): domain Bacteria; phylum Bacillota; class Negativicutes; order Selenomonadales; family Selenomonadaceae. The sequence goes on along the minus strand of OY782746.1, from coordinate 614,775 downwards.
CTCCTATCCGGCAACCGGTTCCAATGGGGATGGCAGCCGCCTGGCCGAGGCGGCCGGGCATTCCATCGTTGAACTGCGTCCTTCGCTGGTGCCCCTGGAAGTTGAAGAGGATTGGATTAAGGAAACCCAGGGGCTGTCGCTGCGCAATGTCAAGGTGACGGCACTGGCAGACGGACAGAAAATCGGCGAGGAATTCGGTGAAATGATGTTTGCTCATTTTGGCGTGACCGGACCGATTATTTTGTCGCTGAGCCGGGTAGCAGTCGATGCACTGCGCAAAGGACAGTTTGTGGAGCTTGTCATTAACCTGAAACCTGCTTTGACGCCGGAGGTTTTAGACCGGCGCTTGCAGCGTGATTTTGCAAAATTTATCCGCAAGCAGTTAAAAAATTCCCTGCATGAGCTTTTGCCCGGCAAGTTGATTCAGCCGGTAATGGACCTGGCCTATCTGGACGGAGAAAAGGAAATTCATCAGGTGACGAAGGAAGAACGATTGCGCCTGGTCGATCTGCTGCAGCATTTGCCGTTGACGGTGACGAAAGCACGTTCGCTGGCCGAGGCCATTGTCACAGCCGGTGGTGTAGCAACGAAGGAAATCAACCCGAAGACGATGGAATCAAAACAAATAAAGTCGCTCTATTTTGCGGGCGAAGTGATTGATATTGATGGCTATACCGGCGGCTATAATCTGCAGGCGGCATTTTCGACCGGCGCTGCCGCCGGGCAATATGCGGTTTGGAATGATTGATTTTATCTAGCAGGGAAAGATTACAGAATAGAACTTCTTTATATAAAACATGGTAAAATATAGCAGGAAAGGTCTGATGATATGAGTGAAAATAAAGTGATTGAACCGGTAGCGAACGGACTGCAGGGCGAAGTATTTATTCCCGGCGATAAATCTGTATCGCATCGCAGTGTGATGTTTGCCGGACTTGGCGATAAGGCAGTTAAGATAACAAATTTTTTAAATGCCCAGGACTGTCTGTCGACAGTTGCCTGTATGCGCGCTCTGGGTGTTGAAATTGAGCAGACGGGAGATCATGAACTCATTGTCCATGGCCGCGGCCTTCATGGGCTTAAGGAGGCCGGTGCGATTGTCGATGCCGGTAATTCCGGGACCACGCTGCGCCTGATGATGGGGATTTTATCTGCGCAGCCTTTTCTGACGACTTTTACCGGGGATGCCTCACTGCATCAGCGCCCCATGGCCCGGGTGATCAAACCTCTGGGACAGATGGGGGCGAAAATTGTCGGACGCAAGGGCAATACGCTGTTGCCGATTACCATTGTTCCCTCAGAACACAGTCTGCAAGGGATCTCGTATCAGATGCCGATGGCCAGTGCGCAGGTCAAGTCGGCTGTTTTGCTTGCCGGCATGTATGCCGATGGGGAGACCACGGTTACTGAGCCGTATACTTCACGTGACCATACAGAACGGATGCTGGAAACCTTCGGCGTGAAACTGAAAAAAGAGGGAACAAGCATTACGATCAGCCGGGTTAAGGGCTTCGTGTCGCCGGAAACCATTGAAGTTCCGGGGGATATAAGCTCGGCGGCGTTCTGGCTGGTTGCGGCCTCCATTATTCCCGGCAGTGAACTTATCCTGCGCAATGTGGGAGTCAATCCGACAAGAACGGGAATTCTCGATGTCCTGCAGTCGATGGGGGCCGATATAACGCTTGAAAATGAACGCCTCAGCGGCAGTGAGCCGGTTGCTGATATCCGAGTTTGTTCGGCAAAACTTCACGGAACCTCCTTCGGGGCTGCTATTATGCCGCGATTGATTGATGAAATACCGGTGCTGACCGTTGCGGCGATGTTTGCCGAAGGCGATACGATTATTACCGGAGCTGGTGAGCTGCGGGTCAAAGAAACCGACCGATTGCTGGCGATCACAGATCAGTTCAACAAGCTTCGTTCCTGTATTGATGGGACCGAGGATGGACTGATTATTCATGGCGGACAAAAAGAATTTACACCGGCAAAATGCTTCTCCTATCATGATCATCGGATTGCCATGGCTCTGGCTGTTGCTGGAGCGGCCGGCAGTGGGTTGACAATTGAAGAAGCCGACTGCGTGAAGATATCCTATCCTGATTTTTATGAAACCTTAGCCAAACTGGCAAAATAGAACGGAGCAAAGAGAATGGGAAATTTAGTAATAGCAATAGACGGGCCGGCGGGGGCTGGCAAAAGTACGGTTGCCCAGCTGGCGGCAAAAAAGCTGGGGTATACGTATATTGACACGGGCGCAATGTATAGGGCAGTTGCCTGGAAAGTACTGCAGCAGCCGGCTGCTGCGGTTACGGCTGAGCGGATTGTTGCGGCCGTCAAGGACATTGAGGTTGCCTTGCACTACGAAGCCGGGCGGACGACGGTCACCGTTGATGGTATAGATGTAACGGCGGCGATCAGGACCCCGGAAGTTACCGCTATTGTTTCTCAGGTAGCCAGTCTTGGTCCGGTAAGGGAAAAGATGGTTGATTTACAGCGTATAATGGCGAAACGCGGCGCTGTTGTGATGGACGGGCGTGATATTGCCACCAATGTCCTGCCGGATGCTGACGTGAAGATTTTTCTGACGGCGTCGATTGAAGAGCGGGCACAAAGACGCTGGAAAGAACTGCAGGCTAAGGGCTATGACATAGACCTCGAACAATTGCAACAGGAGATTGCCGCTCGTGATAAAGCCGACAGCGAGCGCGCTATTTCCCCACTGGTACAGGCGTCGGAAGCCCAGCTGCTCGATACGACGGGAATGACGATTGATCAGGTGGTAAACTCTATTTTGAATGCGTGCAGGTGATACATTATGCTATATGGAATATTGCGTCTATCTTTTACGGTGTTTTTTAAACTTGTGTTCCGCTGTGAGGTCAGAGGAACGGAAAATATGCCGCTAGAGGGCGGTGTCATCATGGCAGCGAATCATCTGAGCAATCTAGATCCGCCACTCGCCGGGACCTTTTCCCCGCGTCCAATCAGTTATATGGCCAAACAGGAGCTGTTTGATATTCCCGTGTTTGGACCGGCGATTCGACAGCTGCATGCGTTTCCCGTAAAAAGAGGGGCAGCTGATCGTGGGGCGATTAAGGCGGCGCTGCAGCTGCTACAGGAAGGGAAATGTTTGGGCTTGTTTCCTGAAGGGACTCGTAGCAAAGATGGCAGAATTCATAAGCCGGAAGCGGGAATTGCCCTGATTGCGGCTAAGGCCGGGGTGCCAGTGGTGCCGACGGCAATTATCGGCACGGATCAGGTCTTTGGTCGGGGGCATTTATTTCCCAAATTGCAGATTGTTTACGGGAAACCGATGTTTTTTTCTGGTGATGCGCGGGACAAGGAATCCCTGCAGGACTTTTCCCAGGAAATAATGAAGCAGATTGGCGAAATGATAAAATTAAACAAGAAAGCAATTTGATTTTATGTTATAATTGATTTTGTATTATGCCGTTTTGATCGGCACGATTTGATGGTGATAAAGATGAATGTGATTTTAGCACAGAACCTTGGGTTCTGCTATGGCGTGAAACGGGCCATTAAACTTGCCCGTGACAGTGCTTCCCCGAGTGTGCGCACCTGTACGCTCGGGCCGATTATTCATAATCCGCAGATGGTCGCCAAGCTTGCGACTGAGGGCGTGAGCATGGTGGATAACCTCAGTGAAATGCAGGAGGGGACGGTTATCATTCGGTCACACGGAGTTGGTCCGCAGGTATATGAAGCGGCAGCTGCAGCCGGACTTGAAGTTGTCGATGCCACCTGCCCGCATGTAAAAAAAGCCCAGATGGCGGCGCATGATCTTGCGGCCGAGGGGTATGATGTCGTAATTGTTGGCGAAAAATGTCATCCGGAAGTCAAGAGCATTCTTGAGTGGTCAGGGTCGACGGCAATGGTCCTTGAGAGTGTTGAAGAAACCTCACAGGTAAAAGCCTGCGGCAAGCTTGGCATTGTCGCCCAGACAACATTTTCCGGGGAGAAATTCCGCCTGATTGTGGCGGCACTGCTTGACCGGGCCAACGATATCAAAATAGCCCGGACGATCTGCACGGCAACGGATCAGCGGCAGGAAGCCGCCTTGGCAGCGGCCCGGCAGGTGGACAAGATGCTGGTCATCGGCGGTAAAAACAGTGCGAATACGACGCGGCTGGCACAGCTTTGTACGGAGGTTTGTCCGACAGAACATATTGAGACAGTAGCGGAACTTCAGCCAGCCTGGTTTTTTGGTATAAAAACAGTGGGAATTACAGCCGGAGCCTCCACTCCGGACTGGATTATCGAGGAGGTATATAAAAAAGTGCAGGACATGGAAAGTTTGTTACAGGAAGAAGCAAGAACTGAAATCAGGGAACATGAAATTATTACCGGTGTCGTCGTGCTGGTTACGCGCGAGGAAGCTTTTGTCGATATAGGCTATAAAGCGGAGGTTGCTATCCCTAGAGCTGAGCTTGCCTATCCTTTACCGGAATCGGCTAAGGATGTTGTAAAAACTGGTGATGAAATCAAGGTGTTTGTTGTCTCCCGCGGCGGTGAAAACGGCATTGTTTTGTCGAAAGTCAAAGCGGAGCGCATGGCAGCCTGGGATGAGATTTCTGCTATTTTTGAGCGCCATCAGCCGGTTTCGGCTCACATTACGGAAGCTGTTAAAGGCGGACTGGTTGCTGAAGTATGCGGAGTAAGGGGTTTTATTCCGGCATCGCAGCTTGAACTGCATTTTGTTAAGGATTTGTTGGTCTATGTTGGCCAGACGATCGAGGTAATGCCGATTGAACTCGACGTGAAGAAGCAACGGTTTGTCCTTTCGCGCCGTACATTGCTGGAAACTGCCAGAGCAAAACAGCAGGAAGAAATTTTTGCCAATCTGGCTGTCGATCAGATTCGCCGCGGAACCGTAAAACGCCTTGTCGATTACGGAGCCTTTATTGACATTGGGGGCATGGACGGCTTGGCCCATATTTCGGATCTTTCCTGGCAGCGCGTGAAGCATCCGTCGGATGTTTTGCAGGTCGGGGATGAAGTCGATGTTGTGGTTAAAAGTTTTGATCCTGAAGCAAAACGAATTTCGTTGAGTGTCAAAGGCGCCGTTCGCGATCCTTGGCTTGATAAGGCGGACCATTACCGTGAAGGCAGTTGTGTAACCGGGAAAATTACGAAGCTTACTGATTTTGGCGCTTTTATGGAGCTTGAACCTCAATTTGAAGGACTGATTCATCTCGGCGAACTGGCTGACAAGAGAATTGCCAAGGCCGAAGAAGTGGTTCATGTTGGCGATCAGGTGAAGGTCAAGATTCTTCAGCTTGACCGCAAGGCTAAGCGCATTGCTCTGAGCCTTACGAAGGCCCAGGAAGACGCAGAAACAGCTGAGTATAAGGAATATATGGCTGGACAGGAAGTTAAGCCAGCTACACTTGGTGATGAACTCGGTGATATTTTGCAGAAACTGCAGTAAAAATAAAGAACCTAATAGGAATTTGTATAAGCTGTGCTTAAAGGAGTGATGGTTTTTTACATCACTCCTTTCTGATGTCAGGTGGGAATAATATACTTTTAGGAGAAAATGAGGTGAATGTATGTCACAATATGCAGGTAAAATTATAAGTGTGCAGGAAGGCAGTCTAGCCGAAGAACTTGGCCTGGAGACGGGCGATCGAATTCTAACCGTGAATGGGCAAAATCTACGCGATATTATCGATCTCAGTTTTGCTTTTGCCGAGGAAGAAATTGAACTGCTGATCGAAAAGAGTTCCGGTGAACAGGAGCTGATTGAATTTGACAAAGAATATGATGAAGATCTCGGCGTGGAATTTGAATCGGCGGCTTTTGACGGAATCCGCAATTGTGCCAATCGGTGTTATTTCTGTTTTGTGGACCAGATTGCGCCGGGCATGCGGGACAGTCTGTCCGTTAAGGATGACGACTATCGGATGTCATTTCTTTACGGGAACTTTGTCACCCTGACCAATATGGGGCCATGTGATTTTGACCGCATCAAACGACTGCATTTGTCCCCACTATTTGTTTCCGTCCACACGACCAATGGGGCTTTGCGGGCAAAGATGCTAAACAATAAGCGGGCCGCCGATATTTTGCCGCAGCTGCAGCAGCTTGGCGATTGTGATATTGAATACCATACGCAGATTGTCCTTTGTCCTGGCTACAATGACGGGGCAGAACTTGACCGGACCATTGCCGATTTGATGGCACTGCGGCCGCAGGCTCAAACGCTGGCCATTGTGCCGGTAGGGCTTACCAGATATCGCGAAAACTGTCAGCCGCTGACGATGTTCGATCGTGAAGGTGCCGGTCGGGTGATTGACCAGGTTGAAAAGTGGCAGCAAAAAAACAGAGACCAGGATGGAACGGCGTTTGTTTATCTTGGCGATGAATTTTATTTTCTGGCTGGTCGTGAACTGCCGGCGGCTGAGGCTTATGATGGCTTCCCGCAGCTTGATAACGGCATTGGCCTGACCCGCAATTTCATCACGGAATGGTATAGTGCTGGCGCAGATATTTGCAATCTGTACGCTGACCCGATATACTTAGATATCATATGTGGGAAATCCATTGCTGCTGTACTGGAAAAACTCATTAAAGAACTTGCAGTCGAAAATCTGCAGGTTCGGGTATTGCCGGTTGAAAATGATTTTTTTGGCCAGGCGATAACGGTCAGCGGGCTTCTGACCGGCGGGGATATTTTAAAGGCACTGCAGGATAATAAGGGGCCTCGCTCCGGCATTATTTTGCCGGCTAGTACCCTGCGCGACGGCGAAGATGTTTTTCTTGATGATTATTTGTTAAGTGATCTCCAGCAGCAGGTTGGAGCTGAGATAAAAGTTGCCGCTGATGGCAGCTCACTTTACCGGCTGTTGACGGACTGGTTTAGCCAGCAGCTGCCGGAACGCGAAAAAGCTGCCTACACCTGGCAGAGCAATGCCGGCTACACGAAGCTGGCAGCAAAAGAAGAATAAATACTTTATAGATTGAAGGGTGATAGAATGAGTAAACCGATAGTGGCGATTGTAGGTCGTCCTAATGTCGGCAAGTCGACGCTGTTTAACCAGATTGGGAAAAAACGCGTTTCGATTGTCGAAGACTTTCCAGGGGTGACGCGCGACCGTATTTATATGGATGCTGAGTGGCTGCGTCATGAATTCACAATGATTGACACCGGCGGGATTGAACTTGAATCGACAGATCATATGTTGACCGCTATGCGTTATCAGGCAAAGCTGGCTATTGACGAGGCAGATGTCATTCTCTTTGTCGTTGATGGACGTACAGGGGTGACTGGTGCCGATGAGGCCGTGGCACATATTCTGCGCTCAACGCGCAAACCAGTAATTTTGGCCGTCAATAAGGTTGATAGTCCGAAAAGCGAAATGGATGTATATGAATTTTACAATTTAGGACTCGGTGATCCGGTGGCAATTTCGGCGGCGAATTCATTAAACCTCGGTGATCTGCTCGACCGTATTGTAGAGTCTTTTCCTGAAGATATTATCGAGGATAAGGAACAGGATGAAATCAGCATTGCGGTTATCGGCCGGCCTAATGTCGGCAAATCGTCATTGGTCAATGCCTTGCTGGGACAGGAACGGGTGATTGTCAGTGATGTGGCGGGAACGACGCGCGATGCGATCAACACGCATTTTGTCAAAGATGGAACGAAGTTCACGTTGATTGACACTGCCGGGATGCGCCGTAAGGGGAAAATCGATATTCCGGTGGAACGCTACAGTGTTATGCGTGCTTTGCGTGCCATTGACCGAGCGGATGTCGTACTTATGGTACTCGATGCCGTGGAAGGCGTTACCGAACAGGATAAAAAAATTGCCGGCTATGCCCATGATTCTGGCAAAGGCGTTGTCCTTGTCGTCAATAAATGGGATTTGATTGAAAAAGATGATAAGACATCCCTGCGCTTTACCGAGGATCTGCGTGATGAACTTGGCTTTTTGCAGTATGCGCCAGTGCTCTATACCTCTGCCCTGACCAAGCAGCGTGTGCAGCGGGTAACCGATCTGGTTAAATATGTAGCCGATCAGCAGGCAATGCGGATTCAGACAAGCGTGCTCAATGAACTGCTGATGGATGCAGTAGCGGTTAATCCGCCGCCATCCCATCGTGGCAAGCGGCTCAAGATTTTATTTATGACCCAGGCGGACATCAAACCGCCGAAATTTATTATTTTTGTTAATGATCCTGAGATTATGCATTTTTCCTATCTCCGCTTCCTGGAAAACAAGCTGCGTGAAAGCTTCGGCTTTGAAGGTACGCCGCTTAAACTGATTGTCAGGGGCCGCAAATCGGAGGACGATTGATATGGAGTTAGTGCTTATCTGCATTTTGAGTTATGTGCTGGGGTCGGTTCCATCCGGACTGATTCTGGGACGGCTTCTCTGGCAGGTAGATCTGCGCGAGCATGGCAGCTGTAACATCGGGGCAACCAATGCCTGGCGTACGATAGGCCGGCCAGCCGGTTTGCTGATCTTTGCCTGTGACTTTTTTAAAGGAGCCGCTGGTGTCTGGATCGGATCCTGGCTGGCAGGATCGCCAGCGGCTATGGTTTTGGGCGGTATTTTTGCGATTGTTGGGCATTCCTGGTCACTGTTTCTAAAGCTGCAGGGAGGCAAGGGTGTGGCAACTGGCCTGGGCGTTATCGCTGTCCTTATGCCGCAGGTTACTGCCATTGTATTTGCCGTCTGGTTTGTCATTGTGAGAGTCAGTCGTTATGTTTCCCTCGGATCGATTGTTGCAGCAGCCTGTGTGCCTTTGGCTGCGGTCTTTTGGCAGCAGCCGGGAGAATATATATTTTTCAGCCTGCTGGCGGCGATATTTGTCATTTACCGTCATAAGACAAATATCGGGCGCTTGCTTGAGGGTACGGAAACAAAGATTAAGGCGAAACAGCGCCCTTAAAATCCAATAGTTTTTTTAAAGCCGTTCTGGCAAGCCTGCAAATACAGGCGGACAGAACGGCTTTTTATGGGAAGAAATGTTTTGGGGATAGTCAGTATGGGATAAAGCGCCATTTTTATTTCAATAGCTATTGTCAAGTGTAAAAGAATGATGATATAATGTCTACTATGCATAGAATTATATCCATTACAAGAGTACGGAGGTTTGAGGATGAGTAAAGAGAAATCGGGGTTTTTTTTAGTAAAAGAAGAGATCCTGCCAGAGGCTATAAAAAAGACGATCCGCGTGAAGGAAATGCTAAAACGCGGCGAAGCAAGAACGATCAATGAAGCGGTGGAGAAGATGGAGTTGAGCCGCAGCGCGTATTATAAGTACAAAGACTATGTGTTTCCTTTTTATGAAGCCAGTCAGAATAAAATTGTAACCTTGACGTTTCTGCTTGAGCATAAGCAGGGAGTCTTGTCGAGTGTACTCAATACTATATCGGCGGATTCCGGTAGCGTATTGACGATTAACCAGGGGATTCCGCTACAGGGCGTAGCCAATGCAACGGTTTCGATAGAAACTGCCGATTTGGTTGTCGATCTGGAAGCATTGCTGGACAAGCTGAGAATGGTAGACGGAGTAAAACGACTGGAAGTAATGGGGCAGGCTTAAACGGGAACCGGAGAGGAGCAACAGCGGATGAAGGACAGTATCAACGTAGGATTATTGGGATTTGGCACAGTCGGGACAGGTGTTATGCAGGTACTGGCTGAGAATGCGCATGAGATCAAGCAAAAGGTGGGGCTGCCAATCCGGGTCAAGTCGGTATTGGTGCGGGATATAAATAAAAAGCGTAGCTTTAATGGAACCTTTACCGTAACCGATAAAATTGAAGATATTTTAAATGATGAAGAAATTGACATTGTTATCGAGCTGATGGGGGGGATTCACCCTTCGCGTGAATACATGCTGCAGGCAATTGCGGACGGCAAGCATGTGGTGACGGCCAATAAGGATGTTGTCGCCGAATTTGGCAAGGACATGTTTGCGGCAGCCGAAGAGAGCAATGTTGATTTCATGTTTGAAGCGAGTGTTGGCGGTGGAATTCCGATCATTACCCCGCTTAAACAGTGCCTGACGGCCAACCGGATTACAGAGGTTATCGGCATTGTGAATGGAACGACAAATTACATGCTGACTAAAATGACCCAAGAGGGTCTTGATTATGATACGGTGCTGGCCGAAGCACAGGCAAAAGGCTATGCGGAGTCTGATCCTACCGCCGATGTGGGGGGGCTAGATGCCGCCCGTAAGGCAGCGATCCTTTCCTCCATTGCCTTTAATACCAGGGTGGGGCTCAATGATGTCTATGTTGAGGGGATCACCCGGATTACACCGGCTGATATCGAGTATGCAAAAGAACTTGGTTATGTCGTTAAATTACTGGCAATCGCCAAGGATTCTCCGGGCAAAGGGGTAGATGTCCGGGTACATCCGGCCTTTCTGCCGCAAAGTCATCCATTGGCAGCGGTAAACGATGTATTCAATGCGATTTTTGTCAAGGGAAATGCAATTGGTGAAGCCATGTTCTATGGCCGCGGTGCCGGTGCCTTGCCGACCGCTTCGGCCGTTTTGGCGGATGTGATTGCGGTGGCGCGTGATATTGTCGATGAGTCATTCAGCCGCGTGCGCTGCACCTGTTATGAACATAAAAATTTCTGCCCAGTGGAAGCCACGGAGTCCTCTTATTATGTCCGGCTGCTGGTGGAAGATGAACCAGGTGTTCTCGGGGCGATTGCTACTGCTTTCGGTGCGGAAGGTGTAAGCCTCAATTCGGTGATTCAGACGCGCAAAGTCAATAAGCGGGCAGAGATTGTCGCAATTACCCATTGCGTGGAGGAGCAAAAGATCAGGAAGGCGGCCGAAGTTCTGCGGGGATTGCCAGTTGTCAATGAAATCCGCAATATGATTCGCGTTGAAAATCCGCAGGAGGCTTGTTAAACAAATGGTAGAAGAAAAAATGGTGAGAGTGCGGGTGCCTGGGACCACGGCAAACTGTGGGCCTGGGTTTGATGCCATTGGCATTGCCTGTAATATATATAATGAACTGGAGCTTACTCTTAAGCCGGAGGGTGAGCTGGTGATCATGGTTGCCGGCGAAGGGGCGGCAAATATTCCTGGCGATTCGCGCAATATCGTTTGGCGTTCTGTGCAGCATTTGCTGCGCAAGGCCCGGATCGACTGCCAGGGGGCGCATATCAGGATGCAAAATAATGTGCCGCTCTCACGCGGACTTGGCAGCAGTGCCGCGGCGATTGTCGCTGGTCTTAAAGCTGCCAATGAAGCAATCGGCGGGCGCTTTAACAACGAGGAATTGTTGGCGATGGCCACTGAAATCGAGGGGCATCCGGATAATGTTGCTCCGGCTATTTTTGGCGGGGTGACAATCAGTGTGGTACAGGAAGACGGACAGCCGGCCTGCTTGTCCTTTATCCCGGAAATTCCGCTTAAACTTATTGTCGCCGTGCCAGAGTTTTCCTTGTCGACTCGTTCCGCCAGAAGCGTGTTGCCGCAGACGGTGCCATTTCATGATGCTGTATTTAATGTCAGCCGGGCCTCGTTATTAGTAGCCGCGCTCTGCCGTGGTGAGACGCGTCTTTTGCGCCAGGCCTTTGACGATGCGCTTCATCAGCCCTATCGCGCCGCGCTGATTCCGGGAATGTACGAAGTATTTAAGGCGGCACGTGCCGCGGGTGCTTTGGGCGCGGCTCTCAGTGGGGCAGGTCCCTGCCTGATCGCATTTGCCACTAAAAATGTGGATCAGATCGGGCAGGCCATGACGGAGGCTTTTGCCAAGGAACAGGTGAAATCTAGATATTTGGTGTTGAATATTGATTCGCAAGGGGCGCAAGTCCTTTGAATTTTGAGGAGGCGTGCGGCGATTAGCTGGCATGCTTTCTTTATTTTTTGACTGGATGAGGTGTTTTTTTGCAGGAGCAAGAGTTTGTGAAAAAAGTGCGCAGTTGTGGTGGTCGTATTTTTATAGCGGGCGGCTGGGTTCGTGATAAACTGCGTGGCGCCGTGCCGAAAGACAAGGATTACGTAATCAGTGGATTGGCAGAAGCCCTTTTTTGCCGGGTTTTTCCTGGGGCGGCGAAGGTTGGGAAATCTTTCCCGGTATATTTGCTTGCTGTTGGTGGGCAAGATTGTGAGATTGCCTTTGCCCGAACAGAACGGAAAACGGGTGCAGGGTATCGCGGCTTTGTTGTGAGTTATGATGAAAGCGTGACAATTGAAGAAGACCTTTACCGGCGAGATACGACGATGAACAGCATGGCCCTTGAACTGCCGGAGGAACAGCTGATCGATCCCTATGGTGGACAGTTGGATGTGGAGCGGAGACTTATCCGTGCCACGTCACATCACTTTTGTGAGGACCCGGTGCGGGCACTGCGAGCTGCCAGGCAGGCCGCTGAGCTTGATTTTGTAATTGACGTTCAAACCTTGGAGCAGATGAAACTTTGTGCTGTGGAGCTGTTGGCTGAGCCGGCGGAAAGAGTGTTTCAGGAGTTGGTGCGGGCGCTTGGCGCCCCTAGGCCAGCGTTGTTTTTTATCATGTTGGAGGAAGCTGGCCTGCTCGCTGACGTGTTCCCTGAACTTCATGCTTTACGAGGCCAAAGCCAGCCGGAAGAATTTCACCCGGAAGGAGATGCCTTTGTTCATACCCTGCAGGTGCTGGAGCAAACGGCGACTATGACAGAGGAACCGCTGGTGCGCTTTGCCGCTTTGGTTCATGATCTTGGCAAGGGACTGACGCCAAAGCATGTATTGCCACATCACTACGGGCATGAACACGGCGGACTTATAGCTTTGGCGAGTTGGTCGAGGCGGATGACTTTCCCCCGCCGCTGGCTGCAAGCGGCAGAGTTTATTATCTGTGAACATATGCGCGCTCCGAGGCTTAAAAAACCGGGTAAGATCGTGGAGCTTTTGCTTAAGGCGGTGAAAAATCCGATCGGAATTGCCGGCCTTAAGGCGATTGTTCTGGCAGATCATAAATCGTTGCCGTTTTATCTGGCTGAGGCTGAAACTTATATAAAGGTAATTCACTCTGTCCGGGCGGGCGACTGTCCAGCCGTCCTGCAAGGACCTGAAATTGGGCATTGGCTGCGTCAGCAGCAGATTGCTGCGTATATAAAAGTGGCCGGCAGCTAAGTCGGCTTACTTTTTTTGGAGAAATATTGTATAATAAAGGTAATGCGATGCCGTTTGACCGCAGGTATAAATTTAAGGAGGGGACTTGTATGACAGGTGTGATTATGCCGTATAAATCTGTTATGCCGAGCATTGACCCGTCTGTATTTGTTGCGCCGACGGCAACTGTTATCGGCAATGTGACAATTGGCGAAGGGGCTAATATTTGGTTTAACACAGTTTTGCGGGGTGATATACAGAGCATTACGGTGGGTAAGTACACGAATATTCAGGATAATTCGACAGTTCATGTGATGGGCGACCAGCCAACCGTTATTGGGGATTATGTGACGATTGGGCATAATGCGGTGATCCATTGCAATAAAATTGGCGACAACTGTTTGATCGGCATGGGGGCAGTTTTGCTCGGGTACTGTGAAATTGGGGAGAATACGATTATTGGTGCCGGTGCAGTTGTCACGCAGCACAAGAAAATACCGCCGAATTCATTGGTTGTCGGCTCGCCGGGACGCATTGTTCGCCCGTTGCTCGATGATGAAATTGAAGCCTTACACCAGTCCGCCATCCGTTATAATTTGATTGCACAGCAGTATATGCAAAAATAGGAGTTGTTCCATGTGATGGAGTCTACATTGGTTTTAATCAAGCCGGATGCTTTTGCTAAACATTATACCGGCGATATCATAAAGCGTTACGAAGCAGCAGGCCTGCAGATATCCGCAATGAAGCTGCTGCAGATGACACCGCAATTGGCTGCCAAACATTATGCCGAACATGTCGGCCGTGAATATTATGAAGGACTGGCTAGTTTTATGACATCAGCACCGCTGATTGCACTGGTTCTTCGTGGTGAAGATGCGATTGAGCGGGTCCGCACGCTTAACGGGGTTACGGATCCGGAAAAAGCCGCTCCTGGAACCATTCGCCATGATTTTGCCGAAAGTACGCGGCATAATGCCGTGCATGCATCAGATGGTCCGGAAAGTGCGGGCAGGGAGATTCATATATTTTTCAATGAAACGGAAATATATATCTGAGCGAGGTACCTGTTATAAATAAGATGGTAACAGGCAGCCGAAGGAAGGGAGCATAGTTACATGAGTGTTTATACAAAGACCGGAGATCAAGGTAAGACAAGTCTGCTGAGCGGGCAGCGGGTCGACAAATCTTCTTTACGGGTTGAAGCCTATGGCACCGTTGATGAGGTGAATTCTTCGCTGGCAATGGCCCGGGCGTTTTGTGAAAATGAGGACGTAAAAGAAACAATTATCAAATTACAGCAAATGAATATGATGCTGATGGCCGATCTTGCTAGTGTTGATTCACCGCCGTATATAACTGCTGAGCATGTCAGTTGGCTGGAAGCATCGCTTGATAAGCTGGAAGAACAGCTGCCGCCGATTAATAAGTTTATTGTAGCTGGCGATACGAAGGGCGGCGCTGCCCTTGATGTTGCCAGAACAACTGTTCGTCGGGCTGAGCGGCGCGTTTTGGACTTTGCTAAAATTGGCAAAGTCGATGAAAATGTGCGGCTTGTATTAAACCGGCAGTCAGATCTTTGTTTTATGCTGATGCGTTTGGAAGAAACGAATAAGGTTCATTAAAAAATGCTGCAGGCTTGCCTGCAGCATTTTTTGTCAGAAAACTTTTTTACAGAAAGAGGAATATGAGGTATTTTCAGAGAATAAAGAAAATTATAACAAGATTTTAAGGGAGGTTATGTCTATGAAAGAATACAGCAGTGCCAATCTACGCAATATAGCAGTTGTCGGTCAGGGGAAAGCCGGAAAAACAACGTTGCTGGAAGCATGCTTGTTTAATGCCGGCGCTGTGACCCGTCTCGGAAAAGTGGATGAAGGGACGTCCGTACTTGACTTTGAAGCAGAAGAGACAAAGCGCAGACTTACACTCAGCAGCGCAATTGCTGCCTGTGAGTGGCAGGGCTATAAACTGAATTTCATAGATACTCCGGGATATCCGGACTTTGTCGGTGAGGTCAAAAGTGCCCTACAAGCAGCAGACAATGCCCTGATCGTCATTTCGGCCCCGTCAGGCATTGAAGTGGAAACGGAAAAGGTGTGGCGTTATGCTGAAAGCCTGAATTTGCCACGGGCCATTTTCATCAATAAAATGGATCGTGAGCATGCTGATTTTAATCGTACCGTTGAAGAGTTGCGCGTAAAATTTGGTCCTGGGGTGGTGCCAATTCAGCTGCCAATCGGTACGGCGGCTGCTTTTCAGGGGGTTGCTGATTTGCTGAAATTGCATACCAAAATTGTCACTTCGCAGGAGGAAATTCTCGAGGGTGCTATTCCTGAATATTTGGAACCGGAAGTGGAGCTGGCTCGCCAGCAGCTGATCGAAACGGTCGCTGAATACAACAATGAACTTTTGGAAAAATATATTGAAGGCCAGGAGATCAGTGAAGTAGAAATAGCAGCCGCTTTAATTGAAGGAATTCAGGCGGCAAAGATATTCCCCGTCCTTTGCGGCAGCGGCTATCAAAATGTAGGTGTAAAAAAAATGATGAATGCTGCGGTCGAATATCTGATGACGCCATATTTTAAAACCTCACTGGGGATTGATCCGGCGACGGGAGATTACATTGAGCGGCGGACAGAGGATGCTTTTTCGGCCCAGGTGTTCAAGACGGTGGTTGACCCGATGGTTGGCAGACTCAGCTTTATCCGGATTCTGTCCGGGACCATGAAGGGGGATGCGTCGTATTATAATTCGGCCAAGGATGTGACCGAACGCGTTGGCAGCCTTTTTACCCTGCAGGGCAAGCGACAACTTGGCTTCAGTACAGCTAGTGCGGGGGATATTGTCGTCGCTGCCAAGCTGGCATCGACTAATACAGGGGATACACTTTGTGACAAATCCGCTCCCATTCGTTATGAAAAAATCGATTATCCTGAAGCAATGATGACGATGGCCATTAAGGCCAAACAAAAAGATGATGAGGATAAAATTGGGGTAGCACTCAGCAAGCAGCAGGAGGAGGACCCAACGCTGCGGGTAGTCAAAGACCGGGAAACAAAAGATCTCCTGATAAGCGGAATTGGTGAAGTTCACCTTGATATTGCGCTGGAGAAGATGCAACGTAAATTTGGCGTGGAGGCGCTGCTGACACAACCCGCCGTTGCTTATCGCGAAACGATCCGCAAGCCGGTAAAAGTTGAAGGCAAACACAAAAAACAAAGCGGTGGCCACGGGCAGTATGGGCATGTATGGCTTGAAATCGAGCCATTGCCGACAGGCTCTGGAAATGAATTTACGGAAACTATTTTTGGCGGCAGTGTACCACGCCAATATATTCCAGCCGTAGAAAAGGGGACGGCCGAAACGCTCCAAGGCGGCGTTCTGGCCGGTTATCCGGTAGTTGACGTCAAAGTCAATCTTTATGATGGATCTTATCATGCTGTGGATTCTTCTGAAATGGCCTTTAAAACAGCTACGGCACAGGCAATTCGCAAGGGGATATTGGAGGCCTCGCCGTTGCTGCTCGAACCAATTTGTGATATCAATGTCTTTGTGCCAGAATACTATATGGGAGATGTCATTGGTGATTTAAATGCTAAACGGGCCCGGATTATGGGAATGGAAAGTGGTGAGCGGGGGCAAGGGGAAATAAAAGCCCAGATTCCGCAAGGTGAACTCTATAAATATGCCACTGACCTGCGGTCGCTGACCCAGGGAAGGGGATCGTTTTCCCTGAAATTCTCCCATTATGAGGAGATGCCGGCAAAAAAAGCAGAAGCGATTATTGAAAAAGGCAAGGCCAAGCTGAAGAAGGCAGAAGAATAGGAAAACCGGGGAGACATTGTCTCCCCGGTTTTTATCCTAAAACGCAGAAAAGCCATCACGCGGATGGCTCAATAACAAAATGGCTGGGGTAGCTGGACTCGAACCAACGCATGCGGGATTCAGAATCCCGTGCCTTACCAACTTGGCGATACCCCAATGGTTTAGCGGGCAGGAAATGTATCACTGCCACGAAACATAATTATACATAGGTTTGTAGACAAAGTCAATAAAAAAATTCAAGGAATGTTCTCCAGTTGCAGGGTGGTTTGCAGATAAATTTCAAACGTGCGTGGCCAGGGATAGAACGTTTCGACCTGCAGTTCGCGGATACGCAGCTGAAGAGGTCCCTCTGGTGTCATGATTTTCAGCGGTTTTCGATAAGCTGCAGTATGTTCCAAATAGGAAGCCCGCTGGTTGATGCCGGTTTGCAGCAGATAATTAGCCCATTTGTAATTATGTTCCATATCGAGATCATAGACGTTTTTATAGCCGGCTTTTTGCAAAGTTTTATTGATGGTATCTATCAGATCTTTTAAATAGAAATAATCTTCCAAATAGCGGTTGTTGAGCAAAGTCAGGTTGTGCCGGTAAAGTTCAAGTAAGGCAGTTGTTTCTGTCTGTCGGGATAATTCGGTGGTAAAGATTGCCCCCTGGGATATGGCTGTACCGACGGCATTGCTGGTTGTATTCCAACCGGCATAGGCAATCAGCTGATTGAGGGCAACATCACAATAAATAAGCTGCGGCAGCAGCGCTTCTTCGGCGCAAAAATGTTGGCTGAGGTCGACGAGGGCAATTTTGTAGCCAGCATCAAGTAATTCTTGAATGCGCAGGGCACTGTGCTTGCGACTGCCCAGATTTTTATCGGTGCCGATATGCACGAATAAAGTAAAATCAGCATCCTCTGGACGGTCTACTGCCTCCCCGTGAATAAGCCGAATTTTCTCGGCGACACTTGTGGCGACAGAACCAGACATATAAGGCATTCTGAGTCCGGGGGCGTCGCTGTCACTATATTCAACATAGATTTTGGGCGGCTGGCTGCCGGATAAATGGCTGTGAATATCGGTGAGCAGTGACAAGGCAACTTCATCCGCACCGCGGGTTATCACGGCCCGGTCGTCACGAATCCCCAGGGAATTTATAAAGCGCTGCAATTGCAGCTTTTCCAGATTGGGAATGCCAAAGTCTTCGCTGTCATCTTGCCCGATAATGATTTTTTCCAAAATTCCCTGCGAGGCCATAAGACAGAGCTTTTCATTAAGTCGGGAATTTTCTTCGTACAGACTTTTATATTGGGCAAGAGCAGACGGTGGCACAGTTTCCTCGAGCTGTCGCAGCTCTTTAAGATCGTCTGGATTGTCAAAAACAGACAGCTCTTCTGTCAGCCGTGAATACTTGATCAGGTTTTTTCGGTCTTCATAATTGTCGATGCTGGCCGGAGGATGAATTCGCGGCAGGATATTAAAGGCATAGATCGGTTTATCTGGATGCTGGGCATGAAGTTCACGCACAAAGGCAAGGGCGTCTTCTTCATTGCCGCTGCCATCGGTTTCTCTGGCCGCCAGCAGCCCTCCATGCAGTAGCTGATCGATAGATAAGATGACGGCGTCAGCGGCAGCAATATTTTCTGCAAGCCAGGATCGTAGTGCCGGGCGGTTGCCGGGAGCTGTGTAGTAATCAAGAATTTCTGCGGGGGGCGTTATAACTTCAATGCCGGCAATTTTGCCAGCATCAATGGCAAATTTTTGACATGGCGGACGGCTGTCAAGCGGCAGCAGCAGGACTTTGTATGTTGGTTTGATCGGATCAGCGGAGACTGGTTTTCCGGACGGATAATAGCCGGTAAGCAGCTCAAAGGATAGGAGCACTATAACAACAAGCAGAAACAGAAAAAATAACCGAAGCTTCAAAGAGCGGCCTCCTTTGACAAATAAATTTCATCTCATATTATATCATATGAGATGAAATTTATTCTTGCGGGAATAAACCCTACTTCTTTTCTGGCAGGCAGTTCACGAAAACGAAAAAATATGGTAGAATGAGAACGGTTTATTTTAGGTTTGGAGTGGAAATATGAGGATTATAACGGGTCTCGCCAGAGGCTGTAAACTAAAAACGCCCAAGGGCTATGATACACGGCCGACAGCGGATCGGATCAAAGAATCTGTCTTTAATATTTTGTCGCCTTTTATCCGGGAGACAGCGGTGCTGGATGTTTTTGCCGGTACGGGAAATCTTGGGCTTGAGGCTCTCAGCCGCGGGGCATCCACGGCAGTGTTTATTGATCAGCGGGCGGAAAGCATTAAGGTGATTGAAGAAAATGCTGCGCATACGCATTTGGGGGAAAAAGCGAAAATAATAAAAGGGGAGTCTTTGGCCGTAATGCGGCGGCTGGAACAGAGTGGACAGCGTTTCTCCCTGGTATTTTGTGATCCTCCCTACAGTAAAAATCTCTGTCAGCAAGTACTCGCTTTTCTTGCGGCGGGAAATTTGCTGGAGCCGCAGGGGCTGGTTGTTGTTGAACATGCCAGAGAGGATGACCTTGGCGGACCATGGGGGGATCTGCGGCTTATTCGCAATCAGGCCTATGGTTCGACGACGCAGGTCAGTATGTTTAAGCGCGGCAGGGAAACGATGAAGGAGGCTAAGCCATGAGGATTGCAGTTTGTCCGGGGAGTTTTGATCCGGTTACCAATGGGCATATCAACATTTTTGAACGTGCCAGCGGCATGTTTGACCAGATCATCGTCGGCGTGTTTCATAATATAAACAAGACGCCTTTTTTTTCGATGGAAGAACGGGTCGAACTGCTGCGGGAGTCGACGAGGCATATTGAAAACATCAGAATAGATGCCTTTCAGGGGCTGTTGAATGAGTATGTTCATCAGCAGGGCGCACATATTGTCGTTCGTGGTCTGCGGGCCGTGGCTGATTTTGAATATGAATTCCAGCGGGCACTGCTATTGCGACAGATCGATCCCGAGCTGGAAACGGTTTTTTTGATGACGAGCAATGAGTATTCGTTTCTCAGCTCATCCGGTGTCCGTGAACTAGCAAATTTTAATGGCCGGGTCAAAGGACTTGTGCCCGAGTGTGTAGAATTAGCTATAAAGGCGCGCATGGGGAAAAACATGCAGCGTGAGAAATAAAATAAAAGGTAGGCTGATCAAATGGCTGTAAATGATATTTTAGATGAAATTGAAAATTTAGTTGTCGATGCAAGACGTGTGGTATTTACCAACAAGTGTATTATTGAGGAAGATGATCTGATCCGTCTCGTCGATGAGCTGCGCAATGAATTGCCGCAGCAGATCAGCAAGGCTGATCAGGTCGTGCAGGAACAACAGCGAATTCTTGAGGCGGCGCGCCAGGAGGCAGCACGTATCGTCGATCAGGCGAAGGACTATGCCATGAAGCTGACCGATGAAAATGAAGTGTTTCAGCAGGCGCAAGCAAAAGCTCAGGAAATCATGGAAAAAACGATTCTTAACTCCCGGGAGCTCAAACGCGATTCTGTGCAGTATGCCAATCAGGTATTTGACCATCTGGCTGCGAATATCGGCAGTACGTTAAATGTCGTACAGCAGGCAAAAGCAGATCTGAATCAGGGACAAGACGACTGATACATAGACAGGGAGTCTCCGGCCAGGCGGCAGGAGACTTACTTTGCGTTTTGAGAAACACAGGAGATTTTGTATGAAGGATAATTTTTCCCTGCATCGGCTGACGATTATCGGTATTTTAGGGGCGTTCAGTGCGATTTTGATGTTTATAAATTTCCCATTGCCCTTTGTTCCGCCATTTTATCGCTTTGATGCGGCTGAACTGCCAGCTCTGTTTGGAGCTTTCTTTTTAGGCCCGTCGGCGGGGGTGCTGATAATTTCATTGAAGCTGTTGGTTAAACTGCTGATTCAGGGGTCGGATACGCTGCTTGTTGGTGAAATGGCTAATTTTATGGCCAATGTCGCCTTTGTTCTGCCCGCAGCCTTGATTTATCAGCGATATAAGACGAAGCAGGCGGCTCTGTGGGGGATGACGGTGGGGACTTTGACCAGCAGTCTTTTTTCGGTATTTGGCAATGCGTATATTGCCATTCCGCTGTTCGCGGCTGTTTATGGCTGGCCGGTAGAGTCGATCATTAAGATGGGGACGGCGGTGAATCCCTATATAACCGATATGACGACGATGATGTTGTGGGCGGTGCTGCCGTTCAACCTCATAAAATGTGCGTTTACTTCGTCCGTAATGCTGCTTATTTACAAGAAAGCAGCAGCAGCACTGCGTTCTTATGCCGACGAAAAATTGTCACGGGTTTTGTAATGCGGGTTTATAAAAAATTCTCAGCGGAAATTTCTGCTGAAGTGTGCTGGAGTGAAGCAGGATATGCGCATAATGATTGTAGATGATGAAGAATCGATACGGGAACTGCTGGCATATAATTTGACAAAGGCCGGCTATGACGTAGTGCAGGCTGGTGATGGTCGTACGGCACTAAAGCTGGCAGCAAATCTTGATATGATACTGCTGGATGTCATGCTGCCGGAAATTGATGGGCTTGAGGTCTGCCGGGAGATTAAAAGTCGGAGTCAGACAGCGATGATTCCAATTATCATGCTTACGGCCCGTGACGGCGAGATCGATAAGGTCCTTGGGCTTGAGCTCGGGGCTGACGATTACATAACGAAGCCGTTTAGCATGCGTGAACTCTTGTCACGAATTAAAGCGGTTCTGCGTCGCAGTCAGCATGGACCAGTTCAGGAAAGTCAGCTGGCCGTGGGCCCGTTGCGCATTGACTTTGCTGCCTATAAGGCTTTTCTTGGCAAAGAGGAACTGGCCCTGACACCAAAGGAATATGAACTGTTGAAATTATTTCTGACAAATGTCGGACGGGCTTATTCCCGGGATGAACTGCTTGAAAAAGTATGGGGCTATGAATATTATGGTGACACCCGCACGGTGGATGTACATATCCGGCATCTGCGGGCTAAACTTAAAGCTGTGCCGGCCGTCAGTGACGGCATTGAAACCGTGCGTGGGGTTGGCTATCGGTTTGTCAGGCAAGAAGGTCTTCAGGAAAGTGTATAGACGAAAAACAACGGCGGCAAATATTTTGCCGCCGTTGTTTATTTTTCCAAATTAGCCTGTTGGCCCAGATAATGGGTAACAAACTGCTGGGCAACGCGTCCGCTGCGCCCGGAGTGCGTGAGTTCCCACCGCAGTGCCTGCAGCCGCAGTTCCTCAGAAGGTAGCGTAACAGCTGCTTTTTTGAGCAGGTGTTCAATAATTGCCAGGTATTCGGACTGATTTGGTGCCGTATAGTTGATGATCAGTCCAAACCGGTCTGACAGGGAGACGGTTTCATTGACGCTGTCATTGCGGTAAAGCTCTTCCTGACTATCGGCCCGATCCTTCCAAGTTTCCTTGATTAAATGACGACGGTTAGAGGTTGCATAGATCAGCACGTTTTCCGGGCGCCCTTCGACGCCGCCTTCGATGGCTGATTTCAGGTATTTGTATTCAATTTCGAATTCCTCAAAGGAGAGATCATCAAGAAATAGAATGAATTTTTTCCCGGGACGACGGCGAAGATCGCTCATCACCTTAGGCAGTTCTGTCAGCTGGCTTTTTGTCAGTTGGAGCAGGCGTAACCCTTGGGCATAAAATATATTGGCCAGGGCTTTTACGGAGGAGGATTTTCCCGTGCCGCGGGCGCCAACCAGCAGGACGTTATTGGCGGGTTTGCCACCGGCAAAGGCAGCAGTGTTGTCGAGTAGCTGCTGTTTTTGCCGTTCATACCCGACGAGATCAGAAAAGGCAATGTCTTCAAAATGGCGGATTCCGACGAGTGTCTGGTTTTTGCTGTCCCAGCAAAAAGCCCGGTGACTGGCAATTTCGCCGCAGCCATAGCGGCGATAATAATCAAGTAAAGTGATCGTGAGCTCAGCTGGCGTGCTGGCTGAGCTTACACCGTGGTCGAGAAATTGCAGGTTTTCCGGCAGCTTTGAATCGGTTGGCAGATAAGCCGACAGAAGCTTTTGGGCCGGGCCGAACATGTCAGATAAATCCTCTTTTTTTAGCAAGGGCCAAAGAATTTCTATATCATAAGAAAAGGCCTGGTGCAGTCCGGCACCGCAGCTTCCGTTGGTTCGTTCTGTCGTCTGAGCGGCAGCATTATTTCCTTGAGCCAATAAATAAAGCAGCTGAGCCCGCAGCAAATTGCCGGAAAAGTTTTTCTGTTCAGCTTGCTCGATAAGGGCTCCGGCGAGAATGTAGGGGAGATCTGTGTCCGCAGGTTTTTTTGCTAGGTCACAGAAAAGGCAAATGATAGTATCTTCCAGTATATCGCGGCAAACTAGTAGCTTTTGTAAATTAAGTGTGTTCATAAAGATGAAATGTCCTCCTGAAATATAATGTTATTAATAATATAACGAATTGCTGTAAAAATGTAAACATTTTTATGCAAAAAAGCAGCCAATCGTTGCCTGATGACAACAATTGGCTGCTTTAATTGGTATTTTTAAAATTTTAACTTGGTTTTTATGCGTTCAATGGCGCGTTCGGTATTTTCGCGATTGCCGAAAGCGGTAAGGCGGAAATATCCTTCACCGGATGGCCCGAAGCCGGCTCCCGGGGTGCCGACAATATGGACTTCGTGCAATAACTTGTCAAAAAACTCCCAGGAAGGCATATTGTTTGGCGTCTTCAGCCAGATGTAAGGTGCATTTACGCCACCAAAAGCCTGGAGTCCGGCCGCCTGAATTCCTTCGCGGATGATTTTGGCATTTGTCATGTAATAATCAATCGTGGCCTTAATTTCCTGCTGGCCTTCCGCCGAATAAATAGCTTCCGCACCGCGCTGAATGATGTAAGCCGTGCCGTTAAACTTTGTCGTATGACGGCGGTTCCACAGCTTATTGAGTTCATGCTGGCTGCCGTCTTTGGCGCGGCCCTTAAGTGCTTTTGGCACAACGGTATACCCGCAGCGAGTGCCCGTAAAGCCAGCTGTTTTGGAGAAGGAACGAAATTCGATAGAAACCTCCTTCGCGCCTTCAATTTCATAAATGGAGCGGGGAACATCGTCTTCGGTAATATAGGCAGCATAAGCGGCATCAAAGAAAATGACGGATTCATTTTTTCGCGCATAGGCAACCCAGTCTTTTAAGGATTCGCGTGACAAAGTTGTGCCGCTTGGATTATTAGGACAGCAGAGATAAACCATGTCGACCCGGTGCTTTGGAATTTCTGGCGTGAAATTGTTTTCAGCTGTACACGGCATATAGGTTACGTTTGCAAACATGCCATTTTCCTGCAGACTGCCGGTGCGTCCCGCCATGACATTCGTATCGAGATAAACCGGATAGACCGGATCCGTAATGGCCACTTTGCAGTCAGTGCTGAATATTTCCTGGATATTTCCACAGTCGCTTTTGGAACCATCACTGACAAAGATTTCATCCTTGTCGATTTCAATGCCGCGCTGCGTATAATTGGCATCGATGATTTTTTCGATTAAAAAGTCATACCCCTGCTCGGGGCCATAGCCTCTGAATGTATCTTGATGCGCCATTTCTTCAACAGCCGCATGCATGGCTTTAACTGAAACCGCTGGCAACGGCTGGGTTACGTCGCCAATACCAAGTCGGATAATGTCAGCATCCGGATGCGATTCTTTAAAATCAGAAACCCGGCGGGCAATCTCTGCAAATAAGTAGCTGCCGGGAAGTTTCAAATAATTTTCATTGATTAGTGCCATAAAAATCCTCCTAAACAAAATATAATCTTTTAGAACTATTTAATTATACAATAAAATTCATATACGGGATATAGGCGAATTGGGATTCGCCGGCAATTCTTTTGCGGCGAATTTTAGCGAGGCGGGAGGGCTAGACAGCTATGATATGAAATGATGTATTTGTTGCAAAAAATTTGCTATAATAAGATTTGAAAATATCATTTATGTAAAAATGGATTTTTATTATTTATAGGAAAGGGGGTAATTTTATATGGAAATATTATTGGGATTTATTCTTTTATTGGCTTGTTTGATTATTGGCGTCCGGCATGGTGGCTTAGGGCTGGCCGTAATCAGCGGAATTGGGCTGGTTGTTTTTACGTTTGGCTTTGGCTATAAGCCAGGAAACCCGCCGATTGATGTTATGCTGACTATTATGGCCGTTGTTACCTGTGCCGGTTTTTTGCAGACATCAGGCGGACTGACCGTTATGTTGAAATACGCCGAACGGTTACTGCGGAAGAATCCGAAATATATCACGATTTTGGCGCCGATTACGACCTGGGGGCTGACGGTTCTTTGCGGGACAGGACATGTGGTGTATACGATGTTCCCGATTATTTATGATGTGGCAATTAAGCAGAATATACGACCGGAACGTCCGATGGCCGTTGCTTCCGTTGCCTCACAGATGGGGATTTGTGCTTCGCCGGCATCGGTGGCCGTTGTTTCAATCGTGGGGTTTATGGCAGCAGCCGGGTACCATTATGGCCTGGTTCAGATTCTGATGGTAGCTATACCGGCTACTTTTTGCGGTGTTTTATTTGCCGGTCTTTGGAGCTTACGGCGGGGCAAGGAACTTGAACAGGATGAAGAGTTTCAAAAGCTCATTGAGGATCCTGCACAGCGTGAATATATTTATGGCAATACGGAAAGTCTTGTCGATCAAGAACTTCCGGCAGAATATTATCGGGCGATGATTATTTTCTTTATTGGCATTGCGGTTATTGCAATTTTTGGCAGCTTTCCTGATCTTGTGCCGCATTTTTCAGTGGAGGCTGGCAAACCGGCAAAGGCTTTGTCGATGACGATTATGATTCAGATGCTGATGCTCGGCGTAGCAGCGGCGATTTTGTTAAGCTGCAAGGTTAAGGCGAAGGACGTCGGCAATGGCACGGTGTTTCGCGCCGGCATGGTGGCCCTGATTTCGGTTTATGGAGTTGCCTGGATGGCAGATACCTTTTTTGGACATCATATTGAGATGCTGAAAGTCCTGCTTGGTCAGACGGTAACAGAGTATCCGTGGGCATATGCGCTGGTGGCCTTTGTCACCTCAAAGCTTGTCAACTCGCAGGCTGCGGCTATAGCGATTGTCGTTCCGATGGCGCTGGCTGTCGGTGTTGATCCCGTGCTTATCATCGGATTTATTTCAGCCTGCTATGGATATTTTTTCCTGCCGACCTATCCGTCGGATTTGGCCTGTATTGGTTTTGACCGCTCAGGAACGACAAAAATCGGAAAATATGTAATCAATCACAGCTTTATTATTCCTGGTTTAATCGGTGTCATTTCCGGCTGTGCTGTCGGTTATGCGATTGCCAGGTTGATTTTGTAAACAAAAATGAAACGAGCCATGGTGCTGTTTGCACTGTGGTTCGTTTTTATTTTGGCAAATCCGTCTTTTGCGCTATAATAAAGAAAATAGAGATTCGTGAGGTGTTTTATGTACAAAAAAATAATATTCTTGTGCCTACTGCTTTTCGGCACCAGTACTGCGATGGGAGAGTTGGCCGCACATACGGGAAAGGCAGCTTCTTTGCCGGGCCAACCTGCTTCCAGGGTGAATCTTGTCTGGCAGCCGACCTTTGAAGCAGAAAATAATCTGTCGGCGCTGCCGGTACAGCCAGGCGTAAATACGGCCTCTCCCTGCTGGTTTTCGATTGTCAATGAAGCTGGGCTGATAAAAAGCGATGTGGATGAAACCTATATTGCCGCAGTCAAGGCAAAAGGCTATAAGCTCTGGCCACTGGTCGATAGTGGCTTTGATGCCGATCGTATGCATGACCTGCTGGTAAATGATACGGCAAGGCATTATGTCGTGCAGCAGTTGTTGTTTTATACGGAACGCTATGGGTTCGATGGCATCAATCTTGATTTTGAAAATATTTATGACGATGACCGGGATCGACTGACGCTATTTGTCAGGGAAATTACTATGGCCCTGAGGGCTGAAGGAAAAACGGTATCTATTGATGTGACAGTGCCGTCAACAACGCCAAACTGGTCGCCTTGCTATGACCGTGAAGCTCTGGCACAAATCGTGGATTATGTGATGCTGATGGCTTATGATGAGCACTGGCGGACCTCGCCTGTCAGCGGTTCGGTAGCTTCGCTCGGCTGGGTGGAAAATGGCATTTTAGCAACCATGCAGCAGCAAGTCCCTCCGGAAAAATTAGTGCTGGGAATTCCATTGTACATGCGATTGTGGACGGAAGATCAGGGAAAGGTCTCTGCACGGACTTTGACGATGCCCGCGGCACAGGCACTGATAAAAGAAAAAGGTCTTATGCCGCAGTGGCAGGAGGATCAGGGGCAGTACTATTTTGAATACAACGAAGCTGGCCGCCGTTATCGGGTCTGGCAGGAGGATGAGCGTTCCCTTGCCAGTAAGGTTGCTCTGGTAAAAAAATATAATTTAGCAGGGATTGCCAGCTGGCGCAAGGGCTTTGAGTCTCCGGAAGTCTGGCCTGTGCTTGCTGCCGGGATAGAGGGATAATCCCGATAAAAATAAAAGCCGCAGCGAAAATCGCTGCGGCCTTTGTTTTTTATATTTTATCGAGCTGTAGACTGTCCTTGCAAAAATCGATGAAGGATTGGGAGGCTTTCGAGATATAACGATCTTTTTTCCAGGCGAGCCCGACATCAACGAAGATTGGTTCCGACAGGGGCAGCCCCTTGATGCCAGGAGCATCTTTGATGATGAAGTCAAGCAGAAAAGCCAGGCCGACATCGCTAGAGACAAGGCCTTTGATGGTTTCGATCTGGTTGGATTCGAGGACAATATTAGGCGTCACGTTGGCTGATTTTAATTTTTGGAGGATCAGGTTGCGCAGGAAAGATCCTTCCTTGAGCATGATCAGGTCGGTATCCGCCATATCCTTAATATGGATGAAGTCCTGTTTTACAAGTTCGTGGTGTTCCGGCACACAGGCGACAATCTGGTTGGTGGACATTTTCAGCAACTGCAGGTTAGGCGAGGCATCCGAGATGATGACGATGCCGAAGTCGAGCTCATCTCGTTCAAGATGCTCCCGGATAGCCATAGATCCTTCCTCATAAAGATATATATCGAGATGAGGATAACGGCGCTGAAAGCTGGAGAAGATTTTAGGAAACAGGTAGGCTCCGATCATTGAGGGGATGCCGATCTTGATCGTGCCCTTTTGCAGCTGTTTATAGTCATTTACTTCAAGCACGGCATCCTGAATGTTGCGCAAGGCAAGCTCGATGCGGTTGAGAAAAACAGCACCTTCTGGAGTAAGTGACAGCTGTTTTTGGCTGCGGTCAAACAGCTGAATGCCAAGTTCTGCCTCAAGTTTTTTGATCGCAACGGTGATATTTGGCTGAGATACGCGGAGTCTTTCAGCGGCCCGGGTAATGTTTTTTAAACGGCTGGACATTTGAAAATATTCGAGTTGTCGTAATTCCATAGTATCGCTCCATTTTCTAAAATATCGGTCAGGTTTCCAAAGTATAATAAACTTAAATTATTTAAGCATTATTATACCATATTTTAAAGACATAGTGAACAATAAAAAAATCTTATCATAGCATTATTCTGCCATTAGGAAAAAGATTTGTCTTTACAAAAAAATACAATAAATACAATTAATATAATAACATAAAAATTATTGGATATGAATATGAAAAAAACATCAGATTGGAAATTTAACTTTTTTTTACTTTTGACGATATAATAATTAGGAAAAAAAGGGGCTGGCGCAGAGGACCTTTGCCGCGTTTTTTTAAATAACGAGGCAGAGACAGCGGTTATACTGTATAATATAACGCAGGATCTTCTGCCTGGTGAGACCGTGTCGTGAGTTCACGAAACATAAAGGAAGAAATAAATTATTTTCTGGTAGGAATTTTGCCCTCAAGCAGGGAATATAATAATTCGTCAAGTCTCATGCTGTCTCAGGGAAGAGACAAAAATCATTTGTCATACACGTTTTAGTAGAAGGAGGACTTGCGTTGGAAAAATCAACAGTCATCGGAATGGTATTAGGTTTTGTTTCAGTTTTTGTCGGAATGGTATTAAAGGGGGCTGCGCTCAGCTCATTAAATAATCCGGCGGCATTTTTGATCATTTTCGGAGGGACATTTTCCTGCTTGTTTACGGGTTTTACGATGGAGCAGATGCGGAATTTCCCGAAACTGGTGAAGAAGGTGTTTCAGTCCCAGGATAATCGCCCTAAGACGGAAATGCTCAGCTTGTTTGTCGAGCTGTCGCAGATTGCCCGCCGCGAGGGTATTTTAGCGCTGGAAAATAAGGTCGCCGATATAAAAGATCCTTTTTTCCGGTCAGGGCTCAACATGGTTATCGATGGTATGGATCCTGAATTTGTCAGTGATGTACTTGATGCGGAGCTGCAGGTCATGGAACAGCGCCATGCCGAAGGGATGTCGATCTTTACGCAGGCGGGAACTTATGCGCCGACACTGGGTGTTTTGGGTGCGGTTGTTGGCTTGATCGCGGCGCTGGGAAATCTTAAGGATATTGATAAGCTCGGCCATTCAATTGCGGCCGCATTTATTGCGACGTTGCTGGGTATCTTTACCGGGTATGTTATCTGGCTGCCGATTGCCAATAAACTCAAAACGATGTCACAGATGGAAGTGGCGCAGAAGCGAATGATTATTGAAGGCATATTGTCTTTGCAGGCTGGTGATTCGCCAACGGCAATCGAAGCCAAGCTTAAGGTATTTATCCCGCAGACAGAGCGTGATCAAATCAAAGGCAGAGCGGAGGCATAAGGTATGGCGAGAAAAAAGAGGCATAAACCGCATGAGGAACATGCCAGCGAGGCCTGGTTGCTGCCGTATTCGGATTTGCTGACCTTGCTGTTGGCGTTGTTTATTGTCCTTTTTGCTGTGTCGCAGACCGATCAGGAAAAGGTGACAGAAATGGCGCAGGCTTTTAGTGCGGCCTTTCATTCAGGGGGACCGTCGATGTTTGATCAGGCTGGCCCTAATATGCAAAAAGCAGCCACGCTGCCGGAAGATGCAGCTGTTTCGAACAATCAGGAATATGTACAAGAAAACCAAAAACTGGAAGAAATTAAACAAAAGCTTGACAGCTACATAAAAGACAATGGGCTTGAAATGGAGCTTGGAACAGCAATGACGGATGAAGGTCTGATGATCCGCATCCGGGAAAAGGCCCTGTTCCCGTCGGGCAGTGCTGATCTTGTTGCTGATTCGCAAAAAATTGGCCCGGTGATCGCCGGCCTTTTGGCGACAATTACGCAAAATGTCGTAATTTCAGGGCATACGGATAATGTACCGATTGCCAACAGCCAGTTCCCTTCTAACTGGGATCTGAGTGCGCAGCGCTCATTAAACTTTATGAAATTTATTTTGTCGCAAAATGCGAATTTACAGCCGGTGCGTTTCAGCACCGTTGGTTATGGCGAGTACCGGCCGATAGCTGACAATGCCACAGAAGAAGGGCGCAGTCAGAATCGGCGGGTGGATGTTTTAATTGCCCGGACCTATCAAAGCGTAAACATGCAGGCAATTCAATAGGTAGGAAAAAAGAGCCGACATTTTAAATGTCGGCTCTTTGATGAGGAGGGCATATATGATTATTGGCACGGGGATTGATATCATCGAAATTGAACGCATAAAAAAGGCTATTGCCAATAAGCGCTTTGTTCGGCGGGTCTTTACCCCGGCGGAGCAGACATATTGTGAAGGTCGGGGAACCCAGGCGGCTGCGTCTTATGCGGCCCGCTTTGCCGGCAAAGAGGCAGTGCTAAAGGCTTTTGGCACCGGACTTGTCGGGGGGACGTTGCAGGACATTGAGATTTTGCCGGATGCAAAAGGCTGCCCGCGTGTCAGCTTGTGCGGCTTTTTTGAAGAAATGGCCCGAGAGCTCGGAGTGACGTCAATTTACATATCGCTGAGCCATGCGCGTGAATACGCGGTGGCCCAGGCTATTTTTGGAGGAGATGCAAAATGAAAATTGTGACAGCAGCAGAAATGCGGGAGATTGATCAGGCGGCAGGAAGTACCTATGGGGTGCCGGAAGTTGTCCTGATGGAAAATGCAGGTGTCCAGGCAGCGCATGAAACGAAGCGTCTGCTTCAGGGCGTTGAGGATAAAGCGATTGTCATATTTTGTGGTTCGGGCAACAATGGTGGCGATGGCTTTGTTGCTGCCCGTCATTTGGCAAATCTAGGGGCGAAAGTCAAGGTGTTTTTGCTTGGCGATTTGCAGCAGCTGAGCGAAGCGGCTCAGCTGAATCTGGATATAATTACGAATATGGATCTTGACATTCGGCAGGTTGCCTCACCGCGTGATTGGGATAAGATCCAGGTCATGCTGGCATTTGCTGATGGCATTGTTGATGCCCTGCTGGGTACGGGCTTTCATGGATCTTTAAGCGAGGATTTGGAACGATTGATTTCCATGATAAACGAGGCGGAAAAGCCTGTTTTGGCAATTGATATGCCAAGCGGTGTAGCAGCAGACAGCGGCTGTATCGCCCAGACGGCTGTGGCGGCATCGGCGACGGTTACGTTTGGCTTGCCAAAACTTGGACAAATTTTTTATCCTGGTGGGGCCTATACCGGGAAATTACTGGTAGATGGGATTGGAATCCCGCGGGCCTTGCTTGAAGAGGACAAAATTCAGCAAGCATTGCTCGATATTCATCTGGTGAAAAAATTACTGGTGCCTCGCGCTGCCGATGTACATAAAAATAGTTGTGGCCGTGTTTTGGCGATTGCCGGCTCAAGAGGTTACACGGGGGCTGCGGCACTCACGGCGGAATCGGCTCTACGCAGCGGTACAGGGATGGTTAGACTGGCATCACCGGCAGGGCTGCATGATGTTTTGGCGGGGAAACTGACGGAAGTTGTATTGCATCCCACACCGGAAACTCCAAATGGCACGATTGCGGAAGCGGCTGTCGCCGACTTGCTTGAAGCAGCTGAAACCTGTGATGTAGTTGTCATTGGTCCTGGACTT
Organism: Selenomonadaceae bacterium; assembly: GCA_963678095.2. Taxonomy (GTDB): domain Bacteria; phylum Bacillota; class Negativicutes; order Selenomonadales; family Selenomonadaceae. Next base: position 582,860 of record OY782746.1, on the reverse strand, counting down.
GGCCGTGATGAAGAAACAGCAGAGGCCATCCGCTCATTTACCCTCCAAGCTAAGGTGCAGCTGATCCTTGATGCCGATGCGATTCGCGCTTTTTGCGACCAGCCGGAGAAGCTCAGCCAGGCTGCCGTCATGCCGGTGCTGACGCCTCACCTGGGCGAGATGGCAGCTTTGCTGGGTATTTCGGTCGGAGAATTGAAAGCAGACCTTTTGGCAACGACCCGGCAGGCAGCAGCTGATTACAACAGCATCTTTGTGGTGAAAAGTGAAAAGACCATCGTTGTCTTCCCGGATGGCAATGTATATATAGCCAGTAATGGAAATCCGGGAATGGCGACAGCTGGCAGCGGCGATGTTTTGGCCGGGGCTATTGCTGGTCTCAAGGCGCAGGGCTTATCTCGTTACAATGCGGCGCTCGTGGGAGTGTTTTTGCACGGGATGGCCGGTGATCTGGCAGCAGAACAGGGGATGACGGGGCTTCTGGCCAGGGATATTATGGCAGCCTTGCCGGCAGCCCGGCTTGCTGTTGGCAATGAGTAAATAATTTATAAAATCATTACTTTTAAATTGACATTTTGCAGTAAAAAAACTATACTGAATCTATATTTGGGTTATTATGATTTAATATCTGCGGAGGTGTAAGTGTGACCGAGTTGAAACGTGTAATGATTAGTATACCTGATGAAATGCTGGAGGAGATTGACTCATTTGCTGCTACGGAAAAATTGAGTCGCAGTCAGTTCTTTCGTGATGCAATGGGCAACTATATTGAGGACTGTAAACATCGGGCTTTTGTCGAAAACATGAAAAAAGGCTATGAGGAAATGGCTGTCATCAATTTAACTTTGGCGGAAGAAGGTTTGTTTGCCGAATTGGCAGGACGTGGATAAAAATGGTCGTCAAACGTGGAGAGATTTATTATGCGAATTTGAGCCCGGTGGTCGGTTCCGAACAAGGCGGGTTGCGGCCGGTTTTGATTGTGCAAAATGATGTGGGGAATAAGTATAGCCCGACGGTCATTGTAGCTGCGATTACAGCTCAGATAACAAAGGGCAAGCTGCCGACGCATGTGGAACTGCAGGCTGCAGAATGTGCACTGGAACGCGATTCGGTTGTGCTGTTGGAACAGCTGCGTACCATCGATAAACGGCGGCTGAAAGAAAAGATCACTGTGCTGCAGGATAAATTTATGGTCCGCGTTGATCAGGCTATGGGCATCAGCGTTGGTTTAGTAAAATTTTAAACTGAATTCGTCTTTGATAGGCAGGATACTACTGCCTATTTATTTTTTTTAGGGGGATATTATGTATTTTGGGCAAAATAAAATAGTGCTGCTGTTCATCGCCGGTTTATTGCTTTTAAGCAGTGGCTGCAGCTTTTTGTCAGCAAATAAAGCGCAGCAGGTAGCCGCATCCCCGTTGGTAGTGAAGATGCTGGACGTCGGACAAGGGGATGCTATCCTGATCCGGACGGCTGAGCAGACGGTTTTGATCGATAGTGGAGACCAGGACCAGCAGGCTAAGCTGGCAGGACTTTTGCATAAGGAAGGCATAGATGTGATCGACAAACTTATTCTCACGCATCCACATGCCGATCATATCGGTGGAACCGCGATTTTGCTCAGGGAATTTAAGGTGCGGGCTGTTTATGATAACGGGCAGCCGACAACTACGAAGCTATACCGGGATTATTTAAAGACAGTTCGCGAGCAGGCCATAGAATACGGTCACTTAAAACGCGGCGATGAGCTTGCCTTTGGTGATGGCGTTGTATTTAAGGTACTGAGCCCGACCCCGGATATGGTCAAAGCTGGCGGTGAGATGAATGGAAACTCTATTGTTGGTCAGTTACTGTTTGGAAGTTTTTCCTTGCTGCTAACTGGTGACGTTGAGGCCGAGGGCGAAACGGCGCTGGTAAAGGCTTATGGCAGTGCCTTGAAATCGGATGTTCTGAAAGCCGCCCATCATGGCAGTAAGACTTCCTCCAGCAAAGCGTTTTTGCAAGCAGCTGCGCCGGCAGCAGTCCTCATTTCAGTGGGAACAGACAATGAGTACGGGCATCCGCATAAAAACATAGTAAACCGTTATGAAAAACAGCAGATGAAAATTTATCGGACGGATCAAAATGGTACAATTACCTTGCGAAGCGATGGTAAAACATATGATATAATAGGAGAGCGATAAAATGACAGGAGCTGTAATTGACAGGTTTGAAGGCAGTAAAGCAGTGCTTCTGCTTGGCGAAGCTGAAGAAGCCGTGATTTTACCGCGCTGGTGTCTGCCACCGGATATTGGCGAAGGAGATTACCTACAGCTGGAAATCACCTTTGATGCAGCGGCCACCCAGGCAGCTCGTGATGAGGCAGCTGCGCTGCTCGCCGGACTTGATCAGAAAAAATAGACGGCGATAATGGGGAATTGTTAGATAGGGGTTGTGTATTTTGCGTAAAATAATAAGTTTGTGTGTTGTTTTATTGGGACTGTTTGTGCTACAGACGGTTGGTAGCGCTGCTGAGCGAGCGCAGTATAAGATTACACACTTTCACTATACGGCTGCGGCTGGATCACTCTATATCGAGGTGGGGCTGAATAACGCAGGGCAGGACTTTGCCTTGACGGTTGATCCGTCGAATCCGCAGCAGTTGGTACTTGATTTAAAAAGAACCAAAATTGGCAGTATAAGAAAAAACATAGCGCTTGATGGGGAAATTGCCCAAAAAATTGAATTCAGCCAGCTTGATAAGGTGAATGGTCAGGCTGTGATCACACTGCCGGATAATGCCGAAAAATATAGCTATAAATTGCGCTTTTTGCCGGCGGACCGAAAACTTAACCGTCCGTACCGTTTGGTCATTGAGATCAAAAAGAAGCGTTCCTTTGGTGATTTTTCGGTGACGGGAGTCCGCGGGCGGACAATTGCCATTGATCCCGGGCATGGAGGCAGTGATACGGGCGCAATCGGCCCTGATGGCATCCGGGAAAAAGATGTGACATTTGCCATTGCCCAGCGTGTGGATGATATACTGTTGCGTTCTGGGGCTCGTGTTGTCATGACACGGACGGACGATGTCGATGTCTTTGGCCCGAATGCTTCTGATCGTGAGGAATTGCAAGCCCGGGTTGATGCCGGGGCGGCGGTGCCGGGAGTGGACGTCTTTGTCAGCATCCATGCCAATGCCTTTTCGCGGCCGCAGGCCAATGGCACGCAGACATTTTATTATGCGAAGACCAGCTATGATGCCCTGTTGGCCCAGCTGTTGCAAAATGGAGTGGTTGCACATGGGGAGCGCTTTGATCGTGGGGCCTCCGAGGCCAATTTTTACGTTTTAAAACATACGGCGGTGCCAGCCGCTTTGGTTGAGACGGCATTTATATCAAATCCGGAGGAAGAAGGCTTACTGGCAGATCCGGCTTTTCAGGAAAAAATGGCGGAGGGAATCTGCGAAGGCCTGGGGAATTTTTTCAGCCAGACAGGAGCTTAGAGGAGGTATAGACAATGAGGTTTTTAAGAGAATTTTCAGCAGTTGTAACCGTGGGGGCTTTGCTGTTCGGTGCCGGCTGTGCTTCCAATAAGATGGTGGAGGATTCACCATCGTCAGGGAAACCAAAGACGGAACAATCGACACCCTCCAGTGACAAGACGGAGAAAAAAGCACTTGAATCTGTACGCGTTTATTATCCAAATGCGGAAGGGACAAAGCTGATTGCGGCGACTAAAAAGGTGAAAGACCAAAAAGCCGATAAGTATACAGCAGCTGTGCAGGCGATGCTCACAGAACCTACCGAAAAGGATGAGTTTTCCGTGATGCCAAAGGGGACAAAGTTGCGCAGTGTGAAATTTGACAAAGGGCAGGTCAGTGTTGATTTCAGCCGGGAATTTGTCAAAAATTTCACCGGCGGCTCGACGGGTGAAATCATGCTGGTCGGTTCTATCGTCGATACGCTGACGGAATATACCGAAGTAAAGACGGTACAGATCCTGGTTGAGGGTAAAGCCATTGACACTTTGGCTGGACATATGGATCTGAGTGAACCGTTAAAGCGCATGCCGGATTTGCTGACCAAGTAAAATATATTGTAATTTCTGGCTGCTTTTGGTAAAATGAAACCATTGACAACAAAAAATATTTTAGATCCACTAGGGGAGCGAAAGCTGAGAGACATCATGTCGACCCTTGGAACCTGTTGGGGTAATACCTGCGTAGGGAAGTGGCCGACTGCTTTGTATACAAAAGCCGTTCAGCCATTTTGCTGTACGGCTTTTTTTGTTGCCTATTTTGAGGAGGGATTGAATACATGAAAACACAGATGGAATGGGCCCGGGAAGGGAAGATCACCGACGCAATGCAGCTGGTAGCATTGCAGGAACATATGGATGCTGAGATTTTGCGTGAACGTGTTGCTGCCGGTAGAGTTACAATATGTGCCAATGTAAATCATAAAAATCTTGTGCCACGCGGGGTTGGCGAGGGATTGTCGACCAAGGTCAATGCCAATATAGGAACCTCAAGTACCTATCCGGAGATTGAACCGGAGCTCATAAAACTTGAAGCGGCAATAAAGGCCGGGGCAGATGCCGTGATGGATCTCAGCACGGGCAATAATATTGATGCTTCGCGCCAGCAAATTATCGAGCATTCCAGTGTAATGGTAGGCACCGTGCCGATTTATCAGGCTACGGTTGAAGCCATTAAGTCGCATGGGGCCGTGGTCGATATGACGGCAGAAGATTTGCTGCATGCGATTGAGCAGCAGGCGCGTGACGGTGCCGATTTCATGACCATTCACTGTGGGGTCACGATGGAGGCAATCAGCCGCATGCGCCGTCAGGGACGGGTCATGGATGTGGTCAGCCGGGGTGGGTCCTTTATCACCGGTTGGATGCTCCACAATGAAAAAGAAAATCCGCTGTATGAACGCTATGATGATATTCTTGATATTTGCCAAAAATATGATTCGGCGATCAGTCTTGGCGATGGACTTCGTCCTGGCTGTATTGCCGATGCTACCGATAGGGCGCAGATACAGGAACTTATAACCCTGGGGGAACTTGTAGACCGAGCCTGGGCCCGCGGGGTGCAGGTGCTGGTGGAAGGACCGGGACATGTTCCGTTTGATCAGATTGCAGCGAACATGAAACTGCAAAAGCAGCTGTGCCGCAACGCCCCGTTTTATGTGCTCGGACCACTTGTCACGGATGTAGCTCCCGGATACGATCATATCACTGCCGCTATCGGCGGGACGATGGCAGCGGTTAACGGTGCCGATTTTCTTTGCTATGTGACGCCGGCGGAACATTTGGCGTTGCCGACCATGGAGGATGTACATGAAGGCGTTATCACCTCACGCATTGCCGCCCATGCTGCGGATGTCGTGAAAAATATCCCGGGAGCCAGGGACTGGGACCTGAAAATGGCAGAGGCCAGAAAAACGCTGGATTGGGAACAGCAGCTGCAGCTGGCGATTGATCCGGAAAAAGCAAGAAAAAAACGAGCAGCGCGTAACGAGGTTGGGGAAGAAGCCTGCTCGATGTGCGGCGACTACTGCGCCGTGAAAATTGTCGGGGAATACCTTGGTAAGGCACTGCCGCTTTGTCATGGCTGATTACAAAATTTTGCCGGATAAAAAAGGGATTTATTAATTTATCGCGAAATTATCCATTAAGACAATGGCACAACAACTCTTTAGGAGGTCTTATTATGGGAAAGATAAATAAAATTCTTGTTCCGGTAGATGGCTCAGTAAATGGCTGCAAAGCTGTGGATCAGGCAATTTTTTTAGCGGAGAAATGCAAGGCGGAGCTTGATTTTGTTTATGTGGCAAGTAATATAAACAAAGACATTCCAAGTCATATTGTTTTTGACCGTATTTGGGAAAAGATACCGAAAGACCTCAAGACAGCCAAACATGTTGAGACGGGAAATATTTCAAAAGCAATTTTGAAAGTTGCGGCGGAATGCGGCAGCGACATGATTGTGATGGGCAGCCGCGGGCTGGGACTCTTTAAAGGAGCTTTAATTGGCAGTGTCAGCCAGAAAGTCGTTGAAGAATCCTCTATCCCGGTAATGGTTATAAAGTAATATCGGGATTAGCCGGATCCATAAAAAAACTGCTGTCAGCTTTGGCTGACAGCAGTTTTTTTATGGTAGAATTATTTTGCGAAATAGCGGCTTAACAATCCGGCAAAACCACAGCCATGGCGGGCTTCATCTTTGGCCATTTCATGGACTGTATCGTGGATAGCATCGAGATTCTGCTGTTTAGCTAAAACAGCGAGTTCTTTTTTACCGGCACAGGCACCATGCTCAGCGGCAACACGCAGTTCAAGATTCTTTTTCGTGCTGGAAGTTACAACCTCGCCGAGCAGTTCGGCAAATTTAGCAGCGTGTTCGGCTTCTTCAAAAGCGTAGCGCTTAAAGGCTTCAGCAATTTCTGGATAGCCCTCGCGATCCGCAACGCGGCTCATGGCCAAATACATGCCGACTTCGCTGCATTCACCGCTGAAATTCATGCGCAGGCCTTCAAGAATTGCTGGATCAACACCAGCAGCAACTCCGACCCGGTGTTCATCGGCATAGACCTGTTCGCCTGTCTGCTCAACGAATTTTGTTGCTGGCGCTTTACAGAGTGGACACTGGTCCGGAGCCTGATCCCCTTCATATACATAACCGCAGATACTGCAAACAAATTTTTTCATAATAAAACCCTCCATATGTAGCTTTGAATTTTCCGGCTGCTGTGCCTGGCACCTGCTGCTGGATTGACTATAGTTGTATTATAGCGAAAGCAGGGACCAGAGGGAATTGGCAAAAAAGGCGATTATTGGTTCTGAGACTTCATTTTTGGCGAAATACACGGGATAACTCTTGTAATCTTAGTTATTTGATTTTTATTATTAAAAAATAATAATTATTGATTATAATAAGGGGACTAGGAAAAGTTTCCTTATTGTTCAAGATGTGATACAATTTATTATTATTAAAACTGATATTTATATGGCGGTGGAGGAATAAAAATGATTCAATTCAATACGTCATCGCCAGAGGCTACCTATGCCCTGGGGATGCGGCTGGGCGAAAAAATAAAACATGGTGTTGTCCTGCTGCTTGAGGGAGATTTGGGGGCAGGGAAAACCCTGTTTGTTCAGGGATTGGCGTCTGGATTGCATGTAGCTGGACCGGTGACGAGCCCGACCTTCAATTTAATGAATGTATATCAAGGCGATTATACGATGTATCACTTTGATCTTTATCGGCTGGAACAGGAAGCTGAGCTCGAAGAGATCGGCTTTTATGAATACAGTGAAGACGAGGATGCCGTAGTCATTATCGAGTGGCCGGGCAAATTTCCTGACTGTCTGCCAGCGGAGAACCTTCATTTTACGATTAGGCGGGGAAAAGATGAACAGGCACGTGAAATCAGCGTCCAGCTGCAGGGTGATAAAAACAGAGATATTTATGAGGAGTTGGAAGAACTTTGCCTATTTTAGCTTTGGATACGGCGACGATGGTATCGAGTGTTGCCATTGCCGGGCCAGATAAACTCCTGGCAGAAGTCACATTGCAGACCAAATTGACCCATTCGGAGGTCTTGATGCCGCATGTGCAGCAGGTGCTGGCAATGACCAATATAAAAAAGACGGAACTTGATGCGATTGCCGTAAGTGTCGGCCCGGGATCATTTACGGGCCTTAGAATTGGCCTTGCCGCAGCCAAAAGCATGGCCTATGCGCTTAAAATTCCACTTGTCGGCGTTTCGACGCTGGAAGCGATGGCCTGGCATTATCCGGTTCCGGGGATTTATACGCTGTGTGTGCTTGATGCCCAAAAAGGCGATGTGTATGCTGGCCTTTATAGCTGGCAGCAGGAGGAAGTTCATCTGGTAAAACCCGTCGAGGTACTGCCATTTGCCGAAGTTATCGATTTTTGTCAGACCCTCGATCGGCCGGTGGTAATCATCGGTGATATTGCCCAGAAAAAACAGGCTTTGATCCGGGCTGCCGGCTCAAATATCATAGCCGCACAGCCGCATATGATTATGCCGCGGGCCGCCAATGTGGCAATGCTGGCCCAGCAGAAACTTGCTGCCGGCAGAACAGATGAGGTAATGACTCTTGAACCGCTTTATATACGGCGTTCGGAGGCGGAGGTTTTATGGGAAAAACGACAGCAGAAGCAGCAGGGATGATTACTTTTCGGCGTATGCTGCCGGAAGATGCCGCCGGGGTTGAGGTCGTCGAACGGGCCTGCTTTTCAATGCCCTGGTCGAGGGAGTCTTTTTGGGAAGAGGCTGCCAGTGAAAAGGCCTATTATCTGCTGGCACTTGCTGACGATAAAATTATCGGGTATGCCGGGGCCTGGATTTTGCTCGATGAAGCGCATATTACCAATGTGGCAATTGATCCGGCCTATCGCGGCCAGAAAATCGGCCGGGCGATGATGTGCCGGCTGATCGAGATTGTCCGGGAATTGGGAGCAACGGCTATGACGCTGGAGGTTCGTCCTTCTAATGCGGCGGCAGTAACTCTCTATGAGAAGCTTGGTTTTAAAAGTGCCGGACTTCGTCCCGGTTATTATGAAGACAATGGGGAAGCGGCAATGATCATGTGGCTGACAAATTTATGATCGGCTGTCAGCCTCAAATGGAGGATTCATTTTGAATGAAAAAAAGGAATGTCTGACCCTGGCGATTGAATCAAGCTGTGATGAAACATCGGCGGCAGTGCTTGCCGGTGGTCGGACGATTTTATCAAATATTATATCGACTCAGATTCCTGTGCATCAGAAGTTTGGCGGCGTAGTGCCGGAGATTGCCTCGCGCAAGCATATTGTAAACATCATGCCGGTCATTGAGGAAGCCCTGCGAGAGGCAAAGGTTGAATTATCCGAGCTTGACCAGATTGCGGTGACGTATGGGCCAGGGCTTGTCGGGGCGCTGCTGGTCGGGGTATCCGCGGCCAAGGCCTTGGCGTTTTCGCTCGATATCCCACTCGTTGGCGTCAATCATCTGGAAGGGCATATTTTTGCCAACTTTTTGGCCCACAAGGATTTAAAACCGCCATTTGTGGCCCTGGTAGTTTCCGGAGGGCATACGTCGCTGGTACAGGTGAGTGATTACAACAGCTTTAAGCTGATCGGTCAGACTCGTGATGACGCAGCGGGTGAGGCCTTTGACAAGGTTGCCAGGGTAATGGGATTGCCATATCCGGGTGGTCCGCAGATTGATAAACTGGCCCGGGAGGGAAATCCGGATGCCATTAATTTCCCCCAGGCCCTGCGGGAAAAGGGGAATTTTGAATTCAGCTTTAGCGGCCTTAAATCAGCGGTGCTCAATTATCTCCATAATATGGAACAAAAGGGGCTGGAAGTTAACAAGGCTGATGTGGCGGCATCGTTTCAAAAAGCCGTTGTGGACGTATTGGTAGACAAAGCCATTCGGGCTGTGCGCCGGGCAGGCATGCAGCAGCTGGTTCTGGCTGGCGGCGTTGCGGCCAACAGTTCCCTGGAGGGCAGATTGCGCGAAGCGGCCGTTGCCGCAGGCATTGATTTTTATTATCCGGACCGTATCTTATGTACCGATAATGCAGCCATGATTGGCTGCCGGGGCTATTATCAAAGTCAGCATCAGGAGTTTTCGGACCTGTATTTGAACGCAGTACCGGGGCTGGCACTCAGTGACAAATAAAAGAGCCATTCAATGACGAATGAGATTACAAATTACGACTGCTTTTTCGAAAAATCGAAAGCCGTGGCAATTGTAATCTCATTTTTGCATCCGGTTGATAATTTTTAGGTGCGGCTGCTGCTGGAAAGAGGGATTAGGTGCCCGGGGATGGAAGAATTGTAAGAAGCAATAGAGGGGGTTTTAGGATGATAACATTGGCCGAGGTTTGTCGTAAATATTCGGATTTAACCGCTATGCAGCAGGAGATCTTGAAACGAATGAGTGTGAGTTTTCCGCTTGTTGCCGATTTGACGCATGCGCATCTGACGGTTTATATAAAAAGCCGGGAAAAAAATCGGCTGGTGGTGGCGGCGCATTTGAAGCCGCATACAACCTTTAGCATGGTGGAACTGAGTGAAGGCGGGACGATCCTCGATAAGCTGGAGGAGCCCATGGTCTGGGAAACTATGACGACTGGCCGGCAGATCAAGGGGAAACGTGAGTGGATATGGGGCGAACTGATCGATATGTATACCTTCCCGGTTGTCGATGGCGGTGAAGTAATTGCCGTGGTCAGTTTTGAGACGAATGCCGAAGGCCTTAAGCCCGATGTATATGCCCAGATTCTTCATACAGCCGAAGTGATTTTGGTTAATGCCCGCAAACCCCTCGATAAAGAACTTTACCGCCCCTTGTCGGCCAGTGACGGCATTGTCATTACCGATCGCCATAACCGCATTATTTTTGCCAACACGGCGGCGGTTCGGATTTATAAAGTCCTTGGGGTGGGTAATCTGATTGGCTGCCATATGTTTGACCGCCAGCTGACGATGCATATCACCAAGGAAACGGTCGCCAGTCAGCGGCCGCAGGAAAAGGAGCTTGAAGCAGGCGGACTGATTCTTGTCCAGCGGGATATTCCGATTATGGAAGGCGGTTCCATGCTTCAGCGCGTGGTAATTATTTCTGACATTACCGAAGTTCGGCTCAAGGATAAACAGATAAAAATAAAATCGGCGGTCATTCAGGAGATTCATCATCGGGTGAAAAACAATCTGCAGACGATAGCAAGCTTGCTGCGCCTGCAGTCACGCCGTTCCCAGTCAGCGGAGGTTAAAGCGGCGCTGCAAGAGAGTGTCAACCGGATTTTGAGCATATCGGTTGTCCATGAATTCTTGTCCCAGCAGGACGCCGAATGCATCAATGTAATTGAGGTTACAAAAAATATTCTACAGTTGATTCAGCAGAATATGCTGGACGCTGATTTTGAATTAAAGACGGTATTTTTGGGCCCGTCAATCATCCTGCCGTCGCTGCAGGCCAGTAATTTGGCGCTGATTGTGAATGAATTGATTTTAAATTCTGTTGAACACGCGTTTGCTGAACGAACCAAGGGGCTTATCGGCCTGGCGATAGAGGAGCGAAGCGATTCCTACGTGCTCGATCTGTTCGATGATGGTCCCGGCCTGCCGGAAAATTTTGACCCGTTTAAGGCGAAGTCCCTGGGCCTGCAGATTGTCCGCACACTAGTGGAGGAGGATATGAACGGCTGCTTTGAGCTGTACAATGCCAAGGGAACCCACGCAAAAATCACAATTCCGCGCTAATTTCGAGAGGAGCTGTTAATTATGAATGCTATTAAAATTGTTATAGCTGACAACGAATCAATCATCCGTATGGACCTGCGAGAGTTGCTGGAGGAAGCTGGACATGAAATTGTCGGCGAGGCGGTTGACGGCCGCCGGGCGGTGGAGCTCACGCGAAAATATCGGCCGGATCTTGTGATTATGGATATAAAGATGCCTGAAATGGATGGGATTGCAGCTGCCAAGATTATTGCCCAGGAAAAGCTGGCGCCGGTATTGCTGCTGACAGCCTTTAGTCAGCCGGAAATTGTTGAGCGGGCTAAGGATTCGGGCGTGTTGGCGTATCTCGTAAAACCGGTTCGTGAGAGTAATCTCTTTCCGGCAATGGAAATCGCCCTGTCGCGGTTTCAGGAGATGCAGGCGCTGGAAAGTGAACTCGATAATGTAAAAAATTCGCTGGAGATGAGAAAAACACTTGACCGGGCCAAAGGCATTTTGATGGATGCCTACAATCTGTCTGAAGCCGAGGCCTACCGCCGGATTCAGCAGTACAGTATGATTAAGCGCAAAACTATCAAGGAAATCGCCGAATCCATTATTCGTTCGGCCGGTCGGCGCAAGGAATAATTTTATGGTAGCTAAAAGGAGCCGCGGGCATAGACTGGCAAACCTCCCCGTCAAGTCGGATGAAAAACTGACTTGTCGGGCCGGTGGCAGCAGTTTGTGCTCTTTTTTTATGGTGAATTTTACAAAATAGTACTTGATTTTTTTCGGGAAATTATATATTATAAGAACTGTAGTTAGCACTCAGGAGATGTGAGTGCTAACAAAGAGATCTACAATACAGGGAGGAAGATAAAAATGATTAAGCCATTAGGCGACAGAGTTGTCATTGAAGTTTCAGAAGGCGATGTAAAGACTGCCAGCGGTATCGTATTACCGGATACTGCAAAGGAAAAACCACAAAAAGGTAAAGTGGTAGAAGTCGGTACAGGCAAGGTTCTCGACAATGGCCAGAGAATTGCGTTGGATGTAAAAGCTGGCGACAGCATCATTTTCTCCAAGTATGCCGGAACAGAAGTTAAAGTTGATGGCAAGGATTATTTGATTGTCAGCGAAAGAGATATTCTTGCAATCGTTGAATAATTCCCAGCTGGTTAATTGACAGATAAATTTAGGAGGTAATTTTAAATGGCTAAACAGATTTTGTTTGACGAAGAAGCGCGTCGTGCGTTAAGAAAAGGCGTTGATGCATTAGCAAACGCTGTAAAAGTAACTTTGGGACCAAAAGGCAGAAATGTCGTTCTCGATAAAAAATTTGGGGCACCGATGATCACCAATGATGGTGTGACGATTGCCCGTGATATTGAACTGGAAGATCCGTTTGAAAACATGGGAGCACAGCTGGTCAAAGAAGTTGCTACTAAGACAAATGATATTGCCGGTGACGGTACGACAACAGCAACGCTGCTCGCACAGGCTATGATTCATGAAGGCATGCGCAATGTAGCTGCCGGAGCAAATCCGATGATTATCAAAAAAGGCATCGAAGCTGCTGTACAGACACTCGTTGCTGAAATCAAAAACAGCTCGAAAAAAATTGAAGGTAAAGATGCTATCGCACAGGTTGCGGCAATTTCTTCCGCTGATGAAGAAGTTGGCAAACTCATCGCCGAAGCAATGGAAAAAGTCGGCAAAGATGGCGTAATTACAATCGAAGAATCCAAGAGCATGGACACAAACCTCTCGGTAGTAGAAGGTATGCAGTTTGACCGCGGCTACATTTCCCCGTACATGGTAACAGATACGGATAAAATGGAAGCTGTACTCAACGATCCGTACATACTGATCACGGATCGCAAGATTTCCGCTATTGCTGATATTTTACCGATTCTCGAAAAAGTTGTTAAACAGGGTAAAGAACTGATGGTTATTGCTGAGGATCTTGATGGCGAAGCACTTGCTACTATCGTTGTCAACAAACTTCGCGGTACTTTCCGTGCGGTTGCTGTAAAAGCTCCTGGCTTTGGCGATCGTCGCAAAGCAATGCTCGAAGACATTGCGGTTCTTACCGGCGGTAATGTTATTACGGAAGATCTTGGCCGTAAACTTGAAACTGTTGAAATTGAAGATCTTGGCCGTGCCCGTCAGATCCGTGCTTCGAAAGAAGAAACGACGATTGTTGATGGTGCTGGTGACAAGGCTGCGATTGCAACTCGCGTGGAACAGCTCAAAAGACAGATCAAGGAAACGACATCTGATTTCGACAAAGAAAAATTACAGGAACGTTTGGCGAAACTCGCTGGCGGCGTAGCTGTTATCGAAATCGGTGCAGCAACGGAAGTCGAAATGAAAGACAAAAAACTGCGCATTGAAGATGCCTTGAATGCAACTCGTGCCGCAGTAGAAGAAGGTATTGTCGCTGGCGGCGGTACAACTTTCATCGACATTCTGCCGGCTCTTGACAACATCAAAGCTCAAGGTGATGTTCAGACTGGTATCAACATTGTGAAACGCGCAATCGAAGAACCGGTTCGCCAGATTGCCAACAATGCCGGCCTTGAAGGTTCCGTTGTTGTTGAAAAAGTTAAAAACGCCGGCAAGGGCATTGGCTTCAATGCCTTGACGGATGAATACATGGACATGATTGCTGCTGGTATCGTTGATCCGGCTAAAGTAACTCGCAGTGCTCTGCAGAATGCAGCCAGCATCGCAGCCATGGTTCTCACAACAGAAACACTTGTTGCTGACAAACCAGAAAAAGCAGATCCTGCTGCAGCCATGGGCGGCGGTATGGGCGGCGGTATGGGAATGCCGGGCATGATGTAATAAGGCCTTAAAAGCCTAGTCGTATGAAGTTTTATGCAGGTTTGCAGACTTAAACCGGCACAAACAAACGTATAAAATGCATATTTAATTAAGCCCCACGTCTTAATTAAAAAGAAATCCTCCAGAGCGCCACGTTCTCTGGAGGATTTTCGTTTTTACAAGGAGGTGCCTGGCAATAGTTTTGCGAACTTTTGTGAGGCATCTTTTTTCTTGTCCTTGGTTATGTACAGATATCAAGAGCAGCAAATACAATTGGATCAGTATCAATGGTTCGTGAGTATTCCGCCCCTTGAGAGCCGAGTCATATCCTAACGAGAGCCACTCATTCCGAAGTACGGAGCCATCCTTGAAAAATTTTGAATATGCTGTAGAGAGCCACTTCGTGTCGCTGTACAATGGACATGTGGAATCATCCACATGTTTATTAAAAGGATGTGTTACTTATGGCAAACGAGAAGGAAATACTGGCTCACTTTTTCAAAGGAGACAGCCAACGCACAATAGCTGCGGCCCTTCGGATATCCCGCAACACGGTGGCTAAAATCGTTAAGGCCTGCCACGAGCAGCAGCTGGAAGCTGCTGCTGTGGGACATATGGATTCTGAGACATTACATCGTCACCTCTTTCCTGAAGATGTGGCCCTGCCGGTACAGGTTCAGCCAGATTACGCACGCATTCATAAGGAACTGCTGAAAAGCGGCGTGACACTGAAACTCCTTTGGGATGAGTATGCGGCTGACTGTCAGCAGACAAAAAAGATGTATTTCATGTATTCGCAGTTCTGTAAGCGTTACCGCGACTATGTTGACCTGCATCGTCTCACCATGCATATTCATCACAAGCCTGGTGAACGTCTCATGGTCGACTGGGCTGGCACCACGCTGCCCCTATACAATCCAGAAACAGACGCCGTGACAAAGGTGTATCTTTTTGTCGCTACCTTGCCGTTTAGTATGTATTGCTATGCCGAGGCCTGCCGCGACATGAAAGAGGAATCCTGGATTCAGGCACATATCCATCTGTTGGATTTTCTTGGCGGTGCGACACGCCTGCTTGTTTCAGACAATCTGAAAACCGGCATTTTGCAAAACCGTAAGCATGAGGATCCAATCGCTAACCGTTCCTATCAGGAGCTGGCCAATCATTACAACATGGTGCTTTTGCCTGCCAGAGTTCTGGCTCCAAAGGATAAGGCGGCCGTTGAAGGTAGTGTTGGCCAAGCTACCACTCATATCATTGCGAAGCTGCGTAATCGCAAGTTCTTTGACCTGTACGAGATGAATATGTCCATCCGCGAGGAACTGGACCATTTGAATGAAGCACCTTTTCAGAAAAAGGACGGTTCACGCAGTTCCGTATTCCATACGGAGGAGCTCCCTTTCCTTCAGCTTTTGCCCAAATTCCCCTATGAGTATGCGCAATGGCGAAAGGCCACGGTTCAGCTGAATTACCATATCACTTTGGACTATCAGAACTACTCGGTTCCGCATACGTTTGTACGCAAGCGGGTTGACATCCGGTTTAGCAATAAACTGCTTGAAATCTACTATGAAGGGAGGCGAATTGCCAGTCATAAACGACTTATTGGCCGTCGCGGCCAGTATTCTACCATCACAGAACATATGCCGCTAAATCATCAGCTTTACAGCCAATGGGATGCCAATCGTTTTCGCCATTGGGCCCAAAAGTGCGGCGTTTCAGTAATTAATGTCGTGGAAAAGCAACTGGCCAGCTACCGGGTGGAAGAGCAAGCCTACAAAGGCTGCCTGTCACTTTTAAAACTTGCTGAAACCTATGGCGTGGACAGACTTGAAGCAGCATGTGCCATAGCCTTAAAAAAGATTTCTGTCCCAAACTATAAGCTCATCCATAACATCTTGCTGACAAAGCAGGATCAAAAAATTGAGAAGGTAACGCCTTCGCAGAGCAATCCGAATGCTTTCGTCAGAGGAGCAGCTTACTATGGAGGTGGTCATCATGACGAATGAAACCATCCGCAAGCTGCAGGAGATGCGTCTCTCTGTTATGGCTAGGACTTATCTGGATCAAATGGATCATCTTGAGGACTACGCCAATATGTCCTTTGACGAGCGTTTTTCCCTCATTGTCGACCATGAGGCCGATATCCGCTTGAACAATAAGCTCAAGCGCTTGGTTCATCAGGCACAGTTTCCCAACGAACATGCTGATCTGGAAGATATTCAATATCTGTCTGATCGTCACTTAAATCGCGAAATGATTCGGGCACTACGCAGCAACGGTTATATCGACAAGAAACGGAATGTTATCTTCGTCGGCGCCACAGGAAGTGGCAAGACGTTTTTGGCTAACGCGCTTGGTGTCAATGCTTGCCATGCTGGTTACAAAGCACGGTACGTGCGATTGCCGGATTTCTTTGCTGAGTACGCCAGCGCTGAGGTAAAGTATCAGCAAATGGAGTTCATGAAAAAATGTCAGATGGTTCGGCTACTCATTCTGGATGAATTTCTGCTGATTCCCCTTGATGAGAATCAGCAGCGAAGCCTGTTGGAACTGTTAGAGCGCCGCTCCGGCCAAGCTTCGACTATTTTTTGCTCCCAATTCGCCATCAAAGGCTGGCATGATCAATTAGGTGGTGGCGCCATCGCAGATGCTATCCTCGATCGCATTGTCCCAGGCTCCAATATTATGGAAATCCATGGCGACGTTTCTATGCGTCAGCGTCTAGCTGAGGAATCTGAGTAAAATTAGTTCTGGCTGACAGAGCCTTCTTGTCTATTTGGGATGGATGGCTCTGCCGGTCATATTAGATTTTTGTTACCATCAAGCAAACTGGCTCTGAAAAGCATATTGCTATGCGCTCAGCCGCCGCAATAATCAGTTCGTATAGACTTCGTGGTTTTGGGTGGTAATAAAATATATTCTAAAGAGTGATTTGTTGGATTGTAACAAGTCTTTGTTATGGAGATAGTGTGTTCGTCAAAACCAATGTCTTGCCATGTAAGCGATGCAAGTTCTCCAACCCTTATACCTGTATAGGAAAGTAACATAAAAGCGGCGTAGTCGCCAATGAGCCCGTTTTCGTGTGCGGCAGCTAAGAATGAACGCAGATCATTTTCTCTAGATATTTAGCAACGGTACTTAAAACATTTTCAATGGAAATCTGTTTGCGTGGAAGGCGGGCGAATTCGGTTGGGTCTGTTTTTATAAGATTGAACTCACGTGCTTTTTTGAAAATCATCCGGGCGGTTCCGTGAACTCCAGATATCGTATTGTCAGCGTAGTCTTTTTTTAGATCTATTAACATTTTTTGATATTGGCGGCGGGTAATAGACTGGATCGGCAGCATTTTAAAATGCTTATTTAAGATGCCCAATTCGTGCTCGCGGACCCGTAAAGTGCTGATTTTAACACTTGCAGAATAGAACTGTTTCCATTCTTTTGAAAAAGTATAGAATGTGATGTTGTTATCAGGTACATAAGCTGCATTGGCAAGTGAAGCACTTACTTCATTCGCGGCAGCGATAGCCTCTTTTTTTGTTTTGAATCCATGTTTACTTATTTGATGTCGTTTCCCGGATACCGGATCTATACCAGCATCCATACGATAAGACCAATTATTATTTTTCTTATAAAAATATGCCATTAATACTCCTCCTTTAGCACGTATGTTCTATTGAGAGCTTTATTTTTAGCCGCCTACATGAGGCGGCTATTTTCTATTAGTTTTTATAAATTTTAGTCGAGTCTGTAAGTACCTTATCGCATCTAATGCTGATAAAAATACAGCAAACAATGAATAAAAAAAAGCAAATATAAATATATTGATTTGAAGTTTTTCTTGTCCCCAGAATGGATTAGTGATAGAAAAAATAGTTATACCATATAAGCATAGAGCAATAATTAAAGTTAAAAACATAGCAGATAAAGAAAATCTGAATTGAGATAATAGTTTGGAGAAGTAACCATCTTCTTCTAAAAAGTTAATAAAGTTATTGTCATTTAAAGAAATTATTATTGCTAACGCAGCAAAGAACATTGAAAAAAGTATTGATAATACAGAAATTGAACTAGAATATAGATCTTTTAATATAGTTCCACAAATAACATCTGGCAAAAAAAACCAACTTACACTAGCTATTAGTATAGCTAGTGTAAAATCCCAACTGACAAAAAAATTTTTCCATGTCATTTTTTACTCATCCTATCCCATATTTTCTTGAAACTTTCGATGAGTATATTATATACTGTTTCGTTGTTATCAGCCATAACCTTTATTTGGATTGGAGATTCTTTTGTGTGGACTTTCTTTGTCTCTCCATCAGAAATTCCTTCAGCAGAAGCATTTCCATAACCATCAACAGCCATGGAGATTTCACTTTTAATATAATCATCAGATTCTAGATCTAAACTTGTTTCACTGGAATATGTAGCACTATATGAAGACACTCTCGATTTTTGCATTTTTTCGTCAATTTTTTTCCATTCATCAGCAAATCGAGGGTTTGATGGATGTAACTTTACTCGTATTTTAGTTATACTAGTCCATTTTTTAATAACTTCTAAGATAGCCCCGCGGTGAGTGATGGTTTGTATATCGGCAGGTATAATAGCAAGATTTTGAGCTAATCTCATTAATTCTACAAGATTTTCTTCAAATTGATTTGGACTAATTTTATTGGAGCAAATATTATAGGCAATAACACCAGTCTTTACATGGAGAAGGAAATTTGATTTTGCAATCATTTTATTAGGAACAGCAAAAGTCGAAGACTTTCTTTCTTCTTTATCAACAACCTCATCAGTGCTTTCTATAACATATTTTGCTAAATTGCCAGAAATGTAATTTTCTCCGTTCAGAGGGAAAAAAGTCACATCGATAATTCCCCATAAATAAGATCGTTTTTCCATGGTGGCCGAAGAAATAAAAGATTTTGTTAAAAAATCAAGCTTATTTTCAAATGGGACAACTATATTTAGACGTGCAAAATAATAGGTTAATTCTTTTATCATAATCAAACCTCTTTTTTATAAATTAGTAACGACTATAAAGATAATGGAAAGTAAAATTTGTGCTTGTTATAATTCGCTATAAAAGATTTTTTTTGCTTTTTCTTGTGTTTCTGTCAAAAGAATTTTAGCCATTGCATATGACATTAAAAAACGAGGTGTAATCTCTGTTTTTTCAAGTGGCCAATCTAGTAGCGTTATTAAGATGCGTTCTAAAATCCATTTCAAATTTTCAGTAGCTACCCATAATATATTATCAATATTCAAATTATCCCCATGTATAAGTTTATTTCTGATTTCTGATAATCCAACATTTTGCCCTGGGGAAAAAACAGGCCATAGATCAGATAGATCAATATTATGCTTTTGGCAAAAATAATCGAATGCATCACTAAGTGAGACTCGGTTGAGCTCATTAAGTTTTTTATATAATAAGCAACGTTCAGAGGATTTTAATGATGGTGTAAGTCCGGCTTTTATGAAAGTTTTCAACTGCCCTTTTATTATATTCCAAGATTTATTATCGAAAATAAATTCTAGATTATCTAATCGGCGGCAATCTAAGATTAGTGATTCTAAAGCAGAAAACAAGGATAAGTAGTCTTCTTCCAAGAAATTAGAGTTATAAGGAAGAAGTGCATATATAGCTTTTGATATAGAATCTTTATATGGAGAGTTTATAAAAATAGAATAGCAGTGGTTTATGAATGATTCAAATTGAGATAACGATAGTATTCCATCATTAATACTTGGCTCGCTTTTTCCGGTAGGAAAAGAATAATATCCTCTGTAATATGTATATATAGTTTGCTTATCAATACTGTCAAATCCTAAATATCCAGTTCTAGTTCTAGAAATAAAAGATACTAATAGTAAAAAATCATCTATTGAAGAAAGCACTTCTTGTTTTATTTTTTGTAGATCATTTGCAGGAATATTAATATTTGTATTTAAAACTAAATTATGCCATTTAATAGTATTGTCGCTATTTACTTTTTTTGATTTATAAACTTTATCGAGTGTTATTTTTATATTATCGGAAAGTGCAAATTCTAGTGTCTTGGTAGATTTGACCGTAGTAGAGCCATCAGGATAGGACCTTAAAGTTTTGGGGATATGTATCATTTTATTAGGACTAATCCAAATTTGTAAAAAGGTTGAAGTTGGCGTGGTATTGCTTGATAAATATTTAGTAATAGATAGGTCTTGAAGAACTACATCTATAGAAAATTCGCTAAGATTATCCCATGATGTGGCACAGGAATTTTCAAAATAAACAGTAGGGGCCTGAAGGGTCTCTGTTAATAAACCTGATAGATCTTTTACTTCGGCAAAAAAAGACCCAGAAAATGAATGACTTAGTATATCATATTGCTCCTTAGTAGGCAGAAGCTTCATATATGGTTTTTGGTGTATTCGGTCCGGTAAATATATTTTTGTTGGGACATTAAGTACGGGTTTTTCAGCTAAATTGAAGGTTGCTTTTAAAAAATAATTTTCTTTTTCCACAAACAAATTCCCTTCTTCAACTATACTTTCTTATAGAATATATAGTTTAGATAAAATAAAAACCTATTCATTTTCGACTTACATAAATCCCAAAGGCCTTACGTGTCTTACATGAATAGGTTATCTAAGTTAATATCTTATAACTGGGGCAGAAGATATTAACTGCCTTTTTTTAATATACCGGCTTCTCAAATGATTTTAATTTTAGTATTACAATCACAGGGGGAAGCATGAAATGTTCGGCCAGAGTACTGCCGCCATCTAATAGGGCATCGTCTGATATTAAATGCTCTTAGAGAAGACCGTTGCATTCGACTTTTGATCGGCGGGTGTGCATTATCAACTATACATTAGCTGCTTTTGATTTAAAGTTGCCATCGCAAGTTTGGAGCCCATCAATATGTTCAAACAAATCGGGTTTTATTGGTGAGTATAATGGATCGAGGATAAAATCAATACCCTCGCGACGAGCGAGCTTTGCTGCGGGAACAAAATCGCTGTCTCCAGATATCAGTATGATTTGGTCCACTTGCTTTTTATAAGCGAGCGATGCGATATCAAGACCGATTTTCATATCTACACCTTTTTGATCGACTGCAAGCTGAAAATGTTTTTCCTCAAGATCTTCAAAATTAATACTTCCGTTATATAGCTTCTTTATGACTGCAGGTGCAATTGTGAAATGGGCCTGTTCATCCGCTAATTTACCTAACCTGATGGCAAATTTTCGTTTTTGTTTTAATGCTCTAATAAAGGTGTGAGTCCAAGTATAAAGCGGAGTTTTGGAAAAATCAACTTGTCTTTTTAGAAAAGGGTGATATACTTTCTTTTCCATTGGTAAACAATCATAATAGAATATTCTATATAAGTCACTTATGCGTTCTTTGTGATGAAATAGATGGCGGTGGCAATAGTTACTTAGCTCATCGGCACGCTCTTCTGCCGTTTTCTCTCCGAGCATTCCTTGTGCACGGCGACGATAGAATCCACCATCAACTAATATAGCTGTTTTCGTAGGAAACACATCCTTTCAATGAAAATAAAAGTCCTTGGATTCGGCCAAACCCGGATAATTGGGTGGCTTACTACCAAGGACATTATTAGCGAATATGAGTTTCTCTAGAAGAAATATTATACTACAATAATAACCCCTTGATAGTTTGTTGTCAATAATATTTTAATTTGCCGTCAACTAGGCCCGCGGTCTTTTCTTAATACACCGGTTTCTCAAATAATTTCAGTCGCAGTCTTACAATCTCAGGGGTAACCATAAAATACTCAGCTAATGTGCTGACGCCATCGAGGACTTCTCTGAGAGCATCTAATAAGGCATCATCTGATATTAGATAATTTGCAGCCCAACGAAGGGCTTTATACTCGGCTTTGTCAATGTGCTGCCGGGCAGCGTAATTATAAAATTCTTTTGGCATGCAAATTCCCACGCTGGTAAAATGATGGCCAAGTTCTTCTGCCATTACAGACCGGAGTAGGGGAATGCTGTCATTCAATGAATAATCTAGTCCGATGATCGGAGGCATACCTGCCTCAACATAATAAATTCCTTTAAGTGGATCATTAAAAGAAAAATACTCAACTTTGATCTGTTCGCTTTCTGCGATATCGAGCATACCTTCCATGGTATCAGTCCTTTTACTTTGAGATGAGTTGTTATTTTTATTGCATGGCTTGTATATATAAGCGCTCATTTTTATCCTTGCCGGCTAAGATCTTTGTTCGAAGCGTGCCTTGAAGTTTAATAAGGTTTGTTTGTAAATCTATTTGGCTAAGACGAATTTTTTCATCTGCAAAGGTAGTTGACTGTAGAATAGATTTTTTACGTTCATAACATGAAATATGATAATCTAATTTTTGTATTTCTAATTCATATTTTGCGTTACTGTAGGAAAATTCTTCTCTAATATTTCTGGCAGCATTTTTTTGTGCCTCGACTAAAGCAATTTTTTGATCAAAATCACGATCGCTATTTTCAAGATCGCGGTCAACCATTTGAAGTTGTATTTCTGCATCACTCTCAGAAATTTTACCAGCAGATGATTTTCCTGGTAGATTTTTGGTTGATTCAGTTAATAGGTTCAGTAGAATTTTTATTTCATCACTATATTTCCCCGAATAGTTTTCAGGGATTTTTTTTATTGTTTCAAAAGCAGATTGCTTATTTCCGTCGGTGTAATAAAGTTGTGTTTGTGCAAATAAATATATGTATTTAGCATCAACTAAACTATCGGGAATAGTGGGCATGTTTTCAAAACGCTTAAGTTTGGCGCATGCGGATATATAATCTTTCTTATCGATATAATCAATACCATCTTTGTAGGCCTGTTCATCTACCGACACTTCAGCGAGGGCTTTTTCGGATGCATTAATTTTAGTGTGGTTTGATATACCTAAATATACGCCAACCCCACTAGTTAGTATAAAAAGAACGCAAGATATAACAATAATAAGCTTTTTATCCATAAAAATTTATACCTCCGTGTTATATAGGACTTATTAAAATAAGCTACAAAAATCAACGTTCTTTTGTAAAGGTGAAATCTTAATTCTTTTTATACTTTTCTCTTACAAATTTCTTAAAATCCTCAATAGACTGTATAGCCTCAGGAGGAAGATCGCTCATTGGATCGTCAGTCCTATGTGCTGCGATTGTTTGGACGGGGTTAGGCGTGTCTGTGCGACCTAATAGATAGTCGGTTGTGACACCGAAGAAGTCAGCAATCTTTATTAGTAGAGCATTGTCGGGTTCTCTTCTTCCTGTTTCATACATTCCTATAGTACTAACAGATACGCCGATGGCGCTAGCGATTTCTTTTTGTGTTTTGGTAGTTTCAGCTCTAAGTTCGCGCAATTTTTCTGCTATAGCCACAATATCACCTCATAATAATTATTATAAATCAATATCACAAAATGTGAAGAAAAATATTATCACGATTCGTGGATAAAGATGTTGATTTTCATCACGTTGAGTGATAATGTTAAAATATAATCACGAAACGTGATGAAAGGCGGTGAGGAAATGAACATGACTTTAAGACAACTTCGTGAGAATGCAAAATTAAGTCAAGGCGATGTTTCTAAGAAAGAAAGTGTTGCTTTGTCAACTGTTTCAATGTGGGAAACAGGGAAGCGCAAGCCGTATAGAAAAGCCAAAAGACTTGCCAAGTTATATAGAGTTCCTATTCAAGATATTTTTTTAGCTATAGAAATCACGTAATGTGATAAGGACGTGCATTAAGTTAAGTCCCATGAAAGGGGAAAGGCGGTGGCAAAAATGAACGATGATAAATTTTACAAACTATACAGGCATATTCAGCTGTTATTGGTTATCCAGGCAATTAATATGCTGGTTATTTCCATAGCCATAATAATTCGATGATGGTGCATATGTCGATAGGAGAGGGCGTGAGCAATTGGATAAGCAAAAAGTGAAATTTTATAGTTGCGAATCAATAAGTGGGAAATATTGCTATGTTACTACCAATAATCAGGCATATGCAAAAAAGCTTATTGATGCTGGCGGAACTATATTATGTCACCCGGAATTATTTTCTGCTATTTCCAATTATCAAAATGGGGTAGAACGATTGGTTCCATTTGTGGTTCGTCAGGTTTGTACTCGTCAGGAAAGTCCGGATCAAGATCGGCGTGCTCCCACTGATAGCTGCGAAAGTGCTCAGGCAAAGTTGTACTAGTTCCAATAACATGCCAGCCTTTATTCGAAAAAGCAGCATCGGTTAATGCAATTTCTTCAAGAGACATCCGTATTGTGGCGAGATTGTACTGGTATAGCATTGAAATCACCTCCTTCCAAACATATTCGAGGGAAGGAAATAATTACCTTCAAGAAAGGAGTGAGCAAAATGGATGAATCGTTGGTTGCTATAAAGTCTAAACCTCTTAGTGAAATAATTTTTGATATAGGCCAATATGTCAAAAAACTTGAGCTTGAGAATATGACCTTAAGACAAAATCTTACTACATAGAGAACAAGGACAAGAACCAATTGCAGTTAGATGAAATACCGGATGTAATGGTAGCGCAGGATATTGCGGATTATATGCATATTTCGCGGTACAAAGTATATGAGCTGATGAAAACTTCTCCGGAATATGGTGGTATTCCATGTTTTGGATCTGGTCGTTCTGTTCGATGCATGAAAGCGGATTTTGTTCAACGGCTAGAATTGCAAAAACAAGCTCGGAAACAAAAATATATCGCTGCTGATAGATCATGATAAAAAGATAGCCCGCGCAACGGCAGGCTGAAAGGGTGAGGTTTTCCCTCACAGTTATTATCTCATGAAAGGTGATGAAACCCCATGAACAAGAAATTCGCAATGTGTTGTGCAATCGCTAGAAAAAGTGCTGGTTTTAGCCAGGAAGCGGTAGCTGAATTGTGCGGCGTAAGTGTCAGATCCATAAGCGATTATGAAACCGGCAGAACCTCGGTACCGGATGATATCGCTGCAAAGATGGTCAAGATTTACGATGCGATGTGGCTTGGATATTAGATAAAATGATGACAAATATTTCATCATTGATATCAGTTATTACCTTTGTTTTTACAATAGGCATAAATATATTGAATATAGAAGGAGCAGGTATTTCTTTTATAGTTGATAATTTGGACCAGATAACATGGTCGTTAGTTTTTATATTGATATTTGTTGTTTATACTAATTTTAGATTAGGTAGAATTTCTTTTAAAATGTCAATATTGGAGAAATTAATTCAAGAAGAAAAAAATAAACGAAAGTACGGGACTTTTCGCGGCATATTACGTAGTAAAATAATAGTGTAGAGTTTTGGAAAACAAACTCTTATTAGTTTGTGCTTTAGTAATTTGGATTGTATTCGCGATGCAACCAAGTTGCGGTGTGGCAAGAATAATTGGCTGGGAACCAATAGGTGCGGTTGAACTCCGCGGGGGCCACAGTGCTTTAGGCACGCCGGCACTTTAGTTTAGCGGTTGTCGCACGATCGATATTATAGCCACTAGCAAACGCTGGTGGCTATTTCTATGCCCGGAATTGGGCAGCACATAGCCGAGTGTCACCTTCTGCATTTGCGGCCTGAAATTACATAGAGGTGATAAATATGTGGTTTGGCTTATTTGATAAACGTACTCTAGAGCAAAAAGAAAAAGACCGATTGATGCACCGGCGTGAGGAAATTCTTTCTGAGATGGAAGATATTCATACTCAATACCAATTTGCCAGCGTTTTTTTTAGGCTGTATCACTGGGGCGCGGACAAGGCCCGAATTAGATGAAAGGGAATCTGTTTTAACGGCAGACCTTAAAGATATCGAAATCAGGGCGGGTCTATACTGTTGATAAAAACAAAAAAGCAGCCAATGAATTAACATTGACTGCGTCGATTTCCTTGGCGGGATTTGAACCCGCAACTTCCCCTTTATGAGAAGGGCACTCTTTCCAATTGAGTTACAAGGGGATATTACCGAATACATATTAACATATAAACTATATTTTGTAAATATCTGGATGTGATAATGAATGTTTCCAAAATCAAAGCCTCGTGATCCGGCATTTATGCGGCAATTTCGCAAGGAGCATGACTACTGTGAGATATGCGGAGGCATCCACTATCTCGAAATATCTCATATCATACCAAAGGGTGCGGGTGGGCCGGATATGCCGAAGAACGTGCTTATGCTTGAGGGCCGGCAGCTATACAAAAAGGTTGCCACGGCAAAAATCATTTAGGACTACACACGCAAGAAGAAATGTTTGAGTATGCGGGGCGGCGCCTAGGAATAAGCGGGGAATAATGTAGGCACAGGGTGCGCAGAAAGATGGGGTATGATGTGTAATGGGTAAAGAATTTCAGATACCGCAGAATCCAACGCCGCTAGAACTCAATCAAGCATTGAGTATCTGCAGCAATAACATCGCCCGGCTGTCTGATCTGTGTGCTCAGTATAAAGCGGACCTGGTAATCAAGCAGACAACGCTCAAGAGGGCAATGGCCCGGGCGATGGTAAAGTATAGTGGGGAGAAGAATGCGACGCTCACAAAGGCGATGGCCGAGAATGACGAGGATGTTGCAACGGCCCAAGATGATGTTGACCAAGCAAATGCGCTCTATATCGTAGCCCAAGGCGAAATGGACGGATGGGATAGCAAATTTATCGCGCTGCGGAAGATTGTTGAGGTGCGAAAAATGGAAGTGCATGGAGGGATTGGATAATATTAACCATAGTGCTATCATAGTAATATCAGATGATATGATATGAGGTGATTTGATTATGGATAAAGAAGATAGAATAACTGCTGACTTAAAATATCACTATTGTTCTATGGCTGTATTTAAAAGCATTATTGAAAATAAAGAGCTTTGGCTATGCAATGCAAGGCATTCAAGCGATTCATATGAGTTGCAATATATTATTCATATTGCAAAGAAAATGAAAGAAAATAGAGAGATATCCCCGGAACAATATAATGAAATAGACAAATTTTATAAAGATCTACAAGGATATATCACTTGTTTTTCAAAAAAGGCAAATTTATTAAGTCAATGGAGAGGGTACGCAGATGATGGTAAAGGGTTTTCTGTTGGATTCTACTGGGATTTAATGCGTGATGGGGATTATTTACGTCTGTTGGAGGATTCTCAAATGTATTTTGAGCCAGTCAAATATATTGATAAAAATTTAGATGTAATCAAAAATTTCATAAAAGGATTTGATGAAAAGAACGGTCTTTGGGGCCATTGGAATAAGATGGTATATTGGCTGGAACAATATACATGGAAGGCAGATTTTTTTAAGGAAGAAGACGAAGTTAGACTAATATATATACCAACAAAAAATAAGGGGTATAAAATAGATTCAGAAATACTGTCTAAAATGGAATTCAGGCAAACACAAGGGAAAATAAGTCCGTTTTTTCGACTGAAGTTCAAGACTGAGAGAATAAGCAGAATTATCATAGGACCAAAAAACAACATAACCGTAGATGAAGTTAAACTTTTTTTAATGGCATCTGGTTTTGATGAAACAAGCATTGATATAGAAAAGTCCAAAATTCCATATTGTTAATAATTTGGCAGGACATTCTTTTTGTTTGCCGAAGGTTACTGGATAAAATAAAAGGAGTGTGGCGATCATGAATATAGGTTTAAAGAAGCATGCGATTGAAACTCTTATAAAAACTGAAATGAATAATGGACGTGATGTATCGTCTGCTGTAGCTGATGCAATTGACAAAAACAACACTGAAATTAGACGACAGTTCGAAGAAATAGAAAGACAGATGGGTTTTTTGCAAAGATAAAATGAATTATATTTATCCTTAAGCACCTCTAAACGGGGTGCTTTTTCTATACCCATTTTTAGAAAGGAGGTATAAACTATGTTGGTATATATTATGGCCATAGCTCTAATCATCGCATCAATTCTGCTCGGTAAAACCGGCTGGGTAGATGCAAGGGTATATTATCTCGTAGCAGTAGGCGTGGTAATTGCACTGATAAATGAGCTCTATATGGCGTACTGGATCGTTGCGGGGATCATTGTGGTGGTTATGGTTGGCTTTTATTGGTTTATTAAAAATATGGTAGTGGGGTGATTTGGCAGGATATTCCTTTTGTTTGCCGAAGAATAATCGAAGAATACTTTAGTATAATAGATTGCCGCAAAGGGGATAAACTATATGAAAATTTATATTTCGCAACAAATAGGAATTAAAGGTAGTAAGTGCCCTGTCGATATTCACAAAGAATTTAATTCAGACATCATACCACATGCAGGAGATTTTATCTCAGATCCTATATGGAAAGACCCTTATGAATACGAAGTTATTAATGTAAATATAAATTATGAGGAAAATGAATGTTATGTAACGGTTGATAAATTAAATTTTGAGGTTGATGATTTTGATAAATATGTAAAAGATTGTGCGAAACTTCATGGATGGAACAATTATTCTTGTATATAACATCAAAGCATCCTTCGGGGTGCTTTTTTCATGCCCCAAACAAACACTCAGGCGGTGGTGATTATGTGACAAAGATTGAACAGGCCGAGGCGGATTACGTCGCCGGCCTCAAATACAAAGAAATAGCCGAAAAATACGGTGTCTCACTCAATACCGTCAAATCGTGGAAAACACGCTACGGCTGGCAAAAGGTATGCACACAAAATAAAAAAGGTGTGCATACAAAAAAGGGTGCACCGCCACCTGCCCCCAAGGGTAACCAGTACGCCAAAGGCAATCGCGGCGGACATGCACCACCTGGCAATCACAATGCTATGACACATGGGCTGTTTGCCAAGTATCTGCCGGCCGAGATGCTGGAGATCGCCGAAGAACTTACTGCGGTTTCACCGGTTGACATACTCTGGGGCAATATCTGTATCAAGTATGCGGCGATACTCCGGGCGCAAAAGATTATGTATGTTGAGGATAAGGCGGATATGACCCAGGTTCTCAAACGGCAGAAACAGGGTGATTCATCATGGGAAGAAGAATTTGAACTCCAATTTGCTTGGGATAAGCAGGCAACATTCCTTAAAGCTCAATCTGCTGCAATGAAGGCATTGACCAATATGCTCAAGCAATACGAGGAACTCTGCCGGTCTGAAATGGTTACAGAAGAGCAATGCCTGCGGGTTGAGAAACTAAAAGCTGAGGTTACTGTGTTAAACGATGCTGGTAATAAAGATGAATCAATCCATATCACCATAGGCAGAAAGGACGTCGGGATAATGGGAATAAATAAAGAGGTAAATCCTCATTTTGAAGATTTTTTGTTTGACTGGCAAAGCAAGTACTATTTTCTTGTAGGTGGTTATGGATCAAGCAAGTCTTATCATGTTGCGCTTAAAATTATTCTGAAACTTTTAGAAGAAAAACGCACGGCTCTCGTTGTTCGTGAGGTATACGACACTATGCCCTACAGAATAAGCTCAATATATCAGAGTAAAATGCCAAACTTCTGCAGGCGGCTCTCGAAAAGATACAGGCTGGAAAAACGCAGCCGGTAGCCAATTACTATGTCGCCGCTCCGACGGTAGAGAAAGCCGCAACAATCGTCGAAAAGCAGATTGCAGCAAATGATCCTACATTGTCGCCGGCGGCCTTGGAAAAGACTGACAGGACCGTTGTGACGCCGATCACAAAAGATGCAGTCGGGCAGGTGCTTCCGGCGGATCAACAGAAGGTTGATGTCTATAAAATTGATCTGCGCAAAGATCACGGGATTAAGGCAGGCGTGACTGTGGTCGACAGCACGGTATATGAAACGATTGGATATGAGCAGGGACGTGTGGAGGCATTGGCACATTTTAGAGGAACTGAATGCAAGGGCGGATCAGTTATATATAGTGTCGCCGAGTGGTAAATGTGATAAGGATTTGGTGGTGATTTAATAACTGGATAAAAAAACTTCAATCCAAGTATCGTGTTGATGCTTGGATTGAAGTTTTTTATTTTTTCATAAATAGTTCTCTGTGGTTTTTTTCTAATAACGTGATATCGTCCATTGTGTCAAAGACATCGTATAATTTAGCTAAATTAGCAAATTTACCATAAGGACCACAAAAACAATTGTAAAATAGTAAATGTTGCTCATCTGAAGATAATTGGGCAGAAAAAAGTTTCGCATAATGTATTTTTTCTTTATCAGTCAGAGATGATTCATCAATAGAGCGGAGTATATGGTAGGCATTTCTGAAATAGTGTCCGAGAAATACTTGATTATCTCTAAAAAATTGTTGATAAGCTTTTTGCCCGATGCAGTGCATTGCTTTAGAAGTGATGTTGCTATTATTATCTATTTCTAGAGGTCGTTCATTTTTGACTGTGGTATAGTAAGTTTTAAAATTCTCATACGCCCATTGAAAATATTGTCGACCAACTTTAGTACTTTGATCAATCATTTGCTCCTTAACTATAAATGAGATTGAGTTTACGATTTGGTGGTGGAGTGTAAGCATATTAAAAAAGTGTTTTCAAATCTTTGGTGAGATAGTGTTTCGTTTTGAGTTTTCAATTCTTTTCGAGTATCGTTCATTTCTTGTCTAGTTAATGCCAGTTCTTCTTTTTGAGCTTTATATGCGGCATACATTAAAATAAAACCGGCTAATGAAAACAACGGAGCAGACGTACCACCCAACCAGTCACCAGCATTGCTTAAATCGTTATAAGATGCGGCAAACAAGCCTTCATTAAGCCAAATAATGAATGGCAACAGCAAGCCTATAAAAATAATTAAAAAGGCAAGATAATGGAGACCTAGTTTTGATTTTTTCAAAAAATCATCCTTTCAAATAGAGGTAAAATAAATGAGATGTGTAATTCTTATTTATTATAAAACATATGGCAAAAAATAGAAACTTTTAAGAGGCATTTGCTATGCCAAAAAAGCTAAACTTACCCGGTCGAATTCAGTGGTTATGTCAGTGTGATCGTGGCAAACAAATCATAGTTTTTGTAGCTCGGTTCCAATCTGGTAAATGTTATTATGCATAGAAAGTTCAAATGATTCAATTAAAGGGGTGGGGTGAATTGGATTTTTTAAGTGTTGTCAGTGGTGCAATTGGTGCTACATTATTGACATGTATCTTCAACTTGTGGTCAAAAAACACAGATTATAAAAATGATTACTATCGCAAGGTGATTGACAAGCGATTGAAAGCGTATGAATCGCTGGAAAAAATAGCAGGTGTATTTGAAAGTACAAGGTGTGATTTTGCAACGGATAAAATAACATTAGCTGAAGTTGAAACAGAGTGTCATTCTTGTTTTACAAATCGTTTTTTTGTTGCAAGGACAATTAAAAAAATAGGAGAAATAAATGATCAGTCTTTGTGGATTAGTTCTAAAATCCACAATAAAATCAATGAAATCAACGATTTGTTGCTTAGCTGCTCAGAGGAAGCGATTGATTTTAATTTACAAGAAAGTAATGATTCAGAACTTGAGATTATTCGTTTTGGCGTAGATAATTTTTCAAAGATCAATAAAATGCACATTGAATTGAGACGGCTTATTGCAAATGCTATGATGATATTATATGATGTCAAAGGTTTTTTAAAAGAACGAGGAAACGATCTAAAGAATTCTGTGTTAAAGAAGTGAAATAGGTTATAAATATTAGAAGCGAGGAAACGATGGGCTATGAGCAGGGGCGTGTAGAGGCCTTCATGCATTTTGCTAGGGGAAATTTAATGGCGGTTCGTAATGTATAATGTTTCCGAGTGGTAGAAAAATTAGCATGAATATTAGTATATAACAGAGATACTCCCGGGAATTGATGTGCAGCATATCAGTGCCAGGGAGTTTTCATTATTTGGCGAAATTAATATAAAGATTATATAATACAAGGTGTTGAAATAAAATTTAGTAATAGCCATATTAGCTTTTTAGGAGATGTATAATGATGAAGGTTTGCGTTACTAAGCTTAAAGCTGCGCGCAATCAATTAGAAGAAGCTATCCGACTGTTTTTTGAAGAGCGCGATGAAGTATCTATTCATACATTAGTTTGTGCAGCTCTTCAAATTTTAAACGATCATATTAGTGAAGATGAGGCCTGTAAAAATAATCTGATATTACATTATGACACAATTTATATAAAAGATGAATATCGTAACCTTTGGCAAAATCATCTTTGGAAAGCACGGAATTTTTTTAAACATGCAGATCGAGACATAAGGAAAGGAAATATATTTATTGAGTTTGAAACTGAGCTTAATGCGATGAATATTTTTGAGTGTATTCGTTGTTTAGTGATTGTAGAAAAAGATACTTATATTAGGTCGCCGGAATTAGAAGCGTTTCGATGTTGGTATATTTTAAATAAGCCAGATATATTTAAAAAGTCGTTTATTTTAGAAATGGAGAAACGTTTCAATCTGTCGGAACTATCACATTCTCGCAAAGAATGGAATAATATACTTTATGAGTTGAAAAAAAGAAAAAAGTGTGAATAGGCATTTGGGGAGGGTTTTGGTATTTTATAAAATACTAGAACTTTTATGGGTGTATGAAAAACTATATTTTTGATTATTTAGGACACAACAGATTTGATTATGTATTAAATGATTGTTATATAAGCTGATATGAAAGGTTGATAAACGATGAAATTATATCATTTTTCAAATGGACAATATAAAAAATTGATTCCGAGAATTGGATTAAAGCGAAATGATGCGGAAGATGAACGCTTACGTAATAAAGCTTGCATTTGGCTTACTACTAACTCCGATCAAGTAAATGGGATGAATTATGTGTACAGATATGGAGTAAACTTAAATGAAGAAGATAATAAACTTATAAAAGATGAGTCATTGGGTGAACAATCTATAAATAATGAAAAATGGTATGGTTACTTAGGTGAGATTATATTATTTGACCGTCAAGTATCTTCACCAATATTTCAATATGCTAAGAGATTTAGGCAAGCAATAGAAAAACTAACCACCAATGACATAATTGAGTCGCAATGGTTTGGGGAGTTTCCTAAAGGATGTTGTGGTGATACAACTATGTTATTAGCTAGGTATCTTTTGGAAAATCAGGCAATACAGACGAAGTATCAGTGGGGAATATTTAATAAACAAACTCATGCTTGGCTAGAACTAGAGAGAAATAAAATGATTATTGATATTACCGCAGATCAATTTGATGATGTTGATGAAGAAGTAGTTTTTACGGACAATAAAGAGTGGTATGAAAAATTTAAAAACTCTAATATTCCGAATGCTGCTTTTACAGAATTTCAAGGCCCAAATAAAGTTAGATTAGAAAAACTGTATAGTAAAATTATTAAAAATATAGATTAAGACATATATGGAATCCTAAGAAACAGAATGTAGGTGACATTATGCCAGCAAAATTAAACTTAACAGACCATCGTTTTGTGCGTCTTGTAGTCGTGTGCGAAGTTGGTAGCAAACATGGTCAGATCCAATGGCTCTGCCCAATGTGATTGTGGCAATCAAGTCATAGTTTCTACAGCCCGTCTGCAATCGGGCAATGTCAAAAGTTGCGGTTGCTTAAAAAGAGATATGGCGCTTGTCAAACAAAAAAGGCCACTGCAGCTGTACTTCACAATGGAACTAGTAAAAACATATTAAGTCACTTGTTAAATAATGTGTACTGCACAAAGCCAAAAGGCGCATAATAGCTGAATTCAAAGCCAATAAGGCGTATAATAAGTGCATGAGTATTGCGGGAAAATGCTCAAAAACCTTGCACGCAGGTGATGAAAATGTATAAAATACCTTCCAAACAGATGACATTTGAAGATTTTAACCAACCTATTGGAATGCATATGAATTCAGCGAATCGCTGGGTCAAAAAAGCAGAATTAATTTCATGGGATGAAATCGAAACAGAGTATGCAAAACTTTTCAAAGGATTTAAAGGCCATATTGCAAAACCAGCCCGGATGGCTTTGGGCGCGTTGCTCATTCAGATTGAATACGGGTACTCAGATGAAGAAACCGCCGAGCAGATCAAAGAAAATCCATACTTGCAATATTTCTGCGGGTTGCCAGGATATGAATACAAGGCACCCTTTGATCCATCGGCCATGGTACGGTTTCGTAAGCGGCTAACACCAGAAAAGCTGGAAGCAATCAATGAACAGATCATCCGTAAAATGGAAGCCAAACGTAAAGCAGAAGAAGACCACAAAGATGATGACAAGCCACAACCACCTTCCAATAAAGGAACACTCATCGTTGATGCAACCTGTGCGCCATCGCAGATTAAATATCCAAGAGATGTTGAACTGCTCAACGAAGCGCGTGAAAAGCTTGAGAAGATCGTGGATGTTCTGTATACTCCGGAAGATGGTAAGAAACCTCGAATGTATCGCCAAAATGCAAGAAAACAGTATTTGAGCATCGCCCGCAGCAAGAAAAATAGTGCAAAGAAAATACGCAAGGCAGTACGTCAACAGTTACAGTATATTTCCCGCAATGAAAAGATCGTTGCAATACTCCGTCAGGATGGAAGACCACTTGCCGAAAAATATCAGCGGCAGCTAGAAGTTATCGCAAAACTTTATGAACAGCAAAAATACATGTATGATCATAAAGTGCATAGCGTGAGCCAGAGGATTGTGAATCTAAGGCAGCCATATTTGCGGCCTATTGTCCGTGGAAAAGCAAAAGCACCCACAGAATTCGGGGTGAAACTAGATATTAGTGTAGTTGATGGAGTAGTGCGTCTGGAACAGCAAAGCTTTGAAGCATACAATGAAAGCGAACTATTGCAAATGGAAGTCGAACACTACTATGCTCGTTATGGAAGATATCCCGAACGAGTGCTGGCAGATAAAATCTACCGGAATCGAGGAAATCTAGCCTATTGCAAAGAGAAAGGGATACGGCTTTCCGGCCCGGCGCTTGGACGACCGAAGAACGATGCTGTGCGAGACAGAAAAACGGAATATGAAGATATTTGCGATCGAGTTGAAGTAGAGCGAGCCTTCAGTCTAGCAAAACGACGGTTTGGATTGGGAAAAATCCGAACCTATTTGAAGGAAACAACGCAAACGGTAATCGCATTGTCGATTTTGGCATTGAATCTGAGCAAGCTTCAGTGCGCTCAAATTTTAAAATTGGTAATAAACATCGTACAGGCATTTTGGGGGAGCTTCCAATGGAAGGATTCTCAAAAAATCGCTTTTGCGCAGTAGACATTAAATAGGGTTTCTCAGTTCTCGAAATGCTAATTTTGGACACGTTGTATACTAATACTGAGATGAAACAGGACACTCACCTGCACAAAAAGTGCACATAATAGATATTTTCAGTATTTTTAAAGCAATCAACAGAACATTAATAATGGTGCCAATGCCTTGTTTTTACTGTATTCTTGCCAAATAACAAAAAGTGTTACAAAGTCAAATTATATGCCGGGCATGATGTAATAAGGCCTTAAAAGCCTAGTCGTATGAAGTTTTATGCAGGTTCGCAGACTTAAACCTGTACAAACAAACGTATAAAATGTATATTTAATTAAGCCCCACGACTTAATTAAAAAGAAATCCTCCAGAGCGCCACGTTCTCTGGAGGATTTTCGTTTTTACAAGGAGGTGCCTTGCAATAGTTTTGCGAACTTTTGTGAGGCATCTTTTTTCTTGTCTTTCATTATGTGCAAATATCAAGAGCAGCAAATACAATTGGATCAGTATCAATGGGTCATATAGACTTCGTGGTTTTGGGTGGTAATAAGATATATTCTAAAGAACGATTTGTTGGATTGTAACAAAGTCTTTGTTATGGAAATAGTATGTTCGTCAAAATCAATGTCTTGCCACGTAAGCGCCGCAAGTTCTCCAACCCTTATACCTGTATAGGCAAGTAACATAAAAGCGGCGTAGTCGCCAATGAGCCCGCTTTCATGTGCGGCAGCTAAGAATGAACGCAGATCATTTTCTCTAGATATTTAGCAACGGTACTTAAAACATTTTCAATGGAAATCTGTTTGCGTGGAAGGCGGGCGAATTCGGTTGGGTCTGTTTTTATAAGGTTGAACTCACGTGCTTTTTTGAAAATCATCCGGGCGGGTTGTGAACTCCGGATATCCAATCTAGTCAGGCATCCATACGATAAGACCAATTATTATTTTTCTTGTAAAAATAGGCTATCAATAGGCCTCTTTTAGCACATATGTTCTGCTGTGAAATTTATTTTTACCGCCTCTGAAAAGAGGCGGCTTTTTCATACGAATCGAATGATTTTACAGGATATTATTTCCAACGATTTAATTTTGGTAGAAGTTCAGTCATTATTTTTCGAGCGGTTTTCTCATCAAATCCATGCTCGTCATTTGTCATATAGTGGACGCATACATCCGCCATTTCTTGCATTGTGATATCGGGTTCTGTAAAGTTTCCGTCCTTATAGCAATAAATACAATAATCCTGGGTTAAAGATCCATCTTTATTTGTTGCGATGATGTTTTTTTCAGATAGGGGCATCCCGCAACTTTGGCAGATTTTTTGATCCAAATAAATCATCTCCTAAATAATATTTTATGTACTAAGAGGTGTATTGCTGTTGCTGTATTAATGATAAATGTGCCTATACCCAGCGGATTGGGCTTCTTTTTCGGTGAAAAACCACTGTGAAACATGAGTTGTTCGGCCGTAATATGGATCTCCGGGTAAATGATAAATCATGGTGCCTTTCTTTTTATCTATATGTCCTTTTATACCCTCGCCATTAGGCCCGGCCCCATAATATGCTTTTTCATTTGTGGCAGGTTTAGCTGGTGGGGGCGCCTCTTGCGTTTTTTGTGTAGCAGTAGCGACTGGTGCGGGCGTTGGTATTGATGTTGTTGCGACTGAAGATGTAGACGAGGGGGCAGCAGCTCCTTTTTTTGAATTGTCACCGCCAAATAAGCAAGAACTTATAAGCGACAGTATAATGACAATTACTAGATACCCTAAACAACTAGCACCTTTAGAAGGTGGAACTGTTTTCTTAGCTGCAGGGATAAGTGGAGTCGAGTTTATTTCCTTATCCTCCGTATCAATAATAGGGGATTCCGGGGGCCGTGCAGGTTCTGGTGTAATATTTTTTATCAAGGCCTGCTTGCATTTAGGGCAGTTATCCCAAGCCTTTCGCATATGATGAGCGCAGAACGGACAGACCGTAGAGCTCTTGCCAGAGGGAACATCTAAACGTTGCGTGAGTTGTGTAGTATGAGAGATTCCTGTTCCGGGAATGCTGGTAGTCAACTTGGTCCCTTTCTTGTTAATATTTAGTTTTGCTCCGCGTGGG
Source organism: Selenomonadaceae bacterium (assembly GCA_963678095.2). Lineage (GTDB taxonomy): Bacteria > Bacillota > Negativicutes > Selenomonadales > Selenomonadaceae. The sequence goes on along the minus strand of OY782746.1, from coordinate 545,505 downwards.
CCAACAGAAAGGCTGGATATTCTTTTTTTCCCAACATTAACTCGAACCCCTGGAAATAGTTTAAATGATTTGTGAAAACGCCATCCCATTTAATCACATCCTTGTGAAAGATTAAATTTTACATAAGTTTGAAATATAAAGGCTTATTTTCTATCCATATTAGTTTCTTTTAAAGTAACTAGGACGCGGTGCATGTGGTCTAAATCCTCTACAGAAAGATCATTAAAATGATTTAATTTATTGATTGCAAGAGATATTTCATCATCTGCGTAACTACTAGATCTTTCAGTTTTGCTTATAAAAAAGGTTGATATGGTACTGGTTAGTGTACTCAAAAATCCAATACCTATGATCATCAGAAAAACAGCAATTATTCTGCCGCCAAGTGATTGTGGAGCGATGTCACCATAGCCAACCGTAGTCGTTGTAACAAATGACCACCAGAGAGCATCGCCCATGCTCATATCATCGGTGTAGGCAATTGAAATAGCCCCGATAAAAATCGTGCAACAGGTGAACCATATAACGTGATCAAAGTCATTTGTTTTTAAAACAGTACAAATCCGTTTATAAGCACGGTTTAGATAAGCAAAAGCTCTCAGCATGTATATTAGCTTTAGCAGCCGTGCGGCTCGAAACCCTTGAAATAAAATATTAAATGGTAAAATTGCGATGAGATCTATTATATTATTAAGAAAAAAACGTCGCTTATTTTCAGAAATTAAAAAACGAGTTACATAATCAATAGTAAAAATAATCCATACAATTTTATCGAATATGTCTGAGGCCGGCATCGCCGAATCAGACATATTATCTGTAGCATCGATTATTAATAGCACAACGATGCCTACAGAGAGAAGTGCCATAAAAATATTATAAATCACAACATATTTTTCAAGTGGTTGAAAAATTTTACGCAAAATAGAAATCATTAGTAAAACCCTTTCCAAAGGATAATTGGTAAATGTGGTTTTGATAAAATAAAAACCTATTCACTTTCGACTTACATAAATCCCAAAGGCCTTACGTGTCTTGCATGAATAGGTTTATAAATAGGGCAGGAGATATCTTCTGCCCTATTTAATATACAGGCTTCTCAAATAATTTTAACTCTTCTTTGTAATGGGTAACAATCATTACAGATCATCATGGTTCTAATAGTTTTATAACCAAACTCCCTTAATTATAATGGTTTCTGATTCAGAAATAAACTTTTTTCTAAAATAGAACGCAAAGGGGTGGAAACTGAATGTTTTAGCATATCAGATCCATTTTACATACACTTTGTGCAATGTTTTCTTGTAAGGCTGAAACAATTGAAGAAAAAATAGGGTTAAAAAGCTATATAATTTATATAAAAACGAGTTGATTTTAAAAAATGATTTTTGGCTTTTTAAATAGAAGAATGATAAATATAATAAGCATAAAAATTTACAATAAAAAGGAAATTGAGTATATTATAGTAAAGGGAAATCTAAAGTCCATAGAGAAATTATTTAAAAAGCTGAAAAAAATAGTTAAAAATGTAAAAGGTGGAGATGTATTTGAAAAAGATAATCATGATGTCCTTTATCGGTTTGCTGTGTTGTTTGTGGGGGAATGCCGCCTATGCGGCAGAGCCGGCTGATTTTTGGCAGTATGAAAAAAATATAGAACGGGTGGCAGACCCTTTTGCCGGGCAAATAATGAAAGCCATTAACGAGGCGGATTATAATAGCTTTCAGAGCAATAACAGTGTAAAGATGAAGGCGGCATTTTCGCAGGCGGCATTTAAGAAAATGACAAGTGATTTAAAAGAAAAATTTGGCGATTGTAAAGAAAAAGAAGTAATAAGTATTGAACTGCGCGAAGGATATGTGATTGTTAACTATAAAGCGACATTTTCCAAAATGACAGATCCGCTTTTGATGCGGGTGGTGCTTATGAAGGAAAACGGCAGCACGTGTGTGGCTGGTCTGTGGTTTAATCAATTGGAATTGGTGGGGAAAACGGATCCGAATCCTTTTAAATAAAATCTTTGTTTTGAAATATATAGCCCCAATAAAAAAGCACTCCTGTTGGAGTGCTCTTTTATTGGGGCTATTCGGGAAAGAACCAAATGCCCTAGGTCTTGATGATTTTCTAGGATGCAATGTTATTGTAGGCGCACAGTCTTTGAAAAGTCTTTGAACTATATATTTATACAAAATTGTGAAGTGATGGTGTGAATCTACAAAAGACTGTACTTTAGTATAATGGACAAGTATTATCAAAAGCGCTATTTAGGATTAAGGACTGTTATTAATTTATAGGCGTAATTAGTCCCAAGGAATCCCTTGACGGAGAGGGTTTTCCTGGAAAATCAAATTTTGATGTTGGTATAACCAACGGATTGTCAGACAGGTACGCACTCCAATACAAGTAACACGGTCTGAACTCAAAGAATAACGACTAGGCTGAATATAACGATTTTAAAACACAGGCACTTAATGTTTTGTATAAATCAAACCAATGGTTTTTTTGTTTAGCGAAGACCACTAGGTAAAATAAGCTGATTAAATAATAGTTTAAAGCATATAGCGGGTTGGATCATTCACAATATTTTCATGAATATTTATTATGGTTTATTGGGAGGGTGATAATAAATGGAAGAAAAAATGAATGATATTAAATGGGGAGTAGTATTAGCAGTTCTTACAATCTTGTTTGGATTTGTTTTAGGTGCTTCCATGGGCGGTATAGAGCCGCAAATTAAAGACTATTGGCAAGGTCTAGCGCAACCTGGGTTGACTACAATTTACCATAATGATCCACAAAATATTACGGCTATTGTAAATCAATCATGGAAAATGTTGCAAAGAGCACATATGCATGCAGCAGCAATTGGGACAGCTACGTTAATCCTAATGCTCGTATTGACGAATTTTAAAGCAAAAGCCATCTATAAGCAAGTAGGAGCAATATTCTTAGGATTAGGCGCTTTAGGATATTCGATGTCGTGGTTTCTTGTAGCTTTTCGCGCTCCGGTAGTAGGCGATATTCATGTAGTAAAGGCTGGCATACATCTTTTGGCAGCATCATCAATTGGTATGTTGCTTTTAGGGACAGGCATTGTCTTGATGCTAGGTTTTAAAATGGCATTTTCAAAAAATAGTTTGTAGAATATGGTTTGCCTAAGCATCCTGCGGGGTGCTTTTTTTATGCTATAAAAAAGTGATGATAAGCAGTGCGGTAAGATCAAGCGAAGCGTGAAAGTGACGAAGGTGATTTGGTGAAGTGGCCGCGCAAGAAAAAGAGATCCAGGCAGAATTTATACAGGGTCAGAGTAGGAACAGGGCACTGAAATAGCAATTAATTTTTAATAAGCTAAAGTGGTTGGTTGAAGTGATTGAATTAATGATTTTTATAGTGTGCTTTGGAATAATTACTATATTACAAAGGATTATTGTGGTAAAATATATTTGTATGAAAAAAGGATTTTTATAATTTAAGGAAAAATGCTAATGAAACATGGAGGTGCATATTATGTCAAAAAGGATTAAATTACTCATTGTATTGGGCACAATCTTGGTTTTACAGGCAACGGCAATATCGGGGATTGCGATAGCCTCAACTACGACTACGAGTTCAAGTGAAACCAGTACGGTAACAACAACGAAAAAGACGGTCAATGGCAAAACGACAACTACGGTTGTTACTACAGTTGTCACGACTAAGACAACATCGGCTTAAATTATCTAAACGATGTAGGGAAAATGTTCTTTTGAACGGGGAAACGCAAATATATAGAATAACCTAAAGCCACCAGTATTTGCTGGTGGCTGTTTTTATCGGTATAATAATGACTCTGGCATTATCTTTATGAAAAAGCACGAAATTATCTACAGATCTCTATAAAGCGGTGTTTTCCCAACCAACAGATTCGCTTTTGTTGCGGATAGTATTTACGAAGAAAAACGGCAGAACATGTGTGCCTGCTTTTTTCTGCAGCGTCGTTGCCTGTGTTTAAAAATACTCGATGAATTTTTCTCCAAGGGATGAAAGATACCGATCTTTCATCCAGATGGCTGTAATCCGAGTGCGCAGGGCGGGTTCCTCGATGACTTTTGCCCGGAGATTTTGATGGGCTGTCAGATCAAAGGCGGAAGCGGGCACGATGGCAATGCCCATGCCAGCATTGGCCCAGAGCAGGGTTGTGCGGGCATCATCGTTTTTGCAGAAGATTTTTGGCGTGATATTGTAGCGGTTGTATACCTCATGAAGCAGCTGTTCAAAGCGACGGTACATAATAATGGGGCGCTGGTCAAGCTCCTCTAATTTTACGGTAGCCGCCGCTGGGTTCCAGTCATGATGCTCGTCCATCGCCGCAATCATCGGCTCTTCAGCGAGGTACTTGCAATGAAAGAGAGCGTTTTGGAACGGCGTGCGGACGATGGCGATCTCAATGATTCCCTTTGTTAGGAGTTCAATCAGGGTAAAGGTATTGCCTTCATGAATTTCAAATTTTGCCCCGCGAAATTCCTGGTGAAATCGCTTCATTCCTGGGCTCAGCAGAATGCTGCCGGAGGAGGAAACGGTTCCGATTGGAAGTGTGCCCCGCAGCCCTTGGCGAAAATCGTCGATTTCCCGCAGCGTGGAGTCGGAAAGTTCCAAAATCTGGCGGGCGCGGTTGGCAAGAATTTTGCCGGCGTCCGTCAGCCGGATATGGCGGGGGCCGCGATGAAAAAGCCGGATGCCCAGTTCCTCTTCCAGCAGCTTCATCTGCTGACTCAGTGGCGGCTGGGCCAGCCGGAGTCTGCGGGCGGCGGCTGTAATCTGTCCTTCTTCCGCAATTGCTAAAAAATATTTCAGTTGTCGTATATCCATAAAGACCTCCCATATGATAATCGTATATAAAATAGATGAACTAGATATTTTTAATATGGAAATATGCATGTTATAATCATAATCGGCTTCTAAAGAAAAGACAAGTGGAAAAAGGATGATACGTTTTGTTTAAATTGGCGATTTTTTTAAAAAACTATAAATTGGAATGCCTATTGGGACCGGTGTTCAAATTATTTGAGGCAATACTGGAGTTGTTGTTGCCAACGATGATGGTCTTTGTCATCAATAACGGGGTAGCGAAACAAAACTGGGAATATGTACTGCGAATGGGGGGCTGGATGCTGGCAATGTCAGTACTTGGCTTTGGGTGTTCCATGGTTTGCCAGTATTTTGCGGCCCGTGCGTCCCAGGGGTTTGGCACCATTGTGCGCAATACGGTGTTTTGGCATATCAGTTCACTGTCCCATGCAGAACTTGATTCGTTTGGCACCTCCTCTTTGAGCAACCGGCTGATCAATGATATTAATCAGCTGCAGCTGGCGGTGGCGATGCTGATTCGGCTGGTCGTGCGGACGCCGTTTATCTGTCTCGGTGCAGTGGCGATGGCGATGATGCTTGATCTGCAACTGTCATTATTGCTGTGGGGAGCCATGCCGGTTTTTGTCCTGATTTTGTGGCTGATTGTGAAGCGCTCCTCGGTTTTATATCGTTTCTATCAAAAGCGCCTGGATAAAATAGCGGCCGTGCTCAGGGAAAATCTTTCCGGCGTCAGGGTTATCCGGGCTTTTGCGACCAAGGAAAGGGAAGAAAAGCGTTTTTTTGCCGTAAATGAGGAATTGACAGAGAATGCTTTGTCTATCGGGCGGGTTTCGGCGTTGCTCAATCCGCTGACTACTTTTGTCATGAATGCCGTGATTGTGCTGATTTTGTGGCAGGGTAGCAATCACATTGATGCCGGACGCCTGGCACGAGGTGAAATTATAGCATATACCAATTATATTACGCAGATCTTACTGGCGTTGATTGTAATATCCAATCTCGTTGTCATCTTCACGAAAGCGGCGGCCTCGGCTGAGCGCATAAACCAGGTCCTTGCCACTAGGCCTTCACTGGCCGAAAATCTGCCTGCTGCAGAAGCGGATGTTACGGGGCAGAAAACGGCAGCGCTGATTTGCTGCCAGGACATATCCTTTCGCTACAGTGTAACCGGAGATATGGCCTTGTCGGATATTTCCTTTTCGGCTCGGCGGGGGGAGACCATCGGAATTATTGGCGGCACCGGTGCCGGAAAAACGACGCTGATCAATCTACTGCCGCGCTTTTATGATGTTTCAGCCGGCGCAGTCCTTATTGAAGGGCGTGATGTGCGGCAATGGCCGGTAGCTTCCCTGCGGGAGAAGTTTGGCATTGTCCCGCAGGCAGCATTGCTTTTTAGCGGCAGTATTGAAGAGAATATTCGCTGGGGAGCGCCGGAGGCCTCGCTGGCTGATATCAAACGGGCGGCTGAAATTGCTCAGGTGGCCGAATTTATTGAAAAATTGCCAGATGGCTACCAGACCAAGGTGGAACGTGGCGGACTCAATTTTTCCGGGGGACAGCGGCAGCGATTGACGATTGCCCGAGCCTTGGTCAAGAACCCGGAGATACTGATATTAGATGATTCTTCCAGCGCGCTCGACTTTGCCACGGATGCCGCTTTACGCCGTGGTTTGCGGGATTGTGCCAAGGACATGACGGTATTTATGGTATCACAGCGGGCGAGCTCGCTGCAGCAGGCCGATAAAATTCTGGTCTTAAACGATGGGGAACTGGTAGGCTGTGGGACACATGAGCAGCTCTTCGCGTCATGTGAAGCGTATCGGGAAATTTGTTTATCACAGCTGTCGGCAGAGGAGGTAAAGGCATGAAAAAAGGAATTTATCAGCGCAGTCTGAAATATTTACTTGCAGACAAAGCGGCTATGATCGCCGCTGTTGTGGCGGCCTGGATTAGTGTCATAGCCAGTCTGTTGGCACCTTTATATATCGGGCGGGCTGTGGATAAGATGATAGGACCCGGACAGGTTGATTTTTATGCCGTAGGGTCTGTGCTGGAGCTGCTGGCGGGAATTTATATCTTACAAAGTATCTTTGGCTGGCTGCTGCAGTATTTTACCAATAATATTTCCTATAAGACCTCCTGGCGCTTGCGCCGCCAGCTGTTTTCGAAAATCAACAAGCTCCCGCTTCGCTTTTTTGATACATCGGCTCATGGGGATATCGTCAGCCGGTTTGTAAATGACATTGATGCGATTTGTGATGGTCTGGTGCAGGGCATTGCAAATTTACTGACGGGAATCGTGACAATTTTTGGCGCTGCTGCCTTTATGCTGGCTGTCAGCGGCAAGATGACGGCCGTGGTATTTTTTTCAGCTTTGGGAACATATTTTATGGCGCGCTTTATTACCCGAAGGACGCAGAAACTTTTTCGGGCTCAGGCAAAATCCGTGGGCTTATTAAATGGCTATGCAGAAGAGCTTATCGCCGGGCAAAATGTTGTCAAGGCGTTTTCCCGGGAAGCGCAATCACTGACTGAATTCTCGGCCTTGAATCAGCAGCTGTATGAAACAGGAATCCGGGCCCAGTTTTATGGCTCGCTGACCAATCCGACGACTCGTCTTGTCAACAATATCACCTATGCACTTATCGGCGTAGCGGGCAGTTTGCTGACTATTTCCGGACAGATCACCGTTGGCGATATTGCCAGCTTTTTGATCTATGCCAGTCTGTTTGCCAAGCCGTTTAATGATATTACGGCTATTTTTACGCAGCTGCAAAGTGCAGCGGCGTCTGCCCAGCGCGTTTTTGCGGTCCTTGATTTAAAAGAGGAGTCTTTGGATAAGGAAATGGGGACCACTACAGGCCAGGTAAGAGGCGACGTTGTTTTTGAACATGCGTGCTTTTCCTATGATCCGGCCCGTCCGTTGCTGAAAGATTTTAATCTGCGTGTTGCGGCGGGGAGGAAAATCGCCATTGTTGGGCCTACCGGAGCCGGTAAGACAACGCTTGTCAATCTGTTGTTGCGCTTTTATGAACTCGATGGCGGGCGAATTCTTCTGGACGGCGAGGATATTGGCGATTGGCCGCGCGATGAGTTGCGGCGGAATTTTGGGATGGTTTTACAAGATACCTGGCTTTTTGCCGGGAGTATTCGTGACAATATTGCCTATGGCCGTGAGTCAGCCTCGGAAGTAGAAATTATTGCGGCTGCCAAGGCTTCAGATGCGCATAGCTTTATTAGGCGCCTGCCGCAGGGATATGATACAATGATCACCGATGCGGGCGGCAACCTGTCGCAGGGACAAAAGCAGTTGCTGACGATTGCCCGGGTGATGCTGGCAGATCCACCGGTCTTGATTCTCGATGAAGCAACCAGCAGTATTGATACGCGGACGGAAATTCGTATACAGGCCGCATTTTTAAAGATGATGGAGGGGCGGACGAGCTTCGTCATCGCGCATCGCCTGTCGACGATCCGGGAAGCAGATCAGATTCTGGTGATGGAAAAAGGCGATGTAGTGGAATGCGGGACGCATGAGCAGTTGCTTGGGGCCAAGGGGGCTTATGCCAAACTGTATTACAGCCAGTTTGCCGGAGCTGATGCAGCCTGTAACTTGGCATAAATGTCAGCGGAAGAAGATAACCACACGAAAATAAAAACTGCTGAAGCGCAAGGCTTCAGCAGTTTTTTTATTTGACGACGACCACGGGAACTTTGGCATAGGTGACAAGCTTTTGGGCAATGCTGCCTAAAAGCAGGCGGGTAAAGCCACTTTCGCCCCGGGAACCGGTGACAATGAGCTCAATGCCGTTTTTGTCCGCATAATCAAGCAGGGCTTCAGCAGTATTCCCTTCTAATATATGGATGGCGATCGCGTGCCCCTGGTCACTGCATTCGTTTTCAAGCTGTTCGAGCTCCTGATGGCGGGCTCTTTTCTGGCTTTCATGAAGGGCCTGGATGCTCATGCCGCCCATATGGGGGATTTCGTAGGAAGCTGGTGCTGCCATGGGTGAAATAACCGTAACGACATCAATTCCCGGAGCGCTCTCGGGGCGGGCGGCCAAGGCCCATTTTAGCGCCCGGCGGCTGTGCTCGGATCCGTCATAGGCAACCATGATTTTAGCAGCTAACATAATAAACTCCTCCTCTGTGCGAAAATTCTTTCTATTTACATTATAGTACAAAACTTCCTTTTTAAAAATAGAAAATATGTTTTTCCAATAATAAAGGGAAGGCTGAGAGCATTCGCAAGTGGCAGGAATTAGATTCGTTTTGGCGAATTCAGTCGGTATAGAGACTACAACTGAAAGGGTGATTTTGATGAAAACGGAGGATTCAAATAATTCGCCTGCTGCGAGAACCCTTGAAGTGATTGACGGGGAAATGAAGATTAGCATTGATGGCAAGACGATTTCGATATCAGAAGCGGAGGCTGTGGCGGCTGTCAAAATGTGGCTGGCACAAGAAAAGCAGAAAGCTGGCGGGAAAGGGAAGTAATTTGTAGGGGGGGTTGCCCGAAGGATGAGAGGTTGTCATAAAAACTGTGAAAGAACGCAAGGGGATTTTAAGCGCAGCCAGACTTGTATTCCCGGTGGCAGGCGCCAGCTGGATCTAGTGCACAACATACCTCTTTTGTGACGGATAAAACAGATCGACTGTAGTGTAAAGTACGAATAAAAATACCTGTTGGGCACTGCAGGTGAAGGTAGGAATCCAAAAGGCTTGCCTGCTAAGCGGGGAAGTCTTTTGTGGTTTTAGGAGTACCGGTGGGAGGACGAAAATGAAGCTGAATAAAAAACATTTAAATTCAATACGAATAAAGACGATGATGATGCTCACCGGTGTATTTCTTACAATTGTAGCCATTATATATTTGACGCTCAGCAGTATTATGCTCAATAAGATCAATCTGTTGGAACAACAGTATATGTGGGAACATATGGAGCGAGTGGAAAATGCGGTGGATTATGCCTTGCAGGGCTTGGCTGCGGATGCCTTTGACTGGGCGGTTTGGGATGATACCTATTCGTATGTTCACAATCACAATAAAGCATATGAGGAATCAAATTTGACGCCCGCCACGTTTGCCAATCTCAAGATAGACATTATGGCATATGTAGATGAGGATGGGCAATGGATTTTTGCTGGGGAACTTGATCCGGAGACAAAGCAAATCAAGCCGGTAGCGGAGGCGTTCAAGGCCTATGTAAAAAACAGTCCCATATTAAAAAATACCGATCCGGGTTATCGCTTTCGCAATCTGATCATGTTGCCAGATCAGCCCATGCTATTGGCTGCCTGCCCGATTTTGGCAAGTGACGGTAGCGGCCCGGTTCGGGGGCATATGCTTGTTGCAGTGGATTTTGACCAGGGGCGGATCGGACAGCTGTCAAAGCAACTTGATGTTGAACTTGAGGCAGTAAATCTTGAACAGGCTGCGGGCGCAATGGAAGCTCGTTTGGCCAAAGAACGCAATCCGTTTGTAAAAATTTTAAATGATAATGAAATGGAAGGCACGTCTATTCTCCGCGATGCCTATGGGCAGGCAGCAATCGGACTTAAGATAAAGAAGAACCGCGATATTCACCAGGTGGCCCGCAGTGGGGTGGAAACAACTTTGTTGGTGCTGACGGGAGCGTTTTTTCTGTTGCTGTTAGTGCAGCTTGCATTTTTGGATCGAAAAATTCTGCGGCGGTTGCAGAGTTTAAGCGAAGGCATTCGGCTGATTGGCCAAAAACGAAACTTTTCTTCGCGGTTGTCTGTAAATAATAGTAGGGATGAAATTGCGGTGGTAACAGTCTCTGTGAACGAGTTGTTGGATGAAATAGAAAATTCACAGGTGCAGGTTTGTGGCAGTGAGGCGGCTTTGAAAAAAGCCGTTGCCAAACTTCAGATTGAAATTGTTGCTCGGGAAAAAAATCAGGAGAAAATTAAATATATTGCCAATCATGACAGCTTGACCGGGCTGCCGAATCGGCGCCTGCTTACCAGCCTGTTACGGCGTAGTATTAAAAAAGCATCTTTGGCAGATCGGCTGGTGGCAGTGCTGTTTTTGGATATCGATGGGTTTAAAATGATCAATGATACGCTTGGTCATGCCAAAGGAGATGAGCTTTTGCAGGCGGTTGCCCATCGGCTAAAGAAGACGCTGCGCCGCGAGGATGTTATTGCCCGGCTGGGTGGGGATGAGTTCAGTATAGTCCTTGAAAATCTAAAACATTCCGGGCAGGCTGAAGCAATTGCGGAAAAGGTAATTAATTGTTTTTATGAACCATTTTTGCTCAACCAGCGGGATTGTTTTTTAACGGCCAGCATGGGGGTGGCCCTATACCCGGCAGATGGCACAACACTGGAAGCCTTGATTAAAAATGCGGATATTGCCATGTACAAAGCCAAGGAACGGGGGAAAAATCAATGTGTGTTCAGCACCTCTATTATGCGCAGTGCGATTACCGAAACCATGGAACTGAGCAACCGATTATATAGGGCTCTCGAACGAGGAGAACTGGAGGTCTATTATCAGCCACAGGTAAGTTGTATTACCCGGGAAATCACCGGCATGGAGGCCCTTATTCGCTGGCAGCACCCTGAATTAGGGCTGGTTTCACCAGCGAAATTCATTCCGATTGCGGAACAGACGGGCCTGATTTTTTCGATAGGGGAGTGGGTACTACAGACGGCCTGCCGTCAGAATAAGCTTTGGCAGGAGCAGGGGTGGCCGCCGATGCGAATTGGCGTGAATTTATCGCTGCGTCAGTTTCAAAAGGATAATCTTGTCGAAAAGGTTCAGTCCATACTGCTGGAAACCGGGCTAGCCCCGGAGTACTTGGAGCTTGAGATTACAGAGAGCATCGCCATGAAGGAAAAACGGCATATTATAAAAATATTGTCTGGTCTGAGGTCGATGGGAATTCATATTGCCATTGATGATTTCGGCACGGAGTATTCTTCCCTGAATTATTTGAAGCATCTGCCGGTAGACCGGCTCAAAATTGATATGTCGTTTGTCCAAGGGATTGAAGAAGATCCTAAAGATGCGGCAATTACCCGGACGATCATCTCCTTGGCGAAAAACATCGGGCTGGAGGTTATTGCGGAAGGTGTAGAAAACGAGCAGCAGTTTGTTTTTTTGCAGCAGCATGGCTGTAATGAAGTGCAGGGCTACTATTTTTCGCCACCACTGCCGCTGGCCGCTGTAACGGGATTGCTGGCAGAAAAATATAGCGATTGAAAACAGTGGCAGGATTTGCTTTATAGGGGACTTTCGTATTATAATAAAATTGGTACTTTTTAGTGAATTTAGTATAAGCCTTCAAGGAGGATGAATCCGTGTCAAATGCTGTAATTTTTAAAGATTACTTGACGAAAGTAAATATTCCGATGGCGGAAAACAAGGATGAAGCGGGAAGCGTTTTTTTTCGGAGTAAGCAGGATCTGCGCAGTGGCGGAACGGTATTGATGGTTATCAGTTTCCCACCGGAAGATGGATTTGTAGACCTCGATATCTTCGGGCTTGCCGACGTGAAGAATCCGGCAAAAATCAATCAGGTCTACGCCCTGATGAATGAACTCAATGAGAACTATCGTTATGCAAAGTTTACGGAAGCAAACGGCATGGTAAATGTAAAGTATTCGTATTGCGTTGCGCCATCAGCCCTTGATTCGGCGGGCCTGATGAATATGATGATCGTATTGCTCGGGATGGCAGAAGACAGTGCGCCCCGATTTGCTCAGGCGCAGCAAGGCTGAGCCTGACAGTCAACCGGAGGGTTTCTCTCCGGTTGACTGGATGGGAGGACACTTTCTTTCAGAAAGTGTCTTTTACCATTTAGAGCTAGAGATTGAACATAATGTCCGAATATTAAGAATAATGTTTTTATAACAAGGATGTTGTTAGTATATTTGGACTGGAGGTTTTATTATGAAGCAGGGAAGCAATAGAATATACCATTTAGTGGCCGGACTATGCATTTATGTCTTTTTTTTAGCAACAGCAGTGGCATCCGCTGCCAGTAGTGACTGGTATTATAGGGCAGAAGATGTTTCGACGAACTCGCAAGTTATAAAAGGCGAAGCGGCGGCAGGCTGGCAGGCTGTTGGGCATCCCTATGATCTGCCCATTGAGGAACAGTCAAGCGCTGCTATTTGGTTGCGACATGATTTTTCAGCAGAGGATGCGCAAGGGCTACAATATGATCCGGCACTGTTTTTCTCGACAACGGATCAATCTTTTGAAATTTATTTGGATGGCAAGCAGATTTATGTCTATGGAGATATGGCTGAGGGAAACCGATCCCGTGGCATGATGTGGCATTTGGTTCATCTGCCCAGGGATTTTGGCGGCAAAAGTATATATATCCGTCTGGCCTCAGATTATCATGATAATCTCGGGTCGCTTGACCGCTTTGCTTTAGGTGAAGGGGCTGATCACATGCTTAAGCTCATTAAGCGCGATTGCCTTTATATCATCCCACTGCCCATTACTTTTTTTATGATTTTTTTAATGCTCTGTTTTCTCTTCATTTCGCGCAAGCAGTTGCGCTTTACCTGGTATTGTATTATTTTCTTTATGTTATTTTTTATCTGGACGATTGCAGCCTCGGATATTAAAATGCTGTTTGTCCATGATGCTGCCTTCTGGTGGAATCTGTTACTGGTTTCAATATATCTGATGGCGTTATTTTTAAATTTGATTGTTTACGAAATTATAGAAATTTGTTTCAAAAATAAAATGAAATGGATCGTCGTATACTATGCTCTCTATGTCGTTTATGTTTTTGGCGGACAGCTTATCGGTTACCAGACGATGCGTATGAGTCTGAGTGTTTTTTATCTTTCCGGGACAATATTGCAGGCGCTTGTTGTCTATATGGTGGGGCGGTCAGCCTGGCAAGGAAATGAGGATTGCCGGGCTTTTTTCGTCGCTTTGGTCAGTATTCCGCTGTTGGCGGTTTATGATGTGCTGGGCTCGCACTTTCGGATCGTTCCCTGGTTTGCCCATATGACAGTTTTTGGTGTTATCGGCTTTGCCTTTTTTGTTCTGCGGGTATTTGTAATCAAAATCCGACGGGAGCAACAGCTTCAGGATGAGATTGAACGAACGCGGGAAATATCTTTTATCGATCCGCTGACCAAATGTTACAACCGAAAAAAACTGGAACAGATTTCACAGCGGGTATTCAGCGATTTAGGGCGAAGTGACAAGGGGATTTCATTGCTTTTTTTGGACATTGATCATTTTAAAGCGATCAATGATGCGTTTGGTCATGATGTAGGGGATAAGGTGCTTGAGGATTTTGCTAATATTGTCCGTATGTGTCTGCGCCATGATGATACCTTTGTCCGCTATGGTGGGGAAGAATTCCTTGTTCTATGTGCCAATACAGATCGTGTTGGAGCAAAAATGATTGCCGAGCGAATTCGCAGTGAGGTGGAGCAGCATCCGTTTATGAACGGCCTGCATCTGACCTGCAGTATTGGCATCAGTGGCTGGCAGCAAGGCGTGCAGGAAACAATAGACAGTTTTATTAAGCGAGCGGATCTGGCCGTTTATCGTGCCAAGGCAAACGGGAGGAATCGTGTAGAAGTGGAAGATTGAAAAATGGGTTTGGCGGCAGGTTAATCCACTGTCGCCAAAAACTGGTATATAGCGGGGTGAAGTCACGGCTTTATTTTTTGAATATTCAGCCGAATGGCAGGCTTTTTTCCCCGGGCAACGAAATATAGCTGTAAGAATGCGATACTGTCAGGAGCATCTCCGTTCTTTATGATGGGAGGAGGCACAGCATGAAGCTTGAAAAGAAACCGTTACGCTCAATCCGGACAAGAATTATAAAAATTATGGCGATGATGTTTGTTGCGGTGGCTGCAGCGGTTTACCTGATCTTAAATACGATTATGCTCAACCAGATCAATGTGCTCGAAAAGCGCTATACAGAGGAGCATATACTGCGGGCCAAACATCTGCTTGATGAAGAAGGCCTGCATCTGGCGGCCGTAGTGTTTGACTGGGCAGTCTGGGATCCGAGCTATGCGTATATTCGTGATCAAAATCCGTCGTTTGTCGAGACGAATTTAGGCACTTCAACGTATGAAAATCTTAAACTCACGGCGATTGCCTTTGTCGATGAGCAAGGAACGTGTGTTTATGCCAAAGAATACGATCACGAACACGGGGTAATTCGTCCGGCAAGTGCAGCTTTTATCGATGCCCTGCAGACAAGCCCGATCATTCACAATTCAGATCCGGCTTACCGGGGGCAGGGGCTACTCATGCTGCCGGGACGCCCTTTGTTGGTTGCGGCCTGTCCGATTCTTCCAAGTTCAGCCGACCAGCCCTTACGTGGTCATCTGATCATGGGAACTGAATTCGATGAGGAAAAAGTCAGTCAGCTGGCAAAGATGCTCAATGTGAATTTGTCGGTATATAGTCTTGAACCCGCGGCCATGAGCAGTGCATCATCACCTTTGGCTGTAGCGGATACAGTCCAGGTGCTGCCTGCGGAAAATAAGGTCGCGGGAACAGCTGTGCTGTCGGATATCTATGGTAACTCTGCCCTGCGGCTACGCATTGAAATGCCGCGGGAAATACATGCAATTGCTATTAAGGGGCTGGAACTTACCCTGATGCTGGTCATCGGAATATTTGTTTTGTTTGCTATTTGGACGCTGGCATTTTTGGATAAGTCTGTTTTGCGCCGCCTGTCTAATCTCAGTGAAGAGATCCGGCGGATTGGACAGGAACGGATTTTTTCCAACCGCTTAAAAGCCCAGCCAGTGCA
Organism: Selenomonadaceae bacterium; assembly: GCA_963678095.2. Classification (GTDB taxonomy): domain Bacteria; phylum Bacillota; class Negativicutes; order Selenomonadales; family Selenomonadaceae. Next base: position 529,879 of record OY782746.1, on the reverse strand, counting down.
AGATGAGCTTACAGCGGTCGCCGATGAAATAAATTCTATGCTCGGAGAACTTGAGTCGGGGCAGATCCAGCTGGCAGCAAGTGAACAGGGGTTAAAAAAGGCCAACGATGAACTGGAACGAAGGGTTTGGGAACGGACGGTTGAACTTGTCGAGGTCAATGAAAGCTTGCAAAAGGGAATTGTGGAACGGGCAAAAACACAGGAGAAAATGGAATACATTGCCTATCATGACAGCATGACAGGCTTGCCAAACCGGTTATTATTTTCAGAGTTGCTTAATGAGGCAGTATATGATGCCAGTCGTGCCGGGAAAATGCTGGCAGTTCTTTTTCTTGATATAGATGCCTTTAAAATGATCAATGATACCATGGGGCATGCTGTCGGGGATCAGCTGCTGCAGGAAGTCGCTGAACGGCTGACAAATAGTCTGCGCCGGGAAGATGTAGTGGCACGTTTTGGCGGTGATGAATTTATCATAATGATCAACCGGATGGAGGCTGTCAGTTGTATTGAACTTATTGCGGAAAAATTGCTCAGCAGTTTTTATCAGCCGTTTACCCTCAATGACCAGGACTGCTTTATGACGACGAGCATCGGAATTGCCATGTATCCGATGGATGGCCGGACGGCAGATCAGCTGATTAAAAATGCAGATATTGCCATGTACAAAGCCAAAGAAAATGGCAAAAATCAATATGTGCTCTGTACACCGCATATGCGAAATATTGTAAGTGAAATGATGCGTCTGAGCAACAAACTTTATCGGGCTATGGAACGCCGGCAGCTGGAGGTCTATTATCAGCCGCAGGTTGATTGCCAGACCGGTGAAATTAGCGGCATGGAAGCCCTGCTTCGCTGGAATCATCCGGAACTGGGGATGGTATCGCCGGCAAAATTTATTCCGCTGGCTGAGCAGACCGGGCTGGTTATTCCCATTGGCGAATGGATTTTGCGTACGGCCTGCGGGCAGGTAAAACAATGGCAGGAGGAGGGGCTTGATCGCGTCAAGCTGGGGGTCAATCTTTCTTTGAAACAATTTCAAAATCATGATATCGTAGCGCAGGTCCGGAGGATTCTGGCTGAAACACAGCTCGATGCAGAATATCTTGAACTGGAGGTTACGGAGGGCATTGCAATGGAAGGCAAGGAATATATTTTGAAAATGCTCAATACCTTTAAGTCCATGGGGATTCAAATTGCGATTGATGATTTTGGCACTGACTATTCTTCGCTGCGCTATATAAAAGATCTGCCAGCCTCCCGGCTCAAGATTGCGATGAATTTTATTCAGGGAATCGGTGTCGAAACGGATGGTCTGCTCAATAAGGATGAAGCGTTGACCAAGGCAATTATTGTGCTTGCCAAAAGCCTTGGTATTAAGGTGATTGCCGAGGGCGTAGAAACAGAAAAACAATGGCATTTTTTGCAGCAATGGGGCTGTGATGAAATTCAGGGCTATTATTTCTTTGCCCCGCTGTCGGCTAAAGCGATGGGGGATTTGCTGCGTGAACGAAAAAACAGGGGATAAAATAGCTTGTTTCTAGGGGGAAGCATAAGGAGGGGACCCGGCTGATTTTAGCCGGGCCCCCTCTGTGATTTATTTTATGACGACAACCGGTATTTTGGCATAAGTAACGAGCTCGTGGGCAACGCTCCCTAGCAGTAAGCCGTGAAAACCACCGGCGCCGCGCGTGCCGGACACCAGCAGGCTTACCTCTGCTTTTTGACTATAGGCGAGCAGGGACTCGGCCACAGCGCCCTCCAGGAGTTTCGTGGTAATCGTAAAATCAGCAGCTTTATATTGGTTTGCGGTTTGCTCCAGTTTTTCGCAAAGGCGCTCTTTTAAATTTTTTTGCTTTTCCGGGCTGTTTCTGCTTCGGACAGAGTCGCTTTCGTGGAGCTGAAAATAACTGAATGTCGGCAGCACCTGGACGATTTCCAGGGAGCTGCCGAGTCGCCGGGCAAGCTGTACTGCCCATTCGAGAGCCCGGCGGCTGTGCGTAGAACCGTCATAGGCGACCATGATTTTTTGATGTTCCATAGAGTGTAGCCTCCTTTGGTTGAACTGCAGGTTTGACGTTTAAACCCATTATACCGTCTGCAATTGTTTTTGCAAAGAAAGAAAATTCTGCTTTTGTATGATTGATACCCATAGTATGCAAGGATAAATTATTTTTACCGACAGCAGGGAGGCGGGTACTGGCGGCGAATTTTATTAATAGGATCACGTCTGTAAAATGGAGGCGATGGCATGCGGCGACAAAGCAGAAACTACAGGATGATATTTCTAGCGGCGAGTTTTTTAGGGCTGCTTTTCTATGGTTATACACAGTTGTTTCCGTTTGAACGGCCACAGCTGATAAATACGGCTGCCGCGACCTTGTCTGCCGATAAGCCGGAGCGAAAGCAGATTCTCGTCCTCAATTCGTATCATGCCGATATGCCCTGGGTTAAAATGGAAGAAGATGGCATTCGGTCGGTATTTCAGGGGGATGATCGCGTTTCACTCTATTTTGACTATATGGACACAAAGCGCAATATAGGTAATGAATACCTCGACCGTTTTTTGGCCATGTATGAGGAAAAATGTAAAGAGAAGAATTTTGCCGCAGTTATCGTCACGGATGATGCAGCCTATCAGTTTGCGCTCAAGCATCAGCAGGCGTTATTTCCGGGCTTACCTATCATTTTTTGCGGGGTAAATTTTTTTTCACCACAGGAGCTTACGGGAAATAATCTTGTTACCGGTGTAGTGGAAGTGACAGATATAAAACAGACACTCGAAACGGCCCTGCGGCTTCATCCGGAGGTCAAACGGATTGCCTTTATCAATGATCGCAGCGAGCTCGGCAAGGTTAACCGACGTTTATTGGACGAGGTGATGCCGGAATTTTCGGGGCGAGTAGAATTCTCTCTATTTGATGATCTGACGATGCAGGAGCTGCTGACGAAGGTCTCTGGGCTTGGGAAAGACAGTTTGATTTTATTGATGACGTTTAATGTTGACCGGCAGCAGCATATTTTCAGCTATGAGGACAGTGCGGATCTGATTGCCGCCAGCAGTCAGGTGCCTATATATTGCACCTGGAGTTTTTATCTGGGCCATGGCGTTGTCGGCGGGATGATGACCAGCGGCTATACCCAGGGGAAGACCGCTGCTGAGCTGACCCGGCAGATTTTGTTTGAGGGCACGTCCCCGGCAAATATGCCGGTGGTAAAGGAAAGTGTCAACGAATATATTTTTGATTATCCGGAGTTAAAAAAAGCTGGTATTAAGGAAGAGCTTTTGCCGGCCGGCAGCCGTGTCATCAATAAGCCGGTTACTTTTTATGAGACTTATAAAGGGCTGGTTTGGACCGTTGTCGGGATCATTTTTCTACTGGCATCCTGGGTGGTAGTGTTGGCTCGTAATATACGTTATCGCAAGCAGTCAGAGATAAAAATTCGCCAGCTCAATGCTGAGCTTGAGTCGAGGGTTTTAATCCGGACGAAGGATTTACAGGAAACAAATGAAAAACTGACAGCGGCAATGGTTGATCTGACCCAGACGAGAGGTCATCTGGTCGAGGCCGAAAAAATGGCCTCTTTGGGAGAACTGGTGGCGGGAATCGCCCATGAAATCAATACGCCGGTCGGCAACAGCATTACAGCGGTAACCCATCTTGAGACAAGTACGCTTGAAGTGGAAGCAAAATTTTCCGCAGGGAGTATGAAAAAATCAGATCTTGATAATTATTTTGATATTTCACGAAATGTGGTAAAAATTATCCTGTCCAATCTGCAGCGTGCGGCCGAGCTGATCCGCAGCTTTAAAAAGGTTGCGGTAGATCAGTCGCTGGAAGAGCGGCGGCGCTTTAATTTATCGGAATACATGAAGGACGTACTGATCAGCCTGAAGCCGCAGATGAAAAAAACGGCGCATAAAATTGTCTTTCATTGCCCCGAGAATCTAGAAGTTTACTGGGACCCCGGTGCTTTGTGGCAGATTATATCAAATCTTTTGAGCAATTCCTTGCTGCACGCTTATGACGAAGGGGCGGCCGGGACGATAACCATCGACATTGAGCAGACGGAAAATGAAGTTGTCATATCCTATGCTGATGATGGCAAAGGCATGAGACCGGAAGTGAAAAAAAAGCTGTTTGAGCCTTTCTTTACAACGCGGCGCGGCAGCGGCGGTTCAGGGCTGGGGATGCATATTGTGTATAATTTGGTTGTCTTTAAAATGAATGGCAGTATTGAATGCAATAGTGAGCTGGGGGCGGGGACTAAATTTGTCATTCGGATCAGCTCAACTGTGCCGGATAAGGGGTGAGGGCAAGATGACAGAGGATTCGATTGTATTTGCGGCGGAAAGTGAACCGGCAGCAGTACAGCTGCATGATGTATGGCGAATTTTAATCGTTGATGACGAGGAACAGGTGCATGTGGTTACGCGCCTGGTATTGCAAGGATTTACGTTTGAGGGTAAGGGCATTGAACTGATCAGTGCCTTTTCGGCCGCTGAAGCGCGAAAGATATTGGCACAGATGGAAGATATTGCGCTTGTGCTGCTCGATGTAGTGATGGAGCGCGATGATGCCGGGCTGCAGCTGGTGCGACATATCAGGGAAACCTTAGGCAATAAAATGATCCGTATTATCCTGCGGACAGGACAGCCGGGGGCGGCGCCGGAGGCAAATGTCATTGTCGACTATGATATCAATGATTATCGTGAAAAGACCGAGCTGACAGCGCAGAAGCTATTGACCACCGTGATTTCGGCCTTGCGTTCATATCGGGATCTTTCCATTATTGAAATGAATAAGAATGGTTTGGAAAAAATTATTGAAGCCTCTCCGGAAATTTTTCGCATGCAGTCGATGCAGAATTTTGCGGCCGGAATCCTGATGCAGTTAAGTTCCATGCTGAAATTAAGCGAAAACAGTCTGTATCTGAAAATTTCAAGCTTTGCGGCGACCTGCCGAAAGGATGGGGATCTTAATATTTTGGCGGCAACCGGTGAGTTTTCTGCGGTAACAGATAGCGCATTGCCCCTTGAAGTGAAAAACAAGATAGATTATGTGCTCGGACTACATAGCAGTATGTTTTTTGATGGCTACTTTATTTTGTACTGGCAGAGCAAGGGGGATTACTCGTATCTCATCTACATGGAGGGAACACCGCCGATCAGCGATCTTGACCGCCGCTTGCTTGATATATTCTGCCTTAATATATCAGCCGCCTTTGAGAATCTGAAGCTTCATCTCGATATGTACGATACGCAGCGGGAGGTGTTTTTCCGTCTGGCGGAAGTCGCCGAGACGAGATCGCAGGAAACGGGGAATCATGTAAGGCGTGTGGCCGAATATGTAAGCTTGTTGGGAAAACATTATGGTTTGTCAGAAAAAGAGGTTGATATGATGCATCTGGCAGCGCCGATGCATGACATCGGCAAGCTGGGGATTCCTGACGGGATTTTAAATAAGCCGGGGAAGCTCACGGAAGCGGAATTTCAGGTGATAAAACGGCATTCGCTTATCGGCCACGATATGCTGCATGGATCTGAACTGGAAATGCTCAATGTCGCGGCGATCATTGCGGCGCAGCATCATGAACGTTATGATGGCAATGGGTATCCGGCCGGGCTGCAGGGAGAGGATATTCACATTTATGCCAGAATCACGGCCATTGCCGATGTGTTTGACGCCCTCGGCAGTGACCGGGTATATAAAAAAGCCTGGCCGCTGCCGGAAATTATTGCGTATTTTGAGCAGCAGCGGGGAAAACAGTTTGATCCTGGACTGACGGATTTGTTCTTATTGCATATGGATCAGATGCTGGCGATACGCGAGGAATTTCTTGATATGGTGCTGATGCCGGGTGACGAGAAAAAGTCGCGTTAAGTTGAAGCCACTTAAAAAACAGCCCGGGGCTTGCATCGGTTTAGATGCAAGCCCCGGGCTGTTAGGGACGCCGGAAATTGACAGCAAATTATAAGTGTGTTATCATAAAAAAATTATATGGGCTGGAAAACACACATGTTTTGCGGATTGCTGCTGGGCAGCACTTCCTGATAGCATGCGTGCTTTTTTATTTTGCTTTACTGGCAAGAAAATAGATAGCAACGGTTGCAGCAAGGCCAAGGCTGCCCCATACGGGACCTTTTTCGACAAAGGCGTATACGCTTGCAGCCAGACAAAAAATTACGGCAAAAAAAGTTTGTTTGGCGCTTTCCTTACGGTAAGCAAAGGTCTTGTAATCCGTGCCGGTTGCTGCCTTGAAACAGTCATGACAGATAATCTGGCGCTCCTGGCCCTCGCTTTGATGGATCAGGGCATCTTTTTCGGCAAGTTCCTTGCCGCAAGTTTGACAGTTTAACATGATCTTCAACTCCTGTGTCATATTGAAAATTCGCTCTGTTGTCAATTGTAGCACAGACGGTGCGATTTGGCGATGCAAGACCAGGTTTAATGATTTTTATGTGGTGCAAAGCAAGTTTCGTTTATGCTATAATTGGGGATATAATATTTGAGGGGGAGTCTTGAGTTGAGTGACAAAAACAATGAAATGATCTTAGTATTGGATTTCGGCGGGCAGTATAACCAGCTGATTGCCAGACGCGTAAGAGAGTGCAACGTATACTGTGAGGTTTATCCACATACATTGAGCCTTGAAGAAATAAAAAAAATGCAGCCCAAAGGGATTATTTTTACCGGTGGCCCGAATAGCGTTTATGAAAAAGACTCGGCTGTTTGCAGCATAGAGCTTTTAAAGCTGGGCATTCCGGTATTGGGAATCTGTTATGGTTCACAGCTTATCGCACATTTGCTTGGGGGCAAGGTTGCGACGGCTCCGGTCAGTGAATATGGCAAAACAGAAGTCCACATTAACGCACAAAGCTCGAAGCTCTTTGCCGGCGTATCCAAAAAAACGATTTGCTGGATGAGCCATACCGATTATATCGCAGAGGCTCCGGCGAACTTTGCGGTTACGGCCTCCACGCCTGTATGCCCGGTTGCCGCCATGGAAAATGAAGCGGAAAACCTCTATGCCGTGCAATTCCATCCGGAAGTCATGCATACTGTAGAAGGCATGACCATGCTCCATAACTTTGTCTTCAAGGTCTGTGAATGCAGTGGGGACTGGAAAATGGACTCCTTCGTAGAATCCACAATCCAGAGCCTTAAACAAAAAATTGGCGATGGCAAGGTTCTGTGCGCATTGTCTGGTGGTGTAGATTCTTCAGTAGCGGCGGTACTCCTCTCCAAAGCTATTGGCAAGCAGCTTACGTGCGTATTTGTTGACCATGGTCTTTTGCGCAAAGATGAAGGCGATGAAGTCGAAGCTGTTTTTGGACCGAAAGGCCATTATGACTTGAACTTTATCCGCGTCAATGCCAAAGATCGTTTTTATGAAAAACTCAAGGGTGTAAGCGATCCGGAAACAAAACGCAAAATTATCGGTGAAGAATTCATCCGTGTTTTTGAAGATGAAGCTAAAAAAATCGGCACGGTAGATTTCCTGGTGCAGGGCACGATTTATCCGGACGTTATCGAAAGCGGCCTTGGCAAGTCGGCTGTCATCAAATCCCATCATAACGTCGGCGGACTGCCGGATTATGTCGATTTCAAAGAAATCATAGAGCCGCTTCGTTTGCTGTTCAAGGATGAAGTCAGAAAAGCGGGCCGTGAGCTGCAAATACCAGAATACCTTGTCAGCCGTCAGCCATTCCCGGGTCCGGGTCTTGGGATCCGCATCATCGGCGACGTAACGGCAGAAAAAGTTCACATTGTACAGGAAGCGGATGCCATCTATCGTGAAGAAGTAGCAAAAGCTGGCGTAGCCAAAGATCTCGGCCAGTATTTTGCCGCCCTCACCAATATGCGCTCGGTAGGCGTTATGGGCGACGGACGTACCTATGACTATGCGATCGCACTTCGCGCCGTCATGACCTCGGACTTCATGACCGCTGAAAGCGCAGAACTTCCGTGGGAAGTTCTCAATATCGTAACCCGCCGCATTATAAACGAAGTAAAAGGCGTCAACCGTGTGCTCTATGACTGCACCGGAAAACCGCCGGCAACCATTGAATTTGAATAAGAAACTTGTCTCGGGGCACTGCCATTTATTCTGAATAAGGGCAAAAATGGCTAACCCGCCGACATAGACAAAAAGACCTTGCATTGAAGCTTTTAGCGAAGCTCATGCAGGGTCTTTTTTATCCTCAACCCGCGTAAATAAAGGAATTTCTGCTTGCTGAAAAAGAGCGTTCACCATGGAGTGGCGGGCATAACTGGCAAAGCCAGAGAGAATAAAGAAAAATGCCCTTTACAGAATAGAAGATGGCTTGAAGAATCGTTGTAGTTTTTCAGCTTTTCAGAAATCGATGCCCGGAAAATATCGTCTACGAATCTGCTGAAACGATTAAACAAAGAAATTCGTCGCCGAACAAAGGTGGTTGGAATTTTCCCTAGCATGGATTCGTACGTCCGGCTTGTAACCAGCTATCTGATTGAGTACAGCGAAGATTAGTCAAGCGGACGTTCTTATATAAATCCCAAAGTTATTACAGATCTTATCTTAGCAAAGACCGCTTAATCTGATTCGGAGATTGATGGCTTTGGCGAACATTGCTTGACACTATCGCTATTATTAGAAGTGTTTGATTTTAGTGTGAAGTCGCTGGTGGAGGCTGTGTTTGTTTTCAAGACAGGGAGTGAGGGGAAAGAAGTGCTGGTGTAACATGGATAAAGATTCGAAAGAAGAGAGCGAGCGGAACAATAAATTGGTGAGTACAGAGGTCCTTAAAAGTAAAAACTTAAAGGGGAATTTGTCTATATAGGAAAAAAACAAAATTATCCAGGAAATTTGAGTAATTAGCACGAATAGCAATAATTATGTTAGTTATAAGTGCTTTTTGTTGGATGAAGCTGTAAAAGATGATTGTTAAAAAACTCTTGAGACAGTAGGTTATTGTCAGATTAATGCTGATGATCGTGGAGATTGTTCTGGAACAGACTAAGTTGATGTGCTAGAATGAGTGGGAATGGCCTAATACAATGTCCTAATTAAGGATAAAATAAAACTGAATTGATGTAGTTAAAATAGTTGATACATCTTGAAATGGAGGGTATATTTATGAAAATGTCAATGTTAACGCGTGAGCTGTTGCAAAAGTGGCGTAATTTAATAGCCGAAATAGAAGTTGCTGACTTTTCAGTTTTGCAAATGGAAAAAGGAAAAAAATTGTTGTCAGATATGCGTAATATTCATAATAAGATAGCCTTAGCAACATTATCTATGGATAAACATATGTTGGCAGTTACTGGCAGACAAGGAGCGGGAAAAACCACTTTTATTAAGACCTTATACAATCTAGATAATACATATTTACCAGAAAATCTGAGTAGAGGAGAACAACTCCCCGTATTAATAACGGAAAGTAATATTTCGGCTCCTATTGGTAGAGTTTGGCGTGCTAGCAATGAAGATGGGGTAGGCATTAGTATTAAATGTTGTAAGTTGTCCAATAGTGAATTTAAAGAAATTGCTATGAATCCTAGTGAACAAGACGTTTGGTTAGAATTGCTAGTGCCTAACAAATATTTTTTTGATGATAAAATATCATTGGTTCTATTGCCTGGCTTCGAGAACGACCGTCACCAGCGATCACAAGAATTACTTTTGCATATGCTGCGGTTATCTATAAGCAGTATTATTGTATTTAACAAAGAAGTATATGCGCGTGAAAGCAATGATAGAGTATTTAATGAAATTAAAAACATATTTAAAGAAACAAAGCCTATATTTTTACTATCACATGGAGATGTTGTTCCTGAACAAAATGAGGTAATCAAGCAACAATTAATTAATGACTTTGGAATTGAGCTTGCAGAAGAGGACCGAATTATATTTAGTGGTGGAGCTGGCTTTAAAGAAAATTGGAATGAATCGGTTCAGGCTGTAATGGTTAAGTATGGAATTTCCTCTGCGATAAGTGAGAGGAAAAAACGTGAAATGCTTGAAGTACTTTTTAATGAAGTTTGCACTCAGATTCTTACACTTCAAGAGTTATTGAAAGATGAAGAAGAAATTTATAAAAACAAATATGGCGAGGGACAGCTTAAAACAAGTCAATCAAGACTTCTTCTCCAGTTTAGTGAGCTTTGTGAGAATGATCTAAAATATTTAGAAGATGAAATAAAAATGGCATTACAGGCGAGAACTAAGCTTGCAAAAAAACATTTCAATGATTATATATATAAAAATAAAGGTTTGATAGATACAGTTACATCTGTATTTTCTGCTAATGATTTGCGTGAGCGACAGAAATTATTAGATGCGATTGAAGATGCTTGGAATAATGCACAAAATATTGCACCAGAACAAGTAATTATTGATACGGTAGCTGGATACATTGATCAGAAATCTAAAACATTAGGAAACCCATTATTAATTCAAGATAGTATAATGTCAAAATTACAGGAACAGTCGAATGAAAACGTTGTAGTTAAGTCAACAAGCGTCACTTCAATTCAGCGTATTAACTCATATTTTGAGCAAACCTCTGACGATAGCAAAATCATTACTCTTGGGCGTGACGAACTTAGGACTATGACATTAATAGGAATACTGCTTTGTAGACAAGCTATGATAGCACAACCTCTGCTGGATGAATTAAAAGAACTAGATGTAAATGGTAATTTCAATTCACAATCGGTTGATAAATCAACTATGGACAAAACAATAAAAAAGATGCAAGGTTTAGCAGAAAACCTAAAAAAAATGGAGAGTGTAACGCTATCTGTTTTGAAAAGCATACCTATCATTTTAGGTGTAGACGCTATTATTGATGGCGAAAATGATGTGTTAAATAATGCTAGTAAGGCACTTAGTGGCCTTGGTGTAACTATTTTGCCAGTTCATTTGATGAGCATTTTAGGTGCTGCATTCCTGTTTACATATGGGATAAATGCTGTGCAACAAGCTGTAAATGAGACAAATAAAAGGCAGTTGAAAATTTCGTATGCTGGTGAATGTGCTATTGATGGGCTGCCAGAAATGCAGGCTAGGGCATTTGTTGAATCGTTGCGGCGTATCTTCGGAAAAATGTCAGAACAATTAATTGAAACTCATTATCGAAAAATTGGCAAATTTGAACAGTGTGATAGTATTGAAAAAGTACAGTATCATCTGAGGTCTATCCGCAAATTAAACGCAGAACTCCGTAAAGCGGTGATTGATTATGAGACAATTTTTATCTAACATATTTATGTCGCGATGGCGTTGGGTTGAGATAGGGATTGATAATTTTCGCCAAGGTCTTTTAAGACTGGATATTACTAACCACATTAAGCCGGAAGTTATGATTGGCGTCTATGGTCCCACTCAAGTTGGGAAAACTACATTGATATTAAATTTACTTGGTATTTATGCGGAAAAGTTAGCAAGTTTGTCTGAGACTTTGCGGGGGGGACGACAATTAGGGAAGTCATCTACTGTTACAGCTATTGTGTATCAGCAATCGTTGGATGATCGGTTTGTTATTGTTTTACCAGGTATAGGCCCACAATACTTTAAAAACTTAGATGAATTACGAAATGGGATAAAAGAACTTCGATGCAAGGCTGAAACGGGTTCAGTTGATGCATCAAAACCAGTAGTTATACAGATACCCAAACCATTTTTTGATCAAGATAAACTGAAAAAAAGGTCACACGATATTAAAATTTTAGATTTACCTGGAGATGATAGCCGTGATCAGGCCGAAAAAACGCATGTTGATAATTGTTTAAAAACCTTTTTGCCACAATGTCACATATGTATTCTTTTAGAAATTGCCGATAATATGCAAGCATTAACTCAAATTTGCCGTAGTCATGTTTCTGATTGGAGGCTATTTCCAGACTTTTTTAGAATTGTCTTTACATATTCAGTTACAAGCTTATCGGTTCAAGGAAATGTTATCAAGGGGAATATATATTCAACTAAAAGTTTCTGTGAGTTTTTTCAGAATGAATTTAATCGTTGTTGTGATGGTATTAACCCCGCGATTTCTATTTATCCTTTGGAGTTTGGGGATTCATGGAGTAGCGTAAAAAAAACAAATCCAGAAGTTTTTAAAAAAGCAGAACTGTGGATAGAGGAATTGTATGATGCTTTGATTGATGACTTATGTACTGTTCAGTCATTAGAAAATATTGTTCAGCAATTGCGAGGGATGATTAATTATATTAGCAATAAAGAAGAGGCGGAATTGAAGGGATTTGTTCAGAAAAATAAAGCGTTAAGAGATGAAATAAAGTGTAAAAACAGGGAAGTTGAAGATGAAAATAAGAGACAAGTAAGCATGGCAGAAGAAAATGAAAGAATGGATGAAGATATAAAAAATGTTAATTATTATCATTGTATAGAGCCGAATAATGAGGAATTCTCTTGTATGACAAGCCACTGGTGTTGGGAGAACGCCAACAAACACAGCGTATCATGGATAAGAAGTCAATTTTATCTTGCAAATGACAATTTGTTAAAAATTTATCAAAAGAATATTAGCGCGTGGAAAGAAAAAATTAAAAGATATACTGACATATATTCAATTGATATTCCTGAGATGGAATATCAGATTTGCGAAGCGGAGTTTATTGATGTTAATTATACATGGGATTTATTTTTGATAAAAGATAACTTTAATCGTGATTGCAACCGTTGTATCAAACAATTAAGTGATGCAAATAAAAAAACATTGGACAGTATTAACAAAGCCTGTGATAAGGTGATAAAAGAAGTTGTTATGTACATTGAGTTATATAAAAAAAATAACAACTGTATTATTAAACGGTCAAAAAAAAAGCAACATGTTCTTGTTGATGAAACACTTGTATTGTTTGAAAAACAAGTCGAATTGGAACAAGAGAAAGCTAAAGTGAAAAAGGAATGGAAAGCAGATAGTGCCAGGGTATTAGAATTGGATAAATACTTAAAGCGGGCGCTTAGTGAAGAATTGCGGTTGGTGAAAAGAAATCTAAATTCTCCTCATACCTCGGGTGTACAAAAATGGGTATATCATCAGTATTGTAATTTATTATTGCAGGATGCAGAAAGGGTATTTAATAATGATAAGAAGCAATAAGGATTATGAAGATGCTGACTATTTGCGAGCAGTTGAAGATCTTAAATTGCTAAATGGTGAGCTGTTTTATGATGAACTAAAAATTACGATGAAACAACATGTTGAAAAAATCGAAGAAAAATATTATTCATCAATTAATAATTTAGATGATATGACCAAAAGCATTAATAGACTACCAGGTGTGATTGAAGATAAAATGCAAGAAGAGTTGAGTGCTGTAAAGGTAGCATTTCAAGAAGTAATCGACGAGTTTAATTCGAAAATGAATAATGAATACTTTGATCAATTAAGTGAACAAGATGTTCAGCAACGAGATTTGTTACAACAGATATTAACGGAGTATCATAACTTTACAAAAGATAAAGTAGAAATAATTGCCGAGCAGATAGTAAGAATGGAACAACAAAATGCTTCAACAAAACAGAGTGTTGAGATGTTAATTAATAAGTTAGATGTGTTTATTGAGGAAAATAAAAGAGAGAAAATGAGTAGACATCGTTATATTGTTTGGCAATTAATTGTTATATCTATTGGCATTGTTGGCCTTATCATATTTGCGTGGGTGCGCGTCGATTTTTAATCAGGTCAAGAGCATAATAACTCTGGAAAGAGTTTAAAGACCAATATTGGATTGGCAACACTTTTTTGGACGATTTTTCAGAGGAGTGCCTGCCTGGGAGACTTTCAAGTTTTGTGTAAATCGTCAAAGTCTAATGTAACAGTTTAATATAATATCTAGAGGCACAGCTTAAAAATTCGAGCCTGTGAAAAAAAGTCTGTAAGTAATACTAAAAGGGTCTTCTATGATAAAATAAAAATCATAGGAGGCCTAATTTATTATGGCTAGAGAGAAAAAAACTCATCGTATTGAACTCACTGAAGGAAAAAGAAATATTATTCAACAGCTTCTTCAAGAATATCGAATTGAGACTGCTGAAGATATTCAGGATGCATTAAAAGATCTTTTAGGTGGCACGATCAAGGAAATGATGGAAGTTGAAATGGATGACCATTTGGGCTATCAAAAAAATAGTCATTCTGAAAACCCCAATAGTCGTAACGGATACAAAGAAAAACTCGTTCACAGCAGGTATGGCGATATGGAAATACCGATCCCTCAAGATAGAGAGTCTTCTTTTCAGCCCAAAGTTGTCCCTAAGCGTAAAAAAGATATCGTAGGGATTGATGATAAAATCATCTCTATGTATGCCAAGGGCATGACTACGCGGCAAATCTCAGACACCTTGATGGATATATATGGTTTTGATGTTTCAGAAGGTTTTGTTTCCGACGTAACAGATAAAATTCTTCCTGAGATTGAGGATTGGCAAAATCGGCCCTTGGACAATGTTTATCCAGTGCTTTTTATTGATGCTATTCACTATTCTGTTCGGGATAATGGGATAATTCGTAAGCTCGCAGCCTATGTTATTTTAGGCATCAATGAACAAGGACACAAAGAAGTATTGAGCATTGAGATCGGTGAAAACGAGAGCGCCAAATACTGGCTTAATATCCTCAACAGCCTGAAAAATCGCGGAGTAAAAGATATCCTGATTGTTTGTGCAGATGGCCTGACGGGAATTAAAGAGGCCATTGGTGCTGCCTTTCCTAAAACGGAATACCAACGCTGCATTGTGCATCAAGTACGAAACACCATGAAATATGTATCGGACAAGGATAAAAAGGCTCTAGCTGCTGATTTAAAGACGATTTACGGAGCAGCAAATGAGGCAAAAGCCCAAGAGCAGTTGAACCGAACTACAGAAAAGTGGCAGGAAAAATATCCAAATGCTATGAAAAGCTGGCATGCCAACTGGGATGTCATTAGCCCAATCTTCAAGTTTTCAGCGGAGGTCCGGACCGTTATTTACACGACAAATGCTATTGAGAGCCTGAACGCAACCTATCGAAAGCTGAATCGCCAACGCAGTGTATTTCCGAGTGATACGGCTCTTTTAAAGGCGTTATACCTAGCAACCTTCGAAGCGACGAAAAAATGGAGCATGCCAATCCGAAACTGGGGCAAGGTTTATGGAGAACTGTCGATCATGTACGAAGGTCGGTTAGAATAGACACCCCTTATTGAAAAAAAGCCGCTTTATCGGCGGCCTTTCTTGACATGCAGAAAAATATATTTTATATTGCAGCTAAAGCTACATGATTTCCCGGAAAGTCTAGAAGTATTCTAAAATCTCATAAATTATCATAGAAGATCCAAGATACAGAGATTTTTTCACACACCCAAAAATTCTTAAGATGTGCCTTTTTAAATATTCCGGTCACAAAGACGTTCTTCAAAGTAGATTTCTAGCTGAGCTCGTATTTGGCTCCAGTCTTGCCGGCGTCCCGTCCATTTTTTGGTAATATCAATCATTGCTAAGTACAGCATTTTTAAAAGGCTGTCATCTGACGGGAAAATCGTTTTCGATTTTGTTACTTTACGCAGCTGGCGGTTAAATCCCTCGATCGTATTTGTTGTATAAATAAGCCGCCTTACAGATAATGGATATTTGAAACAGGTCGCTAAAAAAGCCCATTTTTCATGCCAGGATTTATAGATTTTAGGATATTTACCATCCCAGTCCTCTCTAAATTCCTCAAGCTCAGACAAGGCTATTTCTTCTGTTGGTGCTGCATATACCAGCTTTAAATCGGCCATTAATGCTTTTATATCTTTGTAGGATACGAATTTTGTCGAGTTACGGATCTGATGGATACTACATTGTTGAATTTCTGTTTGCGGATATACGGCTTCAATTGCCTGCGGAAAACCGCTGAGTCCATCAACACAAGCAATTAAAATATCCTCGACACCTCGGTTTTTCAAGCCATTCATAATGGATAACCAGTATTTCGCACTTTCATTTTCGCCTACATACATACCTAAAACATCTTTGTGCCCATCCATATTTATGCCAATAGCAATATAAACTGCACGTTTTACAACACGTCCTTCACAACGGACATGATAATGTATGGCATCCATGAAAACAACCGCATATACTTCTGCCAGAGGTCGTTCCTGCCACTCTTTAACGAAGGGCAGAATTTTATCTGTAATACGGCTGATGGTGCTGTCGGAAATGTCGATGCCATATAAATCTTGCATATGACTTTCTATATCGCCCATGGTCATTCCTTTTGCATACATAGAAATAATTTTTTCTTCCATATCCTGCGTGAGAGTATTTTGATATTTTTTTACAATCTGCGGTTCATATTCACCTTTGCGATCTCGAGGTATTTCAAGTTCCATATCGCCATAGCTCGTATGCATTGTTTTATTTGAATGCCCATTACGACTATTGCGAGTATCTTTGTTTTTATAGTCATATTTATTATAGCCAAGGGAGTCATCAAGTTCACCATCGAGAGCACCTTCTAGAAGAACAGACATCATGTCGCGCATGATGTTTTTGACATCGGAGCCATCTTGAATGCTAAGATCCGCATCTTTTAAATAATTTTTCATCATTTCTCACATTGCGGTCTTTTGAGGACTTTCATTTTTTCTTGATATAAATAAAACCTCCAAGTTGATTTTATATTACATCACCTTAGAGGTTTACACAAACTATGAAGGTCTCTCTATATTTTATATTGCAGCTAAGGCTACATGATTTCCCGGAAAGTCTAGAAGTATTCTAAAATCTAATAAATTATCATAGAAGATCCAAGATACAGAGATTTTTTCACACACACTTTTATTTGCAGGCTTTATGTTAACACTCACATCGTTTTTCTTGGGTTCAGTAGAACAGACCGGTATGTCCGCATATTTTTCTGAACCTTTTTTCAATGAGTCTTCATTGCATATAAGATGGAATATACACAATTCAATAGATAAAGAATTGCCGTTTGCGAATAAAACGTAGATATCTTTGCATCATAATCATGCTCACGATGCGGCAGGGTGATAATATGGTCAAAGCCCTTGATACCTTTGGCTGCCGTAACCAGTACACATTTGACCTGTTTTTTCTGCAGAAACTGCATTTCATGCTCGGTGGGCAGCGTTTTCCCAGAATAAGTGACACAAAAGAATATATCATCTTTTTTCATCAATTCCATCCTTGCAGACATTTCCTTATTTTCATCCGCCTGAAAGGCTTGAATGCCCAGCTTGATTAGCCGGTTCGCAAAACCACGGACGGTCAGCAGTGTATCGCCCTCGGCATAGTAATAGACAGAATGGGCATCATTCAACCAGCCGGAAAATTGCAGCAGCATTCCCGTCAGCTGCTGCGTTTTCATATCTTGCAACGTTTCAATCATCAAATCCGAAACCGCACCGGTAATGACATCGGCACTATCCGACTTGAGAAAGGGATAGTTCATATTGACTGACAATGTATAGTTTCTCTGGCGTTCCGTCTCCTTTATAATCTGGTTTCTGAGGTCACGGAACCCCTGCAGTCCGAGCTTTTTACAGAGCCTCATAATACTGGCGTTTGAAGTATAAGTCGCCTGCGTAATATCCGAAATGGTCAAGTCTGGTATGAGCTCCTTATGCTGGAGCAGATACATTGCAATGTTTTGTTCAGTTTCTGTAAACAGTGACTGTTCCTTTAATTTTGCAAAAATAGACATAAACGTCACTATCCTTTATGATTTCATTTTATCTTTTTATAGATTGACAACCCACGTGCGACAGCTCGTGCAAAAAAATTGAATATGCTTGCGTAATGGCTAATGGCATAGATGCTGCCGATCGATCAGGGATTTTGATAGCGATATAAAGACGGCGCTTACGCTCTACAAAAGTTTTTGCCCAGTAGTTTTATAAAGTAGTCCATGATGTTGCGCCTGTGTTCTTTTATTTTATCAGAAATGCGCACGTTTTCAACTAACTATCGAAAGAACCAGTTTATTGCAGCCTATCCAGGAAGCCGAGTATCCTTTGTTATCACGGAATGTGAGCCTGCAACATATGAAGAGGATAAGGTGCTGGCAAAGAAAACAAAACCGCTGATGAGGTTTAAGGCAATGAAGGATATCTATCCATAAATACGTGAAGGCTAAATCGGTAAAGGCACGGCTGAAGAAGGTGCAGAGTACCAAGTTTATTTGTGTATTTTGGCTCGGCCCTGCCTATGGTTATTTCGGTATTAGTCTTGTGAAGAGTGTTACGTGGCCGATTGGCGTGCCTCTGATTTTTCTGGAATTTTATCGACACCTATATAAGTATAAGGAATTAGCGACTTGCAGATGAAGCAATAGTGAGAAAGGCGGATTCAGGAATATTGGAAAAAAGGTTCAGGAAAACGGTATGTTGTAGTGATTTTTTGAACCTTTTTGTCTTTTAGAGACGATAAGATTGTTGCGGATGAGGTGCTTTGCTATATTGAACACAACAAAACAATGTGAATGACAACAGAAAGGATGAGAACCATGCGGTTAGCATTGATTGGTACCGGAAAGATTGTCAAAGAAGTGTTGGAGGCTGTGAAAAATATTGAGACCATTGAGTTGTCTGCCATTTGGACACGCCCACATAGCTTGGAAGTAGCGGGAAAACTAGCCGGCGATTATAAGATTGCCTCGGTCAGTACGGACTATGCAAAGCTCCTAAAGCGTGAGGATGTGGATTTTGTATATATCGGACTCATCAACAGCGTCCATTACGAGTATGCGAAGCAGGCTCTTGAGGCTGGCAAGCATGTCATTATGGAGAAACCATTTTGTGCGACGGAAGCGGAGACCATGGAGTTGACGAAGCTAGCGGTGGAAAAGAATCTTTTCCTGTTTGATGCCGTATCGTTTCTTTATATGCCGAATTTTTTCTTTTTGGAAGACCATATCAAAAAAATTGGCAAAATCAAGCTTGTACAGGCGAACTATTCACAGTATTCCGGCCGTTACGATGACTATCGAAATGGTGTTGTACAGCCAGCGTTTGATCCGGCTGCTTATGGTGGAGCACTTTATGATATCAATTTCTATAATATCACACTTTGTATGGCACTCTTCGGCAAGCCGGATTCCTTTGCCTATACGCCGAATCTCGGGTTCAACGGGGTGGATACGTCGGGCATCATGCATCTTAATTACCCGGGTTTTCAGGCTGTTTGCACGGGTGCGAAGGATTCGGAGAGTCCAGGTTTCTTCATCGTGCAGGGCGAGGATGGCTGGCTGAAGGTGGAAGGTACACCGAATATGCTACCTAAGGTCATCGTAAAGCAACAGGGCAGAGCGGAGCGGGTAGTGGAACTCAATGGTGACAAGCATCGTCTGACGCATGAATTCGTCGCTTTTGACCGTTTCTTTGTCGCTAAACGTTATGACATCGTTGCTGAACGCCTGACTATCACGCAGAATGTCATTCATATCATTGAGAACAGCCATCGCCGGATGCTCAAAAAAGAGGGATTTGCTTCAGATATTTTTGCGAAAGGATGAATGAAATGGAAAAACGAGTTGTAATAGCTTATATTGGAAATGGAAAGAGTGCCAATCGTTATCATTTGCCGTTTGTACTGACCCGACCGGAAAAATTCCGCGTCAAGACAATCTTTCAGCGTACGTTGAGGCCAACGATGTGGGAACATTTACCAGGGGTCAATTACACGGATAAGCTCAATGAGATCCTATTGGACCCGGAGATTGACGTGGTGGTTGTCACGACTCCAACGCAGGCTCATTATGAGACCGCATGTAAAGTGCTGAAAGCTGGCAAACATTGTATTATTGAGAAACCTTTTGCCACGAGCGTCGAAGAAGCTGCGGATCTTTTTCAATTGGCAAGTGAAAATAATGTCATCGTAGAGTGTTATCAGAACCGCCGCTTTGACAGCGATTTCTTGACAGTACAGAAGGTCATCGAGTCAGGCCGACTCGGAGAGCTTTTTGAGGTTAATATGCACTATGATTATTATCGTCCGCATATACCAGAGGGGGAGACGGAATACAGCCGCAGTAACGCGTTTCTTTACACGCATGCCTGCCACACGGTCGATCAGGTCATATCTTATTTTGGTATCCCACAGGAAGTCCGGTCCGATGTCCGTCAGCTGATGGGCAACGGCCGTATGAACGATTACTTCGATCTGGATTTCTTCTATGAGGGATTCAAGATTTCGGTGAAGTCGAGCTACTTCCGTGCTAAGCAGCGGCCGAGCTTTGAAGTCTATGGAAAGCTTGGCGTCTTTATCAAAGAGGAACAGGATCAGCAGGAAGCTGACCTTAAGAAATTTTATTTACCGGTAGGCCACGCGGACTTTGGCATGGATAAGCCATCGCAGTATGGTACGTTGACCTGCTATGATGAGGCAGGCAATTACCATGAAGAAAAAGTCGTAAGCGAGCGCGGGGATTATACCCATTACTATGATGCGCTCTACGAAACGGTGCTCAATGGGGCAGCACCACTCGTAACGGAGGAACAGACCATGGTACAGATGAAGATCCTGGCTGAGGCTGAGAAAATGCTGTTCAAATAACATGGCACCTTCTCGGTTTTGTGAATACAAAATAGGGCAGAAAAACGAATGAATTCTAGGATCGGTAAGTTAGTATGCAGAAGTATTGGAAAGCATTATCGTAACGAGGCGGAGCAGACCTTTTAGTAGTGTGATTGTTCATATACAAGACCGCGTTCTCTTTATTATAGACCTTGTTTTTTCTATCAAATTGAGAAAGGGGCAAAACGGTATATAGTTAGCCACTCTTGGTAGATATAATTGGTGTAATAAGGTCGAGGAGACCATGGGGCGGGGGACTGACCTTTGTTTTGCAAGGGGAAAAATGGCTTAATCTGTCGACATAGAAAAAAGACCTTGCATAAAATCTTTTAAAGCTTTTAATGAAGTGACCCTATAAAGTTAGACCTAAAGCGTGGTAGCATATTGCTACTACGCTTTTTTATTCGCAACTCGCAAAATAAAGGATGTCTGTTTGCTGAAGAGATCGGTCACCATAGAGTAGCGGGCATATCTGGCAAAGTCAGAAAGAATACAGAAAAATACCCTTTACAGAATAAACGGCAGCGCTTCGGGAACGGATGATATTTTCTTTTACCGCCTCATTGCTTTTGTGAACACAAAATAGGGCAGAAAAGAACTGATGAATCACAAAATGGCATGTTTTTTTATGCAAATGCATTTAGAAAGCATTTTTCAAAAGAATTTGGAGCAATCCAACCCAGGGGCCTATGTGGCCGAATCGTGTTGTCATGGGGTTAAAATGAAAGTTCCAAATACTGGCTTAATGCCTTTTGATGGAGTACAATAGAAAGTGTTTTAAGCAAGGTTTTCGAATAGCAAAAGTTTGCTATGAACTTAGCCTGGAAATAAATGTAGAGACTATATATTCGGAGGGCGTACTAATACAAGTGGGAAATTATATACAAATAGTATATGCCTATAATGTTGATAAGGAAAAATAATGAAATTGTTTTTGGCCGGTATTTCGTATATATGAATTTATAGGAAATTCATATATATATTTTTTTTTACTATATTAAAAATGGTGGTGAGATATAAATGAAAAAAAATATCATGAACAGTGATTTTTGGTTAAAAGTCTTCCCGGAATATCATATATATAGGGAGGGTAAAAAATATGGATTTAGGGGTAAGGAAATAGCATATTCAGCAGGTGATTATGAAAAGGAAAATTATTTAAATAATGGTGCTGATATAGTCTATGCGCAAGTCGATTCACGCTATGATGAGTATATAAATCAGCAGGAAGAAAATTTGGCAGTGTATCAATATGAAGATAATGTAAGTTATGAAAAGTCCAAAATAGATGACCTTTTTGCTGAAATAGAGAATGATGTACAAGAAGGTTTTTTGGGACAGAAGGAATATATAAAACAGCTGCTGCTGGGGTTTAAACGGCCATACATAGCAGGGTATGATAAACTTTCTGCCCGCAATATTATGCTGATTAGTGGAGCTAATAGCACAGGTCGTCATTTTAGTATTCAGTTACTTGTCGCAGGAATGGAGAAGAGAGGTCTGCTGAATAATCGGCATTATACAACGGTGGATTTAGCACTTTATAAAACTAGCAGTGATCAAAATATATTTTATACAGATATATATAAGGCTTTTTACAATCGGGAAGATATTGTTGTTTTTGACAATGTAGAACAATGTTATTCTAGCTTTTTACAAATTATTAGACAGCTTTGTATTACTGGCAAATATATTTTGCCACGTAGATATTCCTTCCAACGTAATAGTCTAGTTGAAGTTACGGGGAGTCTCACAGAAAAGGCCGTTGGGGAAATTGGTACAAACGGGAAATATATTCTTTTTATTACGGAAAAAAAATTGGATGATATCTATGAATTTTTTGATAGTCAATGGATGGAATCTATAAAAGATATGGTGTTGTTACCTCAATATAGCGAATATGAGATTGAAAATATTTTAGGCGTTTTATTTAAGAAAAATTTAGCTGAATATGGTAAACGTCTAGATGTTGAGTTTGACTTAAAAAACTTCGAGGATATTATGCAGTATGTTTTGAAACCAATGTATAATTTTCAAATAGGATTTTCCGGAATGAAGAAATTACAAATAGAAAAGGTTTTCAATCCGATTTTAGAATATAGGTTAGAGAAAGCTTTCTCACAAGGGAAATTGTATTTATATTGGGACGATAACAAACTGCTGTTATTAGATGGAATTATTACAGTGGATTTAAAAAGATATCAAAAAAATCAAATAAATGATGATGTTGAAAAAATAAAAAAGAGTATTCACGAAATCATTGGTTTAAGAGAAGTAAAAGACTATTTAGAAGCCTTGGATAATAATTTACATGTTCAAAAAATGCGAAAAGTTGCTGGACACATGGTTACACCAATAAATATGCATATGCTTTTTACTGGAAATCCAGGTACAGGGAAAACAACAGTTGCTCGCTTGGTTGCAAAATATTTAAAAGCAGTAGGGATTCTTTCAACAGGACAATTGCGTGAAGTTAGTCGTGCGGATTTGGTTGGGAAATATGTTGGGCATACGGCTATACTAACAAATCAAGTAATCGAATCAGCGCTGGGGGGAGTATTGTTTATAGATGAGGCATATGGGTTATATCATGGAAAAGGCGATACCTTTGGACTGGAAGCTATTGATGCAATAGTAAAGAGTATGGAAGATCATCGCGATAATTTAGTGATAATTATGGCTGGTTATAAGAAAGAAATGCAACTATTTATTGAAGCTAATAGTGGGCTGAAATCGAGATTTGGACAAACCATAGAGTTTAGTGACTATACAGCAGAAGAAATGTATGAAATTGCTTGCAATATTGCAAGCGAAAATGCATATAAAATTGCACCGGAATGTAAAAAAATGCTAATGGAGTTATTCGATAAAGCCCAAATTAAAGGGAAAAATGACAATGGGAATGGTCGATTTGCTAGAAATATAGTAGAAAAAGCAATTTTGGTGCAATCTAAGAGGATATTGCAAAATGATATGATTGATGATGTATTGCATTTATCAGATTTTTCGTTGCAAGAAGATAGCGTATTTGATTTGGAAGAACATATAGGGAAAATTATTGGTCTTAATGAGGTGAAAGACTTTCTTCGTGATCAAGATAGATTGTTGGTGGCTAATAAAAAGCGACAACTGGCCGGAATGACAACGGATACATCACAATCCTTACATATGGTATTTACAGGAAATCCAGGGACTGGAAAGACGATGGTTGCGCGTATAATGGCGTTGATGTTAAAAAATTTGGGGATATTAAAATCAGGGCAGCTGATTGAAGTTGATCGCAGCGATTTAGTCGCTGAATACATTGGGCAAACTGCAATTAAAACAGAAAAAGTATTCAAAAGTGCATTAGGGGGAGTATTGTTTATTGATGAAGCATATACTTTAGCTAAGGGCAGTGAACAAGATTTTGGAAAAGAAGCGATTGAAACACTTGTCAAGCTAATGGAAGATTATAAGAATGAAATTGTTGTCATTTTAGCAGGATACACTGATAAAATGCAGCAGTTTTTTGCTGTGAATAAAGGTCTTGCATCAAGATTTCCGTTTAAAATACATTTCAAAGATTATGATGTGGAGGAACTATATCAGATTGCGCTGCAGTTTTTTCAGGAAAAAGGTTTTGTTTTAGAAAGTGAGAGTAAAAAAGCATTGTCGCAACAGATTGAAAAAATTGCTAGGAATATTGATTCAATAAATGGAAATGGACGAATGATACGTAACTATGTAGAGGATATTATTAGACATCAATCGCTGCGGATCAGTGCTGAAAATGTAGTTAAAGAAGAAATGGTTAAAATTGAGCTTGCGGATATTTTATTACCTGAAGGTGGCGAGTTAAAACAAGAGCAAGTGAAATTTGATTTAGAAGGTGAATTGTCACAATTTATTGGGCAAGAGGAAGTGAAAAATTTTGTCCGGGGAATTTATGCTAGAATAAAAATACAAAATGAACGAAGAATATTGAATTTACCTGTTGCGGAAGAGCAAACTTTGCATATGTTATTTAAGGGTAATCCTGGGACAGGGAAAACCACTTTAGCAAGGATTATGGCTAATATTTTATATCATTTAGGTGCTATAAAAACCAATAAACTTATTGAAACAGATAGAAGTGGACTTGTTGCTGAATATGTTGGACAAACAGCTTTAAAAACAAAGGCCAAATTGCAAGAAGCTGTAGATGGTATATTATTTATCGATGAAGCATATAGCCTAACGCCGACTTCTGAACATGATTTTGGAAAAGAGGCGATTGATACTATTGTAAAATGCATGGACGATTATCGGAATCAGCTAGTTATCATATTGGCAGGCTATGAAGAAGAATTAGAACGGTTTATTGATAGTAACCCTGGTTTGAAATCGAGATTTCCTAATTGCATTATATTTTCGGACTATACAACAGATAAACTAATGGAAATGATATTGAAAATGTATGAAAAAAATGGTTATATAGTTGCAGATGAAGCCAAGAGCACATTATGGGGAGTGTTTGAAAAAGCGAAAAGGAATAAAAGCTTTGGGAATGGGAGATATGTTCGAAATCTTTTTGAAAAATCGTTGACAGAACAATCTATTAGATTAACAAAAAATGCAGATGTAAATAGAGAAATGTTAATAATGATTGAAAAAACCGATATTGTAGAGGTGTAAAGAAATGCAGATAAGAAACATTCATATGGATGTTGTCGGGTGGATATTTTTTGTTGTTTTTTCTGTGTTAGTGGTTATTGGATTACCTTTATATATTATTCTGACGATCGGAAGTATTGTCAAAGTGATTTATAGTGGATTTTCTTTGCCTGCACAATTTTTTTTAGCCGGTATTTATCTAAATATATTATTTTTATTGAGCATGCTTTCGACTAGTATCCCGGTTTTTAGGAAAATATATTATGTATTTCCATGGTTACTTCCTTTTGTTGAAGTTTTGTCTATTGATGCAATTGTGCTATTGATTAGTTTTGGGATAATTAATAAAGGGTTTGAGTCTAACGTACAGTTAACACATAGCCTGTGTATAGTAGCAAGTATTTTCATTTGCATCATATGTCGATTCTTTCAGTGCTTGTATTTTAAACATAGGAAGCCAATAGCATTAGGAGGACGCAATGAGTGATATTGTAAATCAAAAAACAACGAAAAATAATAAAAATTTTGATGTCGGTGTCGGTGAAGAAAATCTGAACCGGAAAAAAGATTGGAAAAGAAAACCACGCGTAACAGGGTTTTGCATATTTTGTTTGTTGATGAGTGTTCTATTATTATCTATGCTTGTCATGATGTCTGGAACTGTTGACAAAAGTGATGAGGCGAAAAACCTTATGGAAACAGGAACATCAAAAATAATTGTGACAGGAACGATATTAGCAACATCAGATTCTGATAATATAAAAATATATAAAACTTGGACGGTGCATCATAACTATAATGGAAATCAAGCTAGAATGTGGATTTGGGATTATGCTGCAGAAGATGGTGATTATGTCCAAATTATTGTTAATGGAACGCCGGTCGGAGAAGCGTTTATGATAAAACATAAACCTGTTGAGTTTATGATCCCATCAGATGCAATAGTTCAAGTTCGTGGAATTCATGATGGTGATGGTAGAGGGATTACATATGCTGTGCATTTTGAAGTTAATGATAGTACTATTTGTAATCGAACAACTATGGATGCAATAAATACGTATACGCTTGTAAAAAGTCCGTAAGTTTTTACGTATTTGCTTTGAAGGTCCAGATAGGAGAGCTAGAACATTCGCACTGTAAATCCCTGTGCTAAGTTCTAGCTGTTTTTATATCTAGGTTAAAGGAAAAATTATATAATATGAATTATGCTATAAACAAATCTCGTGTAACATCAGGATACAAAAAATAACATAATTAAAAAATAGACAGAATTCTCTTCTTCTTTAGATAAAGGACGAGATTCATGTCTTTCTTTGTTTTTGCGAAAAATATTATACCTTATCATGGACAAAGGGTTTTGACTCAAAATGGAGAATAGTATACCGAAATCAGATCTGCCGGAAGAGGCATTTGGAGTAGCGGTTGGCTGAGGAAATGGCTGGTAGTGAAAGAGTGCGAAATGAGGTGGCTATGTGGAACTGGATTTGAGGCAGTATAAGCTTATTGTGGAATCATCACCAAATATGATATGGCGGGCAGGGACTGATGGGAAATGTGATTATTTTAATCAGACCTGGCTGAAATTCACCAATCGGACGCTGGAGCAGGAGTTTGGTAATGGCTGGGCGGAAGGTGTGCATGCGGAGGATCTGGAACGTTGTCTGCAAATTTATACGGATGCTTTTGCAAAACGGGAGTCGTTTGAGATGGAATACCGTTTGTGTCGTTTTGACGGCGAGTACCGCTGGATTAATGACCGTGGTGTGCCCGCGTATGATGCGGAGGGAACTTTTGTTGGATATATTGGCAGTTGTATCGATGTGACAGAGAAGATAGAGGGGGTTATGCTTAGAGAACAGGCGCAAATGGACGGGCTTTGTCAGATATTTAATCGACATTACTTTGATCAATTGCTGCAGAATGCCTGGCGTTTTGCCCAGCAGCAAGGGGACGAGTTGGCTGTGATCATGCTGGATATCGATGATTTCAAGCAGGTAAATGATCGTTACGGACATCCTGCCGGTGATCAAGTTTTGCACAAAATTGCAGAAACTATTAAGGCAAGCATTCGGGATCGGGACATTTGTGGAAGATATGGCGGCGAAGAATTTATTGTCGCTGCGCCGCATGCCGATGCAGCTGAAGCGATCGGCATTGCGGAAAGGATTCGGAGCGAAATTGCTGCTTTGCGGATTTGTCTGGATGTGGATGGCGGTATGGTCATTTCTGTAACGGTTAGTTGTGGCATTGGGTGTTTGAAGGCCGGTGACGATACGGTGTTGGAAATTATCCAAAGGGCCGACCAGGGCCTCTATTTTGCCAAACATGCGGGGAAAAATTGTGTAAAAGTGATGGGCAAGATTGATTAAATAAGTGGTTTATGGATAGAGTATAGCAGGAAGGGAACCTGCTGCTTGACTGAGGATAAAGGTGGTAACAGGGACGATATGATGAAAAAGGTTAAAATATTTTTAGCGGTCTGGCTGGTGTGTCTCATATTCAGTACTTTGGGGTATGCCCAGGAAAAGATAAACTATGGAGAACGCAGTAATTGGGCCTATGCGCCGATTGAAAAATCTGCCTGGGATGTTGATGTGTTTTTTATTGCCCCAACGGTGGTTATGGGCAGTGAGAATCAGCTTAATCTGAGTTTTGATGATAGTACTTTACGCCGCAATTTTATAGGGGCAATCAATATGGAAAAAGGCATCTATGATCAACAAGCAAATTTTTATGCACCGTATTATCGACAGGCGTCGCTCTTTGCTTATAAAATTGCCCCGCTGACGGATGCGCCCTGTTTTGATCTTGCCTATCAGGATGTTAAGGCGGCTTTTTTGTATTATTTGGAACACTTTAATCAGGGAAGGCCTATTGTATTGGCAGGATTTAGTCAAGGCGGGGATATGGTTCTGCGACTATTAAAAGATGTGTACCAGGATAAACGCCTGCAAGAGCGCTTAGTCGCAGCCTATGCTATCGGCTGGCGGGTTACGGCCAAGGAAACTGCGGCTTATCCGCAGCTTAAAATGGCGCAGGGGGAACGGGATACCGGCGTTATCATTTCTTTTAATACCGAGGCCCCGAATATAAAAACATCGCTATTAGTGCCGGATACGACACTGGGGATAAATCCGCTGAATTGGACAACTACTGAGACGTATGCGGATAAATCTTTAAATAAAGGCGCTGTTTTTACTGATTATGATGGAAAGATTACAAAACAAGTCGCTAATTTTACGGGTGCTTATCTGGACAAGAACCGAGGGACGCTAAAGGTGCTTGATGTTAATGCGGCAGATTACCCGCCGTTGCTGGATATTTTTCAGCCAGGGGTTTTTCATCTGTATGATTATCTCTTTTTCTACCAGAATCTAAAAGAAAATGTAAAGCAAAGAATAGATGCCTTTGTGGTAGTTCGGAAGCTAAAACAGGCTTCCTGACGATGTTGTAGTAGCGTTGGCAAGACAAGCTAAGGATATCTCTGGTTCGTGGGCCGTATCAATTGGACTGTTTTAAAAGCTGAAAATTTCTTATATCGTAAATTAATTCTTTACCGATCGTTCTCAAAATGTTATTATCTTATCAGTAGGGGGGTGAAGTCGTGGGGCGCAGTAAAGAATTTGAGGAAAATGTAGTTCTTGAGAAAGCCATGGAATTATTTTGGCAACAGGGTTACGAAAAGACATCTTTGAATGACCTGGTCGAGCACATGGGAATTCATAGAAGAAGTTTATATGATACCTTTGGTGATAAGCATACATTATTTTTAAAAGTGATAGATTATTTTGGTGAATTTATAAAGGCGAGACTGAAGTTTGAACTTTCACATGCCAAAACAGCAAAGCAAGCTATAGAATGTATTTTTGATTTGATGATCGAAGCAAGCGAGGATAGAGCAATGGGGTGTCTATTCGTAAATTCGGCAACGGAGCTGGCTTCACGCGATAAAGCGGTCGAAGCAAAGACGATAGAAGCATTTGTACAACTAGAGCAGCTTCTTACGGATTGTATTCGCAAAGGGCAGAAAACTGGTGAATTTAGAGGTGATTATGATGCTGAAGTGTTGGCCGAAAACTTGCATACTGCTTTACTAGGGATTCGGGTGCTTGCAAGAACTTCAGTCGGTAAAGAAAAGTTACAGCGAATAGCGAAGTTTTCCTTAACAATATTAAATAAATGAATTTTTTTGCGCGAATGAGAATGATCATTCTCAAAAAATCTTGTATTTTAAAAAATATTGTAGGCTATTGTTTATCATGCTAAAAAGCATTATGTCATATCCGGCAGGGGCATCTACTGTTCCTATTAAGGTGCGTTTGGTGGCGCTGGGTTCTATAAAGATAATGAAAGAGAGAGAAGATCATGAATACATTAGGCGACGAAAATTTAGCGAGAGAAATACGCGCACAAGCAATCCAGTGCGGTTATGAGGATTGTGGTATTATCCCTGTGGCAGATCTTGATGGTTATCAGGATCGATTACAAATGCGACGGCAGGAAGTTCCTGAAAGTGTTCCTTTTTATGCCTTCGCGGATCTGTTTAGCGCCATCAAGCAGCAACACGCATGGGCAAAATCAGTCCTTATTTGCATTGACTGGTATGGTGATTATAAATACCCGGAACGGTTGCAAGGAAAATACGCCAAAGACTATCTGCTCTCTTGTGATGGGCCGTTGAATATTGCAGCACACCAAAACAGGCGGGGGCTGGAAAAATGGCTGACTCAAAAGGGAATACGTTGGGCAGGTGGGGAGGAAAACTCTCCCGCTGGACTACTGCCGCTTCGTTATGCTGCTGTTGTAGCTGGTTTGGGAATTATCCGCAAGAATAATTTCTTTTATACCGAGAAGGGCTCACGTTATCGGCTGAAAGGTTATTTGCTCGATTGTGACTGTACTCTCAAGCAGGTGCGTCAAGTCCGTGCCTGTCCTGAGACCTGCAGCCTTTGCCAAAAAGCCTGTCTGACCGATGCATTAAGTGCTCCCTTTACGATGAATCCGATGAAGTGTGTATCTTTTCTTACAACCTTTGGCGGAGGAACGGTTCCAGATGGCCTGCAGGCAGCCCAGTTTTCTAATTGGCTTTGCGGCTGTGATGCGTGCCAGGATGCTTGTCCGCATAATTATCACGACTGGTCACAAGGAATGGATTTTCCTGGACTGTCTGATTTAGTGGAAATGCTGCAGCCGGAAAACCTCTGCACAGCGTCAGATGCGGCCTTGATAGAAAAAGTAATTCCTTTGACAGATTCACATATATTGCCGCAAAATGTCGAGACGCTGCGAAACAATGCACGGCGAGTTCTTCGAAAATAAATAGCGAGTCGATCTGCAAGAAAAATTAAATGCGTGATCATTTAGTAAAAGCGGGCGGCACCCCCTTATATGGTATTAAATTTAAAATGGCAGTATTTCACGACGACAACTTCGCTTGCCTTTAGTTAATATGGCCGATAAATTTATGCTTTGTCATAAACTGATTTTCATTCCACTAAAAAAATCCGCGAAACCTCTATGTGAGGTGGCGCGGATTTTTTATCTAATGCCCTAATTATAATAGCAATATGCAAAAATAAATGTACAGCTGGATAAAATCAGTTTTCGAAAAAAGTGGCTGCCGTGGCAGCTTCTTCCGGTAGCGATGCTTTTTTGTGTGGTTTCAGATAATGGCGCAAGCTGGTTTTAAATTGGGTGGCAATTTCGTCGAGCGCAGCATAGCGCTTGCGATAGAGATTGCGCTTTTGAGATTTTACCTCCTCTATTGCTTTGCGTTTTTCGTTTATCGGCAGTTCAAAAAAGCGTGGATCGTCGAGCGGGCGTCCACCGGCTTCAAGCCAGAATTCATCCAGGGAAGTCTTGAGCTTACGGTCAAGGCGGACATGCGTGTTGGTGAAAAAGCCGTGATTGGAAACGGCATAAATTTTTTGTGCGCCAAGAGCTGGGGCCAGCAGGCGAAGGGCATAGAGAATCAGGTTTTTTGGCCGGTACCCGAAAAAATGTTTTGTCAGGGCATGGATGTCGTCCTGGCCATTGAGGCTTCCCTGCAGGGCGCCGATCTTCAGGCAGCAGCAGCCGTCTGTGTCATAACCCGCCAAAAAGGTGATATGATAAATTCGTTTTTCACCCAGCATGAGATCAATCGAGAGCAGACCTTCCTTGCGGTCGACATATTGAAAATCAAGGCCCAGACTCAGCAGGCTGTTTTCAAAGGGCGATTCCCAAAGAACGAGCCGTTTATCATAATACAGATGCTCGAGGGCCCAAAAGTAAAAGTTTTGCCGGCAGATCTGAAAATGATCTTTGATGAGGTGGGCACGTTCGGGCAGGGTGGACTGATGGTAGAATACATGGCGCGTCATTTGTTCATAAAAAATGGCATTGCCCTGTTCGATCTCTTTGAGAATCGGATCTTGTAAAAAGAAATTTCTAATAGCCATGATTTCGCTGGCGTTAAATAAGCCGCGAACCCAAAAGGTGAGGAGCCTTTGGCAGTTAAAGTCGCTGTGGTCACGATGCTGGTAAATCTTTTTCCCCAAAAAAATAATTTGTTTCAAACTGATACCCCTTCCAGAAACAGATGTTATAAATAAATTACTACGGTTTTATGGAAAAACACTGAATTTTTTTCAGGATAAACTATTTATAGTGAAATAAATAGTTATAATTTTTAGGGGAGGTTCCATTGGCAAAACAGTGAATAAATAATACCAGGGATTTCATGTTAGCTATTGTTCAAGTACAGATGAGTAAGTTTTTTCCGAATATTAAAAAGCTGCTAGCAAAACTTGCTTTCGTGAGATAAGTTCATTTTTGAGAGTGAATATCGTTGATTTTCTAAATGAAATGGCGACATCAAGCCAGGCACTGGCAAAAATGGCAGCCGATCTTCAGGCTGCGGCAGGAAAATTTAACACCCATTAATGACAAAAATCATGCCGGTAAGCAATGTACCGGCATGATTTTTTTAGCAGCCGGTTTTACTCAAGATCGGCCAGTTTTTCCATTTTAGCTCTGAATTTGGCTTCGGGCTGGTCTTCGAGGTGTCCGGCGAAAAAGATATGGGTATCACCGATGGTTCCGCTGAGTAGTACGACAGCCTCATCAATGTCCCCCAGAATAGAATCACCATCAGCATAGCGTTTTATAATAACCCGGGCTGAAGTACGGGTCTGATTGCTGTCATAAGTTCCTGTAAAATAAAATACGGCGTTTCCGCCGTAAATGCGGCCGTTGTCAAGGGTTACAATGGCGTTGCTCAGTTTATTCCGCGCCCGATACTGGGCACTCCATAACGATTTTTTCATGCGGGAGACCTCATTTCTGTCTGTCATAATATAGCGTATTAATATAAGTAATTCTGTTTTTGTGGATAAAATCCTGCCGACAAGTAGGCAAATGGTCTTGTTGTTGCTGACAGCCGTGGTAGAAAAATTAAATATGCTTTGTGATAAATTAACAATGTAGAAAAAAGGATTTTAAAATTTTTTGTCAAATATACTATATAATATGTTGAGGTTATGATATCATATTCGGAAATAATTCCCAATAATATAAAAAGGATTTTAAAGAAAGTAATAGTCTCTTAAGTAAAAAAACTGAATATAATGAATATTTTAAAAATACATGCTTGCGTTTGTGTATGTTGTGTAAAACCAGCAGCCAGCAACGGGCATGGTGTATAAGAATACGATGATTTTAAGAAATCGATGCAAATGCGCTAGCTGTCATGATGGCCTCAGTCGCCAGGGAAGTGATAAAGAATAAGTGTTTGTATGGATTTCTTTTGTTTTCAAGCAGACAAGCAAGGCTGATTTTATCAGATCGATAGATTGCAAAGGCAGGGAAAGGATTTGATGACATGGATCCGATGATGGAAATGTTTGTTTTCGAAACCAATCAGAATTTAGAGCAGCTTGAGCAAATCATGATTCAAAGCGAAAAAAACGGGGTATTCAGTGTTGATGATATAAACAATGTCTTTCGGATAATGCACACGATTAAAGGGTCGGCGGCGATGATGGTTGTCAATGAGGTAGCGGCTCTGGCGCATGCCATCGAAGATATCTTTTTTTATCTAAGGGAAAACAAGCCCCAAATTGTCAACTGCTCTGCGTTGGTTGATCTGATCCTGGAGGCCTCGGATTTTATAAAAAAGGAAATTGATAAACTTGATGCTGGTGAAAAAGCGGATGGATTGGCCGCTGAATTGATGGATATGACCAAAGCCGCTTTAGCGGATTTAAAGGCAGCTAACGAAGGTGGCACGGCAGGAGGAGACAATGCTGCACCGCCCCCTTGTGCTGCCGAAACGCATCCAGAAACGGCGTCGCCAGTAAACGCAATTGTTGAAAAAATAGAGCTGGAAGATGCTGCGAATATATTTCGGGCACTGGTGTTTTATCAAGACGACTGTGAAATGGAAAACATCAGAGCATATACCCTGATTACGCACTTAAAAAGCCATGTCGCTGAACTGTATTTTTTCCCGGAGCAAATTCTGGAGGATGACAAGAGCTCAGAGACCATCCGTCAGCAGGGGTTTGATCTTTGCTTTACGACCAGTAAATCATATGATGAGATCTTTGCCCTGTTAAACCAGACCATATTTCTGAAAGAACTTAACCTGACGCAGCTTGAGGCTGTATCACAGTGGGAGCATTCTCCAAAAGACAAAGCAGTGGCAAAGCCGGAGGCCAAAGACGCACTAGTGGCAGAAACGCCAGCAAAGGCTGTTAAGAAGGCTGAGAGTAAAGAAAATGCGAATCATCAGAGCATGATCAGTGTCAATGTCCACAAGCTCGATTTACTGATGGATCTTGTCGGTGAACTCGTGATTGCCGAGGCTATGGTTACACAAAATCCGGATTTAGCTGGTTTGGAATTGAAAAATTTCAACAAGTCAGCACGGCAACTGAAGAAAATTAGTGGGGAACTTCAAGATGGAGTAATGGCCATCCGCATGGTGCCGCTGACAGGAACCTTCCAAAAAATGAACCGGATTGTACGCGATATGTCACAAAAACTCAATAAAAGTGTTGCCCTTCATCTCGTTGGGGAAGAGACCGAGGTCGACAAAAATGTCATTGAGCATATATCGGATCCATTGATGCACCTGATCCGCAATTCTATTGACCATGGTATTGAGCTGCCGGAAGAGCGGGAAAAGACCGGTAAGGCATCTACCGGAAATATTACCTTGGAAGCCAAAAATGCCGGCAGTGAAGTTGTCATCAACATTCTTGATGATGGACGGGGACTTGATCGTAGCCGAATTTTGAAAAAAGCCCGGGAAAATCAGCTGATTCATAAAAATGAGGCGGAACTGACCGATAAGGAAATCTATTCCTTCATTCTGGCCCCTGGATTTTCAACGAATGAACAGGTTACCGAGTTTTCTGGACGTGGTGTCGGGATGGATGTTGTCACGAAAAATATTCATGCGGTTGGCGGCAATATCATTGTCAACAGCGAGCCGGGAAAAGGCTGTATTACGACGCTGAAGATACCGCTGACGCTCGCTATTATTTCTGGCATGACGATAAAAATCGGCAAAGCTCATTATACGGTTCCCATGGTTTCGATTCGGGAATCCTTCCGGCCGCTGGCCAAAGATATTATTCTTGATCCAGATGACAATGAGATGATTATGGTTCGCGGGCAGTGCTATCCGATTGTGCGGCTGCACCGCCTCTATGGCATAAAAACGGATGTTGTTGAGCTGACCGAAGGGATTATGGTGATGGTCAAGACTGAAAAGCGGATTATCGGACTCTTTGCGGATGCACTGCTTGGCCAGCAGCAGATTGTGGTCAAGCCAATACCGAGCTTTATAAAAAATATCAGCAAAACCCAGGGGATAACGGGATGTACGCTGCTGGGGGATGGAAATATAAGCCTGATTTTAGATGCAGCCGGCATTGCCGGGCGCATATGAAAGGCGGCCGGTAGAAAAGATTTGTGAGAGGGAGATGAGCATGATGGCGGAAGACCTGATGGAACTTGACGAAGATACCCAAAAGGACAAATACCTGACATTTTTTATTAAGGAGGAGATTTACGGAATTGATATCCGCCTGGTGACGGAAATCATCGGAATACAGCCGATTACCGAGGTCCCGGAGGTCCCGGATTATGTGAAAGGGATTATTAACCTCAGGGGGCGGATTATTCCGGTCATGGACATGCGGCTTCGTTTTAGAAAGGATTTTCTCGAGTATACGGATCGCACCTGTGTCGTTGTGATCGAGGCCTGTGATATGGCACTAGGACTGATTGTCGATGCGGTCTCGGAGGTGCTGACGATTGCGGCTGCCGAAATTGTGCCGCCGCCAGAGATGAAGTCGGCGCAAAATAGATATATTCGGGCTATTGGCAAGACCGGCAGCGGAGTGACGCTCTTGCTTGATTGTGAAAAATTGCTTACGGAAAAAGACGAAGCAATGCTGCTCAATTTATAAAACAGGAGGGAAAAATAATGAAGGGTTTTCAAAATATAAGTTTATGTAAGAAAATTGTTGGGGCTTTTATGGGAATCTCAGCTATCGTTTTATTGCTTAGTATTACGCTTATTTACAATATGTACAATATTGATGATCAGTATAGCCGGTTGATTGACTATACAGGTATAACGACGCGTAACGCTTCCAAAATGGGCATGGCCTTTAACGAATCGCGAGTGGTCTTTCTCAATATTCTTTCTAATGAAGATCGTACAGCTAATCTGGAACGGATTACGGAGCTTAAAGAGATCGATGCCAAGGTCAACGAGAACTATGCAGGAATTTTGGAACATGTAAAAACGGAGCAGGGACGGCAAGAACTGAGAACCTTTAGGGAAAACTGGGAAAAATACAAAGCTTTGCGGCAAAATTGTATCGATCTTGTGATGGCAAACCAGACAGAAAAAGCCTGGGCTGTCCTGCGTCAGGGGAATGGCGAAGGTCTGGCCGATGGATTGAATAAGCAGGCACTGAATTTTATGGAGCTTGTCGACAAGGTCTCGGTGAAGGAATCAGATGAACTTAGTTCAAAAACGCGGAGTGCCATTTTCATGATGATCGCGGTTTCCTTGCTGGTGGTTGCCGTGTCGTTTGTGATCGGGATCTGCATTTCCCGCTATATTAAGAGCACTATTAATTTGCTGATAAATGGGGCAGAGCGCATTGCGGAAGGCGATCTGACCAAGGAAATTGACATCAACAGTACCGATGAATTTGGCCGGCTGGCCAAGGCCTTTGACCGCATGAGCAAAAATGTAAACGATGCGATGGAAAATATCCATTCGGCGGCCGAACAGGTGGCTGCCGGGTCGAAGCATGTATCGGAATCGAGCATATCGCTCTCTCAGGGAGCTACGGAGCAGGCCAGTTCGGTAGAAGAACTTTCCTCATCGCTCGAAGAAGTTGCTTCTCAGACCAAGCTCAATGCCGACAGCGCCAATACGGTGAATGATCTCACCGGCAAAGCCCAGTCGGAAGCGCAGGTAGGGAATAATTACATGCAGGAAATGCTGGAATCGATGAAGGAAATCAACACCTCTTCAGCCGGAATATCGAAAATCATCAAGGTGATTGATGAAATCGCTTTTCAGACGAATATACTCGCCCTCAATGCGGCGGTGGAAGCGGCCCGGGCCGGGCAACATGGCAAGGGTTTTGCTGTAGTCGCTGAGGAAGTGCGCAATCTCGCCGCCCGTTCGGCAAAAGCTGCCAAGGAAACGACAGATATGATCGAGGGATCCATCGGCAAGGTCAACGACGGAACTAAAATTGCTAATCAGACAGCAGAGGCGCTGACGAAGATCGTTGAAATGGTGACAGAAGTTGCCGAACATGTCGAAAAAATTGCCAGTGCATCGACGGAGCAGAGTATTGCCCTTGAGCAGATCAATCAAGGCGTGATGCAGGTATCGGATGTTGTTCAGTCCAATTCGGCAACAGCGGAAGAGAGTGCGGCGGCCAGCGAGGAACTCAATGCGCAGGCGGAACTGTTAAAAGAAACCGTGGGGCATTTCAAACTGCGTGACGGCGGCGCTGATAAACAAAAGAAATACAAGGATAAAGATTCCCAGGGACCAAAGAAAATAGCTTATGATGATAATAAAGACAAAAAAAAGCTGACGCATATCAATTTGAGTGATGATGAGTTTGGAAAATATTAACAAAGAATCGATAAGGCTGGCAGGTGAGCGGAATGATTGAGCTGACGGATGAGCAATATTTGGAACTGGTCGCCTATATCAAACTGCGGTTTGGCATTCATTTGGGCATGCAGAAGCGCAAT
This sequence comes from Selenomonadaceae bacterium, assembly GCA_963678095.2. GTDB lineage: Bacteria > Bacillota > Negativicutes > Selenomonadales > Selenomonadaceae. The sequence continues at coordinate 492,385 of OY782746.1, read as the reverse complement.
CTTGTAAAGGGGCGGATGCAGCGCATTTTTTCCCGGCACGGATTTGACGGCTTTAAGACGTACTTTGCCTATTTGACGCAGGATGTAACCGGAAAAGCCGATGATGAACTTGTCAATGCCATCACGACAAATCACACCTATTTTATGCGGGAAGTGAGTCATTTTGATCTTTTTGCCAAGGAGGTATTGCCGTTTTTATATCAGACGGTAAAAAATCACGATCTGCGCATATGGTGTGCAGCCTGTTCAACGGGGGAAGAGGCGTATACCCTGGCGATGCTGATTGCCGATTTTTTCTCGACTAAAAAAGAAAACTGGGATACAAAGCTGCTGGCAACGGATATATCCTCAGAGGTTTTACAGCAGGCACAAAAGGGAATATATTTGAGTACGGATTTTCAAAGTTTGCCAGAATCATGGCGGCGACAGTACTTTACCCGCTGTGACGCCGAGCATTATCAGATCAAGGGGCAGGTAAAATCAGGTGTTATTTTCCGGCAGTTCAATCTGATGGAAGAAGTGTTTCCCTTCAAAAAGAAATTTCATACGATTTTCTGCCGGAACGTGATGATTTATTTTGATGATGCGACGATAAAAAGTCTGATTAAAAAGTTTTATGATCTTTTGGAACCGGGAGGGTATCTGTTTATCGGGCATTCAGAGGTTTTGGAACGCGGAACGACACCATTTCGTTATGTTTCGCCGGCAGTTTATAGAAAGGGATGATCCAGATGTCTGCAGTTAAGGTTTTAGTAGTCGATGACTCCTTGCTTTTTCGTGAAATGCTGGCTCGGGGATTAAGTGCTGATAAAAACATTGAAGTGGTGGCAACGGCAAAGGATGCCTTCGATGCCCGTGATAAAATTCTCGAATATCATCCCGATGTTATGACACTGGATATTGAAATGCCGCGGATGAACGGGCTGGAGTTTTTGCGCAAATTGATGCCGCAGTATCCGATTCCGACGATCGTGATCAGCGGGGCCTCCAACTCGGTTTTTGAAGCCATTCAGATTGGCGCGGTGGACTTCGTGAAAAAACCCGAGGCCAATTCCTTGTCAGCGCGCAGTGAGTTCATCGAGGATCTCATTATCAAGGTGAAGACGGCCGTGGTGGCAAAAATTCAGAAAGCACAGCGCTTTCGTCCGTCAGCTGTTCATAAAAATCATGAGAAGAACATCAGCAGTAAGGTGAAGGTAATTGCCATTGGAGCCTCTACGGGGGGGACGGTAGCCTTTGCTAATTTATTGACATCGATCGAACCACCGCTGCCAGGAATTGTTGTCGTCCAGCATATTCCTCCGGTTTTTTCTGAAATGTTTGCCAAACGGCTCAATTCGATTACGCCGTTTGAGGTTAAGGAGGCGCAGTCGGGTGACCGGATTTTGCCGGGAACCGTGCTGATCGCCCCAGGAAGCCAGCATATGCAGGTGAAAAAAAGTGGTATGGATTATTTTGTGAATTGCTTTTCCGGGGAAAAGGTCAATGGGCATTGCCCCTCGGTAGATGTGCTGTTTCAGTCGGTTGCTCCGCTGGGAGGACAGGCAATCGGCGTTATCCTGACGGGAATGGGCTATGATGGTGCCAAAGGACTTTTGCAGATGCGCAAGGCCGGAGCCAAAACGATCGGACAGGACGAAAAAAGCTGTGTCGTTTACGGCATGCCCAAAGCGGCCTTTAACATCGGAGCGGTGGAAATAGAGGTATCGCTAAATAAAATTGGTGAAAAAATTTGCTCTTTTGTATAAAAAGCCAGGTCCATTCTTGCAATGCATCTGTTTATGCCGTATAATGATAGCGTAGAACAAAAGGGATGGGTGTGCAGGCTTGATGGATTTGCGTAACGCAGGTGTTTTGGCAAATTTTCATATGGTTAGCTCCGCAGAGAAGATGCTTTTTTCCCTGCAGCTTAAAGCTGGTTTTTTTCAGCCGGTAGCAAAACTACACACTAGAATTCCAGCTGGACCGACTTATTGGTCCTTGTATTTAAAGATGCTTATTTCAGGCCTGAAGAACAGAGTTTGGGGCCGGGGTCGTATATGCCACGGGATAAGTATGCCCGGAAACGGGCGGATGATATATGAACAGAATATTTGGTACTGTGAAGAGATGCAAGGTAGAAATCTATGCTTTTTTACGGATATATATAAAACCCAGTTAATACTATAAGAGTGTTGGCTGGGTTTTATGTGTTTGTGTAAGTAGCAGTAATGGGAAAGAATATGTGCCATTACCAGTACGACAGAAAAAAATAATGGATGTTATTCTGTAAACTAATGCAGGTGTTGTTTTTAGCAGGGAGTATTTGTCAGGATTGTTTTAAACCGGTAGTTTCAGATCTTTTTTGTTAGCAGGCAATGCATGGCCAAATTGCTGGGCGACAGGCTGGATCTTGAAATATAAATCATGAAAAACAAATAGACGCCGGCAGCGGCAAGCTGCTCGGTGACTAGGCGGATTCAAGGGGGATGGTGGATTTATGAAAGTGGCTATAATTATGGGAAGTGATTCCGACTGGCCGATCTTAAAACCGGCAGCGGAGCTTTTGAAACAATTTGGCATTGAGTGCGAAGTCGTTGTCGCGTCGGCTCATCGTACACCGGAAAAAGTTTGTGAGGTCGTTACGACGGCACCGCAGCGCGGTGTCGGTGTATTTATTTCGGCAGCTGGCGCCGCAGCGCACTTGGGTGGTGTAATTGCCAGCTATACGACACTGCCAGTTATTGGTGTGCCGATCAATGCGACCGCGCTCAATGGAATGGATGCGCTTTTAAGCACCGTTCAAATGCCATCTGGTGTACCGGTGGCAACGATGGCAATCAATGGGGCCAAAAATGCAGCGATCTTTGCTGCACAGATTTTTGCCGTCGCCAATCCTGAACTTCAGGAAAAACTTCTAGCCTATCGCAAAAAAATGGTAGAAGAAGTGGAAGCCAAGGCAGCACGGGTTGCCGCTCAGATTTAATCCAAGGGGAAACAAATACAGCTAAATCTTAATTAAAATAAATGGGGGCATTTTTTATGGAAAAGAAAGCATTATATGAAGGTAAGGCAAAACTGATGTATGAAACGGAAAATCCAGATGAATTGCTGGTTTATTATAAGGATGATGCCACCGCTGGCAACGGCGCCAAAAAAGGAACAATTTTGGAAAAAGGCATCATGAACAACAAGATTTCGGCATTTTTCTTTGACTTGTTAGCAAAAAATGGCATAGAACATCATTATGTCAGCATGCCGAGTGACCGTGAAATGATCGTTAAAAAGCTTGACATCATTCCGCTGGAAGTTGTCGTTCGCAATGTCGCTGCCGGCAGCCTTGCCAAGCGCCTGGGTTTGGAAGAAGGAACAAAAATGTCACAGCCGATTGTTGAACTCTATTATAAATGTGATGAGCTCAACGATCCGATGATAAACCATTTTCATATCAAGGCCATGAATTTTGCTACTCAGGAAGAAATCAATGAGATTGAAGCAGCTGGTTTAAAAGTAAATGAAATCATGACGAAATATCTGGCAACAAAAAATATTGAACTCATTGACTTCAAACTTGAATTTGGTAAATTTAAAGGGAAAATTATTCTCGGTGATGAAATTTCTCCGGATAATTGCCGTTTCTGGGATAGCGAAACCCATGAGAAACTCGATAAGGACAGATTCCGCCGTGATATGGGAAATGTTGAAGATGCTTACAAAGAAATTTTACACAGATTGACAGGTGAAGTTAGGTAAATGATTGAAATAGAAGCAAACAAATGGAAGGAAGAGTGCGGCGTCTTTGGTGTTTATTCACATGAAGAAGATGTATCGATGATGACGTATCTCGGGTTATATGCACTGCAGCATCGTGGGCAGGAAAGCGCGGGGATTGCGATTACCGATGGCGCCTGGATGGATGTTTCCCGGGGGATGGGGCTTGTAAATGAAGTGTTCCGCCATCAGGTACCTCATATGGACAACCAGTATATTGCAATTGGGCATGTGCGGTATTCGACAACCGGTTCAAGCCTTCTGGCTAATACGCAGCCGCTGATCGTAAATTATTCAGGCGGTAAAATCAGTCTGGCGCATAATGGGAATTTGACCAATGCGGCCGAGATTCGCCATCAGCTGGAGCAAGATGGAACGATTTTCCAGACGTCAATTGACAGTGAGGTTTTTGTCAATCTCATTGCCAGATCGCGCAAAACAGTTATTGAAGAAAAAATTATGGAAAGCCTGAACAAGATACAGGGTGCCTACTGCCTGACAATTATGACGGAAAACAAGCTGATTGGAGTGCGTGATCCGCAGGGCTTTAGGCCACTGTGTATCGGCAAACTCGACAATACCTGGGTGATCTCATCAGAATCCTGTGGGCTTGATGTCGTCGGAGCAGAGTTTGTCCGCGATGTGGAACCGGGGGAAATGGTGGTCATCGATGAAGAGGGGCTGAAATCTTACCGCTTTGCTGCGCCGACCAAACGTGCCTCCTGTGTGTTTGAGTATATTTATTTTGCCCGTCCGGACAGTGTGATTGACGGGCAGAGTGTTCATGATGCCCGCTTTATGATGGGACGGATCCTCGCCCGGGAAAGCAAGTTCAAAGGAGATATCGTCATTTCAGTGCCTGATTCCGGGACGACGGCAGCTACCGGTTTTGCTTTTGAATCGGGAATTCCTTTTGTTGAGGGACTGATTAAGAATCGTTATATCGGTCGTACCTTTATTCAGCCGACGCAGAAAAAACGCGATACGGCAGTTCAGCTCAAGCTCAATGCCATCCGTTCGGCCGTTGCCGGGAAGTCTGTTATCATGGTGGATGATTCGATTGTCCGGGGAACGACCAGCGGGAAAATTGTCCGCATGCTGCGCAATGCCGGGGCTAAGGAAATTCATATGTGCATCAGTTCACCGCCGATTGGTTATCCTTGCTATTACGGAATCGATACCTCGGTGCGCAAAGAGCTGATTGCAGCGAGCAAATCTGTTGATGAGATTCGTGAATTTATCGGTGCGGATTCGCTGCATTTTCTGACGATTGAAGGGCTCAAGCAATGCGTTGCCGATGTTGATGCGGAAGGCATGTGCTATGCCTGCTTTAACAGTGCCTATCCAGTGGATACGCCGCAGCAGGAAGCATCCGGCACCAATAAATATGTATTTGAACAGCATAAGTAAAAATAAATAAAAGCAGCCAGATTATCCATAACAATATTGTTATGGATAATCTGGTTATAACACCTAGCGGGAAAGGCGGAGAGATTTATGGCAGAAGAAAAACAGGAAAAGCTCACATACCGTGATGCAGGAGTGGATATCGATGCAGGGAATTATTCGGTTACGCTGATTAAAGACAGCGTAAAGGCTACGTATCGGCCGGAGGTTTTGGGGGATTTAGGCGGTTTTGGCGGTTTATTTGCTCTAAACAGCGGTAAATACAAGGAGCCGGTGCTTGTGTCGGGAACCGATGGTGTTGGTACCAAACTTCGCCTGGCCTTTATGCTGGACAAGCATGATACGATCGGACAGGATGCTGTCGCTATGTGCGTAAATGATATTCTGGTGCAGGGTGCCGAACCGTTGTATTTTCTCGATTATTTGGCTGTTGGCAAGCTGGAACCGGAAAAAGTGGCAGCAGTTGTCAAAGGCGTGGCAGGTGCCTGCAAGGAATCCGGCTGTGCCCTGATTGGCGGTGAAACAGCTGAAATGGCAGGCTTTTATGCCGATGGTGAATATGATATTGCCGGCTTTGCCGTCGGTGTCGTCGATAAGGCGAATATCATCACTGGTGAAAAAGTACAGGCTGGTGATGTTCTGCTCGGGCTGCCGTCAAGTGGTGTGCATTCAAACGGGTATTCGCTCGTGCGCAAAATATGTTTTGAACGCATGGGTTTTAAAGGCGATGAATATATAGACGAGCTTGGCAAAACAATTGGCGAAGAACTGCTGACGCCGACAAGACTATACCCTCGTACCTGTCTGCCGCTTATTGAAAAGTTTGATATTCATGGCATGGTTCATATTACGGGCGGTGGATTTTATGATAATATCCCGCGCGTACTGCCGAAGGATTGCGGCGTAGAAGTGGATGCTGCCTCCTGGGAAATGCCGGCGATCTTCAAATTGCTCAAACAGTGGGGCAATGTCGATTGGCACGAAATGTATCGTACTTTTAATATGGGGATCGGGATGGTGCTCGTTGTTTCAGCAGTTGACGCCAAAAAGATTCAGACTCAGCTTGAAGCACAGGGGGAAATTTGCCATGTGATCGGCCGGGTAGTTGCCGGGAGCCAGGAAGTCACCATTAAAGGCGGGGTATTCAATGAATAAAACAGTCCTTGGTGTTTTGGCCTCGGGACGTGGCTCCAATCTTCAGTCGATTATTGCCGCTATCGAAAACGGCCGGATCAAGGCCCGGATTGGAGTTGTCATAACCGATAAACCAGATGCCGGTGCTTTAGTCCGTGCCCGCGAGGCCGGGATACCAGCAGTCTGCATAGATCGTCGGCAGTGCGCTGGGCGGGAGGACTTTGAGGAAAAGCTTGTTGGGGCCTTGAAGGAAGAGGGCGTAACGTTAGTCGTTTTGGCCGGATTTATGCGGATTTTAAGTCCGTATTTTGTGCGCGAGTTTAAGGATCATATCATGAATATCCACCCGTCGCTGCTGCCTGCCTTTAGTGGGGCCCATGCCCATCGGGATGTTCTTGCTTACGGGGTAAAGGTGTCCGGCTGCACGATTCACTTTGTCGATGAAGGCATGGACAGCGGTCCGATTATTTTGCAGGATACGGTACCGGTTTTGCCCGGTGATCAGGAAGAGACTCTTGCCGCCCGGGTCCTTGAAAAAGAGCATCAGCTCTATCCGCGGGCGATTGAATTGTATGTAAATGGCTGCCTTCAGGTAGATGGCCGCCATGTGACAATAAAAGAATAAAAAGTTAGGTGGGAATAATATGAAGATCAAGCGTGCGCTGCTCAGCGTTTCGGATAAGACTGGCATTGTGGAGTTTGCCAAAAAGCTCAATGAAGCCGGGGTGGAAATTATTTCAACTGGTGGAACGATGAAGGCCATAAAAGAAGCGGGAATTCCGGTTATGTATGTCAGCGATGTCACTGGGTTTCCGGAAATTATGGATGGACGGGTAAAGACTCTAAATCCTTATATTCATGGCGGAATCCTGGCTGTTCGTGATAATGAAGAACATGTGGCGGCGATGAAAGAGCATAAGATCACTGGCATTGACATGGTCGTAGTCAATCTCTATCCGTTCCGGCAGACGATTGCCAAACCGGATGTTACCCAGGCTGATGCAATTGAAAATATTGATATCGGTGGACCGGCTATGATTCGTGCGGCCGCTAAAAATTTCAAGTTTGTAACTGTGGTTGTGAATCCGTCACGTTATGATGAAATTGCTGCAGATATTGCCAAAGACGGCGGGGTTAAAGATGATCTCAGACTGCAACTGGCACAGGAAGCTTTTCAGCATACAGCTTCCTATGATGACTGTATTCAGGATTATCTGGCGAAACAGATTAAAGGCTGAAAAATTTAATCGGTGCATAAGATGCGCTGTCATTTGGTGAGGATGTGTTTATGTGAATATTTTAGTGATTGGCGGTGGCGGCCGCGAGCATACCCTGGCCTGGAAGTTGTCCCAAAGCAAGCTGGCCGATACAATTTATGCCATTCCGGGCAATCCGGGAATGAAAAAAATTGCCTGCTGTGTATCTGATATCAGTATTACCGATAATGCGGCGCTGGTGAAATTTGCTCAGGACAAAGCGGTTTCTCTGGTCGTCGTTGGGCCGGAAGTGCCGTTGATGAATGGGGCGGTAGATGCATTTTCTGCAGCTGGGATAAAGGCGTTTGGCCCGAGCCAGGGTGCAGCTGAAATAGAAGGCTCAAAGGCATTTTCCAAAGATCTGATGAAGAAGTATAATATTCCGACGGCCAAATATGAGGTGTTTACGGACGCTGCCGCAGCAAGAGCCTATATTGAGCAGGAAGGGGCCCCGATTGTCATTAAAGCCGACGGGCTGGCAGCCGGCAAAGGCGTAATTGTCGCTGCGACAATAAAAGAGGCCCTGGAGGCTGTTGATGAAATCATGTGTGATAAGGCCTTCGGCAGCGCTGGCAGCCGGGTGGTTATTGAAGAATGTCTTATTGGGGAAGAAGCCTCTTTGCTGGCCTTTACTGATGGGGAAACCATCGTGCCGATGGTCTCTTCCCAAGATCATAAACGGGCTTATGACCAGGATGAAGGCCCCAATACTGGCGGGATGGGGACCTATGCTCCGGCACCGGTTGTGACCAGATCGGTGCTGGAAGAGGTCCAAAAAACTGTGCTGGAACCTACAGTTCGGGCGATGCAGGCTGAAGGACGAAAATACGTCGGTTGTCTTTATGCGGGTTTAATGATTACGGCGCAAGGCCCTAAGGTCATTGAATTCAATGCCCGTTTTGGTGATCCGGAAACGCAGGTTGTCTTGCCGCTGCTGAAAAGCGATCTGGTCGAAGTCATGCTGGCCTGTATTGATGGAAAACTCGGTGATATCCGTGTTGAATGGAAGGATGAAGCGGCTGTCTGCGTCGTGATGGCAGCAGGTGGTTATCCTAAGGCCTATAAAAAAGGCGATGTGATCACCGGCCTTGAGGCGGCTGAAGCCGGCGGAGCCCTGGTGTTTCATGCCGGAACAGCAGAACTTGACGGCCGGATAGTAACGGATGGCGGCCGGGTTCTTGGTGTGGTGGCAACGGCCCCCAAGGTTAAAGATGCTGTTGATAAGGCGTATGAAGCCGTGGAGAAAATTACATTTGCCGCAGCGCATTATCGTAAGGATATAGCCTACCGGGCGCTGAACCGACTCTGAGCGAAGCGGGGAACAGCTGCAAAGCAGCCGTTCCTCGCTTTTTCTATGCACGGGATTAATCCTCTGGTCTGTTTCATCTGAAATAAGCATATGCTATAATAGAAAAAGGATTTTACCAGTAAAAGGAGCAGATTAAATGGCATTGGAATTAAATCATATATATCACGGCTTTCGCCTGCTGCAGGCTACGCCAGTAAAAGAAGCGGCGGCAACGGCTTATCGCTTTTTTCATGAAAAAAGCGGGGCGCGGCTCTTGTTTATGCAAAGCGATGATGATAATAAAGTGTTTTCGATTGCTTTTCGGACACCGCCGACAGACGATACCGGGGTGGCGCATATCGTTGAGCATTCTACGCTTTGCGGCTCCCGCAAATTTCCGCTGAAGGAACCCTTTGTGGAGCTCGTCAAAGGATCGTTAAATACGTTCTTAAATGCGATGACCTATCCTGACAAGACCATCTATCCGGTGGCCAGCCGCAACGACAAGGATTTTCATAATTTGATGGATGTCTATCTTGATGCTGTATTTTACCCATCCATGCACAATGCGCCGGAGGTTCTGATGCAGGAAGGCTGGCATTATGAAATCGAAACGCCAGCGGATGATCTTACATACAGCGGGGTTGTTTATAATGAGATGAAGGGAGCCTTGTCTTCACCGGATGACTTGCTGGAGAGTAAAATCATGGCGTCCCTGTTTCCAGATACGACATATGGCTTTGAGTCCGGCGGGAATCCGGAAGCTATTCCCCAGCTGACGCAGGCGATGTTTATGGATTTTCATAAGCGTTATTATCACCCGTCAAACAGCTATATTTATCTCTATGGGGATATGGACATTGAGGCGAAGCTCGAATTTCTTGATGTGCAATATCTGTCTGCTTTTGACCGGATAGAAGTTCCCTCAGTTATTGAATATCAGCCATTGTTTGCTGGGCCGAAAACGCTGTCGGCACAATATCCGATCGGGGCCGATGAGTCTATGACGGCAAAGACTTTTTTGAGTTTAAATGCGGTTGTCGGGCGGGCCAATGATCCGGAACGGATGCTGGCACTTGAAATTCTTGAACATGCCTTGCTCAGAACCCAGGCTGGTCCGTTAAAAAAGGCATTGACAGAAGCGAAGCTTGGCAAGGATGTAACGTCTTCCTTTGAAGATGGCATTTTGCAGCCGTTTTTCAGCATTATCATCAATGGTGCTGAAGCGGAAAAGGCCGCTGAGTTTACGGCCCTTGTCCGCAAGACTCTGGAAGAACTGATTGCCAAAGGGATTGATCGGGAACTGCTGGAAGCCTCCATTAACCTGCTGGAATTCAAATTGCGTGAAGCTGATTTTGGCCAGTATCCAAAAGGTTTGATCTATAATCTGAAGCTGATGAACAGCTGGCTCTATGATGGGGATCCAATCATGTATCTTTATTATGAAGAGCTCGTGGAAAAGATGAAGGCCGGCTTAAAAACCGATTATTTTGAGCGGCTGCTCAAGGAAGCCTTTATTGACAATCCTCATCAGACACTTGTTATCCTCACCCCGAGTCAGACGCTGGCGGCTGAAAAAGAGACCTTGCTTAAGGCCTCTTTGGCTGAGAAAAAAGCAGCAATGAGCCCGGCAGAGATTGAGCAGATCATTGCTTTGACGGCAGATTTGAAGCGGCGCCAGGAAATGCTCGATCCGCCAGAGGTGCTGGCTACCATTCCGCTGCTTGAATTGACGGATATAAAGCAGCAGGCGGAAGAACTTCCCTGCGAGGAGAAGTGGCTTGAAGATATAAAGGTGCTGCATGCACCGTTGGTGACAAATGATATCGCCTATATAAACTTGTATTTTGATGCCTCGGCCGTGACGGCTGAGCAATTGCCTTATGCCTTTTTGTTAACGGAACTGCTGGGGAAAGTCAGCACCGACCATTATTCCTATGCTGAGTTGGCGAACCAGATCAATCTCCATACGGGCGGTATCGGCTATGACTTACTGGCATATACGAAAGACCGGGAACCGGATGCGCTCTTGCCGAAGTTTAAGGTTAAGATAAAGACTTTGGCTAAAAAGCTGCCGACGGCAAGCAGTCTGCTGGCGGAAATTCTGCTTGGCAGTCGCTTTGATGATGAGCAGCGGGTTCATGACCTGATTGATCAGTGCCGTTCCTCGCTTGAAATGTATTTGCTGCGTTCGGGCCATCAGGTTGCGGCGTCACGACTGGCCTCGTACTTTTCTGTCGGTGGTCATTACAATGAGCAGGGGGCCTTGTCTTTTTATGAATTCATCCGGGATTTTTCAGAGAATTTTTCGGAGCGCTACCGCGAACTTCCGGCAAAATTTGCCGCGCTGCAGCCGCTGCTCTTTAATCGCAATGGGGCACTGCTCAACGTGACGACGGAAGCTCGAAATTATCCGGCCTTTGCCGATAGCTTTGCTTCCCTGGCAGCCAAGCTGGAGCAAAAGCAGTATCCGGCTGCGCCGTATGAATTTACTGAAAACAAGAAAAATGAGGGCTTTATGACCTCGAGTCAGGTGCAATATGTCAGCAAAGGGGCTAATTTTGTAAAACTCGGCTATAACTTCAGTGGCAGCATGCGGGTGGCTGAGACGATTTTGCGTTATGATTATCTATGGACGCGGATTCGCGTGCAGGGCGGGGCCTATGGTGCCTTTGCCCAGTTTAAGCGCAATGGCAATATGATGCTCGGTTCATATCGTGACCCTAATCTGGCGGAAACGATAGCAGTTTTCGATGAAACGGCTGCTTATCTCGCTGGTTTTGCTGTCAGTGACCGTGAGATGGACAAGTATATTATCGGAACCATGAGTGCGGTTGATGCCCCGCTTACCTCGCAGATGAAGGGGGAGGCTGCGGCTGAATGCTATATCCGCGGTATCAGCCAGGCTGACCGCCAGCAGATTCGTGACGAAATTCTGGCAACACGGCAAGAGGAGATTGTTTCTTTGGCCGCGCTGGTTGCCGCCTGCATGGAAGAAAACTATGTTTGTGCCCTTGGCGGCGAGGGGAAGATCAGGGAAAATGCTGCTGTATTTGGCGGACTGAAAAATATTTTTTCCTGAGGAACTGTCCGGCTAAGCGGGATATATGTCTGAAAAAAATCGGGCTAAAGTGATGATTTTATAAACAGAATTGACATTGCTGTTCCTGCATGTAATAATGAAAAACAGGACACAGCGAGGGAGGCTATTGCATTGAAGGACCTAATATTTAAGGGGGCAGGAGTTGCCATTGTGACGCCGTTCAATGAAGACGGTATTCATTTTGCAGAACTTGGCCGTTTAATTGATTTCAATATTGAAAATGGAACTGACGCGATTATCGTAACCGGAACCACTGGGGAATCAGCGACGATGAGCGATGAGGAACATAAAGAAGCGATTAAATTCGCCGTCGATCATGCCGGCGGACGGATTCCGGTCATTGCCGGGACTGGATCGAATGATACAGCCTATGCGGTGCAGCTTTCAAAATATGCGGAAGCTGTGGGGGCGGATGGACTCTTGTTGGTTACCCCATATTATAATAAATGCACCCAAAGAGGGCTGGTCAGACATTTTTTTGCAGTTGCTGATGCAGTCAATATCCCGATTATTTTATATAATGTACCTTCGCGTACCGGGGTTAACATCAATTTGGAGACATATGCTGAGCTGGCACGCCACCCGCATATTGTTGCAGTGAAAGAGGCAAGCGGGGATCTGTCGGCAATTTTGAAGATCAGGGCGCTTTGCGGGGATGACCTGGCCGTTTACTCGGGCAATGATGATCAGATTGTACCGATTTTATCGCTGGGGGGCCAGGGGGTAATTTCCGTATTGTCTAACGTTGCTCCACGAGTAGCCCATGATATCTGCCAGCTTTATTTTGACGGGCAGACACAGGCTGCAGCCAAGCTCCAGATCGAATACCTTGATCTGATTGAGGCCTTGTTTGTTGATGTCAATCCGATTCCGGTCAAGACGGCCGTTGGAATGATGGGCTACGAAGTCGGACCTCTGCGCATGCCATTGTGCGAAATGGAAGACCCGCATAAAAAGCTGCTTGAGGCTGCGATGCGGCATCATCATCTGCTGTAAGATATAACGAGCGGATACTCGCGGGGGTATCCGCTTTTTCTTGTCCAGGATTGACAGTCGTTTACGATGTTTTTATAATAAAGGGTATTGTAGCGCAGGCAGCGCATAGGCGCTTTGCCTGATGGGAGGTCTTATTTTGGAAGTTGATATAAGCAAAAAAGTAAATTACGCAATCAAATATGGGTTGCCCGGGCTTGTCCTGCTGGCATTAGCTGCCAGCGCGGCTGTCTGGTTTTGGCATAGCCAGCAGTCGTATCTTGTGATCAGTGATGCCAAACTGACCAGTGCGATGGTTGCGGCCAGATCCTCGACTCCGGGGACAATTGAAGCCCTGTTGGTTGAAGACGGAGCAAAGGTTGAGGCCGGCCAGGTGGTGGCCAAAGTCAAAGTTAAGGTGACTCCGGAACAGATTCAACAGCTTGAACAGACATTGGAGCTGGCTAAGAAAAATTATACCTCCGTCCTTGCCGGTACCGTGGTATCACAGCCCGTTGGCGGGAGTACTGGCTCTGGTTCGCAGGCCGAGGTCGAACGGGCGGCTGGCAAGAAAGCGCGGATGGATCAGCTCTATGAGCTGGGAGCTGTAAGTGCCATGCAGCGGGATCGTGCCGAGGCTGAATATCAGGCGGCCCTGGCGGCAACGCAAAGTGAAGCGGCACCTTCCTATCAGAGTGTATCCGTGCCGAGTTCACCGGAAGTGATCAAAGCGGCGCAGCAGCAGGTAAATCAGGCCCAGACTGCTTTGGAGGCGGCGAAGAAAAACATGGATGCTACGGAGATTGTAGCTCCGGTAGCGGGAACGGTATATTATACGACCTTGCTTGCTGGAAGTGAAATTGAAGCCGGACAGCCGGTGCTCAACATCGGTGATGCGGCCAATATCTGGCTGGAGGTTCCGCTGACCGCAGCCCAGCAGGACAAAGTCCGCTTGGGACAGTTTGTCTCCTACAAAGTGGAGGGACATGAACTGCAGGGAACGGTGCTGGAAGTAAATGAGCTGCCGGCGGATGCCGACGATGCGGCACCGCGTTATGCGGCGAAGGTTTCGTTGCCACTCGAATCACAGACGGATCTGCACCCGGGCATGAAGGCCCAGGTGAAAATTGCCCTGAACTGAATATGTGCAAAATAAAATCCCGGCGAAGATAAATTTTCGCCGGGATTTTATTTTGCACTGTTCAACTTGTAGCCTGCGTGCTATAATAAAAGTGTATTTTCACAAAGTAAAGGGATAAAGTAAGAAAATATCATGATGAATTTGCAAAGCCATAGGCTGAAAAATAAAACTGCGAGGTGTTTTTTGTGGTAAATCCTAAATTAAAAGATGAGCTGAACGATCAGCTCTGCCGGGCCGTATTACTGCTCGAAAATATTGAAGAGTGCTATCAGTTTTTTGAGGATATATGCACGGTGAGTGAAATAAAAGCCTTTTCCCAGCGGCTGGAAGTCGCGCGGATGCTGCAGGGCGGGCATACGTATGACGAAATTGTCGAGCGCACGGGCGCCAGCACCGCGACGATCAGCCGGGTCAAACGTTGCTTAAACTATGGCGCTGATGGCTATAAGACAATTTTAGAACGCCTTGATGTCGGGGAACAAGACAATACCAAAGGACAATAAAGGAGCAAAAACATGTACAAAGAAGAGTTTGTTTTAGAGATACCGTATGGAACAAGAGATTTTTTGCCGCGGGAAGCTGCGCAAAAGAGAAGCATTGAAACAGCGCTGGCGGACACCTTTGCCAGATGGGGTTATGCCGAGGTTGTGACGCCGACGATTGAATATCTCGATACGCTTACGATCGGCAATGGCAGTGCCCTTGAACCGCATATGTTTAAATTCTTTGACAAGAGCAACCGGACGTTGGCGCTGCGCCATGAGATGACAACGCCGATTGCCCGGATGGCAGCCAGTCGGCTAAAAGGCGAAGAGTTGCCGCTCAAGCTTTCCTATATCAGCAGTGTCTATCGCTATGAACAGACACAGACTGGGCGCCAGTGCGAGTTTTACCAGGCAGGGGTTGAATTGATGGGCGTTCCGACGGCAGCGGCGGATGCGGAGATCATAGCCCTTGCGGTTGCCGCTATGCGTCAGGCCGGACTGGAAAACTTTCAGATATGCCTGGGACAGGTTGAGTTTATAAACGGCGTTATGCAGCAGGTGAATTTGAGCCGGGAGCTGCAGGAACAAATAAAGCAGGCCATGGAAAAACGTGATCTCGTGGGGCTCGGCAGCATTATCGAGCAGACGGAACTGCCGAAAAGTGCTAAGGAGCTGTTGAAACAGATTCCGCTGCTGCATGGTCGCGAAGAAATGCTGAAAAAGGCGTATGACATGGTTGTCAATGAACAGAGCAAACGGGCTCTTGATAATTTACAGGAGATTTTTAATTTGCTGAAAGCCTATGGCGCTGCGGATTATGTGAATTTTGATCTGGGCGTTATTCGTGATTTTGGTTACTATACCGGGATGGTATTTGAGGCCTATGCCCCGGGGCTCGGCTTTCCTGTCTGTGGCGGCGGCCGTTATGATCACATGCTGTCGGATTTTGGCAACGCGTGTCCGGCAACAGGATTTGCCCTTGGTATTGAGCGTGTTATGCTGGCCCTTGAGCGTCAGGGACAGCAGTGTAAGGCCGGGGAAAAGAATGTTTATGTAGCCTATGGGGAAGGTGCTGTCTTGCGGGCAATCGAAACCGTGACGGGGCTTCGTCACAGTGGTAAAACTGCAGAGTTGGCACTTCAGGCGCAGAGCCGGAAAGAAGCACAAGCTCAGTGCGAAAGCAGAAATTGCGCGGAACTTGTCTTTGTTGACTGAGATGAAGGTCTGTCGGCGGATTCATCAGTTTTATACAGCGGTACGGGCGGGTGTTTACCCTGAAGATCAGGTGTTTTTAAAAAAATATCTCAGCGAGCAGGAGCAGGTACTGTTCGCTGAGATGGGATTGCCCGAACAGCGTCATTGCCTTGATGTTGCCTATACCGCGATTCAGCTGGCGGCGAAGGAGACGGAGATTGATAAAGGACTGTTGCTTCGTTGCGCCCTGCTGCATGATATTGGCAAGACAAAAGGCGATATTCCTGTGCACTATAAGGTGCTGACTGTGCTCGCGGATCATTTCTTTCAGGGAAAAGCCCGGACCTTGGCGCGGCAAAGCATTGCAGGCGATCGGCGTGATTTTCGCCATGCACTTTATATTTATTATTATCATGGCGAATTAGGTTGTAAAAAATTGCTGGCAATGCATCTGCCGGAGCTTGCAGAAATTGTCGGGAAACACCACAAAGCTCCAACGGAAAAGGATCCGTTGGAGCTTTTGTTGCTTCGTCGGGCCGATGAGCAAAATTAGTAGCCGCGGCTCTTATTGACGACGTTGATCATATTTTCATCCTGCAGGAAGTGGTGCAGGTTTTCAACAAAAATTTTTAGGCTGCGGTCCATGTAGTAAGGGGAAATCGCAGCACTGTGCGGCGTAATGAACAGGTTGGGGGCTGTCCACAGTGGGGATGTTTCTGGCAGTGGTTCCTGCTGGAAGACATCAAGAGCAGCACCGCGGATGATATTTTGTTCAAGGGCCGTAATGAGATCCCCTTCATTGACAATCGGCCCGCGGGATACATTAATGAAATAGGCACTGGACTTCATTTTTTGAAACAGGGGCAGGGTGAAGAGGTTGCGGGTTTCACTCGTTAGCGGCAGTGTTACCACCACATAATCTGCTGCGCTGATGGCGGCCGGAATTTCATCGGCGGGATACAGCTGATCGACAAACAGTTCGGTTGTCTGACGGTGCTTGGTGGCAAGTACTGTCATGCCCATGCTCTTGGCTCGTTTGGCGACGGCCCGGCCGATACTGCCGAGACCAATGATGGCAATGGTCTTTTCATAGATTTCATCGGTGGCGGGAAGTGCTTTCCAAAGCTTTTGCTTTTGCTGCTCATAGGCGGTAAACAGCCCTCGGCTTGATGCCAGCATGATCCCCAGAACATGTTCGGCGATCGGTGTGCCGTGAATACCACTTGAATTTGTCAGGATGATGTTTGATTCAGCGAAGTCAGGCGAGAGCATGTCATCAACGCCAGCACTGAGGGCATGAACCCATTTCAGCCTTGCTGCCAAAGGTAACAGGGCGTCCATTTTTGTCTGTCCCCAGGCAATAAGAATGTCCGCATCCGCGATATGATCGGCAGCAACAGATTTCTTACAGGTTGTTATTTTGATATCCTCATGGACGGAAGATATAGCAGCCAGCTGCTTTTCGGTGAGCGTTGAGCTGAGTGCCAATATATTTAAAGACATGGTAAACTCTCCTTTATAATAAGTAAGATCTTTTGTCGGCAGAAAAACTGCAAACCAATATTTGTTATATATTCTACATTGACGGTAAAATACCTGTTTTGGTGTTGACGAATTTATATTTAGATGGTAGTATAGCAATATGTTATTACTTTAAATAACTAAAGAGATAAACGATGGAGGTTACAGCATGACTTCAAATGATATGGAATACCTTACGATTGCCCTGCCGAAGGGGAAACTGTTTTCGCTGTCCTCGGACCTGCTGGCCAAGGTGGGGTATACGGCAGAAGGCCTGACGGAAAAATCACGGAAGCTGGTTATCGTCAATGAAGAAAGAAAGATAAAATTTATTATTACCAAGACGGCCGATGTGCCGACCTATGTGGAATACGGGGCTGCTGATATCGGCATTATTGGTAAAGATGTGCTGCTTGAGGCAGAAAAAGATGTATATGAATTACTGGACCTGGGGTTTGGCCGCTGTCATTTGATGATGGCTGTGCCCAAGACCTTGAAACGGGAAAAGCTCACCGATTATGCGCACACGCGTGTAGCCACGAAGTTTCCCAAAACAGCGGAAAAGTTTTTTAACAGCAAGGGCATGCAGATGGAATTTATAAAACTAAATGGGTCTATCGAGCTTGGCCCGATTGTCGGCTTGTCGGAAAGCATTGTCGATATTGTGGAAACAGGAACAACGCTGAAGGAGAATGACTTAGAGGAGATCGCCTATATTGCCGATGCTACGGCACGGCTCATCGCCAATCGGGTGAGCTTTAAGATGAAATTCACCCGCATCAATCAGATGGTGGAGGATCTGCGGGAAATTTTAGAAGGCGGGGTGGCAAAATGAAAATTGTCAAGGCGGGAGAAATCGGCGCGGCGGCTGTTGCGGCCTTGTTGAAAAAAGCTCCGTTTGACCAGGTTGAACTGAGTCCGGCGATACAGGCAAAAAACAGAGAGCTTTATGGCGAGGATCTGACCGCATCGCAGATTGTTGACCGGATCGTGACGGCAGTCCGTCAAGAGGGTGATGCAGCCGTCATTCGCTATACCGAGATGTTTGATGGTGCGGCCTTGTCGCCAGCAGACTTTTTGGTGAGTGAGGCGGAGTACCAGGCCGCAGCTGCGGCTGTGGACCCGGCTGTTGTGGCCTCGCTGAAAAAGGCGATTGCCAATGTTCGTTCCTATCATATGGAGCAAAAGCCAAAGTCCTGGATGACATACCGTGAACAGGGTTCCATTTTAGGGCAGTCTGTTTTGCCGCTGGGTCGGGTCGGTATTTATGTTCCCGGGGGGACGGCGGCTTATCCATCGTCGGTCATCATGAACGCCGTGCCAGCTATGGTTGCTGGGGTTGGCGAAATCGTCATGATGGTGCCAGCCTCAAAAGAGGGGAAAATAAATCCCTATGTTTTGGTCGCGGCTAAGGAGATTGGCGTGCAAAAGGTCTATAAAATCGGCGGCGCGCAGGCGATTGCCGCGATGGCCTTTGGGACGGAGACCATTCCGCGCGTTGATAAGATCACCGGGCCGGGAAATCTTTTTGTTACGCTGGCAAAAAAAGCCGTATACGGACACTGTGATATTGATATGCTGGCAGGGCCGAGTGAAATCCTGATTGTTGCCGATCAGGGAGCCGATGCTGCCTACGTAGCCGCCGATATGCTCAGTCAGGCCGAACATGATGTACTCGCCTCAAGTATTGTCATCACGGACAGCCTGGAATTGGCGAACAAGGTATGCGAACAGGTGGAAATGCAGCTCACGGGGTTGGAGCGCCAGCAAATTGCTCGGGCTTCAATCGAGAACAATGGCCTGGTCATCGTTGCCGCCGATCTCGCCGAGGCAATGGAATTTGCTAATATTTCAGCACCAGAGCATATGGAGATTTTGACGGAGCAGCCATTTTCACTGTTGCCGTATGTGCGTCATGCCGGAGCGGTATTTTTGGGGCCTTATTCTCCGGAACCACTCGGTGACTATTTTGCCGGTCCAAACCATGTCTTGCCGACTGGTGGGACGGCCCGGTACTATTCGGTGCTAAACGTCGAGACCTTCATGAAGCGCACCAGCATTATTTCTTATACAAAACCGGCGCTGGCTGCAGCTGCCGATGATATTATACGCTTGGCAACGGCAGAGGGGCTTACGGCTCATGCCAATGCCATTCGCCTGAGAGGAAGAGATTGATTTGGAATATAAATACAGAGACGGATTGGCACAGCTGCCGGTTTATGATGTGATAGAACGGGACTGGAATATTAAAGTTAATGCCAATGAATGCAATTTGAATTTGCCGCCAGCGGTTGAGGATCGGGTAATGGGGCGCTTATCACGGGTGGCCTTTAACCGCTATCCCAATACAGAAGCTGAGGATTTAAAAGAGCAAATTGCCGAAAACTTTGGCCTGCAGACAAAAAATGTTTTGCTTGGCAATGGTTCAAGCGAAATTTTGGAAAAGATTTTTCAGGCATTTGGCGGATCAGGACGAAAAATTGTCTATCCGCAGCCATCGTTTTCGATGTATAAAATTTATGCCGAGCTCAGCGAAGCCGAAGGGGTTCCAGTTGAACTTGAGGCAGACTACCGTCTGGATGCGGAAAAATTTGTTCAGGCGGTAAAAGATAGTGAAGCTTCTCTGGCAGTTTTGTGCACACCAAACAATCCGACGGGCAATGCCGTGCCGCTGGCAGACATTGAATACATTGCCGAAAATATCGATTGTGTTTTTGTTGTTGATGAAGCCTATGTTGAATTTCACGGACTATCCGCTGCTGGGAGCCTGCTGAAAAAATATCCGAACATGATTGTCGCGCGGACTTTTTCCAAGGCCTACGGCTTGGCAGCTGCCCGTGTTGGCTACATGCTGGCAACCGAGAAGCTGACAGCGATGATTGGCCGGGTATTTATGCCCTATAGCGTCAATGTTTTGTCGCTGGTCACAGCAGATATCGTCTATCAGATGCGCCATGAGTATGTGCCGCGCATACAGATGCTGGTAGCTGAGCGCAAGCGAATGGCAGCGCAGCTTGAAACGCTTGCCGGATTTACTGTGTATCCGTCGGAGACAAATTTTCTGCTCGTCAAATACGAGCGGGCGGCAGAACTCAATGCGTATTTAGAAAATATCGGCATTGGTGTACGCAGCTTCGGTGATGCGCCGCGGCTGGAAAACTGTCTGCGGATAAGCATGGGGACGCGTGAGGAAAATGATGCCTGGTTCAAGGCTATACAGGATTTTTTAGGAGGTCGGTGAGCAGATGAGAACAGCGGCGGTCAGCCGGAAGACGGCAGAAACAGCAATTAAACTCAGCTTGAATCTTGATGGCAGTGGGCAGGCAAATATTAGCAGCGGCATCGGGTTTTTTGATCATATGCTGCATTTGTTTGCCGCTCACGGGCATTTTGATTTGGAACTTACCTGTGATGGTGATATTGGCGTTGATGGACACCATACGGTTGAAGATATCGGTCTGGCCCTTGGCCGGGCAATAAAAGATGCCCTGGGGGATAAAGCCGGCATTCGCCGCTATGGCACAAGCTATATTCCGATGGATGAAGCACTGGCCTTTGTATCCCTTGATGTCAGTGGCCGGCCTTATCTTGTCTATGACGGCGGGGAGATGGCTCCGATGGTCGGTGGCTATGACACCGAATTGACAGAAGAGTTTTTGCGGGCTCTGAGTGTGCAGGCCGGAATAACCTTGCATGCCAAAGTGCTGTATGGAAAGAACTCGCATCATAAAGTCGAGGGCCTGTTTAAAGCTCTGGCGCATGCGCTGGCAGAGGCGGTGACGGTCGATGCCCGCATTCAGGGTGTGTTTTCTACCAAAGGAACATTATGAGGGGAGAGTGCCCAGATGATAGCAATTATTGATTATGGTGTAGGGAATTTATTCAGCGTGGAAAAGGCGTTTGCCAAACTCGGCGCAGAGGTTCTCGTTACCGATGATGCCGCGGTGATCGAGCGGGCCGATAAGATCGTCCTGCCCGGGGTCGGGGCGTTTGGCGACTGTATGGAAAACCTGACCCGATCCGGCTTGATTCCGGCAATCCGCCAGGTCATTGCAGCCGGGAAACCACTGCTCGGTATCTGCGTTGGTCTGCAGATTTTGTTTGAAGGCAGTGACGAATCTCCGGCGGTGCCCGGATTGGGGGTTTTTTCCGGCCGGGTGAAAAAGATTGTAGCGCCTGGGCTTAAGATCCCGCATATGGGCTGGAACTCGCTGCGCACAGAAACGCCGGCGGGAGCAATTGACCTGTTTGCCGGGCTCGGACAGGAAGCCTTTGTTTACTTTGTTCACAGTTACCACGCTGCACCGGCTGATCCTGGTATTATAACGGCTCGGTCCGAATACGGCGAGGCTATTACGGCGGCAGTGGCCAAGGGCAATGTGCTGGCCGTACAGTTTCACCCGGAAAAATCAGGGGATGTCGGATTGCAGCTCTTAAAAAATTTTATCGATGGCTGACATTTAACGGAGAATATGGAGGTACGACAATGATAATTTTCCCGGCAATAGATATTCGCGGCGGCAAATGCGTACGCCTTACCAAAGGGGACTTTTCTCAGGAGACGGTTTTTTCTGACCGGCCGGAGGAAATGGCAAAAAAATGGGAAGCGCAGGGGGCCCCGTACCTGCATGTTGTTGACCTCGATGGGGCACTGGCTGGTAAGCCGGTGAATCTGGCTGCGATTAAAGCAATTATAAAGGCCGTGTCGATACCGATTGAACTTGGCGGCGGTATCCGGACGATGGAAAACATAGAAATGCTGCTGGACATCGGCGTTGAACGGGTTATTTTGGGCTCGGTGGCGGTACGCGAACCAGAGCTTGTCCGCGAAGCTTGTGCAAAATTCGGGGAGCGAATTGTGGTTGGCATCGATGCGAAAGATGGCATTGTAGCCGTTGATGGCTGGGGGGTATCCGGCGACGTTGAGGCCCCGGTGCTGGCGGCACAAATGGCAGCAGCTGGTGTGCAGCATATTATTTATACGGATATTTCGCGTGATGGGATGTTGTCGGGAGTCAATGTGGCGGCGACAGCTCAGCTGGCGCAAGCAGCCGGTATACAGGTCATAGCCTCGGGCGGTGTAAGCTGCCTGGAGGATATTCGCCAGGTGAAGGCGGCCGCGTCCGCCGGTATCGAAGGGGTAATTGTCGGCAAGGCGATTTACACTGGCGCACTTGATCTGCCGGCGGCGCTCGAGCTGGCAAAGGAGGTGTAGGCAATGCACACAAAAAGAATTATACCCTGCCTTGATGTCAAGGATGGGCGAGTCGTGAAAGGTACGAATTTTGTCGGTCTGCGCGATGCCGGCGACCCGGTAGAGCTTTCTGCGGTCTATGACCGTGAACGGGCCGATGAGCTGGTGCTGCTTGATATTACAGCCTCCAATGAACAGCGCAGTACGATGGTACAGGTTGTATCAAATTGTGCCTCGCAGGTCTTTATCCCGTTTACCGTTGGTGGAGGAATTCGCACGGTCGAAGATATGCGGGGGATGCTAAAAGCCGGAGCCGATAAAATATCCTTAAATACGGCGGCGATTAAAAATCCCGATATCATTCGCCAGGGGGCGGAAAAATTCGGCCGGCAGTGTATGGTGCTGGCTGTCGATGCCCGCCGGTCAGGCGAAAATTCCTGGGAAGTGTACATCAACGGCGGGCGAACGAAGACCGGCCTTGATGTTTTGGACTGGATAAAAAGAGGAGTTGCGCTCGGGGCTGGCGAAATCCTCTTAACGAGCATGGATGCCGACGGAACAAAGGACGGCTATGATATTGCGCTGACGCGGGCTGTGTCGGAAATGGTCGATGTGCCGGTTATTGCCTCGGGCGGGGCCGGATCCCTTGAGCACTTTTATGAGGTGCTGACAGCCGGCCGGGCAGATGCGGTGCTGGCTGCTTCGGTGTTTCATTACGGGCAGTTTACCGTGCGCGAAGTAAAAGAATACTTGAGATCACGTGGAGTGGAGGTTCGATTGTAATGGATTTTTCGATGATCAAATTTGATGAAAAAGGGCTTGTGCCGGCAGTTGTACAGGAGGAAAACGGTCAGGTGCTGATGCTGGCATACATGAATGAGCAGTCACTGCAAAAGACGATCGAAACAGGCTATACCTGTTTCTACAGCCGTAGCCGCCAGGAACTGTGGGAAAAGGGCGCTACCTCTGGCAATCGCCAGCAGGTTAAAGAAATATCATATGACTGTGATGGTGATACGCTACTAGTGCGGGTTCATCAGACCGGCGTAGCCTGTCATACAGGCACCTATACTTGCTTTAGCGGCCGGCAGCTCGGTGAACGCAAAAAACAGGTGATGCTTGTCGAAAATGATGCTGCAGCAGACAACATGCCCGCTAAAATACTCAATGACCTGTATGCCGTCATTCAGGAACGAAAGCTCAATCCGGTAGAGGGCTCCTATACGAATTACCTGTTTGATAAAGGGCAGGACAAGATACTGAAGAAGATCGGCGAAGAGGCAACAGAAACCGTGATCGCTTCGAAGAATAACGACAAAGAAGAAATACTCTATGAGATGGGAGATTTATGGTATCATTGTCTGGTGCTGCTGGCCTATCATAATATTTCACCGGATGAACTGTTTGGTGAACTGATGAACCGGCGCAGCGGTGGTTCGTATCATAAATTTGTCAATCCAGAAAAATAAGGTGATAACATGGATAAAACAATTGGACAAGCTTATATGGCGGCATCGCGCTGCATAGATTGCAAAAATACAAAACGCGACCAGAAACTGCCGCCGCCTCCGGTTGAGCTGCCATATGATCCGGCAGCGCCGATCGTAAAACTGCCGGAGCCGGACCTGCTACTCGACAAGCAGGTTAACTTTCTTGAACTGATCGAGCTGCGAACAACTGTGCGTCAGTATCATGAGACGCCGCTGACACTGACGGAGCTTTCCTATCTCCTGTGGTGTACCCAGGGAGTCAAAATGACGATGCCCGGAGGGACGAGCATCCGGACGGTACCGTCGGCAGGTGCCCGGCACGCGCTGGAAACATATCTCTATATTCAGCGCGTGGAGGGACTTGAACCCGGACTGTACCGCTTTCTTGCCCTCGAGCATGCCCTCCTGCCGGTCGATCTGAGCCCTGCTGCTGGTGAACGCCTGGTGCCGGCATTTTCCGGACGCAATATGGTGGCGGGTAGTGCTGTCACCTTTATCTGGAGTGCGGTGCTGGAGCGCATGAGTTATGCCTACGGTCCCCGGGCTTATCGCTATCTGCACCTGGATGCCGGACATATCTGCCAGAATCTCTATTTGGCGGCCCAGACGGTGCGCGTCGGCGTCTGTGCCATTGGTGCCTTTGATGATGACGGCTTGAATGCTGCCCTTGGTCTTGATGGGGAAAATCAGTTTGTCGTCTATGCTGCCTCGGCTGGCAAATAAATACTGGAATTTTAAGCTGGGAGACCGCCTTTGCGGTCTCCTTTGTTTTTGATTTTTTTGAAATTTTATTATTGAAAAAGACGGGAATTTAGTCTATAGTATTAATATTATATTATGTGCATGTTATGTCTTTGTTAAAAAGCAGCGGCCGGGGGCGCTGAAAGGTTTTTAAAGAGAGGGTTATGGTGTGAATAAACGTACGTTTAAAATGAAACTGCTCCGCTTTGCCGGGCGCACACAGAGAATGTTTCAGAAGAATGCCAGGTTTATTGCGGCGTTCTTTTTGCTCAACTATATCACAATGGCCTGGTCGCTGTTGAATGCCGATAAAATTGAGGTTGGCATTGGCTATGGCTTTACGCTTTTGCTGGGATCTGTCTGTGTGACTGCCCTGTTGCAGCTGTTTTATAATCCGGTGCTCAAACGACTGGCGAAAACCGTGCTGCTGCTGGTCAGTGCGGTGCCATTTGCCATCGAGTTTTTTGCAATGTACAATTACAAGGCCCTGATCGGTGCCGGCATTGTCAATTCAATGCTCGAGACAAACTCCCGGGAAGCGGTGGAATTTTTAAACATGTACCTGGGCTTGCCAGAGTTGGGGGCATTGCTGGGGATTGTGGCGATCATAATCGGCTGCCGCAGGTTTCGCCTCGGTTCGCGCCTGCGGATAAGCCGCCGGGCACAGACACGGATTGTTTTTACCCTTCTTGGCGTCTGTGTTGTTTACAGCGTACGAATGTTTACCGTATATACTTCATTTTTCTGGGAGGATCTGCTGCCACTGCAGCGCACGTACGCTTCCGCCCAGGTCGCAGTGAAGAACCTGGAAGCGTATCACAAGCTCTCATCGAAGCTCAGCTCTGACATACAGTTAACGGAAAACAATGGTAAAATTAAAAACATCGTTTTTATTTTGGGTGAGTCGACAAATCGTAACCACATGCATTTGTACGGCTATCCGATTCCCAATACGCCAAATTTTGATGCGATGCAGCAAAAAGGTGAGATCAGCGTCTTTCGTGACTGCATCAGCCCGCATTCGACGACAATTGCCGTCTTGAGCAAGCTGTTCACTTTTTGCGATCATGAGTCAGATAAAGACTGGTATGAATATAACAATTTGATCGATGTGATGAATACGGCCGGCTATAAGACGCACTGGCTGTCCAATCAGGAAAGTTCCGGCATCTGGGGCAATGTGGCGCAGATTTACGCGGAGCACAGCACGCAGCACGCCTTTACACGAATTCGCGATTCCCGGGAAGATTACGGTATCCTTGATGAAGAGCTGTTCCCCTTAGTCGATAAGGCGATTGCCGAGCGCAGCGAGAAGAATTTTTATGTGGTGCATCTGATGGGCGGTCATGGGCTCTATTACAATCGCTTTCCCTATATTTTTTCGAAATTCAATAAGGATGATGTGAAACTGCCGATTGCCGATGAAAAAAAAGAAGTGATTGCGCAGTATGACAATGCGCTTTACTATAACGATTACATTGTCAGTGGCATTATTGACAAGTTCCGCGATGAGGAAACCCTGGTGATCTATGTGCCGGATCACGGGGAAGCTGTCTATGACGAAGGCGGATTTGCCGGACATATAGAAGAGAATCCGAGCCGCCATATGATTGAAATTCCGGTCATCATGTGGGCGTCGGATAAGTTTAAGGCCAAGTATCCGGAAAAATGGGCCGCGATTCAGGCATCTGTCAACCGTCCGTATATGACGGATGATATGATTCATACCGTGCTGGATTTATCGGATATTCATACGGCTGAATTTGATCCGGCCAAGAGCATCGTCAACGACAAATTCGATGCGTCACGCAAGCGCATCTTCAATGACCTGGATTATGATACCCAGATTAGAACCGGCAATATTCCGCCGGAAGAACAATAAAAGAAAGCAAAGCGCCGCGGCAGTTGCCGCGGCGCTTTGCTTTCTTTATGATTTTTTGCCATACATGTACTGATCATAGATAATTTTCATCTCATCGCGGCTTTTGGTACCGGGCCAAAGATCCCCCAGGGCGCTTTGCCTCATGCCGGCTGCCAGATGCTCGTAGAGCATCGGATTGTCCTCGCCAAGCCGGGCGATCAGTTCCTTGACGTCCTGTCGCTTGGTTTTGCCATCCAGAGGACAAGGGGAGGGAACCGGTTCAAAGTCGTGGATGGAAATCGTGTCCCGGACTTCGCTTTCGCGAAAATAGATGAGCGGGCGGATCACAGTCAGGTCGATGTGATCGAGGTAGGTGCTGGGGAGAAAGGTCTTAAGCTGGCCGGAATAAAGCAGACTCAGCAAAAAGGTCTCGACGGCATCGTCGTGATGGTGGGCGTAGGCGACCTTGTTGCAGCCGTTTTCTTTGGCAATGCGGTTTATGGCGCCACGGCGAAAATAGGCGCAGGTAAAGCAGGGGTTCTTGCCGTCTTGTTTTTCAATAGCCCCGGCAATGTCGACGTCATGCGTAATATAGGGGATTTCAAGACTGCGGCAGAAGGCTTCCACCCGGCTCGTGTCAAAATCCTTCGTGAACATTGGGTTGATGGTTACGGCCATCAGGGAAAAATTTTTCTTCAGGCGTTCGCGCATTACCGCGAGGGCGTAGGTCAGAAAAATGCTGTCCTTGCCGCCGGAAACACCGACCAGTATTTTATCGTTTTCCTCGATCAGGTTGAATTCGACAATCGCCCGCATGAGCCGGCTGAAATGGGTTTGGGGTAAATGGATTTTCATTTTGCACCTCAATATGATAAGATTATAATGCCTATTATACTGCATTTCGTAAAAAATATATACGCAGCCCTTTTCTAAGCAGGGGGATTTGTCGTATAATAGAAGTTACGAAATCATATATTCAGGTGATGATTAACTTATATATTGGAGGTATTTGTATTTCATGAAAGAAGCAAAGCCTATTTACACAATTGGGCACCGCAATCCGGACACGGATTCCATTTGTTCGGCGATTGGGTATGCCCATTTAAAGCAGATGCTGGGCGAAAATGTCGTTCCGGCCAGAGCGGGAAAAGTAAATGCTGAGACAAAATATGTACTGGATTATTTTAAGGTGCCGCAGCCGCTGCTGATCACGGATCTCTATCCGCGCGTAAAAGACATAGCGCTCGATTGCAAGACGGTTGTCAAAGCCAATGACAGCTTGCGCCGTCTGGGTGAGGTCATGCGCAACCAGTCGCTGAAATCCGTGCCGGTTGTTGATGAGGACCAAAAACTTGTCGGGATTGTCACTGTGAGTGACCTGGCGCAGCGTTATTTCAAGGAACTGAGCATGCAGAACCTTTCGGAGGCTGGTATTGTCCTGCGCGATATCATTGCTGTGATTGACGGTGAGACGGTAGTCAGCGGCGATGAAAGCAGAGCGATTGAAGGCAATGTCCGGATTGCTGCCGGCAGCAGCAAAATGATTCACAAGGTCATTCAACGCCACGATGTTGTTTTGGTCGGCGATCGCAGTGATGAAACAATTCTTGAGTGCGTGAAACAAGGTATTGTTTGTCTGATTATCACTGGCAATGGTCGTGTATCGGCTGATGTCATCGAGGAAGCACAGGCACAGCATATTGCCGTGATTAGCACACCGCATGATACATATACCTGTGCCCGCTTGATCAATCAATGTGTTCCGGTAAGCCGCATTATGCAGACGGACATCACGACCTTTAAACCGCTGGATATGCTCAGCGACATCAAGGGCGCGATGGAGTCGACAAATTACCGCAACTATCCGGTGGTGGAAAATGACCGGCTTGTCGGCATTGTAAGCCGTGACCAGCTGATGGTCCCGGAAAGGGATGCGGTGATCCTCGTCGATCACAACGAACGCAGCCAGGCGGTAGAAGGCATCGAAGAAGTAAAAGTGCTGGAAATTGTCGACCATCATCGTTTGGGTGGCCTGCAGACAAGCGAACCAATTTTTGCCCGGCAAGAACCGGTGGGCAGTACAGCGACGATTGTTGCCAACATGTACAAGCACCGCGGCCTTGAAATGCCGAAGGAAATCGCCGGATTGCTGCTCTCGGCTGTTTTGTCCGATACCGTGCTCTTCAAATCGCCTACCTGCACCCCGTATGACAAGGAAACGGCTGAGCGTCTGGCTGCAATTGCCGGGGTGAATATCCATGACTATGGCATTTCCATGCTCAAGGCAGGATCGAATATTGGGGATATGACGCCGGCAGAAATCGCCAAATACGATTTAAAAGAGTTCCAAATTGGTGATTACCGCGTTGTCGTCAGTCAGATTTCCGTTATGGATACGGCCGATGTGTTGGCTATGAAAACGCAGCTGGTTCAAAGCATGAAGGCGATTTGTGAAAAGGAGGGCTATGACATGAGCCTCGTCATGGTCACCGACATCATCAACGAAGGCACCTGGCTGCTTTATACCGGCAATCCAAAGACTCTGATCGGTGAAGCCTTTAAGCAGGACGCCAGTGGAGATTCTATTTATCTGCCGGGTGTGATGTCGCGCAAAAAGCAAATTATACCGCCACTTTCAGAAGCGGCTAAAAAATATAAGGTCTAGTTCATAAGAACATATAGCAGGTTTATTGTGGAGGCTGTTGCGGATTGTAGTAGAGCAACAGCCTCTTCTTGCGGAGAAAATATTAAATACGTTTTGGTTTTTGGAGGAAGAAATTGGATATTTTTACAGGATTAAACCCGGCGCAGCAGGCGGCGGTTAAGCATACAGACGGGCCGCTTTTGATTATGGCTGGGGCCGGATCGGGCAAGACGAAGGTCTTGACCTGTAAGGTGGCCAACTTACTGGCAAATGGCGTTGCTCCCTATAATATTTTGGCAATCACGTTCACCAACAAGGCGGCGGCCGAGATGCGGGAGCGCGTTGATCGTATGATTGGTGAGCAGGCAAAAAACATCTGGCTGAGCACGTTTCATTCTTTCTGTGCGCGTTTTTTGCGCTGGGAAATTGAATCTACCGGCAAATACAAGAAGAATTTTGTCATCTATGATTCTGGCGATTCTCAGGTTGTGATCAAGTCCTGCCTGAAAGAGCTCAATCTCGATGAGAAGCAGTATACGCCGGGTAGTGTGCAGGCGGTGATTTCTAATGCGAAAAATATGCTGCAGGGACCGGCGATGTTTGCCCGAGATGCCGACACCTTTTTTAAGCAGAAGCTGGCGGAAGTCTATAAAATGTATCAGCAGAAGCTGGTATTAAACAATGCCCTCGATTTCGACGATTTGCTGATGCTTTCGGTTGTAGTGCTTGAGGAACATGAAGATATCCGGCAGAAATATCAGGCCCGGTTCAAATACATTCTCGTGGATGAGTATCAGGATACGAATGGGGCGCAGTATCAGCTGACAAAAATTCTGGCCGCTCGTCATCATAACCTTTGCGTTGTCGGGGACGCAGATCAGTCGATTTACGGCTGGCGCGGCGCTGATATTCGCAATATCATGGATTTTGAAAGCGATTATCCGGAGGCGAAAACGGTAAAGCTTGAACAGAATTATCGTTCGACCCAGAACATCCTGGCAGCAGCCAATGCGGTAATTGAAAACAACCGCAACCGTAAGGCCAAGGAGTTGTGGACGGAAAATGTGGTCGGAGAAAAAATAACCTCCTATCAGGCTGGCGATGAGCGGGATGAAGCCCAGTTTGTCGCAACGACGGTGATGAAACAAAAGACGATCTTTAATGCTTCTTACGGTGACGTGGCCATCCTTTACCGAACCAATGCCCAGTCGCGCGCGCTCGAGGAAGGGTTTATGCGGGCGGGAATTCCTTATACGATGGTCGGTGGCCTCAAATTCTATGACCGCAAGGAAATAAAAGATATTCTCGCTTATCTGCGGGTTATTTTTAATCCGGCTGATACCGTCAGCCTGATGCGGATTATCAATGTGCCTAAGCGTGGGCTCGGCGACACGACAATCGGTAAGCTCAATGAGTTTGCTGTGGAAAATAATATGACGTTGTTTGACGTTGTCTCCAATCCGTCGCTCGTTCCGGGCCTGACCGCGCGGGTGCGGCGACCATTGGAGCTGTTTGCGGAGCTGATCTTTAAGCTTATGGCCTATCAGGATAATTTGTCCGTGCGTGATATTGCCGATCACGTGATGAATGAATCCGGCTATGTGGCCGAGCTTGAGTCGAGCAAAAAACCGGAAGATGAAGCCCGCTTGGAGAACCTGCGTGAGTTTTTGAGTGTGGCCAAGGACTTTGAAAAAGGTGACGAGGTACCGAATCTGGAAAACTTCCTCAGTCATCTGGCCCTTGTTTCTGATATTGATAATGCCGAGCTCGAGGATGAGAAAGTGACCTTTATGACACTTCACTCGGCCAAGGGGCTGGAGTTTCCGATTGTGTTCATGACCGGAATGGAAGAGGGACTCTTTCCGCACTCGCGGACGCTGATGAACGAAGAGGAACTGGAAGAAGAGCGCCGGACCTGTTATGTCGGTATTACCCGGGCCGAACGCAAGCTCTATATGACATATGCCCGCAACCGCATGATCTTCGGCCGGACCGTATCGTATCCGCAGTCGAGATTTTTGCTGGAGATTCCGGATGAATACATGGAGCGTCTGATCGTACGCCAAAATGCATACGGGTTTGCCAACTCAAGTGTAGTCCAGCAGCGTGGTTACGGCAGTGCCTTCCGTCCTTCGATTCAGCAAAATGCCGGCACGAATAATTTCAAACCGGCAGCTGTCGGAGGCACCGGGACAGCTATTCAGCCGGACCTGAATGTCAAATGGCAGGTCGGGGACAAGGCCCAACATGGCAAGTGGGGAATTGGCACGGTGGTATCTGTCCGCGGCCAGGGCGAGGAAATTGAACTTAAAATTGCCTTCCCCGGGCAGGGGATCAAGGGTCTGATGCAAAAGTATGCACCGATTGCCAAAGCTTAAAGCCGTTTAAATTTTCCGGGGAGGAACATAAAGTGGATGTTGAACAGGAAATAAAAGCACTGCGGGGAAAAATCCGCTATCATAATGACCGTTATTATAACCTCGATAGTCCGGAGATTACGGATTTTGAATATGATCAGCTGATGAGCCGGCTCAAAGACCTTGAGGCGCTGTATCCGGAACTTATTGCGGCAGATTCACCGACACAGACCGTTGGGGGCGCAGCCCGGCGGGAAGCCGGTGTACTGGTCCGCCATAATGTGCCGATGCTCAGCCTGCAGGATGTGTTCAGTCGCGAGGCTGTTGAGGAGTTTGTCACATCGATGCAGGCGGAACTTGAAAACCCGGAATTTGTCGTCGAGGAGAAAATTGATGGATTGTCACTGGCCCTGCGCTACGAGGACGGGATTTTGACGACAGCCCTGACTCGCGGCGATGGTGTTGTGCAGGGGGAAGATGTGACGGAAAATGCCCGGATGATCAAGGACGTCAAAAAAAAGCTCAAGGAACCGCTGCCGTACTTTGAAATCCGCGGCGAAGTCTATATGAGCCGGGAGGCGTTTGCGGCAGTGAATGCGCAGCAGGAGCTGCTGGGTAAAAAATGCTTTGCCAATCCGCGCAACTGCGCAGCGGGTACGCTGCGCCAGCTTGACAGCCGGGTCACGAAAGAACGGAATCTGTCGCTGTTTATTTTTAACCTGCAGGCAGTACGTGGCCGTGCGTTTTTGACGCATACCGAAGCGTATGAATTTATGAAAAGGCAGGGGATCAAGGTCATTGCCAACTACCGGATTTGCAAAAGTGCAGCTGAAGTCTGGGCGGCGATTGAACAGATTGGCGATAAACGCGGGGACTTGCCGTACGATATCGATGGTGCGGTCGTAAAGATCAATTCTTTTGAGGAGCGGGAAATGCTCGGCGCTACTGCCAAAGTTCCGCGCTGGGCGGTGGCCTATAAGTATCCGCCGGAAGAAAAAGAGACTGTTTTGCGGGCGATTGAACTTTCCGTGGGCAGGACCGGCCGGATTACCCCGACAGCGGTTTTTGATCCCATCCGTCTGTGCGGAACCAGTGTGGAACGGGCAACGCTGCACAACCAGGATTTTATTGATCAGCTTGATGTCCGAATTGGTGATACAATTTTGGTCTATAAATCAGGGGAAATCATCCCTAAGGTGCGAGCGGTTGTTGTCACCAAGCGTCCGGCACAGGCAGAGCCTTTTAAGATTGGCACGATCTGCCCGGCCTGCGGGGCGCAGGCGCACCGTGAAGAAAATACAGCTGATATAAAGTGTACAAACCCGAGCTGCCCGGCGCAGCTTGAACAGCATATCATCAATTTTGTCAGCCGCAGCGCAATGGATATCAAGGGGTTTGGCGCGGCTTATGTAGCCGAGCTGATCCGGCGGGGTTATGTTAAAAATATTTCTGATATTTATAAGTTGGGCGAGTTCCGGGAGGAACTGATTGCCGAGGGCGTTGTCGGCAAGGAGAAAAATACCGACAAGCTGCTGTTGGCAATAGAAAAGTCGAAGGAAAATGAGCCGCAGATGCTGCTGACCGGGCTGGGGATTGCCAATATTGGCAAAGCCGGTGCCCGTGAGCTGATGCTGCATTTCAAAAGTCTGGACCGTCTGGCGGGTGCTTCACTGGAAGAAATCCAGGAGGTCAGGGATATCGGGCGAATCAGTGCGGAGGCTCTTGTCGCGTATTTTGCGGCGCCGGAAAATCAAGAGATGATGGAGGCGCTGCGCCGGGCCGGAGTCAGAATGGAGCTCGGAGAAACGTCGGTGGTTGACGAGACGTTCGCCGGAAAAACCTTCGTCATTACGGGCACACTGCCGACACTCGGACGCACGGAAGCGGCAGCTCTGATCATTGCCCACGGCGGCAGGGTGTCTGGCAGTGTATCAAAGAAAACCGATTATCTGCTGGCTGGTGAAGCGGCTGGCAGCAAACTGACCAAGGCCGGCGAACTTGGTGTGGCGGTGCTTGATGAGGCAGCCCTGTTTCAGCTGCTTGCTGGCGGGAACGCCGAATAATTTATTGTATAACAGTGGAAGCGATTCAAAAATATTCTAACTGTGGTATAATAGATTCTGTATTGTTTTTATTGAGAATTTAAAATGCCGCCTGACGGGCGGCGGCTCGCTGAATAAAATTGTGATGGATGGTGAAAGCATGAAGGTTACCAGTAAAGATGTTGAAAATGTAGCGGTATTGTCGCGTTTGGCGATTCCGGAAAGTGAAGTACAAACGTACACCGGTCATTTAAATGCCCTGCTTGAATATATGGATGTGCTCGGTGAACTTGATACCGAAAAAGTGAAACCGACGGCGCATGTATTGCCGCTGAAAAATGTCTTTCGTGAGGATGTTGTGAAGCCTTCTCTCGACCGGGAACTTGCATTATCGAATGCTCCGGAGCGTGAAGACGGTTATTTCAAAGTGCCTAAAATTCTGGAAGGCTAAGATTAGGAGGATCAATCGTGAGATTATTTGATAAACCCGCACATGTCCTGCACGACATGCTTGTGAAAAAAGAAATTACCGCTGTGGCCCTCACGCAGGATGTTTTGGATCGCATCGATGAAGTCGACGGCGAGGTAAAGGCCTATTTGACAGTTACCCGTGAAGCAGCACTGGCTCAGGCCGCTGCTGTCGATGCCAAGATTTCCCGCGGGGAGAGCATTTCCTTTTGGGAAGGCATTCCGGGCGCGATCAAGGATAATATTTGCACTAAAGGGGTCAGGACGACCTGCGCCTCCAAAATGCTGGAAAACTTTGTTCCGCCGTATAATGCTACCGTAATGGAAAAAATAGAAGCAGCCAATCCGGTTATCTTGGGCAAGGCAAATATGGACGAATTTGCGATGGGGGGATCTACCGAAAACTCGGCGTATTTCCCGACAGCGAACCCCTGGCAGCATGACTGTGTCCCAGGTGGCAGTAGCGGTGGCTCGGCGGCAGCCGTTGCTGCTGGAACGGCTGTATGGGCGCTTGGCTCTGATACCGGCGGTTCGATCCGTCAGCCGGCTTCCTTTTGCGGCGTTGTTGGCATGAAACCTACATATGGCCGTGTTTCCCGTTATGGGCTGGTGGCATTTGCCTCCTCTTTGGACCAGATCGGGCCGCTGTCTCGTGATGTCACGGACTGCGCGCATCTGCTCAATGTGATTGCCGGTTATGATGAAAAGGATTCCACTTCGACGAAAGCGGAAGTTCCTGATTTTACAAAATCGCTGGTGCAGGACGTAAAAGGACTCAAAATCGGTATGCCAAAGGAATATTTTGCTGAAGGTCTCGATCCGGAGGTTGAAAAATCTGTTCGGACCGCGATTGCTCAGCTTGAAAGCCTGGGGGCTGAAATTGTCGAAATTTCCCTGCCACATACGGCCTATGCGATTTCGGCTTATTACCTGATCGCTCCGGCGGAGGCCAGCTCGAATTTAGCCCGTTACGACGGGGTAAGTTATGGGGAACGTGTTGATGGCATTGATATCGTTGACATGATGACCAAAACTCGCAGTGAGAAGTTTGGCGAGGAAGTAAAACGCCGCATCATGATTGGCAGTTATGCTCTGAGTGCCGGTTACTATGATGCGTATTATTTGAAAGCCCTGAAGGTGCGCACGCTGGTTAAGCAGGACTTTGACCAGGCCTTTGAAAAGGTTGATGTGATCATGTCGCCGGCAGCACCAACGCCGGCTTATAAAATTGGCGAAATGGCCAGCGATCCATTGAAAATGTACATGCAGGATGTCTATACCGTGCCATTGAATCTTGCCGGCTTGCCGGGGATTTCTGTTCCGTGCGGTTTCAGCAGTGCCGGACTTCCAATCGGATTGCAGATTATCGGCAAGGCTCTGGCGGAGGATACTTTGATCCGCGCGGCCTATACGTATGAACAAAGCCAGCAGTTTCACAATAAAATTGCCGGGCTTGGAGGGGAAAACGCATGAGTTATGAAGCAGTCATCGGACTTGAAATTCACAGTGAATTAAAGACGAATACAAAGATTTTTTGCGGCTGTGCGACGACATTTGGTGCGGAACAAAACACCAATGTCTGCCCAGTCTGCCTCGGATTGCCGGGGGTATTGCCGGTAATCAATAAACGAGTGGTGGAATTTGCGCTCAAGGCGGGTCTGGCCCTTAACTGCACGATCAACAAGTTTAGCAAATTTGACCGCAAAAATTATTATTATCCTGATCTGCCGAAGAATTTTCAGACCTCGCAGTACGATTTGCCGATTGCCGAACACGGCTATGTCGATATTGAGGTGGAAGGGAAGACAAAGCGCATACGCATTACGCGCATTCATATGGAAGAGGATGCCGGCAAGCTTGTTCATTCCGGCAATACCATTAAGGACTCATCAACGTCCAATGTCGATTACAACCGGACCGGCGTGCCGTTGATTGAAATCGTATCAGAACCGGATATTTCCTCGGCGGCGGAAGCCCGGGCCTATATGGAAAAAGTCAAATCGATTCTTGAATATATTGATGTTTCTAACTGCAAGATGGAAGAGGGGAATCTGCGGGCGGATGTTAACGTTTCCCTGCGTCCACTTGGAACAACTGCGCTTGGCACCAAAGCTGAGATGAAAAACATCAACTCCTTCAAGGCAATTGAAGGGGCACTTGAATACGAAATCGAGCGTCAGCAGGAAATACTGGACGACGGCGGGCACATCGTGCAGGAAACTCGTACCTGGGATGATGCCAAGGGCATTACCCTGTCGATGCGCACGAAGGAAGCGGCGCATGACTATCGTTATCTGCCGGAACCGGATCTCGTGCCGATTATTACGACCGAGGAAGAAATTGAAGCCTATCGCCAGGGATTGCCGGAATTGCCAGCTGCCCGTAAGGAGCGCCTGACAACACAGTGTGGCTTGTCGTCTTATGATGCCGATGTCATTACAGCTTCGCGCCAGACAGCAGAATACTTTGATGCGGTGATTGATGCCGGGGCGGATGCCAAGCTGGCTGCCAACTGGATCATGGGTGATCTGTCAAAAAATCTCAATGCAGAAGGACTTTTGATTACAGACAGTCCGGTGCAGGCGAAAGCTTTGGCGGCCTTGATCGATCTGATCAGCAAAGGCACGATCTCTTCCAAAATTGCCAAGACGGTATTTGAGGAGATGTGGGCTAGCGGGGATGAGCCGGAAAAAATCGTCAAGGAAAAAGGTTTGGTGCAGATTACCGACACCAAGGCAATTGAAGCGATTGTCGATGCGGTGATCGCAGCGAATCCTAAACCGGTTGAGGATTATAAAGGTGGCAACGAAAAATCGATCGGTTTCTTGGTCGGACAAGTTATGAAGCAGAGCAAGGGCAAAGCCAATCCGGGTGTTGTCAATCAACTGCTAAAAGAAAAATTACAGTAAATTTGAAGCAGGCGCCCCGTGGCAGCCTGCTTTTTTTATGATGCCGGACTTTATGCCTAAAAATTTTAAGCTGCTGACACGAAGCAGGAATGGGGCAATGGAAGGACGAATAAGGGTATAAGGTCCTAGCTTGCTGGGTATATGTATTTAAGAAGCAATTCATCGAGAGTTGCCAGAGAAATGATGTGGAAACATGGGAAATGATAGTAGAAAGAAACGGGTATTGATTACAGGCGGGCATGGTTTTTTGGGCTCGCACATTGCTGAGCGCTTTATCCGCGAAGGTTATGAGGTATTTGTCATTGATGACAGCTCTTCCGGTAGTACGGCTGAGCTAAAACTCGGCCATAAGTTTTATCCCTATAGTGTTACAGACCCGAAATGTGAGGAGATTTTTCGGATCTATAATATCGATATCCTGATTCATATGGCAGAGAAGCGGGCATCACCGATGGATGCCGATTATTTGAATAACAGTGAAACCAACTTTCTTGGCTTGTCACACATGTTGATGCTGGCAAAAAAATATGCTGTTAAAAAATTTTTCCTTTACTCGGTGGGTGAAGTGGTGGATCGCTCGCTTACGGATGCAAGGGAAACGGTAGCAGCAAAACCTATGACGTCACATGCACTGCAGAAAAGTGCCAATGAAGAATTTGCCAAGCACTGGAAATCTATGTATGGTACAGATATTACCATTCTGCGCTTTTCCAGTGTTTACGGACCAGGCCAGCTTTTTGGGCATGGCGTAATTGCCGATCTGCTGCATGATATTCTGACTGGCCGCCCGATTGAGGTTGCAGGCAGCCTTCAGCAGACCCGTGATTTTATCTATGTTGAGGATGCGGCCTATGCTGTTTACCGGGCGGCGGAGCGGGGGTATCAGGGGGATGTGCTCAATATATCCTCGGCGGAGCCGGTTTTCTATAAGCAGTTGATGGAATTATGTTCAGGGTTTGCTACGATGCCGCCGGTAAAGGTGAACAAGAAAAAAACCGGCTCTTTTCAGCAGGCTACCCTTGACAACAGCCGCTGCTGCCAGGAACTTGGCTGGAGCATCAAGCGTACCCTGGCGGATGGCTTGCGTTCCACCTATGCCTGGTATAAATCGCGCGGCAAGCAGCTTGAGATAGAGACGCAACGGGAAAAAAATGCTGCCCGGCGCCGGCAGATCATAGCCAGGATTCGACCGTATTTTGAAAACAGCCTGCTGTTTTTGGCAATGGTGTTCATCATGCACCGGCAGGAGGGTTCTGTCGTCAATGCGACAATCGGGCTTGATTTCAATTATGTCTACATAGCGGCCATGGGCCTTTTATACGGTAAGCGGCAGTCAATGCCGGCAGCCCTGTTATCAATGGGATTGCTCATTTACAGCTTTTTGTTACACGGCGCCGATCTTGTCGGCTTATTGTATCTTCCCCAGCATATGCTGCATTTTGCATCCTATCTGTTTGTGGCAGTTTTTACCGGGTATACGACGGACAGTAAAAACCGTACCATTGCCAATATGAAATATCGCAATCAGCGGGCGCAGGAACGGTATGAATTTCTAGAGGATATGTACAGTGAAAACATCGAGATCAAAAATAAACTCTACCACCAGATTGTCAATTCTGATGACAGCATTGGCCGGGCCTATCAGATCATAAAGAAGCTCGACAGCGTGGAACTCGAGGATGTTTACACCCAGGCGGCAGAAGTCACGGCTGAACTTTTAAATGCCGAGCAGGTCGCTATCTATATTGTCGGCAAGAATGCGTATTATCTGCGGCAAAAGGTTCGCCGTGGCGAAAAAATCTCGGAGCTGGCTCGGTCGCTGAAAATAGAAGAATTTCCTTATCTGCAGGAACTGATGGCAAAGCAGAGTATTTTCGTCAATAAAAAACTTGAGGAGGGGCTGCCGGATTTGGCGGCACCGGTTGTTTTTCAAAACAAGATAATAGCGGTCATTCAGATCTTTGACCTGGATTTTGAAAAATGGAACCTGTCGCAGCAGAATCTTCTGGCGGTTACTGCCCGCCTGATTGCCTCCGCCCTGGGGAAAGCGTATCAGTATGAAGAAGGAATTCAAAGCCGCAAATACATAGAAAATACGCGGATTATTCGCCAGGAGGAATTTATAAAAATCTGCCGGGAGGTAAGACGGCGCCAGCAGGTCTTGAACAATTCTGCCCAGGCAGCCTATCTGCAGATAACGGCGGCGCAGGAGCCGGAGATTCTTGATCGTAAACTGGCCGGCGTTGTCAGGACCGAGGATTTCATCGGCGAATATGAAGGGCGTATTTATATCCTGCTGCTTGATATAACTCCGGCAATTGTTGAACAGGTCCGCCAGCGCCTGAGCGGGGCTGGCGTTGAGACCGCTGTTGTAGCGGAGGTTTGTCATGAATGAGTTGGCGGTATTTTTAGGACTGATCCTCATACATGCAGTGATAACGTTTGCTTTTTACAACTGGAATAAGTCAAAAGAAAGCCGGTCACAGAATATATGTGAGACGATGCTGGTTTTTTTGCTGCCTTTTTTTGGAGCCCTAGCGTTGGGCGGTGTTAAGCTGTTGCTGCATTTTAGGGGAAACGGTGAAGCTGATCTGTTTGAAAAAAATCGTCATGAACGGCCCCAGCTCAGTGGGATTTCTCGCTATAACGCGGAAGTTATGTCACTCAATGATGTGTTGCTTGTTGATGACAGCGAACAAAAGCGGGCCTTTTTTACCAATGCTATCAAGCAAAACAGTCTGCACAATCAGGCAATTGTCCGGCAGGCCATTCAAAATGAAGATCGTGAAATATCGCATTATGCGGTTTCGATGGTGACGACACAGATCGAGAGTCTGGAGATGGAACTGTTTAAAATTGAGAAGTGGTTGCAACAGGGAAAGTTTGCCAATAATACAGCTGTATGGAAGAAATATACAGAGATTTTGGCCGCGTATTTGTCGATTGGCTTTCTTGACGCTGTGTCACAGCAAAGCCGGCAGCAGCGCTATTGTGAGGCGTTGAGCAAGCGGCTGAGTCTGGGGGACCAGCTGCCCAAGGTTTACAGGGAACTAATAAAAACGGAACTTGTACTTTCCCGGTACGATGCGGCGGCGGAGCACTGCAGTGCTTATCAGCAGAAATTTTCGGCACTTGAGGAGCCCTATCTTCTTTGGATCGAGCTCTATGTTTCGTTGCGTGATTATGAGAAACTGCAGCAAAAAATAACCGAACTTAAGGCCAGTCCAATAAAGCTGACGATTGAGGCATTGCGGGTCATTCGCTTTTGGGATAAAGGAGCACAAGATGTATAGGAAAAATATAATCGCAGTTTTTGGACTTGTCTTTTTACTGGGCGTGTTCTTTCAGTACAACCGGACGGATGGTTTTGTCCGGCTTAGTGCCAATACAAATCCCCAGGCGCTGGCGCAGTACCCACTGCAGATCAGCATGCAGGATAAGGATTCTCTGCCCAAGGACCGGTTTTTATTGCTGTATGATCCGACCAGCGTACGCAGCGTATTTTTAAAATACAAAACGGTAGAATTAATTGAACAACAAAAGAAAAGTGTGCAGGTTCTGCCGTTGTCGGCGGCAATTGACCCTCAGGAAAAATACGATGGTATTTTGCTGGCTGCTGGTAATCTTGAGCAGGCGGTGGCATTGCCCTATGTGGAAGACTATGTAAGAAATGGTGGCACGGCAGTCTTTATGGAGCGGATTGTACCGGGGCCTGTCAGCAATGCATTTGTTTCAGAGCTCGGGATTACTTCGCTTGGCAGCGAAATCAATACCGATGGGATCAAGATGTTGACGAATTTCTTGTTTGGCGGGCAGGGTTTTACCTTGAACGGCAACTCATATCAGACGAATGCAAATTTTGTTACGTTGGCTGATACGGCGAAGGTTCATATGACGTCAGAAAGTGATGTTCCATTATTGTGGGAAAATAAATCAGGCCAGGGGAAATATATTGTCTATAACGGTCTGGGGCTCTATGATAAGATCAATCGCGGTCTTTTGACGGCAGCGTTAAGCCGGGTGAAAGCTGATTATATCTATCCGGTTGCTGCCATTAAACTCTTTTTTATTGATGATTTCCCGGCTCCGCAGCCGGAAGGAAATTTTTCCAAAATATATGAGGAACTTCAGCTCAGTACGGCCGAGTTTTTCCGCGAGATCTGGTGGCCAATGATGCTGTCGGCCGCGGCAAAATACGATGTCAAATACACGGGACTGATTATTGAATCGTATGGCAATAATGTAACTCCACCACTGGAGCCGTTTAAGGATCGTAGTAAGTCGCGCGACAATTTAATTGTCTATGGGCGGGAACTGTTAAAGTCCGGCGGCGAGCTGGGTTTGCATGGTTATAACCATCAGCCACTGGCACCGGCCGGCTATAATCAGGATAATCTTGGGTATTCTCCGTGGGCGAAAAAAGAGGACATGGTTTTGGCCATGCAGGAGCTGCGGCGTTATGTTAAGGATGTCTATCCGAAATATGATTTCAGGACCTATGTGCCGCCGTCCAATATACTGAGCCCAGAGGGAAAAGAGGCAATAAAGGAAGCTTTCCCGGAAATGAAAATCTACGCATCATTGTATAACGGTCTAACCGCAGACCGTTGCTACTACCAGGAATTTTCCCAAAATGAGGATGGAACCTTTGAAATACCGCGCGTTTCTTCCGGCTATATCATGAAACCAGAGATGAAATGGCAAATGATGAATGTACTCAATGCCAAGGGGATATTTTCCCATTTTGTTCATCCGGATGAGCTCTTTTATGAAGAGAGCAAGGATCTGACCTGGAGTGAGATGAAAAAGAGTTTTGATGCTATGCTTAAGGATATTCATCAAAATTACAGCTGGCTGCGCCCCTGCACGGCGTCCGAAGGCATGGAATATCTGAAAGATTATTTTAACCTCGACTACCGCATAGTCGAAGCCGAGGGGACCCTCCATATTTATGCCTGGAATTATCGCGGGCCTGTCTGCTTTGTTTTGCACAGTGACAAGGACATTAAGGGAACTAAGGGGTGTACTGTGGAAGAAATTGACGACGGGGTGTACCTGGTAAAGCTGCAGACTTCGGAAGCCGAAATTCAGCTGCAAGGAGGAGATGAGCCATGAGAATTTGCCTGCTTACGGAAGGCTCGTACCCCTATGTTGTGGGGGGGGTATCCTCCTGGATCCGGATGCTGATTGAAGGGATGCCGGAACATGAGTTTATTGTTTATGCCATCGGAGCTGAGGAAAAGGATCGCGGGAAATTCAAATGCAAAATACCGGAAAATCTGGTGGAAATACAGGAAGTGTTCCTCGACAGTATACTCAAGTTGCGGTCTCCGGGGATGAAAAGTCATCATCTGACGGCAGATGAGCGTCTCTGCCTGAAAAATCTGATCTGTGGCACGGCCGATATAAATTTGAACTGTCTGCTGGATATTTTTTGCCGGCAAGGGAAAAAAAGTGATCCGCTGGAAATTTTTATGAGCTTTGATTTTTTCGATGTGATTCAGAGTGCTTACAGTGAAAAATATAATTATCTGCCGTTTACGGATTTCTTCTGGACCATTCGTTCCATGCTGCTGCCATTGTTTTATCTGCTGCAGCAGGAACTGCCGGCAGCCGACGTCTATCACAGTGTGGCTACCGGTTATTGTGGAATTCTCGGCGGCATTGCCGCTACGGTCTATAAAAAACCGTTTATCATCACGGAGCATGGGATATATTCGCGCGAGCGCGAGGAGGAAATCATAAAATGCAGCTGGGCGCAGGGGGATTTTAAATCGGTCTGGATACAATATTTTTACAGTCTGGCCAGGCTCTCCTATCAAAATGCTGGCCGAGTATTTACGCTGTTTGAAAAAAATGCCGAGACGGAACGAAGTCTTGGCTGCGCACCTGAAAAAATCCGGGTGGTGCCAAACGGCATCCACCTGGAACGTTTCGCACATATAGAACCGCCGCAGCTGCATGACGGTCCATTATGTATTGGTGCCGTTGTACGTGTGGTTCCGATCAAGGATATTGTAACGCTGCTGCGGGCCTTTTTCCTTGTAAAACAGGCTATTCCCAATATACAGCTTAAAATTATGGGACAATATGATGAAGATCCCGAGTATTATGAAATCTGCCGGCAGACGGTGGAGACGCTGCAGCTCGATGATGTCGAATTTACTGGTTCGGTCGATGTGGCGCAACATTACGGAAAAATGGACCTTTTGGTTTTGTCTAGTATCAGTGAAGGACAGCCACTGGCAATCCTTGAGGGGCTCGCCAGTCGTCGTCCATTTGTGGCTACGGATGTAGGCTGTTGCCGTGAAGTACTCTACGGCAATGGCGAAGATGGATTCGGCCCGGCCGGTGCCATTGTTCCAGCAATGGATTATGAGGCAATGGCCGGCGAAATTATAAAGCTGGCCCGTAATTTTTCGC
This sequence comes from Selenomonadaceae bacterium, assembly GCA_963678095.2. Taxonomy (GTDB): domain Bacteria; phylum Bacillota; class Negativicutes; order Selenomonadales; family Selenomonadaceae. The sequence continues at coordinate 449,005 of OY782746.1, read as the reverse complement.
GGCGCTGTGAACTGGCGGAAAATGGCTGGCGTCGCATTGCTTCGCTGTATACCTACGAGCGTTTTATAACAGCTTACCGGGAAATTTATGCAGAGGAAGCGGGGCGGAAATAAGTGGCAGGAATTGGATTTGAATTAAAAAAACTTTTTAATGACAGGAGTGCTTCCGGCTATGTAAAGGCCTATAGCTATTCGGCCATTGTCACGGCGGGGCCGTTTGCGCTGATGACAGGGATGGTGTTGGCGATTCAGCTGATGTTTCGGCTGTATGAGGTGGATTATACCGAGCTGCAGCTTTATACAGCCTCGGTGATCTATCCGTTTGTTTTTTCCAATATTGTCGCCAGCGGATTTGTGCTGGTGATTACGCGTTATCTGGCGGATCAGCTTTATACCGGAAATTATCGTGATATCATTGCCTCGCTGTATGGTATTCTTGCCCTTGTCCTGACAGTGGGGGCAGTTTTAGCGGGAGCCTTTTTGTGGGACAAGCCCCTGGATCTTCTGACCAAGTTGTGCACCTATACGTTTTATCTGGAACTTTTGATTATTTGGATACAGGGAACCTATCTGACGGCGGTCAAAGACTATCGTGGCTTAATCTATACCTATGCCGGCGGGGTTTCCCTTAGCATCCTTTTGACCTTTCTGGTGATCAAGACGCAGATGCTGGCGCCGGCAACTGGAGCTCTGCTGGCGATGAATATAGGCGATGCCTGTATCATCATGATGTTTTTTTTCTACATTCGCCGGTATTTTGGCGGCCGGGCTAGCGGACGGAATTTTCTCTTTTTGCCATATTTTGAACAGCATAAACGGCTCTTTGGTATTGGGCTGTCTTACATTCTTTCGGTTTATATGCCTAACTTCATCATCTGGCAAGGAACTTTCGCCGTTGATGTGGTTTCGACCTACACCTATGCGCCGATGTATGACGTGGCAACCTTTTATGCATTTTTGTCAATTGTGCCGGTTATGATGATGTTTGTCGTCTCGATGGAACTGCATTTTTATGAAAAATATGCAGCCTATTTTTCCTATATTACCGACAAGGGGAATTTCAAGGAAATTGAGGACGCCCGCGAAGATCTGTTGCATGCGGTCTGGTTTGAATTGCGCAATATCATGGAGTTTCAGCTGGTATTTACGCTGATTTTTCTTGCGCTGGGAAATTATTTTTTGCCACTGGCCGGTTTGTCGTATGCATCAGTGGATTTGTACAACCTGATTGTTCTCGGAGCCTTCTTTACCGGAATTGTACAGGTTGTCTACACGTTGCTGCTGTATTTTGAGGACCAATTTGGGGTGCTGCTGATTGTGGGAGTATTCTTTGCCGCTAATTTTGCCTTTGGCCTGGTGGGGTTTTTCTGGGGGGAGCAGACCTATGGCTTCACCTTCTTCCTGGCAGCAGCCTTGGCTTTTCTCGTATCACTATGGCGGCTTGATTACTTTTGCCGGCGGATCAATTATTATGTGTTTTGCTCACGTCCCGTGTTTTTTCGGCCGCCGTCTGGTCCGCTGGCCCGAATAACAGCCTGGCTTTATGAGAAAGGCGATCATGAAGGTTCATAAAGTCAGGTTGAAGAGAGGAAACTGCAATATGTTGAAAAAATATATGATATTGTCAGCCTGCACGTTGCTGGCATTGCCACTGACCCCGGTGGCGGCCGGGGCACCGGATGATGTGCAGGATGCCTGGCAGCAGCTACGTCAGCTGGAAACACAGGTGGCGGATCGTAAGGCTTATGAAGAGGCTCTAGACAATTGGCATCTGGCCGAAAAGTATTTGGCCGATGCTGAAAAAAATGCCGCAATGGCAGCAAAAGACTGCAGTGGGGCGGAGGCTGAACTTGCTGCAGCGAAAAAAGAACTGGCTGCAGCGGCTAAGGAATTAGCTGCTGCTGAAACGGCATTGACAAAAGCTCAGGCCGATGCCGCTGCCAAGACGAAGCTGGCAATTTTGCGTCAGCAGGATGCCGCTGCCTTTTTGCCACAGGCAGAGCAGGCGCAGCTGGCGGCGGAACAGGCACAGCTTCAGGCCGATTCGTTGGGCAGGGAATATGAAGCGCAGTTGGCGGCTTATCAGGTAAAGGATGATGAAGTGCGGGCCAAGGTGATTGCGCAGGCACTCGAGAGTATACATTATGCGCAGGAGCGCTTGGAGGAAATTGATCAAAAAATCGACGCGATGGAAAACCAGCGCTATGCAGATTATGAAGCCGAGGTCAATAACCGTTATCAGGGACGTGTAAGTGCGGCCGAGGCCGAAGCGGAGGATCGCTCGGCTGCCGCTGAGGCTGCCGCGGAGCATATAGATGAACTGCAGCAGCAACAGGCTGAAGCCGAGGACGAGGAAAGTCAGGCCCGCGAAACCCTGGGCGATCTTGAGGAAGAACATCAGGAGCTTGGCCTTCAGCAACAGGATCTGACAGCCGAAGTGAAGGACCGTCAGGAAACCCTTACGGAAGCCCAGATCCAGCTAAAAACTGCAACTGAAGAGCATCAGAATGCTAAAGCAGAGGCAGGGAAACTGCAGAAAACGGTCGATAACTGGGGCGATGGAACCTCGTTTGAAACGGCTCTGCAATATTATTCCTGGAAAGGCAGTGGTCAGTCCGGGCATCAACAGGTCTATACGACCGACTTTTCGCTGCGTGACAAAGCGCTTGATATCAGCCTGCATACAGCACATGTTGCCTCGACGCTGGGCATTCCAGCTGGTGATAGCAGCGGCTGGACCGATACGACGCTTAGTGTCGGGCAGACCAACCACAAGGAACTTTACGATGTGCGCTGGGGCCTTGCGATAAATCTGCCGACCGGCAATTCCCGCCTTTACAATGCAGCTGCGGTGCCGGAGGATCTGGCTCCTTACGCACGGCTGGGCGAAGGCGTCAACTGGCTGCCACAGGTCAGCGTGACGAAGAAACTGAACCCGCAGGACAGCTGGACGCTGGCGGCTATATATGGCTGGCGCGCCAGCTACAATTACAGCGGCGATTTCCCGGCAGCGGTAATGCATCCCGGCAATACCTGGAATCAGTCCCTGCAATACCAGCATCTGGGGGAAAAAGAACAGTGGTCCATCGAGTGGAATCATACTTCTTATGGGGAGTCACTGGAAGACACCCTGCGCTACACGCAAGGCGAGGAATGGGATCTCGGGGCCTACTGGAGTCATAAGCTGACGGCGAAGGATTCGTGGCAGCTTTACTATAAATATAAATATACCGGAGCTGTTGACTATGTGGTGGCGCAGTCTGGCCCAAATGATGCGACGCAGCGGCATTATTATGGAATCGGCTTTACGCATCAGATCAATGCGGCGCAGCGCTGGCGGATACTGCTAAATGGCATGAGCGCCCGGGGTAGTCTCTATGATCCGTTGCTTGACCAGGTGGCCTCAGCCTCTGGCCGGCGTAGTATTTTTTTAGGTTATGACTGGCAGACCGCCAGTGACATTCAATTGTCATTGGGGCTGGAGCGCTATTTCTTAAATCAGGAAACGGGCGGCGATTATCAGGGAACGAATATCAGCCTGCAGCTGAGTAAGAGTTTATAACACTATAGGTATAAGGAGCTTGGTTATGAAAAAAAGAATGCTGGCCCTGGGGCTGTTTGTCTGGCTGCTGGTTTTGCCGACAATGCCGGTGCGTGCTGGAACTTTAGCTGTAGACCCTAAAACGGCGATGGTGGAGCTGATAAGCCAGCTGCATAGCTATGCCCAGCAAAAACAGCCGGGCTTTTATCTGCTTACGAATAATGGACTCGGTCTCTATACAAGTGAAGACGGATCGGATCCGACTCTGGCCGCGCGAATGCTGCAAAGTATTGACGGGATTGTGCTGGAGGAATTTTCCTATGGCTGGGAGATGAAGGACGATACAGCGACCCCGCAGGCGGTGCAGAAAGCTATGCTTGCTCAGCTGCGCCGGCCGCTGGCAGGTGGATTGCCGGTATTCAACATAGATTACTGTCAATTGAAAAAACACCGGGACATTTCCTATCGCCAAAGTTCTGCGCAGGGTTTTATCAATTATGCGGCCGAGCGGCGTGCTCTCAATAAAATTTCCCAAGGAAGGCTTCCAGATGAAAACCAGGCAGCCGTAAACACGCTGTCTGCGGCTAAGAATTTTTTGGTGTTGCTCAATCCGGAACTTTTTGCTGATAAAAGCAGTTATCTGGCAGCGCTTTCGCAGAGTGATTACGATCTGCTGATCATTGATCCCATGTATAACGGGGAGTTTTTGACCGCGGTGGAGCTTCGGCAGCTTCAGCACAAGCCGGGCGGGGCACGCCGGCTTGTCGTTGCTTATCTGAGCGTGGGCGAGGCGGAGGATTATCGGCCTTACTGGCAGCAGCAATGGGCGGCGCAGCCGCCGGACTGGCTGGAAACGGAAAACAAAGACTGGCAGGGCAATTACAAGGTGAAATACTGGCACCCGGGTTGGCAACAGCTGCTGTATGGCTCGGAGACGGCAGCTTTGGACCAGATTCTTCGCGCCGGCTTTGACGGAGCCTTTCTTGATGTGGTGGATGCCTATCAATATTTTATTGATAAAGCACAGCAGCCGTGAAGACCGGGGATCGTTGATAGATTGTTTTGCCGATTGCATAAATGTGAATAAAAATGCTTTAACCGGAAAAAACGGCAGGATTTTTACAGATTTTAGCGAAAGCAATAATAAGAGTTAAGGGATAATATCAGGAGGGAAACATGCAATATAAAGCGGCTATTTTTGATTTAGATGGAACATTAGTAGATTCTTTGGTGGATCTGGCAGAAAGTGCGAATACAATGCTTGAACATTATAACTATCCGATCCATCCGGTAGAGTCCTATCGCATGATGGTGGGAGATGGCTCCAAAAAGCTGATTGAACGCTGTATGCCGTCGGGCACAGATGAATATCGCATCAATGCGGGCCTGGCTTATTATAAGAAGATCTATGAGGGGCGTTTTTTGGAAAAAACGCGCTCGTATGAAGGTGTGCTCGACCTTTTAAAAGAACTGCGGGCGGAGGAAATTCCTTTGGCTGTCTGCACTAATAAACATAAAGAAGCAGCCCATATGATTGTCGGTATTTTGTTTGAGGAAAATACGTTTAGCGAGGTCATCGGCGATGAACCGGGGCTGCCGCGCAAGCCTGATCCGGCAAAAGTACTGGCGATTGCCGGTCGGATGGGCATTCGACCGGAGGAAATTGCTTACGTTGGTGATTCGGGAGTTGATATGCAGACGGCGGTAAATGCCGGGATGCTGCCAGTGGGTGTCTTATGGGGTTTTAGAGATCAAGCAGAACTTGAGGCCAACGGCGCCGAGTTGCTGCTGGAACATCCGCGGGAGCTGTTGGAGAAGATTGCGTTTGTAAAATGCCGACAAAGCCTGCAGGCATAAAAATATGGTTCCTGGAAGAGAATACTCGTCCAGGAACCTTTAATAAAATAAATGGTTTTGAAAAGATATACAGATTTTCGAAGACGCAGAATATGTATGGGAAAATATTTCACAATATTCAATCTATGCTGTGCTCTCGGATACTATATATCTTTTTTTGTTTCATCATTATCTGCAGCAGGGCAACTTGGCTGCACCTATTATGCCTTAGGGAGTGAAGCTTTTGAACAGCAAATTTTTATTGACAAGTGCAGCGGCGCTTACTGCCAGTGTAGTATTTTGTGCTTCTGCGCAGGCAGTTGAACAGCAGCCGGTGGTGGCTGCTGTTCCGGCATGGGCTTTGGCGGCACTCGATGAATTATCAGTGCAGGGGCTTTTGCCGCGAACGGGCCAAGGTGGCTATGCTGCCGGAGGACTATCGCGCAGTCAGGCAGCTGCGGCAACAGCCAAGGCGGCGGCCCGGCTTCAAAAATGGCAGCTTGATGGCAAACTGCAGGCTGCGGCCATGACGGCAGAGGAGCAGCCACCCGTGCTCCGGCCTAGAACGGACTGGAGTCAGGACGAGCAGCTGCTCAAAAACCTTGAGCAGGAACTGTCGCCGGAACTTGATGCGTTGGGATTTTTTAAGACGGAGCAGCTGTATCAGCGAAGTCGGGCCGGCGCAGCGCCGCAGGGAGCTGCTATTGGTAAGCGCCTGAAGATTGCCGGAACTGTCCGCTATCATTATGTGACCAACGATGGCGATCAGCGGGTGAATTTTGACGACAGCCGGCTGCGGGCCCGGGTATATTATGATTACAACCTAGATAATAACTGGCATGCGCATACGATGACGGAAAGTGACCGCACGCTCAAAGGAGATTCAGATAAAAGTGGGACCATCGGCTTTGAACGTGGCTATGTTGATGGCGATATCGGAGTGACTCGCTGGACGGTCGGATCCTTTGGCTATCTGCTTGGTGATGGGAATATTTATGACAGCCGCTATGACGGAGTCCGGGTTTTTATTCCGGGACCAGTGCAGTACACGTTTGCTGCGGGGCGGTCCGATTATTTTGACAATAGCTTTTTGTGGACGGCTCATTATGATAATTATGACTACAGTCTGGATGCCGGAATTCACCGGTTTGATCTCGATGTGGGCGGTAACAATACCATTATAAACTTTGGCGGCACTTACCAGTTTGAAAAATTCAGCCTCGGGGCGATGTATCTGCATTCGACGCTTGATGGCGGCGATGGCTATGTGCTGACGCTGGCCCAAGGACAGCTCAAACCCTGGGTTGCTGGTACCCAGAGCAGCTGGATCAAATACTATGATCAGGCGGCGGGGACCTATATAGCTCATACCATGTATGGCCTAGCGGATTATCTCCATGGTTTCAAAGGCTATGGCGTCGGCTACAGCCGCGCAGTTCGGGAAAATCTTGTGACCGATATTGAGTACTATGATATAAAGGATAAAACAACGGATGAGCACAGCCGGACGCTGTGGCTTGATCTGGTATACTATTTTTCAGCATCGTGGTGAGGTGTTTTTATGAAAATGCTCGAACGGCTGCAAAAAAAAGAAGCTTCGCTGGCTGTTGTCGGACTTGGGTATGTCGGCCTGCCGCTGGCAATCGCTTTTGGCGAGAAATTTAAGACCATTGGCTTTGACATTAATGAGCGAAAAATTGCCCTGTACCGGGAAGGTCTTGACCCGACGCATGAGGTGGGCAATCAGCGGGTAAAAGACTCAGCGGTGGAATTTACCGCCGATCCGGCAGCACTGCGGCAGGCCGCCTTTATCATTATCGCCGTTCCGACGCCGATTCATGCCGATAAGACGCCGGATCTGCTACCGCTGCTTTCCGCCTGCCGCCTTGTCGGAGAAAATATTTCCCCCGGGGCAATTGTCGTGTTTGAGTCTACTGTATATCCGGGAGTTACGGAAGAGATTTGTCTGCCTCTGATCGAAAAAACATGCGGGCTTCAATGCGGGACGGCATTCAGTGCCGGTTATTCCCCGGAACGAATCAATCCCGGGGATCAGGAGCACCGGCTGGAAAACATCAAAAAGCTCGTTGCAGCGGTAGATGATCGCACCCTTGCTGAGATAAGCGCCGTGTACAATGAAATCATCACGGCGGGCGTGTATCCGACCGCCAGTATAAAGGTTGCCGAAACAGCCAAGCTGGTAGAAAATACGCAGCGCGATGTCAATATTGCTTTTATGAATGAAATGGCGATGTTTTGTGCCCGGCTGGGGATTTCAACCGGGGCTGTTTTGGCGGCGATGAATACAAAATGGAACGCGCTGAAGTTTACCCCGGGGCTTGTCGGGGGGCACTGCATTGGTGTTGATCCCTGGTACTTTATTTATAAGGCGGAAATGCTGGGCTATCATTCGCCGCTGGTCACTGGTGCCCGCAAGATCAATGATGAAATGGGCTTTTATGTGGCAGAAGCCATTGTCAAGAAGCTGCTGCTGGCAGGCTGTAATATGCAGCAGGCAAAAATTTATATTTTGGGGATCAGTTACAAAGAAAACTGCCCGGATGTCCGAAATTCCAAGGCTTGGGATATTGTCCGGCGTCTGCGGGAGTATAGCCTGGCGGCAAGCTTTGTCGATCCGGTAGTTGATAAGGCAGAAATCCGGCGGGAAGAAGGCGTTGCTGTCCTGGGATTAAATGAGGTCGAGGCCGCGGACTGCCTGGTATTTCTTGTCGGACACCGCGAGTTTTGCCGGCTTGAAGCGGTAGATCTCTGGCCGATGTTTAATCGAGGCAGTCGTGTTGTCATTGACGTCAAAAGCATATTTGCCCGCAAAAATTTGCCGGCAGCGGGGTTTCTTTACTGGAGCTTATGATTTAGGAGGTGAGAAAATGCAGTACAATAAAATTGTTGGTATTTTGCTATTTTTAATTGTTTCGGCGATGACCGCATATTTTGCTTTGGAGAAGCCCGTGGTCGAGATTACGGAAAAACCGTTTGCCGATACGGCCGCCTTTGACAGCGAATACGGTGTCGAAGCTGCTGTGGCCGCGGCGCAAAACCGTCTGTCAAACGTACAGGGAAAGGAAAAAGCTGCAATTGTCAGCCGGGAAGCGCGCCAGGGGCGGGCGGTAGCCCTTGCCTTTGACGGGATGCCGGAGCCAGGGGCGCTGCCGTCCTTGTTGGCAGTGCTGAAAAAGCATCAGATGCAGGGAACCTTTTTTATTGAAGGGCTCAATGCTGCCGATCAGAGCGGGCTGATACGGGAGATAAACCAGGCCGGGCAGCAGATCGGCAATTACACGTTTACGGGAATAAGTCATGCCGAAGCGCTGCCGGACGAAAAATTGTTGCTGGAGCTTTGCCGGACCCAGCAGGTGCTCGGAGCGATCAACGGACAAAGTCCGAGCCTGCTGCGGGGAAACAGCCTGGAGTCTACGGAGTCCCTGCGCAGGATTGCCTGGGCCTGTGGTCTTGACGGGATTGTCACTGCCGATATGGCCTTAACGCGCGGACAGCTGCGCACCGAGCAGGAGGCTGCTGTATTCGTTTCCCGGCTTCAGTCGGGAATGATTGTGGCCTTTGTCTTGGGGCAGCCTGTTGAGGCCAAAGTGCCGGAAACGAAAAATGCGGAAGAGGCCGCGGTGATGGATAAGATTCCCGGGCTGAAAGCCGTTGAGTCCTCCCTGCCTGGAGATGACGATCTGGCCGGAGAACTGGACCGTTTGCTGACCTCAATGGAAAATGCGGGATATAAGACTATGTTTCTGGACAATTTTCAGAAGGTTTCGTTAAATCCGGGGGAGCCTGTGAAAATGTCGGCAGCAGAATCACTTGCCAGCGGAATCTGGCAACGAATCAAAACTGGTGCCGGTGAAGCTTTGGGCATGAAGACCGCCTTTGCGGCGACGGCTCCGCCTGTTCAGGCAGCCAGCGAACCGGCGGCAAAGAGCGTGCCGGAGGATAACGGCGAGCGAATGATACCGACAACGATGCCCGCGGTTATCTATACCTTTGGCGGTCTGGCAAATGAGGCTGTGCTTGATGATGTTCTTGGCCGTTTACAGGCAATGAAGGCGCGGGGTACATTTTTTGTGCTGGAAATAGAGCTGCAGCGTTATCCGGAAAGAGTAAGGAAGATTATTGCCAGCGGCCAGGAAATTGGCATTGCCATCCGCCCGGCCGAAGGCGAAAGTGCCGCGTCCATACAGGCCGGGATAGAGCGGATGCAGCAGAAACTGCGTGCTCTTGGCGTGGAAACATCACTCGTAAAACAGCCGTGGCTGAGTGTGACGCCGGAGGCACGGGCCGCAGTCGCCGCTGCCGGCTGCCGTCTGATTGGTCAGAGCGTCAATGTCGTGCAGACTAAGGACAAGGATGCGCCGAGTGCCGCAGCGGTGCTTGAGCATCTCTTCGGACCGGCGGTGACCTCGCTGGGGCGCGGTCAGATCGTGCATTTTCGCCTTGACTATTATACAAATCCGGCGCTTGCCGGAGAACTGATGGAGGCCGTCAAGCACAGTAAAATTGACAATATCGCCTATCGTGCCTATGATGATGATCCGGCTGATAACCCGGACAATGATTCTGCCTACAGCATCGCAGCGATCGGCGACGTGCTGCAAAACAAAGCCCGGCTCTATCAGTATCCGGTTCCGGAGGCCGCAGTCCCGGCAGCCATGCGCAGCACATATCCGTTGGCAGAAAATAAATCCGCTTCAATAAATTATATGGCAGAGGCCTATAAACGTTATTTAGGGAATCCGGATATCCAGCCGGACCGCATGACGGGTTTTTCACACAGTGAAATGCGACGGTTTGACAATACCGGGCGGATTCATACCACGGACCCGGTGATATTTTTTACCTTTGATGACTGGGGCATGGATGATTCGATAAATAAGCTGCTTTATGTTTTGCGCAAGCATAAGGTGACGGGGACTTTTTTTGTCATCACCCAGAATGTCAAAAATAATCCGAATTTACTGCGGGCGATTGGCGAGGGCGGTAATGAAATAGCCAGTCACAGCGATGCCCATCTGCCGATGGCAGCCTACAACTCAAAAACAGAGGAGGCGCAGATGCGGGAGAAATATATGGCTGATATCAGAAAATCCTATGAAAAGCTGGTATCGGTCGTTGGCGATCAGTCGGTGAATGGCCATTATGCACTGACAAGATTTTTCCGCTCCAAAACCATGGATGTCAGCCGCATGGGCCTTGAGTGCCTGTTTGATTCCGGCTATCAGTATATTGTCTGTGGCTCGTATGCGACACGCGATTACAATGCCCCTTCAGTCAATGAGATGCTTGACCGGCTGCAGACTGGCATCTATTCGGATAAAGGCATCAACCGCGGGGCAATTCTCGTCATGCACATGAGTGCCAGCCCGAAGTACACAGCCCGGGCGCTTGACGTGCTGCTGACGGCCAATGAGCTGCGTCCAGCCGGCGATCCGCTTAAATTCAGGGTGGGACAGCTGTCTGATTATCTCAAGAACGGGTATTCCCAGTTTGAACGCAGTCACATTCACAATCTTATTTCACCGGAAAGGGATGATGAGCATGAACGAACTTGAAAAAAAGCCGCTGGGCCCCAGTGACGAGGAGTCCGCTGACATCATTCCGGAAATGAAAGGTGACCGGCGGGCCTTGTCCAGAGTTCCTGACCAGCAAGGTCTGCGTTCAAATGTCGACCGGCGCCGTACAGATCTGAAGCAGGAGGAGACACAGGATTTTCAAAAAATCAGTGAGACAGAAGCCGCCGGACAGCGTTATCTTGTCGATTATCCGGTAGAACTGCAGATCATCGCTGCCAATGGCAGTAAGGCAGTCTGCCATGTCAGGGGAAAAGATATTTCGGGAACCGGCATGCTGATTGAAGTGAAGGCGGAATTTGTTGCCCGGATGAAGGATTGTGCGCGCCTGCAGCTGAAGTTTAGCATTCCGCAGGGCTCGATGCCGGAAGGCTATGAGATGTATGTCGACATCGGGGGCAAGGTCATTCGTCAGGCGGAACTTGGCGAGGGGGATGTGGTATTCGGACTGGCCTTTGTTGAAACGCTGGCCCAGTATGCCGCGCGTCGCCGCTACCGCTATATGCTGACGATATCGTCCCTGTTTTTGTTTTTGGTTGTCGGCATTGTCGTGTTGATGCGCACGGAAAGTATTATCTATTTCAAATTTAACAAAATGCTGTATTTCTACAGTATTCTGGCGAGTACTTTTTTACTGACGCGGTATTTGTTTGGGTCCTTTTACCGGCCGACGCCGATTAATCCTGATTTTACGCCCGGGGTATCCATTATCATTCCCTGCTTCAATGAGGAAAAATGGATTGAACGGACTATTCTTGGCTGCATCAATCAGGACTATCCGCTCGATAAGCTAGAGGTCATCGTTGTCGATGACGGCTCAACGGATCATTCGGTGGAAAAAATCCAGGCGGTCATCGGACGCCTTCGGACGCAGGAACAGCGCTATGAAATTGACAACCGGCTGCGTTGCATCATTCAGGAGGAAAACGGCGGCAAGCGTGAGGCGATGGCTGCCGGGGTGCTGGCTGCCCGCCATGAGCTATTGGTTTTTGTCGATTCGGACAGTATCCTCGACCCGTTTGCCGTGCGCAATATCGTGCAGCCGTTTTGTGATGCCGAAATGGGTGGTGTTTCCGGGCGGACGGATGTTGCCAATACCTATACGAATACGCTGACGAAGATGCAGGCCGTACGCTACTATATATCCTTTCGGATCATGAAGGCTGCCGAAGGGTATTTTGACGCCGTGACCTGTCTGTCGGGACCGCTGTCGTGCTATCGCCGTGATCTCGTGCTCAAATACATGGACAAATGGCGCAACCAAAAATTCCTGGGGCAGAAAGCGACCTTTGGTGATGACCGCAGCCTGACGAATTTTATCCTGCGGCACAACCGTACCGGCTATCAGGATACGGCAATCTGCCAGACGATTGTCCCCAACACCTATGACCAGTTTTTGCGCCAACAGATGCGCTGGAAACGCTCCTGGCTTAGGGAATCGGTATTGGCGGGGCTGTTCATGTGGCGCAAGGAACCGTTTATGTCCCTGTCCTTTTACATGGGACTGCTGGTGCCGATTCTGGCCCCGGTTATCGTCGTTTACAATCTGATCTATATTCCGCTGACACATAGGGTGTTCCCGCTGACCTTTCTCATTGGAATGTCACTGATGGCACTTATGATGAGCATGGCCCAGCTGTTTTTGCGCAAGAGTACGACCTGGATTTTTGGTATATGGTTTTGCTTGTACTATGAAGTCGTCCTTCTTTGGCAGATGCCGATTGCCTGGTTTACTTTTTGGAAGCCAACCTGGGGGACACGCATGACTCCGGCTGATGTCGCGGCGGCGGAAAGAAAACGAGGGCAAAAATCATGAATTTAGCAGATAAGAACTTCACCGATCGCAAGAATAAACGCAAAAAAATACGGATTTTCCTGCAAATTGTGATTCTGGCTGTCCTTGCCTATATGATTGTCATTGGCCTCTTTATTCTGAAGGACTATCGCCCCTGGCAGCAGCGACCTGACGTTGCCGTCGGTGATGAGGGCTTTATCGCCCTGTCGTACTTCGGGGTGGCCAGAAACAGTGATGCGCAGCTGATCGGGATCGATGTGCTCAGAGAACAGCTGGCAGCGCTGGCCGGACAGGGCTATGTGACGGTCACGCAGCAGGATATTCTCGACTATTATCTATCGGGTAAGCCGCTGCCGAAAAAATCCCTGTTCCTGCTGTTTGAGGACGGGCGGACCGATACGGCGATTTTTGCCTCGTCGGTGCTGGAACAGCTGAATTTCAAGGCGACGATGCAGACCTATCCGGAAAAGTTTTCCCGCCGGGATGTAAAGTTTTTGATGCCGGTTCAGCTCAAAGAGCTGGAACGCACCGGTTACTGGGAAATGGGAACCAATGGCTACCGGCTGGAATTCATCAATGTGTATGACCGCTACAACCGGTTTCTCGGGGAACTTGATCCCTTGCATTATGCGATGCTCTCGCCGTTCCTCGGGCGCAGCTACAACCATTATCTGATGGATTATCTGCGCGATGAAAGCGGCATCCCGCAGGAAAGCTACCTGCGGATGAAGGAACGCATTGGTTACGATTATGAAAAACTGCGCGATGTCTACAGCAGTGAACTTGGCTATGTGCCGCGGCTGTACACGCTGATGCACTCCAATACCGGCACCTTTGGCAATGACAATGCTGTCAGTGCGGTCAACGGGTACTGGATACAAAGCCTGTTTGCGATGAATTTCAATCGCGAGGGTAGCTGCTTTAATAAGCGCAACAGCAGTCTCTATGATCTGACGCGGATGCAGCCGCAGCCCTTCTGGCCGGTCAATCATCTGCTGATGCGGATTAAATACGATACGCAGCAGCCGGTCAGCTTTGTCAGCGGGGATGAAGCCCGGCTGACGAAGTGGCAGCTCTTGGCGGGGGCCGCGGAATTCAAAAAAGAGACGGTGATTTTGACATCGCAGCCGCTGGCAACCGGACTCTTGGAGCTCCGGCAGGCATTGCCGGAGGATCTGAAGCTGTCCGTCAGTCTGAAGGGAAACAAGCTCGGCAGCCAGCGTCTCTATTTGCGGGCGGATGAAGCCCGAACCCACTATCTTTGTGTCGGCATTGAAAACAATACGCTGATCATCAACGAGCGCACAGCGTCCGGCGTGAAAAACATCTTCTGGCTCGACCTCGACCAGCTTGATGGGATCAAGCCGGTATCGGTAGCGGAAGACAAGAAAGCAGCCGAAATGAAGGCGCTGGAGGCGTTTGCCCGTTATGCCGGCTCAACCGGAGATGCAAAAAAATATTTAAACCAGCTCAATGAAAAGAGCCTGACGCAGGTGCCGGGAGTCGCTGACGGTGAACCGCCTTATATTGCGCCAATCAGCACGAGTGCACGCGGCAACCGGCTGGTCGAACTGTCGCTGCAGGGCAGTGCCCTGACGGTGACGATCGACGGGAAAAATGCCGTCACGCAGCTGCCGGTTACCAGACAAAGCGGTGGACTGCTGCTCGAGGCCGGCTGGAGCGGCTACGGGTGGAATCAGCGCAATCTGACCGATGATGTCTATGACGGCCTCTTTGAAAAACTGATCGTCACGGACAACCGCAGTGGCAAGGAGGAAACCCTCTATGACGGCAGGCTGCATGGTTTTGACGCAGCTGTATTCTGGTGCCGGGAGCGATGGAACCATCTTGTGTCTTGGTTTATTCAATATCTGTAACAGAGGGGAGGGGCAGCCGATGCTGCGGGTGCTGAAAATAACAGGTGTATTGCTGCTGACGCTGCTCCTTTCCGGCTGTTATCCAGGCCAGGCGGCAGATTTTAAAAACCCGCGGGGGGCGCTGTCTGCCTGGATTGTTTACTGGGATATTGCCGGCGGGCAGCGTGAATATGAAAATCGCCAAAGCTCTCTTGACAGCGTGTCTTATTTTGCCGCCAGCTTTGACGAGCAGGATCAGCTGTTTCTTCCGGAAGAAATGGCAGCACTCAGGCTGCCGCCGGACCGACTGAACTATCTTACCATTGTCAATGACCAGTGGCTGGCTGACGGGAGCAAGCGGCTTAAGGATAAAGCACTGCTTGAACGTCTGCTGGCGGATGATGATTCGCGGGAAAATCACGCGGATCAGATTATCGCGCAGGTCCGCGCCGGTGGATTCCAGGGCGTCGAGATCGACTATGAAGGCTTTTGGAAAGATCAGAAGCTGACACAAAAATATCTCCAGTTTACCTATAAGCTCTGCCGCAAAGCCCTGGCGGCAAAGCTGAAGGTCAGAATTGTGCTTGAACCCTGGGCCCCCTTTGATGCTGACTTTTGCCGGGGGGCGGAATATGTGGTCATGCTGTATAATCTTTACGGCCTGCACAGCGGTCCCGGCCCTAAGGCCAATCCGGCGTTTATCCGCTCGACCCTGCTGAAGATGCAGTCTTTGCCGGGGCCGCGCTCGGTAGCCCTGGCTACCGGCGGCTGCCTGTGGGGCTCAGATGGCAGCAAAAAGCTTCTGACCATGGAAGCCGCCCGGACACTTGTGCGCAAGCATCAGGGCAGTCTGCGCCGGGATACCGGCAGTGGCTGCCAGGTGCTGTCGTACCGGGAGGGAAATGTATTTTATGAACTCTGGTATGCCGATGACAAGACCCTGCGCCTCTGGCAGGGAGCCGTGCTGGAAGAGGAATCCGTAAATGTCAGCATCTGGCGCCTTGGCGGCAATGATGGCCTGGGTGGTATTCGCTGACGGGAAGGGGCAGCCTTGCGCTGCCCCTTTTTTATCCCGGAGCGGCTGTTTACAGGAAAATAAAAACACGGTATAATAAGAACAGTTTATATTGCGAGTCTGAAGCGTAGCCATGGCTGCGCTTTTTTATATGATGATAAAAAAGAGGTTATAATTTTGAAAAAGAGCATACCAGTCGTAAAAGGGAAAACGTATCCGGTCAAAATCATGAGTCTGGGGCACAGTGCCGAAGGCGTGGGGCGCGTCGAGGAGTTCACGGTCTTTATTCCGGGGGCGCTGCTGGGCGAAACCGTGGAAGCGCGGATCGTGGAAGTTAAAAAAAGCTATGCCCGGGGCGTGATTGCTAATATTCTTGATAAAAGCCCGGACCGCGTTGCGCCGGCCTGCGACATTTACGAAAAATGCGGCGGCTGTCAGCTCCAGCATCTGACCTATGACGCACAGCTCAAGGTCAAACGCCAGCAGGTTGTCGATGCCGTTGAACGGATCGGCAAGCAAAAGTCCGTGCCGATCTTTCCGACGCTGGGGGCGGAAAATCCCTGGAACTACCGCAATAAAATGCAGTTTCCGGTTGGCCGGCAGAAAAACCAGGTCGTCATCGGCTGCTACGCCATGGGCTCGCATGCGATTGTCGATACCCATAACTGCCTGATTCAGGAGGAAGCCAACAATACCATCGCCAACATCGTGCGTGAAGTCGCGCAGAAATTTTCCGTGCCGGTTTACGACGAAAAGGCGCATAAAGGCGTGCTGCGCCATGTGGTCGGGCGCATTGCCGAAGAGGGCGTCATGGTCGTGCTCGTTACGGCAACGCCAGTCTTGCCGCATGCCCATGAACTGATCAACGAACTGCGTGCCCGCATCCCGAATCTCGTCAGCGTCATGCAGAGCATCAACAAGCGTCAGACCAATATGATTTTCGGCGATGTCACCAAGCATCTGTGGGGAAAAAGCACGATTATAGCCAAGCTGGGCGACTTGAATTTCCATATCTCGGCCCGGTCGTTCTTTCAGGTCAACACCAAACAGGCGGAAGTCTTGTACAATAAGGCCCTTGAATACGCCGGCCTCACCGGCAAGGAAACCGTAATCGATGCCTACTGCGGAACGGGAACGATCTCGCTCTTTCTAGCGAAAAAAGCAAAAAGTGTCATCGGTATTGAAATCGTCGATGCGGCAATTCACGATGCGAAAAAAAATGCCATCGATAACCATATAAAAAATGCCGAGTTTATCGTCGGCGATGCCACGCAGGTCATGCCGGAGCTCTACAAGGACGGCGTCAGACCCGATGTCATCGTCGTCGATCCGCCCCGTGTCGGCTGTACGCCTAAGGTTCTCGAAACCTTCGCCGCCATGAACCCGGAGCGCATCGTCTACGTATCCTGCTATCCGGCCTCCCTGGCCCGTGACCTCGAAATCCTCGACCGCCTCGGCTACAAAACGGTAAAGATTCAGCCAGTGGATATGTTCCCGATGACGAGCCACGTCGAAACAGTCACCCTTTTAACCCGCGTAAAATAAGGGCTTGTTGGTGTGATTTAGCTGGAAATTCATCCAACTGTCGACATTTTTCCTACGGTAAAATATTCTAATATACAAAAGCAGTCAATGCAGGTACAGAAATGTACGGGATTGGCTGCTTTTTCGGTTATACCAGAACTTGACATATACATTAGCTCATTTTGTTGTTTACTTTCTTGATGATTCTATATATGATAACAAGCAAGAAAGTAAAATAGCGGTGATAATGGAGGTTTTACCTTTGCAGTATGGTGTTACATTAAAATTGCAGACATATCTCAAAATAAAGAAACTCGTTACTCCTAGTACCGAAGAACTTGCATTTTGTTGGGATATACAAAGATTGCGGATGCAGAATCGGAATGTTTTTGTGGCTATCAATACGAGCAGTCGTTATGGCGTAGTAGCAGCTGGTATGAAACTAGCTGATGTAAGGGATATGGCTGCCTTTATGAAAAAGATAATATCTATAGGGATGTACGACATAGGCTATGATATGAAACGGATAGAGCATTACTTTCAGCTGGCTGGGGAGGTAGTATTAACAAAGACGCACGGGCGAAAAGCTGTGGGGGATATGAATCGGGCAATCATGGATATGGGATTTTTTGATGATGCGTTTTTTGATGACGAGTTTTATCAGCCGGAGTTTAGTCGTTATATCAACAGGGGTATCTGTATGCCTACTGGGTTTGATACATATGGATATCCAGAAAACTTTTTTAAGTTGGATATGGAGCGATTAGGAATATAATGTTATATAGGTCTTACACTGTAAGGCTTTGTGATTTTGGAAATTTTATAAGAGTATGCTATATTCCCTTGGACTTTGGTTTAGGGGAAATTTTTATGTCCAAAGATAAAATTAAATAGAGGAATCTGAGGGAATATATGGAAGTTTATGAAAATAGGTATTTAAGACTATGATGTGACTGATTCGTGGGGAGAAGTGATTATGCGCAAAATAGATTTTTATGGACCGATACAAGGCGAGTTAGGGGTTATAATGGCCTTTTCAAAAATACATGAATTGCTGGGATTTAAAAAGCTGATGCCATCGGCAAGTAGAGGAAATTACTAATTGATAAGAAAATGAATAAAACACAGTTCGACAAAAATCTGGAATAAGTAGTAATTCTTTGGCTAAATTAGGCAAGGAAGAGCCTGTTAGTTTGGAAGTATTATTGAAAATATGTAGGACTTTAGATGTTAAGTTAGAAGCAGTTGTTGAATTCAAGAATGATTCAGACTCGTAATATTGTTTTGTACTAAGGTAACTATCATATAAAATGCAAGGTTGCAAGGCGGAATAGCTTATACGAGGGTGATAATAATGATAAGAGTTAAATGGAATATGGAAGAAGCTGTGGCATTGTGTGATTTATATATAAAATCAGGGTTCTCTTTGAATATTGGGAAAAATGAGCTTGAGGGATTGTCTGCTGTTTTAAATAAAAGAGCGGAGATAAAAGGAATTGTAGTAGACGATAAGTTTAGAAATATTTCGGGCCTTTTAATGCAAATTAGGTGCATACATTATGTGACGACTGGAGGAAAAGAAGGATTATCAAATGCAAGTAAGATTTTCTATGAAGCGTATGAGTTGTTTGAAAGTAATCCATCTGAATTTAAAATGATTGTAGATGATTTTTATAATAAATATAGATAATTATATTGAGCGTAGTGTCTGTCAAATATTTATTATATATTGAGAAAAAGGGAGCACGGAACAATGGCGAAAATGATGGACCTAAAGGATGAAACATACGCTGGAGAGCAGAGAGTATATGAATGTATAGAGTCGAATTTGCCCGATGAAGTAATATGCTATTACAATCGCGAAATTAATGGAAAACAGTTTGATTTTTGCTTAGTTATTGAACACATGGGAATGCTTGTGATTGAGGTAAAGGGATGGAACGTGTCAAACATTATTAAAGTTTGTAATCCCGATAGTATTGAAACCAATTTATACCCAAAACCAGTGGGGTCTCCCAAAAAGCAAGCTAGAAGTTATAAGTTTGCTTTGGTTAATACTTTCAATAACAAATATTGCATTAATCCTTTAGTAATGGATATGGTGTGTTATCCATTTATATCAGAATATGAATATAAGCAGTGTGGTTTAAATATGGTTTCTGAACCGGAGTTCACATTGTTTAAAGAGGACATAGAAGATTCTACGAAATTCGTAAAGAAATTAGCCGATGTTTGGCAAAAGTCCAAACAAGCAATTTACGATAAAATGGTCGGAAATGTATATGATTTAACCAGAAAACACTTTGAGTGTATAGTAGAAAAAAAAGATAATAATATTACACCATATTCTGAGCTTAGAATCTATTCCACTAGAATTTCACTCGCAGATATTGAGAACATTGTTAAGGCATATTTTTCTGGAGTAAAGCAGTTCGTTTTTGTTTCAAATAAAGATGAAGTGGAGCAGCTTATTCAAAACATATCGAGCAAATTTTGTGCAGAGGGATTATATCTTAAGGGTAGAAACTTTATTATTAATGCCCATGAAGCTAACACTATACTTGTAGAAAATGATAGTGTTAGCTTTTTTAATTTTGAAGCTTTTATGATCGATGATATGAAGGATGTCTTATCATCTAATATCATTATTGAAAATGGACAGATTGGTACAGAAGAGGACCAAATTGTCCATTATATTACCGAAAAATCTAAGTTTAATCTACAACAATACATAATAGAACATGCACCTGTTGCAAGTAATATTGTTGTTAAAGCAGGAGCTGGGACGGGAAAAACATTTTCAATGATTTCTCGAATATGTTTTATTTGTCATCAATCTAGCAATGCAAATGTTTTAGATGTAAAAAATGAAATTGCTATGCTGACATTTACCGCAGATGCAGCTACAAATATGAAGAGCCGATTAAAACAGGCTTTTATGAATTATTTTGTATTGACTAAGAATAAAAAGTATCTTGATATGATTTCAGGAATTGAAAACATGAGAATATCAACGATTCACAGTTTTTCGAATTTGATTATTAAAGATACTTCCTTGCCTTTAGGAATTGGTGTGGATTTTTCGACTGTTAGTGGCAGTTATCAAAAACAGAAAATATTTGATAAGTATTTCAATGAGTACCTAAAAAAGAAAAATGAAGAAGAAGCGATGTTTTTTGGTAGTATACCAGGTAGTATATATGATTTTAGAAAATTATTATTATGTTTTGCGGATATGTTATATAACAAAGGCTATGATATAAAAGAAGCAACTGAGGATGTATTTGGAAATACAATAGCTGTAATGCCGTATATGAAGGAAATTATTCAGGAAGTTATTATAAAAACGGAGCAAGCATATTCTGAATATCTTTATGAAAATAATTCGGTCAGTCTTGCTGAATATATGTTGTATCTAAATAAATGTGTAAATGATAGTTCATTTAATAAGAATCTCTACAGTTATAAATACATTTTTATTGACGAGTTCCAGGATGTTGATGATGCTCAGATAACTGCATTTTTAGAAATGCAAAACAAGTTAGGTTTCAAGTTTTTTGTTGTAGGAGATTTGAAGCAAAGTATTTATCGTTTTAGAGGCGCTACAATGGATGCGTTCAATAAAATGGGATGTGATACAGCAGACTGGAAGGAATATACTTTAAATATTAATTATCGCACGGATATACGTTTGCTTGATGAGTATGCAAAATTATTTAATTATATGGGTGATAGACGATTAATACCGTATGAAGAATCAAAAGATAGATTGATTGGGGCTAATATCAATTCTGATATTGCTTCGGGTGAGTTAGTAGAAGTATATACGTATAGCAAAGAAGATGAGAAAGAGGATCTGACTTATAAGACTCTTTTTGACAAGATAAAAAAAAGAAAGACAGAAATCGAGGTAAACAAATTATTCTCAAAATTATCTGTCGCGGAAAAGACTATTGCGATTCTGGTTAGAACGAACTTTCAAATAGGAAAGATATTGAGTCAAGCGAAAAAACAAAGTGATATTTTTATTGAAAGCGAATCTAATGGAGATTTGTATAGAATTCAACCAAGTATTGATTTATGCAAATTAACTGCGGCATTAACAAATCCGAGAAATCCAGTGTATTTGTTTGACCTATTATTATCAAATAATGTGAGTATAAAATTTCCTATAGAAAAACTGGTTGGTATGAGTGGCGATGAAAAGCTAACATATTTAGTTGAATGTCTAGATCGTTTTTATCGAACTGTATTAGGTTTAGCTTGGAGTGAATTGGTCTTTGAAGTACAAAGCAAACCAGTTCTTATGGTATTAAGAAGAATATATGAAGCAACTAAACCTTGGAAACCATATTCCATAGATGAAGCGAAACAGCTATATTATAGAACCAATTATGATTTGATTTTTGAAGATTTATCTAAAGAAGGAAAGTATAGCTATTTAACTTTAGATTCCATAAATGAAGCATTGCATATTCAGATTAATATGGGGTCTGAGAGAGCATCAAGATCTATAACAGATGGGGGAGATTATGTTCGTGTAATCTGCACTACGGTACATAAATCAAAAGGATTAGAATATGATACCGTAATTATGCCTATCACTACTGATGCAATTGACCACATGCGCAGAAATGGACTTGATATAAACTATGTTGATGGAAAGGTCGGGTATTGTTTTACTATTGATGGGGAGTCAATGGCTAATGAATATTTTTATACAGACGATGAGATTGCAGAAATAAAAATGGAAGAGTGTAGAATTCTATATGTTGCGTTAACACGAGCAATTAATAAATTCTGTTGGTTTAATAAAATTGATTCCAAGCGTAATACCTGGGGAAAATTACTGGAGGAAATGTAATATGGGAATAAAGATATATACATATTCAAATCCATATGAAATAGATTGTGAATCTTTTTGGAATGAAATTAAAGATTGTGTCCATTTCTGTGTATCACAGACGATGGTAAATGGCATGAACCAGACATATACTCTTTTAAAAAAAAGACAGGCAACTGCAACGGTTAGAAGTCTTGTTAACGCGCTTTATAAAGATTGGGAAAGTATTAATACTAATGTTCGTCAGATTATGGAAGTTGATAACGCAATCAGTAAGCTGGATTATCAAACAACATGTTTAGAAAACGTAAAAAGATCTTTGCTATTTAATACAAAATCAATTGTATCATGTATTAGGATGTTTAAGGAATTAGGGATTAAATCCAATTTAATGATCAAAGATGAATTGAATATAGACCAGCAATATTTAGTAGAACTATTTAAGTATATTGATAGCAAAGAAAATACATCATTCTCTTTTATTAGAGCGTCATCTCAAGAAATTGTAGAGAACGCTATCGATAATGCGCTTTTGTATCACAAAAAAGATGTTGATTTGAATGTTATTGATAGAAATCGAATTGTAATTCATGGTGTTCACCAGTTTACACCGGCTATGTTAGCAGCAATAGAAGATGTTAGCAAATATAAGGAGGTAATTCTTCTTTTCAATTATCAAAAACAGTATGCGTCAATATATGATACGTGGATGAATATATATTCTGTTTTCGATTTGCCAATTAATAACCAAAGTACAAATCAATTTGTTCCAATGCCTTTGATGGTTAATTCATATAAGTCAAATGTATTAGCTGACTATATAGGTAATTTATCAAATGGTGAATTCATTGAGAAAAATAAAGTTCTGAATGGCTTGGAAGTAATTGAGTTTGATAATACTACTGAATTTGCAAATTATGTAGCTACGCTTTTTGATAAAGCAAAAAAAGCAAATAAGAACACTTCAGATGTAAATAATCCATTAGCATTCATGGAAGAGCAACTGTATTCTGCTTCTAGTAAAGTTAATGACATATTACGTGCATATTTTCCGGAGCAGTTTGGAGAAAGACATTTTCTTGATTACCCAATAGGACATTTTTTTGTATCAACAACAAATATGTGGGATTCAGAAACTAAATCTGTTAGGGTAGAAAATTTTTCTGATATAAAGGAATGCTTAAACTCTGGAATCATTTTTGAAAGCAATCCGGGACAGCTGGTTAGTGCATTTAATATGGTGGAGCCATACATAGAAAAAGAAAATACCATTTTTGGTATTAATAGAAAAATTGACCAGTTGCTTAAGAATGCAAATAAAATGCATGAGGATAAGGATAGAGTTGGGTATTTTACTGTAGAATTAAGCTCTTTGCAAGAGTTAAAAAAAGCATTGAATGAGTTAAATACCATAGTTAAATCTTTTTTTGACGATTTCGACAATGGTGAAGATAATTTTAGCAGATTCTATAAACGAATTCGCTCCTTCATTATTTCACGCTTAGGCGATGCTGATGAGTTAGATGATGAAATGCGTAGTGTAATTGCAAGACTTTTAGAGCGGTTACAACAATCTGATTTGCCAGAGACAGGAACATTTAATTCATTAAAACAGACGATGAGTTATTACTTAAGTCAAGATGAAAATGCAGCAAAAGGTGCTCGTTGGATTGTTAGAAATTTTGATCAAATAGATGGAGATATACTTAGAAGTGCAACTCAAAATACAGATAAAACTTGTTACCATTTTTGCTGCCTAAGTGATAAAGATATTTGTTCAGGTAAAGATGAAAGACTACCATGGCCTTTAGATATTAAATTTTTCGAGTATAGTTATCAAGCATTAGATTTGAAGTATCAGGTTTTTCTAAAATCAAAAATGGAATATAGGAACTTTAAGAGATATGCATTGGTATATGGACTAGAGTTTAATAGAGTTGGTTGTAAGTTGAGCTATGTTAAAACAGAAGGGAATAAAGACAATGATTTGTTTTACATGCTAACTCTATTAGGGGTGAATATCAGAAAGTATTCATCATATAATTCAAGCAATTATTCAAGTCATATGTCGATAGAATCAAACGAAAAAGATATAGAGGAGGCAGTAAAGAAAATTTCTGATGAGGACAAGAAGAAATTAAAGTTATGTCCTTATCGTTTTGCATTAGAGGGCATTGAACAAGGTAAAACTATTTTTAGGGACAGATTTTTGATTCATACATATTTAAAAATACTTATTAGTAATAAAACCAAAAAGGAACTTAATGGAAAGCCTTATGATGATAATGCCGTTAAAACAGTAATTCAAGAACAATATGATGTAATTGAAAATCGATTTCGTATTTCTGATGAACTAGAAAAAACACAAATCATATCATCTGTGTATAAGAACATATATGATTTTATTGATTATATGAAAAAAAAGAACAAAAACAATAGTAAAAATGCATTCCCTGTTATTTCGAGTTTGATGCAGCAGAAAATGCGATTGCAAGAATTCTTTTTGTATATAAAACAAGACAAGATAGAGGATAGCCCGAACGATGATGAGGTGAAAAAAGCACTAGAAGATAAAAATTTTTATTGTATACATGGTAGCCACTGTATATATTGTGCAAGTAAAGATGTATGTCTCGAATGTGGTGCAAACACTGGAGGGAAATAACTTTTATGAAATGCGGAATGTTTGTCAGATGCTTAATTGATAATGAAAAATATCCTCGTGATTTTGCTATTGGAAAAATAAAATCATTTGATGAGTTTTCAGAATTAGCCGAAGTGAAATTTTCTGATATTACAGGTGTTGGATTGTATTATCAAAAACCAGAAAACAAAAAGTACAGTTTACAAAGTATATCGCATTGCAGAATTAGAATTGGTGCAATTGTAAATTATCGGAGGAAAAGCTACATAATAATAGCAGCAATAATGAATAAAGAAGATGGATTATACTATTATTATCTCCAGTCAGAAATGGACAAAATAGAATTCCTTGCTGAGACAGTCCTAGAATGCTCTTATAATGATGGATATGTGTGGCCTATAGAACAATTAAAAAAATATGAGTTTCAAAATCCTATGTGGTTTTTGGGGAGAAGTATTGTTAGTAAAACCATGCATATCATCAATAATGCTCTATATGGGTTTGATGAAATAGCAGGGTGTAAAATCTTTCTAAAAACGCATCAGTTAAAAACAATAATGAGATGTCTTCAGGATGGTATCTGTAGGAATATGATTGCCGATGAAGTTGGTATGGGAAAGACAATAGAAGCGTTGGCTATTTTAAAGGTCTTTCTTAAGGAGAATCACCGGTCTAAGGTGTTAATAGTGGTCCCGGAGGCTTTGATTGAACAGTGGCGAACAGAAATGGCATACAAGTTTCAGATTCTTGAAGGTGATGATATTAATGAAAATATCATATCTTTAATGGGGATTGATGATCTATATAAATCTAATATGGAATATGATTTTGTTATAGCTGATGAAGTACATAAATATTTACAAAATGAAAAATACTATCAATGGATGTTGCAACTTAGTAAGAATGCGAAAAATATGTTAATGTTGAGTGCTACGCCAGTTCAAAGAAGAAAAGATGAATATAAAAAGCTACTGCAACTAATACAGCCTGAAAAATATATCTCGATGTCAGATAATAAGTTTGAAGAGTTACTTGAGTTGCAAGGCGATGTTGTGCGAAGAGTACACGAACTATTAGAAGACTTAGATACATATTTAGAGGAAATAGAAGAGCAAGATAGTGCACACAACGAAGAAACAGAAGAAACATTCGAGGAAATAATAGATGACTTGAAGAAGATTTACAAGTTACTTAATGATGATATTATAAAAAACATATATAACAAAATCGATTTTTCTTCAAAAGACTTTGGAGTAGAAAAAATACAGTCTGCGATAGCGTATATTTGCGAAAACTATCAATTTGAAAAAGCAATTATAAGAAATCGTCGTGATAATGATGACGATTACAATATTAGAGAATTAGAAGATATATCGTATGATATGCAAACTAATTTTAATAATGTGGAATACAATGTGTATAAGAGTTTGGCTTCCTGGATAGAGGAGAGTAATATAGATTATGATACATTCTTATCGCAATATAAAAATATAGTAGCAGCATTTTTTAGCTCAGCAGCAGCGTTTCATATTTCATTGAAAGATAGTGATCTGTATATACCGGGGGACTTAGTGGAATTAGCAGATGATTGGGCAAAAGAGGAAGCTGAAAAACTCAATAAAATAAATGAATATCTAGAAGAACCAACTGATTATGCATCAAGGATGAATAATATAATTGACTATATTGATCAGGAAGCATATGGAAAGAAAGTGTTAGTATTCACAAATTTTGATAAGACTTTTTCTTTATATAAAGATGCATTCATAAATTATTTTGGCGATGATCACTGTACATTTTTCTCCCAAAATATGGATGTTGATAATCGTGAGCTTGGAGCATATAGATTTGAAACAGATAACGATTATTGGATTTTATTATCTGATGAGACTGGCGGTGAAGGACGAAATTTTCAGAATGCAGATGTTGTAATTCACATTGACATTCCTTGGAGTGCGAATGATTTAGAACAAAGAATTGGTCGCTTGGACAGAATCGGAAGGGAAAAGAATAAGTCAGTTCTTTCAGTTGTCTGTTACTCAAAAGAATGTTTAGAAGAAGATCTATTTAAATTTTGGAATCAAGGGATTGGTATTTTTACTAAATCTCAAAGTGGACTAGAAATAATAATGAATTCTATGGATGAGAAGATTATAAAAGCTATGAGTAGAGATTTTAAATATGGTCTAGCCAATATAATTGATGACGTAGAAAAAGAATTGGATGATCTGAAGGAGATAATAAAAAAAGAAAGATATTTTGATGTGGCGGAATACAAGTACCAATCGATAAATAGAATTATGGATAATACCAGAGAGCGTTATGCAGAAAACGAAAAGCAATTATTTGCGGATTCAATGATGAGATGGTCCTCGTTATCAGGATTTAGAGGACATAGAATTGATGAGTCAATTGTAAGATTTGATGCATCATCATTTTCGTTGAGATCTGCTGCTAATTCGTTGTTTGTGCCTGCGGATATCAAATTAATGATTAACGACAAAGTTAACCAGATGCAGAATAAAGTTCGAAGTATGAATGGTGATAAGGCTATAAATACGGATAAAAACTATGTGCAGGGAACTTTCGATAGACAAATAGCACTTAATGATGATTATATTCATTTTTTTGCACCTGGGGATGCAATATTCGATAGTATTGTTAATAATGCGTTGAACTCTTATAAGGGAACATGTGCTGCAATTGCTTTTAAGTCAAAAATCGAATGGACAGGATTTGTTTTTACATGGGCGTTATATCCGGATATGGTGAAAATTTTAGAAAAAGAACTTTCAAGGCACTTGCTCGACAAGTATAGAGGATTTATGCCTATAGAACAATTCCAGTGTGCAATTTCAACTGCAGACGATAATTGGGTGTTAGAGACTGATGTTTTGAAGATATTCAATTATTGGATGACATCAGAATGTGATGTTAGAAACAGCGTGCAACATCTTGGCAGACGTTCGGGCTCAAATTCTAATATGGAGTTGTTTGCTACTATGTATCCTCCTGAAAAGTGGTCCGAATTGGTTGATGGGGTTTATCACAAGGCGGATCAAACGATAAAAACAAGGATTGCTGATAAGTTGAAAAAGCAATTAGGAATGCTTAGGGTTGAGCTGCAAAAAAATATTGGAGCAAAACGAGCAAGTTTAAATTACTATTCACAAACAGATGTATCAAATGATACGGAAGTAAACGATATAATCTACAAGTGCTTTGCTAAGCCAAGAATTATTTTAGATTCAGTTTGTTATGTGAGGATAATAAATGAACGATAATAAGATACATAAATTAGTAGAGAGTTCTATAAAAAATAATAAAAAAAGTCTATTTGAATGTGCGATGCCTTTTTCGAATCCAAGGGAGGAGTATATATATAATACTGCTAAAAGGCTTGTAAATGTGTGGTTTGAATTTAACACGGCGGATATGTATAAATTTGACTTTGAGTGTTCACTTAGGAATTATCTGCTGTTGGTAAAAAAAAGCATGACGATACCTGAATATGAGCCATCCTGTAAATTCAAAGAACTTGGGTTACAATATGATAAAAATACTGGTAAAATATGGGCAGGTCTAGCAATTCCAGCGTTTTTCAATAATGAACTTGTAAAGCAGTTGTATATGCAAGATTATGTGGAAGAGAAAAAAGACACTACACACTCGCTGTATACAAATACATTTATAAAAAGGATAACAGGATTTGAATGTTTTAAAAGTAATGAACAAAAATTGGCTGTAATGGGTGCGCTAAAGGTAGCAGGTGGCTATTCTTGCTTGGTCTCAATGACAACTGGAGGCGGTAAAAGCCTTATAACACAAACCATTGCGTATCAAAATGAAGGCTTAACAATAGTAATTGTTCCAACAATATCATTAATGCTGGATCAGTATTCTAACGCCAAAGCCATTGTAAAGTCTAATGTGGATAGAGAAATCTTTTATTATTATAGTGGTAGTTCCTTAGAGGCCTTTTATGATGCTTTGAAGAAAAAAACGGCAAAGTTATTGTTTGTATCTCCGGAAAGTTTAATAAAGAATAAAAACTTACGAGAAAAAATTGAGGATGTAAATCGCAATCATTACCTAAAAAATATTGTTGTTGATGAAGCACATATTATTATAGAATGGGGCTCTTCGTTTCGAATTGATTTTCAGTGCCTAGATGCATTGAGGAAAAATTTTATTGCAGACAATAATGAATTGCGAACCTTTTTGCTTTCCGCAACATATAGTGATGAGACAATTAGACAATTGAAGATGTTTTATTCAACTATGGATAGGTGGATTGAAATACGCTGTGAGCGTTTAAGACATGAAACAAGATTTGATATTATCAAATGTGATAATTATGGTGAAAAATCAAAAAAAATATTTGATGCAATTGTTTTTTTGCCAAGACCAATGATTGTGTATGTTAAATCACCAAATGATGCAGAAAAATTGAAGAATAAATTGGCGATTTGTGGCTTCGAAAACATGAGAACCTTTACTGGATTAACAAATAGAGATCAAAGAAAACAAATAATTAATGATTGGAAAAATGGTAATTTCGATTTGATGATTGCAACCTGTGCATTTGGTGTCGGCGTAGACAAAAAAGATGTTAGAACAGTTTTGCATACTTATATTCCTGAGAATCCAAATAAATATTATCAGGAAGCAGGTCGTGGCGGAAGAGATGGATTGCCATCTTTAAGCACGGTTATTTACACAAATCAAGATGTTGATTCGGCGTTCAATTTTGTTAGCAAGGTAATTACCACCGAAAAACTCTTGGGTAGATGGTTCAGTATGCTACATAGTACAAAAACTCAGCCACTGTATAATTCAAAATATCTAATAGATACTTACGTTAAGCCTGAATACAATGCCGATGAGGAGTTTATTGATTCAATAAGTAGCCAAGATGTAAACTGGAATGTGAATGTTATTTTGTTTTTAAGACGAAATGGTTTTATTTCTATTGATGACATACAATATGAGGATAATAAGTATGTGTTTTATATTACCGTCATAGAACGTAAAATTTTATCAAATAATCAAAATACTATATCATTAATAGGTGATGTTCGAGATTTGGAATGGGAGAAAACTGAACATGAATTTTTGCTTATGAAAAATAACCTTAGCAAAGTGGGGAAACGTTGTTGGTCGGATATGTTTACAAAGATATATAGAAATACCCTTGATTATTGTGCGGGGTGTAATGAGCATACTTATATTGTTGATTCTGAGGATGCAAAGACTTTAAAAGCTGATATAAATAGTCCATTAGCTGAAATAAAACAGGATTTAAAAGAATACATGTTTGGCGCTAAATGTATGCTGTCAGTAAATAGAAATTGTGAACAAGATATTATTGAAACTATGGAAATGGGGATAAATGTTTTTGTTTCTAATGATACAATGATAGAAAATCTAATAGAAATTACTTCTCAAGAGGTTAGTGTGCATCCAGATTTATTTACATGCAATTACCTAGAATTTATAGAATTAATTACTTCTAACAAGTACTATATGTCGGGCGTTATAGGTGTTTATATGCCTAAGGAGATTCCTTTACAAAACAGGTTGGTAAATATCATTGAAAAATGTATAAAAAATGATAATATGCGATTCATTTTATTTTCTAAAGATGATTTGTATATTGTAAATAAGAATAAGAAATTATCTGAATTAGCCATAATTCAGTACTGCAAACAAGCATAAATTATGATTAATGGAGATGAAAAGAATGTTTGATGATAATATTAAAACAGAATCAATACCAGAAAGAGTTTATGAGTTATGCAGGATGGTATTGAAAGCAGATATAGATGAGGCTGTAGTACGAGAAAGAATAGAGCCTAAAGGACTGAATTCGTCTTCAACATCATATTATTCAATTATTCGGGATGTTTGTATTAATGAACTCAATCTTATTAATAAAGAAAATGACGTGTTAAAATTTGTAGGTGAAAAAAAAGTACTTAAGAACTATGATGTGTTTCGTAAGTACTGCAATTCTATTGTGTTTAATAATCCAGACACTTATTTCTACAAAATAATAAAATGTTATTTGGAATCAAATGCTACATGGCTAAAGTATAAAACCCTAACTGATGTGAATATACGAATAGAAATACAGGAAAAAGAAAAGATTTCTTTGGTTTCAGACCAAATGATGTTAGGAAGTAGATTTTGGGTTTCTTTTTTAGGTTTTGGTTATATTCAAGAAGGAAATGCTATGTTTTATCTTCCTAATATGCACATAGCATTACAGGATTTTTGCGAAATGGCGAATCTAGAGAAAAATCATGAATATTCTGTCAAAGAGTTTGCTGAAAAAATATCTGAATATGCATTGGTAGCTTTGCAGAGTGCATTTGAAACAAAGAAGTTTAATTTGGCTATGTCTAATGCGTTGAGACAAATGCATGACGGAAAAGAGATTGTATTAATGAAAAACCTCGATAGTAAAGAAAAATGGATGTTATTTTATGATAATACACATGAGTTTACGGATGAAATCACCCATATTGTATATAAAGGAGTGAAGAGATCATGAATAAACAAAATGTGTTAAATAGATTTAGTGATGTATTGAATGTAGATTCCATAAATAGTTCACAAGCAGATTTTTTAGCCACACATGTTCCTTTTAGGCAGATTACTGTAAAAAATGATTTGTCCGGGACACCTATATTAGAACATGTTTCTGAAGATGAAATATTCAGCAGATTCTTTGAAGATTCATCAAAGAATGAGCAACATGAGTTAATTGTAGTAGATGGTTCTAATGGTTCAGGTAAATCTCATTTCATTCGTTGGATTGAAGCGAAATTGTATGCGGAAGACCAAAAAAATGATGTTGTTTTGATGATTCGCAGAAGTGATAATACGTTAAAAGGAACTATAAAACAATTCTTAAATATCGAAGAAGTAAAGAACATTAAAAATAAAGACATTTATGAAAGACTGGTTAAGGCTAATCAAAATGTTACTGAGCAAAAATTTAAGATTAAGATTTATCATAAGTTTTTAGTTGAGATTACGGACGATGATGAAGATGATTTATCATCATCTGATAGAAAAAATTTTAGAGAGTTGCTCTCGAGTTCGGAATTTCAAGAAAGAATGCTTATGGCTGGAGGTCCAATTGAACGCATTTACAGTAAGATTGTTGACAGTAATACAGGACTGGGTGATGATGTTCTGGCATTGTTTGATGTAGAAGATTTTATATTAGATTATGACTTTAATATGAAATTGAAAAATAATGCTAGTAAAAAAGCAGTGAAGATGGCTAACAAGCTTTTACCTGAAGATAATGGAAGTTTCCCCGATGAAGATTGTAATCCACAAAAACTTGTTAAATATATGAATTCCAAAGTTGAATCTGTAATAAAGGATTGTGCGGGGATAGAACCAGGTGACTTTCAGCAAATATTTAAGGAGATTCGGCAAGAACTATACTTACAGGGAAAGAATCTTATTCTGTTAATTGAAGATATAACTTCCTGTACAGGAATTAACAGAGATTTACTAGATGCATTGATTGTTAAGCATACTGGTGAAAATGAAACGGATAAAATGTGTAGATTGAAGTCGGTCATTGGAACGACAAGCGAGTATTTTAAAGAATTTCGTTCGAATTATTTAGATAGAATTACAGCAATGGTAACAATTGAAGATGGAGCTATCGGAAATACCAAGGATGACTTGATTCAGTTTGCTGCAAAATACTTAAATGTAATGTCACTTCCAGCAGAGCAAATCAATAAATGGTATCAGAATGGTGCATTGGATGCAGAATATCCTGTACAAGAAGAAACTGAAGCTAAAGGCTGGGAGTCATACAATTATCTCGGGAGGAAAATTAGTTTATATCCGTTCACAAAGAATGCTATTGTGAATTTATATAACGGAATGAATGCTCATAAAACGCCGAGAAATATTATTAGAAAAATTATAGAACCAGCTGTAGATAGCGTGATTCAAGATAAGAAGCTATTTCCTAAGTTTTTACTTTCTAGAGAACCGAATCTGAGGCCTGATATTTGGGATAGAGTAAAAAATATCGTGGCTAATATGTTACTTGGTGAGGGTGAAAAAGATATTTTCACAAAGAAGATATTTGCTATTTTAGGATATTGGGGCGATGGAACTCTAGAAATTAATAAAAGAGGATACATAGGTGGAATTCGAGTAGGCGTATTCATAGAATTTGGATTAACTTCATTTGCTGAGAAAATATTAGGCAGAACAATTACAACTGATGATAATTTCGTTGATAAAACTCCAGGGGGAGATTCTTCTAGTGCTCCAGGAGAGTATACTACTATTATATCAACTCCAGTAACACAACCATCCGCAATAAAAACTACCCCGGTAGAAAACAAGGCTTTTAATGATTTTGCAAAAATTCTTTCAGAATGGCATTACGATAATAAAAGTTTTATGAAGGCTTACCAAGTTAGAGATGAGGTTTGTAAATTTATATTTGCTAGTATTCCATGGCAGCAAGAAGGAGTTCCACTTATATCTGTTCAAATGGTAGAGCGATCAAGTTGCGATTTAGTGGAAATAGAAAATCAAGACAAAAAAGTTGGAAAAGGCCTTATTGTGCTTGAGAATAATGATGATACATATCAGTTGTTATTGGCAATAGGAAAAAGTTGGTACCTCGGAAAGAAAAGATCTGGTAATATGGAGTATGCATCATGGGATTTTGAGGGGGCTACGTCAAGCTTAAGAATAGCTACAAGTTGGTTGGAAAGAAATAAGAAAAAAATAATTGATGTTATTAAGGGGTATGATGATACAGATAAATACCCAAACTATTTAATGTGTTCTATTATTGCGGAGGTATATAGAGGCTTATTAAATGGAGATTATCAGGTAAATAGAATCAATGATTTAAATACAGAAATGCTTTTGAAGTCCAGTAATGACAGAACAAAACAATCGATGGAGGGTCATTCTAAGGAATGGGATGAACTTGTAAATTTTATGTATAAAGATGAAGCTGCGGAGACGAATATTGATACAACACAGAGATATTTCAACGTTATTCAGGGAAATGATAAGAATGCAAAAAGAAAATATATAAACTATAATCAACTGGATAAAGTGTTTAAAGAATTAAAAGCCAATAGGTTTATTGTTTCTGTAGATAAGATTGAACCTGATGAAATACTCGCAAGAAATGAATCAAGAGATTACTTAAAAAAGATTCTATCTAAGCTAGAATGTGTTGTAGAATCAGAGTTGAAGGATGGCGAGCAATTATATAAAAAGGCGTTAATCTATTTTGGATTTCAGGAAGATATGGAGATTGAAACTGAGGACATAAAGGACCTCTTAAATGAAGTGATCGAGTTCTACAAAGATACAGAAACCTATGGCGTTAATATTTCACTTAGAACAAATTATGCAATGATGCTAAGAGATAAAAGCGTAGAGATATCAAAAACCTTGGCAAAAATAAATGAAGATAAAAGTGAAATGAGTATCTTAGAAAAAATCATTATGTATTCAGGTAATTCAATGAAGATAATAAAGGAGTTCATCGAATTTTTAGGTCAAGTGGAAAAGGATAACGCATCTGTATATTCTGAAATGAAACTTGCTAAAGAGGCGTTGACAAGAAGTGGCAATTGGTCAGAAGATGTGGACCCAAGATTTAATCAAAATGAGCCTGAGTTTGTTGAATTAGTGAATCTAATGGAGTGAGGTGTTATAATATGCTACAAGAAAATTTAAATAGAAACCGAGTTTTGATGCAAGAGGTAGCACAGAACAGGCAGAAGAATAATGAACATCAAAACGTAGTTAGAAAGAATAATACCTTTTTTGATGCATATACAAATTCATTTGTTCAAATTCTTAAGGGATACTCTATTTGTAAAAGATATAATCATGTAATATTTTCTGATAAAGTAGAGGCAGAACTGAAAAAGCTCATAGCGGAATCCAAAGGCACATTTGAAAAAAAGATTGTAACAGCGCCAGATAGGTACAGAGATAGAGTAAAAAAATTGCAGGTTCAAATAGAAAGTGAATGGAAAACACAGACTGATATGAATCTGGCAGAGATTAAAGATAATCTTGGAATCCTAAAACTAGTAAGTAATGAAAAACAGGAAATACAGAGAGTCTTGGGCTTTTTAAATGGCTTTTCCGACTGGCCTACAGACGAGAAGGTTACAAATGAGTTTGACGAGGCAGCTTTAAGAGCAAAAGAAATTTTATCGCAAATGAAATTTGATGATGATATTGCAAATTTTCTTCGAAAGGTGAAAGATAGGAATGCGTCATTGTTAGATTTAAACGATTCTATTATTGCATGGATACGTAAGGAAAATCTATCTTCAAATATTATGCTAAGTATAAAAAATTAATTGACATACGAAGTGTAAAACAATATACTTAAGTAATGGTGAAAACTACTTAAGTATATTGTTTTTTATGGAGAGAAAAATGAATTATTGTTATAAGTTTCCAGTTGTAAAAGGAGTCCAGGCTAATAGAGAATACTATATTGCAATGGTCCCTTTAAAAATGCTCAAGCGTTTGTTTTCGGAAGATAATGAATTTGTTATGCCTGAATATAGGGCACAGCGCCATGTGAATGAGTCAAGAATACCTGTAATCGCTAAATACATATTGGAAAATAGAGATTCCTATGTGTTTTCAGCCTTAGCAGCTTCAATTGATGGAAGGTTTAATTTTATCGCAAATGGTGATGCTGGTTTAGGGATATTAGAAATATCGTTAGATGCCAAGTTTTTAATTAATGATGGACAACATAGAAAGGCAGCTATAGAGCAAGCTTTATTAGAAAAACCAGATTTAGGTGATGAGACGATTTCAATAGTGTTTTATAAGGATCTTGGTTTGAAACATAGCCAACAAATCTTTACCGACTTAAATAAGCATGCTGTAAAAACCTCTAATTCCATTGCTGAATTATATGATTCTCGTGATGAGTTAGCTGTTATTACAAGAAAAGTTGTTGAAAGTGTTCCGTTTTTCAATGAGTATGTTGATAAAGAAAAAGATATGCTTGGAAAGTTTTCTTCTTCTTTGTTTACATTGAATACGATATATACTGCAAATAAAAGAATTCTTTCAAAAGGAAAATGCGATATTAATTTTGAAAAATTTTGTATAAGTTACTGGAACAATGTGTCCAATAATATTGCGCCTTGGCTAGAATTACAAACTAAAGAGTTAAGCAAGAAGGAGTTAAGAGAAAAGTTTTTGGTAGTTCAAGCAGTTATAATGCAAGCCTTTGGTAAACTTGGCAATTTCTTTCACAAAAATAGTGATAACAATATGGCAAGCATTTTATCTAATCTTAAAAAAATAAATTGGAGTAGAAGTGCGGATTGTTGGTATCTTAGAGTAATCAAAGAGAATGGGAGAATGATAAATAATGAGAAGGCAATCGGTCTAGCAACAAATATATTGAAGATATCTCTTGGTATAAATCTGACAGAAACAGAGAGAACAATTGAGGCTGAATTTAATAAGAATAGAGGATTAAAATGAGTAATGAAAAGGCGGATGAAATCAGAATAACAAAGGAAGAAATAAAAGGCTTAAAAGAGACTGTAAGAAATCTTTATTTAGCAGATGATATTCCTTGGGTTATTGGATATTCTGGGGGGAAAGATAGTACTGCGACATTGCAGCTTGTTTGGTTAGCATTGCAGGAAATGGATTCATGGAGATTAACTAAACCCGTGCATATTATAAATACGGATACTCTCGTTGAGTCGCCTGTAATTTCAAAGTGGGTAGAAAACTCATTGGAGGTAATGCAACGTGCTGCAAATGA
The DNA here is from genome assembly GCA_963678095.2 of Selenomonadaceae bacterium. Classification (GTDB taxonomy): domain Bacteria; phylum Bacillota; class Negativicutes; order Selenomonadales; family Selenomonadaceae. Next base: position 412,525 of record OY782746.1, on the reverse strand, counting down.
ACAAAAACTGCCTTTTATTACACATAGATTGACACCTGAAACAAATAATACTTTTTGGGTAAATATCATTGGCCGAGGGTATCCTTTTCCAAGAAAGAAGCTGCGTTGGTGCACTGACAGATTGAAAATTCAGCCAGTCAATAATTTCATAAAGAATAAAATTGCAGAACATGGAGAAATAATTTTAGTTATTGGTACGAGAAAGGCCGAAAGTTCAAATCGCGCAAGAACAATGGCTAAATATGAAAAGCTTCGAGTACGAGAGTTATTAAGTCCTAATCCAACATTAGCCAATGAACTTGTATTTTCTCCTTTGGAAAATTGGAAAGATGATGACGTGTGGATTTTTCTTATGCAGTACAAGAACCCATGGGGGTTGTCCAATCATGAACTTCAAACTCTCTATATGAGTGCAACAGAAGATAATGAATGTCCAATGATGGTTGATAAAGATCTTCCTAGTTGCGGCAAAAGTAGATTTGGATGTTGGGTCTGCACCATGGTTGAAAAAGATAAATCTATGGAAGCAATGATTGCTAATGATGATGAAAAGTCATGGATGACGCAGCTTTTAGAGTTTAGAAACTTTTTTGGCGATGAGGAAAATGATCGTTCGCGAAGAGGTTTCAGAAAAATGCAGGGCTATATTACCGGAACCTATGAGAGGTTACATCATGGTCCATATCTTAAAGAGATTAGAGAAGACTGGCTTAAGAGATTATTGGAAATTCAGCTTGATATCAATAAAAATGGTCCAGAGAAATTCTCAAATTTAGAATTGATTTCTATCCCGGAGTTAAGATGTATAAGAAGAATCTGGGTAAATGAAAAACATGAGTTTGATGATTCATTGCCATTTATATATAAAAGTGTAACGGGACTTGAATTTGACGATCCTGATTGGATTTCTAATGAGGCTTTTGGGAAAGATGAATGGAATATTTTGAAGAAGGTTTGCGCTGATCTATATCCAGATGAAGAGCTTTCCTTTGAAATGATGTATAGCATGATAGATACAGAAGTAAGTATCTATTCAGTAAATGAGAGAAAAGGAATATTGAATTCCTTAGAGTCGTGCGTAAAAAAGACTTTTTACACTAATGAGGAGGATGCGACGACATATTACAGAGAGCAGCTTAACAGAAAGAAAAACATGGGGGGGAAATATAACGAAAAGTTCTTTGTTACCATAAAGGGAGAATCAGAAGAATTTGATGATATGAAGGCTGAGGTGGTAGAGGAATGATTATAAAGGAGTTGAAACTTCATAATTTTGGAGTGTATGCGGGAAATAATATATTTGAGTTTTTATCAAATAAACCAGTAGCTCTAGTTGGTGGGATGAATGGAAGAGGTAAAACCACATTTCTGGAAGCTATTTTACTATCACTATATGGGAAAAATTCTTTTGCTTATCAGGAAAGTAAATTAAAGTCCTATGGTCAATATTTGAAATCATATATAAATACGTTAGATGGCACAAATGAAGCGTCTGTAGAATTATTCTTTTCGTTAGATTCGACCGAGAAAGAAAACTATAAAATAAGAAGACTGTGGAATGGAAATTCTCAGCGAGTTAAAGAAGAGATATCTGTATGTAAAAACGGTGAAACAAGCTTGTTTTTGACTGAAAATTGGCAGATGTTTATAGAAAATATTCTTCCGAGTAGATTATCTAATTTTTTCTTCTTTGATGGAGAGAAAATTGCAGAGTTAGCGGTGGAAGATACTGATGAACAAATGAAAGAATCAATTCGTTCGCTATTAGGAATATCCGTATTAGATGTTTTAAGCAATGATATAACTAGAATTATATCAAGGAATGTAAAGAAAAGAACGAATGATAAGAAAGTTAGTGAATTGGAGAATCTCAGAGCTACAAAAGCGCGGCTTGAAAAACAATTTAATGCAGTTGAAGTTCAAATCAATAATGAGAAAATAGCTTTGGATGAAAAAGAAAGAAAACTGGAGCTTCTGAAAAATGAGTATAAATCTAAAGGCGGCGACGTAGTAAAGCAAAGAGAAGAGTTGTATCAAAAAAAAGTCTCATTATCTGTCGCACAGAATCAATATAACGAATTGTTAATAACTGATGCGGCATCAGAGCTCCCATTGATATTGGTGAAAAAATTACTTTTAGATATAGAAGAACAAGCTCTTCTAGAACAGGAAAAGAAGACATTAGCGATGACGCTATATCAAATGAAGTATATGCTAAAGAGCTATGGGAAAAGGTTCCCGGATAACTCGGATAATGCGAATCATTTCATAGAATACATAAGTGATAATGCTGAATCTGGTGATGTTAAAGAAGTATATGGGCTGTCTGATAATGCTTTATTTAGACTACAGAATCTTTTAGAGAACGACCTGGCTGAAAAGGCAAAAGTGACACAAAAACATTTGGGAATGCAAAGGAAAAATAAGGATGATATTGTTCAGCTTGAAAACTATTTGTCTGTCGATATAGATGAAAAAGCACTTGCTAAATTATACAAGACAATTAAAATTACAGAGGAAAAAATAGTAGACATTGAAGTGAAAATACATTCTCTAGAGGAACAGTATAAAACATTAAAAGGGCAGTTTATATCAGCTAATGCAGAGTTTACAAGGAATGTTGAATCCTATTTGCAACAGGTTGAATTAAATGATGATACTGATCGTCTGCTTAAATATTCTCAAATTGCGAACAATATATTGGACGAATATAAAATTCGACTTCAGAAGAAAAAAGTTGGAATTGTTGCCGAGACAATGACTCAATGTTATAAAACATTGGCCAACAAGAAAAACCTCATCGATAAAGTTCTTATGAATGAGAATACTTTAGACTTAAGTTATGTTAATCATGAAGGAAAGGAAGTTGAAAAGTCTTCTCTTTCAGCTGGTGAAAAGCAGTTGATGATAATTTCGCTATTATGGGCACTAGCAATATGCTCCAAGAGAAAACTCCCTGTTATAATTGATACTCCGTTATCAAGACTTGATTCTAATCATAGAGAAACCCTGATTAATAGTTATTTCCCAAATGCAAGTGAGCAGACAATTATTTTGTCTACTGACTCTGAGATAACACCGGAATACTACAACATGATGAAAGAAAATGTCGGAGATGAATTTACTTTAGTGTATGACGATGCTACGAAGTCTACTTCCATATGTTCCGGCTATTTTATAGAGGATAAAGCATGATGCTAAAACAGATAAGGCTTTCAAACCAATCAAAAGATAAATTATCTCGTTTGAAAGGTAAAACAGGAATAAAAAACTGGAATATATTATGTAGATGGGCATTTTGTTATTCATTAAAAGAATATTCAATGCCAACAGATATACAAGTCGTTCAGGATAGTAATTTGGAAATGTCTTGGTATACCTTTGGTGGTGAGGATAGTGATTTATATGAGTCTCTCATAACTGCATGGTGCAAGTCTAAAAATCTTCCATTAGATAATGAAACTACTTCGAAATATTTTAAATTACATTTGGAAAGAGGCATTTCATATTTATCAGGAACGAATTTCATAAAGAACTTGGACGATTTATTGAATCTGGCGTTGGAGGTATAATCAATGAGTGTTTATTTGGATTTCAATTCGACAGCGCCTATTGATGAACGTGTTCTTGATGAAATGATTAAAACATATAGGAACACACCTGGAAATGCAGATAGTAGAACACACAGTTTTGGAGATGATGCAAGACAGGCTGTTGAGAAGTCGCGAGGCGAGGTAGCATCTATTCTTGGTATAGATAAAGATGAAGTCATTTTTACAAGTGGGGCTACCGAAAGTAATAACATTGCTCTTCAAGGGTTAAAAGGATACGCCGAACAAACTGGTAAAAAACATATTATAACGACTTCTATAGAACATAAAGCAGTTTTGGAAAGCTGTAAAGCTTTGGAACATATTGGCTTTGAAGTATCATATGTTAATCCGAAAATTGACGGAAGGATTTCCGGCGATGAAGTAATAGGTCTTGTTAGAGCTGATACTTTATTGGTTAGTATCATGCATGTAAATAATGAGACGGGGATGATACAACCTGTAAAAGAAATTGGTGATTTTCTTGCTGATAAAGAAACATTTTTTCATATTGATACAACGCAAAGTTTTGGTAAGTTAGTGGATGAGTTAAAGAAAATTAAATATGATATGCTTTCTATGAGTGCGCATAAAATATGTGGCCCTCAAGGTGTGGGGATGTTAATTTTAAGAAAGAAACGATATAAGCTCCCGCCTGTAAAGGGGATAATGTATGGAGGACAACAAGAACGTGGAATTCGTCCCGGAACAATACCGGTAGCTTTAGTAGTTGGGCTTGGAACTGCATGTTATTTGGCTAAATCTGAATACAAGCAGAATATGGAAAAATGTTTAAGGATTAAGAGCGCTTTATTGGAAGAGCTCGAAACATCAGGTGTTGATTATGAAATCAACGGCGGACAAGACTACTGCATGCCAACTACATTAAATATTTGCTTTAATGGCGTTTCCTCTGAAGCTTTGATGCTTTCCACTAAGCAATATTGTGGAATATCCAACGGGTCTGCGTGCAATTCTAAGTCATATGAACCTAGTTATGTTCTGACATCCATGGGCATTCCGGTTGAGAAAATCGAGAATTCAGTGCGAATTAGCTGGGGAGCAGAATCAAATTTAGTAGACGTAAGCGCATCATTTAAGGAACTATTGGATGTAGCAAGGAACTTGCAAAATTGAGCCTGTGAAAAAAAGTCTGTAAGTATTAGTAGTAATGATCATAATCTAAGAGGAAGGATTCAGCTGTGTTTTAAGGAGGAGTAGTATTGTCGATTGATTGGATAACAATGATATCTGATATCACTTGGCAGAGGGCTGTTAATTTTTTTATAAATCTAGGAATAACTGGAGTGGTAATTTTTGGAGCATTAAAGTTTATAGCCCAAAAAGTCATTGATTTAAAGGTTACTGAGCGAGTACAGGAACATAAGGCAAAAATAGATAAACAGCTAGAAGATTATAAAGCTTATATTCAGCAGGATATGAAGATACATGAACAGAAGCTTCAGTTTCTTACTGAAGAAGCTAAATTTGATTTTGCAAGAAAGCAGCAAGATTTTGGACTATATAATACTAAACGCCATGAAGCATACTTGAAGCTTCATCAAGCAATAACCGAAGCTCAAAGCAGGGTAATGATTTTACGTGGGTATAAGAAATTACCTGATTACTCAAGGTACAGCAAAGACGAGATAATAAAATGGCTTGATGATAATAACTTTGTTCAAGAACAACGCGACAGTGTTCTGAATTTTTGGGATACAAATAAGCCAGACGCAGTTCGAGAAGTCTATAAGTTGTGCAAAATACTAGAGCAGCATGAAGCTAACTTGTCCATCGCAGAAGCTCAAAATATTATGATTGATAACCAACTTTACACATCTGATACAGTATTATTTGCAGTCCGAGACTTAATAAAGAACCTTGGAATGTTATTGAAAAACTACAAGTCACAAGCAGAAGATGCCGTCCGGTTGCACGAGGAATCAGAGGCACTAAAAGTGAAAATTGAAGCGGAATTTAATAAAGCAACTAAGCTAATGAAGCAAGAACTTAAGAAGGGTTATTATAACGAAAAATAACCTATACTTTGAAGCTAGAGGAAGAGATATGTAAAACGATATGTTTTTAAATGTAAGAGACAGCAAGGACCGCAGCGACGTTTCTTTTTTGGCAACAAGATAATATGCTCTGAAACCGAAAATGTTAAGTGAGTGTGAAGGTTGTCCCAAAGTGTCTAGCTGCTGCTGGAAATCCTGCCCATATTATTAAAAAACGTTTTGATGACGAAAAAATTAAATTGCTTTTGAAATTTCGATGGTGGAGCTGGGATGAAGAAAAGATATTTGAAAACCTTGAAAAATTGGGTTTTGCTAATGCTTTGGCTACCCTTGAAACGCTGCTTGAAGGGTAGCTGCTGGAAAAAGGTGACAGTAGGAAGGCATTTTCTTAGCGGCTTTTCTTACTGGAATTTTTGTGGTAGACTGCTAATAAAATATTGAATTTTATAGTAAAGGAGATTGAGGTTTATGTTCAAATGTGGTGTATTGCAACTTGTAATACGTTGGGAGGGTTGTGTAAATTAGTGAATGCAAAAACCTCCCATAAGTTATCACTATAACTTTTAGGAGAATGAAAAATGAATAGAATAGATTTGAAGAAATTAGGGTTTACGGATAGATTTGCGGCTGAAGCTGCTTTATATAAAGGGCTTTATGTTGGCCGTGTTTTTTCTCAAGCGAAAGACTTATATAAGGTAATGTGTGAAAATGGTGAAATGATGGCGGGCGTATCTGGTAAATTGCGTTTTGAAGCGAAAACGCAATCTGATTTTCCGGCGGTAGGCGATTTTGTCATGCTTGATCGGAATGTAAATGCCAATGGGAAGGCCATTATTCATCAGGTGCTTTCAAGAAAAAGCGTCTTTATCAGAAAGGCGGCAGGAACGGCAAATGCTGAGCAGGTTGTGGCGAGTAATGTCGACACGGTTTTCATCTGTATGTCGCTGAATAAAGACTTTAATCTGCGCCGGCTGGAACGTTACCTGTCCATTGCTTGGGATAGTGGAGCGATCCCTGTTATTGTTTTGACTAAAGTGGATTTAGCTGACGAGGTGGAACAAAAACTCCATGAAGTCTATACTGTCGCCGTTGGGGTTGATGTTCTTGTTACCACGGCCCTGCGAGCGGATGGCTGTTTTCTGATCCTGCGGTATATAAAAGAAGGCCAAACAATCGCATTTGTCGGTTCATCAGGCGTTGGCAAATCTACGCTTATCAATCGCCTGCTTGGAGCAGATAAGCTGGAGACAAAAGGAACTGGCAAAGAGGATAAAGGCAGGCACACGACCACCAGGCGCGAGCTTATTTTGCTGGAAAATGGCGGCATCGTCATTGATACGCCGGGAATGAGAGAACTTGGGCTGGAAAGTGCCGATCTGTCTAAGACCTTTGCCGATATTGACGAGCTTGCCTTTCTGTGTAAATTTCATGATTGTACGCACGCCAGCGAACCGGGGTGTGCGGTGCAAAAAGCGATTTGCGACGGTACGCTTTCGAGCGAAAGGCTTTTAAGCTATCAAAAATTAAAGCGAGAGGCAAAATACGAAGGCCTTAATTTCAAACAAATTGAAGCTACGAAGCTAAATGACATGTTTCATGTTATAGGTGGTATGAAAAACGCCCGCAAATTTGCAAAAGGTAAAAATCGGGACCGGTAAGAGCCTCCAGAAAGAAGGGCTTATCATTCAGGATCATCTGGAAAATAGCGAGTGATATGAAACGTCAATGCTAAAGGAAAAGCGACACGGTGAGTTTGCCGTGTCGCTTTTATTTTGGAATGATCCTGTGGGATGCATCGCAGTTACAGCAGGAAGGTTTTTTGGCAACAAGATTAATATGCCCATATATAGGCGATAAGGTATAATATTTTTCGCAAAAACAAATAAAGACATGAATCTCATCCTTTGTTAAAATTAAGTCGCCAAACCAAACCCACAAAGGAGACGAGAAGCATGTCTGACAACATTATACAATTAAACGAGAATTTAATCAAAACTGAGTTGAAATCCTTGGTTAAGCAAAGTGTAGAGGACACCCTCAATACGTTACTGGATCAAGAAGCCGCCGAGCTTACTAACGCTGCTAAATACGAGCGGTCGAGTCATCGTAATGGCTATCGGTCCGGTCATTATAGCCGCAACCTCCAGACTACCGCTGGAACCGTTTCTTTGAAAGTCCCTAAATTAAAAGGCATTCCTTTTGAAACGGCTATTATTGAGCGTTATCGCCGCCGCGAAAGCAGCGTTGAAGAAGCTCTTATTGAAATGTATCTGGCGGGTGTTTCTGTTCGCCGCGTTGAGGATATTACAGAGGCTCTTTGGGGTTCCAAAGTATCGCCCGGCACCATCAGTAACCTAAACAAGAAAGCATATGCCCATATCGAAGAATGGCGAAATCGTCAGCTTTCGAGCGAAGAATATCCATATGTATTCGTTGATGGGATCTATTTAAAGCGCAGTTGGGGTGGTGAATTTGAAAATGTCGCCATCCTAGTAGCCATTGCCGTAAATCAGGATGGTTTCCGTGAAGTAGTCGGTGCTGCTGAAGGTATGAAGGAAGATAAAGAAGGCTGGAAAGGATTCCTTTCTTCCCTGCGAAGCCGCGGCCTCAAAGGTGTCCAACTTGTTGTTGGGGACAAATGCCAAGCGATGTGCGACTCTGTGACGGAAATATTCCCAGAAGCGAAATACCAGCGTTGCAGTGTACATTTCTTCAGAAATATATTTTCTGTGGTGCCCCGCAAATACTGTAAGGAAATTGCCCGGATGCTGAAAGCGATTCATTGCCAGGAAGATAAACAGGCAGCTCTTGAAAAATCTGAACTGGTTGCAGAAAAGCTAAGAAAAATGAAACTAGCCAAAGCAGCTGAAAAGCTCAGCTCTGGCATAGCAGAAACCCTTACTTATATGGATTTCCCAGAAGAGCATTGGAAAAAGATCCGTACAAACAATGCAATAGAGCGCCTTAACCGTGAGATTCGGCGCCGGACACGTGTTGTTGGCACTTTCCCCGATGGGGAAAGTGCATTAATGCTGGTCTGTGCGAGACTTCGCCATGTAGTTAACTCTCAATGGGGTTGTAAAAAATACATGGATATGAAGCATCTTTATGGATGTGATGCGGATACAATTCTCGACTGATTTTTCCATGGATGAGATTTATGAATTTGCGAAAGAACGTTGACAGCACCATATAGGCTTTGAAATATGTCAAAAAAGCGTTCCCAAGGCCACTGTCACTTTAAGAAAGAGCAGCTATACACAGTCAAATAGGGCAGCGAGGGGATTAGAGAAATTTTTCAAAGAAAGAAATCAAGACGCCTTCAACATCGTATTCCTTGGTAACTTCATAACCATGCTTTTTGTAAAAATAATGGTTTCTCAACTTGTCGGAGGGCGTTTCCAAGGACCAATGCTTGGCGTCGGGAAAGCAACTGTCAATGAAATTCATGGCGGACTGACCAATTCCCTTGTTTTCATAAGCAGGAAGGATACAAATGCAGCCTAAATAGTAGTCTCCATGGGCATTATCTCGGGAGACTTTCAAGTTTTGTGTAAATCGTCAAAGGCTAATGTAACAGTTTAATATAATATCTAGAGGCACAGCTTAAAAATTCTTAAGATGTGCCTTTTTAAATATTCCGGTCACAAAGACGTTCTTCAAAATAGATTTCTAGCTGAGCTCGTATTTGGCTCCAGTCTTGCCGGCGTCCCGTCCATTTTTTGGTAATATCAATCATTGCTAAATACAGCATTTTTAAAAGGCTGTCATCTGACGGAAAAATCGTTTTGGATTTTGTCACTTTTCGCAGCTGACGGTTAAATCCCTCGATCGTATTTGTTGTATAAATAAGCCGCCTTACAGATAATGGATATTTGAAATAGGTCGCTAAAAGAGCCCATTTTTCATGCCAGGATTTATAGATTTTAGGATATTTACCATCCCAGTGCTCTCTAAATTCCTCAAGCTCAGACAAGGCTATTTCTTCTGTTGGTGCTGCATATACCAGCTTTAAATCTGCCATTAATGCTTTTATATCTTTGTAGGATACGAATTTTGTCGAGTTTCGGATCTGATGGATAATACATTGTTGAATTTCTGTTTGCGGATATACGGCTTCAATTGCCTGCGGAAAACCGCTGAGTCCATCCACACAAGCAATTAAAATATCCTCGACACCTCGGTTTTTCAAGCCATTCATAATAGATAACCAGTATTTCGCACTTTCATTTTCGCCTACATACATACCTAAAACATCTTTGTGCCCATCCATATTTATGCCAATAGCAATATAAACTGCACGTTTTACAACACGTCCTTCACAACGGACATGATAATGTATGGCATCCATGAAAACAACCGCATATACTTCTGCCAGAGGTCGTTCCTGCCACTCTTTAACGAAGGGCAGAATTTTATCTGTAATACGGCTGATGGTACTGTCGGAAATATCGATGCCATATAAATCTTGCATATGACTTTCTATATCGCCCATGGTCATTCCTTTTGCATACATAGAAATAATTTTTTCTTCCATATCCTGCGTGAGAGTATTTTGATATTTTTTTACAATCTGCGGTTCATATTCACCTTTGCGATCTCGAGGTATTTCAAGTTCCATATCGCCATAGCTCGTATGCATTGTTTTATTTGAATGCCCATTACGACTATTGCGAGTATCTTTGTTTTTATAGTCATATTTATTATAGCCAAGGGAGTCATCAAGTTCACCATCGAGAGCACCTTCTAGAAGAACAGACATCATGTCGCGCATGATGTTTTTGACATCGGAGCCATCTTGAATGCTAAGATCCGCATCTTTTAAATAATTTTTCATCATTTCTCACATTGCGGTCTTTTGAGGACTTTCATTTTTTCTTGATATAAATAAAACCTCCAAGTTGATTTTATATTACATCACCTTAGAGGTTTACACAAACTATGAAAGTCTCTCATTATCTCTTACGGCGATATCGCCAATGACAATGCCATTGCAAAGTATCTTGTAAACATGATTCTGGGATATTCTTTCCACCATGCTATCATGCGTGCGATTGTACCCCGGGCAAACACCGTACTTGATGAAATCAGAGTAAAAACTTTTATTTTGGACAGAAATCAGAATGTCGGCATCTTCTAGTGAAGCGCGTTCGAATTGAATATTCATTGAACTTCTCCTTATGGTTTAGTTTTTTGCGGGCTTGATTCAAATGGTCTGTGCTGCCTGAGAATCGTGAAGATAACAAGTTTTCATACGGTGTTCTTGTTAAAAAATGTAAACTTATTATACGAGGAGGCTTTGCCAGATGTCAAATTTAAAAAGATTATAATAAATATGACATGGAGTTATCGTGTTTTGCATGATATATTTATTGTGGCCGAAAGGAATTCATAGGAAAAATGAAGGAGAAGTATTTGCGATGGAATATATACAGCTTACCAAAGAAAATATAGACAGGGAACATATCTGCTGCGCAATAGCAAGCAATAAATCGCCAGAGGTGATGGCAAAAAAAGAGTGGCTCAGAAACCGGATGGAGGAAGGCTTGGTGTTTCTAAAAGGAGATATCAGGGGGAAATGCTTTATTGAGTATATTCCGGCTGAAAGTGCATGGGTTCCGATTCAGGCCGATAATTACATGCATATAAATTGTTTCTGGGTGTCAGGTTCGTGCAAGGGGCATGGATATGCGAATGATTTGCTGGGAAAATGCATTGAGGATGCCAGACAGCAAGGAAAAGCTGGAATTACCGTGATTTCTTCTGCTAAAAAGAAACCGTTTTTATCGGATCCCCAATATCTTGCTCACAAGGGCTTTCGGTTAGCCGACACGGCAGCACCCTTTTATGAGCTGCTATATTTACCCTTTACGCCGCAGGCGCAGGTTCCTAAATGGAAAGAATGTGCAAAAACAGCAAAAAGCGATTTGCCTGGGGTGTCTGTCTATTATACCGATGGCTGCCCGTTTACAGCAAAATACATACCAATACTAGAGCAGTGTGCCCTAGAGAATAATATACAGCTTACAGTAATTAAATTAGACAGCAGGGAGAAAGCCCGAAATGCTCCGGTCGCCTGGACAAACTTTGCCCTGTTTTATAAGGGGAACTATGTTACCAACGAGATACCCAATGAAAAAAGATTCCTGAAATTAATAGAAGAGATAAGGGACAGGGGAAAATGAGATTAGATGGCTTTGGAATTATGGTAGACGATGCTGGTGAAATCAGGTACGCGGGTGGTGATGCCGCCGATAAGAGAATCGTGGGGACAATGCACCGGCTATCTTGCTGATCCAGAGGATAATTTAATTGAAATTGGTTCTTTTGGGGAGGGATAAAAGGATGGCAACTAAAATGGAATATTTAAATTTTATATTGGAACAGTTAACGGGATTATCGGAAATTGAATACCGGCAGATGATGGGGGAGTATATCATTTATTATCGGGGGAAAATTGCAGCTTATGTCTGTGATGATCGTTTGCTTGTAAAACCGGTGGAAAGTGTAAGACGAATGCTTCCCGATGCGCCGCTCGAGCCGCCCTACGACGGGGCAAAAGATATGGTTTTGGTGACGGAAATAGACAACAGGGAATTTATGGAGCGATTGTTTGCGGCAATGTATGAGGAACTTCCTGCGCCGAAGAAGAAAAACCGGACTAATACGTGAGTGTGGATTTTAGTACAAAATAAGACACCATCCTTCTGAATTAGCAGATGGATGGTGTTTTCATAAATTTGCAAATTATAGCCTCCTGATCAAGCGAGCGTTATTGCGATACAGCTTTGTTCCATTAGGGCCAGGATGTCTTCAGGCAAGGCATTGTTGGTGAATACGCAATCTACCTGACGTAACGGAAACAAGACCACCAGACTGCGCCGCGTAAACTTGGCTGAATCCGTGAGCAAGATGATTTTCTTGGCGGATTCTGCCATGGATTTTACGGCCTCGGACCGCATCAGATCGCTGCCCATAAATCCGGACTCGGCGGCAAAGCCATCAACGCCGGCAAAAAACTTATCGACGTAAAATTCGCTCGCACATTTTTTGGTGACCGGGCCTACGTTTACCTGGGATTCTTTCTGATATTCACCGCCGAGCAGGATGATCTTGCAAGACGGGTATTGTCTGACATAGGCGGCAATAAAGGCCGAATTTGTGATGATTGTAATGTCCTTTTTGGTTTTGGCTAATTCTTCGGCAAAAATGGCGCAGGTAGACCCGGATTCTATCATCACCGTTTCTCCGCTGGAAACAATAGCGGCGGCCTGTCGGGCTATTCGCTGTTTTATATCGTAGTTTATGGCCAGCCGGTTGTTTATGTCCGCACTGTCTTTTAGCAGTGCGTAGCCGTGTTCGCGGCAGATCAGCCCTTTTTCAACAAGGCTGTCGAGATCCTTGCGAACCGTCACTTGTGAAACGCCCAGGACGTCGGCGAGTTTTGAGACTTCCATTTTTTTATGTTCATTTATAATATGCAATATCTTCGTTATTCGAGTTGTCATAATATCCTCCACCTGTAAGGTTTTCTTATTTAAATTATAGCATACGGATTTTTGTTTGGAATGGATCTTTGGATTAGTAATATAATTATAACATAATCTGTTACTAATGAAATATAAAATAATAACAAATGAAAATAAACTATTTACAAAACAGGGGGCTTGGTTTATGCTGATTACATAATAGGAGTTTAAAAGAGGTGCTGGGTATGGGCGAAAAGAAAGCGTTGCTGTTTAATATACAAAAATTCAGCCTGCATGATGGTCCCGGGATCAGAACCACGGTGTTTTTTAAAGGCTGCCCGCTTCGCTGTCAGTGGTGTTCGAATCCGGAATCACAGAGCGGCAAAGTTCAAGTCACCTGGGATGCTGCAAAATGCATCGGGTGCGGCAAATGTATCAGCGAGTGTCCAGAAAACGCCATTTCAAAAAGCAAAGATGTCATTTTAATCGATCATCAAACATGCAAGGGCTGGCAAAAATGCATAGCAGGTTGTCCGTCCAGCTGCTTTCAGGTTGAAGGGCAATATAAAACGGTGGCCGAGATCATCGCGGAAGTAGTAAAAGATAAGGATTTTTATGAGGAATCCGGCGGCGGGGTTACTTTAAGCGGCGGTGAGGTGCTCCAGCAAATCGACGTTGCCCTTGCATTGCTGCGGGAGTTGAAACGTCATGATATTCATCGGGCAATTGAGACGACCGGGTACACCGCTTCGAAATTGTTTGAAGAATTTTTGGACCAGATTGATTTAGTGTTATTTGACTTGAAGCACTATGATCCAGACCGGCATAAAGCGGGCACTGGGGTAGACAATAAAATTATCCTGCAAAACATGAGATTGGCAGTGGAGAAAAAGAAAAATATAATTGCAAGAATTCCCGTGATCCCGGCTTTTAATGATGCCCTTCAAGATGCCGAGGAATTTTGCACACTGCTGCTGGATCTGGGGATTAAGACGGTTAATCTGTTGCCATTTCATCAATTCGGTCAGAAGAAATACGAACTGTTAGGCATGGAATACAAGCTGCAGGATGTCAAGCAGCTGCACCCGGAGGATTTAAAAGAATATCAAAAAGTTTTCCTACGTCATGGATTGGATTGTAAATTTTAATTTAAAGCAGGCCTCTTCTCGTTGACAGAAGGGGCCTGCTTTTTATTCAAACACAATTAATAAAACTTACGAATGAAATTAAAAATATTGACTAACGCAAATAACGGTGGTACTATTTGATTAAGGAAGCATGGTTAAATTGAGAGTATAGCAGAAAGCTTTAGGAGGGGTGGCAATGAGTCAATATTTTGGGGAATTAACAAAAAGAATGGAACAGTTCAGGGAAGAGGTTCTGACGTCGAAACCGAAGGTATGTGCAGAAAGAGCCGTCTATACTACAGAAAGTTATAAGGCAAATCTCGATCAGCCGGCAGTTTTAAAAAGAGCCTATATGCTTGAGAATGTTTTGAAAAAAATGAGCATTTTTATAGAAAAGGACACTCTGATCGTCGGCAATCAGGCCTCGGCAAATCGTGCCGCACCTATTTTCCCAGAGTATGCGATGGACTGGGTTGTAAAGGAACTGGATGAATTTGAAAAAAGAAATGGTGATGTCTTCTACATTAGCGAGGAAACGAAGAAGCAGCTAAGGGAAATCGCACCGTTTTGGGAGCACAATACGACAAAAGAACGAGGCCTGGCAGCAATCCCGCCGGCAAGCAAAATCTTCTATGATTTAGGAATTATCAAAGCCGAAGGGAATATCACCTCGGGCGATGCGCATTTGGCCGTTGATTATGGAAGGTTGATGAAATTCGGGATAAAGGATTATAAGCAAAGAACACTGGCGATGATGGATACCTTGGATCTGACGGATTACAAGAATTTAAAGAAATTGTATTTTTATCAGGGCATCCTTATTGTTATCGACGCAACGGTCGCGTTTGCCAAAAGATATGCTGATTTGGCAGAGTCTATGGCGCAGCAGGAGGCTGATGGTGCACGGGCTTTGGAACTGCGCGAGATTGCAAGAATACTAAACAAGGTGCCTTATGAACCGGCGGATTCTTTCTATGAAGCGCTGCAATCCATGTGGCTGGTGCACTTAGTGCTGCAGCTAGAGTCGAATGGTCATTCCTTGTCGTATGGGAGAATGGATCAGTATCTGTATCCTTATTACCAAAAAGATATCGCACAGGGAACGCTTACGGACGATCATGCGGTGGAGCTGCTGACCAATTTGTGGATAAAAACGCTGACAATTAATAAGATCAGGAGCTGGTCGCATACGCAATTTAGCGCAGGCAGTCCGCTCTATCAAAATGTTACCATCGGCGGGCAGACCATCGATAAGAAGGATGCGGTAAACCCGCTTTCGTATCTGATCTTAAGAAGTGTAGCACAAACGAAGCTGCCGCAGCCAAATCTCACGGTCCGTTATCATGCCGGCTTGGATGACCGCTTTATGAAAGAATGCATCGAAGTTGTAAAAATGGGCTTTGGCATGCCGGCGTTTAACAGCGATGAGATCATCATTCCATCCTTTATTAACAAGGGCGTGAAGGAAGAGGATGCTTACAATTATAGTGCCATTGGCTGTGTGGAAGTTGCCGTGCCGGGGAAATGGGGCTATCGCTGCACGGGGATGAGCTTTTTGAATTTCCCGAAGTCGTTGCTGATTGCCATGAATGACGGCGTAGATCCTAAATCCGGCGTGAAGCTCGCGGAAGGCATTGGGCATTTTAAATCAATGGCAACTTTTGAAGACTTGAAGAAAGCCTGGGATGTGCTCATCAGAGATTTCACGCGACATAGTGTGATTATCGAAAATGCCTGCGACATGGTTTTGGAGGAGGATGTTCCGGACGTTTTGTGCTCGGCCTTAAGTGAGGACTGTATCGGGCGGGGGAAAACCTTGAAGGAAGGCGGAGCTATCTATGACTTTATCAGTGGCTTGCAAGTTGGAATTGCCAATCTGGCAGATTCTCTGGCTGCCATTAAAAAATGCGTATATGACGAGAAGACGATCAGCCGCGATGCCTTATGGACGGCACTGCTGAATAATTTTGACGGAGCCGAAGGCGAAAAAATCCAAAAACTTCTTCTGGCCGCGCCGAAATATGGAAATGACGATGATTATGTAGATTTACTTGGCAGGGAAGCATATTGCAGCTATATCGATGAGGTTGTGAAATATCCCAATACCCGCTTTGGCCGAGGACCGATCGGGGGAACACGCTATGCCGGGACCTCCTCTATTTCAGCCAATGTAGGACAGGGCCTTGGTACGATGGCCACGCCTGATGGCCGCAAGGCCTATACGCCGCTTGCGGAAGGCTGCTCGCCGACGCATGCGATGGATCGAAATGGCCCTACCGCCGTATTCAAGACGGTAGCAAAACTTCCAACGCAGGATATTACGGGCGGGGTGCTTCTAAATCAAAAGGTAACGCCGCAGGTATTGGAAAAAGATGAAGACAAGATGAAGTTAATCGCGCTGCTCCGAACCTTCTTCAACAGATTAAAAGGATTTCACGTTCAATACAATGTGGTGTCCAGGGCTACGCTGCTTGATGCCCAAAAGCATCCTGAAAAGCATCGGGACCTGATAGTGCGCGTTGCGGGGTATTCGGCCTTCTTCAACGTACTGTCGAAAACAACGCAAGACGATATTATCGAACGGACAGAGCATGTACTTTGATTTTTATAGGAGGAAAAGAAAACCATGAAAATGATTGTGGATTTTGCGAATTTGGATCAGATTAAAGAATTATATGCGTATTATCCGATTGACGGGGTGACCACCAATCCGTCCATTATCGCGAAGGAAGGGGAAAATCCGTATGCGGTCTTGAAGAAAATCCGGGCCTTTATCGGGCCCGACGCAGAGCTTCATGTGCAGGTTATTTCCCCGGCAGCCGAAGGGATGCTGCAGGAAGCGCATCGAATTCAGAAGGAATTGGGCGTCAATACGTATGTGAAAGTTCCGGTTACCAAAGAAGGCCTGAAAGCAATCAAAGCGCTGGCTGCGGAAGGAGCGAATATTACAGCGACTGCCATTTATACGCAGATGCAGGCGTATCTGGCGGCAAAATCAGGGGCGCATTATGCCGCTCCCTATGTTAACCGGATTGACAATTTAGGTGCCGACGGCATAAAGGTCGCGAAAGACATTCACGATATCTTCAAAAAGAATGATTTGCCAACAACGGTCCTTGCGGCCAGCTTCAAAAATTCGCAGCAGGTATTAGAGCTGGCAAAGTACGGGATTGGGGCAGCGACAATTTCGCCGGAGGTCATCGAAGGGCTGATTAAACTCGATGCTGTCAATTGCGCAATCGATGCCTTCGTAAAAGACTTTGAAAATTTATGCGGCGAAGGAAAAACAATGCTCGATTGCTGATTGGTAAACTAATATTGGAAATGATTCAAAATATTGTAGACTAAGAAAAGCTTAACCTATACTTGTTTGGTGCGATGGATTTTAAATAAAGTAAGGACCCGTGTACAGAATGTGCATGGGTCCTTACTTTATTTAAAAAAAATTTTTGGAAAGATAGTTCGATTTATAAATAACACCTTAACGAACATGGATAAAAACTGCCTGGCTTGAATTTGCCTAATTAAATCTTACTGTGTTGTAAAATACAATAAAATGCAGCAGGCGTGTCAAGGGGGTTATGGTAAGAGTGCGGGTAATTGGAATCAATCTGGAGGGAACTCCCGGTGGATAGATCATATACTTCGCCTTGAATCCCCACTTGCAGTTCGCCGGAAATAGGGAGAATATATTCAAAAGAATCGATGCCGTGGGGATCCGATGCGTGGGAGCAATGGGGAGCCAATAATGCTGAGAATATTTCTAGAGAGTGATTGTCTTCGAAAGAAAATATAGGATAAAGGGTGAGCCCTTCCGTATCCTGGATGGGTTGCTTCTCTTTGAACTGAACAAATTTGGCGGATTGTTTGTCCATGGCAATAAGCGTTCCAAAGGGAACATGAAGTCCGGTAGCTATTTTCCATAAGGTGTTGACTGTCGGACTTGATTCGCCGCGTTCGATCTGAGCAATCATGGCCTTACTAACGCCCGATAGCTTTGCTAGACCGTCAAGACTAAGGCTTTTTTGCTGGCGTAAGCGAGCTAGATTATAACTGATGATTGAATTTAAGTTGTGCACGATAAGTCCCCCTAGGATATTTTTGTACAATATAGTAGAAAATATAAAATATATTGTACAAATTTCTTGTTCTTTTGATATACCTATGGTAAAATTTAACAAAGGTTATAGGCTGAAAGTAGTGGATTTGCAGTCAAAATAAGATTAAACAGGACCCTTGATTCATTATTAAAAGTACCCGTTTATTTAGTAGAGTTTAAATAATAACTTCTTCGATTCTTGTTGAAATCCTTCTGCAACCCAATTGAGGATATATTGTCGATCCGCTTTGACAGATGAAAGTTGTCTATTTGAGATAATAGAATTCAGCAATAATATCTGTAGACTGTGCAAAGCCGCACCTACAAACAATGGTTTTAAGATCTCTTTGTGGGATAACGACTGCCAGGTTACGATTAATCCTGGTAGTTTTTTTATATATAAAAAGAAAAATAGAAGGAAGGTGGGTAGTACTCTGACGGGGATTTTATTAAAGCTTTAGAAGATTAAGAGCTGATAATGGAGAGGGGAAATTATCATGAAATGGTTTGAAGACTTAAAAACAGCGTACAAACTAGGCGTTCTAATTACTATAGCTGTAATGGCATCGGCAATTGTTGCCTTTACGGGATATCATTATTTACTTAAAGCGAATACTGAAATGACAGAAATGTACAAAAATAAGTTGATTCCGGTGTATCAGACAGGTCAGGAAATTGCAATCGCCCGAGCTGTAAAAATTGATATGTTGGAATTGATGCTTACGAATGATAATGGCCGTAAAAATGAACAAAAAAAAGATATAGAGCTCCAAGCAGAAAAATTCAACAAAAATTTAACTGAATATGAAAAAACAAAGCTAGATCCTTTTGAAATTGCAGCCTTGCCGAAAATTAAGGAAGTCATGCAAAAATATCGGCAGGAGAGAGAGCTTTCGATAAATTTGGCTATGCAGAATAGAAATGCTGAAGCCTATACCGTATATGAAGAACGTGTCAGACCATTGATGGATGAGTTTCAGCAAAATCTAATAGAGTTGTCTGAATATAACGTAAAAAGTGCCAATGCGATCAATGAACAAAATGAAATTGATATGGAGCACTCTAAAAACATTTTATTTGCAATTGTGGCCGGTGTATTTCTCGTATTAGTTTTAAGTGGGCTATATATTACTAAAATGATAACCAAACCGCTTAATATGATGGTAGTGCTTTGTAAAGAATTAGCAGCGGGTGATTTTCGTAAAAAAGATCGCCTTTTTGTCAGAAAAGATGAAGTTGGTCAGTTGGCAGATGCCTTGGTTGATATGGGAAGCAGTCTTCGTGCATTGATGAAAAATGTCAATGAGTCGTCCGAGCAGTTGGCGGCTTCGTCAGAGGAGCTTACTGCTAGTGCGGATCAGTCAGCGCAAGCCGCCAATCAAGTTGCAGGATCTATTACAGAAGTAGCAAAAGGTGCCGAGTGCCAATTAACTGTAGCCCATGATACATCTGCCGTGGTACAGCAGATGTCAGCTGGTATCGAACAAGTTTCTGCTAATGCCAATGAAGTCGCTGGGCAATCAGCGCAGGCTGCTGATAAGGCCAAAGAGGGCAATAAGTCGGTGGATAAGGCCGTTGTCCAGATGGCTCATATCGAGCAGACCGTTATGGCATCTGCCCAAGTAGTGGCTAAATTGGGAGACCGTTCCAAGGAAATCGGACAGATTGTTGATACGATATCCGGTATTGCGGGTCAGACAAATTTATTGGCTTTAAATGCTGCGATTGAAGCTGCCCGTGCGGGTGAACAAGGCCGTGGATTCGCTGTTGTAGCGGAAGAGGTTCGCAAGCTTGCAGAACAATCGCAAGATGCTGCTAAACAAATTGCAACACTGATTGGTGAAATTCAGAGCGAAACTGATCAAGCGGTAGTGGCCATGAATAATGGAACTCGTGAAGTTAAGCTGGGAGCCGAAGTAGTCAATGCCTCT
Source organism: Selenomonadaceae bacterium (assembly GCA_963678095.2). Taxonomy (GTDB): domain Bacteria; phylum Bacillota; class Negativicutes; order Selenomonadales; family Selenomonadaceae. The sequence continues at coordinate 392,291 of OY782746.1, read as the reverse complement.
GGACAATCCTTTCAGGAAATTACAGGCTTGGTAATGCAAGTGTCTGGGCAAGTGAAAGAAATATCGGCTGCAATTGAGCAGATGGCTAGTGGCAGCCAACAAATTGTTGAATCGGTAAAACAGATCGATGAATTAAGCAAAACGGCATCAGGGGAAGCACAAACGGTGTCGGCAGCAACAGAAGAACAATCAGCATCGATGGAAGAAATAGCATCATCCAGTCAGGCCTTGGCTAATTTGGCGCAAAATCTTCGCCAGGCAGTTAGCAAATTTCAAATTTGACAGAAAAACCTGGTAGGAATAGACACAGAAGTACTCTTTTCCGAGAATAGGATAATATTGGGACAATAATGGATGATAAAATATGCAAGAATATCGAAATGCTTGAGTGTCGGTGTAATGTACTACATATCTTTCCAGTGATTTCAGAACCTATAAAAACTGGGGTGGAAATTTCAAGCAATGGCAAAACGGCTTGAAATATGGCGTTAATAGTAGCAGCCGTTGTTCTATATTCATATGTTGAATATAGAACAACGGCTGCTATTTTTTCAGGTACTGATTTTTATTTTGCTCTTAAATATTGTTGCGGCCAGACGGTATCATCGCCGCATTCGGCGGCTGCCCGCAGCGGGAAGTACGGATCTCGCAATAGCAGGCGGCCTAAAAATACAAAGTCGGATCGATTATTTCCTAAAATATCTTCCAGCATTTCAATATTCAGCAAAAGCCCGCCGGTGATGGTAGGCAAGCCCGTTAGGTTCTTTACGGTTTCAGCTGGCTTTGTTTGATAGCCGGGGAAAGCATCTATATTGGCAGGAACTACACCGCCGGTGGATACGTGAATAATGTCAATCCCCTTATCCTTAACCAGATTGATCATTTCCGTCACATCTTCCGCGTTGTTCCCGCCGTTATAGTCAAGGGCGGAAACACGCACACTGATAAGCTTTTCTTTTGGCCAATACGCCTTGATTTCATCAAGAATCTCGCCTAAAATGCGTACCCGGTTTAGAAGTGATCCCCCGTATTCATCGGTACGATGGTTTGTAAGCGGAGACAGAAATTGATTGATTAAATAGCCGTGAGCGCCATGCAGCTCGATTAAATCAAAGCCAGCCTGATCCGCTCTTTGGGCAGCCTGGCCAAAGGCTTTGATAACGTGGTGAATATCCTGTTTTGTCATTTCAAGCGGAACCTTGTAGTCACTGCTGAATTGCAGGGCGGAAGGGGCATAGATATTTGCCTTTACATTCGCCTTGCGTCCGCCGTGACCGAGCTGAATCCCAATCAAAGTTCCATATTTTTTGACTTCGCGGACGATGCCCGCCAAAGGTTGTATTTGACTGTCGTCCCAAAGCCCCAGATCGTTTTCAGATAGCCGTCCTTCCGGCAGTACGCCGGTTGCCTCCATAATGATAGCCCCGGCACCACCGACAGCACGGGAAATATAATGCGTGGCATGAAAACTTGTCGCCCTGCCGTCTGCCTCAGCGCTGTACATGCACATGGGCGGCATGATGATTCGGTTCTTAAAGATGTGGCCTTTTATTGCATAAGGACTGAATGTATAATTCATGGTATCCTCCTTTATTTTGTGCAGTATAATTTATGCATCTAGTATTCGGCAAAAGTTTCCGTAACCCTTTGCGGACGCTTGATTTAAAAGAGGGGTAAGCGATTTTAATTGTATGTGCTATATTTCCGGGATATTTGTTTGCAAAAATTTTTCTTGGCAGGGGCAAATAGAGGATTTTTCGCAAGCGGATGGAAAATTATCGAAGTAGGTTACAGCAATATGGATTTTTGTAATACAAGGGTGAAATCCAAGCAAAGCATTTGATTCAATGGATTAATAAGGGAGGGGCAGCTATGGAAAGAAACGTTAAGCAACAGGTTAGCGGCTTTAAAACACAAGACGGAGCCGGTGTCAATTTGGTCAGGGTTTTGGGGAACCAGACGGTTGAAGACTACGATCCGATTTTAATGCTGGATTCCTTTGACAGCACAAATCCCGAGGATTATACGGCGGGTTTTCCCCTGCATCCACACCGAGGAATTGAAACAATCAGCTATGTGTATCGTGGCTATATGACGCATAAGGACAGCCTGGGAAATGAGGATACCATTGGGGAGGGCGAGGTGCAGTGGATGACAGCCGGTTCCGGCATTATGCACGAAGAAAAATTGCCGGCAGCTGAGAGGCTGCTGGGCGTGCAGCTGTGGCTGAATCTGCCGGCAAAAGATAAAATGGTTTCGCCGGCTTATCACAGTATCAAGAACTCTGAAATCGAAGAAATAGAGTTGGAAAACGGAAAATTGAGATTGCTGGCGGGGGAATACGACGGGAGAAAAGGATATGTAAGCAAATATCTTCCCCTGAATTATTACGATGTACATTTAAATCCTAAAGCAGCCATTGTCATCGACACAGAAAATGAGCGTTCCGTTATGATATTTACCCTCTTAGGCGACGCCTACATTGGTGGTACGTTGGTAAAAGAAAAGACAGCGGCAAAGCTTACCTCCGGCAACTATGTAGAGATAAAGGCAACAGACGAAAATGCGCAAGTGCTGTTTATTAGTTCGAAACTTCTGAACGAGCCTGTAGCCTGGGGTGGACCCATTGTCATGAACACAAAGGAAGAGTTGAATAAAGCCTTTGCGGACTTAAAAAACGGAACATTTTTACAGGAGAAGATTTCGTATTGAGCCGGTGAGAGTTAGACCGGCAGCTATGAATGATTGCAATATAAAACGGCACCGTTAAAAAATAATGGTGCCGTTGTTATATTTTCTTAATGAAAATTTATTGCGGAGACTGTTGTTACTTGATTATAATTGGTTTAATTTATTTTCAGGTTCCTGGCCATTTGCCACTCGTTTAATATTATTTATGAAAAAATCATATCTTTTTTTATGGAATTTTATCCCATCCGGCATGCCGGCTGTATGCGGGGTGAGAATTACGTTGGCTAGGGTTCGGAGTTCACTATTCGTGGGGAGTGGTTCTGTTTCAAATACATCAAGGCAGGCACCGGCAATATCACCATTTTTTAAGGCAGTGATCAAGTCGCGTTCATTGACAATCCCTCCGCGGGCTGTATTGATGAAAAGCGCCGAGGATTTCATTTTTTTAAATACGGAAGCGTCGATCAAGTGTCTGGTCTGTTGATTAAGGGCGATGTGTACGCTTACAATGTCTGCTGTGCGTATAAGCTGGTCGAAATCTGTCCTTTTTATAAAAGCGTCAGACGGAATAAGACTGCTTCTGGCATAAGCGATCACATCCATGTCAAAAGCGTGGCAAAAGGCAGCGACTTTCTTTCCGATAGAACCTAGCCCGATAATCCCTATTGTCTTACCGGCTAATTCACTGCCGACGTAGTCCAATTGTTGTTGCTGTAGTCCTTTTTTCATAAAGGTGTCGAGAAAAGGAATATTTTTATAATAAGAAAGAATCAATGCCATTACGTGCTCGGCTACTGCCGGCGCATTTACTCCCGCAGCATTGGCCACCCAAATGCCGAGTTGTGTGCAGGCCTCGATATCTATATTATCAAAGCCAGCCCCGGTCTGTACAAGCTTTAAATTTTCGGCGGTGGAAAGCAAGTTATGGTTCACTTTTATATGTTCGGGAATTAGAACATGGCAGTCTTTTAGGTGCGACAGCATTTCTTGTCCGGGAGGTACAATTACAATGTCCCAGTCTGCCGGGAAATGTTTTACGATATTTGATTTTGCAGTTTCGTTAAAATCGCCTGCGATGAGGACTTTCATAAGAAAATCATCCTTCCTGTTGTATATTTGTAAAAATATGCAAGTGTTATTTTTTCGCTTTATATTTTTTTAGTCGCTCGGAAAGGGTTCCGGTATGCAGCTCAAATAAATGATTATCAAAGTCATAAAAATACAAGGACCTTCCTTCGCCTGCTACACGTGGTCGGGGTGGTTTGAAATCTAACCCTAGCTTTAGAATGCGTGCTTCATAGAGTTCAAATTCAGCTTCTGGTATTTTAAATGCAATGTGATTGTAGCTGCGTTCGGAAAGAGAGTCACCTTCCATGATGGCAATCCATTGGCCTCCAACCATGAAGAATTTTTCTCTGGCGATGGAAAAGGTGGCATTACCGCTGGAGTAAACTTCTGTTGCTTCGAATATTTGTTTGAAAAATTTAGTTGTCCGGGCAAGATCTTTGACAATAAAAGTTACGTGACTGATGCTTTCTATCATAGAGGGATCTCCTTTTGAATAAATTATAGCAGTTTAGCGAAGGATCATAAAAACCTTTGGGCTCGGATTCATGACACATTGACGCATTGCTTTGTTCATGATAATTTTACATATATAGAGTAATGGTGTAAATGTTAATTATTTTGTAATATATATTAACTTTTTCTATATATGAGGGGTGGATTTTATGTATTTTCCCGGAATTGAAGCATTTTTAGCTATAGTAAAAACTGAAAATTTAACGAAAGCAGCAGAAGCCTTGCATTTATCACAAGCTACGATAAGTTATCGATTAAAAACATTAGAACAGGATATGGGCGGCCTTTTAGTAGAACGAAATAAGGGTGAATCAAAAATCAGTCTGACGCCCAAAGGGGAAAACTTTTTTTATATTGCCGAACGCTGGGAAGCCCTATGGCGAGAAACCCAGGTGTTGAAGAAGAATGAACCGCAATTGAGCTTGGCTGTTAGTGCTGCTGAAAGCATCAGCCATTTTGTTTTACCACCTTTATACCGTATGCTAAATCAACATGAGCCAGCGATCCGACTCCAAATTCGAACGCAGCATACGCAGGAGGCATTTGATAGTATAGAGCGTCGGGGGATGGATGTGGCATTTGTAGTGCGGGAGATCGCGTCACCCTGCGTTAATGTTAAACCGTTTTTTGCGGAAGAAATGATGCTGCTGCGCCTTGCTGGCCCCGATAGACAGGAAGGTGCGCTTGTTGAAATAAAGGAATTAGAAGCGCAACACGAGATATTCATTATTTGGAATAAAGAATTTCAATTCAAGCATGATGAATGGTGGGATCCTCATTGTTCATCGCGGATTCATTTGGATTCAGCCGGACTTATTGCCACCTTTATGAAAGACCCCAGACAGTGGGCGATAGTTCCGGCCTCTGTAGGGGCCTACATGATACAAAATGGAAACTTTGTTCTTCAAAAATTAGCCGCATCCATTCCCAAAAGAACATGTTATAAGGTAACGCATAAGTTTCCGTATACATCTTTAAACCAGACGCTTAATATTCTTGATGAATATCTGCAGCTTATATTTAAAGAGTAGTGCCGAAAATCCTTTCTTTTACGGTGCCTTATAAAATGTATTTAGAGATGGAAGGCTATGTAGATGACAGCTTTCTTAAAGGTAGCGAGTGGCAGGATATTTTAAGCCGTAATGTCTAATGAAATATTGTCGCATTGTCGCTGGGGAGAAGTCTCTTTTGTAAGGATGGTACGGAACCCGTCACACCATCAGGTTGTATTTGAAATGCTCATGATCTTCTGGTAAGAACAGGTCGCGGCAACGGTCTTTGGCTGTGAGTTGCCGTAAAGGGCGGCAGGGAACACCAGCGGCGAGCGTAGCTGGCGGTATATCATGGGTGACAACGCTGCCGGCACCGATGACAGCGTTTGCGCCAATGTGGACGCCGCCGAGAACCGTTACATTCGCTGCCAGCCAGACGTTATCGTCGATATGAATTTCCTGCGCATATTCGGCGAATGCTGTAGCTTGCCCGTCCGGACTGATCCCCAAGCGCTCGCTGGCGAGCAGCGGGTGATTCGTTGCCAGCAGGGAGACATTGGGGCCGATGGCTACATTATTGCCAATGCAGATACGGGCATCGTCCATGACCAGCAGGTTAAAGTTGGCCATAAAATGGTTGCCGATAAACGTGTGCTTTCCGTAGTTAAACTGCACGGGCCCTTGGAAGCGAAAGGGAGCGCCGATACGGCCGAGAATGTTTTTAAGCAGTGCTGGCCGTGACGGATCGTATTCGTCCAACGCGTTGTATTTTTGACAGGCTGTATGAGCTACGTGCTTGATTTTTAGCAGTTCGGGGGCACTGGCGTTAAACATTCTGCCGCTGAAAATTTTTTCTTCTTCCGTCATAGCCACAGCGCCGCCTTTCCCTCGGCAAGTGCTGCCTGGGCCGCGGCTTGGGCATGGAGGATTGATGTATCAAATACAGGCAGCGCAGTGTCCTGCTGCTTAATCAGCAGGCCTATTTCTGTGCATCCGAGAATGACCCCTTGGGCCCCCTTAGCCTCTAAGGCACTGATTACACGGAGGTATTCCTTTTTGGCGCTGGCGGAGATTGTTCCGAGGCAAAGTTCATCGTAAATAATATGGTTGATCATGTTGCGGTCGGTTTCATTTGGAATCAGAACCTCGATGCCGCTGGCTACTAGTTTGTCTTTATAGAAGTTTTGCTCCATAGTATATTTTGTTCCTAGCAGGGCGGCCTTAGCTATCTTGTCCTTTTTGAGAGCGGCAGCGGTTGTTTCGGCGATATGCAGGATGGGAAGCTTTGTTTTTTCTTGAAGCAGGGGAGCAATTTTGTGCATGGTATTGGTGCAAATGACAATAAAGTCAGCGCCGCCTTTTTCTAGGGATTGTATGCCCGTATCTAAAATTTGTGCACTGCGTTTCCAGTCACCCCGGGCTTGACAGATTTCGATTTCGTGAAAATCCACGCTGTAGAGCAGAAGCTTTGCTGAGTGCAGGCCGCCTAATTGTTGCTGGATCGTTTCATTGATGACTTGATAATACGTAGTGGTGCTTTCCCAGCTCATGCCGCTGAGTAATCCAATGGTTTTCATAAAAATTTCTCCTTTATAAATTCATAGTATTGCCCGTTCAGTATAGAACATAAAAATCCGCCATACAATAAAAATATTGTATGGCGTATAATGTTTTATCATATTGTTTTAGGAAGGGTCTTTTAGATCGCGAAGTATATCTTGCAAGATCTGGAGACCTTTTTCCAGCTCGGCCCGGCTTGCCGGAGCGGTGATTGCCAGCCGGACGGCATTGACCGGCGAACTGTCACCAAGGGCAAAGCGTTCAGCGGCGTAAACCTGTACGCCCTTTTTTCGGGCCAGCTGTTCAAAGGCCGAGCCGCTGCAGGTGCAGCTTGGAGGCAAGTGGAGCCAACGAAAGATACAGGCTTCATCGGCATCAGCGAGAAAGGATCCTAGATATTTTTGGGCTATTTGGTTGCGGGCGATGGTTTCTTTCTGATGTCTGGCCAGAGTTTTCCAGGCAGCCCCTGAGACGATAAGGCGGGCGGCAAGTTCACTCATAAGGGGTGATACCGTGATGGACATGGTATAAAGTGCCGTGGTGATCGCTTCGGCATAGGGGGGAGGGACGGCCAGATAGGCCAGCCGCAGCCCCGGGGCAATGCCTTTGGACAGGCCGGCAATAAAAAAGGTCTGCGCTGGCAGCAGGCTGGCAATCGGCAGCGTAGGCCGCGTGGTAAGCAGGTTATAGGAGGCATCTTCAATGATTGCTATGTCCTGTGCCACGGCAAATTCCACCAATGCCTGCTTTGTTGCAGAGCTCATTGTATGGGTGGTGGGATTTTGATTTTGCGGCATGAGATATAAGGCTTTAAGTGGGGTTTTATGGCAGATCGCAGTCAGCGCTGTGAAATTGATGTCGTTTCCCTGATAGGGCAGGGGAATCAGCCGGATTCCCAAAGCGGCAGCAGCACCTTTAAGTCCAGGATAGGTCAGAGGATCAGCGCCGACGGCATCGCCGTAGGAACAGACTGCCAGCAGGCAAGCCATGAGAGCATTTTGGGCGCCGCTGGTGAGAAAGACATTTGCGGGATCGGCAGCAAATCCCTCATGCTTCATCAACAGAGCCCCGGCTCGTCGATGCCAGTCCATGTCCTGTTCACTGCCATAGTCAAACCATTTGACACAATCCGGCTCGGATAAAATATCCCTGAGCTGGCGCTGTACATCGGTATAGGAATTTTCGTCGGGCCGTGTGGCCCCCAGGGGAATGATGTGAGGGTTTTTCCAATTGTCCGGCCAGAGACAGCGGCTGTTCATTACATCATAGGCGATATAGGTTCCGCGTCCGATGGTGGTCTGCAGGAGTCCTTTCAGGCTGCAAAGCTTATAAACCTTGGTGATCGTGCTGAGGTTAACATTCAGATAGTCTGCCAACTCGCGCTGGGGCGGCAGCTTGGTTCCGGGTTTTAATTCACCAGATTCTATAGCCGCTTCGAGCTGCGCAGCCAGTTCCTTGTATATGGCGCCGGTGCGGTTTTTCAGCTGCGGCAGCCAGCTCATGGGGTAATTTTCAAAAGAATTTACAGACAAAATCGGAACCTCCTTGCACGTAAAAAATTAAAGGATTCTCAGTGTATGCATTTTATTATTATCCGCAGTAAAAATAGGGGCTATTCTTACTGCGGATAATAATTTATAACCAGAAATGTGAGCAGGGTATTTTGATCGTTTTTATAAGTATGCCGGATTGAAGAATCAAACATAATGGAGTCTCCGGCCTGCAGGGTATGCTCGCCCATTTCGGTATGAAGCCCAAGTTCCCCCTGCATAATATAAATATATTCCTGGGCTTTTTTTGAATGCCCGATGGAGGCGTTTGATGAGTTTGCATCCAATTCCACATGAAAAAGTTCAAAATTTCTAACCGGTGTACTGGTGAAATAGCAATACACCCGATAGTGTGTCGATTCTCCCACTTGGGCGGTGATTTCAGAATGGCGGATAACCGTAGTTTCTTTTTCCATGCGATCAATTAATTTCGTATAGGGGACATTCAATCCATTGGCAATCTTCCAAATGGTATTGATGGTGGGATTGCTGGTGCCTTTTTCAATATCTGATAACATGGCTTTGCTGATGCCTGCTATTTTTGATAACTGGCCCAGGGTTAAGTTGCGTTCCTCACGCAAGGTTTTTAAATTTATAGCTATAATAGCGCCTAATTCCATAAGTTTTCTACACTCTCCTTGACAGATATATCGAACAGATGTAAGATATAAAAAACATAAAGCGTTCGATATATTGGATAATCGTAAGTTTTAGTATAAGATTATGAGCTTATTATATGAGATAATAGCATGAAAATCAAGGAGCGTACGGAGGAGTTATTCATGAAAATAAAAGCATTTAAGGCGGCGTTGCCGTACACTATACCGATTTGTGCAGGTTTTCTGTTATTGGGGATATCATATGGCTTTCTTATGCAAAGCAAGGGGTTTTCATTCCTTTATCCCCTGTTAATGAGCTTATTTATTTTCGCCGGCTCCATGGAGTTTGTAACGATAAATTTATTGTTAGCCGCTTTTAATCCGCTGGCTGCATTTTTTTTGACGCTTGCAGTAAATGCCAGACATCTTTTTTATGGAATTGCTATGCTGGGAAAATACAAGAATTGCGGCTGGAAGAAACTATATCTAATCTATGGAATGTGTGATGAATCTTTTTCAATTAACTGTACTGTCAAGCTGCCGGTAGAGGTTGATAGAGGGTGGTTTATGTTTTTTGTGACCTTCCTTAATCACTTATATTGGGTTTTAGGCGCAACCCTGGGTGCTCTGTTGGGGCAGGTGGTTCAGTTTAATTCGACCGGCATTGAATTTGTAATGACGGCACTCTTTGTTGTTATGTTTATAAATCAGTGGGGAGAAACGCAGGATCATCGGTCGGCGCTTATCGGATTAGTCTGCGCAATGGTGTGTCTCGTGTTTTTTGGCAGCCAGAATTTTATATTGCCTGCTATGGTGCTGATTGTTTTTTGCCTTTCGGTAAATAGAAAGCCAGAAGAAATGGTGGTGGAGCAATGACAATATCACAGGAGGTCTTGACAATTTTTGTTGTTGTGTTAGGGACGATGACAACCCGGTTTCTGCCATTTTTCATTTTCCCGGAGGGAAAAGACCCACCAGCTTATATTAGATATTTAGGGGGAGTTTTGCCGTATGCCGTCATTGGGCTGTTGCTTGTTTATGGCCTAAAGGATTCGGTTAGCAATCGCGGGACGATTATTCCTGAAATCATAGCAATTGTTTTTATTGTTTTTTTCCACAAGTGGAAAAAAAGCATGTTGCTGAGTATTGGAGCAGGAACTGCTTTATATATGTTTTTATTACAAACCTACTTTGGCTGACCAAGCAGTTTACGTTGATTTTAGCTGGCTGTTTTAACTGCTTTGACAAATAATAAAAATTTGAAGGAGAATTCTAGCTATGGAAAAATTTTTATCGAGGGCAGAGGCCTGGGAACTATTAAGCGAATATACAAAGACGCCGGCGCTGCAAAAACATGCATTGGCTGTAGAAGCGGCAATGCGCCATTTTGCAAGGCTGAGAAAAGAGGAGGAAGAGGTTTGGGGAGTTGCTGGGCTGCTTCACGATTTGGATTATGAAAAATTCCCCGATGAACATTGTCAAAAAGCCGAGGAAATCATGCAGGAGCGCGGCATTGACGAGATCTACATACGGGCAATGAAGTGCCATGGCTATGGCATCTGTACGGATGTGGAGCCCCGGAGCCCTATGGAAAAGATGTTATACACGGTCGATGAGCTGACAGGCCTGATTCATGCGCTTTGTCTGATGCGCCCCTCTAAAAGCGTACTGGACCTGGAGGTCAAATCTGTTAAGAAGAAATTCAAGGATAAATCTTTTGCGGCGGGTGTCAATCGTGACACAATCCGAAATGGCTGTGCTATGCTGCAATTGGATTTGGATGAGGTTATCCGGGAAACGATTGCAGGGATGAAAGAAAAGGCACAGGAAATAGGGCTGAAAGGAATCCTTTAAATAGCAGTTTCCTAAGAAAATATCACGGCGGTCCTCAAGGACAAGGTGGATTAAGGGAAGCGTTGCACATACAAGAAAGGGGCTATCACTCAGATGATAGCCCCTTTCTTGTATGTGTTTGTAAATTTTAAAGCGCTGGAAAGAAGTTAGGACGGCTGGGAGTTAGAGACCCAAATAAAGCGAAATCCCATCTTCATCCACCCGGCCGCAAACCGTGTTGGCAATGGCTTTGACATCAGCTTTTGCATTGCCCATGGCAACACCCATGCCAACCGCCTCAAGCATATCAATGTCATTGCCGCCATCACCAAAGGCGATGGCATCTTCTTTTTTTAGCTGAAAATAATCCAGCATCTCCTGCACGGCGATGCCCTTGCCGCCGGTTGCGGGAATGATATCGGCGGCGCGATCCCACCAGGCAGTAACCTTGGCGCCACTTACACCGTCGATTAGTTTTGCATGATCTTCGGCCCGGCACCCCAACATAATCTGATAAATATCTTCCGTTGCCATTTTATCAAAGTCGGGGACGACAGTAACAACAGATTTGGAAAAAGAAAAATAGTCCACGAGATCCTGATCCGTGCCATTTGCTCCCATTCGGTCCGCACTGGCCAGAGCAACTGGGCGATTGAGTTCGGTGGCATTCTTGATGATTTTTTGTACATCGTTTACCGGAATCAGGTTCTTGCGAATGATCTTGTCCTGTGTATAGCAGTAAGAGCCATTAAAGGCAATCACGGCATCAAAGTTCACCCGTTCAAACCGGGGCAGGTTTACGGGGCCGCGTCCGGTTGCCAGGCAGATCAGCACGTTTTCCTGCTGCAGGTTCAGCAAAGTCTGTTCCATCCGTTTCGACATTACACCGCGATTCATATCAATAATTGTCCCGTCAATATCAAAAAAAGCAATTTTAAATTTCTGCATGCATGTTTCTCCTCGCTTATATTGTTACAATATGGATAATGGTACCATGTTTTTGCAAGATAGCCAACAAATCCTGAGCATTTAGCCAGACCGTGGCCGTGTTTTCATTTGGATGTACGCCAATAATGTTTGACGAAGTCATAAAACTTTTATCCAAATAAAATTCCACCTGGCATTGCGTGTCGTTTAACAGCCCCAAGGGGGTCACAGCTCCTGGTTCAAGTCCCAACAGGGATTGCAGATCTTCTTTAGGAGCAAACGATAAAGGCCTGGTCCCGTTGTTTTTCCTAAAATCCTTTAAATTGACTCGTTTGTCTCCGGAAACGGTAATCAGATAGTAGTGTTGCTTCTTGTCATCCCGGACAAAAAGATTTTTTGCATCAGCGTTTGGGTGAGGGAGGTCTACCTTTGATAAATCAGCCATACTGTATACAGCTTCGTGCTCTGTGACCTCATATTCAATTTGTTCATCGGTAAGAAGTTGGTATATTTCCTGCTTGTTCAAAACAATAAGACCTCCTGAAAATCAAGCAACGATTATAGTATGTACTTGTTAAGCAAATTATACATGAAGTTTTTATAGGAGACAACCAGGGGGAATTGAGCGAAACAATGTAATTATTCATTAATACTTTGGGAAAGGTTTATTTATAATAATATCACTCACTCAAAAGTAGAGTAGCTTTGAATGTACCTCCGACGACTATCCTTATTTAGTTACAGTATGTTATAATTATAACGTTGAGAGTGTTTTGTTTTTAATAGTGATTATTTGAGGTGAAAAAAATTGAAAGCATATCAGATTAAGATCGAATTGCTCGATTCGAATCCGTTAATATGGCGAAGAGTTATTATTCCGGCTGATGTGACCTTTAGGCGGTTACATGATACGATTCAGTTCTCAATGGATTGGTGGGATTGCCATTTATATGAGTTTGACTTCCCTCAGGAAAAACTTCGTATCACGAATGACGAAGAAGCTTATGAGGAATTTAAGTTTTATCAAAAAAAATATAAGGATAAGACTCTGACTAAGCGCAATGATCCGCATGGAATGATTGCTCGTATATTGGAAATTACGATTCGACAACCGCAGACGTTAAAAATTGATCGATATTTGGAAAAATATAGAACGATGATTTACACTTACGATTTTGGCGATGATTGGCAGCACAAAATTATTCTGGAGAAGATTAGTGACGATTATGCCTTTGGGTATCCGATGATTCTTGAAGGAGAGGGGAACTGCCCGCCGGAGGATGTGGGTGGGATACCAGGTTATGAGGAGTTCCTTCGTATTTGGAATAATCCAGACGATCCTTCGTATGAAGACATGCGACAATGGGGACAAAACCAGCATTATCGAACCATTGATATTGTTGATAAAAATGATTTGCTTAAGACTTGCTTGAAACTTAAAAAAGTGAAGTAGAGCATCTTCATAACAGATATTATTGATAAAGTTATATTTAAGAAAGTTCAAGTAATTGACAGAAAACTTCGGTATTGATAATTTTTCAAACAAATAGCGCTCGTTTTTGGATGAATATTTTGTTTTTGGCGACTACGCTTTGACTTGAACGATATTTATGTAAATTTATACGGGTTATAGTGTTTTTATGAGGAAGCAGCTTTTAATTAGCGGAGGTGTAAATTATGAAGATTAAGACGAAACTGGTAGCAGGTTATGTGGCTATATCGGTATTTGTGTTACTTATTGCGGTTGTTTCTCTCTTTGGGTTACGACAGGTGCGGGCAGATTATCAAGATATTATTGACAGCTCTGACTCGACCGTGATTATTTTGCGTGAAATTCAATCTTATATCATCGGGCAGGCTAATGACGAACGCGGCCTGCTGTTAACGGGTGGTCCGGAGTTTAAAGGCGAAATACAGGACAAAGCGAAAAACGTTAAACAGCGGATTGAACTGTTAAAACCGTTGATGACTTCCCCACGGGAAAAGGAATTATTAGCAAAGCTCAGTGATACTCATACGAAATTTACGGATATCAATATGAAGGTAATCGATAGTTATAACCAGGGGAAAATAGCGGAGGCGCAACAGCTCTCATTTGGTGAAGGTCGCAAGATTCGCAAAGACCTGGAAAGCAGCTATAATGAAATTGTAAAAATTCAAATGGAGGAAGCGGCTGATAATAGAAATAGTGCAGACAATTATTCTGATAGGATCCATATGATTGTCCTGGCAGCGGCGGGTTTACTGGTTGCCTTAGGGATCATTTTAGGCGTAGTGCTTTCTAATGCCATTATAAAACCAATTACTAAGATCACGGAAGATATGAAGAGCGGCAAGCTGAATTTTGAGGCCTTGACGACAACAGATGATGAGGTCGGAACGCTTACGCAGGAGTTCGGTAGTATGATAATGAGGCTACGGCAAATGGTGTTGGGCGTTCAAAGTACGGCGGAACAGGTGGCGTCTTCATCGGAAGAGCTGACCGCAAGTGCGGAACAATCGGCAGAGGCATCCAATCAGGTGGCGATTGCGATTACGGAAGTCGCGGAGGGGGCAGCGGAGCAGTTGACGGCTGTAAACCATACGAGAACTACGGTTAATCGGATAAATGATGATATTCAGCAGGTGACAGTAAAAATCAATAATATGTCGGACAGCTCCAATCGGACAGCCCGTGCTGCGAGTGACGGGCGCAATACGGTGGAGACGGCCATTAACCAGATGGATAAAATCGATCGGGCTGTAAATAATTCGGCAACAGTTGTCAGTAAGCTGGGGGAACGGTCCAGTGAAATTGGCCAGATCGTCGATACCATTTCGGGGCTTGCCGGACAAACGAATTTGCTGGCCCTCAATGCCGCAATTGAAGCGGCTCGGGCTGGTGAACAAGGGCGCGGTTTTGCCGTTGTAGCTGAGGAAGTGCGCAAGCTTGCCGAACAGTCGCAAACAGCAGCAAAACAAATTGCCGCTTTGATTGGCGAAATTCAGGCAGAAACCAATCATGCGGTAGAGGCAATGAATCAAGGAACGAATGAAGTAAAAGCCGGAACCGGCGTGGTTGCCTCGGCAGGACGATCATTCACAGAAATATCGACACTGGTTGATGAAGTCTCAGGCCAGGTAAATGAGATTTTGAGCACGATGAAGCAGCTGGCAGCAGGCAGCCAGGCAATTGTGACTTCGGTGGATACGATGGAAAAAGTCACTAAAAATACGGCGGCACAGACGCAGACGGTGTCAGCGTCGACGCAAGAGCAGTCAGCATCAATGGAAGAGATTGCTTCCAGCAGTAAAAATCTGGCGAAAATAGCCGAACAATTAAAGACGACAGTACGTGCTTTTCAGGCGTGACAAATTTAAAGATGACGGCTAAGATGGAGGAAAACCATTTTAGCCGTTATTTTTATTGGACAGATAAAATATTTTTGCTAAACGTCAAGTGAGAGTAAGCGCGCCGGGCGCGGCGCAGGAAGGAATTTATTTGGCAAAGCGAGAAACTTGATAGATAAGACGGATTATGATGAATGGAGACAGAAGGATGGACCGAAGTGAAATTATTCAGCGCCTGCAAGCGCAGATTCGTGTCAATGGACATATTATAGGAGCCGCTGTTGGCTCGGGAATGACAGCAAAATATGTGGCGATGGGAGGGGCTGATTTTCTCCTTGCCCTAAGTGCCGGGAAATACCGCCTGATGGGTCGAAGCTCGTATGCAGGGTATCTCGCCTGTGGCAACAACAATGAGATTGTGATGGAACTGGGGGCGAAAGAACTTTTTCCAATACTGCCGAACATGCCGATTTTTTTTGGCCTGTTTGCCAGCGACCCGACGATACACATCTATGAATACCTGAAACAGATTAAGCAGAGCGGCTTTTCCGGCATTATCAACTATCCGACCTTATCGCTTATCGATGGTGATTTCAGGCAAGCGTTGAGCGCCGAGGGGACATCCTTTTCCACTGAGGTGGAAGCGATTCGGCTGGCGCATGTATTGGATTTGTTTACTATTGCGTTCGTGACCAATAGAGAGGAATGCCAGCAAATGATTGAGGCCGGAGCCGATGTGATCTGCGTTCACCTGGGCCTGACGAAAGGCGGCATGATGGGCGCCAAACGCTATTTTTCCTTAAATGAGGCGCGCTCGCTGACCGATGATATCTTTAAGTTTTGCACCGACAATTACCCTGATGTTATGCGCATGATTTATGCCGGCACGATCAGTACCCCGGCGGATTTGGAATACATTTATCAGAATACGAGCTGTCAGGGGTATATTGGTGGATCGACCTTTGACCGTATCCCTACTGAAAAAGCAATCCTTGATACGACCCGGCTTTTTAAAAGCGGCTCGACAGGTTCGACTGTGATGACCAATTTTTTGAAGGGCTCTATTTATTCCAGCGGGTATGCGGATTTTGTAAAGGATTACGTTGGTGAGCATTTTGATCAGCCCATACAGCTGAGAGATCTGGCGCTTGTGGCGCACGTTTCTTCTTCGTATTTATCTATTCGGTTTAAGAAGGAAACGGGGATGAATTTTACACAGTACCTGATTCAATATCGGATGAACAAGGCCAAGGAACTGCTGGGGGGGAAGATGAACTGCCGGGAAGTTGCCGAAAAAGTCGGTTATTTGGACTATGTACAGTTTTCAAAGATCTTCCGTAAACATGTGGGGGTATCGCCAAGAAATTACATAAATACAAAACAAGAATAAAGCGATTTGTCGTAATTGTCATAAAAATAATATAAACACAATAAAAACGCATGATATATCTATTTAAAATGATATAAGTACAATAAAACATAATGTAAAGACATTTGAAACAATACGAAATCAGGGTAGAATCTAGGTAACAGCTGATGATTCTGCCTTTTCTTTTGCAGAGGTGAAAATCAGAAGCCGGAGAGGAGGAATACCGTGAAAACAATAGCAATAACGGGAACCTTTGATACGAAGGGAATGGAATTCTCTTATGTCAAAAAAATGGTAGAAAGCCTGGGGCTGAAAACATTCATGATTCATACAGGTGTTTTTGAACCCTCCTTTGTACCGGAGATCAACAATGATGTTGTAGCGGCAGCCGCCGGGTATGATATCGGGCAGTTGGCCGCCAGAAAAGATCGGGCTACGGCGACCGAGGCCTTAGCCAAGGGAATGGAAATACTGGTTCCAAAGCTCTATAACGAAGGAAAATTTGATGGGATTCTTTCCTTTGGCGGATCCGGTGGCACTTCACTGGTAACGCCGGCCATGCGCGCCTTGCCGATAGGCGTGCCGAAGGTTATGGTATCGACAATGGCCTCGGGAAATGTTGCCCAGTATGTCGGAACCAGTGATATTGTGATGATTCCCTCGATTGTGGATGTAGCCGGACTCAACAAGATCTCAAAAATGATTTACCGAAAAGCCGTTTTGGCAATTGCTGGGATGGTGGGGCTGGCGGAAAAGCTGCCGGCAGATAGAGAGACAACAAAACCTCTGGTCGCAGCGACAATGTTTGGGGTAACGACGCCTTGCGTGAACACGGCCAAAGAATATCTGGAATCCCATGGCTATGAAGTCCTGGTCTTTCACTGCACCGGAACCGGGGGACGAACGATGGAGTCGTTAATCAATGCCGGGTATTTCAAGGGAGTGCTTGATCTGACGACAACGGAGTGGTGCGATGAGGTTGTTGGCGGGGTATTGAATGCCGGGGAAGATCGGTGCGAGGCCGCCATCAAAAACAAGGTGCCGCAGGTTGTATCGGTTGGGGCCTGTGATATGGTAAACTTTGGCCCGATGGCAACGGTGCCGGAGGAATTTGCGGATCGTAAATTCTACAAGCACAATCCGACCGTAACTTTGATGCGCACAACCGTGGCGGAAAATGTAAAGATCGGTACGAAGCTTGCTGAAAAGTGGACAAAGGCAGAGCGGGAAATGACACTGTTATTGCCGCTGCAGGGCGTTTCCATGATTGATGCCGAAGGTCAGATTTTTAACGGTCAGGAAGAACGACAAGCACTTTTTAACACCTTAAAAGAAAAGATAGATAATCCGTTAGTAAAATTTGGGAAATGGATAACAATATCAATGATGAGGCTTTCGCTGTAACCGCAGCAAAAGAGCTGATTGCATTGATGGAAAAGGCATAGCTTGAACGTATACTTATAAATATTTATTGCGGAGGGAAATCGTATGTTGAAAAAAACAAGAGCAGAAATAATGAAAGATTTTAAAGCCCAGGTTGCTAGTGGCAAGATCCTTGTCGGCGTGGGCGCAGGCACAGGGATCACTGCGAAATGCAGTGAAAAAGCCGATGTTGATATGCTGATTATTTACAATTCAGGGCGATTCAGAATGGCTGGGCGTGGCTCCTTATCCGGTTTGTTGGCCTATGGTGATGCCAATAAGATTGTCCAGGAAATGGGCCAGGAGGTTCTGCCGATTGTCAAAAAGACACCGGTGCTCGCTGGGGTCAATGGAACGGACCCGTTCCGCGTCATGGAGATCTTCTTGCAGCAACTGAAGGACCAGGGCTTTAACGGCGTGCAGAATTTCCCGACGGTAGGTCTCATCGATGGAAAATTCCGTTCCAATCTCGAGGAAACGGGGATGGGCTATGGCTTGGAAGTTGAGATGATCCGTCAGGCGCATGCGCTCGATATGCTGACCTGTCCGTACGTATTTGATGTGGAACAGGCTCAGGCCATGGCCGAGGCCGGGGCGGATATTCTTGTCGCCCATATGGGGCTGACCACAAAAGGCTCGATCGGGGCAGAAACGGCGGTCACACTCGATGACTGCTGCGAGAAGATTCGCAACATTATCGCGGCCGGCCGCAAAGTCAACCCGGATATCATGGTCATCTGCCATGGCGGTCCGATTGCTGATCCTGACGATGCGGAATACGTTATCAAGCACGTACCGGAAATTGATGGCTTCTTTGGGGCATCTTCCATTGAACGACTGGCTTCCGAACGTGGCATGACGGCCCAGGCCAGTGCCTTCAAGTCAATTCAGAAATAAGAGCTGCAGCAGATATTAGTTGTGGGCAGTAAAAATAAATAATGCAGGCTGTTTGGTTGCCGCTGGATATGTTTTATAAAATATCCAGCGGTTTTTCTGTTTTATTTCTGGCGAGGCGATGTCCACGATAGAATCAGGCAAAGATTTGCGAGGATTGTTATACCGGTTGGCGATTGGTATGAGGCATAATAAAAGAAAACGAACTTAATTAACGAGGGGTAAATAATATGAAAAAAAGAATGTTGGGAAATTTAGAGGTTTCTGCCATAGGGTTGGGCTGTATGGGTTTTTCTCATGCTTATGGGCCGGCTGTTACGGAAAAGGAAGCAATACAAAAAATTAGAGAATCCTATGACCGGGGATATCTTTTTTTTGATACGGCAGAATGTTATATCGGGCAAAATGCGGATGGCAGTATTTCCTATAATGAAGAAATCGTTGGCAAGGCCTTGGCTGATGTACGCAGTCAGGTAGTTATTGCAACGAAATTTGGTGTGAAGCATCAGGGCGATAGCTTGTTGGTAGATAGCAGCCCAGAAACCATTTATAAATCGGTAGATGCCAGTTTGAAACGTCTTAATGTAGATTGTATTGATCTTTATTATCAGCATCGGATCGATCCTAAGACAGAACCGGAAGAGGTTGCTAATGTTATGGCTGATCTGATCAAGGCGGGAAAAATCCGCCATTGGGGGATTTCTGAGGCAAATGAAGAATATTTACGGCGCGCACATGCGGTATACAGGGTCACAGCTATAGAAAATCGCTATTCGATGATGGCTCGCTGGTATGAATCGTTATTTCCGGTATTGGAGGAATTGCATATTGGTTTTGTAGCATTTTCGCCGATGGCAAATGGTTTTTTGACGGGAAAGTATACGAAGGATTCCAAGTTCCCCACAGGGGATTTTCGTAATGAAATGACACAATATACACAAGAAGGCATGGCTGCTGGAGCTGAATTGATGAAAATTGTAGCAGGTTTGGCAGCTGAAAAAGGTGTGACAGCGGCGCAAGTTTCATTGGCCTGGATGATGAATAAAAAGCCTTGGATTGTGCCGATTCCTGGTAGCCGTAAAATTGAACGAATGGAAGAAAATGCCAAAGCAGCTGACGTAATTCTATCTAGTGTTGAAATCAAGAAAATGGATCATGTCCTGTCAAAAATGGATTTGCCAGTGTTTGGTGGGCATCGGGTTCTAGAATAAATGATGCATCACTATAGAAAGTATCTGTAGGCAGAGAAAGCTCCAGAGAGAAATGAGCTGTCCTTATACGTTAAGAACTCTAGACACAACGTATAGGAGACAGCTCATTTCTATGGCAGTTTATTGGATCATTCACACCAAGTGGCAGGAGAGAATGTTTTGAGATGAATAGGCAAGAATATACGAGAAATGATATACTGCTGAGCGATATGTCTAGGTCATAATGGAATATAGTGCGTTGAGAAGTAGGGGAGATCGTAATACAGCAATATGATGCTGTTACAGAATATAGGGTTTTGGCTCGGGCTGGAATAAGTGCTATAGGAAGGCTTTTTGGTAACAGCCAGAATGAACAAAAGAAAGTGGGATTAAAATGAGGAAAATTGTATGTCTTACTGCCTCTCCGACGGTGAATGGGAATGGAGCTGCTTTAATTGAAAGTGCAGCAAAAGTAATTAAAGAGTATGGTGGCGACGTTCAATGTGTAGAGTTGCGGGAGAAGGAAATCAGAACCTGTAAGGCCTGCTATGGATGTCGAAAAACAGGCGTTTGTGTACAAAAGGATGATTTTATAGAGATTTTGCAAATGATTCATGAAGCAGATGGCATAATTGCAGCTGTACCAGTCTATTACAATTGTATGGCAGCACAAGCGATGGTATTCATTAATCGTTTTTGTTGTACATTTGCCTATCCAGGCTACATTGTTGGCCCCCGGAAAAAAATTGGGATGTTTCTGACGTGCACGGGATCAGAGCCATCTGAGATGGAACATCATGTGGGCAATATTTTAACATTGCCGAGCCTGTCAAGGGGGATAGAAGCTTTCAAAACAGAGGTATTTACGGATTGCATAGACAAGGATACTTGCCGGAACTCAGATGAATACTTGATGCGAGCCAGGGAAAGTGCTGCCTGGGTAATAGAGAAGTGAGTTGCTGAAAAGATCATTCTTGGTTGATCGTAGACAGGAATCTTTTAAAACGTGCTGTGTTTTCTTTTAAGTAGATCAGATAAAAGGTTATTTGCGCTTCTTTATCACTGAATGGAATATTGACCCGGTTCGTCTTTCTAGAAGGCAGTTCCTCCATTGTGATGTTAGTTGAGAATGATGGGAGATCCGAGCTGTTGGCGAGTTCGCCGACAGCATCAAGATATTCTTGCTTTAAAAAGCGGGCATTAGGCATCTTATTACGTACAATCTGTTCCCAGACACCGACTTTTGCATACATAATGAAATTCTGGCCATCGGCTTGTTCGAACTTAATTGAATGGTAGATGGCAGCGGGATGGAAGGTGTTTACAGATAAATAAAGATGCTCGGTCAAATATTCCTGGCAGACAATATCATTGCTTTTTATAGGATGTGAAAGAATGATCAGTTGATAAGCTGCTGTTCGAAGTCCTTGCAATAACAATTCTTCAGATTCAATCGTTGAAGAAATTGTAAAATCAGAGAAGGCCCCTGTAACTGGTGGCAGTATTTTCATCAATGGTCCGGGAGCACAACTGCCGATCGTCAGTGTATGAAGGCTTTTATCAAAAAGATGTATACGGCGTTCCATTTCAACTGCATTGTCTAAGAGTCTGGCAGCATATTCAGCAGCCAAAATACCTGTCTTGTTCAACGTCAGGCGATTCTTCTGTCGTTCAAAAAGGATTACACCTAGCATCGCTTCAAGCTTTTGCATGGAACGCGAGAGTGATGGCTGAGCGAGATGCAGATGTTCGGCAGCGGCCGATAAGGTGCCATAGCGATGAAATGCATCAAGCTGTTCCAGTAAATAGAGTTCAATCATGTAAAAGCCTCCTTTTGTATAGTATACGCTGTAGACATACTGATATACAATAATGATATTGTACATTACATTAAAAAACATCTAAAATTGTCTTGGGGACGGAAAATAAAGTATTTGATTTGTGTATGGTGAAACAAACGGTTAGAGGGATTTATATGGAGGTGTAGCTACAATGGATTTAATGAAATTAAACAATGGGACATATATTCCTGTTGTGGGTATAGGAACTTTTTTAATGGAGCCGGATGCTGCCGAGAATGCGGTGACAATAGCATTGCAACGCGGCTATTCATTAATTGATACAGCTAATGCATATATGAACGAAAAGGCTGTGGGCAGAGGCATGCAGACAGACGGATTAAAAAGAGAGGAGCTGTATCTTTCCACAAAGCTTTGGCCAAGCGTATATGCAAAAGCGGATCAGGCAATTGATGAGATCTTGGCGCGCATGCAGACAGAATATATAGATCTGCTTTTTCTGCATCAGCCGGTTGGTGAGTATATAGGGGCCTATCAGGCAATGGAACGAGCTGTGGAGGCGGGCAAAGTAAAGTCGTTGGGCCTGTCTAACTTTTCCATCGAACAGATACAGGAAATTGTGGAGGCAGGAGGTATTTTGCCGACAGTAATTCAGGTGGAAGCGCATCCTTATTATCCGGAGACTGCACTGAAGGCATATCTTAAAGATATGGGAACTGCCATCATGGCCTGGTATCCGCTGGGACATGGTGATCCGGAACTTGTCAATGAAGGGATCTTCACAAAATTGGCCGAAAAATATCATAAAAGCAATGCCCAGATCATCCTGCGATGGCATGTTCAAAGTGGAAATATTGTCATTCCGGGATCTAAAAATCCAGACCATATTCGGGATAACATCAACATTTTTGATTTTACGCTGACGGATGAGGAACTGGAAAGGATTGCTTCGCTGGCGAACGGCAGGCGCTACTATACGGTGAGCAAGGAAGCCCTAGATGGATATCTGCACTTTGCTCCGGATTTCAATGGACAAAAATAGTATAAAAATAGTGGATGAGAGGATGAACAAAAATGATACGGGCAAAAAAAACAATGCTGGCTACCGCAATTTGCATGAGCATGCTGACCGCTTCGGCAATGGCGATGAGTAAGCCGGTAACAATTGAGGATCAAGGCAGCTTTATGGCAGGAGGCACGGTAGTGACGGCACCAGGAACTTATGACGGTACAAAACCGATGAGTCATGAGGGTAAAACGTTGCATGGTGATCATGCATATGTATTTTATCAAAAACCAGTGAAAGCACACAAAAACAGTATGGTGTTTTTGCATGGCTATGGACAGTCATCAAAGACCTGGGAAAGCACACCGGATGGCCGGGATGGCTTTCAGAATATATTTTTGGAAAAGGGATATAAAACCTATCTAGTAGATGAACCCCGCCGCGGCAAGGCAGGACGGTCTACAGTTCCGGCAACGATTGCTGCCCAGCCGGACGACCAGCTTTGGTTCAATACCTTCCGAATTGGGCAGTGGCCCGATTATTATGCAAATGCAGCTGTGCCGAGGGATAAAGCATCGCTTGATCAGTTCTTCCATGAGATGACCCCAGATACAGGCAGTTTTAATGAACAGCTGGTTGCTGACGCAATGACAGCTGTATTTGAAAAGTCAGGGGATGGCGTACTGGTTACACATTCTGCCGGCGGCGGGCCGGGCTGGGCGACAGCGATGAAAACTGCCAGGGTTCGTGGCATTATAGCATTGGAGCCGGGAACCTTTCCGTTTCCACAGGGAGAAT
This sequence comes from Selenomonadaceae bacterium, assembly GCA_963678095.2. Taxonomy (GTDB): domain Bacteria; phylum Bacillota; class Negativicutes; order Selenomonadales; family Selenomonadaceae. Next base: position 368,750 of record OY782746.1, on the reverse strand, counting down.
TGCCAGCGACTGAAGCGACCAGCAGTCCATTTCCAGCTACGGGCGAGTCCGTGCCAATGGACGAATTTATGAAACTTACCAAAATCCCGATTGTCATATATTTCGGTGATAATATTCCAACACAGCCCACTGAAAACTGGGGGCAGGATAACTGGCGTGTGCGGCTGAACCTTGCGAAAAAGTGGGAAGCCGTTATGAAAAAATATGGTGGGGATGTGACGGTTATTTCTTTGCCAGACATTGGAATCAAAGGGAATACACATTTTATGATGGCCGATCTCAATAATGCACAGGTGGCCGACGCCATGGAAAAATGGATGAAGAACAAAGGGCTGGCTAAATAAAGTTTTTTGTTTCGCGTCACAGCTTAAAGGCTGTGACGCGAAATATTATCTGGGAGGCGTAGATATGGGAAACGATAAAAGAAGATGGCGATATAACAAAATTACTGCAATTGCAGTTCTATTGAGCCTTTATACTGCATTTAATATGGGGAATGCACAGGCTGTCGGTACGGCCGATGAGACTGCGTTTGCCTCGAAGATTACACGAGAATTACAAATGATGGGAGGAACTGTTTTCCCGATCGGCAGTCCGAATCTGGCGAACAAAGACAATTTTCAAGGGGACAGTTTTGTAGCGCGCTTATCGGAAAGTGGTGTGCCGATATTCAATGTCACGTTCTGGCATGGTGCGCATACGAATTGGCATATACACCATAAGACCTGCCAGATTCTCGTTGCTGAATCTGGGAGTGGATATTACCAGATTTGGGGGCAGGAACCTAAAAAGCTTATGCCGGGTGAGACCGTGACAATTCCTGCAGGCATAAAGCATTGGCATGGTGCGGCACCAGGGAAGTCGTTTCAGCATCTTGCAATCATGCAACCTGTTGAAGGGGAATCAACGGAATGGATGGAACCGGTTGATGCGGGTATGTACCAGGCACTGCCATGAAAAGTCGGTACAGTGTACGGGTTAAGGCCGTTCCGGCTTTGACGATTGCGATCTAAGAGGACTTTTATTTAAGTGAGGGAGAATGAGGAGTGTAATGATAAATGGTGGTTCTTCAGCAAATGATTATCTTTGCCTTATTGATTCTGGTTGGGCTTTATGCCCGGACTAAGAAGATGATTACTGATGAAAATCAGGCGCAGGTTTCTGCGCTGGTTGTCCGAATTGCTTATCCGGCAATTATCTTATCGGGAGCATTGGTTGATGGACCGCATATTGGTGGTGACGAATTGCTACTCACCCTAGGGGTTACTATTGCATTATTAGTTTTACTGATGATCGCTGCATGGGTGCTGCCTCGTTTGCTTGGCTACGAAAAAAAATATTACAGTATCATCAATGTGATGATGATTTTCAGTAACATTGGTTTTATGGGAGTTCCGATGATTGATGCAATTTACGGAAAGGGAGCACTGATTTATATGACAATATTCCTTATTCCGTTCAATCTATTGTTTTTTTCTTATGCTATCAAAGCCATCAAAGGTAGTTCGAAGAAGCAGGCCTTTAAGTGGAGAGATCTTTTGAATGAAGGAATGATTGCCTGTTTTTTAGCCATTGTCATCTATTTGATGAATATCCATATTCCTTATGTAATCCGTACTACTGTACAAATGCTTGGCAGTATGACAGCACCCTTGGCTATGCTGCTGATTGGCTCATTTCTAAGTGATATGGATTGGAAGGAGATGTTTTCTGATACAAGAATGTGGCTATTTACCTTAATGAAGATGGTAGTATTTCCGGTGGTTATTGTGATGATTCTGGAACAATTCGTGGACAATCCTTTGCTGATGGCTGTTTGCCTGGCGGCCATTGCTACCCCCGCAGGCAATGTTTTGTCGTTGTTGGCATCTATTTATAATAAAGAAGTTTATCCCTTATCTTTAAAAGGCATTACGCTTACAACCCTTGTTTCGGTCGTGACAATGCCAATCGTATATATCCTAACGGGACTAGCATAATGGGATATGGAAAGGAAGAAATATTTTATGAGTAAGAAGATATTGATCGTATCAGGGAGTCCAAGAAAAGATGGGAAATATCTTCGCGGCAGAAAAAGCAGTTTCAGATAAAACGATCGTTCTTGAAACGGGATGCTGTAAGTGGCACAGCAGTTTGTTGCAGCCGTCAAGCGACATGGTGGCGATGTGGGCGTTATTCATTTAACAATTTAGGAATAAAGGGGAATACGCATTTTCTGATGGCGGATAAGAATAACAAAGTGATTGCTGACATTATGGCAGATTGGCTCAAGGAAAAAAAGCTGAACTAGCTTTTGTCTGTAAACATAAGGAGGCCTTTGCTATGGCTATTTCGAGAAGAGACTTTGTCAAGATTGCGGGGATGACCGCAGTAGGGGTTGCGATGGATCCAGGGACATTATTGGGACATGAGAAAAATGTTGCTCTGGCACAGGCTCCCGTTGTCGGCAGCAGCAATGTGGGCAATAACCAGACGGCGGGATCCAAAGCCAAAGTGTATTTTACAAAACATATAGATGCAAAATCTCTTAGACGGCTTTATGATCAGATTAATGAAGGTGTATATGGGAAAGTGGCCCTGAAGCTGCATACGGGTGAAAAAAATGGACCGTATATTTTGCCGCGGGATATGGTCAAAGCTTTACAGGAACATATACCAAACAGCAGTATTGTCGAAACCAATACCATGTATGGCGGCGATCGCTATACAACCGCCGGTCATCGCGATACGTTGCGCGTAAATGGCTGGGATTTTTGCCCGGTCGATATCATGGATGAGGATGGCGGGATTGAACTACCTGTTCGTGGCGGAAAATATCTTCAAGAAGTTACTATGGGCGGACATATGGTGAATTATGATTCTATGGTTGTTTTAACCCATTTTAAAGGGCATACCATGGGAGGATATGGTGGGTCTTTGAAGAATATAGCTATTGGTTGTGCATCAGGACAAGTAGGAAAACGCCAGGTGCATGGATATCCGACGGGAAATATGCCTCCCGTGCAGGAGTGGGCACAGATGCCAATGCAGGATGAGCTGATGGAACGCATGGCGGACTCTGGCAAGGCCACCTGCGATTATTTTGGCAAGCATATAATTTTCTTAAATGTTATGAGGAAGATGTCGGTGGACTGTGATTGTGCGGGAACGGCGGCAGTAAAACCAACTATTCCGGATATTGGAATGCTGGCTTCAACGGATATTCTGGCAATAGAGCAGGCCAGTGTGGACCTTGTCTACAACTGTCCGGAAAAAGATCGCCATGATCTGCAGGCGCGAATTGAGAGCCGGCATGGACTCCATCAGTTGCAGGCCATGCGTGATCGTAAAATGGGAAATGATCAATATGAATTGATTTCTATTGATTGAGTGCCTCTGGAAAAAATAATGCTTGGAGGGAAGACAAATGAAAGTTTTACTGGTAAACGGGAGTCCGCATGAAAAAGGATGCACATATACGGCACTTTGTGAGGTTGCAAAAACGTTAAAGGAAGAAAATGTGGAAACAGATTTTTTTTGGATTCGCAACAAAGCTCTGAGCGGCTGTCTTGCCTGTCGTAAATGCGCACAGCTGCATAAATGTGTGATCAACGACCGGGTGAATGAATTTTTGGAAATTGCAGACGAATATGACGGTTTTATTTTTGGCACACCGGTGCATTGGGGGGCGGCGGGCGGTGCGATTACGTCGTTCCTTGATCGTGCTTTTTATGCAGATTTTTGTGGGGGGAGGAATTCTTTTTACTTAAAGCCGGCAGCGGCGGTGATTTCTGCCCGCCGAGCCGGGACGACAGCAACCTATGACCAAATGAATAAATATTTTGGTTTATTGCAGATGCCGATTGTATCTTCACGCTATTGGAATATGGTGCATGGTGCAACGCCGGAAGATGTCCATCAGGATATCGAGGGGTTGCAGATCATGCGTATTTTAGGCAGAAATATGGCGTTTTTCTTGAAATGCAAGGAAATCGGATTGAAAAATGGGGTTACCTTGCCGAAACAGGAAGCAACAACTTTTACAAATTTTATCCGTTGATTGTATTAGCGGTTAGAAGGAGCGTTGGCCGATGCATAAAGAGATCGCCACATATAGCCAAGATCTTAGCCAACGGATTGCTAAGCATATGGTTGGAGAAGGCGCAGAGATGACGTTGATTCCGGGGCTGTTTTTCTTACGGCAATTTCAGTGTAGTGAACCCCGTCATATTTTTCATAAGCCCTCTCTTTGTATTATTTTGCAGGGAAAAAAAGAGCTCTGTCTGGCGGAAGAGCGCTTTGCCTATGGAATAGGGGATTATCTTATTTCCTCGGTGGAACTGCCTGTGACGGGACAGGTTACGGAAGCAAAAAGAGAAAAACCGTATATTTCCTTGAAGCTGGAATTTTCACCAACGCAGATTGTAGAGCTTATCCCTGCCGCCGATAAGGACGTAATAAGGAAAAAACGCAATCGTGCTATGTACGTCGGGCAGCTTGAAATTCCCCTGATGGATGCAGTTTCCCGGCTGGTTCGGCTGGTGGATGCTCCGGATGATATTCCGGTGCTTGCACCTGTTTATACAAAGGAAATTTTTTATCGTGTCCTGCAGGGGAAGCATGGGGATGTATTGCGGCAGTATGCACTAAAGGGAAGCACGGCTTATCGGATGCGGGTAATTATACAAGAAATAACCCATAACTATAATCGGGTATTGCGTATCGATGAGCTGGCACAGCAGGCAAATATCAGCGTGCCGACGCTGCACCGACAGTTTAAGGAAATTACAACGATGAGTCCCCTGCAGTTTCAAAAGCAGCTGAGACTTCAGGAAGCGCGGCAGTTGATGCTCAGCACAGATATAGATGTGGCAGATGCAGCTTTTCGGGTAGGTTATGAAAGTCCGTCGCAATTCAGCCGGGAGTATTCCCGCATGTTTGGTTGTTCGCCTCGGGAGGATATCAAGCGTCTGCGGGCAAGGTATGTTGGGTAAAAATGAGTTTGCAAACAACAAAGGCTGGCTAAAGAAAGTTTCTTTAGCCAGCCTTTGTTATTTGTGATCAAGTCGGTCACAGGCGGCTTATGCTGGCCTGTGACTATGTTTAACCCAAAATTTGGCAGTGAAAGCCCGGTGACTGTTTGGATCAACAACTTTCCGGAATTTTAAAAGGCTATGGAACCAGATTGCTGAGATAGGGCGTTTTCCCGCTTAAGATGTCGCCATAAAACTGTTGTTTCCAGTCGATATACGATACAGCCTCCGTCAGGGTATTGATCTTTACGTTCAGCTCATTTTGTTTTTTGCTTAACAGGATCTGGCGGACAGGGATCGTTGACGGACCAGCTAAACACAGTGCCAAATATTCTTTCATTTCAGCAAGACTCATGTCGCAATTTTTCAGGCAGACAAGGCTTTTGATCCAGGCGAGATCATGCTCATCAAATATTCGGTGATTGTTTTTGTCACGTTTTACATGGGGGATTAATCCCTGATTGCAGTAGAATTTCAAGGTTTCATAGGTCATGTCGGCTTCTTCACAGATTTGTTTCATCGTGTACATAAAATTCCTCCTGGACCGCTTAAACTTTTTACAAAAAAGATATTGACCGGTAGTAACAACCGGGTGGTATACTCGCATTATAACAGGGGACAAACAAAATGACAAGCGAAGAGGAGCGAGATGAAATGCAGGATTTTGAATTTTCCTATCCGACGAAGAACTATTTCGGCAGGGGCGCCGCAAAGCGGGCCTTGGAAAAGGAACTGCCTCAATACGGAAAAAATATTATGCTGGCTTATGGCGGTGGCAGTGTCAGACAAAATGGTATCTATGATGAGCTTATGCTGATTTTGGCAGCAGCTGGCAAAAATGTTACGGAATTTTCCGGCATCATGAGCAATCCGACATATGCGAAAGTTCAGGCGGGCGCGGCTTTGGCCAGGGAAAAACAAATTGATTTCATTCTGGCTGTAGGCGGCGGGAGTGTTTCAGACTGCTGCAAAGCCGTATCGGCACAGGCCAGACTGGATACAGATTTATATGAGTATGAATATACGCAGCATAAGCTTCCGGCTAGCGGAATACCCTTGGGCGTTATTGTAACGGCTTCCGGCACGGGGAGCGAGCAAAATGCCGGCGCCGTTATCACTTATGAGAAAAAGAAATGGAAAGGTGCGTTATGGGGAACAGCTGCAGCGTTTGCAGTGCTCGATCCATATTATACGAAAACCGTGCCGCTGAAGCAGGTGATTTCCGGTGCCTTCGATACACTTAGTCATTGTATGGAAACATATCTAGGGACAGCACGGGAACCCAACCTATCGGATGAGATGAATGAGTCTGTAATGAGAAGTGTTATCGCTAATATTCGCCGGATAAAAGCAGAGCCGGAGGACATGGAAGCTCGTTCCGAGCTCATGTGGGCATCGGCCATGGCGGAAAATGGAATTTTGAAAATTGGCAAGCAGACGGACTTTCAGTGCCATATGATAGAGCATCAGCTGGGAGCCTATACGGATTGCAATCATGGCTGCGGTTTGGCAGTGATTCAGCCGGAACTTTACCGCCACCTGGCACCGGCTGCTCCCAAGCAGTATGCGCGACTGGCGGTTGAGGTCTTTGGTGTTGCTTCTGAGGGGCAGACAGAGCTGGAGACGGCTTTGCAGGGTATTGGTAAACTGGCTGCATTTATCAGGGAAATAGGCTTGCCGACAAGCCTGCGGGAGCTGGACTGTGCGGATGACGAAATTCTGCATGCGGTGGCGAATACGGCTGTCCAGACACCAGGCTGTGCGAAGAAACTTACACCAGAGGAAATATATGACATATTGGTGGCCGTAAAAGGCTGAGATATGGAAGGGATGAAGTGAAATGAAAAAGAAATTTTGCCAGCTGATCATAATGGGCTTGGCAGGAACAGGGGTTATGACGCTGACGCAGCTTCCACTCCAGGCGGCTGCAGCTTCAGCATTAGACAGCTATGATCGCAGCCTGGTGGCCGAAGTGAATTATAAGGCACTTCATCATGGTGCGGCGCAGTTTCCGCTCAGCAATACAGATCCGGAGTATGCAGCGCTTATGAAAAAATACATTTATGGCGATATTGCACAACAGGTGAAGCTTGAACCTGTCGAGCGAGCATTGGTAACCGTATCTGTTTTGACCACGAACCAAAACGAGAAATTGTTGGCTACCGCAGTGGACGAAGCACTGGCCGTGAAAGCGACGCCACTGCAGATCAGAGAGTCGGTTTACCATATTACGCCATATGTTGGTTTTGCCAAAACGGCAGCAGCAGTAGAAATTATGGATGGTGTATTTGAAAAGCATGGCATTAGGCTGCCGCTGGAAAAACAGGGAACTACCACGGATGCTGACCGCTTTGAAAAGGGGCTGGAGTATCAGGTGAGAACGTATGGTGATAGAATCACGAAAATGCGGGCAGCTGCGCCGGATAACCAGAAGCATCTGCAGGATGATCTTTCAGCGTTTTGCTTCGGGGACATTTACACGCGGGGGACACTTGATCTTAAGCTGCGGGAAATGCTGACTGTTGCGGCCATTGGCACAATGGGAATTGAGGACCAGTTTCGCAGTCATGTAAATGGACTATTGGCTGCCGGTGCGACCAAAGAAGAGGTTGTTGGCATCATCACAGCAATGAATCCCTATGTGGGATTTCCGCGCACCCTTTGGATGCTGAAGCTTGTCAATGAATGCTTTGCCGTACAGCCGGCCCAATAATCAAGCCCCTGAAGAAGCTGAGAATTTTATAAGAGGAGACTACAAAAAATGAAAGTTATGCTGGTGAATGGATCTCCCCATAGCCAGGGGAATACCTTTTTGGCCCTGGATGAAATGCGCAAGGTGTTTGCCGAAAATGGCGTAGAAACAGAACTGGTTCAGGCAGGAAACCAGGCCGTCCGCGGCTGTACTGCCTGCCGGAGCTGTGCCAAAAGTGGCAAATGCATCTTTGATGATCTAGTGAATAAAACAGCGTCGCTTTTTGCGAGCTGTGATGCCATGGTGGTTGGCAGTCCAGTATATTTTGCCTCGGCAAATGCCACGCTTATCGCATATCTGGATCGGCTGTTTTTCAGCACTCATTTTGATAAGACCATGAAGGTAGGCGCGAGTGTCGTTATTGCCCGGCGCGGTGGACTTTCCGCTACGTTTGATGAGCTGAATAAATACTTCACGATTTCCAATATGCCGGTTGCGTCAAGCCTGTATTGGAACAGTGTTCATGGCCGGGAAATCGGTGAGGTCGTTCAGGATGTGGAAGGAATGCAGAATATGCGCCGATTGGCGCGGAACATGACTTTTATGATAAAGAGCATACAGCTTGGCAAGGAAAAATATGGTCTGCCAGAACAGGAGCCGCCGACATTCATGAACTTTATCCGTTAATGCCGGAAATTTATCTGTTAAGCCGGTTTGACAACTAAGTGATGACATCATTAGAAATAATACAGAGAAGAAAGAAGGAATTAAAATGAGTGGATTAAAACTTTTGGCCGGAATACTGGCTGGCGGAGTACTGGCGTTTTTGGCAAGTATTGCACCAGTATATGCAGCAGAAAAGCAGGTGGAGCAGCAGACGGCAGGCATCGCATTTTATGGGGCCAAAGACCTGCAGGAAATACCGGCAGGTCAGATCAAGAGCCCGAATGATAATCCGTTTGGGCTGGTGTACAAGGGAGCATTGACGAAGAACGAGGCGGGGCAGGTTAATATCCATCCGGTGACCTATAATCTTAATGGCAACCGTATGGTGGCTAATATCTATACCCCGGCAGGGTATGATAAAGATAATGCGAAAAAATATCCCACCATTGTTGTGGCACATCCCAATGGCGGGGTCAAGGAACAGGTGGCAGGCTTGTATGCGCAAAAATTAGCTGAGCATGGCTATATTACGATTGCAGCAGATGCCTCGTTTCAGGGGGGGAGCGGAGGATTCCCCCGGCAGCTCGATAATCCCGCATTCCGGGTCGAAGATATTCATGGGATGGTAGATATTATTGCTTCGTTTCACGGCGTTGATGCAGACCGCCTCGGGGCACTTGGAATCTGTGGCGGTGGTGGCTATACGCTGAAAGCCGTGCAGACGGATAAAAGAGTTAAAGCCGTAGCAACGATCAGCATGTTCAACTCTGGGATTGTGCGCCGCAATGGTTTTATGAATTCGGGAAGAGACAATATTCAGCAGCGCCTGGCAGCAGCTTCGGCTGAACGAGCTAAGGAAGCTGCCGGTGGTGATGTTTTATATACACCGGGTATGGAATCTATGGATATTTCACAGGAACAATTAGCCAAGATGCCGACTCTTTACAGTGAAGGCTATCTCTATTATGGGAAGACACATCGTCATCCGAATTCCACTTTCCGCTATACCGTGCGCAGTAATATGGATCTATTTACGTTTGATGCCGCCGACAATATGGATCTGATCAATCAGCCACTGCTTATGATTGCCGGCAGCAAAGCAGACACGTTGTATATGACGCAAGATGCTTTTGCCAAAGCCGTTGGTACAGAGCATAAGGAATTGTTCCTGGTCGATGGGGCAACACATATTCAAACCTATTGGGTTCCGGAATATGTCGACCAGATTGTTAATAAACTTACTGATTTTTATGGAGTAAATCTTTGATATGTCGGACGCGTAGGCTCTTAGGCGCTAAAAATCGGCAAATTATGATTGTTCGGGATAATTACAGCTGGATCGGCAATTAATTTAAGTTGTTGCATTGCGGAAGTTGACGATGTTTTTAATATGGAGCAGCCCATCGTTGTTATGGACTGCTTCAACTGGCTGCAAAGTATTTATGATATGAAAATGCGAGTGGATTTTGGCTGACGAATATAGTCTTGAACGATCAGGGCTGATGAGGTGGTAGGAAATGAAAAAAGTCATATACATTGTTATAGCTGTCATATTGCTTGGCGGAATATTTTATTATAAAAATGCGATTATGGGCCGGGCAGCAATGTCCCGGACGCAAGTGCCGGTGGCGAGTGCAGAAGGTAATCGTCTGGGAAATCCCGAGACAAAAAATGGCCAAAAGGTGCTAGTGGCCTATTTTTCCTGGGGCGGCAATACGCGAAAAGTTGCCAACCAGATCCATGAGGCTGTGGGCGGCGATATTTTTGAAATTCGCACGGCTACGCCTTATCCGGCGGAATATGAACCGACAACGAAGGTTGCCAAGGAGGAAATTGAAAAAGATATCCGGCCAGCACTGGCGGGGGAAATAGACGATATGTCAGATTATGATGTTGTTTTTATTGGGTATCCGATCTGGTGGCATACGGCGCCGATGGTGGTGCATACCTTTATGGAGTCTTATGACTTATCCGGCAAGACGGTGATCCCGTTTTGTACCAGCGGCGGAAGTGACCTGCAGGAAAGTCTGCCAGCTATCAGGCAACTGGCACCACATTCTAAAATTCTGGAAGGACTCACGGCCAATGATCACAGTGCGATTGAACCATGGCTAAAAAAGATAGGAATATTAAAATAAAAGAATTCACAGGAAAGGTCGTAACAACAACTGCACGGACTAAGCACCAGTCAAATATGATTTTTACTATAGAGCTTGGCCGTGCGGTGGTTGAAGCATCATATGCAAGGGGGATTGCTAAAATACCCTTTTGTAAATACTTGAATCATAGTGTGGAGAACGGAGCGAAAATGCCATCTTTTAGTAAGGTCTTACAACCTCAATATTATTCAAGATTTCAGTGCATAGCGGCAAGGTGTGCAGAAACTTGTTGTTCAGGCTGGGGGAATATTGTTATTGAGGAAAGTACATACAATTTTTATAAGAAGTGTCCGGATTTGGACCTGCAAAAAAAATGCCAATATTATGTTGTGAAAAACAGTGAAATCGATGAATCAGAGCAATATAAACCATATGCGTTTATCCGATTGCAGGAGGGGCAGTGTCCATTTCTTACAGAGGAGAAGCTGTGTCATATTCAAAAGCAACTTGGAGAAGCGGCTTTGTCTATTAGTTGTGATACATATCCGCGCAATTTCAATAAAGTGAATAATATATTGCAGCGATCACTGGATATATCCTGTTTAGAAGCGGCAAAGTTGATCCTGTTGAATGAAAAAGGAATAGAATTTGAAGAAATTCAAGCAGCTATAAAAGTTAGAAATCATTTGTTGCCAGAAATTGCTGAGGGGAAACCAAACGGAAGTAAGGTGTATAAAAACTTTACGAGCATTCAAAACATAGTGATTCAGATATTACAAAATCGCAGGTATTCTGTAGATGAACGATTAATGATATTGTCCATATTCTGTGAAAAATTGGAAGCATCAGCTGACGGGGCGGTAGATGACAAAGAATTTGCAGATTTCTTGCAGGATTATAAAGCTGAACCAGAGAACGAAGCATCTGAACCGTACATGAAAGAAAGCAGATCGGATATAAAAATGCAATTTGAGGCTATGAATATTTTGCTTGAATACAGTTTGAAGGGGACATGTACAGACAATTTCAGGAGATGTATGGACAAATTCAAAATGTTCCTAAAGGAAGGGGGGGCACCTTATATTGAAAATTATAAAAGGGCATACGATGATTATTATCACCCCAAAATAGAAAACTACATGTATATTCTCGAGAACTATTTAGTGAATAATGTATATAAAGATTTATTTCCGGCAGGCCCACAAATAAATGCTTTTTTTGCTGAACACAGCATAAGGCGAATACATATGGTGCTGATTATCAAATATGTGCTTCTACGGACGATTTTGATTGGGATCGCCGGCTATTACAAGCGAGAGTTTCATATTGGGCATATAATAAAAACCATGCAAGCTTTTGAAAAAACAATTGGACATAATTTGAATTATTTGACACAGGCCGTAAATTTTATGGATGAAGCAAAAATACAAAAGCAGCAGGGCTGTTTGTTGCTGCTTAAATTGTGACCGCCAGGCTTTGCGTGAGGCAGGGGATCTGGTCTTAATAGCAAGGAATCCGGATTAGCCAAAGAAGTGGTGGTTGTTCTTTTGGGGGAGAATACAGCCGTTTCTTTTTTTGCAACAAAATGATATCCTTAAAATAAAAGCGATACGATCTTTGCTATAATATGCGTAACTGAATTTTTGCAGCAGCTTGGAAAGGACATTGCCTGGAGCAATCGTTTTTACCGGGCTTGTTTGCCAATAGAAAGGTGGCTATACTTTTGAAAATAGAACGACTCGTGGCCATGCTTTCGGTTTTGGCAAGTGCAGAGCGCATTACCGTAAAGGAGCTGGCGGATCGCTTTGAGGTATCAAAAAGGACTATTTTCCGGGATTTGGAGACACTGAGCGGATCGGGGGTTCCGATTGTATCGTATCCGGGACTTGGCGGCGGAGTAGGAATTTTGGCAGGGTATAAGGTAAATAAAAGTATTCTTTCGGCAGAAGAAGCCGGGAAGATATGCACGGGCCTGCAGGCGCTGAAAAGCATTCAGCCGGATGATGCGATAACGAACCTGATCGCAAAGCTTGTACCCGAGGCGCAGGCGGATGCCAGCAGCCAAACCGATTACGTAATAGACCTGTCTTCGTGGTTTTTGGACAGCCGGACAGCCGAAAAAATATCAGCTCTTCGACAGGCGATTTCTGGGCGCCTCTGCCTTCGACTGGAATATATATCCGTGCATTCCCGAAGCGAACGGATCGTTGAACCCCACCGCTTGCTGTTTAAGCAGTCCAATTGGTATGTGTATGCTTTTTGCCGCGAGCGCAAGGAGTTTCGCCTGTTTAAACTGCGGCGGATGGCCTCTTATGAAATTATGGAGGAAACCTTTGAGCTTAAGGCGATGGAAACCATCAAGGTGGGAAAATCCTATGGCAACGACGCCTTTTTTCCTGGGCATCAGGAAAATAAATTTGATGTGATCCTGGAATATGATCTTGCAAATGAATTCTTTTTGACGGACCGAGTGGATGCTTCCCTGTGCAAACGGGCCTTGCGGGGTGAGACGGCTGTCGGGGAAATTCGCTTTGCGGCGGCTGATTTAAAGTGGGTCGCAGAGTTTGTTGTTAGCATTCTCGATAAGGTGCGGGTTATTTCACCGCCGGAATTGAAGGCCGAGATAAAGCAGCGCTTAAATAAAATAAATAAGTTTTATAAAGATGACATATAGGTGTCATCTTTTTTGTTGTAGAATAAGCAAAGAAAGCGAGGCCGATGAAATGAAAAAAGAAGTACTGGTATTTATATTTGATGGCTATGCAGACTGGGAAAGTGCTTATGTTTGTGCGGAGCTCAATGATCCGGAAACCGAGTATACGGTCAAAACCCTTAGTCTCGATAAGCAGGAAAAAATCTCCATGGCGGGATTTAAGGTATTGCCGGATTACTCGGTGGAGGATTTCCCGAAGGAGTTTAGTTTGCTGCTCTTGACCGGCGGCTATGCCTGGATGCAGCAATTAAATGATGCCGTCTTACCGGTTGTGAAATATGCGGTTGCAAGAAATATACCGGTAGCTGCGATTTGCAACGCTGCCAATTTTATGGCGCAGCAGGGGTATCTGGATCAGATTGCGCATTCGGGAAATACTGTTTCCTTTATGCAGCAGCAAGCCCCGCAGTATAAAGGCGCAGACAGATTTTTAGAAAAGCAGGCGGTAAGTGATAAAAATATCATCACCGCTAATGGCAGCGCAACGCTTGAATTTGCCCAGGAGATCCTGCTGTTGCTAAAAGCAAAGCCCGAAGCAGAGATTTTGAATTGGTATAAAATGCATAAGGATGGCTATTATCCGGTGTGAAGAGCACAAAGGACGGGATTTTTATGGAAAAGATAGACTACAAAAAAAACTACAAAGGACTATATCAGCCCAAGCTGGATCCGGCGCTGGTGATGGTCCCCCCAATCCGCTTTATGCAAATAGACGGGACGGGGGATCCCAATGAATCCGGTGGGGAGTACCAGGCGGCAATAGAGATTCTATATACGCTGTCGTATTGTGTAAAGATGCTGCCGCGAAAAGGGATTCTTCCACCCGGATATTTTGATTATGTAGTCGCTCCGCTTGAGGGATTATGGTGGATGAAGAACGAGGAGGCTTTTGATTGCAGTAATAAATCAGAGCTTTGCTGGACGGCAATGATTCGCCAGCCGGAGTTTTTGACGGAGGATTTATTTGTGGCAGTCAAGCAACTGATAATGGAGAAAAAGCCAAAGCTTGCCGTAAGCAACGCCAGCCTAAAGGTATTTGATGAAGGGCTTTGTGTGCAATGTCTGCATAAAGGCAGCTTTGCAACGGAGGCACTTACCCTAGAGAAAATGAAAGCATATCTTGTCTGTAATGACTATCGCTTTGATTTGTCTATGGAAAGATGCCATCATGAAATCTACCTGTCCGATCCGCGAAAAGTTGCGGAAGATAAAATGAAAACGGTGCTTCGTTATCCGGTGGCAATACTCTAACAATAACGAAATTAGAGGGAGCAAGAAGATGGACTATCAAAAAGTCGAGTTGGCTGAAATTTTATTGGTTGGCATGGAAATCAGAACCAACAATGAGGATGAAATGAATGGTCGGGGTAAAATAGCAAATCTGGGGCAGCGGTTTTACCGTGAAGGGCTGCCAAAAATCGAAATTCATGTGCAAGACTCTATATTCGCAGTCTATACGGATTACGAATTGGATGAAACCGGCTGGTATACGTACTTTATTGGCGTAAAAGTAAGTTCGCTGGCTGAAATTCCGCCCGGCATGAAAAGCAAAAGAATTCCGCTGGCAACGTATGCTAAAATCTCTACGTCGATGGGGAAGCTTCCAGATGTTGTGATAAGGAAATGGCAAAACATCTGGGCGGATGATTCCCTGAAGAAAAAGCGAGCCTATACAGCAGATCTTGAGATATATGATTTATCCCGCGACGGGGCGGAGCAGACAGAGGTTGTCATTTATCTTGCCATCAAAGAATGAAGCAATATGAATTTAGGGATAAAATTTGATTTTTATGAGAGGACATTATTTTTAACAAAGAATTTGTTTGTGCTTGTTAGGTGTATATCGAATCTTCTGCACAGTTGTCCTGACATTTACTGGGGGAGGCATCGTGTTCATATGAATTGAAAAATTATATAAAACCTTATTTGCGCAGCACTTCATCAGAAGTGCTGCGCAATTTTTATGGAAGTTGAGTAAAGAAAATTTTTTGGTCGGTATTTGAAGGATGAGCACATCATTTATAAGGATTGATTTCCATAAGAGAGATTATTTAACAGAGTGATATCATTAAAATACTTGACAAGCTTGTTTACTATGTTTTATAATTCAAACAATACAAAAACATATTTTGTATATATGAATAGTAAGTAAAAGGACAACTGTTTTTGAGAGAAGGGCCTTATTTAGGGTGTTTTGCTGAAAGATGGTAGTATTCAGCTGGAAAGCTGAAGTGGGTGTAGCATGAGCAAGAAATGCGGAGTTTTTGAGGGGGCAGCTAATAAATGACAGACAGATTAAGTCGAGAAAAATTATTGATCGAAACAGACAAACAGTGTTTATGGCACCATATCACGCAGCACAAAGTATTTGAGACACAGGACCCAACGATTATTGTCGAGGGAGCGGGTTGCCGAATCAAGGATATCCATGGCAGAGAATATTTGGATGCGCTTTCTGGCGGAGTTTGGTGTGTAAATGCAGGATATGGTCAGGCTTCAATTGCAAAAGCAGTTTATGAGCAATTGCTAAAATTGCCTTACTATGCCGGCAGTGCCGGCAATCCACCGGCAATTTTGCTGGCGAAAAAACTTATTGAAATGTTACCGTCGCTGGGGAAAGTATATTTTTCTAATAGCGGATCAGAGGCAAATGAAAAAGCATTTAAGCTGTCACGTCAGTTTAATCGGATGAAATATCCAGCTAAGGATAAATATAAGATTTTATATCGTGATCGTGATTATCATGGAACAACCTTGGGGGCATTAAGCGCCACGGGACAAAAAGAGCGGACACATGGTTATGAGCCACTTCTTCCTGGATTTGCAGAAATTCCTGCTACATATTGCTACCGTTGCCCTTTTGGCAAGAATTACCCGGGCTGTGGAATTGAGTGTGCCCATGCGCTTGAGGATGTTATCCGACAAGAGAATCCAGATACAGTTGGAGCCTTGATTTTAGAATCAATCACTGCGGGTGGAGGGGTAATTATTCCGGTTAAGGAATACTTCGAGGTGATTCAGGCAATCTGTAAAAAATATGATGTGTTATTGATTTTAGATGAAGTGGTAACGGGTTTTGGCAGAACCGGTAAAGCTTTTGGGCATACACATTGGCAGGTAAAGCCAGATATTATAACGACAGCAAAAGGGCTGACAAGTTCGTATATTCCGCTTTCAGCTACAATAGCTACAAATGAAATATTTGAGGCTTTTTTGAATGAACCGGATCAGAAAATGGACTATTTTCGGGATATCAGCACGTTTGGTGGGGCGGCGGCTGCCTGTGCTGCTGGTTTAGAAAATTTGAAAATAATGAAGGAACAGGAATTATTTCAAAACAGTGAAGAAATAGGCAGATATCTTTTGAATAAGTTAAAGCAATTAGAGGATTTACCACAAATAGGCGATATTCGCGGGCTGGGATTATTTATTGGGATTGAGCTGGTTGAAGATAAGCAGAGCAAGGTTCCGGTCAGTGAAAAATATATGGCACAAGTTGTTAATAAGGTCGCTGAACAGGGGGTGCTTATTGGTAAAATGAATCGCAGTGTGCCAGGAAGAAATAACGTTTTGACGTTAGCACCAGCACTTGTATTGGAAAAAGCAGATGCGGATGAAATTGTTGTTGCCATTCAACGGGCATTAGAAGCAAGGCGCTAACTGCGGAAGGGAAGAACTTTTATGGAGCTAAGATCAATGTTTTTGCCAAGGCAAGTCAGAAAAGTGAAAAAAAGTATAAAGGTAGAACACTTTATTACATTTATGACACTTGCTGTTGCCTTTTTTTGTTGGTATCTACTTACAGCACAGAAGATTTTTTCAGATGTCATTATTCCATCGCCGGATAAAGTGTATCATACCTTTATTGATATTTTGCTCAATGGCTATAAAGGAAACACGCTGGGGCAGCATTTAGCAGATAGCCTGTTGCGGTTGCTTACAGCGTTTCTATTAGTGATTGTAACAGCTATTCCTATTGGACTGCTTAGTGGATATAACTCAAAAGTAAGAGCGGTTTTTGATCCTTTGATTGAATTTTATCGGCCGTTACCGCCCTTGGCGTATTATACGATGCTTGTCATATGGCTAGGAATTGAAAATGGGTCGAAGATTACGCTCTTATATATGGCTGCATTTGCCCCCGTTTACCTCGCATGTATATCCGGCGTAAAAAAGATTAAGCAGGATTATATTTTAGGGGCATATACTTTAGGTGCCAGTCAACGACAAGTGTTTTTCCATGTTATTTTACCGGCCTGTTTGCCGGAAATTTTTATAGGGCTGCGAACTGCTTTAGGATTTTCGTACACTACTTTAGTTGCCGCTGAAATGGTAGCAGCAGAAAGTGGCGTCGGATGGATGGTACTTGATGCCAGCAAATTTTTATTAAGTGATGTTATTTTTGTTGGCATTTTTACAATGGGAATCACTGGGGTTTTGCTCGATGCAGCCCTTCGTTTTCTTGAAAATAAAATTGTTCCCTGGAAAGGGAAAGAATAAAGGAGCATTTTATCATGAAAAAACTAACCGGTATTTTAAGTATATTTTTAATAGTAGGGGTTATGCTGCAGGTCGTAGGGTGCGGACAGGTAAAAAAAGCAGAGTCAGTAGAAAAACCAGAATCTATTACAATCGGATTGCAGGCAATTCCCAATGATGAATTGGTAGCGAAGGAATGGTACGAAAAAGAGCTGGGCGTAAAAGTGAATTTTAAACAATTTGATTCAGGTAGGGATGTCAATACAGCTATGGCGGCTGGAAGTGTTGATATAGCAATTCTTGGTTCTACGCCAGCGGCTATCGGTATTGCAAAAGGAATTCCGTATGAAGTCTTTTGGATTCATGATATAGAGGGCGATAATGAAGCCTTGGCTGTAAAAAACCAAGCGAATGTACAGTCAATAAAAGATTTGAAAGGAAAAAAAGTAGCCGTTCCTTCAGGATCTACAACGCACTACAGCCTGTTGAGCGCACTTAAAGCAGAAGGGTTAAGTGCAAACGATGTGAAAATTTTAGATATGCAGCCAGCTGAAATTTTTGCGGCATGGCAACGAGGTGATATAGATGCAGCCTATGTTTGGCAGCCGACGCTAGGAAAACTTTTAACTGATGGGAAAATTCTTGTGACTAGCAGGGAATTAGCACAAAAAGGGATTGTTACGGCAGATGTCGGAATTGTTCGCTCTGAATTTGCGCAAAAGTATCCGGATATTGTAAAAAAATATGTAGCCCTTCAAGAAAAAGCCTTTGATTTGTATAGTAGTGATCCTGAAAATGCTGCAAAATCGATTGCGCGGGAATTAAAACTGGACAATGAGGAAAGCCTAAAGGAAATGAAAGAGCTTGTATGGCTTTCTGCTAAAGAGCAATTGACGAGTGCATATTTAGGGACAAGCAGTAAAAAAGGCGATTTTGTAAAAACGTTAAAGGATACAGCCGATTTTTTGGTTGAACAAAAAGCAATTGATACAGCACCAGCATTAGAAGCTTTTGAAAAAGCAGTGAATCCGCTTTTTGTTGAAAATAGCCTGAAATAGGAAATTTGGAGTGGCATAATAATGGATCGTTTAGATAATAAAAAAAATAGTGCAACTCATATACCTGTTATTGAATTGGAAAATGTAGATGTGGCGTATGCAGGTCGTGAGTCTAAAGTTCTCGATGACATAAATCTGAATTTGTATGAGAAAGAATTTGTGTGTTTACTTGGGCCGTCTGGATGTGGAAAAAGCACGCTGCTAAAAATCATGGCGGGGTTCATAGCGCCAACAAATGGGACGGCAAAAATTGACCAGCAGCCGATAACGAAGCCAGCTTGGCAGCGCGGGGTTGTTTTTCAGCAACCGCCGCTGTACCCTTGGCTTAGTATCGAAGCAAATGTAGAATTTGGATTAAAGATGAGAAATCTTCCTCGGAAAGAAAGACTGGAATTAGTCCATAACTATTTGGGGAAAGTGGGATTAGGAGATTTTAAAAAATATAAACCTTATGAACTGTCAGGCGGAATGCGGCAACGAGTTGCTATTGCCAGAGCTTTAATCAATAGGCCGCGTGTGTTACTGATGGATGAGCCGTTTGGCGCCTTGGATGCATTGACTCGTGGTCAAATGCAACATCTATTACGATCCATTTGGTGGGAATCAAACAACACAATTTTTTTTATTACGCATGATGTTGATGAGGCGCTGTCATTGGGAACGAGAGTGCTTGTGATGTCAAATCGTCCAGGAAAGCTTATTGCAGAGTTTAATCCGACATTTACCTATCACATTACAGATGATAATGATAACCGAACAAGGTACACGGGAGAATTCTTCAGCATGCGAGAAAAAATTTTGGATATGATTCATCATACAGGAATCGAGTACAGTATCTAAATTATTATGCTAAATTACGTGTGATGATATTGATGAAGCTGTTTATTTGGGACAACGCGTGTTTGTTATGGATGCCCAGCTAGGAAGAATTAAAAAAATTCATCGGATAGAGCTGTCTGTGCCGCGCAGCCGCACAAATCCAGAATTTCATCTAAGAAAGATCGGATTTATGAAGAGTTTTTTCAGGAGCGAGAAAAAACTTTTAGTTATAACATATAGTATGTTTTTTCTTATTGAGCATGAAAAGGTAAACAGAAGGGTGTTGTTTAATATGCGTGAAGAAAAGATCCTATCACCACAAGAAGAAAGGATTCAAGCAAATATTGCGAGTGGAAGGCAGGAGGGGGCATTAGAAACTGAAAATCGTGCGCTAAAAATATTAGAACGCGTGCAAGGGGAGAAACCACAAATTGATGTTGAGCGCGGCCTGTATTTTACTCGTTCCTTTAAGGAAACAGAAGGACAGCCTTTAATTTTACGCTGGGCTAAAGCCCTGCTTTATTATGCTGAAAACGCTACAGTTTATATTGATCAAGATCAGTTAGTGGTAGGAAGAATAGGAAATACAGGCCGCTACGGGGTGTTGTACCCAGAGCTTGATGGTGATATTTTAGGCGATGCGATTGAACAACTGCCAGAACGCGAAACGTCGCCATTTTCTATAGCCCCCCATGATGCAAAATGTATTATAAATGAAATTGCACCTTATTGGAAAGGCAAGACCTTCCATGAAGATTTAGTCAAGGCGCTCACACCTGAGACAGCAGCGTTGACATATAATCAGGATAATGAGTTTACCTCGCGGTTTATTGTAAACGAAACGGCATCTTTTCGATCCTCCATCCAATGGGTACATGACTATGAGCTTGTTTTAAATAAAGGATTTTCTGGAATTCGTGCTGAAGTCGAAGCGAAAATTGCAAAACTGGATCTGTTTAGTCCTGTAGATCAAACAGCGAAGAAATCTTTTTTAGAAGCAATCCTAATCGTATGTGATGCTATTGTTTTGTGGGCGAATCGCCATGCTGATTTAGCAGCTAAACAAGCTGAAACAGAGAAAAATAAAAAACGTCAGGCAGAGTTAGAAGAAATTGCTGAAATATGCCGTCGAGTGCCCGAGTATCCAGCCACTAATTTTCGGGAAGCTGTACAGGCGCAGTGGTTTACACAGATGTTTTCGCGAGCAGAGCAAAAAACAGGAACCGTTATTTCAAATGGCCGCATGGACCAGTACCTATATCCATTTTACAAAAAGGATATCGCTGAAGGGATTATTAATGACGAAAGGGTGCAGGAAATTTTTGAATGTGTATGGGTGGCCATGTCACAGTATATAGATCTTTATATTTCAAATGCTGGTGGCGCCTTTAATGAAGGTTATGCGCATTGGGAAGCAGTAACTATAGGTGGACAAACACCGGATGGAAACGATGCTGTCAATGAATTAACCTATATTTTGTTGAAATCCAAAAGAGAATTTCCTCTCAATTATCCGGATTTGGCGGCACGCATCCATACACGCAGCTCGCAACGATATTTAGCTGAAGTAGCTGAAACCATTAAAGAGGGCTCAGGATTTCCAAAATTAATTAATGATGAAGAAGTTGTTCCTTTGCTGTTATCCAAAGGGGCAGACTTTGCTGAAGCTTATGACTATAGTGTGTCTGGCTGCGCCGAATGCCGTATGCCAAATCGTGATACCTATACAAGTCCGAATGCATATATTAATTTTGCGGCGGCGCTAGAAATGACGCTTAATAATGGACGCATGGAAAAATATGGTGATGAACAACTCGGACCCCAAACAGGTGAGCTCGAGAAGTTTGGTTCTTTTGATGATTTTCTTACAGCCTACCTGGTCCAGCAGAAGAATTTTCTTAAGCATGCTTTTATCCAGCAGTATGAAATTATCCGCCTGCGAGCAGAGCATTTTGCCACTCCGCTGGGGTCAGCCCTGCATAAATTATGCCGTGAGACACTTGTTGATTTACACCAGCCACATATTAAAGGAGGTATTGATTTAGGTTATTTTGAATTTATTGGCTATGCAACGGTGATTGACTCTTTAGCAGCTATTAAGAAAATTGTTTTTGAAGATAAAAAAGTAACAATGGAAGAGCTGAAAATAGCTTTGAAGAATAACTTTGCAGGTTTTGAAGCAATACGACAGCGTCTTCTTCACGCACCTAAATACGGCAATAATGACCCCTATGCAGATGAAATCGGGAAACGTCTAGACCGGGAGGCACTCGCTTTTACCCAACAGTATTCTAAGGAATTAGGGGTTAATCTGGATTTGCGCTATGTGCCGTTTACCTCACATGTACCTTTTGGTAAAGTGGTTAGTGCGACACCAAATGGGCGACTGGCATGGACGCCATTGTCTGATGGCTCCAGTGCCTCGCAAGGGGCCGAGCTCTATGGTCCGACTGCAGTTCTTTTATCAAATTTTGCAACAAAAAATTATCAATATCATGAAAGAGCAGCAAGACTTTTGAATGTTAAATTAAGTCCTTCCTGTGTACAAGGATCTGCTGGAACACAAAAATTGGTTGAATTTATTGAAGCTTGGCGTGACCTAAAGTTATGGCATGTACAATTCAATGTGATCAATCAGGAAACCCTGTTGGCCGCGCAAAAGAATCCGGATGATTACCGAAGTTTATTGGTTCGCATTGCTGGGTATAGCGCATATTTTACAGAGCTTTCGAATGATTTGCAAAACGATATTATAGCGCGTACACAAAGTGAGGCTATTTAGTCTATGCAAGAGAAAGGGATGGTATTTAATATTCAACATTATTCCTTACATGATGGTCCGGGAATTCGGACCATCGTTTTTCTTAAAGGCTGTTCTATGCAATGTCGATGGTGTTGTAATCCCGAATCACAGCATGCATTTCCAGAAGTATCCTATTATGAAGACCGGTGCCTTACCAGTAAGACTTGTAAAGCATGTAAAAAAATCTGTACGCAAAGTGCCATTTCTTTTTCTAGCCAGGACAAGGCAGTGATTAATCGTGAGCTGTGCAACAATTGCTTGGCTTGTGTCGCAGAATGTCCAGCAAGTGCTTTCAAGGCCGAAGGGATGGAGTACAGTTTACAAGATATCCTCGAGATCGTGGAAAAGGATAGTGTTTTTTATCGTAAACAAAGTGGAGGGTTGACAGTCAGTGGTGGCGAACCCTTACTACAAGGTGAATTTTTGATTCAATTATTACAACAAGCTAAAAAAAGACGAATTACAACGGCAATAGAAACCTGTGGATATGCAGACTATCAGGTTTTGAAAAGGGCAGCAGAATGTTTGGATACAATTTTATTTGATATCAAGTCGATGAATAACAATAAACATCTAGAATATACAGGGGTATCAAATCAAAAAATTTTGGAAAACTTTGAGCGGCTATGTCGTGATTTCCCGGGCTTGCCTAAAATCGTAAGAACACCAATGATTCCATCTTTTAACGACAGCTTAGAGGATTTGCAAAAAATTGAGGAGTATTTGAGAGACAAAGCGCATGTGAGTTATGAAAAATTGCCCTATCATCGCCTCGGGATCGGTAAATATAAAGCATTAGGCCGGCCGTATTTAATGGAGGATTCGTCAGTTGTTTAGTTTTGAGATTTAAAAAGGCGATAAGATAAAATCATAAAATATAGCAGCAGCAGCTATGAAAAGGGGCAGATAGAATGATTGGTATTACACCAAGCTTAATAGAAAGCATAAATACATTTAAACGCGTGTTAAGTGATTATCAAGCTGAGAAAATCGATGATTTAAAACCGTATACTTCAATTATGGGGATTTATAAAGAAGGTCCGAAACGTGAAACCTATATGATTCGGCCGCGGATTGCTGGTGGCGTCATAAGCGTAGATCAACTGGGGAATATTAGTAAAATTGTGCAAAAGTATAATCTTCAATTTCGTTTTACTACACGGCAAGATATCCAGCTACATCATGCTAAGCTTGAAGATTTAGGGGTGATTCTTGACGACCTCCTTTCGTTTGGACTTATTACAAAAGGAGCTGGCGGAGATGGAGTTCGCAATATAACATGTTCTCCGCTTGCCGGAGTTGACGCAGAGGAAGCCTTTGATGTTACGCCCTATGCGAAGCTTGCGATAAATTATCTGATGCAAAAAAAAGAAAGCTTCACATTGCCGAGAAAATATAAAATTGCCTTTTCTAATAGCACAAAAGATACGGCAAATGCAACCGTTACCGATATTGGTTTTATAGCCAAGCTTCAAAATAACAGAAGAGGATTTTCTGTTTATGGTGGAGGTGGTATGGGGCGAAATGCGAAAGCTGGCATTTTAATTGCCAGTTTTATTGAAGCAGATCAAGCGCTATATTACATTGAAGCTTTAAAAAATATTTTTTATCGAGAAGGGGATAGAACAAATCGTAGCAAGGCTCGGTTAAGATATGTTGTTGAGCGTTTGGGAAAAGACGTTTTTTTAAATAAGATCACTGACGAAATAAAAGTGCTTAAAGAGAGTAGCGAAGATTTAACGATGCAGCTTGATAAAACCGAGGCACTAGATACTACAAAGTTTTTAAATAAAATCCGGGAGAATGCTCTTTGGGATGAACGGCTTAAGGGGGTTGTATTTCCACAAAAACAGCCGGGGAAATATGCGCTTTACGTACATCCTTCGAAAGCCGTGATGCATGGCGATCAGCTTGATAAAATTGTTTCTTTTCTACGAGGGTTATCTGAACCAGCTTCTCTTCGACTGACAATGACACAAGGATTTTTTGTAAGAGATTTGTCTAAGGAAAATCTAGAAAAGCTAATGGCTGTTAGTTCAGAATATACGTCGATTTATCCAATCGAAAATACAGTTGCCTGTGTAGGCCCAGAAATTTGTAATTTTGGATTAAACAATTCGCAAAGCCTGTTACAGCATATCTTGGATACTTTTAAAGGGGAGACAGAATCTATTAAAGCAGCATTACCGTCTGTATTGATTTCTGGCTGCCCCAATTCCTGCGGCCAGCATCCAAAAGGATTAATAGGTTTTGTTGGGAGTAGGAAACGGATGGATGAACAGCTTGTTGAAACCTATGTATTGTCAATGGGCGGGATTGTTGGTGAGCCTGGAGCTAGGTTTGGGGATATCTATGGTGAAATTAAAAGCCAGGAAATCGGACCGTTTTTACTTGAGCTGGCGAAATTGAAAGCAGCAGTAAATGCGGATGACTTTATTGTTTTTTTAGACGAAAACAAAGATGCTGTTCAATATCTAGTAGGAAAATATACGGTGTAGGGTTTGGCGGAAGCGTGAAAATTGGAATTTATTAAGAGTATCAAAATAAAAGAGGCGCAAATATAATAAAAACGATGAGCTAAGTGTCCGGATGCGGAGGATTAGCTCATAGTTTTTTATATAGACTGGGTGTAAGGCCCGTTATTTTTTTAAACTGACGGGAAAAATGACTTTGATCGACAAAACCGGTATCGATAGCAACTGTTGCAGCAGAGTTGCCCGCAGTGAGTAGAACTTTTGCTTTTTGTATGCGAAGCTGCTGTTGGTAAAGATGCGGTGGCATCCCCACAACTTTTACAAAGGTGCGCAGCAGGTGATACTTACTGAGCTTTGCAATGTCAGCAAGTGCTTGCAGTGAAATTGGTTGGGTGAAATTTTCCTGCAAATAAGCAAGGCTTCGGGAAATAGCAAGGGGCTAGGGCCTTTTTGCTTATTGGCTGACCTCGATGAAAATCCTAAAGCTTGAAAATGCTTGTTTATAAATATAGTCAGTATACAGATGCTGCGATATTAATGCTTTTTAAGCATGGTTTAAAGTTCAATATAGGTATTTTATTTAAAATTATTGCCATATTATAATGAAATTATAAACGGATACAGGCAAAATGTGGTTTTGCTGATGCGGATGACAGAAGGAATGTCGTGCCGGAAAGAAGATACTCCGTTTATAAGAACTAGGGATTTTCAAGAGAGGATGATTTATATGAAAACAGGATTTAAGGCAAAACGAATATTAACAACGGCCTTGCTGGGTGTGGTTATGGCACTGGGCGCTGATGGGGTTGGGGCTGCAGCGCAGGCAACAACCGATACAATAGTAACTAACAGCGCTAATACGGAGGCTGCTACTTTGAAATTAACGCAAAAGTGGGACAAGGTATTTCCGCAGAGCGATAAGGTTAAGCATCGTAAAGTGACCTTTCATAACCGCTATGGTATCACTTTGGCCGCCGATCTTTATGAACCGAAAAATGTGACGGGGAAATTAGCGGCGATTGCAGTAAGCGGCCCATTCGGGGCGGTAAAAGAACAGTCGTCAGGGCTTTATGCGCAGGCTATGGCAGAGCGGGGCTATCTGACAATAGCGTTTGATCCTTCCTTTACGGGGGAAAGTGGTGGGGCGCCGCGTGATGTGGCTTCGCCGGAAATCAACACAGAGGATTTTTCAGCGGCGGTTGATTTCCTGTCGACACAAAATAACGTAGACCCGGACCGTATTGGCATCATCGGTATTTGTGGCTGGGGTGGAATGGCTCTTAACACAGCGACGATGGATACGCGTGTAAAGGCTACGGTTACCTCGACCATGTATGATATGACCCGAGTGATAGCAAATGGCTACTTTGATGCCATGGGGCCGGATGAGAGATATTTGCAGCGGCAGAAACTCAATAATCAGCGGACACAAGATTATAAAGCGGGAACATATGCTAAAGCGGGGGGAGTTCCTGATCAGCTACCGGCTGATGTACCTGTGTTTGTAAAGGACTATTATGATTACTATAAGACGAAACGTGGCTATCATGTTCGTTCTGTAAATTCCAATGCCGGCTGGAATACGACCTCCGCCATATCGTTTATGACAATGCCTCTTCTTGCCTATAGTGATGAGATTCGCAGTGCGGTATTGATGATTCATGGCGAGAACGCTCATTCGGTCTATTTCAGCAAAGATGCGTTCAAAAAGCTGAAAGGAGATAATAAGGAGCTCTTGCTTATCCCGGGAGCAAACCATACCGATCTCTATGACCGAATGGATATTATCCCGTTTGATAAAATGGATGCGTTTTTTAAAGCAAATCTGAAATAATATAGCATAAGCGAGATCCTGTCGTTAATCAGCGATGGCCTGGAGGATTTCCGCGCGAAATAAATTTGCCGCTTTGGAAAAGTGATGATGTTGTTTCCAGATCAAATAGACGCGGGCTGTCAACCCTGGTGTCAGCGGGCGGAAACAGAGCTCGCTGTCCTGACCGGTTGCGATTAATTTATCAAGGCAAAGAGCATAGCCCAGGCCTGCTTTCACCAACAGGGAAGCATTGAATAGAAGATTATAGGTAGCGACTGTATGCAGGTCTTTGGGATCTTTTTGCAACCAATGGTACAATTCGTGGGTCAGCAGTGTTTGCTGCGAGATAATCAGGGGGATATCCCAGACATCTTGTGCCGTGATTGCGGTTTTGCTGCTGAGGGCGGAGTCCTTTCGCATAAGCAGACCCCAGGTATTATGTTCTTGCAGTTGAATCGAGCGGTATTGATTGAGATTGGGCGGTTCAATTAAGACACCGAAATCCAAGAGACCCTTCTCAAGGCGTTCAAGTACCTCATCCGCCTTGGCACTGAATAGCTGGTAACGGATATGTGGATGCAGGGTGCTGATTTTTTGGGCTGCTGTTGCCAGTTGCTGTATGGCATGTGTTTCGGCACAGCCAATGTAAATATCACCGGCGATCAGTTTTTGATTTTCATAAAATTCGTGTCGGGTTTTTTCTGTCAGTTCGGTGATTTCTTCCGCACGCTTGCGCAGCAGCAAGCCAGCTTCCGTTAATGTTGTTTTGCGTTTGCCGCGATTCAAAAGCTTGACGCCTAATTCATTTTCTAGTTCGGAAAGCTGGCGAGAAAGGGTTGGCTGTGTGATATGCAGTGTTTCTGCAGCGCGGGAAATATTTTCCTCACGCGCAACTGTGAGAAAATAGGAGAGAACTCTGAATTCCATAGAATATGCCTTCCTTTCTGTACAGAACGTTATATTATCGACAGTATAACAGTTTTTATAATGCTTATAAAGCTTAAAGATGTGATTATTATAGTTTTACAGAAGGTATTCTGCCAGATATGGGATAAAAGCTGCTTGCTTTTTGTAATAAATCGCATTGTCAGTGTAGCAATATAAAGCAATTCTCCGTATTTTTTGCTATACAGGAGGTTGCTTTTTCTTTTTGAGCAAACTGGAGGTTTGGATTTGTCTGCGAGAGGGAACTGTTTTGACGTTTTTTTTGCAAGGGACTAAAATAGGCGACATCTCGGGATCAATTTGTCTGTAATGTGATTTATAATGATTTGAATCACTGTATTTTGATATAGGAATTTATTATGGAGTGAGTATTTGTTATGTTAAACAAAAATAGTCTGTTGGTGTATATTTTGGCAGTCGGTGTCTTTGGCATTTTAAATACAGAGATGGGTTTTATCGGGCTTTTGCCGTTTATTGCAGCGCAATTTGATGTAAGTATCGTAAAAGCTGGCACCCTTGTGAGCTTGTTTGCGCTGGGGGTAGCGGTCGCCGGGCCGACAATGCCCTTGTTGTTTTCCGGGATGAATCGCAAATCGGTTATGCTGTTGGTTTTGGGTGTGTTTATCGTGGGAAACCTTGTATCGATCTTTGCTGAGAGCTTTAAGGTGTTACTGCTTGCCAGAATTATCCCGGCTTTTTTCCATCCGATTTATTGCTCGATGGCTTTTAGTGTAGCTGCGGCATCGGTAAAGCCGCAGCTGGCACCAAAAGCTGTAGCGAAAATTGTAGTCGGTGTGTCGGCCGGGATGGTTATCGGCGTGCCGATCAGCAATTTTATTGCCGGGACTTTTTCGCTGGCAATGGCCTTGAGCTTTTTTGCCGCGGTTAATATTCTGGTGTTTATTGCGACGATCTGGCTGGTGCCTTCCCTTCCGGTAAGCCACCGGTTATCATATGGCTCACAGCTCTGTGTATTAAAAAAGCCGAAGGTTCTGGCAGCTGTTTTGGCAGTTATGCTTATGAATGGAGCTGTCTTTGGCGTATTTAATTATCTGCCGGAATATCTCGGGCGAGTTACCGCAGTGCCTTTATCAGGCACGAGCAGTATGCTTTTTATCTATGGGGTGATGAATATTTTGGGCAGCATGTTGGCTGGAGAAATGCTTGTGCGCAATGCAAGGCGCACGGTGCAAGTTTTTATGCTTGCTTTGGCAGGCCTTTATGGGTTGCTGTTTTTTTGCGGAATGTTTTGGGGGCCGATGCTGGTGCTGACAATTCTGTGGGGAATTCTTGGCGGTATCAATGCAAATGTTACGCAGTACTGGGTAGCTAATGCCGTCCCGGAAGCGCCAGACTTTGCCAATGGACTTTTTTTGACAGCGGCGAATCTGGGGACAACACTGGGGACGGCTGTGGGCGGAATATTTATTGCCGAGCTGGGCACCGCCTATGTTGTTCTGGCCGGACTGCTCTTTATTGCACTGGCGCGAGTGACGATCTTTATTCAGCTAAGTGGTCTGACAGAAAAAAATTTTATTTAGGAAAAAGCACTTGAGCTGGAGTTAAGTCCAGGGGTTATACTGAAACGGTATTGATTTACAAATGATTTTCAGCGTTGGTTGAATTTAGAAAGGTTGATTTTGATGAAAAAAATAATTTGTGGCACGGTGGCAGTTGCCTTGCTTATGCTTGGCGGCTGGCAGGTTTTTGGCGCCCGGGCACTGCCGCCAGTGAATAGGGACAACGTACAGACACTTGAGCAACGCGGACAAAAGGCGGATGTTTTAAATGGGAAAAAAGCTGTGGTGGTATATTTTTCGTATACAGGTAATACGCGCCTTCTGGCTGAAAACATTCAGCAGCTGACAGATGCCGATATTTTCGAATTACAACCGCTGGTCCCCTATTCCAAGGATTATAAGACAGTTGAGCAGCAGGGGAAGCAGGAGGTTGAGACAGGCTATAAGCCCGAGCTTAAGGAGCAGGTGCCCCATCTGGCTGATTATGATGTGATTTTTGTTGGAACGCCTATCTGGTGGTATACGCTTTCGCCGGTTGCGGCCTCCTTTTTGTCTGCGCCGGAGCTTGCCGGCAAGACGATTGTGCCATTTTGCACCCATGGAGGATATGGTGCAGGGCACAGCCTGGAAGATATGAGGGAAATAGCGGCTAAATCAACGGTTCTTGAGGAACTGGTATTAGAGGGCAGTGATAAGGGGTATTCCAGGGAGAGCATTACCGCCTGGCTGGCAAAGGCTGGTTTTAATAAATAATCGACGGCGCAAAGAAGTATGTAATTTATGAAAAGTAAAGGGGCTTTATGATGAACAAGAAAGTTTTGATTTTATCCGCAAGCTTGCGGGGGAATAGCAACTCCGAAATATTGGCAAATGAATTTGCCAAAGGGGCTAAAGCGGCGGGCCATGAAGTAAGGCAAATTTCGCTAAAGGACAAAGCAATCAATTTTTGTAAAGGCTGTTTAACGTGCCAGACAACAAGGTGCTGCATTATAAAAGATGATGTAAACGAGATTATACAAAAAATGAGCGTTGCCGATGTGCTCGTATTTGCTACGCCGATTTATTATTACGAGATGTCGGGGCAGATGAAAACGATGCTGGACCGGATGAATCCTTTATTTGGTTCGGAGTATGCTTTTCGTGAAATTTATTTATTGGCTGCCGCTGCCGATTCGGCGGAAACGGCAATAGATGGTGCAATTCATGGTCTCAAGGGATGGCTGGACTGTTTTGCCCGCGCGGAGCTTAAAGGAGTTTTGCTAGGCGGCGGGGTTACTGCGGCAGCTGAAATTAGTGGCAGGAAGGTACTGCAGGAAGCCTATGAAAAGGGGAAATCCATTTAATTTTTAGGGTGTGAATGGTTTTGAGAAAAAATCTTTTAAATATTGCGTTGGCTCTGTCTTTTTTGCTGCTGATGAATTACCGTTTTATCGGAAATATCAGACATGAACTTTTGGGCCTAAGTCTTTTCCTATTGGTGCTGTGGCATAATCGTTTAAATTTGTATTGGTATAAGGCCCTTTTTAGAGGAGCCCGCAATTTTCACTGGGGGCTAATAAGACTGATGAACGTTTCCCTGGGACTTGCGTTTTGTATGAGCCTGGTGTCAGGTCTATTGATTTCACAGGTTTTACTGCCGGTCAACGCCTTGTCGGGAACAGCTTCTATTTGGCTGCATGCGATTCATCAGGGAAGTGCTTATCTGTGTTTTGTCCTGATCGGAATGCATCTAGGCCTTCA
This sequence comes from Selenomonadaceae bacterium, assembly GCA_963678095.2. Taxonomy (GTDB): domain Bacteria; phylum Bacillota; class Negativicutes; order Selenomonadales; family Selenomonadaceae. Next base: position 337,917 of record OY782746.1, on the reverse strand, counting down.
TTGGCAGCCGTTATGGCGCGATGGGCAAAAATGGTTGGAACGGCAGGGACTTCACAAAAAATGTTTTGCGTACAGCAAGGTGTTGGCAGCCGGGATCATTGCGTATGGTGTCTATGCGTCGTTTACGCAGCATATAGGAGCGTTGTTATTGATGGAACATAGTTTTGGCTGGGAAACGCCGCCAGCAGGCCGCTTTTTCCTCGACTATCTGGCGGTTTTGGGCTGTTATACAGGAATAACGCATTATGCAATAACCTTACTATTAAGGGCAAGATCTTAAGTTGCAGCCGGCAGCAGCTGCTGGTGGTTACAGAGAAAATCCGTCTGATTAACCTGCAGGCTGCTTGGAGGGATTTGACAAACAGAAAGATATCAGATAGACTTATTACATAATAAAACCTATTTGGATGTGGATTTTTCTAGAGAGATCTATTTTCGCCACACAGTATCGCTTGCGGTATTGTGTGGCGATTTTTTTGTGTTTTTATGGAGGCGATATTTTGTCAAAAGGGTATTATGCATGGATGGTGTTTTTAGGCGGGTGCAGTTATGGCATCTTGTCCACGATTGTGAAAATTGCCTATGAGCACGGGATTTCGACGGCGGAAGTCTGCGGAGCCCAGGGGCTTTTTGGCATGCTGCTGCTTTGGAGTATAGCCTGGCGCTGGAAGAAAGCAGTGCTTGGCTGGAAAAGAACGATGGGGCTGATTTTGTCGGGAAGTGTTATCGGCTGTACGACAATTTTCTATTATAAATCGTTGGAGACGCTGCCGGCGTCGCTGGCTATTATTTTTTTATTCCAGTTTGTCTGGATTGGCTGTGGGCTGGAGTGGCTCTTTTTTCATCGGCGTCCCGACCGTCAAAAGCTTATGGCACTTGGCTTGCTGCTGGTCGGATCCTTGTTTGCTACCGGGATGCAGCTGGAGGAAAGCAGCCTGATGTTTACTCCAGGGATGCTGTGGGGCTTTTTGGCGGCACTGACCTATTCACTGTTGCTCCTTATCAGTGGGACAGTGGGCCGTGATGTGCCCCCGATATTTAAAAGTGCGCTGATGTCCGTGGGCGCCTCCGGAATGATTTTTATATTTTTCCCGCCGATGTTTTTGACCGATGTTTCGACGCTAATCGCCTTGTTCCCCTATGGTATTTTGCTGGGGGCATTCGGAATTGCATTGCCGCCAATCCTTTTCTCGCTCGGAATTCCGCATGTTGGAACCGGACTTGGCAGCATACTGACGGCATCGGAGCTGCCGGTGGCAATCTTACTGGCCTGTTTCATTTTGGGCGAACAGCTTGTTTGGGGGCAGTGGCTTGGGATTGGACTGATTTTAGGTGGAATTATCCTGGGAAATTCTCAGCGCCGATAGATCGACGTAATTGCGCAACATGACACGGGAGTGCTTTTGTGAGTGATAGTCTGTCACGTTAGGTATTTAAAATTTTTTAATAGGGGTTGTGAAAAAGGTCCTCGGCTACAGGTAGTAGCTGAGGACCTTTTTAGTTGAAAGGAATTAAGAAATGAATGGACCTTCAACAATTAGATTTATTTGGTTTCTTTTTAGGATCGCTTCAAAACCACAGAGGTTTCACTGGGTTCGTCTTGGCTGGCACAGGCAGCCCAGAATATACGCAGACGCGTGTTGCTTTGCTGGTGCTCCTTAATGAGCCTCGAGACATCGTCCCGGTTCAGCAAGTCGGATAAAGGTGTATCTTGGGAAACGAGAACAATATAAGGCGATCCAACAGGAGGCAAGTTGGCGAGCTTAAGCTTTTTTTTCAATTCGGGGCCAAGGTCTTGTAAGATGAAATTGGGACAAGTAGTATTGTACACGTGGGGAAAGCTCTTTGAAATATCACTGTCCGCGCTGCCGTCACGATGAAAGAGAGATATGTCTGTACGCTCTTGATGAATTAAATCATCAGCCAGTCTGGCGTCCAGTTTAGCGCCTATCGGCTCCAGCAGATAGAAATCGACATTGTTCGGCAGGTCGACATTATTTTGCAGGTTGACATTCTTGTCTCGCCCGCCCGTGTTGGCTCCTCCTAGATAAAAACCGTGCCCGAGAAATATTACATCATTTTGCGTTGCCTGAATGACCATAAGAAACACTCCTTTTTAATTAGTTTGTATTTGTTACAACAACACAATAGCATGCCAGTTGTCTACTAAGGTGGAATCTGCAGCGGTATATAAAATTTTTCGGTTTTTTTGCCTTATTCAAGAAATATGGAGAAAGCCACCATTGTAGTCGCAGGGGATGGTATTTTGAAACCAGCAAGATATAAAAAGCTGAAATCAGCTATAGGGGGAGTATAATGGAAAACGATATTATGTGTTCTTTTTCTGGCGGAGGCTATCGGGCAACCTTTTTTCATGCGGGGGTATTGCGCAAGCTGATTGCCTTTGGCCTAAAGGACCGGATCAAGGTTATTAGTTCCGTGTCGGGCGGCAGCATTATCAATGCATTTTTTTCAGTTCATTTTGATGAAATTCAAAGTGTTAAGGATTTCGATCAGATTATTATTGAACCGCTGATTGAATTCAGTCGCAAGGATATTCGGACCAAGATCTTACTGTATAAAGGGCTTGCCTTGTTACGGCTAAAGGGAGACAGCCAGATTATGGTGGAAAATTTGCAGCGATATCTTTTTCAAGACAAGAAGCTGACGGAGTTGTCACCGAATCTGCATACAGTAATTAATGCCACAAATTTAAATAATGGGAATCTATGGCAGTTTGGCGATAATAAGTTTGGTGACAGTAAGACGGGCTATTCCTATGACGTAAAAGATATATCTCTGGCCTTTGCAGTAGCTGCCAGTGCTTGCTTTCCAGGATTGCTTTCGCCAATGAAGCTCGATATCCAGGAGTATAAATTCTATCATCAGACCAAAGAAAATCATGATGAACCGAGTCCCTGCGTGACGCCGGACTTTGTTTATCTGGCAGATGGCGGAGTCTTTGATAATCTCGGATATTTTCCGATCGAGCAGGCTCTGCGCCAGGATAAGCAGGCCGTTTTTGTAATAAGTGATGCTGCCGGGCGGTTCAAAAAAAATCAGAAAAAGTATCATTTTTTAAATGAACCCTTGCGGATCATTGATATTTTAATGGCACAAGTTTCTAGTCGGGATCGAAAGATTATTATGCAGGACATGTGCACGGAAAAATGGCAGGGGATTTACATGAAACTTGAAAATAGCTGCCGCTTTTACCGTGAATTGCAAGGCCGTGATGGCGAAGTAGGCCGGGATATTCCAGTTATGGGCTGGTCTGACAGCATCGTCGAGCGAATCGGGAAAATTCGAACGGATTTAAATTCGTTCTCTCAAAGTGAAGTTCAGGCCTTGATTTGTCATGGGGAAACGTTGGTGGAAACGACAATTGCAAAATGGTGTCGCGATTTTTATCAAAAAATAGAAAACAAACAAAACTTAGCAAATTACATTGAGATGTCGAAACTGGAAAATGAGATATTTGAAGCTTTGGAGCGGTCGAAGGAGTTTATAAAATTGTAATCACTCTATAGAAAAATATATAAGGGGGAATATACTATGATGCGATTGGGTGAGTTAAGTGGCAAATATGAGAGCAATAGCGATCCGGCGATTGTCGCCAGAAGTACGGGTGATGCTGGGGGCTGGTCCTATGGATTATATCAGTTTTCCAGTGAAGCGGGAACCGTACAGGATTTTGTCGAATGGTTGTGCCGGTATGATGCGCCGTATGATGAATATGGGAGACAACTAAAAGCTGCCGGTAATCCTTGCTGCGATACATCTTTTGTTACAAAATGGGAAGAATTAGGTAATGTGGATCCAGATGGATTTAGTTTTTTACAGGATGAGTATGTAAAACCGGGGTATTATGATAGTGGGGCAGAAAACTTATTGAAATGGTATGATTTTGATATTGAGCAACACAGCAATGCCCTGCAGCAGGTTTTGTTCAGTAATTGTATTCAGCATGGCAGTTATTATGGGGCAATGGTATTTGGGGACGGGGCGCAGCTTGCACAAAAAAAGATACAGGATATGAGTGATTCTGAGCTAATTTATTTCATTTATGAAGTCAAATTAACGGACCCTTCCTGGTCGGAGGGGAGTCCGCAGTTGCGGCCGGGACTCTATTCACGTTGGCGGCAGGAAAGAGCGGCCGCACTTGACCTGCTGGAGGCAAATCCATAAGGTGGAATTTTGTAAAAAGGCTGTTTTGTAAGCAGAGAGTATATATAAGATTGCGGTAAAATAAAAATCGTTTAGCAAAAATGCTAGACGATTTTTATTTTATTCCACAAAATAAGTAAAATTCTACCATTGTGGATTTTGACCATGGTATGGTTAGTACAGAAAATTTAAAGAAAGGGTGGAGGAAATGAGTGGAGGACAGGCGTTTGAATCCTTGCTGGCAGCCATGCAAGAATCTATTTTAAAGGCACATAAATTAATTGAAACACAGCATCTGAATGTGTTAGCGCATTATTTTGATGAGGAAAACAAGCCCATAATGATGGACCTGCAATTTCCGGTTATAGATGCCGAAGCAGATGAGGTTGTCTATAAACGGGTGCAGGTTCCCAAGTTGTCATTGGTTCCCATGCATACTTTAAAGATGAAGGAAATGAAGCTTAGCTTCAAGGTCAAATTAAGCGGTTTTGCCGAGGCGAATAAAAGCAATGGATTGTTTGCCCATATTTTGCCCTCCAATAACAATCCATCCAACGATAATTTTGTGGATGTAGATTTGTATTTTGAGACCTCGGATCCGCCGGAAGCTGTTATGCGAATCAATGATCAGTTTATTAAGGTACTTCCCTAGGGGTACAAATAGATGAAAAAGAGAGGACGTGTAAATCATGGCATTAGAAAAAATGAGTGAACAGTTTGGTGGCTTGCCGATGGATTCTTTAATCGGAGGCCCGCTCCAGGCAGCATGTAATGCACAAGTTTTGTTGGCGAAGGCTACTTCCGATTTTATTGAAAATGTCGGTTTTAGCAAAAATGGGGACAAGTCGGAAATTCGTACCGTAAATTTCAGTTTCAACCGATCTGTAAATGTCGAGGGCTCAACTGAAATGGGGACGGAGGTAGTGGATCTTAAGATACCACTGTTGTCCATTGTAAAGATTCCGACCTTGTCTGTCGACACAGTTGATGTAAGTTTCGATATGGAAGTGAAATCCTCGGAATCGTCGAAGGAAGTAGATGATAAATCGTTGGCCCTGGACGCTGAAGCAAAAGGGAAAATCGGACCGTTTTCCGTCAAGGTGAATATTAAGGGAGCGGTTTCAAGCCATAAGGAAAACACTCGCAGCAGCGACAATTCAGCTAAATATCATGTACAGGTACATGCCTCGCAGGGGGGGGTGCCGGAAGGTCTTTCCCGCGTACTCGATATCTTAAATACGGCAATAGCTCCGACTAATGTAGAGGCGGCACCGGCTGTTGCTGACCAAAAGGAAAAGAAAGATGCCTTGCCGGATGCCGCAGCCTAAAATAGTCAAAGGCAGGGGAATATAATGGCAAATGTGTTTGATGTCAGCGAGGTTGGCTATGTCAAACGAGTCGTTGTAGGGAATAAAGATCCTGAAATGACAGTAGATGAAGTGGCTATACAGGCACAAAATGATTTTCTTAACCGTTGTTTAAGTGACAGCCCTAAAGGAAAAATTATAGGGCAGGAAAAAAACTTCTATTTGCTCAATATCGGTGAGCATCAAGTTGTGATGCAGTATATAGTCTATCATATTGGCTTTGTGCGAAAACCGATGTGGATGCAGGATTGATAGCGGTTGCAGGGGGCCATGTTGAAAATTTCAGCATGGCCGCTTGTGGCTTAAATATATTTTTTGCGATGCTTTAACGAAATATTGGGAAGGCAATAAAAATAGTGTTTTTTCAAAATGGGGGCTGTTATATGATCCGATATCTGTTAGAAACAACCCGGAAAAGTCGAGGTATGAAGCAAAGCGAATTGGCTAAGTTTTCTGGAGTCAGTAAAAGTATGATCAGTGCGATTGAACGTCAGGAACGCAATCCTACAGTGCCTGTCTTATATCTTTTATCAAAGGCATTGCATGTAGAGATCACCGAATTATTTCAAAAAGAGAAATTTTGGGATGAAGAATCAGATTAAAAAGTAAAAGGAGTATGGTGTATTATGGGGAGTAAATATTTTTCTGATCGGGAATTAGCTTGCCACTGCTGTGGCGAATTGCCGAAAAATGGAATAGCAACTGAACTTTTAGAAGTACTGGATGCAATGCGTGAGCAGATGGGTAACCCGCTGCTGCTGTCTTGTGCTTACCGTTGTCCAGCCCATAATGAAGAGGTGGGCGGGGTGCCTAATAGTCAGCATGTGCAGGGCTGTGCGGCAGATGTCTTGTTGCCGGAGGGGATATCGGTCGATGAACTGGCGGCAATTGCTGAAAATTGCGGTGCTGACGGGATTGGCTCATATTATGACAGCGGTTTTGTTCATGTCGATACAAGAGGGTATGCAGCCCGCTGGACCGATCGAGATTGAGTATAGTAGGACTAAAAATAAAAGACAGACGGCTTTGTCTGTTGCCGGGATTTAAAGGAAATGTTATTGTATAAGGAAAGATTTGTAAGGGGGACGAGGTTATGCGCCGTAAAGATCGTGAATTGGCAGCCGATGAGGCTAGAAAAATTGTGCAAAAGGGAATATATGGTGTTTTATCAACGATTGGAGAAAATGGTTTTCCTTATGGAGTGCCGATAAATTATGCTTATGAAGCGGAAACATTATTTTTTCACTGCGCAAAACAAGTCGGCAAAAAACTCGACAATTTGCGATTTGATTCCCGCGTGAGCTTTACGGTAGTCGGTGCGACAGAGGTTTTGCCTGATAAATTTTCCGTCAATTATGAAAGTGCGATTGTTGAGGGGCGCGTAGAATTTTTAACAGGACCAGCTAAGGAAGCAGCTCTGTATGCACTGGTCAAAAAGTACAGCCCCGAATACATCGAGGTAGGAAAAGAGTACATTGAAAAATCCATAGACGCTGTGGATGTAGGGTGCATTCGTATAGAACGGCTTACGGGGAAGGCTAGATATTGATAATATAGGCGGCTTTGCCAAGTGACTCGTACTTTGGATAGCCGTTTTTGGCGGAAGTATTTTCGCGGACAATTATAAAATGGAAATAGTTAACATAAAGTTAACGAAACGGCAATATGAAGCTAATAATCCTATGTTATAGTTACTTCATCAGAGAAACGTGGGGAGAGGATTGCCGGATGAAGTTAACAAACAAAAAGAAAAAAACCTTAGCTTTTATGATTGCCGCATTGTGTGCTGTTTCCACCGGATTTGCTGCAACGGATCACTGGGCGGATGCGTCTTTGACGCCACAGCAGGTGACGAGAACCATTGTGGGAGAAGATACCGACTGGCAAAGCTGGAAGGACAACTGGGAACAGATCAGGACAAATTACGAGCAAGTAGCGATAGCGCCGGGAACCGATGCCGCCCATTTGAATTTTGCCTGGTATTCAAAGCAAGGGGCAGAAAAATCCAGGATTCGAATTGCAGAGAATCCGGCTATGCACGATGCCAGAGAATTTGATGGAAGCTGTCAGACCGGGACCGTTATAGATGGCATAATGTATTATGCGAATAAGGTAGAGGCTGCAGGTCTCAAGGCTAAAAAGACGTATTGGTATCAGGTCAACCTGAACGGGCAGTGGCAGCAGGCACAGCCATTTAAAACCGGCGATCCGGAGGATTTTTCCTTTATGTTTGTCGGCGATCCGCAAATTGGCGCCTCAACTGGAGCCGGACTGACTGACGGGACGAAACAGGATGCGCACATGGCAACGAGAAATGATTCCTATAACTGGAATAAAACTTTAAACAAGGCTTTAGCGCAGCATTCTGATATCAATTTTTTGGTATCGCCTGGTGATCAGATTAACGAACCGGCCTCTGATCAAAAGCCGGAAAAACTTGCGTTGCAGGAAGAACAGTATGCCGGTTATCTGTCGGCAGCGGCTCTGCGCAGTCTGCCGCAAGCGACAAGTATCGGCAATCATGACAGCATGACTGCCAGTTATATGAATCATTTCAATGTGCCAAATCCCTTCCTTGAAGAAACGAATCCGACCAAAGCAGGGCATGGCTATTACTACAGCTATGGGAAAGCGTTGTTTATTGTAATCAATGCCAATAATTACAATGCAGCCGATCATAAAGCTCTAATTGAAAAGGCCATAGCGGCGAATCCCAAGGCCAAATGGCGAATCGTTGTTATGCATCAGGATATATATGGCAGTGGCCTCGATCATTCTGATTCTGACGGGATCCTGCTGCGCACACAGCTTACGCCGATTTATGATGCAAATCATATTGATGTAGTCTTGCAGGGACATGATCATACGTATGCCAGAACATATCAAATCAGCAGTGACGGCAAGCAGCACGGTGATTTTGCCGAATATGAAACACCAGGGCAGCAGGGACAGCACCATGATGTTTTGGATCAGGCTTTGGTGGATCAAAATAAGAAGGCGGCCTTCTTGTCACAGAATCTTTGCTACACGATTGCTGATATGCGTCAGGGGAAAATCGTCAACCCCAAAGGGGTATTTTATATGTCGGCAAACTCGGCTACAGGGTCAAAATTCTATAATCTGATTCCGCAGCAGCAAGATTATATCGCAGCGCGCAGTCAGAGTTGGCGCCCTACGTATTCTGTAATTCGCTTGACGGCAAACCAATTGACGATTACTACTTACGATGTGGAAACCGGCACGGCGATTGACGATCCGTACAGCATCATCAAGGAATAGAGACTGATATCCCGGGGGATCACCTTTGTGGTTTGCCCGGGGTATTTTTATGGGAGGACCGATGAATGAAAAAAATTGCAATTCGTTTTTGCATCGTGATGGTTTTTCTGCTGGCAAGCATCCAGTTGTACAGCTATGCACAGGTTGATCGTCCGGCTTTAGTCAATACCGAAGGTCGGAGTTTTCAGCTGGGAACGGTTACGGCGGTTGTCAAAGACAATTTACAAGAAAATGGTAGCCGTATGGGCGATCAGATTGTTCAGGTTCAGGTACAGTCTGTTGATGGCAAGGCAGAAGTCGCACAAGCAAATTGTCCCAATGGGCTGCTCTTTGGTACTGTCTGCGAGCCCGGAATGCGGGTGGTCTTGATTTCTAGTAAAACAGGGGATTTGCAGCTGCATACGGTATATAGCATGGATCGATCAATGCCGATTTTCTCCTTTATTGCTGTTTTTTTGCTGCTGCTCTGTCTGGTCGGGGGCAAAAAAGGCTGCAGGTCGGCTTTGGCCTTACTGTTTACATTTATCTGCTTCTTCTACCTTTTCTTTCCGATGCTCTTTCATGGGGTACAACCCGTGGCAGCAGCAATTCTGACCTCGTTTCTTGTTTTAACGGTTACGATTTATTTGATCAACGGTGCTACGGCAAAGGCACTGTCAGCGGGGATTTCCTCCGCTGGTGGGATCTTTGCCGCCGGAGTGGCAGCTGTTCTATTTGGCAAGGCAGCCGCGCTTTCCGGCTATAATGTAGCTAATATTGAATCGTTGTTGTTTGTTGCTCAGAACATGCCGATTGATGTGGGGCAAATTCTGTTTGCCGGGATTTTATTTTCCAGTCTTGGCGCTGTGATGGATATTGCCATGGATGTCGCGGCGGCTGTTGACGAATTGCGGCGAAAAAATGGGGAAATAGAACCGTGGGAGTTATTTTTTAGTGGCATGCGTGTTGGTCGTGATGTGATGGGGACGATGGCGACGACCTTGATTTTAGCTTTTTTTGGCGGATCCCTTGGGGTGTGGGTGCTTGATTACGCTTATGATTTGCCGTATCTGCAATTGATTAACTCCAATGCCGTAGGCATTGATATTATGCAGGGCCTTTCGGGGAGTATTGGCGTTATTTTAACCGTCCCTTTGACGGCTGTGTGTTCCGCCTGGTTGCCGGAATATGCAAAAAAGGGAAGGCTTTTGAAAAAGGATGAGTGCCCAGTCCGGACGTGAGGCTTGACTGGTAGAAAAGAGTTCGCAGGCATTTTGTGTCTGTGAACTCTTTTGCTGTGCCGTAAAAGTGAAGTCATTGGCATTATATATAGTAAATGCAAAATTATAAATATAAAGGTGGCTGGCTGAAAATAAATGGCAGGATTCTACGGTGTTTATACTAAATATATATATTTATTTTTTTTGTTGTAAATCACAGAGGGGAGTTCTTGCAAATAGGACATAGTTTTTGCAGGAGTACATAAAAATGAAGAAATCTTATTTAAAATACATAATATCGTTGTTGATCTTTGGTTCTAATGGCGTTGTCGCCAGTTATATTGATTTAAGTAGTTCCCAGATTGTCTTGTCGCGAACGATGATTGGAAGTTTGTTTTTGGGATTGTTGTTTATAGTTGGCAAAAAGCATTTACAGATCAAACAGATAAAAAAGCAATGGCTGTATCTTATGGGATCAGGCGGTGCAATGGGGCTTAGCTGGATTTTTCTATTTGCGGCCTATCGACTGACTTCTGTCAGTACAGCTACGCTGGCCTATTATTGTGGCCCGGTCATGGTAATGGCCGCTGCCCCTTTTTTGTTTAGGGAAAAAACAGCAGCAGCCAAAATTTGTGGAATTTTTGTGGTAGTGATCGGGATGCTGTTTGTGAATGGGGCGGATGTGTTGACTGCCGGAGTGTCGGCGGGGCTCGCTTGTGGGTTGTTTTCAGCGCTTCTTTATGCAGTGATGATCATCTTTAACAAGAAAATTAAAGGACTTACGGGGCTTGAGAGCACCCTTGTGCAGCTTATAACCGCTTGTGGTGTTGTGGCTATTTATACAGTGGGGATTCAGGAGGAGAGTCTATATATTTCAGGTGCCGATGCCGTACCGGTTTTGTTTTTGGGACTGGTGAACACGGGGCTGGCCTGTTATTTGTATTTTTCTTCAATACGCGACATTCCGGCCCAGTCGGTGGCTATCTGCAGCTACATTGATCCTCTGTCAGCCCTGGTTTTTTCGGCCGGAATTCTCCACGAGCAGCTACGCTTCCTTCAGGTGGTGGGAGCCATACTGATCCTGAGTGGGGCGGCGCTCGGCGAATTATATCCATCAAAAAACAAACTTGATTTGTCATAAAAATACATGCTGGCAACTTTCATCGTAAAAGTTGCTGGCATTTTTATTGGAATCCTTGACATGGAGTACACTCTAACTGGTAGGATGCTTTTTAGGTAATAAAAATAGAGAGTGTGGGCATGTTTTGGAAAAGAAAAGATTTTTTACTGATAGGGATCTATTTAAATTATTTTTGCCGATTGTCATTGAACAGTTTTTGGAATATCTTGTGGGGCTGGCGGATTCGCTTATGGTCGCATCAGTGGGAGAGGCTGCTGTTGCCGGGGTATCGTTGGTGGATTTTATAATGGCTCTTTTGATCAGCTTGTTTGCGGCGCTGTCGACAGGAGGCATAGTTGTTGCCGGACAATATTTGGGCCGCAAACAGCCGCTGGCGGCGAGAAATACAGCAAAGCAGCTAGTTTGGATTGCTGCTTTTTCTTCGATTGGTATTATGCTGGTAATATATTTTGCAAAACCACTGATTCTGGAGGGGGTTTTTGGTCAGCTTTCGCCAGAGGTATATGCGTATGCAGATCAATATCTGATGATAACAGCACTATCTATTCCGTTTTTAGCACTGTATAATGCCGGGGCCGCAATTTTTCGAACCATAGGCAATGCGCGCCTGCCGATGCTGATCATGCTAGCAATGAATATCGCTCATGCTGCAGGAAATGCCGTGCTGGTGTATGGTTTTCATTTTGGTGTCGAAGGGGTGGCAATTCCTACGCTTATAGCCCGGGTGGTAGCCGCATTAATTATATTGAAGTTGGCATTAAATAAAAAACAATTGCTTTATCTGGATCAGATCTGGCAGCCGCATCTTGATAAAAAGCTTATCCGGCAGATTTTAGGGATCGGATTGCCTTATGGCCTGGAAAACGGGCTTTTTTATCTGGGCCGGATCGTTGTGCTGAGCCTGGTTTCTATGTTTGGGACGGCAGCGATAGCGGCCAATGCGGTAGGAGGAACCCTTGTGATGTTTGAAGTTTTGCCTGGGATGGCAATCGGCTTCGGTCTTACCGTTATCATTGCTCGCTGTGTGGGAGCAAACGATTATGAGCAGGCGCGACATTATACTAAAAAGGTTATCAGGCTGGTATACGGAGCCCAGGTCGTTGCTTGTCTGGTCGTCCTGGCGGTGCTGCCGTTTGTTTTGGAATTGTATGGGCTTTCGCCCGAGGCTTCCGCGTTGACAAATAAAATCGTCTGGTCGCATGCCATCGTTGAGATTTTGATCTGGCCACTGGCCTATACGCTGCCGGTAGTGTTTCGGGCGGCCGGGGATGCAAAATTCCCGATGCTTATTAGTACTCTGACAATGCTTTTTTGTCGGATTGCCTTATCCTATGTGTTTTCTATTTATTTGGAAATGGGAATGTTTGGCACCTGGATTGCGATGTTTTTGGACTGGCTGATCAAGGCCCTGATATTTCTGGGGCGTTATTTGCAGGGGACTTGGACCAGCCATCGCGCGATTTAATGGATTTTATGATTTTTAGAATTGAATAAAAATATGATGAGGATCATTGACTTGGAAAAGAGGCAGGAAACCCTTTGTGAAAAAGGTGTTTCTGTAGTGACCCCATAAAGTTAGACCGAACCGTAGTAGCATTTATTGCTACTGCGGTTTTTATTATGCTGCGGCATAACGTAATCGATAATTCACAGGACTAAGCCAGCCAAGCTTAGCCTTTATTCGGTGTTTATTATAATATTCGATATAACGACGGATAGCACATTCTAGCTCTTCAAAGCTATGATAGGTTCGACCATAATACATTTCTTGCTTTAATAGTCCAAAGAAGTTTTCCATCACGCTATTATCTAGACAGGTTCCTTTTCGAGACATGCTCTGAAAGATTCGTTCTTCTTTCAAGCGATGGACATAGTTTTTCATTTGATATGCCCAGCCTTGATCCGAGTGGAAGGTTCGGCGATATGGACAATCACTGGTTACCATAACAGCCCTTTCCAGGGCTGATAGAATCCCTTGTGATGAAGGGCGTTTTGTGATACTGAAACTGATGATTTCACGGTTGAAAAGATCGAGAAATGGGTCAAGGTAGGCTTTGCGTGTAATGATATTTCCTTTTGCGTCAATTTCATAATATTTGAATTCGGTTGTGTCTGTTGTGATTTTCTGATGAACAATACATGTATCGAAGCGACGATGTAGCCGATTGGGCGCAATGCGCCCAACTGTTCCTTTGTAAGAATTATATTTACGACTCTTGTGGGTAAAGGATTTTACCTGCAGACTTAGTTTCTGGACGAGACGCTGGACCTTCTTATGATTGACCATAATACCATATTCACGGAGTTTCCCACAGATACGGCGATAACCAAAATCTTTATCGCTCTGACGAATTGCTTTGATTTGATTCTCTAATTCAGCATTTGCGAAGGCCGGTTGAACCGGCCCTGCCAGTACATGTACGTTGCTTTGGGGAGATTTGCAATTGCAAGGATATCTTTTAGTTTGAATGATCCTCGGAGACTGTGAACGATCCTTGCTCTCGTTTCTGCGCCTCTTGCTCCAGGCGCAATCTCCTCAGTTCTTTTAAATAAGCTACCTCTATGCGAAGTTTAAGATTTTCTTCTTCAAGCTGTTTAAGCCGTTCATCCCGAATTTCTTTTGATTGAGTAGGTGTTACGGCGATAGGTTTATCTGGCACTTTAGGACGCCTGCCTTTCCGATTTGGTTTAAGACCATCTACGCCGACAGCACGGAACCTCTGAACCCATTGCGTTACTAGAGCTGGATTATTGATTTCGAGTTGCAATGCTAAATCTTGGTAGGAAATCTCTGTACTTAAATATAACTCTACCGCATGCAACTTAAATTGAAAAGAATAACTTTTCTTTTGACGAGAACGAGAAATTCCTTCTGTACCAAGACGTTGAAAAGCAGCAACCCAGGTTTCTATTTGCCTACTACCAGGAATGTTATATTTTTTTGCAAGGCTTCTATAACCAATATTCCCTTTCAAATATTCAGTTACAATCTTTTTCTTAAATTCAGTACTATATTTAGCCATAAAAATACCCCCATAAGTTAGATTGATTCTTGGTCTAACTTATGGGGGTCAGTACATTCCTGCCTCTTTTATTATCGGAAATATTGGCATGTATTACAGGGGCCGGTTTACTCTGGCACTATAGTTGAGACCATTTTTGCATTGGGGGGAATTGAGATCACAATGATTTTGGCATAAAGGACAAGTCTTTTCATCCGAAGTCGAGCTGCTACTAGCCGTTGCCACTTCTGCATGGGCATGAGCATAAAATGGACAATGATCTTTGTGCGGATGGTGCCTGTGACGTGCCTGTCTGCGTACAAAAAATAATTCCGTCATTTAAGCGTGCTTCCTTTCAGTGCAGTGTGTCCGAGGAAATGTTTTTTCGGGCTAATCCTGCGGTTCTTCAAAACTCCCATGATGGCAATGGTGATGATGACCATGTTGCTGGTGCAGCATAGGATGTGCCGGACAGATTGCTTCTTCTGGCGGCATCGAGTCTTTTAACTTGACAATGATTTTTTCAAGCGTCTGCGTTAACTGAAGCTGCTCATCTTCGGTAAGACAGGAAAATAACTGTTCCGTTTTCTTTTCTGTTTCATGAAGACATTGTTCGGAAACAGCTGCTTCTCGTCCTTTGTCGGTAAGGGAGACGATCATAGAACGGCGATCTTCAGCAGATTGTCGACGGGTGATGAATTCATTTTGTTCGAGCTTTGTCAGCAGTTCACCGATCGACTGGGGACGGATTCCGAGCAGGAAGGAAAGCTTCTTTTGGCTCATTTCTGGTTCCAGATTCAATATGGATAAAATTCTGCCCTGGCCGCGAAACCGGCTGTGAGGCCCTTGGTGGTGCTGATGGTGCCGGTGCATCATCAAGTGGGTGAGAAGAACAAATTGTTCTGTTAACTGATCGGAATAATTCATATAGTTTCCTCCGTTTTATTTATTAAGGTACCTTTTTATTAATAATAACAAGGTACCTTAATAATGTCAAGAAATTTTAAAAAGATTTTTTGCGGATGATTTTTGCTTTTAAACTTAGCGGCGGCAAGGCACAGGGCCAGTGTTTGTTTAAAAACATTACAAATGTCACTTTTAGTTAAGTAAAGTCGTGACAAAAGACAGCTGTTTTTTTTGGAGATTTTGATAAAATCTTAATTGTCGGAAAGTTACAAAGTATTTTAACTTATTTTATTATTTGACATCGCAAGGGTAAGGAGGAAACCAATGTTTTATGTTATTCTCGTCAGTCACGGTGAATTTGCCCCGGGGCTGCATACGGCACTTAATATGATCGCGGGCAAACGTGACACCGTATTGTCACTGGGGCTTCGCGAAGACATGGGGGCCGACCATTATGAAGCAGCTTTTCGTGAGGCAACGGCACATATTACCGGCGCAGATCGAATTGTCCTGCTGGCAGATATTATCGGCGGGTCGCCGCTGACGACAGCGATGAAAGTTTTAGCGCAGCGTGAACTACTGCCAGTTACGCAGGCTTTTGGCGGGGTGAGCCTGCCGATGGCTTTGACGGCGGTGCTTGCCGGCGAAGGTCTGTCGGGACAGGTTTTGACAGATACACTGCTGGCTGAGACAAAAGCAGCTGTGGCGGAATTTGTTTTGGAAGCGGATGCTGAAAGTGAAGACGACATTTAAGTGTTGATGAAGTGATTTATTGGAGGAGGAAGAATACATGTCGATTACCTTTGTTAGAGTGGATGACCGAATGATTCATGGACAGACTTGTACGCGCTGGGCTATGGAGTATCCGTGTGACGGATTGGTTGCGGTCAATGATGCAGCGGCCAGTAATTCGGTGCTGAAAGCAGCTTACAAAAGTGCTTCAGGGAAAAAAACCTTTGTCTGGACATTGGATGAGTGGCAGCAAAAATGTCAGAAGGTACTGGAAAGTGATACCCGGTATTTTTTGATTACAAAAAACCCAATTGATATGAAAAAAATTTTAGTGGATCAAAAATTTGATCCAGGGATCAAAACGATCATCATCGGTCCATGCAACGATCGGCCTGGGGCGGTGCAGCTCGGGAATAATCAGTCGATTACGCAAGAGGAGGCAGCAGCCTTCGAAGCAATTATGCAGGCCGGTTATGAAATTGAGTTTGCCCTGATTAAGGAAAAGGCTATTGGCAATTGGAAGAAATTTCGTGGTCAGTTTGGATTTCACTAAAAATTTTTCAGATAAAATGATAAAAGAAAGCGAGTGACTTTTATGGAAATCAATGCTGTACAAGCTGCTTTGCTGGGGATTTGTGCCTGCTTATCGAGCATGCCAGGTCTTGGCGGCACAACCTTCGGTAACTACACACTGGGACGTCCTTTGGTTGCAGGATTAATTGTGGGTCTTATTTTGGGAGATATTCGTTCCGGGATTATTATCGGGGCGGCCATTCAGGTTATTTATATTGCGCTGGTTACCCCGGGCGGTACGGTTTCAGCCGACGTTCGAGCCGTCAGCTACATAGGGATTCCGCTGGCGATTTGTGCCGTTAAAGGCATGGGGCTTGATCCGGCAACGGCACAGGCACAGGCTATGGCTGCTGCTTTGGGCGCGGCCGTTGGTACACTCGGTACGGTTTTGTTCTATGGTACGGCCACGATGAATCTCATCTGGCAGCATATCGGCTGGAAAGCTGTTGAACGCGGCGATTTTGGCAAATTATATCTGGTGGATATGGGCCTGCCCTGGATTTCGCATATTATCTTTTCCTTTCTTCCGACCTTTATCATCACGATGGCCGGAGCCGGAATGGTTGACGTTATGAAGGCCTATCTGCCGATGGATGGCGTGGCTATGAAGACACTGTTTACGGTGGGCAGTCTGCTGCCGGCAGTCGGGGTCGCGATCCTGCTCAAACAGGTTGTAAAAAAACCGCTCGACTTTATTACATTTTTCTTCGGGTTTACATTAGCTGCTTGCCTCGGACTGAATCTGATTGCCTCGGCGATCATCGGCTCGTTCTTTGCAGTTATCAATTACAAGGTGATTATGGTGCAGAATCAGCGCGTTTCAGTTCCGGCTGGCGGCAGTGACGATGATGAGGAGGATATTTGATCATGAAGAAATTATCAAAAAAGACGCTGAATAAATCGTTCTTATCATGGTTTTACGGAAACCTGACCTGTTTTTCGCAGGAACACATGCAGACCTTTGGCTATCTCTGTGCAATGTTGCCGGTAGTTAAAGAGCTTTATACGACAAAAGAAGAACAAAAAGATGCGATGCAGACGTATACGGCCTTTTTCAATACGGAACCGCAAATTGGTGCCTTGGTTGTCGGGATGACGGCAGGCCTGGAAGAGGCAAAAGCCAATGGACAGCCGATTGACAGTGAAGCGATCAATGGGATTCGGGCCGGGCTTATGGGGCCGCTTGCCGGAATCGGGGATTCGATGATTGTTGGTACGCTGATACCGATTTTGCTTGGCATTGCTCTTGGACTGTCAGGCGATGGCAGCCCGCTGGGGGCCATCTTCTATATTGTTGTCTGGAATTTTTTGATGTGGTTTGGTATGCGTTTTGCTTATTTTAAAGGCTATGACCTTGGCGGCAAAGCTGTGGAGGTTCTTGTTGGCGAGCAGGCACAGGCAATTCGTGATTCGATTATTATGATCGGGACGATTGTCATCGGCTCGGTGGCAGCTTCTTGGATCAATATCAATACTTCGTTGGTATTACCGGGTGGCGGCGATCTGCAAAAAACGCTCAATGGCATTTATCCCAAAATGCTGTCGGGGCTGGCCGTTGTTTTTTGTTGGTGGTTGATGACTCGGAAAAATGTTTCCCCGACCATGGTTATGCTGCTGTTGGTTGTTGTGGCCTTTGTCGGAGTTCTGATCGGATTCTTTGATCCAGGTCTTTCCTACTAAAATACAGGTAGATGCAGGGGAGGTAAGGCAGATGGCAAAAACAGTGCAGGCAGTTTTGCTGGAAGAGGCAAGACTGCAGTCGGGGCTGCTGCGGAATTTAAGGCAGTGGCAGCGGCTACTGTGGGGGTTTTCCGGTATCGGAATCTTGCTTATTGCCTGGAATGCACAGCAATCAGCCGGATGTTTTTGGCTTGAAATCTGTGGCGGAGTGCTGGCCGGCGTGTGCTTTTTTGCGGTACTTCTGGTGCATCGGGGCCTTTGTCAGGGACAAAAAAATGTGGAAAAGATTTTATGCCGACTGGAGCAAACGGATAAATAAAGCAAGGGGTGCTGCAAAAAAAGCAGCATCCCTTGCTTTGCGCTTCGGGAAAGGTCCCGTTTGCCTAAGAAATGTAGTATACTTTTAGAAAAGCTTTAAAATCGGTGAGGATGACTATGCGAAAAAATTATCAGCGAAAAATTCTTTGGGTGGGAGCTGCTTTCCTGCTGCTGGGATTAAGCGTACTGCCAGGCTATTATCTGTTGACGGGAGATCATTCACTGCGCCAAAATGAGCATCGCCATAAATTTGGTGCCGTCTATATGACGCTCAATAATCCTTTTTATGAGATTATTGATGAGGAAATCCGTTCGGCAGTGGAAAATAACGGTGATATTTTACTATCACGTGATCCGGCGCTCAGTGTCAAACGGCAGACCGAGGAAATTCAGGAACTGATTGACAGTGGGGTTGAGGTCCTGTTTTTGAATGCCGTCGACTGGAAGGAAATTGGGCCGGCACTGGCGATTGCCCAGAAGGCGCATGTGCCGGTTATTGCAATTGACACCAATGTGGAGGATGATTCGCTGGTGGCAGCTACGATTGTTTCGGATAATTATCAGGCCGGAGCAGATTGTGCCCGCCATTTGGCGGCACATACCAGTGGCGGCAATATTGTACTACTTGAACATACGGAGGCAAAGTCTGCGGTTGACCGCATTCGTGGTTTTACTGATACGATTTTAGACTATCCCTCGTTTCATATCATCGACCGGGCCGAATGCAAAGGTCAACTGGAGCTGGCAATGCCGGCAATGGAAAAAATGCTGGGGAAAAATCAGCAAATTGATATCGTGATGGCGCTAAATGATCCGGCAGCCTTGGGAGCGATGGCGGCCTTGAAAAATGCCGGGCAGTTGCAGCGAATTCTTGTCTACGGTGTCGATGGAGCTCCGGAAACAAAAGAAATGATCGCTGCCGGACACATGACGGCGACAGCGATGCAGTCCCCACGCACCATCGGGCGGATTGCCGTGCAGCGGGCCTACGAGATCAGGGCGGGGCTTTTTGGTCAGAAGCTTATCAAATTGCCAACGGAGCTTTTGACGCATGATTCCATCGGTCGGTATCCGCTGGAAAGGTGGGACTGACTGATAATGCAAAAATTGAGAATAAATAATGGTATTGCAGCTTTGCACTATTTGATGTATGCCTTTAACGGGCTGGTCATTTTATGGCTGGCTGCTTTTATGGGAATCACACAGTGGAAAATTCAATTGTCGATGTCGGCTCGTTCTTTTCTTGATCCGCTGACGGCTGTTCCCTGGTCTGGTCCACGGATTTTTCTTACGGCCCTGGTGGCATTTTGCTCGTTGCTCTTTTTGAGCTGGCTTTATCGGCAGGGACGCTGGAAAAATTCCCGCTGGAAATATGTTATTTTATTTGGTGAAATATGTTTTTGCGTCATGGTGATGCGCAGCATCAACATGGCCTATGATGGGGTTGTCCTGCTCGTTGCGGCGGATCTTGTTCACGGCTATGAAGGCCGCCAGCAGCGCGTGCTATTACTGCTGGCAATGTTGGGCCTTTATCTGATTGCCAATTACAGCCTGGCCGCACTGCAACTGGGGATGGTGCCTTTAAATGCTTATATCTCGTATTATGAGCCGGCGCTGCAGGGATTGCTGAAGGCGGTCAGTAATATTTTCACATCTCTGAACCTGATCATTTTTGTGATGTATATGATTCTGCTGGTACAAAGTCAGCAAAAGGAAAAAGAGCGCATCAAGTCCCTTAATGCACAGCTCAATGAGGCCAATGAACAGCTAAGGCTATATGCGCTGGAGGCTGAGCGCCTCGCAGAAACCAGGGAACGAAACCGGCTGGCGCGTGAGATTCATGATACGCTCGGCCATGCGCTCACGGGTATTGCTGCCGGGCTTGATGCCTGTCTGGCAACAATGGATGCATCGCCGGAATTTGCCCGGCAGCAACTGAAAAAAATGAGTGATACCGCTCGTCGGGGAATTAAGGATGTTCGGCGATCTGTAAAAAAACTGCGCCCGGATGCTCTGGAAAAACTTTCACTTGAACAGGCGATTGGGCAAATGGTGGCGGATTTTTCCGCTGCAAGCGGCATGAAGATCGAGGTTCTGGTGGATTCCTGGCCGGAACATTTGCGGGAGGATGAAGAGGAAGTCATTTACCGGATTGTCCAGGAAGGTATTACAAATGCCAACCGCCATGGGCATGCGCACAAGGTCAAAGTGCGTCTTCAGACGGAAGCAGGCAGGATTGTTTTGTGCCTGACCGATGATGGCTGTGGTTGTAAAATGGTAGTACCGGGTTTTGGCCTGCGACATATGCAGGAGCGACTGGCACTTTTAACCGGAACATTGCATTATGAGGGAAGTTCGGCCGGCTTTTTGATTGAGGCGGTGATTCCCGTCAGTAGAAAGGGAAATTACGATGATAAAAGTTTTGATTGCTGATGACCAGGAATTGATTCATGAAAGCCTGAGAATTGTGTTGAATATGAATTCTGATATGGAGGTCATTGGCGTAGCGGAAAACGGAGCCGAAGCTTTAGCTGCCTTAAAGCATAAGCGCCCGGATATTATTTTGATGGATGTGCGCATGCCGGAGATCGACGGCGTGGAGTGTACCCGCTTGATCAAGGAGATGTATCCGGAAATCAAGATTATTATACTGACTACTTTTGATGATGATGAGTATGTATATAATGCATTGAAATATGGGGCCAGCGGCTATCTGCTTAAAGGGGTTTCCGTAACGGAGCTTTCTAATGCCATTCGCACGGTGGTAAGCGGCGGAGCAATGATCAATCCCAATATTGTAACAAAAGTCGTGAAGCTTTTTTCGGCTATGGCCCAGCATAATTTGGCGGTGCAGGTGGAGGAAAACGGGGAACTGCAGCTGACACGTACAGAGCGCAATATTGTTTGCCAGGTAGGGCGGGAGCCGTGAGGAAAGGCTTGAAACCCCTTATAAATCAAAGGCCTTTTGTGTATGGTAGTGCTCGTTGACCGTATTTTGACCTGATTTCTCTATTTTGTCCAAGATTTTGGCAATGTTGTCGCTATCTTTTTGGTACATGTGAGAATATGTTTCCAAAGTTATTTTAGGGCTTTTATGGCCAACTCTTTTACTGATAGCAGTAATTGGAATACCTAAACTAATAAGATGTGATACGTGGGAGTGGCGCAGGTCGTAAAGACGAATG
This sequence comes from Selenomonadaceae bacterium, assembly GCA_963678095.2. Taxonomy (GTDB): domain Bacteria; phylum Bacillota; class Negativicutes; order Selenomonadales; family Selenomonadaceae. The sequence continues at coordinate 316,368 of OY782746.1, read as the reverse complement.
CGTTTCACTCCCGCTTTTTTTGTGTATTTTTGAAAGTTGTAGTCGATCGTCCGATAGTTTTGTGGAAACACCTTATCCGTTTTCTCGGCCATCCTGTTAATATATTCCTTGATTAGATCCATTATAAAATGTGGCATCGGAATAATTCTTTTTGCAGACGGGGTTTTAGGCTCGGTTTCTTCATCATTGCCACCCATATAGTCTAATGTTTTTGAAATACTTATGGTGCTGGCAATAAACGATAGGTCGCTTTCCTCCAGGCACAACAATTCCCCAGGCCGTATCCCTCCATAAAAGAGCACGAGAAATATGACCTTCCATACGATATTGTCAACACCTGCAATAAATAGATCGAATTCTTCCTTTTCCCAGAAATCCATTTCTTTATAATTTTTTTTACCGACACTGCCGGCAGCTGCCACAGGGTTTGACTTTAAATTATAATAATGGACAGCATAATTCATTATCGTTGAGAACTGGGAGTTTATTGTCCTTACGGTCGCAGGAGACATCGTTTTATTTGTCCTGGGGGAAATGTATGCAGTGATCTTATTTTGCCACTCTCGGACAACAGCAGGGGTTATATCGCCTATTTTCATATCTCCAAGCATAGGTACAAGGTGCTTTTCTAACTTTGACTTTCTTCCTCGTACAGTGCTTTTTTTAGCATGGACGGATAAATCAGCAATATATTTTTCATATAATGATTTTAAAGTCATATTTGGTTGCCCGGCTAACTTTTCTTTAAATGCAGTCTCGTATTTTTTAGCATCCCGCGCCAAGGCAAAGCCTCTTTTTGTGGTTTGCCTATATTCTCCCTTCCAATCCTTATAGCCGAATTTTACATAATAAGTTTTATGAATTTCGTCGCGGTATACTGGCATAAAAATCAGTCCTTTCAGTACATATGTTCTATATAAAAATCTATTTTTTACCGCCCCTGAAAGAGGCGGCCATTGAATAGAATTATCTATAAATCTATAAATTTTCTTATAAATAGTTAAATATAGTTTTAATATTTACATTAAAATTACTATAGGCTATAATATAAATAGATATATAGTAATTAATGTTATAGGGGGGTTGAGCATGCAATTTACGAATTGGTTTTGTGAAGAAATGCAGCAAATGACTTCGGAAATAAATGAAGCTTTAGACAAGAGAAGATCTAAGAAAGATATTGATACAAATACAGAAGATCAAAAATAGACTGTTTGTCATGTGGCGGATGCAACTATTGATGTTGCATCCGCTTTTTCTCGTCCTCGATAGATGTTAGTGCCGTTCTTTTTCAATCTTTTCTGATTCATTCGCCCACTGATTAAAAAGGTCTATGGTATGTTGATAGAATTCATGTCCAGGAAGTACATTTTGACGACAAATTAAGAAATAATTACATGTAACAAACTGGATGAACGTTTGATGAAGGGACTTAAATACATGCGATGAAACAGCCATCCCACTACAGAAATACATTGATAGATATTCAATTTTATTGGTAATATCTGTTATATCTACAACGATTTCCATCTGTTTATCTCTATAAAAGTTTTTATGCTGTACAGGAGGAACTTTTCGGAGAATATTTTCCCAATCAGCAAGTATTTCAATTTGACTTTTTTTATCTCGAATTGCAAATATTCTTGACAGAGAAACTTTATCTAACGGTTCATTTAATTTTTGATTAACTTTATCAATTATGCCTATTTCAAAAATAGTTTCAGCTTCAGCTTTATTAAAGGTTTTGAATTGAGTTGATTTTTTATAAAAATCTTTATCAATCGATAAATTTATTCCATTTAAAAAGAAATTAGTCATATCAAAAAAAGAAATTATTTCATCAGCATAGTATTTTGCTAATTTATAGGAATGTTCAAATTCAGCGTGTTCTTTTTTACTTTTGTAGTCGAATCTAAACAACCAAGCTTGATACCCAACAAATATTGTAGAAAATATAATGGCTATATATGATATAGAGGCTAGTGGTTGATTGTAGAAAAATAGCCAGTCGGGTTCTGGGTGGAATAGAAAAGTCATGACAAATAAAAGTAATATTGATATTGCTGCTGTTGCTATATATTTTTCCATAAAATATTCTCCTGAAAATATTTTGCCAACCTTTAGCCATCCTCAGGGGTGGCTATTCTACGTTGCTGTTAAGGATGATACTTTCTCCAAGTTGTTAATATAAAAACCGATAAAACAGCATTTAAGCCTAATACCATAGATAAATTTTCTTTTAAATATAGTGGATTGTAACCTAATTTGCTGTGAATAAAAGCAAATATCATTAATGTTCCGAAAAAAATAGTTAATAATTGGCCCCAATTATTTATAAAAAAATCCAATCTGTTTGTAATGCTATTTGGCAATTTTAAATATATACCATATCCTATGTTACCTAAAAAATATTTAGCCGCCGCTATTAATCCAATAAAAAGAATCATAAAAAACATCCCGACAAAAAATGATCCTACTGCATGTATTAATCCATTAATAATAACACACCTCGCATTTATAAGTCTCTAATCAGTTACAATACAAACCATTTACATAGCCGCGAGCAAATGCCCGCGGCATTTTAAAACTTCCGTCGTATCTCAATGACCTTCCCGACGATTTTTACATAATTCATTTCTTCTCCTGCAAAAATTCGTGGGGGATAGTCAGGGTTTGCCGACTCCAGGACAATTACACTACTTTGCAGGCGGACCCGCTTCAATGTTCCTTCGTCACCATTAATAACCACAATAGCTAATTCACCGTTTTCAACATTCTCTTGCATGCGGACGATAGCGGTGTCACCGTCGAAAATTCCGATACCAGTCATGCTATCACCTTTACAATGAAAGCCTCTGATGTCGCCAGTGATGGTGGAGTCAATAAAAATATAATCATCTATATATTCAAATGCCAATCCATTAGGACCACATCGCACGGTGCCTATGATTGGTATTTTTTTATTTTCTGTTGGAAGAGGGATCTGGTTGGGGTAGGGAAGATCCGTGTTGCCAAGTAAATAATCAACTGAGACATTAAGGATTCTTGAAAACAATTTTAGTTCATCATCCCGAACAGGCCTAGTGCCTAGTTCAATTCTATTTATAACGCTTCGACTTATATTGGTTTTTTTAGCAAACTCCGTTTGATTCATACCTTGATTGGTACGAAGCGTAACAATTATATCACCAATAGACATTTAGTATCACTCCGATTTTAAAAGTTCTATACTGAAACAAATCTAGATATTCTTATTATAATTGTTTCTGTTTTAGAAATAAACTTTTTTTCTAAAACAGAACTAAAAACTATTGACAGTTCTGTTTTGGAACACTATAATACAAATATAGGGTTTCTGAAATAGAACAAAAGAGGTGATACGATGGATGTCTTTAATTTGGACTTTATAAAAAAAAGACGATTGGAGAAAAATTTAACTCTAAAAGAAATGGCTAATGCATTAGGGTTCAGTAATGCATCTGTGTATTGGAAGTACGAAAGTGGAGTCTATACATTCAAGGCGGAAATGCTCCCTGTATTATCCAAAATGTTGAAATGCAGTATAAGTAAATTTTTTTGCGCATTTTAGTTCTAAAATAGAACTGAGAGCAGCTAATTGGTTAAATCGAAAGGATGTGAGTAAATGAAAGTATCAAAGCATAAAACACCATCGCAGCAACATGCTTCGTTTGATCTTATAACCACTGAGGTGACAATCACATCTAGTGAGTTATTGAACAGGCTGGCAAAAATCGAATTTATGGTGTGCTATATGAATTCAATGCATGAAGAAGAAGTAAGAAACCGGCACTTGTTGATAGAGCATGCAGCAATAAGTGCGGCAAGGAATTCCAGACGCAACATATGGGATATCTTGTTTTTGATAGTAATTTTCATTATGGGTTATTGGGTCAGGACTGCTGTTTCTTAGGATAACAGTGGCGATACAATAGCGCGTGAGCTTGTTTGGCGTATTCGGTTGCAGGGCCTTTTAATTCAGGTGGGATTGCAACTGGATTGTGGGAAGCAATTTTATTAAAAGCAAATTGAATAGATTTCATTTTTTCAAAATGATTAAGTAATATTTCAAACTCAGCAAAGTCTAAGTCGCAAAACTCATATTTGCAGCGTTCCCACTCATCGAAAGACTCATCTTTTAAAAGATAAATAACATTGCTTTCAAGACATTCGGTAAACCAATATAAATGCCGGTTAACTTCTTCAAGTAAAATACGGCAGTTAACTTTTAAGCGATTGGAATTACGCTTTCTCTCTTTGAAATAAGTTAATGTAAACGCTAAAAATGATCCTATGATGGCACCAATGACAGGGGCGAATTCTTTAGGAATATAGTCGAAAGCTAACAAATCAAATCAACTCCTTCGAGTTGATTATATCACAAGAAAAATTTGAAAGGATGTGAATAAACCATGGAGACTATGGAAAGATTCATGAAAGTTGGCGAGATCGTGGAGATTTTAGGATGCTCACAATCAAAAGCCTACAAAATCATGAAAAAATTAAACGACGAACTGGAGGCTAAAAATAAAATAATCATTTCCGGCCGTGTTCCGCGTAGATATTTTATGGAAAGATTGTCGGTATAAAAAGATAGCCCGCGCAACGGCAGGCTGAAAGGGTGAGGATGTCCTCACTGATATTATACCTCTTATGAAAGGGGGTGAAGGTTAATGAATTGCACTGTAAAGCATTGCACGAATCGCCAAAAATATAAACCCTTCGGCATGTTTTTAAAAACAGTTAGGCAAGAACGAGGATGGACCCTGCAGCAGTTATACGTAAAGGTTAATCTGCTCAGCAGTAAAGATATCCAGATCATATCCTATGATTCATTGAAGCGATGGGAAGGCGGTTATGGTATCCCTCAGATAGAATCCGCGGTGGCACTGGCAAAGGTACTGAATAAGCCGGAGTTGATAAAACTCAGAGTAGATGCGGTGGAACTCGCAAAAAGAAAAAATCCGCATGAGTTGGCGCTCACACGGATTTAGGTGCATAACAAATATATTATAAGCAAATTATATCACGATCGGAGGAAAAAGCAAATGAAGCGTTACGGAATTTGTCGCCTCGTGAAAGTATCAGAGCTTCGCAAAATCACAAAGAGAGGGGCAATCCTTTTATGTTTAAAAGAATTCCGCTGACAGATTACGGCTGGGAGATAGTCAGCACAGCCTTTTTATTAGCTGGGATAGCATGTCTGGCGGTGATTTTATGAGCATTGATGAAAAGCTGGATCGCAGCGTAGCGATTATCCACAAGCTCAACGCCCTCAAAGAAGATTTACAGATCCTCGAAGAAAACGCCCTTATCGATACTGGCACGGACGAAATGCTCATATCTGTGGGCGATGCAATCTACAATCACACGATATCCGCCGGCGGTCGCAGACTTTATAAAGTAATGGCCCTGCACCTCATGGCGGCAATCAAAGAAGAAATCGCCGATCTGCAGGCTGAGATCGACGAAATAAACGCAAAATTTTGGGAGGTAGCATAAATGGATTTACAAGTATCAAATCAAATCGGGCGTATCGAGTGGAATATCGACGACATCCGTAAGAACGTCACGGAATATATCAGCAAATTCAGCGGGCTCGTTGTCACGGAAGATAATCTCAAAGATATGGAAAAGACGCAGAAGGTTCTTGCCACAATTCGGCGGCAGGTAGATAAATTCAGAAAAACTACGAAAGCTGAGTATGAAAAGCCGCTCAAGGTGTTTGAAATGGAGATCAAGTCTATCCAGGATATTATCGCAGATGCGGAACTTCCCCTCAGTGACCAGCTCAAAAAATATGAGCTTGAGCGGGTAAATGCTGAAAGGGTACGGCTAAACGAAACAGCGAAGGAAATCGCCATATCCATTGGGCTACGGGATGAATACTTCTTTTATTTCAGCGTTCTGGCAGAATGGACGAACCGCACTGCCAAGAAAGGCGCGGTTGCCAAGGAAATGCAGGAACGGCTTGAACAGATTTTGCAGCAGCAGAATCTTGAGGACCGGCAAAAGGAAATGGATGCACTCAGACAGCAGCAGATCGAAATGCTATGCCAGACTACCTCTGATTTATTCGGACTGAATACTCCGATTACCGTGCAGGATTGTGCGTATGCAACGAAAGCTGCACAGCTTACGGATTTACCGCAAATCATAAAAGCAGTCGCTCAGAAACGTGCTGACGTAGAGAAGCGCATGATGGAAACGGTTGCACCGGTTGTTGCTCCGGTTGCTCCGGAACCGCCGAAGAAAGTCAACGATACACCGGCACAAAGAATTTTCGATGTGACGATCAGTATCAAGAATTTGCCGGAAAGCCGGTTGTCATATCTCAAGGAACAGCTAAGGGATATTCGGTATGAGATCGTTGAAAGCGAGGTTAAATAATCATGGCATTCGGAAAAATAAATGCACTTCTTGTTTATGGCCCAAAGGACGTTGAGATTTTTAAAGTTGGGCAAAAATGTGCAGAATCTGGCGAACCTCGGGAGATTGCGGAAATAAGAGATCTTAGTACGGAGTTGCCGGACGGAATAATACTGGGATATGGATTGTTTGATAAAAGCGGTGATGCAATAGCGCTATTCCAAGATGGAACATATGCAACTTGGTTTGATAGACCGGAGGTAAAGAAAAATGACAAATAATACAGCAGTAGCCAATAAAAAACCAGCAGCACCAACACTTCACAACATGCTCAATAACAACACCGTGAAGCAGCGTTTTGAATATATCCTGGGCAAGAAATCAGCGGGCTTTATTTCAAGCCTGCTGAGCCTAACCAATGCGAATCCTAAGCTGCAGGAATGCAATCCTCAAACGGTACTTTCCGCAGCTATGACGGCGGCAACGCTGGACCTTCCCATTAATCCGAATTTAGGCTTTGCCTATATCGTGCCATATCGCAACAAAGGCGTAATGCAAGCGCAGTATCAGATGGGCTATAAGGGTTATATCCAGTTGGCCATGCGTACCGGTCAGTATAAAACCGTGAATGTTTGCCCCGTATATGAGGGACAGATACAAGAAATCGATTGTTTTACCGGCGAAATCAGCCGCGGTGAAAAAGTCAGTGATACCATTGTTGGCTATATGGCATATTTTAAGCTAATCAACGGGTTTGAGAAATATCTCTATATGACAGTCGCGGAACTTGAAGCGCATGGCCGTAAATACAGCAAGGCATACGGTAACTTGTGGGCCAGCAACTTCTCTGCTATGGCCAGTAAAACCGTCTTAAAGTTGCTGATCTCAAAATATGGCATTATGAGCATTGAAATGATGGGGATGGAAAAAGCCCTGGCAGCAGACCAGGCCGTTATTAATCCGGATGGCAGCTATAACTATATCGACAATAAAACGCATGATGAACCCATCGATGCAATCGCAGCCACGGTAGAAGATGAACCGCAGGAAGAACCGGCGCCCGAACCTGTACCGGTTGAAGTAGATCCCGAAACTGGCGAAATTTTGCCGCCGGAACATGTCGAGACCAAGATTTAAGGTTACATTATCGCAGGAGGACAGGTTGAATATGGTTCGATTCTTCCTGGTCCTTCGCGATATGCCACGAGCCAAAGCGAAGATTGACCTTGTGAGGCTGCAGGCGGCATGGCAATTGATTGACGTTAGGGTGGTGATACGGTGAGTGACAATAAAAAATTTTATTGGCTGAAACTCAAAAATGATTTTTTTAACCAGAAGGAAATCAAAAAACTCCGTCGGATCGCTGGCGGAGATACTTACACCATAATTTATCTCAAAATGCAGCTTCTGAGCCTAAAAGACAACGGGAAAATATATTTCGATGGAATTGAAGATACTTTCTCCGAAGAATTGGCCTTGGAAATTGACGAAGATCCTAAAAATGTCGAAGTCACACTTCTCTTTCTCGAAAAATACGGATTCATCGAAAGGGTAGAAGAAAACGAATATTCTTTACCACAAGCTCGTGAAAGCCTAGGGTCTGAAACTGCAAGCGCAATAAGGGTTCGTCGGCATCGAGAAAAGGAAAAATCGTTACAATGTAACGCACCTGTAACAATTGGTAACACAGAGATAGAGAAAGAGATAGATATAGAGAAAGAGTTAGAAATAGATATACCCCCTAAATCCCCCAAACGGAAATTGACCAAATCCAAACGGCTTGAAACTCCGACGGTTCAAAAGCACCAATACGCAGAATTTGTGGCCATGACCAATGACGAATATCAGTCACTCGTGGACAACGAGCGTTTGGGAACGCAAACCGCAGTAAATCGCTGTATTGAGATTCTGGACAACTACAAGGGGGCCAACGGGAAAAAGTACAAGAGCGATTACAGAGCCATTCTCACATGGGTTATTGACCGGTATGAGGAAGAACAGCGAAAGCTTGGTCCTAAATCTCCAAACGGTGGGGGCCATCCGGAAAATCCGCAGGCGGCAATGGCCCGGCGAGCAATCGAAATGTTGAAGCAGCAGGAGGCGAAGTAAGATGACTGACCAAGTAGAAATTATCAAGTTGCTCACTCCGTATCTCATGGCTTTTCCGCAAAGCAAAATAAACGAAGGAAGTTTAATCGTATATGCCAAGGCACTGAGTCCTCTTAATATTGTGGAGATTGATGCGGCGATGCTAAAACTGATGCAAAACCATAAGTTTTTTCCGGCGGTCGCTGAAATTTTTGAGGCTGCCAAAAGCATAAAAACCACGGCAACGAGCAGTGAGGTCCCGGGTGTGGATGAAGCATGGCGCGAGGTTATCCAGCAAGTGCATGACGCGTTTGTCTACCGCGAACCGGTATTTTCTACTACGGAGATTAAGCAGGCTGCTCTAAATATGGGCTGGACAAGCCTCTGTTATCTGGAAGTTGGCGAAATGAATACGGCCCGGGCGCAGTTCCGGGATATCTATAACGGGATTCTAAATCGCAAAAAAGAAAAATCCCAGAATATCGCGGTGCTTGATATAATGCCGCAGAAAAAAGTACAGGAGCTGATCGGCAATGTGAGCCGAAAGTTTGAAGTATTGGAAGGGGGTGTCGGCTGATGAAAGCAAAATACGAAAAATGGACAACGCCCTCAGGACTTATCGATCTCGAAGAGCTCGCCTATAACTGCGGCGGGATCACAGCGCTGCAGGCAAAACTCGGTATCGGGCAATCTACAATGAATCGTTGGCGTGAGCACATCGAAATTGACGAGGCGATTGAGCGAGGGCTTGCGCGGGCGAATAAAAAAGTAGAGCCGCTGCCGGTGCTGCGAGAAAAGCCGAAGGTGCTTGAGGATATGCTGGCATGGTGCGATCCGGTTAGGGTGAATGCATGAAAAACTGGAAACACACACAGCGTAAGCGTGCAGTAAATTGGGCAAACGCCTTGAGCTGGCAAATGATGCTGCCACCGGAAAGCCGGGATGAAAAGTTGATTCGGCGGCTGCGCAAGAGATTGGAGATGGGCTGATGCTTGTTGAAGAAACACTCTTCGGGACGGTCGATAAAGTAAAAGTGGCAATTGCCCGATTGAAGCTCAATGAACCGCCGGAGGGCTATTATGTAGCATTCAGCGGTGGGAAAGATAGTTGTGTGATATTGGATTTATGTAAACGTGCTGGTGTTAAATTCGATGCGCATTATAACCTAACTACGGTTGATCCACCGGAGCTAGTTTATTTTATCCGGAATGAATATCCAGAAGTTGAAAAGCACTTGCCGGAAAAAACCATGTGGCAATTGATAGAGCAAAAAGGCATATTACCAACCCCGATGGTTAGATATTGCTGCGCTGAACTAAAAGAAAGAGGCGGGAAAGGGAGATTAATAATAACTGGCGTCAGACATGAAGAATCTGTTAAAAGATCAGGCAGGAAGTTAGTAGAAACTTGCAAGAATGGTGGCGGCAAGCGGTTCTTACACATCGTTATAGATTGGGCTAAAGACGAAGTTTGGGAATATATACACAAATACAATGTTTCATATTGCTCTTTATACGATGAAGGTTTTAATCGGATCGGGTGCGTTCTGTGCCCTTTTCAGACTGCTAAGGCGAGAAAGGCAGATATTGAACGATATCCTCGAATCGTTGAGTGCTATCACAATGCAATTAATCGAGGATATATAGCAGAAAATAGCACTTTTCAGAATGCAGATGAAATGTGGGAATGGTGGCTTTATCAAGGATATCGCCGCAAGCACAAAACAGAAGATGAGAGGCAAACGGCCATATATGGTCTTATGGCTGATGAATCTATAACCTAGGAGGGATAACCTTGGACGATCTCAACAAAAAAATCGCCTACGTCGAAGCCGACAAAGCACAAACCGGCCGAGAATGGGTGATTATACAAAGATATGGCACATATGAGCCGTGGACAGTGAGAGCATTAGAAAAGTCGAGTGGCAGCTATAACGTGGTATATCGCACGGATGGGGCTATGCCGCAGGAAACTCCGCAAATGACGGTTGGTGAGTATGCGGCTCAGGTGTATGAACGGAGGGAACGGGCGTGAGGATAGCTCCTAAAGACATGCTGGTATATTATTGCAACCGAATGATGCATTACAGTAGTTGCCAATGGTCGATTAAGACGCAAGAAATTATTGAACTGGTATTTAGATTTTTACAAGATATTGTCGAGTGGATTTTGTTTTTACCTGTTATGATATGGTGCTTGTTTGAGGTTGTTTATAAAACAATAAAGGCTTATATAAAGATTTGGAGGGCTGACAATGGAACGAATCTATGATGAAAATTTGAATGAATGGGCTAAGTTTTTATCCGACCAAAACGGCGAATATGATATTAAAATTGATTGCCAAACTTTAAAAATGATGGTGCAAGAACTCAAAGAACTCCGCGCCGCTGATAAGCCTCTGGATATCAAAGGACAGTTGCGGCTGGTGCGGGATAGATGCCCGGAATTGTGGAAAATGGTTCGCAGTGATATAGCGGATTGTCCGGAAGTTTTCCAGCTTTCGGGCGGCGAATGTTTAGCAAAAAATTGCAAAGAGTGCTGGGATAAAGCGTTAGAAGGTGATGAATAAATGGACACGATTGAAAAACTCGAATTGACAAGGAATTATTTTATCAGGACAATCGGCACCAACAATCCATCGGTGGATTCTATTAACGAAGCCATCAAAGCCCTAGAGAATCAGCAGATTCTTGAAAACGCACTGGAAAAAATGGCGATAACTGCTCTTAGTAGTCAAGGCATGGTAATTAGCCAGGAAAGCATTAAAGAAATGTGTGATGCATCAAAGCAAAGGGCCGCATATTTTATAAACGGAATCGGAGAGTGTCGTCATGAGTAAAATAACCCCAACCCAGCACATAGCATGGCAACAGCGCCATAGGCGTAATCAGCGGCAAATACCGGCATATCACCGGCTAAATCAGCAACCACGGGGATTTAAAGAAATTTTGAGGGAGGCGATGGTAAGTGCGAGAGATTAAGTTTCGGGGTAAACCAACGGAGGGGAAATGGGTATATGGCTCATTCTTTGACAGCGGAGAGTATGCAGTGATATATGATCCTTCGGACAAGACGTATTATCAGTGTTATCTTGAATCGATTGGACAATACACCGGCTTTAAAGATAAAAACGGCAAAGAAATTTATGAGGGTGATGCTGTACAGAGGTTCAATGATAATCCTGTAAGGTTCCCTGATGGAAGTAAAAAATATTCATCGTGGATGGTTGTTTTTGAGTATGGAGGTTGGAAATTTAAAGATACACCATGTAGTCCTACGACCTCGTATCCGTCATTTTATAGTAATGCTCAGTATATGGAAGTGATCGGCAACATCTACGAAAATCCGGAACTATTGGAGGCGACGAAATGATAAGTGATGAACAGATCGAGAAGGGACTTATGGCATTTGTGTTTTGCTGCGAAGTGAAAGTTGGGCCGACACAGGCCGGGTGGATGTATGACGCCTTGCAAGAGCTCAAACAACGCCGCGAAAGCGATCTGCGACCAGCAGCTAAGTTTTTAGGGTTAACAAAATCACAGCAGCATAAAAGGGTTATTGAAGAGGTAACGGAGTTTTCTGAGGCGCTTGACTTATTAAATCAATTTCCTTCATATCCGAAACCAATCGGATATGATTCAGCTAGAATTTTTGTTCTCGAAGAACTGGTCGATGTTCAAACCGCCTGCGAAACCATGATGGCGATTCTCGGGGCTGATGAAGCAGACCGAAACGAAGTCCGGCGGATGGTGATCGAAAAGAATCGTCGCCGCGGATATTATGAGGGGGCGGCGGAAAAATGAGAACACCGGATAATGCAGCAAGTGAAGGAATTGCCATCCAGCACGGAACAGGGATTCATGCAGACTATGAGTGCCTATGTCCGATATGCGGCGAGGAATCGGGCGTTGATGATTTAGGTGCTGAGTATGAATGCCAGGTGTGCCATAATTTAGTGATTTTTAGAGAGGAAAATATAAAAATTGGTGAAGGGGGCGGCCAGTAATAAATCCATACGCAATAGCAGTAATCGTGATAATGACAATAATTTTATCAGCGGCAGCGTTCGCTGGAGAGGATTGATTCAATGAATCGTGTAATTTTAGTCGGACGCCTCGCACGTGATCCAGAAGTGCGATACACGCAGGCGGGTAAAGCAGTAGCCTCGTTTTCGCTGGCGGTAAGCCGTAGGTTTAGCCGGTCGAGCGATCAGCAGAATACGGCGGACTTCATTCCCATCGTAGCGTGGGAGAAGTTGGCGGAGATATGCGGTAACAATCTGGTCAAAGGCTCGCAGGTTTTGGTCGAGGGGCGGATGCAGGTTCGTAACTACGATGCCCAGGACGGCTCTAAGCGATATGTAACTGAGGTGGTGGCACAGGACATAGAGTTTATGGGGAGTAAGCCGCATGGAGCAGCACAGGAGCCGAGCGGGGTAAATAGTTTTGGCTCAGAAGTGATTGACGACCAGGAAATACCATTCTAGGAGTTGAGTAGATGGGAAAAATGTCAAGAGACAAAGGAGCCCGGGGAGAACGGCTATGGCGGGATGTGTGCAAGGCTGAAGGATTTACAAAGGTAAGGCGCACTGCTCAGTATTGCGGCAAAACTGGCGATGCTGGCGATTGTGTCGGGCTCCCTGGGATACATCAAGAAGTGAAATTTGTTGAAAAGCTAAATGTCCGGGATGCATTAGCGCAATCTCAGCGGGACTGCGAGGCTGAGAATAAAGGGAATATCCCCATTGTGGCGCATAAAAAGAGCAATTCCGAGTGGCTTGTCACAATGAGCGCAAAGGATTGGTTCAAAATTTATCGGGAATATGTGTGAAGGGAGTATAAAAGATGGTCAGCGCAACGGTATCAAATCAAGAATTAGCTGCACGACTCGTGAAACAGACCCGCGGCGATTGCCACAAATGTGTCTGCGAGGATAGCTGCAGCAAAAGAGGGAAATGTGAGAATAATATTGTGATTTGGCTGAAAGGGGCGAGAGGATGAAATACGTGAGAAAATGCCAGCCGGTGGAAATTGAACCTTATGTACCAGGGCTGGAAGATGGTTTCGATGATGGGCGTCCGTACATAAATACGGATCTAGGCCCAATGTATATCCACGAGGATGATTGCATTATTACCTCGGATAACGGGGAAAAGTCGGCGTGCAATCGGGAAAAGGTGGATCGACTGTATCAGAGAGTGGGGGAAGAATAATGGCAAAGTACAGAAAAAAGCCGGTAGAAATTGAAGCAGTGCAGTTTATGGGTTTCGATTATAAAGGTCAGGTAAGTCTTAGCGGAAGGCCTGAATGGTTAACGAGCAAGTTCGGGAAAGAAGTTTTATTCTTCGGCGAATTGGACAAGTTGACAATCAAGACTTTAGAGGGCGACCACACAGCAAGCGTCGGCGACTTCATTATTCAGGGCGTAAACGGTGAACTCTACCCGTGCAAGCCAGATATTTTCGAAAAGACATATGAAAAAATATAAATAGAGATGCGAAAGGGCGGTGAATAGCCGTCCTATTCGTGCGTTTAGAATAAAATAGGGGTGAGGATATGGAAAAATTTACAGGTACAGAAAAATATCAAGGAATTAGAAAATATAACAGCAAATTAATCGAGCGGAGATTTTTCCAAGAAGATAAGATTCGGCGGGCGGTGTTCGAGGCTCGGCATGATAGCGGGGGCGGCAAAACCGGTGGCGGCGGCAGCGGACATGCATTTGTGAGTGATCCGACGGCTAGTGCGGCAATGCGCGAAGTATCTCCGCTGCGGGCGATAGAGATTGAGGTAGGAAAGAACGAGACGGAGACAGTCAAGTGGCCGGAAAAGTGGCTGGCGGTGATTGAGGCTACATATCGGCGGTATGAGGGAGGAATTGTTGAGCAACTGTTGAAATATAAATATAATGGAGAAACTTACCAAAAAACCTGCATGGAATTACACATAAGCAGTAGCACGTATTATCAGATGATTACAGAGGTTCAGCAGTTTGCTTTAGCTTGTGCGTGTCAGGTGGGGCTGGTGAGAGTATTTTAATTAAATTGAAAAGAGGATATTTTTAAATGCAATCTGTTATTGTTACAGGAATTGGTGCAATCGTGATCATGATTTTGTTTGGTGCTTTTCCGAATGCATTGAACCTTATAAGTGCACCCCAGGCCGCTATATTAGGTTGGGCTTTGGGATTTATAGGTAATATGTATTTGCAAGAACAAAAAGAGGAAAAAGAAAAAAAAAGTAAGATATTCAGCAATAGAAATATAGTTATAGCTCAGTTAGAGTATTCTGTAAAATTTCTTGATGAACGTAGTACTTATGAAAATGATGCTAAAATTATATATTTACAGGAATGGCCACAGTGTATTGAAGCGGCAAATTTTTCTGAGGAAGATAAAAAAATAATAATAAAATGGATACAACATCTTGTAATTATTAGCTGTGGCGTAGAAAAAGCAGTCCAAAATAACAGGTTTGGACAAAGCATCGGAACTGCGGATCTGGTTGCCTATCGTGTTGATTCAGAATTAAAAAATAAAATAGATGTAATCATAAAAAAATATAAAGTGTGCAATACGTAAAATAAATATTCCGGGAAAAATACCCCATATTTATATGCTATACTAAGAGAAAGTGAAGAATCATCAAAAGCCACTAGCAAACGCTGGTGGCTTTTTCTATGAGAAAATGCTGGGTGACGAATAGCATAAAGCACAAAAGCCCGTCTTAACGGCGGGCATAAATGACATATCAAGCCGTCTGGTATTCCACGTACCGGCGGCTTTTTCTATGCCCGGAATTTGGGCAGCACATAGGGCCGTGGCGTTCCTCCTGCGCTGCGGTCTGAAATTACATAGAGGCATAAAAATAGACCGTCCGGCAAGACGGCCTATTGTGAAACTTATTTTTCGTGACGTACACCCTTGAAATCCCCTGGGGTAGTTTTCTGGTCAATAAATCTACCAGTGCCGGAATCTCTTTTTACAGCATTACCATTTGGCGCATGTGTTTGACTGCGATCTCTTACAGCACCACGACGAAAATCATTACCTGTGTTAGTAGCCATGAATATTCATCTCTTTTCGGTACATATGTAGGTTTGTACATGCATATTATATCAAAATATTAAGGCGGTGTCAGAATATGGTTCCGAAGAAAATAAAAATATTAGGGCATGAATATAAAATCGTTATTGATGAGCATTACATCGCTGACTCTGGTGGAAATACAGGGCAGTGCAATAATTACGTCAATGAAATTCGTATTTGTGGGACGTTGCCGGAAAGTGCGCAGCATGAAGTTATGATGCATGAAATCATAGAGGCTTTGAATTACCGGCTAGAACTTAATTTGGAGCATCATAAAATTTGCGCATTGGGCGAAGTGCTCACGCAAGTGCTGCTGGATAATGATTTATGATGTTCCCAAAGCATAAGCCCCGTGATCCGGCATTTATGCGGCAATTTCGCAAAGAACATGACTGTTGCGAGATATGCGGATCAATCCATAATCTTGAAATCGCCCATATCATCCCGAAAGGTGCAGGCGGTCCAGACATGCCGGAAAATGTGCTTATGCTTGATGGGCCGGCAGCACTGCAGCAGGGTTGCCACGGCAAAAATCATCTTGGACTGCTCACGCAAGAGCAAATGTTTGAGGTTGCGGGGCGGCGGCTAGGAATAAGCGGGGAAGAATGTAGGCGCAGGGTGCGCAGAAAGATGGGGTATGATGTATGACTAAATTCGGCTGTTTAGGCTGCGGCAACGAGAACACCGGCGCGATAAAGTGCAGCGAGTGTACAAATCAAAGCAATTTTACCCCTGGAGACATAATCCTCACCGAAGGGGGCGGGCTCCAGGAGCATCAAAAGCTACTCAAGATGGCTGAGAATTGTATTTTGTTCTTGGGGCGGCGGTTATCGCAGTATAAGATCGATCGCATGAACGCCAGGAGTACTTATGATGATTTGCTGAGTACGGCGAAGATTGGTGCAATCGCAGATCATGATCTCAAGGCGGGGAATCAGACGATTATCAATGCGTATGCTAATTCTGATGTGAGTGTGAGGGCGGCTAAGCAGGATTGGCTGACGAAAAAGGCAGTAGAGATTAAGGCAAAGGATCGCCTTGAGCAGCTCCAGGGGCAGAGGGACACGATTAAGGCACTGGTAAAGAGTGAGCATGGGAGTTATTGAGAAAGGAGGCATAAACTATGTTGGTATATATTATGGCTATATCCCTAATCATCGCATCAATCGGACTCGGACAAACGGGTTGGGTAGATGCAAGGGTATACTATCTCGTAGCCGTAGGCGTGCTGATAGCGTTGGTAAATGCGCTTTATATGGCGCACTGGATCGTTGCGGGGATTATCGTAGTCGTTTCGGTAGGGGTTTATTGGTTTTTAAAAAATATGGTAGTGGGATAAGGAGAGAGGACATGGAAATTAAAGATTGTTTCAAGCTAATGGGAAGCGAAAACTATCAAGACAGATATAAAGGTGAGTACCATGAGTTAAAAATCCGTGCGGATAAACTGGAAGCCATGCTTAAAAAGTACAAGGCAGGAACACTTCCTTTCACACCGTCATGCGATTACGAATTATTGTTTGAACAGCTGGTTTATATGCGGCAGTATCAGCGAATCCTCGAATGTCGTGCTGAAATCGAGAATGTTGATTTGGCGGTGAAAGCATGAAGCTATGGGAAGCATTAGAGAAATATGACCGGGTAAAGCGTATTGGCTGGAATGATGAAGAAAACAAACATTCGTTTGTACGAAACACAACTGACGATAGAATGTATATCACGCTGAAAATTGTTGATTTTATTGCTGATGATTGGGTGGCATATGAAGATCCAATGACTTGCGCGCAGGCCAAAGCGTTAGAGGAAATTGCTCAGCTAAAGGCACTAGCTCAGCCTCTGTGTGATTATCTCTACGATAAAGGCACTCCACACGACAGCATTATCATCACGCAGGAAGGCGTGCAGCATCTACAGGGTTATAGGGCTGCGCCGTTTGAGATTAGGGACTGAAACAGGAGGTGATCTGTATCTAAGCGTAAGCGGGCAGGGCTAATCCCCCTGTTATTTTTATTTAAGGAGGTGTAGGCGATATGGCAAAAGGTAAGTTTGAGGAATGGATCACAAAAGAGGGTCTGATAAAGATTGAAGGGTGGGCGCGTGATGGTTTGACGGATGAACAGATTGCGCAAAACATGGGGATAAGACGGCAGACTCTATACGAATGGATTAAACGCTTTCCTGTCATATCGGACACCCTTAAAAGAGGCAAGGTTGTAATTGATCGTCAGGTTGAAAATGCATTGCTTAAACGCGCACTCGGGTATGAGTATGAAGAAGTTACCGAGGAATCTATAAAAGATCCTGATAGCGGCGAATACGAAATGAGCATCACAAAAAGAGTCAAAAAGCAAATGGCTCCGGATGTCACTGCACAGATATTCTGGCTTAAGAATAGAAAACCTGCCGACTGGCGGGATAAACGTGACATTGAGCTTTCGGGCGATATTGGTATCGCGGATCGCTTAAAACAGGCAAGGGAGCGTGCAGAGCATGCAGCAAGACAACAGCAAACTGATTGAATTCCTTGCCGAGTTTACTAACGACCCAGTTGGCTTTGTTTATGCAGCTTTTCCCTGGGGCGAGGGCGAACTCGAAAACTTCGACGGCCCAGACGATTGGCAGATTGATACCTTGCAGCAGATCAAAGATGGGCTGCTTACGGTCAACGAGGCAATCCAGATCGCCACAGCTAGTGGGCATGGTATTGGTAAATCTTGTTTGGTTGCGTGGCTAATTCTGTGGGCTATATCCACATATGAGGACACAAAGGGTGTAGTCACAGCCAATACGGAAAATCAGTTAAAAACAAAAACATGGGCGGAAGTCGCTAAGTGGTACCGGCTCTTTATCGGTAAAGAGTTGTTTACTTATACGGCTACCGCCCTTTTTAGTACAGATCCACAGCACGAAAAGACCTGGCGCATTGATATGTCGCCGTGGTCAGAGCGCAATACGGAGGCATTCGCAGGGCTACACAATCAGGGCAAACGAATCCTTATCATATTCGACGAGGCGTCAGCTATTCCTGATGTTATCTGGGAGGTGGCCAACGGCGCACTGTCTGACGAGGACACGCAGATTATTTGGTGCGCGTTCGGTAACCCGACACGTAACACAGGCCGTTTTCGTGAGTGCTTTCGCAAGTTTAGGCATCGCTGGAAGTGCAGGCAGATCGACAGCCGCACCGTCCGCATGACGAACAAGACCGAACTTGCCAAGCAGGTGGCGGATAACGGCGAAGATAGCGACTACGTCAAAGTACGTATTAAGGGGCAGTTCCCGTCATCATCAGACCGTCAGTTTATCAGCACAGCCTTGGCAGAGGGAGGCAGAGGCAAGCACTTGCAAGCCCACCAGTACAACTTCGCGCCTACCATCATCGGCGTTGATCCCGCGTGGGACGGCGGCGATGAGATTGCTGTGTATATGCGGCAGGGCCTTGCGGCTACACTGCTGGCCGTCTACAAAAAGAATGATAATGACTTTGTGATTGCTGGCTATATTGCAGACTTTGAAACGCGCTACAAAGCAGACGGCGTTATTATCGACCAGGGCTACGGCACTGGCATTTATAGTGCTGGATTGCAGATGGGGAGGCAATGGATGCTAGTCAGTTTTGCAGAGGCATCACCAGACGCCGGGTATCTGAATATCCGGGCGTATATGTGGAAAGAGTTGCGTGAGTGGTTGAGAGCCGGCGGTGCGTACCCGGACGACCAGGTTACCTACGACGACATGATCGGCCCAGAATACATCGTCAAAGAAAACGGCAAGATCATGCTGGAGAGTAAAAAGGATATGAAAAAGCGCGGGCTACCATCGCCTAACCGGGCGGACGCACTCGCGCTTACTTTTGCGCGTCCTATACAGAAAAAGCCGGATGAGTGGCTTATGAGTGTTCAGCAACCAAAGCCATACGACATTTTTGATATGGGTACAGAGACGCAGCAGCCAGAATATGACCCATTTGGGGGTATGTAAAGGAGAGACTATTATGTGTGCAGCAGCAATTATACCAGCGGTTATCGGATACGCCGCATCAAAGAGCGCAGCGGATAAAGCTGCAGCTGCATCAGATCGGGCAGCACAAGCCCAGATACAGGCAGCCAAAGACGCTGCAGCCGCTACGCCGACCGCGTCAAGTGCAACCAGTACAGACGTTACGGCAGCCGTACAGGCCAACCGCAGGCGAGTGGCAGCCGCCCAGGGTGCAGGCAGCACAGCGACAGGCGCGGCCAGTAGCTACGTACCAACGGGTGCAAAGACCGCGCTGGGGAGTTGATTGAATGGAATTTGACAAAAGAAAAACGGACCAGCGCTATTGCCAGATGCGCGACGACGCGCAGGACTGGCTACCGACCTGGAAGGACGTCAAGCGCTGGGGCAATCCTACACGGGGGTTTTTCGAGGGTGACGACATTGTAAAGAGCCGGCTTATCAATCATCGGGAGCACATCAACAACACTTTGATCCGTGGCCTACGAACCGCAGCTGCAGGACTGCATAGCGGGCTGACAAGCCCAAGCCGCCCCTGGTTTCAATTGACCACCGGCGATGCAGACCTTGCCGAAAACGCGCAGGTGCGTATCTGGCTGGACGATGTGGAAAGCCGGATCAATGCCGTATTTGCGGGTAGTAACATTTATAAGATACTGCCTATGATGTACGCGGAGTTATTGCAATTCGGCACAGCAGCCGCCCCGATTGAAGAACATTACGAGAAAATCATATTCGGCAAGATCATGACCTGCGGCCAGTATTACTTGGCCGTTGATAGTTTTGGCCTGGTGAACACCTTCGCCCGTCGCATGGATATGACGGTGTTGCAGATGGTTGAAACCTTCGGCCTTGATGCACTGCCGGAAACGATTCAAAACGAGTACAAAAGCAACACGCTTAAAAAGATGCACGAAGTCCGGCACGTTATCGAGCCGAACGACAACCGCATAAAAGGCGCCTACGACTTTAAGGGCAAGCCTTATCGGTCTGTCTACTACCTGCCAATGCAGGACGATAAAAGCGTCTTGCGCGTGAGCGGGTACAATGAGTTTCCTATCCTCACACCACGCTGGGAGGTTACAAAGACCTCAGACGTGTACGGCATAGGGCCTACTATGTATGCGATGGGCGACCAACGCAGCTTGCAGAAGATGGAGAAAGACGGGCTGATTGGTCTGGCCAAGATGGTCAACCCGCCAGTTGTATCGTCCGGTACATCGAAGAACCTCAACACAGCGCCGGGCGGCGTCAACACCTACGTGGCCAGCCAGACAGCGGATATGTCGGTCAAGCCTGTATACCAGGTCAATATCGACTTTAACGCGCTAAGTACCAATGTGCAGCGCATTGAGCAGCGGATCAATGAAACGCTGTTCGTCGACCTGTTCCGTATGATTCTAAACAGCGAACAGGTACAGCCTATCACGGCGCGCGAGGTAGCAGAAAAACACGAAGAAAAAATGATGAACCTGGGGCCAGTGCTGGAAAGCATGAACCAGGAACTACATGCTCCTCTTATCAAGCGTGTGTACAATATCATGATGCGTGGTGGACTGTTACCACCCCCGCCACCCGATATGAACGCCCAGCTTATGAAAGTAAACTTCATCAGCATTCTGGCACAGGCACAACAGATGGTTGCGACGTCAACTATTCAGCAGAGCCTTGGCTTTGTCGGTAGCGTGGCCGGGTTATTCCCAGAAGTTGTGGACGTTGTCGACATTGACGAGGCGGCTATCGATTACATGCAGGCCAATGGTATGCCCGCGAAGGTTATCCGCAGCAAAGAGCAGATCGCCGCTCGCAGGCAGCAGCGCGCACAAGCGCAGCAGCAGGCAGAGCAGATGCAAAACAACATGGCGATGGTACAGGGAGCTAAGACCTTATCAGACGCTAAGATGGACAGCAACAATGCCTTGACCATGCTGACCGGGCTGGGCGGTGCGGAAGAATGAGCCTATTAGATCAGTACCAAGAATTAGACATAGAAAGTAGATTGCGGCTAGAGCAGGACCATCGGAACCGGGATAGACACCTGGAGGACATACGGGAAACTTTAAAGACACCGCAAGGCCGCCGTCTACTTTGGGAGATATTATCCACTTGTGGCGTTATGTCCGCCAGCATGAGCATGGAGCCGCTGAACATGGCCTACAGAGAGGGCCAGCGCAGTATTGGTCTCACTCTCATGCAGGACATTATGGAGGCACAGCCCGAGGCATACGACCGTATGCGCCGGGAGCATTACAGTAATGCCAAGGCGGACGAGGCCACGATTAATAACAGATTAAAAAGAGAGGGGCTTTTATAATGCCTAGTATCGACGCGTTTCTTGCGGCGCTTGATACTCTTGTAGAATGGCGGGATGCTGTTCTTGAAAAGAGAAAAGCCCGCGCCATACAACGGGTTATTGACAAGAAACTAGTGGAATTGAAAAGAGCAACACATAACAAACTTTCATTCCGGGTGTATAAAGGGACTTTCTATCATACCTTTCCGGGGCTGTGGCAGATTGAAGGTGGGCTCACGATGTCCTGTGACCAGTACGCAGAAGATAACGGCCTACACTGGGATAACTATAGGAAAGGGAGTTTATGAATGGCAAGGTACAATTACGCGATTAGAGAGGGGTTAACACAAGTGAAACGTGTATTTGATTTGCAGCTTTTTGCCGAGGGCGAAGGCGTGGGGGAACAACAGCAGCAAGAGAATGCGCCGGGTGCTGACGCAGGCACACAGGGCGCTGGGGAGCAGCAACAACAGCAGCAGGGCGATGGAGTCCTAAGCGGCGGTGAAGGACAGCAGCAACAGGGCGGTGATGGCTTGTTAAGCGGCGAAGGGCAAAAGCCTGGGGAAGAGCAAAAGCCCGGCGAGGAACAAAAGCCAGAGGGCGCGCCAGAGGCTTATGAGAACTTCACTATTCCCGAAGGTTTGCAGATTGATGAGGCACAGGCCACGGCGTTTAAAGACGTGGCCAAGGAATTAAACCTCACGCAAGCCAATGCCCAAAAACTTGTGGACTTTCAAGCCAAGATGGTGCAAGAGCAGCAGCAGGGCTTAATCAACGCCCACAAGGAAATGACTGACGGCTGGAAAGCGGAAACGCTTAAAGCATATACACAAGAGGAAATATCTGACGCCGTAAGGGGCTTTAAAGCCGCCCCAGAAGGTGTGCAGAAACTCTTGTCCGAGTTTGGCCTTGAAAACAATAAAGACTTTGTTGGTTTCTTTGCCAATATCGGAAAGTCCACAAAAGAAGATGCTTTCGAGAGTGGGCAGCAGCACAATACTAAAAGCGCAGCCGAAGTATTATTCGGCGGCAAATAAGAAAGGACTGATTATTAATGGCTTTAGCTTACACACTGAGCGACGTTGCCAAACGGACAGACCCGAACGGCAAAGTAGACAAGATCGTTGAACTCATGACGCAGAAAAATGAGTTTTTAGACGATATTTTACACGTGGAGGGCAATCTGCCAACGGGCCATAAAACCACAGTACGCACAGGATTGCCTTCTGTTACTTGGAGGCTTTTAAACTATGGCGTGCAGCCTAGTAAATCCGTAACAACTCAAGTAACTGACACTTGCGGTATGCTGGAGGCTTATGCGGAAATCGATAAGAAGCTGGCAGACCTCAACGGGAACGCGCCAGACTTCCGTCTCTCTGAGGAATCTCCGTTTATTGAGTCCATGACACAGGAATATGCATCGACTTTGATTTACGGTGATCTTTCTAGCCCAGAAAAATTCGTCGGCTTGGCCCCGCGGTATTCCACACGCAACACGGCAAAAGCAGACAGCGCAAAAAATGTCATCGACGGCGGTGGAACTGGTAACGCTAACACATCGATTTGGCTTGTTGGATGGGGGGATAATACCGTGCATGGTATTTACC
Source organism: Selenomonadaceae bacterium (assembly GCA_963678095.2). GTDB lineage: Bacteria > Bacillota > Negativicutes > Selenomonadales > Selenomonadaceae. Next base: position 292,912 of record OY782746.1, on the reverse strand, counting down.
CAAAAGGATCCAAAGCAGGTATCACAATGGAAGACCTCACGGCAGGACAACCAGCCGGCGTAACGTTGCTTGACGCTAATGGAGGCAGATACCAAGGCTACAGATCGCATTACACTTGGGATTGCGGCCTCACAGTACGTGACTGGAGATATGCAGTCCGTATTGCAAATATTGATGTAAATGCCCTCACGAAAAACGCGTCTGCTGGCGCTGACCTTATCGACCTTATGACCCAGGCCCTCGAAACAATCGAAAGCCTCAACGGGGTTAAAGCGTCGTTCATGTGCAGCCGTGGCGTTCGGTCGTTCTTACGTCGTCAGATCACAGCAAAAACAACTTACCAGTTGACTGAAGAAAACGTAGCAGGGAAACCAGCTATCACTTTCGCAGGCGTGCCAGTTCGTCGCGTAGATGCTATTCTTTCGACAGAGGCCGCTGTCACAGCAGTCTAATTTTAGAAGGGAGGAAATAAGTTAATGATTATTGATAAAGCATTGCAGCTTAGTGACAAGCAGGCGATTACCGTATCGGCTGCATCTACTAACTATATCGACCAGGGGGCAGCAGGTGATGCCTATGACCCTATTTATCTCCATGGCATTGTCGGCGCTGCTCTTACGGGCGGCACTTCGGTGCAGATCAGCATTCAGACGGCAACGGACGCAGCGTTTACAACGCCTATCACATTATTTCAGACAGCCGCCATCGCCGCAGCCGACCTTACAGCGGGCAAGGAAGTCCTTAAAACTCAATTACCTTGGGGGACGAAACGCTATATCCGCGCTTATTACACAGTCGTTGGCACGTTTAGTGCAGGTACAATCTCCATTAATGGAACCAAGGACGTGAAAATCTAATGGCAAAGTATATTGCAATCGCGGACAACTTTGGTTATAAAAACCGCCTGTGGAAAGCGGGCGCTGTTATCGAAACCGAAACCGCGCCGAATGAACATTTTGCATTGTTTGAAACTGTGACCGAAAAGGCAGCAGCGGATGCTAAGGCAAAAGCAGCAGCATCGGCAGCGGAGGCAGCAGCGGCGGAGGCAAAAGCAAAAGCGACAAAAGCAGCAGCAGATGCTGCCTTAGCACTTAAAGCAGAAACTGCAGCCACTAAAGCGGCGACAGCGGTAGAGAAAGCGGTTAGAAAAAAATAATAGCGGGCGGCGAAAGCCGCCCCTGTTTTTGTAATATGGGGAGGTTTTATTATGGCGCTCGGAAAGACAGAAATTTGTAATATGGCACTTCGTTACATAGGAGTGCGGCCGGTCAACAATGTGGAGAGCGACACGTCAGCAGCAGCTATTGAGTTAAAGGCCTTTTGGGATTTAGCTGTTGAGTCAACGCTACGCCTAAACGACTGGAATTTTGCTACGAAAATAATCGCCCTTGCCGAGATCGCAGACGAAAAATGCCTTGGCTGGGATTATGCATATATGTACCCAGCAGACTGTATCATGGCCTGGAGCGTGGAAACAGCAAGTAGTGTTCGCGATGCGTCGGTGACGTATGAGTGGGAGAAACTTTTATCCCCGGACACGTCAACGCCTGTTATAGCCACGAACCAGGAGAGTGCTTATCTGCGGTACACTTCAAGAGTAACAGATCCCTCAACGTGGGACACATCATTTATAAATGCACTGGCCTGGAAACTGGCGTCGCTGGTATGCTCAAGGCTTACCTCTGACACGGGAGTGTTCCAGAAGTGCAGCGCAATGTATGCGCAGGCAGCGCAGGAGGCCCAGACGATGAACCGGGCAGAGAATAACAACCCGACAACGCCAGAGGGTCCTTATGTGGAGGTGCGCTAAATGGCTGAAATCCAATACATGCAGCCAACCTTCGCCGGCGGGGAGTTTGATCCGCAGGCGTGGGGACGCGTGGACGTGCAAAAGTACGCCACGGGCTTACGGAAAGCAGAGAACTTTCTCATTCATAAGTTCGGCTCTATATCGAATCGTCCGGGGTTTCTATACCTCGACGCAGCGAAAAATGCAGGAAATACCTGCCGCCTGGTCCCGTTTGTATTTTCAGACGACCAGGCTTTTTTCTTGGAGTTTGGCGTCGGGTATATTCGCTTTTGGAATAGCGACGGCTCGCAGGTAAAATCCGCAGGCACAGCCTATGAGGTGGCAGCGCCTTACACCGAAAGCCAGCTGAATCAATTACGGTTTGTGCAATCAGCAGACACGATTTATATTTCCTGTTTCGGCGTTAGGCCTAAAAAGCTGGTGCGCTATGCATCGAACGACTGGACTTTCTCGGACTATGCTTTTAAGAAAGGCCCGTTCCTCACAGGGAACCTTGATACAACTTTGAAGATCACACCGTCCGGCAAAACTGGCAGCATAACACTGACCGCCTCGGCGGATGTATTCGAGTCTGGGCATGTTGGCAGTCTATGGCGGATGGATCAGAACGTATCTGGCCAGACATCGAAAGACACCTTTTCCGCTGTTGGGCAGACGGCGTCCCTGGGCTGTGGTGCAAATTGCACCTGGCGTTTTGTGACCTATGGGACTAGCTGGCTAGGCCGGATCATCGTAGAGAGATCCTACGACAACGGGGCAACCTGGCTGCAACTGAGAAGTTACACCAGCGCAGCGTCTACCGCTAACCAGAACGTATACGCCAATGAAACAGAGCAATGCCTTGTTAGGGCACGAGTTACGGAACTCACAAGCGGATCCGTGACAATTGACTTTTCTGTTGATCCATACGTCAACCAGGGCCAGCTGACAATTACCGCCGTTACCGATAGCAAACACGCAACGGCGACCGTGGATAGTGATATGCCGCTGGGTAGCACCGATGCGACGGATATGTGGTATGAGGCTGCTTGGTCTGACGTGCAGGGCTGGCCTGCCGCTGTTACCTTCTGGGAAGATCGGGTTATGTTTGCCGGGACGAAAGGATCGCCTCGGGGCATATGGCTGTCTAAACCAGCGGACTATTACAACTTCGGAACCAGCAGCCCAACGTCAGAGGACTCTGATTCTATCAATGAAAATCTGACCAGCCGCAAAATGTCCGTCATTCACACGCTTGTGCCTATGCGCCAGGCAGTGCTGGCATTATCTGAGGACGGCGTAAACACGGTTTCATACAGTGGGTCAAGCCTCACGCCAACAAGCATATCGCAGCGGGCAGAGAGCTATTACGGGGCAAAGAACATGGCACCGGTAACGATAGGCTCGCAGGTGATATACGTACAAGAAACGGGCGGCGGGGTTCGTGCCATTGGCTATGACTACGTATCAGACAGCTACAACGGGGACGAAATTTCACTCTATGCGGCGAACCTGGTCAACACGTCGGAGATCATCGACGCCGCCTACCAGCCGGACCCAGACAGCACAGTATGGATGGTAAGAGCGGACGGTGTTTTGTTAGGTCTTACCTACCTGCCGGAAGAAAAAGCGCAGGTGGTGGCCTGGACCCATCACACAACAGACGGCGAGTTTGAGAGCGTCTGCTGCATACCGTATCAGAACGCAACACGGCTTTTTGCTGTGGTCAAGCGCACCATAAACGGACAGACTGTCCGCTACATCGAACGCCTATCTAAGCGTCTGCCTACGACAGACCCAGCGGATCAACTTTACACGGACGCCGCTTACACGTATTCCGGGACTGCGGTTTCCTCTGTCAGCGTTCCACACCTTGCAGGGAAAACAGTCAAGATACTCGCAGACGGCAGCGTGCTACCAAATGCCACGGTAGCCGCTGACGGTACTTTGCCGCTGGCGCATAGTGCTAGTAAGGTGGCTGTTGGTTTAGGCTACACAGCGACACTACAGACGCTCAACATAGAAATGCAGGGGGTCACGAAAGGAACCATGCAGGGCCTACCTATTAAGATCGGCAAAGTGATTTTGCGGCTCTTGGACTCACGCGGCGGCAAAGTCGGGCAGGACCTCTCACATTTAGAGGAGTGGCAGCGCCGATTATCAACGGACTATCTGGGCGATGCAATGGCGCTTTATACAGGCGATGCAGATGTGAATGCCGGATTTGAGTATGAGGAAGGTGGCAGGCTCTATGTTGTGCAGGACGAGCCCTTACCCATCACAATTCTTGCGCTGATTATAGGCTTGGAGGTTTCGCAATGATTGAGAGCAGACCAGTTTCCTTAGAACATATTGTGTATTTGACGCCGCGCCTGCGGGCTTTTGACAAGCTGGAGTGCATGGCGGCAGGTTATACGGCAGAGGCCGGCTTGCGCTATAGCGTGGCCGTCAGCCGTCATGCGTTTACTTTCTTGCATGAAGGCATACCGCTGGGGGTTTATGGCGTCTGCCCTATGCATGATGGTGGTGCACTGTTTTGGCTGCTTGGCACAGACGAGATAGCAAAGCATGGTAAGGACTTCCTGCGCCGTAGCCTGGAACTGAGGGACAAATACTTATCATATTACAAATACCTCACAAACGCGGTCCACGTAGAGAACAAGGCCAGCATACGCTGGCTCACTCGCATGGGTGCGGAGTGGGGAGAAACGACAGCGGCCAACGGCGTGCCGCTGATACATTTTACAATTAGGAGGTAATGCATATGTGCATGGCAGCAACGCCGGAGCAATCGAACAATATAGGCATGGGCTTGCAGCTGGGCGGCGGTATCGGTTCAGCCTTTGCAGCGAAAGCCTATCATAACTCAAATGCCAACTATCTCGACTCTATGTCGCAGGTAACGAAGATTATGTCCGACAAAGCGATTGACTCGGCAGCCTATGCGGGAGGCATGGCCGAGAGCGCGGCCAGGGCAAAAGGCCAGTCTTTGATCGGCTCGCAGAAAGCCGCTATGGCCTCACGTGGACTTTCGTCCGGGTCCTTCACATACCAGAATATACTGGACGACACCACAGCGCGCTCGGAACTCGATGCCCTGGCTATCCAGTATAACACCGACGTGCAGCAGCAGAATATCCGCAACGACGCCAACATGAAAATCGCCGGGTATAACTCACAGGCAGCAGCAGAACGGACAGCGGGCAAGATCGCTTTTACAAATGGCCTACTTTCTACCGGCACACAATTTTTCCAGAATTATTCAAAGTGGTCCGATACTTCGCGCGGCAAGACAGGTACTGCTGGGGCAGCCTCGCCTATGGGCTACAACCAATTTGACACGAACTTCTATACGGGTAATAAAACGATTGACGGCGCGAACTTTGCGCAGAGAGGTAGCTTTTTCGGTAGCCTCCCATCGTGGAAACAAGCCAGCTATTTGAGGGGAGGTAGTTTGTGGTGAGTGGCAGACAAACAGACATACCAACCTATAACCAGTCAACGCAGCCAACTGCGCAGATCAGCGCCAACGTGCCAAGCCCGTCACCGGCAGCATTCGGGACCGGTATTGCAAAAGAGGGAGCGGACTTCGGGCAAAACATGGAGAAGTTAGGGACAGCAATTTCAGAAAGAGCGGTCCAGTTGCAACAGGCAGCGGACAAGAACACTATCATTCAGACAGAAAACTCTTTACGGCAGGCGCTTACCGGTACGTTGTATAACGAAGATGGCAAGTCCGGCCTCATGCAGCAGCAGGGCCACAATGCCACAGGAGGGACAACAGCCTTTGACGATACGACGCAAAAGATGCTGGACCAGTACCAGAAGAACCTGCCGACTCCGCAGATGCAGCAAGACTTTCAGCAGCGAATAAATTCCTGGCTACCTGAGATGCGCAATACTGTTGCCAAGAATGAAGGTATCGAAACTACAAAAGCACATCAAGCCGATTTGTCTACAAATATGGACTTATCTGTGGACGCGGCTATGCGAAATCCCTCAGTCGGTGCATACATTAACCTGTCAAACGATTTATATAAAAACATAGGTGACCTCAAACAGTGGTATGGTTTTTCTGACGAAACGGCAAAAGACTACCTGCGCGGGCGTGCCAGTAAAGCCGCTGTGGGCATGGCGAAGGTTATGGAGGAAAACGGCGACGTGGCGGGGCTGCAAAACTTCTCAGACACAATAAAAGACAAGGTGAGCGGTGACGCATACACCGTCATAAATGGCCTTGTCGCGCCGCTTAAACAGAAGGTACAGGCCAGCGCAGAACTGGAGCAATTAAAAAATGATCCGACCATGCGCGATTCTAAGGGCGTTTTAGACTATACGAAAATTGCGGCCAAGATCGAGGAAAGATACGGGCCAAACGCCACGAAACAAGTATCCGGCGCAGCGAATATTGATGCAGGACTGGAGCAGGGCTGGCAGGGCTGGGGATCACAGCAGATGGACAACGGCCGCGTAGGGTGCGTGGAGGCCGTGGGGAAGATTGGCGGCTTTTACAGTCCTTTCCTGGCGAAAGAATCACAAGCGGGCGTAGCCTATGTGCCGACAATGGTGGCAGATGCACAGCAGTCGGGGATCAATGTTATTCCTTTTGATGCCAACAAACTGCAAAAAGGCGATTGCATTGTCTATGGTGATAATGACCATATTGTTATTGCAGACGGCAAGGGCGGCTTTTACGGCAACAGCAGCAGCGCAAACGATGGAAAGGGAATGACTGTTCACGGCAGCGACTATAACCTGCCCGACCTTATGCCAACGAAGATTATTAAGACCAGCGGCGACGCTGGCACAGGAACGCAGACGGTGTCGGCCTACAATCCGAAAGAGTACGAAACGCTTTTGGCTATGGCAAAAGAGCAGGTGGGCCTATCTCGCGCAGAGTATCAGAACAATCTTGAAAACTCTATGGATCAGTGGAAGAAATACGTCATTGACAACCCCGGAGCAATTAAGACTTACGGCGAGGCTGTCGAGGCCGCCAAACAGTTTGGCTTTAGCGCGGCGGATATCGATGGCGCTGTTGGCTATGCGCTTAAACAAAACGGCTACATGCGCGCAGATGAGGCCCATTCACGGCAAGAGCAAGCCTACGCTGAAAAGGACGCGCTTGACGCCGCGTACAATGACCTCTACAACGGAAATATTCGCACAGAGGCAGAGTTATATGCGAACTATGGCAACAGCGCTATGAGCAAGCAGCAGCTTATGTCCATCGGTAAAGCCTTGGGAACAAAGGAAAAGCCAAGTTGGGCTGGTGGTGCGAATACAGAGGCATTCAAAGCTGCGACCGACAAGATGGGGGTCACGGACGTTGAGGATAAGGCAATGCTCATGGATCGGCTGACGGACGAGGACGCAAAGAAACTACAGACTACCGGCAGTCACTTGAACGCACTGGACGTAACGCGTGTTGTCACAGACGAGAGTGCTTATGCGACGATTAATAAGCCTCGGATTGGTAAAGACTCTGTAAAAGATGCTATACCACCAGGGCTGGCCAAAGGCGTAGACGGCTCGCTCTATGACGACCAGGGCCGCTGGTGGTATAAGAACGATAAAGGTAATTATGTTTTAGGTGGGAGTGATTAAACATGTCGATTTATTTAAGTCGTGATGCTAAAGGGAATGTTATTGGGGTGGACGATAACGGCCAAGTCGTATCGGACGCCGGATTAAATGCCGTAGCAGATGCATATGCGCAGAGAAAAGAACAAGAGGCACAGGCAAGCCAGACAACAAGTCAGCAGGCCAATGCCGGAAATTGGTCTTACGAAAAAGCGCAGAATTTGTATAACTCTTACATGGCAAATAGTCAAGTTACAGACCCAGACAAAGCCGCGCGGCTCAATGAGGCAGCAGGCATACTCGGCATTGACGACAACGCACGGGCGGGCATGGTAGGCCAGACCTCAGACGCGATTTTAAAGGCTGCTGAAATGCAGGCCAAACGCAAGCAGGGTAGTCCCGACGACTGGCAGTCTTTTGCGTCGGAGAACCCGTCCACAGCAGCATACCTCGAACAGCAGAAAAACATGGCAATGTCCTGGGACGATGTTTCTGCGCTCGGCAAGATCGAAAAAGCCTGGACGAGCGTTAAAGATCATGCGCAGCTGTCGGACCTCGAACAGCGGAAATCTGAGTTAGGTGTGGAACTGCTAAAGGCCGGCGGAACTCTTGCCGATCTGGACCCAGCGAAACGAGCGGAGTTAGAGGACATTGACGGTCAGATAAAATCTATCAGCAGCCGCTATGGCAACGACCCGAACTTTCGTTGGTACAATCCACTGTCCTGGAGCCTCGGCGATATTGCCGGGGGCATTGCCACCATGAAGAACGACGCAGAGGAAGGTCTGCGTGTGGGTGCTGGTACGGCGCTTTACGGCGCAGCAGCAGGATCGCTTGCAGGCGGCGTCGGTGCAGCCCCTGGTGCGCTTACGGGTTTAGGTGCTGGCTTTACCGCCGGCATGGGTTACAGTATGGGCCACAGAGCAATGGGCCTCTCCTATCTGGACAACCTCATGGCACAGAGCAAAAATGGGCAGACGATGGATGCAGGCAGCGCGCAGGTAGGTGCGTATATCTCTGGTATCGGTAATGCTGTCCTGGGTGCTGGTGGTATCGGCAAATTGTTGTCGAAACTTCCGGGCGGATCAGACGTTTTCAAGGCGTTCTCGAAAGTATTGCCGGAGGAAGAATTGGCAAACCCCGTTGTAGCCACAAACGCTTGGCGTACCTTCGCGCAGAATCTTGCTATATCAACCGCAGAGCAGACGGCGATATTCGGCGCCGGGGCTACCGCGCTTGACATCGCAGCAAAACGGACAGCGGAGCAGCTGAGTGGCCTGTCTTATGACCACAGCAAAGAGCCGGGCGTTTTGCAGCAGATCGGAGAAGGCGCGGCAAACTTCCTACCGACAGCCCTCGTTATGGGCGCTGGTGCAGGCGCCATACGCTTGCCATTCGACCTTGCGAAAGAACGCAAATACGACGCACAGCAGGCTATGGCAGATATTAAATCCGCTGTAGAGGAAAGCAAGACAGCGCAGAGATCGCCGGAGGCTATGGCTGATTTTGTAAACAACATCACAAAGAATACGCCGGCGGAAGAAATGCGAATCCCAGCAAATGAGTGGGTACGGTATTGGCAGGAAAAAATGCCAGAGGACGAAACGGCTGCGGTTGCAATGGCGGAAAAGGCAGGCGTCAGTCCACAAGATGCAGCTGAGGCAATCGCCACGGGTGGCGACATTGCGATAAAATCTGGGGACTTCGCCAAGACCTTTGCGAATACCGAGCATTATGATGGTCTTATGCCGGACGTTAAAATCGGCGGTGAGGACTTCACAGCTCGCGAGAAAGAGACAGCCGTCGCAGATAGCCAAGAGCGTATGCAGTCGATTGTTGATGCAGCTGAAGGAAAGACCGTGGACAAAGCGAGTGACCTCTACACGGAGGCTATGAACGCAGCGCGCGCGGCTTATCCGGATGCCAAGAACGAAAAAGTTTTGGAGAAACAGGCGAACCTTATTTATGCGATGTTTAATCGAGCAGACGATCGAGGTGTTTTTGATGCTCTCGGTATTCCAAACGCAAGCGAAGCACTAAGACAATTAACTGTCAAAAAGCTAAATGTTCCATCAAAAAATCCGCTGCTTTATCAATACGCAGGAGAAAGATCAGCATCTGCAGATCACCTTAACTTAAACCAAGCAAAGCGACTGGAACAAAGCGGAGTGAGCAACGAAGACATCCGTCAAAAAACCGGTTGGTTTAAGGGAATGGATAACAAATGGCGTTACGAAATTGACGACAGCAAAGCATCATACAAGGCTCCGGAAGAAATGACCGCAAACCTTGACGAAGTTTTTTCGCATCCCGATTTATATAAAGCCTATCCAGATCTTCGGTCCGTTCGTGTAACGGTTGCTCCTGTTGACGAAAATATCAAAGGTGCATACGACAGGGATACTAACGAGATTTTTCTTAATGAAAATATGACGGATAAAGAGAAACAAGAAACTCTGCTTCATGAAATCCAGCACGCTATACAGCAACGAGAAAAGTTCGCTAGCGGCGGAAGTCCCGAAACATCTATAAGCGAATCTCGTGTTTTAGGTGAAGATGGATATGAGAGGCTTGCGGGCGAGATTGAGGCGCGGGACAGCTCAGAGCGGTCAGACCTGTCTATGAGTGATCGGAGAGATACCCCACCGGATCTGCGAGGCGATGCGATTGTTATCCATAACGGAAAAGAGTTTTCTTACAATACTGGCGAAAAAAAGGCCGCACTCGATGATAATCTAAAGCGCGGCGAAGATGCTATTAAAAATGTATTAGAAAAAAAATCCGATGTCGATGCAGCTATGTACCGGCCAGAAACTGGCTGGATTGATTTTGTGTGGGGAGATCAAGGGACTGCAGATAAGAATTTTGAAAACGGTTTTGGCATAGCCAAGATATTAAAAAAACACCCTGACGCTTTAAATAAAATCCCAGAGGTTATTTCAAAAGGAACCGCTGAGATTGGGAAATTTAAAGATCGGGTGTATTTTTCTTTAGGGGATATGCTCGCCGTAGTTCGGCTTACATGGGATGGAGAAAAAAGAACCTGGCTACTAACTGGATTTGAAAAAGAAAAGAAGCCCCTGATGAAATCGGAGGACGTCGGACCTTCCGATTCTACGCTCAATGAAAGATCCTCCATTGAGGGAGCAGGGGCTTCTGATACTTCAAATATAGCAGATCAGAGCGCAAAAAGCAATGGGGGAAAATTATTCCAAACCAATACAGATCCCCTTGCATCATATACTCCTACTGGAACAGGCAAAGGCGTAATTGAACTCTATAAAAATGCGAATTATTCCAGTCTATCTCATGAAATGATGCATCACTTCGTACACCTTTACCATGAAGCCGTTGCCAGTAATACCGCCAAAGCAGACGTTGCAAAAGATTATAAGGCCCTGCAAGATTTTGCCGGGAATAAAGGTGAGGATTGGTCACGCGCTCAACATGAAAAAATTGCTGATGCCTGGGAAAAATATCTGTCCGAAGGGAAAGCGCCGAGCCTTGAACTTGTTGGTGTGTTTGATAAATTCAAGACATGGCTGAAAAATATTTATAAGCAACTGACCGGGCAAGGCTATGAAATCAACGATGATGTCCGGCAGGTGTTTGATCGTATGCTGGCCAGTGATGAACAGATTGCGCAAGCAGAAATGTTTTATGGATCCGAAAGACTTATGGGCGGAAAGAGCATGGGGCTGGCTTCTATGAAACAATATGTATCTACACTGACCAAGGCGCACGAGCAGGCACAAAAAACCATGTACGATAAAGCCCTCGCTGATATGCAGCCAGAGTTTAAAAAACGCCTGGTAGAAGTAGAGAAAAAAGCAATCGCAGACGAATCGCGTAAAATGCGCACGCAAGAACCACTCTACATGGCGCGTGAGGCTATGGAGTACGAGAAAGACCTTCCACCAGAAAGCCCCGGTGCTGAGTTTGTAAAGGACAACGGCGGTCCGCTGAAACTGAACCGCGAGGCTACAGAGTCCCGCTATGGAAAAGGCGCTGTTCCGAATCATTTTTTATCGAAGGATGGGAAGTTTACGCTTGACGATATAGCCGACATTTACGGTTTTCAGTCTGGCGACGATCTGCGGCAAGCCATTGCCAATAACAAGCCTTTTGGCGAGGAACTGAACAAACGCGTGGCTGCTAAAATGGCAGACTTTAAACAGCAGGAAATCGGCAACATGCACGACGAGGCAATCAAGGCTGTGCATAATGACTATAGTCTGGAGGCTGTGGCTATTGAGGCCGAGGCAATCAAAAAGGCTATGGCTGACCTGGAGGCCAAGAACAAGGAAAAACTTGCAGCCGACTGGCAGAAAGCAAAGGACCAGAACGAAGGGGCAAAGCCGGTACAAGCCAAACTTGACGAGGCCCAGCAGAAGATCGCAGACGCTAAGACGGCAAAGCAGCAGGAGGATATGGTACGCCAGGGAAGGCTTAACGCCAGGGCTGCGCGCGAGGCTGCGGTGCGGCTGATTGAGAGTAAGCCTATAGGAGAGTCTGGCAACTGGAAAAAGTACATTCAGCAATCTGTCAAAGCGGGTAAGGATGCAGACAAAGCCTTGCGCAAGGGCGACTATACGGCAGCCCTTCGCTTTAAGGATCAAGAAGTTTTAAGTCATGCCCTGGCAATGGCTGCATCGAAAGCGGAAAAAGAGATCAGTGGCCTAATGCGCTTTTTCAATACCTTTGATAAGCGTGGCAACGATATGAAAGGAATCCCGCACGAATTTAACCGGCAGATCGACAATCTACTCTATCAGCATAATCTTATTCGCCGGGAGCCTATCGCGCCACTTGATCCGCAGAACGTCTTAACGCTCCATGACTTTGTTGAGGACTGCAAGCAGAATTATTTCTACCCGCAGATCGCGGACAGCGTCCTGGGCGATACGACGAACCGGCACTATACACGCCTTAACCTGCCAGAAATGCGTGACCTTAAAGACAGCGTGAAGTCCATTAAGCACGTCGGCAAGATCATGGACAAAGCCCTGGCAGACGACAGGACCGAAACAATGAAAGAACGTATTGCTGAGATCAGCAGCACGCTGGGTGAAAAAGTGCAGCGGTACACTAGCGACTTCGCTGCTGGTAAAGCGGAGTTGTCTATCCTTGATCGGCTCGGAAGAATCCCGGATATGTTCAATACTTCCCTGGTCAAGATGGAAAGTTTCTGCCGAGTAATCGACGGTGGCAAAACAGGTCCTATGACAAAATATGTTTTGTGGCCTATCTATAACGCGCTTGACGGCTACCATACGCGCGTTGAGAGAATGTCGGTAGAGTTCAAAGATCTCATGGACAAGACAGGCTTTTCGCCAAAAGAAATTGCGCAGATGGGCAAAGACAAAGTGCATTTTGATTTTATGAAAAACGACTTGTCCATGGCCGAGATCGTGCAAATGGCATTGAACTGGGGTAACGAGGGGAACCGTGATCGTATACGCCGTGGGTATTTCTTAGACAAGGATCAGCAGGGTAGACGCCTGGAGGATTTTGAAACCCACGATGCTGACGCAAAAGTGGCCAGAGTATTGAGCGAGTTATCCGAAAAGCACTGGAACTTTGTCCAAAATGTTTGGGACTATCTCAACACCTATGCGCCGGAAGTCCGGCAGCATGAGTTATCTATCACAGGCATTGACCCTAAAATGGTTGACGCGCTCCCGTTTCAGATTGTGACGAAGGACGGCAAGGCCTTGGACCTTAAAGGCGGCTATTATCCTCTAGCCTATGATCCGTCGAAAAGCGTAGAGGCTCACAAAACGCAAGAGGCTTTAAACGCACTCTATATTTCAAATCCTGCAACCAGAGCACAAACACAGCACGGGCATACAGAGAACCGCGTAAGCACGCTGTCCCGGCCTGTACTCTTAGACTGGTCCGTTTTAACAAACCATTTAAACAATGTGATTTATGATCTTAATATGCGCAAAGCCATCATTGATGTAAACCGACTCTTGAACAATGACCAGGTTAAAAGCGGAATAGCATCAACCATTGGTGTAAAAACGCATAACGAAATGATGAACTGGTTGAAAAATATTGCATCTGACCAATCAGACCCGATAGGATCGATTGAAAAAGTCCTTCGGGGGCTTCGCCGGAACACGACCAGGGCGGCGCTTGGTATCCGTATCAAGGCCCTGTTTGAAGATTTGCCTATCAACGTGGTGCAAGCCTTTTGGCAATTTGGTATAGCGGATACTGGCAAAGCAATGGCTGAATACTACCGGGGCAACTGGAAAGAGCAGAAAGCCTTTGTCGACGATAAGTCAGCGATGATGCGTGAGCGTTTATCGTTCCTTGATCGCGATATTGCGGACTTCTCCCGGAACGTGTTTGACAATAAGGATCTGCACAACAAAGCAGAAAAGTTCTGGTATATGCTCGATGCTGTGGCAGATGGTGCAATCACTTACCCACTATGGCAAAAGGCATACAGCAAAGCCCTGGCGGAAGGTATGGCTGACCGTGATGCTGTGATGGAGGCTGACGGGCTTATTCGCCGGACAACAGCAGACGGGTCAAAGGCTGGGCTCGTTGCTATGCAGCGTGGGCCGGAGGCTAAAAAGCTAATGACTATGTTCTATACATGGTATAGTGGGCTGTTTAACCGTTTTTGGGTAGACACGAAACTCGCCCAGGAGAACTGGGCGGGCGGCAATAAAGTAGCGGCCACGAATACGATGCTACGGGCAGCCTTATATGGTTGGGTAATCCCTGGCGTATGGGGTGGCGTGGTCAAAGCTGGTCTTAGCAATACTCGCACGAAGGACAAGAAGAAAGAGGAAGAAAACCAGCTGAAAAACTTTGCGTCGGGCGCACTTACGCAGCCGTTTGGGACGGTTCCGGTCCTCGGCAGCGCAGCGTCTTATGGCGTAAATCGTATGCTCGGACAGTATGACTCCTACAGTTTTTCACCGGTAGAGGACACTATACAGAAAATCGTCGGGTCTGGTGAGGCTGTTGTAAAATACTTCAACGCCAAACCAAACGACCGCGACGCAGGGCAGAAACTTACTGAGGCACTTGCCAATTCAACAGCCTATGCTGTTGGCTACCCGACCCGTATAAACGCATGGGCCTTTAACGCCCTGGATTATTTAAATGGCAAGGGTGACGCCGCTGTGGCTGACTTCATATCGAGGAGGCATTACAATAAATGATAAGTAATTTAGTAGTGAAACAGACATATACAGGGAATGGGACAGCGCGAAACTGGCCCATTCCTTTTTCGTACACGGACACATCCCAGATCAAAGTTAAGCTGACCGTGAACGGGGCGGAAACGCTGGTCCCGTCGACAGACTACACTGTGGACCCCGTGGCGCAAAATGTCGTATACCCAAAAACAGCAGACCCGATTCCGGCAACAACAAAAATCACGCTTTACCGTGAAACCGCCAAGACCCAGGCAACTGACCTCACCAACCAGGGGGCGCTTTACCCGGAAACACTGGAGGCCAGTTTTGACAAGTTGACCGAGATTGTGCAGGAGCAGGCGGAACAGATCAGCCGCGCGGTCAAAACGCAAATATCCTCCAGCGCAAGCCCAGACGAATTAATGTCGGAACTTAACACCAACGTGGCGGCAGCAATAAGTTCTGCAGCAGAAGCCGCCAACAATCAAAAGGCCGCTTCTAGTTCAGCAGCAGCAGCTATTGCAAGTCAAATCGCTGCTGCCGCAAGCGCGACAAATGCAGAAAATGCAGCTGCAACAACCGCTACGGCTGTAGGCACCCATAACTCTGACACCGATGCGCATCCCGATATTCGCGCAGCACTTAAAAAAGCCGGTGGCGTGCCGATCGGGACAATTACCGCACGTCTGTCGAAAAAGGCAGAAGCCGGAGAGCTTGCCCTTGATACAGGTGCTTTGGTCAGTCGTGCGACGTATCCGGACTTATGGGCATGGGTACAATCAAGTGGAGCACCTCTTATCAGTGATGCAGATTGGCAGGCACAGGCTACAGCACAAACGTCTGTCGGTGCATATTCTACAGGGGACGGATCAACGACTTTCAGACTGCCGCGATTGCTTGATTATATGCGTGGTGGTGCGGCGGCTGACGTTGGAACATGGCAAGTGGATATGTTTAAAAGCCATACGCATGATTATGATAATATGCAAGGCGGAGGAGTTGCTAACAGCGTTTCTGACACAACTGCCGCGCAGACAGATGCAACTTCACAAACTGGGCATATAACTGGATCAACCGGTGGAACGGAAACAAGGCCGAAAACAATTAAGGTGCTCTACTGCGTCAAAGCGTTTGATGCTGAGACAAATCCGGGACTTGTCGATCTTACGGCGTTGGCGAATGATGTTGCTGGCAAAGTTGATAAAACAACATATGCGGCTGATTTTGCACAAGTATTGGGAACTAATGGATATAAAAAGTTACAAGGTGGCTTGATTTTACAATGGGGCCAAGCGACATCTAATGGCACGGGAGTCCCTAACCTTTCGGTAACGTTTCCAATTTCTTTTCCTAATTCTTGCGCAGTGGTAACCGCAAATGCAAATGGCAATCCGAATCCTGGGTGTTTTGTAGAAATATCATCTATAAGTAAAACAGCTGCTAATATGCTGGTAACTACTTATAACGGTTCTATTAGTAGCGAATTAGTATACTGGTTCGCAATAGGATATTAAGGAGGTAAATCATGATAAAAGTAAATTACGATTCCACAACAGGCGCAATTAAAGGATTTTATCCCGACGATATCGCTTATGCAAATATCCCGGAACCGCATATCGAAATCGACGAAGGCGCACATCAAGATTGCATGAATCATCAAGGCTTGCGAAAAGTCGATGTTGCAACACAAAAAATTGTCGCATGTGAGTTGCCGGCAGTGGCTACGCCAGTCAAAGATGTCGAGCCCGTCGATCCATCCCTATTAGCAATTGCCGAAGCACTCGCTGCCCAGGAGACGAGACTTGCAAAGCTGGAAGGGGGTGTCTCGAAATGATCTATAAATATATGGTGCCGGTGTATGCTCTACTTGTCAAAGGCGGCAAATATGCGATCTCTGCGGATGGCAATACGAATAGCCTACCGGTCGTGCCGGATGAATATCAGATGCTGGTCGCTGAAAAACTGGCCGCTGAAAAAGCCGCATAAAATCGAAAGGATGATAACATGATACTTAACTTTTTACTGAATTTGTACTCAACAACAGAGCTTAAAATCTTGGCTATTGCCGGAATTGCAGGAGCTGCAATCTCACGGGCGATAGGCGGGTTTGATGTCCAGATCGAAATGCTGATGTTTTTCGTCTCACTTGACTACATCACAGGGATGTATGCCGGGTGGAAAACAAAGCAGCTTTCTAGCCAGATCGGATTCAAAGGAATATTGAAAAAGGCAACGATTTTTATAGTCGTTGCCTTTTTCTATGGAGCCGATTTGATGCTTAATACCACCACCCTTCGCTATATGGCCATTTGCGGCTATGGCGTGCTGGAACTTGTGAGCATCATCGAAAATGCGGACCGTGGCGGCTGGGGGAGCTTATTCCCCTATTTCGTCAGAGATAAATTAGCCCAAATAAAAACAGAGCGCAAGCTATAAGAGAGGATGATATCTATGAAAGTATTTTTAAACCCAGGACATGCCCCAGGAATCGATTCTGGGGCCGTAAATCGAAATCTTGATTTGCAGGAGTGCTATGTCGCGTTGAATATCGGCACATTGGTCAAAGGCTATCTCGAGGCAGCCGGCTGTGAAGTCGAACTCCTGCAGTCGGATAATCTCGCAGGAGAATCTCCGGCTTATCCGTGTGTATGCGAAATGGCCAATGATTCGCTGGCGGATGTATTTGTCAGCCTGCACTGTAATGCGGCCAATCAGTCGGCGCAGGGGACCGAGGTTGAAGTATATCGGCATGGCGATGCATCTGAGGTTTTAGCTGAGTCGATCCAGCAGCAGATTGTCGATGCTCTTGGAACTGTTGACCGCGGCATCAAAGACCGACCGAATCTTGCCGTACTTCGCAATACCAATATGCCAGCCGTGCTTGTCGAAATGGCCTTTATCGACCAGGACGATGATGCAACCTTGCTCCGGGATCGGGCGGATGATTTTTCCCGTGCAATCGCTCGAGGGATTACAGACTATCAAATTAAAATGGAGGAATCGAAATGAACGAAAAAATCAAAATGGACATTGAAAAAATGCAGGCTGCCATCGTGCAGCTGAAAGCCGGCGGGGAAGAATTGTTTGCTGACCAGATCGCAACTATCCAGGCAAATATTGATGTGCTAAAAGCCGAGGCAGCGGCTGCCGTCGACGAGCTTGCTGGGCAGGTAAAGGCTGCAGAACAGAATTTTGTACAGAAATATGGTGTTGCCATTACCCGGGCCACAGGGATTGCCCTCTTAGCCTTGATTGCTGGCAGAGTATTCGGGGTGATTTGATGGATAAGATAAAAGAATTTGTGAAAAAATACAAGGTGCCGCTTATTGCTGGCACCTTTATCATTTTGTTAGTTGGGGCGTATTTTATCGGACAGCACAGGGCGACCGCAGTGGCCGAAGATCAGCAGCCAGTGCAGATATCTCAAGACTTGCTCGACAATGTGAACGCCTTACAAAACAAACTCAATATCTCTGAGCAAAACGCCAAGCTGCTGCAAACATCCCTCGATAAAGTGCAGGCCGGAAAAACGCAGCCAGTGGCCAATTACTACGTCGCGGCTCCGACCGTAGAGCGGGCCGCGACAATCGTCGAAAAGCAGATTGCAGCAAATGATCCCACACTGCCACCGGCGGCCTTGGAAAAGACAGACAGGACCGTTGTGACGCCGATCACAAAAGATGCATCCGGACAGGTGCTGCCGGCGGATCAGCAGAAAGTCGATGTTTATAAAATTGATTTACGCAAAGATCACCGTATCAAAGCTGGTGTGACTGTGGTTGATAGCACAGCATACGAAACGATCGGTTATGAACAAGGGCGAGTTGAAGCCCTGGCGCATTTCAGTGGGACGAATTTTAAGGGTGGCTCGGTAATGTATAATGTGGTAGAATGGTGAGTAGATAAACAAAAGTCGAGACTTTGATTAAAAAGGGTCTCGACTTTTGTTTGACCATATTTTGACCTGATTTTATTTCGGAAAAGAAAAGTTTTTCATACAATGCATATAAAATCATACATATTATATAGAAGAAAACAGACAAAAATATGGTGAAATATCAACAGGAAGTGGGGCGGGGCCTTTCCAACCGGGAGGTTGCAACGAAGCTGCGCTTGTCGGAGGGCACGGTGCGCAACAATCTTAGCACAGCCCTGAGCAAGCTGAACCTGCGTGACCGCACCCAGTTAGCTATCTGGGCTGTACAGACCGGCATGGTGCAAAAATATGAAGCGGCTGAGTGAAGTTATGCGCTCCTGGCGTCAGCAGCCTCGACTTATGGCTTTGTTGGGGCTTTTGGCCACGGGTATCTTATTTACGGGCTGGTGCGGCTGGCGTCAGCTGCAGCCAAAAGTTCTTCATATCGGCGTATTTGCCGGCAGTAACTGGCAGGTACCGGCCGGCGATTCCTATTCCATAGTTGATGAAGCGATCCGCCAGTTCGAGCAGGAGCATCCCGGGGTCAAAGTGGACTATATGAGCGGGATCAAAAAAGAAGACTATTCTGAATGGCTGGCAGAACGGGTTCTCGATGAGGCCGAGCCGGATGTGTTCTTTGTTTTGTCCGATGATTTTAATCTTTATGCAACAACTGGTGTTTTACTTGAGTTGACGCCAGCGGCTGGTTTGGATCAGGATTTTGCCGAGCAGAGTTACTATCCAGCGGCACTGAGCTATGGACAGTATGAAGGCCGGCAATATGCCCTGCCCTTTGAAAGTGTACCGACCTTGATGTTCGTCAATAAGACACTGCTTAAGCGCGAAGGCATAGCAATGCCTGATAACAACTGGACCTGGCAGGATTTTTTATCAATTTGCCGCCAGGTCACTCGCGATACAGATGGTGATGGGCGCCCCGATCAATTTGGTTTTTATGATTATACTTGGCAGCAGGCAGTTGTGACCAACGGACTGGAGCTGTTTAAACGGGATGGTAATTTTTCATATTTTGCGGATAATCGCATGAAGGAAGCTATCTTGTTCATGATGGATCTTACGGCAGTGAACCGCGGCTATCAAGTGACCGCCAAGGATTTTGATATGGGAAGAGTGGCATTTCGTCCATTTACCTTCGCGGAGTACCGGACGTATAAGCCGTATCCCTGGCGAATTAAAAAATATGCCGCCTTTGAGTGGGACTGCATCAAGCTGCCAGCTGGACCTTCCGGAAAAAACACCTCGGAGTTAAATACCATGCTGATGGGAATCAGTGCTCGTACCAAAGAACCTGCCCTGGCTTGGCAATTGCTGAAGAAATTTTGTTATGATCCTCGGATTCAGGAGCTGTTATTGCGTGAATCCCAGGGACTGCCGGTACGCCGTGAGGTACTGGAGTCACCAGAAGCCCGGAAAATTCTTCTGCAGGATGCTCCCGGTGATGAGAAAATCAATGTGGCAATTATCGATGAGGTAATGGAAAATGCCGTAGTGCCGCCCAAATTTCGCAAATACAGGGAAGCTATGCTGCGGGCAGATAATGATTTAAAGAAAATAATCAATAACATGGAACCGTTTAACAATGCTCTAAATAAACTGCAAAAAGAAATCAATGCTTATTTACAATATTAAAATATAAGGATATGAGCCGGACAGGAGTGTTTGTTATGTGTTATAAAGCGATATTTTCTGATATTGATGGAACTTTTTTGAATTCGCAGCATCGGATGTTGCCTGGGACTATGAAGATTGTCAGGGAGGCAGCGGCCCGACAGGTCCCTTTTGTGCTGGTATCGGCCAGAATGCCGGCAGCTATGCGTCCGTTTTTGCAGACGATCGGTGTAGAGATGCCGCTTGTCAGCTATAGTGGGGCACTAGTTCTGCTCGCTGATGGTACTCGTATTTATAGCTGCCCGATGAAAGCGGGGCTGGCCCTTGAAGTTAGTGAACAAATTAAAAAAAATTGTTCGACGGCAGTTGTCAATCTTTATGCTGATGATCGTTGGTATGCAGAAGAGGTGACGCATCCAGCGGTGCAGCGTGAAACAGCGATTACAGGAGTTATAGCACAGCAAGCAGATTTTTCAACGCTTTTGCGCCACGGAATAGCTCCTCATAAAATGCTTTGCATGTGTGAGCCGGAAACATGTGCCGGGCTGGCAAAAAAATTGCAGCAGGCTTTCCCGATGCTCACGATTGTTCAGTCGAGTGATATTTTACTTGAGATTATGGCTGGCAACGTGTCAAAAGCGGCAGGGATTTCGGTACTGCTTGCCCATTTAAAGCTGCGTCCGGCCGATATTGTGGCGTTTGGTGACAACTATAATGATCTGGAGATGATTGAATATGCAGGCTGCGGAGTGGCTATGGGGAATGCCGTGGAGAAGATAAAAGCCGTGGCAGATCAGGTTACGGCTTCCAACGATGAAGAAGGAATTTACAAATTTTTCAATAGACAATAGCGCTAGTCGGTTCTTCTCTAAATTTCCCTTGTCAGTAAGCAATAGAATTGGCAAAAATCCTCAAACCAGCGGTTTGGGGATTTTTCTTGCTGCTGTAAATAGAGGGATTTAAGAAAAAACATGGAAGTATCCATAATAAAGAAGCATTTATGAGGAGCAGGTGGAATTCTAGATGTATTCCCTGCGCGAAGATTTCAGAATAATGAATCAATAATGAACGACTAAGTATTTTGATCAGGGGTGCACTTTTATGAAAAGCATGTCTAAATGGATTATGTGCCTGGGGATTTGCTTTGGAACCGGTCTGCTTGGCGGCTTGATAACAAAAAGTGGAATGTCGGGGTGGTATGATCCATTATTAAAGCCAATGAATTTTCCGCCGGCATGGGTGTTTGCCCCAGTTTGGAATGTGTTGTATTTTTTATTGGCTATGGCCTTGTACCTTCTTTGGCTAAATGAGGGGGGCCGTTATAAATCCTTGGCGTTGAAAGCATTTTTTATTCAGTTGCTAATGAATTTGATCTGGTCGGTGGTGTTTTTTGGATTACATTCCATTGCCGGAGGGTTGTTGGTACTTATGATTTTGTTGCTAGCTATACTCTGTCTGATCGTATTTTCATGGCAGGTCTCGTCTAAAGTTGCCTATTTACTGGCACCATATCTTGGCTGGGTATGTTTTGCCGGGTATTTGAATTATCAGCTGTGGCTGTTAAATAGCTAATACAAAAATACGAAGTATTCATTGATTTTCTTAAAGCGGTCTGTAAATAACTTTATTATAACATCAGTAAAAATGGCATAGGTATATCAGATTAGGAGGCAGCTGTATGCAGAACAACTTTTATCTGCGGACAGAGAAAGAGGTGTTAGCTTCCCTTGGTGTCAGTATACATGGTCTTAGTGATGAGGATATAAACAGCCGGCGACAAGAACAAGGTTTTAATGAATTGGTTGAAGTCGATAAAAAAGGTATGATCGAGGTTTTCTTTGACCAGCTGAAGGATTTTTTGGTGATTATTTTACTTATTTCTGCCGGAATATCTATTTTTTTGGGTAAATGGGAAAGTGCTATTGTTATTATTATTGTTGTTGGGATCAACGCGCTGCTGGGGACCATGCAGCATATAAAAACTGAACAGTCGTTAAAGAGTTTAAAGGCCTTGTCATCACCTAGAGCAAAAGTTATTCGCAATCGGGAAAAAGTTGAAATTCCTGCCCGCGAACTATTGGTGGGAGATATCCTGATTTTGGAAGCTGGCGATTTTGTAAGTGCAGATGGCAGGATTCTAGAAAGTTTTCATATGCAGGTAAATGAAAGTTCTTTAACCGGTGAGGCTGAACATGTACAGAAGATAAGTGCAGCCCTTGCTGCCGAGAATCTTCCCGTAGGGGATCAAAAAAACATGGTGTTTTCCGGGAGTTTTGTAACCTATGGCCGGGGTGTTGCCGTCGTTACCGCAATTGGCATGAAGAGCGAACTGGGGTTAATAGCAAATCTGATAGAAACTACGCAAGAGAAAAAAACGCCACTACAGGAGAATCTCGACGATTTTGCAAAGAAACTGGCAGCCGTTATTATCGCAATAGCAGGGGGCATTTTCTTTCTGAATACAATTGTCCGGGGAAATGGTGTGGCGGAATCCTTAATGTTTGCGATATCGCTTGCGGTAGCCGCCATTCCTGAGGCTCTGAGTGCGATTGTGACTATTGTTCTCGCGGTCGGAACACAGAAAATGTCGAAGGAAAAGGCCATCATACGAAAATTGCCAGCGGTGGAGAGCCTTGGAAGCGTTGCGGTAATTTGTTCGGATAAAACAGGCACGCTTACTCAAAACAGGATGTCAGTGCAAAATATTTATGTTGATGAAAAAGTATGCCGGGCAGATGGGCTGAATTATGAAAATGTTTTGGAAAAAAAATTGTTGCAGATGGCGATACTTTGTAACGATGCAATAGCTGTTAATCACAAAGAGTTCGGTGATCCGACGGAACTGGCACTCATTGTTTGGGGGCAGAGTTATGGGCTTGATGAACTGACTGTACGAACGGATTTTCCTCGGGTGGGGGAAGTGCCGTTTGATTCGGAAAGAAAGCTTATGAGTACGGTTCATGCATTTGGGGATAAGATGCTGTTGGTCACCAAGGGGGCCCCGGATGTGCTTTTGTCGAGACTTTCCTTTATTGCGACTTCTGCGGGCGATTTACCGTCAACGGAGCAAAAACTCAATGACATTCGCAAGGTTATCGGCGATTTTTCAGCCAGTGGATTGCGGGTTTTAGCTGTGGGGTATAAAGAGATTTATAAGGAAACGGTCATAAATGCTGCTGCCGAAAATGGATTGACTTTTTTAGGACTTGTTTCGATGATGGATCCTCCACGAGTGGAGACTGCAGCGGCTGTGGCTGCCTGCATAAGAGCCGGCATTAAGCCGGTGATGATAACGGGTGATTATAAGATAACCGCTATCGCAATTGCCAGGCAGGTGGGGATTTTTGACGAAAATGATGAAGCCCTTGCGGGCAGTGAAATGGATCTTATGCAGGATGAAGAGCTTGCTGGGCATGTTGACCGTCTGTCCGTATATGCAAGGGTGTCGCCCGAGCACAAGCTCAGGATTGTAAAGGCCTGGCAAAAAAAAGGTCGACTGGTGGCCATGACGGGCGATGGCGTAAATGATGCCCCGGCGCTTAAGCAGGCGGATATTGGGATTGCCATGGGAATAACTGGCACAGAGGTCGCGAAGGATTCGGCAGATATGATCCTTGCCGACGACAATTTTTCTACCATTGTTAAAGCGATCGCCAATGGCCGGGCCCTTTATTCAAATATCAATAAATCCATTAGATTTTTGCTTTCAGGCAATGCGGCAGGCATACTATCTGTTTTATATGCCTCCTTCCTGGCGCTACCAATCCCATTCGCAGCGGTGCAGCTGTTGTTTATAAATCTTATCACCGATAGCTTGCCTGCTATAGCACTGGGGATTGAACCGCATCGAGCAAATGTCATGGAGGAAAAGCCGCGTCCGGCAAATGCTTCGATTATCGATAGGCGCTTTGCCAAAGAAATTTTTGGTGAAGGCCTGCTGATCGGTGCCTGTACAATGACAGCGTTTCATATCGGCTTGCAGAGTGGCGACGTAAAGGCGGCGAGCACGATGGCGTTTGCTGTTTTATGCCTAGCCAGATTACTGCATTCCTTTAATTGCCGGTCAAAAGAATCGTTGTTATCTATAGGGGTTTTCCAAAACATATATGTATGGATTGCTGTTATTGCCGGATATGCTTTGCTGGAAATGGTGTTGCGGTATGGTCCGCTGGCGGTAGCCTTTGAAGTTGTTCCTTTAACGCAGGATCAATACGGGGTGCTGTATATGGCAGCCTGCATGCCGCTATTGATCCTTCAAGGATATAGGTTCTTTTTTATAAGGAAATGTTGATTTGTGGATCTTTTGTGATTGTAAATCGCTTGGGGGAAAGGATGTCGTTTGGATGAAAGGCGCTTGTGATCGTTCGATCAGAAATGATATACGCCGATTGTTTATACTTACGATTATGACGTGCCTGCTGACAGTATGCGCTATTGTATTTTACTATTGGCGGATTTCGCTCAATGCGATGATTGTCCAGGTACAGTCTGAGCTAAGTAAATCCATTCAAACGGAAATAGAAGCATTTATTGCCATTCCCATGGAACTCAATGAAAATAACCGTTATGTGCTGGAAAATGGTATTATTAATCCATATATCCCGGAAGATCTGGCAAAATTTTTTGGCGGTGTGATGGGGCGGGCAGATGAAACGATTTACAGTTTTAGCTTTGGCCTACGCGATGGTTCTTATTATGGTGTGCGGCGCAATAAGGTCAATCAGTTGGAATTTATGAAAAGTGATGCTTCTACGGGTGGACGGTCCGTTTATTTTTCTCTGGATGGGAAAAGTACGGTGCGAGCAGTGACTGAGATTATGGGGTCGTTTGATGTGCGCACGCGGCAGTGGTATATTGCTGCGGTAGAACAAAATCATCCGATTTTTTCACCGGTGTATAAGCATTTTGTCGTTAATGATTTAGCGATTACGGCAGCATCGCCGGTTTATGGACCGGATGGACAATTTCTGGGCGTCTTGGGAACCCATAGCATGCTGGCACGAATGAATGAGGAGTTGAAGGCAATTGTCCAGAAAAAGGGGAGTTTGGCTTATATTGTTGAGCGCGAATCCGGAAATCTGATTGCCAATACGGAGGACCAGTCTAACTTTGCTTTTTCCGGCAGTTTGGGCGTAGAAAGGGTGCAAATAGCGGAGATAAAGAATCGCTTGATTCGTGAGGGCTACCGGCGCTACCTGAAAAATGGTGAGAGTGCTTTTGATGAAGACGGTGTATATGTCAATACAGTCTCTTTTCGCCAGCAAGGGCTTGACTGGTTGATTATTACCGCCGTACCAGAGCCAGAATCGGTGCAGGCAATTCGTAAAAGCCTTATGATGTCAATTGTGCTCTCGGTGCTCCTGGTATTGGCCGAAGGGTATATTTGGAAACGAAAAGTAGATCATTGCCTGCAACCTGTTTCGGAACTGGTTCAGATTACTGAAAAATTTGCCGCCGGTGATTTTTCTGCTCGGGCTGAAGTCGTCAGGAATAATGAGATCGGCAAACTGGCGGATGCGTTTAATCGTATGGCGACAGATCTTGAGCGATTGATTAATGATCTCGAGCAGCAGGTACAGGAACGTACCCAGGCCTTGGAGGAAAAAAATACGGCTCTATTGAAAATAAAAGCAGATTTAGAAACCGCCTTAGAGGTTGATTTTTTGACGGGCCTGTATAATCGGAAATTTTTGATTGAAAAAATGGAGACTGAGATTACTGCTTGTCAGCAAGCAGGGGCATTTGGCGTGATTATGGCTGATATTGATTATTTTAAAAAGATAAACGATGGTTTTGGTCATGACTGCGGCGATACCGTGTTAAAAAAACTTGCCGAGATAATGAAAATTGCCGCGGGCAATATTGCTTATGCCGGACGCTGGGGCGGCGAAGAGTTCTTGATATTTGTGCCGCGGGCAATGGAAGATAGCGTGCTGGCGTTAGCTGAAAAAATCCGTCAGACCGTAGAGGCTTGTTCGTTTCCCTGTATGAAGGGCTGCTTGTCGGTAACGTTGACGATGGGGGTTGCTGTGTATAATGGGCAGGAAAATTTAGATGATATTGTAAAAAAGGCGGATATTGCTGTATATTATGGGAAAAAAACAGGGCGAAACCGTGTATCCTTGTTTGACGAAGGTATGCGGGATCAATAGGAGGAATTAGGTTAATAAATCCAAATGGACACTGCAAATGGATAAATGTATGAATTTTAATCCGTCGGAGCGTTATCCGATGGATTAAATTCTGTTTTTGTGATAAAATTTGTAAAAAGAAGGTTTTGGTTGAAAGTATGGAAGGATAATAAAGTGAAAAATGAAGGTCTGTTATTATTCGATGGAATATCAAACAAATTGGTAAAACGAAAATTTTATAACGCAGCAAAGGGGAATCAGTACGATGATTGATGAAATACTGCAGTATAATAAGGCGTTTGTTGAAAAAAAGGGCTATGAAACCTACATAACAAGCAAATATCCAAACAAAAAAATTGCCATTGTATCCTGTATGGACACGAGACTGACCGAGCTGCTGCCGGCAGCGCTAGGAATGAAAAATGGTGATGCCAAGATGATCAAAAATGCTGGGGGGATTATTTCACATCCGTTTGGCAGTGCGATGCGAAGCCTGTTGATTGGGATCTATGAGCTTGATGTACAGGAGATTCTGGTCATCGGCCACACGGATTGTGGCGCGCGTTGCATTGACAGTCAAAAAATGATTGAAAAAATGGAAGCACGCGGAATTTCGCAGGTGAATATTGATATGATAAAATACTACGGTATCGATTTTAATGCCTGGCTCGGTGGATTTAAGGAGCTGGATTTTTCTATCCAAAAAACCGTAGAGTTGATAAAAAAACATCCATTGGTACCAGATGACATGCAGGTATATGGACTGATCATGGATTCGGTGACAGGTGAGCTGCGAAAACTTGAGCTGGCTGAAGCGGTCTAAGAATTTTGCGGCGGTATTATATGGTGGGGAAGGCTTTAGGAGGCGCAGTAGATGCATAAGAATAAACTAGTGGTAATCGGCGTGGGACATGTTGGTTCCTGTGTTTTGGCAGATGCTATGAAAACAGGGCTGTTTGCTGAAATTGGTGTAATTGATATTCTGGAAAATGTTGCGTATGGTGAAGCTTTGGATCAGGCGCAGGCAACAGCACTGACGTATATGAATAATGTTACAGTAAAAAGTGGTGGCTATGAGCAATGTGCGGATGCGGATGTCATTATTATTGCTGCCGGACCAAGCATTGTCCCTGACCCGGCGGACCCGAAAGGTGAACCGGACCGGACCTTGCTGACCAAGACCAATTGTCAGGTGATCCGGCAGGTAATGGCAGGGATCGTGCAGCAGACAACAAGTGCGATTATTATTTTAATAACGAATCCGCTTGATACGATGGTATACATTGCTGAAAACGAATTTAACTATCCTGCCGGCCGTGTTTTTGGTACGGGTACGATGCTTGATTCGGCCCGATTGCGCAAGTTGATTGCTGATACCTATCAAGTGGATCCTAAGTCGGTTACAGGATTTATGATGGGGGAACATGGAAGTACGGCATTTCCTGTACTGAGTCATGTCGGTGTGAGTGGGATTTCACTGCGTGAGCTCAACGGGTATATAAAAGGGTCTCTTGCTATGCATGATCCTGAGGACGTCAAGTCGCTTGTTGTCAGTTCGGCCTATGAGGTGTTCAATGGCAAAGGCTGGACCAATGCCGGTGTGGCGCAAGCTGCCATTACTATGGCAAAAGCTGTTCTGCTTGATGAACGTAGTGTGTATCCGGCGGCGGCTACCTTGCGGGGACAGTATGGGCATGATGGGGATGTGGCTTTGAGTATGCCCTGCATTATTGGCCGGGAAGGCATTGTGAAACAGCTGCCAGTAAGTCTTAATGAGTGGGAATCACAAAAACTTGAGGAGTCGATTGCCTTTATAAAAGAAGCGATGAAAGATGCAAAAACCGGTCCGCAAGAGTGCTGATGGGAAGCTTCGTAGAAAATAGCAGAGTGTGTTTTAAGCGCTATTTGCTCGTCCGGATTATATTCCGGGCGAGCTTTTTTGCTGCTTACAAGATTTTTATGGCAAAATTTGACTTTCGGGCAAAGGGATTGTAAGCTGTGAAGGAAAAGTTTTGTCCGCCGGTGGAAATAGTTTATGGATATCTTCTTTTGCAGCTGACGGAAAAAGTCGTTCAGAGAGGGATGCTTTTATTTGCAAGATAAGGATGAGATTTGGCTCGAGGGGATCGAACCTGATTATATGGAGGAGTTTGTCTGCACCGGAACCTTCTGTCCGGATACCTGCTGTCAGGGATGGGAAATCGTCATTGATGAACAGACATGTGAGCGCTATCGTAAGGTGCATGACCCGGAATTTAAAGAGATGCTGTCGCGGGCCATTGTTCATCGGCCGGAGGAAACAGAAAACGGATTGCAGGATGTGGCCTGTATCCGGATGGGAAAAGGCAAGCGCTGTCTGTTTTTGTGCAATGATGGCTTGTGTATGATCCAGCGCCAGACGGAGGAAGTGAATTTATCTGAGACCTGTCGTACATATCCGCGGGTGATCTATATCTGGAATGAGGCCTATGTAGAGCGGTCCTTATGTGTATCTTGTCCGGAGGTTGCACGGTTGGTGCTTAGTCGGCAGAAGCCGCTTGAGCTGCTGACGAAAAAGATCGCTGTGGCAGAGCTTGAGGGCCTGCGGATTACGGATAAGGGGCAGCGGCTGAATGCGCATTGTCTGCCACTGCGCCGGCTTTTGATACGGATTTTGCAGGATCGAAAGCATCCTTTACCAGTGCGCCTGCGGCAGGCCAATGCTTTTTTCTGGCAGGCAGGTGCCGTGTCAGGCCATCATGGGGAAAAACGCTTTTTGCAGCTGGCGGCAGAGTATGAAGCGCAGCTACTTGAGGCTCCGGGGGCTGAGGCGACGGGAACAGGGGAATTGACGGATGCGCTTGCCCGCCGGCAGCTGACGGCAATTGGGCGCCTGCTTTTTCAGCGCAGGCAAAATCCTGTCTTGCGGACAGGATTTTGCGAAAATATTGACCGGGCAATTGAGCGCTGGCAATTGGCGGCAGACGGGCTCCCGTCTGAACGGGGGTTGCTCCAATATAAGGAGGACCGCGAGCTTTATCAACTGTTCTTTTTACCGAAATATGCCTCTATGTGGGAGAATTATCTCGTAAATGAAGTATTTAAGAATATTTTTATTACGGAAGAAAAGGAAGAATTTTACCGGCAATGGGTGTATCTGTTGCTACAATTCTTTATTGGCCGGGCACAGGTTATGGCAGCCCAGGCAGCTGCGCCCGGGGAACTGCCGGAAGCCACGGTGATTGAGATTGTGCGGCTCAATGCGCGTGAAGTCGGCCACGACAGCATGTACTTGCAGCAGGCGCTGGAATTGTTTGCTGTAAATGCTGCCGAGGAGGAGAGTCTGCAGGAGTTTTGTCGTTTGCTGCTACAGTAAGCTTCGCTATTAGGAAAAGCCTTCCTGAAGTTTTACTTGACCTGGAGCATACTCCATATGGTAAAACGGAGAAGAATGAAAATCGTGCTTTCAGTGAATTTTCAACTTGAACGATTAAATTGAAGGCATAGTGAAAACAGGAGGCGGTACAGATGCTGATAGGAATGTTTTTATTGGTTTTGCTGGGAGGCGGGGTCTTGTATTATCGGCAAAATCCGGCATGGAAAAATGAACCATCCGGCGCACGACTTAAAAAGATACAGGACTCACCACATTATATAGCCGGGAAGTTTCAATCTCCAGTGCCGGTGCAAACCATGGCTGGGGGAAGCAGTGGGCGAGCTCTGCGGAAATTTTTGTTTGAGTCCAGCCCGCGGCGTGTCCCTGGGGAACCCTTGCCGGTGATGAAGACCGACTTGAAAAATCTTTCCCTTGCCGATGACCTCGTGATCTGGCTGGGGCACTCCTCTTTTTATCTGCAGCTGGATGGACGGCGGATTCTTATTGACCCGGTACTGAGCAGTTATGCAGCGCCGTTTTCCTTCTTGAACAAGGCGTTTTCTACCAGCTATATCTATACGGCGGAGGATATGCCGCCGATTGATTTGCTGGTGGTATCGCATGATCATTGGGATCATCTGGATTATCCGACGGTTACTGCTCTGCGTAAGCAGGTAAAGGCCGTTGTCTGTCCGCTCGGCGTGGGTGAGTATTTTGAGCAATGGGGCTATTCCTCTGACCGGGTGAAGGAGGCTGATTGGTTTTCTGAGGTGTCAATCGGGAACGATTTTTCCGTGCATGTATTGCCGACGCAGCATTTTTCCGGACGAATGCTAAAGCGCAACCAGACGCTGTGGGGGGCTTTTGCTTTTGTGACGCCGGAGCGGCGCGTGTTTTACAGCGGGGATGGTGGCTACGGACCACATTTTAAGGAAATCGGTCGACAGTTTAATGGTTTTGATCTGGCGATTATGGAAAATGGACAATATAATTCGGACTGGGCTAATATTCATATGATGCCGGAGGAATCTTCGCAGGCGGCAGTGGATCTTGGTGCCAGGACCGTGCTGCCCGCGCACAGCGGGAAATTTTCCCTGAGCTTTCATGACTGGGATGAGCCGTATAAGAGGATCGTTGCCGCTAGTCAGGACAAGCCCTACGAACTTTTGACCCCGGAAATGGGAGCAGTTGTACGGCCTTTCGGCAAGTCACAGGATTTTTCTGCCTGGTGGGAAATAGAAAGCCTGGCTGGAGAAGTGGCAAAAGATATTTCGTAAAGCGGGTAGAAAGCTTTGCTTTTAATAGCCGAAATTAAGTTTTTAGCCATTAAAATGGCAACAAGATAGAAATAATATAAAAAATGGAAATATTGGCAAAACCTATAGACATTATTGTTTCCTTGGAATACAATAATGTCAGAAAAAGAAAAGGAGCTGATATTTTGCAACGGAAAGAATTTCAGGAAAAATCTTTTGATGGAACCATACTGCGGGTCGTAAAGGCCGTGCCAGAGAACAGTACAGGCGTTGTGGTTGTCGTGCACGGACTGGCAGAACATCTGGGGCGATATGAGGAACTGGCGGCGGTATTCAATGAAAGCCAGCTGGCGGTATACCGGTTTGACCATCGCGGGCATGGCAAATCCGAAGGAGCCAGAGCGTATTACCAGGATTTTAATGAAATTATTGAAGATGTGAATGTTGTCTTTGAATTGGCCCGGAAGGAAAATCCGGGATTGCCAGTGTTTGTGCTTGGTCACAGCATGGGCGGGTTTGCCACTGCCTGCTTTGGTACGAAATATCCGGACAAAGCGGCCGGAATCATTCTGTCCGGGGCGCTTACCCGCGACAATCGCAAGCTTTTACAGGGCGTAGGCCCGGAGCTTTCGGCAACACAATACCTGCCAAACAGTCTGGGGAATCTGATCTGTACGGATCAGGCTGTGGTCAAGGCGTATATGGAAGATCCGCTTGTGTTGATGGAAGTCAGTGTCGGTCTGTTCCGGGCTTTGCTGGCCGGGATTGAATGGCTCAAAGAGCATAAACGACAGTTTACGGCTCCGGCACTGCTACTTCATGGCTGTGAGGATCAGCTCGTATCTGAGCAGGATTCGCGTGAGCTCTTCGGGGATATAGCTTCAACCGATAAGGAACTTAAAATTTATGCAAAGCTCTATCATGAAATACTGAACGAACCACGCCACCCTGAAATCATGGCTGAGATCGTTGCGTGGATAAATAAACACCTTTAAAAATGGATAGAGGAAAAGCATCCTGTTTATTTGTCTGGAGCAATAGCAGGATGCTTTTTTGCAGGGAGCTGGTATTGTTGAAACTGGAATGGATGGCCAAGCATCGTCTTTTTGTGGAAAAAATCATTAAGTATGGAAATGCCTATGCGGCGATGTATAATAAGCAGTTGAGCTATCATACCGATATATTGTTTTCGGCGGCGCAGATTCAGGTTATAGAATATGTGCTGGAAAATGAAAATCAAAAAATGATTGAAATTGCCAAACGGCTAGGAATTACCCGGGGAGCCTTTTCAAAAAATGTCAAAAAATTGATGGAGAAGGGTCTCTTGGAAAAATTCCAACAGCCGGGCAATCAAAAGGATATTTATCTGCGGGTAACAAGTGCCGGTGAGGCCTTGTATGAGCAGTATTCAAAATATATATACGAATCGTGCTTCAAGAAAATGTTTGAGCAGGCCGAGCAAATTCCACCGCATTATACGGAGCTGCTGACCGATATGTTTGATTATTTTGCCGAGCGGATTATTTTGCTGGAAGAAGAAATGAAAGCAGCCGATAATACAGCAGGAAAGGTTTTGGGAAAAGACTGATTTGTCGTCCGTATTGCCATTGCAGCAGCGGTGGTGTTTATTCCGTGCATGCTGGCAGGGGAGCTATGACTTGTTCTTATAGAAAATTATGGTATAATTCCAATAAACCTTTAAGCTGAAAATTGGAGATGAATGAGAGATGACATTTAAAAAGAAAGTCAAATATGAAAATATGTATAACTGGGCAGGGGCAGATCAGGGCAGCTGCTTTTACTGCAAGGAGGAGAAAGAGCTGGCCTTTAGTTTTTTTGCCGGTGTGCAGCGCGGTATCTGCCCGGATTGCCTGGCAGACTTTGCCATCGGCAATGTCGGTGCCGACCGGCATGTTATCGAACATTTGCTTAAGGAAGCGGAGTTCAAAAATAGAGAAGCTGTTATCACCTGGTTTCAGGAGCACGGGGTTACCTTATCCGACCCGGAGACGGATGAAGAGTCTGGAACGATAAGCTATATTGCCATCGATGAGGGCGAAAGTGAAGCCGAAATCCTGATCGGAGAAGACGGCAAGGTGGAAATTTCGTACTGAACGAGTATGTTACTAAAGCCTGTAAGTTTTTAGAATATAGGGCTTGCAGGTTTTATTGAAATTAGTATATTTACTCAGTACTTTAATATATGAGGTATAATTGCTATCGTTTTATGACATAGAAAGGACTATATTATTAATATGGATGTAATGATGCCTAAGTTGATATATAAATTTAGAAGTTTTGATAATGTATTTTGGGAACAAATATTTAAAGAAAAGAGATTATATATGGCACCTGTAAAAGACTTAAATGATCCTTTTGAGGGTGAATTGCTTCCAATATACACCAGTACTGCTGGAGATAGCATCGTTTTAAATATGGGGAAATTTAATAAAAATGCCAGAAATTATTTGAGTAAATATAAGGTGCTATCTATGGCAGCGAACATACGCAGTAAAGCGATGTGGGCATATTATGCTTCTGATTATAAAGGCTTTGCTATAGAGTTTAATACACAGGGTGTAATGTCTAAATTAAATAAAGTTATTTACAAGCCGCCATATATAGATGTTGTTCCTCATCAGCCAGTTAACGTAAAACAATTAAATAGTTATGTAAAGAATGCTTTATTATATAAAAGTATGGATTGGAGTCATGAAGGAGAGTACAGGTTTATTTCAGAAGATGCGTATTTTAATTTTGATTTAACAGATATTGAAAGTGTAATATTAGGGTGCAAAGTAATACCAGAAAATGTAGATAAGATTAAAAAATATACTAGTAAAATGAATATAAAAGTAAAGTATGTTTATACTGTACCGATAAAAGACACTATAGAATTTTATTATGATGGTACGCCCCCTAGGGGGGATGGTACCAGTTACAAAAAATATATTATAAATAACATGTGATAAAATCTACTCGGAATAACTAATAAACTATAACCGAGGAGGGCGGCAGGGAAATGGATAGTAGAGAAAAACTTGCAGCAGCGCTGGAGCAGTTGTTGCAATACAAAAGTATAGATGCGGTGTCGGTAATTGAAATTTCCAGTGCCGCGGGTGTTTCACGCAAGACTTTTTATCGCTGCTTTAGGGATAAATACGATCTTGTTACCTGGTATTTTGCGCGCTTTTATGAGGCGAGTTTTGGACGAATAAAAGAGGAGGTTGCTTGGGAGACGGCTATGCTGGCGCATCTCGACTTTTATAAGGCAAAGCACCGGGTGCTGAAAAATGCCTATACAACCCATGATATCAACGGTTTGCGGCAGTTTGATGTTTCCATCACCCGGCGGACTTATGAGGTTTATTTGCGGCAGCATGGTGCAGATCTGGCCGATGAGGAGTTGCAATTTGCTATTGAATTTGCAGCTCGTGGCGGGACAGATATGGTGATTGAATGGCTGCTTTCTGGCATGAAGCTGCCGCAGCAGCGACTGGTGAAGCTTCTCAAACAGACGCTGCCCCAAAAGCTGCTGCAGTATATCGGATGATTGTCTTGTCACAAAACAACTGTTTTGTAACTTTACTTTTTATTGTCCATCCTTTAGACTTTAAACAGATTAATTTTGTAATGCGAGGAAGAGAACGAGTAGCTTTGACTGGATTATACAGAGAGCAGCCAGGTGGTGGAAGGCTGTTGATCGGTCAGTGTGAATACATCTTGGAGCAGCTGCCTGAATTTTAGTAGGGTTTGCCGGGTGCGCCCGATAACGCGCAGGAGTGCAATGGCACTTGCTAAGAGAGGCTTTGTGAAAAGTCTCTGATCCCAGAGGTGGTACCGCATACTTGCCCTCTGCTCATTTTGAGCAGAGGGCTTTTTAATTTGGAGGAGGAAGAAAGATGAAGATTTATGAAGAGCTGGTAAAGCGCGGGCTAGTCGCCCAGGTCACAAATGAGGCAGAGGTAAGGGAACTTGTCGACAATGGCCGGGCTGTTTTTTATATTGGTTTTGATCCGACCGCAGATTCCCTGCATGTTGGTCATTTTATGGCCCTATCTCTGATGAAACGGTTGCAGCTGGCCGGCAATCGTCCGGTGGTTTTGCTTGGCGGGGGAACCGGTTATGTTGGTGATCCGTCGGGACGCACGGATTTGCGGGCGGTACTCACGCCGGAGGTCATTGCCCAAAACTGTGAGTGCTTTAAAAAGCAGATGGAACAGTTTATTGATTTTGGTGAAGACAAAGCCTTGCTGGTAAATAATGTGCAGTGGCTTAAGGCGCTGAATTATATAGATCTGCTGCGTGAGGTCGGCGGTTGTTTTTCTGTAAACACGATGCTGCGGGCTGAATGCTATAAGCAGCGAATGGAAAAAGGCTTGTCTTTTCTGGAATTCAATTACATGGTGATGCAGTCCTATGATTTTTACCATTTGTTTAAAACCTATGGCTGTAATCTGCAGCTTGGCGGCGATGACCAGTGGTCTAATATGCTCGGCGGGGCGGATCTGATTCGCCGTAAGCTGGGGGAAAGTGCACAGGCGATGACGATTACTCTGCTGATGAATTCAGAAGGGCGCAAAATGGGGAAAACTGCCAATGGCGCCGTCTGGCTTGATCCGAAAAAAACGAGCCCGTTTGAGTTTTTCCAGTACTGGCGAAATATAGCCGATGCTGATGTCGTAAAATGCCTTCGCCTGCTGACCTTTTTACCGCTTGCGGAAATCGAAGCGATGGCCCAGTGGCAGGGCAGTGAACTCAATCACGCCAAAGAAATTCTCGCCTATGACCTGACAAGACAGGTACATGGTGAGGCAGAGGCTGAGAAAGCACGGCTGGCCGCGCAGCAATTGTTTGGTGGCAGTGCAGACGACGCTGCCATGCCGACTTGTAAGCTTTCGGCAAAACAGCTGCCGGCAGGCACAGCCGGGATTCTTGATCTATTGGTTTGCTGCCAGCTGGCAGGGTCAAAAAGTGAGGCCCGGCGCCTGGTTGAACAGGGAGGCGTCTTTGTCGATGGCAGTCGCATCGAGGATGCTGCTCGGCAATGGACGAGACAAGAGCTGGCAAATGGGATAAAAATTCGCAAGGGTAAGAAGACTTTTTGCCGGGTTCTAGTTGAAGGCTGACCACGCTTTGCTCGGGAACACCCGGAGGTTTTTTGTTGAAAATCTCCGGGTGTTTTCATAAGTAATTCGGCGGGAATTTTCAGATAGTTATTGACAAAGCCTGAGGGGTAGGCTATAGTATGGATAAAAGGTGGTACGTACCACTTAAGAGGAGGCGATAAAAGATGCAGAAAATCAATAAAGACAGTAAACTTCCGTTGTACTGCCAGCTGATGCAGGTCATTATAGCTGAGATTGATACTTGTCTGGAAGTCGATGCGAAGCTGCCGTCAGAACGAGATTTCTGCACGAAATATGGATTGAGTCGATCTACTGTCAGACAAGCTTTTTTAGAACTGGAACAGGAGGGATACATTTATAAGATTCATGGCAAAGGAACTTTTGTGTCGCCCAAAAAACTCAATCAGGAGCTGTTGAAATTCTATAGTTTTACCACGGAAATGAAAAAACTTGGTAAAAAACCGGAATCCAAAGTGCTGAGCTTTGATCACATCGTATGTGATTGGAATCTGGCCCAGAAGATGAAGCTTGAACCGGGAACGGAAGTATATCGCTTTTTACGGCTTCGCCTGGCCGATCAAAAGCCGGTAATGCTCGAAACAAGCTATGTGCCGCAAAAACGGTTTGAAGGACTGACGCGGGAAATGCTGGAAGAAAGTGCTATGTATGACCTGTTCAGCCACACGTATGGGGTGGAATTCACGTATGCAGAGGAAAAATTTCAGGCGGTTGGAACCGATGATAAGACAGCAAAGTATTTAAATGTCGGCAAATCACTACCTAGTTTGAAAATTGAGAGATTTACGTATGAACGCGACCAGGTCATCGAATATACGATGAGCATGGCACGGGGCGATCAACTCATTTACTCAGTGAAGTTAAACAAATAGGTGAAATGTTTTTTACCAGTGTACTGGTACGTACATCATTACCACTAGGAGGGATAAAATGAATCCTTGGGATTTATCAGAAACGGAACTTATAGCCAAAGGGGCTGTGCACACGGCAAGGGAGATTTGCCAACAGCCGGAGGCCTGGCTGGAAACATTGGAGCTTTTGCAACAGCAGCAGGACGAAATTAAAGCATTTGTTGAGCCGCTGTTAAAAAAACAGGATCTGCGTATCATCTTTACTGGTGCCGGGACTTCTGCCTATGCGGGGGATATTATTGCCCCCTATCTTAGGGAAAAAACACAGCGGGATATCCTGTCTGTGGCTACAACCGACATCGTGGCGGCTCCATTACAATTTTTGCTCAAGCATAAGCCAACCTTGCTCGTGTCGTTTGCCCGCAGTGGGGACAGCCCCGAAAGTATGGGTGCCTTTGATTTTGCAGAGCAGATTATTGATGAAGTATATCAGATTGTAATTACCTGCAACCCGAAAGGTGCCTTGGCCCAGCGTGCAGCTGAAAAAAAGGAACATACTCTGAATATTTATACGCCACAGCAGACAAATGATCTTGGTTTTGCGATGACGAGCAGTTTTACGTCAATGCTGCTGAGCGGACTTATGCTCTTTGATATGAAAAATTTTGCTGCGAACCGTGCCTTGGTGGAGCGGATCGTCGACTGCACCAGCAAACTGCTGGCTGAAGGGCAGGATGTCGCTGCGATTGGCAGAGCCGGGTTTGAACGCCTGGTATTTTTGGGGACCGGAGCATTACAGGCGCTGGCAAAAGAAACCTGCCTTAAGGTACTCGAGCTTACCGCCGGGAAAAAGGTCGCCGTAGCCGAAAGCATTGTGGGATTTCGCCATGGTCCGAAGTCGATTGTAAATGATAAAACCTTAGTGGTAATGCTGTTTTCCGCGGATTCCTATACGCATGCTTACGAAATGGATTTTCTTCGCGAACTCAATCATGATGAAGGATCATTTAAGGTGATGGCTGTTTGCCCGGCGCCGGATGAAGAGATCAGCGCTTTGGCTGATTATATGATGGTGCTTGATCCGCAGGCCAAAGACAGCTGGGGGCAGGATGCCTATCTTGCTATGGGCTATGTGGTCTTTGATCATATCCTTGCTTTAGCGGCCTCCATGGCAGAAGGGGTGGCTCCAGATACACCGTGCCCGAGCGGCAGTGTAAACCGCGTGGTCAAAGGGGTCGTAATCTACCCGCTAGAAGCATAGAAATACCAATACTTAAAGGGGGCTTTTCGTATGCCGGATATTTTACTTACCAGAGTGGACAATCGTCTGATTCATGGACAGGTGGGGATGACCTGGGCCAATCACCTCGGGGCAAACTTGATTATTGTTGCCAATGATGAGGTTGCCGAGGACGAAGTACAACAGAATCTGATGGACATGGCAGTATCAAGTGCGGCTGAAACCAGGTATTTTACGTTGCAGGAAACAATTGAGAAAATCCATTTTGCTGGGGACTGGCAGCATATCTTTCTCGTGGTGAAGACGCCACAGGATGCACTGAAACTCATTGAAAATGATGTGCCGATTACCGTGCTTAATATCGGTAATATGCACTTCAAGGAAGGGAAAAAGCAGGTGAGTAGCACGATTTCTGTCGATGAGTCAGATCGGCAGACTTTCCGCCGCTTGCTTGATTTGGGAGTAAAGATTGAATTGAGAAAGGTTCCGGACGATCCGCTATTGCCGGTGGAAAAGATTTTCGAATAAGTACGGCAGGCGGCAAGATAGTTTGATGAAATAACAAAGTTAAATCAGAGGAGGAGTTATTCATGGATGTAACTTTTATACAGATATTGATGGTAACAGTGTGGGCGTTTGTCATCGGTATCGATCAGTTTAACGGCTTATTCCACATTCATCGCCCGTTGGTAACCGGGCTTGTAGTTGGCTGGATCTTAGGTGATTTGCAGACCGGTTTGATTACCGGGGCTACGCTCGAACTTGTAGCGATGGGCATGGTTCCGCTCGCCGGAGCACAGCCGCCGAATATGGTCATCGGCGGGGTGATCGGAGTTTCCTTTGCGATTATATCAAAACTGCCACCAGAAGCAGCGGTGGCGATTGCCATTCCGTTTGCGATTGCGGCACAGGGCTGTGTAACTTTGATTTTTACAGCATTTTCCCCATTAATGCATAAAGCTGACCGGTGGGCCGATGAAGGAAATACCGGGGCCTTGGCGATGATCAATTATGCCGGAATGTTTACGCATGGTGCCTTCTTTGCCCTGGTTACTTTTTTGCCGATTTATTTTGGCGCTGCTTCGGCACAATCCATTGTGGAAGCAGTCCCAGCCTGGATTCTTGGCGGGCTTGGTGTCGCTGGCGGGATGATGCCGGCAATCGGCTTTGCCATGCTGCTCAAGATCATGCTGAAAAAAGAGTATATTGCTTTTTTGCTGGTCGGATTTATCCTGGTTACCTATTTCAAGATTTCCATTTTGGGCCTGGCGGTTCTTGGGGCCTGCGTGGCGCTGTATGATTTTTATGCACATGGTTCAGATGACAATGGCGGCAGCCGTATAAAACAGGGGGTGCGTACAAATGGCGGAATCTAATGCAGCAGTAAGAGAAAATCCGGAATATCAGGATCAGTCGGTCAAGAAAGTAGTCACCTCGTCAGATCTCGTAACGATGGTTTGGCGATCCCTGTTTCTGCAGGCATCTTTTAACTATGAACGCATGCAAGCCTGCGGCTGGCTGTACGGTATTCTTCCTGTATTAAAGAAAATTCATACCAACAAGGAAGATTTGAGTAAATCCTTAAAGATGCATCTGGAGTTTTTTAATACACATCCATTTCTGGTGAATTTCATCATGGGATTGGTTGTGGCCATGGAAGAAAGCAAAAAGGATCAAAATACGATCCGGGCGATCAAGGTAGCTACTATGGGGCCGCTGGGCGGAATTGGCGATGCCCTCTGCTGGTTAACCCTGCTGCCGATTACGGCTGGCTTG
The DNA here is from genome assembly GCA_963678095.2 of Selenomonadaceae bacterium. Classification (GTDB taxonomy): domain Bacteria; phylum Bacillota; class Negativicutes; order Selenomonadales; family Selenomonadaceae. The sequence continues at coordinate 253,079 of OY782746.1, read as the reverse complement.
GGCGCCTCGATGGCCATGGGGCCGGATCCAAATCCAGCCGGGCCGATCATCTTTTTGGTATTGTTTAATATCGCACATTTCAGCCTGCGTTTCGGACTTATGCGCTATGGCTATTATACAGGTGTGAAGGCCATAGCCACAATGAAAGAACAGACCCAAAAGATTTCTCATGCAGCCTCGATTATTGGTCTTACCGTTGTCGGAGGACTGATCGCATCCATGATCAAATTAAAACTTGCCTGGGTTATTGTTGTCGGGCAGGCAAGTATAGCACTGCAGGAAAAAGTATTTGATGCGATTATGCCTAATATGCTGCCGTTTGCCTACACGTTGTTGATGTACTATTTGCTCAAGAAAAGCTATTCTCCGGTTAAATTGATTTTGTTTACAATTGTGTTTGGGATCGCTGGTAAGGGAATTGGGATTTTCTAACAGGTAAAAAGCCGGGACCGGCGATGGTAAAGCCGGTCCTTCTTTTTAAGAGAGGTGACTATTCATGATAAGTGTTATTATTACCGGCCATGGAGAATTTGCAACAGGACTGCTGTCGGCACTGCAGCTGGTTGCCGGGGAGCAAAGCCAGGTCAAGGCGGTTAACTTTCCTGAGGGGGCTGGCAGTGAGGACTTACAACGTGCGTTAAGTGAGGCGGCAGCGCAGCTGGGGGATAGTGAAATTGTCTTTTTAGCCGATATCGCCGGGGGCTCTCCCTATAATCAGGCGGTAATGCTGTCAAAAAAATTGAAACAGGAGTGCCGGGTATTCAGCGGGACCAATATGCCGCTGCTTTTGTCGGTGAGTTTTGACCGGGAGGGGCTGTTGGCTGATCTGTGCTTGCGCTGGCTGGGCGCTGGCGTTCAACCGGCAATATTCCGGGAGAAGAAGAAAATAGACAAGAGCATGCAGGCAGGTGGGATATGATGGAAATCAGAGCATTTCAGGCAGAAGAAATTTTTGATGAACATCAGATAAAGAAAGAGCAGCTTCTGTTAGTGCAGGATGCATATTTTGCCGGATATATTTCGCCGGAGGAAGCGGCGATGCGGCAGATTCCTGTCGAGCGGTTTGGCGGGGCTAAAATCCTTCCTGGTTTATTTGACAGTCACATTCATGGTGCTGTTGGCGCTGACACGATGGATGCCAGTGCTGCTTCGCTGGATGCGATTGGTCAGTATTTGCTGTCGTTAGGAACGACCTCCTGGATGCCAACCACCGTTACCGCGGAGCTGGCGGCAATTGAAGCGGCTGTAGCTGCCGTTGCTGCTTATGTACCAGGCGCGGATAAGGCCCGGGTATATGGCTGCTTTGTGGAGGGGCCTTATCTGACGGCTGAGCACGGGGGGGCGCACCCACCGGCATATATGAGAGACTTGTCACAGTCCGAGCTTGAGCGCTTGCTGAAAGCAGGTACGGTAACGGCCCTGGCTGTGGCCCCGGAGAAAGAAGGTGCGCAGGAGTTTATTCATTATGCGGTCGAACGAGGTATTCATATATCACTGGCCCATACGAGCGCGTCGTATGAGCAGGCTGTGGCCGCAATTTACAGTGGCGCGGATGCTGTGGTTCATACTTTTTGCGGCATGACGCCGATGCATCATCGTTCGCCCAATCTTGTCGGGGCAGCGCTGGTCTGCGATGAGGTATATGCCGAACTGATTGCCGATGGCATTCATGTGCAAAAACCGGTGATGGAAGTCTTGCGTCGGTGTAAGCCCAAAGGGAAACTGATTCTCGTAAGTGATGCGATTTCGGCCACCGGATTAAAGGATGGACAATATAAACTTGGTTTGGAAGCTGTAACCGTAAAGGATGGGATTCCACGAACCGGTACAGGGTCGCTTGCCGGAAGTACGACTTCGCTGCTGGATGAAGTCAGACGGGTTATCCTTGAACTTGGCGAAGATCCGTTACATGCCGTACATATGGCCTCGTTGAATCCGAGTCGTCGCTTTGGGTTAGAGGCTGAAATAGGCAGCATTCGTGCCGGAAAGCGGGCTGATTTTATTATTGTTGATAAACAATACCGGTTGCGGGAAGTTTGGAAAGATGGGAAAAGAGTAAACGGAGGTGGCAGTTGCAAATGAAATTAAAAAATACGAAAAATATGCTTTTGGCTGCACAGGCAGGGCATTATGCAGTTCCGGCATTTAATATCCATAATTTAGAAACTTTTCAGACGGTCGTTGATACCTGCCAGCAGTTGCGTTCGCCGGTTATTTTGGCGGCGACGCCGTCAACTGTTAGCTATGCGGATCGGGATTATCTGATTGCGCTTACGGAAATAGCCATGGAAAAAGTCGATATCCCCATGGCCTTTCATCTCGATCATCATGAGGATATCGAAAATATAAAGCAGACAATCGCTGCTGGCTGCCGCAGCGTGATGATTGACGCTTCGCGCCTGCCGTTTCAGGAAAATATTGAGCGGGTAAAGGAGGTTGTTGATTTTGCCCATGTTTGCGGGGCTACCGTTGAAGCTGAGCTGGGGAAACTTGTCGGCGTAGAAGATGATCTCGTCGTTGCCGCAAGTGACAGCATTTATACGAACCCGGCGGATGCCGTCGCTTTTGTTGAGGCTACAGGAATTGATACGCTTGCCGTGGCAATCGGGACAGCACACGGACTGTATAAGGGCGTGCCAAAGCTTGATTTTGAGCGGCTGCAGGAAATAAGACAAAGAGTGGATATTCCACTGGTGCTTCACGGCGCTTCGGACGTACCGGATGAACTCGTGAAGAAAGCCATTTCGCTGGGGATTTGCAAGGTTAATATTGCAACGGATTTGAAGATTCCTTTTTCAAAGGCAATTAAGGATTTCTTTCAAGAAGATCCCACTGCCAATGATCCGCGGAAATACCTTACGCCGGCGAAGGAAGCAATGCGTGAAGTTGTGAAGCATAAGGTAGAGATTTGCGGTAGCAGCAATCGCTGCTGATGGAGGGGATTTTCGTGATACTGGTTGTAAATCTGAATGTTTCACTGGATAAACACTATGAATTGGATGCTTTTGTGCCCCATACGGTTATGCGAGCAGCTTCGGTAGAGAATACTCCGGGGGGGAAAGGATTGCATGTTGCTGGCGTTTTAAAGGAACTGGGTGCCGATGTGCTTGTAACGGGGATGCTTGGTGGCAGTACGGGAGATGTTATCGAGCAAAAGCTTAGGGAAAAAGAGATTCCCTTTGACTTTCAGCCGATTTCCGGTGAAACTCGCAGCTGTCTGGCGTTTACGGATAAAGCTGGTGGACAGACGGAGGTCTTGGAACCGGGCCCGGCTGTCAGTGAGGCAGAATATCTGGCCTTTATTGAACGCTACAAGCAGTTTTTGCCAGCGGCAGAGTTTATTGTCTGCTCGGGCAGTGTGCCGCAGAATATTCCGGATACGGTATACGCCAGCTTGATCGATATCGCCAGAGGCTATGGGAAAAAAGTTTTGCTTGATACCAGCGGACGACTGCTGCTTGAAGGTGTTAAGGGAAAGCCGGTGTTCGTAAAGCCAAATCTTGAAGAATTGCAGGCGTTCTGCGGGGCTGAAATCGATTCAGCCAGTGCTGCAGCACTACAGATAAAGTCGCTATTGGCAACGGGGATCGGAATTGTTGCAGTTTCTCTTGGAGCCCAAGGAGCCTTGGTAGGATGTGAAGAGCAGATTTTTGAGATTCAGGTACCGAAAATAAAAGCAGAGAATGCTGTTGGTTCTGGCGATGCATTTGTTGGTGGTATCGCATTTGGCTTAGCTAAAAACTGGAGCCTGCCGGATACGCTGCGACTGGCTGGAGCCTGTGGAACGGCCAATGCTCTTGAAAAGGAAAGCGGCTTTGTAAGGGCTGAAGTCGTTGAGCGCCTCCTGGAACAGGTGAAAGTAAAGCAGTTGGCAGAGTAAATGAATCGCTGCAGTAAAAATGAGGCGCAAAAAGTGAGCCGCTATAAAGTGGAGTTGTCTATCCTGCGAGGTCGCTTTGAGGCGGCCTCGTTTTTTGTCGGAGAATTTTACGAATTAAAGCACAGATCAGACAGTATTTGAAAGGATTTTTCCTGTTGATGACGAAATGAATGATTGATACCAGAAATGTAAGATTGGCAGGTGTATCCGCATGAATTTACAAAAAAAATCTGCTGCTGGTGATCCGTGCAGTAAGGAAAGACAAAAGGAAATTACAGAATGTTCCATATTTTCACAAAGGAAAAAATTTTTAACAACCCGGACGGAAATCATGAATTCGTGGGAGCGCTGTGATAAGGCAGGGGTGAAGAAACATAGCAAAGGAAAACCGCTACAACTGGAATTGCCTGATTTTGAGGCAATGATAAATACCCATTGCCGCCTGATCACAACTGCCAAACCGTTCATGAAAAGTCTCTATCGGATGGTTGCCGGCTCGGGCTTTGTCGTGGTACTGGCTGATAAGCGGGGCTATATTATGGAAGTCCTAGGCGATGCGGATATGTTGCAAAAACCGCTGACCAAATATTTTCATCATGGTGCCGCCTGGGAAGAAAAGGTTGCAGGGACAAATGCCATCGGTACGGTGCTGGTATTGCAGCAGCCGTTTCAGGTTACCGGGCCGGAACATTATTGTCAGATGCATCACGGACTCACCTGTGCAGCGGCCCCGATTTTCGCTGTCGACGGAAGTTTTTTGGGAGTGATAGATTTGTCAGGGCATAACGTAGCTAAGAACCCGTTGGCCTTGGCGATGGTTGAGGTGACAGCCAAGGCAATTATGGCACAGCTGTCGGCGGAAAAAACTCATGAAATCTCACCGAAAAAACATTTTAGCTTGTTCCATGATAAGCCGTTACGGGGTAAGAGTTTTCCGGAAGGATCCTTTTCAGCGGAATGCGCCTTTACTTTGAAAACAGCCGGGCCGAATTTTGGGGTGGTCGGTGAAAAATGCTGCTAAAGAAATGAGCGTAACATTAAAAATGGCATGTGCAAAGCAGAGAATAAGGCTGTGCCTGTTTGCTCGCTTTATTTTGGGTCGACAATTTATTTACAGTAAAAGGGAAAATAAACCTTTACTTTTAAAACCAAAGTATTATAATAACTAATAGATAATAATTATTAATTATTAATTATGAAAAAGGGGGATTCGTTATGCCGAACTTTGCAAATCCGTTTCAGGGAAATGTCAATCGAAAACTTACAGATGAAGAATTGATTCAGGCTGTCCGGCTTGATATTGCGGGGGAACTTGAGGCGATCTACCTTTATGATGCCCATGTACAGGCAACGGATAATGAGATTGCCAAAAAAGTCATTGCTGATATTCGCGATGAGGAAAAAGCCCATGTGGGAGAGCTAATGGCTTTGCTGCGAATTCTTGATCCGGAGGAAGCCCGGCATTTTGCTGAGGGCGAAAGTGAAGTCAGAGAAATGATTGAAAATCTAGGCATAGAAGTGCCGGAGCTGCAGCAGGAAGCAAACGAAACGTTGCCGCTGCCAACCGTCGGCAGTTTGATTAATAAGTGAGGAGGAATTACTATGGATTATCTTGCAAGAGAAACAGCTCCGTTTGCCGAGGCGTTTTGGGGGGGAATTGATGGAATGGTCATCGAGACTGCCAGTCGCGTTTTGCGTGCCCGGCGATTTATTTCCTTGTTTGGACCGCTTGGCATAGGCGTTGATCATGTAACCGTTGATAAAGTTGATGATTTGGCGCAGGCCAGTGAAGACGGTGTTATGGTGACAACTGGACGAAGATATTTGGAACTGCCTACGTTGTATGAGGATTTCGAATTGTTGGGCAAAGATATAGAAACTGCTAAAAAAGCAGGGTATCCGCTCGACTTGGGTAAAGTGGCAGCCGCCGCTGAGAATTGCGCTGTCAAAGAAGATAAATTGATCTTCTTTGGACATAAGGACTTTCAGATTGAAGGCCTTTTTACCGCCAAGGGAAGCAATAAAATCAAGCGGCTGGATTGGGCGACAGGAGAAAATGCTTTTGCCAATATTGCCGAAGGCATTACTTTATTAGCAAAAGCTGGTATTTATGGCCCGTATGCTTTAGCACTCAGTCAGGATCTTTATCTGCAGCTCCAGCGCCTCCAGGCGGGGACCGGATTGCTGGAAATAGAACGGGTTGAAAAACTGCTGGGCGGGCATATTTATCCGGTGCCGGCTTTGGGAAAAGAAAAAGCTGTGCTGGTAGCTGTTGATGCCAGAAATCTTGATCTGGTTATCGGGCAGGATTTGGCGGCAGCCTATCTTGAACAGGTGGAATTTAACCATCGGTTCCGCATCCTCGAAACGTTGCGGCTGCGCATTAAACGCCCACAGGCGATTGTCGTCTTTGAATAAAGTGATATGCTCTCTCTGATTTTTCAGGGAGATCAGCTTTTTAAAATCTGGCAATGGCTAATATTAGAAAAGAAGGTGTGCTATGAAACTAGTGCTGATCAGACATGGGGAAAGTGACTGGAATCGGAAGAACCTGTTTACCGGCTGGACCGATGTAGAGCTTACTGAAAAGGGGGAGGACGAGGGTCGCACAGCCGGCCGTCTGCTCAAGGAAAACGGTTTTGATTTTGATCTCTGCTATACCTCGTATCTAAAACGGGCAATTCACACGCTGCAGTTCGTTTTGCAGCAGATGGATCGTGACTGGTTGCCGGTAGTAAAGGACTGGAAGCTTAATGAACGTCATTATGGAGCCTTGCAGGGTCTCAATAAGGCGGAGACCGCAGCAAAATATGGGGATGATCAGGTTCTGATCTGGCGCCGTTCCTTTGATGTCCGGCCGCCGCTGCTTGAAGAAACAGATGATCGCAATCCAAAGCTTGCCCCGCAGTATCGTGAAATAGAAAAAGATAAGTTGCCGCTGGGAGAAAGCCTTGCCGATACGATTGAACGGGTATTGCCGTATTATGAACAGATGATTTTGCCGCAGATGCAGCAGGGAAAACGGATCTTAATTGCGGCACATGGCAATTCTCTGCGGGCGTTGGTAATGAAGCTCGAGGGGCTGTCAGAGGAAGAGATTATGGGAATAAATATTCCGACAGGTGTGCCGCTTGTTTATGAGCTTGACGAGGCCGGCGCTGTTACTAAAAAATATTATTTGGGTGATGAAGAAGCGGTAAAGGCCGCAATGGCAAAGGTGGCATCCCAGGGGAAAGCGGAAAAAGAAGGCTAAAAAAAGAAGACCTCCTGAAGGGGGTCTTCTTTTTGCCGGAGGTCATGGGGTGGGAATGTCGCCGACACCGTTTAATACCAGGCGCGGCCGGAATGGATACTGGCCGATTTCTTCACGGCTGGTGACACCTGACAGGACAAGAATCGGGTCCATGCCGCTTTCGATGCCGGCAATGATGTCGGTATCCATGCGGTCACCGATCATGGCGGTTTCAGCCGAGTGGATGCCAAGGATCTGAAGTCCGGTGCGCATCATCAGGGGATTTGGCTTACCTATGTAATAAGCGCTCTTCCCCGTTGTGAGTTCAATTGGTGCAATCAGAGCCCGGCAGGCAGGGGTAATGCCTTCTTCGGTCGGACAGGTGAGATCTGTATTAGTGGCGATGAGTTTGGCTCCGTTAAGCACGAGTGTAGTAGCTTTGCAAATTAAACTATAATTATAACTGATCGTTTCACCGATGATGACGTAATCGGGATTTACATCATTAAAGGTTATGTGGGCGTCATGTAGAGCGTTGAAAAGACCAGGTTCACCGACAACATATGCGCTGCAGCCAGGGCTCTGATGGCTTAAGAATTTTGCGGTTGCCAGGGCGCTGGTGTAAAAGTGGCTTTCATCGACTTCAAGGCCCATGCGAGCCAGCTTGAGTTGGAGTTCTCGCGGTGTTTTTGAGCTGTTATTGGTGAGAAATAAAAATTCTTTGTTTTCGCGATAAAGCCAGTCAACGAATTCCTTTACACCGGGAATTAACTGATCCCCCTTATAAATTACACCGTCCATATCGCATATAAAGCCTTTTTTTGATCGCAATGCTTCCATAAAAATGCCCTCCTCATATCTTTTCCTAATGGCCGGCAATGGCCGGCAAATAAAGCGGGTAGCTTATGATTATAATCCGCCTTACTATCCTTATTCTTGAACTGGAAAGCTTTTTCCTTTTTCAAAAATAAAAATATAAAGTCTGCCGGTGTTCTTTCTCGAATTTTTATGGTGATAAATTGACAGTTTTTATCAGAAAAGCCTTTCCATAAAGCACTTTTTAAAATATACTACATAGTAGAAGAGAATCAGAATCAATTATTTCTTTTTATTGAAAATTAGAAGATCGACTGCAATTTAAAGTTAGATGCATGCTGTCAGGTGTGTTGCAGCTGGAAAAATAGTAAATGGGGTGTTCTCAGATGAAAGGTACTGTTGTGGCGACTTGGCTTGAAACCTCGCGTAAGGTTTGGGGCGGAGAATTCGTTGAAGGCATTATGAGTGAGCTTGGCTGGCCAGTGGATAAGATTTTTCTGCCGCTGGAAGATGTTGATGACCATAAAATAAAGCAGATGATTGAGGCGATTTCGCGGCGGACCTCAATCAATACGACGGAGGTATGGCAGGTTATTGGCAAGGATAATTTGAAGACCTTTGCCAATACATATCCATCGCTGTTCAGCAATAAAAATTTATATACTTTTTTGGCTTCGTTATATGATGTCCACGTTGAAGTTGTCAAGCGCATACCGGGAGCAAAGCCACCAGAGGTTATTTTAACGCCGCTGTCCGATTACGATGCTGTTTTCAGCTATCGTTCGCAGCGTGGGATGTTTGATTATTTTCGCGGGTTGTTACAGGGCGCAGCCGAGCATTTTAAGGAAGATATTAAGATTGAAACCCTCGAAAAAACAGCGGATTCCCTAAAGCTGAAGCTGCATTTTAGCAAGCCGATTATCCGCACGAGTACATACCGGCTGAACCGTATGCTTGGTTTTGCCGGCAGTGTTTCACTGAAGATTGGGATTGTCAGTGCGGTTTTGAGTGGGATCTTGCTTGGTGCTGTTGACCTGGTGGGCGGGGAGGCGCCGCTTTGGCTGGCTTTGGCGACTGGCCTGGCAGCCTATGCCGGCAGCAGTGTTTTATTACGTCCACTGGCTGCCCTGCGCAGTGAGGTCGAGGGTCTTACCCAATATCGCTATTTTGATGCGCTGCAGATTCATTCCCAGGATGAATTTGAGAGCATCGGCCAGTTGCTCGCTCAGTATAAAAGCCGCGTCAAAGCTGAGTTTACTGGATTTAAAACTACTGGCGATGAAATGAACCAATATGGCAAGAATTTTGATGAATTGGCAGAAAACATGGGGCAGGCTTCTGATGAAATTGCGAATATCATGAATGAGGTCTCCAATGCGACGACGCACGGGGCGGAAAATACCTCGGAAGCTGTGTCTATTTTAAATGGCAATATTTCCGCCCTGCAGTCGGTGGTAAATGATCAGATGCGCAACAATGAAAATCTGCTCGATGCGGTCGATAATATCAATTTGGGTTTTGGTAATGTCAGCCAGTCAAGTGATAAGCTCAATCATAGCATGGACAAATTTGCAGTGGTCAAAGAATCGGTAGAAAGCCTGAAGGGTCAGGCTGAAAAAATCATTGAAATCACGCAGTTGGTGACAAATATCGCCGGGCAGACAAATTTATTGGCGTTAAATGCGGCAATTGAAGCCGCAAGGGCTGGCGAACATGGTCGTGGATTTGCCATCGTTGCCGAGGAGGTTCGTCAGCTGGCCGAGCAGTCTCATTCACATGCCGAGGTCATTTCCTCTGATATTGTGGCAATAACCAAGACGATCAACGCGGTAGTTGCCTCTGTCAGCGAAGAATACGATATTTTATCAAATGAAAGCAAGCAGCTGCTGTATGTGGTTAATGACAATACGCAGTATGTCGATAATATCCGCGGCGTATCGGAAAATATTGCCGATATGATTCGCAAACTGAAGGCCGAAATGACCGGGATGGATGGCGTTTATGGCAAGATTGAAGGCATTGCGGCGGTTTCTGAGGAAAATTCGGCGGCTACGCAGGAAGTCAATGCGGCCGTGCATACCTACAATGAAAAATTGCAAGATATGATGGAAAAAATTCGTGAATTTAAGAAAATAACGCAAAATTTCTGCAGCGATATCGATCGCTACAAGGTTTAATAAAAAACAGCTTCCAACCGTCTTGTCCGGGGTTAGAAGCTGTTTTTTTACAAGTAAATAGTTAAAGTTAAGAGGTGCGGCATATGGATAGCATGTTTTTTCAATATATGGGTCTGGTGCTTGTTACGTTGCTTACATCTGTGATCACGCTATTTACTGGCTTTGGTGTCGGTACTATCATGATGCCGGTTATGGCACTATTTTTTGATATAAAAGCGGCCATTTTTTTAGCGGCAATTGTACATTTTTTTAATAATATCGTGCGCCTTTTGCTCTATCGGCAGGACATCAATTGGCAGATTATTCGCCGCTTTGGGTTTGTCAGTTTGCTGGGAGCCTTTATCGGTTCGTTTTCCCAAATATATATTGACAGCAACCTGCTTAAACCGGCAGTAGGGTTGTTCTTGGTTTTCTATGCGCTGCTGTCGTTGCTGCCGGGGAAGATCAAGTTTTCTTTGCCGCGTCGCTTTGACACAATCGGAGGATTTTTATCCGGGCTGGTCGGTGGGCTGATCGGCAACCAGGGGGCAATCCGCTCTTTATATCTGCTGGGGTACGGACTTCAAAAACAGGAACTGATTGTTTCAGCGGCACTGATTGCGGTTATTATCGATGTGACGAGAATTCCTGTATATGCCTATGCAAATAGTGGCTATCTCTATCAGCATGGTATTGTATTGACGGTTGTTGTCGTGGCAGCAATTTTGGGGACTTTGGTGGGGAGCCGTCTTTTGCCCAAGGTATCCTATAGTGCTTTTAAACAGATTATTTTGCTGGGCGTATTGCTTTTGGGACTCTTTATGCTACTGGGAGTTGCCTGATTTTGCGCATAAGCAGAAAACATATAGGGTTTGTTTTAATTGTGAAGGGAACCGGTTTTTCCTCGCTGATGATCGAGATAGACGAGTTTTTCGCTGCCAGGACGATGCACTTCCCCCCACTGGCACATCAGTTTCAATAGGGGCAGCAGGGTAGTTCCTTTCTCTGACAAAGAGTATTCTACTTTTGGTGGTATCTGTGCATATTCCTTGCGATGGATAAGCTGTGACTGCTGCAGTTCCTTGAGCTGCTGACTGAGCATTTTATGCGTGATGCCGCCAAGTTTTTGCTTCAACTGTCCATAGCGTAAGGTTTCATATTCAAACAGCAGGTAAAGAATCAGCCATTTCCATTTCCCACCTAAAATTGACAGGGTATAGGCTACTGCGCAATCCAGATCGGGATCTTTTGACGTTTTTATAGTAATCACTCTCCTAAAAGATAGTATCTACCTAAAAAGTGCATACTTTTATATTCGAAGAATAGCACATATAATAAAATAAAACAATCATACGGCACAAGGCAGCAGCTAGTCGATAGCTGTTTTGCTGGAAGTCGGTTAAATGACGAGGAGGACTGAGGATTGTGGAGGTATATCAGGCAATAATGAAACGGCGCAGCATCAGAAAATATGATGACAAGCCTGTGACGAGGGGAATTATAGAACGTCTTTTGCGGGCGGCAATGCAGGCGCCATCGGCAGCAAACCAGCGTCCGTGGGAATTTATCGTTGTGCAGGACCGCGAAGGGCTGGAAAAACTTTCCTTGGCTCATCCTTATGCAGGCCCGGTAAAAACAGCAGCGGCAGCAATTCTTGTGTTGGGGAAAAAAGAAGGACTGCTGTTTCCGCAGTATTGGCAGCAGGATCTGGCAGCAGCTACCCAGAATATCCTGTTGGCGGCCGTGGGAGAAGGGCTGGGAGCTGTATGGACAGGGATTGCTCCCGAGGAAGATCGGATGGCATATATTAAGACGATGTTTGGTTTGCCGGAAGGAGTTATGCCGTTTGCTTTGCTGGCCCTGGATTTTCGACAGGAAATGTGGAACATGATCGTTTTGATGAAGCGCGGATTCATTATGAAAAATATGAAGCAGATGAGGGGATTTCTAAATGAAGGTAGTAGCATTTAATGGCAGTCCGCATAAAGAAGGGAATACCTATCAGGCAATAAAACTTGTAGCGGCCCAGCTTGAACAGGCAGGAATTGAAGTGGAAATTGTTCATGTGGGCAACAAAGTCGTCCGCGGATGTACAGCTTGCGGTGGCTGTACGCGAAATGGCGGCGGAGCCTGTGTGATAGAGACGGACCCGGTCAATGAATGGATCGAAAAGATGAAAACGGCCGATGCCATAATTTTAGGGTCACCGGTTCACTATGCCGGGATTGCCGGAACGATGAAGTCCTTTTTGGATCGGGCCTTTTATGTAGCTAGTGCCGGCTTCCTGCGTCACAAAGTCGGAGCCGCAGTCGTTGCTGTGCGGCGCTCAGGTGGAGTTACGACTTTTGATCAGTTAAATCACTATATAACGTATGCAGAAATGATAATGCCGGGGACGAATTACTGGAATGTCATTCATGGGACCGCTCCAGGGGAAGCCTTGCAGGATGAAGAAGGTCAGCAGATTATGCGGGTGCTGGGAAGCAATATGGCCTGGCTCATGAAAATTGTTGCGGCCGGAAAGCAGAGCCTGGAAGAACCGGAACGGGAAAAAAAGATATTCACAAATTTCATTCGCTGAAAATCTTGAGATTTTCAGGGGGCAAGCCGGAAACCCTCAAAGCAGACTGCTTTGAGGGTTTTTTAGTTGAAGGGTTGCATTTTGTCTACTAAATGTAAATTGTTGACAATATAGGTATTTGGTGCTAGTATAAGAAAAACTTTGGTTGGGAACAATTCCATATGGAAGAATCAGGTGTCCGCAGGGACTTAATAGGGAAGATTGGTGTAATGCCAACGCGGTCCCGCCACTGTAGCAGGAAGCAGCTTTTGAATTATGCCACTGAAAAATATTTTGGGAAGGCTTAAAGCTGTGATGAACTGAAGCCAGGAGAACTGCCTGATCGACAATCACTGTTAGACCTGCGAGCGATGGGGAGGGGATTATGTTCATTATATATATTGGCAGATGAGCCTTTTCTTGGTGTAGGAGGGCTCATCTTTTGTTTTTTACATAATAGCAGCATAATTGCATGCAACAGCGATAAGACTGACCATATTTCTATGAACCAGCAGATGCATAGAATCTTCCCATATGACGTAACAAGAGCTGGGTATATGGATAAGGCCTGCCAAGCGGACATGTAATGATTTTTAGGAGGTACATATATGCAAGGGATGCAGTGGTTTCACGATTTGAATATGAGAGTTAAAATCATCGGTATGATTGGTGCAATTGGTTTTTTTATGGTCTGTGTAGGGGTGGTTGGTTTTTATGTTTCACATAATCTGAGTGTTTATCTGGATGATATGTATGAAAATCAGCTTTTGCCAGTGCAGTGGTTAAATGAAGCACGGGTCCAAAATCGTGCGGGAGAAGCAACGGTTTTAGAACTGCTCCATGAAGGAACGGGTAAGGAACGTGAACAAAAACTTCAGGCTGAGGTCGAAACATTTAGTAAAAATGCCGCTCAGCAGCTGGATTCATTTCAAAAGACCGGCACTGCCGGACAACAGCAAGAGGTTGTACAGGATTTGACCCGGGAACTGGGACAGTATGAAGAGGGACGAAAAAAGGTGCTGGCGCTGGTAGCCGAGGGCAAACGCCCGGAGGCCTATGCGTATTACACGCAAGCGGTAGTGCCCCATCTGGACAAGGCCAATGAGACTTTAAACAAGTTGGCAGCTGCCAGCAGCAGACAGGCTGAGGATAAAGCGGCGCAGGGCAAGGCGTATGCGCAGACAGCAGCGATGCTGATCACAGGGGTGACACTGCTACTGCTTTTACTGGTGCTGGCTTTTGGCTGGAAGTTTGCCAGTCTGATTGTTGCACGACTGGAAAGTGTAGTCAAAACCCTGCAGGGGGCGGCTGATGGAGATCTGACGCAACAGGTGAAGGTCACTGCGACAGATGAAATCGGAAAATTAGGGAATGCACTGAACGGTACAATTGCCCATTTGCGGCGCCTGGTAGAGCATATAGCGGAGTCTTCCAAGGAACTGACGGCATCGTCAGAGGAGTTATCCTCTGGTACGGAGCAGTCCGCACAGGCCAATGCCAGTGTAGCGGATAAACTTGCCAAACTGGCTTCCGGTGCAGAAAAACAGGTACGTACAATTGATGAAACCACCGAGGCGGTGGAACAGATGTCGGCCGGAATTCAAGAAATTGCTGCGGATACAGAAGCTGTGACGGAAATGACGGATAAGACGGCAACGGCCGCGCAAAATGGCGAAGGTGCTGTGGATCAGGCGGTGGCACAGATGGAAAAAATTGAAACAACGGTAACTGAGTCGGCGGAACTGGTGACAAAACTGGGGGAGCGATCCGATGAGATTGGCCGCATTGTCGATACGATTTCCGGAATTGCCGGCCAGACGAATTTATTAGCCCTGAATGCGGCGATTGAGGCTGCCCGGGCCGGTGAGCAGGGACGAGGTTTTTCGGTTGTTGCTGAAGAAGTCCGCAGTTTGGCCGAACAGTCCCAGGAAGCAGCTAAACAGATTGCTGAGCTGATTCATAACATTCAGGCTGATACGGGACGGGCGGTTATCGCTATGAAGACCGGTAGTGCGGAGGTTGAACGCGGAACTAAAATTGTAAATGGTGCCGGTCAGACCTTCAAGGATATTATGGAATTAATTCTTGAAGTTTCGGGGCAGATTCGAAATATATCGGCAACGATTCAGCAGATTGCCGGCGGCAGTCAGAAAATCGTATTGTCGGTTGAGCAAATTGATGAAATAAGCAAGGAAGCTTCTGCACATATGCAGACGGTTTCAGCGGCGAGCGAGGAGCAGTCAGCTTCGATGGAAGAAATTGCGGCCTCTACGGAAAATTTGACCAAGATGGCAGAAACATTGGAAGCGGCAGCTCTTGAGTTTAATCTGTAATATGAGGCGAGTTTGCTTTTGTTGATTGTAAAAATTTAGCAAGGACTTTGGTACAGCGCAGTTGTGGAAGGCCCTGTCGAAGGCTGGATCATGAAAAAAGCTGTCAGTTGAAGGGGCGCACCTTTGGCTGGCAGCTTTTATTTGTGGTTGACGGAAAGGTTTTCTGGTGATTTAGGAAAAAAGGCTGAATTGGTACGGAAGGAATATACTTTACAGCGGCGAATTCTTTATCTATAACAGGTGTGTCGGCTAGTATACTACATTCGTTTGATTCAAAGGAGAGAAGGCGATCCGGTGCGTCTTTGGCATTACAAGTTGATTCCGGTATTGCCGCGACAGCAGCTGCTGGGGCAACACCGGGAATGTTGTGCGCTTCGCGGCAACGGCTGGGGCCGCAAACATGCGACGGTGGATTATGTGTTTCGGCACAGTCCCTGGAATTTATGGCTTTATCACAAAATGATTTTGGCGGAGATGTGCCGCCGTGGCTATCGTTACGAGACGAAGTGGGAAGATCCTTTTTATCGTGGGCTGCATTGTTTGCCTTGGACGGATATCGCCAGGCTGGCTATACAATCTCCGTATGCTGAGCATGATGAGGCATATCTGTACGAATGTCTGGAAAACCTCGAGAGTAAAGGAATTCGTGTTATGCCGGAGCTGCTGCGTCGGGGCGATGTCATTGGCTGAAGAACATATTTAAAGAGACTAGAGGTGGCTGATTTGAAGAAAGAAAATAGCGGGTATGAAGCAGAAGCTGCCTGGCCGGGAGGCTTTTTTACAGAGCTTAGCCAGCGTGCTTTTTGGGCAGATGATGAACGTGATTTGGCAGATGCCTGTCAGGCGGAACCTGAGGGTGTCTGGGAAGAAAATATAGCAACTGAAATGCCGGATGGCAGTGGGGATTCGGAGGGTGATGAAGGC
This sequence comes from Selenomonadaceae bacterium, assembly GCA_963678095.2. Taxonomy (GTDB): domain Bacteria; phylum Bacillota; class Negativicutes; order Selenomonadales; family Selenomonadaceae. Next base: position 237,178 of record OY782746.1, on the reverse strand, counting down.
TTTGTTTCTACTTTGACTGGGCTGATCCGGCAGGAATGGAAAGGCACAAAGCGGGCTTTGTGCAGCCGGGCCTTGTTGTCAGAGAGTATTTTTTACAAGATTCAGTCTGGTCGGCGCAGTCCAGAGCGCGATGCGGTTATAGCTCTTGCTTTGGCAATGGGACTAGAACCGGAACAGACACGGTCATTGCTCAGTTATCTTGGCTATGGTCTTAGTGAATACATTAAACGCGATTACGTTATTTTGCGTTGTCTTGAACAGCAGATTGACCCGGCTAAGGTAAATGCCGTTTTTGCTGAATGTGGCCTTCGCCAGTTGACGCTAAGAGGTTAATCCCGAATAAGGAAGGACTCGCTTTGGTTGGATATGTATTTTGCCGGCAGCTGTAAAGTTGCCGGCAAAATAAAATAAAATCAGCATTAGTTGACAAAATAAGTTTTTCATGATACTATAAACAAGTATTCAGATGTACCAATTGAACTCACATATTTTTGTAAGTTATTGTTTACGCGATGGTTTACAAAAATATGTGATTTTTTATTTCGTACTAAAGATATAATACTAATTAGGAGGTACCTAACATGAATAAAGGTACAGTAAAATGGTTTAACGCAGACAAAGGCTTCGGCTTCATCACAAATGCAGAAGGTGGCGAAGATTTGTTCGTACATTTCTCGGCAATCGTTTCCGAAGGTTTCAAAACTCTTAACGAAGGCCAGGAAGTTACTTTCGATATCGAAGCAGATCCGAAAAATTCCAGCAAATTAAGAGCAGCTAACGTTCAGGCGTTATAATCTCTTTAAAAAGCCACCGTCGAATACATGTATTCAACGGTGGCTTTTTTGTGCAAAAAAATAGCCTGACCTGGAATAGGACTTCAAGGTCAGGCTGTCCAGCATGATCTTCGTGATTTTGGTTTAAAACCACCCGGCTATTCGAAACACCAAAGAAGTGATCCAAATGGTCAACATAGTCTATCTCAACAAAATCACACGCTGTAACTGTAGAACTATCGTCACCAGCGTATAGACATCGTGCCTATTGAAGATGTGACAGCAGCTTTACCTGCGGATAGTTCGTTAGAGGAAGTCATTCGGACTGCCTCCGGAAAGGTTTTGATGCCATGGCGGGCATCGGCGAATAACCTCATCTATATTTGAATTATAACATGAGCCGAAAGATAAATCAATGGAATAATCGGAAAATTCTGCTGATTTTAATCGCGGGTCACTTGCTTTTTGTTGCTTTATTTGTTTGCTGATGCTGGGTGGCTGGTGCAGGTTTTTTTGCTTTTTCCGGCAGCACCGTTGTTGGCGCATCCTCTGTGAAAAAATGATCGGTCCAATTGTCCTCGTTCTGCGAAGCTGGCCATGGCTGGACAGACAGCGTGAGGAACGGTATTATATAGATAAGATAGTTGGTACATAAAATGTATAACGAAATCAAAAAGGGAGGACAATTATGATGAAGGCATTTTTCCGGCGTATGGGAGTGCTTTTTTTGGCCTCGGTTTCGGGATTGCTTTTAGGTTGTGGGGAAGCCAGTGACAACGAAGCTGCGGGCGCTGAGGAACCGCTAATCGTACAAGAGATTTCTGTCGAGGAGGCAATGCAGGTTTGGCAGGAGAAGACAGCAGTTTTTATTGACGTGCGGACACCAGAGGAGTATAAAGCCGGGCATGTGCCGGGAGCTATTTTAATCCCGCTGGCTGAACTTGAACAACGGCTGGCGGAAATTCCCCGTGAACCACTTGTTTTGCTGATTTGTCGCAGCGGTAACCGCAGTGGACAGGCAAATTTGATTTTGCAGCAGCATGGATACTGCAATACCCGCAGTGTCAGTGGGGGTATGAATGCCTGGCGGGGTGCGATTGAAACCTGAGCTTGACAAAAAAACAGCATGGACGAGACGTCCATGCTGTTTGACGGTCAGTGATGCTGACAGCTGTGCTCGTGTTCGCTGCAGCTTATGCCTGAATCGGTAAGAGTCCCTTGGAGCCAGGCGTTGGCAACGGTTTTGACATCTCCGCTACAACCGCGCAATACCTCAATGCCCGCTGTGTGTAGGACATTGACTGCACCTTGGCCCATATTACCGGCAAGCATTAAAGTTACGCCCATATTGGCTAAAACTCCGGCGATGTTTGACTTGCAACCGCAGCCGGCGGGTGATTCAACGACTTCCTGTGAAATGATTTCGTTGCTGTCATTTGCCGTAAAGACGGTAAAATATTCACAGTGCCCGAAATGTCCGTCGATCATATTCTGACGGGATGGTAAAGCGATTTTCATAAAATGACCTCCCTGATGTTTGTCATATATTTATGACATATGCTATTTATTATACTGGATAAATAGCATATGTCAATAATGAAAGAAAGGTAGTGTATTATGCCAAGACCCATAAAGTGCCGCCGGGTATGCTGTTTGCCGGCCTGCAACCGGTTTGGTCCGATTCACCCGCGGGCTGATGAGCCGCAATATATCCAGATGACAATTGATGAATATGAAACGATCCGCCTGATCGATTTAGAGGAACTCAATCAGGAAAAGTGTGCGGCCAGAATGAATGTGGCCAGGACGACCGTACAGGCAATTTATAATGGAGCGCGTAAAAAATTGGCCGAATCTTTGGTCCGGGGGAAGATGCTGCGCATTGAGGGCGGCGAATACAAGCTTTGTGAAGGACAAAATCATGCTTGTGGCAAGGAAAAATGCAACCGGCGAAATTTTACCGAAATCGTGTAGCCAGAAAAAGGGAGGCCGGCTGAATGAATGTACGCAGCAGAAGACAGGCAGTATTGGAAGATTTGAAAGAAACGGGTGTTGTCAATATCAATGAACTTGCCGACCGGCTGAGCGTTTCGTCGATGACGATTCGCCGTGATCTGCGGCGCCTGGCTGAGCAGGGGCTGGTTACCTTGGTGCGGGAGGGCGCAATCTTAAATTCGGGGGCAGCCTCTTTGTATAATTTAACTCTGCGGGAGAAAAAAGAACAGACAGAGAAGGGGCGAATCGGGCGTTACTGTGCAGATTTAATCAAGGAAGGAAATGCGGTTTTTATTGATTGCGGGTCAACGGCAAAAGCCATTGCCGAGGCAATTACGACGAAAAAAAATATTGTGGTACTGACAAATTCATTGCCGGTAATGAATATTTTAGGCAATAATAAAAATATTCGCCTGATTTCTGTGCCGGGAGTCTATGTTGAGGCGAATCAGGGGTTTTGGGGTGAGTTGGCATCTGAGTTTTTGCGCCGGTTTAAGCTGGATATTGTCTTCATCGGGGCCTGGGCAATTGATGTGGAAAGTGGCATCATGACACCGGACGTCAGTGCCGCGCAGACGGAGTCGGTGTTATTAAAACAGGGCCGGAAGACGGTCGTAGTGATTGATCATACTAAGCTCGGAACGTCAGCCCTCATTCAAATTGGGGAATTTGACGATATTGACCTGATTGTAACGGATCGTAAAGCGGATGAAAAGATCATTGCGGAAATCCGCAGCAAAGGAGTGGAAATTTCGCTTGTATAAAAAGAAATTTCAATAACAACAGACGGAATATTCTGCCTGTTGTTATTTTTATGTGAAAAAACAGCTTGTAATCTGACTTGTAACAAATATGAGGATTTTTATACAAAGGGAAGATTTTATTTACTGTGAAGCGCTTGTAAAGTATAGCTGCTCCGGGTAGTATAGCAGTAGAGAGGCTGCTTGGGGAGGGGTGCATATGGATTTTCTGTTGCTTTCAGATGGCATTGCCGCTACGGAGATGCTGCGCCTGATGCAAGGTCATTTTTCATCGCCGGAGATCAAGGCGATCAGCTTGGCCAAGAGTGAGCGCGCATTCCTTTTACCATATTTGAAAAATATGTCAGCGCAAGGTCTTATTTTTTGTAATGGTTTTGATGGACAGGCCTTTAAGCTGTGCTGTCAGGCAGCGAAACAGCTTGAGTTACAGCATCATTTTTTGTTTGTCAGTCAGATTCGGTTTTTGAGCTTGTTTAAGCTTTATGGCCTCAAAGAGGTGTTGGATTTTGCAACAGTGCGTTCCTTGTTGGAAAACCCATGCAGCGAAACAGATGTGAAATTTTATGAAATATGAGGGATATATTATGAAAAAAGCGGTATTTTTTGATATCGATGGAACGTTGCTCGATGGCAGTCGCGGCATGTTCGCTATGACGGAGACTACGCGCCGGGCGATCCGCCAGCTACAGAAAAACGGAGATTTTGTATTTCTGGCCTCCGGTCGACCGTATGCTTTTATTTATCAGGATTTATTGGACTTTGGTTTTGACGGATTTATTTTAATGAACGGGGCCTGCATTAAAATAGGGGAAAAGGTTATTTATCGGCAGACGTTGCCGGTAGATTTTGTCAGATCGGTCTGCGGGGTTTGCCGTGAACATCAGATTGAATATCTTCTGGAAGGGGAAGATGAGGTATATCTTGATGCAGATTTTCAGCGATTATCAGATTTTTATGAGTCTTTTCAGATGCCGCAGACGAGACTGCGGCGGGAATTTTCCTTTGATCAGATAGCACAGCGCACCTTTAAAATGGAATTCGGCTTAAAAAGTGAAGAACAATTGGCTATTTGTCATGCATTTGTCGGTGAGGATATTGATTATATGCGCGATCCTCGCCTTAAACGTCATTTTGAACTTTATTCAAAAAAAGCTACAAAAGCGACGGCAATTTTAAAGACCTTAGATTATTTGGGGATTGCACTGGAAAACAGCTATGCTTTCGGGGATGGTAAAAATGATATGGAAATGCTTGGCACGGTTAAACATAGTTTTGCCATGGGGAATGCAGCCGCCGAAGTACAGGCAATAGCGGCTCATGTTGTTCCGGCAGTACAGCACGATGGGGTTGCCAGCGGCATTGCACAGTATATTCTTGCCTGAAGGGAAAATAGAACGCAGCCGGGTATAAAAAATATATCCGGCTGCGTTCTATTTAGATAGGAAATATTTACTTGAAATTACAGAAAATATAGAATAATATAAATATAGAATGGCGTGGCTTGTATGCTGCTGACGATAATAGTAGAGGGGACGTGACGTCGGATGGAAAAGAGTACAAATGAAAAGACATTACGGTCAATAGCAGAACTTGGAGCAGAGCAGTTACGATTTTATTGTGACGAGGATTGTCTGGCTTTTTCGACAACGGCGACAGTTCCTCCTTTAGATGGCATGATCGGGCAGGATCGGGCGGTAAAAGCAGTTGAGTTTGGACTTAACACAAAAAAACTCGGTTACAATATTTTTATTTCCGGAATGGTTGGAACGGGGAAATTCACGTATGCTAAGCAGGTTGTCCGGCGCATGGCTAAACAGCAGACCGTACCACAGGACTGGTGTTATGTAAATAATTTTGATGAAAGTGGCCAGCCGGTAGCCATCAGCCTGCCACCCGGCATGGGCCGGCTGTTTCGTCAGGACATGAAGGAATTAATTGAGAATCTGCGCAGTGAAGTGCCGAAGGCATTCAGCAGTGACGATTATGAACAGGAACGGGCCTTTATTCTAAAAGAATTTCAGGATAAAAGAGCGATCTTGCGGGATAATTTTAATGAAAAAGCAGCAGCATTTTCCATAATGCCTAAATGGTCAAGCACTGGTTTTATGATGATGCCGCTGCTCGATGGCAAGCCGGTTTCCGAAGAGGATTTTAACAAGCTCGATGAGGTGCAAAAAGAAAAAATTCAGGCAAGCCTTCAGGCGGTGCATGACTTGGCCATTATTGCATCAAGGCAAGAGCAGGAATTTGAACGGGAAACCAAGGGGAAAATTGCTGAACTGGACCAGAAAGTGGCCTTGTTTGCCGTAGGGCATCTGATTGAGGAGATGCAGGAGAAATATGGGGATCATAATGGTGTGACCGAATATTTGAGTGCTGTAAAATGGGATGTTGTAAAAAACATCAATGATTTTAAGCAGCAAGCTCCAGCGGAGGAGGAAAGTCCACTGGCCCTGTTTGAAAAACCGGTAAAGGAAGCCATGCGGGGTCGTTATGCTGTCAATTTGCTGGTCGATAATCATCATTGTGAGGGGGCGCCGGTGGTCATTGAGATCAATCCAACCTACTATAATTTATGTGGAAGAGTGGAATACTCGAGCAGGATGGGGGTTGTCAGCACCGATTTTACGATGATTAAGCCGGGGGGGTTCCATCTGGCCAATGGTGGTTACTTAATAGTGAATGCTGTGGATGTTCTCACACATCCCGAGGTATGGGAGGCTGTCAAGAGAACGCTCAAGACCAAAAAACTCTATATTGAAAGTCTGGGCGAGCAGTATGGGCTTATTGCCATGGCTTCATTAAAACCGCAGGCGATTCCCATCGAGATCAAAGTCATTATGCTGGGAAGTTCTTATCTCTACCACATTCTTTATCAGTACGACGAGGATTTCAGGAAATTGTTTAAAATTCATGCAGATTTTGATGTACAGCTGGACAATAATCGGCAGAATATCGAAAAACTCGCAGGCTTTGTGAGCACAACGATAAAAAAGGAAAGCCTGAAGGAGTTTACGCGGGCGGCTGTCGCCCGTGTGGTCGAATATACGGCCCGTTTGAGCGGGAGTCAGAATAAGTTTACGGCCAGATTTAATCAGATTGTCGAGATTGTTTGTGAAGCCGATTCCTGGGCAGAGGCACAAGGGGCTGAAATTACCGATGAGTGCCATGTCTTGCAGGCAATCGCAGAAAAAAGATATCGGGCGAATAAATATGAAGAACGGATTCAGGAAATGTTCCGCGAGGGAATGTATCTGATTGACATCGCTGGAACCGAGATTGGCCAGGTTAATGGACTTGCTGTGCTGGGAATTGGCGAATATGCTTTTGGGAAGCCCTCACGCATAACCGCCAACACGTATCTTGGTCGCGAAGGAATTATTAATATTGAGCGTGAAACAAAAATGAGTGGAGCCTCGCACAGCAAGGGTATACTGATTCTCAGCAGCTATCTCGGTCAAAAATATGCGCAGAAAATACCGCTTTCTCTTACTGCCAGCCTGACGTTTGAACAGCTGTACGAAGGCGTCGATGGGGATAGTGCTTCAAGTGCGGAGCTGTATGCGATTTTATCGAGCCTTGCCGATCTGCCTTTACGGCAGGATCTGGCTGTTACCGGCTCGGTAAATCAAAAGGGCGAAATTCAGCCAATTGGTGGTGTTACAGAAAAAATTGAGGGCTTTTTTGAGGTATGCCGGATTAAAGGCTTTAGCGGCAGGCAGGGTGTTTTAATTCCGCAGCAAAACATAAAAGATCTTGAACTCAATGAAGAGGTCATTGAGGCTGTAAAAAACAATGAATTTCATATTTATGCCATTAAGAGCATCGACGAAGGCCTGGAACTTTTGACATCGACGTCGGCTGGTAACGTGGAAATTGCCGATTCGGTGCATGGCCGAGTTTTCGCTAAGCTGCAGCTATATTATGCTGCCTATGGTAAAGCCAAGCAGGAAAAAAAAGAAGACGAAGATAACTGATTGCCGTGGTCTGCTAAGGGCAAAGTCTTTTCTGCCCTTGACAGACCACGTTTTTTTGGATAACATAATATCGGTTAGGCTAGATAATAGTGGGGATGATGATGATCAACAACAAAACAGAAACTCGCGGCTTGATTTTAAATACGGCAGCGGTTCTTTTTCGCAATAAAGGATATCATGCTACGGGTCTCAATGAAATTATCCGTGAGAGCGGTGCTCCTAAAGGCTGTCTATACTATCATTTCCCGCAGGGAAAAGAACAATTGGCCCAGGAAGCAATAAAAGTAGTGGGGCTTGAAATTCAGGCAAAAATGGAAAAAGTGTTTCAGGTATATGATGAGCCGGTTGAAGCGATTCAGGAATTTATCCGGCAATCCACGGAAAGCATCTTTACCCGGGCTGAGGACCGACGGTTTTCAGTCAGTCTGCTGGCCCTTGAGACCATGAATATGAATGAGAATTTGCGGCAAACCTGTAGTGAAGTGTTTGCAGACTGGGAAGAGGTCGTTTATAATAAATTGTGCAGCGGCGGTTTTTCACCAGAGAGGGCGCGCAGCTGCAGTGAAATGGTTATTGCCATGATTGAGGGAGCTATGACCTTGTCGCTGACCAAACGCCAGCCGGAAGCACTGCTTTCGTTTGCGGATTGGGCCGGAAGGTTGCTGCGCCAACAGTGATGTCATAATTGCAGAACAGATAAAGAAACCGTCCGCGGCTGGGGGAACTCGGCTTGAGGGCGGCGTATTTTATTGAGATTTATCTATAGACTGGTCTATTATTAAAATGGATAAACCGTAGGAGTAGGAGACGATCGATTGATGAGCGAATTACAGGCGGCAGAAAAGGCCGCGGCAGGCATCCGGCTTTCTTTTGCAGAGGCTCGGGAGCTATATGAAACGGCGGATTTATTGGATCTGGCTGTCTGGGCCAGACAGGCAAAAGAACGTAAAAGCGGACGCGATGTATATTATAACGTTAACCGCCAGATCAATCTGAGCAATATCTGTACAGCCGGATGTCCGTTATGTGCATTTTCCTGTACAGGTGAAGCCCGGCAGGCCTTTGTCCTCGAACCAGAGGATGTACGGCGACTGATTGAACAGACGGCAGCAACAACAAAGGGGCTGAGCGAAATTCATATGGTCAGTGCCCTGCATCCGGAGAAGGATTTTTCTTATTATGTGGAGATTGTCCGGCTGGTTAAGGAGCTGCTGCCGCAGGTGCATTTAAAAGCCTTTACCCCGGTTGAGATTGTGCATTTTTCTGAGATCAGCGGACTTACGATTGAGCAGGTGCTTCGTACTTTGCAGGCGGCTGGTTTGGATTCTTTGCCTGGGGGCGGAGCGGAAATTCTTGATGATGAGGTCAGAAAAGTCATCTGTCCGCAAAAGGCAACTACGGCCCAGTGGATAGAGACCATGAAGACTGCTCATAAGCTGGGGATTTTGACAAATGCGACCATGATGTATGGACATGTGGAAAGTATTGACCAGCGGCTGCAGCATCTTTTTACCTTGCGTGATATCCAGGATGAAACGGGCGGTTTTCAGGCGTATGTGGCGTTTCCCTTTCATCCGGACAATACGAAGTTGTCATATTTGCCGCGGACTGGTTCGTGGGAAGACTTGCGAATGATTGCCTTATCACGGCTGATTTTAGATAATTTTGATCATATCAAGGCATTTTGGATTATGCTAACGCAGCCTGTTGCCCAGCTCGCCTTGGCATTTGGGGCGGATGATCTTGATGGCACTGTAGAAGAGGAGAAAATCATACACGCGGCCGGAGCAAAGACAAAGACGAGGATCAGCAAAGAGGATATTGAGGCGATGATCTGTGAGAGCGGCTATACACCAGTGCAGCGCGATACGTTTTACCGCCCGGTAGAAGCTGGAGAATGGATGCAAAGGGAGGCCGATGCAAATGTTAAGTGAAAAAGAGAGCCTGGAACTTTTGCAGCAGGGGGATATTCTCGCTCTCGGACAGGCGGCAAATGCCCTGCGCCAGAAAATGCATCCAGGACGAGAGGTGACTTTTATTGTCGATCGCAACATTAATTATAGCAATGTTTGCGTCAATGAATGCCGCTTTTGTGCCTTTTTCCGCCCGCAGGGACATAAGGATGCTTATGTTCTGCCATTGCCGGTCATTCTTGATAAAATACAGGAAACCGTTGATGCCGGCGGAACGCAGGTTATGATTCAAGGGGGGCTTCATCCGGAGCTTGATCTTGATTACTATCTTTCCATGCTTAGAGCAATAAAAAAACGCTTTGTCATCAGCATTCACTCCTTTACGGCGACCGAAATCCTGTATTTTGCCAGACAGGCCGGCCGGTCCGTTCGCGATACACTGCTGCTGCTGCAAGATGCTGGGCTTGATTCTTTGCCGGGCGGTGGAGCAGAAATTCTTGTCGATCGTGTACGCAAACAGGTGAGCCCGAAGAAAATCATGACCGATGACTGGCTTTATGTCATGGAATGTGCCCACAGTATTGGCATGGAAACAACGGCAACGATGGTGATTGGTCTCGGAGAAACGATGGCGGAGCGAATCGAGCATATGGAGCGCATTCGTTCCCTGCAGGAAAAAACGGGCGGGTTTAGAGCCTTCATTACCTGGAGCTATCAGCCGGGAAATACACAGCTGGGGGGGAAAACCACGTCTTCCTGGGATTATTTAAGAACCTTGGCGCTTTCCCGCCTGTATATGGAAAATGTACAGCATATTCAGGGATCCTGGGTTACCCAGGGCGAGCGGATTGGTCAGTTGACTTTGGCGTTTGGCGCCGATGATCTTGGCAGCATTATGTTGGAGGAAAATGTTGTCCGGGCTGCCGGAACCTCCTATGAGATGTCGATTGATAAAATGGTGCAGACAATTGAAGGCAGCGGCTTTCGGGCGGCGCAGCGAGATACAAAATATAAGGTGATCCGGAGGTTTTAATATGACTACAATAGAAAAAAAGGAAACACAGGCTATTCCCAAGGCCGCATTTGCCGTTATTGGCGGATCGGGAACCTTATCGAGTGATTTTCCGCTAGGGGCGCAAGCAGAAGATGTTACAATACTTGCCGACGGATTGTTTTTTTCAACGCCGTACGGACAGAGCCCGGCTTTTCGCCTGTTTGAAGTGGCTGGTGAAAAAGTATTGAATTGTAAAATGCATGGCTGGCGCAGCGGAACAAGCCGGGCGGATGGTTCGAAACAGATTTTCTGGGTGTTTCGTGAAGCGGGTGTCAAACGCATTTTTGCTGAAGGTGGCGTAGGGACGGTTAATCCGCTATTGGATATCCGTGATTTTCTGATACCGGATGATTATCTTGATCTTTCCGTACGGAAGGATGTCGGCCTTGATAGCCCCTATCTGCTGGTTATGCGTGATTCCCTTTGCCCGCAGATGCGTCAGGAGCTTATAGCGCAGACACGCAAGTTTTTCTCCGGCAGGATTTTCACGCGCGGCATTTATGCCAATACGGATGGGCGCCATTTTGAAAGTCCGGCTGAAATTGCGATGCTGAAGGGTCAGGCTGATATTGTTGGGCAGAGCATTTGCCCCGAGGTGTATCTTGCCCGTGAGATCGGGGCCTGCTATGCGGGACTGTACTACACGGTCAATTATGGTGAAGGCTTGGTGAAAAAATGGTCGCATCAGGATCTGGAAGATATTTTCTATAATGATGCCCCGATGATCAGCCGGATTATTTTGGCTGCCATCCGTAATCTTGCAGCCGCGGATAAAAACTGTGAGTGTGAGGATCTGCGTAAGGCTACCTTGCTAAAAGAAGTATATAAATAAATAGGACGACGCTGGTCTTAAAACTGTACATAAGAAAGGTGCACGTATTCATGAGTTTTCTCGATATCATTGAAAAAAAAGTTCGCAGCGGGCAGCGATTGACCCGCGAAGACGGGCTGGCTCTTTATGCGTCGGATGATCTGGCGCGCATTGGCGCTTTAGCTGATTTCGTTCGCGAAAAAATCAGCGGACCCTATGTATATTACAATGTAAATTGTCATGTGAACCTGACAAATATCTGTGCCGCACGCTGTAAATTTTGTGCTTTTGGCTGCGATGAAGACAGCCAACAGGCCTATGAGATGAGTGAGCAGCAGGTAAGGGAAAAGGTGACCCGAGCCTTGCAGGATCCTGATCTGAGTGGGCTTCATATTGTTAGCGGACTGCATCCGCACTGGTCATTTGATCAGTATTTGAGCATTATTAAAATGCTCAAACGCGAATTCCCGGCGTTGCATTTAAAGGGTTTTACCGGGGTGGAAATCAATCATTTTGTTAAAATTTCAGGAAAGTCTGTTCGCGAGGTCTTACAGGCGTTAATTGATGCCGGTGTAGAGGCTATTGCTGGTGGGGGCGCAGAAATATTATCGCCGCGCATTCGTGAACAGCTTTGTCCGAATAAAGCCAGTGCAGCGGATTGGCTGGAGGTTGCACGCACTGCACATGAGCTTGGCTTAAAGACGAATGCCAGTATGCTGTACGGACATATCGAGACTACGGAGGAACGGATTGACCATCTGCTGACACTGCGGGATTTGCAGGATGAAACCGGTGGCTTTCAGACCTTTATCTGTTTCCCTTTCCATCCGGGCAACACGGAGTTGGGAAAAACTGTATCGCGGACATCGGTTTGGGATGACCTTAAGACCATGGCAATATCGCGTCTGATGCTCGACAATATAAAAAATATCAAGGCATACTGGGTTATGCTGACGTTGCCGGTGGCGCAGCTGGCCCTGGGGTTTGGCGCAAATGATATTGATGGTACGATTCAGGAAGAGAAAATCATGCATGCCGCCGGAGCAAAATCAAGTGTGTCTTTGAGCAAGGAGTCTCTGGTGGCGACAATTAAAGAAACGGGACGAGTTCCCGTAGAGTGTGACTGCAATTTCAACATCATTCGAACACTCTGATCGGTAAATTAAGGGGCTGTAGTCCAGAAAGGAATAATAATATGGATGCAACAAAACGCAGCGATATAGCCATTGGTGCGCAGGTGCTTGTCGTGCAAAAACAGGACCAGCGGACCGGTAAGCTGACGGCCGGAGTTGTCAAACGGCTACTGACCAATTCACCAAATCATCCCCGTGGAATAAAGGTGATGCTTGAGAGCGGAATTGTCGGCCGTGTGCAAGAGATAAAATAAAGCGGCTATTGAGAGGCTGCTATATACGGCTGCAATACAGAAACGTCCGCTTTTCGCGGGCGTTTTTATTTGGGGATAATGGCTGTTATTTTTTTACTGCCAACAGGATATAGTGTGGTTTGAATAGAATTATTTACAGTGAAACATATATGAAATGGGGGCGGAGGGATTATCTGCCGGGGACGTGGATATATGTCAAAATATAGAGCAAGAGAGTGTGTTTTTTATGCGAAATTCTATTCGCCAACAATTGCCGCTACTTATATCTTCTTTGATTTTACTGGCGTTGACGATAACAATCGTTGGCAGCTACTTGCTGATTTCTGATGCCTATAAGGAAAAAATGAAGGAAAGCAACTCGCTGATGGCAGCAAGTGTGGTGACCAATATTGAGCAGACCATGCAAAATGCCTATGCAGCCATTGAATTTACAGCAGAATATCCAGGGATAATGGAGCTTGATCCGGATTCCCAGCAGAGCCTGATGCGGGAGGTCGCCGGACGTTTTTCGGCGTTTCAGCTCGTAGCCATAAATAACCTTAAGGGAGATCAGTTGGCAAGGTCAAGCGGTCCTTTAGGCAACAGGGCTGAACGCTTTTGGTTTAAAAAGTTTATGATCGAGCGTGAACCCTACATATCCAAAACCTATTATTCCCTGACAACTGGGAATCCGATTATTACGATTGTCCATGGGATTTATGAAAATGGTCAGCTTGTCGGAGTTGTTGAAGGAGACATTGCAGTAAAAGAATTGCAACTGCTCCTGGAGACGTTTAATACAAGGGCGGGAAGCTACGCCTACTTGCTTGGTGGCGAGGGGGAAGTGATTGCGCATCCAGAGTATGATACAGGAAGTGACTTATATAATTACAGGACGCTGAAGAAAAAGGCGTTGCTATATGATAAAGATGGTAAAATGATCAGAGACCGAAAGAACAATGAGGTGACAGCGGAAAGTGATGTAGAAATTTCCGCCTCGCTACAGATGATTATTGACCAGGCGATGGCTGGCGTGACTGGCACGGGGGAGTACACCGATCTTGATGGCGAGGAAAATATTTGTGCGTATCAAAGCATCAATGTACCGGGGAAATCAGCTCCGTGGAATGTCATTGTCGTGCAGAAAAAATATGCGGCTATGATGTTTATGGATAAGATTCTGGCCTACAATATTCTTGTGGGACTGGTCGTGATCATAGCCGCAGCTTTTTTGGCGGTGGCCTTTTCCCGTAAGGTGACAAAGCCATTGCTGGATTTACTGGAAACAACAAACATGATCAAAAAGGGAAACCTTGCTGTGCGTCTCAATACGAATTTTTCCAATGAATTCCGATTGGTGTTTACAAATTTTAATGAAATGATCGCTGAACTGCGCCAACACCGGGAGAAAATGGAGGACCTCGTCGATAAGCGCACCGGAGAACTGGTGGCAGCAAATCAGGAAATGCTGGCAATGAATGAAACCCTGGAGGACACAAACCGGCGACTTTATAATGAAAATGCGGCGCGGAGAAAAACGCAGGAGGAACTTTTGCTCAGTGAGCGACAATACAGTGCGATTACGAGCCTGATTATTCAGCAGCCAGATGATCCGGAGCGGCTGTTGGGAACCATATTCAATACCGCGCGCTCTTTAGTGGAAGCGGCAGCCGGTTTTATTGCACTAGTTGACGAAAAAGACAAATTGGTCGATGTTGTTCATGTTTGTGGAGGACTTTATCAGGATGGTGAACGCATATCACTCGAGCAGGGGATGTTTGAAATTGTCTACCGCTCTAAGCAAAGATTGTATGTGGAAGATTATAAGCGGTTTACGCAACGGATTGTTCGTGAGAGTCTGGAACGGGTCAGCAGTGTGATTATGATGCCGTTGGCGTATAAAGATGAGGTTGTAGGTGTCTTTTGCCTGGCCTGGCTGGATCAGATTCATCTGGTAAATGAGGAACAACTGGATGCGCTGCAGAAATTCTCTGATCTGGCGTCCGTTGCCCTTCATAATGCGAAAACCCGGGTTCGGATACAGGAATTGGCATATCGTGATGCCCTGACAGGACTGCCTAATTGGGCAAGTCTCAGCATGAAGCTGGAGGAGGTATTTGCCTCGAGTGCCGCCCCTTGCCAGCAAGGGTGTCTGTTCTTTATTGATATGGATAATTTAAAGGAAGTCAATGATACGTATGGACATACCTCAGGCAATGATGTCATCAAAGCTGCCGCCAGCAATATCACAGCCGCTGTCGGGGCGGAGGCCTTTATAGCCCGGCTGGGTGGCGATGAGTTCAGTGTTCTCGTATGTGATGTGTATGATCGCAAGCGGATTGCGGAAATTGCCCGGCGATTGTTGTTTAGACTAAATCGCGACTATATGGTGGGGGAAAAGCTGGTTCGTTTGTCGGCAAGTATTGGGGTCGCGCTTTATCCGGAAAATGGCGAATCAGCGGAAGAATTACTTAAAAATGCTGATAATGCCATGTATGCGGCAAAAACTGCTGGCAAAAATTGTTGGCGTTTTTATACCGATCAGATGCAGGTTGCGGCCCAGGAAAAAATGGCTCTGATCAGCAGTCTGCATCATGTACTGGCAAAACAAGAGCTTAGCATTGTTTATCAGCCGATTGTTGAAATTTCTACCCGGCGGATTGTCAGCTTTGAGGCATTACTGCGTTGGCAAAGCGCAGAATATGGAAACATATCACCGGCCCGGTTTATCCCGCTGGCAGAAGAATGTGGTCTGATTTTGCCGATTGGGCGCTGGGTACTAGCTGAAGCGGCGCGATTTGCCCGCAGGCTGAGTGCTGTTGGGCAGGATCATGTCCGGATAGCCGTCAATATTTCGCCGCCCCAGCTTATGGAAGAGGATTTTGTCGATTATGTTGCCATCTGTATTGCTTCTACAGGTATACGGGCCGAACAACTGGATCTTGAGATCACCGAAGGGGTTTTGATTGAAGCGATGGAGGAGAATGTGGCAAAACTTCGTCGCCTGCAGGAGATGGGAATTATGCTGTCGCTGGATGACTTTGGTACCGGCTATTCTTCACTTACGTATTTAAAGAGCTTGCCAGTTGGGATATTGAAGATTGACAAGTCGTTTATTGATCGCATTTGTGATGATCAAATGCAGCTTGAACTGGTGGGATCGATTATAAGCTTAGGCCATACGATGCAGCTTGAGGTTGTTGCCGAGGGTGTGGAAACGGCAGAACAGCTGGCACTTTTACAGGCACTTGACTGTGACCGTATGCAAGGCTATTTTTACAGTAAACCGGTACTGGAAAATGAGGCCGTGGCGTTGCTCGATTCCAGAGAAAGCTGATGGGCTGTGTTGTCAGCCGGATGGAGTTGGAATATAATATAGCAGAGAGAAAATGCAGAAAAGAGGGACGATGATGAAGGAACATATTATGCTGGCTTATGATGGGTCGCCCTGCAGTCGCAGAGCACTGGAAAAAGCACTGGAAATGCAGCAGGATTTAGCGGGAACGCTGGATATTGTAACGGTGATTCCATCCCTTGGTACACAGTTTATACAGGATAGCTATCCCCTGGATGTAGCCGCGATGTCACCTGATCAGAAAGCCGCCGTGGTGGAAAAACTTGACCAGTTGAAGGCCGATTGTGCCGAGGGCGGGCATGTTGTCAGTACGCATGTTTTGGAAGGGGATGTCGTGTCACGGCTGCTTATGCATGCCGGTGAGCAGGCGGCGGATTTGATTCTTGTCGGCACAAGAGGTCGCGGTGGGTTTGAGGGATTGCTGCTGGGAAGTGTGGCCCTGAAGCTTGTCACGCATGCGAAAATACCGGTAGTTGTGATCAAATAAGCCCTATGAGAAAAAAGGTTTCTTAGGGAATATAAATTGTAGAACTGTTTCTGATTCGCCTGGACGAAAAACGTTTGGGCGAATTTTTTAGCAGAAATGGGGGCAGCTGAGCCTGATAATCTGTATGGGAACCTTGCAAAGAAAAAAGCGATACAGAATAGATAATTGCTAAAAAGTATTTTTCGAGAAGATAGAATAATATATATAACGTTTTTTAAAAATATAGTATAATATAGACAGGCTATACCTATGCGGATGACCAAAATATCTCAAACAAAAACGATTCTACTTTATTAGTTGGGGTGGAGAATTTTGAGATTAATTAATATAGAACAAGTAACAGATGATATGTGTTTGGCAAAGCCGATATATCAGCGCGATGGGTCAAACATTTTATTGAATACAGGCTGTAGTAATTTAACTTTTTATAAAGACAAATTGAGTGATTTAGGAGTCCATTATATTTATGTTGAAGATGAGTACTCCGCGGGCATTGAAATCAATGATGTAATTACCGATATAACAAGAATTAACAGTAAACGGATTGTCTGTGATGTTTTGGATAGCATAACAAAAGGGCGGGATATCAACATTCAGCAGGTGAAAAATGCTGTGGAAAATATGATTGAGGAGATTCTGCAAAATAGCAATGTACTGATAGGATTGTCTGACATTAGGACCAATGATGAATATACCTTCTCTCATTCGGTTAACGTGGCTGTATTGGCTCTGGTACTGGGGAATGCCCTTGGCTATGACAAAAGCCAGTTACAAAAACTGGGAGTAGGGGCTTTGTTGCATGACATCGGCAAGGCAAAAATACCCAATGAAATTCTCAATAAACCAGGCCGGCTGACGCGGGAAGAATGCCGGGTGATAAAGGAACATTCACAGCTCGGCTTTGATGCAGTGAAAAATGACTGGGAACTGAGCCCACTGTCACGGACGATTATTCTGTCGCATCATGAAAAGGTGGATGGTTCAGGGTATCCGAGGGCGGTAAAAGGCGATGAAATCCATGAATTTGCTAAAATTGTGGCGATTTGTGATGTATTTGATGCCTTGACAGCCGATCGCTGCTATAGTCCCAAATGGCCCGTATACCAGGCAATTGAATATCTGCAGGCCTATGCTGGTACACAGTTTGATGAGATGATTTCAGAAAAATTTATTGAACACATTGCGGCCTATCCCAATGGTGCTTTTGTGAAACTCAGTGATTTGCGACGTGGCATTGTGTTTGCTCAGAATCTGAGCAAACCGACAAGACCAGTTATCAGGATTCTCGAAGAAAACAAAAAGAAGTTAAAAGCCGATGACTGCTATCTGGTGGATTTAATGAATGAGATTGATATTGTCATTGCCGAATCGGAATAACGTTTTGGCGAGCGCAGTTTCAGCTGAATTAGGTAAAGAAGATAATTCTCTTTGGAAGTTTACAGTAAAAGCGATCGATAAAGAGGAGGAAGTTAAATATGTCAATTCTTGATCTTATTGAAAGCAGCCGGCAAAATCGCAGGCAGGCGCAGCAGCGACAGGTGGTAAAATATTTTGCTGTTGGTGCTGCAGCGGGGATTTTCTTGGGGGCAGCAGCAGCGGCTTTGCTGGTACCCAAAAGTGGGCCGGAAAACAGAGAGGAATTTTCACGCAAAGCACGGGACCTGGTGGAAAAAGCAAAAGCAGCGGTTGAAGAAAAAACAGCCAAGCATAAACCGGAAAATGGCAACGCAGAGGATATGGATGCTGTCTGCTAAGCAAGGCCGGTTAGTATTGCGACAGGTCAATGGAGGAGTTGAAGCCAATGTATATATCTTTTGCCGAGGCTGGTCTGTTTATTTTATTTGTGCTGGCTGCAATTATCGGTGTTTACATGATCGTTGTGCTGCATAAAGCAACACAAACTTTAAACCAGGTGCAGGGGCTTTTGACACAGCAAGAGCCACAGCTTACAAAGACGATGGCTGTGTTGCCGCTCCTACTGGAAAATATCAATGAGATGGTACTGGAACTAAAGTCAATCACAGGCGTTGCGGCAGAACTTGAAACGGCTGTAGTCAGCCAATTTCTGACCACAGTAGAGAATTTGCAGCAAAGTCTGCAGGCTGTTGGCAGTCTTACCGGAATTTTTTTCGATATTATTAAAGCCATTTTTGGCAAAAAGGATTAAAAAAGGGCCGGCAGCATCTGCGCTGACGGCCTTCTTGTTGTAATCGTATTCTTTTAGGGGTGCGCAGGTGACGGCTGGCTATAGTTGTTGAAATATTTACGGGGACTAATGCTATATTACCCAATAAACGAAAAGGAAGTGGGATTATGCAGGAGATTGAAGCAAAGATCCAGCATTTGCAGCAGGAAGAACAGGAACTTACTTTTTCGGCGTTTAACAGTGAAATAGCCTGGGACTTAGGCTGTTTCATAGTCGAGTGCGCCCGGAAAAAGGCAAAAAAACCGGTGGCGATCGGGATTAGCATGAACCATCACGATTTGTTTTATTATGCGTTTGATGGGACTACACCGGATAATGATGCCTGGATCAGGCGGAAACAAAACAGCATATATCGATTTTTCAAAAGCACCTACCAACTGGCGTTGTATATGGAACTGAAACAAGATACGATTTTTAACCGTTATGCGGTGGCGCCTACGGAATATGCTCAATTTGGCGGGGGCTTTCCCCTTCGGGTAGCGCTGCTTGGCGTTGTTGGGGCGATCGCTGTCTCGGGCATGTCGGATCTGGAAGATCATCAATTTATAACAGAAAGCGTGCGAGAGTTTTTAGCAGGCCAGGTGTAGAGCGTTATGGCAGGGTACAGCCCGTGAATTCGTAGGCAAAATCATAGGGATCTGCCTTTGCCAGTCCTTTTATGCGAATGGTTTGATTTTTTTTTAGGTTTAATAGGCTGTTTTTTTGGGATTCGCTGAAAAAGAAGCGAAAGGCAATTTTGCTGGAGGAATCATTGAGGTTTACATCTTGGAACATATAAATGACATAAGGATAATCACTGTCATCTGATTTGCCGATGTAATCGATGGTGCCGGTAACAGACAATACTTTTCCGTCGAACTTTTCTTTTGCCTGCAGGCCGTTGGAAAAAATTTCTTTTGCCAGTTCTTTGCATGAAATATTCATGGTACTTGGTTTTGATTCAATATCAGCTGGGGTATTGGCGGAACAACTTGTCAGAAACAGAATGGGCAGCATAATAAGCAAAATTCGGCAAATTTTCAGCATGAAAATGACCTCCTGTCGCAAATATGAAATGCCCTGCAGAAGACGTCTCTTCTACAGGGCATCCAGCAATCTTTCTGACTTTGTCAGCACGGGCTGCAACAAAATCTACGCTATCACTGTAGAACTATCATCATTAGCGAATTAGATAAAAAATCTAACAAAGATATGATAAAAGATAGTTCGTGGAAGAGGAAGCTGTCCGAGGGCCTCCTGAAAGGTGTAGATGTCTGGTGACATCTGGGAACAACTTCATCTATATTTGTAATATAGCATACTTGGTGCGCACTTACAACATTAAATCAGAAAATTCTGCTATTAATATTATTGAAAAAATTAAGCGTGTGGTCAGCCGGAGGCTTAAAATCTATGGGAGATAAAAAAACGATAAAGCATAATCAGATAGGAACAGAGGAAAATGATCCAAAGGAATAGGGTATGATCAGAGAAGAACTCTGCAAAATATGTTCCCAATAAGATTCCTAGGGAAACAAGAGCAGTTTTAAAAAATGCATAGTCCCACATCGTGAATTTTTGTGCAGCCCGCATGGCGCGGTCTAAAAAGTTTTTCATAGACAAAAGACAAAGCCTCCTTTGTTCCAGAGCAGCTGCCGGATTTACTAATACGCTTTACTTTATGCGTACACTATAACATATTTAAAAATAAAGCACAATAAATATTCAGAAAGTTCCGCTTATTTATTGCAACCGACACAGGAAAAGTATAGAATAAACGTAATAAGATAACTTTATGGCAAAATATTAACAAGTAAAAAGATAAATGGAAAATAAGGGAGGTTTTTGTAATGAAAAATACCAGCTTTTTTCCGGTATTATTATTTGTGGTAGTGTTTTCCATAGGTATGGGGGCAATTTACATGCGTTTTGGCGAGACCGGCAATGAACAGGCCGGCTGGATCGCCGTTGCCGTTGTTGTGGCAGCCGCTGTTGCGGCATCGGTCAGGATCGCTAATCAGTGGGATCGGGTGATTGTTCTGCGGCTGGGGAAATTTCATCAATTGAAGGGGCCGGGGCTATTTTTTATAATTCCTGTTATTGACATGGCCGCTTACTGGATCGATACGCGCGTTATTACCGATGCCTTCAATGCCGAAAAAACGCTTACGAAAGATACCGTACCCGTTGATGTTGATGCCGTACTCTTTTGGCGGGTTATTGATCCGAAGAAAGTTGCCCTGGATGTGGCGGATTATCGCAGTGCTATTGGCTGGGCCTCGCAAACGGCGTTGCGCGATGTCATTGGTAAGACGATGCTCTCCAATATGCTGGAAGGGCGGGAACAGATCAGTGATGAATTGCGTAAAATCATTGATGAACGCACGGAACCGTGGGGGATTAACGTCATATCCGTGGAAATCAAAGATGTCCGTATTCCGCCAGCCCTTGAAGACGCGATGTCGATGCAGGCACAGGCGGAACGTGAGCGGCAGGCCCGGGTGATTCTGGGCGATTCTGAACGGCAGGTGGCTGAAAAATTTGGCGAAGCGTCGAAAACGTATATCGATAATCCGGTAGCCCTTCACTTGCGGGCAATGAATATGCTGTATGAGGGCCTTAAGGATAATGCGACCATTGTAATTGTTCCCAGTTCAGTTATCGATACCATGCAGCTTGGCAGCGTAGCCGGCTTAAGCGCGTTGACAATGGGGATTGGTCAGGGGGCGGGGAAAAAAGAAGAAAAGCAGCCCGCGGATAAGGATACCAGCCAATAGCTGATGCCTAGCCTTACATTATGGGGCAGGAAAAATGCTCTGGTTGGTGAAGAATCCATATATAGGCTCTTAAAGATGAGGAGGGATATTATGTCTGATCTGTATAATATTGACGACATTCCGGCTTGTTGCTTATCTTGTAAAAACAAAAGCTGTTTCCCGGGGCAAAATATCAGCAAAAGAAAATATGCCTATGCCATTGAGGAAGATGAAGAAACCGGAGAAGAAACATGTCCGTATTATCTGGGCAGTGAGCATTTTCACGAATACGATTGAGCGTATGATATTGTAAAAAATGGTTGCAAAAATAAATTTGATATGCTAATATAATACATGTGCTTAAGCGCATATCGTATGGGGTTATAGCTCAGTTGGTTAGAGTGCTTCGTTGACATCGAAGAGGTCACAGATTCGAGTTCTGTTAGCCCCACCAGTTTAATAATAAACACTTTGAGGGTGTTACTTTAGAGGTCATGACGTGAGGGTCATGGCTTCTTTTTTTATGCAATCGCAAGAAGACCACCTAATTTCTCTCCGAGAGTAGCAGCGGCTCGTTGTTGCAGTTCATTGCTTCGCTTGTGGACGTAGACACGTTCTAACATGCGGCTGTCTGTATGTCCTACCTGTTGCATGATGGTGAAGGTGTCAATGCTGTTTTCCTGACATAAAGTACAGAAGGTATGCCTTAACGAATGCGGGCTGATATTTCGAATATCTGCTTGTCTGCACCACGTACGGAACAGGCGGCTGAAGTTGTTAGGCTCAACACGCTTGTCAGCTTTACTTTGTCCAATCAAGTAAATTCTATTAAGATTTTTCTCTCGATATGATTTGAGCAAATCGATAAGCTGAGTAGGGATAGCGACAATAGTTAACACATAAAGGATTTTAACCATTATTTGTTGAATGACAGTATATAATGTTATTAAAATATTGAGGAGGAAATATCTTTTATGAATTTAACTCCGCAAGATAAAGTTAAGATATTTCAAGAAGAGTGGGACGCAAGACAAGAAGAAGCAGAAGTTAATAAAAAAAGGCGAATAGAAATGTTGACGCAGGAAGAACGAGAACAAATTTTTAATGAATTAAATGAAATCCCTGCCGTGTTTATGGATGAAAAAGATATTACAAAACCACATAAAGGTTCTAATATAATGGAAAAAATAATAAGTGGTATAATGTGTACTGACCCCCATAAGTTAGACCAAGAATCAATCTAACTTATGGGGGTATTTTTATGGCTAAATATAGTACTGAATTTAAGAAAAAGATTGTAACTGAATATTTGAAAGGGAATATTGGTTATAGAAGCCTTGCAAAAAAATATAACATTCCTGGTAGTAGGCAAATAGAAACCTGGGTTGCTGCTTTTCAACGTCTTGGTACAGAAGGAATTTCTCGTTCTCGTCAAAAGAAAAGTTATTCTTTTCAATTTAAGTTGCATGCGGTAGAGTTATATTTAAGTACAGAGATTTCCTACCAAGATTTAGCATTGCAACTCGAAATCAATAATCCAGCTCTAGTAACGCAATGGGTTCAGAGGTTCCGTGCTGTCGGCGTAGATGGTCTTAAACCAAATCGGAAAGGCAGGCGTCCTAAAGTGCCAGATAAACCTA
Organism: Selenomonadaceae bacterium; assembly: GCA_963678095.2. Taxonomy (GTDB): domain Bacteria; phylum Bacillota; class Negativicutes; order Selenomonadales; family Selenomonadaceae. Next base: position 214,105 of record OY782746.1, on the reverse strand, counting down.
TCGCCGTAACACCTACTCAATCAAAAGAAATTCAGGATGAACGGCTTAAACAGCTTGAAGAAGAAAATCTTAAACTTCGCATAGAGGTAGCTTATTTAAAAGAACTGAGGAGATTGCGCCTAGAGCAAGAGGCGCAGAAACGAGAGCAAGGATCGTTCACAGTCTCCGAGGATCCTTCAAACTAAAAGATATCCTTGCAATTGCAAAACTCCCCAAAGCAACGTACATGTACTGGCAGGGCCGGTTCAACCAGCCTTCGCCAAATGCTGAATTAGAGAATCAAATCAAAGCAATTCGTCAGAGCGATAAAGATTTTGGTTATCGCCGTATCTGTGGGAAACTCCGTGAATATGGTATTATGGTCAATCATAAGAAGGTCCAGCGTCTCGTCCAGAAACTAAGTCTGCAGGTAAAATCCTTTACCCACAAGAGTCGTAAATATAATTCTTACAAAGGAACAGTTGGGCGCATTGCGCCCAATCGGCTACATCGTCGCTTCGACACATGTATTGTTCATCAGAAAATCACAACAGACACAACCGAATTCAAATATTATGAGATTGACGCAAAAGGAAATATCCTTACACGCAAAGCCTACCTTGACCCATTTCTCGATCTTTTCAACCGTGAAATCATCAGTTTCAGTATCACAAAACGCCCTTCATCACAAGGGATTCTATCAGCCCTGGAAAGGGCTGTTATGGTAACCAGTGATTGTCCATATCGCCGAACCTTCCACTCGGATCAAGGCTGGGCATATCAAATGAAAAACTATGTCCATCGCTTGAAAGAAGAACGAATCTTTCAGAGCATGTCTCGAAAAGGAACCTGTCTAGATAATAGCGTGATGGAAAACTTCTTTGGACTATTAAAGCAAGAAATGTATTATGGTCGAACCTATCATAGCTTTGAAGAGCTAGAATGTGCTATCCGTCGTTATATCGAATATTATAATAAACACCGAATAAAGGCTAAGCTTGGCTGGCTTAGTCCTGTGAATTATCGATTACGTTATGCTGCAGCATAATAAAAACCGCAGTAGCAATAAATGCTACTACGGTTCGGTCTAACTTTATGGGGTCACTACAATGGGAATATCTTTTTTTATATTTAGTTTTAAGATTGCAATTACAATAATCGTTGTGGGTATTATTATTATATGTAATATGGGTTCATGTTTTTATAAATTAAGATATAGTTGCCCGGCTTGTGGACATCAATGTGAAAGCAGTATTCATGCCGAAAAAGACCAAAAGGATTTTCAAGAATTAGGTTATACACATGCAAAATGTCCGAAGTGTTCGCAAGAATTTAATCTTTATTGTGAATCGTTATATGGGGTTACAACTTGGAATTTGAAGGATTAGCGTTAAAGTGAATGTAGTTTATATCTTGATGAAATGACGGGAGGCAGTAGATAATGCCTAATATAAAAAATTTTATTGACCAACTAAGGGTATACTCATCAGTTCAAGTCTTTAATCCGTGGAGTGATTACGATAGAACTTATGATATTGGTATTGAAGCACCTGAAATTAGGAGGACACAGTTAAACAAATATCTACGCTTGCGTATACCGAATGTTAAATATCTCTTTATAGCTGAGGCACTTGGATTTCAAGGTGGACACTTCTCCGGTATTGCAATGACCTCTGAACGTATTTTGCTTGGTAATCATCCAAGTGTTAACCCTGCATCAATAATTGGTGAAGTTGGTAAACGAACTAGCAATGCAAAAAGTCTTTATGAACGTAAGGAAACTGAAAGAAAATTTGGCTTTACTGAACCTACTGCTTCTGTGGTTTGGGGAGAAATATTGAAAAGTAAACTCTCGCCATTCGAGGTTGTTCTTTGGAACATATTCCCTTTTCATCCATATAAGCTAGAGGGGATACTTACTAATCGCCCACCTGAGTCAAATGAATTAAAAGATGGGTTGGTATATGTGAAAATGCTACTAAAAATGTGCCCGAATGTAGAAGTTGTTTCTATAGGGCAATCTTCCGCAGTAACCCTTGAAAAAAATGGCATAAACAGTATCAAATTTCGTCATCCATCTAATGGTGGTACTCCTGAATTCCGAAATAGGTTCAAACAAAAATTTCTATAGCTAGAGAGTGTAACGACCTATGTGTAAATAGAATAGATGAACTATTTCTCATGGATTAATGGATAAGCTACAATAAATTAAACAGTTGTTTAGGAGTTGCTAAAATAGTAACAACGAAAAGCGGCAGTGATAGGGAAAAAGAGACTAGACGATAATATGCAAAAGAGGCCTTTGTAAAACAATAAAGCAGAAAGTATGATAAATCCTAGGCTGCTTGTTAAGGCGTTGTCTCGGAATACTCGTTATTTTATAAAAATAAGCCAGCAGGCTGAGGGATTGTCCCTTAGCCGCTGGCTTTTTGCTGTTTTTTCATGCGGTCCGATTACGATGGACCCGGCGGAATGTTGTCTTTGTCGGTCAGCTTTTCGACAGCCTGACGCAGTTGACGGATCTCATCAATCAATTCCTTATGGAAGTGAGAGCGTTCTTCCTGGCGCTGATAAAAGGGGCATTTGCCGCGATGCAGGAGAAGAAATATCAATCCGATAAAAAACAGGAGAAACAAGGGCATCAAGAACATCATGAAGGGCATACCTGGACCATAACCTGGAGATCCCCACCACATATACATCATCCTTTCCCTATTTTTTGAGATAATACACATTCTCTAGGTATTAAATTTCGCCAGTCGGGCGGCTATTCCTGCTGCAAAAGCAGCGGCAAAGTTTTCTGGGGAAGGTTTATTTATTCTGGATGCCGAAAGACGGAAATGAAATTGCCATGACACTATTCACCAAGTAAAATGCGGTGAATATCGAGCCCGTAGCGGTGAATAAAGCTCTGCTTGAGTTGCTGTAGGGTGTCCCAGTCCATTGTCCCCTGGGCAATAAGCTGGCGGCGGGCAAGTTCACCCGCAATTACATCGAGAAAGAGCTCGGCGAGCAGCAAGCGGGCATCGTCGCGGAAATGCCCTTGGCCGTTTACGTAGAGGCGGACGGTCGGAGCCTCGGTGTTTATAAGAATCAATCGTTCTGCCGGAGCATAAATGGCCCGGTCGATGTCATTTCCCAGGCTGCGTAGCTCATAGCCAGCAAATAAAGGGGGATTAATGCTTTCGTTATAGTTGGATTTTGCCTTTTTGCCATGGGGATGATGAAAGCCAGCCCCACCTGAATTTTTGACGATGGCAATTTTACAAGCTGCTGAGTAATTGCCGGCGGTAGCCGTTATGCGTCCGTTGACATCCAGCACGCGGCCTTGCACAAGCCATTTAAAAGTTCCCTCTGCATCAAGAGCGGAAAAATCGATTGTCTCGGGCTGGGGCGTAAGACTTATTTCGGGTGGCAGGTCATATGTCAGCTGAATGCCACTTTTTTCGCGTTGCAGATGCAGCACATCCGCGTGCAGGGTGATGTGAAACTGGTGATGTCGCTGACGGTAATATACAGGCATGCTGAAGCGAAGACATGGCGGCAGACTGATGCCGAGGTCTTCGGCAGCGGCCTGGTTCATTTTTTTCAGGATCGTTTCGATCATTGTTTTGGTGCGCCTTGATGTGGAGGCATGATCGATATGACTCAGGCGCAGGCGTTCGCGTTCAATAGCGGGCCGGATCAATTCACTGACAGCAGTAGCGAATTTTTGGACAAAGGGGTGTTTGGTGTTTAGACCCTCGCGCTCATCGCTGATGATGGGCTGCCCGGCTCCGAGCATATCGAGTAAGGCGGGGCAGCTGACGTGTCCGAAAAGATATTCCGTTCCCAATTGGTTTTCGAATTGAAAAAACTGGCAGTCAAGGACGGCGGTTCCGGATAAGATCAACAGTCCGCTGGAACGCTCATCGCCCTTTAAAATCAGCTTTTCCTGAACGGATTTTTTCAATGTCAGCCAAAAGGGATACAGTTGTTCCTGGTAGCGGAAGGTTTCCATGGCGTCGGGACCGAGTAAAACCATGGAATCTGGTTCTTGATAAGCTAAAATAACAGGGGCTTTTCTTGCGCCTGAAGTTTGCTGGCTGGAAAACTCCAGGCGTCGTCGCAGTTGTATATCTCGCAGGTATACATTGTTGGTTACAGCCTCTGCCAGAGACTGACTGAAAGGGAGGCTGACTTGTGGGTTTGTAATCACGATAGTGACGGTGGTACCATTACTGCCGGCGGGAAGCTGCAGGCGCTGATAATCTTCGGCCGAAGCTGACCGCTCGCCGCTGCCATCATCGTAGACATACCGACCGCTCTCCAAGCGAAAAAGATCAATACGGCTGAACCGGCCATTGGCGATTGATTCGATCCAGCCGTATCCGAGCCCATAGACCGCTTGCTTTAACCCGCGGCCGAAATACCCGCGGCCAATTGCTTTGCCGTGAGCCAGCAGGCTGTGTGAACCGCCGTAGGATAGAATCCGGCGCAGATTGGCCAAGGACATTCCCTCGGCGCAGTCGCTGACTGCAAGAATGCTGTTGATTTTATGGCGTTCATAATAAATGCGGATGACAGGGTCCATCGTTGTATGGGTACTTTCCAGGCGGCTGTAGCTGTCATCGCCATTGGTAATCAGCTCGACCAATGCTTTTTCGATGGAAGCAAAACGCCGGGAATCGATGTCTATAACTCGTTGGTCAACCGGTAAATTTGCAACAGTCATGATTATTCCCCCTGCGATAAAATTTATCGGCAAAAATTCTGTAACTTAATAAAGAAGCTGCAAAAGAATATTCTTTTGCAGCTTATCCAGTATTACCCTTATGGTTTTTGTAGATGAGCATCGGAAAAACCATGCGCTATAACTGTGAGGCTGTCGTCGCTAGCGCTTTACCCATATCAGAGCAAAAAGGATGTGACCGCTGACAGCCCTCTGGCAGAAGAAACAGTTCAAACTGCCTCAGGTAAGAGTTAGAGGACTTTACTGCTGGTGAACAGCTTCATCTATAAGAAAATTATATCATAGGGTCAGTGTTTCATCAACGAAATTCTAAATTTTCTGTTAATTATAGGGAAAAGGTCATAAAATATCAGCTGCTGCCACGACGGCCAAAAGCACCGGGGGGATGACCGGTTTTCTCGGGTCGGTCATGTTGCGGGCGTTTTTGTGCAGAAGCATCTTTGCCTGGCAACGAAAACTTTTCTTCATCGCCGGCGACATAACCGGTTTCATCGAGGGGAACAGTGAAGGAGGAGTGTTCGTTTTTGGAAAATTTTCGTTCAGACAGAAAAATTGGGCATGATAGCCAGGCTGTTTTTGCATTGCGATCCACTTTTGTGAGTTGAAGATTAAGACCGCAAAAGCCACAGGTGCGATCTGTAAGATCGCCTATGGTTGATGTTAGCAGGGGCTTCGCCTTCTTGGTTGTCTTCATAAAATCCCTCCTGTAAGTTTGTTCAGCTATAGAATATCATACTTCAGAAATTATAACCATAATATTCTGAAAACATATTAATTTTTTGCCACGCCTGGAAAATGAGCCGTGCTTAAATAACGGTCAGGCGAAGTCTGGCCGTCAGTTCTTCCGGTTGCAGGCAAAACAGGTTGTCCAGAAGATGCATTTTAAACGATCCCGGTCCGGCGGCCTTCGTGGCGGCAAGTTCTCCACTTATTGCCATCAATGACAAAGCGGAGATAGCCGCGATCAACGGATCCCCGGCAGCAAGAAATGCGCCGGTCAGAGCATTGATCATACAGCCGGTGCCGGTGATTGCCGACAACATTTCACAGCCGTTAGCCAGCAGGTATATATTCTGGCCGTCGCTTACAATATCCGTTTTCCCGGTAACGGCGATGATGGCTCCGGTCCTTTGCGATAAATTTTTTAGAAATGAAAAAACTTCGACGGCGTTTTGGTCGGTAAGCATATCCGCAGGGCTGGCATCAATTCCTTCGGCGGAAGTACTTAGGCCGCCAAAGGCCTTTAATTCTGAAATATTTCCCTTGATAATAGCCGGCTTGCAGGTTGCGATGAATTCTCTGGCAAAAGCAAGGCGGAGCGTGCTGCAGGCAACACCGACCAGGTCAATTGTGATCGGCAGCCCTTTTGCCTGCGCGACTTTGCCGGCGATGTTCATTGCCTGCAGCCGCGGTTCACTGATATTTCCAAGGTTGAGGACCAGCGCCTTAGCCGCTGTTGTGATATCAGCAACTTCCGCTGGATGCTCAGCCATGATGGGTTTAGCCCCGACGGTCAGAATCACATTGGCGCAATCGTTTATTGATATATGGTTTGTCAGGCAATGAATCAAAGGGGCCTGGTTTTTTACCTGGTGGCGAACAGCCGCTATTTTATCGGTGAAGGTGGTTTTATTTATCATATGTTTTTGCTCCCAGCTTTCTTTGTATGGCGGATAGATTTCCTGATTTTTTCAGTGACAGCAGGAAAAAATAGGCGATGGTTCCGCCGATGAGGGTGCCGGAGATGAACAATGGCACATAAAAAAACCAGGTCAGGTTTGTTTTTCCGTACAACAAGGTCATTACGGGATAAGAGACAATCGCGCCGATAATGCCGGTGCCGATGATTTCGCCAAGCACCCCAAAAAGAAGCTTTCCCCGGGAAAATCGGTACAGCATTCCGGATAAGACGGCTCCGAACACAGCCCCAGTCAGGGCAAGCGGCGGAATCCCCATTAGGACCATGCGAATGATGCCAATCAGACTGGCGCAGAGCAGGGCATACCAGGGACCGAGGAGAACGGCGCAGACAATATTAATGAAATGCGCCATCGGGCACATCCCTTCAATGCGCAGCAGGGGGGAGATCACAACTCCTAAAGCGACGAGCATCGATAGGGTCGCCAGCCGCAACACATCGTTTTTTTTCTTCATAGATAACACCTCGCGATATTTAATTTGCCGAGCGAGCTGGTATAGCAATTTTGGAAAATAAAAAAGGCTATGCCGACGGCATACCCCTGTAAATTTACAGTAATAATACTATAAACATAATTCCTACGGTGGCATTATCCACATCAGGTATATGGGTCAAAGTTCGGTTACTTTTTCTCAGCCTGCTATACAAGCTCCCCGCAATATGAAACTTTTCATATTGTATCACAGGTATTGGGAAACTGCAAATAGCTATGCGATGCAGCCTGCGCGTAAAAGCAGGAGTTTACGCGCAGAATAGGGAAGTTATAGCTTGTGAAAGTAAATCAGATTATGCGACCTGGCAAATGCGTGAAGCAGTTTTTGCGGCCAGGAAGGTGAAGTGAAGGTGAACATAATGAAAGAAACACATTTGCGACAGGAACGGCAGACCGTCAAGGTGGGGCTGATCAAAGTTGTACAGGATTTATTCCCAGGAGAACATTTAAAAACGGCATACTCGATCAATGAAGGCGTATTTTGCAAATTGACCGGATCGGCCTTGTCAACGCGTGAAGTCCGGCAAATTAGCGTAAAACTTCAAGAATGGGTGGAACAGAACAATCCTATAGAATTTGTAAAAAAAGATAATGGTTACTATCAATATAAAATCGGTGAAAGTTTTGTCAATGTGCTATACCCAGCCAATACATATTCATCGATGGTAGAGCCGTTTAAAATAATCCCTTATGGCGCCGGATTTATTGTTGATTTTGGTGATTCGGCACAAAACGGGACAGCCACCATCATTCCGCCGGATAAGCTATCGTTAACCTATGACAAAACGCAGCGCTGGCTGAAAAATATCAATATTGAACTCGTTGCGGATGTGAATGCTTACGTCGATGACGGCAAGGGGATGGAGATTGTCTGCATGTCGGAGGCTTTGCAGGAAAAGGAACTGTCCGATATTGCCGATATGATCCTGGCACAGCATCGTTCCCTGCGGGTGCTACTAATATCAGGGCCGTCTTCCTCCGGAAAAACTTCTTTTGCCCAGCGCATATCGACGCAGCTGCGCGTCAACGGCCTGCGCCCGGTGCCGCTCTCTCTGGATGATTACTTTGTCAATCGGACAGAAACTCCGCTCGATGAAAACGGAAAATATGATTTTGAGAGCCTTGAGGCAATTGATCTTGCATTGTTGCAGCGACAGATTTTACAGCTGATTAATGGCGAAAGAGTAGAAACTCCTGTTTTTGATTTTTTATCAGGCAACCGTTCGCCACAGACGCGTCCGCTGCAGATTGGCCCCTCGGAGATTCTTGTCATTGAAGGGCTCCATGCGTTGAATCCGAATCTGTTGCCGCATATAAATCGAGGCACATTCTTTAAGATTTATATAAATGCCTTGTTTGAATTAAATGCGGATTATATGAACCGTATCCCGACCAGCGAAGTTCGTCTGATCCGTCGGCTTGTTCGCGGGGACCGTTTCCGGGGCACGCATCCAGAAGAAACCTTTAACCAATGGGTAAATGTCCGAAAGGGCGAATATAAAAATGTTTTTCGTTATCAGGAAGAAGCAGATGTGATGTTTAATTCCAGTCTGCTTTATGAAATGAATGTCTTGCGAACATTTGCTGAAGCTTCTTTAAATAAGGTAACGGAAGACAGTGCGCATTATGCAACAAAAGAACGGCTGCTGAATTTATTGTCCTTTTTTAAACCGATCAACGGCGCCAAAGTGCCGTCGAACTCTCTGCTTCGGGAATTTATCGGGGGCAGTATTTACTTTGATAAACGCTTTGAGGAATAAATAACGCTCAGTGGCAGTTTTTGTAAAATTTAAACAGGAAATAACTTGCAAAATTAAGGCATTCGTTTTAAAATTAAAAGAGAAATCTGTAAAGATTCTTTTTTAGTAATTATTAAACAGGAGGGATTTAGAAATGGCTCAGGAAAAGAAATTTTATGTTTGTAAGGTCTGTGGAAATCTTGTAGGACTCGTTCATAACGGCGGTGGCCCGTTGAATTGCTGTGGACAGCCAATGCAGGAGCTGGTTGCCAATACAACAGATGCTGCGCAGGAAAAGCATGTACCGGTAGTAGAACAGCAGGGGGCGAATGTAACAGTAAAAGTTGGAAGCGTAGCGCATCCGATGTTGCCTGAACATTTTATCCAGTGGATATATGTAGAAACAGAAAAAGGCGGGCAACGCGTAAATCTCTCGCCAGGAGAAGCTCCGGAAGCACATTTTGTGCTGGCGGCAGGTGATAAACTGGTTGCGGTTTATGAATATTGCAATTTGCATGGATTGTGGAAAGCATAGTATTTTGAAAACACGGAAATTGTCTGCTGACAATTTCCGTGTTTTTACTTTTCAAACAGAGAATTTTATAGTAGAATCATATGTATATTGTGTTGCAAATGCAACGATTGGTGGTGTTCGATTTGCATGGAGTTTTTGATATTATCGGGCCGGTGATGATTGGACCATCGAGTTCGCATACGGCGGGCGCTGTGCGGCTTGGCTTGATTGCGGGTAAGATTTTAGGAGAACCGGCTGTGGCTGTTGAGATCAATCTGCATGGTTCTTTTGCCCAGACGTATAAAGGACATGGAACGGATAAGGCTTTGCTGGCGGGAATTATGGGGTTCTCGACAGAGGATGAGCGGATACGAAATGCGCTCGATATCGCAGTTGAAAGAGGAATCTCCTATCAATTTTGCTGCGTGAATCTAGGAGAGGCACATCCTAATACGGCAGTGCTTTACCTGACGGGCAGCAGCGGCAAGACCGCACGGATTATTGGCGCTTCCGTTGGCGGAGGCAATGTGATGATAACCAATATAGATGGTTATGATGTTGCCTTGACAGGTCAATATCCGGCACTGATTGTAGTGCATCGCGATTGTCCGGGCATTATAGCTAAGGTTACGAATGTATTGGCTCGTTATGAGGTCAATATTGCTTTTATGCGGGTTTCACGTCATAGTCGCGGTGCGGAAGCCCTGATGATTTTGGAGACGGATGATCTTTTATCGGATGATGTGGTTGAAGAATGCCGGCAGGTCTGTGATGTGGAAGATGCTTTCAGCATCCCGGCAGTATGAGGTGAGCAATGATTAATTTTAAAAGTGTAAAAGATCTGGTGGATTTAGGGGAAAGCAAAAATGCAGTAATCAGTGAACTGATTATTGCATATGAAATGGAAAGTACGCAGCTTTCACGAGCAGCCGTTCTGAGGAAAATGAAAAACAATTGGCAGGTTATGCAGGAGGCGGCGCTGCGAGGCATTGCAAATGAGGAAAAATCAGTCAGCGGCCTTGTCGGTGGTGACGCGAGACGATTGGCTGGGTATGGGGATCATGGGTATACGGGCGCGGTGGTGATGAAGGCGACTGCCTATGCTGTGGGGATCAGTGAAGTTAATGCGATTATGGGACGGATTGTTGCCTGCCCGACAGCGGGCTCGTGCGGAATTTTACCGGCGGCCATTTTAGCAGCGGCGGAAAAAAATAAAAACACCGAGGATGAAATTTTAGCGGCACTGTTTACTGCGGCAGGAATTGGCATGATTATTGACCAGAATGCTTCTATTTCCGGGGCGGAAGGCGGTTGCCAGGCGGAGTGCGGTTCTGCGGCGGGAATGGCGGCAGCGGCACTTGTCGTATTGAAAGGTGGAACCAGTGAGCAAATATGTGATGGAGCGGCTTTGGCAATGAAGAACATGCTGGGCCTTGTCTGTGATCCGGTAGCTGGCCTGGTGGAAGTGCCTTGTGTTAAACGCAATGGATTTGCTGTTGTGCAAGCTATGGTGGCGGCTGATATGGCAATGGCCGGAGTCCGGTCCGTTATTCCAGTAGATGAAGTGATTGAAGCGATGAAGCATATCGGGGCAGCACTGCCGAAATCCCTGCGGGAGACATCGGAGGGCGGGCTGGCCGCAACACCGACGGCGCAGGCGATTGAACAAAATATGTATGGAGCAAAGAGTATATAAAAGGGAAATTGAATATGAATATAGATGTGGAATTTTTGGCAAAAGTAGACTTGTTTCGAAATATAGAAAAAGAGAATATTGCTTCGATGTTGCAGTGCTTGGGCAGTTCTACGCATATTTACAAGAAAAATGAAATTCTTTTTATGGCGGGGGAAGCTGTTCCGGGCGTTGGTATTGTATTAACGGGCAGGCTGCAGATCATTCAGGAAGATATTTTAGGCAATAAAACCATTGTCGGGCAGCTTGCCGCCGGAGAGATTTTTGCTGAGACCATTGTTTGTTCCGGAATAAAACAGTCTCCGGTTACGGTGGCAGCAGCTGCCGACTGCGAGGTTATGTTTCTCCAGTTTAAACGGTTGGTGACAACCTGCTCGTCCGCCTGTGCGTTTCATGCCCAGCTCATTGAAAATATGATGAATATACTGGCTGCGAAAAATATGCATATGACCAAAAAGAATCGTATACTATCACAGCGCAGCATTTATGAAAAATTGCGGCAGTTTTTTATGGACAAGATTGAAGAAAATGGATCGTATAAATTCAACATCCCATTTTCGCGCAGCCAGCTCGCGGATTATCTATGTGTCGATCGCAGTGCACTGTCGCGCGAACTGAGCAAAATGCAGACGGAAGGCATTATTTCGTTTACTAAAAATGAATTTGAGATAATTAATTTATGAAACTATTGACAGGAACTATCAAAGCGTGTAATATAATACAAGTCGCTGATGACAACGGCCGCGAGAAAAACGAGAGTTTCCATCCCGCCAAGCCGCAGAAAAAAGAGGTTGACAAACTTCTTCCAGCGATATATACTATAAAAGCTGACTCAAGCAGCCAGCACGGTGTTCTTTGAAAACTAAACAATGCAGCAATAAAGAACTATGTAACACATGGTTCAAGCCAGATGTGCGGGTTTGACGCAAGTCAAACCAATCAACTTCAAGCATAGCTTGAAACAATTTCTTAACTATTAAGAGCCTTATCGGTTCTTCAATATACTTTATTGGAGAGTTTGATCCTGGCTCAGGACGAACGCTGGCGGCGTGCTTAACACATGCAAGTCGAACGGACTTACACTTAACACTGAGCTTTTTAGATGGGCTCGAAACAGCCTGCGATGAACGAACGAAGTTCGGTCATCACGCTCTATAAAAGTGATGAACACTTAGCTTAAACGGCTCAGTGTTGAGTGTAAGTTAGTGGCGAACGGGTGAGTAACGCGTAGACAACCTGCCTCTTAGATGGGGACAACATCGCGAAAGCGGTGCTAATACCGAATGAAGTGGAGCTTCCGCATGGGAGCATCACCAAAGGTGGCCTCTATTTATAAGCTACCACTGAGAGATGGGTCTGCGTCTGATTAGCTAGTTGGCGGGGTAATGGCCCACCAAGGCGACGATCAGTAGCCGGTCTGAGAGGATGAACGGCCACATTGGGACTGAGACACGGCCCAAACTCCTACGGGAGGCAGCAGTGGGGAATCTTCCGCAATGGACGAAAGTCTGACGGAGCAACGCCGCGTGAGTGAAGAAGGTTTTCGGATCGTAAAGCTCTGTTGTTTGAGACGAATGTGCAGACTTTGAATAAGGGTTTGTAATGACGGTATTAAACGAGAAAGCCACGGCTAACTACGTGCCAGCAGCCGCGGTAATACGTAGGTGGCAAGCGTTGTCCGGAATTATTGGGCGTAAAGGGAGCGCAGGTGGGAATGTAAGTCAGTCTTAAAAGTGCGGGGCTCAACCCCGTGAGGGGATTGAAACTACATTTCTTGAGTGCAGGAGAGGAAAGTGGAATTCCTAGTGTAGCGGTGAAATGCGTAGAGATTAGGAGGAACACCAGTGGCGAAGGCGACTTTCTGGACTGTAACTGACACTGAGGCTCGAAAGCCAGGGGAGCGAACGGGATTAGATACCCCGGTAGTCCTGGCCGTAAACGATGGATACTAGGTGTGGGAGGTATCGACCCCTTCCGTGCCGGAGTTAACGCAATAAGTATCCCGCCTGGGGAGTACGGCCGCAAGGCTGAAACTCAAAGGAATTGACGGGGACCCGCACAAGCGGTGGAGTATGTGGTTTAATTCGACGCAACGCGAAGAACCTTACCAGGGCTTGACATTGAGTGAAATACTAAGAGATTAGTACCTGTTCTTCGGAACACACAAAAACAGGTGGTGCATGGCTGTCGTCAGCTCGTGTCGTGAGATGTTGGGTTAAGTCCCGCAACGAGCGCAACCCCTATCCTATGTTGCCAGCACGTAAAGGTGGGAACTCATGGGAGACTGCCGCGGAGAACGCGGAGGAAGGCGGGGATGACGTCAAGTCATCATGCCCCTTATGTCCTGGGCTACACACGTACTACAATGGGATGAACAGAGGGAAGCAAGACCGCGAGGTGGAGCGAACCCCAGAAATCATCTCTCAGTTCGGATTGCAGGCTGCAACTCGCCTGCATGAAGTCGGAATCGCTAGTAATCGCAGGTCAGCATACTGCGGTGAATACGTTCCCGGGTCTTGTACACACCGCCCGTCACACCACGAAAGTCATTCACACCCGAAGCCGGTGGGGTAACCGTAAGGAGCTAGCCGTCTAAGGTGGGGGCGATGATTGGGGTGAAGTCGTAACAAGGTAGCCGTATCGGAAGGTGCGGCTGGATCACCTCCTTTCTAAGGAGACAATAGAAGCCTGAAATAGTGGTTTCTGTCACCTAGGTCGTACACATTTGGTATTACTGCATTGATTAGTTTTGAGGGAACACCCCTCAATGTTCTTTGAAAACTACACAGAAGAAAAGAAATGACATTAATTCACCAGTCTATAGTAGATAGTGTAAACTAAAAGCTAATGAAGGTAATTAACGAACATTTTAGGATTCAATCAAAAGACCATAGACATTTAAGTATAAACTTAATGGCAACGGACGACATAAGTCAAGCTACTAAGGGTGTACGGCGGATGCCTTGGCGTCAAGAGTCGAAGAAGGACGCGATAAGCTGCGAAAAGACATGGGGAGCCGCAAGTAGGCTGTGATCCATGTATCTCCGAATGGGGGAACCCACTAGAAGTCATGTTCTAGTATCCGAAAGGAAGACACACCTGGGGAACTGAAACATCTAAGTACCCAGAGGAAAAGTAATCAATTGAGATTCCCTAAGTAGCGGCGAGCGAACGGGGAAGAGCCCAAACCGGAGTTCTTCGGAACACCGGGGTTGAGGACCGGCATAAAGTGAAAAGTTTTTAGCTGAACGACTTGGGAAAGTCGAGCGTAGAAGGTAAAACTCCTGTAAGCGAAAAGAACTCAAGCGGGCTGGTATCCAGAGTACCACGAGACACGAGAAACCTTGTGGGAAGCAGGGGGGACCACCCTCCAAGGCAAAATACTACTTGACGACCGATAGCGCATAGTACCGTGAGGGAAAGGTGAAAAGAACCCCGGGAGGGGAGTGAAATAGAACCTGAAACCGTATACCTACAAGCAGTCGAAGCGCTTTATATGCGTGACGGCGTGCCTATTGAAGAATGAACCGGCGAGTTACAGTATCTAGCGAGGTTAAGTGGAAAACACGGAGCCGAAGCGAAAGCGAGTCTGAATAGGGCGAATAGTTAGATATTGTAGACCCGAAACCACAGTGATCTATCCATGACCAGGTTGAAGCGCAGGTAAAAATGCGTGGAGGACCGAACCCGTGAGTGTTGAAAAACTTTGGGATGAGTTGTGGATAGGGGTGAAATGCCAATCGAACGTGGAGATAGCTGGTTCTCCCCGAAATAGCTTTAGGGCTAGCCTCAAGTATAATTACAGACGGTAGAGCACTGATCGGGCTAGGGGGCGTAAAGCCTACCGAACCCAGTCAAACTGCGAATGGCTGTAATGCTGAGCTTGGGAGTCAGACTGCGAGTGATAAGACCCGTAGTCAAGAGGGAAACAGCCCAGAACGCCAACTAAGGTCCCCAATGCTGTGCTAAGTGGCAAAGGATGTAGAATTTCGAAAACAACCAGGATGTTGGCTCAGAAGCAGCCACCATTAAAAGAGTGCGTAATAGCTCACTGGTCGAGAGGTTCTGCGCCGAAAATGACCGGGGCTAAAGCACAGAACCGAAGTTGCGTCAATGTACTAGTTACATTGGGTAGGGGAGCGTTCCATACACGACGAAGGTATACCGTAAGGAGTGCTGGAGAGTATGGAAGTGAGAATGCCGGTATGAGTAGCGAAAAGAACAGTGAGAATCTGTTCCACCGAAAGCCTAAGGTTTCCTGAGCAACGCTCGTCGACTCAGGGTAAGTCGGGACCTAAGCCGAGGCAACAAGCATAGGCGATGGACAACTGGCTAAAATTCCAGTACCACCTTAAATCGTTATGAGCAATGGAGTGACACAGAAGGAAGTTTGAGCGTGCGATTGGAAGTGCACGTCGAAGCCGGTAGGGTGGCATGTAGTAAAATGCGCATGCTGATACCTGAGACGCGATAGATAGAGGAGTCTACGGACAAATCAAATTCAAATGGACCACACTGTCGAGAAAAGCTTCTAGCCAGAAATAAGGTGCCCGTACCGCAAACCGACACAGGTAGGCGGGGAGAGAATCCTAAGGTGCGCGGGAAAACCCTCGTTAAGGAACTCGGCAAAATGTATCCGTAACTTCGGGAAAAGGATAGCCAACTCTCGTGAAATCCCTAGCGGATGGAGCGAGGGGGGGCGACAGAAGAGAGGCCCAAGCGACTGTTTACCATAAACACAGGTGCTTGCTAAAGAGAAATCTGACGTATAAGTGCTGACACCTGCCCGGTGCTGGAAGGTTAAGAGGAGGAGTTAGGAGCAATCCGAAGCCCTGAATTGAAGCCCCAGTAAACGGCGGCCGTAACTATAACGGTCCTAAGGTAGCGAAATTCCTTGTCGGGTAAGTTCCGACCCGCACGAAAGGTGTAACGACTTGGGCACTGTCTCAACGAGGGACCCGGTGAAATTGAAATACCTGTGAAGATGCAGGTTACCCGCGACTGGACAGAAAGACCCCATGGAGCTTTACTGCAACCTGATATTGATTTTCGGTAAATAATGTACAGGATAGGTGGGAGACGGAGAAGAAGGAACGCTAGTTTCTTTGGAGTCAATGTTGGGATACCACCCTTTATTTACTGGAAATCTAACTGAAGACGTAACAAATCTCAAGACAGTTTCAGGCGGGCAGTTTGACTGGGGCGGTCGCCTCCCAAAATGTAACGGAGGCGCCCAAAGGTTCCCTCAGCGCGGTCAGAAATCGCGCGAAGAGTGCAAAGGCAGAAGGGAGCTTAACTGCGAGACAGACACGTCGAGCAGGTACGAAAGTAGGGCTTAGTGATCCGGTGGTACCGCGTGGAAGGGCCATCGCTCAACGGATAAAAGCTACCCTGGGGATAACAGGCTAATCTCTCCCAAGAGTCCATATCGACGGGGAGGTTTGGCACCTCGATGTCGGCTCATCACATCCTGGGGCTGAAGCAGGTCCCAAGGGTTGGGCTGTTCGCCCATTAAAGTGGTACGTGAGCTGGGTTCAGAACGTCGTGAGACAGTTCGGTCCATATCCATCGCGGGCGAAAGAAACTTGAAGGGATCTGCTCCTAGTACGAGAGGACCGGAGTGGACGAACCAATGGTGTACCAATTATTGCGCCAGCAGTACAGTTGGGTAGCTACGTTCGGAAAGGATAAACGCTGAAAGCATCTAAGCGTGAAACCAGCCTTAAGATGAGGTTTCTCACAGAGTAATCTGGTAAGACCCCTTGTAGACGACAAGGTAGATAGGTCGGGAGTGGAAGTGCAGAAATGCATGTAGCGGACCGATACTAATAGGTCGAGGGCTTGACTTACAACTAAAATGTTCGCAACCAAATCATTTCTTCTTCTGTATAGTTTTGAGAGAACACTCTCAACAACATATCCGGTGATGATGCCTGAATGGTTCCACCTGTTCCCATACCGAACACAGTAGTTAAGCATTCAGAGGCCGAAAGTACTTGGGTGGAAACGCCCTGGGAGGATAGGAAATTGCCGGTTAGCAAAAGCATCTGCCTTGTGCAGGTGCTTTTTTTGTGGGCAAAAAGACAAAGACAACTAAGATAAGAGATTTTCATCGAGCAAGGCTTTAAACTTTGCCGTCCATCCTGTATTTGTGTTAGGTGTATTTTAGACAAATGTGATATAATAAGCTTTATAAGCGCAGGCTGAATAAGGAGATCTTTAAACGCATGAATAATGTATATGATGAAGTACATTTTTTTTATAGTAAGTTCCCGCATTTTGATCTTGTCGTAAAGCAGCAGTGGCTGGAAAAATTCTTGCGGAAAAAAGCATGGGCTGGGCGCTCTGATGTTGATATGAGGAGCATTTGGCAGCAGATAAAGTATCTATATCTGTACCTCGATGATATCAAGGTATATGCTATGAGTTCCTTGCTGCCAACAGATTATGTGAAGGCGGCGGTTTGGACCAGTGAACGAAATCCCGAGTTTCCTTTGGAAGAAAAGCAGATCACATATTTTTTCTTTGTTCTTAAAAATTTTCTGCAATATCTCGATACAGAGTTAAATACAGATTATATGCCAGCTTTATATGCTGGCATGAAACATTTTTATGTTAACGGGATGTTTAAGATACCTCAGGATGAGCTGGGATATGACAAAATTTATGATAGCCTTGATCAGGCGGATGGCATAACGGCAGAGGATGCCACCCGCCTGAACGTCTTGCTGGAAAGCTTATTAAATAAAATTGGGGTATACTATAAAAGTGAAGAATTTTCCAGCGACTTTAATCGGGCCTTGTCCTTATATGCGGGCCCATTTACGGTAATACCAGAAAATGAGAATGATGATTTTTGGCTCGGCTTTTGGGATTATTTCTTGTTTGATTACCATTTAATCTGTAATGATCTTTCACCATTACAGCATTTTTATAATACAAATAAAGATTTTGTACAGCAAACAGAATTGCGTATTTTGCAGGATTTGCTGAAAGCAGAATTTACGGTTTTCTTTATTAATTATGTCCGTGATGATGATATGGTAGAATGTACGAATTTATTTACGAATGAACACATGCAGTTGCCACAACCAGATTATGGACTGTACGATTATCGCAAGGTTTTGCTTTACGGGCATATTTACTTAAAAGGAGTGGTTATGCTCAACTATATAACCAGTGTGCCTGCCAGTAAAAATTTGCGCAATCGAATAAAAGAGGAAGTTGTCCGCCAGCAGCAGGTTTATCGCCAGCAGGAAAAAAGTGCAAGCTTGGATGACTTTTTTAAGCGACATGCAGTAGCTGTGCGCCATACGATTGATATTCTTGTTCGGCTGGCCAAAGTGAATGTGGTTTCACCGAATCTATTGATGCGAGGATTTCCTAAGATTGATACTCATAATGAGCAGCAGGATGAGCAGGCGAGCGTTATTTTGCGATCATTGGCAGCACGGTATCATTTTAGTCTGTATGCGCGAAATATGATGCTGAAAATGTGGCAACATGTGTGTTCGAGTTTACCGGTCGCGGAATCACCGGAGACAAGAGCACTTAGTGTCTTTTTATCGTTTACAACGGTTAATGGAATTAATTTTATAAATAAAAAGCTTTTGTTATCGCGCTTTAACGTAAATAAAGAGTTGTTTCAAAACGACTGTGAAAAGATTGCCAATGCATTGCGTTTGCGCGTCTTTGATCCGCGCTATTTGACGGAAGAAGGCTTTGTGCTTTCTTTATTTGCTTTTTGATAGGGGGAGAGCAATTATGCAGTGCTTAAAATGCAAGGGAGATTTGGATGAACACGGACGGTGTCCACAGTGTGATCCAGTTGAAAAAGTACAGGTTATGTCAGAAGAGGATATTGAAGAGTATCGGGGGCTGACGATTGAAGACAACGAAAGTGCTCAGCGCAATGAAGGTTTTCGCTATCAGCGTGAACGGGCAAGTCAAAATCCCTATGACCGGGTGTATATAAAACAATTTGGCTTGCGCCCCTTGAGCTGGCGGGCAAAAATCACCATGGCCCTGGTTGTTTTGGGAATTGTTGCTGCCGGGGTTTTTGCGTTGTCGCTACTACTGCCATTGCTATTGATTGGAGCTGCTGTCAGTGCTGTTATCTGGCTGCTGCTGCGGTTTCTTCGCTAAAAAAAGCCTTGCCATACAGTTGTATGGCAAGGCTTTTTTTACATTCCAAGAAGCTCTGCTTTGAGGCAATGATAGCGATGCGTGTAGTAGGGTCCGGTTTGCGATTCGCGATGATCAAAGCCATAGGCACGACGACTGACCGCTAGAATCGGGGGAGCCTGAATGCGTTTGGCTACAGCCATCCCGGCATACAAATTCCACCAGCGTTCAAGGTCTGCAATGAATTCGCCCGGAGAAGAAAAGTAGTTCTCTATAAGCCCGGCTTTACAGCCCAGCATTTCTTCCAGACAACCATCCTTGTACCATTGCAGAATATCGGCCGGAGTAGCTTTATCCCAGCGTTCAATAAAGGAACGAAAGAGGTAATCGTGATAAGGATATTTAATCGGATCGCCTTTGCCTTCATCAACCGCCTGATTGGCTGACAGCTCGGCGCTGGGAACGATATCAATGGTAGCTTGGGGTATGGCTTCACGCTTAAAGATCTGTGTATTTAAATAACGGGCCAGGTCATAAATTTGGTACTTCCATAAATCAGCCAATGCGGCTAAAAAGCCGGATTGATCTCCGTAAAGTGTCGAATAGCCGACGCTGGTTTCTGTTTTATTGGCATTACAGGTAAATCCACCGCCAAAGCTGGCGGCAATTCCGGCCAAAATTCGGGCCGAACGATCACGGGCTTGAATGTTTTCGGCAACAAAGGACGATACGCTTAACTGAAACCGGCGTTTGCTCTGGAGATTTTCAATCGGGGTTGATTCAAATTGTTGAATCGTATAATCAACCACTTCCTGTATCGGCATAACGGTATAATTGCAGCCAAGATTTTGTGCTAGTTGGAGCGATAAATCCTTTGTTGTTGTTGAGTTAAACTTACTTGGCATATTGACCAGCAATACATTTTCTGGTCCAAGAATATCTGTGTAAAGTGCAGCAGCGACAGCTGAATCAATGCCCCCGGAAATTCCGATGACGACTTTTTTCATATGGATGCTGGCAAGAAATCGGCGGATACCATAAGTAAGTGCGGCATAAATAGCCGCTGTCGGTTCGGGTTCAAGGGAGGTCTGCGTCGGGTATATCTGTGCTGCAGACAGGGAGAGAAAGGTCAGGGTTTCTTCATAGGGCTTACAGCTGGCAATAATTTTCCCGTCATGGTTATAAACGGTGCTTGAACCATCAAATGTATAGATGGTTTTGCCATTGTTTTGAATTCCGGTATTATTTACATAGACAATCGGGGTGTGAAATTTTTCTGCCTGCTGGCCGAATACCCGATGGCGTTTGTCATTTTTGCCAAGGGTATAGGGGGAGGCGGATAAATTGATGAATACGTCTACCTGCTGCTGTTGCAGAATTTCCATCGGTGCGAGCTGATAGTCATCACTCCAGCCGTCTTCACACAGGAGACAGCCAATGCGGACCTTTTGCCCGCTAATTTCTAGTTCTACAGGGGCAATAAGTTCTTCTACCGGTTGCCGGCGTTCCGCTGCCAGTTTTTCCAGGCTGAAAAAATAGCGTGTATCATCAAATTCCCGATAATTTGGCAGCAAAGTTTTAATGACAAAAGGATAAGGCATGGTTTTATTTTGGACGAGTTTTCCATTACAGGCGGTAAAGAATGCATTGTACTTGCGAACGCGACCATCATTATTTTTTTTCTGCCAGTCAACACCAACATTGCCAAACATGATGCAAATCCCGGCAGAGGATTCGATGATTTTTTGCCCGTAATACATACAGTCTTCAAGGAAAGCAGACTGTTCCCAGGTATCACCGAGCAGATAGCCGGGAATTGACATTTCAGGGAAAACAATAATATCGGTTTGATTTCTCTTGGCCTCTTCAATCCTTGTCAGCATTTTTTCAGCATTTTTTGCCGGATGACCGGGCTGTATTTCAATTTGTGCCAAAGCTAATTTAATCATGGTGAAGCACCTCTTATTTGTGGATTACAATTTCGATATATAAACTGTGTTTAATTGCGATAATTGTTAATTTGAATACAAAAAGTATTTTGCTGGATGACAAAAATAAATATCGGGTATAGGATTGAAAGAATTTCTATGATATAATAAAATCTGTTTGTAGCGGGATGCTACAGATTTTAATTTATAGATCATGGTTGGGACGGATGAAGGATGAAAAAAACAAATGCAGCAAGAATATTGGACCGATTAAAAATTTCCTATGAGTTAAAGGAATATCCGGTGGATCTTGACGATCTCAGTGCCGTAAATGTGGCTCAAAAAGTTGGCATGCCGGTGGAGATGGTCTTTAAGACGCTTGTCGCCCGGGGCGATAAGACAGGAGTGTTGATGGCCTGCATCCCTGGCAATGCGGAACTCCATTTAAAACAATTGGCAGCTGTCAGCGGCAATAAAAAGGTGGAAATGGTCCACCTCCGGGAAGTGCTGGGCTTGACCGGCTATGTTCGTGGCGGTTGTTCTCCCTTGGGGGCCAAGAAGGAATATCCGGTGTATCTTGATAAGCGCAGTGAAGACTGCGAGCTTATTGCCATAAGTGCCGGCATTCGCGGACAACAGATTTTATTATCACCGACAGATTTGGTTATGGCAGTCAAGGCCACCGTCAGCAATATTGTGCAGTAACATTACCATTTTAGCATAGAATGTTTTATTATGAAATTTAATTTATGAATAGAAGAGGCGATGAAGATGAATTATATCAGTACCCGGGGCAGTAAAGAAAAATTAGGTGCCGCACAGGCAATTATCGCGGGGATTGCCACTGATGGCGGCCTGTTTGTTCCCGAAGAACTGCCAGCGGTTGATCTGGCCTTTATCGAAAGCCTGACAGAATTATCTTATGAGCAGCGGGCAGTCAAAATTCTGGAGAAGTTTTTGACGGACTACAGTGAAGAGGAACTTCGAGGCTGTGTAGAACGTGCCTATGGCAAAGATAAATTTGATACAACGGAAATCGCTCCGGTTACAGCCTTGGCTGGGGAAAGTGTTCTTGAGCTGTGGCACGGTCCGACAAGTGCTTTTAAAGACATGGCTTTGCAACTTTTGCCACAGCTAATGTCGACAGCATTGCGCAAGACCGGTGAAAAAAGTGACATTGTGATTCTGGTGGCAACTTCGGGAGATACCGGAAAGGCTGCACTCGAAGGGTTTAAGGATGTGGAGCAGATCCGCATTATCGTTTTTTATCCCGAGACTGGTGTCAGTAAGATTCAGCGGCTGCAGATGGTTACGCAAAAAGGCGGCAATGTCGCTGTTGTTGCTGTGGAGGGGAATTTTGATGATGCCCAGACAGGTGTAAAGCAGATTTTTGGCGATATGCAATTTAAGGAACAGCTTAAAAACAACAATGTTCAATTATCATCAGCGAATTCCATCAACTGGGGGCGTTTGGTACCGCAGATTGTATATTATTTCAGTTCTTATGCGGATCTGCTGAAGAAAAAGAAAATATCGCTGGGAGATGAAATTAATTTTTGCGTGCCTACTGGCAATTTTGGAAATATCCTGGCCGGATATTATGCAAAACAAATGGGACTACCTGTGCATAAACTTGTTTGTGCTTCAAATGCCAACAATGTTTTAACAGATTTCCTTAAAACGGGAACATATAATCGCAATCGCGGCTTTTTTAAGACGATAACGCCGTCCATGGATATATTGATCTCCAGTAATCTCGAGCGGCTTTTATACCATGTAAGTGGTGGCGACACGGCCCAGATTTTCAGCTGGATGGAGGCCTTGAAGCAGTCGGGAGTATATAATGTCGGGGCAAAGCATCTGGCCGCAATTCAGAATATCTTCTGGGCTGGCTGGACGGATGATCAAAGGACACAGGCAAAAATCGCTTCTGTTTATAAAGCGCAAAAGTATGTAATGGATACACATACAGCGGTTGCCTGGCAGGTAGCAGACGAATATCGCCAGACAACCGGTGATTTACATGAGATGGTGATTGTTTCTACAGCTAGTCCGTATAAGTTCAATGAGAGCGTCCTTGAGGCACTGGGGGTGCCGGCTGCGGGTATGGATGAATTTGCCCTGTTGGAAGAACTGGCAAAATATAACACGCTGCAGGCGCCGCCGGCGGCATTGACCAGCCTGCGTACGGCAGAAATACGCCATAAAGAACTTTGTTCTATAGCACAGATGCCGAACATAGTAACGAATCTAATCAACAAATAGAAATAAAAGCGGTCGCAGCTACAAGCAATGCGGCCGCTTTTATCATAATGTATAATTATCATAAAATAATCAATATTTTATTCATAAAATTTAGAATAAAATATTTTTTTGAAATATTAGAAGGATTTTACAGTCTGTTGGAGAAATGAATACGTATAATACAATCCAGTAATAGCAAGTTACATACAGGTTAATTGTATTATGACTAAGCATAGGGAGGTTGACTTGAAATGGAAATTAATGGATCGGTTCAACAGTCAAGTGCAGATATTTTATCTGTGGCAAGAAGAGTAGCTCATGATTTAAGTGTTGTGGAGTTGATTGAAGAGGCCGTCAGGAACCAGGAAGGGATTCTCTCTGATAAGGGTGCTTTATGTGTTACGACTGGAAAACATACCGGGCGGTCACCGAAAGACAAGTTTATTGTCGATACTCCGGCTGTACATGATTTAATCAGCTGGACAAATAATACACCTTGTAGTGAAGATACATTTAATCGGCTTTATGCAAAAATGAGAAAATATGCTGTCGATCATCAGCTGTATGTCACCGATGTTTATGCCGGAGCAGATCCACAGAATCGCCTGCAGGTAAAATTCATTAATGAATGCGCTTGGCAGCATCTGTTTATAAAACAGCTGTTTATTAAACCCGAAACAAAGCCAAAGGTTCCAGAGGGCTTTACCGTAATGTGCATGCCAGGGGTAAAGGCTGACCCGATCGAAGACAATACGCATTCGGAAACCTTTATCGTTTTAAACTTTGATAAAAAAATGGTATTGATTGGCGGCGGTGAATATGCCGGCGAAATGAAAAAATCAATTTTTTCAGTAATGAACTATATTTTGCCGCAAAAAGGGATTTTGTCTATGCACTGCTCGGCAAATGTTGGCAAAGATGGAAAATCAGCACTTTTCTTTGGCCTCAGTGGCACGGGAAAAACTACGCTGTCAGCGGATCCGAACCGCAGCCTGATTGGCGATGATGAACATGGCTGGAGTGACAATGGCATATTTAATATTGAAGGTGGATGCTATGCAAAATGCATAAAACTTACCGAAGAAACCGAGCCGGAAATTTATCGGGCGATTCGCTATGGCAGCGTGCTGGAGAATGTATATATTCATGAACAGACCCGGTTGCCGGATTACTTTGATTCGCGTTATACAGAAAATACCAGAACCGCATATCCGCTCGACTATATTCCGGATGCAATTCAGCCGAGTATTGCTGATCATCCGAATGTGATCATCTTCCTGACGGCGGATGCATTTGGTGTTTTGCCGCCGATCTCTAAACTCACTAAAGAAGAGGCTATGTATCATTTCTTATCCGGGTATACGAGCAAGGTTGCCGGTACGGAACGTGGCATAACGGAGCCGCAGGCGACATTCTCCATTGGGTTTGGCGAACCGTTCCTGCCGTTGTCACCGCTTAAATATGCGCGGCTGCTCGGCGAAAAAATTGACAAGTATAATACGCAGGTATATTTGCTCAATACCGGCTGGACCGG
Organism: Selenomonadaceae bacterium; assembly: GCA_963678095.2. GTDB lineage: Bacteria > Bacillota > Negativicutes > Selenomonadales > Selenomonadaceae. The sequence continues at coordinate 189,426 of OY782746.1, read as the reverse complement.
TGGCCCTTATGGGGTCGGGCACAGAATGAACTTAAAATATACACGGGCTATGGTTACAGCGGCACTTGACGGTCAGCTGGACAATGTTGAATGGAAGCGCGATCCGATCTTCCAGGTCTATATTCCAGAGTCCTGCCCGAATGTTCCGAAAGAGCTGTTGACTCCGGAAAATACTTGGGCGGATAAGAATGAATACAAGATTGCCGCCAACAAGCTGGTAAAACGCTTTGCGGAGAATGTAAAGAAATTTAAAGGCGAAATGTCTGATGATATTTTAAATGCCGGGCCGAAGGCCTCTGAATAAGAACTTTTATAAAAACAGCCGATGCAGCAATCCTGCACCGGCTATTTTTATGAGCAATATTAGATTTAGCTTAACGGAAAGATACAACTTGTTCTAAACCACAAGCTTTGCTAAAATAGAATATAAGTTCTTATTTTGATGCGGAGTATGATGATGAATGAAACTAGAGCAAAAAGTGCAATATATAAAAGGCGTTGGCCCGAAAAAAAGTCAAGCCCTGGCGAGGCTGGGAATCGTACTTGTTTACGATCTGTTGACATATTATCCTCGGCGGTATGAGGATCAGAGCAATTTACGGACCATTGCCGAGTCGGTACCGGGGGAAGAGGGCACCGTTAGCGGGGTGATTATCAGCGTAACAGAAAGCTGTCCGCGCCGCGGGCTTAAGATTTTGAAAGCGCTAGTCAGCGATGGGTCGGCGTATATACAGCTGAGTTGGTTTAACCAGCCCTATCTAAAGGCAAAAATTAAAACAGGGAAAAAGATTTTTGCGACGGGGAAAATACAGTATGCGTATGGCGGCCAGGGGCAATTTGCCATGAATCAGATCATATCTTATGAGATTGCTGAGACGCAGCAGGAAAATATTTCCTATAATATATTACCGGTGTATGGAGCAACGGAGGTTTTGACGCAGAACTTTCTGCGAAAAACCATGGAGGAAATTTTAAGTGAGACGACGGAAATTCCCGAAGTGCTGCCGCGGTATGTCCGGGATCGCTGTCAGTTGATATCGCGGGATAAGGCCTTGCGGCAGATTCATTTTCCCACAGATAACGAATCGATAAAAGAGGCTAGGGAGCGACTGGCGTTTGAGGAATTATATCTGATCCAATGCGGGTTGTTGCTCGTAAAGAAGTTGCAGCGGGAGAAAAAAGCCGGGATCCGCCACCTGGAAAACAGCCGCCTGCTTGAACAGGTACAGGAAAATATCCCCTTTACACTGACGCCGGACCAAAAAAAAGTCTGGCGGGAAATTTGTACTGATATGGAGCGAAAGACGCCCATGCGGCGTCTGGTGCAGGGCGACGTCGGTTCGGGCAAGACGATTATTGCGGCTCTGGGACTGGCAAAGACGATCGAAAATGGCTACCAGGGAGCCTTGATGGCGCCGACAGAAATTCTTGCGAGTCAACACTTTGATAGTTTTATGAAGTTGTTTGCTGGCTGTGGGATTCGCATCGGCCTCTTGAGCGGACATCTGAGCAAAAAGAAAAAAGAGCTTTTGCACGAGAAAATTGCGGCCGGAGAAATTGATCTGGTTATTGGCACACATGCCTTAATTCAAGAGGAAGTTCATTTTTCGGCACTCGGTCTGGTTGTCACAGACGAACAGCACCGGTTCGGAATTAGGCAGCGGGCAAAGCTTGAAGAAAAAAGCCGCAAAATGCCGGATGTGCTGGTGATGACGGCAACGCCGATTCCACGCACTATGACGCTGACGGTATATGGCGATTTGGATGTTTCTTTAATTCAGCAGCTGCCGCCGGGGCGAAAGCCGGTTCGGACTTTTGTCCGCACCCCGCATAAGCGTGAACAAATTTATCGGTTTGTCAGGGCGGAAATTCAGCAGGGCCGGCAGGCATATGTTGTCTGCCCGCTGATTGAAATATCAGAAGCTGTAAAACAGCGCTCGGCCCAAGAGGTTTTTGAAGAATTATCGCAGGGGATTTTTTCTGATATGAATTGTGCTCTTATCCATGGAAAGTTGTCTTCTAAGGAAAAAGAACGTATTATGCTTGATTTTTATGACAATAAGATTCAACTCTTGGTGGCGACGACTGTTATTGAAGTGGGGGTAAATGTTCCCAATGCCAGTATTATGGTCGTTGAGGGCGCTGACAGGTTTGGGCTGGCTCAGCTGCATCAGCTTCGGGGACGAATCGGGCGGGGCGAATATGCCTCATACTGTGTATTGGTTGCTGAAGGGAAATCCGAAGTTGCGAAGGAACGCTTAAAAATCATGGAGAGTACGAGCAGCGGCTTTGTTTTAGCCGAGGAGGATTTAAAGCTTCGGGGGCCGGGACAGTTCTTCGGCTCCATGCAGCATGGACTTCCCGACTTGAAAATTGCCGATGTCTTACAGGATGTAGATTTACTCTTAAAGGCCAGAAGTGCAGCGCTTGAAACCATGGAACGCAGTGAGGATCTGGGACAGGTCAGGGAAGTCTTAGCCCTGCAATATAAAGAACATTTTACCAATATAACTGATACGTGAGATTTTCATGGCTTTTACAGTAAACTTAAGTATAATATAAAATATAGAATATTTTGTGTGGTTGCAGCGCAAGCGGCACAGGAGGTTTTTTTGAATACATTATCTTCAGAAAACAAAGTGAAAGTTACGGCAGCGTTCCTCCTGGTTCTTCTTTTGGGATTGTTTCATTTATTTAATCCAGAAATTTTCCCGCAGCTTTGGCATGTTTTGACAAATGGCAACCTGGCGGAAACGATAGAATACATTGATTCTTTTGGCACAGCCGCCATTGTCTTTAGTTTTTTTCTGGATGTGCTGATCAATGCGGTTGGTTTTTTGCCGTCCGTGTTTGTTTCAACTGCCAATGGTGTACTGTTTGGTGTTTTTGTGGGCATTCTTGTTTCCTGGTTAGCGGAAACGGTAGGCGTGATCGTAAGTTTTTTGCTGATGCGCAGCATTTTGCGAGAATCAGCGCAGAAACTTATCGCGAAAAGCAAATATTTGACGAAGCTTGACGAGCTCAGTGGGCGAAAAGGGTTTCAGATCATGCTGGTAATTCGCATGTTGCCGTATTTTCCGTCGGGAATCATCACAGCACTGGGGGCGGTAAGTAAAATCCAGTTGCGTGATTATATTTTAGCAAACCTGTTGGGGAAGTTTCCTTCAACCGCACTGGAAGTTGTGATCGGCTACGAATTGGTGACAAAACAAAAGGACAGCAGGCATTTTATTTTGGTAGCTGTACTGGCGCTGTTTATTTTGGCCGGAGTCTGGTGGTATAAAAAACACGGAAAAAAGAACGAGAGTTTAAAATAAATTTGCCTGCGGCGGAAAAACATATTGATTTTTAAGGTGGACTTGATATACAATATATATAAATCAAATAAGGATTCTGTGTGAGATGAAATAGAGGCGCAGACAACATGAGTAGTCTTGAGGAGCTGGGTTGTGATGAAATGAGACAAAAGGGTTGCCTGCCGAAGCATTAATAAGGCCCGATGTTGATGCTGGGGCGATATCGAATAGGTATCGGACTGTCATCATTTTGATGGGGAGCTATCTTATCTGGGAAAAGTATATTCCTAATGGCTAATACGTGGCGGCTGATGAGATAATATTGTCTCATTGGCTTTTTTTGATTGAATTTTTAGGAGGCGTGTCTTTTGGTTAAAGTAATTGTAAGTGGTGCCTGCGGGCGAATGGGAAGGGCTGTTTTAAATGCCGTATATCAGGATCCTGAACTTGAACTTGTTGGAGCTGTGGACTTGAATGCCGGAGCTGATGCCGGGGATCTCATTGGGATCGGAAAAATCGGCGTTATTGTTGAAGCGGATCTGCAGCGGGCCATCGATGAGAAGCAGCCTGATGTAATGGTTGATTTTACGCAGCCGGCTGTTGTCTTTGGCAATGCCTGTCTAGCGTTGAAAAATCGTGTGTGTCCGGTTATCGGCACAACCGGACTGTCGGAGGAAAGTAAAGTTGAGATTGCGCAGCTGGCGGATCAATATAATACAGCGGCATTTATTGCGCCGAACTTTGCTATCGGTGCGGTTCTGATGATGAAGATGGCTGCTGAAGCCGCAAAGTATATGCCGCATGTTGAGATCATTGAAATGCATCATGATCAAAAACTTGATGCGCCATCGGGAACAGCTTTAAAGACGGCTGAAATGATTCAGCAGGTACGCGATACGATGGCGCAGGGACATCCGGATGAGGTCGAGAAGGTATTTGGTGCCCGCGGGGCGGATATTGATGGCATGCATATCCACAGTGTTCGCTTACCGGGATATGTAGCACATCAGGAAGTGATTTTCGGCGGGCTGGGACAGACGCTGACGATACGGCATGACTCAATTAACCGCGATTCCTTTATGCCAGGTGTTGTACTTGCCTGCAAAAAAGTGATGCAGAGCAGCGGACTTGTCTGTGGTTTGGAAAATTATTTGGATTGAGACAAAGGAGTGCAGGGATTGTGAAAAAGTACAATGTGGCAATTTTAGGCGCAACTGGCGCTGTGGGACAGGAATTTTTGGATTTGATCGAGGAGAGAAATTTCCCGTTTGGTGAATTGAGGCTGTTGGCCTCAAAACGATCGGCAGGGAAAATCATCTCGTTTATGGGAAAAGATTATACGGTGGAAGAAGCGACCGAAGGCTCCTTTGCCGGGATTGATATTGCTTTGTTTGCCGGTGGCGCTGCCAGTAAAACCTTTGCTCCGGCTGCGGTAAAGGCAGGGGCTGTTGTTATTGATAATTCCAGTGCGTTTCGCATGGATCCAGAGGTCCCCCTGGTTGTACCGGAAGTAAATCCAGAGGCGATTTCCCGCCATAAGGGCATCATTGCCAACCCGAATTGTTCGACCATTATTATGGTTATGGCTTTGAAGCCGATTTATGATAAAGTAAAAATTAAACGGGTGGTCGTTTCGACATACCAGGCGGTTTCAGGCGGTGGCAAGGAAGCCATGGCAGAGCTTGAAGAACAGGTTAAGGATATTGTCGCTGGCAAAGAAGTTACGGCGAATATTCTGCCAGGAGCGAGTTTGCCCAAACATTATCAAATCGCTTTTAATCTGATTCCGCAGATTGATGTTTTTAAGGAAAACCTTTATACAAAAGAAGAGATGAAAATGATCGACGAGACCCATAAAATTCTGGGGGATGATTCCATTGGCATCACTTCGACGACGGTAAGGGTTCCTGTTTATCGCAGTCATGCAGAATCTGTCAATGTTGAGTTGACGGGAGAACTGAGTGTTGAAGCGGCAAAAGCGGCAATCGCAGCATTCCCGGGGGTTATTGTTGAAGACAATCCGGCTGAGATGGAATATCCGATGCCGCTCTTTACATCGGGAAAAGATGATGTATCTGTTGGTCGTATTCGTAAAGATTATTCCATTGAACATGGCTTGAATTTCTGGGTTGTCGGGGACCAGATTCGCAAAGGCGCGGCACTTAATGCCCTGCAGATTGCCGAATATATGATCGCTCATACTATGCTTTGACAAGATTGAAATCACGCGATGGATCGACCTGGAAGGCAGGAGATCCATCGTGGATTTCCTTATTAAAACAACGCATAAATTTTGTGCGCTGTTTTAATAAGGAAATGGAGGTACAGGCAGCAACGCAATTGTGCTTTACAATACGGGAGCGCAGGATATATAATGTAAGTAATGAGCAGAACGGTCGATTTTCTTGGTGTTTTAATTGAACGGTTCGGACTTACTCAATTTGGATTCAAGCGGAAGCTTAAATAAAAAGTAATATGATTTAATTACGGAGGTGTAATTTTTGTCAAAAGGATCACAAAAACTTCAAATTATTCCACTTGGTGGACTCGGAGAAGTCGGCAAAAACATGACGGTGATCAAGATTAACGATGAAATCTTGATTGTCGATGCGGGGCTGATGTTTCCGGATGATGATATGCTCGGCATTGATTTGGTATTGCCGGACATTTCATATCTGATGGAGAATCGCGACATGATAAAGGCGATTGTCCTCACCCATGGTCATGAAGACCATATCGGGGCTTTGCCGTATGTTCTAAAACGGTTGAATGTTCCCGTATATGGGACAAAACTGACCCTGGGTATTTTGCAGGGGCGGCTGAAGGAAGCCAACGTGGATGCGAGCAATCTGATTCCCGTTTCACAGGGGGATATCATCAACGCCGGTTGTTTCAGCGTCGGATTTATTCGCGTCAATCACAGCATTGCGGATGCTGTGGGGCTGTCGATTAAGACTCCGATGGGAATGATCGTTCATACCGGTGACTTTAAGCTCGATTATACGCCAATTGACGGACAGATGACAGATTTCCGCCGCTTTGCGGATTTGGGCAATAAAGGTGTATTGCTGATGATGGCGGACAGCACGAATGCTGAGCGCGAAGGGCATACTCCGAGTGAACGTACGGTCGGTGCGGCCTTTGAAAAGGCCTTTCATAATGCAAGGGAACGGATTATCATTGCGACATTTTCCTCAAATGTCCACCGGATCCAGCAGGCAATTGATACTGCTTGCCGCTTTAAACGCAAGGTTGCAGTGCTCGGACGCAGCATGGTCAATGTGGTGAATATTTCGCTGGAACTTGGATACCTGACAGCGCCAGAAGGTGTGCTGATTGATATTGATGAGATCAACCGGTATCCGATGTCGCAGGTTGTTATCATTACAACTGGCAGCCAGGGCGAGCCGATGTCGGCTCTGACCAGAATGGCAATGTCAGATCATCGTAAAGTGTCCATTGTTCCTGGGGATACAATTATCATTTCGGCTACACCAATTCCGGGAAATGAAAAACTTGTTTCACGGACAGTAGATAAGCTGATGAAACTGGGCGCAAATGTTGTCTATGGGCGCGCACAGGGAATTCATGTGTCAGGGCATGCGAGTCAGGAAGAATTAAAGTTGATGCACAATCTGGTGCGTCCGAAATTTTTTATGCCGGTGCATGGTGAATACCGTCATTTGGTCCGGCATGCCAAGCTCGCCCAAGATTTGGGGATGGCTAAGGAAAATATTTTTATTGGTGAAAACGGGCAGGTCCTTGAGTTCACTCGTGAAAAAGGTGTGGTTGCCGGGAAGGTGACCTCCGGGGTTGTTTTGGTTGATGGTCTTGGGGTTGGGGATGTTGGCAATATTGTTTTGCGTGATCGGCGCCAGTTGTCGCAAGACGGGATTTTAATTGTTGTGGTTACGATGAACAAGGCTGGTGGCTGTGTTGTATCAGGACCAGATATTGTTTCCCGTGGCTTTGTCTATGTGCGTGAGTCGGAAGCCCTGATGGAGGGCGCGCGTGAGCGCGTTTGTCAGGCCCTGGATAAATGTTCAGAAGGAAAAATCACGGAATGGGCAACGATTAAGTCTAATGTTCGCGATGCTCTTGGACGCTACCTGTTTGAGAAGACTCGTCGTCGGCCAATGATTCTGCCAATTATTATGGAAATATAAATAAATGCAACAAAAGCCTTGAAATCCAATTGGAATTCAAGGCTTTTGTTCTGTTTCAGGAGTTTTGACGAAGAATATATTTGTCAGTAGCAAAATCAAGCATTTCCTGCCAACTTGAAAATTTTGTGGTTCGTTGTACATGCAGATCCATGTACTCTTCGGGCAGATTTTCGAAGTCTTTCTGACAGGTTATATGAAACTTTCCACCCAGAAGAAATTTTTCAAATGTCTTGTATTTGGTAAATTTCCGCATAAAGGATGTATGAAACACAAGGGCAAAGTCTATCAGTTCAACATTTTGACTTTGCGGCAATTTGTAATAGCCTTTGATTTGAATTACCAAAAAACCACCGTCCTTTGTCCTAATCTTAAAAGATTTCCTCAATAATTGCAAATAAAAAGGGCTTTTATTTGTCTAAAATCATTCCGTAATGTATAATAGAGGGAAGTTGTATGTATGGTTTTTTCCAATAATAAGGAGGAGTTATTATACATGTTGGGGGATATTTTACGAAAAGAACGAGAACGACAAAATTTAACAGTCAAGGATATAGAACGGGATACGAGTATCCGCGGTTTATATATTTCAGCGATTGAAAACGGAGAATATGATCTTTTGCCAGGTGAGGTCTATTTGAAAGGCTTTATTCGGTCCTACGCCGAGTATCTTAAGCTTGACGGCGCAGCTTTGCTGCAACAATACTATGCCGAAAAAGGTCCGATTGAAACACCAGTAAATCCGGTGGACAATAACGAAGCGGTGAAAACTGCTTCAGTGGAAATTCCAGCCGGTGCGAAAACTGAATTTCGTGAACGCGTTGAAAAATCGCGACAGACACAAAAAATACTGATCGGACTTGCCGCGGCCGGACTTGTTTTTGGCGGCATTTACATGGGACTGCGTTCTGACAGTGAAAAGCCCGCGACTACTGCACCAGCAGTTACGCAGGCTCCGGCAGTACATAAAGAAACGGCACCAGCGACTGCCGTGCCAGAAAAAAAGGTGGACGGAGTGGAAGTGACCGCTACTTTTTCCGACAAATGCTGGACTAAGATTATAGCGGATGAGAAAACGGTATTTGAGGGAACCGTTGAATCCGGGGAAAAACTCACTTGGAAGGCAAAGCAGCAGATCGTAGTTACCGCTGGCAATGCAGGGGCCGTGGAGGTCGTTTATAACGGCAAGTCTTTAGGTAAGCTTGGCGCGACGGGCGATGTTGTCACAAAAAAAATAACGCAGGATAAGGCTGAAAATGCCGATTGACAGAGGTTAATGGATGAACGATTTTTTACCGATAAATAAAAATGATATGAACCAGCGCGGCTGGGAGGAACTGGATTTTATCTTTGTTTCTGGCGACGCCTATGTTGACCATCCCAGCTTTGGCCCAGCAATTATCTGCCGCCTGCTTGAAAAGCATGGTTATCGGGTGGGGATTATCGCCCAGCCGGATTGGCACAGCACCGAGGACTTTCAGCGGCTGGGGCGTCCGCGCCTTGGCTTTTTGGTGTCGAGTGGGAATTTGGATTCGATGCTCAATAAATTTACAGCAGCCAAAAAAACAAGGCAAAGTGATGCTTATTCGCCAGGTGGAAAGGCTGGCTGCCGCCCGGATCGGGCTGTGGTCGTCTATTCAAACCGCTTGCGTGAGGTCTGGAAGGATGTACCGATTATTATCGGAGGCATAGAGGCAAGTCTGCGCCGGTTTGCCCATTATGATTATTGGTCAAATATGATTCGCCGATCTATTTTGTTTGATAGTCGTGCGAATCTTTTGATTTACGGGATGGGCGAACGTCAGATCCTGGAAATCGCTGCGCAGTTACACCAGGGGATTGCGGTTACGGATATTACAACGGTCCGCGGGACAGCCTGCTTACTAAAGGAACTCGATAGTATCTGGGAATATAAAGAAATTCCTTCCTATGAAGCGGTCATTGCTGATAAAGCCGTCTTTGCGCAGGCGTTTAAGGAAGAATATCTCGAGCAGGATGCTATTCGGGGGCGCACGATAGCTCAGCGTTGCGGCAATCATTTTGTCGTGCAAAATCCGCCGGCACTGCCGCTTGATGAGGCGCAAATGGATGAGATCTATGACTTGCCATATCAGCGCACCTACCATCCTGTCTATGAAAAGGCGGGAGGAGTACCGGCTATACTCGAGGTGCAATTTAGCCTGGTCAGTCATCGCGGCTGTTTTGGCGGCTGTCATTTTTGCGCCATTGTATCCCATCAAGGACGGATTATTCAGCAGCGCAGTAAGGATTCATTGTTGGCAGAAGCAAAAATTCTCACCGGCTTGCCACAGTTTAAGGGGTATATTCACGATGTCGGCGGGCCTACGGCTAATTTTCGCATTCCGTCCTGTCGCCAGCAGCTTGATCGCGGAACATGCCGCGGCAAGGCCTGCATGACACCGTCGCCGTGCCGGAATCTTAAGGCAGATCACACGGATTATCTTGATTTGCTGCGCCAACTGCGGGCACTGCCAAAAGTGAAAAAAGTATTTATCCGGTCGGGCATCCGGTTTGATTATCTTATGGAAGCAAACGATGATTTCTTGGAGGAATTATGTCGTTATCATGTCAGCGGGCAGCTCAAGGTTGCGCCGGAACATGTTGCGGCCAAGGTCACCAGGCTCATGGGAAAATCCCCCAAAGATGTATTTGTCCGTTTTGCGGCTGCTTTTAAGAAAATGAACGAAAAAATTGGCAAGGAACAATATCTTGTGCCATATTTTATGTCAAGCCATCCAGGTTCCACCTTAAAAGAAGCGATTGAGCTGGCAGAATTTATTCGCGATCTCAATTATCGCCCGGAGCAAGTACAGGATTTTATTCCTACACCGGGGACTTTGTCGACCTGCATGTATTACAGCGGATTTGACCCGTTGACAGGGGATAAGGTTTATACGGCGAAGGATCCGATGGAAAAACGGATGCAGCGGGCGCTGATGCAGTATCGCGATCCGAAAAACTATCAGCTTGTGTATAGGGCCTTGATCAAAGAAGAACGGCAGGATCTGATCGGTTACGGACCGAAATGCCTGATTCGGCCGCCAAAAAAAGAACAGGATACCAGCCGTCACAGCAATGCCGGTAAGCCGACTTTTCAGGAGCGAGGCAAGCGGATTCGCGGCTGAGAAGTCATATCGATTTTAGAAGAGAAGGTGCTGTAATGCGTTGTCCCTTTTGTAAAGCTCTTGACAGTCGGGTTATTGACTCCCGCGCTGCCGATGATGGCAATACCATCCGCCGCCGTCGTGAATGTACAGGCTGTGGTAAACGGTTCACAACTTATGAGGTTATAGAAAAAATCCCGCTGATGGTCAAAAAGAATGATGGCCGACGCGTTATCTTTGATCGCAATAAGCTGCTCAACGGGCTGATTCGTTCCTGTGATAAGCGCAATATCCCTACGGAACGGATTATTGCCTTGACCGATGAAGTGGAAAAAGAATTGCGCAATACGATGGAGCGGGAGATTACCACCAAAGAAATCGGTGAACTGATAATGAAGAAATTGAAAAATTTTGATGAAGTAGCCTATATACGCTTTGCCTCTGTCTATCGTAAATTTACGGATATAAGCAGTTTTAAAGAGGAACTTGAGGAGCTTGAAGCAAAAAAAGTAAATAGTGACAGTATCGGATAAGAGAAACGGCTCACGACAGTGGGCTATTTTTCTTCATGGGAGCAAGTAAGGAGTGATAAGATTTGTCTTGGGAATTAAAAGAAAGTTTGCGAAAAATAGCGGCAAAGGAGCAGGGGGCCTGTGTGTTTCCGTCCGGAGTCCGCGAAAAATGCGCGCTGGTATATCCAAATTCGTATTTTGTCGGTATGTCAAATTTAGGCATGCATATTATATACCAGCAGATGAACGGGCGTGGTGACACGGCCTGTGAACGTTTTTTTCTGCCGGATAAAAAAGAGTTGCCGGTGTATGAACGAACGCGGACGCCACTGATGAGTGTGGAGACACAAACGCCACTGCATGATTTTTCGTTGATTGCCTTTGCCATTTCCTTTGAGATGGATTATTTTAATCTCCTTGACATGCTGAAGCTGGGAAAAGTTAAGCTCCGCAGCGAAGAGCGCGGTGAAAAAGATCCGCTGGTCATTGCAGGAGGCCCTTGTGCGACGTTTAACCCGGAACCGCTTTGTGATTTTGTTGATGCGTTTATTATCGGTGAAGGGGAGGAGACCATTCATCGGTTTTTGGATGCCTATTATTTGGCAAAACAGGACGGATTAAATCGTGAGGGCTTGCTGCTGCGCCTTGCTGCTGTGCCCGGAGTGTACGTTCCGCGGTTTTATTCGCCGGTTTATCATACAGACGGGACAATAAAATCTATTGAGCACGATCCCCGGGTTTGTGCCAAGGTACAGCGTCAGTGGGTGCATAACCTCGATGATTACCCGGCACATACGGTGATTGCTACAACGGATACGGAGTTTAATCTCTTTTTAATTGAAGTTGCCCGTGGCTGTGGTCGTCATTGCCGCTTTTGCATGGCTGGTTACTGTTTTCGGGAGCCACGCAACCGGTCACTGGAACAAATTACAAAAATGCTGGAATTGGCAAAAGCGCAGGATAAGAAGGTTGGTCTGATGGGAGCGGCTATATCCGATTATCCTCAAATAAACGCTCTTTGCCAGCAGATCCTAAGCCAGGGCATGCCAATGTCGGTGGCTTCTTTTAGGGCTGATTCCGTGACCAAGGAGCTGGTGGATTCACTGGCAGCGAGTGGACTCAAGACCTTAACGATGGCACCAGAAGCGGGCAGTGAAAAACTGCGCCGGGTAATCAACAAGGGAATTGAGACAGAACACTTATTTCATGCTGTGAAGCTGGGAACGCAGGCGGGGATCCGGAATTTCCGCCTCTATATTATGATCGGATTGCCCTTTGAAGATGATACCGATATTGAAGCGGTTGTCGAGCTGGCAAACGAAGTAAAGGATTACATGGAGAGCCTCGGAAATAAGGGGATGTTGACGCTTAGTGTAAATCCATTTGTGCCCAAACCGTTGACGCCATTTCAATGGCTGCCGATGGGACAAATGAAGCAAATTGAGCAGCATATGAAGTATATCCAGGCGGCAGTAAAGCGGAGAAAAAATCTGGACATTATTGTGGAATCGCCGAAAGAAGCTTATGTACAAGGTGTTTTGGCCAGAGGTGATCGCCGGCTGGGCGCAGTCCTGTTTGATGCCCATATAGCCGGCGGCAGCAAACGGTTCAAAAATATGCTCAAGGTACATGACCTTGAGGAAGGGTTTTATCTGTACCGGCAGCGCGAGGAACACGAGCTATTCCCTTGGGAAAGTCTGGATATGGGGTTTTCACGCCAATATCTGTATGACGAATTGTTAAAGGCTGCCGGGCAAAAATCTACGCCGCGCTGTTTTGATGGTTGCAAACGCTGCGGCGTCTGCAAGGAGAAGGAGGGTTTGCTATGAGTTTTTCACTGCAATATGCAGGAAATTCTATATGGTATGGATCTTTTTCGCTGCTCGCACAGGCCGGGATTTGTCATGGGATTTCTACCCGCTTTGGTGGCAGCAGTCAATCTCCTTATGCTTCGATGAATTTAGCTCTGCATACAGGGGATAATCCTGCGGCGGTCATCGAAAACCGTCAGCGCTTTTGCCGGGCACTTACTGTTGATTTTTCCCGCCTATGCACTTGCGAGCAGGTGCATGGCGACAAGATCTTTAAGGTCACGGACAAGGAGGCGGGAAGGGGCTCTTTTCAGCTGGAAGATTCGATTGCCGGCGTGGATGCTCTGATTACGAATGAAAAAAATTTACCGCTGCTGTTGTTTTTTGCGGATTGCACGCCGATTTTGATTTTTGACCCGGTGCATCAGGCTGTTGGTGCGGCACATGGCGGCTGGAAAGGAACTGTACAAAAGATTGCTGCCAAAACCATAGAGGCAATGGGGGCTGAATTTGGCACGAACCCGGCGGATTGCCTCGTTGGTATCGGTCCGGCAATCGGAGCTTGTTGCTATGAGGTCGGGGAAAATGTTAGAGAGGCAGTTACTGCTGCTTTTCCTCAGCAACAGGGCGCGTTGCTTTCAACCGTCAGTACTGACAAGTGGAAACTGGATCTGTGGCAGGCAAACCGCTGCCAACTGGAAGAAGTAGGCGTTTTGCCGGATAAAATTGACATGGCGAATAGTTGCACGCAGTGTAACGCGGATGTTTTTTTTTCCTATCGGGCTGACGGCGGGCATACCGGCAGGATCGGCGCCTTGCTCTGTTTAAAATAAATCCGCCGATATTAGGCGCAAGAAAAGGAAATCACTGATTCTTCGCGAATATTCATTAGAATGGGGGGCTTTTATGATAAAGGAAAATTTAAAGCAAGTACAGCAGATCATAAGGGAAGGCATAGAACGCCGGATGCCTTCAGTCTGTCAAGATAATGTAAAACTAATAGCTGTAACTAAAAATCACGACGTGGAAGCTATGCGCGAAGCAATAGATGCCGGGGCTGCTTGTATTGGTGAAAACCGGATACAGGAAGCAGTGGCAAAATATGATTGTCTGGACCGCTCGGTAGAATGGCATCTGATCGGACATCTGCAGACCAATAAGGTCAAGCCTGCAGTAGAAATATTTGATCTGATCCATTCGGTTGACAGTTTTAAATTGGCCGTTGAGCTCGATAAGGCTGCACGAAAAATAGGTAAGGTCCAGGATGTGCTGCTACAGGTAAACTTGGCCAAAGAAGAAAGTAAATCCGGAATCTATCGTGAAGAACTGCCGGAGGTTTTGCTGGCTGTAGCTGCGCTCGAGAATCTCCATCTTTGCGGGTTGATGTGCATTGCACCTAATTACGGTGACAGCGAACAGGCTCGCCCGTTGTTCAAGGAGATGTACCAGTTGTTTCAGCAAGTCCGGCAGATGAATTTACAAACTGCCGACATTCGTTTTTTGTCGATGGGAATGAGCCACGACTACAAAGTCGCCGTCGAAGAAGGGGCAAATATTGTTCGTGTTGGGACGGCCATCTTCGGACAACGTCAATATTGATCAGGAGGAAATGGCATGAGCATTGTAGATAAAATTTGCGGAAAAATAGGTTTGGGAGATCCCGTCGAAGAGCAGAAGCATGAAGGGACGGAAGACTTTATGGAATATGATGATGAGCAACGAAAAAATAGTTCTCCAGGGAACATTGTGAATTTTCATGCGGCAGCTGCCGGTGACAACGCTGCTTCCCGCCAGATGAAAGTGATGATTATTGAACCAGGATCCTTTGATGATGCACAGCAGGTAGCGGATCATTTAAAAAACCGCAAACCGGTGGTGGTTAATTTTGAAAATACCGATGCCGAGACCGCAAAGCGGATTATTGATTTTATCAGTGGAACAACCTATGCGTTGGCTGGTGACATAAAAAAAGTCGGAAAAAATGTGTTTCTATGTGCGCCAAGCAATGTAAATGTTGCTTATACGCAGGAGGATGGATCAGCCTTGACCAATGAGATGCCATGGCTGAGAAATAAGGAGTGAAACATTTATGAAGATTGGGTTTATTGGAGCGGGGGCTATGGCGGAGGCGATGCTGTCAGGTATTATAAAGAATAATATCGCAGCGTCGCAGGATGTTTTTCTGTCTGACCATAAAGAAAGCCGTTGTCAGTATTTAATAGATACATATGGGGTGCAGGCATCGGTCGGCGCCGCTGGTTTTATTGGCCAGGTAGATCTTTTGTTTTTGGCAGTCAAGCCGCAGGTTGTCAACGCGGCAATGGAAGAAATATGCCAACAGACAGCGCCGAAGGCAATTGTTGTCTCGGTTGTCGCCGGATTGACAACCGAAGTTTTGGAACAATATTTTTCACAGCAGCCCGTGATCCGGGTTATGCCTAATACGCCGGTAGCCGTTGGAGCCGGGATGTCGGCAGTTTCCTTAGGCAGCAAAGCTTCACCGGCCGATGGGGCCTTGGTTGAAAAAATATTTGGCGCAGTGGGGAAAGCGGTTATCGTAAAGGAAAGTGCAATGGATGCTGTAACCGGACTTTCTGGCAGCGGACCAGGATATGGTTTTCTGATTATTGATGCCTTGGCGGATGCGGGGGTCCATGCGGGACTGCCCCGTGCCAGTGCGATTACTCTGGCGGCGCAGACTCTTTTGGGGGCAGCTAAAATGGTACTTGAAACAGGCATGCATCCCGCAGCCTTGCGAGATCAGGTAACTTCACCGGCAGGAACGACGATTGCTGGCATACGGGTGCTGGAACAGCAGGGCGTACGTGGGGCCTTGATGGATGCCGTGCAGGCGGCCGCGGATAAATCAAAAGCAATGGGGAAGAAATAATATGGCAGACCGGGAAAAAATTATACGTTATTATAAAGGTACGGAGGGCGCTGAAGCAGCCGTCAAACTTGTTGATATGGCAGAGGCGGTTGTAAAAAACAGGAAATACAGGATCTCCGGCTTTTTGGATCCGTTTGGCTGTGAAATTGCCGAAACCATTACAGCCAATTATCCGGGATTAAAGATTTTATTTGATGGCGGTTATATGGGGGCCGAGCGCCAAAAGGCGGCACTTGTTCATGAGGATTTCATGGGAAGCGTACAGTTTGATATGACGGCGATAAAGGCTGAATGGAACGACGAGTTTTATCACCTCTCACATCGTGATGTACTGGGTTCTTTGATGGGACTTGGAATTGACCGGGGGCTTTTAGGCGATTTACTGCTCAAAGGCGGGCAGGTTAAAATTGTGGCGGACACGAAGATGGCCGACTTTATTTTAAATAATTACCTGCAGATTGGGGCGGCCAAGGTTCACTGCGAGCGCATTGAGCTGGCAGATATTGAGCCACGCGAGGAGCGTTGTAAGGAAATCAAGGCGACCGTGGCATCTTTGCGCATCGATTCGGTTTCCGCCGCAGGTTTTAGCTGCTCACGCAGCCGGGCCGCAGCGGATATTGAGGCCGATAAGCTTAAGTTAAACTGGCAATCGGTAAAGAATGCAGCGCAGACAGTCAAAGAAGGCGATATTATATCCATGCGCGGCCGTGGCCGGATTGAAATTGCTGAGGTTCGCGGACAGACGAAAAAAGGGCGGATTGGCATTACCCTTAAACGCTATATATAACAGGAGGCTGAAATTTTGCTTACACCGGTAGATATACACAATAAGGACTTTAAGAGAAGTTTCCGCGGGTACAATGAAGACGAAATCGATGATTTTTTAGACCGGGTCGGCAATGATTACGAAAAGCTGTACCGGGAAAACCGGCAGTTTCAAGAGACCATTGATCGGCTGGAAAAAGAACTGGGACGGTTTCAGCAGCTGGAGACAACACTTCATGAGACGCTGGTGGTTGCTCAAAAAACAGCAGAAGAGGTAAAAACGAATGCCCAGCGCGAACGCGACAACATATTGCTGGCGGCTAAACTGGAAGCAGATAAAATGATAACAGAAGCGGCGGCGCAGGTTGAGGCCATGCATGTCGAGTATCGTCAGCTTGAACAGCGGAAACAGATGTTCAGTACGAAATTGCGGACGATCCTGCTCACGGAACTTGAGCTTTTAGGCCAAGCGAATGCAGGCGAAGAAGTTGTAACGGATGGAGCAGATGCAGAGCTGACGGCTGAATAGTTTTTAACAAATTATGTATTTACAGAGGTTTTTTTTGTGCCAACATTAATTTTGATTATTTTTATTATCGGGATAGATCAGCTTTCAAAATTTTACATTCAGTCTGTGCTGGCTCTGGGGGAATCTGTGCCGGTGCTGGCGGATATTTTTCATATTACTTATATTCTGAATCCAGGAGCTGCCTTCGGGATTTTAGAGCATCAGCGGCTACTGTTTATTGTGGTCGCAACAGCGTTGCTGCTCGGGGTTTTGTGCTTTCAAAATCGATTAAAAAAAGAGCCGCTGCGCATGCGCCTTGGCGTTGCCTTGCTTTCAGGCGGGGCAATGGGGAATTTGGTGGATCGCATCCGCCTTGGCGCCGTTGTCGATTTTTTTGATTTTCGCATTTGGCCTATTTTCAATGTGGCGGATATTGCCATTGTACTTGGCGTAGGCCTTATCGTCTGGGCTGCATTTTTAACAACGAAGGAAGAGTAGATAGCAGAGATGACAGAAGAAATATATATTATTACAGAAGAGGCTGACGAACGGCTGGATGTTTTTCTAGTAAAAAAACAACCAACGCTCTCCCGCTCCCATATCCAAAAATTAATTGCCGATGGCGATGTGCAGATCAATCAACGTTCGAAAAAAGCGAATTATCGTTTGCGCAGCGGTGACCAAATTACTTTGCGCTTGCCTGAACCGCAACCGGTAAAGATTGAGCCAGAAGCGATTGCGTTACAGGTTCTGTATGAAGACCGCGATATCATCGTAATCGATAAGGCCCGCGGGATGGTTGTCCATCCTGCGGCTGGCGTATACAGCGGGACACTGGTCAACGCCTTACTAGCCCATTGTCAGGATCTGTCCGGAATTAACGGCGAAATACGACCGGGAATTGTGCATCGGCTGGATAAAGATACCACGGGCGTGATGGTAGCGGCAAAAAATGATGTGGCGCATCTGGATCTTGCGGCGCAGATCAAAGAAAAGTCGGCCCAGCGTCAGTATTTGGCCATTGTCCGGGGGAATATAAAAGAAGATGATGGTATCATTCATGGTGCTATCGGACGTCATCCTGTCGACCGTAAAAAGATGGCAGTTGTCTTTGAAAATGGCAAGCCGGCGACAACCAAGTTTAAGGTACTGGAGCGCTTTGGTGCCTACACTCTGGTGGAATGCACGCTGCTGACCGGCAGAACCCATCAGATACGCGTCCATATGGCATATATTGGGCATCCGCTGCTGGGCGATCCGAAATATGGAACGCAAAAGGATCCGTTTAAAATTAGCGGGCAGGCATTGCATTCCAAAAACCTTATACTGGTCCATCCGATAACCAAAGAAAAAATGTTTTTTTCTGCACCGTTGCCAGCCGATATGGAAAAGATCCTGCGGATCTTGCGGCAGGGGCAGAAAAAATGAAGTTTATTTAAAGGAGGCGTTTGCCATGTCAGGGGTTATTGATAAAACAGTTTTATTGGATGCCGCGGCGATTCGCCGGGCACTGGTCCGTATTTCTCATGAAATTATTGAGAAAAATAAAGGGGTAGATAATATTGTTCTTGTTGGTATTCGGACCCGGGGCCTGCCCTTGGCAGATCGGATTGCCGCTGAAATAGAGAATATTGAGGGCAAAAAAATTCCGGTGGGGGTACTGGATATTACGCTGTATCGAGATGACTTGTCAACGCTTTCTTATCAGCCGATTGTTCATCCGACCGAAATGCCGGTGGATATCACCGGCAAAACCATTATTCTTGTTGATGATGTGCTGTACACTGGGCGTACCGTGCGGGCAGCACTTGATGCAGTTATTGATATGGGGCGGCCAAAGACGATACAGCTGGCAGTTTTGGTTGATCGTGGCCATCGGGAATTGCCAATTCGTGCCGATTATGTGGGAAAAAATGTACCAACAGCAGCCAAGGAAATTGTGAGCGTGCAGCTCAATCCGGTTGATCAGACCGAACAGGTTGTGATCAGAGAAATAAAGGAATAAGGGCAGCCGCATAATAAAACGGCCCCCGGCGCATATTTGCCGGGGGCCGTTTTATTATTTATTTAGGTCCTGCAACAAGAGGGCAGGCATTGTAGTTTGGTCGGGCGTTACATATAGCGTCTTTTGGTTGGTAAAAATGACAAAGCCAGGTTTAGAGCCCGAGGGCTTTTTCACATAGCGGCAGAGCGTATAATCGACCGGGATATTGGAGGAGTTTTGTGCTTTGCTGAAATGCGCGGCCAGGTTGGCGGCAAATAAAATATCAGCTTCTTCCGGGTCTGTGTTTTCGCAGCGCAAAATAACATGAGACCCGGCAATATCCTTGGTGTGAAACCACAAATCATTGTGATGAGCAGTTTTAAAGGTCAGGGCATCATTTTGATAATTATTTTTGCCGACAAGCACGATTTTCCCAGACGGAGCTTCAAATTTGAATGGCTTTGCCGGCTTGCCACCAGGCTTTTTCTTAAGTTGTTCATGCAGATATGCTGTGGCGATGAGCTCGGTTTTTATTTCATTGATTTCCGCCAGTGTAGCAGAAGATTCCAGCGAGGCCTCAATGCTTAAAAGATACTGTATATTGCTTTGGCAGTGCAGCAGCTGCTCAGCGAGCAGGTTTTGTGCCCGTTTGAGTTTATCGTATTTATGATAATATGCCTGCATATTCTGAATAATCGTCTGGCGTTTGTCGAGCGGGATTTTTAATGTGCTTTCATCGGTGGCATAGATATTGGGCAGACAAACTTCTTCGTCAGCATGATCGACAAGCTGGTACTGATACGTCATCAGATTATCGGCTATGATCTTGAAATCCTCAGCCTGTTCCGCCTGCAGTCGTTCGGTATCAAGGACAACTTCCTTGTTTTTTGCTTTTTGAAGCTCATTATGTACCAGCTTTTTTAATCGATCCTTATCCGGCAGCACATATTGGCCGGAAAATTTTGTACTAGCATCGACAAGGGCGCTCATCGTCGAAAAAGTCTGCAGGATCCCGGTGGAATATGTGTGAAGGTGAAAAGCCGCCATCGCCAGCAGCTTTTTGTTTTCATCGATGACAAGACAGGGCTCCAGCTTTTCCCCAGAGCCGGCTGCGGCAATCTCAGCCAAGGCGGCAGACAGAGCTTCATAATCCAGGGGCTCCAGATCGGCAACCAAAAGCGACGCCGGCAGACCCGCGCTAAAGGCAATTTCCCGGGCGGTTACAGGGCCAAAACCAAGACAGGTATTGATGATAGCTTTGCCAAGCGGCAGCTCAGGCGATTGACGGAGCGTCTCAAGGACTTTTGCGGGCGCGGCTGTCAATATATTTAATTTATCCTGATTGGGCGGCAGTTCATAGGGATACCCAGGAAGGACCAGGCGAATGCGGCTGTTGCTTCGCCCGACTTTTCGCAAGGAATCAATAATCGTTTTCTCCTGCAGCAGGATGATATTGCTGTATTTCCCCATAAGCTCGATGACCAGTGTTTTCGTCAGCAGCATGCCACCGGCGCCGATCATGTCGATGTCGATTAAAATCAGGCGGTCAAGCCCGTGCTGCTGAATTTGGGCAAGACGTCCGCCTTCAAGCTGCTTGCGCAAAACCATGCAAAATACCGGCGGTTCAGCTGGATTTTCTAACGACTGGGGAATAAGGTTCATCGCAGGATTTTGCGGGTTAATCGATATATGCAGGATATATGTTTGTCCCGGCTGGCGCAAAGAAAGGCAGATGGTTTGCTTATTGGGCTGCGATATCTTATCAATGCGGCTGCCGGATAAATGTTCATTGAGTTCCGCGACGAGCGGATGCATAGAAAATCCGTCTAAACTCATAGTATTCAACTCCATTTCGTGATATCAAGTCAGTATAGCATTTCAGGTTTAAATGGTCAAACGAAGCCAAAAACAGGTAAATTTTGCAGAAATCTTGCATATATGTGCATAAACAAGTAAAATGAATACATATGAGATGCTGGAGGCGTTGATACGATGAACTTGAATTTTTCAAAATGGCAGGGCTGCGGCAATGATTTTGTCCTCGCCGACTGCTTTGCCGAGAAGATAGAAGACTTTGCTGCCTTGTCCGTCCGCATTTGTGACCGGCACTACGGCGTGGGGGCAGATGGGTTGATCTTGGTGCTGCCGTCCGCAGTTGCCGATTTTAAAATGCGCATTTTTAACACGGATGGCAGTGAAGCTGAAATGTGCGGCAACGGCATCCGCTGTTTTGCCCGCTATGTCTATGAAAAAAAACTTACGGACAAGACCGTTTTTACGGTGGAGACAGGGGCCGGGATTTTGACTCCGGAAATTCTGTTGGCAAACGACGGACAGGTGGAACTTGTAAGGGTCAATATGGGGCAGCCGATTTTAGCCGGTGATGAGATTCCGGTCAGTGGTTTTGGCATGAACCGTGTGATTGACGAACCCCTTGAGGTTTTGGGACAATCCTATAAAATGACTTGTGTGTCGATGGGCAACCCGCATTGTGTTATCTTTGTCGATGATATCGAGCAGGTGGAGCTTGAAAAAATCGGAGCTTCCTTTGAAAAGCATCCGGTATTTCCGAAGAAAACCAACACGGAATTTGTCGAGGTAAAGGATCGGCAGCACCTGCGGATGCGCGTTTGGGAACGCGGGGCAGCAATTACGCTTGCTTGTGGTACCGGGTCGTGTGCGACTTTGGTAGCGGCTGTACTTAATGATAAGAGCGACCGCCGGGCCGAAATTGAACTTGACGGCGGAAACCTTGTCATTGAGTGGGCGGAAGATGGGAACGTTTATATGGCTGGTCCGGCAGAACATGTGTTTAACGGCACATATCAAATGTGATTTTGCCTGGCATTACTGCCAGCGGTGAATTTACGAAGTATATTCTATTTAAAAGAAGGGTGTCTTGTTTTGTGCTGAAGAGTATGACCGGTTTTGGAATGCATGAGCATGCAGGACAAATCTGCAGAATTCATGTGGAAGTTAAGTCGGTGAATAACCGCTATGGTGACCTTGTCTTTCATATGCCGCGGGGGCTAAGCCCGCTTGAGGATGCCTTGCGAAAGCAGATTACCGGGACTGTTCAGCGTGGCCGCGTTGATGTGTTTATTGACGTAACCCGTATAGGCGGCACAGCCCGGAAAATTAACGTTGACAAGGAGCTGGCGCTCGCTTACCACAAGGCTTTGAATGATATCAGTGATACGCTGCATTTGCCGCGGCCGGATGATGTATATGCGATTTCACAGTATCCGGAGGTATTGTGTGTGGCGGAGGATACGCCGGCACTCGAACTTTATGCAGACGATGTGCAGCAGACTGTGGCAATTGCGCTCACGGCTCTCTTAGCTATGCGAACGGCCGAAGGCGCTCACCTCTATGAAGATCTGAAAAAGCGACTCTTGGCGTTAGGGGATATGGTTCGTCAGCTGCAGGCCTTGGCGCCAGCAGTGGTTGCCGGCTACAGGCAAAGGCTCACGGATTTTTTAGAGTCTGT
Organism: Selenomonadaceae bacterium; assembly: GCA_963678095.2. Taxonomy (GTDB): domain Bacteria; phylum Bacillota; class Negativicutes; order Selenomonadales; family Selenomonadaceae. The sequence continues at coordinate 166,882 of OY782746.1, read as the reverse complement.
CATTGGCGAAACGGTCGATGCTGACCGGATTTTACAGGAAACGGCTATTTTTGCAGATAAGATTAATTTCACAGAAGAGATGGTTCGTCTGAACAGTCATCTGGCCCAGTTTGAAACGGCGATAGATCAGGAAGCAGGTCCGGTAGGCCGGAAACTTGATTTTATCGTGCAGGAGATGAACCGGGAAATCAATACCGTGGCCTCGAAAGCAAATTCAGCAGATCTTGCGGCCGTTGTTGTTGAGATCAAAAGTGAAATTGAAAAAATTCGTGAACAGATTCAAAATATAGAGTAAGTTTCAGGCTGAAGTGTAGAGGAAAAGGGGATAGAAAAATGGACATCAAACTTATCAACATCGGATTTGGCAATATTGTATCGGCAAATCGGATTGTCTCTATTGTTAGTCCGGAATCAGCACCGATTAAACGCATTATTCAAGAAGCGCGTGACCGCGGCATGTTGATTGATGCCACCTATGGACGGCGTACTCGGGCCGTCATTATTGCCGACAGTGATCATGTGATTTTGTCGGCTGTTCAGCCAGAAACAGTGGCGCATCGCGTGCTCGACAGCGATGATGCCGATCTGAAATCAAAGGAAGATTAAGATGAAACAGGGAAATTTAATTGTTGTTTCCGGTCCGTCTGGGACAGGAAAAGGTACGATTTGTCAGGCTCTCTTAGCAGAGCACCCCGAGATTTTATATTCGATCTCGGCGACAACGCGGCAGCCGCGTACCGGCGAAGTAAACGGCATAAATTATTGGTTCACGGCCAAGGATGATTTTAAGGCCATGATTGAAAATAACGAACTGCTTGAGTGGGCCGAAGTTTATGGCAACTATTATGGGACGCCGATTGCCAAAATTGAAGAGATGCTTGCCGGTGGCAAGGATGTGCTGCTTGAAATTGATACGCAGGGTGCAATGAATGTTAAGCAGAAGTTTCCGCAGGGGGTATATATTTATATACTGCCACCATCGTTGACGGAACTGGAACGGCGAATCCGCACCCGAGGAACCGATTCCGAAGAGAGTATTCAGCGTCGCTTGCAGGCGGCTGCCGATGAAATCCAGATCGGGGTCAATTATAATTATCTTGTTGTAAATGACCAGGTTCGCGAAGCAACGAATACAGTGGCAGCCATTATTGCTGCTGAACGCTGGCGGACAGAACGCAATCTTGATCTATTAGAAAAAATTAGTAAATAAAGGGAGTATGATTTATGGATATGGTAAACCCGTCAATGGATACATTGTTAAAAAAGGTAGATAGTAAATATACACTAGTTGTTTTGGCAGCCAAAAGAGCTCGTGAGATCTTGGATGGCTCGGAAGTTCAGGTTGCTGAGAAATCAACCAAAAATGTTACAAATGCTTTGGCTGAAATCGCCGAGGAAAAAATTGGGTATGAACGCACAAAGGTTGGCATTAAATAATAAATTTGGTGGGCGATTTTATGTTGAAGGATAAAAATATCGTATTGGGCATTACAGGTGGCATTGCCGTATATAAAGCGGTAGAAGTCGTCAGTCGGCTGCGAAAGGGTGGAGCCAATGTCCACGTGATCATGAGCCGGGCGAGTACGGAATTTGTTACGCCGCTGACCTTTCGTGAGATCAGCGGTAATCCGGTAACGGTGAGCATGTGGGACAAGGTAACACAGTGGAATGTCGAGCATATTGCCCTGGCTGGTCTGGCTGATATGCTCCTGGTTGTTCCGGCAACGGCTAATATTATCAGCAAGGTAGCAAGCGGAATGGCCGACGATATGTTGACGACAACGCTGCTGGCTACGAAGGCACCGGTATTTTTTTCTCCGGCCATGAATACGAATATGTATGAAAATTCCATTGTGCAGGAAAATTTGGCAAAGCTTAAAAACCGTGGCTATCATATCATTGATCCGGACTGCGGGCACCTTGCCTGTGGAACTGATGGCATGGGGCGGTTGCCAGAACCCGAAACGATTGTTCAGGCGGTTATGGATTTTTTTACCCGGCAGGATGAATTGCGGGGCCGAAAAGTGCTGATTACTGCCGCCGGGACGATTGAACCGATTGATCCTGTCCGCTATATCGGCAACCGTTCCAGCGGAAAAATGGGCTATGCCGTTGCGCATGAGGCTTTGTCCCGTGGGGCTGAGGTAGTACTCGTGTCTGGCCCGTCGGCACTATCAGCCGATCCGCGGATCCGTCTGATCAAAATAGAGACAGCCGCACAGATGCAGGAAGCTGTACTCAAAGAATTTCCTGATAGCGATCTTGTGATCAAAGCGGCAGCTGTTGCTGATTATCGAAGTAAAGACGTTGCGGCAAATAAGATCAAAAAAAATGATGAGGAATTGGTGCTGGTGCTGGAAAAAAATCCGGATATCCTGCTTGAACTTGGCCGGCGCAAGACTGAGCATCAGGTGCTTGTCGGTTTTGCGGCTGAGACGCAGAACTTGCTTGAATATGCCAAGGCAAAACTCACCAAGAAAAATCTTGATTTTATTGTTGCCAATGATGTCACGGAAAAAGGGGCTGGCTTCAATACCGATACCAACCTGATTAAACTGCTTTTTAGGGATGGCAAAGTGGAGTCGTTACCGTTACAGTCCAAGCAGCAACTGGCAAAAATTATTTTGGATCGGGCACAAGGACTTCTGAAATAAGTTGATTTTTGTGCAGTCGAGATTATCCCGGCGAGTTTTCTATATTGAAAAGTAGAATACGAACGTAAGGTGACGGTCTTCTTAACAGAGGACCGCCTTTTTTATTTTGGCTAAAACAGGGAGTCTTATAGCAAGACTATACTTTAGTATAATATACAAAATAAAAATAGCTGGTAGAATTAAATTATATAGACCAAACTATACGAGGTGAATATAATGATGCAAAAAGAATATTTGCTAAAAACAAATATTGTGCTGGCGCTGTTATTTATGATGAATCATCCGCTGGTATCGGCGACAGAATTGACAGATTTAAATGGTGGACATAATACCGTTAACCTGACAGAAACCGTTACGGTTCCAGTCGGTCAAAGTGCCGACAATGCTAGCGTTGTGACGAATGATGGAACAATAATTATAAGTAGAAATGGAAGCTTACATAATAATAATACGATAACGAATAACAATGCCGTGTATTCTTATTTTGGATATATATATAATAACGCTAATAAAATCATAATTAATAATGCCACGGGAACAATAGATAATCCAAATGGAACAATAGTTAATGCTGGATTAATACAAAACCTCGGGGGACAGATAAAGGTTTCTGGAACTGGCGCAATAGAAAATTATGGAACAATAATTAATGATGTTACTGGCGTAATACTTAATCATTGTGCAACCATTGATAATTATAATAGTATAACTAATCGCGGAACGATAACTAATGAAAGCATTGGAAGTTTTATTGGCACAATTAATGATTATGGAACTATCAATAATACAGGAACTATTACTGGAACGGGGCCGATTTATATCAATGATAAAGGGAAGCTTATAAATAGCGGAACCATCACAGCTGCCGGGATTGTCGTAAATAATGGTGGAGTTTTTGAAAATAATGCTGGGGGCGCTATCGGAACACTGGTGCTGCAGACTGGTGGGGAACTCATTTATAAGGATGGAGTTGTTTCAAATGTAACTTCATTTGGGGGTGCGATTAACCTTTATAATAATGATGCAGGGAATATAATTTCTTTGGGGCTTGCAAATTTTAGCGGAACAGCAACAGCGATTGTTAATACGGATATCAATAGCAATTGCGGTGACAGTCTTTTCCTCCATACGGTGTCCACACCGTCGACACTGAATGTTTCGGTTGGCTATGACCGGGAACTGGAAAATATTACTGCGGCGACGACGATCAGCAATACCGGGTACAATATTGTTTCCACCACTACGCCGAACAATTTGACTGTAGTGGGAAAGAAAAGCGAATATGGACCGTATGCTATAACGCCTTTACTCAACACGAGCGGGCAGAATACCGTATATAGCGGTTTTTCCGTCAATGCCAGCAGCAACACGGTGGGGGCGGCGTCCGCAGGAATGCGGCAGGGACAGATGGTGCAGGTCAGCATAAACCATCTGCGAAAGCGCCTTGGGGAACTGCGCAACGATGGCAGTGGTGAAAACGGGGCCTGGGTGCGTACCTATGGCGGTGAAATCAATACCAATAAATATGGACGCAATGACTCCAGTTACAGCGGCCTTCAGGCCGGCTACGATAAAAAACAGGATTCACCCTCGGGCGAGAAATTTACCGGCGGGGCGATAAGCTATACTGCATCAAAGGACAGCTTTGATACGGGCAGCGGCAACAGCTATGATACGGACTTCGCCCTGTACCAGACCTGGGTGCGAAAGGACGGGCATTATACCGATCTCATCTTAAAGCATGGCTGGCTGGAAAGCAAATACAGCATGACTGATCTCAGCGGCACGTACTCGAGCGCGGATTATAATACCCAGACGGACAGTATATCAGCCGAATACGGCTATCGCAAGCAGCTTGGTAGCAACTGGTATATTGAGCCGCAGACAGAACTGACCTATGCGCATATCAGGGGGGCAAACTATGCGACCAGCAGCGGCATGAACGTGGTGCAGGACGGGATCGACCGCCTGATCTGGCGCAACGGCATTGGTCTTGGCAGAACGCTCAATAACGGCAATCATATCTATGCCTCGCTGTCGGCACTGCACGAATTTAAAGGCGAGGCACAGATTCGGGCCAACAGCTTTAAATACAATGAAACGATGGACGGGACATGGGGGGAATTCATCCTTGGGGTGGATGCAAAGCTCAGCGGCCATAGCAGCGGCTATATGAATGTGGAAAAGCTCTTTGGCGGGGATGTGGGCAGTAATTGGCAGTATAATATGGGTTGCCGGTTTACGTTTTAACGGCAGGACGGATTGTTTTAAGCGAAGACCGGATTTTTGGAAATGTTACCGTTTTTGTTTTTGAAAGTTGAGCCATTTATCCTATTGGTATTTATAGGAAATCGGCAGGGTTTTTCTGAATGCTGACGAAATTTAACTTATATAAAATGTTTTTCAAAACAAAATGGGAGTGACTATTTTCATGAAGAAATATCTAAAAGTGTGGAGTCTTATTTTGGCCGTATTTGTTTTTCCGGCGATTGCTTTTGCAAATCCAGCCGATGTTAAAACCATTGAGGAGCAAACTGAGATTATAAATGCGAATCCAGATGATGCAGTTGCTTATTTTAAACGTGGTACGGCTTACTGGCGTAATGGTCAATACGATTTGGCAATGGTTGACGAAAATACAGCCATTGAAAAAAAGAATGACTACGCGGCAGCATATCTGATACGAGCGAATTGTTATGTCAAAGAAAAAGATTATGCATCGGCAATCAAGGATAATACCAAAGCCATTGAACTTCAGCCGCAGTATGGTTTGGCCTATTTTAATAGGTCAGCGGATTATTTGGCAATTGGTAAATATGATTTAGTGCTTGCCGATTGTGATAAAGCCTTGGAGCTTGATCCAACGCTAATTAGAGCCTATTATATAAAAGGCTTGAGTCTTGAACAAATGGGGAAAATTGATCAAGCGGTTATATCCTACAAGAAAATTCTTGAATCAGGAACTACCAATGAAAAATTAATCTCCGATGCAAAAAATAGAATCATTGCTTTGGGCGGAACGATATAAAATTAACGTGACGGTTGTCTTGTAATGAGATAATCGTCCGTTTTATTTTCGGATAGGTTATAAATGAAAATAAAAATTATAAAGCGTTGGTGCTATTCATGGAAATGAGAATTTATAATTAGGATATTTGGGCAAAAGGCTCATAAAATAAGTTGACTTTTAACTGAATATCGATTATCATTTACACATAGCTGAATATGAACTCATCAAGAGCAGTGGAGGGAATGGCCCATTGAAGCTGCGGCAACCATTGAATTTATTTCAAACGGTGCCAAATCCTGTAGGTAAAGCCTATGAGATGAGAGCGTTAAAAACTCTCTTTTATAGAGGGTTTTTTTATTTAGCAAACAAGGAGGTTGTATCATGGATAAAAAACGTGTATTATTTACATCAGAATCTGTAACGGAAGGTCATCCGGATAAAATAGCGGATCAGATCTCCGACAGCATTCTTGATGCCATTATGGAAAAAGACCCGATGGGCCGTGTTGCCTGTGAAACTTTAATTACGACCGGACAGGTTCATGTTGCCGGTGAAATATCGACGAATTGCTATGTGGATATCCCTAAGATTGTTAGAGATACCGTTCGTAAAATCGGCTATACCAGAGCAAAGTTCGGCTTTGATGCGGATACCTGCGGCGTATTGATTTCAATCGATGAGCAGTCGGCTGATATTGCGATGGGTGTTGATAAGGCGCTCGAAGCGAAGCAGGGAGAAATGGCTGACGATATTGAAGCGATTGGTGCCGGTGATCAGGGCATGATGTTTGGCTACGCAACGAATGAAACGCCGGAATATATGCCGCTGACGATTTCCTTGGCGCATAAGCTTTCCCGCCGTCTGTCGGAAGTCCGTAAAAACGGGCAGCTTAAATATCTCCGTCCGGACGGAAAAACTCAGGTTACAGTAGAGTATGAAGATGGCAAACCGGTTCGCATCGATGCCATTGTCATTTCGACCCAGCATAATCCGGATGTTGAATTGGCAACGATTGAAAAAGACCTGAAGGAACTCGTTATCAAGCCGGTTGTTCCGGTTGAACTGCTCGATAACAAGACGAAGTATTTCATCAATCCTACCGGAAAATTTGTTATCGGCGGACCGCAGGGTGACTGTGGGCTTACAGGCCGTAAAATCATCGTTGATACTTACGGCGGTATGGCTCGTCATGGTGGCGGTGCTTTTTCGGGAAAAGACTGCACTAAGGTTGACCGCTCGGCCGCTTATGCCGCTCGTTATGTAGCAAAAAATGTCGTGGCTGCTGGTCTTGCCGACAAATGTGAAATTCAGCTTGCATATGCTATTGGTGTTGCGCGTCCGGTTTCCATTATGGTAGAGACTTTTGGCACGGCTAAGGTTGCAGAAGATCTTATTGCTGATCTCATCAATAAGAATTTTGACCTGCGTCCAGCCGGCATTATCAAAGCACTTGATCTCCGTCGTCCGATCTATGCGCAGACAGCGGCTTATGGTCACTTTGGCCGTACCGATGTTGAACTGCCTTGGGAAAAAACGGATAAAGCCGCTGCGCTTAAACAGCAGGCTGGTTTATAAACCGATAACAACTCTTTTTTGACATGACGTTACAGGGGGCTCAAATGAGCCTCCTTTCGTTTACCATAAACGGGCGGCATAAGTAAATTAATATTTGGTGGTTATATGAAAAAAACTGCAAGTGTATTTGTAAATATTCCCGTAAAAAGCATAGCGAAAGCCTATTCCTACATAGTGCCGGAAGAATTCTCCTTTTTAACGGCCGGCTGGCGTGTTTTTGTGCCTTTTGGCAGTCGGAAAGTAGAGGGGTTTGTCGTTGAAATTCAGGAGGAATCTCCCGGCTTTGCGGCTGAGCTAAAGCCAATTCTCGAGCTTGTCGATCAGGAGGCCTGGTTTTCGCCGCCGATGCTGCAGACGGCATACTGGCTGGCCGATTATTATCTGTGCTCTGTGGCCGAAAGCATGCGACTGTTTATGCCGGGTAAAAGCGGACTTAAAATCAGAGCGCTGTATTATGCCTGTGGCAATAGTGAAAGCGAGAAAAATTCTCCGCTATTACAGGTGCAGGCATATAAGAAGTTGTACACGCAGATACAGCTTTCCACCGGCCTTGCTATGCAGGAACTTCGCCAGCAATTTTCGCCGGAAGAAATTGATCTTGATTATGCCCTGGGCCGGCTGCTGCAATTTAAGCTGATTTATAAGGATTATGCTGCCAAGAGAAATGCCAGCCAGAGCTATGAGAAAATCATTTGCCTGCGTCCGGATACTGGTGCTGTCCCTGATGACTTTTCCCGGCGTCCGGCGCAAAAACGCTTGCTGGAAATTCTGCTGAAAACACCGGTTTGTTCTGCAGCTTTTTTGCAGCAAGAAAAAGTATCCTGGCCGGTTATTCATGCCCTGGAAGACCAAGGCTTAATCGAAATTCGTTCAGAACGCATATTACAGGACAGTTACCGGGAAAGTGATTCCGTTGGAAAAAGCCGGATAGAGCTGACTGAGGCCCAGACAAAGGCCCTGGGGGAAATTGTGCCTTTGCTGGAAGCTGGCCAGTCGAAGACTTTTTTACTTCATGGCGTTACAGGCAGTGGCAAGACGCAGGTTTATATGGAAGCTACCCGCAAGGCCAGAGCACAGGGCCGTCAGGTCGTTGTACTTGTGCCGGAAATTGCCTTGACGGGTCAATTGGTAAGTTCTTTTAAATATTATTTCCCGGATGACATTCTTGTCATTCACAGTCGGCTGTCCCTGAGTGAACGAAATGATGCCGTCTTTCGGCTAAGGCAGCAACAGATTGGCATTGTCATCGGCGCAAGATCAGCGCTGTTTATGCCGTTTGATGATCTGGGGCTCCTTATTCTTGATGAAGAACATGATCCGTCCTATAAGCAGGATGAATCCCCGCGTTATCACGCAAGGGATGTGGCCGAAGAAATGGCGCGATTGCATAATGCCGTTTTGCTGCTGGGCAGTGCAACGCCAGCTATTGAATCCTTTTACCGGGCAGAAAAAAAAGACTACACGCTCCTCTCACTGCCGCAGCGAATTGGAGATTTAGCACTGCCCAAGGTTCAATATGTCGATATGCGAGCCGAGTTAAAAGCCGGTAACCGCAATGTCATTTCCCGGGAGCTACGGCAGCTCTTGGAGACAACGGTTGCCAAAGGGGAGCAGGCGATTATCATGCTCAATCGGCGTGGCTTTTCAACCTTTGTCATGTGCCGGTCCTGTGGGGAAGTCATAAAATGCAAGGATTGCGGATTGCCGCTGGTCTATCATAAGAGTGGCCGGCTGCAATGCCATCACTGCGATCTGATGGCTGAAGTTCCCGATCTTTGCCCAAAATGTTCAAGCCGCTATATAAAATATTTTGGGACAGGAACCGAGCGCCTTGAGCAGGAACTGCAACAGCTGCTACCGGCAGCCAGGATCATTCGGATGGATCGCGATACCACAGCGCGCAAATTCGCCCATACGCAGATTTTGGAGCAGTTTAAACAAAAAAAATATGATATTCTGCTGGGGACACAGATGGTTGCCAAGGGGCACGATATTCCAAATGTGACCGCCGTTGGGATTATCAGTGCTGATTCGAGCCTGAATATGCCGGATTTTCGTGCGGCAGAGCGCTGTTTTATGCTGATCACACAGACAGCCGGCCGTGCCGGCCGTGGTGAAATTCCGGGGAAGGTTATCGTACAGACCTATAATCCCGAACATTATGCTGTTCAGTGTGGAATCCGGCAGGATTATGCTGTCTTTTACCGGGAAGAGCTGGGCTTTCGCCGGGTTCTCCAATATCCGCCGTTCAGCTCTTTGATCAAGTTGCTGGTTCAACATAAGGAGGAAAACACTGCGCTTGAAGAGGCGACCGCGTTGGTCGAACGCTTTCGACAATGCTTTTCCGGCGACCCGGAGGAACAAATCATTGGCCCGGCACCAGCGATGATCGCAAATTTTCGCGGGATATATCGCTTTAATCTGTTGATAAAGACAAAGAATCTGTCGCGGATGCGCAAATTCATGCAGGAAAATGAGCTGCATTTAAAAACAAATATTATGATCGATATCAATCCCTTAAACACAATATAAGGGATTGATTGGCTTTTTATCGCTTTGTATGATAAAATTTTATGAGATCGTTTATCTCATATTTGTTTTTTTTAGGAGGAATCACTATGGCGTTGTTGGAGATCAAAAAGGCAGGAGCTCCTGTTTTAAAAGAGGTTTGTCGGCCGATTGAACGCGTTGACAATAAGATAAAAAAGCTGCTTGATGATATGGCGGAAACCATGTATGCTGCCGATGGCGTAGGCTTGGCGGCACCGCAGGTGGGAATCCCGGTGCGAGTGGTTATTATAGATGTCGGGGAAGGTCTGATCGAGCTCGTTAATCCGGAAATTGTCTACCGTGAGGGAACGGCGATCGATACGGAAGGCTGCCTTAGTGTGCCGAATATTTTTGGTGAAGTTGAGCGGGCAGAAAAAGTTACCGTTGAATTCTTTAACCGGCGCGGCAAGAAGCAGCGTTTAAACGGTACGGGTCTATTAGGCCGCTGTATCCAGCATGAGCTTGATCATCTCGATGGCATATTGTTTATCGATCATGCCAAGAGCATAAAGCAAGGAGCAGCAGAATGAAACATTTAAAAGTAATCTTTATGGGAACGCCGGATTTTGCTGTTCCCTGCCTGGAAGAGCTACAGCAAAATTGTGATGTGACTGCGGTGATCACTCAGCCCGATCGTCCTCGTGGTCGTGGGCAAAAGATGATGCCGTCACCGGTAAAGGTATTTGCGCAGGCACATAATTTGCCGATACTCCAGCCGGAAAAGATCAAGACAGCTGAGTTTCAGGCCCGGTTGGCGGAACTTAAGCCGGATTTGATCGTGGTGGTTGCTTTTGGCCAGCTTTTGTCGCAGACCATCTTGGATATTCCGCGCCTTGGCTGTATCAATGTCCATGCCTCGCTGTTGCCGCGTTATCGCGGCGCGGCCCCGATTCACTGGGCAATCATCAATGGCGAAACGCAATCCGGCGTTACCACGATGTTTATGGATGCGGGACTTGATACTGGCGATATGATATTAAAAACAGCAGTTCCGATCAGCGATACTATGACGACAGAACAGCTGCATGATGTACTGATGACGGCCGGGGCGAAGCTTCTGCTTGAAACGGTTCGTCAGCTGGCAGCAGGAAACGCCCCGCGGACGAAACAGACGGATGAGGGCACAAATTATGCTCCGCTGTTGACAAAAGAAACCGGGCGGATTGACTGGAATAAATCGGCCATTGAAATCCATAATCTGGTGCGCGGTCTCAACTCCTGGCCGGGAGCATATACTACATTAAACGGCAGCAACTTTAAAATATGGCGTACGGGCGTTGTTGGCGATAATACCGCTGCTCCTGCTGCCCAGGCTGGCGAAATTGTGAAGATTACAAATCAGGGATTTTATGTCGCTACGGGCAACGGACTGCTGGAGATTTTAGAACTGCAGGCCCCGAGCAAAAAGAAAATGGCTGCCAACGACTATATTCGCGGGCATGGCCTGGCGCTGCCGGCACGATTTGAATAGAGGGATTACCATGAATATTGGACGTCAAACAGCCCGCAAGCGAGTGTTTATTGCTTTACTTGGCGTGAGCTGGCTTTTTATCGGCGCGGTTAGCTATCTTATATGGCGGGTTACCTATCTTGGACTCAGTGATGTCCAGCAACAATTGCCGGCTGTGTTCAGCCTGCTGCTGGCCGTGTTGTTTTTATTTGGGGGGCTTAGTCTGTTCACAATGGCGGCTGCGGCAGCAGGGCTGCCTTCGTTGCCGATTTTAAAAAAACGAACCTATGCAGTCATTAATTTTCTGTTTCCCTTGACGATTTTGTTTGGCCGCGTGTTTGGCATTGACCGACGAGCGATAGAACGTTCCTTTATTGCGGTGAGTAATCGTATTATCCAGCAACAGGGAGTAAAGGTGCCCGCAGATCGATTGCTCGTAGTAACGCCGCATTGCCTTCAGCTTGCAACTTGTCCGCACAAGATAACAAGGGACCCCAAAAACTGTAAACGTTGCGGTGGCTGCAATATTGGCGATTTGCTCGATTTGTCAGAAAAAATCGGTTTTCATTTTTTTGTTGTGACTGGCGGTACGCTTGCCCGTCAAACGGTAAAGCAGATAAGGCCGCTGGCTGTGTTGGCAATTGCCTGCGAGCGTGATCTGACCAGTGGCATTCAGGATGTATACCCGTTGCCGGCGGTCGGGGTTTTAAATATAAGGCCGAATGGACCCTGTTATAATACGAAAGTTGATATGGAACAGGTGGAGCAGGAAATACGAAGTTTCTTGAAAGAAAAGGATGATTGAATGAGTGCACGGGAAATTGCATTAAAAATATTGAATGCGGTTTATATAAATGATGCTTATGCGAATGTTGCATTGGCAAAAGAATTGCGGCGGGCTGACCTCTCAGAGCAGGACCGCCGCTTTGTCACGGAAATGGTCTATGGCACCGTGAAGGCGGGGGATACGCTTGACTGGATGCTGCGCCAGTATGTAAATCGGCCGTTGAGTAAAATTCCACCGGTCATCTGCAATGTACTGCGCCAGGGTCTGTATCAGATCTTTTTTATGGATAAGGTGCCTGCTTCGGCGGCCTGCAATCAGGCCGTTGAACTGGCTAAAAAATATGGCCATGCCGGTACGGTGAAATTTGTCAATGCGGTGCTGCGCAGCGCTGTGCGGGAGCCGGAACGGACGAAATTTCCGGAAGGTAACGGCAATGCCACCAAAAATCTGGCACTGGTTTACCAGCACCCCGAATGGCTTGTCAAACGATGGATTAAAGAGTTTGGTTATGAAGCAGCTGTCAGTCTATGTGAATTTGACAATACCAATCCAACGTTATCCCTGCGGACAAATACGCTGAAAATTTCCCGGGAAGATCTTTTGGTCAAAATGGCAGAGGAAGGCGCCATTGTGCAGTCTTCGGAATGGACGCCAGAGGGAATCCTCTGTACGGCGCATCCTTCGCTTGATGGCCTTGTATCCTTACAGGCCGGATTATGTCAGGTACAGGATGAAAGCTCGATGCTGGTGGCGCATGTTCTTGATCCGAAACCGGGTGAGTTTATTATTGATACCTGCAGCGCACCAGGCGGCAAAACAACCCATATTGCCGCCCTGATGGAAAATACAGGTTATATTGTTGCCGGCGATATCTATGAGCATAAATTGCAGCGAATTGAAGAAAATGCCGCTCGGCTGGGAATAAATATTATCCATCCCGAGCTGATTGACGCTACAACAATCGGGGAAGTTTATCCAGAAAAAGCGGATCGAGTACTGGTGGATGCCCCCTGTTCAGGACTTGGCGTATTGCGGCGCAAACCCGATGCCCGCTGGAAGAACAAAGCGGAACTTTTAAAGACACTGCCGCTGCTGCAAAAAGCTATTTTATCGAGTGCGGCTAAGGCAGTAAAGCCGGGAGGAATCCTGGTATACAGTACCTGTACCATTGCCCAGGAAGAGAATCAAGCCATTGTGGAAGACTTTTTGCAGAATCACCCAGAGTATGTTCTGGAAGAAACAGGGAAGTACCTGCCGCTGCAAAAACGTGAGGACTCGATGGTTCAACTCCTGCCGCATCTTGATGGCACCGATGGATTTTTTATTGCTCGAATGAAACGAAAGTAAAGGTGTACACATTGAAAGAAAATATTTTTGGACTATCCCTGCCACAGCTGCAGGAACAATTGAAGACATTAAAACTGCCAGCTTACAGGGCGCAGCAGATTATAGACTGGATGTACAAAAAACACACGTTATCTTTTGAAAAGATGACAAATTTATCCCAGGAGCTGCGCCAGACACTGGCTGAGGAATTTTCGTTGTTTCGTACGCGACTGATTGACAAGCAGGTTTCTGATGATGGAAAAACAACAAAATTTTTGCTGGCATTTGCTGATGGGACTGCCGTCGAAACGGTGCTGATGCGACAGCCCTATGGCAACAGCATCTGTGTGTCGACGCAGGCTGGCTGTAACATGGGATGCGCCTTTTGTGCTTCTGGTATCAACGGTCTGATGCGCAACCTCACTACCGGTGAAATTTTAGCGCAGGCTTTGTTTATTAATGAATGGCTGGCTCCGGAAGAGGAACGCGTAAACACAATTGTCATTATGGGCTCTGGTGAACCATTGGCCAACTATGACAATGTGCTCGGTTTTATTCGTCTGTGTCATGAAAAATACTGCATGGATATGGGGTATCGGAATATTACGCTTTCAACTTCGGGGATTGTTCCGATGATTGAACGCCTGTCCACAGAGGATTTGCCAATTACCTTGTCGATTTCTCTTCATGCCCCCAATGATGAAATTCGTTCCTCGCTTATGCCGATCAACGAAAAATATCCGGTTGAGCAACTGACGCAGGCCGGGGCAGCTTATGCCAACACGACAAAGCGCCGCATCACCTATGAATATATTTTGATTGCCGGTGTTAATGATCAGCCTGAACATGCCCGCCAATTGGCGGCATTGCTGCGTGGGCAGATGGCCAGTGTTAATCTGATTCCCATAAATCCGGTTGTGGAAAAAGGCTTTAAGCGGCCGACGTCTAAACAAATCCAATTGTTTGAAGACGCACTACTGAAACAACATCTTGTTGTAACGGTGCGCCGGGAAATGGGAAATGATATTCAGGCAGCCTGTGGGCAGCTGCGTAACAAACATCTGGAGTAAAACATCTTTGACTTGCATAAATTTTGGGAATATAATAGTGGATATGTCGTTTAGAGGTGAAAAAATTGACCTTTTTGAAATGGGAAGCATTGCTGGAAAAACATATCGAAGGGTTTTTTAATAAGAAATTTGCCAGTGATTTACAACTGGTGGAAATTGAAAAGTATCTGGAACGGGAAATGCAGTTGCAAAAAAAGCGACAGACGCAGCAATACTATATTCCCAACCAATATACTTTCTATCTGGGAGCGGAAGATTATCAGCGCCTTTGCCCGCTCAGCGTGCTTGAACAGCTTGAATCTGTAGCCATACGCCTGAATATCCGGCTTGATTGTCTGATTGAAAATAGATTGCAGATTCTTGTTAAAAAAGATGAGTCGCTAGCAAAAGGCAGCTGCCGGATTGTTTCCTCCTGGGAAAATATGCCGGCTGCTGCTGAGGATCCGATGCCAGTTGAATCACGGACGATTGTATTGGAACAGCCTACCTTTGCAAAATCATTGCGGTTGCCGGACCATAAAGTTGCTGTTTTGATGGTTGTTTCCGGCGCTGATGTGGAGGCACGTTTGGAACTGGGAGAGAAAAAAGTTCATATCGGTCGCCGGGAAAAAAATGAATTTTTGCTCACGGATATAAATGCCTCGCGCCTTCATGCCTGTATTGCTTTTGAACAATACCGGCATATTCTCTATGACGGCAGCAGCCTAAACGGAACCTTTGTCAATGGGGAGAAAGTCGATTGCCATTGCCTGCGTGATGGTGATGAAATTCAAATTGGCAATACAATTCTTCGTTATGAGGTGATGTGATTTGCTCAATGCGGCTTTTTTTCTGCAAATACTCAGTGTTATTTTACAGTATGGAATTTTGCTCATCCTGTACTATTTTTTATATCGCATCGTGCGGTTTATGTACCGTGACCTGCGGGCAGCGGGGAAGGCAGAGACAAGGTCGATGGATACGGCGGAAGCTGTGCTTACCGTACTGGATGCCGGTGATGAACGACTGCGTTCGCGTCGATTTGCTTTTTCCTCGGCAATTTCTATTGGTCGCGGCAGTGAGAATGATGTTGTTATTGAAGATACCTATGTGTCACATCATCATGCCGTGATTGAAAAGACCAACAATCTCTATGTGATCGAAGATTTGAAAAGTGTGAACCATACTTACTTAAATGATAAAATTCTGTTGAAAAAGACGGTTTTAAGAAATGGTGATATCATAAAAATCGGCTTGGCTACTTTTAAATTCGCGAGGTGACAGCTTTGTTAATTAAAACAGAGGCAACGGACATCGGACTGGTCAGACCGGTCAATGAGGATAGTTATATATGTCTTGATTCAGCAGTATATGTCGTCGCTGATGGTATGGGTGGACATGCCGCCGGAGAGGTAGCCAGTGGGCTTCTGACGCAGACGGCTAAAGAAATTCTTGAAGGACTAGATCCAGAGAATATAACAGAAGCATTACTGCATCAAGTTGTTTTGGAAGCAAACCGCCGTATTCTGGCAAAAGCTGCGGCCGACAACATTTATAACGGAATGGGGACAACAGCCAGCTTGTTGTGCTTAAAGGAACACGAGGCTGTCTGGGCGCATGTCGGTGACAGCCGAATCTACTTTTTGCATGAGGGAACGCTGCAGCAGATTACCAAGGATCATTCTTTGGTGTGGGACCTGGTTGAAAATGGCAGTCTAACGCCGGAAGAGGCTCAGACGCACCCCAAGCGCAATCTGCTCACCCGGGCGGTGGGCGTGGATGCAGAGCTTCTGGTTGATACGGGAAACTTTCCTATCGTCGCTGGTGATAAATTTTTGTTGTGTTCCGATGGACTGACCAATATGGTAAACGAGGCCGCTATTAAAAATATCATAAATATCGTGCCGGCGGATAACCCAGCGAAGCTTTTGATTGAGCAGGCGCTTGCGGCGGGCGGAATCGATAATATCACGGCAATTCTCATTGAAAAAAGAGATGCTTAATATGAATTTTAAAGCAACCATACTTCCGGGGCTGCTGCTTTTATTTGGTACAGCCATTATTGATTTGAAAAAATACCCACAGCTGGATTATAGTGCCTATCCATGGATTTTGGCGGTTGTTTTATTGCCCCTGCTGATTCATTTTTGGTTAGGAAAAAAATACAAAACAGCCGATCACAGTCTGTTTCTGTTGGCGATGTTCTTTGCTGATTTGGGGCTGATTATGATTTACCGGCTGAAGCCAGTACTGTTTATCCCGCAGCTGCGCTGGGTGCTGATCGGCCTAGGCGTGTTTTTATTTGTGCTTCATTTTGCTAAAAACATCCGCGAAATGGTAAAATATCAATACCTGATCGGCCTTTGCAGCGTGATTTCACTGTGTTCCACACTGCTGCTGGGAACAGAAATTGGCGGCAGTCTCAATTGGATTGTTATTGGTTCCGTGCAGGTACAGCCGTCGGAATTTGCCAAGTTACTGATTATCTTATTCTTGGCAGCTTATCTGGTTGATCACCGCAATGTTTTATCGCTTCCCAATAAGCAGCTGTTCTTCCTTCGGTTACCCCCGCTGCGCTTTATTGCTCCACTAGTCGTTATCTGGGGATTGGCTGTTTTGATGTTTGTCGTGCAAAAAGACTTAGGCTCGGCGCTGCTATTTTTTGGCATTGCCCTTTTTATGACCTATATGGCAACCGGCAATAAATCCTATGTATTTTTGGCTTTGATTTTTTTTGCCATATCCTCGACAATCAGCTATTACCTGTTCCATCATGTCAGAGTTCGGGTAGCGATATGGCTGCATCCCTGGGCGGATCCGACTGGACCGGCATATCAGATCGTTCAATCACTGTTTGCTTTTGGCTCCGGCGGTATTTTTGGCACGGGCTTTGCCCATGGTCAGCCGGGGCTGATTCCTGAGGTTCATACCGATTTTATATTTTCAGCAATTGGTGAAGAGCTGGGCCTGCTGGGGGCACTGGCCGTTATTGGCGCCTATATGTTATTTTTTTATCGCAGTTTTAAACTGTCACTGGCCTGTCGCAATGAAATGGAGATGCTATTGTCTGCTGGCCTTGCTGTTAGTTTGGCTCTGCAGGTATTTATTATTATGGCTGGGGTCACGAAATTGTTGCCGCTTACCGGCATTACCTTGCCCTTTATCAGCTATGGTGGCAGTTCTATGGTATCAAGTTTTATTATTTTGGGCTTACTGTTTGTATTGTCCGTAAAGGAGAATAGCAATGGATAAGCGAAACATGAAAACATATATATTTCGAAGCGCGCGGTTCTTACTGCTGTTGTTTCTCATTTTAATTGTCTATATAACATATTTGCAGGCTATAACTGGTGAGGAGCTTGCGGCTAATCCGTTGAATCATCGCAGTGCAGATGGACAGATGCAGGTCCTGCGCGGGAATATTCTTGACGCGAACAACAGGAAAATTGCTTTTTCGCAAAAAAATGGAGAATCTACCGAGCGAACCTATCCTTATGGCGCCGTGTTGGCACCTGTCAGCGGCTATATCGGCAAGACGATTGGCAATGCTGGCATTGAAGGCAGTGCTAATGCCGATCTTTCCGGGCAAAATAATTTTTGGCATAAGTTTGGGCCGATTGCCCAGCTCTTTGCCGCTGATAGTGGCAACCAGGTAAAGCTTACCGTTGATGCCGAAGTGCAAAAAGCAGCATATAAGGCGCTGGGCAATCGGCGCGGGGCTGTGGTTGTGCTGGATGCAGGAACAGGCGCTGTACTGGCGATGGTCAGTCGGCCAACTTTTGACCCCAATACAGTGGAAAAAGACTGGGAGTCGCTGCGCCAACAGGAGGGAAGTCCGCTGCTCAATCGCGGAGCACAGGGCCTTTACCCGCCAGGATCGACGTTTAAGGTTCTGATTGCAGATGCTGCCTTGAAAGAAAAGGTGGTAACGCAGACGGAAACCTTTTCTTGTCCCGGATATTTAAAGGTTGGCAATTATACGATGTATGAAAGCCACAATGAGGTTCACGGGCAGGTTGATTTGAAAGAGGCTCTGACCGTTTCCTGCAATACGACTTTTGGCACACTGGCCCTGCGGCTTGGCGCAGATAAGCTACAGGCAAGCTTTGAACGCTTTGGTTTTACCAAGGAACTCAATAATGATATGGAAGAAGCCTCGCTGCATTTGCCGGCATTCAAACAGCTCAATGATGGTGAGATCAGTCAGATCGGTATCGGACAAGGATCCCTACTGGTAACGCCGTTGCGCATGGCTATGCTGGCAGCTGCATTTGCCAATCATGGGGTCATCATGAAGCCATATCTCATTCAGGAGGTGTTGTCTCCTGGAGGATTCACGATAAAAAAAGCAACACCAAGTAAGTGGCTGGAAGCTACAACTCCGGAGCAGGCCGGGCTTATACTCAGCTATATGCGTAATGTCGTAAAGGAAGGTACTGGCCACAGTGCAGCCGTGTCAGGCATTGAAGTTGCTGGTAAGACAGGGACTGCTGAAAATTCCGGTGGCGAGGATCATGCCTGGTTTATCGGCTCAGCACCTTTACCCAAGCATAATATTGCATTTGCCGTTATTGTCGAAAACAGCGGCGGCGGGGGTGTGGAAGCCGCACCAATCGCCAGACAGATTATCATGAATATTTTAGATACAGAGGGGGTTGCTCCATGATCCATCATATTTTGGACCATCGCTATGAGCTGGTAGAACATATCGGCGGCGGTGGCATGGCAGATGTTTACCGTGCGCACGACCAGCTGCTTGACCGCTATGTCGCGGTCAAGATTCTTCATGCGCAATTTGCCAATGATGAAGAATTTATTGAAAAATTTCGTCGTGAAGCACAAGGCGCAGCGAAGCTTTCGCATCCGAATATTGTCAATATATACGATGTTGGACAGGAAAATAACCGGCATTATATCGTCATGGAATATGTGGCCGGAGAGACATTAAAGGAACGAATTCAGCGCGAAGGACATTTGTCAATCGGGGAATCCCTGCGCATTACACGTGAAATTGCCGAAGGTCTTGAGCATGCACATGCAAACAATCTTGTGCATTGCGATATCAAACCACATAATATTCTCGTAACGGATGCCAATCGGGTAAAAGTTGCTGATTTTGGGATTGCTCGGGCAGTAACCTCGTCGACAATGACTTACAGTGGCACGGTTGTCGGATCGGTTCATTATTTTTCGCCGGAACAGGCCAAGGGAAGTGCAATCAGCCCTAAGTCGGATGTCTATTCACTTGGGGTGGTTTTGTATGAAATGCTGACTGGCAGTCTGCCGTTTACCGGTGAAACTCCGGTTGGTATTGCCCTTAAGCATTTACAGGAGGAAGCTCCCTCTGTCCGCAAACTGAATCCGGAAATTCCGCCGGTAGTCGAGGCGATTGTGCTCAATGCCATGGAAAAAAATCCGGAAAATCGCTTTAGCAGTACTGAAATGATTCGCGATATCCAGCAAGCGGAGCGATCCCTGCTACGCAGCGGGCAAAAACTTGCGGCGGCGGTTGAGGATCCTTTTGCCACCCAGGTTTTGCCGCGTGTAGGCGACAGCAATGATGCAACTGCCTATAGCAGCCGGCGTTTAGCCGATACACGCAAGAGTACAGGTACTGGTGAAAAAAAGTCAAAAAAATTCGTTTTAGGATTGGCAGTTATTTTGCTGCTGGGCTTTTTTACCGGGGCATTTTTGGCGTATGGCGAGTTCTGGAGCACAACGACCGTGGTCGTGCCGGATGTTGTTGGCAAGACGGCTGATGTAGCTAAGAAAACATTGGAAGATAAAAACCTGCGGGTGAAACTTGCTGAAGCTTATGATGCTACTGTCCCCGAAGGAAAAGTCGTTTCGCAGACACCAGAAGCCGGATCAACGGTAAAGGAACAACGGCTTGTTACCATTTATATCAGTAAAGGCGGCGAAGCAATTGAAATGCCTGATTTACGTGGCATATCGAAGGCCAGTGCTGAGGAGAAATTGAAAAAACTTGGGTTAAAGCTGGGGAAAATCGAAGAGGACTTCTCTGATGATCCTGCCGGCAATGTGATTGCGCAAGATCCACGGGCTGGTTCCCAAATCGCCAAAGGGCAGATGGTGAATATCGTTGTCAGCAAGGGGAAAAAGACGAAACAGACATTGGTGCCTGATTTTACTGGCAGCACGATCGGTTCCGTAGAAAACCAATTAAAAAGCTTGAATCTGCGGGTTGGTACCGTGACAGAAGTAGAGAGTACCAAGGCCGCTGGTACAATACTGAGCCAGAATCCAGTTGGTGGATCTGAGACCGATGAAGGCAGCAGCATTGCCTTTACTGTCGCGAAACAGGAAAAATCCGCAGAAAAAAATACGGCAAAAAATAGTGCCAAGACAACAGGTAAAGAAATTGACAAAAACACAAAACAAGATGATGTGCAAAAAGATACGCACTGAAAATAGCTACGATAAAGGAGGAACCGTCTTGCTAGAAGGAATTGTAATTAAAACTTTAAACAGTTATTATTATATTCAGCAGGAAGAGACGGTTTTTGTCTGTAAGCTGCGCGGCCGTTTTAAAAAAGATCGGTATTCCATTACAGTGGGGGACCGGGTTCGTTTTGAACAGCTTGCTGCTGAAACGGGTATAATTGAAGAGGTTTTGCCGCGTCACAGTGTGCTTACGCGTCCTCTGGTGGCAAATGTCGACCAGGTGGTCCTGACCTTTGCCGGCGCCCAGCCGGATCTGCATCCGCTGCTCTTGGATCGTTTTTTGGTTCTGGCCGAGGATTCAGGACTGCAAAATATCCTGATCTGCATAAATAAGATAGATATCGCTGATATGACAGCTATTAGATCGCTGCTGGCACCTTACCAGCAGATGGGATATAAGGTCTTATTTGTTTCTGCCGGAGAAAACGCTGGCCTTGATGAACTGCGGGCAGCGCTGACTGACAAAATTTCTGTTTTTGCCGGCCCCTCCGGGGTGGGAAAATCAACGCTGCTCAACGCACTTGATAATAACCTAAATTTAGCCACGGGCTCTATCAGTGAAAAAATCAAGCGCGGCAAACATACGACGCGGCTGGCTCAGCTGATGCCATTTGTCGGCGGTGGCTTTGTGGTGGATACCCCGGGCTTTAGTGCTACGGAGTTCACGCATATTGACCAAACAAACCTGGCGGCCTGCTTTGTTGAATTCCGACCTTTTCTCGGTCAGTGTAAGTACAGTAGCTGCAGCCATGATCACGAGCCACAATGTGCTATAAAAGATGCTGTGGCAGCTGGTACGATTTCAGCTGACCGCTACAGTGCTTATCTGAATATATTGGGCGAGATACAAAACATTAAAAGGGGATTTTAATTTATGATAAAAATAGCACCATCCATTTTATCGGCGGATTTTGCCTATCTGGCAGACGAAATAAAGAAAGTTACAGATGCGGGAGCCGATTACATCCATCTTGACATCATGGACGGACAGTTTGTGCCGAATATAACATTTGGCTCACCAGTCGTAGCAGCACTGCGCAAGAAGACAACAGCTGTCTTTGATGTGCACTTGATGGTTGAACAGCCGGAAAACCAGATTACGCCTTTTTTAGAGGCTGGGGCTGATCTCATTTGTTTTCATGCCGAAACGGCAAAGCATATGCACCGTATCGTCCAGACAATTAAAGCTGGTGGAGCCAAGGCTGCTGTGGCATTGAATCCAGGAACCTCTTTATCGGTTATCGAAGAAATTTTGCCAGACCTCGATATGGTTTTACTTATGACAGTGAATCCTGGCTTTGGCGGACAGAAATTTATTCCATCCGTACTCGATAAAATTGAGCGGTTGCGGGCGATTATTGACGGCAACGACTTTAACGTTGACATTCAAGTCGATGGCGGAATAAACGCTGACACCGCAAAACTTGTCATTGCGGCTGGAGCAAATATTCTTGTTGCCGGTTCGGCAGTTTATGGTGCGGAAGATCCGGCAGCAGTGATTACTGCTTTACGCGGATAAAGTTGCTATTTTGGGGAGGAATTTATAATGAAAGCAGTCGTTTTACTTTCCGGCGGGCTCGATTCAACCGTCTGTATGGCCGTTGCTAAAAGCAAGGGTCTGGATGTTTATCCAATAAGTTTTAATTATCATCAGCGGCACAGCATTGAACTCGAATGTGCAAAAAAAGTCGCAGCATATTATAATGTAAAAAAACATCTGATTATTGATACCAATATGAATGAAATTGGCGGATCAGCTCTGACCGATGCCACAATTGCCGTGCCGGAAGGCGACACAGAGCGGGCAGATATCCCCGTTACCTATGTGCCGGCACGAAACCTGATATTTCTCAGCTATGCACTTGGTTATGCCGAAGTTGTCGGAGCAGATGCGCTTTATATTGGCGTCAACGCCGTTGATTATTCGGGATATCCCGATTGCCGGCCGGAATTCATTCAAAAATTTCAGGATTTAGCAGATTATGCAACAAAGGCAACAGCCGCGGATCATCGGCAGATAAAAGTCATAACCCCGTTGCAGAAGCTGTCAAAAAAAGATATTGTACTATTAGGAACGGAATTAAACGCCCCGCTTGAATACACACACAGCTGCTATAATGGCGGCGAAAAAGCCTGCGGTACCTGTGACAGCTGCCAGCTGCGGCTGAAGGGGTTTGCCGAGGCAGGGATCAAAGATCCTGTAGCCTACCTTTAAAGAGGAGGAATGGTTTTGAAAGACATCCAAAGCAGTAAAGATAAACGCGGGATTGCCATCCAAAAAGTCGGAATTAATGATGCGCATCTGCCGTTTTTAATAAAAACAAAAGACGGAGCCTTTCAACAGGTGCTGGCAAAGATAAAATTTACCGTTGATTTGCCAATGGAATACAAGGGCACACATATGAGCCGTTTTTTGGAAATTCTCAGCGACTGGAATAAGCAGCCGATCAGCCAGCCGGAAATGAACCGGATCCTTGACGATGCGCTCGGCAAGCTTGACGCTCAGTCTGCACATCTCAAAATTGATTTCAAGTATTTTATTGACAAAACGGCTCCGGTCAGCAAGCGTAAGTCCGTGCTTGACCTGGATTGTTCCTTTACTGCAGAAAAAGCCGCCGGTGAAAAAATGACATTTACGCTGGGCGTAAATGTACCCTTCACTTCATTGTGCCCCTGTAGCAAAGAGATATCAAAATATGGTGCCCACAATCAGCGTGGTCTGATGAAAGTTCTGATTCAATATGAAGAAGATGCGGGTGATATCTACATTGAAGATCTTGCGGCCATGATGGAGGCACAGGGCTCTTGTCCGATTTATCCGCTGCTCAAACGTGATGATGAAAAATATGTTACGGAAACAGCTTACGAGAACCCAAAATTCGTTGAAGACATTTTGCGTGATCTTGTTTTGGCTCTGCGTAAAATTGAAAAGATCAACTGGTTTTCGATTGAATGTGAAAATTACGAATCCATCCACAATCATAGTGCTTATGCAAGTCATGTCGAATTTGTGGAACATTGAGGCTGAAAACTTTGAGAAACTTAATTATAAATGCCGATGATTTCGGCCTGCACGTATCAGTAAACGAGGCAATTATTGCCGGACATAAAGATGGCTGCATCACCAGTACCTCACTAATGGCTTCCGGTCAGGCCGGCGAAGCAGCAGCTGCTGCTGCCCTGGCGGTACCAACCCTTGGGGTTGGTGTTCACCTGACACTGGTAGCAGAGCGTCCGGTACTGCCCCCGGAGGAGGTCCCTTCTCTGGTCGATGAAAATGGCTGTTTTTGGGCTGACCATATGGTATTTATCAAAAAATATATCGCGGGGAAAATTTCCTTGCTGGAAGTGCGGCGTGAATGCGAAGCCCAGCTCAAACGGATACAATCCTGGGGCATTGTGCCAACACATATTGACAGTCATCAGCATCTTCATGTTCTACCCCAAATTTTCACCATATGCCTTGAACTGGCAAGGGAAAATGGTATCAACAAGATGCGCCTGCCAGCGGAAGCCTGTGGCTTTTCCGGCAATTTTCCGGCACCCTGGGGGCGAAAGGTCGCAAAATGCGGGCTGACGGCATTGGCCGAAATTGCCCGGTTTCGAGCCAGAAGGCAGGGGATATACACCCCGGACTTCTTTTTCGGCATGGTAGCTGGCGGGAATATGCAGGAATGTTTTTTACGGGGCATTCTTGAAGCACTGCCAACAGGGACCTCAGAAATCATGATCCATCCGGGACGAGATAACGCTCTTTTGCAAAGGCAATACGGCTGGCCGTATCATTGGGAAGAAGAATTTCAGGCCGTGACCTCGACTGAAATTTTAAACTGGATCAAGGAAAATCATGTGAATCTGATTTCATTTAAGGAGTTATCGCATGAATAAATTTTATAAACGATTTGTCGTGTTGATTGTCCTGGTGCTCTTGATCTCCGGCGGCGTCATCTATTTTACCGTTGATATGAATACCCTGAGCAATTTGACGGCGTTTAAATCCTGGTCCGTAATTCTAGCCGTCCTATTCGTCATCATCGGACTCATTTTAGATGGGACGCGTCTGATGCACCTGGTGAAGATATCAAATGAGCATATCTCCTTGACGCAGGCTGTACAAGTTGTATTCGGCAATTATTTTTTGGCGTTATTGACGCCAGGGGCTACCGGGGGCGCCGTGGCACAGCTGATCTTTTTGCGCCATGCTGGTGTTCCTACCGGTAAAGCCACCGTCCTGGTGATTGTCCGGACATTGGTTTCCATACTGTTTCTTGTGTTGTGCATGCCATTTATTTTCCTGCATGATACCGGCATTTTACCGGGGATATCCGATCAGACACTGATGGGAATTTCTTTTACAGCTTTTCTTGGTATTGTACTGATTATTTGGGCCTTTAAAACAAATTTTCTTGATTTTTTTGTGATTAAACTCAGCCGCCGGCTTGTGCGGCGGCGGCGAAAAATCATTTTGGCCTTCTATCGTGATATCAAGGGGGCTGTGGTCCTGCTTTCAGCAGCGCCGCTCAGCATGTTGCGGGTCTTTATAGAATCAGGATTGAGTTTGATTGCCATCTACAGTGTTGTGCCGTTTTTACTGCTGGGTTTGGGTGTTGAAGCCGACTGGTATACGGTTATGGGGCGAATGATTTTCCTCAATATGCTGCTCTATTTTTCGCCAACTCCCGGAGGCTCAGGAATTGCCGAAGGCGGCTTTGTTCTCCTGTTTAATGATCTGGTGCCGGCTGGAACTGTTGGCATCGTTGCCGTATTTTGGCGCATTATTGCCGAATACATACCATTTTTGATCGGGTTTTATTACACAATCAAGGTCTTTGGCCGCGATTTCCTAAACAAACAGCTCACAAAATAAATAAACCAGCATTCTAGGAGGCTTTTATGACAAGAAACATATATGGAGATATCGGAATTATAGTGCTGGTTTCGGTCTGCATCATATTTTTTAATCTGGATGCATTTTCGTTGCTTGACCCGGATGAACCAGTCTATGCACAGACTGCCAAAGAGATGCTGGCACAGGGGAGTTTTATCTCACCGCTTATTTACGGTGATTTTTGGTATGATAAACCGCCGATGTATTATTGGCTGATTATGGGAGCTGTGCAGCTCTTTGGAATGGGAGAATTTGCAGCCCGCTTTCCCTCGGCATTATTAGGTGTCGCGGGCTGTCTTTCTCTGTATTTTTCTGCCAAAGAGATCTTCAATCGTCGCACGGCTTTTATCAGTGCATTGATTCTGGCGACAAGTTTTGAGTATTTTTATTTGGCAAAAGCCGCGGTCACAGACATAACCTTGACCTTATTTATCAGTGCGTCGCTGCTGGCCTTCATCCAAAAACGATATTATCTGTTTTATTTTTCTATGGGGCTGGCTGTTTTGACAAAAGGTCCTATTGGTTTTTTTCCGGCGGTAATCGGCTTTGTCTATCTCATTTGTTCCGGCAGACTGAGCGAACTGAAACATTCCCGACTTTTTTCCGGATCACTGCTGATGTTTCTAGTCTTTGCTCCCTGGTATGGAGCGATGATATATTTTCATGGTCATGATTTCGTTGATACTTTTTTGGGATTTCATAATATAACGCGTTTTACTTCACCGGAGCACCCGTCAAAAACTATGTGGTATTTCTATCTGCCAGTATTGCTGATTGGCTTTTTCCCTTGGTGTGCGGTTTTGCCACAGGCTCTTTGGCGGGCCTTTACAAGCGGAGCTCGTGAACAGGGAAAACTGCTCTTTTTCAGCCTGTGGGCCGGACTTGTATTTGTCTTTTTTTCCGTTGCTCAGACAAAGCTCGTCTCTTATATTTTGCCAATGTATCCGCCAATGGCAATTCTTGTCGGCTGGTACATCAACTCTTTGTGGGAGGATTTTTATCGCACAGAGCGGTTTTACGGTTGGATTGCAACCCTGTTGCTGCTGTCAGCTGGTTTTTCCTACGGCACCTGGCAGGGCCTAAAATCATTGCCGGAAACGGAGCTCACGGCAATATGTCTGATTTTTGTTTTGCTGTTTATCGGTATCTTTTCGGCTTGTTTCCTATGGAAGCGTCAGGCGGCAAATGCCTTTTTTTTGCAAATTATCGGCATGTTTGGCCTGGCGGCAGTTGTTTCAGGAATGCTCGTTCCGGCTGTAGCCCCGCAATTCTCATCAGAGGCCGTTGCTCTTGAGCTGAAAAATACCTACAATGGCCAGGATACGGTATATATATCAAAATTCCTGCGTCCGGGAATTGCCTTTTACAGCGATATCTATGGAGAGGAACTGATTTTTTCGGCAACGCAGATTCCGGATATGGAACAGCTACTGGTTAAAAATCCGTCAGCATATTTTATTTTACGGGATATTGACTATAAACGCCTGACACCGACAGTTCAGCAAAAGCTTGTTCTCGTGAAGAGTGCTGATAACAATTTGATTTTTCAAGGAATAATCGAAAATACCCCTTGATTTTTCACTAATTGTGCCAGGAATATGCGAATATAATCATAATATGCTATAATGATTGACATGACTTAAAATTATATAATTTGGAACAGGCGTATTTTTACTTAATAGGGAAATCCAGTGAGATACTGGTGCGGTCCCGCCACTGTAGTAAGGAGTATTTTCAATTTGCCACTGAGAAAAATTCTTGGGAAGGCTGAAAATATGATGATTTTAGCCAGGAGACCTGCCTGTTCAGCGACACCGCAGGGCGAAGTTTTCGCCTGCGACCTACGGTAGATAGGCAGGTGGTACGAATACAAAGTCCGATCTCATTTTAAAGAGCGAGGGCTCGGTATTTTATGCCCCCTGCCATAGGCAGGGGGTTTATTGTTTTGAAAAAAGAAATGCGCAGTGGTTATACAACCGGTGCTTGTGCTGCCGCGGCACTCAAGGCGGCACTCATAAGACTCGCAGGCACTACGGAAAATAGCGTTGAAATTTCTGCCCTAAGTGGGGAACGCATCTGTATTCCCATTGAAAGTGTGACGTTGACTACCGCTGGGGCAAGTGCCACGGTGATAAAAGATGCAGGGGATGATCCTGACATTACCAATGGAATGCCCGTATTGGTTGAAGCAACACCCGGGGCTGTTGGCAGTGGTATAAAGTTTGTTGCTGGTACTGGTGTCGGTACAGTTACCAAGGCTGGTCTGTCAGTCCCTGTGGGTGAACCGGCCATTAATCCGGGGCCACGGACCATGATGCAACAGGTAGTGCAGGAAATTCTGGGCGAGCAAGCCGATTGTGAAATCACAATTTCATTGCCGGCCGGAGCTGAACTGGCCCAAAAGACCTTAAATCCGGTTTTGGGAATTGAGGGTGGCTTATCGATTATTGGAACTACGGGTATTGTGCGCCCCATGTCAGAAGAAGGGTTCAAGAATTCCCTGTCGCCTCAGATTGACGTAGCCAAATCCGCCGGATTTGACAGTATTGTCTTTGTTCCGGGGAAAATTGGCGAAACCCTTGCCCGTGACAAATGCAACCTGCCGCCGCAAGCATTAATTCAGACCAGCAATTTTATTGGACATATGCTTGAATGTGCGGTGGAACGAAAGATACGGCAGGTGATGCTGTTTGGTCATATCGGTAAAATCAGTAAAATTGCTGCGGGTATTTTTTATACACATAATCGCATCGCGGATGCAAGACTGGAAACATTGGCTGCCTATGCAGGCGCAATGGGCATGCCGGCTGAAGGAATTGAACAAGTTTTGGCAGCCACCACCACGGAGGCAGCCCTGCCGATTATCAATGGCTATGGCTTGCAGGGAGTTTATCAGCGTCTGGCCCGTCGTGCCAGTGAACGTGCCGAACGCTATGTATTTCATGAACTCATCATCGGAACCGTTTTGCTGACACTGCAGGGAGAAATTTTAGCAATGGACGAGACAGCCAGTGCAATCGGGAGGGATTTAGGATGGAACATAAAATAATTGTTGCCGGCATTGGTCCGGGGGCACCGGAATATCTTGTTCCGGTGGCAAAACAATACATCGATTTGGCTAGCGTTCTGCTCGGCAGCCGCCGGGCACTCGATACGTTTGCCAAGCCTGGAACAAAAACAATGGCCATTACTGGTGATATACAGGCTGTGCTGGACTTTATAAAAGAAGAATGCCTCCACACGGAGGTAGTGGTTATGGTTTCCGGTGATCCAGGATATTATTCGCTGCTGGCTGCCCTGCGAAATGTTTTTTCACCCAGCCAGCTGCAAGTAATCCCCGGTATCAGCTCGATGCAGCTGGCATTTGCCAGACTTGCATTACCCTGGCAAACGGCGCGGCTTTTAAGCCTGCACGGGCGCGGGCCGGAAGAACAGGATTTGCATTACGAAATAGGAGCCGTCCTTGGAATACTGACGGACACGGCGTATACTTCGCAGGCCATTGCCCGGCTTTTGCTTGCGCGGGGCTGGCCAGCGGAAACGAAGGTTTATTGCTGCGCCCGGCTTTCTTACAAAGATGAAGAGATTGCCACCGCAACGCTGGGGACAATTAACACCATCGAGGATTTTTCACATTGCATTATGGTGGTGACAGCATGAGACATATGTTAGGTATCGAAGATGATGAATTTTGCCGCGGCAAGATTCCGATGACAAAACAGGAAATCAGGATATTAACTCTGACAAAGGCAAAGATACAGGAAGACGATGTTATCTGGGACATCGGTGCCGGAACCGGTTCACTCTCCATTGAAAGCGCGCTGCTTGCCCCCGAAGGACATGTTTATGCGGTTGAGCGCAAAGGGGAAGGTACGGATTTGATCCGAAAAAATGCCGATAAGTTTCACGTAAAAAACATGACAATCCTGGAAGGTGAGGCTCCCGCCGCATTGGCTTCCTTGCCAGCTTGCAATGTCGTCTTGATTGGTGGCAGCGGCAAAAAGCTGCGGGAAATTCTCAATGCTGCGGACCAGCAGCTGGTGCACGGCGGTAGAATCGTCTTAAACTGTGTAACCATACAGACGCTGTATGAAGCGCTGGCTTATATGCGTAAGCGTAGCGATTACAAATATGAGGCCGTTCAGATCCAGGCAAACCGCCTGCATCCTGTAGGGGATTACGATATGGTACAGGCCCTCAATCCCATTCATATCATTACATGTAAAAAGATATAATTTCAGGAGGTATATAGTATGCAAGTATTTATCGTTGGTGCAGGCCCTGGGGATCCGGAGCTCATTACCGTCAAGGGACAAAAGCTGCTGCAGGCAGCGGATATTATTATTTATGCCGGTTCACTCGTAAATCCGGCACTGTTAGGTTTGGCGCGTCAGGGCGCAAAAATCTATAACAGTGCTTCGATGACATTACCAGAGGTTATTGAAGTCATTGAAAATGGCGTTAAAGCCGGTGAAACGGTTGTGCGCCTGCATACAGGTGACCCCAGCATCTACGGGGCCATTCAGGAACAGATGGATGAGCTTGACCGTCGCCAGATCGAATACAAGGTAATTCCGGGGGTCAGTTCCTTTTTAGCTACAGCGGCTGCGCTCAAGCAGGAATATACGTTGCCGGGAATTTCACAAACCGTTATCATTACCCGAAATGAAGGCCGGACTCCGGTTCCGGAAAAAGAACGACTGGGGGCACTGGCGGCGCACAATGCCACGATGTGCATCTTCCTCAGCATCCATATGCTCGACGAGGTCGTAAAAGAATTGATCGAAGGCGGCTATGAGGCCTCGACTCCGATTGCGATTGTTCAAAAAGCTTCCTGGCCGGAAGAGAAAATCATCCGGGCAACACTGGCAACGATTGTCGAAGCGATTAAGGATAAGGATATTACCCGGACGGCGATGATTGTTGTCAGCCGCTGCCTGGATACTTCCTATGAGCTTTCACGGCTTTATGCCCCGGAATTCAGCCATATGTACAGGGATGCAAAATGAACTGTGCACTAATTGCTGTAACCCGGCGGGGAGCAGATTTGGCTAAGCGTCTGCAGATCGAGCTTGGTGGAACGCCCGCACTCTTTGTCAAAGCACAGCGGCATTCACTTACCGAGGATTTTGTGGAATACCATGAATTGAAAGCTTGCATCGCAAAGATTTTTCATCGTTATGACGCGTTAGTATTTATTGGCGCTGCGGGCATAGCCGTTCGCATGATTGCCCCGCATATAGAAAAAAAGACAATGGATCCAGCCGTGCTTGTTCTCGACGAACAGGGAAAGCATGTAATCAGCCTTTTATCAGGCCATATTGGGGGCGCCAATGAACTGACACATAAGATCGCCGCTATGATCGATGCGCAGCCGGTCATTACGACAGCAACCGATGTAAACGGCAGCCTGGCAGCGGATGTCCTTGCCTGTGAACTCAAGCTGAATATTTTGCCGCTGAAACATTTGAAGCATGTCAATCGCGCTTTGGCCGAGGGAACTGCCGTCAGCTTTTATATTGACCGTGCGCTTCCTGACCGCGATTTTTATCAGCAACGACTTAGAGGGAACAATATTGCAGCCAAGAATATCGATAATTGGGCAGATATAGCGAATAGTAAGCAGCCGGCTGTTGTGCTGACAAACCAGACGGTAGCTTCGATTCCTGAAAATATGATTTTGCTGCAGCCAAGAAAATTGGTCCTTGGCATCGGCTGCCGGCGTGGCACCACTAAGCAGGAGATTTTGTCGGCAATTGACGCTGCTTGTAAAAAAATCGCTGTCAAACGCCGGGATATTGGATTATTGGCTTCCACTGTTCTTAAACAGGATGAAGCCGGGCTGTTGGCAGCAGCGCACGAGCTTGGTGTCCCCATTTGTTTTTATGACAACGATAAACTGCAGCAGATGATTGAGCGCTGTGGTCTTGAAATATCCCCCTTTGTCAAGCGGCAAATCGGCGTTGGCAATGTCTGCGAAGCTGCAGCACTGCAGGCTTCAGCAGTAAAAAAACTCATTTTAAAAAAAGAAAAATTTTCGAAAGTGACGGTGGCAATTGCATGGGAAAAATAACAGTTA
Organism: Selenomonadaceae bacterium; assembly: GCA_963678095.2. Taxonomy (GTDB): domain Bacteria; phylum Bacillota; class Negativicutes; order Selenomonadales; family Selenomonadaceae. The sequence continues at coordinate 135,049 of OY782746.1, read as the reverse complement.
TCGGAATAGGCCCGGGAAGTCTTGAGGATATGACCCCGCGAGCTCGTCGGGCGATTGAAGCTGCCGACGTTATTGTTGGCTATAATACATACATCGGATTAATTGAACAAATTATCGGCGGTAAAGAAATCATCGGTACCGCTATGATGCAGGAAATTGACCGCTGCCAGATGGCGGTTGACAAAGCCCTGAATAATAAAGAGGTGGCGGTAATCTCGAGCGGCGATGCCGGTGTCTACGGCATGGCTGGCCTGGTGCTGGAACTTTTGATGAAAATTGATGCCACAAAACGCCCCGAAGTCAATATTATTGCGGGAATCAGTGCTGTCAATGCCGCGGCTGCCATTCTTGGCGCGCCCTTGATGCACGATTTTGCTGTGATCAGCTTAAGTGATTTGCTGACGCCATGGGATTTGATTAAAAAGCGGGCTGATCTTGTCGCGCAGGGCGATTTTGTCGTGGCGCTGTATAATCCCAAAAGCAAAAAACGGACGCAGCACATTGAAGAAATTCAGCAAATTATGCTCAAGCATAAATCGCCTGACACGCCGGTGGGGATTGTCCACAGCGTTTCCCGCGCCGAGGAAAAGGCTGTAATTTCTACGCTAGGGGAATTTACTAAAGAAGAAATCAATATGTTTTCACTTGTCATCATCGGCAACAGCAAAACCTATGTAAAAGACGATTTCATGATCACACCGCGAGGCTATCATTTATGATTTTTGTAGCGGCTGGTACGCAGGATGGGCGGGAAATCACAGCCCGGCTGCTAGCAGCAAACTATCAGGTACTGGCTTCCGTGGTGAGTTCATATGGCAAGATTTTGCTGGAAAACCATGATCATCTGCTCGTCAATGATACCCCGCTGGACCTGCCAGCGCTGAAAAAAGTGCTTATACAGCATAAAATCCGTGTGTTTGTCGATGCCACGCATCCATATGCGGTAAATGTGTCGGAAAATGCGATGACAGCTTGCCGTGAACTGCAAATTCCGTTTATCCGTTATGAGCGGCAGGAATCCGAGCTGCCGGATTACAACCGGCTTTTTCTGGTGAAAAACTATGAGGAAGCCGCTGAAAAAGCGGCTGCGCTTGGCCGGAATATATTTCTTACCACGGGCAGCCGCAACCTGTCGGCCCTCAAACAAGCAAAAGCCCTCAGTGATTGCCGGCTAATTGCCCGGGTTTTGCCGGAGGCAAGTGTTATCCAGGAATGCCTGGAACTTGGTTTTACACCGCGGGATATTGTAGCTTTACAGGGACCCTTTTCCACGGCGCTTAACGAAGAACTATACAAAAAATATGAGGCCGATGTGATTTTAACCAAAAACAGCGGCAGTGTTGGCGGCACAGATACTAAGCTGACAGCGGCCATCAACCTTGCCCTGCCTGTGGTAGTGGTTGATCGCCCGCGTCTTGCCTATCCGCAGGCAACAAGCAACTATGAAGCGGTACTGGCTTTTGTCAGAAAATATATGACAAATGAGGGATTTTAAATGAATTTTATAACAAAACCTATGGAAATTGAAAATAAAAGTATGGAAATCATCGCACCGTATTTGAGCGAATTAAAAATCAGCGCCGAGGAAACGAAAGTTTTTTCCCGCATCATTCATGCGGCCGGCGATGTGGAATACGCTTCGGTCATCAAAATACATCCGGAAGTGATTGCTAAAGCACAAGCTGCTTTGAAATCCGGCTGTAACGTTTACACCGATGTGGAAATGGTTCGCACTGGCATTAACAAGAAAAAATTGGCTTTCTTCGGTGGCAAGGTCGAATGCCTGATTGCTGATGAAGCCGTGGCAACTACCGCCAAAGCCGAAGGGATCACTCGTTCCATGGCGGCTATGCGCGCGTTTGGCAAAAAACTCGACGGAGCAATTGTTGCCATCGGCAATGCGCCTACAGCTTTATTTGAAGTCATGCGTCTGATTGAGGAGGAAGGCATTCATCCGGCAGCTATTATTGGTGTACCGGTTGGTTTTGTCGGGGCGGCCGAATCAAAAGCTGTTCTTGCCCAAAAGTCTCCGGCTCCCTATATCACCGTTGAGGGGACTAAAGGCGGCAGTCCGATTGCTGTAGCGGCACTCAACGCCATTATGTATTTGCTCGATAACAGAAGATAGAGGTTGATAGTATGGGAGAAAAAAATATTCCCCGTATCGTGATTGGTGCTGTGCACAGCGGTTCCGGCAAGACTACAATTGTGACAGGAATTTTGGCTGCATTAAGAGAGCAGGGATACGCGCCCCAATCCTATAAGATCGGTCCGGATTATATTGATCCAGGATACCATGAACTTGCCAGTGGCAGAAAAGGACATAATCTTGATTCCTGGCTGGTCAGCGAAGAAAAGATACAGGATATCTTTTGCAGCACTGCCGGTGATGCAGATATAGCGATTATCGAGGGCGTTATGGGACTTTATGATGGCGGCAAGAACGGCATCAGTTCAACGGCGGCGATCGCCAAGCTGCTAAAAGCTCCTGTCATATTAGTTATTGATGTAAAGGCTATGGGAGACAGTGCAGCAGCGATTGCATTAGGTTTCAAAAGCTATGATCCGGAGGTGAATTTGGCCGGGGTTATTTTAAACCGGGTTGGTTCCTTAAACCATAAGCAGATGATTGAAAATGCCCTGGGGAAATTATCGATTCCTGTCCTCGGAGCTGTTTTTCGCGATCAAAACCTGCAGCTGCCGGAACGGCACCTCGGGCTTGTGCCAACGACAGAAAATGAAACAACGGACCGGATGGGCCTGTTTGCCCAAAGAATGGCTGCGGATATAGACCTTTCCCGGCTTCGGGAAATTGCCAAGGCAGCAGCGCCGTTGCACAGGGAAAATACGCTGTCAACGCAGGCGAGTCCCCAGAATATCACCATTGCCGTGGCCAAGGATGAAGCCTTTTCCTTTTACTATCCGGAAAGCTTGGCCGCACTGGAGCAACAGGGTGCCAATATCGTGTTTTTCAGTCCGCTTGCGGATCAGACGCTGCCGCCGGCCGATGGGATTTTTCTTGGCGGAGGATTCCCGGAAGTATTTGCCCAGCAGCTTTCAGAAAATAAGGCCATGCTGCTAGCTCTGCGCACAGCGGCCCAGAAAAAGCAGCCGATTTATGCTGAATGCGGCGGCTTTATGTATCTTACAGAATCGCTGGTTGATTTTTCGGGGAAATGCCATGTAATGGCTGGCGTAATCCCTGGCAGTTGCCGGATGAATGAAAAGCTGCAGACCGTCGGTTATGTAAAAGCACAGATGCGCCAAAATACGTTATTGGGAGCCAAGGGCTCTGTCCTGCGGGGGCATGAGTTTCATTTTTCTTCCTATATTGCGCCAACGGATATTGCCGAGTATCCCTGGGCGTTTACGTTTACCAAAAACAGAAATAATCAGCAGTATGCAGCCGGTTATGCGTCCGAAAGAATTCTTGGCTCCTATCTGCACCTGCATTTTGCCGGCTGTCCACAGGCGGGAGCCGCCTTCATTGAAAATTGCCGGGCTTATCAGGCAGAACAAAAACAGGAGGCGAAATAACGTGGGAAAGCTTATTCTTGTAACGGGCGGTGCGCGCAGTGGTAAAAGCAGTTTTGCTGAAAAATATGCTATGCTCCATGGCAAAAAAATTGCCTATATAGCAACTGCAGAAATTCGCGATGAAGAGATGCGCTATCGCATTGATCTTCATCGCCAGCGCCGTCCAGAAAACTGGCAGACATATGAAGCGCCCCTTGCTCCCGAAAGGGCCATACAGCAGGCTGCAGCCGCCGGTAATGACTTGATTTTATTTGACTGTCTGACCTTATACCTGAGCAATCTGCTCTGTCAGCCGGATTTACCGGCAGACCTTCAGGCGCAGCATGATCATATTTTAGGGAAAATTACAACCCTGATACGGACGATAGCTGCCTGTGACAGTACGGTGGTCATTGTAACCAATGAAGTGGGGGCTGGCATCGTGCCGGAAAATGCCTTAGCCCGGCAATATCGTGATTTGTCAGGACTCGCCAATCAGGCCATTGCCCGGGAAGCGGCTGACGTCTATCTGGTAGCCTGCGGGCTGCCGCTCAATATAAAAAAATTAGCACAACATTTGGAGGCATAAGAAGCATGGCAAATTACATTATGCTGCAGGGGACAAGCTCCCATGTAGGGAAAAGCATTTTGACAACGGCTCTATGCCGGATTTTCTATCAAGACGGCAAAAAAGTCGTTCCCTTCAAAGCCCAAAATATGGCATTAAATTCCTACGTCACCCGTGATGGCAAGGAGATGGGCCGGGCACAGGTTGCACAGGCGGAAGCTGCGGGACTTGAGCCAATGGTAGACATGAACCCGGTATTGCTAAAGCCTACAGGCAATGCCTGCTCACAGGTAGTTTTAATGGGAGAACCCATCGGGAATATGTCGGCGAAGGAATATCATCAAGGGTATTCACTCAAGGCATTTTCAGCAGTAAAGGAATCGCTGCAGCGCCTTGATGCCGTATACGATACTATTGTCATTGAAGGGGCGGGCAGCCCGGCAGAAGTGAATCTCAAGGCCAATGATATCGTGAATATGCGTGTGGCCAAGCACCTTCAGGCCCCGGTACTTTTGATTGCCGATATCGACCGTGGCGGGGCACTCGCTTCGTTGGTCGGAACGCTGGAACTGCTCGATGAAGAGGAACGGGCGTTGGTTAAAGGGCTGATCATCAATAAATTCCGTGGTGATATAACGCTGCTGGAACCCGCCCTGACCTTTCTTGAAGAAAAAACCGGCAAGCCGGTTCTCGGCGTGATCCCTCATCTTGACCAGTTGGGAATTGACGACGAGGATTCCGTTTCGCTTGAGGAAAAAACAAGTGGCAGTTCCCGCAAAAAAAAGGATTTGGCAATTGCTGTCATTCAGACACCTAAAATATCGAATTTTACAGATTTTGACGCTTTGGCTGGGGAAGAAGATGTTTCGCTGTATTATGTCAAACAGGGCGAATCGATCGGCCGGCCTGATTTGATTTTGCTGCCCGGCAGTAAAAATACAACCGAAGATCTGCTCTACCTGCGTCGCTCGGGGCTGGAAAAAACGATTAAAGCCGCTATCTGTCAGGGGATTCCCGTCATTGGCATCTGCGGCGGCTATCAAATGCTGGGCCGGGCCATTTACGATCCGTATCATACCGAATCAGAACACGGACAGATCGAAGGCATGGATCTGCTGCCGATGGAAACAACTTTCAGTAAGCATAAATTGACCTCACAAGTCAATGCCGATTGTGAGGAAATGGTATTTTTAGGCAGTAAAATAGAAGCGATAAATCTTCACGGCTATGAGATTCATATGGGGCAGACGGTTTTCCTCGAGGAAAATATCCGGCATCCCTTCCGCCTGACAGAGCGCTCCGCTGAAGCGGTTGATCTTCCCGATGGACTTTGCCGCGCTGACGGACTCGTGATGGGAACCTATATCCATGGTATTTTTGACAACGATGAATACCGTCGGGCACTTTTAAATGCCATCCGCCGGCATAAAAAACTGGAACCACTGCCGGTCAGCATAAACACCTATGCGGCCAAACAGGCCAGCTATAACCGTCTGGCTGACACCGTGCGCAACAGACTGGATATGAAACGACTGCATGAAATCATGGGCGATTGCCATGCCTGAACTCTTGCTGATTGCCTGGGGCAGCGTTTTTGTTGACTTCATGATCGGTGATCCACGGACCAAGCTTCATCCGGTCGTTTTAATTGGCAACCTCATTGCCTTGCTCGAAAAACTTTTATACCGAAGAAAGCAAAGTCCCGTCTTGCAGCTGCTGAGCGGCGGCATGCTGGTCTGTCTGGTCTTGGCCAGCTGCTATATGGCTGTCCTGGCGATCGAGCAGTTTTTCAGTTTCTATTTCCCGCAGTTGCCGGCACTGGGCACTTTTATCAATATGCTGCTGCTATACTGTACGATTTCACCGAACAGTCTGAGCCGGGCCGGACGTGAAATAGCCGTTTATCTCGAACAGGAAAATCTGGCTGAGGCGCGCTGTAAAGTTGGCTGGATTGTCGGGCGGGATACGAAAAACCTTGATACACCCGACATCACACGGGCAGCGGTTGAAACCATTGCCGAAAATATTGTTGATGGTGTAATTTCACCGTTATTTTATTTTTTTCTTGGGGGAGCGCCCCTGGCTGTCTTATATCGTGCCGTCAACACGATGGATTCCATGATTGGCTATAAAAATGAGCGTTATTTATTTTTTGGCCGGATCGGCGCTAAATTAGATGATATTTTAAATTACATACCGGCCCGCATTACGGGTCTTTTATTAGTCCTGGCCGCATTTTTCCTGCGGTTTCAGGCGAAAGAAAGCTGGCGCATGCTCAGGCGCGATGCGTCGAAGCATCCCAGCCCTAACGGGGGGTGCCCGGAAGCGGCTGTTGCCGGTGCCCTGGGAATCCGTCTCGGCGGACTCAATTACTATTTTGGCCAGCCCTCCTTTCGCGCTTATATGGGGGACAGCCAAAACGAACTGGCTCCCCAGCATATCTATCAGACAATACGGTTGATGTATGCAACCACATTTCTATTTTTGGCTATCGCTTCTATTTTTATTGCGGGAGGAATCTTTTTTTGAAAGCTTTTTTTATTGGTCTCCAGTTTTTGACCAGAATATCCATCGTAAAGCAGACGAGCTGGACTGCCGCAGATTTTGGCCGAAGTGTTAGATTTTTCCCTCTGGTTGGTGTTGTCTTAGGGACGATCTATGCCAGCACGGCTTATTTACTGCTCGTTATGCTGCCACAACAGGGGCTTTTATTCCCGGAGCATATCCGTAATGCTTTGCTTTTGCTGTTGCCGATTATAATGACGGGGGGCCTCCACTGTGACGGCTTTATGGACACCATGGATGGTATTTTTTCCGGCCGCACCCGTGAAAAAATGCTTGTAATCATGAAGGACAGCTGTGTGGGCTCGAATGCTGTTGTGGCCTTTGCCGCTTATCTAATACTGGCATATGCCTTGTTGGCGGATTTTGATGCCAGGTATCTGCCAACAGCACTGTTTGTCATGCCAATTATAGCCAGGCTATGCATGACGATGGCGATTGTCTGCTTTCCTTATGCCCGGCCAGAGGGCATGGGCAAAGCGTTTGCCGAGCATGCCAACCGCAGCGCTTTGATATTTGCTGTTTTTTCGACGTTGCTTTTCGTTACACCCTGGGGAATTTTTGCTATAATAAGCATGTTGGCTACAATTGTTGCGGCTTTTTGTTTCGCAAAATATGTCACCAAAATTCTTGGCGGCCTTACAGGGGATGTTTATGGTGCGATTACACACTTGGGTGAATTATTTGCACTGTTTGCTTTTCTCTGTGCCATTCACATCATGATATAGGAGTTTATCTTATGCGGCTAACGATAAAAGTCCCCGGTTCTTGTGGCGAGCTCGTTCAGGGAACTCTAAACGGAAAGCCTTTTCTCGTCACCTGCCCGATTGATGTCTACACACAAGCGGTGGTATCACCTAATAGCGTCACCTGCTTTTCAGGCTGTGGCAGTAAAGCACAAGCGGCCGTTGCTGCGATTTTAGAATATTTTTCCGTAAAAAAATATCCGTTTTCACTGTCAATAACCTCTGACCTTTTAACGGGGAAGGGGATGGCCTCAAGCAGTGCCGATATCGCTGCGGTGTGTTTTGCTGTAACGGCTTCCCTGGGTAAAACGATAGCGCCGGAAACGGTAGCTGCAATCGCAGCCCGGATTGAACCGACCGATGGCGTTTTTTTTGACGGCATTGTCCAAATGAACCATATAACCGGCGCTTGCCAACAAGAAATTTCTGGCATACCACCGTTACAAATTGCCGTTTTTGATACCGGCGGTACGGTGGATACCCTGCGCTTTCATGCCCGGACAGATCTCGAGCGGCTCAACCGGGAGAATGAACCCCTCATTCGTGAAGCCTTGGCCATGCTGTCCCGGGCAGATGCTGTTTCTGTAGGCAAGGCAGCATCTCTCAGCGCAATGGCCAACCAGGCAATCCTTTATAAGCCACAGCTACCGAAAATCCTTGCGGCCGCTTTAGAACTTGGCGCCGTCGGCGTCAATGCCGCCCACAGTGGAACAGTACTTGGACTGCTTTTTGCGCCGGATTTTTCGTCCGCAGCGCTGACAAAAGCGGTCAGGGAAATGCAAGTCCATTTCCCGCATTTAACCTATTGGCGTACAGTTCGTCTGGTTGCAGGCGGCTATAGAATAAATAGTGAATAACAGGTGATAAACATGCAGGAAAAATTCACGCACGGCGGAAATATTCATGAGATTTTGCGCCAGCAATCGGGAGCGGGTAAGCTTTTGGATTTCAGTGCCAATATTAACCCGCTCGGATTGGCAAATGAAGTCAAAGCAGCCATCGAAGATAATATCGGTCAAGTCATCCACTACCCGGACCCGGAGGCAGCCGACTTAAAACAGGCTCTTGCCACCCATTACAAATTATTGCCGGATACAATTGTATTGGGCAATGGTGCGGTGGAACTACTGTATGTTCTTTTTCATACTCTGCGGCCGAAAAATGTCCTGATTCCCGTTCCGTCTTTCGGTGAATACGAACGGGCTGCACTTGCCTGCCAGGCTGATATTACCTATCATGAACTAGCAGCAGCGCAGGATTTTTCCCTGACTCTGTCCCCGGATTTTATCGATAAAATCAAGCACGCAGATTGTCTGGTCCTCGGTAATCCCAATAACCCGACTGGCAATCTCCTGCTGGTGCAGGAGATCGAAGACTGTCTTAAGGTGGCAAAAAACCATAACTGTTTGGTTGTCGTCGATGAATCCTTTATCGATTTTCGCACGGATCAGGAAGCCTACAGCTGTCGAAAATTGCTGGCCGATTATGATAATCTTTTTCTGTTGCAGTCGCTGACTAAGTTTTATGCGATTCCAGGACTGCGCCTGGGATTTGCGGCTACCAATAAGGCTCTGGCAAAAAAGCTTGCGCTTGGCAAAGATCCCTGGAATGTAAATGTTCTTGCCCAAAAGGCGGGGCTTGCCGCTTTGAACGCCACCGCTTATCAGGAAAAAACCCGCGCCAGTGTTAAAGCGGAGGGGGAACGGCTGTGGCTGCTTTTGCAAGGCCTGCCCAAGGTCAAAGCTTGCAAACCAACTGTAAATTTTATTTTGCTTGATATCAGCGGGACCGGCTATAGTGCAGCTCTATTTAGAGAAAAATTACTGCAACGGCAGATTATGATCCGTGATTGCAGCAATTACCCGGGGCTTTCTACTGGCTACGTCCGGGTTGCTGTAAAGTCCCCCCATGATAATGATGCTTTGCTAGCCGCATTACAAGCAGTTTTAAAGGAGAGTACAAGGGTATGACAAAAATTATTTTAGTTCGTCACGGCGAGACGAAATGGAATCTGCTTGGCCGCTATCAGGGCCAGACGGACATCGCTTTATCTGATAAAGGACTTCAACAAGCGCAAATGCTGGCGGAGCGGTTTGCTTTCCCCGAAATTTCGGCCGCTTATTCCAGTGACCTGCAACGTGCTTATAAGACAGCCAGCTTTGTTGCTGACCGCTTTTCCCTGCCCGTAACTGAAAAAGCAGGTTTACGAGAAATGAATTTTGGCGACTGGGAAGGGCTTACTTATACACAAATCGAGGAAAAGTGGCCCAAGCAGGGGGCAAATTTTTTCGTCAATCCAGAGAAAATTACGATTCCAGCCGGAGAAAGTTTTTCTGAGCTTCAGCAGCGCGGACTGACAGCAATTGAAGAAATTGTCGACACACATCCAGGCGAAACTGTTTTGATTGCGGCTCATGGGGCTATTATCCGCACAATATTGGCAGAAGCGCTGCATATGCCATTGCAGTATATTTGGTCTTTGCGCCAGGACAATACCGCGGTCAACATCATCCGCTACGATGAACAGCTTCGCTCGGTGGAGCTGCTTAACAGCACCGCACATTTGCAAAAATAAACAGCCTGGGGAGTTATCCCGGCAAATATTTCGACAAATGAGCGGCGATCTTGCAGGGATCGCCGTTCATTTGTCGAAATATACAGAATAGACTTAAATTTAAAATTAGGAGATGATTCTTGGTGACAGCTTTAAAAAATGGGTTTCATAAGTTTTCTGATATCTCAGTTGTATTAAGGCACAAGGGTGAACCAGATCATTACATCAGCCGGCACGAGGACGGCGGCATTGAGTTTAAAGACCACAATGAACGCAGCGGTGATCCTAATATCATAATCAGAAATAAAAACGAGATGTTCCAGCAATGGATTATGGAATGCATGGGCGACAAAATATCGATTGGTGTTGCCGGTGAGACCATTGAGGCACGGCCACTTGGCATGAAAGAAAACGAAGCTGGCACCTGGATTCTTGCCGCCGACAGCATTCCGGAAGAACTATTATAAATACATAAGCGATAAAACGCTTGTGACCGAAAAGGCCCCGCGGTTAAGCTGCGGGGCCTTTTCTATGGAGGATACCTTCTGTGCGGGACAATATTTCATTGTTTTTGTCAAAAAGATTCTGTTTTGATGCGAACATATTTTATGATAGAATAAAAGGCAATGGATGACGAAAGAGGCTCAGTTATTATGCAGAAATATTGTATTATTCCCCGCGAAGGGAATGATTTTTGGCAGCTGGTTCGCAGTCTGCCAGTAGAAGAAAACCAAAAAAAGCTTTTCCAGGAATGCCGGATCAAACATGTGGAGATCAGTCTGAAGCAAAATTCCTGGGAAATTTTGCTACAAACACGCAACCGTCTGTCCGTATCTCTGCTGGAGACTGCGGCCGAGTATATTGCCGCAAAATGTCAGATAAACCAGGTCATTTTTTATCAGGATGTTATCGACTGGGAAGCAGAGGTTGAACGACTTTGGAAAAAGATTGTAGAAAGCTCTGCCGACGGCAATCCGACGGTAACGCATCTGTTGCTTAAAGCCAAACATCATTTTTCCGGTAGCAAACTGATTCTCGTTGTTTTTGGCGAACTGGCCGAAGAGATCATGCAGGCGCATGGCGTTGTCCGGAGCATGCAAAAGGTCATTAAGGAATTACTGGGTTTTGCTTGTGAAATTGATTGTCAGGCTGCCGATGTACCAGCAGCCGAACAGACCGATGACTTTATGACCCCGGAATACATGGAAGCGCTGCAGCTTGAACAGCAGCGACAGCTCGAACCGGCCAGTACTGCCGGTAAAACAGCATCCGCCAGCAAGACAACTAGTTCGCCGCAGATTTTTGGCAAAACCATTCAGGGCGAACCGGTGCCAATTTCAGATCTTGATGGTGAAATGAAAAATGTTATTCTGGCGGGAACAATCGGTACTTTTGATGTACGTGAATTTAAAACCGGTACAAAATTACTTACGTTTTCGTTGGCCGACAAGAGCGATGGCATAAACTGCAAGACCTTTTTCAAGGACAAGGAGGAATTTGAGCGCGTTCAGGCTGGCGTTTCAGCTGGCATGACTGTTAAAATCAAGGGCTCGGTTCGCTTTGACACCTTCCAAAATGATTTTGTCCTGTTTGTCGACAGCATGTATAAAACAACTCCGCTGCTGCGGGATGACCAGGCAAGTGAAAAGCGTGTTGAACTTCATGCCCATACGCATATGAGCAACATGGATGCCGTCGTTTCGGTAAAAAAACTGGTGACAACCGCTGCCCGCTGGGGCTGGCCGGCCATTGCGATTACAGATCACGGTGTTGTTCAGGCGTTTCCTGAAGCAGCCAAGGTACTAAAGGCCAATAAGCTTGACATAAAAATCATCTACGGCATGGAAGGGTACCTGGTCGGCGATGATTACCAGCAGCGGCGGGCCAATCATATTATTCTGTTGGTAAAAAACCATATCGGTTTGTGTAATCTTTATAAGATGGTATCCCTGGCACATTTGCGCTATCTGCATAAGCAGCCACGATTGCCACGCAAAATTTTACAGGAATACCGGGAGGGGATTATTGTCGGTTCGGCCTGCGAGGCTGGAGAACTTATCCGGGCGATTGTTGCCGGGCAGCCGGAGGAGGAACTCGTTGAAATTGCCCGGTTTTATGATTATTTGGAAATTCAACCGATTGCTAATAACGAATTTCTTGTTCGCAGTGAAGATTTCCCCAATATTCAATCCGATCAGGATTTGATCGCCATCAATCTGAAAGTGGCCGATCTGGCAAAACGCCTGGGAAAACTATTGGTGGCAACCTGCGACGTGCATTTTTTAAATCCGGAAGATCAGATATACCGGGCAATTTTAATGGCCGGCAAAGGATTTAAGGATGCCGATATGCAGCCGCCGCTCTATCTGCGAACGACAGAAGAGATGCTGGCGGAGTTTCAATATCTGGGAGAAGACGATGCCTATGCGGCAGTTGTGACGAATCCACGCAAAATTGCCGATCAGGTAGAAGTTTTTAAGCCGATCCCGGATGATTTGTATTCTCCGATGATTCCCGGCGCTGAAGATCAGATCCGAGACATGTCATATAGCACGGCCAGATTTCTCTATGGGGAAAACTTGCCGCAAATTGTCCAGGATCGTCTTAATCTCGAACTAACATCCATCATCGGACACGGCTTCGCCGTACTATATCTGATCGCGCATAAGCTCGTACGAAAATCTCTCGATGATGGCTACCTTGTTGGCTCGCGAGGATCTGTCGGATCTTCTTTTGTAGCGACCATGACCGATATCACCGAGGTAAACCCACTGCCACCACATTGGCGCTGTCCGCATTGCCAGTACAGCGAATTTATCACCGATGGTTCCTATGGTTGCGGTTTTGACCTGCCGGATAAGAATTGTCCTGTTTGTGACACTGGCCTTATAAAGGATGGGCATGATATTCCGTTTGCCGTATTCATGGGCTTCGATGGGGACAAGGTTCCTGATATCGATTTGAATTTCTCCGGTGATTATCAGCCGGTAGCCCATAAATACACAGAAGAACTTTTCGGCAAGGACAATGTATTCCGCGCTGGTACTATAGCGACAGTTGCTGATAAAACAGCCTATGGCTATGTCCGCAAATACTTTGATGAAAAGGGCCAGAAGAAAAGGGATGCCTATTTCAGCAGCATGGTCGAAGGCTGCACCGGCGTTAAGCGGACGACTGGCCAGCACCCGGGCGGCATTATGGTTATTCCGCGCAATATGGATATTCACCATTTTACGCCAATCCAGCGACCAGCCGACGATAAGAATACGACTACCATCACGACGCATTTTGATTATCACTCGATTAATGACCGACTGGTAAAGCTTGATATTCTGGGACATGATGATCCTACTGTCATTAAGATGCTCGAAGATCTGACCCATCGTGACCCAAAAACAATTCCGTTTGATGACCCAGCGACTATGAGCATCTTTTCTTCGACAGCGGCGCTGGGCGTTACCCCCGAAGAACTCGGCAGTAATTCTGGAACCTTTGGCATCCCGGAATTTCGTACCCGCTTTACCAGGCAGATGCTTGATGACACCAATCCGAAAAAATTCAGTGACCTCGTCCGAATCAGTGGATTTTCGCATGGAACGAATGTCTGGCTCGATAACGCGCAGGAGTTGATCCGCAATGGAACCTCAACCCTGTCAGACGCTATCTCGGCCCGTGATGATATCATGATGTATCTGATTCATCGTGGGGTTGAGCCATTGCTGGCGTTTAAGACGATGGAAAATGTCCGCAAGGGCAAAGGCATTGCCCCGGAAGTGATCGAAAAGCTTAAACAGGCAGGAATTCCGGACTGGTATATTGCATCGTGCTTGAAAATCAAGTATTTGTTTCCTCGGGCTCATGCGACAGCTTATGTAATGATGGCTTACCGGATTGCTTTTTGCAAGGTTCACTATCCTTTGGCTTTTTACGCCGCCTATTTCTCCATTCGGGCGGCTGAGTTTGATGCCAATCTGATTGCCAAAGGGAAGACGGCAATTAAGGAAAAAATGAAGGAAATTGATGAACTCGAAGCACAGAAATCCCTGTCTGTTAAGGATAAAGATTTGCAAATTGTTCTTGAACTGGCCTGGGAAATGTATCTGCGCGGTTATTTTGTAGAAAAAGTGGATTTGTATGTTTCACTGGCTGATAAATTCGTCATTCATGATAAATCCTTGCTGCCCCCGCTGGCTGCACTTGACGGCGTAGGCAGCACCGCGGCTAAAAATATCGTTGAAGCACGCAAGGATGGCGACTTCACTTCAATTGATGACATGAAAAAGAGAACCGGTATTTCAAAAACAGTCATAGAGGCATTGCGTGAACACGGTTGTCTAGCCGGGATGAATGAAAGCGATCAGATGGAGCTGTTTTTGTAACAGGACTGTTATCGTAAAATAAGTTGTCTTAATACTTTGTTATCGAATATGGAGTTTACATTTATATCAGCAGATGCTATAATGAAGCTACAGGAAATTTAAGGTGTGATATCTAAAGAGTGGGTGCAAACCCACTCTTTAGTCTTATTTATTTGGGAAATCATCATCGAAAAAGTTACTCAGTCCAGCAACAGGAGGTGTTTTTATGGCAAATCAGACAGAAGAGCGGGTAGAACAGATCGTTTTAGAGTTACTTCAGGGTAAAGATATCGAATTGGTTGATGTAGAATACGTCAAGGAACAGCATTGGTATCTGCGCGTTTTTATAGATAAAGTTGGCGGTATTGAAATTGATGACTGTCAGCAGCTTAGTGAAGAGCTTGAAGAAGTCCTCGACAAAAGCGATCCAATCAAGGAAAGCTACATATTGGAGGTTTCCTCACCAGGGCTTGATCGTGTCCTGAAAAAGGATCGTGATTTTGAACGTGAAATGGGAAAGATGGTTGATGTCACAACCTATGCCCCTTTTGACGGACAGAAATTAACCGTCGGACAACTGTCGGCATTCAATGCCGATAGCATAACACTCGATGAAAAAAAAGTTATTCCATTTGATAAGATAGCACTTATTCGTCTTCATATCGAATTTTGATCATACAATTGAATAAGGGGGATTTACATGAATAATAAAGACAAAGGATTCATGGAAGCATTTAAACAATTAGGGAAAGAAAAGGGCATTGCACCAGAGGTCTTGTTTGACGCTATTGAAGCAGCATTGATATCTGCCTACAAACGCAATTTTAGTTCGGCTCAGAACGTCCGCGTCGCGCTTGATCGCACAACCGGTGAGTTTCACGTTTTTGCCCGCAAAACCATCGTCGAAGCAATGGACAGTGATATCACAGAAATGTCATTGGCTGAAGCTCGCAAAATCAATGCCGCCTATGAAGAAGGCGATATTGTTGAAATAGAAGTTACACCGGCTGATTTCGGCCGCATTGCAGCGCAGACAGCCAAACAGGTTGTTGTGCAGCGCATCCGTGAAGCAGAACGTGGCATTATCTATGAAGAATTTTCCAATAGGGAAAGCGATATTTTAACAGGGATTGTGCAGCGCATCGAAGCTAAGAATGTATTTATCGATCTTGGCAAAACCGAGGCAGTATTGACACCCTCTGAGCAGATTCCTATCGAACAATATAATCATGGCGATCGCCTGAAAACGTATATCGTCGAAGTCAAAAAAACCTCTAAAGGACCGCAAATCATGGTGTCGAGAACACATCCGGGCCTTTTGAAACGCCTGTTTGAGCTCGAAGTTCCAGAAATCCATGATGGCATCGTCGAAATCAAATCCGTGGCCCGGGAACCTGGGATGCGGTCTAAAATAGCAGTATTTTCCAAAGATGAAGATATCGATCCAGTGGGTTCCTGTGTCGGACATAAGGGCATGCGTGTGCAGGCAATTGTCGACGAATTAAAAGGTGAAAAGATTGATATTGTCAAATGGAATGTCGATCCGGCTAAATACATTGCCAATTCGCTGAGCCCGGCTAAGGTGGTTTCTGTTGCCATCAGTGAAGCTGAGAAAATATCCAAAGTTATTGTTCCAGATTATCAGTTGTCACTGGCAATCGGCAAAGAAGGGCAAAATGCGCGCCTTGCCGCAAAACTGACTGGCTGGAAAATCGATATTAAAAGCGAATCGCAGGCCGCCGCAGAAAACGATCTGAATGATTTGACCATCGCTGAAGTGACTCCGGAAGAATCATTCTCTACAGAAGGTGAATAAACATGGCAGGACAGAAAAAACTTCCTGAGCGAATGTGCCTGGGCTGTCAGCAGCTGCATATCAAGCGGGAACTTATCCGGATCGTGCGCAGTCCGGAAGGAGAATTTTCCATTGATCTGACCGGAAAGAAATCGGGGCGTGGGGCTTACATCTGCAACAATGTCGAGTGTTTTGACAAAGCAGTAAAAGAACGCCGCTTCGAAAAATCTTTCAAAAGCGCTATTGACAATAAAATTTACGAAGAATTAAGAGCGGGATTTTTTAAAAACAATGAATAAAAATGAGCAAAGCATTATCAATTTACTCAGTATGGCACAAAGAGCAAACAAGCTTCTGTCAGGAGAATTTGCCGTAGAAAAAGCGGTGCCTGCCGGAAAAGTAAAAATACTTTTGGTGGCAGATGATGCATCTGAGGCAGCAAAGAAACAATATGCTGATATGGCTCGGACGCACAATGTTCCGCTTTACCATATACTGACGAAAGAAACCCTAGGGCAGGGGATCGGCAAGAACTATCGTGCGGTCGCCGGTCTTACGGATGCTGGTTTCAGCAAAGCATTGCTTAAGCTCTTGGATACAATGCCAAAAAATTAATGGGGGTGGATCGATGTCCAAATATAGAATATATGAATTGGCCAAAGAATTTAATACCACAAGTAAGGTGGTTCTTGATATATTAGCACGCAATAACAATAACAGCGCTACAAATCACATGAGCAGTGTCGGAGATACAGAAAAAAATCTGATTCAGCAGGTTTTTTCCGGAAAGAAGGAGGCTGCGAAAGCACCGGTAACGCAAAAACCCGTAGCACAAGCAGCAGCCAGCCAGCCAACTAACCGACCGGCGCATAACACGACCGGGCGTCCGCCATACAACAATAATCGTCCTGCAGGCCATTCGGCTGCTAATAGCAGCAATCGTCCGGCTGGAAACAGCAATACTGGCAATACTGGCAATCGTCCGACTGGAAATAACAATAATGCCAATACTGGCAATCGTCCAGCTGGAAACAATAATACCGGCAACCGACCGGCCGGAAATAACAATAATCGACCAGCAACTAATTCTGCCCGCCCGAATAACAACCGTCCTGGAACTGCCGGGGCCGGACATTCACAAAATACCCGCGGCGCCAACACAACAGGGAATCGATCTGGTTTTGGCGGCAATAACAGAAATAACAACAACCGCAATAACAGAAATAACCGCAATAACCGCAACAATCGGAACATGCCGGTGAACACGGCACCAAAACAGGAAATTGCCCGGCCGAAGCTGATAAAAGTTGGCGAAACGATTGCTATCAAAGATCTTGCCAGCAAAATGAGCTATACAGCTACCGAAGTCATCAAGCAGTTGATGAAAATGGGCGTCATGGCTACCATTAATCAGGAAATCGATTTTGATACCGCGACTTTGGTTGCCGGTGAATTTGAGGTAACTGTAGAAGCCCTGCCGCCAGAACAGGATCCTACAGAAATTCCGGAAATCGAGGACGATCCAAAATCGCTCGTTCTTCGCCCGCCGGTTGTAACTGTTATGGGTCATGTCGATCACGGTAAGACTTCTCTGCTCGACGTTATCCGCAAAACATCGGTTTCTTCGCATGAAGCTGGCGGCATTACGCAGCATATCGGTGCCTATCAGGTCATGTGTCAGGGCAAGAAAATTGTATTTCTTGATACCCCGGGCCATGAAGCCTTTACAGCTATGCGTGCCCGTGGCGCTAAGGTAACAGATATTGCCATTCTTGTTGTAGCTGCCGATGATGGTGTTATGCCACAGACAATTGAAGCAATCAACCATGCCAAGTCCGCGAATGTGCCAATCATCGTCGCAATCAACAAAATTGATAAACCAGGTGCCAATCCGGATCACGTGAAACAGCAGCTGGCAGAATACGAACTCATCCCGGAAGACTGGGGCGGCGAAACCATTATGGTTCCAGTTTCTGCTAAGCAGAAGATGGGGATCAGCGATCTATTGGAAATGATTCTGCTCGTAGCCGAAGTACAGGAACTCAAGGCAAATCCAAACCGCGACGCACGCGGCATCATAATTGAAGCGCAGCTTGATAAGGGCCGCGGTCCGGTAGCAACGGTACTCGTGCAAAACGGTACGCTTCGGATCGGTGATTCAATTATTGCCGGTACTGCCCACGGCAAAGTTCGTGCTATGATCAACGACCGTGGCGAAAAGGTCAAAAAAGCTGGCCCTTCCGTGCCGGTAGAGGTTCTCGGCCTGGCCGATGTACCAGAAGCAGGCGATATTTTAGCCGTGCTGGAAGAAAAACTAGCTCGCTCAATTTCTGAAAAACGTATTGAAAAACAGCGCACCGAATTGATTCGTTCCAAGAAGGTTTCTCTTGATGACCTCTTCCAGCAAATCAAAGACGGCGATATTAAAGACCTCAACATCCTGATCAAAGCCGACGTTCAAGGCTCCGTTGGTGCCCTGAGCAGTTCTTTGCTCGGACTCAATAAAAATGATGAGGTACGCGTAAATATCATTCATTCCGGTGTCGGTGCGGTCAACGAATCCGATGTTATGCTCGCTTCGGCAGCAAATGCTTTAATCATCGCCTTTAATGTTCGTCCGGACAATAATGCCCGTAAACTGGCTGATACGGAAAGCATTGATATTCGTACCTACCGTGTCATTTATGAAGCTATCGATGATGTCGAAGCGGCTATGACTGGTATGCTCGCACCAAAATATAAGGAAGTTATTCAGGGTAAGGTTGAAATCCGTCAGGTCATGAAATTCTCCAAGGCACTTGTTGCTGGATCCTATGTTCTTGAAGGTAAAGTAACAAACTCCTCAAAAATTCGTGTCATCCGCGATAATATTGTTGTGTATGACGGAGCCATTGAGTCACTGCGCCGCTTCAAGGACGATGTAAAAGAAGTAGCTGCCGGTTATGAATGCGGTATCACGCTGGAGGATTTCAGAGACTACAAGGAAAACGATATCCTTGAAGCTTACATCATGGAGGAAATCGCTCCAAAACCGATTAATCACTAAGAACGAAGGAGCGTGAAGAAAGATGGGTCAGCTTCGCATTGATAAAATACAGGAATTAATCAAACAGGAAGTAAGTCAGATCATCTTACAGGAATTAAAAGATCCGCGCATTGGCTTTGTCACCGTCACCCAGGTAGATTTAACCGGTGATTTAAGCAGTGCCAAAATATACGTGAGCTTGATGGGCAGCGACCAGCAGATAAAAGACTGCTGGTCCGGTCTGCAGAGTTCTCTCGGTTACATCCGGCGTGAAATCGGCAAACGGATTCGTTTGCGCTGTACGCCGGAAATAGCCTTTCAGCTGGATAAATCACTTGCTTACAGCTCGCATATCCAGGAACTGCTGTTAAAAATTCAGCGGGAAGAACAGGAATAAATTCAATGCAGATATCATTTGAAAAAATGGCAGCTCTATTACAGGCTGCCGACGATATTGTCATTACCTCCCATGTCAGCCCGGATGGTGATGCCTTGGGGTCATCTTTGGCCTTGGCACATCATCTGCTTGGCCAGGGGAAAAAAGTTCAGCTACTGCTCGACGATGACCTGCCGTTAAATTTTTCTTTTCTTCCGGGCTTTGAGCTTTTCGAAAGACCCACAGAAGGTGTCGTCAAGGAAGCTGATCTGCTCATTGTCCTTGATACGAATATTGATCGGACCGGTCAGGTTGCTACAGCTATTCAGGCAGTGCAGCTCAATATAGATCATCATATTTCAAATGATCTGTCGGCTCAATATCTCTGTCTGAATCCCAGCCGGGCAGCTACTGGCGAACTTCTCTTTGAATATCTGACGTTTGTTCAGGCTGAAATCACAACGGATATGGCAATTTGTCTTTATACGGCAATTGCCACCGATTGTGGTTTTTTTCGGTATTCCAACACAACTCCATTTACAATGCAGGCTGGAGCAGCACTTTTAA
Organism: Selenomonadaceae bacterium; assembly: GCA_963678095.2. Lineage (GTDB taxonomy): Bacteria > Bacillota > Negativicutes > Selenomonadales > Selenomonadaceae. The sequence continues at coordinate 114,982 of OY782746.1, read as the reverse complement.
GTCATGGGGTAAAGCCGAATTTGATCTCGGAAGCACTTGAAATAAAACCTCTGGCAACCGTTCGGGGAATTGCTGCAGCTATGAATACGCTGCAGCTTTTTTGCGACGGAAAAGCTGCCTTGGTCTGTGTCAGCAAAGAAATCCTTGCCACGGCGCTTTCAACGGAAGGCCTGGTAGATTTTATTCGCGTCATTGATGGGGTCGATATTGCCATTGTGCTCAAATATGTTGATGATACAACCAGCCGGGTCAGCATGCGATCAAAGTATACAGATGTTAGCCGGATCGCCATGGACTTTGGCGGCGGCGGACATGCCCGCGCAGCCGGCTGTACGCTTCATGTCGGTATCGATGAGGCTAGCACTTCTATTATTGCTGCTATAAAGAAAGCAATGGAGGCGGTAGAAAATGCCTGATGGATTTATCAATGTGCTAAAACCGCCGGGTATGACCTCACATGATGTGGTTTCGTTTATCCGCCGAACTTACGGGCTTAAAAAAGTAGGCCATGCCGGTACCCTTGATCCGGGAGCCGCTGGCATCCTGCCGGTTGCCCTCGGCCGGGCAACACGGCTGATTGAATACATGACCGATGCCGACAAAACCTATCGCGCTGAACTGACCTTTGGCTTTGCCACCGACAGCGGGGATGATACCGGTACAGTTATTGAAACAAGAGCAGATTTTACGCTGCCTGCTCCCAGTGAGCTCAAACAGATATTAGCAGAATTTCATGGAATAAACCGACAAATTCCGCCAATTTATTCCGCCATCAAGATCAACGGCAAACGGGCCTGCGATCTGGCGCGGAAAAATATTGAGGTTACTATTCCTGAACGGCAGATTGAGATTTATGATATTTTGCTCCTCGCCAGCACTTCGCAGACAATGTTATTTGACGTTAAATGCTCAAAAGGTACGTATATCCGCACGCTATGTATAGACATCGGCCGCAGGCTTGGCATTCCAGCCCATATGTCCTTTCTGGTTCGCTCGCAGGTAGGATCGTTTGCTTTGCCTGAAGCTTTTACCCTTGAGGAAATCAAGCTTTCCCCGGGAAAAGCGCTGTGCAGCATGGATCAGGTGCTCGCACACCTGCCACAGCAAACACTTTCCGTGGCGCAGGGGGCAGACTTTATGCAAGGTAAGAAAATTGCTATTGCTACGGCTTCAAAGCCCGCAGGCGCAATTCGCATCTATCAGCAAACAGAGTTTATCGGTATTGGCGAATATGACTTTGATCATCGCTGCCTGATACCAGTGAAGGTTATTGTTCCGCAGTCATAAATTTCTTAAAGGATCTAGTAAGGAGTCAGATTGCTCATGCAGATTTTTTCAACCATAACAAATTTAACAAATACATATGACAATATTGTCATTGCTCTCGGCACTTTTGATGGCGTCCACCGGGGGCATCAGAGCATCATCCAGCAGGCGATTCATCTGGCAAAATCAATCGACGGCGTGTGTGTGGTACTCACTTTCAGCAATCACCCGCTGACGATTTTATCACCGGCTAATGCCCCGCTGAAAATCAGTGATACCCGCTGTAAGCAAGCAGATATGGCAGCCCTTGGGGTCGATATCCTGATGAATGTTCCCTTCACAAAGAAAATGAGCGCGTTGGCTCCCTTGGAGTTTTTACAGCTGCTAAAGGATAATTTTTCCCCAAAATACGTCGTCGTTGGCCCAAACTACAGCTTTGGCCGCAAGGGGGAGGGGACACCGAAGATGCTGCTGCAAAAGAGTGCCACCTACGGCTTTATTGCTGAAATCCATCCGGTGGTTCAGGTAAATCATCATTTGATCAGCAGCACAAAAATCCGTAATTTACTGCTCGGCGGCCAGCTTGAAGCGGCAAATACTATGCTCGGAAAACCTTATCGCATAAGTGGGACGGTAATCCCCGGTGATCAGCGTGGCCGCTTGCTAGGCTTCCCAACAGCAAATCTTGCCATTGGTGAACACCGGGCAATGCTGCCAAATGGCGTCTATGCCGTAAGGGCAGCCATTGATGGCACTGCCTATCGGGCGGTCGCTAATGTTGGGACCAATCCGACGTTTAATGGCTTGACCCGCCACGTCGAGGTGCATTTGCTCGACTTTTCCCAGGATCTTTATGAGAAGACTATTTTTGTCGAATTCTTAAAAAAAATCCGCGATGAAAAAAAGTTTTCGGGCAAAGATGCCTTAATTGCGCAGATTCAGGCAGATATTGTTGCTGCAGCAGCAATCGTTGATTTACAATAAAAACAATATGTGCTACAATAGATAAAGTGCCAGAGAGATGGTACTTCATCCATAGCTAGGATAGCGAGGATCTCCGACGATATCTTGGCTAGGGGAATAGTTTATATTATTAGGAGGATTTACTACTTATGTTAACACAGGAAGCAAAACAACAGATTATTCTTGACAATGCTACACACGAAGGCGACACTGGTTCGTCGGAAGTACAGATCGCGCTGCTCACAGCTCGTATTGCGTACCTTACGGAACATTTGAAAGAACACAAAAAGGATCATCATTCCCGTCGTGGTCTCTTGAAAATGGTTGGCCATCGCAGAAGACTTCTTCGTTATCTGCAGGACAATGAAATCGAACGCTATCGTGCAATTCTTGCAAAATTAAATCTGCGTAAGTAATTAAAAGCGGGATTATTCCCGCTTTTTTCTTATGTTTATTTGGAAATTTCAGGTTTTTGTTACGAGAAAAACAGGACTATTTTATAATGATGTCGAAACCTTATTAGACATTTAAGAGTAAGGATATTAGGAGGAAAATGCATGCATAGTTTTGAGATGCAATTAGGTGGTCGTTCATTTATCATTGAGAACGGCAAAATGGCAAAACAGGCAAACGGCGCTGTTTTGGTTCGTTATGGCGATACTGTCGTTTTAGTCGCTGCTACAGCTTCTGCTGAACCGCGGGAAGGGGTGGATTTCTTTCCGCTGACAGTAGATTATGAAGAAAAATTATATTCTGTTGGGAAAATCCCAGGCGGTTTCATTAAACGCGAAGGACGTCCGAGTGAATCGGCAATTCTTCGTAGCCGCATGATTGACCGTCCAATTCGTCCGCTGTTTCCAAAAGGATTCCGCAACGATGTGCAGATTATTGCTACAGTTTTATCGGTCGAGCAGGATAATCCGCCGGAAATTGCGGCGATGATTGGCGCCTCCTGTGCCCTCGGCGTATCGGATATTCCGTTTAACGGGCCGATTGCCGGTGTACATGTTGGCCGTGTTGATGGCGAATTTGTCATCAATCCGACGGCTGAACAGATGGATAACTCTGATCTTCATTTGACAATTGCCGGCTCCTATGATGCTATCATGATGGTCGAAGCTGCTGCTAATGAACTTCCGGAAGAAGTAATCCTGGAAGCCCTGCTGTTTGGCCATCAGGCTATCAAAGAAGTGGTTGAATTCCAGCGCAAAATTACTGCGGAATGCGGCAAAGAAAAACGTGAAGTCAAGCTGTTCGCTGCTTCGGCAGACCTCGATGCAGCGATTCGTGAATATGCAACAGGAAAGCTTGATGAAGCAGTCCGCAATCCTGACAAGCTTCTGCGCGATGAACACATTGCCACTGTGAAAGCAGCGGTACTGGAACATTTTGTTGAAGTATATCCGGAAAATATTAAAGAAATTCAGTCTGTACTGCATGATATCGTCAAGGACTGCGTCCGCAAGATGATAACCTTTGAAAAAATCCGTCCGGATGGACGTGCTGTTGATGAAGTACGCCCGGTAAGCTGCGAAGTCGCCCTGCTGCCGCGCACGCATGGATCTGGTCTGTTCACTCGCGGCCAGACGCAGATTTTGACAATCACAACCTTGGGTTCGCTTGGTGATGAACAGGTGATTGACGGACTTGGTACAGAGCAGTCAAAACGCTATATTCATCAGTATAATTTCCCTGGCTTCAGCGTCGGCGAAGCCAGACCATCCCGTGGCCCAGGTCGCCGCGAAATCGGCCATGGCGCTTTAGCTGAAAAAGCCCTGCTACCGGTCATTCCTTCCGCTGAAGAATTCCCGTACACTTTGCGCCTCGTATCGGAAGTTCTCGAATCGAATGGTTCGAGTTCCATGGGCAGTGTCTGCGGCAGTACCTTATCGCTGATGAATGCCGGCGTACCGATCAAGCGTCCGGTATCCGGTGTTGCCATGGGTCTCGTCAAAGATGGTGATGAATACACAATCTTGACGGATATTCAGGGCATGGAGGATGCTTTAGGGGATATGGACTTTAAGGTTGCCGGCACATCTGCTGGTGTTACAGCCATTCAGATGGATATTAAGCTCGCCGGTATTACCCGCGAAATCTTGTCAGCCGCACTGGCACAAGCAAAACGCGGTCGTGCCTTTATCCTCGACAAAATGCTTGAAGTTATCGATAAGCCAAACGAAGAACTTTCGCAGTATGCACCACGCGTCACGACAATGCATATCAAGACGGATAAGATCCGCGATGTCATTGGACCTGGCGGCAAAACGATCAAGAAGATCATCGAAGAAACCGGTGTCCAGATTGATATCCAGGAAGATGGAACGGTATTGATTTCTTCCGTTGATGTCGACAGCTCTAAGCAAGCGGTTTTGATTATCGAAAATATTGTCCGCGAAGTTGAAGTCGGCGAAGTTTATCAGGGAAAAGTAACCCGTCTGATGACATTCGGCGCTTTCGTTGAACTCCTGCCAGGAAAAGAAGGCTTATGCCACATTTCCCAGCTGGCAAAAGACAGAGTGGCCAAAGTCGAAGATGTTGTCAACGTCGGCGATGCCCTTGAAGTCAAAGTTATTGAAATTGATAAGCAGGGCCGTGTGAATTTATCACACAAAGTCTTGCTGGCATAGAAAAACGCCAAAAGAGCAGCTTTTTAAAAAGCTGCTCTTTTTTGGTTCTTTGTCAAATGTTGGGGTAAACAGCATAAAGTAAACTTTTCAGCGAGGAGGCAACTCCTCGCTGTTTTCTATTTTGTGGGTGCTAAATAAAGTATACGGTTTCTCATCCGATCAAATCTTCGCAAACCATAACAGGTCCGTTTTAACACTTTCGTTCGATTATTACAGCCTTCTATATAGCCGTTGCTATACCCGGTTGCTATTGCTGCAACAATTTCATTTTTCCATTCGATGACTGTTTTCATTAATCGCTCAAATGGAGCCAGGTTATACCGGATAACTTCCTCTTGCCATTTTTTTAAGCGCTTTACATATTCTTTGCTATCTCTACTGTCCATGACATCGTAAAATTTCTCTTTCAATCGATATGCGTTTTTTAGCTTTTCTGAGACATCCAGCATATTCGCCAGTTGCTCGATTTCTTCTGGAGTCTTTAAGTTTTTGTGCCTTCGTAATAGTAAAAATCTACTGCGTTTAAAATATTTCCTTCGATGGTCAGAAAACTCCTTTTGAACCTCTTTGCGAATTCGTTCCATTGCCCAATTGGCAAGGCGACACGTATGGAATTTATCTGCTACAATCTTGGCTTTTGGAAAGCAGCTTTTTACAACACTGCGAAATAAGCTGCTCAAGTCCATAACTACATATTTAACATGGGCTCGCTGCTGAATAGAGAAGGATGTGAAGTATTTGCAAAGGTCATCTGTTTTGCGATTTTTTAAAACATCCAATAATACCTTCTTCTTAGGGTCTACTAATAAACACTGAAATTTTTCCCGATCCGCATTGCCTTTAAACTCATCAATGGCTAATGTTTCTGGCAACTGTGGTTTAGAAAAAGAAACATGGTCAAAAAGGCGTAAGGCTGTAGGTACAGAAATATTACTTTCTTGCGCAATAGCAGCAGCCGATTTTACTTTAGAAAACTGTGAAATGATGAATTTCTTTAACAACGTTGTCATCCGTTGATATTTACCGAGAAAAGGGTTTGACTCCGCGAAGTGCTTTGCACAGTTCGGACAGGAATAGCGACGTTTGCGCAGGAAAAGATCATAGACTTTGTGGGGGAATGGAATGTGTTTGATTTTTTGAATGCGGTAGTCGTGGATTTTTTCTGTAGAACTACCACAGGATGGGCAAACATGAGATTTTCGAGGCAACTGGATCGTGAGAGAATTATTTGAGGAAGAAGTAACACAAACCTCTTCCAAGTCTAAGAAAAATGTAGTAAACTGAGTGTTGAGCATAAATGACAACTCCTTTCGGTTAGTGTGTGGTAACTTTAATTGTAAACGAGTTGTTCACTTTATGCTCTTTTTGTGCAAAAAAATAATGCTGAGGTAAGCTTTCGCTTACCCCAACATTTATTATAGAACCTCTTTTTTTGTAAGATCTTCTGGAAATCGGCTTGCTGCGTTCGTTTTTAAGCGTGTTTTTTCATGATCCGCTTATGTTTGTATAGGGGAAGGAAAACGCTGCGTTACAGCTAATTTCAGAAAAATCATCTACTAAATGTGCAAACTCCAATAATTATATATTATCGGAGTTTATAGATGTAATCCTTTATTTAAAAGGGATTATGATTAATGTATAGCACCTTTGCCTACCTGGTGCCGACAAGAAATCATTTTTGTATTGTTTGCTCCAGGATTTCCACAGTACGGTTTGTCATTTTCTCCCGGACATGTGCATAAATATCGGCAGTCGTCGCTAAATTTTTATGACCGAGGCGGCGGGAAATGTCCAGCATGTCGGCGCCGTTTTCCAGCAGCAAGGTCGCATGCGTATGACGCAGCATATGAAAACTGAAATCGATCTGCAAGCGCTTTTGACAAAGCTGGGCCAAGTACCGAATATCATTATGCGTCAAGGGTTCGCCGTTGTCTTTCACACACACAATATCGGACCTTACATAAAAATTCCCGTAGCGAAGCTGATTTTTAGTTTGACGCAGCCGGGCTGCCTTCAATAACTGCTGCAGTGTCGCACCAAAAGTGATATCGCGAACACTGGCCTTGCTTTTCGGTGTTCCTGTCTGCCGGCCGGCTTTTTTCCCGGTAGCAAGCAGGGTTTCGCGGACCCGGATCACCTTATTTTCAAGATCGATTCGACTCCATTCAAGCGCCAGGCATTCGCCAACGCGCAGGCCGCTAAAATAAGCCAGCATTACCGGCAAGTAGTAAAAAGTGTCTGCCAGCATCTCCTGGATTTGCTGCATTTGCCCGTCAGAAAGCGTCTTTACCTTCCGTTGAATATCTTCCTTTATTTCTATATCATATTTTGGCATTTTTATATAGCGTGAAGGACTCTCTTTTATATACTGCAAAGGGTAGACGGCGTAGGACATCGCCAGTGACAGTACTACCAATATCTGCGACACGGTGCTTTTTTTATATCCACTCAGCTTTTTTTCATTTATAAAATTTTGCAACAACGCCGGCTGAATATGGCGCAGCTTATAGCTGCCCAAGGCCGGTTTTAAATGCATCTCTATATTCTTTTTATACGTTTTTTTCGTATTGTAGGCCACATTTATGCCGTACTGATCGAGCCACAAATCGAGATAATCGGCAAAGGAGATATCGCTGGCATCAAGAAAAAGCCCGGTTGCATCCAGTTCGTACAGGGCCTGCTGCAAAGCTTTTTCGGCCGATTTTTTAGTGGTGCCGGCAACGCGCTCTATGCGTTTTCGCTTTCCGTCTACCGGCGCCAGCTCAAATGAATAGTACCATTTTTTCCCTCTTTTTCGAATAGATCCTAATGCCATCTGTAAAAACTCCTAAAAGAGGCATTAGCGCCTCGGTTTATTGTACATTGTATTGAGCGGATTATTCTTGAACATATTTCCCTGCTCGATATAGCGCCGCACCATGCGTTCTGATTTATGGCGTGTCTGCTTCATGATAGTATACTCATCGACGTTATGCTGCGCCGCACTGGTGGCAAACCCACGGCGCAGGCTATGCCCGGCAAAATCAGTCGGGTCAAGCCCGGAAAGGGCTGTATACTTTTTGACGATCAAGGCTACGGATTTATCCGAGAGTTGCTCCTCGCGAAGCTCTTTGTTGCGCTTGAAGGGGCGAAATAGTGGCCCGGCATAAAGGCCGCTGCTGTCGAGCCACTCCTGCACAGCCGTGACCGGACAGATATTTTTGGCCGGTGCATAGGGAATGGCTACATAATTTCCTTGCCCGAACTGATCTCCCTTAGACTGCGGGATCAACACCAGCAACCCCTCGGCGGAAAACGTCAGATCATCTACCTGAATATGCACTAATTCCGACCGGCGAAAGGCCCCGGCAAATCCAAGGAAGAGCAGGGCCTTGTCGCGCCGCGACACGATATCCTCGCCAAAGCAGGCAGCCAGTTCCTGAATATCCTCCATGAGTATCGGCGTTTTACCCCGCTGCATCGTCCCTTTTTCCCGGCGAATTGCATCGAGCGCCGATCGCACCAATCCCGAGTGGGCCGGATTATCCTCCTGAAAACCAGCGGCGATATGGTTTTCAGAGATCGCACTGACCCTCCGGGAAACCGTATTGGCCTTGGCGTCATCGGCAAGGTCATTGATGTAATTGACGATGGTCTCCGGCTCGGCTGGCAGCTCGGATTGCTGATGAAAACGGCACCAACCGGCAAAATCATTCCAGTCGGCTTCATAGGCTTTCAGTGTATTATCTGATTTTGATTTTTTCAATCGGTTTTTACTTTTTTGTGATAGCTTATCATTGCCTTCGATACGTGCATTTTGCCGCAAGACAAATGTCGCCATATGTTTTTTCATGCCAATTCGCCTCCGGAAAGTATATCATAAATTTTATTTTTATTATATAAAATAAATGATGTTTTTATATAATATATTGTTGCTTTATTCAGCCGGTTTTATTGAAAATACATAGCCCGTTTTTTCATCAGACTGCAAACGATAGGTTATTTTGCCTTTTGTGGTACTGTTATCAATTTGGCGCAGATCAGCGCCTTCGCGAAAACCAAGCTCCTGTAAAACTTCATTGCGCGTTTTCCCCGGAGTATCCGGATGAAGAGTTTCTACAGCCATCCCCAGGGCCGTGACAAAAGAAACCAGTTCCTCCTTATTATTAGGCTGCGATAAGAGCTGAAAGGACAGCAGTTTTTGTGTGTTAGCATCAAGTTCGCCAGAGGCGATAAGTCCGGGACCAGCCTGTCCCTGAAAAACGGCACTGTTTTTTTCTGCTGCTGGCAGGGCCAAGTGTGCCGGCTTTGCATACTGGCTGGAATTGAATTTATCACTGAATTTTTCGTAAGTGATGCCAAGATTAGCGTGCAAAGGCTGCTGGGACACCTGATTTTCTGCCTGCTGCTGGCTGCGCAGAGCCGCACCAAAAGTTGTGAAAATAAAGATCAGGGCCACCAGGCTGACACCTAAGATGATCCATTTACGGCGTCGTTGTCCTTGCAACGAATTACCTGCTTGCTGTTTCATAATAAAAAACCTCTCCCCGTTATATGTATTTACTTCCTTATTATACTAGAAAAATTGTCTGTCTGCACCCGGGCCGCCGTTTAATAAAGCCTTTTTCGTCTTCTAAAGGAAAATATGATATAATATGGTATGCATTTACCGAACAGGCAGAGGAGCTTTTATTTTGATTACGATACATCATGCTATTTTGCATATTTTAGATTTCACCTCCGGGCTGACAGTTTTTTCTGATCAGGATCTGGAACTGGAGGACAGCACCCTGACATTTTTACTAAAGCATATCGAAAAATCACTGAATGATCAAAGTGCAAAAAATGGCACTTTCTATGAAGACAGTGCCTGCAAGAAAAAACTTGCCGCCTATGTGGCCGCAGAACTGTCGTTTGCTGATTTCTCTCGTTATGTTGCCGAAACAATTTACGCCGCCGTTGCTCATGCGGAGGAAATGGATTCAGCCGATATTCTGGTCATCGATGCCGAGATTGAGGCGTCCCGGCAGCTGATTATTTTCAAATGTAACAACCATAAAGGCTTTATCCACCAGGTCGTGCAAACCCCGGAGGGCATAAAGAACGATATCGTCAACCACTGCGCCATCATGCCTAATATCTCGCAGCGCATTTCGGAATTCGCCTTTATTGATCTGTCATCGCAGGCCATAAAATTCACGGGACCACTGTATTCAATTGACGGCAACAAGGTCTGTATTATGTCGGAAATCCTGCTGGAATGCGCGCATACAGCCTCCCCTAAGGAACTTTTAAAGACGGTGGGGCAGGTAGCGCGAAAGGTTGCCGCTGAATACGGACAGGATGATGTTCAAGCGGTCACGGCGGTAAAAAGCTTTATTGCTGAAAACATCCAATCCAGCGATCAACTCGATCCACTCGCGATCGGACGTGAGGTCTTTAAGGAGCATCCGGGAATGCAGGCTGATTATGACAAACAGCTGCAATCGGCGGGTTTAACCGATCCGGTACAGATCGATCAGGAATTTACACTGAAAAAGATGAAAAATCATAAATTGAAAACAGATACCGGCATCGAGCTGACAATTCCGCTCGATTATTTCAACAACACCGATTACATCGAGTTTGTAAATAATGAGGATGGTACCATTTCCATCACATTAAAGCATATCATGAATCTGACAAATCGGACGTAAACACACCGTAGGAGGTGACCTTATGAAAGTTCAAGGCAATACAAAAAACATAAAACAATACATCATCGATCAGCTCGAAACAGTCTATGACATGCAGGTACCCATCGGGCAGATTTCAACGAATGAAATCAATGAACAGATCATCGCCGTTACTGAGCTATTGGCGCGTGAAGTTGCCGTCTATATAAACCGGCAAGGGAAAGTTATCCAGGTTGCCGTTGGCGATACAGGAACGGTAGATTTGCCAGAAATAAAAGAACGCACGTCAAATCTGCGCCTGTCAGGAATTCGCTGCATTCATACGCATCCAGGCAGCGATACCACCCTGAGCTCACCAGATCTGTCTTCACTGCGCCGCCTGCGCTTTGACGTTATGGTAGCCCTTGGGAAAAAGGGGAGTGACATCCTTGCCAGTATGGCTTTTTTCACTGGGGAATACGACGACGACATCCCCCAGCTCCAGGGCATCGGTCCGGTTGAAGTCGGGGCCCTGCACTCCATAAACCTGACCTATCTGACCACAGTCGTCGACAAAAAACTTAGTCGCGATACCATGATCCTGACCGAAGACGATGAAGAGCGCGCCATTTTAGCAGGAGTCGAATTATCACGGCGATCCAGTTCTTTTTCTGCCGAAGACTCCTTGGAGGAGCTGGCACAGCTCGCGCAAACCGCCGGAGCCAAAGTTGTCGGCCGTGTCTTGCAAAAGAAAGACCGTCCGGACGCAGCGCTCTTTATGGGCAAGGGGAAAATCCAGGAAATTGCGATGCTGCTGCAGGAGACCAATGCGAATATGGTAATTCTTGATGATGAGCTGACACCGTCGCAGCAGCATAATCTCGAACGTTTTCTCGGCGTAAAAATCGTTGACCGTACGGCACTGATCCTCGATATTTTTACCCAGCGGGCACGCTCAAGTGAGGGCAAACTGCAGGTAGAACTGGCGCAGTTGCGTTACACGCTGCCGCGCATCGGTGGACAGGGACTCATCTTGTCGCGTCTCGGGGGCGGCATCGGCACCCGCGGACCAGGGGAAACAAAGCTTGAGGTCGACCGCCGGCGAATTTACACAAAAATACATGATATCGAAAAACAGATTGAAAAGCTGAAAAAACATCGCACCTTGCACCGTGCCGGGCGAAAATCTTCACAGCTGCCAACGGTAGCCCTCGTCGGCTATACGAATGCCGGAAAATCAACGTTGCTCAACGCTTTGACGGATGCCGATGTCTTTGCGGAAGACAAGCTGTTTGCTACGCTGGATCCAACAACCAGGCTGGTATTTTTACCTGGGGGCCAGAAAATTCTGCTGACGGATACGGTCGGCTTTATCCAAAAGCTGCCACATCATCTTGTATCCGCATTTCACGCCACGTTGGAGGAAGTCCAGGAGGCCGACCTGCTGTTGCATGTCATTGATCTTAGCCAGGAAAACTGGCAGCCACAGCACGACGCTGTCCTAAGTGTTTTAAAGGAGCTCAATGCTGATCAAAAGTCGACCTTCGATGTCTTCAATAAAATCGACAAATGCCCGGAAGAAAATAAAACCGTGTTGACCGCTGATAACGCCATCGGCATTTCAGCTAAAAGCAAGCTGCACCTCGATGAACTGCTGAAGAAAATCGAAGATCATTTTTCTTCCCGCAACCAAGAAATGACCTTACTTATTCCTTATGCAGACGGGGATAAGATCACCGAACTGCATGATATGGCAACGATCCATTCTACCGACTACAGGGAAGAGGGGACCTTGCTAACGGTCAGTGTTCCGCATGAACGCGCCTCCAGATTCGAAAAATATATTTTTACTTTAGGAGAGAATAATTAATCACATGTCTTTTTCAAATGAACTGCAAACCATTAAACAAGCTTCCCTTGACCAGTGCCAGACATATTTCCAAAATATCGATCGCATTTCGGAAGCAAATACCCTCAAGGTATTAAATGCCATGCGCAAAGCAAAAGTATCCGATGCCCATTTCAATACAACTTCGGGCTATGCCTATGATGATATCGGCCGCATAAAGCTCGAAGAACTTTATGCCGATATCTTCGGCGCTGAAGCAGCCCTGGTCCGGACCCAGTTTGTATCAGGCACCCATGCTCTGGCAACGGTACTGTTTGGCATCCTGCGCCCGGGCGATGAACTCTTATCCATTACCGGGGCTCCGTATGACACGATGCAAACCGTCATCGGGCACGAAACCCCAAGCAGCGGATCACTCAAGGAATTCGGCGTTTCCTATGCCGAAGTTGCCATGAAAGATGGCAAGGTTGATCTGCCGGCGGTAAAGGCAAAAATCAACGCCCGCACCAAGATGGTACTGATTCAGCGCTCACGCGGCTACAGCATGCGCGATCCGCTGTCGATTGAGGAAATCGAGGAAATCTGCCGCTGCGTCAAAGCGGTAAAAGCCGATTGTATCTGCTTTGTTGACAACTGCTATGGCGAATTTGTTGCAGAAAAAGAACCGACACAGGCTGGCGCCGATATCATGGCCGGCTCATTGATCAAAAATCCTGGCGGCGGCATTGCCCCGACGGGCGGCTATATTGCCGGCAGAGCCGACCTGGTAGAACTTACTTCTTATCGCCTGACAGCACCGGGAATAGGTAGTGAACTTGGCGCATCGCTGGCCAATAACCGCCTGCTGTTCCAGGGCCTTTTTCTGGCGCCACATGTCGTGGCCCAGGCAATCAAAGGCGCCGTCTTTGCTGCCGTTCTCTTTGATAAACTCGGCTATACGACACTGCCGCGCCCAGAAGAACAGCGAGGGGATATCATCCAGGCCATTGAACTTGGCTCGCGGGAAAAACTGATTGCCTTTTGTCAGGGCCTGCAAAAATACTCACCCGTCGATTCCTATGCCAGCCCGGAACCATGGGATATGCCTGGTTATACCGATCAGATTATCATGGCCGCTGGCACCTTCGTCCAGGGGGCTTCCATTGAACTGAGCGCCGATGGGCCGCTGCGCGAACCCTATGCTGTATATCTGCAGGGGGGCCTCACGTTCGAGCATGCCGTCCTCGGTATTATGGGGGCAGCCCAGGCAATCGAAAACATCAAATAAATGCACAAAAAAGCACTGCCGCCAGTCTTACTGGGGCAGTGCTTTTTGTCGCCATCACATCTGGCGATATATACCAATGACCTTGCCGAGCACGGAAACATTCGTTTCATAAAACGGCTGCATGGTGTCATTTTCCGGCTGCAGGCGAATGCGATTTTTTTCCCGAAAAAACCGCTTTACCGTGGCATTTTCCTGATCAATCAGCGCCACAACGATGTCGCCATCATTGGCGGTATCCTGTTCCCGCACTAAAATATAGTCATCATTGAAAATGCCGGCATTTATCATGCTTTCTCCCTGCACGCGCAGCATGAAGGTCTTATCCTGGGTTCCCAAAAGACCTTGCGGAAACGAGAATACATCCTGAATATTTTCCTCGGCCAAAATCGGCATTCCTGCCGTAACTGCGCCGACCAGAGGAACCGCGACGGTTCGCTCCCATGGCTTTTCCTCCAGGATGTCAATTGCCCTGGGTTTCGTCGGATCTCGCTTGATAAATCCATACTCTTCGAGCTTGGCCAGATAGCCGTGTACCGTCGAACTCGACTTCAGCCCCACCGCCTGGCCGATTTCCCGGACGGAAGGGGGATAGCCTTTGTCCATTAAAAATGCCTTTATAAATTTCAAAATATTCTTTTGCCGGTCGTTCGGTCCCTGGCTTTTGCGCATTGCCGTCACTCCTGTTGCCGTATTTATTATCTTTTAACAGTATACCACATATATGTTCTATTTTAAATAAAGCAATACCCTTTTATCCTATATTTCTCCAGAGTTCGATCGATTGCTCCCGGGAACAGACTTTACTTTTGGGACAAACAAGCTTATGATAAATATGCTTTTATTTCAATTTTTCTAGGAGGGGAGTTTTCTCTGACAATGAACGGTTATATCGCTGTAATTGCCCTGTATGCTTTATTTTTAATTGGCGTAGGGGCCTTTATTTCCCGTAAGGTCAAAACCACTGACGATTTTTTTGTCGGCGGGCGGCGGCTCGGCCCGTTGCTGCTCTTTATCACGCTGGTAGCCCCCAATATCGGTGCCGGATCAACGGTAGGGGTTGCCGGGCTCGGCTTCGTCTCCGGCCTGTCTGCCATCTGGTGGATTGTGGCCTCAGCAATCGGAACCTTTATTCTGGCCTTCTTCATCGGACCGGCAATCTGGCAGCTGGCCAAAAAACATAATTTCTATACCCTTGGAGATTTTTTGGAATACCGCTACAGCAAAAATTTTCGCGGGCTGATTTCCCTGCTGATGGCAATTGGCAGCATTGCGATTTTTGCCGGTCAGCTGATGGGTGTGGCCTGGATTTTATCAGTTATTGCCGGAGTGGATAAAACGATTGGCGTTATGATCAGTGCACTTGTAATTGTCCTCTATTTTTGTGCAGGGGGACTGCTGTCAGCCGCTTATGTAAATATCATCGAAGCCAGTGTCAAGCTGGTCGGTTTTTTCGTTGCCGTACCATTTGTCCTCGAATTTGTCGGCGGCTTCAGTGGATTACAGGCTAAAATCACTGCTAATATAAGTAATGCTGAGACAGCGGCAAATTATTTCAGCTTTGATGGAATGGGCGCAACGGCTATCATCGGCTTTTTCCTGATGCTCACACCATCTTTTTTCATTTCTCCGGCGCTGCTCGGCAAAATTTACGGAGCCAAAGATAAAAAAACCGTCTATCTGAGTACTTTTTGTTGTGGGCTGGTCATGCTGCTGTTTGCTATTGTTCCGGTTATTTTGGGAATGGCCGCCTTTGCTGCCTTCCCGGATCTTACCCAGCGCGACTTGGCACTGCCGTATGTGATGAAGGAGTGTCTGCCGTTTTGGGCGTCAGCACTGGCCTTAGCGGCAATTTTTTCGGCCGAAATCAGCGCTGCCGATGCAGTGCTCTATATGATCACAACCTCCTTTACCAAGGATCTTTATAAGACTTTCATCAATCCGGCGATATCTGATGAAAACCTTTTAAAGAGCAGCCGCTTTGTCACCGTCGCCGCCGGCTTCATTGGGATTGGCATGGCAGTAATTTTACCCAATGTAATCGCCGCACTTTCCATTTTTTATTCCCTGATGTCGGTCTCGCTCACTGCGCCACTGCTGTTCGGCCTTTTTTCAAAAAGAGCTTCAACCAAAGCCGCTTTTATCGCCGCGCTCAGCGGGATTTTAGTGACGCTCTGCCTGCAGACTTTTTATGCCGGTAAGGGCATCGGCATCTTGAATGCCCAGTCAACGGCCATCCTGGTCAGCCTGCTGTTAATGGGAGGCCTGTGCATCTTTGGATCCAAACAGCTACCCGGTAAAGAGTAGGGGATCAGAAACGTTTTCAAAGAAAGGAGATTTTTTATGAATCAAAAACTCAGATACCGCCTGATCACGGGCAAGGATGATGCCAGCTTTTGCAGTCGGATTTCCGCGTTGCTTGAGGAAGGCTATGTTCTCTACGGGTCACCAGCATTAACCTATAATGGGGAACATGTCGTTGCGGCCCAGGCTCTGATTCTCGGGCAAAAAGAAAGTACCGCTCCGTCACAGACCGACGAAGCGTAATAAAAAAGCCGGCATAAAAAATGCCGGCTCTTTTACATTTATAATTCGAAATGGTGCATATGCCGCTCCCAGAGAACCAGGGCATCATCCACATCCTTCATCGTCAGACCAGTACCTATTAAATAGGAACTATAATCTTTCGACTGATAACGAAATTGACCGTGCAGCAAATCGCCGACAAAATCTTCCCGCAATCCAGCAAAATGATTTTCGTCAAAAACCCTTTCTGCAAGCTTCATTACTCTTTCCGCAGGTAATAATTCGCTCATAATGTGATCCTCCCTCAGCTCGGCGGCTTTTTCCGCCTGCAACAAATTTACAATTTTATTATATCGCATCCAGCAAAGATAGCCAAGTTATTTTCAGATTTTTTTAAATATTTCATCTGCTTAATTTCTTATAAAAAGAGCTAAACTCTTTATCCGAAGAACAAGTATGATTAATAACCCAATCACATACGGCATTTAGTAAATTTTCAGCATACAATGCATTAACATCCTGTAGTTCTGAAACTTACGACACATTATCTTATCTTTCTTTTTTACTTAAAATATAATTATCTCCGAACAGGAATCGGCAGAAAAAGATAGAATAATCACATTAATTGGATAATTTATGAGGAGTGATCAAAATGGAATGGTTTAAAAATCTAAAAGTAAGCCAAAAGCTATATTTGTTAATCACAATTTTCAGTCTCGGAATTATCATTGTCGGCGCAATCGGCAGCGTCAATTTAAAAGCCAGCAGCCAAAGTATGGACGAACTTTACGATCAGGATGTCCGCGCCTCCAATTTGGCTTATGAAACACGTATTGCCCTGCGGCGCGTGCAGGGCGATATTTATCGATTAATGGTAACAACCGATGATGCCGAAAATAAAATGCTGTTAAAAGATATTGAAACGCAGCGTAGTGTAGTCGAAAAAGCTTTTTCTGACTATGAAGGGCTGACGTTAAGTGATGTTGAAAAATCAGATCTAAAAGATATGCGCGAGCTAAATACCAAGTACGTCTCCTTAACAAAAAATGTTATCAGTCTTGCGATGGAAAATAAAAATGCCGAAGCCTATGTGTTGTTCGGTCAGGAAGCGTCTCAAGTAGAAACTAAACTTTTTGAAAAAGTAATTGCTATATCGCAAAAAGCAGAAGAGGCCGCTACACACAAAAAAGCAACGGTAAAGGAAGAGGTAATCAAATCAACGCTTCAGGCAGTTATAATCACTATTGCCGCATTGGTTTTAGGAGTTGTTCTCGGCTGGCTTACCATCAAACAAATCCGCAGCCGCCTGGATGAATCCGTAACTTTTTTGAGTGATATCGCCAAGGGTGATTTTTCAAAAGACGTCCAAGACCATTCCCTGGCTGATAAAAGTGAATTTGGGGCCCTGGCAAATTCCATTGATCAAATGAATAAAAATATTCGCAACCTGATACGCCAATTAAATAATACAGCAGAGCAGGTGGCTGCAGCCTCAGAAGAGCTTACAGCAAGCGCCGAGCAATCGGCACAGGCTTCCGAACAGATCGCACACTCCATAACCGAAGTTGCAAAGGGAACTACCCGTGAACTTGAAATTGCGGTCGCCGCAAATCATGTAGTTGAAGAAATGGCCAAAGGCATTCATCAAGTAACGGAAAGCACCGTCGGCGTAGCCAGAAAATCCGAAGAAAGTAGTGATGCAGCCGTTGAAGGCGGCAAAGCCCTCGAAAAAACAGTTGCCCAGATGGGAACGATTGGACAGAAAACAGAAGACACCTCCGATGTGATATTACAGCTGGAAACAAAATCAAAAGACATCACCAACATGGTGCAGCTGATATCAAACATTGCCGATCAGACAAATCTCCTTGCTTTAAATGCGGCCATTGAAGCTGCCCGCGCTGGCGAACACGGGCGAGGCTTTGCTGTTGTCGCAGAAGAAGTAAGGAAGCTTTCTGAACAATCCGCGACCGCCTCTAAAGACATTCAAACACTGATTCAGGATGTACAAACTCGCATTCAAACCGCTGTCACGTTTATGAAAGAAAGCAAACGTGAAGTGGAGCATGGCACCGAGCTCGTCAATATTGCGGGGCGGACATTCAATGACATTATAAAAATGATCAAGGACATCGCGGAGGAAATCACCAATATATCCGCAGCAGCTCAAGAGCTCACAGCCGGAACAGAAAATGTCGTAAAAGCAACAACTGATATTGAAAAGCAGAGCGGAAAAATAGCGGAGGAGTCAGAAAGTGTATCCGCAGCTACCGAAGAACAATCCGCTTCCATGGAGGAAATCTCCTCTGCCAGTATGCATCTTGCTAAAATGGCAACCGATTTACAAAAGGAAGTACAAAAGTTTAAAATAGATTAGATACCGTCTCAGCTAAGCATTCTCAAACGGTCTCTGGAGGGCTGCTATAGGGGCGCCACTCCAGAGACCGTTTGATTTTATGACTTTTGTAAGCTAGCGGCAATCTTCAAAGGAAAATTTAATAATTGCCTGCTACAATAAAATAATTGAGGAGGTATCACCGATGAATTATTTTAAAAGCTTGATCGATGCCGTAATTTATGGTGGATTTCACGTACATCTCACAGTACTGTGCATTTTTGTTATTCTGGGAATTTTATCGTTGCATATCTTGTTTAAAAGAGTGTTTCGGCAAATCGCAAAAAAAGATGAAACTACATATGCTTTACTGCAGCAGGCTTTTCGAGGAATTCCTCTCCTGTTAGGCGCTTTGTCCGGCATCTATGTAGCCAAAGAATTTTTGGCAATTCCGCCCGGTCCCGCCGCATTGTTAGAGCATATGTTCCATTCAGTTGTCATCCTTACCGTAACTTTGTTGATTGCCCATCTCGGATCCGGTTATCTGAAATACAAATTAGGGAAGTCCTCGGCCAGAATGGCTTCAACCTCAATTTTAGCAACTACCATTGACGTAGCTGTATATGCCATGGGTGCTTTAATTCTCTTAGAATCTTTCGGCATTTCCATATCGCCTTTACTTACCGCTTTAGGGGTCGGAGGCCTCGCAACCGCTTTGGCATTACAGGATACCATGGCGAATTTATTTTCAGGGATCAATATTCTCTTATCAAAACAAATTAAAATTGGTGATTTCGTAAAACTGTCCAGCGGCGAAGCAGGCAATGTGATCGATATGAATTGGCGCCATACTACGATAAAAACAGCTACAGAAAATATGATTGTTGTCCCTAATAAACAAATTGCTTCTTCTGTCATCATCAATTATGCCCAACCATTTGCTGCCTGTTCGATATCAGTTCCAATCAGTGTAAAATATGGCAGTAATCTTCATCAGGTAGAGGCAATCACGATAGAAGTTGCGAGCAAGGTGTTAAAAGAATATACAGGGGGTGCCGAGGATTTTTCGCCGTTTGTTCGTTATCATGATTTCGGTGAAAATGGCATTGAATTTGATGTCATACTGCGGGTAAAGACGGTTACGGATCAAGCATTTATCCGCCATGAATTTATCAAGGCCATTTATGAGTGCTATGCGGCTGACGAAATTATTCTGGCAAACAAAAACTGAGGCAATAGTATTTTTCTGCCGTTATAAAAACAAAAAGTCCTGACAGAAATTTTCTGTACTGGACTTTTTGTTGTAGAACGACTATACGCCTTACTTTGAATTGGCCACTATTGCCGTAGTTTTACTTTTTGTCTTTCCACTTTTTGAAGAGGTGCTTTTTGTTGGCTTGGCACTTGTTGAGACTGTCTTCTTTTTCGTGGATTTCACATTCGTTCCAGACGTTTGTACAGACGTCTTTTTCTTCTTTGTTATTGCCGGATGTTTGGCACTGGTCGGTGCTGTGGTTACCGTTTGTGTCGCCGTACTTGTAGTTCGCACCGCGGCCTCCATTACACTGGAATTCAAGGAAAGCTGCCAGACGATCATACTCCCGATAACGAGTATTTTTTTTGATAACTTACGCATAAAACAAAACCCTTCTATATTGTTTTTCTTATTATGCAACAGGCGTCTGAAAATACCGTGAAGCCCACCTTAATCGGCCAGCCACATTGTCACGTCCGCCAATGATTTTCGTGGCCGTTCATAGGGCTGCTGGGCGGGATAGCCGATGGCTACAGCGGCAACCAACTCATGCTCTTGTCCAAAGCAATCGCTGATGGCTGGCTCGCACTGAAAGACATCACAAATCCAAAGTGTTCCCAAAGAATGTGCTCCGGCTGCCAATATGATGTTTTCGATGGCTGCCCCGATGGACTGTGTGTCCATCAAGCGGCGATTTGCCGAATAATCAGATTCTACCCGGGCATACGAATTGTACACCAAAACAGCCGCACCGGCTTCATGTATTGCCTGCAAACTAATGCGCAGACTGCCGATATTTTGCTCCTTAGCTTCCTTTTCTCTGGCAGTTTTCTCCATCAGGGAAGTAAGGCGTTCTTTAGCCTGTTCCTGTAACACAACAAAGCGCCAGGGCTGACGATTTTTGCCCGAGGGAGCTTTTGTTCCCATAAGCAAGATCTCCTGCAAGAGTTCCGCTGGTAAAAACTGTCCATTGAAAGCACGGACACTGCGCCGGTTCTTTATTGCTGTCAGTACATCCATAAAAATCACTCCCGTTGATCGCATGTATCTTCTTTTCGGCAAAATTCCATCGGCCTAGCCAGGGTTTCTTTTACCGGGCAAGTGGAAACAATGCGAAGCACCCGTTCCTTATCCTGAGCTGAAACACCAGCCATATCTATATCATATATAAACCTTGTCTTTTCGGTAACCGTCGGATCCAGGTCGACATGTACGACAACTTCGTCATAGGCAATCGCTTTTCTTTCCAGCACCATTCGCACCGTGATGTTGAGACAGGAGGCAAGACTGGCACATAGCAATTGATGGGGGCGAAACACCTTACCACTTCCGCCTTTTTCAGCGGCAACATCAGCAAAAATCTCTGCCGGGCCATTTCTTATTTCCGTTAAATAAGGTTGCTTTTGACTTTTGGCTGTAATCATCTGAATTCCTCCTCTGATTAAACGGGTATCTATCGACTATAAACAGTATTATATCATCCATTAATCTTTGACGCGACTCTACGGAGCGTTTATTGAAGCTGAACCAAAACTGCTATAAAATTAAAAGCAGCAAGGAAAGGGGATTATATATATGCAAAACCACAAAGTAGGGAATATCATTCGAATTTTGCGCCAAGAGAAGGAGCTGACACAAAAAGAGCTGGCCGATACGCTTCATATCAGCGATAAAACGGTATCAAAATGGGAACGCGGGCTGGGCTGTCCCGATATCTCACTACTGGCAGCCCTCGCCGAAATTTTCAGCATAGACATTCAAAAATTATTATCCGGCGATATGGCACCAAATGATAAGGTGGGCGGAAATATGAGAAACAGCACATATTATATCTGTCCGACCTGTCAAAACATTTCCTTTTGTACAGGAAATGCCGAGGTTTCCTGTTGCGGCAAACGGATTACTGGCGCAAAAGCCCAGAAAGGCAAGCTCTGAGGAGCAATTATCCGTCGAGCTAGTTGAAGATGACTGGTATATTACCAGCCAGCATCCGATGACAAAGCTATCCTACATTTCCTTTGCCGCCTTTGTGACCGGGGACAGGCTTCATTTCATCAAGCAATACCCCGAATGGAATTTTTCGATACGTATTCCTCACCGAGGCCATGGCCAGTTCATTTGGTACAGTACCGAGCAGGGCTTGCTGTATCAGCTGCTATAAATCAAGTCAAACAAAATTATTTTCGGCCAATAGGAACGCCTTTTCAAAAACAGCACAGCCAAATATATTGAATTAAATATTTATATTACGAAAATTAATCTATGTACAATTTCAATTGTATTTTATATAATATTCTAAAAACATGTATTAAATATTTAAAAAGGAGTTTCTGTGTTATGTACTTTAAAAAACGTTGTTTTTCTTTGTTTGTCATCATTTTTTTGGTTTCAACAAACCTATTAGCTGAAGCCCATCAACAGCCCACAGCAAACACGTCTCTTACAGCAGATTCACTGCGTTCCACCGTAAAAACAACAATTTCTACAACCGATGTGGATTCTTCAAAAAATGCTTACATACCAGCAAACACGACCTTGAATCTTCTTTTGATTCAAGATATATCCTCGCGCACTGCCAAAGTTGGTGACAACGTATTTTTTATTACAAAAGCAGGGATTTCTATCAATGATGTAGTGGTTATTCCCGCCGGATCAAGTGTTCTCGGCAAAATAACCTCCGTAAGAACCGCTGGCATGTGGGGGAAAGATGGCGCTTTGAGTTTTAGTATTGATTCAGCAACTACAATAAACAATATTTCAGTTCCTTTAACAGGCAAAGCCGAATATACTTCCTCCACGAACGAAGCTGGAATAAACAAGGTAACGAAAGTGCTTTCCACCGGAAATAATATCACCTGCCATGCCGGGACGGTATACGATGCGCTTGTTGCTAAAGATGTCGATCTTGGTATCACTTTGTCAGATCTGTCCGATACATTAGGGAATCTGGATAAAAATATAACAAATATTGTCTTATAATCGGCGTACTATCATAAATACACCTATTCTGGCAAATGCAAAACGTAAAGAGCCCTATAATGGACGCTTTGCGTTTTTTGTTTCCCCAAGATTAATGTGGATTGCCAATAGAACCTTATTGGATCTGCTGACAAAACAAAATATTGATTGAAAAATTCATATAAGTATTTTATAATAAATTCATTCATCAAAAAGAGAAGGTGATTGATCTGGTAACGCAAAAAGCATTTCGGAGTTTTGAAGAACTTGAAGCCCTATTTATGCACATAGCAAAGGAATCGCCAACGTATCAAAAAATTGCCATATATATCGAGAAAAACTATTTGCGCATTATTTTTATGACCGCCAATGAGCTGGCCGAAAAAATGGGGGTCAGCCAGGGCAGTGTATCCCGCTTTTTTATTGCCCTGGGCTATCATGGCTACAATGAGTTTCTGCGCAATTTACAGCGCCTGGTAAGCAAGCAGCTCACGGCGCCACAGCGGCTGCAATACAGCAAGGAACACGATCTAGACAACCCCTTGCGCACGATACTGGATGTGGAACTTGGCAATATGGATGAACTCATTCAGATCATGCAGGGCGAAGATTACGATAAAATGCTGCAGTCAATTCTTTCCGATAAGCCACTGCTACTGATTTCCGCCCGCATGTCAGCAACCATCTTACCTTATGTAGGTTATATTTTGCACAAAATGCGCCCTGACGTGAGCATTGCCCTTCCTGATACCCCAGAATGGGAAGCCCTGGAATTGATCGATCCAGAAAAAGTGAATATTATTGCGGTAGCATTTCCGCGCTATCCGAATGTACTCATTCAAAAATGCAGCAACCTAAAGCAAAAGGGTTTTTCAATTTGCGCTCTTACCGACAGCAAATTTTCTCCGATTGTCAGCTTGGCCAGTGCCAGCATCCTTGTATCCGTGACCACGTCGTCCTTATTTGATATTTACAGTACGCCCATCGCTTTTTTTAATCTTTTGCTTCGCGATGCAGCGAAACAAATGCCAGGACTCGAAGCCCGGATGGAAAAAATCGAGGAAATTGAACGGCGTGATGACGTATACTTCACTCACTGAACAATAATATTTCAGGAAAAGATATTTAAATAAAGTATTGCTTTTTAACAACGATGATATTATAATACATGTAAACAAGATTTCAAGCAAAGGCGCTTACTGCGAAACAGCAGTATGCGCTTTTTTTTATTCTTCGTTGAATAATATCATCATTCTATCGTATTTAAAAATGAAACGATTAACGCAAGGAGTGGTTTCGATGCAAACCAAACAAGAAATAGCAACCAAGTACAAAATAAATTCCGCTCGGCTTATGACGCGACTGCAAGATCTGTCAAAAATCGGACAGAATAAAACCGGCGGCATCGACCGACAGCTTGCCAGCGCGGCTGATGCCGAGGCAAGAAAATGGCTGATCAATTGCTGGAAAAACGAACTTGGTCTGCTGGTAAAAATTGATCCGATTGCAAACCTTTGGGCAGAAAATCCAGAAAGTATTACCCGTAAAAAGCCCATCGTTCTCGGATCACATCACGATACCGTTCCCAACGGTGGAATGTTTGATGGTGCTTTAGGTGTGCTTATGGCCACAGAGGTCATGCAGACCCTTCTGGAAAACCAGGTTCCCTTACGCCACCCGCTAAAACTAGTATCCTTTACCGGAGAGGAGCCAAATTCCTTTGCTGTATCGACACTGGGGACTAAGGTACTGAGCGGACGGTTAAGAACAGAGGATTTACTTCAGATCAAAGATCGAAATACCGGAGAAAGTCTCCAAAGTGCGATCAGCCGCCTAGGCGGCGATATTTTACAGGCCGAGGGGGCCAGGTTGCCGCCAGACAGCATCGCTGGCTTTTTGGAATGTCATATCGAACAAGGGCGCCGGCTTTTTGATCGACAAGATGCGGTAGCAGCGGTCACCTGTATCACTGGCATTTACCGTGAAATCATTACCATCATCGGGGAAGCCAATCACGCCGGAACAACGCAGCTGGAAAATCGCAAAGATGCTCTAAGTGCAGCTGCCGAGGTTTGTCTGGCGGTGGAAGACATCATGCGTGGCAATGATGTTGAAGATATCACTGCTACCATCGGCCGAATTTTTATCGAACCAAATGCCTCAAACATCATTCCCGGTACTGCAGTGTTAACACTTGATCTTCGCACGGCAGATCCGCAAAAGCGACAGCGGGCATTAAAAAAGCTGGAAGAGCGTCTGCAGGAGATCGCCACTCGACGTAAGGTCCGCATCGATCGCAGTCTGAACCTAGACCAGCCCGAAATGCCGATGGATCCGCTGATCATCGAGTCCATAACAGAGGCAGCCGCGGCAAACGGAGAAAACAACCGTCTGTTGGTGAGCATGGCCGGACATGATGCCGCCAATATGGCGCGCCTGACGAAAGCCGGCATGCTCTTTGTCCAAAGCGTAGATGGCTATAGTCATTGCCCGCAGGAACATACCCATGAGGCTGAAATCATCACTGCCGCAAACGTTATGCTCGATACGATACTTCTTTTAGACAGGAGGCTTGCCTGATGCCAGTAAAAATCATTCAACCGGAGGCGTGTCTGCTTGGACATGACCTGGTATACAATATGTGCGTTGCAATCGAAAACGGAGAAATTCTAACCGTATCACCAGTTAAGGAGCTAAACGAACTATATCCGCAGGCAGAATATGAGGCTTGGCCACAAATGGTCCTGGTCCCTGGAACCGTAAATGCCCATAATCACAGTTTTCAAAGCTTACTGCGCGGGATCGCGGCAGATCGCCCCTTTTTAGAATGGCGGGAACAGTCTCTATACAAATATTCACCGAAGATGCGCCTCGTGGATATTTACACCGGAGCACTTTTTGCCTTTTGTGAAATGATGAAATGCGGCGTTACCACGGTATGTGATTTCTTTTATCTCCACGGGGAAGGGATTGCCGGCGATGAAGCTGTAATTCAGGCAGCAAAAGATGCCGGCATCAGGCTCGTACTGGCCCGCACCATGTATGACTGGAAGGGCGCTCCGGCAAGCTATGTGGAAAGTGTCGCCACCGCAACAAAACGCACCGAAATGCTGATGAAAAAATATTCCGGAGGAATGACCAAGGTTATTCCTGCCCCGCATAGCCTGCATGCCGCTTCACCGGAAATGATCCTGGCCGGATATGAACTTGCCCGAAAATATCAAACCCCCTTTCATATTCATGTCGCGGAAGAGCCCTTTGAAGTAGAACAAATAAAAAAAGAACATGGAACAACACCGTTAAACTATCTTCATGAATTGGGCGTGGTTGACAAACACATGGCGATCATTCATGGCGTATGGCTAACCCAAGAGGAAATCGAACGCTTGGGAAGTTCTGGCGGACAATTAATATATTGCCCCTCAAGCAATATGTTCCTGGCCGACGGTATCACGGATATCCCTCATTTCTTAAAAAACAACATTCCGATATCACTTGGCAGTGACGGGGCCTGCGGCAACAACCGCATCAGTGTTTTTGAGGAAATGCGCATGGTATCCCTTCTGCAAAAGGTGAAGACACTCGATGCCTTATGCCTGAGCTATAAGGATGCTTTCGACATGGGCACAAAGGCTGGCAGCAAAGCCCTGGACTTACCAGTCGGCGAAGTAAAGGCCGGACTGGCGGCCGACTTTGTGGGGCTTTCACTTACAGATCTTTCCCTGCAGCCTTTAAGCGCTGCCAACCAATTTTTGCCCAATCTTGTATATTCCTTACAGCCTACGGCAATAAAGCGGGTGATGGTCAATGGAATAACAACCGTTGCCGACGGAAAGCTGCAGCTGGTAAAAGATACAGGACTACTGCAAAATATACATTCCACCATGAAATATTTAGAAGATTGAGAAGGTGATCCAATGAAATTTACAGCAGAAGAACAAGCTATGCTGGACGGGGATTATGGTGCCGGCACCCAGCTGGCCATGAAAGTTCTGGCCGCTATCGGCGAAGCCTATGACGCCCCCTATATGGTTCCGGTTACCCGCACGCATGTAGCGTTGAGCAATCAGGAAGCGGACCTGTGGTTTGCTGAAAAACTGGTAGCGGGCGGCGCAACCTGCAAAATCCGTCCGACGGTTAATCCAAGTTTTAGCTGGGATAATTTCCACGAGATTACAACGCTGGACCCTGAAGACGAAGCCATTGTCAAGCGTACCCACGCAGCCTATACGCAGCTCGGTGCCATTATGACCTATAACTGCACGCCTTATTTAGAACGTAACGTGCCACGCTTCGGGGAGATTTTGTCCTTCTCAGAGTCCAGTGCCACTCCCTTCGTAAATTCCGTCTATGGAGCCCGGTCAAACCGTGAATCCGCCCAAAGTGCGCTTTGCTCAGCCATCACCGGCGTAACCCCTTATTATGGTTTTTTGCTTAAAGAAAACCGGGCCGGCAATGTGCTTGTGCATGTCGATACGCCGCTGGAGGATGATTTCGATTATCAGATGCTAGGGTATCTGGCGCCAAGAAAAATCGGCTTTGCTGTCCCTGTCTTTGAAGGAATCACCAATCCAACCAAAGAGGCCTTGATGAATCTGGGAGCACAGCTAAATACCGGCGGCAATATTGCACTGTATCATATCGTTGGCTTCACCCCGGAAGCAGCGACCCGCGAAGAAGCCTTTCAGGGAAAAACACCAACGAAGGAGGTGCACATCACCCGGGCTGAGCTGACGGCTATGCGCAAGGAGCTTTCGGCACCCGGAGGGAAAATCGATTTTGCCTTATACGGCTGTCCTCATTTTACAATTGATCAGGTAGCAACCGTTGCCAGGTTAGTAAAAAACAAAAAATTAGCGGTACCGCTCTTCATTATGACTTCATCGCTGACACACAGCTTAGCACAAAAAATGGGCTATATGGACATCATCACCCGCGCCGGCGGCACGATTGTCGAAGACACCTGTATGGATCAGCCCTGCTGGAAATTTCTTTACGGAAAAAAAGGCATTACCGATTCACCAAAATGCGCGTATTACACGAAGCGCCGCGACATGCAGTTTGTCATTGCCCCACTGGAAGACAGTGTTCAGGCAGCCTTAAAGGGGGCGTACTAAAATGAAAAAAACGTATACATGCCATAAAATTGCCGGGGGCAGGGTATCCGGAGAGATTCTGTTTTCCAAAGATCCTATTTGTTTTTATCTCATCGATCCCAAAACCGGAATCGTCATCGAAAAAGAACACTGTCTGTACGGACAATCCATCACAGGAAAAATCCTTGTTTTCCCTTACGGAAAAGCCAGTTCTGTCGTGCAGGCCGACGGGATGTATCAGCTCAAGCTCAGCGGTATGGGACCGGCTGGCATAATCGTAGCCAATGCAGATACCACGCTGGCGGCCAGTGCAATTATTTTTGAATCCCCCATGGTAAACAAGGCAGAAACTGCTTTTTATGAAGATGCACCGCAGGGAATAAACGCCCTGCTGGATGCGGAACAAGGAGAAATCACTCTACTATAAAGGAGGCCTCATAATGGCAACGCTTATTTGGATTATCGATGAGGAATGGCCGGATTATAACGACGAACTGGAACTTTTGCAGCATTCCTTACCCGAGGCTGTGATTCGTTATTCCTCTTATGATTATCAGTCAGATCTGGCCGCCTTCGGTTACCGTGCCGACATCATATTGGCACAGATTTATGCAGATATTCCGGCAGAAGTTATTGAGCAACTGAAAAATTGTAAGGGAATTGCAGTGTATGGCGGCGGGTATGATCGTATCGATATCAAAGCAGCACGAGCTAAGGGAATTTCCGTCACGAATGTAAATGGCTACTGTGTAGAAGATATTGCCGAATATGTTTTGGCAGCAATATTTCACGGGGCCAAACAGCTTACCCAGTATCACACGGCGATAGAAAACTCTAAGTGGGGCGCACAGGCTGTAGCCACGCCTGTCCATCGCTTAAATGGCCAGACACTGTTTATTGCCGGTTGCGGGCGTATCGGCAGGTTTACCGGGCAAAAAGCGAAGGCACTCGGCATGCGAATCCTGGCCTACGATCCCTTTGTGGATAAACAGACAATGGCTGCTGCCGGAATAGAAAAAGTAAGTCTTGAGGAAGGCTTTCGAGCCGCTGACTTTGTAAGCGTCCACATAAAATGCGATAAAACCACGGAAAATTTGTTGAATGGCAAATACTTCTCCTTGATGAAGCCAACCGCCTATCTCATCAATACTTCCCGGGGGCGCGTTCTGAATGAACCGGATCTGATTGCCGCCATAAAAAACAAGCAGCTGGCCGGAGCCATTCTTGATGTCATTACCCAGGAACCACCGCGTGGTTCAGAAGATATTTTTCACGTCCCGGGCATTTTAATTACGCCACACATTTCTTATATATCAGAAGAATCTTATACGGAACTGAAACAGCAGGCGGTTGCCAATGCACTCGCAATGCTTGACGGGCAGCAGCCAACTGATTTAGTAAATTGAAATCCAGTTGGGTATCATTCAAAAAAGAAAAGGGGAGATTTACGATGAAAGCATGGGTAAAAAAAGCAATTTCTCTTGGTTTAGCCGCCAGTTTGTCACTGGCAATCGCCGGATGCGGCGGAACAGATACGGCCTCAAAGGAGAGTACCAGCTCCTCGGCAGCTGCAGATAGCGGTGAAATTATTATCGGTCAATCTTCATGGATTGGGTTTGCCCCGCTTTATATTGCTGAAGAAAAAGGCTTTTTCAAAAAACACGGTGCCGATGTAAAAATCCAAGCCATCGAATCGAAAGCCGACAGTAAAAGCGCGCTTGCCGCCGGAAGAATCCAAGGGGTATCAACTTCAGCGGATACACAGGTTGTCAATGCTGCTGCCGGCATTGATCTGGCACAGATTTTAGCCCTGGATACCTCCTCGGGCGGCGATGGAATTATTGCCAAAAAAGAATTCTCCAGCATTGAATCCCTGAAAGGAAAAAAAGTGGCCCTCGATACGACCGGCGGCGCAGATTTCTTTTGGTTTCAGTATCTGCTGCAACAAAAGGGAATGAGCCTTAAGGATTTTGATGTACAATCAATGTCGGCCGGTGATGCCGGAGCGGCGTTTGTTGCCGGCAAGGTAGATGCAGCAATCACCTGGCAGCCGTGGCTTTCCAAAGCATCCAACACGGATTTTGGCTATACGCTGATGGACAGCAAGGCAAGTCCAGGGGTAATCGTCGATACCTTTGCCATGAAGAAAGATTTTATAAAAGCAAACCCAAAAGCCGCTCAGGCAATTGTCGATGGCTGGTATGATGCGCTGGATTATCTCAAAGAAAACCCTGAGGATGCCATTGCGATTATGGCCAAACATCTGGGAGAAAAACCTGAAGACTTGAAAAAAGAAATGCAGGATGTAACCTTCTATGATGAAGCCGGCAATAAAACGTATTTCGGCACCAAAGACAATCCGGGAGATTTCTATAAAATCATGAAAATTGCTTCTGATCTTTGGCTGCAAGTCAAGCTCATAGAAAAACCAGTGGATCCAGCCAATATCATTGATGGATCGTTCTTAAACAGAACAAAATAAAGAAATGGCCGGGTAGGGAGTCTTTGCGATAGCTGACTCCTGCCCGTTTTACCTAAGGGGGATATATGAAATGAGCATTAATCACACATTTGCCATTGAACCGGAGACTCTGTTGCCCAAAATGCCTGATTTTGCCGCAGGCATCCGGCGCGCACCATCACGCGGTTTTCATCTGACCAAGGCACAGACGGAAATCGCCTTAAAAAATGCCTTGCGCTATATAGATCCAAGCCTGCATGAAAAACTCACCCCGGAATTTCTGGAAGAACTGACGACCCGGGGCCGAATCTATGCATATCGCTTTCGCCCACAGGAGCGCATTTACGGGCGTCCGATTGAAACCTATCCGGGAAACTGCATCGAGGGCAAGGCCTTTCAAGTTATGATCGACAACAACCTCGATTTTGATGTAGCCCTTTATCCCTACGAACTGGTGACCTATGGCGAAACAGGCAGTGTCTGTCAAAACTGGCTGCAGTACCGCCTCATAAAAAAATATCTGCAGCTCATGACGCAGCAGCAAACGCTCGTCATACAATCCGGGCATCCCCTGGGCTTGTTCAAATCAAGACCAGAAGCCCCGCGAGTCATTATTACAAATGCACTTATGGTGGGAATGTTCGACAATCAGAAAGACTGGGAGATTGCCGAAGAAATGGGGGTTGCCAATTATGGGCAGATGACCGCTGGCGGCTGGATGTATATCGGTCCGCAGGGAATTGTCCACGGAACTTATAATACGCTGCTCAATGCCGGACGGCTTCACCTCGGACTTTCCCAGGAGGATGATTTAAGCGGCAAATTATTTGTAAGCTCGGGTCTTGGCGGCATGAGCGGGGCCCAGCCAAAGGCCGTTGAAATTGCTCGCGGCGTTGGCATCATTGCCGAAGTGGACGGTTCTCGCATAAAGACACGGCTGGCACAAGGCTGGGTGAAGGAAAGCTATACCGACTTGCAGCAGGTTTTTGCTTCGGCACAAAAGCATATAACAGCCAAAACCGCGATTTCCATCGCCTATGAGGGCAACATTGTTGACCTTTTAGAATATGCCCTCGCGCACAAGATCCACATCGATCTGCTTTCGGACCAGACCTCCTGCCATGCGGTCTATGACGGAGGCTATTGTCCACAATGTCTGAGCTTTTCTGATCGCACCGTAATGCTGGCGGCGGACCGTGAGCATTTTGTGGAATTGGTCAATCAGAGCCTGCGGCGGCATTACGCCGCAATAAAAAAATGCGTAGAACAAGGCACCTTCTTCTTTGATTATGGGAACGCTTTTCTCAAGGCCGTATACGATGCCGGTGTGACCGAGCTGTCAAAAAACGGCATCGATGAAAAAGATGGCTTTACTTTGCCGTCGTATGTGGAGGATATCATGGGCCCGCAGCTCTTTGATTATGGCTACGGACCATTTCGCTGGGTATGCCTGAGCGGCAGGGCGGCGGATCTCAAGCTGACAGACGAAGCGGCTATGGCCTGTATCAATCCCGAGGATCGGTATCAGGACCGGGATAATTATAACTGGATCCGGGATGCTGAGAAAAATGCCTTAGTGGTAGGGACACAGGCGCGTATTCTGTATCAGGATGCGGAGGGTCGCATGCGCATTGCCTTAAAATTCAACGAGCTCGTTCGTGAGGGAAAAATCGGTCCGGTGATGATCGGGCGCGATCACCACGATGTAAGCGGTACCGATTCGCCATTTCGCGAAACAGCAAATATTCATGACGGCAGCAATGTCATGGCCGATATGGCGGTTCAGTGCTATGCCGGCAATGCCGCTCGCGGCATGAGTCTGTGTGCGCTGCATAACGGGGGCGGCGTGGGGATTGGCAAGTCGATCAATGGCGGATTCGGACTCGTTCTCGACGGCAGCAACCGCGTGGATGAAATTATCAACAGTGCCATGCTCTGGGACGTTATGAATGGGGTGGCCCGCCGCAGCTGGGCAAGAAATGAGCATTCCATGGAAACCGTAAAAAAATATAATGCCGTCTATGGCACGCAAAGCCATATCACAGAACCTTGCCTTGCGGATGACGGGAAAGTGAAGGCTGCCGTAGAAAAATATTTTGCCTGACAAGGAAACAAAAGGGAGGTGGACTCGATGCGAGACCTTTTACTGCGCAACATTGCGCAAATTGCTACACCGGAAGGCAACTGTGCGCAACATGGCGAGTCGATGCAGGAGTTAAAACTTTACAAAAATGCCGCTGTCTTTATCCAAAACGGGCGAATCACAGCCGTAGGACCAGACGACACCATCAGCCCAGGAATTATTACCGGCAACCCGGGCATTGAAATCATCGATGCTGGGGGGAAATGTGTAATTCCGGGATTTGTCGATCCGCATACACATTTTTTATTCGGTGGAACCCGTGTTGAAGAATTTGTCGACCGCTTAAACGGAGTGCCTTATCTGGAGCTGTTGCAGCGCGGCGGCGGGATTTGCCGCACGAGAAAAGATACTGCTGAAGCTTCCTTTGCGGAGCTTTATGCACAAGGAAAACTTTTTTTAAAACAAATGCTGCAACTAGGCGTCACAACAGCGGAAGGGAAAAGCGGCTATGGCTTGGATTTGGAAAATGAATGCAAACTTTTAGCCGTCATACAACAACTGCAAAAAGATCAGCCCATTTCTTTGGTAGCGACTTATTTAGGCGCGCATGCGATTCCGCCGGAATACCAGGATCGGGCAGATGCTTATGTGGATTTTATGGTCGACAAGGTTTTACCGGTGATTGAAACGCAGCAGCTGGCAAAATTTGTTGATGTATTTTGCGAAACTGGCGTCTTTACCTTGGCGCAGACGGAAAGAATCTTACAAGCAGCCGCCAAATGCGGCTTTGGTCTAAAATTACATGCCGATGAAATGAATTCCACCGGAGGCGGCGGCCTGGCGGCGCGACTAGGGGCTGTTTCAGCCGATCACCTGCTTGCAGTTAGTGAGGAGGATATCCAGGCGCTGGCAAAGAGTCCGACGGTAGCTGTGTTACTGCCGGCAACTGCCTTTTGCATGCGCCGTCCTTATGCCCCGGGACGCCATATGATTGACAGCGGCTGTGCGGTTGCCCTGGCCAGTGATTTCAATCCCGGCAGCTGCTATACGTATTCCATACCGTTGCTTTTCGCCTTGGCCGTCATGGGAATGCACCTGACAATGGAAGAGGCCCTTACAGCCATGACCTTAAATGCAGCGGCCGCCATTGGTTTGGCGGATTCCTGCGGCAGTATTGAACCGGGAAAACAAGCCGATCTGCTTATTTTAAAGGAGTCTGATTATCGCTACCTCGTCTATCATACGGGAATAAATATGGTCGACCATGTCATCAAAGGAGGCGAATTTTTATGGTGAATGTAAATGAAAAAATGGATACCATGATCCAAAACCAGCTATTGACGAAACCTACTGGCAAAAAAAATCGAGGCCATAAGCTGTTACAGGCCTTTACGCCGATGGGAAAGATCTCCAGACGTCATACCATCCTGCTGGCAGCCGCAGCCTTTGCCGGAATTTTGGGTCTATGGACACTGCTGATTGCTGTCGTTGGGATTGACCCGTTTTTCCTGCCATCGCCCTCGGCTACGCTTGCAGCCGCACAAACCTTGCTGTCTGATGGTGAATTTATCAAAGGCGTACAAATGACGGTATTTCGCGTTATGACGGGCTTTATCATCGCTGCCGCCATTGCCGTTCCACTGGGGCTCTTGATCGGGACCTACGCGCCCGCTTCAGCTATACTCGAATATGTTTTTTCTTTTGTCCGCTATCTGCCAGCTTCCGCCTTCATTCCACTGTTTATTCTCTGGATTGGAATTGATGAACCGGAAAAAATCGCCGTCATTATCCTGGGAAGCCTGCCGCAGCTCGTCTTGATGGTTGCAACGAATGTTCGCAATGTACCCATGTCCATGATAGAAGTATCCTATACACTGGGAACCTCCAAAGCCGATGTGCTGTGGAAGATCATCCTGCCAAAATCCTTACCGGACATTGTCGACAGCCTGCGAACCGTTTTAGGCTGGGCCTGGACCTATATTATTGTTGCCGAACTCGTAGGAGCCTCCTCCGGCATTGGCTATATGATCATCCAATCACAGCGCATGATGAACACGTCCCGCATTTTCGTGGGGATTTTGACCATTGGCCTTATCGGAATGATCATTGATATCGCCTTTAAATTAGCACATGATCATTTTTTCTACTGGAATAAAGAAATGCATTAAAATGGGGGTTTTTCAAATGACAGCAGCCGGTCTTGACATCCAAAACGTAAATAAAATTTATCAAAGTAAAAGTGGCAATGTTTTTGCCTTGGACCAGATAAACTTACAGGTTAAACCTAAGGAGTTTGTATCCTTGCTGGGAACTTCCGGTTGCGGCAAAAGCACCTTATTGCGAATCATCTGCGGCCTTGAAGATGCCACAAACGGCGCAATTTACCATAAAGGCAAGGAACTGCATGGACCAGGACCTGATCGGGGCATGGTATTTCAAGCCTATACACTATTTCCCTGGATGACGGTCTCCGAAAATATTCAGTTTGGCTTAAAACAGAAACACCTCGGGAAAAAAGAAGCAAAGGAAATTGCCGAACACTATATTGAACTGGTTGGACTGCGGGGATTTGAAGAACAATGCCCTAATTTTTTATCGGGCGGCATGAAGCAGCGCGTAGCAATTGCCCGGGCGCTGGCCAATGATCCGGATATCCTGCTTTTAGATGAACCCTTTGGTGCCCTTGACATGCAGACTCGCGGGGTCATGCAGGAACTGTTGCTTAACGTATGGCAAAAGTCGCCTAAAATGATCGTCATGGTTACACATGATATTGATGAAGCCATCTTTCTTGCCGATCGGGTGGCTATCATGAGTGCCCGGCCGGGACGAATCAAAGAAATTCTGGATATCAATATAGAACGCCCGCGGGATTATCACGTAAAGACGAGTCAGCAGTTTATGGAATACAAAGAACGAGCCACTGAAATCATCCGGGAAGAGAGCATGAAAATTTTGCAGCCCAAGGTGGTCAGTGCCTGAGAAAGGCAGCGAAGCATATGAAATGGTCCATTATACGAAAACAGGCACAGCCGGTTACGGCCTGGTCGGGCGGCGAAACCAGGGAGATCTACATTGCCCCCGCCGGCAGCAGTTATGCCAGCCGCAATTTCAAGCTGCGACTGAGTTCGGCAACCGTAACTGCCGCCTCGACCTTCACCGACCTGCCCGGCTATAACCGCGATCTTATCGTCCTTGCCGGCAGCCTTTGCCTGCAGCATGGAAAATACAAACCAATAGAGTTAAATCCTTTGGCCAAGGATCATTTTGATGGAGGGCTGCGGACGCAAAGCCGGGGGACCGCTACGGATTTTAACATTATGACCGCCAAAGATGCTGAATTTACAACCATGGTTAAGGTCTGGACAGAGCTGCCAGCAACATTTGCGGCTGTCCCTGAAGAAGGTTTTTTCTATGCAGCTGCCGGGGATTTTATCTGGCAATACGCAGGGCAAACAAAAATGCTTCCCGAAGGAGCTTTGCTGCATATCTGTCAGCCAGAAATGGAAGTTTCCCTGAAAACAGCTTCAATGGAGCCTGTGCTGCTCGAGGTCAGGCTGCAAACAAAATAATTCACCAAAACCAGGCAGCAGAGAAAGAAGGGATTTTTTTGAAAACAAGCAGCAGCAAAACCGCGGCAAAGTTATTGGTCGAATGTTTGGAAAATGAAGGCGTTCAATATATCTTCGGGCTCCCAGGCGAGGAAAATCTTGCCGTCATGGAGGCATTAAAGGATTCAAAAATAAAGTTTATTTTGACACGTCACGAACAAGGCGCCGCTTTTATGGCTGATGTTTACGGGCGTCTGACAGGTAAGGCCGGAGTCTGTCTGGCCACACTCGGCCCGGGCGCAACCAATCTGGTTACCGGTGTTGCCGATGCCAACAGCGACGGTGCGCCGCTTGTCGCTATCACCGGACAGGTCGGTACCGAGCGGATGCATATAACCTCGCATCAGTTTCTGGATCTGACAAAAATATTTGAGCCCATTACAAAGCGAACAAAACTGGTCCTGCGGCCAGACACCATCAACGAAATTGTCCGCCTGGCTTTTAAGTACGCCCAAGGAGAACGCCCCGGGGCAACGCATATCGATTTACCGGTAGATATCGCCAAATTGCCGGCCCCGGAACACGAGGCACCCTTACTAAAAGTTGTGGAAAGCAATATCGGCAAAGCAGAACTAACCTCCATCGAAAAGGCAGCCGGAGAAATCTTCCAGGCGAAATGCCCGGTTATACTGGCTGGCAATGAGGCGATCCGGAAAAATTCGGCAAAAGCAATAACAAAATTTGCCGAATCGTTGCATATTCCGGTAATAAATTCCATGATGGCCAAAGGGGTTATTCCTGCCGACAGTAGCTGTTATCTGATGACCATCGGCATCCCCAACAGAGATTATGCTAACCTGATTTTAGAAAAAGCGGATTTGGTCATTGCCATTGGCTATGACATCGTAGAATATGCACCTATTAAATGGAATAAAAACCCGAGGCATAAAATCATTCATGTTTCCAACAGCCAGGCTCATATCAACAAATATTATCAGTGTGCGGTTCAGGTGGTAGGGGATATTGCCGACTCCCTGGCGAAAATTGCAAACCGCAGTGCGGTCAGAGAATTACCGCCGGAATTATTTGCAATAAAAGAAAAGTTCTTACAAACCTATCACGAGGATATCGCCGTGGATCAATTTCCGTTAAAACCACAAAGGGCCATCGCCGCCGTCAGGAAAATCCTGGGGCGCGAGGACATTTTATTATCCGACGTCGGAGCCCATAAAATGTGGATTGCCCGTCACTATGATTGCTATAAGCCCAATACCTGTATTATTTCAAATGGCTTTGCCACTATGGGAATCGGACTTCCTGGCGCAATCGCTGCCAAGCTGGTCCATCCGGAGAAAAAAGTACTGACCATAACGGGCGACGGCGGCTTTATGATGAACGCGCAGGAGCTGGAAACAGCCGCCCGGCTTAAACTGAATATTGTCATATTGATTTTTAATGATTCTGGTTACGGATTAATTCGCTGGAAGCAAATGGACCAATATCACGAAACCTGCTTCGTCGATTTTGACAATATTGATTATGTAAAACTGGCCGAGGCGATGAACTGCATTGGCTATAAAATAGATCGGGCCGAGGACCTGCTGCCAACATTAGAATCGAGTTTTACAAAAAATGTTCCCGTGGTAATCGATCTGCCAATTGATTATAGTGAAAATGAAAAACTGTCCCAGTATTTAAAAAACATTTAGTATCGCGCCGGATTTAAATCAACAGGCTACAGGCAGAGCTGTCAAAATCCATAAAATGCTTGTTATTGATAAATTATCCACTTATGCTATAATAAAAAAATGACCTCGATGAGTTTATATCCAGCTCATCGAGGTCATTTTATGTTGTCATATACTATTTTTTTTGTAGTCTCAGGTATTGTTGGCAATCACTGCGCCCACAACAGCTCCGACAATGGCAGCCGTGGTAACTTCACCGGTAGAATGTCCCTCAGTTTCCTGTTCGTGATGTTCATCGCGGTGTTCACGGTGTTCGTCACGATGTTCACGGTGCTCAGGTGGTGGCGGATCACCAGCTTCCATATATGGCCGATGGTGCCGGGGCGAAGCTTCCGTCGTGGCCGCAATGCCTAAAGAACCAGACAATATAACAACACCTAAGGTTAAAGACATTAATTTTTTCATAACATTTTTGTTCATAATACTTACATCCTTTCGTCTGCATGTTTTTTCCATGTACTTACTATAACAAGGCATTCTTTGAAAGAAATAAGAATCTGCTTTTAATTTTATTTGATTGATAAATTGCAGGGAAAAACCAGACCCGGATGTCACTTGGCGACAACAAAAACATTCCATTGATACCATAAAATCTAACAACGCAGGGAGCGATCTTTTTGATTCTACGATTTTCATGTCCAAAAATACTCAGCATTTTGTTCTTTCTCATGACGTTTCATTTTATGACAAGCGCAACCGCCTTTGCCTTTTCTTTGCCCGATCCGACAGGAGAAAAAGCAAAGGCCTTTAATGAAATCTTCCGGTTTGTCGCTACGGATCAGGTCTATGAAGATACCATATTCCTCAAGCGACTGACCGGGACCTACTTTTCAAGAGAGGAGGCTCTCGAGATGCTTAATCATCAGATCGCACACAAAATCGGCCAAAAATATGAAACTCGTGTTTATGCCGCAAATTTAGGGCTTACGCCGGATACCTTTTGCCTGTCGGCACGATCAATCCCGTTGGAAAAGATAAGCGAAACGAGCGGCAAAGAAGAACGCTGGGGGAAAATCAACCCGTATATAAAGGCAAGCTTTCGGGAGAAAAGAATTAACCCTGACACATTTAATCCCTTCATTGAAAAGAAGATTAAAGTCGCCCCGCCGGTTATTAAAAAATGCATTTACGTAGAGAATCATTGGGAAATTGAAGCAACCGGGTATTCGTATTATGAAAGTGCTGCCGATATCGACCATAAAGCATCAATTGCCGCCACACTGGCACGTGACACACTCTTTAACTTCATCACGCAGAAGGCCCTGGCCCTGGGAGCGATCACTCCCGCTAATGAAAAAACCTTTTTACATGAACTCTTTTTGAAAAAACACGCAGGCGGTATATACGATCCAACCGGCTGCGGCATATATTTCGAAAAATCCGTCACCGTATGGATCGACGATAACGGCCACATCCTGGATGATTTACCCCATAAGAAATAAAGAGCAAAAAGCATTCTTCGCGAATGCTTTTTTCGTTCAGGCGGTCTTTCTGTCAGCTCCGCGCTTCATTTTATGAATTAAATATTTAAATACTTCAATAACATATATTGAAAGAATTCTTGCATTTTTGTATAATTAATTATATATATGTATTAAATATTTTTAATAGATGTTATAACTTATGGCAAAGATATCCGGTATTGATAATTTAGACGATAACACAGAAAAACGCTTGCAGGCATATCAGCAGTATTACACCTATATGCAGAATAACCAACCAGCACAATCGACAAAAACAGCTCATTCAACCAGTAATGAGAGCAGTGGGATGAGCGAACAGGCAGAAGATTCTTATCAAAAATCAACAACTATTGCCACTGGCGCCGTATATAGTAGCAATGGCAAACGCGCCATAGATCTCACAGCATATACAAAAACAAAATTTGTTTCCGAAAGTCCGCCTGACGTAACTACGGATATGGCTTCACAATTATTCAACGCACTCGATGAAAATAAAGATCACTTACTCGAAACCAATGAGTATTCAAAAGAGGCTAGCCTAAATAAAAACCCACCTGAAGAAATAAACTCCACGCCTGTATCATCCAGCTAAGACAGTAAAAACCGTCCTTGCATATCACATGCAAGGGCGGTTTTTACTGTCTTAACCTTATTTCAGGCAGCGCTTTTTTCAGGCTATTTTCAGACATAAACCATAGCATTAGTAATTAATAATATTATTGTTTAATAACTCCCTTGTTTGAATCTGCAAATTTTACATTGTAGACACTCCCCCAAGAAAGGACCTTTTATTTGAAAAACTTATTAACGCTATATCAGTGGAAACCCTTACGCTTTTTAGGCGAAGCAATTTTACTCTATACGATGATTCTTTTGTTTTACATAAGCCTTGATCAAGATATAACCTTTAGCAATTGTCTGGTTACGTTTTTCCCGATCGTACCATTGCTCTGGTCAATACAATATGCTACTAAAGAGAGTATCTTTTCCGTGGAAAATATCCCACAGCTTTTTATTGGAATATCTTGGTGTATCACATTCACTTTATTATATAGCTGGTCCTATCAACAGGCGTGGTTTATTTCAAATGTCTATATCGACTTTCTCTTTGGCATTATGTTATGTATAAGTCTTCTTGCCTGGGCGAAAATTTTTCTGGCAATGGGCTACTGTCCTATATTATTTATCTGTTTTCTTGCTTTGATTTATTTAGGAACGCTCCTTATTCCGCTTATGGAATGGTCCTATTATTTAATTTATCACCACTGTTTAACGCCGTCTACCATCATGGCATTATATTTGACAAACCCTAATGAAGCTTTTGATTTTATTCAATCAAAAGTTGGACTCAGTGGTGCAGCTGCTGTTTTATGTGGTATAAATATTTTTTTTGCTATGATATATCGCTGCAGTTATTGTTCCGTATACAAAATAAAGAGGATACAACCTTCCTTGTATCAAAAAATAGTTTTAGGCAGCTTAAGTGTATGTATCCCAATTTATGCTGGCGTTTATCTTTTCCCCCAAACATCCATTATGATGAACTGGAATGAAGTATCTGATTATGTTGCTCAAACACAAGAATATAGCACACATTATGCAGAGCGATTACAGAACCTGCAATTATCCACAAGCGATACCTTAGCCAAGAAGGCCCCCGGAACTGTTATCATGGTTATTGGAGAATCCGCCTCACGAAATTATATGAAAGCTTATACGCCCACGGTTCCTTATGAAAACACCCCCTGGCTGGAACAATGCATGAAAAGCCCTCGTTTTGTTGTGTTTGATAATGTGTATTCCAGTTGGGTGCAAACGGTTCCCGTTTTAGAGCGAGCTCTAACCGAGGAAAGCCAATATAACAATAAATCTTTTATAGATTCAACCTCGATTCTTGATGTTGCAAAAAAAGCTGGCTATGAAACCTATTGGTTCAGCAATCAGGGACGCTATGGGCAATATGACAGTGCGGTTACACTGGTGGCTAAAACAGCCGATCATGCGCAATGGACAGATGATTCTTATGTATTTACGGATAAGTTCGATGGCGCCTTACTGAGTTTTTTACCAGAGATAGATCCAACGAAAAATAATTTTATTGTCTTGCATATAAT
The DNA here is from genome assembly GCA_963678095.2 of Selenomonadaceae bacterium. Taxonomy (GTDB): domain Bacteria; phylum Bacillota; class Negativicutes; order Selenomonadales; family Selenomonadaceae. The sequence continues at coordinate 73,787 of OY782746.1, read as the reverse complement.
GGGCAGTCATATCTACTATAACAATCGCTATCCACCAGAGTTTGAAAAATGGAAGGCTTCACAAGACATATCAGTAGAGGATTCCTATGCCAATAGCACGCTTTACACCGACTATATTTTGTCTCAAATCTACGAATACGCAAAAAACAATTTACATTTGCAAGCCATGGTATATTATTCCGACCATGGCGAGGATGTGAATATTTCACACAATCCCGATGTATTCAAATTCGATATGGTTCGTATTCCCATGTTTGTTTATTTGTCTAGTGAGTATCAACAAGCTTATCCTGAGCAAACTGCGACTCTACGAAAAAACAAGCAGGAATTTTTTACGAATGACATGGTGTATGATACCGTCTGTGGTATATTAAATGCCCCCTCTAACCATTATGAGAGCGGCCAGGATTTTTCATCTTCAGAGTATCGGTTTAACCAGCAAAATCTAACAACCATGCTGGGACAAAAAAAGCTAACCGAGGATCCATACCTATTGCCAGCAGAAACGGGTTCCTCTTAAGAGGCAGCTAATCTGGATTCTGGTCATTATATAGAACAAGGAAGTGCTTTATTGGTGGAACGCAGACAATTTTTAACTTGTGCCGCATTGACTATACTGGAGGCATTGATTCGCCCTCATTTACTTTTCCAAAACTTGGCAGAGGCAGCTCCAGCGCCATTACAATTACCTCAAATAACGGAAACAAATCTGAGTTTTCAAATCCCCTTACAATACCGCGTAAAAACCAGTATAATTATCTTTCATCATATTGGGGGAACAAATCAGGATGTTTCAGCCGCCCAAGTCCATCAGTGGCACTTAGATAAGGGCTGGGCGGGGATTGGGTATCATTATGTTATCCGAAAAAACGGGAGAATAGAGCGCGGCCGCCCTCTAGAGACAATCGGTGCCCACTGCTACGGCTATAATCCTTGTTCTGTCGGCATCAATCTGGTGGGGGACTTCGATACGGATATTCCTACCGAGGCCCAAATGGCTTCGGCAAAGGTTTTGACAGCTTTTTTATGCAATTATTATCGCTTGAATCCAACAGTAAACAAGGTTATTTGGGGGCACAGAGACTTAAACAGTACAGAATGTCCCGGAAACAATTTGTATTGTAAATTAGGAGATATTCAAAAATATTCCCGGCAAAGAATATTTTTTTAAGCCAGTTCTTTTATGCTTTGATTTACCATATCAATAAAAAGGGTGAACTTATGAAAAACAGATCGACACGTATGCTATTTATAGTGCTTTTTATCCTACTATCCGCCGGATGGAGTTACTGCCTTAATAGAACAGAAATACCTGTATTGGGCTATCATCGGATTGACAACGAGCATCATGACGCCCTTACCTTGAGCACTTATGAATTTGATGCCCAAATGAAGTATTTAAAAGACAACGGGTATACCACGATTACCCCGGATGAACTGTATAATTTTCTGAAATATGGCAAAGAACTTCCCTATAAAGCGGTCTTAATAACCTTTGATGATGGCTATGAAGATAATTATACAAATGCTTACCCCATATTAAATAAATATGATCTGAATGCAACAATTTTTTTAATTTCGCATTATATAGGGCTGCCAAACTACCTGCGTTGGGATGAAATTGATTTAATGAAAAACCATCATATCCATTTTGAAGGCCATACGTATAGTCATCCACATTTAAATCAAATCCAAGACCCGGCAGAATTAAAACAAGAACTGCTTGATTCAAAAATTGATCTAGAGCAGCATTTGGGGTATCCTGTAAAATATCTGGCCTATCCCTATGGTGATTATAATCAAAGCGTTATCGATGCTCTGAAAAATTATGGTTATTTAGCTGCATATACCGTTCATCTTGGCGACGATGCCGTCCACGATGATCTATTTACACTGAATCGTGTTCCGGTCTTTCAATCATACAGCCACACATTTGTTCGGTTTTGGTTAAATCTCCATTTCCCCTATATTATGAACAAACTTCAAAATATGTCCTTAAAAATTCATAATGCCCTATAAATAGGGGCAAAGAAAACTGTTAGTTAAAAACAGGACTTTACTTGACCGAAAAGGAAACAAAGACCGATATACCTTATCCACAATTATAATGATTTCGGTTTTATTTGTACTCCAACAGTTAAAATGTTACAATAAAACCATATAAAATTGTTTAGTGCTGGCAGATAAATCATTGGATTATCTGGCGCGGGATAAGGTGTGGGTTGGTATGTTAAATAGCATAGCAGTGCCGAAATATGTGCAGTTGCAAAATATTATAAAAGATAAAATTATTACAAAGGAATATCCTGACGGAACGAAAATACCTTCGGAAACAGAACTTATGGAAACCTATTCTGTTACCAGAACTACGATTCGCAAAGCTCTGAGCAACCTGGTCTATGAGGGTTTGTTGCGGAAGGAACAGGGAAAAGGGACTTTTGTCAGTTTTCAAGATATTACGCATAGTATGTGGAATTTTAGTGGATTTACCGATTATGCACGTTCCAAAGAACAATTGCCACTATCAAAGGTCTTATCAACCGAAATCATCCAGGTTGATGGACAGTATTTTTTCAAAATGATCCGAGCCAGGGGGATGCAAACAGCTTTGAGCATTTCCTGGTACACAATTGATACCTCCATAACGCCACTTAAACTTTTTCCAGGAATCGAAAAATTTGATTTTGCTAAGCAGTCCTTATACGATGTAATGAAACGAACGTATCATATTATTCCGAAGACCGCATCGCTTGAAGTAAGTGCTGTTGCCAGCGATGAATACACCCGGACCATTCTTCAATATGAACAAACCGGGCCCTTGGTCCGGGTAATGGGGTCTATATACAGTGACCGAAATATTGAAATCGAACGAGTGGATGTCATCTATAATCCAAATGTCAAAATGCATATTATAACAAATATGACCCTCAATGACAGGTGATATATTGTGATATTGCTGCCCCTGTATAAGCCTCTGCGGCCTATACAGGGGCATTTGTCTGTCCCGAAAAACTAAAAGTCTTCCCCATATCCCGCCGTTGATGCCAAGCAAATAATATTAAAAACGTAAACATTTTTGAATTTTGTAATAATATATTTTATATAGAATATTGACAAATATGAAAGTATAACTTATTATTTACTTGTACGTACAACCGAATGACATCGAAATGGAACGAACTGGAGGAATTTGATGAGAGAGCATATATTGGGAACGTTATACGGAATGGCTTTAGGGGATGCAATGGGAATGCCCTCCGAGTTATGGAGCCGACGGAAAATAAGAGAGTTTTTTGGTGGGAAAATCACCGATTTTTTAGACAGTCCACCAGAAAATCCCGCAGCTATTGGTTTGAAGCGGGGAGAGTTTACCGATGATACCGCCCAGGCATTGGTGATACTCGATTCGTTGATGGAGAACGATTATGTTCCAAATAAGGAACGCATCGCGAAAAACCTCATTGACTGGGCATTAAAAACAGATGCCTTTGACAAGAATATCTTGGGGCAGAGCTCTAAAGCCGCCCTGCATGCGATTCAAACGCAAACAGATCCCGAAATATATACGATAAAGGCAGTCACCAATGGAGCCGCCATGCGAATAGCACCTATCGGCTGTCTATTTCCAAGCAGTGAAAAAGAAGCTTTAATTGATTATGTTTTTCGCATAAGTGAAGTAACTCACAAGACAGATGTTGCGATTGCCGGTGCTGCTATGATTGCCGGGGCCGTAAGTGCTGCCGTGGAAGACAAGAGCTGGGAAGAAATCCTTGATACTGTATTTAGCATCTATCCGTTGGCAGTAAAGTACGGGCATGAAACATATAGTGCATCTTTGAGTGCACGCTTAGAGCTGGCCATTCAACTGGCGGATCGATATAAAGGGGATGAGCCAGGATTTACCCAATCTGTCTATGACTTAATTGGAACAACAACCCTGACGAGTGAGGCGGTCCCTACAGCAATCGCTATGGCTTATTTTAATCGCCAGCCAAAGGAGTGCAGCATTTCCTGTGCTAATCTTGGCGGTGATACGGATACAATTGGCGCTATGGCTGTTGCCATTTGTGGAGCAAAGGTTGGTATTGAAAAATTTGAGTCCAACTTGATAAAAACACTAAATGAAAGCAACGACGTTGATTTTACAAAATATGCTGATAGCTTGCTACAGCATCGAGGAACAAACCAGTAAAGCATAATTTAGGAGGTAAAACCATGACAACTGAAAACGAAAATGTTTTTTTACCTATAGCAGAACGCAAAGATAAACCCTTTGAGCTCTTTTTCTTGTATTGTGCAGCAAATATCGGTATACTGGGACTCGTTTATGGAGCTATTGTACTTGGCTTCAAGTTGAGTTTCCTGCAGGCGGTCTTAGTGACAGTTCTTGGTTCTTTTTCTTATGGGATTGTTGGTCTCATGAGTTTGGCTGGCAAAGATACAGGTGCCGTTACCTTTGTCTTATCGCGGGCATCCTTTGGTTTTAAAGGGAATCTCATCCCTGCTGTAGCCGCGCTTATTGGTCACGCCGGCTGGTTATCCATCAATGTTTGCACAGGAGCTCTGACCTTAATGGCTTTGTTCCTGACACTGGGTTTTACGACAACCCCAACGATTATGGGAATAAGCTTGGCGATTTTTATTGCTCTAGTGCTTGTTTCCGTATTATTCACCCATGAAATGCTGGTGAAAATGCAAAAAATTTGTACCTATTTATTTGGTTTCTTAACACTGGTCATTCTCGTAGTTATTATTCCGAAAACAAACTGGAATCTGCTCTTTGCTATGCCAAGTGGTAGTTGGCTAGGGAACTTCCTGCCCGCCCTTGCGTTTGTTATGGCGGGAACCGGGATTGGCTGGACGAGTTATGCAGCAGATTATAGCTGCCATCAGGCACCAGCGACTTCTTCTACAAAAGTTGGCTGGGCAGTTACCTTGGGCGGAGTAGTTCCCTTGGTACTTATGATCATGGTAGGGATTTTGCTTTCCACCCAGGTTCCCGATCTTGCCAGCTCAGCAAATCCCATTGAGGTCATTAAAGGTGCGCTGCCAGCGCAGCTGGCAGTTGTCTATTATATAACGGCTGTGGGCGGGCTTACGCCGCAATGCTTTTTAGGGCTGAAATCTTCCAAGATTGTTCTAAAGGCGGCCCATATCATATTAAATGACGTCTTGATTATGGCTTTTCAAGTACTGGTTGTGACAATTATCCCTATCCTCATCTTATTTGTCGCTCAAGACTTTCAAGGTACACTCGAAGGATTTTTGGGTATTATTGGCAAGCTACTATCCGCCTGGTCCTCTGTATTTTTGGTTGATTATCTGTTACTTCGCCGAAAACAGGGTTATTCGGAGGAACTGCTCCGTGATCCAACAAAAAATGAAATTAACTACAAGGGCGTTATCAGCTGGATCGTCGGTTTTGTCGTCGGGCTCCTGTTTTCTAAAACCTTCTTTTTCACAGGACCATTTTCTGTCGGTATTTTTGAAGGGAATAGTCTGAACGTACTGTTAACCTTATTTGTCAGCGGAGGCCTTTATTTTGTCATGAATTTAAATCATTCGGCCCAAAAGATTGAGCATACATGTGCCGAGAAGTAGGAGCAAACATTATGAAAAATATGAAGCTGATTTCAAATAAAAAAATTCTAGTTCTCGGATCTGCCGTCATCGATGTTATCATCAATATCGATAAGCTCCCAAAGCCAGGGGAAGACATCCCCGGCTTTCAACAGGGACATACCGTCGGCGGCTGTGCGTATAATGTATCAAAAATTCTTGATTACCTCAAGATTGAGCACGATCTTTGCGTACCGGTAGGCAAGGGCATATATGCGGATATCATTCAACAAGAACTGCGCTCCCGTGGGCACAAGGTTCTTATTGAAGACAGCCGAGAAGATAATGGCTACAGCCTCTCTATGGTAGAAAAGACTGGCGAACGGACCTTTATTACGATCGATGGCATCGAAACGAAATGGCTGCCGGAGTGGTTTAGTCATATGGATGCTACTCAATATGATTATATATACGCCTCTGGCTATGGATTTCAAGATGCAAATTCCAGCGGTGATGTCATTATGGGGTTTCTTCAGGGCAAACGTCCAGACTGCCAGCTGATTCTCGATCCCGGCCCCCGGCTTATTGGCAATCGGTTTAAGGATAAACTCATGAAGATGAACACCATTTTAGAACTTAATGAGGATGAGGCAACAGCCATAACCGACGAATCTGACATATCCCAAGCAATAAAAAAACTGTATAGGCTAACGAAAAAACCAGTTATTGTCACGATGGGCCGCAAAGGTACCTTGTATTGTACAGCGGAACAATCTGAGCTTGTACCATCTCAGCCAGTTCATGCCATTGACACGATTGGTGCCGGTGATTCGCATACGGCAGCTTTCCTAGGGGGACTGGCAGCAGGATATGAGTTACGAGAAGCTTGTGTACTGGCAAATCATATTGCTGCTAAGGTAGTACAACATTCCGGCTGCCAAGTAGAATAAATATGTGAAAAGTCATAGATCGCATAAATCATAAAACAGTCCGTGTAATTATGGAAGCCCAAACGACATCAATGTTAAAAGCCCGATTCTTTTACTATATAAAGAGTCGGGCTTTTAACATTGATGTCGCAATGATTTCTATTTTTTTCAATTATGACCCTAAAATAGGAAAGCTAAATAAAAACAAAATATAACATTTTGAACAATACTGTACTTTAGTACAATGACAAATTACAAGAAAAGAGTTATCCTAAATTAGGACGCAACATACGTTTAACAAAAGGAGTCCTCTTTTAATGAAAAAAATTTGTCTTTTAACAACATGTATAGCACTCATAACCACTACGGCCTTTGCTGTACCACAGACGAATATCAAAAAAGGCCAGACAGCCATTGATATAAGTATAGGGAACCCAAAGGATACATTTTGTGGAGATGCTCTTCCTTCTAAAGCAAATCCTGATTTTGGTATAACCGCAGGGATAAGTGATACATATGCCATTCAGTATAAATATCACGGATTAAGCACAGCAAGCACGAATGATCCTGAGATATCTAATCAAATCGATACAAAGATGCAGGAACTTAATCTTATTTACAAAATAAACCCCAAAACAAATATTTTTATTGGCGTTAATAATTTCTCCGGAAAAAATTATTTGTCGATACTCAATATTGATTTTTCCGCAGATTTGGAAAGCAAAAATAAATTCCAAGCTGGTATTACAGCAACGTCGGCGATTAACGAAAAAACAAGCTATTGGGGAACACTCGCCGCAGGCAGCGACTTACTAAACTGTGAACTGGGCATCGGTCAGGCGCTGAATAAGAATACGGATTTAAATCTATATTACAGATATATTCGGGAAAATGGAACGCGCCGTGTCAATCAACAAAACAGGGTCGATGTCATCAGTAGCGGGTTCGGACTGGGCCTGACCTTGAAATTTTAAAATGCATAAAAATCTCCCAATCTGTTCTTGTATGAATTACTCTATATACTGTTTTTTTCTAAAATAACGGCTGAAAAGGGGATGATTAGATGGTTAACATAGCGATTGTCGGTGCTGGCAATATTGCCAAACGAGTTATCAAGGGCATATCCTATACAAAAAATTCATGTCTTTATGCCATTGTATCCAGAAACAGCATAAAAGCAAAAAACTATCAGGAGCAGTATGGTGCCGCTTGTTCTTATGCTTCCTTGCCGGAGGCACTGACGGATAGAAACATCAATTTATTTTACCTGTGCACGCCCAACCAGGTTCATTATGACCAGATCAAAGCCTGTCTGCTTATGGGGAAAAATGTCATGTGTGAAAAGCCGTTGGTGGAAAATGCGGCTCAAATAAAAGAATTGTTCGCACTTGCCAAGGCGCAGCATTGTTTCTTGATGGAGGCGGAAAAGACCGTATTTACTCCCTTAAACACGAAACTGCTCGAACTCGTCAAGTCTGGTGCCATCGGAAAGCTGCGCGCCCTCCGGGCCGATTATGCAACCCGGGTTGCCGAAAGCGATCTGAGCGAAGACCATTGGGTTTTCGACCGCCAGTTCGGCGGCTGTGCCTATGATATCGGGGTATATCCGATCTGCTTTGCAAACTATTTTGCGCAAAGCGCTATTGCCAAAATCGGCGCGACGGCCGCGGCTCAAAAAGGCTGTACGGATTATTTCATGGGCGCTGATCTTGTCTATGAAAACGGCGTCGCCGCCAATATAAGTTCCAGCTGGCTGTGGCACCCTGAAGACGGGCATAAAGGGGTAGCTTTCCTGGGCGGGGAAAAAGGCTATATTGTCATCTATGATTATTGGAAAAACAACCAGGCCATCCTATATGCAAATGGGAAACGCGAAGAAATCACTGTCTTGCAAGAAAGTGACTTTACCGGCGAAATCAGCCATGCGAGCGAATGCATCGAAAACGGCCTGCTGGAAAGTCCTGTCATGGGACAGCAGGCATCGTTAGAAATCATGAAGATACTCGAGGCCATAAAAGCGTTTAAAAGTGATGCGCCTGCTATTTGATTATCTTCATAAAAAAAGACCGCTGTACTTTTCTTGCGGTCGCAGGGGTTCCGTTTTCCCTTGGATGTGGTATAATGAACATAAAGAGACAGCTGATGTTTGGTCGCGTCGGCTCTCCACGAGATTAACAATCTGTTTGAAGAAGGCCGCTGGCAACCGCTAGGCGGTTTTTTTCATGCCGTTATTTACGGAACGAAAGAATGGCTACTATGAGCGACCCAAAGGTCAGCATCAACATCAACGCCTCATACGCTGTCATAGCACCACCTCCCTTAAAAGGGAAAAACCGACACCATCAACTGTCTCGATAGACAGTATATCACAGCTGATACGGACAAACAATGTGCCGCCATCCATAGGGGTGGCTGTTTTTAATTTAGTATTCTGCATAAAGCGAAGCTATAAGATTTTACTGAAATTTCCAATCTTGCAGGATCGCAGCTGTAGCTGTCGAAAACATTAAACTGCAGACATGAAATTAAAAATCAACCAATCAAGGAGATGTTTACGATATTGAACTTTTCACCTAGGCAAATGGCACATATTATGCTTGTTGTTCTATCCTGTCAGGTCCTGTTGCTTTCAACGGCCGGTGCCTTTGCTTTGCCAGATCCAACCGGTGAGAAAGCCACGGCTTTTGCCGATATTTTCAATTGCACCGATGCGGAGCAGCTCTATGAATATTCGGTACCACTGGAGAATCTGCAGCATCATCCAATCCCGACAGAACATGCGCGAGAGCTGGCCGAGAACATGGTGCAATTTAAGCTGTCCAGAGAATATAAATCCCGTGTCTATGCTGCCGCCCTCGGCCTTACACGTGATAATTTTTCAATATCCGGACACTCCATTCCCTTAGAGGAAGTATCGGAAACCGTAGAAGAAAGAGACCGGGACGGGGCCACGGCAAAATATCTGACGGTAACCTTCCGCCAAAAAACGATAACCAGCGATGCTTTTAATCCATTTATTGAAAAAGAGATAACGATCCTACCGGCAGTCATTGAAAAGGCGGAAGATAAAGATGGGCATTGGGTTATTGAATCAAAAGGTTACGGTTACTATGAGAGCGACGAGGGGATTGACCACAAGGCAACGGTTGCCGCGGATATGGCACGAGCAGCAGCATTTGATATTGTAACGAAAAAGGTTGTAGACTTAGGCATCGTTTCTGCCGATAAAGCCGACGCCTTCCGCCAGGAATTAGCAAAGAAAAAACACCTGGGCGGCGTTTACGATCCGACCGGCTGCGGGGTATATTTCACTAAATCGCTGCGCGTATGGGTTAGCGCAGATGGTGTGATATTGGATGATTTAAAATAAGCCAGGCTATCGTCATAATTTATATGCGGACACATAAAAACAGACCGTTTCGAAAGACGGCCTGTTAGAAAATCAAAAGTATAAATCACTGCCTAGATTCCGCTCAGCAGTGTCAGGGTTAAAACTAGGTGCCGGCTTAACACCAGGCTGTGCTAAAAAAAATGGTTTTTTTCTAGCTTCCAATAATCTTTAGGTGTATAATTCTATTATTGTGTTGTTGATTTGCAAGGCTTTGCAGGATATGTAAGTTCATTAGGATTTATGTCTTGTGTAGCCTTTTTTATTTCTACATACTGGAGATGTCAAGCTAATGATAATACGCAAAGCAGAAAAACAAGATTACTCCGCTGTAGATCAAATAATCCTCAAATTACATAAATTACACGTAGTAGGCAATCCCGATTTTTATGAACCAGTCGATCATGTCATCACTATAGAAGAGTATCAAGAATTCATAAAAAGCCCAGAGCATTTATATTATGTTGCCGAAGAAGACGACCTTATCTGTGGAATTATATTCGCTTCAATCAAGGATGTAGCCGCACCAGGCATGATAAAACAAAAAACAGGGTACATAGACAGCTTATATATTTTACCCACATACAGACGAAAAGGGATAGGTAGTCAACTATTTTCATTTATAGAAGAGAAGCTTACTTTTCATAGCGTAACGCATCTAAATTTGATGGTTTGGCAGTTTAATCAAGATGCGGCTAAGTTTTATGAAAAGCTAGGCCTGACAGAGCAACGAGCAATATATTGGAAAGAATTATAGATGTGATCACAGTATGAAAGTTGTTGGGATAAATGGAAGTCCTAGGGCTAATGGAAATACTAGTATTTTGATTCAAACATTATTTAAATAGGCGATGTTGAATCTGATATAGAGGGTATGAATAATATTGGAGAAAATATGGCTTGGCTTTTGAAAAAACTTCGTTAAACACTAAGACGCAACTGCGTGTAGGTTGTATAATAAACATTAAGGATGTTAATTAATGAAAAAATATGTTTATATTAAAGAACTTCTTAGAGGATTAGGCTTTTTTGAGTTTGTTTCTATAAGTGCGATATTATTAAATGATAAGTTACTACTTTGGAATGGAATCAATTTTTCTTTAATGCCAATTAATATTGTTGATTATTGGAATATTTCTTTAAAAACATTAAGTTTATTTTTTAGTTTATTTCTTGGAATTCTCTTTTTTAAAAATAGAAGGGTTCGATTATTTAAAAGCGAGCGAACAACAGAAATTGATATTTTGAGTTTATTAGGTATACTTTTTGGTATGCTTTTTTATAATGAAACAATGTCTTTTATTAGAAGCACTATCATTTATACTTATATTATAAATTTTGATACATATAAATTGTTATATTTATTTCTTATCGGAGTAAGTATTTTTGCAATATATTTCTTTACAAATAAAAGAAAGAAACTACCGGACATCCCTTTGTTCATTCCAGATAAAGCAATAGAGGATAGTGAGAATGATTTCTTGTTTTTTTCTGATAAGGCAAAAAAATTAGCTGAAAAAATATATGATAATGGAATTAAAAATAGTTTGGTGTATGGGATAAATGCTCCTTGGGGAACTGGAAAAAGTAGCTTTGTAAACCTTTGTATTAAATGGCTTAGTGAAAAAAATGATGTGATTATATATAAATTTGAACCATTGATGTATGAATCAAAAAATAATTTAGTAACTAAGTATGTGGATGGGTTAATTGAATGTATTGATAGTGCTATTTATGCTCCTGAATTAGTCTTATTGCTGTCAAAATACAGAAAGTTTTTTTCTGATAATCATGGTAAGGTTAATTTTACTAGCTTTAACATTAATGCATTATTGCCATTTGATAATCAAAAAAAGATATTTAATTCAATTAAACAGTCTTTAAAAGAGCTTAATATGCAAATAATTATTGTCGTTGATGATTTGGATCGATTAGATATTCAGTCAATAAAAGATATTTTATATGTTATAAAAAAAAGTTTCTATTTCGATAATATATCTTATATTCTTTGTTATGATAATGCCAATATAGGAAAAACTTTTGCTAAGAAACATAATTTGTTTTCTAAGGAAAACAAATATCATATAAATTATTTATTGGGACAAGAAGAAATAGTAAACTTCATGGAGAAGTTTGTTAATATTAGGTATAATATTATTTTGGATAGTGTAGATTTATTAGGTTATTTAAAGAAACAAAAAGAAAATTCACCTATTTTATTTTTAAATCCCAAAATCTATAGTCAGTTAGAAAAATCATTAGAAAACATATTTAAGTCTAATGATTTTCATGAATATATACCATTAATAGGATCTGTTAGAAAAATAAAGAATTTAATAAACATGTTAATTTTATTAAATTTCAGTTCAATAGATTTTGAAAAAATAGATATTAATTTTGATGATTTGATCCATTTATTATTAATATATATATACTATCCTCATATTTTTGAGAAGATTGTTCTTACAGAAACAGCAGGGAAACATGGCTTTTTTTCGGGAAAAATAGATAATGATAAATTTACTAAGAGTCCAACGTATGCCGATTACGTAGAAACCTTAACAAATGCTCAGCAATTTTTATTGAATCAAATCTTTGGCGAAAATATAAAATTATTATATATTACTGATTTTGGTTTAAAAATATTTGTTAATGCTTGTATTAATGATGCAAATACTGATAGTAAAGGGAATTTAGAAAAACATTTGTTACTAATAACAAAACAAGAAGTTCCACAAGAAATTAATGAGTATAAGCCTTACGTTGAACAATTGAATAATTTTAAAAATAGTTCTATAAATATCAGTGAATTTTTCGCCACTAATCATTTGGATAAGCAAAAATTATGGATAGGTTTAATTAATACACATTATACTAGGGAGCAAAAAAACTTAATAGAACAAAGCATAGATTTCGCACTCACTGAGCTATATAAATATCCTATAAATAAAGATGGAGTAAAAGAACTATCTCAAGAATCTATTGTATTTTATATTGCATCTTTATTAGATAAATGTGTCATTGGGCCAACATCGCCTAGTGAGTTCAGCCTGCCAGTCAATATACAAGAAATATCAAATCGTATATTTGGTAAAAAGGAATTTGATAAAAAAGGTATATTAGCTAGGATAGTAGATTATGAAAATAACATATTAGTTTTGAATAATTTATTAAATTTTAGGTATTATATTGCTGCAAATAATCGTTTATCTTTTTATAATATTACTGAATCTTTAATCAAAACGGCAGATAAAAATGGAAAAATAGAGGGGGATACAAGAGATATTGAAAGAAATGAACTAAGAGAAATTTCTCAATGGATTTTTCAATATTTCAAGGATAATATAAGGAGTAAGAATGTTTTTGAGATTATAGAAAATTCAGATACAATAAAAGATAAAAGTATAAAAAAAGAATTACGAATTTTTATGGTTTATAAATTTATTTCTTGTTCCAATAATGATAGTAGCACTATTCCTTGTGGTTTTTATGATGTCTCTGGGACAACAGATGGACATGGAATTATGAGAGAACTTAATAACTATTTTTTTGAAGATTGTTTTGACCTAGACAAGGATATTAATAACAAAAAATATTTTTGGATATTTATTGTTGATGTTATTACCTATAAATTATATTCGATAATGCGTTATAATATTAATAATATAACTATTGATCCCAATATTATTAAATTGATAGAAAACATAGTCCATATACAAGCATTGAGATTGTATTGGGAAAAAAACGCACCCCAGTTAAGAGATTATAAATTTATTTCAAATGAAGTAGATTTTTACTATTTTGGAATACAAGCTTTGCAAGAATATAATATTATAGAAAAAATTTCCAACATGCTTGATGAATATTGTTTAGCACAGAAAAATTAGTGAATATTCTTGTGCGATGAAATCGCAGTTCCGGAAACAAGGAAATCATGAGTCCGGAACTGGAAATCATACTTCGATAACCCAATGCCTTAATTTATTCGCTCAGCCGTTTATCTAATCCATAAACCTCTCGCATCGATAAATCTTTCGTTGGATCAATGCTTTCGATATTTATCTTGTACGAATCATGAACAATTCGATCAAGAATGGCATCAGCCAGCGGTGAATCATCACCGCCAAGTTGATCATACCAACCTTCATGCCTGTATTGAGAACAAAAAATTGTGGATGAACGTTTTCTTCGTCGATGAAGGAGCTCGAAAATGTCTTTTGCTTCATTTTGAGTAGGTTTCAAAAGTAGCCATTCGTCAATTATTAGAAGAACGGGATTAGAGTATTTTGTCATTACTTTTTTGTAAGTACCCTCACTCCTTGCGTGTTCGATGTCTAAAAGTAGATCTGGCAGACGAACGTATTGCGTTTTGTAGTAATGCTTACAGGCTTCCATCCCGAAGGCATTGGCAAGATATGTTTTACCACAACCTGTTGCACCAGTGATGAAAATATTTCTGAATTCTGCGATGTACTCGCAAGTAGCAAGGCGTTTGATCAAATCCTTGTTGATTTTTCGTCCTGACGAATAGTTGACTTCCATAATACTGGCATCTGGTTGCTCAAACTCAGCATTTTTAATAAGGCGATTCAAACGATTATTTTTTCTTCTGGTATATTCAATATCAACCATCATGCCCATACGGTCTTCAAAGTCAATCTCCTTCATCTTAGGATCAGAGACTTGTTGCAGATAAGCTTCGGCCATTGCAGTTAAACGCATTTCTATAAGTTTATCAATTGTTGGATTATTTATCATTACCTTTACCTCCATAGTAGCTTGCGCCGCGTGTTACGCCATAATTGTTCTTCAGGGGCTTCTCTGTGTCTGGTTTTAAGCTCTCTTTAATTCCTGTGGTAAGAATATTTTTGATACTCTTATAACTTGGACTTGCTGTGTAGCTCAAAACTTTCTCACAAGCCGATTCAAGACGTGATTCTGAATGTCTCTCGGCTAACTTGAGTAATCCCATGCAACTTTTATAGGTTTGTTGTTCCACGCGGCTGGAGGATAGAATGGCAATAATGACTTTATGAGTATTAGGTCCAATTTTTTGAGCCCAATGCCTAAAGCGATCTCCGTTCCATTCTAGATACTTCTGATGGTCTGGCGGCATATGTTCTAGGATAGTGCTGTATTGTCCCTTACGGCCATAAAGGCGTTTATGGGATGCAATACGATTGTGGTTATAAAAAATTTCTAAAACTCTATCAGTTACCCTCACATCGACTTTGAGTTTGATGTATTCATATGGAACAGAATATAGCATTCCTTCAAGTGATATGTGATAATTAAACTGAACGGTGGCTTGTTTCCAGTCCGCCAGTTCGTAAGAGGTAGCTGGTAGTGGGCTTAGGAAAGGCAACTCTTCGTGGTGGAAGAGACTCAATCTGCTACCTTCTTTCTTTTGAAAAGTTCTTAAGTTAAATGCTTCGAGTTTTTCTCGGATTGCAGCATTAAGTTCATCCAAAGAGAAGAATTGCTCATTTCTAAGCGCAGCAGTTATCCATGTGGAAATGTTGCCAACAGTACCTTCGACATTTGCCTTATCTTTAGGTTTTCTAATCCTAGCTGGAATAATGGCAGTGCCATAATGTTCAGCCATTTCATGATAAGTTACATTAAGTTTAGGTGTATACCAATCTTTTGTATGAATTACAGCAGTTTTGCAGTTATCTGGAACAAGAATTTTTGCAACACCGCCGAAGTAGTTGTACATATGGACATGAGCCGTAATCCAAGCACGCTGCTTTTCATTGATAAAAGCTTCCACATAAGCATACTGGCTATATGTCATAACACCGACAAAAAGATAAGCTTCAGTAATCACACCAGTATCAGGATCAATAATCTTTGCTGGGTCTCCAGCCCAATCTACTTCGACCTGTTCACCTGGTTTACGGCTAATATGCATCGTAGCACGACGTTTTTGCTCATCTTGCAAAAGGTAATGGCAAAACTGCGAGTACATAAGTGGTTCATCGCCGTTTAGTCGGCAGTCTTCTAAATATTCAGTCCATAATAATTTTTTACTTAATGTGTACTGCACAAAGCCAAAAGGCGCATAATAGCTGAATTCAAAGCCAATAAGGCGTATAATAAGTGCATGAGTATTGCGGGAAAATGCTCAAAAACCTTGCACGCAGGTGATGAAAATGTATAAAATACCTTCCAAACAGATGACATTTGAAGATTTTAACCAACCTATTGGAATGCATATGAATTCAGCGAATCGCTGGGTCAAAAAAGCAGAATTAATTTCATGGGATGAAATCGAAACAGAGTATGCAAAACTTTTCAAAGGATTTAAAGGCCATATTGCAAAACCAGCCCGGATGGCTTTGGGCGCGTTGCTCATTCAGATTGAATACGGGTACTCAGATGAAGAAACCGCCGAGCAGATCAAAGAAAATCCATACTTGCAATATTTCTGCGGGTTGCCAGGATATGAATACAAGGCACCCTTTGATCCATCGGCCATGGTACGGTTTCGTAAGCGGCTAACACCAGAAAAGCTGGAAGCAATCAATGAACAGATCATCCGTAAAATGGAAGCCAAACGTAAAGCAGAAGAAGACCACAAAGATGATGACAAGCCACAACCACCTTCCAATAAAGGAACACTCATCGTTGATGCAACCTGTGCGCCATCGCAGATTAAATATCCAAGAGATGTTGAACTGCTCAACGAAGCGCGTGAAAAGCTTGAGAAGATCGTGGATGTTCTGTATACTCCGGAAGATGGTAAGAAACCTCGAATGTATCGCCAAAATGCAAGAAAACAGTATTTGAGCATCGCCCGCAGCAAGAAAAATAGTGCAAAGAAAATACGCAAGGCAGTACGTCAACAGTTACAGTATATTTCCCGCAATGAAAAGATCGTTGCAATACTCCGTCAGGATGGAAGACCACTTGCCGAAAAATATCAGCGGCAGCTAGAAGTTATCGCAAAACTTTATGAACAGCAAAAATACATGTATGATCATAAAGTGCATAGCGTGAGCCAGAGGATTGTGAATCTAAGGCAGCCATATTTGCGGCCTATTGTCCGTGGAAAAGCAAAAGCACCCACAGAATTCGGGGTGAAACTAGATATTAGTGTAGTTGATGGAGTAGTGCGTCTGGAACAGCAAAGCTTTGAAGCATACAATGAAAGCGAACTATTGCAAATGGAAGTCGAACACTACTATGCTCGTTATGGAAGATATCCCGAACGAGTGCTGGCAGATAAAATCTACCGGAATCGAGGAAATCTAGCCTATTGCAAAGAGAAAGGGATACGGCTTTCCGGCCCGGCGCTTGGACGACCGAAGAACGATGCTGTGCGAGACAGAAAAACGGAATATGAAGATATTTGCGATCGAGTTGAAGTAGAGCGAGCCTTCAGTCTAGCAAAACGACGGTTTGGATTGGGAAAAATCCGAACCTATTTGAAGGAAACAACGCAAACGGTAATCGCATTGTCGATTTTGGCATTGAATCTGAGCAAGCTTCAGTGCGCTCAAATTTTAAAATTGGTAATAAACATCGTACAGGCATTTTGGGGGAGCTTCCAATGGAAGGATTCTCAAAAAATCGCTTTTGCGCAGTAGACATTACTTACACCATTTTTAAGCAATTCCTTACGAGTGTGGACTAAATCGGGGAGCCGTTTATTGCTAAGGTTTTTCTGTTCTTTTGGAAACATCAAGTTTTCCAAAGATTTGTCGGTCATTGATTCGTCTAAAGGCCATGATATTCCTAGCTCTTTAGCACGGCGTTGAATCTTTACGACAGTTTTCTGAGCAACACCACAACTTTGCATGATATTACGTTGTGAGAATCCTAGGCTTGTCAGCCTAAGGATTTCTCTGTACTTGGTCATAATTTTGACCTCCTAATAATGAATTTACATCATTCGATGTATAAATTCATTATAGGACAAGAAATTATTGATTTCTGTTCGCCAGTATGCTGATTTCCATTTAGTCGGTATACTGATTTCCAATCACCGGTCAGGTGATGACTTTGAGACCGGAATACTCAATTAGATAGCAATTAACCTTTGCTATACTTAAAAAGCCATCGAAACTCCGAAAAAGGTAAGTGTCCAGCAAACCTATAAGGAGTGAAAATCGATGGCTTACCAAAATTCTACCAGTATATGGATTTAAAGTAATTTGTAACACAGTAAAATTCTGACAAATTAAGCTCATGCAATACTTCCGATAATTTATAGTTATCGGAAGTAAACACCGTTTTAAAGGTAATATGCCACGTATTTTGTTAAAGACTTTTATAATATAAGGATTAAATTTTTAGGATAAACTTTTTAGTCACATATACCACACCTTGCTGACGTCAATATATAGGACATGTAAATACCTTTATATAATGACCTATAGAATGCGATATATTACGTTACGTGTTATGAATATATTTTTTATATCACCATTAAAGCAATATCGAATTATCCCAGCAATAATACAGTCGACTATATCTATAGCACAATATATTGTGTCACTGATCTTTACAGCCTTTTGTTTTTTTAACCATCCAAAGTTTCTTTTTATCCTATATTGCTACATTGACCATAACGTTCTATTTTATTATAAGCAATACCATTCCCTCACAGTAATCGTTTTAAAAACAGGCCTTCTCCCAGAAATTTATTACCATCTACTCGCCAATATCTCCTTTTCCACAAATAGGTGAGTAGGGCATCTCTCCCCTGCTCTATTATTATTCGTAGGGGGCTACATCATCATAAGCCGTAAAAAAGCCAGGCAGATATTTGTTTTAAAATATCTGCCTGGCTTTTATTTTTTATTACCCTAGGTCTTAACCTTCAAAGACAGCCGCCACATCTTTTAGATGCTTAACGATTTCGATATGCTGCGGGCAGTGTGCTTCGCATTGTCCGCATTCAATACAGTCTGAGGCCTTGCCGTGTGTCTTGGTACAGTTTTCATAGTAAACGCGCTGCGTGGAAAACGCACTTGGCTTTGATTGTTTTTCCGTGTTGTAAAGGGCAAAATAACGCGGGATGGCAATCTGCTGCGGGCAATCATCGACACAGTAGCCACAGGCCGTACAGGGCACTGTAATCGCTTCATTGAGGATGTCTGTTGCCTGATTGACAATTGCGGTCTCAGCCTCAGACAGCGGCTGAAAATCCGCCATATAGCTGGTGTTATCTGTCAGCTGCGCCAAGTCCGACATGCCGCTTAAGACCATAAAGACGCCGTCGTGGCTGGCCGCAAAGCGTACCGCCCAGGAAGGTACCGACAGATCCGGATGATGCGCTTTAAACAGGGCTTCGGCTTTTTCCGGGACATTGGCCAGATTGCCACCCTTTACCGGCTCCATGACAATCACTGGTTTATTGTGCTTTCTTGCCACTTCGTAGCATTTACGCGACTGGATGCTTTCGTTGTTCCAGTCAAGATAGTTGATCTGCAGCTGGACGAAATCGACTTCCGGATGTTTGGTCAGAATTTCATCGAGCAGGTTGGCATCATCATGATAGGAAAAGCCAATCTTACGGATCTGCCCCTGCTGCTTTTTCTCAACGATAAAGGCAAAGCTACCGAGTCTTTCCGCGGTCTGATAGTTCACTACCCCTAAATTGTGCAACATGTAGTAATCAAAAAAGGAGACCCCGCACCGCTCAAGCTGCTCGTTGAAGATTCGTTCATGATCTTGAGCCTGCTTTAAAAACATCGTTGGCATTTTATCTGCCAGCTGAAAGCGCTCACGCGGGTAGCGCTTTACCAGTGCTTCGCGCATAGCGGTTTCACTGTGGCCGCCATGGTACATATAGGCCGTATCAAAATACGTAAAGCCCTGTGCCAAAAAAGAATCCACCATCTGGTTTAGCACCGAAAAATCAATGGCTGTAGCCTCTTCTTTATTTTTCAGTGGCAGGCGCATAAAGCCAAACCCCAGTTTTTTCATTTCCATATCCATTCGTCTCCTTATACGTTAATTAAATGCCTGGTTTCTTATAGATATTATCATACTTAAAGCTTATTGATCATGCTGGCATTATAGGCTGCACCAAAGCCATTATCGATATTGACCACACTGACGCCGCTGGCGCAGCTGTTGAGCATGGATAAGAGCGCCGCCAGGCCATTAAAGCTTGCCCCATAGCCAACACTTGTCGGCACCGCGATGATCGGCTTATCCACAAGCCCACCAATAACACTGGCCAGTGCGCCTTCCATTCCGGCAATGACAATCAGTACTTTTGCTCCGCGGATAACCGCCATATGGGCAAACAGGCGATGAATCCCGGCAACTCCGACATCGACAATTTTCTCTACCCGGTTGCCAAGAATCGCTGCCGTTTCGGCTGCTTCTTCAACAACAGCCAGATCCGAGGTCCCCGCAGCAACGATGGCAATATAGCTCTTTGACAGTTCTATTTCTCGCTGACGAATTGTAATCGTCCGCCCCAGCGAATTATACCGGGCCGACGGACAGATTGTTTTAACTGCCTCGTACATTTGTTCGTTCGCCCGGGTTGCCAGGATATTATTGTCCTTGGTCAGCATAAATTCAACAATGGCCTTTACCTGTTCAGCGGTCTTGCCGCCGCAATAAATGACTTCCGGATACCCGACACGCAGTTCCCGGTGATTGTCAATCTTGGCAAAGCCAAGGTCCTTGTAGGGTAAATCCTCAATTTCCTTCAGTGCAGTCTCAACGCCGATTTCCTTGGACTCTACTTTTTGCAACAAAGTCCGTATATCCGCTTTATTCATCTCTTATCACCGCCTGCCACAGAAAGAGCCTCATTAAAGCTGCCCGTCCGGTACCCTTCAAGGTCAAGGGTTACATAGCGAAAGCCAAACGCCTTAAGCTGAGAAGAAATCTGCGTGAGCAGCTGCTCATCAAAAAGCTCTCGCCGCTGCGATGCCGGAACCTCAATGCGGGCCAGCGTTCCATGCAGGCGTACCCGGACCGCCCGAAAGCCAAGCTGCATCAGATAGCGTTCCGCCTGCTCAATTTTTATAAAATCTTCTGCCTTCAATTCCTGTCCATAAGGAATCCGGGTCAACAGGCAGGCATAAGAGGGCTTATCCCAGGTCGGAAGCCGCAGCTGTTGCGACAACTGCCGAATATCCGCTTTGGTCAGGCAGCAATCCCGCAGGGGGCTCTTAATCTCAAGTTCGGCCAAAGCCCGGAGCCCTGGCCGATAATCACCGAGATCATCAAGGTTCGTTCCATCGACGACATGTGAAAATCCGCCTGCCAGGGCCGCTGCTTTCAGTGTGGTAAACACCGCTTTTTTACACAGATAGCAGCGATTTTCCGGATTGTTTTTAATTGCCTCTGGCAGGGGAAATTCCATTCGTTCAAAAGCGACTCCCATTTCCGTGGCAAAAACTTTTGCTTCTTCAAGCTCCCAACGAGGAATATAGGGCGTTGCTATGGTAATAGCTTTTACATTTTCTTCGCCGAGGGCCTCTTTTGCCGCTCTGAGCAAAAACGTACTGTCGACTCCGCCGGAAAAAGCAACCACGACGCGGCCGAGCTGCTGTAAATAAGAGAGCAGCTCCGTATATTTTTGATTATTTACCATCTTTATTCGCCTCGATAACTTTATAAACTTCCTGATAGATCTGCCCTAGTGGCAGCTGCTTTTCGGTGGCAAGTCTTCGGCAATCCTCATATTCCGGCTTATATTTGATGCACTCTCCATGATGATAGGCATTTTTCACGGTTACATCTCCGTATATAGTGCTGATTTCCTCAAACTTCCGATCCAGCATCAGTTTTTCAATCCGGTATTTGCGAATTCCCAAAGAGGTTGTCTCATAGAAAATCACATCGGCCAGCTGTTCAACAGCATCTTCCGCGGCCAGAACACTGAGTTTTGTCGCCGCCCGCCCCTTCTTCATGCAAATTGGTGTCTTAAATACATCCAGCGCGCCTTTGGCGAACAAACGTTCTTCTACATACCCATAAAATTCCGGATTCATATCATCGATATTAGTTTCCAGCATGTAATTATCCTGCTGGCGAATGCCTTCTTCGGTATGGCCGAGATAAACCCGCAGCACATTAGGGATCTCAAGGTCCCTATGTCCGATGCCATACCCTGTCCGATCGATCACAAAGGATGGCTGATCAGTAAATTCCGACACAGACGCCGCCAGAATTGCGGCTCCGGTTGGTGTTGTCGTTTCAAAGGGAACAATCCCCGCCTTAACTGGAATTCCCTGTAAAATCTCTACCGTAGCCGGTGCTGGTACAGGAATCGTCCCATGGGCACAATGGACAAAACCACCGCCGAGCTGTACCGTCGAACAAATAATCTGGTCTGCCTTAAAATAGTCCATGGCAATCGCCGCACCGACGATATCCACGATGGAATCAACCGCCCCGACTTCATGAAAATGCACCTCATACAAATCCTTCTGATGCACCTTGCCCTCAGCTTCCGCAATCTTTCGGAAAATTTTCCGACTGTGTTCTTTTACCGCCGGCGACAGCGCACTACTACCGATGAGCTGCTCAATATCGCGAAAGGTTCGATGCTCATTATGGTGATGGTGATGATGTTCATGGCTACCGCCGGTTTCACCAATAGGAGGATGCGCCGTCTCATGGTCATGCTTATGCCCGGCACCACCATCTTCTGTAAGAACTACATCTACGCGGACTCCACCGATCCCCTGTTTTTGGTCCCGGCGGATCTGCAGCTCATATGCATCCTCTAAACCAAGCTTTTCGAGTTCACACCGCAGATGTACCTCATCAAGCCCCAAATCCAGCAAAGCCCCGAGGTTCATATCCCCACTGATCCCACAAAAACAGTCATAATATAATATTTTCATCTGAAATTCTCCCTGTCTTGATTTATGCACCGCAGGTAAGCGATACCCTTTATTTCTGATAAGGATCTACCTTATTATTCTACCCCTTGAACCAAACTCCAAGTCAAGGCTTATTTTACAAAAAATAGAACATAACGGCTAGCGCCAATTTTGCGCAAAATAATAGCCGCAATTTCTTGCCAGCTGCTTTCTTTAGCCTTTAATCCCCAATCCATCTTCTCTATATAACTTAGGTCACGGCTCCTGAAACAACGGCGTCGTCCTGAGCTGACTTTCCTTTTCCGTGAGATGGTCATAGCTCTTGATTTTATAATCAAGGCGCTCAATCGTGGCCTTCATTGCTGCCTGTTTTTCAATTAATTTGCGGCGCTGCTCAATAAGCAGTTCTTTTCTGGCATGAATCGTAATATCCCCCTGCTGAAACATGGAGACATAATCAATTAAAACCTCAATCGGCAGCCCTGCCGCCCGCATGCATTTGATGAATTCGACCCAACGGCAGTCATCCTCCATATAGTCGCGAATCCCGCTCTTGTTCCGGTGCACATGTGGTATCAGCCCTACCCGTTCATAATAGCGAAGGGTATCGGGGGAAAGCTCATATTTAGCAGATACTTCAGCAATCAGCATAAAAACACCTCCTGTATCTAGTATAACGGCTAGAGCTGGCTCCAAGTCAAGAAAAAAATAATCGCTATTACATTTTTATGGAAATTACAGCCTATACATCATGATAAAAACGAATATTCAGACTTTTATTCATCTAATGGATGCGTTATAATGATATTATACAGAATTACTTAAAGGAGGAATTTTTTATGTTGCCCATCAAAATCATGGTCGCTTATGATGCTTCGTCTTACAGCCGCAAAGCTCTCGACTGGATACTAAATGAGCCAAGATTTCAGGGCTGCGATATCAATGTCGTGACGGTACTGCCGACCCCCAACAGCTTTCATGTCTATGAAAGCATCCCCGTGGCCATAGCCGATCTGATTGAGACCCGTAAAGAAGAGATCAGCCAGGGCCTAGATGCCCTAAAAACCGACTGCGCCGCTAAGAGCAAGCTGATCAACACCCATGTACTTGAAGGCAACGCCGCCCAGGCCCTGCTTGATTACGCCGATGCCGCCGGCATCCAGATGATCGTCACCGGGACTCGCGGTGCTGGCGGTTTTGAAGGCCTTCTTTTAGGCAGTGTCGCCCAAAAGCTCGTCACCCATGCCAAAGTTCCGGTTCTGGTAATAAAATAACATAGAAAATGCCCCTTTCGGCTGTATAAGCGGAAAGGGGCATTTTTTGCTATTTATCTCGTTTAACTTTTTAGTGATAAATGGGCGCTGTTGGCCACGCCACACTCCACTGTTGCTACGGCTTTATCGCCAAAAGCAAACGTAAGATTTGATCCCATAGCTGCATTTACTGCCGACCAATTGTCAATCGTAATTGAGGAATGGTCCGCATATTGAATGTATAAGCTGTTATCTGCCTGCTGTTTTATGGATATATCCGTCGGCAAAATCAAATCAGACATCATAAATACAACTTTGCTGTCCTTAGCTGACATTTCTGCGAGATTAAAGCTGACATGTGAGTTCTCGATGTTTTCTTTATCGAATTTCAATTCAACCCGCCCGCTTGCAAGGGCTCCATCATGCATCATGCCGATTACATATTTGTCATTACCGCTCTGTCCATAAAGAAGATTGTTCCCGCCGGCCCAGACGAGAGTATCATTACCATTGCCGCCATAAAGTTCATCGTTGTTGTTAGCGGCAATCATATAGTCGTTGCCATCGCCACCATAGAGAATATTGCTGCCACCGCCGCCATAGAGAAAATCATCACCGGCCCCACCTGAAATAAAGTCATTACCAGCCCCGCCGATGAGCACATCATTGCCCTTGCCCCCGACAAGATACGTGTTATTGCTGCCGGCATGAATTTCATTGCCAAGATCATTGGCGGCAATCAGTTCCTGCTGCTGCGAGGTTGACGTGTAGGATTTTTGGCCGTCACCTAAAATAACGCGCTTTTCCGGATAGGAGAAATCCGTGCCATCAAAGATGCTGATCTGCTGACCGACCTCATGCCTGTCCAGGCGCATATCTTTGATGCCCATTGCTGCCTGATAAAGTTCCATGGCAACACGATAATTAGGCAATGCCCCCGGCTGATCCCCACGGGCAAGATTATACGGCATCTCAACCGTTACCCCGACATGGTTTTCACCAGAAAAAGCGCCGACTGGATCACCCTCGGTACAGAAGTTGACAATAAAGGAAAACTCCTTTGCATCGAGTTTCTTTCCCGTCAATTGCTCAAGTTGCGTCATCATTCCCGGGCCGTCAACAGCTACTGTAGGCACCTGCAATCCCGTATCAAGATAATATTTGGCCGATACCAGCTGGGCCATAGCGCCTGCCAGCGAGTGCCCACTGACAACAATATTATAGCCTTTCAGGGAAGAATCTCCTTGAATGGTATTCATCACCTGATTGAACCAGGAATACGCCGCATAATATTGATCCGGAATCTTATTGGCCATCATCTGTAAATCGGACACTCCGTCCTTGCCTAATACAAGATGCCATTTTGCATACAGGTGGTCATAATCCTCTTCTGAAATAAATTTTGAAAAGCCGCCGCTGGCAACCGACAAGTCCTTGAACAGCTGCGCATCAAAGACATTTTCTCCCAGCAGCTTCGTAAAACCATGTGAGCCTTCAAAAGCTATATCAATTTCCCGGGTCGTATCATTGACAAAGGTTCTGGCATTAAGCCCTGTAAGCAATTGATCGGTAGAAGCATATTGACGCCACTGGGAAACGCCTTCGTCATGCGCGACATACTTATAAAAAGCATACACTTCCTTGTACGACAGCTTCATAATATCTGCCATAGAGGCATTACTGGTTCCGCTGACGGTAAATCCAGGTCTTACATTGGGCACATCCGATGCCTGGCTGACTTCTGACAACCCCACAACGGAGGCTGCCGTTTGCAGTACATCACCAACTAGTGCACGACCAGTCTGACGTACATCTTCTACTGTCTTGACAACATTTGTGATACCATCTTCTATCACTGCTACCGGATCCAGCAGCAGGTGTTTCTTAAATAAGCTCATACATACCTTCCCTTCAATAATTCAGAGAAAGGGACCAGAGGTAGACTGCTCCCTTTCCGACAATCAAAAAATTATGTCTTACAAATTAATCCTTACTTTTTCGCAAAGCTGCTGACGCCGCTATTGCTGGTTACAACTGAATAATTGCCATCACTGAACTGGAAATTATTCACCTTGTCACCGCTGGTTGCCCAATCAGCAATAGTCAATGTGTTGACTGCCGTTGTCCCTGCCTGCTGGTAGGAAATAACGAGATCTTTCCCGCCAAGGGCAAGTGTATACTCGGCTGCATTAAAGGCATTGGCAAATTTAACTTTATCGCTGGCATCGCTGCCAATGATCTTATCTGCACCAAAGGTATTGGCAAACACAAAGGTATCACTGCCTTTGCCACCAAACATAAGATCATTGCCTTTGCCAGAGTAGAGAGTGTCATTGCCGGCTGAACCAACCATAATCGTGCCTTTATAGCGGCTGTCTTCATTGGCCTTTACATCGCCACTGCCGGCACTAACAGCATATTCTACATCATCAACATACAGCTTGCCATTGGTGAACTGGAAGTCGATTTCCCCTGTGTTTTCGGCAAAGGTTGTAAACGCATCCTTAAATGTAACAGAGGCCTTCTGATTTCCCAATGGATCTGTCATGACGATATCATTGCCATTTACTGACCAATCCATATCCTGGAAACGAATTTCATCCGCAAAATTCATTAAGATACTGCTGCCCGCAGCCATAGCCCCTTTGAAAACAACTTCATCATTGCCAAAGTTTGTATAGTTGCGTTCCCATTTGATCGAACCTTTACCAACAACACCGTCGTTGATGATATACTTATCATCGCCTTCGTTACCGCAAAGAATATCGTTGCCTGCCGACCAGATGAGGGTATCGTTGCCTGCTCCGCCAAACAGCAAATCATCGCCCATACCGCCATCAAGGACATCATTGCCGGCGCCGCCATAAAGAATGTCATTGCCGGCCCCACCATAAAGCACATCATCACCGGCATCACCAGCTAAATAATCATCGCCGGCCCCACCGAAAATGAAGTCATTGCCATTGCCGCCGGATAATATATTGCCGCCATTGCCGCCATAAATGGTATCATCGCCATCACCGGCAACCACCATCGTGGATTTATCCGTTGTTTGCAGGGTATCATTTTGTGCGGAGCCAAACATCTTGACTTCAGAAATGCCCAGTTTAGATCCTGACCATACTTCGCGCGGTTCGAGATAGGAACGATATACCGCCGAGCCAACGCCGACAATGCTCGTATCTTTAAAGCCAACAGCCGTACCCGACCATAAGACAATGGACTGATCCGGTTCGTGGCGATCAAAGCGAGTGATACCGATATTACTTAAACCATTCAAAATGCCAAGCGGGCTTGAAAGTTCCGGCGTCGTGATGCCAAGCTGGTCAACCGGGCGCATGGCCACCGATTCCAGATCCTGCATGTCTTCACGTGTGGTCAGCAGGTAAGGTGCAATAATGCTGACACCAACATGCCCATCTTTATCCGGATCTGCATTGTAGTTGATAGCGCCTACCGGATCACCGATTGTGATCATATTGGTAATATTGCTAAAATCATTTGCCTTGAAGGAACCAACAATTGCTTTGGCTTCATTGGCGCGGCCGAGAGCTGTAAGCGAATACAGACGCGTCGTGCCGCCGCTTGGCAGGTGAATCTCATTACCAGCCAGCAATTGTTCTTGCGCATACAATTCCAATTGGCGCAGCATCCCAGGACCTGCTTCTGCCAAAGTCGGCAGAGCTACGCCCGTGTCAATGAAATACATCCCGGACATCATCTGTGCCAGTCCGCCACCCAAAGAATGGCCCGCTACATTAATTCCGTAATCAGCACCAAATTTGTTGACTACATCGGCAACAAGCGATTTAAATTGTTCATAGCCTTCGCGCATCTGCGGCGGAACTACGCCAAGACCGATTTCAAGATCAGCCAGACCGTCTTTGCTCAGCCAGAGCGGACTTAAATCGCTGTTGGCCTGCGTGCCTTCCAAGGTAATTGCTACCTGCTTATTAGCAGCATCGACATATACCCGGCTGTTAAAACCGTGGGAAGTTTCTGCTTCGCGGTAAAGTTTCCACTTATCTGTAATTTCTGAATTTGATACCATTCTTCCTTTGTAGATAAGCCACGACAAATCTCCGAGCGATGCGCCAGTGGAGAACTTGCTTGTTATTGCCGTATTGGCAGCGGCGCTGATCGCATCGGATTGTCTCTGGTATACAGGTGTCGGCGTAGTCGACGGCAAAGCATTAAAAATATTTAATGCAACGTCCTCAGCCAAATGTGGCAAGCCTTGGATAAAGCTGGCTACATCGCGGCCAATATGCGGTCCCGTATGACCAAAAATAGCGACTTCGGTGTCTTTTGCTACCATTTCTGCTGTGCCAATCGGATCTGTGATGATTCTCTTGGTTACACCGGCAATAGTAGATGCAATTGTATCAGTTGCAACCGATAAATTGCTGCCTAAAAGACTGGCACGTTTTTCTCTCGTACTGGAATCTCCTGTGATGTCACTGATTAAACCATCGGCAAGCTTTTTAAAAAGTCCCATGTCAGTTGATTACCTCCCCAATTAATTTTTTTACCTGACAACCTTTTCCCATTGTACCTTACCTCCATTTATTTTTTTTCGACAGCACTGCATAACAATGCTGTCAAAACTGGATGACGAAATAAACGTACGGATTACATACTATATTGGAACAAGCACCTGTCATGCTGTAGTAGTTTTTTCTTCGGGTTCACGATTTTGCTGGCAGGAAAGATAATAATACAACCCCTTTGCCTGCATTAATTTTTCATGGCTGCCGGCTTCAGCAACCCGCCCATGATCTATCACAATAATTTGGTCACAATGCTGGACGGTAGACAGGCGATGGGCAATCATAATCATCGTCCGGCCCGCCGAAATCTGCTTCAGATTTTTCATAATGATGTGTTCGGATTCAAAATCGAGCGCACTTGTCGCTTCATCAAAGATCAAAATACGCGGATTGGTCAACAGCGCCCGGGCAATCGCGATTCGTTGGCGCTCGCCGCCGGATAATCCAGTTCCGCGCTCACCAGTTAAAGTATCATAGCCTTGCGGCAGTTTCTCGATAAAATCATGGGCACCACTGATTTTGGCCACTCGGATAATATCCTCCATCGTGGCTTCCATCGAGGATATCGCTATATTGTCGCGGATCGAACCACTGAATAAATAGTTTTCCTGCAAAACAACACCAACCTGCCGGCGCAGCCAGGCTGGTTCAATCTGCGCCAGATCGACACCATCAATCAGCACCCGCCCCGATTCAGGAACATAGAGCCGCTGAATCATTTTTGTCAGGGTGCTCTTTCCCGAGCCTGACCGTCCAACAATCCCAACGCTCGACCCGGCTTTTATGCGGATGGATAATTGATATAAAACCTCAGCCATATCGGCGCGATAACGGAAACTTACACGGTCAAACACAATATTCCCCTGTATAGAAGGCAGCGTCGTCCGCGTCGAATCAAACGCCGGTTCCGCTTCCTCATTTAAAATATCACCAAGCTTATCAACCGAAACCTTGGTCTGTTGAAAGCTCTGCCACATGTTTACAATCCGCAGAACCGGCGCAATCACCTGTCCTGACATCATCTGGAAAGCAATCAACTCACCAATGGTAATTTCACCCTTCATAACAATATGGGAGCCATACCACAGAACGGCCACTGTAAACATCTGCTGGATAAAGCTGCCAATATTGCCGGCAAAATTGCCTAAATTTGCCGTAGCAAATGAAGTTTTAATATACTTGGCCAATAACAGTTCCCATTTCTGGGCAAACTGGCCCTCCACGGCCAGTGTTTTTGCTGTCTGAATTCCAGTTACGGTCTCAATTAAAAACGTCTGATTTTCGGATTTAGCCAGGAAATTCTCATTGATTCGCTTGCGAAAAATCGGCGTAATCACTAAATTCAGGCAGATATAAATCGGCAAAATCAACAGGACAATCAGGCTCAATACCCGGCTGTAATTAAACATGGCGATGACATAGACAATTGTAAAAATTGTATCCAGCACGATAGTAAGTGCTGAACCGGTGATAAACTGGCGTACCGTATCGAGTTCCCGCACGCGTGTCACAACATCGCCAACCTGCCAGGTTGAAAAATATTTTAGTGGCAGAGCTGTAATATGCCGAAACAGCTTCGTGCTGAGCACCACGTCAACCTTATTCGTCGTATGCGTAAATAAATAGCTGCGCAGACCGGTAATCCAGATTTGAAACAACGATACCATCGCCATGCCGGCTACCAGCACATCAAGCGTAGATAAACTGCGGTGAACAAGCACCTTATCGATAATAACCTGTGTAAACATCGGGCTGATCAGCCCGAAGATTTGTAGCAAAAAGGATAAGCCCAAAACCTGATAGAGAAACTTCTTATAACGAAAGATCACGGGAATAAACCAGCTCAGGTCGAAATGTTTTTCCTGCTTTTCAGTGATCCCGGCTTTTGCGAATAAAATAACCTTCTGGCTCCACGCTTCAAAAAAGCGTTCAAGCGGTACAATTTCAGGGTGCCGTCGGTAGGGATCGAGCAGGATCACCTTTTCCTGTTCACATTTCATGACAACGACATAGTTTCCATTTTGCAAAAGAGCTACCAGCGGAAAGGGTAACAGGGAAAAGCGTTTTTTCTCCATGATGAGCGCCCTGGCTTTTAAGCCAATTTCCTTGCTGGCCCGCAGCATCGTCATCGTATCCATTCCCTGTGTATCAACAACATAGGCCCGCCGCAATTGTTCAAATTCAGCGGGAATCCCCTGCATTTTTGCAATCATGACCAGACAGCAAAGACCGGTATCCACTTTTTTTATTTTTTCCGGTTGTCCGACCAATTCCTGATTGTTTTCCATGTATTTAACGCTCCCTTAAAGCCTCGCTTTTGTATTGACGGAACGGATCCAGGAAGAATTCTATAATCCGTTTCTTGCGGATCTTTATTTCCCCTGTTGCCGTCATGCCAGAACTTATAGCTACATCCTTGCCATTTACATTAAAGCTATTTTTATCAAAATCCATTAAAACGCGATACACCCTGCCTTTGTCCTTATCCTCAACCGCATTCGGGCTGACTTCAACCACATTCGCATCAATCGTGCCAAATTTTTGGAAATTAAAGGTTTCCACCTTGACTTCGGCTTGCTGCCCTGGCTGAACAAAACCTATATCCTTATTTTCAACCCAGGCTTCTACCTGCATGACAGCCTCATCCGGCACTATTTCCATCAAGGCCTGAGCCGGAGTTACAATGCCGCCAACCGTATGAATATCGAGCCGGCTTACACGCCCGTCAATCGGGGCTGTAATATGCGACAGCCGGTCTTTCTCTTCGGCTTTTTTTAGTTCTTCGGTAAATCCGGACAGCTTTTGCCGATCATCAACAATCGAGGTCATAATTTCCCGACTGCGCTCAGCTTCAACATTCTCGATCTGCTTTTGAGCCTCAGTTATACTCCACTCCATACGTGAAATTTCCGCTTCCTGTGACCGGATATTGCCCTCAAGCTCTATCCGTTTCGTCTGATAATCAAACATGACAAAGGTAGAAATCGCTTCCTCAGCAGCAAGTTTTTCTACTCGCTCCGCCTGTTCTCGGGCAATTGCATACTGTTCCATCATTTTCTGATAGCCCGCCCGCGAACTGCGCAGATTTGCTTCATTTTGCATCTTGGTACTGCTGGCAACAGCCAGTTTTGTATTGTATTCCTGCAACCGACTCTGATATAGATTTTGTTGAAATGCAATATCTTTCGGTTCTAGATCAGGATATGCTTGAGGTATAAACGACTGATGATTCTGCTCTGCCGTCAGACGATCAAGGTCAAGGGAAAAATAGGCCACCTGCTGACGAAGTCGTTTTACATCAGCCGCAGTAATGGTCGTATCAAGATCAATCAGGGGCTCCCCTTTTTTCACCAACTGCCCCTCACTGACATAAATCTGCTTAACCACGCCTTTATCCTCGGCCTGAACGGTCTTAACCTGCCCGTTCGGAATAATTTTGCCCGTGGCAACGGCAACCTCATCGACCTGTCCAATCATCACCCAGACAAAAACAACCAGCAGCAGCATAAACAAGGTCCACAAGACCTTGCGTCCGACAGGCGACGGCGGCATTTCAACCACTTCGAGCGCTGCCGGTAAAAATTCAATCTCTTCTTTTCTGAGTGTATTTTCTTCACCGGTTCCAATGAACCGGGAAACAAGCATTTTATATAAGTTCATTATTTTCTTCAACATATTAACCCTCTTGCTGCATATACAAATCATAGTACATGCCTTTTTTTGCCATCAATTTTTCATGCGTTCCCTGTTCAGCCAGTCGACCTTGGTCAATCACAACGATCAAGTCACAATTGCGGACAGTTGACAGGCGATGGGCGATCATCAGCATGGTCCTGCCAGAAGAAATCTTATCCAGATTATCCATAATGATCCGCTCTGATTCATAATCAAGTGCACTTGTCGCCTCATCAAAAATCAGTATTTTAGGATTTTCAAATACAGCCCGGGCAATTGCAATCCGCTGCTGCTGCCCGCCAGAGAGCATCGAGCCCCGCTCACCAACTTTGGTATCATACCCTTCCGGCAGCTCAAGGATAAACTCATGTGCGCCTGCGAGCTTTGCGGATTGAATGACCTGCTCAATCGAGGCACTGGGGTTAGCGAGGGCAATGTTGTCACGCACACTGCCATTAAACAGGAAATTTTCCTGCAAGACGACGCCGATCTGCCGGCGCAGCCATGACGGATCCATATCCATGACATCAATCCCATCGAGAAATACCGTTCCGCTTTCCGGCAGATACAGCCGTTGTATCAGCTTGGTAATCGTGCTTTTGCCTGATCCTGACCGACCAACAATCCCCACACACATTCCCGGTTCAATTTCAAGGGCAAGTTCTTCTACCGCCGGATTCCCCTCAGCCTGATAACGAAATGTAACATTATCCAATCGAATTTTCCCCTGCAGCGGTGACAAATGCGCTTTTCCTTCTACCCGGCCTGGTTCAGTCGGTGTATTTAAAATATCCCCCAGCCGTTCCACAGCCAGCATTGTCTGCTGGCATGTCTGCCACATTCCGGTTAATCGATGCATCGGCTCACTGACCTGCCTGGCTAGCATCTGAAAGGCCACCAGCTGACCGATGGTCATGGCCCCTTCCATTACCATATGACCGCCGGCCAGTAAAATGCCAAAAGTCGTTATATTTTGGATCGTGCTGCTAGAACAATTCAAGTAAATATTAAATTTTGAACTGTCAAAACCTGTACTAATATAGCGCGCCAATACATGCTCCCATTTATGATTAAACTGTGGCTCCAGCGCCAGAGCTTTGATCGTCTGTACACCGGTAACCGACTCTACCAAAAAAGCATTGCTTTCAGCGCCAGTTGCCCAGACTGCATTGAGTCGCTGCCGATAAACAGGCGTCGCGATAAGGTTCTGTAGCAAATATAGTGGCAGTGGCAAAAGTGCAATTACTGTCAGCCAGGCACTGTAATAAAACATTACGCCAATAAAGACAATAGAAAAAAATGTATCCAGAAAAACTGTAATTGAAGAATTCGTCAAAAAATCCCGAATGCTGTTCAGCGCCGACACACGCGTTAGTGTATCACCGACCCGCCGCACTTCAAAATATCGCATGGGCAGCGATATCAAATGACGAAACAGCTTGGCCCCCAAAATCATATCAATCTTATTGGTGGTATGCGTTGATATATACGTGCGGGCAATCGACATCACACATTGAAACAGCGCAAAAAAAACAAGGGCAATCGCCAATACATCAAGGGTCGCTGTTCCCCGGTGCACAATTACCTTATCAATGATTACCTGCGTGAACAACGGCACAATCAAGCCAAATACCTGCAGAAAAAATGACGCCGTTATAATTTCAAAAAAATACTTCCGATAGCGAAAGATCACCGGAATAAACCAGGTCAAATTGAATTTCCCACCAACCTCCCGCAGGCTGAAAGGTTTTTTCAGGCAAATGCATTCCCCGCTCCACTGAGACTGAAATTCCTCCAGCGAAAGGGTTTCCGGCTTGCCCGTCGCCGGACGGTAGACCAAAATCATCCGGCCGTTATTTTTCCCGATAACAAGATAAGAGCCATCCTTCATTCTGGCAACCGCCGGCACCGCCGCAGCGATCTCTTCTATGGTTATATGTACTGCTTTTATTTTCAATTTTAATTTTTTTGCCATTTGTTTGATGATTGTATCCTGATCGGCGAGTGCAGAAATCTCTGCAGGCACAAAATCTTTTCCCGGAGCGATGCCCAGTGATTGGGCAATCGTTGTCAAACATTCAATAAGTTCCTTCCAATCCATTGCTTTATAGCGATCCTTCGTCATTCTCAGCATCCTCGTTCGTTATTTTATTCAAAATATTCAATATCTTCACAATTATCTATACATTTACATAAAAGATTTATAACTTTTTTAGTATTTCATATTAGACATATTTTGTCAATTTTACCGCAATCAAAAAAACAAAGATTTCGTTGCTTTTTTCTTTTATTTTTTTGACTAAATGATATATTTAATTATAATTATTATCAGCCGGAGAATCAATACCTTTTTTTTACAGTTTCTTGTTTTTATATTGTTTAGTCCCATTTATCCATATTTGTTGCGATTGCAAATTATTTGTCAGGCAGCAGAAAATATATCTTCACCGATTGCGTTACTGTATATAGCATTTTTACCGCCACCCTTCTTTATTTTTGATACGAGTTAAATATTCAGACTTTTTAGTAAATTCATCATGGCTTATCATTTCTACAATTCCACTAAAAACCCTGCTTTTATTGGCGCATAAAAAAACAGCCGACAAAAGCCGGCTGCACAAAAATCAAAATACGCGTTCACTATTTTTTTGAAAAAGCCCACAGATCCAGCCAAGGATCAGACCACAAGCTGCCGGAACTACCCAGCCCATGCCAATATCAAAATATGGCAAAATATCGCGATACAAAGCAATTAACACCTGCACCGCCGATTCCCCTTGCAAAAATTCAGGCAAAGAATTAAGCGCATCGCCAATAGCTGCAACCAGCGTGAATCCAGTCGTAAACAAATAGACGATTTGCCGATGCTTAAAGAGCGGCGACAAAAAGGCCAACAAAATTAAAGTAATCGCCAACGGATATAAAAACATGAGGGCCGGAATCGCCAGCGAAATAATCTGTGTCAGACCGATATTTCCAATCAAAAAGGAAATTATGGTAAACAAAAAAACATATTGACGATAACTCAGTGAATGAGGAAACAATTCAGCAAAAGTTTCCGAGCAGGCCGTGATCAGCCCAATCGCTGTTTTCAGGCAAGCTAAGGTCACAATAAGCGCCAGCAGCAAACTACCTGCCGGGCCAAAATAGTAATTGGCAATCTGCGCCAGGGCAATGCCTCCATTTGCCGAGAGATCATACGCAGCAATACTGGTCGCACCGATATAAGCCAGGCAGCTGTAGATTATGCCCATCAGAATTATGCTGACCAGCCCCGCTTTAACGGTTCCCAAAGCGATATGTTTCGGACTGGTAACCCCCAAATCCTTAAGTGTCTGAACGACAATGATACCAAAGGCAAGCGAGGCCAGGGCATCCATCGTATTATAGCCCTCAGTAAATCCCTTAAAAAATGCATCCTGCACATAGGCACCATGAACCGGTGCCGTGCCAACAGCGCCCATCGGCGACAAGAAGCTTATAATAATTAAAAATGCCAAAAACAGCAAAAACAGCGGGTTTAAGATCTTGCCCACCCAGGTCAGAATCTTACTCGGCTTAAGCGAAAACACCAGGGCGGTCAAAAAGAACAAAGCCGTAAATACAGCCAATCCCAAAGCCTGATTTTCTGCTGTAATATGCGGTGCCAGGCCAATTTCGTATGACACGGTGCCTGTACGCGGCAGGGCAAAACAAGGCCCAATCGTCAGGTACAGCAAAATCGTCATTCCGGCCGCATAAAGCGGATGTACGCGACTGGCCAGGCCAAACAGCCCATTGCTTTTTGATATGCCAATGGCTACAACCCCAAGAAACGGCAGGCCAACGCCGGTGAGCAGAAATCCGGCGGCGGCGGTAAACACATTGCTGCCCGCTTCCTGTCCCATATGAACGGGAAAAATCAAATTCCCCGCACCAAAAAACAAGCCAAACAACATCGACCCAACTAAAATATATGATGATATCGTTAATTTTTTATCCATAAAACTCTTTCTCTTTACCTTCTCTCATCCATCGGATCTCAGCAAATAGATCCCTTAATCCTTGTTTAACATACTCTGTACATCTTCGTTTGTCATTAAAATTTCCCGTGGTTTACTGCCACGATTCGGTCCGATAATCTGCATTTCCTCCATTGTATCAATCAGACGGGCCGCCCGCGTATAGCCAATGCGGAACCGGCGCTGCAAATTGGAGGAAGATGCTTGTCCGGTTGACAATACGACCTCAATCGCCTTTTCCATCAATTCATCCTGGAGTTCCTTGCCCGGGCCGTCGTCCTCCTGCTTTAAAGCATTCTCCGTGAAGCTGATAATCTCTTCATTTGCTTCGACTTCAGCTCCCTGCTGGCGAATAAAGTCAAGTAGGTCTTCAACCTCCTGATCACTGATAAAGGCCCCCTGCACACGAACCGGCTTAGGTGAACCTACCGGATAATAAAGCATATCGCCCTTGCCCAAAAGCTTTTCAGCCCCTCCCATGTCGAGGATCGTGCGCGAATCGATCTGTGACGACACCGAAAATGATATCCGCGAAGGAATATTGGCTTTAATGATCCCTGTAATTACATCAACAGACGGACGCTGCGTAGCCAAAACAAGGTGAAGGCCGGCAGCCCTTGCCTTTTGGGCGAGACGGCAAATTGCATCCTCCACATCATGTGGCGCAACCATCATCAGATCGGCCAATTCATCGATAATAATGATGACGGCCGGCATCTTTTCCTCCTCGGTACTGCGGTTATAACGCTCCATATCCCGAACCCCGTGACTGGCAAATTTCGCATAACGTTTTTCCATTTCCTGGACAGCCCAGTTAAGCACAGAGGCCGCTTTTTTGGCATCGGTGACAACCGGCACCATCAGATGTGGTATGCCGTTATAATTCGACAATTCAACCATCTTCGGATCAATCAGAATAAATTTCACCTCATCCGGCCGGGCCTTAAACAGCACGCTTGATATCAAGGTATTAATGCAGACACTTTTCCCCGAGCCGGTGGCTCCAGCCACCAACAGATGAGGCATTTTTGCCAGATCGGCGACAACGGCCTGCCCGCCGATATCCATCCCCAACCCGACGGTAAGTTTGGATTTTGCATTAGAAAACTTATCCTGTTCAAGGACTTCACGCAGTTGCACACCGGCCAGTTCACGGTTTGGCACTTCAATGCCAATGGCGGCTTTACCCGGAATTGGTGCCTCAATACGGACAGATGGCGCTGCCAGTTTTAGCGATAAATCATCGGCCAGATTGACAATTTTGCTTACCTTTACTCCCGGGGCCGGTTCAAGCTCATAGCGTGTAACCGCCGGTCCGTGACAAGCATTGATAATCTTGGCTTTGACATTAAAGCTGGCCAAAGTTTCTTCGAGAACTTTGGCATTTTCAGCAATTTCTTTTTCCAGCTGTTTATTTTTTTCTTTGACTGCCTTGCTCAGGATAAACTTCACTACCGGCAACTTGTAGTCGGCCAAATCTTCCGCCACCGTTTGTTCTGCCAGTGGTACTTCTACGGCCACTGGCGGAGGATCTGCTAATCGCTTAGGTTCCGCTGCCGGTGGTTCAAAAAGCAGTGCCTCCTCCGAATTAACAGCCTCTTCCAAGTCATCCGGCATATACTGAATTGAAATGGATGATTCTTTTTCTGCTGCCAGTTCCGCCGGCAGGGATTCAGTCTCCACTCCAATAGCAGCTTTTGCGACTGCCGGTGGTTCTTCTTCTTTTGCTATTGTCGGCAGGTCTTCCTCGGAAAAATGCGCATCTTTTTCCTGATTGTACACGGACTGCTTTACCCGGGCTTCAACTTCCACAATCTTTTCATAGGTTGCCGAAATTGTCTGTTTGGCCGTATCAAGTCCATTTTGCGCCTGTGCTTTGGTCTTGAAAATCCCTACAGCTAAAGACCAAGAAGTCGCGAGCAGTACGGACCCAAGCATGCCAGCAAACAGAATGATAATCGTACCATCTACACCAAAAAATTTGCGTAGCATGAACAGCAACCCGCCACCGATCAGTCCACCGCCAGACTTAAGACTCTCCGGTAAAATTTCATTGCCAGGGACTGTCGTGAAATGATGATAGGCCGCCAGCATTAGACACAAAAGCACCACAACCGCCATAAACCGGCGCGAATAGTCAATGGACTGATGCCGGCATATATAGCGCCAGCCGATCAGCATGATAAACAGCGGCACGATATAAGCCCCGATGCCAAACATATAGGCCAGCACCTTGGCAAAGTAAAAGCCAACAAAGCCAACGTTGAGTCCAAGCAGCCCAATAAGCGATATGATCCCGACAGTAAAAAAAACAATGCCGAGCAATTCGTATTTGCGACCCGTATCAAGCGGCTGTTTTGCTGCCTTTTTTTGCACTTTTTTCATTTTTTGCGTCGCTTTTTTCTTTTTCATCCGGCTCACTCACCACTTCTGTTTCTAAAATTCTCTCATATTCCCAGTGCCTTTTTCGCCAGCTTGTCAGCCAGCTCATTGCCGATAACTCCAGTATGCCCGGCAACCTTAGAAAAACGCACCCAGCCGATATAGTCGGCCATAAATTCCTTATATGCTCTGGTCAAAGGTGTATTGGCCTGCCAGCGGGCCTCAGCCCATTCAGATACCCCGATGTAGTCGTGGCAGATAACCACCGCTGGCAATTTTGCTGCCTCAGCCCATTTGACTGCCTGTATGGTTGCCTCAACCTCACCAGCGACATTGTGCAGTTTAGCCGCCTCTTCACAGCAGCCGACACCACTTGCCGTATGTATGAGCTTTCCTGCCTCATATACGGCAAAACCCCAGCTGTAGCGCTTATCAAAATAAGAACCGTCAACGTAGATATGATGCAAGATAGCCGCATAGGGATCTGCCTGCGTGCCACCGAGTTCCCCCGGACTCAAATAAGTCTCGGCCTCTTCTTTTGTCACAAATCCCTTGAACAGCGCTCCCGGATAGCCCTGTACCTGCTCCCGGCAGGCAGCCCAGCTATTAAAAATCCCCGTTTGGCGGCCCTGCTTCACTGCATAATAATTCTTTTTGGGAGCCAAAAAACCTCTCTCCTTAAGAAAAATCCCTGCTGTCGTGCAGGGATTTTATTTCATTTTATTTTGTTAAGCGCAACGCGCAACGATTGGCTTCAAAGATAATCCGTTCCTCATCAAGCGTCAGCAATTTTCCCTTTTCCAGTAAAACCTTGCCATCGACCAGCACCGTATCAACGGCAGAAGAATTCGCCGAATACACGAGCAAGGAGACGAGATCATGCCGCGGATTCCACTGCAGTCCCGACATGTCAAACAAGGTAATATCTGCCTTACAGCCTGCTTCCAAGCGGCCAATATCCTTCAGTCCTACCGCTTTAGCGCCGGCCTCCGTTGCCATTTTCACACTTGTGAATGCCGGCACGGCCAGCGGGTCCATTGTATCAACTTTATGCAGCAGAGCCGCCAGATTCACCTCTTCCAGCAGGTCGAGATTGTTGTTGCTGGAGGCTCCATCCGTGCCAAGGGCAACACAAAGCCCGGCGTCAAGCATCTTGGTAACCGGAGCAATGCCGCTCGCCAATTTCATGTTGCTGGCAGGATTATGCGCTACACGAACATCATATTTTTTCATAATCGCAATATCTTCTGCCGATACATGCACGCAATGTGCCGCGAGCGTACCACAGTCAAACACTCCGAGTTCTGCCATCAAAGCAATCGGGGATTTCCCGTAATCACGCTGGCAATTGACAACTTCATCCTTTGTTTCTGACAAATGGATATGTATTTCTGCTCCGAGGGCCTGGGCTTCTTTTACGACAAGCTTAAGAAAATCCGGTGGACAGGTATATGGCGCATGCGGTCCAAACATCACCGTTATACGGCCATCAGCAGCCTGATGATAATCGGCATAAAGTTGCTTGTTTTCTTCTAAGGCCTGGCGCCCATTTGGTGCCACACCGATCATACCGCGCGAAAGCACCGCCCGGATTCCTGACTCTGCAACAGCTTCCGCAACCTTTTCCATATCACCATACATATCGGCAAAAGTCGTCGTACCGCTTTTTATCATTTCTGCAACCGCCAGCATTGCACCCCAATAGATATCCTCTTTTTTCATCTCAGCCTCAATTGGCCAGATCTTATTTTGCAGCCAGTCCATCAGCTGCATGTCATCGGCATAGCTGCGCAAAAGAGTCATCGACGCATGTGTATGCGCATTGACAAATCCCGGCACAGCCATTTTCCCAGTAGCATCTATACTGCTGTCTGCCAGCCAACCTTCCGGCAGGCTGCCTACAACAGCAATACGATCATTTTCTATTGCGATGTCAGCAACCTTTATCGATCCATCCGGCAAAAGGACTGACGCGTTTTTTATCAACATGTTCATGAAAGCACCTCTTTTTCAGGTTTTTCCAGCTTATTCCTGGGCTAAATATGTTTTTTGAGCTTCCGTCAAGGCATCAATGGAAATATTGGCCGATTTTAATTTGATCTCAGCAATGCGCTGGTTAATCTCTTCCGGCATCAGATATACCTTGTTTTCCAACTTCTGATGATTCGTTGCAATATGCAGCGCGGAGAAGAACTGTACGGCAAACGAAAGATCCATGATCTCTGCCGGATGACCATCCCCGGCAGCAAGGTTGACCAGACGGCCTTCGGCCAGCAGATAAAGCTTACGGCCATCTGCCTGAACAAATTCTTCAATATTTTTTCTTACGGTACGAGTGGAAGACGATACCTCATTTAAGTCGACCTTATTGATTTCGACATCGAAATGACCCGCATTGGCCATCATCGCGCCATCCTTCATCACCGCAAAATGCTCTTTACGAATAATATCATTGCAGCCGGTTACTGTCAGGAAAATATCGCCCAGTGCAGCTGCTTCCTGCATCGGCATCACACGGAAACCATCAAACGCCGCTTCAATCGCCTTGATCGGATCAATTTCGGTTACGATAACATTGGCGCCGAGGCCCTTGGCCCGCATAGCTGCACCTTTACCGCACCAGCCATAACCAGCGATAACAGCTGTTTTGCCGGCAACAACAAGATTTGTCGTGCGCATAATGCCATCCCAGGTCGACTGACCCGTGCCATAGCGATTATCAAACAAATACTTGCAATAAGCGTCATTGGCAGCAATCATCGGGAATTTAAGTTTGCCAGCAGCAGCCAATGCCTTCAAGCGGATTACCCCTGTCGTCGTTTCCTCGGAACCACCGATGATGCCGGCCGCCAGATCAGCCCGTTCCCCATGAAGCATTGATACGAGATCACCGCCATCGTCAATAATCATATCCGGTTTCGTATCAAGTGCCTTGTTTAAAAACACATCATATTCTTCAGCCGTACAGTCATACCAGGCAAAAACCTTGACGCCCTGATCGACAAGCGCTGCCGCTACATCGTCCTGCGTCGAAAGCGGATTGCTGCCGGTTAC
Source organism: Selenomonadaceae bacterium (assembly GCA_963678095.2). GTDB lineage: Bacteria > Bacillota > Negativicutes > Selenomonadales > Selenomonadaceae. The sequence continues at coordinate 32,190 of OY782746.1, read as the reverse complement.
AACAACATCGGCCCCGGCATTTTTAAATACCAGCCCCAGATAGGCTGTTTTTGCCTCAAGATGCATGGTTATTATCATTTTTTTACCAGCAAACGGTTTTGTCTTCGAGTACTCTTCATCAAGTTTTGCCAATACCGGCATAAAATTCTTTACCCAATTAATCTTATCATGCCCCTGTGGTGCTAATGTAATATCGCGAATCATAGATTCCATAAAATTCATTCTCCTCTGCTCCGTTGTATACTTGCTTATTTCTGCGGCGAGATGCTTACAGCCTAAACCCACCGAATTCAGCCAAAATATGCGGACAGTTGCAGTCCGCTGTCTCCAGGTCAGCTTTTTCAATTGATTTCATGATCAACTGTTTTATTTTTTCGCCATTTTCCGCCATCGTTTCCAAAACTTCCGCATGTGTTAAAATGGTCGGCGAAATACCCGCGGCAAAGTTGGTCACCATCGACACCGTCGAATAACAGATCTCGGCCTCATGTGCCAGCACGACTTCCGGCACATTTGTCATGCCGACAACATCGCCGCCAAGCATCGCAAACATCTTAACTTCCGCCGGCGTCTCAAAACGCGGTCCATCGGTACAGACATAAACACCATCTGCATGAATCTCTATCGACAATTCATGGGCAGCCTCCCTAATCGTACGGCGCAATGACGGACAATAAGGCTCCGTAACATCAAGATGCACTACGCCGCGGTCGCCGCCTTCATAAAAGGTGCTGATCCGATTTTTTGTAAAATCGATAAACTGATCAATTAAAACAAAATCCCCCGGTTTCATCTGCGAATTGAGTGAGCCCACCGCCGTAGTTGCAATGATCTTTTTTACACCTATTTTTTTAATCGCCCAAATATTGGCCCGATAATTGATCTTATGCGGGGGGATGGAATGCTCGCTGCCATGGCGCGGAATAAAGGCTACCTCGCGGCCTGCATATTCCCCTGTTTTATATGTGACTATTCCATAAGGCGTCGAAACCTCTTCGGAACGGATGTTCTTCAATATTCCGGGATCATAGACCCCTGTACCGCCAATAATTGCAATCTCTGCCATAAAACGTCCTCCTCTTTTCCCTATCAGAATTATACCATTCTTACCCGTATTTTTCCAATGAACCCTTTATCTCATTGTTCGCAATCTGTTTTCCATCGCCAGATAATCGGTAAGGTCCAGTTGGAGCGGTGTCACTGAAATATAGCCCTGATTCACCGCAAAGATGTCGGTCGCCTCATCATTTTCCCCATCGCAAATCTCTCCGGCCATCTGATATGCCACATGATTTTCCTCATCGATCAGCCGATGAAAGGCATTGTCATAATCACGGGTTCCCAGCTTCGTAAACACAAATGGATCCGCCAGAGAATTAAGGCGCTCAGGAAAATTCACATTGTACAAAAAAGGTTCTTCCGCCTGCTGCCAGGCAAGCAGCTTTTCTTTTGCCAGCCTGGCGGCTGTTGAAAAATCCATTTCTGACTGTACATCAAGCGACAAGGCGATGGATGGAATTTTATGCAGGTATCCCTCAATGGCAGCACCGACCGTGCCCGAATAGAGTACATCCGTCCCGAGATTTGACCCGCGGTTAATCCCCGAAATCACCAAGTCGGGTTTTTCCTCGCCCAGTAAAACCTCCAGCGACAATTTTACACAATCCGCCGGCGTTCCATGAATCTTCCAGGCCCTGATATCATGAATCGACATCTTGTATTCCTCTACCCGGATCGGGCGGTGCACCGTAATTGCCTGTGCCATGCCGCTTTGCTCATGGGCCGGAGCAGCAACAACAACCTCAATTTCTGCATCCTCACTGAGCACCTCGCACAGAGCCCTAATCCCCGGAGCACCAATGCCATCATCATTTACCAATAAAATCCGCACAAAAACACCACCCTTATATTTACCAATTGCTTTAAATCTCTATCAAATGCGTACATCAAGCAGAGACAGCTATATCCAATCCGCCTGAAAACATATACATTTAATATTAGAGGAAAAAGTGGTATCCGTCAATAATATCTGTTAAATTTGCCCCCGTCGGCCGTTATTTTGCCGGACTATTGTAGCCACCAACGGCCAAGGCTAGATCCACTTTGTTTTTCTCAAAAAGTCAGCTAGGCTAATCAAAAAATCATAGATTCACCTGCCGCTAAGGCACCCTCTCGATGAAACAAACAGCTGTTCAAAAGTTTAATAAACTAATGAACAGCTGTTTTTAGAGAAAACATTAACAAAATGTCAACATTATATATTACTGTCTTACAAGCCCTTATATAATAAGGCTTTCTTATTTTTTACATTTGCCCAATCATTTTACATCCACTATTTTAATAGAAGAAATAAAGAAAATAGGTATGTTATAACACCGTAAATTAAGCAAAAATATCCGAACATGTATTCCTACGATAAGCGTAAAAATAAAAGATGTCAACATTATGTACTACAAGTGAAAAAGCCGGACCCTGCGTCGCTGCAAAGGCCCGGCTTTTACTCATTTTGAAACTGCGTATCCGACAGCTACTCCGGCAATGATCTGCCATAAGTTTTTCTGTGTGCGGAGTTGGCTTTCAATCTTCTCTTGCTGTGTTGCGTAAGCTTTGAACGATGCCGAGGCACTCTTTAATTCTTCGTTCGCTGTCTGCAAGGATTGCTGTGCTGTTGCCGTTTGCTGTTTGAGCACTACCAATTGCTGTTTTAATGTTTCGATTTGATTCTGCGATTCCTGCAGCTGACTGTTGAGCTGATTTATTTGACTGTTCAAGCTGTCCGACTGTTCCGAGGCTATCATTAAGTCCTGACTGGACTGATTCAAGAGATTTTTCAGCTGCTCGTTGTTCGCCTGCAACTGATTCAAGTTTACTTCCAACGTCTGCAGCTGATCCGCTGTCACTGTGTATGTCTCTGAACAAAAACCAACCTGCGGCGACCACAAAAATAACGATAACACCATACCCAATCCAACGATAATATTTTTCATTCAACTTTTTCACTCCTTCATAAAATTTGCCCCTCTAGGATTCGATTAGAGGGGCTTTTATTTTTATCCGCTTACGTTTCCCTTTATTGCAATGTAAAAACTAGCATAATCGACCTTGTGGGCTATCAGAAGATCCTATACAAAACAGCCACCAGCAGAACAATTTCAATTGCCCGGGCGATGCCTGCACCGTATTTTTCAACAAAATTCTGCTCTGTAGCGTTCACATCGTCTACAGCTTGATCGACGGCTGCAGCCGCCTCGGCTTTCAGAGTATCGATTTTATTTTGCAGTGCCGCGATCTGGTCAGCAAATAATTCTTCGCCACCAGCTTTAAGCTGCACGATGGCAGCTTCCATTTTTTCGATGTCCTGTTTAATCTTTTCATCCATTTAAATACACGCTCCTCAAATTTTAATATAAGATATCCCCATCAAATTCCCGGCCGCCGATCACAAGTTTATTTGTATACTGCCACATATAGCCCCGGATGCTGTCACTGTCTGGATGATCGTCCGGATCTTCGCCTGGATCAATCCATTCGGCATTCCAGACAGCACATTTTAGCGACTTCCAATCAATAAGGCTTTGAAGCCATGACAGCGATGCATACACACCACAATCCAAGCCAACATTACCGATAAAATTTTTGCAAATAGCATTGACATTTTCTTGTGAAAAATCAAACCCATGGTCCGCTTTCCAACCGTCGGCATCTTCCATGTCGAAAAATATTGGAAGCTCAAGCAGCACACCAGCTTCATCAATTGCCGCTCGGCAGTTTTTAACTTCTAGCAGCGCATCATCCGGTGCCAGTGCATATGAGTAGTGGAAAGCTCCAACTTTCAGCCCTACCGCATGCGCGCCATTCACATTCTCAATAAATCGATCATGCCGCCCCGTTTTTCCATAACTGCATGCGACCATTGCAAACTCAATCCCTGCATCAGCAATCGCCTGCCAGTTCACGACACCGTTGTTATCAGATACATCAATACCCTTCATCATCCTAATTCATCCTCTCTTATAGCTTGCGCTCTGTTTTTATTTGGGCCAATTTATCTCTAACGAAGTAAGGGAACAGGTCTCCCCACCCGCCGCGATCCGCATTTTCAATAATGCTCACAAGTTCCAGTACGCCATAGCCACAAATGGCCATATAGCGAAGGGTATTGGTATTAAGCATCAAATCTGCTCCATAGAAAAAGGCAACGACTATAAAAATCGTTGCCTTTTTCAATATTCCTTTGAAGCCGATCTGGCTAGAAAGTTGTTTTGTTTTCCACCCGGCATACATTCCTGTGATGTAGTCGAGCGAAACGAAAAACATCAGCATTTCTATCTGGACATCAAACCCGCCTATGGCCCGCGAGATTGCAGCCCCTGCAATTCCGGCAATGGCCAAAATTTTAAGCTCTGTTGTCGAGTACAAATTAAGTAAAAAGTTAAGTATCATATTATCATCCTTTCGATTTTAGTTAAGCGAAATTATCTCACTACTTTCATAGCTTTTTGAGCAACATCCAATTGTTTGCGTTTTATCTCTGCCACCCTTGTATCATCTCCCTTTTGCGTGGCAATGCGTTCCATTTTATTAAGATATTCCATGTTCTGATTTGCATAATTTAGCAAATTATAATTATGGAGATCGTCCTTATCTAATTTCGTTTTTGTAGCCTTGGCCCCGTTGTACATTTTTTGAACTTCGTTAAGTTTGTCATAAAAGTCTTGCACAGATTGAGGGCTTTTCATCGGATCCACGGTAAACGCTTTCTGGAATGGGTTTTTATATTCGCGTTTATCAGCCAAGGAATCTGCCACATTCAGTGTTTGATTGGCCAGCCCGGCACCATACCCACTGATTGTATTATCAAGCTTACGTGGCGATACCCCCAAAATACGGCCGATTTCTTTTGCTAGTTCAGACGTATTTGGCCCATATTGCATTTCATCCGGCAGTTTCTGTTCTTTTTGTGGGACAATACTGCGTCCTTGAAAGAAAGAATAATTCGTAGCCCATTCAATCATTGGCCCCACCGCAGTAGGCATAAAATTTGGCAAAAAGGCACCGGTTGCACTGCTGGCCCATTCTTTCATTTCTTGCGGTCTGTGTGTTTCCATGTAGTCAAGCATTCGTTCTGGCATAGATCCAAACAAAACCCCTAATCCAAATGGCTTCGGAATGCGGTAAACTGTATCTCCGGCTTTGAAACACCAAAATAAGTTTTTCTGATAGGCAGGCAGTTCCTTGTACCACGGTTGATCGTGATTCATAGCCCATAAAGCCACGGACGGCAACGTGATATACATTGCGATTTTAGCCGATGTTCCAACAGGATTTTCTTTAAATGCCTGTATGATGCGGGCAGGTTCCTGCACTCCGGCGTTAAAAAAAGCAATTATCTTATTCGCTGTTTTCCCGTATACGCCATGCTGACTAAAGTCCAGGGATATATCACGAGCAGAAAGTGCCGCATCTTCTACGGACACGCCTTTGCCAACGGCTCGGCCATATTCGCCTAGTCGAGTCGCTGTTTCAAGCATCTCCGAGAAGCCCCTCAGAAGCTGCACTGGATTATAGTGATTCCAATAATGTGCCATATCTTTTTTGTACAAGCCCTTCAGTGAACCTTGAACATAATCTCGGTCCAGGCCCACCATGGTACTCATAAGCGCGCCACTGGCTTTATACTCGTGAAAGAGAGCATCTTGCTGTGCCATGTGGAAAATGCCTGCTGCATGGTCAATTATAGGCCTAAAACCATAACGCGAAAATACGGCTGCGCTGAAACTATCACGCATAATATTTTTAATTGCGAAATCCGGTGTCAATGTGGCTCCGGCTCGCAATAGCTGCGCCGGCGGGCTGAGTAATTTTGTGATAATATTGGCCGTATCTTTGTTCACCGACATAATGGCTCGGTAAATTTCCGGCTCTGTTTGGTACACTTTCTTTTCTCCGTTCACCCACACAGAAAAGGTACTGTCTTTCGTATTTGCAGTCCCGGTGACTTCTTCGACAAGTTTCCCGACGCGGTCCCCTTCGGCCATCTTGACGAAGGTTTGCCCGACACGGTTCCGCTCGACGAGATTTAACATAGCGTAGGTGTTTTTCACGATACTTTCAAGCGGGGAAACGACCTGGCGTGTAGATCCTTCTTCTGATATGGATTTAAGAGCTGCCCGGACATTGCCAAATCCTTGGCCGCCCATGCCAAAACCTTTTTCAAGACCGGATTCATCAGCGAAATCACGCGCCATAGGAACATAATTATGATATTTATCCGTTAATGCTTCGTACACTTCCGGCTTAATCATGCCGTTTTCTTTGAGAATACGGAGAATGTTATCGTTGAAGGTATAAATCTTCTGCGCCGCATCATCAAGGGCCTTAGGGGCTCTTTCGATGATCGCCTGTGCGTCTGCTCGCGACATCGGGCCTTTATAATCAGCATAAATTGTCTGGAGCTCTGCCTGTCTACGAGCAACCAGCAAAGAATCCAGTGCCTCATGCCAGTTTTTGAAGTTTCCTTCCTTGAGATAATCTTGCCGTCCCTTTAATTCCGGACTGGCATCAAGTTCCTTGAGTACACCTTTTATAGTGATCCCCTTATCGACGATGTCACCGTAGACCTTATTTAAGGCCGCCTTTACCAGCTCAGGCTTATCCCCTTCGACGAGCATTTGAGCCCGGGCAACGGAGGAATTCTGAGCCAAACGAGCCATTTTATAAGGATCATCCTTTGTGGCAAGCCGCTCACCTGTGGCGCGCTCGTAGCTTTCTGTCACACGCTTAAGACCAACTTTGTCATCAACCCAATCCTCAACAAATTTAAGTTTTGCTTGTTTTGCGCGTTCTTTTACGGTCGGTTTCATTTCGTCGGCATAGGAAACAGCACCTCGGCCCCTGGCTTCTGGAGACTGTTTTTGCCACGTTTCAACCATAGATTTAACCTCATTTACCCGGCCTTTGATGTCAGGATTCTTTTCGAGAGCAGCCTTAAACTGCGAATAATATTCCGGCATTTCAGCCTTGGCTTTATTTTCGTTGGTGAGATAGTCTTTCATGAATTCCGCGATACCTTCCGCACGTTTCTGCGCTGGCTCATAGGCATCTTTCCCAAAACGATTATCAACTACCCGGCTAAATTCACGATCAAAGGCCCCGGCATCACCACGGAGCCCGAGGGCCGCATCGGTAATATGTCCGATTTCATGGGCCATTGTATTTAAATCTCCATGGTCTCGAGTCCGAATGACGCCGGCATTGTGATCGGCAAAACCCATAATATCAGCTTTGCCTATACGTCCAGTGCGGATTGGCACAAATAGCTCCGCCGCCCGCTTGACAATTTGACGTTTCGTTATAGTATCGCCCGTATATTCTCCCGCAGGAGTGCCACTCAATCGTGGCTCAACCGGTTTGCTACCGCCAGCAGTTTTATCCAGGAGATCAAACTGTTTAGCCCAATCATTTTCCCCCGCCCGGCGAGCCAATTCGGCGGCTGTTTTATAATCATTGTTGCTGACAGCCTCATAGGCTTTATTCATCATTTCTTCGTTTACGCCACGGGCATATTCTGGGCTATTCCCTAAGATTTTGTCCACCGGATCGATGAATTCTTCCTGTGCGATTTTTTGATGATCCAGAGCCTTTGAAAATTCTTTTGATGCCGGGAATTCTGCAGGCTTATCTGTAGGAAAACCAGCTTTCTGAGCTTCATCATTGAATATTGTGAGGGCATCTTCCTCAGGTGTCAGCATTTTCGGCTGCTTCATCTCTGGGGGAATATCGATTGGCCTTTGTTCTGGGGGGAGTTCTTGCATCTTAGAAAAAGCATAGTCCTCCAAGTCTTGTGGAGTCGCTTTTTCTATGGGCATATCCATAAACGATTCTTTAGTAGGTAAATCCGCTTCTTTTGGCATAAGTGATGCTGGGACTTCATCCGCTACATGTTCAGCTGGACGCCCGAAGATATCTGCATCATCAGGCGGAATATCCGCTGCCTTAAAATCATCACCAGTCTGAAAATCGCTTTCGGATGCGCGATAAGGATCTGATCGAGGAGCAGTTTCTGCTTGCGCACGTCTGCCGCCAGTCATATCGTCAACTGAAATATACCCGGTAACATTGCCGAAATCGTCTGAGATACTCGGCTTTTTGATAACACCTGTGCTACTATTAGCCCCGACGTAGCCACCTTCGCCATCCGCGAGAATAACGTGGTTGTCTCCAAGGACAACAGCTGCATCGCCTTTCTGTGGGATATAGCCATCGCCAGCCGGATGCCATGCGCCTTTTTCCTGCGCTTCTGCGATCATTGACGGCACATAACGATTATTCCAGTCAACCCCTGCAGCATTGAACGAGTCTTGAACCAGCTTGCCGCAATCGGTAGAAGATACTCCATCGCCGCCAAGCTCATATGGCGTGCCGGATTTCTCTACGGCATAGCTAAAGGCATTATCTCCAAGAGGTACACCGCCGCTGTTTGGGCTACTTGCTTTCGAACCGCGGGCATCTGGCAATGCATCTAAAAATGAATCTCCAGTAGCTTCGGGGGCTTTAGGAATAGATTCGTCAAGGGCATTCAGCCCTGAATCATATTCTCCAACACGACCGAGTCCAGCTTTTACCCCGTGATATACCATCCTTCCACCGATCGCCGCCGGCAAAGCTGATAAAGCCCCCTGTCCAATCGTAGAAACCGGCCTTTCCATAACATTTTTCCCTAAATCATCCTGTGATGCCCAGTCGACAATCGGTCCATATGTATTTTCACGAATGGCAGCACCGACGCCATCATTATGGGCTTTTTCTGCAACATCACCAAGCCAATCTGCACCGGCAGCAGGGGCGAGAATTGCTTGCTGGGGGCCTGGAACCATAGAAGCTCCCATAATTACCGGCTGAACAGTTCCTTTCCATAGCTGTTTGCCAGCAGATTTTTCATAAGCCTGGTCATCTGCAGTATATGGATTGTTCTGAATGGTGTACTGCGCTTTTTCCCCTTCGCTCATGCCATTGTCACCCAAAGAATCATATGTTTCTTGGATATGTTGCACTCGCTGGTTTTCAGCCCTCAGGGATTCATCCCACGCTTGCTGCGCACCATTGAAATAAGGATCTATGATATTGGTTTTTATATCATTTTTGATATTTTCCCATGTACTTGGAGCCGGCTTTTGCTGTGCCGGCTCCAAAGTATCAAGAAAATTTTTATTGTTATCCGGTAATGAATTCAGAAAATCATCCATTAAAAATCAGCCCCTAATCCCATAAATAGCTGTCGTAAGAATCCCCATATCCTTTTTGCCGCAAAGATGATTGAATTTGATCTTTTGTATATCCTCGGTTATAGGCTTCGTTTATCCAATCTGCAATATTATTGCCTGTAGGATTGGAATGATCGCCCGTGCCGGTAGAGCCAGCAGAACTGTCTGAATCAACTCCAGCAGCTTGCGCCATTACCTGCATAGCTCGCTGATAGTTGTTGTAATTTGGATCATCAGTCTCTTTCATTTGGTTGGCTTCAATGGCCTGTCTATGAGACGATACCCAGGAATTGTGTGCCGTGATTATCCCTTTTGCGGCAGTAAGCTGTGAAGATCCACCGCCCCGGCCGCCACTGCCACGCATCTGAGCAACTTGCAGCGAAGTTTGCGCCTGAAGCTTTGCATTAGCCGAAGGGTTCTCAAATTCATAGCGTTTTTCGCCAAGCGATGCATTCGTATCCGGGGAAACAGATTTCGCATCAGCAAATATAGGCTTGATATAACTGCCATCAGAGAATGCCCCGCCGCCTTTAGGTGCGGCATAATACTGGACTTTGCCGCCCAGATCCTTCGACGTGATGGATACATCGTGCGCCGCCAGCATCTGCGCCATGAGTGAAGTGTCTACGCCATCGCGCCCCATACGCTTTGCGGCATTATTGTATTCCTGCATAGCCCATAAAGCCTGCTGCTTTGCCTGTGGAGTCGACAAATCCCCGAATAGATATGGCATCAAAGCCCGCCTGTTTTGATAGTCTATAGCATCTGACGCACCTGAAAGTTTGTCTTGCATCGCCTGCTGAATCATCGGGAAAACCTTCTGTGCCGTGTCGTATCCATATTTCGATACAATATTTTTCATAGCAGCGGCCGCAGATTGGTTGATTTTTGCCTTTTGCTCTTGATAGGAGAGCTGTTGCACAGGTTTATCGTCTTGGAACCCATACTCTTGTTGCATCGGATTCGAGAAATCATATTGGGCCTGCGCCTGGCCCTGTGCCGCCGCCGGCTGCTGGGGCTTTGCTTGTGCAGCTGCTTTTGCCTGTGGATCACTCCCAACATACGTATCACCGACATACCATTCCGGATTCGCCGCTTTGGCAGCCGCAAAGGCATCATAATCAGCCTGTGGCGGACCTTGATTCTGTGGCAAGGATGGATTTGCAGCCGCGAATTGTTTAGCAGCTGCAAGCATGCCACTACTACCAGCACCGTCTAACTGCGACATTGTAGGAGCCATCTGCTGCACCCCATCAGCGACGCTATTGAGAGCTGTCGGCTGCAACTGTTTTACGGCAGCGTCCATAATACCTTGGCCAGTTTGTGTCGTAGGAATAATCTGTGCTACTTTCGGCTGCAGCTGCTTATCTACATCATCGGAAAAACCCGCTGCCGCCGCATAAGCATCGGCCATATTCTTTTTTTGCATATACGCGTTGGTTATGTCTGCTAGCGCATTTAATGGCCCGTAAGTTTGTCTTGGGTAATAGCCAAACATTCAAAAGCCTCCTTTATCCATTCGCAATCATCGCAGATCCAATACTGCCAATACCACTCCACATGCCACCTTTACCGTCATCACTCTGTTGCGTAGTGGTTCCGGCACTATTCATGCGGCCTGTGTACATGGTGTTGTACATGTTCTGCGAAGGGGTAGCAAGCTGTTGCGCGTAATTGAAAAAACTGGTAGGCCGATAATAAGAACTTTGCTCGGCTGCGGCATTACCAGACAACATGCTCGATGCATTACTGGCCTTTTGATTAAGTAAATTCGCCTGTGTGGACAAATCGCCTGAGTATTGCTTGGCAAGAGTGTCCGAGGCATTTTGGCTGATATTATTCAAGGCACTGTTGGTGATGCTGGAATTGAGAATTCCCCGGCTACCGAGTGCAGAAATCGCACTTCCGATTGTGCCGCTTAGGTCGGAATTCAACGCTTGCTGTCGGTTTGCTGAATATGTCGACGGGAGAACACCATTTGCCACCGAATTATAGCCGGACCCGACATCTGCCATTGAAGAATTATACTTATTCAAAAGATCCGACCAATTAACATTTGCAGTATTGCCGATGGAATTTACCGCCTGTCCCAAGATATCACTGGCATTATTCAGGCCGAGTTTGTTGTATCCCATGAGACCACTTTCAAGAGATGCCTCATTTGCCGATTGGTTGGGAATATTTTTTACCTGGGTTGTGGATTCACCTCCACCGCCCCCGAAGCATTGAAGATCGAAGATAAACATTAAATCACCTCTTTCACAAAAACATAATAAAATAACCCATTAGAACGAATGCCAGATAAGTGATAATTGATTTGTGCCTTTGATAATCGCATATATGCTACCGGATCACGATGCGTTTGCGTAACCAGTAAGGTGCAGCCTCTAGCTTTCGCCATAGCGTTTACAGTGCGCAACATATAGTGAAAATCATTGGTGCAAGTAGCATCTATATGGAAAACGTCGCCTTGAACTTTGTATAAAAAAAAGCCCTTGTCGGGCTCAAAAAAAAGAGCGAAGCCGTTAGGTACGGCAAATCGCTCAGCTTTTTTCTCATATTTTTTTATCCAGTCCATTAATTCCATTCATCATCAACCTTCCGGTGGCGATGGCCATGTTGGATTATCAAGGTTCGTACACTTTTCTGGCATATCCCGCAGAGCTTGCCGGTATGATGCCCATGCAGACTTTTTATCCGCCGTCAGTGGCGCATCTGGCAATTGCGTAAAATCGCAGTCAGCAAGCAGGGTATCCCGCTTTGTACGGATCGCTGCTAATTTGTCAGTTGTTGTCTGAGTTGGCATTGGTGATTGATAGTCAGGAAATACTGGTATCCACCCAAGTTCTGCGGCTCGTTCGTCTGAAATATATGTTGCGCCAACATCTGCTGGGGTCCTACGGATATTGTTTGGGTCTTTGAATACTTGGTCCACTTAGATCACCCCCGTATAATCTTCTAGCATTTCGGCGTAGCATCCAACCCATCCCGTAGTAACCCAAGAGCCATTTATAAATCCAAGGCCATTTCCCCCATAGGTAAGTTGAATGGCTGAGTTAGTAGTAGCTGAATCCATAGCATATGTGCGGTCAAATACTAAATCGGATTCGTTCAAACCTTTGCTATCCTGTGCGCATTTAAACGTATTTTCCACTTTTCTTGTCGCAAAGGGGTTTACCCAGTTAAATACTTGTGGACCACCGAACGGAATCCATCCAAGGAAAATTTTTCTATTCCCGCCGGTAGCCCCTTCTCTGCGACCGTACATGGGCCATAAATCATTGGACTCAGATACTCCGCTAGTGCTGGTTTTAACATAGGCTACCGCAACGGCATTTGCCGGAACAATATCCTCAATGATGCTACGACGTTTTCCGTTTGCATCTGTATAGAAGCACGGAAGAATCATTTTATTTGATATAGCCGCAGTTACTGCATCGCTCCGCATTTTATTGCGAAGTTCCACGTAGTCAACAGTAATTGGCGATAGATAACTACTACCGGTCACATAATTGCCTACATACAATACCGACAAGCCTGTTGTTAATGCAATAGAAAACGGTGGTCCTAAAGGCACCCCGTTCGCGAAAGTGTAAAGTTTTGTATTTGTTGCATCATACTTAAATGTGATACCTAATTTTTTAGCCTTGTCGACATAATATCCCGTACTATAGTAAGAGGAATAAGAAAACAACAATTGCCCGGTAGAATCAATTGCTATAAAGAATGCACCGACAGTTGTTGGAGTGCCAAACCCGCATAAATGTGCTACGCCAGACGGCAACGAGTTCATATTGAATCCTATCGTCAACTCTCGTTCAGCCGCCCCGCTCGGGAAATTCGTTGAATTGCTGCCCTTATAATAACCGTCCGTCCCATTAAGCATTGCCGCATAGTCTGCATGGCCATCAACCACGGTTATGCCCCCAGAAGGAACAAGATCATTCGCTACGGCAAGCTTCGATAGTCCAACAGCACTGTTCGGGATGTTCCCGGATTTATTGAAAACCCATAGGCCTATCGTGTTGTCATCAATATAGTCGGTCGGGATTTTCGCCGCTACATAGTCCGATGTTCCGTCTGATTTATCAACGATCAAACAAGCTTTTCTCGGCGGTAATGTTATCGTGTTTTGTGCCATCGATACGGTTTTCCCACCGATAAAACATTCTCCAGCCGTAAGAGAAACATTCAATCCATTGGTTGATGCAATTTTTCTCCCGCTGGCGATATAATCACCGGTCCCAGGGAGTCCAGATTTTGCTTTTGCCGCTGGGAAATAGGATATCTCACGAACAATGCCATTATCCATTGCATATAATCCGACGTCGCCGATCTGCACCATTCGATTCATGCCATCTTGCAGAACAAGGCTCGAAGAATTCACCAGAGTTCTGACCGTATTAAACCGGACGGCGGCAATACCGCTCGACCATCCCGCCATACTCGTGATATTTTCCTGCGAATAATACCCAACTTCAACGGCTCCGGTGGCTGACATCGTGAAGATACTAAAGCTACCGCTCTTTACCGACCGATTAATCGCACCGAGCAAAGAAAGACCAGCGAAATGAACCAGTGTCCTATCGCTCCCCCACTGAATAACCGCAGTGCCGCTTGACCATCCAGCGATTGACGTCAAGTTCTCCGCGCCATATGCATAAAAGCTACTGCCCACGGTGGTTAATGTCAACACACCACTCGCACTAGTGATCGCCTGCACATTGTTTTGAACAACACTCCGATCAACTACAAACAAGTTGCTATCATCCGTCAATGTCAATACCCCATTAGAACTTTTGATTTCAACGCTGTTCCCGCATCTAATTGCGCCAGCTGAGTCAATAGCACTGTTTACCTTACTGAAAAAGCGGCTGCCAAAATCATAAATCGATAAATTTATGGTGCTAGATGTCACCGCCTTCCCTACGAATACGCGCTGCTTCACATCCCACGAGGTGCCGTTATAGCAATACATTTTCATTTCAACCGTATTGAAATAGTGCTGATTTAGCACGGGATTTTCCGGTGCTGCCTTTAGATACTGATCCGGTAAGGTTGTGTATCCATAGCTCAACAGTCCTGTTGTTATGTCTTTATCTACATACAGATAGCATGTGCTGTTTGCTGGCAGTGTCCATGCATTGCTCACGGCAGCATCTATTTTGTCTAGGGCATCAACAGTGCCAGACGATGGGCTGAATCCATTCGCAAATGCGAGAATAACCGGCTTTGTCGATCCATCTATACTGATTGACAATCCGCTGGTTGTGAGAAAATTAGGGCTGCCATTAACATCTGTCGGCCCATACAGAATAGACTGCCTTTTACTGCCAGCAAGTGTAAATGAGCCATTGTTTGAAAGAATATCGTAAATTCGCTTGAACTCTTTGTCGTCGTTCTCGAAACCTTGCTGAATATTTGTCCCTTTTGGGGCTATGTTTTGTGGATATGCTCTTGAATACCCCATGTTACACCTCCAAATACTGATAATCGAATTGGCGCACACTTATTGCACCTTTTTGAACTAAGATACTAAGTTGCACACTCTTGTTGCTGCCGCCGCCGACCTTGTACGACCGCGTATAGGAATCGGCATAAATAGAATTCGCATCCCCTGATATGTCCGTTATGTTTCCGTAAATATCTGGGCTGCTCGCAGTGAAAGATACGTTCTTTGGCTTTTTTCCGCACTGAATCGTTCCATAGCCATCAATGATGTTATAAGAAACAAAATTTCGGTTCATGACGAGGATGGAGTGCTTTTGCGTCAGCTTATTGTTACCCGTGATCGCCGTCTGGATCTGCACGCCGTCATCCGTGTCAGCCGAAGAATCCAAGATACAAATTTTATTTCCACACGCAACATATACCATGCCGCCTACCGAACACACATCATTGATCTGATTCGTGAACTGGCGGGCCGTGAATGCGCCCCTGCCATCTGAATAGCGTGGAATGTAGTGGTAGATATAGATTCGCTTATCATTCTGCGTTTTAATCCATATCTGCTTTTTCGGCTGCACATGCCACACTTGGCAATTTGCGTCAATGTTCTTGGCGATCCATGCATTAATATTGAGCCCTTCTTCGAAAGGAGCAACATTCCCATACGTGTTGACTGGTTGAAAGCTCATAAGCCCAGCTTGTCCGAGATAATACGATTTATCATCTACACTCACCGTGCCGCCAAGGGCTAAACACGAGGCTGTCTGACTCACTGGCTCTACGGCGAAGCTGCTGCCGTCCTGTGGCTCACCGACAATTTTATAAGCCCTGCCACCATCTTTATAGACCATGATGACTTTAGACAGGAAATCAATGCTCATGATATTGCCTGGATCTTTGTAGCCGATGTTGACGAATTGCGCGCTTGATGTGTCGGTTGATTTATTGGCCCATCCTGTATAATCCCCAATTGCTGAATAATTGAGCACGTCAGATGCTTGGCTAAAAGCCAGTACCCGCCCTGTGCGTGATGTCACGTAATGAGAAACTGGTGGCCCACCTGTTATCGCCTGTATGCTATTGCCACCACTCACGGCTTGCAAGAGCCCACCGGATGCTATGAGGCATATATCGCCATACATGCAATATATTGGACGGCTAGTGCCGCTTAACGGGCCTAGCAGTGCATATGATGCGAGATCAGTTGTCCGATATAAATTCGTGCCGGATGAAAAATAAAACACGCTATGCCGGTGATCCCAGAAAAGCGTGTCTACATTCATTCCGACATCAAGTTTTATCGTTATTCCGGGAACCGTGCGGAGTGATCCGTCCGCATGGTCGTATTCACAGTTTTCAGCCTGCACCAATTCACCGTCGGATATAGCTTCGGGATTTTTCGACCAATTCAGCCCGTAAGGGAAACCGCCACTGGACATTATCAAAAACTCTGCCATTATACCGTCTCCTTTGCCGCCTTAATGGCTGCCAGAACGTCGGTGACAAATGCTTTATCAGAATTCACGTATTCGGTTGGTATATAGGTCTTTTTCTTAATCATATAGGACGCGATAAGTACCAAAACAGAGCAATACATATCCTTGAAAGGAATCTGGTCTGTAATCAGAGAAACATGCGGCTTTGCCGTAGAATACTTTACTTGCCGCACTACATTCCCGCTCGTTGTGTTAAACATTCCACCCGTAATAAAAACCGGATATCCATTTGCCGGAACAAAGGCCACAAAATTACTTGGAACCGCAAGCCCCGGGGCAATATCACAGCAAGATATCATTTCGGGATCTTTCATCCCACACAGTGTAAAGCTGAGATAATCAATAGCCGAATTGATATACGGGATATTATCAGTGTCTTGGTCAAGCAGTTCGTCTGCTTCGAGGTTTATGAGATTGATAAGGTCTTGCACAAGCATCATAACGCCCCCTTATATCCTAAAACTTGGCTGAATATCAATTCCGCTATATTCGCGGCCGGAAGTCAGCTTATACACATCATCCGTGATCTGCTGCACAATACTCGTGTCAGCTTTATTAATTCCGCCCTGGAGCGAAATAATGGCGTACTTTTTCAGTAGTTCGCTGAAATAATTCGGTAAGGGCAATGCGGCTGTCAGCATCGTATCGTCAACCTCTACGAAATACGGCTTATAGACGAGCGTTAGCACATCGTTTGCACTATAAATACTGTTGCCACGAATGCGATACGTATAGCTATCAACGTCCAGACTCTTGCTCTGCTGTTTCAAAATGCTGTTACCAGCAAATACATTAACAACGCTCAAAAAATCATCAGGAAGAGCGCAAACGCCGCCTGTAAGCGTTAAAACCTTTTCGGATGTCAGAAGTTCGTTGCTGGATTGTGAGAGTGTATTGAATACGATAGACAGAACCGTGTTAAGCGCATCCGTCAGCTGGTAATCGGAGTACTTTACCTGAGCATTGTCGTTGATCTCCGGCGCCATGCGGATTTTGCTGAATAATTGCTGCGGTGTCATCTAAACACCTCCGGAGCAGGCCTTAAACAATAGCGGATACCGCTCAATCATCCGGTCGCGGGCTTTTTCATCGCCATATTTGAGATACAAATACGCATCTTTGTCCTTATACTGGTCAACAAGCATGCGGACCGTCGGTATGTAGATGCGGGCCACACGACGAATTTGCCGATCGGCACTAAACCCATCTTCTTTGCGGTCCTCATAGTTCGCGTGTTGAACTACAGTATCATCTGCGGCTGTTATAATGCGCTCCTTGCCCCCTTCAATGGCATAAAACTGTTTGATGCTTTGATCTGGGTCATGAAGTTGAATAATTTTTTCCATAATAGCCTCCCATAAAAAGAAAAGCAGGAGGATTTACCTCCTGCATATCAATTCGCTTTTAAATCTTTAATGATGGCCTGTCCGGCTTCGCCTTTGAGTTCAAGCGTCATTTCGCCTTTGATAATGCCGCGCTCACAGTCATCGGTTGCCGGAAGATCCTTTTTCTTAAATCTACGTAACCAAGCAATCGCTAAATACTGAGGATCAAGCAAGAAGATTTGCGTATCTGTCTGGAAACGAGAGGCTTTAATTTCGACACGACCAAAGTCCGTATCGATAACATCGACGGCCTCGACTACTTCCTTTTTCTTCGCATCAATATTTTTCGTATTTGAAGTTGTAAGCGCAGAAATATTGACTTTATTGGAGCCTGAAACAATAAGCTGGTTCGGTTCACCACCCTTGCTCCATGCAGACTGCAAGGCCTGTGTAATTATTTGACGAGTGATAACCCTAGCTGTCCCGCCATTGGCGTTCACATTGGTTTTTACAAGACCAGGAATTCCAGCCATTGTACGAGCTACGGTTTTGCTGCCAGCATTATCATCCCCCTGGGTTGTAATAGCAAGTTCCAGATCTTTGGCAATTTCCTTCATGGCTTTCAACATTTGATACCCATATTCGTCATCGACACCAGCCTTGTCAACCGCTTGCTGTGTTTCGGTTACTTCGTAGCCTCGTTTCATAATCTGTGTGTGATTGCCTTTTCTGGCACGGGCCGGGGCTGCAGCTGTTGTATCAGGAGAACCCTCGATATAAGCGTTCACCTGCGCATCAGAAAGAACATCTTCCGGGAATTCGTGATAGGTACCTTTTGCCTTTGCGGTGCCAATCATTGTCGTGATCGGGGTCTGCGTTGGAGAAATGTTCACGATAGCGTCTGTGAGGTCATCGCGGTTGGTAGGTTCATCATAGGTATATTTTGCCATTAATAAATCATCCTCTCTTAAAGAAGCCAGCCTTTCGCAGTACAGCGAGTTGATCGCTCTGCTTGAGGCTGCCTAGTTTTTCGTAATTAATTCGTTCCTTGGTTGGGGCAACGCCATTGCCCGGGGCTTCGGTTTTCGGCGGTTCAACCTGTGGCTTTGCTGCTGGTACCGGTGTAGGCTTAGGTGATGCCGGCGGAGTTACTGGTGTCGCGATAGCCGCTTTGACATAGTTCCAGTGAGATTCCAGCAGGTCGAGGTCGGCCATTGATGCTGTGCCACTGAGGAATCGTGTTTTGGCAGACATAACAGCATTTGCTTTTGCTGCCCCATCGCCGCCCTCGGCCCCCATCTTGTAGATGTATGCATCAAAATTTGCATCTACCTGCGGAGTGAGTGGGTCCTGATTAGCCGTCTGAACAAAACTGTTAAGACGATGCTCTACCTGTTGGCGAGCCACCTGCTCGCTATTATGCTGCACAGTGACACGTTGCAGCTCGAATTGGTGGACAGCATCAAACTGGTTGAATCCGCCCGGTTCAAGTCCAAGGTTTTTCTCAGTCTGAGCGACAATCGCCTTGTACTCTTGCGCGGCCCTGTCGGCCGGCTTCGTCTGCTCTGCAGGTGGCTTTTGCACCGTTCCGGCTTGTTGCTGCAGCAATAAGTCCAGTTGGCGGCGTTGGTCAGCCAATTCCTGCGTCTTGCGCGTGTAGTCTGCGCCTTTTTGCGCAAGCTCAACCAATTCGCTTTGCTTAACCTTTTTAACCTCACCATTGACCTTGATCTCAACCTCAGGATCTACAACAGGCGGCTGCTCTTTTGCTTGGCCGTCTGCAGGTGATTCCTCAGTTTTTGGCGGCTCGGCCCCCTCGGGCTGCTTTTCGGTATCGATAAATCCATTTTTCTTGAGAAATGCCAGCTGTTGATCCGGATGTTTTGCTTTGCCAAGCTCAGAATAATCAACCGGGCTGTCCTCTGGGGTTGCAGCTGGTGTATTCTGTGGCTCTGCCGGTGGATCTGCTGGCGTTTCCTGTGGTGCCGGCTCTGCTGGTGCAGGATCGCCCTCGTTAAATAACTGTAAATCAAACATGAACTGCTCTTTGGCTTGGTTCATAAAAATCACTCCTTTTTTACATAAAACTTGCAGTTACAAATTTTCTTGGTTCGCTTTTTTTATCCATATGAACACCAGGAACAAAAGTTAATGCTTCGGCTACAGCATAACTGCCGTCTGGATTCTTCTGCTGTGTGCTTACCTGTACAATGCAACCATTAGGAACATTCGCCACTTTGGTTGATTTCATCCAGCCTTGCTCATTACTACTAGCCTTACATAACAATGAAAATGTATCTCCATTGCCATATACCTTGATATCAGAAATATTTTGTTTTGCTGTTTTAACGCAATCGATGTCTAATGTTTTTTCACTCATTATAAAAATCACTCCTTAAAATTTTGCATAAAAATAGCAGGGGGTTAGCCTGCCTTAGATAAGGATCACCTCCTTTAATTGTTGAGCTCTGCAATGGCTGCTTTTTCTGTCATAATATCAACCTCTAGCCCCCGCTCAATCTCTCGGAGTGCTATCAGGTGATATTTCAGCCGTGTTTCGTCATGGTTGGCCTTGTCCTCCATTTGCTTGTATATTTCCTGCCGCTGGGTCTCCAGCCATGGCCGGATTGATTCCAGGGTTTCCTGGGCTCGCTGGCCTTTGCTGATTTGCTCCTGCAGCTGGATTTCTCTGTCCTCTGACATTCATATTCCCCCTCGTAGCTTCGGCTTTAGCGTGAGACTCGGCTGCTGTTTTGAGTACATCGGTAGCCGCCTGCTCTGTGAACATATCCTCGGATACCTGGAATCCCTGTTTTGCGTAATACTGCATCTTGATTTGCCATGGTGCATTATCAAGATCGATCCGCATGGATTCGCTGACCGGATCTTCCTGCGGTGCTTGTTGTTGCTGCATCTTATCCGGAGAGATAACAAAATCATCGACATTCTTATAGCCAATTTCCTCAATCATGCGCTTGGCCACGTTGTAAATCTGCTCCGGACCTGCCATGCCAATCTGAGACAGCTGTGTGATGATTCCCTGTAGCATTTGCAGGTTCTGCAGATTCGTCTGCTTGGCTCCCGCCCCCATACCAGCGTTGACCACGAGATCAAACTCGCCCGTGAGATCGTCAGGGGCAATTGTCATCGGCCCATTGGTTAGCCGAATAACAGTTTCCTCGTCGATAAACATCTGATTCAGCTTGATAAGGAACCGGAACAAATCACTCAAGCCGGTTTCAGCGAAGATGCGCGCGATAAGCTCAAGTCGCTGATTCGCCTGCTGCGTAATGATGTTGATGCCGGTAGCCGTTTTGTTGAGCTCGCCAGAGTCAAGGCCCTGGTTATACCGCGTGATACCTGTACGATTTTCGCGCTGTGCATCGAGATAGTCGAGCATGTTGAATGTCCACGGCTGTAGCGAGCTTGCCGGCAATGGCTGAATACACTGATTGAGAGCCCTGTTGAATCGAATCACCTGTTTGCCCTCAGTCACATCGTTAATGTCAACCAGACCAGTGACATCAATACCGATCTGGGAATTATTGCTGAGTGCGAGGTTATAGATCATCTGTCGCATTATTGCCGTCTTGCTGTGCTGAAGCTGCGCAATGAGATCAACAAAGCCAGCCTCTGGCCATATCTTATGCGGGTCAAGCCTTGGTGACAACGTAAAGAAAGGATGCCGCTCATAGACGTTTTCTTCCATGCGTAAGATCACGCCATTTGATATGGTGATAATCATAGGCGTAAGTCCGCCATCCGGATCATCACTCATATTCAGCGATACATAGCACTCATATAGCTCAACCTTCTTGCGGCCGCTGTCGGTGTTATTGACCACCTCATTGATGCTGTCGTTGTTTTTTTCGTCAAGTGTCATATAGTTTGGCGGCTGGGCCTTTTCGGCCAACGTCTCTACGTTGTCATATAAGCCGTTCGCCTGCTGTTTGCGCAGATAGTCTATATTGACGATCTTACGATGTGCAACAAAATCAGCATCATTGAGGTTAGTAGCATCTGGGCTGAACCGAAACTCGCTGGCCATCACATTCATGATGCGCGGCTGGTTTTTGACGAGCAGTGGTCCTTCGAACAGCACTAAAAAAGAGCCTGTCGACGGATCAGGCTCTACGTTGATAATCTTTATTTCGCTGTCTTGTGCAAACTCTTGATAAGCATCCGGGCTCAGAGCAATCGTCTGCTGCATTTCTTTGTACTCGCGGTCCCAATCTGTCTTAATGATGCCAAGATTGGTAATGAGTGCATCTTTGCACCACTGGTAAAACGTCATAAAGAACTTATTTTTTTCGAGTTGAAAATTAATAAGCTCCTGCATCTTCTGTGCGCGGTCATCATCGCCCTCGGATCCATCCGCTCCCTGGATAGTCACAACGTCTGTGCTGCCGAAGAAGGTTTTCATCATGGCCGGCATGGTAGACTCAATCGTGTCGGCCACATCCGTACTGACTACATCAGAGCGTTCGCTGAGTTTGGGGAATTTCTTTTTGTAAAACTCCGGCTTAGCGTGATAGATATCATACCGCTCAATAACCTTCGGCTCGATCTCGTCTTGATAATAGCGATTGGCTGCATCGATGTCCTGCTGCAGCTTATGCACGATCATCTCGCGCTTCTCATCGCTGATTTTGATATTGTTGTACTTACTCACTGGTTATTTCCCCCTTACGGAGAAAAGCGAATTCGCCTTTATTTAATTTTTCAGAGCGAATAACAGGCATTCGGCCGAAATCAGTTTCCAAAATATCGATGTCCATTCCCTCTTTATCGCTCATGCACAATACACAGTTATCAAAATCAACGCCGAGTTTCGATAAGGTATACATACGTGTCCTAATATCATTTGCTGTCATAGATAACACCTCCTTACATCGCCCCTGCGATTGGAATATTGACGTTCTGCTGCCTGCCGCCCGTCCAGCCCATTTCGTTTTCCAGGGCATAGCGGATAGCATCGATGATGTGATTGTTCTTATCCTCCGGCTCTGGGAGCACGTTGCCGTCCTTGTCCTCGCGCCATTTGTAGACAGTGAACTCGTTGATAGCCTCTTTCAGCCGGCAGTCGACGATGATCTGCAGCTTTTGCATCCACTGAATGCCGAAATTCACGCTGTCTTTGCCTTTGATTGCCGGAATCGACGTAATGCCATAATTGCGCAGCTCCTGTATGCTCTTGGGCTCGCTGCTGTCGCATGTCACGACTTCGCTTCCACACATATTGCGCACCTCGGCGGCCAGCAAGTCATTGGTCATGCCGATACAATACTTGGCATCCAGCAGATAAAGGATCATCTTCGCCCTGTCGTAATGGCAGCGTACCGGTGCAGCAGGATCATTTGCATAGCCAAAGTCCAGGCCGTTTTGGAAGGTAGCGAACGTCTTTGAAATCTCGCTTAAATCTTCTGTTCTCCAATTTTTGAATATCACCTTGCCCAACACTCCCCAGTCGCCGTCAGAATACACGGCTTTGTAATACGGATCTGTTTCGTTCTCCAGCTCTTTAATATCGCCAGCGGTGAGAAACTTATTATCGCGGTACGTACTCTTGAGAATACTCAGATCATCATCCTCATAAGAACGACCGGCATCATCCCACCGACCTTGAAAATACTCCGTGAATATCCAGTGTGTTTTATATACCGGATTGAACGACAATATAATGCGTTTTTTAACCTTTGACCGACCACGCAGACGCTTTTTGAGCTGCTTGACATCCTTGTACTCAGTCTCGGTAGCTTCTTCCACCCAGATATCAGTGATAACGCCCTTTGCCGGTGTAATGGATTTAATCTTTTCGACATCATCCAATCCAGCGAAGAGGATCTGATACCCATTCGGGGCCGTGATAACAAAATCCGATTTGTTGACATGAAAAAAGCGATCCACATTAAAAAATGAGATCGCCTTGGTTATTTCGTTGAATACCGATTTTCGGACCGTCTGCGCAACCTTACGCAATACAAGGTAATTATGCCCGCCCGCAATCATATCCAGCACGACACGCTGAGCGAGAAAATATGACTTGCCAGAGGATGAACCACCGTAATAGATTTGTGTGCGCTTATCACACCCCAGGTATGGCACGTAGCAAGCATTGAAGATACGTTTATCGATCTTGAGCTTAATCTTCGCCATCGGATAACGTCACCTCGATTACTGTATCGTCGCCCGGGAGATCATCAGCTTTTAGCTTGGCCTGCAAGATACTCAACTTCTGCCGCTCGATCTCCAGCTTGGCCACATCCATGCGTTCTTTTTGCAGCTGTGCCTCAATCTTGCGCACCAGGTCGAGCCCGCGCTGGATTGACTGCTCGTAGAAATCATCCTTGAGCGTATAGTCATAAGGACCATCTTTACTGCCTACAACACCACGCATTTGTTGCTGCTGCTGTTCACGGATAAGACGGTTGACCTTATAGCGTGCAACTTGCAACTCATATTCCAGACTCTTTATTTGCCCCGATTCTTCAAGTAGTTCCATATCGCCGTCTGGGATAATGCGAGCAAATAACCCGTGTGTTACGGCATTTCGATTCCCTGGCGGAGCGTGGCCACCTTTATTGCCCAGGGCGTTTTTGCTACCCTTTGGCGCGCCCCTTTTTGTATGCACACTTTTTGGCTTTTGTGTGCATACTTTTTTTGTCCAGTTGTGCCGAGTTTTCCAGCTCTTGACTGTGTTGAGGGAAACGCCGTACTTTTCAGCGATCTCTTTGTATTTTAGGCCTGCTTGATAATCTTTTTCTGCGTCTTGTATGCTCACATAATCACCACCGCCCGTTTATGTTTGTTTTGGACTAATCTCTAATATCAAACGGTGCAGATCTATAACCCTGTAGATGCTGCACGCCTTCCTGTGTAATGATGATACTGTCGTGTGGAGTGCCTTTATCGTAGAGATAATCACACAGAGGCTGAGCTAGTGCCTTTAGCTGAGCAATTTCTTCCTGGGCTATTTTTACTTCATTCTGCTTCATGCTTCAAGCACCATCCAGTCTTCCGCAAAACAATCCCCCTGCGAAGGACCCCACGGAATAATTTTATCCTGAGCGTTTTTTAAATATAAAAAATCATCCGTTCTATATCCATCCTTGAATCCACCACCTTCGCAAACAGATACATACTGGCCTTTACCGTTCCACCCCGCCCGGCATACTTTCTTGCCTTTTTTTAAGGCTTCCAGTGCCAAGCCAAACGTCATATTATCAATGCGTCGATAAGCTGCATCAAACACTTCTTTAGGCGACCATGACACATAGCCGTCCTCATAAACTACCTTGTATCCGGGGTCATTGTATGCAGGATCATCAAGCGGTATTCCTACCCCTTTACTTGCATTAAAAGCCCCTCTTGTCATAGGTTCTGCTTCAATCATCTTCACGCCAATATACTTTTCCATAAATCCTCTCTCCTTATCCCACTACCATATTTTTAATAAACCAATAAAACGCTGCCATAACCACCGCAATGATCCCCGCAACAACCCAATGTGCCATATAAAGCGCGTTTACCAGTGCCATCAATACGCCTACTGCTACGAGATAGTATACCCTTGCATCTACCCAACCCGTTTGTCCGAGTGCGATTGATGCGATGATTAGGGATATAGCCATAATATATACCAACATAGTTTATGCCTCCTTTCTCAATAACTCCCATGCTCACTCTTCACCAACGCCTTAATCGTATCCCGCTGCCCCTGGAGCTGCTCAAGCCGATCCTTTGCCTTAATCTCTGCTGCCTTTTTCGTCAGCCAATCCTGCTTAGCCGCCTGCACTGCTTTATCAGCATTAGCATACGCATTGATAATCGTCTGATTCCCTGCCTTGAGATCATGTTCTGCAATTGCACCAATCTTCGCCGTGCTGAGCAAATCATCATAAGCACTCCTGGCGTTCATCCGATCGATCTTATACTGCGATAACCGCTTACCAACGAATAAAATACAATTCTCAGCCGCTTTCAGCAGTCTTTGATGCTCTTGGAGTCCGCCCCCTTCGGTGAGGATTATGTCTCCGGGGATAAAATTGCTTTGATTTGCACATTCCTTGCACTCTATCGCGCCGGTGCCATCGTTGTCGCAGCCTAAACAGCCGAATTTAGTCATACATCATACCCCATCTTTCTGCGCACCCTGCGCCTACATTCTTCCCCAGTGATCCCTAGCCGCCGCCCCGCAACCTCAAACATTTCATCTTGCGTGAGCAGTCCCAGATGATTCTTGCCGTGGCAACCCTTCTGCAGTGCTGCCGGCCCATCAAGCATAAGCACATTTTCCGGCATGTCTGGACCGCCTGCACCTTTCGGGATGATATGGGCGATTTCAAGATTATGGATTGATCCGCATATCTCGCAGCAGTCGTGATCTTTACGAAACTGCCGCATAAATGCCGGATCACGGGGCTTGGACTTTGGAAACATCATAAATTGTTATCCAGCAGAACTTGCGTGAGCACTTCGCCCAATGCGCAAATTTTGTGATGCTCTAAATTAAGTTCTAACCGATAATTCAAAGCCTCTATGATCTCATGCATCATAACTTCATGCTGCGCACTTTCCGGCAACGTCCCGCAAATACGAATTTCATTGACGTAATTATTGCACTGCCCTGTATTTCCACCAGAGTCAGCGATGTAATGCTCATCAATAACGATTTTATATTCATGCCCTAATATTTTTATTTTCTTCGGAACCATATTCTGACACCGCCTTAATATTTTGATATAATATCTTTGTACAAACCTACATATGTACCGAAAAGAGATGAATATTCATGGCTACTAACACAGGTAATGATTTTCGTCGTGGTGCTGTAAGAGATCGCAGTCAAACACATGCACCAAATGGTAATGCTGTAAAAAGAGATTCTGATACCGGTAGATTTATTGACCAGAAAACAACCCCGGGGGATTTCAAAGGTGTACGTCACGAAAAATAAGTTTCACAATAGGCCGTCTTGCCGGACGGTCTATTTTTATGCCTCTATGTAATTTCAGACCGCAAATACAGGAGGTGGCACTTGCGGCCCTATGTGCTGCCCAATTCCGGGCATAGAAAAAGCCGCCGGTACGTGGAATACCAGACGGCTCGATATGTCATTTCAATATTCTGTTGCGCTTCCCGCAGGGGATATCACCATGGACAATCTCCGTTCGATGGTCACTTTCCTGGGCCACGATCGTCGACATCATCCTGTATAAGATTTCCTCGGCCAAATTTCTGTTTTGGTTTTGCAGAGCGTGCTTTATAATGCAGCACTCTTTATAGCTTAGATTAATTTTCATTTTACACGCTCCTTTTGGGCATAAAAATAAGCCGCCAGCTGAGTGCTAACGACTTATAAATTATTTCAGTATTGTTATATATTCAATATACTTATCTAACGCCTTTTTTTCTTCTGCAGTCAACTCTACGTTTTTGACTTTGAGCATTGTGTCTAATTCTTCTTTTTTTAAATATTTTTCAGGTGTAAGCTCTTCGGGCTTAAACTGATCATCCCTCTTACTACGCATTTCACTATAGACGTCATTATTATTATGTTGCAATAAAGCTAAAAATTCATCTAATAAATTCCAACCAATAACTACTTTAAGTTTATAATATTTTTCAGGCAACGAGCTTTGTTCTTCAGTACCTACCTTACCAATCAGTTTATTTATTGAATTTGACATATCTATTTTTTGATTCGCAGTTATTTCTTGACCTAAACCATCTACAATCAAAGCAGACAAGCTATAATCAAGAAATAAACAACTTACTTGTCTCAATTCTTCAGCTGTAGCATAGGCTGCATTTATGGTTTCTTGTGCCTCCCAAATCTTTGCTTCAAATCCAGCAGCTTTTATCCAAGAAAATTTATCGATATTTATAAACGCTATTGCTAAGGCTCCACCCGCAATAGCAAGCCCCATTGCTACGGTTTGATCTTTAACTCCAAAATACATAGCAGGACCTAGAATAATAAGAACATATATAACGTTTTTCCAAAATGGCTTACAAGCAGATTCATCACAAATTTTTTTCTCCAAATCAACCAACTCCTTAAACTTTATTATACACTTCAAAAAGTTTAATTAATACTCTTAGTTAAGTATAAAATAAGCCACCAGCAATACGCCAGTGGCTTTCCCCTTTTTCTTACTAATACCATTTTACCACGGAAAACCCTTAATAAACGGCACCCGTTTTTAAATTTTATTTACGACAAATACCGCCCGGTCAATAATTTCCTGCCACCAGCTGCGCAAGGTCTTTTCATGGATCCACACCTCAGGAATAATAAATCTCTTTTCCATCTCTTCCGCATAACGTCGTTGTACGTATATAGTCCAGCCTTTCCGACCTTTGCCGATATGATGCAGCCTGTCAGCCTCGCGGCGCACCTTGATAAATATGTTCTTTCTTTCGCCCAGGCCTCGCTGGACGATTTCAACCGCCTTTAGCCAGCGGAATCCTGGATAAGTACTGTCAAATTGCAGGCTTTTCATAGCAGCCTGTTCCGTGGGGTTGCCTACACCGCTGCGCCCGCCCCCGGTATTTTCGTCTCTTTCTGCCTTATAGTTTAAGAATTCGTCTTTTGCTTCATGATATTTTTTCAGTTCCGATTCGAAGTTCAGTAGATAATACTCGGCTGTTTTTTTATCTTCCTGGACCCCATTGAAAATATCCATTGCTTCTTCCGCTGTAGCTAACACTCGCCTCACCCCTAAATCAAAATTCATTCAAACGCACGAATAGGACGGCTATTCACCGCCCTTTCGCATCTATCTATTCAACTCTCTGATACAGCCGATCCACCTTTTCCCGATTGCATGCCGACTTTTCCCCGTTATCCGAAGTGATAATGCAATCATCCTCGTGGATATACATTGGGCCTAGATCCGTATTTATGTACGGACGCCCATCTTCGAACCCATCTTCCAGCCCTGGCGAATATGGCTCAATCTCCACCGGCTGACATTTTCTCACGTACTTCATCCTCTCGCCCCTTTCAGCCAAACAAAAATATTATTCTCACATTTACCTCTTTTGCTGCAGCTGTCCTCGCAGACACATTTCCGGCAATCGCCGCGGGTCTGTTTCACGAGTCGTGCAGCTAGTTCTTGATTACTTACCGTTGCGCTGACCATCTTTTATACTCCCTTCACACATATTCCCGATAAATTTTGAACCAATCCTTTGCGCTCATTGTGACAAGCCACTCGGAATTGCTCTTTTTATGAGCCACAATGGGGATATTCCCTTTATTCTCAGCCTCGCAGTCCCGCTGAGATTGCGCTAATGCATCCCGGACATTTAGCTTTTCAACAAATTTCACTTCTTGATGTATCCCGGGGAGTCCGACGCAATCACCGGCATCGCCAGTTTTACCACAATACTGAGCGGTGCGTCTTACCTTTGTAAATCCTTCGGCTTTGCACACATCCCGCCATAGCCGCTCTCCCCGGGCTCCTTTGTCCCTTGACATTTTTCCCATCTACTCAGCTCCTAGAATGGTATTTCCTGGTCGTCAATCACTTCTGAGCCAAAGCTATTCGCCCCGCTAGACTCCTGTGCTGCGCCCTGCAGTTTGCTCCCCATAAATTCTATGTCCTGTGCCACAACCTCAGTGACATACCGCTTAGAGCCGTCCTGCGCATCATAGTTGCGGACCTGCATGCGCCCCTCGACCATAATCTGTGAACCTTTGACCAGATGATTGCCGACGATCTCCGCCAGCTTCTCCCATGCGACGATGGGGATGAAATCCGCCGTGTTCTGCTGATCGCTCGCACGGCTAACCCTACGGCTTACCGCCAGCGAAAACGAGGCTACTGCTTTACCCGCCTGCGTGTATCGTACTTCCGGATCACGTGCGAGCCGTCCGACTAAAATTACACGATTCATTGAATCAATCCTCTCCGGTGCTTACCACCGCAAAAATTATTGTCATTATCACGATTACTGCCATTGCGTATTTATTTATTGATCGCCGCCCCCTTCGTAACTATGCTGATAAACAATATTTTTACCTTGTATTTTTGCATATTCATGTTCCACTTTGGCACCCTTGCTATCGCTCCAATTCTCAAGGAAGAATACCGTATCGCATGCCTCCAACATCGCCAGGCATATCGGCATATATGATTTATACTCGAAACCTTCGCCCAGAGTCGCAGGATTCATTACACGGTGTCCTAGTGTGCACAGTTTTATTTCAGCTTTTTTAAAAATTTCTTTATAGTTTGTTAGCCCGGTTATTTTACCGGCTATATAGACATTTGCCATTATTCCGCCCCCTCATAATATCCGCGCTTCGCATTTTTCTCTATCACCTGCCGCCGGGCTTCGTCACGATCCGCTTGATCTGGGAGAATCTTGGTCAATGCAGTTTCGCAAGCCATCTGTACGTCTACCAGTTCCATCAAAATATCGTTGTAGGCCTCTTTTGGCAGCCGCTCCAGACATTGATCAAAATCATCATCCCAGGCCTCGATAACCTCGTCGCACTCGCTACACACTTTTCCGATTAGCTGTCCAAAATTTTGGCCTAAAAACTTAGTTGCCGGCCGCAGATCACTTTCGCGGCGTTGCTTGAGCTCTTGCAAGGCGTCATACATCCACCCGGCCTGCGCTGGCCCAACTTTCACTTCGCAGCAAAACACAAATGCCATAAGTCCCTTCTCGATCTGTTCATCACTTATCATTTCCCATCGCCTCCCAACAGTTCCGGATTTTCGTAGATGTTGCCGATCACTTCAACTTCCCCTAAATCATCTTCCATGCAGTTTAAATTTTGATATATTCCATGAGAAATCCCAGTAACTTCAGCGTTAGGTTTTTTAAGATATCCAAACATAAAATTAAACGGTGGAAAATCCGGTTTACATATTTCTGCATAATAATTTTCCCCAGGGTACCTCGTAAATTCAACAATATCACCATCATAAATTTCCACACCATTCTTATCTTTTAAGCCCGTATATTGTCCAATCGATTCAAGATAACACTGATAATACGTCTTATCTGCCGGGGAATATATTACGCCATATTCGCCACTGTCGAAGTATGAGCCGTATACCCAACCGCCCTCCGTTGATTTACCCCGAAACTTAATTTCTCGCACTTGCCATCGCCTCCCTCAAAATTTCCTCGAATCCCTGCGGCTGCTGATTTAGCCGGTGATATGCCGGTATTTGCCGCTGATTACGCCTGTGGCGTTGTCTGTATGCTATGTGCTGAGCTGGGGTTATTTTAATCATTGGCGGCCGCCGCCCAACAAAACATATTCATAGTCTTCGCAAAATTTCTCCTCGTTATTATTAGTTCCATGAAATATGAACGCTGGGCAGTTCCGTCCTGTATCTTTATATTCTAGCCACCATCCAACAACCGGTTCATCATCCTCATTAACTCCAGCCCGATGTTTGACCCACCCACTGCCAATTGCCAAAAACTTATATCCTATGCCGTTAAATTCTTTTTTGGCAATATTTATAGCTTCTTCCTTACTATATTTTTCTTTTGACACGGCAAAGCTATCGTATCCACCGTAGAAAATATTACGATCAAATTTACTCATACGCCCATCCCCCTCGCTGCTCTCGCCGCCCGATCCCCGTTCCGTCTGCGCTGGCTGTTGGCTCCACGCTCGGATTTACGGCGACGCATGATATTTGTGATGGCCTTATTGCCTGTCGGATCATTCATTTCTTCCACCGCCTTAAAAATACTTTGCGAACCTTGAACTGCTTAAAGCCCCGATCATGGCCTGCGTATCCACAGCTACAGCAATTATAAAGTCCGTTCCCAGTTCGTGGATTCTCATAATATATTTCAGAATCGCCGCATTTCGGGCATCTTCCATATCTTTCTTTTATGTTCTGAAAAGATTCTTGAATTTGCAGATATTTTTGAATCCGATTTCTTTTTGTTGGCTTCATCATTCATCACCTTCTAACGCTTTATCCCAGCACTCTTTGCAATTTTTTGCTAAACATTCGCCGCCCGAAAGCTGGAAAACTTCCGGACAATCCGCTATATCACTGCGAACCATTTTCCACAATTCCGGGCATCTATCCCGCACCAGCCGCAACTGTCCTTTGATATCAAGCGGCTTGTCAGCAGCACGGCGTTCTTTGAGTTCTTGCAATATAGATAATAATTTATCTGGCCTTTTTACTCCCCCTTCATCCATTATTTCGTGAAACAATGAAGTGAAATTTTCAAGTTCTTTATCGCTGATTCTGGCCATTGTCAGCCCTCCGATTCCATCTTTCTACAAATTCGTCATATTCAACGCATCCGGCGCAAAAGTCCAATCCGCAATCGCATCTTACATGATATGGACTTCCACCACTGTCCGGGTCGCTGAATGTAGGACTCCATTCTTCTGGACCACCAGAAGCAGAAACTTTGTTGCCACAAAACGGGCAGGGCTTCAATTCTTTATCCATTTTCACCCCTCCAAATCTTTATATAAGCCTTTATTGTTTTATAAACAACCTCAAACAAGCACCATATCATAACAGGTGAAAACAAAATCCACTCGGCAACATCTTGTAAGAATCTAAATACCAGTTCAACAATTTCTTGCGTCTTAATCGACCATTGGCAACTACTGTAATGCATCATCCGGTTGCAATAATATACCAGCATGTC